>CAWBFV010000008.1:0-1159090 GCA_963788235.1 uncultured Chloroflexia bacterium | reverse complement strand
TCAGGGCGGAACGCGGCTCGTTCCCGACCACCTGGGCCTCGCACCTGGCGATCACCGACGAGACCGGCAAACAGTTCCACTACGGCCAGCGCCTCCAGGTCGGCCAGGGCGTCGACCGGTCACCCGTTGGCGCCGATGGCCAGCCCACCGGCTTCGATCTGGCCCTCACCGGCATCGATCCGACGGATCCGACGACCTTCGATCGACCGCCCTGGTCGATGCGCGGCGCGGATGGCAAGGACCATCTCACCGTCGCGCTCGGCGGCGCCGAAGCAACCGCGCAAGGAACGCCGCCCTTCGGGTTCGACCTCGCGCTCACGAGCCGCAAGCCACCGGCCTTCCACGATCGCGACGGGTGGATCGACTTCGGGCCCGGCGGCGGCTCGTACTACTACTCCCGAACGTCAATGGCGGCGAGCGGGCAGCTGACGCTCGACGACGCCACGGTCCCGGTCACCGGCGAGGCCTGGTTCGACCACCAGTGGGGTGACTTCATCAGCGTCGGTGGCGGGGGTTGGGACTGGTTCGCGGTCAACCTCGACGACGGGACCGACGTCACGCTCTCGCTCGTTCGGGACGCGGACGGCACGTATCCGCTCGTCTACGGCACGCTCGTCGAGTCGACCGGGACGACCCGCCACCTCCCCCAGGACGCGTTCACGGTCAAGACCACTGCCCGCTGGACCAGCCCGCGGACCGGCGCCGACTACCCGGCCGGCTGGTCGATCGCGATCCCCGGAGAGCACCTCTCGATCGACCTGCGCCCCACCGTCCCCGACCAGGAGCTCGACACGCGCGGCACCACGGGGGTCGTCTACTGGGAGGGCTCGCAGGTCGTGACCGCGCGGCGCGACGGCGTCGCCGTGAGCGGTCAGGCCTACGTCGAGCTGACCGGCTACGCGGCATCGGGAAACGCCGCATCCCCGTGACCCCGGCGTGGCCATCGGCGTAGGCTTTGTCCCCCGAACATCAGGAGGGCTGGCACGATGACGAGCATGCACGAGGCGTTGGAGCGTGCGATGGGGATCGAGACCAACAGCGAGCTGATGAGCAAGGTCAATGCGAGCGGCCTCGCCATCGCCGATGTCGACACGATGAGCCAGGCCATCCACGACGTGTACTGCGGGATCATGGCGGACCACACGCACCCGAACGAGAAGGACCAGGAGCAGGCGCGCCAGATGATCGCGGCGATCCAGAAGGTCTCGAACTGACTGCTCGCCGGCGCGGATGATCCCCGCGGGCGGAACCGCTCGGGCGCGGCCCGAATCGGTCGACGTCTAGCGGGTCAGCGCCGGGAGGTTGATGCCGGCGGTGGCGGCGAGCGCCCGCGAGGCGGCGTCGAGCGCCGCGATGTCGTCGAGGACCCGCAGCATCCGCTTGCCGGCCGCGGTATAGGCGCCGTTGTTCTTGATCGAGGCGGCGAGGCCGTCTTCGGCGACGCGACTCACCGAGTCGTAGAAGGCCACCAGTCGACCGGACACCTTGGCGGCGTCGGCCCACTCCGCAACCGTAGGTGCCAGCCGCTGACCCAGGGCTGAGGTCGACACCAGGCTCCGCAGGATCGGCGCGATATCGCTACCGGTCGGCCGCGACGCGTTCAGCGCCGCCGTCAATCGGTGCGCGTCGCTGAGCAGCCGGCTATTGACCGTCGTCGACTGGCTCAGCGCCGACACCGCCGCGCCAGAGATCGTCGGGTCGAGGGGGCGCGGCACACCGGATGCCAGCGGGGCGCCACTGGCCGTCACCCCGGACGGACCGGCGACCGCCGCAGCGGGCGATCGCCCGAGGACCGTGACGACCGCGATGGCCCCACCAGCCACGAGCAGCCCGATCATCAGGCCTGCTGCGACGAAGCCGGCCACCTTGAGCATCGGGATCCCGCCGACCATCCGCAGGCCGCATCCCGCGCAGCGCCCATTGCCGACCGCCTGCGGCCGGCCGCAGCGCGGGCAGCTGAAGATGTTTGCGTCGGCCACGCCGATCGCCATCGGCAACGGCAGCGACGCAGATGTCAGTTCCTGGTCCTCGGGGCGAGTCGCCTCGAACGTCATCGCAGTCCTCTGGGTGACCGGACTGGGCCGGTCGTGGAGCAGTTTGCGCGGGTGCGGTGCGAAACCCCAGTCAGACGATGGTCCCGCCGGCCGCGGTACCGGGACCGCCCGATTCGACACGACTAACTGAGACTCAGTATCATCTCGGGCGATGTTGCGCCCAGCCGATCTCAGTGCCGCCCTGGGCGACGCCGGCTATCGATTGACGGACGCCCGGCGATCGATCGCGGCGCTGATCGCCGGCCGCCGCGGCCATTTCACTGCGGCCGACCTGGTCGCCGAAGCCCGAGATCGACGCCTCGGCGTCGGGCGGAGCGACGATCTTCCGGACGCTCGAGGTCCTCACGGAGCTGCGCGCGGTCGAACGACTCGACCTCCCCAACGGCGAGCACGCGTACGTGGCCTGTGAACCCGCCCACCACCACCACGTCGTCTGCTCGAGCTGCGGCCGCAGCCGCGACGTCGACGACGCGGGCTGGCGGGCCGTCGTCCGCGACATCGAGCGCCGCACCGGCTACCGGATCGACGACCACCGGCTCGAGCTGTTCGGGCGTTGCCCGAGCTGCCGAGCCGCCTGACCGTCTCGCGACCCACAGATGGAGACCGACCGATGCTCGACAGCGCGACCGGCATTGAGACTCGATATCAGTTGGCGCCTGTCCTGTGCTCGTGGCTCTCGGCGCTGCCGCTGGTCGGTCGCGTTGCGCGGCCCCGGCGACGTCTCCAGGCGCCGCGTCACCAGCTCCGCGTCGTCACGATCGACGACGGTCTTCGCGGACATCGTCAGGCAGGTCGGCGGGCGATCAGCGTGACCGTCGACTCGATCGTTCCGAGCGGCGTCGGCCCCGAGGACTACGAGCCGCGACCGGACGACGTCCGGCGCATCGCCGACGCCGAGCTCATCGTCTCGAACGGGGTCGGTCTCGACGACTTCCTCGACAAGATCATCACTGCCGCCGGCCATGCGACCGCGGAGCGACTGGTGCTCGGCGACGGCATCCCGACCGTGACCGTCGACGGCGAGGTGAACCCACACTTCTGGCTCGACCCGACGCTGGTCGAGCGCTACTACCTGCCCGCCATCCGGGATCGACTGGCGAAGCTTCGACCAGCCGACGCGGCCGACTTCGCCGCGGCGAGCGACGCCTATGCGGGCCGCTCTGCGCGAGCTCGACGCCGCCAACATGCAGCAGATCGACACGATCCCGCCCGACGCACCGCAAGCTCGTGACGTTCCACGACGCCTTCCCGTATTTCGCCGCGCACTACGGCTTCGAGCTGATCGGCGTCATCCTCCAGAACCCGGGCCAGGAGCCCTCGGCCGCGGACCTGGCGGCCCTGGTCCAGAAGGTGCGCGACGCCGGGGTGCCCGCGGTGTTCTCCGAGGCGCAGTTCGACCCGAAGCTCGCGCGCACGCTGGCCGACGAGGCGGGCGTCACGCGGGTGGTCACGACCCTGTATAACGACGCCCTCGGGCCGCCGCCGGCCGACACCTACATCGGGATGCTGACCTGGGACGTGGACGAGATCGTGAAGGCCCTGCAGTGACGGTGCCCGCGAGCGCGGAGCCGCGCCCATCCGCGACCCGCAGGAGGCGGCTGAGCACCGTCGTTCGGATGCGCGACGTGACCGTCGCCTACGGGACGCGCGTCGCGCTGGACGACGTCGACATCGAGATCCAGGCCGGTGCGCTGCTCGCCGTGATCGGCCCGAACGGCGCCGGCAAGAGCACGCTGCTCAAGGCGATCGCCGGCCTCGTCGAGCCCGTCACTGGATCGATCGAGGTGTTCGGGGCACCACCCGGCGGCGCCGCACGGCGGGTCGCCTACGTGCCCCAGGCCGAGCTCGTCGATTGGGGCTTCCCGGTCACCGTCGGCGATGTCGTGATGATGGGCCGGGTCCCGCTGATCGGGATCGGTCGCTCGCCGTCGCGGGAGGACCGAGACGCGGTGCGCGAGGCCCTCGCGACGGTCGACATGGCCGGTGAGGACAGCCGCCAGATCGGGGCCCTGTCCGGCGGACAACGGCGTCGGGTCTTCCTGGCCAAGGCGATGGCCGCCCGGCCGGACCTCTATCTGCTCGACGAGCCGGTGACCGGGGTCGATGCGACCACCGAGGAGGACCTCATGCGGGTCCTCGAGGCCGAGATCGGCCGCCGGGCGGACCGTCATCGCGAGCACGCACGACCTCGCTGCCGCCGCCCACCACTTCCACCAGGTCGCGCTGATCAACGGCCGGATCGTGGCGATGGGCCCGTCGAGCCTGGTCATGGATCGCGAGCTGCTGCGCACGACCTACGGCGGCCACGTGGTCGTCCTGCCCGAGGGCGAGGGCACGATCATCGACGACGCGCACCACCACGACGACGCCCCGGCCGGCGAGCGGCATTTCCACGAGGGTCGCTCGTGAGCATCGGTCAGCTGATCCTCGAGCCGCTGCAGCTCGGGTTCATGCAGCGTGGTCTGGTCGCCGCGATCCTCGTCGGCATCGTCTGCGCGGTCATGGGCGCATTCGTCGTGCTCCGCGGTCTGGCGTTCATCGGTGACGCCGTCAGCCACGCAGCCTTTCCCGGGCTCGTGATCGCGTTCCTGCTCGGCATCCCCCTGTACATCGGCGGGGCGATCGCCGCGATCGCGACCGCGCTCGGGATCGGCTGGATCGCACGGCGCGGCGAGCTGCGCTTCGACACCGCGGTCGGGGTGCTGTTCGCCGGGATGTTCGCGCTCGGCATCGTGCTCTTCAGCACGATCGACGACTACGTCGCGGACCTCTTCAGCTATCTCCTCGGCAACGTGCTCGGGATCACCTTCGCGGACATCCTCCAGGTCACGATCCTCGGCGCGATCGTCCTTGCCGTGGTGTTCGTGCTGCGCAAGGAGTTCCTGTACGCCTCGTTCGATCCGGCCGGGGCGGCCGCCTCCGGGCTGCCGGTCGTGTGGCTCGACTACCTGCTGCTGGGGCTGATCGGCGTGACGATCGTGGTGAGCATCCAGACCGTCGGCATCGTGCTGGTCGTCGCGATGCTGGTCACGCCGGCGGCGACCGGGCAGCTGCTGGTCGATCGGTTCTGGGACCTGGTCCGCGTCGCGATCGCGGTCGCCACCTTCTCGGCGGTCGTCGGGCTGTACCTGAGCTACTACCTCAACATCGCGTCGGGCGCGTCGATCGTGCTCATCGAGACCGTCTGCTTCGCAGTGGCTCTGGTGCTGTCACCCAAGACCGGCTGGCGCGGACGGCGGAAGAAGGCGCCCTGATCGGCTGAAACTTTTCGGCCCTGGCTTGCCTCGACGTCATAGGACCACCCGTGGCGTAGGAGGACGCCCAGTGACCGAGATCGTGACCCCGACCGCTCGGCGAGCGCCGTACCGGCCTGCCGGCATCTCCGGGCCGCGTCTCGCTGCGACCCGGGTTGGCGCACCGCTTCGCCTCGGGAGACACTCGACGGCCCTGCTGGTCGGCATCATCGTGCTCATCCTCGTGTTCGCCACCGATCAGATCCTTCCACCGACGACTGATCGCCAGGCGGAACTCCGCTTCTGGCTGGCCGGCCCGGGCCACGGGCATGGTCGCGTTCGGGTCTGCTGACCTCCAGATCGTCTTCGGCCTCGTCCTCAGCCATCCCTCACAACAAGACGACCTGGCAGCTATCCAAACGGATCTTCCCCTGGCACGACCACCTGTGGGTCTTCGTGATGACCTTCCTGGCGGCCCACATCCTGAGCCTCGTCGCCGACCCGAAGTCTGGTGTCGGTCTGCTCGGCGCCGTGATCCCCGGCATGTCCCAGTATCGAAGCGTGCCGGTCGCGCTCGGCACCATCGGGCTCTACGCGTTCCTGATCACGGCGTTGACCGCCCGTCAGACCCGCTTGCTGCCTCCGGGAGCCTGGCTGTCCTTGCATCGCCTGGCCATCGGGATCTTCGCGATCAGCTGGGTGCACGGGATGCTGGCTGGGACGGACTCCACATTCCTGCGTCCGCTGTACGTCCTTGCCGCCGTCGCGGTCATCGAGGCAGCGGTGTATCGCTATTGGGCCGCTCGACGGGCACGGACGACCTTCTCGACGTCGATGCGGGACCGCGAGACAAACCGATGGAGGAAGCAGCATGACCACGTCGTTGCTGGTGCGGCGATCCGTCACGATCGTCGGCGTTGCACTGGCGATCATCGTCGGCTTCGGCACGATCCGGGTGGCGGCGGCCTGGACGGCCGCGTCGGCGCCGCTCGTCGTGGCGCCGACCACCGCCGCCTCGCTCCAGGGTCGCCTGGCCGACGAACAGACGCGATCGGCAGCCTTGACCGACCAGCTCACGGCGCTTGCCTCGCAGGCCGGGGACCTGGCGACGGCCCTCGAACAGGCGCAGGCCCGGATCGCGACGGACACGCGACACGCGACGACCCTTGCCGCGCAGCTGAAGGCCGCCAAGCGTCGTCTGGCCACGCTCGAGACCGCCGTCGCGCAGGCGCGGCGGTCGCTCGCCAGGTCGACGACCGGCACCTCGACTTCGGGCGGTGCCCCGCAGCCGCGCGTGGGCGAACGCGATGACGAGCACGAGGACGGCGGTGGCTGAGCGACGAGTCCCGATGCATCTGGTGGTACTGGTCGGATGCTCGGCCGGCGCGTATTCGCTGGCGCTCGCCGGCATGACTGCCTTGCAGTCGCGGGCGGACGCCGCGCTGGCAGGCGACCGGACGCCGATGGTCCAGACGCTCGACGCGATCGCTGCGAATCACGACGAGCTGGAGCGCGCGGTGTCGGCGGCGGCCTCCGAGTACGACCGCTTGGCCGGGACATACGAGCGGTCTCGGCGCGACGTTCAGCGACGTCGAGGATCGCCTCGATGCGCTCGCCGGGATGGCGTCCTCGATCTCACATACGGCCTCGTCGCTGCCTTCGCGGGTGACTCTGCCGTCGGTCCGATCTGCGACACGGAGCGTGACACCGCCCCGTACGCATGCCACGACCGGCGCCTCGGGTTGACCGAGCAGGCGTCCGCGGACGGCGTTGCGTTCGCGGCCACATCGATGGGTTCGCCCTTGCGGCTCACCGTGGCTGGATCTGCTCAGGACTGTCCGCCGAACGGGCCGACTCGGAGCACGCCGCTCGTCGAGCCTGGGACGCGCACGCGCGCCGAGTTCGCCGCCGTCGATGAGGCGATGTCGCGGTTTTCGGAGACGAGTGGCCTGACCGCGCTTAACCGGTCTGCCGGGACCGGCCGGCTCATGGCGGTCGACAGACGCCTCGAGCGAGCCCTGCTCGCGGCAGAACGGGCGCGGCGCATCACCGACGGCCACTTCGATCCGCGCGTCGTCGATGACCTCGAATTCGCTTGGTGAACACGGCGCCGATCTCGGCCGAGAAGTCGGCCAGAGAGGCGCGACGCGGCCGTGGCGCTGCCGCCCGATCCTTTGCCGGTCCGTCGCAGGCCTCATGACGATCGAGCGACCCATCGATCTTGGCGGGGTCGGCAAGGGTCTCGCCCTGCGGTGGGCGGCAGCCAGCGATCGATGCCGCGGGCATCGGCGACTATCTGCTGGACGCGGGTGGCGACATCGTCCTGCGTGGCAGGGCGCCGGGAGGCGACGCCTGGCAGGTCGGGATCGAGAACCCCGCGGGCGGCTCGATCCCAGTGGCCGTCATGGCGCCGCCCGCCGGCGCCGTCGCGACGTCATCGATCCGGCGGCGGAGTTGGATGGCCGGCGATCGGCGCGTGCATCACCTGCTCGATCCCCGCACCGGGGAGCCGGCCTGGAACGGTCTTCGGTCAGTCACCGTTAGCGCGCGGGATCCGGCCTGGGCCGAGGTCTGGTCCAAGGCCCTGTTCGTCGGCGGTCGCCCGGCGATCGGCGAGACGGCTCGTCGGCGGGGCCTCGCCGCATGGTGGGTCGCTGAGGAGCGTGTGCTCGAGATGACTCCGGCGGCTCGGGCCATGACGGCATGGGTGGCAGGTGAGGTCGGCTGACCGCGCGTGTCGCCGGCAGTCACGACCCCGTGACGAACTCTCCCCCGTCCACGCTGATGATGTCGCCGTTGATGAACCCGGTCCCCTCCCCGGACAGCGCCAGGATCGCGTCCGCGACGTCCTGCGGCGTGGTCATCCGACCGGTCGGGTTCCGTTTCATCGTGATGTCGATCATCGTTTGCGACTCGGGGATCTTGAGCAGGGCCGGCGTCACCGTGACCCCCGCGCGGATGCAGTTGGCGGTCACGCCGGTCCCCTGACGCGCGAGCTCCATCGCGAGCTGGCGGATGTGCGATTCGAGCGCCGCCTTGGCCGATGACACGACGCCGTACGACGGCACCACACGCGTCGACCCCTCGGACGTCATCGCGTAGATCTTCGAGCCGTTGCCCAGGAACCCGCCGCGCCACAGGTCCTGCACCCAGTAGACGAGGCTGTTGGCCATCACGTCCTGGGTCATCTCCATCTTCTTGCGATCGACTGCGCCCTTGGGATCTTCGGCGAGGAACGGCACGAGCGAGCCGAACGCGAGCGAGTGCATCACGACCCGAACGTATGGCTCGCGGCCCTCGGCGCGCGATCGCTCGAACCGTTCGCCCAGCGCCGCGAGCGCCGATGCCCGCTTCTCGTCGTCGGCGGCATTCATGTTGATGTACAGCGCCTCGGAGCCGGCCGCCTCGATCGCCGACTTGATCTCCTCGACGTGGGCGAGCGCGGCGCGGAAGTCCAGATGGATGCCGCAGATCCGGTAGCCGGCGCGGGCGAGGGTCAGGGCGGTGGCCTCGCCCATCCCGGACGAAGCGCCGAGGATCAGCGCCCAGCGCTCGCGGTCATCGGTCATGGCAGGCGGGCCTCCGCACGGTGGATCAGGGCGGCCCGAGTCTAGCAGCGGCCAACGCGCCGACGACCCGGTCCCGTGCAGGTCTGCACGGTCGGGTCAGACGGCCCCGCTGGCCCGCATCGCGGCGATCGCCTCGGCGTCGAAGCCGAGCTCGCCGAGGATCGCATCGGTGTGCTCGCCGAGGAGCGGTGGCGCGGTCCGGATCGCACCCGGCGTCGTCCCGAACCGGAGCGGCATCCCGACCTGGCGCAGGACGCCGAACGCCGGATGCTCGACCTCGGTGGTCATCTCGAGCGCCGCGGCCTCCGGCGACGCGAACGCCGCCGCGACGTCGGCGACCGCGCCCCACGGGACCTCGGCGGCATCGAGGGCCGCGCCCCACTCGGCGGTGGAGCGCTCGGCGAATCGGGTCGCGAGGAGCGGCCGGAGCTCGGCGCGATGCTCCACGCGGTCGCCGTTCGTGGCGAAGCGCGGATCCGCGGCGAGGGCCGGCAACCCGAGGGCCTCGCAGAACCGCGGCCACTGGCGCTCGGAGCCGACGGCCACCGCCAGCTCGCCGTCCGCGGTCGCGAACGTCTCGTACGGGACGATGTTCGGATGGGCGTTCCCGCGCCGCGTCGGTGACCGGCCCGACACGAACGCGTTCTGGGCCTGGTTCACGAGCACCGCCAGCGTCGAGCCGAGCAGCGACACGTCGACCCGCTGACCGGTCCCCGACCCACCGCGCGCGATCAACCCGCCCAGGATCCCGATCGCCGCGTATAGCCCGGTCACGACGTCGCTGATCGCCACCCCGACCTTGAGCGGCCGACCGCCGTCGGCGTCGGCATCACCGGTGATCGACATCAGCCCACCGACCGCCTGGATCACGAAGTCGTAGCCGGGTCGATCGGCGGCCGGCCCGGTCGTTCCGTAGCCGCTGATCGCGAGGTGGATGAGACCCGCGTTGACCTCCCGCAGCGTCGCGTCGTCGAAGCCGAGCCGATCGAGCGAGCCCGGCCTGAGGTTGTCGACGAGCACGTCGCCGGTCGCGAGGAGGCGCCGCAGCACGTCGGCACCGGCCGGCGTTCGCAGGTCGACCCGGATCGAGCGCTTGTTGCGGTTGACCGCCAGGTAGTAGGCCGCGGTCCGGGTCCCCTGATCGGCGTCGCCGACCCACGGTGGGCCCCAGCCGCGCGTCGCGTCGCCTTCGGGCGGCTCGACCTTGACGACGTCCGCGCCGAGATCGCCGAGGATCATCGTCGCGTACGGCCCGGCCAGCACGGTGGACAGGTCGATGACGCGGAGCCCGGCGAGCGGACCGGGGGCGGTGCCGTGATCGGGCATGGCCGCGATGGTAGCCGCCGGCAGGGGTATCAGCGGCGCGCGACTGCCTCCGGCGACCGCCCGGAGCTACGGGTTCGAGAGCACCAGCTCGGGAACCTCGACCTCGTGGTCGGCGGCTCGATCGATCACGTCGATGCGATCGCGATTGACCAGGACCGTGCCGACCTTCCGGCGCTCCAGCATCGCGTGGTGGACGTACTCGATGGAGGCGTCGGTCAGCGGGACCATCGGGCGGCCCCGGTGGATGACGCCCACGGGGTCGAGTCCGGGGCGGGCGTGCAGGTAGCCGCGGATCCGCAGCTTGCCGGCGCTGACGACGACGGGATGCAGGTTGGTGCGGTGGCGCTGCTCGTTGCTGCCGCGCGGTCCCGTGGCGTGGACGACGATGATGTCGTGCCGCGGGATCATCACCTCGGTGCTCTCGACGAGCTCGACGCCGTCGAACGACTCGGCCATCACGTTGAGGAGCTGCCACTCATCCTTGCCGTTCAAGAGGTCGGTCAGCCGCTCGGTGCCGAGCCGGATCTGGCCGGACAGCGTGCAGTCGTCGGCGTAGGCCACGAAGTCGACCAGCGGCCCGGGTGCGACGACAGCGGCATTCGCGGCGTCCGCGTCCGCGAGTGTCGGAAGCAACGTGGCGACCTCCTCGACGGTCTCGTTCGCGCCGTCGAGGGCGAGGCGCAGACGCCGGCCCATTCCCTGGATCATGGGGCTCATCCTGGCGGCGCCCGGTCCTGGCGAGACCCCACCCACTAGTACCAACGGGGGAGGCGCGGTGCGGGCGCACACCGGTGCGTCGGTGCACGTCCTGCTCCGGCATAGCCCGAACGTACCCCCTCCCGCCGTCCGCGCTAGCATCGACCCATGTCCGAACCCCACATCCCGACCCTGATGACCGTCCATGCCCACCCCGACGACGAGACCATCGGGACCGGCGGGACGATGGCCAAGGCGGTCGCCGCCGGTCGGCGCGTCGTGCTGATCACGGCGACGCGGGGCGAGATGGGCGAGATCGTCGTCCCGGACATGGACACGCCCGAGAACCATCGACGGCTGGGCGAGCTCCGGATGGGCGAGCTCGAGCGTGCGATGCACGCGCTCGCGGTGACCGAGTGGGAGAACCTCGGCTACCACGACTCGGACATGATGGGTCGAGCCGGGAACGCCGACCCGCGCTCGTTCTGGAAGGCCGATCTCGACGAGGCCGCAGGGCGACTCGTCTGGATGATCCGCCGGTTCCAGCCGGACGTCGTCACGACGTACAACGCGTTCGGCGGGTACGGCCATCCGGACCACATCCGCGTCCACGACGTGACGGTCCGCGCCTACCCGCGCGCCGGCGATCCGGCCTGGTATCCCGAGCAGCTCGCGCCTGAGCATGGCGGCACGGGTCCGGTCGTCGACGAAGGCGGTCTCGCGCCGTGGACCCCGAAGAAGCTCTACGAGCAGGCGATCCCGGCCTCCGTTCGGACCGCGATGCGCGAGCGCATGGAGGAGCTCGGCCAGCCGAGCCCCTGGTCGCCGCCGCCCGACGCGACGCCCGAGCAGCTGGCCGAATTCGAGGCGTTCCAGGCCAAGATGCTGGTGCCTGACGAATCGATCACGACGTGGGTCGACATCTCCGGCGATCCGCTCGATCGGAAATGGGCCGCGATGCAGGAACACGCGACCCAGATCGCCCAGGACGCGCCGTTCATGGCGTTCGGCCTCGACGGCTGGCGCGAGTCGTGGTCGAAGGAGGCGTACATCCTCACCGAGTCGACGGTCGACACGCCCAAGCCCGAGGACGACCTGTTCGCCGGCCTGACCTGATCGAGAGGTCGCGCCGCCGATGGGCGGCTAGTAGGGCAGCAGGCCCTTCGACGCGTCGAACATCTGGCCCATGACGACCCTGCCGTCGCCCGCCAGGTCGAGGAAGTTCGGCTGGGCCTTGTCGAGGATCACGTGGGGCCGCATCCGGATCTGGCGCAGCTCCTTGCCCTGGAAGGTCAGCTCGAGCGTAACCCCCTCCATCGTCGGTTCGGACCAGGTCTGGTCGAACACGAAGTTGCCCAGCGCGTACCAGATCGGCTTGCCCTTGTAGACCTCGACGGCGCCGATCCAGTGCGCGTGGTTGCCGATGATCATGTCGGCGCCGGCGTCGATGATCGACCGGGCCAGCTGCTGCTGCGCCTCGAACGGCTTGTTCCGGTATTCGATGCCCCAGTGCGGGAAGACGATCACGAGATCCGCACCGGCGGCCCGGGCGCGCTTGATGTCGGTGGTCGCGCGCTTGAGCGAGAGCTGCGAGCTGCCCGTCTCCGACGGCCCGGCGAAATATCCCTTGGCGATCGCGTCGTAGCCGAGGATCGCAACGGTCGTGCCACCGGCCTTGAGGATCGCCGGCTTCCGGGCAGCGGCCAGGTTCTTGCCGGCGCCCGAGTACTTCAGCCCACGCTTCTTGAGGTTCGCGATCGTCTGGAGGATGCCCAGGTCGCCGGCATCGCCGATGTGGTTGTTGGCGATCGAGACGTAGTCGATGCCGGCCTTGACGAGCCCACCGATCAGCCGCGGATCCGCGGTGAAGCGCGTCCCGCTCGTGTGGTAGGACGGCTGGTCCGGGGCCGGGTTTTCGAAGTTGGCGACCGCGATATCAGCGCCCGAGATCAGGTTGCGCATCGCCCCGGCGCCGCCCGTCCGCTTCGTCGTCGGGACCGGCCAGCCGAAGCTCGAGCAGCACGTGTGCCCGGTGATCTCGGCGGTGCCGCCGTCGAACGGGAAGTCGGCGCCCTTGCCGTTGATCTGCAGTGTCTGGTACACGCCACGGTCGAGCAGGATGTCGCCACCGGCGAACATCGTCCAGGTGGTCTCGGGATCGACCGGTTCGGCGTCGCGGGGCAGCCGGGCCTTCAACCGCCACTCTTCAAGCGTTCGCACCCGGTTGACCCCGAACAGCGATCGGCCGCCCCAGTTCAGGGCGCGGACCGCCGGTGTGACGTCGGCCGCCCGGATGAAGGCCAGGCGCTTCCGATTGCGGGCGAGGTCGCTCGACAGCTTCGCGGCAGAGGCGGCGCGGACGAGCCGCTTGGGGTCGCTCGGCGCCTCGACACCGAGGGCCTTGAGGATCGCGTCGGCGTCGGCATCGACCAGCTCGAGCGCGTCGTAGCGCCCGCTCGTGCCGGCGAGCACGGCCGCGACCTCGGTGCGCGTCGTGGCGGTCACCGCCGCGCGGAACTGGGTGACCGGCACGATCGGGACGGCAGCGAGGGCCGGGGTCGGCGTCGGTGTCGCGCTCGGGGCGGCCGACGGGGTCGACACCGGCGTCTCCGACGGGGTCGACGCGCAGAGGGATCGGGGATCTGCGCCGTGGAGCCGCTTGGCGCGGGACTTGGCGAGGCGGCGAACGACCCGCCCAGGCCGAGCTCGGTACCGGTCATCGGCACCGCGATGCCGAGGGCGAGCACAGCCACGACGACCAGCATCGGGAGGCGCGTGGTCGGTAGCCGCGGCATCGAGGCCATTCTGCCAGAGGCAGAGGAACGCCCCGTCCGGGCGGGCGGACGGGGCGTAGGAAAAATGCGAGTGATGGCGGACCCGACCGGATTCGAACCGGCGATCTCCAGCGTGACAGGCTGGCATGTTGGGCCGCTACACCACGGGTCCAGTTGTGGCGAGGCCGGACTATAGCAGAGGCCATCTGCCTTGTCAGACGACCCGCCTATACTCCATCACCCATGTCCGACCGCCCGATCGACCTTCGCAGCGACACCGTCACGCGCCCCACCGAGGCCATGCGCCGAGCCATGGCGACGGCCGAGGTCGGCGACGATGTCTTCGGCGACGACCCCACGGTCATCGCGCTCGAGGAGCGCGCCGCCGACCTGCTCGGCAAGGATGCCGCGCTGTTCGTGGCGACCGGCACGATGGGCAATCTCGTGGCGCTGATGGCCCACCTCGCTCGCGGCCAGGAGGTCATCGCCGGGGCCGAGCACCACGTCGTCATCGACGAGGCCGCCGGGCACGCGGTCGTCGTCGGCGCGAGCGCGAGGACCCTCGCCGACCGGCCGGACGGCACGCTCGACCTGGCGGATCTCGATGCCGCGTTCCGCGATCCCCACGACGTGCACGAGCCGCTGTCAGGCCTGATCGCGCTCGAGAACACCCACGCGCACTCGATGGGTCGACCGCTCACCCCCGAATACGAGCGAGAGGTCGCCGCGATCGCGCGGCGGCACGGCGTTCCGCTCCACCTCGACGGGGCGCGGTTCTGGAACGCGGTCGTGGCCCAGCGTCGCGATGGCGTCACGGCCCAGGACCTGGCGGCGCCGGCCGACTCCGTCACGTTCTGCCTGTCGAAGGGGCTCGGCTGCCCGGTCGGGTCGGTGCTGGTCGGATCGCGCGAGTTCATCGCTCGCGCGCGTCGCGCGCGCAAGCTGGTCGGCGGTGGCATGCGCCAGGCGGGCGTCCTGGCCGCGCCCGGGCTCGTCGCCCTGTCCGACGGTCCCGCGGGCATGATCGAGCGCCTCGCCGACGATCACGCCAACGCGCGCCGCCTGGCCGAGGCCCTCGCCGACATGGACGGCGTCCGCAGCCCGGGTGGCATCGCCCAGCCGACCGACGGCCGGTTCGATCCGGAGCGGGTCGTCACGAACTTCGTGCTCTTCAAGATCGAGCGCGAGCGCGGCGCGTTCCTCGAAGCCCTCCGGGCACGGAACGTGTTGATGGTGGAATATGCCCACGGGCAGGTCCGGGCCGTCACCCATCACGACGTCTCGGCCGCCGACATCGATACCGTGATCACCGCGACGCGCGAGGCGCTCGCCGAGACCAGGCCCACGATGGGTGCGACCGAGCGAGTCGCCACACCGGCCTGACCGAGGTCCGCTCCGCCCCGAATCGTCCGGTGCGGCTGGGTCCCGGAACCGACCATCCACAGGAGCTCCCTTGACCGTCTCTCCAACCAGCGGACCCGCGTTGCCGCGTCCGGCGCCAGCGGCGGATCAGGGAGCCCTCGACGAGCGCTTCTACGACCTCGTCGAGGGGCGCTTCCGCCGGCTGATGCGCGACAACCCGATCGCCGCCACGTATTTCGGGGTCCACGAGTACGACGACGTCCTGGGCGATGGGGGCCGCGAGACGTTGCTGGCCGAGCTCGCGGCGGATCGCGAACACCTCACCGCGATCGAGGCGCTCGATCCGGCCGGGCTGTCCAACGCCGTCCGCTTCGAGCGCGACCTCGAGATCCACAACCTGCGGCGGAGCATCTTCGAGACCGACGAGTTGCGGATCTGGGAGCGGCGCTCGCTCGCGCTCGACACGATCGGCGACGGGTTGTTCCTGCTGTTCGCGCGCGACCACGCCCCGCTCGCCGAGCGTCTGGAGGCGATCGCCGGCCGGCTGGAGGCGGTGCCCCGCCATCTCGAGGAAGCGCGCACGCGTTCGTCGGAGCCACAGGTTCGGCTGTGGCAGGGGATCGAGATCGAGTCGACCGCGCAGATGCCCGCCCTCTTCGACGAGGTCGTGGCCGCCGGCCGGGGCGTGCTCGGCACGGCCGAACAGCGGCGGCTCGAGCGGGCCGCCGAGGCGGCGGCCGTCGCGGTCGAGCTCTACGGCACGTGGCTCGAGGGCACGCTCGCCGGTGGCACCGACGAGTGGGCCGTCGGTCGGGAACGCCACGACGCGCTGGTCGCGCTCCGGGCGTTCGACGGCCTCGACGCCGACGAGATCCTCGCGCTCGGCGAGCAGAAGCTGGCCGAGGAGCACGCGGCGCGGACGGCCGCCGCCCGGGCGATCGATGCGTCCGCCAGCGAGGCCGACGTGCTCGCGCGGGTCAAGGCCGACCATGCCGGCACCTTCGACGACGCGCTCGAGGCGTACCGACTGGCCATGCGCCGAGCACGGGCCCATATCATCGAGCGCGACCTCGCCACGGTCCCCGCGGACGAGCGGATCGAGGTCATCGAGACGCCCGAGTACCTCCGCAACGTGCTGCCGTTCGCCGCGTACTTCTCGCCGGCCGCGTTCGATCCCGACCCGAAGGGCGTCTACATCGTCACGCCCTCGGTCCACGGCGACGTGAACGCGATGCGCGAGCACAACCGTGCCTCGATCAGCAACACCAGCATCCACGAGGCGTACCCGGGGCACCATCTCCAGCTCGACGTCGCCCGTCGCAACCCGTCGCTCACGAGGCTGCTGACCGACGCCCCCGAATTCGTCGAGGGCTGGGGCATGTACAGCGAGCTGATGATGCGCGAAGAGGGCTTCGACGACGCGCCCGAATACCAGTTGATGCTCCACACGGATGCCATCTGGCGGGCGTGCCGGATCATCCTCGACATCCGGATGCATCGCGGCGAGCTCAGCGTCGACCAGGCAGTCGCGTTCCTCGTCGCGCACACCTCGTTCGAGCCCGACAACGCCGCGGCCGAGGTCAAGTGGTACACGTACCGCCCGACCTATCCGCTCTCGTATCTGCTCGGGCGGACGCTGCTCCTCGAGCTGCGGGCCGCCGAGCGACGGCGCCTCGGCGAGGCGTTCTCGTTGCGCGACTTCCACGACGGCCTGCTGCGGAACGGCTCGCTGCCGATCAGCTTCCACCGCCGACTGCTGTCGGGCACGAGCGCCTGAGCGGGTGCTCGTCGTCCCATCGATCGACCTCCAGGCTGGCCGGTCGCGCGTCGTCTACTGGCCGGGGGCATCGACCGGCGAGGGAGCACCGACCGATCGTCCCGAGCGGATCGTCGATCGGTTCGTCGAGGGCGGCGCGCGGCTGATCCACCTGGTCGACTTCGATGGCGCGGTGGCCGGTGCGCCGGCGAACCTCGATGCCGTCGGTGCGATCGCGTCGCGGACCGCGGTCCCGCTGCAGCTCGCCGGCGGGGTGGACTCCCCCGAGGCGATCCAGCTGGCGTTCGCGGCCGGCGCGACGCGCGTGGTGCTGACCACGGCGATCGCCGACCGCCCCGACGACCTGCGGGCCTGTCTCGCGATCGCCGGCGACTGGCTGGCCGTCGGACTGGATCCACGCCCGGAGCGGCTCGCCGCGTTTCCCTGGCGGCGGCAGCGCGCCACCGACCGTCGAGCAGTTGCTGAGCGAGCTGGTCGGGGCGGGCGTCGGTCGGTTCGTGCTCGCGCACGGCGGCACGGCGCCCGACGTCGAGCGGGTGCGATCGCTCGTTCGGTCGTACGATGCCGAGGTCCTCGTCGCCGGCGGGGTTCGCGACCTCGACGGCCTGCGCCGCTTGCGCGACACCGGCGTCGCCGGCGTGATCCTCGGTGAGGCCCTCCTCTCCGGTGCCATCGACCTGACCGCTGCCCTGGAGGCTGCCGCATGACCCGTCGCCCCGTCCGCTCGCTCGGCCTCGCGCTGGCCGTGGTCGATCGCCACCGCTGGCGTGCACGGCCGTGCCCGGCGTGCCGACCGCGGCGCCCGTCGTCGACACCGGCGCCGTCGGCGGCGAGCGGTGGTACGGATTGCCCGAAGGCGCAGCCCGCGGCGCTGCCGGCCGGCGAGACGCGAACCGTGACGATCTCGACCGAGCTCGGCTCGATGACGCTCAAGATCGAGGCCGACCTGTCGCCGATCGCGGCCGGCAATTTCGTGGCGCTCGCGGGATGCGGCTACTACGACGGCGTGGTGTTCCACCGGGTCGTGCCACGCGTTCGTGATCCAGGGCGGGGATCCCACGGGCCAAGGGGACGGCGGGCCTGGCTACACGATCAAGGACGAGCCGGTCACCGCCCAGTACGGGCGGGGCGTCGTGGCGATGGCCCGCACGCTGGCGCCCGACTCGGTCGGATCGCAGTTCTTCATCGTGCTCGACGACGAAGCGCGCGAGTTCGCTCGCCCAGGCCAACACCTACCAGATCATCGGCCACGTCACGGCCGGGATGGAGACGGCAGACGCGATCACCAGCGCCGCCGACGCCGAGCTGCCCAGCAACCCGGTCGCCATGACCAAGGTGACCGTCAGCAACCCATGAGCCACCCACGGAAGGAGCCACGCCCATGACCCGCGCCACCATCGCCACCGAGATCGGCGACATCGAGGTCGAGCTGTACGACCAGTCCGCGCCGAAGGCGACGCAAGAACTTCATCGACCTCGCGAACAAGGGCTTCTACGACGACGTCATCTTCCATCGCGTCATCCCCGGGTTCGTGATCCAGGGCGGTGACGGCCAGTACGGCAAGAAGTCGGCGCTCGAGCGGGGCCGTGTGGGCACGGGTGGCCCGGGCTACAAGTTCGAGGACGAGCCGGTCCAGGGGAACTACGAGCGCGGCACGCTCGCGATGGCCAACGCCGGGCCGAACACCAACGGCAGCCAGTTCTTCATCTGCACCGACGACCTGACCGGCAAGCTCCCGAAGAACTACACGCTGTTCGGGGTCGTCACCAAGGGCCTCGACATCGTGGATCGGATCGTGTCGGCTCCGCGTGACGGGCGGGATCTGCCCAACGAGCCGGTGGCCATGACCGGCGTCACGATCCACGAGGAGTAGCTCGGGAGGGCCGCGAAAATGGCGATGGTCCTGCAACCTGCGAGGACCGTCGGCGAACGGGAAGGTTAAGGAATTTACACAGTTCCCTATGCCAAAACTCTTGGAAAACGGCCCCTTGAGAGGTAGGATATCGGTGCTGCTCAGTCAGCCAAGCTGCCCCAGCGTCAAGGTCATGGGTAGGTAGGGTCAGGGTAGTCGGTACAGCCGACGTGATAGATGCTCTTGGCGCGTGGCAGAAGAGTCCGCTCCGGCGGACTCCTTCACCGGGACAGCATCGAGGCGGCTCCTTCGGGAGCCGCCTCGTGTTTATTACGCGCGCCTCATGACGGCCGATGGCGTCGTTGCCGTCTCCGCGCCTTCGCTCACGTAGCTCAGGCTACGCTCGCTCGTCTGCTCGACGGCGCCTAGCCCTCGACCGCCCTGAGATCGCGCTGGCGGTCACTCCTCGTCCGCGCCTTGGTCTCGGACGCCTGACCGCCGTCGAATCGGGTCCGTTCAACGGCGCATGGCCCCGGAATCGCCCGTGAGGTGCCGTCAGTTGATGGTCAGCGTCCCCTTCATCCCGCCCTTGTAGTGATCGGGGAACGTGCAGAGGAACGTATAGGCGCCTGGCGCCGGCGCCTCGAAGGTGACGCTGTGCTTCTCGTTGCCTTCGATCAGGCGCGTGGCGGCGATGATCCCCGGGTCGTCGACCTGAAGCCAGTCCTTGTCGTCCCCCGCGGCGATCCCATTCGCCAGGACTGACGCCTCCTGCCCCGGCTTGACCAGGACCCAGTTGTGGCCGACCTCGTCGTCGGGGTTGGTCCGGTTCGTGAGCTTGAGCGTGATCGTCGAGCCGGCCGGTGCCGAGAGGCTGTCCGTCGCGTACCGGAAGTCCTCGGCGCCCTTGGCGGTCTCGATGGCGAGCGCGACCTTGACGGCTGGGGCCGGCGTCGGCGTCGGGGTGGCGCCGGGCTTGGGCGTCAATACGGGTGTGGGGGTCGGCGTCGGTTCTGCTGTCGGCTCGGGTGTCGGCGTGGCCGGTGGCGGCGTGACCGCTACCAGGGTTCCGGTACACGCCGACAGCATGGACGTCGCCACGATCAAGGTGGCGAGGCGCCCACGCGCAGTGCCCATCACCTCGCGACTCACGCGGCGGCCGCTGACCCTTCGGCCGGGGATCGTTCGCGTCGCCAGTAGCGTCGGAGGAGATACGCGACGACGAGCAGCCCGAGCGGCATGCCGATCGCGACGGGCAACACGCCCCCTGGGTTGGTGCTCTGGTACGCCTGCACCGTCAGGTGGATCCCCGGGCTGGTGACCGGGAGCGTGGTCTCGCCGGGTGCGCCCGGCTTCACGATCGCGGTCATGTAGACCATGTAGTTGCCGTCGAGGATCGCCTCGACCACCCACGACTGTTCGGCGCTCTCCCCCGGTTCGAGTGCCTCGACCGGCTGCGTCCGCTCTGGCGACCAGTCCTCAGGATCGACCGGGTCGCTCTTCCCGAGGTTGATGATGTTCATCGCCACGACGAGGCCGGGTGAGGCGGTTTCGCCCGCGTTCGTGACGGTGGTCGTGAACTCGATCTCGTCGCCGGTCTTGACGACTGCGGCGTCCATGTCGATCGCGATCTCGATCGCCGGCGTCTCGGCGACGGCGTATGTGCCCGCCGCTGCATCCACGCGACCCGCAGGACCTGTCAGTGCCAGCACGGCCGCGATGCCAGCTGCCGTGACGGCCCGTGGCGCCTGCCGGATCGCCCGGCGCAGGCGTGGCGAACCGCCCTCCAGCTGGAGACGTGGCGCGGCGTACAGAAACAAGAGGCCAGCGAGGACGGCCGCCGAGCCGATCGTCGAGATGAGGTAGGTGTAGCGCTCGCTCGGCGCCCGGTTGTTGACGATGAATTTCTCGAGGAACTCGCTGGTCGCCTGCATCGGGTCGACCTGCTGCAAGGCATAGCCGAGGCCTCCCTTCTGGGCTTGGCCGGGGAACTGCGTGGGGATCAGGAAAAGCAGGTAGACGACGAGGCAGACGAAGAGGCTCGTGCGATTCGATCGAGACCAGAGGCTCACGAGCAACCCGAAGGACGCGAACGCCATGGCCAGCAGGGTGCCCAGCGCCGCGGTCCAGAGCAGGCCAGGACCGAGGATCTCGTCGCCCTTGCCGAGTACGTAGACATACGGCAGCGCGAGGATCAGCGCGATCGGCCAGGGCGAGACGGCGGCGATGAACTTCGCGAACACGATCTGCCGCCGGCTGGCCGGTGAGAGGAGCATCGGTTCGAGGGTGCCCCGTTCCCGATCCCCGCTGATGCTGTCTGCACCGACGACGAGGCTCAGCAGGACGCCGAACGAGATCGCCGACAACAGGGTGAGGAAGACCATTTCGGCAGGTGGGATCAAGTTGCCCTGGCTTTCCAGGTCCCGGAGCACCGACGTCGCCGACATCAGCACGGTGAACAGCAGCACGAGGACGAGCATCCGCCCGCTCAGCCAGAGGTCGGCCAGCTCACGCCGCACCACCAGCCACCAGGTCCTCGATCCCCCACTGGCAAGCACGTGATCCCCTCGTGGTGCCATCGTCGTCTCGCTCATCCCACGGCCTCGCTTCCCCGGGTCCCGGACCACGGCCACCGTGGCGCGTCGGGAGTGAGCCCGAGCCGCGGTGCCGCGTACACGAAGATCGCTGCGAACACGAGCACGGTGATGATGACCGGGGCGTAGAGCAGCGGCCAGAGCTGCTCGACCGGGCGGACGTCGACGAAGCCCTGCATGAGGAAGACGCGCACGGCCTCCAGCGGGTCGAGTGCCTGGATCAGGGCGCCGGCGGGCGAGTCGATGAACTCGCCGGGAAGCTGGGCCGGCAGCAACGCGAGCACGTAGACGAGCAGTCCGACGAACAGGCTCGTCCGGCTGCTGCCGGAGTAGATGCTGATCAACACACCGATCCCGGTGAACGCCACGGTGACGAGCGTTCCGAGCACGGCGCCCCAGGTCAGCGCCGGCCACAGCGCGAGGTCACCTTGGGCGAGCGTGATGACGTAGGGGATGCAGAAGGCGTACGCGATCGGCCAAGGCGACAACGCCGCGAGGAACTTGCCGAGGACGATCTGGCGTCGGCCGGCGGGCGCCAGCAACAGCGGTTCCAAGGTCGCTCGCTCCCGTTCTCCGCTCAAGCATTCGCAGGCGATGACCAGTCCGATGAACAGGCCGAAGGTGATAGCCGACTGGATCGTGATGACGATCATCAGCCGCGGCGGCGTGAGACTGAGCTCGTTGTTCGTCGCCAGTAGGAACGCCGTGATGGACATGAGGACGGCGAACAGGATCATGAGGTTGAGGGCCTTGCCACCCACCCACAGGTCCTCGAGCTCCTGGCGGAAGACCAGCCACCAGACAGGTCGCTGGCCGCCGCCGACTGCCCTCGTCGTCGTGCGGGCGTCGGTGCTCATGCGATCGCCTCCGCCGTCAGCCGCATGAAGACGTCCTGCAGCCGGGCACCAGCGATCTCGAAGCCGAGGATCGGGATCTCGGCACGGATCAGGGCGTCGAGGACGCGGTTGCGCGCCACGTCGAGCTCGGCGCCCTCACCGTCAGGCAGCTCGACGGTCAGCCACCCGGCTTGGTCGCTGTCGCGCCGGGTCGAGCCGGCCACTCCGTCGATGATCGATCCGGCCGTCTCCATGACAGGCACCGGCACGCGGATGCGCACCAGGTTCTTCGCCGGACCGTCGCCGCTCGCCTGGCCCAGCACGTCGCTGACGCTCCCCTTGGCCACGATCTGGCCGTCGTTCATGATCACGACGTCGTCGCAGATGTTCTCGATCTCCGAGAGCAGGTGGCTGCTCAGCACGACGCCCGTCGAACGCTCGCGGGCGATCCGCTGGACAAGCGCGAGCAGCTCTGCCTGACCGCGCGGGTCAAGCCCGAGCGTGGGCTCGTCCAGGAACACGACACGGGGGTCGTTGACCAGCGCCCGAGCGATGCCGAGTCGCTGGCGCATGCCGTGGCTGTACGTGTCGATCAGCGAGGCACCGCGGGCAGCGAGCCCGACGTCGTCCAACAGCCGCTGGGCGACCTGGCGTGCCTCGGAACGCGACCGACCGTAGAGCTGCCCGAAATAGGTCAGGTACTCGGCTCCCGACGTGTGCCGCGGGAACCCCAGGCCCTCGGGAAGAACGCCGATGCGGCGGCGGATCCGATCGGGCTGCTCCGAACCGATCCCGTCGACCTCAAACCGGCCGGATGTCGGTTCGAGGACGGTCGTGAGGACACGGATCGCCGTGGTCTTGCCCGCTCCATTGGGACCCAGGAACCCGAGGACCCGTCCTGGCCGCAGCGAGAACGAGAGCGATCGCAGGGCTCGACGCGTCCCATACGAGCGATAGAGATCGTGGGCTACGAGGATCGGCTCGGCGGCCGCCGTCGCGAGACTCGAATCGCCGGGTTGCATCGCGCTCCCTCCTGCGCTGTGACGGGCAACCGAACGAGCAAGCGATCACGGGGCTGGGCTCCCCGCGAGTTCATCAAAGCCTAACAAACCGCACTTCGGCAACGCGCCATCACATCGCTGGTTCTGGCGCGAGCGCGCACCGCCTGATCGGAGCCGCCCGGTGCTCGGCCATACCAGCTACTTGACGGTAGCGTGTTTCTGTCGCACGATACGTGCTACCGGCAGATAGCAAGTACCGGCAGCAGCGACAGGGAGCAGATCCATGAGCACCTTCACCGCCCGACAGGCACACGTCTCGCCACCACTGACGGCCGGCCTTCGCATCGGCATCGTCGTGCTCACCCTCGCGACCGCCCAGATCCATGCGTCGCTTGGCGGCGTGATGTTCACGCTCAATGCGATCGGCTACGCGGCACTCGCCGTAGCCATGGTCCTCCCGGGTCCGATGGGTCGGCTGCGCTGGCTGGTCCGCTATGCGCTGATCGGTTTCGCGGCTGCGACCATCGCGGGATGGCTAGCCTTCGGGGCGCGCTTCGACCTGGCGTATGTGAGCAAGGCGATCGAGGTCGCCCTGATCGGCCTCCTGCTCGTCGAGTCGTGGATCGTCGACGGCGGGCCCGTCGCGGTCGCGCGACGGATCCGTCGCGAGGTCGCCAGCCTGGTCGGCTGACGCCGGGCGATGTCAGAGAACGCTCGAGCGGGGCACGGGGGAGCCCCGCTCGAGCTATTCAGCGGTCGTCAGGACCGCCCGCGGCAGCTTCCCGTAGACATTGGGGCTCGTCCTCGAACCACGAGCGTCCTGCTCGAGTACGGTCGCCCGGACGCGTGCGAGAGCGGCCTCGCTGAGCATCTCGAGCTTGACGAGCTGCAGCTCCTCGCGCTCCTCCTCGTTCGCCCCCGCCCAGCCGACGCGCACGTTGCCGACGCCCTTGGCGTAGTACTTGAACTGGTGGGCGTCGGGCTCGTCGCGGCTGAACTCGTCGATGACCAGGACGTCCTTGTAGCAGCCGGTCTTGACGCAGGTCTCCGATCCCACCTCGAACACGCGCCCCCGGTCGTTCCATTCGACCGCCGGTCCCCAGCCCTCGGCGAAACTCGGCGTGTAGGGCTGCGGATCCGGGTCCATCGCGATGCCGGCAAGCGCGCCGTCGTACCCATGCATCCAGACCGGCGTCTCGACGAGCTTGCCGTCCTCGTAGACCTCCGGGTATTCGCCCATCCGCCACACGACGCCGTCGTCGTCCTGCGCCCAGAGCACGATCTCCGCCTCGCCCAACTCGTCGTCGGTGTAGTCGACCTCGTACGCCACCACCGCGCGGACGCCGGCGATCTCCTTCGTGAGGTCGGTGATCGTCAGGACGACCTTGCGACTCAGGCGCTCGCCATCGATGGTCGCTGCTCCCGTGTACGTCCAGCGCTGCCCCGGCGCGAGCGGGAACCAGGGGTTGTCGATCCTCGAGGGCGCCGAGAACTTGGTGAGGTCGATCGTCGCCGTCAGCTGCTCGACGCCCGTCGGCGGCAACGTCGGGGCGGCCGTCGATGGTCGGGCAGGTGCCGGCGTGACCGCCGGAGCAGCGATCGGCGTCGCCTCCGCCCTCGGCGTCACGACGACCAAGGCCGGCGCCGACGCATCGGGCGCCCGCGCGGCGGTACATCCGGACAGCAGGAAGATCGCGCTCATGACCATGAACGCGCGCACGCGCGATCGAACCAACTCACACCCCTCCGGCCATCCCGGCCACCCCCGTGGCCCTGCCGATGACACGTTGTGACGGTCCCCGTTCGCCGATCATAGGACCAGCCCGTTGTGCGGTCGATGATTGTTTTGATGGATTCCGTCACGAAAAGTTGTGTAGGGGCGCGTTTGCGGGCAACGCGCCCCGGAGGACACTTCCCGGATGGCGAGATACACGCTCAACGACGACGCCTTCGAGCACGCCAAAGGGCTGATCGAGCGTCGCCAGTACGTCCTGCGCAGCGACTGGGGCGAGGTCCAGCCGACCGCTGCCGATGAGAACCGCTACCTCGAGCGCCACGACTGGGACGACTACGGAGCGTGGTTCCTCGGGCTGACCGTCGGTGCGACGGAGGGCACGAAGGGCCACCACGCCTTCGTCTACGGCGACTTCCGGCGGCTCCACCGAAGCGGGCTCATCGCGGTCCACTTCCGGGCGGCGGAATGGCGGCACAAGGCCATCGAGCTCGCCGCGCACGAGCTGCTCCAGATCCTCGACAAGAAGACCGGCCTGACCTCCTGACGCGCGTCCCTCAGCCGACGCTTCGCACGTCGAGGACCCGGCCCCACCGGAACACCCGCACCGCGACGAGGACGCCGAGCGCGGCAAGCACCAGGATCGAGGCCGCCGCGATCGAGGCGTCGAGGTCGCCCGCCTGGAACTGCGTGTAGACCACGAGCGGCAGCGTCTGCGTCCGGCCCTCGACGTTGCCGGCGAACATGATCGTCGCGCCGAACTCGCCGAGCGATCGAGCCCAGCTCATCACGAGCCCGGCAGCGAGCGCCCCGGAGGCGAGCGGTACGGTGATCCGCTGGAACAGCTGGCGTTCTGACGCGCCGTCGACACGGGCCGCGTCCTCGAGGTCGCGGTCGACGCTGGCGATCCCCGCCCGTGCCGACCGAACGAAGAACGGCGCGGAGACGAACGTCTGCGCCAGGATCACCGCCACCGTCGTGAACGCGATGTCGAGCCCGGCCGCCTGGATCGGTTCGGCGAGGACACCCCGCCGCCCGAACACCAGCAGCAGGGCGAGACCGGCCACGGACGGCGGCAGCACGATCGGCAGGTCGACGATCGCCTCGATCAACCACTTCCCGCGGAACGTGCGGCGGGCGAGCAGCAGCGCGAGCGGCAAGCCGATCGCCACCGTGAGGACCAGGCTGATCGCGGTCGTGCCGAGACTCAGGGCGAGCGCCGTCAGGACGGCCGGCGACCCGGCGATCCGGACGAGTGAACCGTCGAGCACGGCACGCGCGATGAGCGCGACGACCGGGAGCGCGAGGAACAGCGCGAACAGCGCAGCGACGCCGTACAGCGGGGACGCGGTCCCGGCGCGGACCGGCCGGCCGGCACGTCCGCGGATCGGCCCGCCTTCAGGTGTCATCCGGTCGCCCGCGGTCAGCGCCCGGTCGCGCGCGAGCTCCGTCACGTGGCCGCCGGCAGGAACCCGAAGCTCTCGAGGATCGCTTGCCCGTCCGCGCCGGTCAGCCATCCCAGGAATGTCCGTGCGGGTTCCTGGTGGGTCGAGGCGCCGACGACCACGCCCGCGTACGTGGCAGGCACGTTGACGGCGTCGGGCACGTCGACCGTGGCGACCTTGGTCGATGCCTTCGCGTCGGTGACGTAGACGATGCCGGCGTCGCCCTCGCCGAGCTCGATCTTCCCGATGACCGCCTTGACGTTGTCCTCCTTCGACACGACGTTCGCGGCGTACGCCGCCTCGAAGCCGGCCGAGGCGTCCGGCTCCTTCGCGATGTTGGCGACCAGCTGCCTGGCGTACTTGGTGATCGGCACTTCGTCGCCGGCGGCGATGACCTTGAGACCGGGCGTTGCGAGGTCGGTGGGCTTGCTGACGCCGCCGGGGTTGTCGGTGGGGACGACGATCGTGAGCTTGTTGCCTGCGAAGGCGGCGGCCTCGCCGGCAGCCAGCCCGGCATCGACGAGCTTCTTCGGGTTGGCCGTGTCCGCGGCGAGGAACACGTCAGCGGGGGCGCCCTGTTCGATCTTGGTCTCGAGCGCGACCGACGAATCGGTCGAGACCGTCAGCGTGGTGCCGGGGTTGGCCGCCTCGTACGCGTCCTTGATCTTGGCCAGCACGCCCGAGAGCGACGCGGCGGCGAAGACCGTCAGGTCGACGACCTCCGCGTTGGCGCTGGTCGACGGACGCGTCGATGGCACGACCGAGGGCGCGCTCGTGCTGGGCGAGGAGGACGCGGCCGGCGTGCTGCACGCAGCGGCGACGATCGAGGCCAGGAGCATCAGCACGATCGCGGGCCTCATCCGCGGGCCTCCCGACGGGCCGGCACCTCCACGATCACGTTGGTGGCCTTCACGACACAGACCGCGTCATCGCCGACCCGAAGGCCCAGCTCATCGACCGCCTCGGCGGTCATGAGGCTGACCATCCGATGCGGCCCGGCGATGACCTCCACGACCGCGGCGACCTTGTCCTTTTCGATCCGGGTCACGATCCCCGGGAAACGGTTGCGCGCCGAGCCGGCGATGATCGGCCGGTCGGCCGCCTGTGCGCGGCGTTCCGCGAGCAGCCGCGTGATCTCCGGCATCGGGACGATCCGCTGGCCGCCGGCGGATCGTCGCATCGTGAGCCGGCCTTCGGTCTCCCACCGTCGGAGGGTGTCGACCGAGACCTGCAGCATCTCCGCCGCCTGACCGACGCGCAGGGCGGGCTCGGCCGTCCGCTGGTTGGTAGCCATACCAATAGAATATCCGCTGGAACGGTGGAGAACCAGAGGTATCTAGCGCAGGTCAGGTAGATATGGTCGCTGGTTGACCTCCCGCCTTCCGCGGGGCGAACGCCGGCCCGAGATCAGCCCATGAGCACCAGGATGACTGCCGCGACGGTCAGGCCGACGACGTGATACGCCGCATCGATCAGCCCCCACGTGAACCTCGCGGGCTTGCTGAACTCGAAGGCGGCGACGCTGAAGATGATGGCGCCAGCGACGCCGATACCGACCACGAGACCGAGGACGAGCCCTTCGCTCACCGTGTCGGTCCCGGTCGCGCGGGCGAGCAGCGCCAGCGCGGTGACGGCCACCAGGCAGGTCACGGCCGGGAACACGTAGAACGCATTCGACGCGGACATCCCTTCGGTCGGCGACGTGTACCCACTCGCCGCGATCCACGCCCGCCCGATCGGCGACTGCGGCGCGAACCACGCCGCGCCCAACAGGAAGTAGACCAGTGCCCCGATGACCACCGCGAGCCAGTTGAGGCCACCCAGATCGAAGCTCACCACACCCTCCTTCTGCCCCCTCTCGCCGCCAGCCTATCGGTCGTGGCAATGGCGGCGAGGCGGAGCGGGCAGCTGGATCCGCGTACCCAGGACGTGCGCGAGGAGTCGGTTGAACTGGTCGGGGTCCTCGAGCATCAGGAAGTGACCGACACCTGATGCGATCACGGTTTCGACGCCGTACTCGCCGAGTGACACGGCGTCCGTCGGTTCGTGGTCGGAGTTGATCGCGACGACCGGGGCGGCGAGCCTCGGCAGCGCCGCCATCACGGCCCGCTCGTTGGCCCATGCGTGGCGCAGCGCATCGAGGGCGATCGAGGGTGGCGCCGACGACATGTCCTCCGCGATCTCCTCGACGAGAGAGGTTCGTGCAGTCGCGGGAAACATCCCTTCGACGAACGACCGCGTGGTCGCGGTGAAGTCCGCTTGGAACGGCTCCAGGGACGCATCCACCTGCTCCGGTGTCCGCGGCTCGGTCAGCCGGTTGTAGACGTCCACCCAGACGATCGCCCGGACACGATCATCGAGGGCGAGCGCCGCCTCGACGACGACGTCGCCGCCCATCGAATGTCCGATGAGCACCAGGTCGGTGAGCTCCAGAGCTCCAACGACGGCGATCACGTCCTCGCCAAAGGCCGGCATCGACCATGACGTCCGGCCTGCACCCGACCCGCCATGGCCCGCGAGATCGATCGCGACGACCTGGTATTCGTCCGCGAACGCTCCGACCTGTTGCCGCCAATACGTGCGATCGCACGACCAGCCGTGGACGAAGACCAGTGCGCGGTCTCTTGAGGCCGTCGTCTCGAAGCTGATCGGGATGCCGTCTGCCGAGCGAGCGACGCCAGCCGTCCCGGAAATCACGGGTTCGTGATCGACGCTCACTGGCGCACGATACCGTTGACTCCCCAAAGCGGATCAGGTCCCACCCTCGCCCCGGCGTCAGTCGTCGGGCATCACCCGTCGCTCGCCGACCGCCTGGGCGGAACCCGGAAAGGCCAACGTCCCGGCGGCGACCCACCACTCGAAGACGTCATAGGTCAGACGCCCCGCCTGGACGGAGGGGTCGAGGTCGCTCAGACGCCGGGCCTCCTGGAGATCGCACGACAGGATAGAGAGGCCTCGAAGCGCCGGATCCGACTGCTCCCCGAGCGGGCCGTTGGCGACCAGCACGCCGTCGTCGCGTAGCTTCGCTCGGTAGGCAAGGTGCCGTGCCTGGAGCGCGTCGAGCTCGTGCTCCGGCATGTCCGGCGCGTCGATCGGACGCCGCAGGAGCACCAGCGTGTACACGTCGAAGGCGTCGGGGATGTTCGGGTCGCGCGCCATGAGGCGACAGGATATCGCCCGTTCTGAACACCGAAAGCCGGCATCGTCCACGAAGTCCGTCCTGTACCCGACGCGCCGTGGCCAGCGAGGTCGATCGTGGCGACCTGGTATTCGTCAGCGAACGCGGCAACCTGACGCCGCCAGTACGTGCGATCGGACGACCAGCCAGGGACCGAGACGAGTGCCCGGTCTCTGGCCGCCGTTGTCTCGGATCTGATGGGGATGCCGTCCGCCGAGGGAACGACGCCGGCCGAAGCGGGGCATTGGTTCGTAGTCGACGTGCACTGGCGCACGATCCGCGCGACGGGCCTACCTAGAGGTAGCGCGCCACCGCCATCGTCAGCCCGGCGAGCAGCAGCAGCGGCAGGTCGAGCCGATTGGAGAGCCGCATCCGCGCTTCGGCGCGGGCAAGGCGGAGGCGCTGCGCCTCGTTCGGGACCCCGTCGCCGTTGGCCAGCTCGGCCTGCACCGCCGTCTGTTCGGCGATGCTCGGGCCGATCAACACGAAGCCGCCGATGTACGCGACGAGCGCGGCCAGACCGCCGATCGTGAAGGCGAGGCCCGTTGGCGTCGAGATCCACGACGCCTGGAGCCCGCCCGAGTCGCGCCAGTAGAGGGCACCGCCCGCGAGGATCGTCAGGGTGGCGACGATCGGGAAGAAGACGCCCAACCGGCGGCGCTTGAGCAGGTACTCCATGAACGGCTGGCCGGCCTTGCCCAACGCCTCCGCAGTCGGCTGCAGGAAGAAGCCACCGACGATGGCGCCGCCGAACCACGCCATCGCCGCCCCGACGTGGACGATCCTGAGGACGATCAGCCACCAGTCCATGAGCTGGCCTCCTTGCTTTCGACCGAGCCCGGGAGCTCGCCCGATCCGAGCCCCCGTCGGACACGCCCGGTCTCGACGACGCCGAGCCAGACCGCCCAGGCTGGATAGGCGACGTAGATCCCGAGCCAGCCGGTGAATCCGAGCCAGGCCCAAGCCGGCGCTCCGTCGGGGTCGTCGAGACCGAGGAGGACCCCGGGCAGGGCGACGATGCCGACGACCATCAGCGCGCCGGCGATGATCCCGAGCGATCGGAGTCGTGGCGGCCATGCCACGGTCGGGTCAGCTCCCCGGTTGATGGCCACGAGCCACATCCCGATACCGGCGAAGCCCACGGTCGAGACGAGTCCGGCGAGGAACCAGCCGGTCGTCCCGGACACCACGAGTGCCGACCCGGCAACGGCGATGGCCGCCCCGACGATCGCCGTCGCCACCGCGAGATCCCGCGCGCGGCCCGACAGCTGCCGGCGAAGGCGCCAGGCCAGTGCCGCGCTCAGCACGCCGATGGCGCGTTGCCGATGTCGTTGAACGTCCCGAAGGGGCCGCCGACGATGAAGTATGTCGCCAGGCAGGTCGCGCTGCCAAGGGCAGTGACGCCGATGGCAAGCGCCAGTCGCCTCGTATCCCGAGCGTCTCCCTCGTCCATGATTGCTATCCCTCGCTGGCCATGATCCGATGCGGGGAGTATTATTTGGCTGTCACCGATAGTCAATAGATTTCTTTCAGAGAGGCCGATGCCCCGTCCCTACGACCTTGGCCGGCGGGCCGCGCCGAAAGCCGACACCCGGGCCCGCATCGTCGCGGCCGCGCTCGAGATCTATCGCGATCGCGGCCTGGCCGGCGCGTCGAACCTCGCGATCGCCCACGCCGCGGACGTCGCCCCAGCCACCGTCCGCAACCACTTCCCGGAACCGGGGGATCTGGCCCGCGCCGTCTTCGACGCGATGCTCGCCGAGCTCCGGATCCCGACCCTCGACATCTTCGACGGCCTCGAGGGTCTTCGCGACCGGGTCGGTCGGCTGGCGCGCGAGCTGGCGACGTTCTACGAGCGCAGCGAGTCCTGGTGGCGGGCGTACGAGCGCGAGCCTGAGCTCATCAGCGCGTGGAGCGGCGGCGTGGATCAGTACTACGCGGACATCGAGCGCGTCATGCGAGCCGCGCTGGACGAGCTCGGCGATGACGAGCGGTCGGTCGCCGTCGTGGCGTCGGTGATCGGCCCGCCGACGTTCTTCGCGCTCAAGGCCCGCGGTCTCACCACGGACGAGGCGGTCGCGTTGACGCTCGAGCTGACCCTGCCCTGGCTCGAGCAGCGCCGGGCCGAGCTGGCCAAGCGTGGAGCGGCCGACGCTTCGAGGAGGGCGCAGCCAGGCCGACGGTCCAGACGGGCTCGCCCGGGCTGAGCGGCGCCTCGCGGCGGTGATGGACGTCCTCGCCGGGGGGCGCCACCATTCCCCCATGGCACTTGCTCGCGTCCAATTCTTCTCCATCTCGCTCGACGGCTTCGGTACCGGTGAAGGTCAGAGCCTCGAAGCACCATTCGGCCACGCCGGCGAACGGCTGCACGGCTGGATGTTCCAAACCCGGTGGTGGCATGAGCGGGACGGCCAGCCCGGCGGCAGCGGCGGTCTCGACGACGCCTTCCTGCGACTGCACGACCCGGGGGTCGGCGCCGAGATCATGGGTGCCCGGAAGTTCGGTCCGCCCGGCTGGCACGATGACCCCGAGTGGACGGGCTGGTGGGGTCCGAACCCGCCGTTCCACACACCGGTCTTCGTGCTGACCCATCACGCGCGCCCGTCGATGGAGATGGAGGGCGGGACGACCTTTCACTTCATCGACGCCTCGCCTGCGGAGGCGCTCGAGACCGCCCGCGAGGCCGCAGGCGGCCTGGACGTTCGGATCGGTGGTGGGGCCACGATGATCCGCGAGTTCCTTGCCGCACGGCTCATCGACCATATGCACGTGACGGTTGTCCCGATCCTGCTCGGTCGGGGCGAACGACTGTGGGACGGCCTGGAGGGCCTCGAGCGGGACTACGTGATCGAGGCCACGTCCTCGCCCAGCGGCGTGACGCACGTGACGTTCACGCGCGCGAGTCTCTGACCGCGCGACCGCTATCATCGCGGTCCGCGCGCCTGTAGCTCAGTGGATAGAGCGTCGGCCTCCGGAGCCTGACGGCCTGAGCGTAGTGGCCACCCGAGTGGGACCCCGAGCCAACGGGTGGAGTTTTACGCTCTCGGAATTGTGCTCGGCTCGCCCAGTAGGGCCAGGGCGTTCTGTGATGCCCTGCTCGAGGACCTCGTCGGCGAGCGTTCTGGTCGGCCAGGGCCCGCGAGACCTGGAGCGTCCCGACCATCAGGGCGAAGACGCCGAGCGTCTGCACGCGTGCTGACTCGGGATCGTCGGGCGCCAATCGGGCGGCAGCGTCATCGATGATCGCCAGCTGGCCATCGGTGTAGGCGCGCTTCACGGCGTCGGACGAGCGCGCGATCTCGTCGAGGAGCGCGGCCGATGGACAGCCGCCTTCGGTGTCGTCGCGGTGCTGAGGCGACAGATACCCGCGAACGATCTCCTCGAGCGACTGCGTGCTGTATCGCTCGCGCTGCTCGCGGAGCTGGTCGGCGACCGTGCTCGCGACGAGGTCCTCCTTCGAGTCGAAGTGGGCATAGAAGGCGCCATTGGTCAGGCCGGCGTCGGCCATGAGCGTCGCGACCCCGGAGCCATCGATGCCGTCGCGCTTGAGCCGACGGCCGGCCGCCTCGACGATCCGCCGCCGCGTCGCCTGCTTGTGGTCTTTCCCGTACCGGGCCATCCATGACTCCTTGTTTCGGAACGCTCCCCCTTGACATTCATCATATGTCATTCGTAATATTACGACCGTCAGCCAATAAATGCAAGGAGTCCACGATGACAACAGCCAAGCCGGTAGCGCTCGTGACGGGCGCCTCCTCGGGCATCGGGAAGGCAGCCGCGCTCGCGCTCGTCGAGGCCGGTTTCGAGGTGGTCGGCACGAGCCGGAACACCTCGGGCGTCGCGCCGCTGCGACGGGGTGACGTTCCTCGATCTCGACGTGACCAGTGACGAGTCGGTCAGCACGGTGGTCGGGCGCGTGATCGAGCGGTTCGGGCGGATCGACGTCCTGGTCAACAACGCGGGCACCGGTGCAGCCGGGGCCGCCGAGGAAAGCTCCGTCGCCCAGGACCAGCGCGTCTTCGACATCAACTTCTTCGGGCTCGTCCGGATGACGAAGGCGGTCCTGCCGCACATGCGCGCCGCGGGAACGGGACGGATCATCAACATCTCCTCGGTGCTCGGGCTCGTCCCCGCGCCGTACATGGCCAGCTACGCCGCGACCAAGCACGCGATCGAGGGCTACTCCGAGTCGGTCGACCACGAGGTCCGGGAGCACGGCATCCGGGTGCTCCTCGTCGAGCCCGCCTACACCAGGACCGGCTTCGACGCCAACGCCATCCAGCCCGACGCACCGTTGCCGATCTACGCGGCGCAGCGGCAGGTCTTCGACGGCGTGATGGCGCGTGCCATGGCGGACGGCGACGACCCGGCCACCGTCGCCAAGGCGATCGTCGCGGCGGCGACCGACCCGAAGCCGAAGCTGCGGTACACCGCCGGCTCGACGGCCGGACGCGTCAGCGCCCTGCGCCGCTTCGTTCCCGCGCGGGTCTTCGACCGGCAGATCCGGAAGCTCAATCGCCTGCCCGCCTGAAGCTTCGACCCTCACTCAGCCACACCGAATACCACGACGCGTTCGCCCCCGTCGCCGTCGAGTTCCTCGGGCGCTGACAGCACCCTGCGAAGGAAGGCACCAAGTGGCTACGACACCTGTCTCGGCGCGAAAGCCCCTCGCCTCATCGATCCTGCTGTGGATGCGGACCGATCAGCCCCGTCAGCAAGGCATGGACCACTGGAAAGGCCCGCACTCGAAGATCATCTCCGCGACTCCAGGGATGGAGGAGTACCGCCAGATCCACCTGGCGGAGAACAATCCCGGGCTGTGGCCAGCCGTCAGCGGCGTCGAGACGGTCATCCCGGCCGAGCGCCAGATCGACGGCGTCGCCGAGGTCACGTTCAGCTCCGTTCTCTCACCGCTGCGGGGCCGCAAGCAGACCAAGCTCGCGTACAAGGATGAGGTGAACGTGTTCCGGCGCACCCTGCTCTACGCGGGCCCACCGTACTCGGCCCGCTGGTACGACGTGGCCGGGCCTGGCGACACGGCGGGAGCGCGGAGCCTGATCTACCTCCGCAGGCGGGAAGGCGTCAAGACCGGTGCGTTCCGGACGTTCCTCACTGACGAGCTTGTGCCCGCGCTCGTCAAGACAGGGGCCCTGCGAGAACTCCGGACCCAGGTCTTCCTGCCCTGGATCGAACGACTCTGGGATACGCCGAACGTCGCGCACGACAACCCCACCGACCAGCGGTTCCACGCCTCACTGATCCTCGGCTTCACCGATACCAACGCCCTGCGGGCGTTCTTCGGTAGCGGAGAGATCGCGACGCTCTCAGGCAAGCTGCCCGAGTTCGTTTCCGCCGTCCACGCCTACGAGGTCACCGAAGCGCTGACCTACGTAAAGGACGGCAAAGTCCTCCCGCACTATCTGACGTAGCCCGGCGCGCCGAAGCGCAACGCTCGGAGTTTTACGCTCTACGCAACCATGTTGGGCGCGGCTGGAGCACAGACGAGGGCGCTCGATAAAGCGTAAAACCAGATGCCGAAGGTCTACTCGTGCGTGAGCCCGTATCATCGTGGCCGCGCGCCTGTAGCTCAGTGGATAGAGCGTCGGCCTCCGGAGCCGAAGGTCGCAGGTTCGAATCCTGTCGGGCGCGCCAGTACAAATGTTCCATGTTGATCGCGAGGCCCCGCCGGATCAGGCTCCTCGCATCCGGCTGCTTGCCGGCCGCGCTCAGGCGGCCTTCGCGAACCCCTCGAGCAGGGCCGTCCATCCCTGCTGATAGTCGGCGGCCCTCGCCGCCGCCTCGGCGCCATACACCGCCCAGCCGGTGTGGAGCAGATCGACATGTGTGCCACCATCGGGCGCTTCGCTGAAGGTCACCTCCACCAGGGTCGCCAGATCGGACTCCTCGCCGGGATGCCACGTCATCGCCAGCCGCTCCCCGAGCTGCCACTCGGTGATCGTGCCCCAATCGGAAGTGCGGCCATCGGCGGTCGCCTCGTACACGCGGCCGCCGACGACGGGCTCGATTGTTACCGCCACCGCGTCGGCATGGAACACCGAGTGGGTGGCCAGCGGCCACCAGCTGCCCATCCGCTCCGTGAATAGCCGGAATGCCGCGTCGCGCGGCAGCTTCACCGTCACCGAGCTGCGAACCACCCGCGCCACGTCAGCCTCCACGTCAACCTCGATCGCCATCAGAACGCTCCTTGCGGCCGATGCCGGCCCGCTGCTCGGCTTCGGTGTCGGCGACCGCCTTGAAGCCGGCCAGTGCCTGCGACCAGAAGCGCTCCCAGTACTCACGCACCTCGCGGACGCCCTCCGGATCGACCGAATAGATGCGGCGCGTGCCGACCTGCGTATCCGTCACCAAGCGGGCCATCTTCAGGACTCGCAGGTGCTGGCTCACCGCCGGGCGGCTCACCGGCAGCCCGGCCGCCAGCTCGCCGACCGCCGCGGGCCGCTCGAGCAGTCGCTCGAGAATCGCCCGTCGCGTGCCGTCACCGACGGCGTCCATGACCGATGCGTAAGTATTCACTTACCGTAAGTTACCACTTACGCTTCTCGACTGTCAACCCCCGCGGGCACCGTGGCAGGCAGGCGCCCGTAGGCAGCCTCCCTCCACGCCTCCCGTTCTAGCTGGACCGATAGGGAGTGAACAGCACCGGCACGTCGCTGCCGGCCAAGTTCGCTCGAAGCTCTGGACTCGGCTCGCCGAGCAGCTCGCCGTGCACGATCTCCACCGTTGCCAGGACCTCGTCGAACAGGTGGCCGAGATTCGCGGCGTGCTCCATCGCGGCCTCGGAGTCCCGGTACCGCTCGACGATCATGCATTCGGTCTGATCGTCATTGAGGAACAGGTCGTATTGGAGGGTGCCGGAGTCCTTCGCCGCCACGATCGCGTTGGCCTGCTCGGACAAGCGCAGGTACTCCTCGCGCTTGCCCTCGAGAAACCTGAATCGTGCGATGCCGATGAGCTCACCCATGACGCAGTCCTCCAAAACGTTGATGACCAAGGCGAAGGTGACACGCTCAGCGGGCTGCATCCCCGTCCGCGCGCGTGTGACTCACTGGATGTCGGGCACGCCCAAGAAATCACGTGTTGCAGTGGCGGTCCCGCAAGCGTTCAATGGCGAATTCTGATCTCGCGAGGGGGCGGAAAGGAACGTTGACATGATTCCCCTCGGTTCGCGTGACGTCCCCGATCCGACCAAGGCGCTGCCGATCGTCACGATCGGCCTGATCCTCGCCAACTTCCTGGTTTTCTTCTACGAGCTTTCGGTGCCGCAGGCGCAGACCGAGAGCTTCTTCAATGCCTGGGCGCTGGTTCCCTGCGAGTACACGAGCCAGTGCGCGGTCTTCCCCGGTGCCCCGACACCGTTCTGGCTCACGCTCGTGACGTCGATGTTCCTCCACGGTGGTTGGGATCACATCCTCGGCAACATGCTGTTCCTGGGCGTCTTCGGGATCCATGTCGAGCGGTCGATGGGCCCGCTCCGATACCTGGTCTTCTATTTCGTGTCGCGGCCTCGGCGCGAGCGCCCTCGAGATCGCCACCTCGATGGGCTCGAACGTTCCGGGGCTCGGCGCGAGCGGCGCGATCGCCGGGGTCCTTGCCGGATATCTGTTGCTCTACCCAAGAAGCCACATCGACGTGCTGCTACCGCTCGGTTCGTTCGCGTGGCCAGCACGCGTGCCGGCCTGGGTGTTCATCGGCGGTTGGTTCCTCTATCAACTCGCCTTGAGCGTCGTGACCTTCGGTGACATCGGCGGCGGGGCGGCGTGGCGTACTCGGCGCACGTTGGCGGCTTCATCACCGGAGTCGTCCTCGTGCGGCTCTTCTCGATGCCCGACCGGGTCGCCAGCATGCGGACTCGCCTCGAACCGGCCCCTCCCTAGCGAGGGGCCGTGGGCCGTGGCCCACCCCAAATGCGGCCGGTCCGCTACCGCTGGCTCTGCTCGAACCTGGCCTGCTCCTCGACGGTCCGCTCGGCGAGCGGCGAGGCTTCCAGGCGGTCATCGGGGATCCGCGCCCCGCTCTCGACGGATCGGCCGAACGTGCCCTCCGCGATCCGCGTTTCGGCTCGCGTCGACCGCCGCGAGCTCGTTCCGCAACGTGGCTGCCAGCGCATCGTCGACCATCTCGTGCTGGACCTCGGCGCCGGCTTCGGACGACTCGCCGGTCTGGTCGAGGTGCGACGCATCCTCGTCGACCTGATCGCCGGCGAGCTCGGCGAGTGCAGCCTCGATGCGACGGCGCTCGGCCGCGACGAGTGCTCGCGCGCGGTCCTCATCCATGTCGCTCTCCTGGGAAGCGCCAGCGGGTCTGGCTGAAGGTGGCGCCTTTGCCGAATGCGAATGCCTTCGTGGCGCGTACCTCGAACGCGATCGGCCCCGTGTCCGAGGTGGCGTCTTGGCGACCTTCGATCGCTTCTTCTGCGCCCTCGACCCAAGCGAGGCGGCCATCGAGCTCGCGCAGACGGAAGAAGTCGTCGTATTTGGCGGTGAAGGCCGCGGCGAGCCGGGCAAGGCGGGTCGGGTCGGTGACACGCGCCGCTTCGCCCTCGATGACCACGTCGAGGCCGTCCCAGCCGTTGGCGCCGGTGACGACGACGACGTGTGCATTCCCCCGGTCGAGGTTCACCGCCTTCTGCTCGGCCGGGCCGGTCGTGAAGTGGAAGGCATCGTCCAGCCAGATGCCGCCGATCGTGGTCGCATGCGGCCGTCCGTCAGGTCGTACGGTGGCAAGCCAGTACGTCTTCGCGCTCTCGATCACCTCGCGCGCCGTGTCCCAACTCGTGGCAGCGGCGTCCGGGCTGCTGAACCGCGGATCGACATCACCGATGAGCTCGTCTCTCTTGGGTGCCATGTCGCTCCCTAGTGTGGCTCAGGTTCGCTCGAGAAGCTCCTTCAGCGCACCGAGGGCCGTCTTCCAGGCACCCTGCGACGTTTCGGCTGCCTCCTTCGACGGGAGGTTACGCTCGCTGACGGTCAGCTCGGTGCCGTCGCCGCGCTCCGCCAGGGCCCACGTCACGACCTGGTACTGATCGGGTCGGTCGTCCTTCCCGGACACCTCGCTCCAGTGACTGTGCTCGAGCAGCCGCGGCGGCTGGATCCGCAGGATCTCGCCCTTGTCGACGTACGGCTTGCCCTGGTACTCGCCGGTGTGGACCAATGAGCTGCCCACCGTCCAATCCGACGTGGTGTCGACGCCGAAGAACCACTGCTTGATCAGGGACGGGGTCGTGATCGCCTCCCAGACCGTATCGATCGGGGCATCGATGGTCGTGGTGGTGCTGATCTCGTCGAGCGTCGTCTGCATGGTCGCCTCCAGGATGTGAGGCGGTTCACCCGCCTCGCGACGTTCAAGCCTCCCACCCGGCGGGCGCGGTCGGGCTATCCGGCGCAGCGACCGGCGGTTACAGCTCCCTTGCCATCGGCTCAGTCGCGCGCGAGCGAGGCGATCTCGGCAGCGGTCTCGCGGGCCCCGGCCGCCGCGGCTGCGAGGACGCCCACCGACTCCGCGACCCCGACCGAGCCGAACACGACCGACTCGGCTCGGCCCCACGCCGCCAGCACGAGCCGGATCAGGCGTTGGACCTCGGTCGGCTCCTGGCCGAGCATCGCCAGCGTCTTCTCGACCTGGATCGTGTGCTCGCGCAGGTGCGACGCCCAGCGTGCCTGGCGGAAGCCGACGTCCACCGGAAACCCCGACCAGCGCGCCGCGTAGGCCAGCTGGTCGGGCGGCAGATACGCCGTTCGCTCGGCGGCATGGTCGAGCACCTCGTCGAGCCGCTGGCGAACCTCGAGCGGCGCGCCCATTCCCTCCTCGTCCTCGCTTGGGAGCAGCGCATCCAGCGACTCGGGGACACGGGGCAGGTCCGCGGTATCCACCGGGAGGGCCTGCTCGATCCACCATGCGGTGAAGACGGCGTAGCCGCGCTGGGACGCGATCGTGTGCCCGAGCGTCTGGCGGACCGTCCACTCGGCGTCGCCCGGATCGGCATCCCAGGTCTCGTCCGACAAGCCCTCGAGCGCGCCCTGGAGATCCCAGCGCGCCGCGGTGGCGGGGCGGATCAGCTCGGTGCTGCGATCCGGCGCGACCCCGGCGGCCCGCATCGCGGCATCGGCATCGATGGCGGCGAGCTCGAACGATTCCGCGATCCGATAGAAGCCATATCGGAGCTCTTCCTCGCTGCCGCCCTTCCAGCCCCACGATCGCGTCAGAGCAGCGTCGGGGATCGCGCGCAGGTCGCGGACCGCCGCGAGCACGTCCGTTCGGGCGGCGTGGAGCGGGGTGGGCAGCTGGCGCGCCCAGCGGTCGTCGGTGGAGCGGGTCAGCGGGTCGTCGGCGGTGGTCGTCGTCATCGACACAGCGTACCGGCAGCGTGACCCGGACCTGTCATGAAGTCAGCCGATGATCGCGCGCTCCTCGACCCGTCGGCCGGCGGCGATCCGCTCGAAGCCGAAGACCGCGAGGTCGAGCGTCGTGTACCGACGATGCACGATCAGCTCCGCCAGCGCCCGACCGACCGCGGGCGCCTGCTGGATGCCGTGGCCGCTGAACCCGTTCGCGAACAGCAGGTTCTCGATCGATGGATGCCGGCCGATGATCGCGTTGTGGTCGAAGGTGTCGACCTCGTAGTAGCCGGCCCACGCATTCGTGACCTTGAGGGCGTCGAAGGCCGGGACCCGCGCCGCCAGCGCCGGCCACAGGCGCGTCTCGAACTCGTGCGGATCGACCTCCAACGGCAGGTCGGGGCGATCCGCATCCGCGTGCGGGGCGATGCCCGTGATGAAGGCGCCGCCCTCGGGCCGGAACCATGCGCCCGAGGTGTCGATGACCAGCGGACAGCCGTCCACCGGGGTGGCGGGCTCGAACACGAACACCGATCTGCGGCGGGCCTCGACCGGGAGCTCGACCCCGGCCATGGCGGCGACGGCGGCGGCCCACGGCCCTGCCGCATCGACGAGGGCCCCGCAGTCGAGCGATCGACCGTCGGCGAGCGTGGCCCCGACGATGCGATCGCGATCGACCGTCAGGCCGACGACCTCTCCGGTCACCAGGGTCGCGCCCGCCTCGCGCGCGCGAGCGCGAAGCCCCTGCAGGAGGGCGTACCCGTCGAACCAGCCCTCGCCGGACAGCCCGAGCGAGCCGAGCGCGACGCCGTCGGTCGACAGCCACGGGAACCGCGTGCGGAGCTCGTCCGGTGCCAGCAACACGACGTCGACGCCGTGGGCCCGCTGGACGGCATGGTTCTCCTCGAGCACGGCCACGCCGGCCGGTGGGGCGAGGTACAGATAGCCCGACTCGTGCAGACCGACGTCCATCTCCCGTCGCATCCAGTCGAACGAGAACCGGGACAGCGCGATGTTCTCCGGCGTCGAGAACTGCTGGCGGATCGACGCCGCGGACAGCGCCGACGAGGCGCGACGGAAGGCCGGGTCGCGCTCGACGATCGTGACGCGACCGTCGAAGGCCGGGTCGGCCAGCAGGAACGTCGCGACCGCGCCACCCATCGCGCCGCCACCGACGACGAGCACGTCGCTCGAGGCGCTCACCGCAGGTCGAGCGGCGTCGCGGCGTAGCGGTCGAGTCGGGCGCGCAGCAGATCCGTCCCGGACACATCGGCGATCCGGCACGCCCAACCGTCGTCGTCGGGCCACGTGTCGGCGACGACCGTCGCGCCGGCCTCCGCGGCGCGGGCGTATTCGAGGCGTGCCACGCGAGGGATCGCCCTGACCGCCGCAGCGCCGCCGGCGGCGATGACCTGCTCCTCGAGCCAATCGGCGTAGACCGCGTTGTTGACATGGTCCATCGGGTCGAGCTCCTGCGGTCGGACGTCGAACGTCGCGTGTCGTGCGCCAGCAGCGGGATCCTCGAGGGCGACCCGACCCAGCGGGAACGTGGCGTCCGGCGCCCAGAAGATCCCGTCGAACTCCTTGGGGACGCGGGTCGGCGCGCCACGCGCGTCGAGCAGCACCCAGTCGACGTGGGTCCAGGCGACCGTCGCGCCGGCGGCATCCACGAAATCGGTCCGCCGCCGCGCCCACACGCGTCGCCACCCGACGACCTGGGTCGTCGCGACGATGTCGTCGCCGACACGGACCTCGCCGAGCACCGTGACCTCGGCGGCGCGAGCGAGCCAGGTCAGCCCGCGGTCGCGGTACCACTCCCGGGTGAAGCCACGCGACGCCGAATGGAACCAGGCGACGTCCTGCGCCATGCGCAACAGGACCGACGTCCGCAACAGCCCGTCGGGACCTGCCTCGTCGAACCGGACGCGGTACGCCGACGCGCAGGTATCGGGCGTGCGCGGCCGGGCGGCATCGACCGCGGCATCGGGTTCAGCAGGAGCCACGGAGCGAAGCGTACGCCGGAGGGTCGGACCGGACGTTCCGGCCCCACGCGGACTCGGGTCTAGCGCTCCCGGGCGGCGAGCGGTCGCTCAGGGCGACCGAATGTCCGCGACTTGCGGCCGTGGCGCCGGTCGTCGGCGGTCGGCCGGGTGGCCTGTCGGAGCAGCGTCTCGAGCCGACGCCGGGCCCGCTCGTCCCAGGCACGCGAATACGCCTCGGTGGCGTCGCTGCGCAGCTGGGCGGCCTCGACTCGATCCCCGGACGCCTCCATCGCGGCGACGCGATCGAGGATCGCTCGGTACAGCGCGGGGAGCTCCTCGGAGGGAGAGTTCGACTCCATCGCACACCACAGTGGTCGACGATGGTCCGGTCGGGAATAGCCCACCGGTCCCCCCGTCCGCTTGACGAACGGGTCAGCGGATCAGTCGCCCGAGTGGCCGCCGCTGCGGATCTCGAACGAGCGGAAACTCCCGGTCGCCGGGCTCCACACGGCGTCCACGCGATCGATGCGTGCGCTCGGTGGCCCGGCTTCGAGCAACTGCAGCAAGGTCTCCAGCGTGGCTCGGTCGCCCTCGGCGACGCAGCGGACCGTGCCATCGAGCCCGTTGGCGACCCAGCCGTTGAGCCCCATGTCCATCGCCTCGCGGAGGACGAAGTAGCGGAACCCGACGCCTTGGACGCGGCCGCGCACGGTGGCGTCGAGACGCTGGGCGGTGGCCGTTGATGCGCGCTGATCCGGCGTCGTCATGCCGCCCGTCGTCTCGGTCGCGGCAACGCGAGGGCCAGATCATCGAGCAGGAGCTCCGGCGACACGTTGGTCGCGAGCAGGACCGTCGCTCGACCCAGCCGGTCGAGGAACGCCGTCACGCTGCCGGGATCCAGCGCGGAGGCGACGGCCTGGGTCTCGTCGAGTCGGCCGAGGTCGCGCACCGAGCCCGCCAGGCCGCGCTGGCACAGCGCGATGTCACGGGTCACGTCCGTCCAGAGCGCCAGCACCGACTCCGCCGCCTTGCGCCGTTCCGTAGCCGGGGTCTTGGTCGGCCCGACGGCCTCCTCGGCAGCGGCGTCGTCCTCCGGTGCAGGGTCCGTGGCGACGTCCGCGGCGGCTTCCGATGCGACCGCCTGCGCGGCCCTCCCCCGGGAACCGGCACGCCGCCCGCGCCCGGTCGACGCGGCCGGATCGGCGATTGCCGGCGCCGCCACGGCGTCGGCGACCGAGGTGAGCGCGAGCGCCCCGGCGGCGATCGCCCGGATGCCCGCCAGACGATCGGCGGGTCGGGCCGTGGCCAGGTCCAGCAACGCTCGACCGAGCGCGTCGCGCTCCCGAAGCGCGTCGGGCTGGGCGGCCCACGCGATCGCGAGCCCGGGCCGGCCGTCGGCGATGCGGGCAAGCCGAGCCGCGAGCGGCGCGTCGGCGACACCCGCCGCACCCAGGATCGCCTCGATCTCGCGCACCCCCACCGGCCCCAGCCGGATGCGCGCGCATCGCGATCGGATCGTGGGCAGGATCGGCTCCTCGGCGTCGGCGCAGAGGATGATCGTCGTATCGGCGGGCGGCTCCTCGAGCGTCTTGAGCAGCGCGGCCTGGGCGTCCTCGTTCATGCGGTGCGCCGATTCGATGATCGCGACGCGGGCACCACCTTCGATCGGGAGCAGGGCCAGTTCCGCGATCAGGTCCCGGATCCCGCGGGGCTTGCCCGGTCCGCCGATCACGACCTGGCGACCCGGGCCCTCCGTGCCGAGCCGGTGCACGTCCGGGTGCGAGCCGTGGGCGACCAGGCGACAGGCCCGGCACGTGCCGTCCGGGCGTTCCGCTGCGTCAGACGCGGTGCACAGCAGACCGGATGCCAGGTCCAGCGCGAGCGTCGTCTTGCCGATCCCGGCCGGCCCGACGAGGAGCACCGCGCCCGGCGACCCGCGGCGGATCATCCCGCCGATGGCCGCGAGCGCGGCGGGATGCCCCCGGGTCCGGGCCCCGTCCACGCGACGCCGTCAGTCGGTGTCGGTCGTCGCCGCGGCGGCCTTCCGGGTCGTCCGTCGCTTCGGGGCGGCGGCCTCGCTGGCCGATGCCCCGGCGCCGGCGTCCGCGTTGCCCGTCGATGCGGTCGCGCGCGTCGTCCGTCGCTTTGGCGTCGGCGCGGCGTCGGCGCCCGTATCAGCACCGGTCGTCGCGGCCGTCGCTGCGGCCTTCCGCGGCGCCCGCGGCTTCGGAGCGGCCTTCGTGGCCTTCGCCGCGGTCGCCTTCGTCGTCGTCGACCGAGTCGAGCGGCGCTTCGGCGTCGCTGCCGTCTCGTCGATCTCTGACACCGAGGTGCCGATCACGTCCTCGAGGACGCTCGCGGACTCGGGGGCCGCCTCGGTCGCACGCGTGGTCGGTCGCTGCGTCACCTGGGCGCGAAGCATCGCCTCGAGCTCGGGCGGCACCTCGCTCCACGGCTCCGTCGAAGACGAGCGGGGCGCCGCGGCATCGCGTGCCCGGTCGGCTGGTCGGCTGTACGACCGGTCCTCACGGCCCGGTGACTGCGGTACTGGCGTGCGGCCGCTGACGTCGGGATAGCGGTTGATGCCGCCCCCGCCGCCGCGACCGTATCGCTCGCGTGCGACCGCCGACTGGTAGGCCGAGCGACCCCCGCGCGGTCCGCCGCGAACGGGTCCCCGACTTGCCCCACCGCCACCGCCGACCGCGATTGCCCTGTCGCTGTTCGGCGATCAGGTACTCGGGGATCTCGGGTTCGTCGAAGTCCTCTTCGTCTTCGGCCAGTGGCCCGAGCCGTGCGGCTGGCGCGGACGTCCCGAGCTGGGAGTCCCAGACCGAGCCGAACGGCGTCGCTCGCGGCCGCGGGGCCTCGACCGGCTCGTCGACCTCGTCCTCCTCCACCTCGACATCGTCGACGGGCGGGGTCCGATCACCCGGTGCGGCGACGGCGACGTCGTCCCGGCCGCGGCCACGACCGCGCCCTCGACCGCCGCGTCGGCGGCGACGTCGGCCGCCGTCATCAGCCGCTTCCGCGGATCCGCGATCGGCGGTCTCCGTGCCCTCGCTGCCGACGCCCTCATCGAGGTCGTCGAGCGTGAACACCTCGGCCGATGCCAGGTCGGCCTCGTCGAACGAGCCGGCCGCCTTCGACAGCCGCTCACCGGGGAGGGCGACGAGCCCTTCGGCGTCGGCGGGTGCTCCGGCGCCATTGGTCGACGCGCGGCCCCGACCGCGGCCACGGCTCGTCGAGCTCGTGGCGGCGACGGGCTCGGGCTCGCCGGTCCGACCGCGACCACGGCCTCGGCCGCGTCCGCCGCGTCCGACCCCGGTGCCCTCGGTCTGCTTGTCCGGTACCTCGGTCATCGACAGGTCGGCGTCATCGCCGGCGACACGCCGGCCGGAGCGCGAGCCCTTCTCGACGCGGGCGAGCTGCGTGATGTCGGTGAACAGGTCGGCGACCTCGATGAGGTCGGAGCTCGTGTTGCCACGGAAGCTGATGACCTCGCAGCGGACCCCCATCTCCTGGACGGCGCGGATCGCCGGGGCGAAGTCGCCGTCGCCCGACACGACGATCGCGATGTCCAGGTTCCGGGCGGTCTTCATCATGTCGACGACGAGCTCGATGTCGAGGTTCGCCTTGACCTTGCCGTCGCCGTACTTGCGGATGTCCTTGCTGACGACCTTGTAGCCGACCCGCCGCAGGAAGTCATGGAAGTTCCGCTGGTTCTCGTTTTCGGGGTCGAGCCCCGTATATGCATAGGCGCGGACGAGGTCACGACCGGCGCCAGCCGATCGCAACAGCGTCACGTAGTCGATGTCCACGCCAGCGGCCTTGGCCGCATAAAAGATGTTCGCAACGTCTACGAAGACGGCGACGTTCTTACCCACTCTTACTCCTTGGGTCCATTTGTCTTGATGCCTCGCCGGCGCGGTCTCGCTGCACGGCAGGCCGATGATCTATGTGCGGCGCGCGGTGGTGCCCACCGCGGCCACGGGTCGTTGGATCCTCGGACCGGCTGGGATGAACCCCAACGCAGCCCAGCGGCCGAGAGCCACCGGGTCGTCCGGTCGGGTCGCGTCGACCTGGGTGCAACCCTTGTTCCTGGCCGATCGGATGACCTCCTCGAGGAGGGCACCGGTGACCCGATCGGCATCGTGGTCGGGATCGACGACCAGCAGATCGATGGTTCCGACGAAGCCACCGGCACGGACCGATGGTCGAAGGGCCAGGACGGCCCCGCCGACGACGGTTCGCTGCGACTCCGCGACGAAGATGCTCGCCTGCGGCAGGTATACGAGCTGACGGAGCAGGTCCGCTGCGTCGAGCGGGCTCGCGTCATGGTCGTCACGAAGGTCACCGCCGCCGAGGGCGACGAGACGATCGATATCCGTGACACGGGCGGCTCGGACCAGGTATTCCACGCCGAAGGTTCGTACCTCGCAGGACGGCGACCGTTGCCCCTCGACCGGGGATCCCACCGACGCTGAGTCGGCACCAACGGCCCGCGATCCCCCTCGTCGGCGTGCGCGATGACGCGACGGAAAGGATGCGACCAGCCGGTATTGCATTCGGGTCGCCAGCGCCTATGATACGGCATCGTTTCGGCGGTCACCTGCGCGCCGCCCGAGAACGGTTTGCGTCGCCATCCGTCACGCACCATCGCTCGCGCCTCGCCGACGCCCTGGGAGGGCACCGTCGACGGGGATCACGCAGCGCGAGGGTGGACGGGGGTTGGCGCATCTCCGACTCGGGAGTGGGGGTCGGGTGTCCCTGATCGACGGTCGCCTGGAGGATCCGGGCGATCCGACCATCCAGGAGGAGTAGTTCATGAAGAAAACGAGAGTCGGGGCGCTCGTCGCCGTGGCGATGCTCGCCTTCGCGGCGTGCAGCGGCACCGGTGGCGGCGGCGGTAGCAAGGGCGACATCGAGATCTGGTCCTCGCTGCCACGCCAGGGTTCGAGCAAGGCCCAGACAGACACGATCGTGAACGCCATCAACATGGCGATCGAGGAGAAGGGCGGCACGGTCGGCGGCTACAAGATCGTCTTCAAGGACGTCGACGACTCCACTGCCGCGGCCGGCAAGTGGGACGAGGCGACCGAGATCAAGAACGCCAACGACGCCGTGGCGAACGACAAGCTCATGGCCTACATCGGAACGTTCAACTCCGGTGCCGCCAAGCTGTCGATCCCCGTCCTGTGCGCCAAGGGCATCGCCATGGTCAGCCCGGCCAACACCTATCCCGGCCTGACGAAGGCTGGCAAGGGTGAGGCCGACGAGCCCGACAAGTACTACCCGGGCGGCTGCGCCCACAACTACTTCCGTGTCGTCGCCGCTGACGACCTGCAGGGCCTGGCCGGCGCGAAGTGGGCCGCCAAGCTCGGCGCGAAGAACGTCTACGTCCTCGATGACACCGAGCTCTACGGCAAGGGCATCGCCGACGTGTTCAACAAGGAAGCCCCCGGCGCCGGCCTCACCGTCCTCGGACGCGACGGCATCGACGGCAAGGCGACCGACTACAAGGCCCTCGCCGAGAAGGTGAAGGCGACCAATCCTGACCTCGTGTACTACGGCGGGATCACCCAGAACAACGCCGGCCAGCTGTGGCGCGACCTGCGCGACGCGATGCCGAGTGTGAAGCTGATGGGCCCCGACGGCATCCTCGAGCAGGAATGGATCGACGCCGCCGGCGACGCCGCCGAAGGCACGTACATCACGTTCGGTGGCCTGCCGGCCGACAAGCTGACCGGCAAGGGCGCTGACTTCGTGAAGAACTACAACGCCAAGTACCCGAACAACCCGCCCGAGGCGTACACCGCGTACGGCTACGAGGCGGCAGGGACGGTCCTCGCGGCGATCGAGAAGGCCGCGGCGACGAACCCGGCCGACATGGCGGCGCTCCGAGCGGCCGTCCTGAAGGCGATCAGCGAGACCAAGGACTACCAGGGCGCCCTCGGCACCTGGAGCTTCAACGCCGAAGGCGACACGAGCCTGACCGCGATGTCCGGGAACATCGTCAAGGACGGCAAGTTCGCGTTCGATAGCGTCATCGAGTAACGCGACCGGGCCCTTCGGGACCCAGCCGCAAAGCGCCAGCCGGCCGTTCGGTCTTCCCGAGCGGCCGGCTGATTACCCAGACGCACCGGCCTGCTTGGAGGAGAGGGCGTGGAGGCACTGGTCAGGGCGCTGACGATCGGGGTCAATAACGGCCTGATCATCGCCCTCATCGCGATCGGTTACACCCTCGTCTACGGCATCCTCGAACTCATCAACTTCGCCCACGCTGACGTGTTCATGCTGGGCACCGCGTTCACCTACTTCGCGACCGAGATCATCGTCACGGTCCTCGGCGTGCCCAAGGCGGCACCCCTCGCGTTCTTCCTGACCCTGATCGCACTGCCGATCATCATGCTGCTCACGGCGACGATCAACGCCACGATCGAGCGGGTGGCATACCGGCCGTTACGCAACGCGCCACGGGTCGCCCCGCTGATCAGTGCGATCGGCATGTCGTTCATCCTGCAGAACATCGGGCTTGCCGTGCTCGGCCCATCCCAGAAGTCGGTCGAGGCCGTCATGCCCAAGACCGACCTCGTGACGTTCCCGAGCGGCGCGGGCTGGTTCGGCGTCGACGAGCTCGTCGTCGTCGCGGTGACGCTGCCATTGCTGTTCGGCCTGCGCTGGTTCGTGGCCCACACCCGCCAGGGCAAGGCGATGCGCGCGACGGCGCAGGACCGTGATGCCGCCGGCCTCATGGGCATCGACGTCAACCGGACCGTATCCCTGACGTTCCTGATCGCCGGCGCGCTGGCCGGTGCCGCGGGTCTCGTCGTGGCCCTGTACTACGGCCAGACGTTCTTCCAGTACGGGCTGCAGTTCGGTCTGCTGTCGTTCACCGCCGCCGTGCTCGGGGGCATCGGCAACCTGACCGGCGCCACCCTTGGCGCGCTCGTGATCGGTCTGGTCCAGGCCATGTCGGATCGCTTCCTCGAGACGCGCTGGACGACGGTCATCGTGTTCGGGATCCTGATCCTGGTGCTCGTCTTCCGGCCCACCGGCATCCTGGCTGAGACGCAGTCCGAGCGAGCCTGACGTGACTGCCACCGTCCAGCCTGTGCGCGCCAGGCCGCGCGTCCCGAACCCGTTCGCCGGCATGGATCGCAAACGGCGCGACATGGTGCTCCTCGGGATCGCGATCGTCCTCGCGATCGGGTACCCGCTCGTCTACCGCACCCTCGAGCAATGGGCCCCGTGGATCCCGTGGCCCGGTACCGCGGTCCTCGTGACCTGCGCGACCTACGCGATCCTCGCGCTTGGGCTCAACATCGTGATGGGCTTCGCCGGTCTGCTGGACCTCGGCTACGTCGCGTTCTACGCGATCGGCGCGTACACGACTGCCTTCCTGGCCTCCGGCCACTTCGGCATCCACATCAGCTGGTGGATCGTGGTCTGGATCGCGGTGGCGGCAGCCGCGCTGTTCGGGATCGCGCTCGGCGCGCCCACGCTGAAGCTGCGCGGTGACTACCTCGCGATCGTGACGCTCGGCTTCGGCGAGATCGTGCGGCTTGTCTTCCGCAATCTCGGCGACTTCACGCTGGCGCTCCCGGCGTTCCTGGGCGGCGCGATCCTCATCGGCCCGAATGCGAACCTGACAGGCGGCAACGTCGGCATCAACCCGATCGACCCGCCGACCATCCCGATACCTGGGCCGTGGGGGAACTCGATCATCTTCTCGAACCAGAACGTCCTCGCGTCCTGGTACCTGGTGTTGGCGCTGCTCGCGTTGACGTTCTTCATCTGCCGGCGGCTGCGCGATTCGAAGCTCGGTCGGGCATGGATGGCGATCCGCGAGGATGAGACGGCTGCCGCCGCGATGGGCATCAACACCGTCACGACCAAGCTCCTCGCGTTCTCGCTCGGTGCCAGCTTTTCTGGCTTCGCGGGCGCATTCACGGGCGCCTACCAGACCGCGATCTTCGCCGAGACGTTCAACTTCAATGTCTCGATCCTGGTGGTGGTGATCGTCATCCTGGGCGGCATCGGCTCGCTGCGCGGCGTGCTGATCGGCGCGTTCATCGCCCAGTACGTCAACCAGACCCTGCTGGCGTTCCTGGGCAACAACCTGTTCAACGATCCGATCAACAACCTCGGCGACCAGCTGCACGTCCAGCTGCTGTCTGACTTCAGCCTGGCCACATACAACTACCTGATCTTCGGGATCGTCCTCGCGATCATGATGATCAAGCGACCCGAGGGGCTGTTCCCCGACGAAGCGGCGAAGGCCGAGATGCACGGCATCGGCGTGGCCGCTGAGGTGACGGCCGGCTCGGCCGATCTGCTCGCCTCGGCCGAGGAGGTCGAAGCGGTGTCCCTCGAGGCAGCGCCCATCCTCGATCCGACCGAGCTCCCCGACGAGTTGCGGACGGAACTGCTCGAAGAGGCGCTGGAACCGCTCGAGAGTGAGCGCGCCGACAGGGAAGAGACGCCGCAATGAGCGCTATGCCGGCGATGGCGCCGGGAACCGACGAGATCCTGCTCGACGCGACGGGCTGCACGAAGCGATTCGGGGGTCTCGTCGCCGTGCACGACATCGACTTCGCGATCCCGCGTGGCGGCATCGTCAGCCTGATCGGCCCCAACGGCGCCGGCAAGACGACGTTCTTCAACATGATCACCGGCCTGTACGTCCCGACCGAGGGCAAGATCGTCTTCGACGGCAAGGACATCACCGGCAAGAAGCCGCACGAGGTGGTCCGCGTCGGCATCGCCCGCACGTTCCAGAACATCCGGCTGTTCGGCAACATGACCGCCGAGGACAACGTGCTCGTCGGGCTGCATCACCGGCTCAAGGGCCGCTGGTTCGGCGCAATCTTGAGAACCCCAGGCATCCGCAAAGAGGAAGAGCAGGCGCACGAGCGCGCCGGGACCCTCCTCGACCTCGTCGGGCTCCGAGAGCGCGCGGACACCCTCGGCCGCAACCTGCCCTACGGCGACCAGCGGCGTCTCGAGATCGCGCGTGCCCTGGCGACCGACCCGAAGCTGTTGCTGCTCGACGAGCCGACCGCCGGGATGAACCCCGAAGAGACCCGGAAGCTGACCGACTTCGTGCGCGAGCTGCGCGACCGGCTCGGCCTGACGGTCCTGCTCATCGAGCACGACATGAAGGTCGTCATGGGCATCAGTGATCGGGTCACGGTGCTCGACCACGGCGAGAAGATCGCCGAGGGCTCACCGGATGAGGTCCGCGCCGACCCGCGCGTCATCGAGGCCTACCTCGGTCGTGGCGCGGCTGGGGCCGGTTGATGGCCCTTCTCGAGCTGCGCGACATCCACACCTATTACGGCAACATCCACGCCCTCAAGGGCATCTCGATCATGATCGAGCCCGGCGAGATCGTGACGTTGATCGGCGCGAACGGCGCCGGCAAGTCGACGACGCTCAAGACGATCAGCGGCCTGCTCCGACCGCGCGAGGGCGAGATCTGGTTCGACGGCGCCCGGCTCGACGGGACGCCCGCCCACGACGTCGTCGCCAAGGGGATCTCGCAGGCCCCGGAAGGTCGCCGGATCTTCCCGCGCATGACGGTCCGCGAGAACCTCGAGATGGGCGCCTTCCAGCGCGACAAGGGTCCCGACATGGACGCCGACTTCGAGCGCGTGTACTCGCTCTTCCCGCGCCTCAAGGAGCGGCTCACCCAGGTCGGTGGCACGCTGTCCGGCGGCGAGCAGCAGATGCTCGCGATCGGGCGGGCGTTGATGGCCCGGCCCAAGCTGCTGCTGCTGGACGAGCCGTCGATGGGTCTTGCCCCTATCCTCGTCGAGCAGATCTTCCAGATCGTGCTGGACATCAACGCCGGCGGGACCACGGTGCTCCTGGTCGAGCAGAACGCGCTGATGGCCCTGGGCATCGCCAAGCGCGGCTACATCCTGCAGACGGGCGAGATCGTGCTCCAGGACTCGGCCGAGCGACTGACCGTCAACCCCGAGGTCCAGAAGGCGTATCTCGGCGGCTAGCTCAGCTCGTCGGCCGGTCGGCTGGAGCCGCGTTCCCGCCACGCCGATGCCTCCCGACGCGCACCCGGTTGCCGCATACCGCCGCCTCGCACCAGACCCGCGTGCCGCGCGCAGAGCGATCGATGAACAGCCAGGTGCAGAGCGGGTTGCCGCAATGCTTCAACCGATCCCGTTCGGTCGAGAGCGCCAGCAGCGCCGGCAGCAGGTCGTCGGCCACGCCGTCCCAACCGGCCGCGACCGAGCGCAGCGTGCCGTCGGTCCGCAGCCGGTAATCGATGCCCGCGAGGGCTTCGTCGAGCGTCGCGCGCCAGGTGTCCAGGTCGAGCGCCGGATCGTCGATCAGCGACCGGGCGAGCGCGCGCAGCTCCCGCAGCCGCGCCAATTGGCGGCCCGTCGGCGCCGGATCCGGGACGGGGACGTGATGTGTCCCGAGGAACTCGATCGCGTCCCCCGGTGTATCGAGGTGGTCGTGGGCCGGATCGCCGGCCCGTGCCCGCCGTCGGTAGTGGGCGCCCGGCCCGTGCTGGCTGTTGGCCAGCCCGAGGACCGCGTCCGTGCCGAGGCGTGATGTAACGGGAAGCATGGGCACACAGATGTTACCGTGGCGGACGATGCTCGGACCGATCCCAGCGCTCGTCCTCGCCCGACTTCGCCGTCGCGGCTCGACCGCGGTCATCGCGATCGCCGCCCTTGCGGCGGCCACGGCACTCGTGGCGATCGTCTCCGGCATCGGGCTCGTCGCCGCCGACCAGACCGTCCATCGAACGCTCGACAAGGTCGGCACCGATCGCCCGGTCGTCCGCGTCTCACGGTTCGAGCCGACATCGACGAACTTCGACGAGGCGACCGCCACCGCGGAGGCGGCCTTCCGCGAGCATCTCGGCGGCGTCGCCGGCCCGGTCGTGGCGGGCGTGCTCGGGTCGGAGCTCGGCGATCTCAAGGCACCGGTCTTCGAGCTGGTCGTCGCCGTCGACGACCCGACGGCGTGGGTCAAGCTGACCGAGGGCCGGCTCCCGACGCAATGCACGGACGCCGCAGCGTGCGAGGCGATCCTGCTGTCGGAGGTCCCCGCCGACCCCGACTTCCGCGTGGCGCGACCGGCACCCGGCGTCGAGCTGTCGATCGTCGGTCGCGGCCTCATCGATCCGGCCGTGCCATTCGGCGACCTCGACCAGCGCGGTGCGTTCGGCCAGCAAACGATCGGCGCCGGCGACTACCAGACCGGTCGCCGGAGCCCGGCCGTGCTCCTCGTCGACGGCATCGACGCCATCGCCAGATCGGCGGCCTTCGATCACAGTGGGCGCACGTACGTCTGGACCGCACCGCTGGCCGTCGACGCGGTCCATCCCTGGACGGCGGCGTCCTTGCGCGATGCCATCGGCGGGCTGACCCGCGACCTCGCCGCGGCCGATCCCGCGTACACCGTCGTCACCCCGATGGCGTCCCTCGACGCCGCCCTGGCCCGCGCGGACGCCGGTCGCGGTCGCCTGCTGATCATCGGCTCGCTCGGCGTGGCGATCCTGCTCGCCTTTGCGGTGTTCCTGGCGCTGGTCGTCCGCGAGGACGCCGGGCTCGAAGTCGCGCGCCTCACCGCGATCGGCGCCCGCCGGCGCGATCGGGTCGCATTCCTCCTCCTCGAGGCCCTGATCCCGGCCGTCGTCGGTGGGGTGCTCGGGTGGGTGCTCGGGGCAGCCGTGGTCGCCGTCCTCGCGGCGTGGTCCGGCGTCGCCGTCGGTCCGATCCTCAGCGGCGCCCTGTTCGGCGCCGTCCCGCTCGCCACGGCGATCGCGGTCATCGCGGTCGCGGTCCTGGCGACCGCACTCGCCACGGCACCGGGGCTGCCGCGCGCCGGCGCCTTCCGCGGCGCGGTCGCACTGGCGATGACGGTGGTCGTGCTGCTCGGCTGGCAGCTGGCGACGGCCGGGCCGCTCGACGCGTCCACGCTGGCCTCCTCGATCGCGAGCCCGATCGTCGTGCTGCTCCCGCCGGCGCTCGCGTTCCTCGCCGCGCTCGTATTGACCACCGCGATGCCGCCCGTCCTGCGCGCCCTCGGCCGGCGGGCGACCCGCGCGCCGTTGCCGCTGCGGCTGTCGCTGCTGTCGATCGCCCGAGAGCCGGGACGACCGGCTGCCACGATGACGCTGCTGGCGTTCAGCCTCGGGGCGATCGTGTTCGCGATGGGCTGGTCGGCGAGCCTGCGCCAGGGCATCGACGACGCGGCCGCGTATCGGTCAGGACTCGACCTGCGCGTCTCGGAGCTCGGGACCGCCCTGTCGATCTCCAAGTCGGTCGTGCCGACCAGCCGCTACGCGCGGCTCGGCCCGGACGTGACCGCGGTCCCGGTCTATCGCGATACGAGCACGACCCAGCCGGGCGCCGCGGTCGACCTCCTGGCGATCGACCCGTCCGTGCTCCCGACGCTCCCCGGCTGGCGGTCCGACTTCTCGTCGACGCCTGTGACGGAGCTCGCCAAACGCCTGGAGCTGCCGGAACCCGCCGGTGGATGGGCGGTCGCCGGGCATCGCCTGCCGGCCGACGATCCCATGCTCGACGTGCGCTTCCGCTACGACGGTGACCCCGTCCGGCTCGACGCGATCGTCCGGACCGACGGCGGCGATGCCGTGGTCCTGCCGCTCGGAACCGTGGTCGACGGGATGACCTCGGCAGCGACACGGCTGCCGGACTCGGCGATCGGCGGGATCCTCACGACGCTGATCTTCCGCAACGACGCGCTCGTTGCGGGCTCCGGGCACCAGCACGGTGTCTTCTCGGGCACGGTCGCGTTCGAGGGGCTCGACGGCCTGGTCGACGAGCGCCCGGTCCCGATCGAGATCTTCACGACCGCGACCGTCATCGTCCAGGCGCCGCAGGCGACCGACGGCGTGGCGATCCCCGCGGTCGTCAGCCCCGACCTCGCCCGCGAGGCCGACGCCCAGGGGATGCTGCCGCTCCACATCGGCACCGGCGTCGTGCCGATCCGCGTCGTCGGCACGGCCGAGCGGGCACCGACGATCGTCGAGACCAAGCCGCGCTTCGCGATCCTCCCGATCGATCCGTTCCTCGTCGCGGTCGCGGCCGTGCTGCCGTCGGGTGGCCGGCCGACCGAGATGTGGATCGCGGCCCCGAGCCCGCAGCGCCTCGCCGAGGTTCGCGACGCGCTCCACCTGGCTCCCTTCCGGTTCGCGTCGGTGACGGCACGATCCGACCTCGTCGCCGAGCGGGCGGCGGATCCGTCCAGCCAGGCCATCGTGTGGGCGCTGCTGGTCGCCGCGATCGCCGGGCTCATCCTGTCGGTCGGTGGCCTGATCCTCGGCGCGGTCACCGACCTGCGCGACGAGCGCGGCGAGCTGGCCGATCTCGAGGCGCAGGGCGTACCACCGTCGTCGCTGCGCTGGCACGCGCTGGCACGGACCGCGTGGCTGGCGATCGGGGGCGGGATCGCCGGCCTCGGCGCCGGCGTGCTCCTCGCGGTCGTCGCGACCGGCGCCCTGGCGATCGATGCCGAAGGCCGGGCACCGCTCCCGCCGTTGCTGGTCGTCCTCCCACCGCTGCCGATCGCCGCTGTCGTGCTCGGCGTCGTGCTGGTGGTGCTCGGTACCGTTGCGTGGCTCGCTCGCCGCACCTACGGTCGAGCGACGCTGGGCGAGCGCCGCGGTGGCGCCGCGGTCAGCGTCGGCGCGGCACCGTGGCGCAGCGGCCCGGAGCATGTCGATGGCTGACGCGATCGTCGGCAGCGGCCTGATCCGCATCCATCCCTCGCCCGGCGGACCCGTCGCGGCGCTCCGTGGCCTCGACATCCGCGTCGAGACCGGCGAGGTGGCCGCGGTCATCGGCCCGTCCGGATCGGGCAAGTCGACGCTGTTGCGGCTCGTCGGCGGCCTCGACCGACCGTCCGCCGGACGCCTCGAGGTGCTCGGACGCGACCTGACGACCGCATCGGCTGCCGAGCTCGACGAGCACCGCCGTACGCGGATCGGCGTCGTCGAGCAGCACTACCGGCGGGCGCTGTCGCCCTACGTGCCGGCGAGCGAGGCGATCGGGCTGCCGCTCGCGCTCCGTGGCGTCGGAAGGCAGGAACGCGAGCAGCGCGTGGCCGAGCTCCTCGAGCGGATCGGGCTCCCGGATCGTGGCGCTGCCTACCGCCACGAGCTCTCGGGCGGGGAGCAGCAGCGGGTGGCGTTCGCGATCGCGTTGGCGACGCGACCGGCGCTCCTCCTGGCCGACGAGCCCACCGGCGAGCTCGACGGCGCAACCGCCGAGACGATCCTCACGGTGTTGCGCGAGCTCGTGCGAGCCGAGGGCACGACCTGCCTCATCGTCACCCACGATGAAGCCGTCGAGGCGATCGCCGACCGGGTCATCTACGTCGCCGACGGGCGAGCGGTCGCCGAGCGGCTCGGCCCGCCGGGAACCCCGCCGGAGCCGGTCCGCGACGCGCAGGGCTGGCTCGCGCCGCCGCTGCCGGCGCCGTCGACGCCGCTCGCGGCCGCGGTTCGACCCGACGGCGACTCGGACGCCGTCGTCCTGGATCGGGTCGCACGACGCTACGGGACCGGCACGACCGGGATGCTGGGGCTGCCGCCGACATCGGCCGCGCTGCGTCGTGGTCGGTTCCACGTCATCACCGGGCCGTCGGGGAGCGGCAAGACCACGCTCCTGCGCATCGTCGCGGGCCTCGACCGGCCGAGCGATGGACGCGTGACGACGCTCGGCACCGACCTCGCCGCTCTCGACCGGGACGAGCTCGCCCGGTTCCGGGCGGCGCGGATCGGCATCGTCGACCAGGTCCGCGACCTCGTGCCGTTCCTGACCGCGCTCGAGAACGTCGAGCTCGGCCTCGCGATCCGCGGCGTGGTCGGGCCCGGTGCGCGCGAGCGGGCGATGACCGCGCTCTCGACGGTGGGCCTAGCCGAGCATGCCGACCGGGCGCCGGACGGCCTGTCGATCGGCGAGCGCCTGCGGGTCGCGTTGGCGCGGGCGCTCGCGGGTGCCCCCGAGCTGCTGATCCTCGACGAGCCGACGGCCGCGCTGGACCGGAACGGCGCGCGAGCCGTCGCCCGGCTGCTGTCCGAGCTCGACGACGGGCGCGTCACGGTCCTCGCGACCACGCACGATCCCGCGCTGATCGAGGCCGCGAGCGACCGGCTGGATCTCGCAAGCATGAACGCCGGTCCTGGCGCGGACCGCGCCCCGGCGATGCCGTCGACGCCGATCGCGGCGTCGGGCGCTTAGCGGTAGGCCGGCTCCCGCGTCATCCGGTAGACGGCCCGCGACAGCACCGCCAGGCCGATGCCGGCGAGCCACAGACCCGGGCCGTTGGTGAACACCTGGACCGGCTCCTCGAACCGGAACGCATCCAGGCCCAGGAGCTGGATGACGCGCCAGCCGAGCCCGACCCAACCCACGATCGCGAGGAACCCGTATGCCTCCCAACGATCGATGGCCGTCGGGCGGTCACCGACCGCGTAGGGCAGGGCGACGAGGAGCAGGGTCGCGACGCCGACGAGCAGCACGACGATCCCGCTCCCTTCGAGCGCGTTGCCCATCAGCGGCGGCAACCCGCCCAGTTGCTCGATCTTCCACCAGGGAAGGAAGCAGCCGACCAGGATCAGGATCCCGCCGATGGTCGCGAGGGTGCGGCCGGTCCCGAGGGGCCGGCGGTGCATCGTCACCCCTCGATCGCCTCCATCCCCGCCCCGTACACCTCGGGCTTGAGCACGCCCACGAACCGCAGGTTGCGGTACACCTCGCCGTAGTCGAGGCCGTAGCCGACCACGAACTGATCCGGGATCTGGAAGCCGATGTAATCGACGGGGATCTCGACCAGGCGGCGCGCCGGCTTGTCGAGCAGCGTGCAGATCCGGAGGGTCTTGGGGTTCTTGCCGCGCAGGTAGCGGATCAGGTAGTTGAGCGTCAGGCCGGTGTCGATGATGTCCTCGACGATCAGCACGTCCTCGCCCTCGATGCTGGCCGAGAGGTCCTTGAGGATCCGCACGAGGCCCGACGACTCGGTCGTGGTGCCACCGTACGAGCTGACCTCCATCAGGTCGATGCGCAGCGGCAGCTCGATCGCGCGCATCAGGTCGGCCATGAATGGCAGCGAACCCTTGAGCACCGAGACCAGGGTGAGGGTGCGGCCGGCGTAGTCGGCGGTGATCCGGGCCCCGAGGTCGGCGACGCGCTCGGCGATCTGGGCCTCGGTCAGGAGGATCTCGCCGACGTCCGCGTGCAGGTCCGTCGTTCGGACGGTCACCGGCTCCTGCCTTCGGAAACCGGCCCGCGGTCATCGCCCGTGCGGCGCTTGCCCGGTCGGCGGCCGGTCCCGATGGCGGCGGCCTCGACCCCGGCCGCGCCGGCGCGCCGACGGGATGTCCGGACGGGGGCGAGATCGGGCGCGTCCGCCGCGCGGGTCTCGCCTGCCAGGCCGACGACGTCAGCGACGTCGAGGGCGACGCCGTGGGGAAGCGCCACCTGCCCGGACGTGCCCGACAGGCCGTCGACGAGCGCGAGCTTGCCGTACTTGAGCATCAGGGCGCGGAAATCGCGCGCGTAGAACAGCTTGATGTTGACCGACGGATAGAGCTCCCGCAGCCGGCGGAGCTTGCGATTCTTCTTGCGCACGAGCTTCTGGCGGAGCGTCGTCATCTCGAGGTAGAGATCGAGCTCGGGCAGGAAAAAGTCGGGCGAGAAGCTCTCGACGACGTCGCCGTCGAGGTTCCAGAGGATCGGAAAGGTGTGGGGTTCGTATTCCCAGCGGACTGCGTAAAAGTCCAGGATGCGGGCCATCTCCGCCTCACTGGCATGGGCGAAGGGGGTACGCAAGTCCATCGGCGGCCAGTCTACCCGAGCGGCGCTTGACCGGCCCGCCGGGCCCGCGTCGGGCGCGTTGCGGCGGATACCCCCTGGGGGTATCATCCGCGGATGGCGACCAGCACCAGGCGGCGTCCGGCGCCGCCCGATCCGAGCCACTTCCGTCACAGCTATGCCAAGGATTCAGCGCAACTGATGCGCCGGCTGTCGCGGATGGAAGGTCAGGTCCGTGGGATCGCGCGCATGATCGAGCGCGAGGAGTACTGCGTCGACATCCTCCAGCAGACCGCGGCGTTGCGCGCCGCCGTCGACGCCGTGTCGATCCTCGTCCTCGAGGACCACGTCCAGGGTTGCGTCCGGACGGCAGCGGAGCGGGGCGAGGCGGACCAGTACGTCGACGAGGTCATCGACGTCGTCCGGCGCACGCTGGGCCGCCCGGTCCGCGGCGGCGCACGTACCACCTAGGGAGGGTCCGGCGGCGGTACCTTCGGCGTGGGGCCATGCCCGGTCGGGGGATGTCGGCGAGGACCGCGCCTCGGCCACGATCGAACCGGCCATGACCGACCCGCTCCCACCGCGACCGCCCTCGCCCGCACCCGCCATCGACCCGCCCCGGCCATTCGTCGATCGCCGCGTGCGATCGCGCCGCGCCGCCGACCGGATCGCGCACGAGGAGACTCGCCTCCTGGCCCGTTCGCTCGACATCCTGGCAGCGGACATCCCAGCTGACGCGCGCCTCGCCGGCATGCTCGACCTGTTGGCTCGCACCGTCGGCGCCGCGCGCGCCGCCGTTGTGGCCGACGGCCCCCCGCGTCGCGTCGCGGTGGCCGCGTCGGGCGTCGAGGACGACGCTGCGGCAGTGGCCCTGGGGACGTGGCTCGATGCCGCTGCACCACGCTCTCGAGCCGAGCGCGCCGCGTCGGGCACGGCGCCGATCCTCGTCGCCCACCGGACGACGGGGAGCGACGCCACGCCGACCCGCACTGCCGACCACTACGCGGCCCTGCCGATCGCCTCCTCCCGGGGCGTCACGCTCGGGTTCGCATTCGCTCGGACGATCGACCCGGCGACGCTGCGCGAACGCATGCCACCCAACCTGGCCCGTCATGCCGCGGTCGCGCTGTCGCTGGTGACCGAGTCGCTGAGCACCGAACGGGATCTCGCCGAGCTGCGGGCGGCCGAGACCGAGCGAGATCGGTTCGTCTCGACCGTGGCCCATGAGCTGCGCACGCCGCTCACCGGGCTCGGCGGCTACCTCGATCTCATCCTCGACGGCCAGGTCGAGGACCCGGCGATCCAGCGCGAGTTCCTCGAGCGCGGCCAGGCGATCGTCGGATCGATGACGCTCCTGGTCGGCGACCTGCTCGAGATGGCGCGGCTGGAGGCAGGGTCGATCACCCTCGCGGCCGAACCCTTCTCGGTCGCTGATGCGCTCGCCGCCGTCGCCGAGGGGTTGCTCCCGATCGCCCTGGATCGCGGCGTCCACCTGGAGACGATCCTGCCGCCGCGCATGCGCACAGCACTCGGCGACCGGCGGCGCGTGGACCAGATCATCACGAACCTCGCCGCGAACGCGCTCAAGTACGGGGCCGATGGCGGCGTCGTCGAGCTCGCCGGTCGGTTCGACGGGACCGACGCGATCATCGCGGTCCGTGATGAGGGACCCGGCATCGATCCCGAGGACCGGCTGCGGATCTTCGAGCCGTTCTATCGCGTGGCCGACCATCGACCTCTGACGGGCACCGGACTCGGGCTGTCGATCGCCCGGGACCTCGCCCGCGCCATGGGCGGCGACCTCGACGTCGCGAGCCTGCCGGGGACGGGCTCGTCCTTCGTCCTCGTCCTGCCCGGCCCCGCCGGATCGATGGCACCGGAGGCGCTGGTTGCCGCGGTGGCCGACGCCCTGTCCTTCGAGTCGGACCGGCTGGAGGCCCTGTCCGCGGTGCGCGCGGCGGAGCGAACGTCACCGGCGGTCCGACGCGCGGCCGCCCACCTGCGATCCACGCCCACGCTCTCGGCTGGCCTTCGTCGCTAGCGCCCCAGGCGCGACTTATCCACGAATCCCCGGCGTCTCGGGGAGTTGGTGGATAAGGGGGTGGACGCTCCATGTGGGCGGCCCGTACCATCGCCATCCCGCACCAGGGTGACCAACGGGTAACGCGGTCCACGAGGGGCTCGGGGAAACCCAGCCACGAACCGGATGGATCGGGGAAGACCAGACCGGCACGCTTGTGCGAGATGATCCGACGGGAGCGGTGCCGCGCCGCGGTGGTACGCCGATCAACGGAGGCGTGCCGTGAGCCGAGAGCGCGAGCCGCTCCCGACGCATGTCAGGGACACCCCGGACCTGCCACCGGCCTACGCTGACGCCCTGGAGCCAGGCCTCGCCGCCCTGGGCATCCGCCTCGACCCGGGCGCCCGCGACGCGATCGACGGCCACGTCCGCCTGCTGCTGGCGTGGACGGGGTCCATCAATCTCACGGCGATCCGCGAGCCGGGTGCGGTCGCCCTCGGTCACGTGATCGACAGCCTGACGGGGCTCGACGCGATCCGCCGGCGCGGCGTCGACCGCGTCCTCGATCTCGGGTCGGGCGGCGGCTTCCCCGGGATCCCGCTCGCCGCCGCGCTGCCCGGGCTGGAGGTCACGCTGCTCGAATCGGTCGCCAAGAAGGCACGCTTCCTGGAGGTGGCGGCCGCCGCGACCGGTCTGGCGCCACGGGTCTCGGTGGTGACCGCACGGGCGGAGGCGCTCGGGGGAGATCGACAGCACCGGGATGCATGGCCGATCGTGACCGCGCGAGCCGTGGCGTCGCTGCCCGACCTCGTCGAGTTGGCATTCCCGCTGCTCACGCAGGGTGGCGCACTGATCGCCTGGAAGCGTGGCGACCTGACACTGGAGCTGGCCGCCGCGCGCCGGGCGGTCGAGGGGCTCGGTGGCGGGTCATTGGACACGATGGACTTCGCGGTCCCAGGGCTCGACCGGCACCGGCTGGTCATCGCCACGCGGACGGGCACGGTACCCGCCGGCTATCCCCGCGACCCGGCGGTCCGCAGGCGTCGCCCCTGGTGACGGCCTCCCGACGGCGACGGACCGGCTACGCTCAGACCGATGCGCGTCGCGGTCCTCTCGGACATCCACAGCAATCTCGTGGCGCTCGAGGCGGTCCTGCGCGACGCCGGATCGGTCGACGCGGTGTGGCATCTGGGTGACGTGGTCGGGTACGGACCCGAGCCCGATGCGGTCGTGGCACGATTGACCGCGTTGAACGCGACCGGGGTGCGCGGCAACCACGACGCCGCAGCCATCGGAGGACGGGAGATCGAATGGTTCAACGCGGATGCGCGCGCCGCGGCCGAGTGGACACGGACCACGATCTCTGCCGAGACCCGGCAGTGGCTCGCCGATCTTCCCGAGCGACTGGTGGTCGACGACCTCACGCTGGTCCACGGCAGCCCCCGCGATCCGCTCCGTGAATACATCACCGACCGCATGACCGCCGCCGCCAACATCGACATGCTGGAGACCCGGCACGGGCTGCACGGCCATACCCACGTCCCGGTCGCCTGGGTCGCGGCAGAGGACCGCGTGGTGCTGGTCCAGCCACGGGGCGGCTCGCGGATCGATCTCGATCCGAGCCGGGTGCTGCTCAACCCGGGCAGCGTCGGCCAGCCACGGGACGGCGATCCGCGGGCGGCCTACCTGGTCCTCGACCTCGATGCGAAGCAGGTCAGCTGGCATCGCGTGGCCTACGACGTCGAGCCCGTGCGGCGGGCCATCCACGCCGCCGGGCTGCCTGCCCGCCTGGGCGATCGCCTGGTCGTGGGCGCATGACCCACTCGTGATCGGCGGCCGCCGGCCCTTGCAGGGCCGCAAGCCCGGCGACAAGCGCCTGCGCGTCGAACGACCGCACGCGCCGTATTTCCGGTACAGCGGCAAGGGCCAGCTCACGGCGAAGGAAGCCGCCAGCATGCCGGCGACGGGCACGGCGCGGGTCATGGCACAGATCCGCGCCGTCCTGCTCGGCCGGCCGCTGCACCAGGAGGAGGAGATCGGCGAGCGCCTGTCCAAGACGAAGGCGCTGGCCATCTTCAGCTCCGACGCGATCAGCTCATCGGCCTACGCCACCGAGGAGGTCATCCTCGCCTTCATCCTCGGCGGTGCCGCGCTCGCGGCGCTCCAGTGGTCGCTGCCGGTGGCCATCGCGATCGCCGCGCTCCTCGCGGTCGTGGCGTTCAGCTACCGACAGGTGTGCATCGCCTACCCGACCGGCGGCGGCTCGTACTCGGTCTCGAAGCGCAACTTCGGACGGCTCGCCTCGCTCGTCGCGGCGTCGGCGCTGCTGATCGACTACAACCTCACCGCGGCGGTCTCGACCTCGTCCGCGGTCGAGCAGATCGTGTCGGCCTTCCCGGCGCTGTCCGACGTCCGCGTGGTCATCGGCGTCGGCGCCCTCGCGCTGATCACGCTCGCGAACCTGCGCGGCGTGCGCGAGGCCGGCAACATCTTCGCGGTCCCGACCTACCTGTTCATGTTCAGCGCCTTCGCGATGATCGCGATCGGCGCCTACCGGATCATCGTGCTCGGCGAGCACCACCTGCCGCCGCCCGAGGTCGTGCAGGCGACCGCGACGACCGCCGGCGGCGTGTCGGTCTTCCTCCTGTTGCGCGCGTTCGCGTCCGGTGCCGTCGCGCTGACCGGCACGGAGGCGATCGCCACCGGCGTCCCGGCCTTCAAGCCGCCCGAATCGAAGAACGCGGCCCAGACGCTGCTGGTGATGGGCGGCGTCCTCGCGATCCTGTTCATCGGCGTGACGTTCCTGGCCACGAACTTCGCGATCTACCCGACGGTGCCCGAGCTGTTCGGCAACGTCGAGCACAAGACCGTGATCGCCCAGGTCGCTCAAACGGTCTTCGGCGACACGGCCTTCTTCTACCTCTTCCAGGCGTTCACGGCGCTGCTGCTGTTCCTCGCAGCGAATACGAGCTTCGCGGCGTTCCCGCGGCTCGGCGCGGTCCTCGCGGAGGACGGCTTCTTCCCACGCCAGTTCGCGTTCCGCGGCGATCGCCTGGCGTTCTCGATGGGCATCCTGCTGCTCGGGCTGATCGCGGCGTCGCTGGTCGTCGTCGCCGGCGGGCGGACGCACGCGCTGATCCCGCTGTACGCCGTCGGCGTGTTCATCGACTTCACGATCAGCCAGGCCGGCATGATCCGGCACTGGCTGCGCGAGCGACCGCGGGGCTGGCAGCAACGGCTCGTCATCAACGCCATCGGCTGCGTCGCGACGGCGATCGTCGCGATCGTCGTGACGAGCGTGAAGTTCATCGACGGGGCCTGGTTCGTGATCGTGCTGATCCCGATCCTCGTCTCGTTGATGCTGTTCATCCGGCGCGAGTACGACGACCAGGCGCGCGAGCTGCACGTCCGCGACGACCTGATCATCGAGGGACCCCACCGCGAGCAGCGGGTCGTCATCCCGGTCAACGGCATCAACCGGGCCGTCGTGCAGGCCGTCCAGTTCGGGCGGACCCTGGCGCGCGACGTCCGGGCCGTCTACGTCACCGTGGATCCCGAGGACGGCGACGCACTGCGCACGCGCTGGGAGCGCCAGGTCCCGGGCGTGCCGCTGGTCATCGTCGAGTCGCCATACCGGGCCGTCATCCAGCCGACGCTCGCCTACCTCGACGTGCTCGACCAGGCGTGGCCGCCCGACAAGGAAGCCCCGATCACGATCGTCGTGCTGCCCGAGTACGTCGCGCGCCACTGGTGGGAGCGGCTGCTCTACAACCAGACCGCCAAGCGCCTGAAGGCCGCGATCCTCGGGCGCGAGCACACGGTCATCGCCGACGTGCCGTACCGGCGGGACATGTAGCGACAGGCGAGGCGTTGCCCGCGGTCGACGCCACGCATCGTGGCGGGCCGAGCGTGACGGGCGGCGGTGGTATCGTCACTCGGCATGCCCGACATCGATGCCTCACCGTTCCGTCGCGCGGTGGTGGCCCTCAACGGCGGACCGAGCGACGAGCGGATCGTCCGACTGGTCGCGACGATCGCCGCGAAGACGAAGGCGGAGCTGATCGCGGTCCACGTGGTCGAGATCGACTGGACGCTGCCGCTCGATGCCGACATCGCGGGACGCTCGGAAGACGTCCAGCGGGTGCTGGACATGGCCGAGGCGATCGCCGAGAGCCACAAGCTGAAGATGGAGCCCGTGCTGCTGCAGGCGCGCGACGTGGCCGCCGCGATCGTCGATGAGGCGACCGAACGGGACGCCGACCTGCTGGTCGTGGGGCTGCCGTATCGCAAGCGGTTCGGCGGTGAATTCGCGATCGGGCGTACCGTGCCGTACATCCTGCAGAACGCACCATGCGCCGTGTGGGTCGTGCGCGAGCCGATGAGCGAGGGAGCGTCGTGAAGATCGTCATCGTGGGTTGCGGGCGCGTGGGCGCCTCGGCCGCGGAAAGCTGGGACAAGGCGGGCCACGAGGTCGTGATCGTCGACGTGTCGACCCGCTCGTTCGAGCGGCTCCCGTCGACCTTCGGCGGGACCGCGATCCGCGGCGACGGCACCGATGAGGACGTCCTCCGGCGCGTGGGCGCGGAAGGGGCGGACGTGCTCATCGCCGTGACCGAGGGCGACAACCGCAACGTGATGTCCGCGCAGCTCGCGGTCGAGGCGTTCGAGATCCCGAGCGTCGTCGCCAAGATCAACGACCCGGTCCGCGCCGCAGCCTACTCGCAGCTGGGCATCGCGACGCTGTGTCGGACGGGCCTGATGGTCGACGCGCTCGACGCCCACCTCGGGCTGCCCCCGTCCGGCCTGGCCGGGATGCTCGCACCGACCGGCACCCACCCGGGCGGCGAGCACCACGCCGCGCGCGGCGACGAATCGGGCGACTCGGAAACGACGACCTCGGCGCCGGAGAGCGGCGCGGCGCCCGCGGCGACCGGTACCGATACCTACACCGCTGCACCACCCAGTTTCGAAAACGCCGCGCCGGGCGCGGTCAAGGAGGCCTGAAACGTGTTCGTCCTCGTCGTCGGCGGCGGGAAGGTCGGGTATTACCTGGCCAAGGAGCTGCTGGATTCGGGCCACGAGGTGGCCCTCATGGAGAAGGACCCCGACCGGGCCCGCCAGATCGCCGATGAGATCGGCTCGATCGTCATCCCCCACGATGGGTGCGAGGGCAAGTACCTCGGCGAGGCCGGCTCCAACCGCGCCGACGTGGTGGCCGCCGTGACCGGCGACGATGACGACAACCTCGTCATCTGCCAGATGGCCAAGCATCACTTCGACGTCCCGCGGACCATCGCTCGGGTCAACAACCCGAAGAACGAGACGCTGTTCCGCCATCTCGGCGTTGACGAGCTGATCAGCCCGACGCGGATGATCCTCGGCTCGATCGAACAGGACATCCCGGTCCACGAGCTGCTCCACCTGGCGGCGCTCGGCGAGGGCGAGCTCGAGCTCATCGAGGCGCACCTCCAAACCGGATCGCCGGCGATCGGCAAGGCGCCGCGCGACCTCGACATCCCCGACGGCTGTTCGCTATTCGCGGTGATCCGCGACGGCATCGCGGCACCGCTTCGGCCGGACAGCATCCTGCGCGAGGGCGACAAGGTGATCGCGATCGGCAAGCAGGAGTGCGAGGACATGCTGCACGGCCAGCTCATCGGCGACCCGGAGGCGGCTGCGGCTCGCTGACGCGGGCCCCCGCGGCCGATCACGAGGCCCGCCCAGGACCCGGCGGCCAGGACGGTTTCGGAAGCTTCATCCCAATGCCGTAGTGCAGACTCTTGACAACGGTATTGTCAGGGTTTTAGCATTTTGGGCATGTCCAGCAACCCCGGGGCAGAGCGTGATCCGACTCGCCCGGTCTACGTCATCAGCGTCGCGGCGAGCATCGTCAGCGCTCATCCCCGCACGCTGCGGATCTACGAGGACGAGGGCCTCCTCTGCCCGGCCCGAACACCGACCAACATCCGTCTCTACAGCGAGAACGACATCCGGCGCATCCTGTGGATCCGCCATCTGACCCGCGAACGCGGTGTCAACCTTGCCGGCATCCGCATCCTCTTCGAGCTCGAAGAGCGGCTCGGAGCGCGGATCCTCGAGGCGCTCTATGCCGAGGGGACCGGAGACGCCTCCGACATCCGCGGCGAGCACCGCCAGTCCTCATCCACCAGCACAGCGACCAGCGCGTCGCTCGATCGATCGACGGCCGACCGTTGACCGACCGCCAATCGATCCACAACGCAGCAACGCAGGAGAATCCCACGATGGCCAAGCGACCGTCAGACCCGGTCGAGGAGCCGCAGGAGGAGACCGTCACCGGTCCCCGCGACCTGCCCCTCGTCGCACTCCGGGAGACGGTCATCTTTCCGGAGATGATCGTCCCGCTCCAGGTGGGCCGCGAGAAGAGCGTCAACGCGCTCAATGCCGCGGTCGCCGAGGGCGGACCCATCGCACTCGTCACCCAGCGCCAGGCCGAGCAGGAGGACATCGACGACCCCTCCGAGCTGTACGCGGTCGGGACGCTCGCCAAGATCGCCCAGGTCGTCCAGCTCCAGGACGGCACGGTTCGCGCCATCGTCCAGGGCCAGTCACGCCTCCACCTGCGCGGCTTCAGCCAGACGGAGCCGTACCTGCGCGCCACGATCGAAGAGGTCCAGGACGCGACCCCCGAGGGCCTCGAGATCCAGGCCCTGATGAAGACCGTCCAGGCCCAGATCGAGCAGTACGTCGCGAACGGCGCGCCCGTGCCGCCGGAGGCGGCCGTCGCCGCCCGCAACATCAGCGAGCCGGGCCTCCTGGCCGACATGGTCGCCTACAGCCCGGACATGTCGACCGAGCAGCGCCAGGAGCTGCTCGAGACCATCGACGTCGTCGAGCGCCTCAAGCTGGTCTCGAACTTCCTCGCCCACCAGGTCGAGGTCCTCGAGCTCAAGGGCCGGATCCAGTCCGAAGTCAAGTCGGAGATGGACAAGACCCAGCGGGAGTACATCCTCCGCGAGCAGCTCAAGGCCATCCAGCGCGAGCTGGGTGAGGACGACCCGCAGCAGGCCGAGATCAACGAGCTTCGCGAGAAGGTCGAGGCCGCCGGGATGCCCGACGAGATCAAGGCCCGCGCGATCAAGGAAGTCGACCGCATGAGCCGGATCCCCTCGGCCTCGCCCGAGGTCGGCGTCATCCGGACGTACGTGGACTGGCTGATCAGCCTGCCGTGGAACGTCGCGACCGACGACCAGCTCGATATCAAGGAAGCCGCCCGGATCCTCGACGAGGACCACTACGGCCTCGAGAAGATCAAGGAGCGCATCCTCGAGTACCTCGCTGTGCGCACGCTCGCGGACGAGATCCGCAGCCCGATCCTGGCGTTCGTCGGCCCTCCGGGCGTCGGCAAGACCAGCCTCGGCAAGAGCATCGCCCGGGCGATGGGCCGCAAGTTCGTGCGGATGAGCCTCGGCGGCATCCACGACGAGGCGGAGATCCGCGGTCACCGGCGCACCTACATCGGCGCGCTGCCCGGCCGGATCATCCAGAGCGTCAAGACCGCGGGGTCCAACAACCCCGTGTTCATGCTCGACGAGGTCGACAAGATCGGCATGGACTTCCGGGGTGACCCGTCGTCCGCGCTGCTCGAGGTCCTCGATCCCGAGCAGAACTTCAGCTTCCAGGACAACTACCTGGAGGTGCCGTTCGACCTGTCCAAGACGCTGTTCATCGCCACGGCCAACCTGCTCGACCCGATCCCGTCGCCGCTGCGCGACCGGATGGAGATCGTGCAGCTGCCCGGCTACACCGAGACCGAGAAGATCGAGATCGGCAAGCGGTTCCTCATCCCCAAGCAGATGACGAACCACGGTCTCAAGGACAAGCACATCGAGATCACCGACGAGGCGATGACCGAGCTCGTCCGCTCGTACACCCACGAGGCGGGCGTCCGGAACCTCGAGCGTGAGATCGCGAACGTCATGCGCAAGGTCGCCCGGCAGGTCGCCGAGGGCCGCAAGCGCAAGACCGTCATCGACGCCAAGAAGCTGGCCGAGCTGCTCGGCCCGCAGCGCTTCGAGTACGGCGAGCTGGAGGCCGAGGACCAGACCGGTGCGGCCACCGGGCTCGTGGTGACCGAGGTCGGCGGCGACGTCGTCGCGATCGAGGTGACCCGCATGGAGGGCCGCGAGGACTTCATCCTCACCGGCCAGCTCGGCGAGGTCATGCGCGAGAGCGCCCGAGCGGGCCTGTCGTGGACCCGGTCGCGGGCTCGCGACCTCGGCATCGATCGTGAGATCTTCGAGAAGAACACCCTCCACATCCACGTGCCGGCCGGCGCGATCCCCAAGGACGGACCGTCCGCCGGGATCACGATGGCCACCGCGATGGTCAGCGCGCTGACCGGGATCCCCGTCCGCAAGGACGTGGCGATGACCGGTGAGATCACGCTGCGTGGCCGGGTGCTCCCGATCGGCGGGCTGAAGAGCAAGATCCTTGCCGCTCACCTGTCGGGCGCGAAGACCGTGATCATCCCGCGCAAGAACGAGAAGGACCTTCGGGACATCCCCGACGAGATCCGCAAGTCGATGAAGCTCATCCTCGTCGACTCGATGGACCAGGTGCTCGAAGCGGCCCTCCGGCGCAAGCCGCGGCCGCTCGTCACCGAGCCACCGAAGGTCATCAAGGATGGCGATCCGATCGATCCGCAGCCAGAGGCTCGGGTCCGCCGGAGCAACTTCCCACCGACCGATCAGCCGCCCGTCGTGGTGAAGGGCGACTGGGGATGGGACCGCTGAAACCGTAGGCTGATGGCTCGCAGGAGCGTCGCCTCAGCCTTCGGTGAGCGAGTGCAGGAACCCCGCTGAGGGTGCCAGTCGATGGATTACAAGGATTACTACGCGGTCCTGGGCGTTCCCAGGACCGCGTCACAAGCAGAGATCAAGAAGGCCTTTCGCAAGTTGGCGCGGGAGTCGCACCCCGACTCGAACGCCGGTGATGCGACGGCCGAGCGCCGCTTCAAGGACATCAACGAGGCGCATGCCGTCCTGTCCGACAAGGACAAGCGGGAGCTCTATGACCGCCTCGGCGCGGACTGGGAGTCGTACGCCCGTGCCGGCGCGACCGCCGGTGCCGCCGCCGGCGCCCGTGGTGCAGCCGGTGCGGCGGGTGGTGGGGCCGGCAACCCCTTCGCCGGCTTCTCCGGCTTCGGCGGACCAGGCGGCAGCGTCCGCTACGAGTTCCACACCACCGGCGAACCCGGTGAGTTCAGCGATTTCTTCCAGGCATTCTTCGGCGGGGCATCGGAGCCGATCCGCGACACGGGCGGCCCCGGACGCGGCCGCCGACCGACCGGCGGCGCGACCTTCGAGGACATCCTCGCCGGCATGGGCCTCGACGGCAGCGGCCGACCGACGACCCCTGCCGGCGGCCGCGCCGGGACGCCAGCCCGGTCGAAGCCGACCGCCGAGGCCGTCGCCGAGATCGATCTCGAGGAGGCCTACCACGGCACGACCCGGCTGGTCGAGGTCGACGGCAAGCGCCTCGAGGTCACGATCCCCAGGGGCGCCGATACCGGCAGCCGGATCCGGCTGACGGGCAAGGCGCCGGGGGGCGGTGACCTCCACGTCGTCGTCAAACAGCTCCCGCACCGCGTCTTCAAGCGCCGCGGCGCCGACCTCGAACGCGAGCTCCCGCTCACGCTCGGAGAGGCGCTGCTGGGGGCCGAGGTCCCGGTCCGCACGCTCAAGGGCCGGGTCCTGCTGACGATCCCCGCCGGCACCCAGACCGGTCGCACGTTCCGCCTGACCGGCCAGGGCATGCCGCGCTATCGCGCGGAGGGCTTTGGCGACCTGTATGCCAGGGCCAAGGTGATCCTGCCGACCGACCTGTCCGACGAGGCCCGCGAGGCCGCCGAACGTTTCATCGAACTCGCCGACCAACCCGATCCCCGCAACCGAGAGAACTGACCATGCAACTCGACCAATTCACCCAGAAGGCCCAGGAGGCCGTCGTCGCCGCCCAGGAGACCGCCCAGCGGCTCCAGAGCCCGATCCTCGACGCCGAGCACCTGCTGAGCGCGCTCATCGAGCCCGACGACGGCATCCCCGCCGAGACGCTGCGGCGGCTCGGTGTCGACCTGCCCGCATTCCGCGGCGAGCTCGCCGCCGAGCTGGCCAAGCGCGCCCGGATCCAGGGCGGCTCGTTGAGCCTCGATCCGCGGGCCAAGGCGTCGATCGAGCGGGCCGAGGCCGAGGCTCGCCGGCTCGGTGACGACTACGTCTCGACCGAGCACCTGCTCCTCGGCGTGGCCGAGGCCGGGGGCGATGCCCAGCGGCTGCTCGAGAGCCACGCGGCGGGCAAGGAGGCCATCCTCCAGGCGCTGCAGAGCGTCCGCGGCGGTCAGCGCGTGACGTCGCAGAACCCCGAGAGCACGTACGCGGCCCTCGAGAAGTACGGTCGCGACCTCACCGCCGAGGCGCGCGCCGGCAAGCTCGATCCGGTGGTCGGCCGCGACGAGGAGATCCGCCGGGTCATCCAGGTCCTGTCCCGACGCACCAAGAACAACCCCGTCCTGATCGGCGAGCCCGGCGTCGGCAAGACCGCCATCGCCGAAGGCCTCGCCCAGCGCATCGTCCGCGGCGACGTCCCGGAAGGGCTCAAGGGCAAGCGCGTGGTCGCGCTCGACCTCGGGGCGCTCATCGCCGGCGCGAAGTTCCGCGGCGAGTTCGAGGAGCGCCTCAAGGCCGTCCTCAAGGAGATCAAGGACTCCGACGGCCAGGTCGTGCTGTTCATCGACGAGCTGCACACGGTCGTCGGGGCCGGGGCAGCCGAGGGCGCGATGGACGCCTCCAACCTGCTCAAGCCGATGCTCGCCCGGGGCGAGCTGCACACGATCGGCGCGACGACGCTCGACGAGTACCGCAAGTACATCGAGAAGGACGCCGCGCTCGAGCGGCGCTTCCAGCCGGTCCTCGTCGACCAGCCCACGGTCGAGGAGACCATCAGCATCCTGCGCGGCCTGCGCGAGCGGTACGAGGTCCACCACGGGGTCCGCATCACGGACTCCGCGCTCGTCGCGGCCGCGACGCTGTCCGACCGCTACATCACCGATCGGTTCCTCCCGGACAAGGCCATCGACCTCGTCGACGAGGCGGCATCGCGGCTGCGCATGGAGATCGACTCGATGCCGATCGAGCTCGACGATTTCGAGCGCCGGCGGGTCCAGCTCGAGATCGAGCGCGAGGCCCTGCGCAAGGAGACCGACGACGCGTCGAAGGCGCGGCTCGAGGCCCTCGAGAAGGAGCTCGCCGACCTCGAAGAGGAGTCAGGCGGCCTCAAGCAGCGCTGGGAGGCCGAGAAGGCCGCCATCGCCGCGATCCGCGCGACGCGCTCCGAACTCGAGGCGCTCGCGACGCGGATCGAGCAGGCCGAGCGCGAAGCCGATTTCGCGACGGCCGCCGAGCTGAAGTACGGCACCCAGAAGGCGCTCCAGGACACGCTCGCCGAGCAGGAGGCGGCGCTCGCCGCGCTCCAGGGTCCGGGCACGCTGCTCAAGGAAGAGGTCGGCGCGGACGACATCGCCGAGATCGTCGGCGCCTGGACCGGCATCCCGGTCAGCCGCCTCATGGAGGGCGAGACCGCAAAGCTCATCAAGATGGAGGAGCGCCTGCACCAGCGGGTGGTCGGCCAGGACGAGGCGATCCAGGCCGTCTCCGACGCGGTGCGCCGCGCGCGGGCCGGGCTCAAGGATCCGCGCCGCCCGATCGGCTCGTTCCTGTTCCTCGGGCCGACCGGGGTCGGCAAGACCGAGCTCGCGAGGGCGCTCGCCGAGTTCCTGTTCGACGACGAGAGCGCGATGGTGCGCATCGACATGAGCGAGTACATGGAGAAGTTCGCGGTGTCCCGCCTCGTCGGTGCGCCTCCCGGCTACGTCGGCTACGAGGAGGGCGGCCAGCTGACAGAGGCCGTGCGCCGCCGGCCGTACCAGGTGCTGCTGCTCGACGAGATCGAGAAGGCCCACCCGGACGTGTTCAACGTGCTGCTCCAGGTGCTCGACGACGGCCGCCTGACCGACGGGCAGGGCCGGACGGTCGACTTCAAGAACACCGTCGTGATCATGACCAGCAACATCGGCTCGACCGCGATCGCGGCCACGGGTGCGCGCGCCGGTGACGCGGCCTACGAGCAGATGAAGCGCGAGGTCATGGACGTGCTGCGCTCGCAGTTCCGACCGGAGTTCCTCAACCGCGTGGACGAGGTGATCGTCTTCCATGCCCTGACGCAGGACGACCTCGCATCGATCGTCGACCTGTTGCTGGCCGATCTCCAGCGACGCCTCGCCGGCCAGGACATCGCGCTCGAGCTGACGGCCGCCGCCAAGGCGCTGATCGTCCGCGAAGGCACCGATCCGGCGTTCGGGGCACGGCCGCTCAAGCGGACGATCCAGCGGCTCGTGGAGAACCCGCTGGCGCGTGCCCTCGTCGCCGGGGAGTTCCGCCCGGGCGACCGGGTCACCGCCGATGCGGACCTCGTGTCGGGGACGCTGGTGTTCTCGTCGGAGGGTGCCACGGTCGTCGCCGACAGCACCCGCCGCGACGCCCGCGGCACGCCAGCCGAGGAGGCCGCGGTGGGCGCGGGAGCCCGCGGTGGCCGATCCGGCTCGCCGCTCGACCTGCCGCCGACGCGTCGCACCAAGCGCGACGACGGCGAGCTCGTCAACTAGCGCGCAGCCGGCAGCGGTAGCGACGCACGGGATGCGCTTCGACGCCGTCGCCGCGCGTCTCGCGTCGCTGCCCGAACCGCTCCCACCGCCACTCGACGAGCTCATGCCGGTCCGTCTCGACGGGCTGGCCCGACGACCGCTGCCGTTCCCGCGCACGACGGACCTGCCGGGGCGCGCGGCGGCGGTCCTGGTCCTGGTGTTCCCGGACGAGGCCGGCGACGCGCGCGTCGTGCTGATCGAACGGCCCACCCACGACGGCCGCCACCACTCCGGCGAGGTCAGCTTCCCGGGCGGCAAGGCCGAGCCCGAGGACGCCGATGCCGTGGCCACCGCGCTCCGCGAGGCGTCCGAGGAGGTCGGTCTTGACGCGGCTGCCGCACATGTCCGCGTCATCGGCCTGCTCGACCAGCTCTGGATCCCGGTGAGCGATTTCGCGGTGACCCCGGTCCTGGCGCTGGCGGACCGCCGTCCGGTGCTCGTGCCATCGCCCGCCGAGGTCGCCCGCATCGTCGAGCCGCCGCTCGAGCTGTTCACGCCCGACGTGCCGATCGCGATGGTCGAGCGCACGATCCGTGGCTGGCCGCTGCGCTACGGCCATTACGAAGTCGACGGCCTGTCGGTGTGGGGCGCGACGGCGCGGGTCCTGAGCCAACTCGGTGCCCTCGTCGCGGCCGAGGGAGCGACCGCCAGCTAGGGGCAGGGAACCGCTGGACCCTCGCGGTCGTCGTGGCGGCGGCCCGACTGCGCACTGGTGGCGCTCCATCGGGACCTGCGAGACCGCCACGGCGGTCCCGCCCAAGTGCCCGGGCGCCCGCCCCCGTGGCGCCCGGTCGGGAGGTCGCGCCATGCGCACGCCACTCCTCTCCCTGGCCGTCATCGCCCTGGCGACGGCAGCCTGCTCCGGAGGCACCTCGGCCCCAGGCGCGAGCTACGCGCCAGAGCCACCGGCGCACCACCAACCCACGCTGGCGCCATACCCGGTCCAACCGGCGCGAACGCCCGACGCGGGCGTCACGTTCGAGGACCCAGGCGTCAACCCGTATGTCGACCCGACCGAGGATGGGACGTCCACGTTCGGCCTCGACGTCGACACCGCGTCGTTCACGATCGCCCAGCGCTACATCGCCGAAGGCAGCCTGCCCGACCCCGCCAGCGTCCGCGTCGAGGAGTGGGTCAACGCCTTCGAGCAGGGGTATCCACAACCCGAGGAAGGCACGTTCGCGATCGTCGCCGATGGCGGCCCGACGCCGTTCCTGCGCCCGGACGAGGTGCTGCTGCGGATCGGCCTCCAGGCCAGCGACGTGCACGACCGGGCTCGCCAGCAAGCCGCGCTCACGTTCGTGATCGACACGTCCGGGTCGATGGCGCGCGACGATCGGCTCGAGATGGTCAAGGACGCGCTCGGCCGCCTCGTCGACGGCCTCCGCCGCGACGACACCGTGGCGATCGTGACGTTCGGCAGCAATGCCGGCGTGCTCCTCGAACCGACGACGGCCGCGCGGCGGGGCGAGATCCTCGGCGCGATCGACCGCCTGCAGCCGGGTGGCAGCACGAACCTCGAGGCGGGGCTGCGCCTCGGCTACGAGCTCGCCCGCTCGTCCATGACCGAGAACGGCATCGATCGCGTCGTCCTGGCCTCGGACGGCGTGGCCAACGTCGGACTGACCGATCCTGACGGGATCCTGCAGTCGATCCGGCAGGACGCCTCGGCCGGCATCGAGCTCGTCTCGGTCGGCGTCGGGATGGGCAACTACAACGATGCCCTGCTCGAGCGCCTCGCCGACCAGGGCGACGGCTTCTACGCCTACGTCAACGACCAGGACGAGGCGCGGCGCCTGTTCACCGAGGACCTGACCGGCACCCTGCAGACCGTGGCACTCGATGCCCGCGCCCAGGTCGAGTTCGATCCGGAGTCGGTCATGGCGTACCGGTTGCTCGGCTACGAGAACCGCGCGATCGACGACCGCGACTTCACGAACGACTCCGTGCAGGCCGGGGCCATCGGTGCCGGGCACACGGTCACGGCCCTGTACGCGATCCGCGTGCGCGAGGACGCCGGCCCGCAGGCGCTCCTCGCGACGATCCGGCTGCGCTGGACCGACCCGGATCGCGGCGGCGTCGGCGAGGTCTCGCGCGCGATCCGGGCATCGAACCTGGCACCGAGCTTCCATGCCAGCGACCCGTTCTTCCGCTTCGATGCGCTCGTCGCGGCGACGGCCGAATCGCTGCGCGGCAGCCCGTGGAGCGCCGACACGCGGGTCCGCGACATCGCCGAGGTGGCGTACCGGGAGGCCGAGGGTCTGCCCCCGACGGACGCGGTCCACGGGTTCCTGGATCTGCTCGACCGACTCTCCCGTATGGACCCCTAGGGACCGCTCTTCCCCGAATCCACCGCGGGCCGGGGCAGGAGGAGGCCCCGCGCGCGCCCGTCACGACCCGGTCAGGCTGGTTCGCCAGCCCCCGGGTCGTGACGTGTCCCCCGACCATCGGTCACGAGACTGCCGACGCCGCGTTCGACCGAGGCCTCGACGGCACCGTCGCGCTCGACCGCGTGCCCTTCGAGGATGCTGCGCATGTCGAGGTCGTCCGCTCCCGCGAACTCGACCACGATCGCGCGCATCTCCGAGTGCTCGGTCCACGCCGCGTGTGGGACGTCCGCCGGCCACAGGACGGCCTCCCCCGCCGCGATCCTCGTTCGTTCGTCGCCGACGCCGACCCAGCCACCGCCCTCGATGACCACGAGCCACGTCGTGTTGGGGTTGGCGTGCGGCTCGATCGCCGCGCCGCGGGCGAACGCGAGCTCGGTCACCGCGCCACGAGCGTCGCTGTGGATGGTCTGCCCGGTCACCCCGCTCGTGCCCGGCGGGCCATCGGGTCGCCGATGCCCGACGCCGAACCGGCGGATCTCGATCGGCATCGCCCGACCCGTCAGCGGCGGCGGCGGCGAGCCGGTCGGCGCGACCCGCCACGACGACGGATCGTCGCTTCCGGGTCCGCGAACTTCTGCTTGGTGAAGTAGCGCTGGCGGGCGAGCCGCTGCTCGTGGGCGCGCAGGATCGGCGGGAACCTGAGGAACCGGATCCAGACCAGCGTGCCGACGCCGATCACGATCGTCGCCAGGACGAGGATCCATGAGAAGACGAACACCGATTCGATCAGCAGCAGGCTGAACGTGATCAGCCCGGTCCACCACAGCCATTCCCACAGGTCGACGTAGGGCTGGTGCCGATGCAGGGCCTTGGTGCGCCGGTTGTAGAGCACCAGCAGCACCACGAGCAGGACCAGCGAAGCGATCCACGTCGGGTTGAACAGGTCGGGGAAGTTTCGGCTGCTGAAGGAGAGGAACAGGTAGTCCCAGGGCGCCAGGGTCACGCGAACCTCGCTCGGGATGGGTCGGTCGGTCGGCGGAGTATGCCATGACGGACGCTATACTCGGCCCCTAGCGCTCCGCCGGCCGCCGGACGCGCGTCGGGAGGAGGAATGCCCGGGTGCGAGCCCTGCTGTCTGTCGCCAACCGGGAGGGCGTCGCGGCGCTGGCTCGGGACCTCCGGGACCTCGAGGTCGAGATCTTCGCAACCGATGGCACGCGCGAGTACCTCTCGGGCGAGGGCATCGATGTCGCCTCGGTCGCGGAGCTCACGGACAGCCAGCCCACGGTCGGTGGTCAGGTCAAGACCTTCCACCACGCCGTCTACGCCGGGATCCTCGCGCGCCGCGACGTGCCGGCGCAGATGGACGAGCTGAAGACCCAGAACATCGCGCCGATCGATCTCGTGATCGTGAACGTCAAGCCCTTCGCGCCCGCGATCGGCGTCAAGCTCGTCGGGTTGGACGAGGCGATCGAGATGATCGACGTGGGTGGCGCGGCGCTGCTCGGGGCGGCTGCCCGGAACGCGGCGGGCGTGGCGGCGGCCTCGGACCCCTCGCATTACGACCCGATCGTCCGCGAGCTGCGCGAGCACGGCCAGGTCACCGCCGAGACGCGGGCACGCCTGGCGGCCGAGGCGTTCAGCACGGTCGCCGCGTACCACGCGGAGATCGCCGCCTACCTCAACCAGATCGCCGGCAACGTGTTTCCCAGCCGGCTCGCGCTGGTCCTCGAGAAGGTCGACGACCTGCGCTACGGCGAGAACCCGCACCAGCGCGCCGCGTTCTACCGGGAGACCACCCACCGCAGCGCGACGCTCGCCGACGCGACCCAGCTCCAGGGCGGCAACCCGTCGTTCAACAACCTGCTCGACCTCGACGCGGCGTACGCGATCGCCCGTGACTACACGGCCCCGACCGTGACGATCGTCAAGCACACCGACCCGGTGGGGCTGGCGTCGCACGACGAGCTGGTCGAGGCGTACCGCCATGCGCTGGAGACCGATCCGGTCGCGTCGTTCGGCGGGATCGTCGGCGTGAACCGCGAGCTGGACGGGGCGACCGCCCGGGAGATCGCCGCGAACTCGTACGAGGCGGTCGTGGCGCCTGGGTTCAGCCAGGCCGCGATCGGCATCCTGAAAGCCAAGAGCGGCCTCGAGCTCCTGGCCGTGCCACCCGATCCGACCGACGGGATGCGCGACTACGGCATCGCCAACCTCGACTTCAAGCGCGTCGCCGGCGGCCTGCTGGTCGAGGACCTCGACGACCTCGGGCTCGACCGCGGACAGCTCCAGGTCGTCACGAACCGCCGCCCGACGCTCGAGGAGCTGACCGATCTGCTGTTCGCCTGGCGCGCCGTCCGCCACGTCCGCTCGAACGCGATCGTCCTCGCGCGGAACGCGGCGACGGTCGGGATCGGGGCGGGCCAGGCGTCGCGCCAGGTCTCGGTGGAGATCGCCCTGCGACGGGCCGGCGATCGGGCCAAGACCGCGGTCATGGCCTCCGATGCGTACTTCCCCTTCCCGGACGGGATCCAGGCGGCGGCGACGGCCGGCGTGACCGCGATCATCCAGCCGGGCGGCTCGATCCGCGACGAGATGGCGATCGAGGTCGCCGACCGCCACCACCTGGCGATGGTGTTCACGGGCCGACGGCACTTCCGCCACTGATGGAGGATCTGCTCGCGCTCGAGATGATCCGCGTGACCGAGGCTGCCGCCATCGAATCGGCGCGGTTCATGGGTCGCGGCGCCAAGGACGAGGCCGACGCGGCCGCCGTCCGCGCCATGCGCGCGACGATGGACGAGATCGAGTTCGCCGGGCGCATCGTGATCGGCGAGGGCGAACGGGACGAGGCGCCGATGCTGTACATCGGCGAACGCGTCGGGCGCAGTGGACCCGAACGGGCGGAGGTCCCGGCCATCGACATCGCGGTCGATCCGCTGGAGGGCACCAACCTCGTCGCGCACGGGCAGGCCGGCGCGATCACGGTGCTGTGCGCCTCGGAGGCGGGCGGGCTGACCAACGCCCCGGACACGTACATGGACAAGCTGTGCGTCGGGCCGGTGGCTGCCGGCACGGTCGACATCCGGGTGAGCCCGACCGAGAACCTCGGCCGGATCGCCGAGGCGCTCGGCCGCCGGGTGGGCGACATCACCGTGGTCATCCTCGAGCGGCCGCGGCACGACGACCTCATCGCCGAGGTGCGGGCGGCCGGCGCCCGCATCAAGCTCATCGGCGACGGCGACCTGTCCGCGGCGATCTCCTGCGCGGTCTCGGGGACCGGCGTCCATGCGGTCATGGGCATCGGCGGCGCCCCGGAAGGCGTGATCACGGCCGGCGCGTTGCGCTGTCTCGGCGGGGAGATCCAGGCGCGGTTCCGCTACCGCAACGACGAGGAGCGCGAGCGCGGCGCCCGGATGGGCCATGGCGACGAGGACCGCGTGTATACGACCGAGGACCTCGCGCCGGGCACGAACCTGGTCTTCGCGGCGACCGGCGTGACGACCGGCGACCTGCTCCAGGGCGTGCGCTTCTTCGGCGGCGGGGCGCGAACCCATTCGCTGGTGATGGCCTACCAGGCGAAGCAGGTCCGCTTCGTCGACACCGTCCACATGTTCGACCGGGACAGCCCACCCCGGGTCCGACTCTGACCGCAGCGCCCGCAGGTTCCGCCCGGCTGGTCGCCGGGCTGCTCGCCTGCCTGCTCATCGCGGCGATCGCTCGGTTGGCCGGATCCGAGCTCAAACTCGGGCTCGAGACCGCGATCTCGCTGGCGGTGGGTCTGGCGGTCGGGGCGATCCCGGGCGTCCGCGAGCGGGCGCTCCCGGGGGCGTCGCTAGCGGCCCGCTACGCGCTGCGGATCGGGATCACGTTGCTCGGCGCGCGGCTGACGCTCGGCCAGCTGCTGGCGACCGGCGGTTCGAGCATCGTCGCGATCGTCGTCGTGGTCACGGCGGCGCTCGTGCTGGGCACGTGGCTCGCGCGGCGGCTGGGCCTCGTGCCGCCGCTGTCGGCGCTGATCACGGTCGGGATGGCGATCTGCGGCAATTCGGCGATCCTGGCGCTCTCGCCGATCATCGGCGCCCGCCACCGGGAGACCGCCTACGCGGTGTCGACGATCACGCTGTTCGGGCTCATCGGCGTGCTGCTGCTGCCGCTGGTCGGCCGGGCGCTCGGCCTGACCGACGCGGGGTTCGGGACGTGGTCCGGGCTGGCCGTGAACGACACCGCCCAGGTCGTCGCGACCGGCTACGCGTTCTCGCCGGCCGCCGGCGACGTGGCCACGGTCGTGAAGCTGACACGGAACCTGGCGATCCTGCCGGTGCTGCTCGGGGCGACCTGGTGGGCGGCGCGGCAGCGAGCGGCGACGGATCCGCCACCCGGTGGCGTCGACCGACGGCAGCGCGGTCGCCGGAGCCACGTCGAGCTCGCCGCTCGCGATGGTCTCGCGCGCCGTCCCGTGGTTCGTGATCGGCTTCGTGGTGTTCGCGGGGCTGCGCTCGGCCGGGCTGCTCGACGGCCGGCTGCCCATCGGCGGCACGATCGCCGACCTGTGCTCGACGCTTGCCTCGATCTCCATCCTGGTCGCCCTCGCCGGTGTGGGGCTCGCGACCGATATCCGCGCGATGCTCGGGGTCGGCGCGCGGCCGTTCATGCTCGGTGTCGCGCTGTGGATCGTGATCGCGTTGCTCGGGTTCGGGCTCGCGCAGGTCTACCATGGCGCCTAGACCCATGGACCTCGAGCTCATCCTGACGCCGGGGCTCGGCAACGCGGCATTCCTGATCGGCGCGGGGCGCGAAGCCGTCGTCATCGACCCGCCCCGGGACGCATGGCGGATCACCGCCGCCGCCGAGCGACGTGGCTGGCGCATCACCCACGTCCTCGAGACGCATGTCCACAACGACTACCTGTCGGGCGCGCTCGAGCTGCGCGACGCGGTCGGGGCCGAGATCCTCGCCCCGGCCCGCGGGCGGTACGCCTTCCGCCATCGACCGATGGACGACGGGGAGACCCTCGAAGTGGGCGGCCTTCGCCTCGACGCGCGCGCGACGCCGGGTCACACGCCGGAGCACCTGGCGTGGGAGATCTCCACCGATGACGAGCCGGGTCCCGTCGCGATCGCCACCGGCGGGAGCCTGCTGGTCGGCAGCGCCGGCCGGACCGACCTCCTGGGCGAATCCTCGACCGAGGAGCTGACGCGCGCCCAGTTCCGCACGCTCCGGTCGCTCTCGGAGCTGCCCGACCAGGTCATGGTCCTGCCGACCCACGGCGCCGGCAGCTTCTGCTCGGTCGGGCCGGCCGACGCCGGTCGCACGACGACGATCGGGCAGGAACGCGCCCGGAACCCACTCCTGGCGATCGACGACGAGGCCGCGTTCCGCGAAGCGCTGCTGCGCGGTCTCGGCCCGTATCCCACCTACTACGCGGAGATGGCCCCGATCAATCGCGCCGGGCCGGTCGTGGTCGGGCACCTGCCGGAGCTGCCGATGATCGGCCCCGATGCGCTTCGCACCGCCGTCGCCGCGGGGGCGCGCGTCGTCGACGGCCGGCGCCGCACCGCGTTCGCGAAGGGCCACATCCCGGGCTCGCTCAACATCGAGCTGACCGAATCCTTCGCGTCCTACGTGGGCTGGTTCGTCCCGTTCGGGGCAGCGGTGGTGCTGGTCCTGCCCGAGCCGCTCGGCGAGGCGGCGGACGAGGCGGCTGCCCAGCTCTTCCGCATCGGCTACGACCGGCTCGTGGGCGTGCTCGAGGGCGGCGTGGACGCCTGGGCGGCCGCCGGTGGCTCGATCGACGCGTATCCGGTGACCACCGCGGCCGCCGCAAGGGATGCGGTCACGACCGGGGCGTCGCCCCGACTGCTCGACGTGCGCTATCCGAACGAGTGGCGCGACGACGGGACCGTGCCCGGTGCGATCGAGCTGTCGATCGGCGACCTGCAATCCCGGATCGACACGCTGCCCCGCGACGGCCCGATCACCGTGATGTGCAAATCGGGGTCGCGGGCGTCGATCGCGGCGAGCATGCTCGATGCGGCCGGCTTCGATGTGCGGCTGGTCGCCGTCGGCGGTGCGCCCGACGTCGTCGATGCGGGCACGGACGGAGACGCCGCCGCCGAGCCACGATGACGACCGTCAAGTCGGCCGTCGGCGAGGCCAGCGCCCGGGCGCTCGATGCCGCGGACCCGCTGTCGAGCTATCGCGACCGGTTCGTGCTGCCGATCGGCGCCGACGGTCGCCCGAAGGCGTACCTCGCCGGGATGTCGCTCGGCGCCCAGCCGATCGGCGCGCGCGAGGCCGTCGAGCGCGAGCTCGATGCATGGGCCCGGTTCGGCGTCGACGGCTGGTTCGCCGGTGAGCGCGGCTGGCTCGAGGCGGACGGCATCCTGCGCGAGGCGACGGCAGGGATCGTCGGTGCGCGACCGGACGAGGTCGCCACGCTCAACACGCTGACGGTCAATCTGCACCTGCTGCTGGCGGCGTTCTTTCGTCCGGTCGGCCGGCGGACCGCGATCCTCATCGACGCCCCGACGTTCCCGTCCGATCGGTACGCCGTCGAGTCGCAGCTGCGCCACCACGGCCTCGACCCGGCCGCCGACCTCATCGTGGTCCGGCCGCGAACCGGCGAATCGCTCCTCCGCGTCGAGGACCTCGAGGGCGCGGTCCACCAGCACCGCGATCGACTGGCGCTGACGCTGCTCGCCGGCGTCAACTACGCCACGGGCCAGCTGCACGACATCGAACGCCTGACCGGCGCGATCCACGAGGCCGGAGCGATCGCCGGCTGGGACCTTGCCCACGGCGCCGGCAACGTGCCGCTGGGTCTCCATGACGCCGGCGTCGATTTCGCCGCGTGGTGCACGTACAAGTACCTCAACGGCGGGCCCGGCGCGCTCGGCCAGCTGTTCGTCCACGAGCGCCACGCGGCGTCGATGCCAGAGCGCCGGCTCGCGGGCTGGTGGGGCAACGACGAGGCGACCCGCTTCGAGATGGCCGAGACCATCGATCCGGCGCCCGGCGCGGCCGGGTGGCGCATCTCGACGCCCCCGATCCTGTCGCTCGCGCCGATCGGCGTGTCGCTTGCGATGTTCGACGAGGTCGGGATGACCGCGCTGCGCGAGCGATCGGTGGCGCTGACCGCGTTCCTCGAGATGGCCATCGAGGCGCTGGTGCCCGACGCCGAGATCGTGACCCCGCGCGACCCGACGGCCCGCGGATCGCAGCTGTCGATCCGGCTGCCCGACGCGGCCGCGCGCCTGGCCGCGATCGAGACACTCGACGTCGCCGCCGACTTCCGCGAACCGGATATCGTCCGGATGGCACCGGTCCCGCTGTACGTCTCGTACCACGACGCATGGCGCGCGGCCCGCGCCCTCGCCGACACCGCCCCCAGCGCCTCGACCCGAAGGAGCCCTCCATGACCACGATCGGCTACGCCGCGATGCTCGAGCAGTTCCACCCGACGGATCTGCTCGACTGGTGTGCCCAGGCCGAAACGGCGGGGTTCGAGGCGGGCTTCATGGTCTCGGAGCACTTCCACCCGTGGACGCCGCAGCAGGGCCAGAGCGCGTTCGCCTGGTCGTTCATGGGTGCCCTGGGGCAGCGGACGTCGCTGCGCTTCGGAACGGCCGTCACCTGCCCGGGCTTCCGCTACCACCCGGCGGTGATCGCGCATGCGGCCGCGACGCTCGGCGCGATGTATCCGGGGCGGTTCTTCCTCGGGCTGGGCGCGGGCGAGGCGCTCAACGAGCACGTGATCGCACCCGTGTGGCCGGAGGTGCCGATCCGCAGCGCGATGATGTTCGAGGCGATCGAGATCATCAACAAGCTGTTCACCGGCGAGGTCGTCCGCCACGACGGGAAGTACTTCACGCTCGAGCGGGCGAAGCTCTACACCCGACCGCCCGACGACCAGCGCGTGCCGGTCTACGTCGCCACCGCGGGTCCCGTCAACGCCAAGAAGACCGGCAAGTTCGCCGACGGGCTGATCACGGTCGGTGCGGCCGACGACAAGATGGAGATGATCTGGGGCAAGTTCGAGGAGGGCCGCCGCGAGGTCGGCAAGGAGGGGGCCGGGCCACGGTTCCTCCAGATCCACATCTCCTGGGCCCCGACCGAGGAAGCGGCAATCGAGAACGCGATGGTCGAGTGGCCCAACGGCGGCATGGCGTTCTTCCCGAAACAGGACATCAAGAACCCCGAGGACTTCGCCGGGATCGCCAAGCTGGTCCGCCCCGAGGACTTCAAGAACCGCGTGCTGATCAGCAGCGACCTCGAGGTGCACACGAAGCAGATCCAGCACTACGTGGACATGGGCTACGACGAGATCCATCTCCACAACGTCGGCCGCAACCAGGCCGAGTTCATCGAGGTCTTCGGGAAGGACGTCCTGCCGAACCTGCGCCTGGGCTAGCGCCCCCTCGTCCAGGCGCGGCGCGCCGGGTCCCACGATCCGACGACCCGGACCGCGCCGGGCGGCTCGGTCGTCTCGAGCCGCCGGCGGCGCGTGGCCACCGTTTCGGTCCAGCCGGGCGGCACGAGCCGCGGGGCGATGTCCGCCAACGGCGCGAGCACGAACAGCCGCTCCCCGAGGTCGCGGTGCGGGACCTCGAGCCGTTTCGCGGCCTTCGCCGGGTCGACGTCGGCGTCGATCGACCGTGCGGCCGGCGGCCGATCGACCGAGATGCGGTGCCGCCCGAAGACCAGCAGATCGAGATCGAGCTCGCGCGGGCCCCACCGACGTCGGCGTCGGCGGCCGGCCTCCCGCTCGAGCCTCTTCAGCCAGCCGAGCAGGCGCAAGGCGGCCGCGGTCGGGTCGTCGCCCGCGAGCGGGACGTCGAGCGCCACGACCGCGTTGCGGAACTCGGGCTGATCGGTGACACCCCAGGGCGCCGTCGCGTACAGCGGCGACACGCCGCGACACTGTCGCTCCGGGCAGCGTGCCGAGCGCGGTCACCGCGTCGGCGAGCGTCCGCGCCGGGTCGCCGACGTTCGCCCCGAGGCCGATGTAGGCGCGGACGGTCCGTCGGGCGCTCATCGGGCGCACCTTACTATCCGGCGATGGCAGCGCGACCCGACGACGTCGAGGTCGACGTCGCGATCCTCCACCCCGACCCGGGTGTCGACGCCGGTCCGCTCACCTGGGCGACGGCCACGGCCCGGTTGTCGAGTGCCGAGACCCACGTCCGCGGCTTCCTCGCTGTCGGAGCGACGCGAGCGGCGGTCGTCTCCGGCCCGCCCGACGGCCGCTCGTTCGGGGCGCGGCTCCGGGACCTCGTCGCGGATCTGGGCAGCGGCGGACTGATCGTGCTGGGCTCGGGATCCATCCCGCTTGCGTCTGCGCGCGACCGCCGCGAGCTGGTGGATACGGCGCGTGGGCGGGCGCCTCGCGCCTTGACGAACAACCGCTACTCGGGCGACGTGATCGCGGTCGCCCGGGCGCGGGCGACGCTCGCGGACGTGCCGGACCTCGCGAGCGACAACGCGTTGCCGCGCTGGCTCGAGGAGACCGGCGTGCCCGTCGAGGATCGGCGGCGGCGGACGCGGCTCGGCGTCGATATCGACGGGCCGCTCGACCTCGTCCTGCTCGGTGGCCGCTGGAGCGCATACGTTCTGACCGGCCGATCGTGCCGCGGTCGACGACGCGCTCGCCCGGATCCGCCAGGTCATCGACGATCCCTCGGCCGAGCTCGTGGTGGCCGGCCGGGTGTCGGCCGCGAACCTCGCCTGGCTGGAAGCCCGCACCGCGTCGCGGACGCGGGCGCTCGTCGAGGAACGCGGTCTGCGCACGCGCCGGGTCGGACAGCGGTCGGCGGCGAGCGTGCTGGGCGCGCTCCTCGAGCGTGACGGGCCCGGTTCGCTCGGCGAGCACCTGGCCCGCCTCGGTGAGGCGGCGATCGTCGATACACGCGTGCTGCTGGCGCATCGGTTCGGGGCTGACGAAGCCGGCTGGCCTGCTGGCGGAGGATCGCTTCGCCTCCGACCTGCTGCAGGCGGATCGGATCGCCGATCCGTGGCTGCGCGATCTGACCGCTGCGGCCGTGGCCGCGCCGATCCCGGTGCTGCTGGGCGGGCACACCCTCGTCGGACCCGGGTTGCGGCTGGCGATCGGGCAGCGCCGCGGCCGTGCGGTTGCCGGCCGAAGCGGCGCTAGCATCGACGCGTGACCGACCTGCGTCCCGAGCTCCGGCGCGAGCCGCCGACCGATCTCTCCGACGTCACCGAGCAGCCCGGGCTGGCGACACGGATCCGCGACGAGATCCGGCGTGACGGGCCGATGCCGTTCGCTCGGTTCATGGAGCTCGCGCTCTACGACCCCGACGGCGGGTACTACCGCTCCGAGGACGCGCGACCGGGTCGACCGGGCGACTTCCTGACCGCGCCCGAGCTCCATCCGATCTTCGGCGAGATGCTGGCGCGAGCCGTGCTTCAAGTCTGGGAAGGGCTCGGACGGCCAGCGCCGTTCACCCTCCAGGAACACGGAGCCGGTGATGGTGCCCTCGCGTCGTCGCTGCTCGGCGCGCTCCGCGCGACGCCGCTCGGCGCGGTCGTGCGCTACCAGCCGGTCGAGGTCGACGAGCGGCGGATCGATCGCCTGCGCGCACGACTCGCCGCCGACGGACTCGCCGACGCGCTCGAACTGACCGCGGACGAGCCGATCACCGGCGTCGTGCTCGCGAACGAGGTGCTCGACGCGCTGCCGGTCCACCGCGTCCGTCGCCGGGGCGACGAGCTTCGCGAACTCGCGGTCGACCTCGGTGGGGACGGCGCGTTCGTCGAGACCGAGATCGCGCCGACGAGCGACGACCTCGCCGCGCGCCTCGCCGCCGAAGACATCGACCTCGTCGACGGTCAGACCGCCGAGATCGCGATCGCGGTCGACGGCTGGATCGCAGGGGCGGCGGCAGCCCTCGATCGGGGTGTGCTCCTCCTCATCGACTACGGCTTCCCGGCCCGTGAGCTGTACGACCCGGTCCGGCGCCGCGACGGCACGCTCCGGGCGTACCTGCGCCACCAGGTCGGCGACGACCCGTACCGCTTCGTCGGGCGGCAGGACCTGACTGCCCACGTCGACGTCACGGCAGTCGAGCGGGCGGCGACCGCGGCCGGGCTCGAGATCATCGGCGTCACGACCCAGGCCGAGGCGCTGATGGGCCTGGGCATCGAGAGCCGCCTGCGCGAGATCCAGGCGGATCCGGCGACGACCATCGAGGAGTACACGCTGCTGCGCAGCGCGCTGATGCGCCTGCTCGACCCGGCCGCGATGGGCCGGTTCCGGGTGATGGCGTTCGGCCGGCGCTGGCCGGCCGGTACGCCCCTGGACCTCTTCGCATATCACTTGCCAGGACGCACCGGGTCCTGAGCGTCGGACGCGCTCGACTAGGGCGAACGCCGTATTGCCGCGCTCACCGCGCGGCCGTCACGCTCAGGGCGGTCGTCGCACGACCACACCGCTACGGGGGGCGTGACGCGAACCTGCACGCGCGCTCGGCGCGTCGCGCTCCCCGCATCGGTGCTCCGTGGAGGCCCAGCGGCCCCACCAGTTCCCGACGGATCGGCTCCCTCCTCTGCCGGTCCACGCCCGCCGGAGACCTGCCCCACCCCACGGACGCCCGTCGGCGATCCCGTTCACGAGCGGCCCCGCTGATAGAATGTTCGTGCGTGGGCGCTCCATGGAGACGCCCCTGCGCGCCGCCTCCGACCCGGGTCCCGAAGGAGTCCGATGGAACAGCTCTGGTACGTCGTGGGCTTCGCCTTCGCCGGCGTGTCGTTCGTCTTCCTGACGATCGCCGCGGCGTGGGTGGTGTCCCACCGCAATCGCGGCGACGTGCACAAGGGCTTGCCGTACGAATTGGGCATCGACACCTACGGCGACACCCACGGCCGGTTCGGCCTCTCGTTCTACATCTACGCGCTGCTGTTCGTGGCGTTCGACATCGAGGTCGTCTTCATCTACCTGTGGGCGATCTCGTTCCAGGACCTGCTGCTCAGCGGGTTCATCAGCATGCTGATCTTCGTGGCGATCCTCCTGCTCGGGCTCGCCTACGCCTGGCGAAAGGGGGCGCTGACATGGCGCTGACCAAGGACCCGAAACGCCTCGGGAGCGGACGCGACGAGGCAACGCCCATCGGCTCGGACGTCGAAGCGCAGCCGGCACTGCCGGCCGTGCGGCCGTCCGACGAGGTGATGGCACCGATCGTCGTGCCCAACAGCCTCTGGCAGGCTGCCGATCCACTGGCCTACGACGGCGGCCGACCCACCGACATCACGCATCTCGCCGAGTTCGAGGCGAGCGGTGCGGGCCGCCGCGACGACGCTCGCTGGAGCGGCGTCCTCGAGGTCATCCCGACCAAGGCCGATTACGTCCTCGACCTGATCCGCATGAACAGCCTGTGGCCGCTGCTGTCCGGACTCGCCTGCTGCGCGATCGAGATGATGTCGACCGCGACGTCGAAGAACGACATGGACCGCTGGGGCATGTTCCCGTTCCGGGCCAGCCCGCGCCAGGCCGACGTCCTGATCGTCGCCGGCACGCTGACGACGAAGATGGCCGGCCCGCTGGTCCGGCTGTGGGAGCAGATGCCCGAACCCAAGTGGTGCGTCGCGATGGGCGACTGCACGTGCTCGGGCGGCCGCTACAAGCGCAGCTACTCCACGGTCGAGGGGATCGACCGGGTCATGCCGGTCGACGTGTACGTGCCGGGCTGCCCACCGCGTCCCGAGGGGCTCATCTACGGGATGATGAAGCTGCAGCAGCTCGTGAAGGATCGCCGCGGGCACTGGCCGGAGCGGGCGATCGGCCCGACGGTTCCCGAGCAGGTCTGACGTGGACCGCGCGTTCAAGACCCGCCTAGAGCGGCGCTTTGGCGAGCAGCTGACCGGGCCCGTCCGCCAGCGCCACGACGAGACCGAGATGCGCATCGGGCCGGGCGACGTGACCCAGGTGATCACGGCGCTGCACGACGAGCCGGAGTTCCGCTTCGAGTTCCTCGCCGACCTGGCCGGCGTCGATACCGGCGAGGTGATGCAGGTCGTGTACCACCTCTGGAGCACGACCACGGCCGACTGGCTTCGGGTCATCGCCGATGGCCTCTCGCGCGACGATCCGCGCGCTCCGTCGGTGACCTTCATGTGGAAGGGCGCCGAGTGGATGGAGCGCGAGGCCTACGACATGTTCGGCATCACGTTCGAAGGCAACCGCGACCTGCGGCGGATCTACATGCCGCCCGACTACCAGAGCTTCCCGCTCCGCAAGGACTTCTTCCTGCCCGACGACGCGGCCCGGTCGCCGGGCGGCGGCGTCCGGCCGATGGAGCGGACCCACACCCCGCGCAACGCCCCGACGACCGCCACGGTTCGCCGGGTCGGCGCCTGATGCGACCGCGACGAGCGATCGCGAAGGACCTGCCATGACCGCGACGACGCCACGCCCGGGAACCGGGAGCCACCCCCACGGAGCCGGCACCTTCGCCGGCACGCCGGACGACCCGCGCGTCGTCCTGGACCGCGACCTCGGCGTCTTCGAGCCGGTCCCGCCGTACCCGCCGCGGACCGAACGCGAGGCGGAGTTCTACACGCTCGGCGACGGCGAGATGTTCATCAACATGGGGCCGCAGCACCCATCGACCCACGGCGTGCTGCGCGTGGTGCTCAAGCTCGATGGCGAGAAGGTCGTCGACCTCGACCCGGTGCTCGGCTACCTCCATCGTGGCGTCGAGAAGCTGTGCGAGAACGCCGACTATCACCAGGCGATCTGCTACCTCGACCCGCTCGAGTACGTCAGCTCGCTGTTCTGCGAGTGGCCCGGCGTGATGGCCTTCGAGAAGCTGCTCGACGTCGAGGTGCCGCGCCGCGCGGAGTACATCCGCGTGCTGTCGGCCGAGCTCAACCGCGTGGCCAGCCACGCGCTGTTCCTCGGCTGGATGGCGCTCGACCTCGGTGGCCTGACGCCGATCCTTTGGTCGTTCATCGAGCGCGACGAGATCGTCGACATGCTCGCGGCGCTGACCGGCCAGCGGATGCTGTTCAACTACTACCGCATCGGTGGTGTGAACGGCGATCTCAACCACGAGTTCATGAGTCGACTCGGCGACTGGATGAGCCGGGCGACCGAGCAGATCGAGGCCGGCAACGCGCTCCTCAACGAGAACGAGATCTTCGTGCGCCGCATGCGCGGCCTCGGCACCATCGACTCGAAGACCGCGCTGCGGATGGCGATGAGCGGACCGAACCTGCGGGCGACCGGCGTGCCGTTCGACGTCCGACGGGCGCATCCATACAGCGTCTACCCCGAGCTCGACTTCGACATCCCGACGCGCGCGGAGGGTGATTGCCTCGCCCGGTATCTGTTGCGCATGGACGAGGTCAAGCAGAGCCTGCGGATCATCGACCAGTGCCTGCACCAGATGCCGGATGGCCCGGTCACCGCCAAGCTGCCGCGTCTGCTGCGGCCGCGGCCTGGACGGGCGTACGCCGGCATCGAGGGTCCGCGCGGCCAGTACGCGGCCTACGTCGTGAGCGACGGCACCGACCAGCCGTTCCGGATGCGGATCCACGATCCGTCGTTCATCCACCTGCAGGCGGTCGGCGTCATGGTCCCCGGCCACCTTGTGGCCGACACGATGGCGGTCATGGCGTCGTTGGATCCGATCATGGGCGGTGTCGACAAGTGACGTGCCGAGGACAGCGGCGACCCATCGGACGGCCGATGCCGGCGTTGCCCGCTCCGCTGCGTCGCTCACGTAGCTTGGGCTACGCTCGCTCGGCTGCTCCCGGGCGCCTTGGCCTCGACTCGTCCGACGGGCCGCAAGGCATTTCAGTCGAATGACGGTCATCGCCAAGAGCTGGGATCGGCTGACCCTGCCGGGGAAGGTCGTGTTCACGATCGTCCCGGTGCTCATCGCGCTGACCGTCGCCCTGGTCGCCGTCATCACGATCTTCGGCCAGCCCATCCTCGACATCCTCGCCGCGAACCTGCCGATCGTCCGGTTCGTGATCGCGGTCACGATCATCCTGCTGATGACGATCCCGACCGCGTTCCTGATCATCTACATGGAGATGAAGATCATCGCGCTGATGAATCTTCGGATCGGACCGGACCGGGTCGGGCCGTTCGGGTCGCTCCTCTCGGTGGTCCACGGGCTCAAGGTCCTGATGAAGGAGGACTTCACCCCGACCGGCGCCGACTCGCTGGTCTTCACGTGGGCCCCTGTCGTCGTCTACCTGGCGAGCGTGATGTCGCTGCTCGTCATCCCGTTCTCGAACGGCATCGTCGGGGCCGACCTCAACCTCGGGCTGCTGTACTTCTTCGCGGTCGGCGGCCTGTCGGTGGTCGGCCTGATGATGGCCGGCTGGTCGAGCTACAACAAATACTCGTTGCTCGGTGCGCTGCGGGCGGCCGCCCAGGTGGTCAGCTATGAGATCCCGCTGATGCTCTCGGTCGTGGGGCTGATCCTGCTGGCCGGCACGATGAGCCTCAATGCGATCGTCGAGCAGCAGGCGGGCTGGTTCACCTCCTGGTACGTGTTCCAGCAGCCGCTCGGGGCCCTGATCTTCTTCATCGCCGCGACCGCCGAGGCCAACCGGACGCCGTTCGACCTGACCGAGGCCGACTCCGAGATCGTGGCCGGGTTCGCGACCGAGTACTCGGGGATGCGCTTCGGGTTCTTCTTCTTCGCCGAATACGTGAACGTCTTCATCGTCTCGGCCCTGCTCGTGACCTTGTTCCTCGGTGGCTGGAACGCGCCATTCCCGTTCCCGCGCATCGACCTGAACATCGACCTCGCGTCGTTCAACGTCGGGCTGGTCGTCATCGCGGCGGTCGCCCCGCTGATCGTCACGTTGCTGTTCGCCGCGCCGTTCTACCTGATCAGCTCGCGGGTCAAGTGGTGGCAGGCGCTGATCGCCGGCTTCGTGCTGGCCAACCTGTTCCTCATCGCCCTGGTCGGTGCGTGGGCGTACATCGGCCTGGACTGGGTCGCCGGTATCCTCTGGTTCATGGGCAAGACGTATGTCTTCGTGTTCACGTTCGTGTGGATGCGCGGCACGCTGCCCAGGGTGCGCATCGACCAGCTGATGGACTTCGCCTGGAAGTGGCTGCTGCCGGTGTCGCTGCTCAACCTGTTCGTCACGGCCGCGGCGATCATCGTCGTCAAGAGCGTCCGGCCATGAGCTTCGTCCCGGGCCTCGGCATCGTGAAGGGCATGGCGCTGACGCTGCGCCGGTTCTTCGAGCCGAAGGTCACGGTCATGTATCCCGAGGTGCGGCTCGACGTCCCGCACAAGTTCCGTGGCCGCCTCCAGCTGCTCTACGACGAGTACGGCACGCTCAAGTGCGAGACGTGCTTCCAGTGCGCGCAGGCCTGTCCGATCGAGTGCATCGACATGGGCGGCATCGACACGCGCGGTCGCTATCACGTCCACTGGGGCGCGCCCGAGACGTACGGCGAGCGGCGCGAGGAATCGGCGCTGCGCCGATCCGGACGGACCGTGCCCGACCCGGCGTATCGGCCGTTCGAGGCCGTCGATCTCGGCGAGGTCGACCGGATCCTCGAGGACGTCGACCACGATCCCGCGAAGATGCTCGAGATCCTCGAGGCGACCCAGACCGCCTACGGCTACCTGCCGGTGGCCGCGCTCAAGCGCATCAGCCATGTGACGGGCGCGTGGTACGCGCAGATCTACGGGACCGCCACCTATTACGCCCACCTCCGCTTCGAGCCGGCATCGGCGACGGAACAGGCGGCCGCGGTCGAGCAGAATCGCCCTGCCGAATCGACCTATCTTGCCGCCCTCGGCAGCGCGCTCGACGGAGGCGGTCGCCCCGGCGCGCCGGCCAGGGCCTGACCGTGGCGACCCTGCTCAAGACCCCGGCCGCCTGGCCGCGGATCCTGCTCGCCCACGCCGACGCCAAGGACCCGACCGACCTTGACGCAGCGGTCGCGGCCGGGGCATTCGACGCCCTCCGGCGATCGATCCGCGATCTCGGCGGGGCCGCGACGATCGAGACCATCGCGGCGTCCGGCCTGCGCGGCCGTGGCGGTGCCGGTTTCCCGACCGGGGAGAAGTGGCGCACGGCAGCGAGCACCGAGGCCGACCGCCGCTACGTCGTCGCAAACGGCTACGGCGCCGACCCCGCCTCGCATACCGACCGGACGCTGCTCCAGCTCGACCCGTACGCCGTCATCGAGGGGACCGCGATCGCGGCCTTCGCGATCGGCGCGACCGAGGCGTTCATCGCGGTCCGCGCGGAGGACAGCGAGGTCGTCGCGCGGCTCAACGCCGCGATCGGCTTCGCCACCGATGCCGGCTTCCTCGGGTCGGATGTCCTCGGCTCCGGCATGGACCTGTGGATGACGGTCCGCCCGGTGCAGGGCGCGTACATGCTCGGCGAGGAGACGGTCCTGCTCAAGGCCCTCGAGGGCAAGCGCGGCCAGCCGGAGCAGCGGCCGCCGCACCCGGCGTCGGTCGGGCTGTACGACCGCCCGACGGTCGTCAACAACGTCCAGACGCTGGCGTCCGTGCCGTGGATCGTGCGCGAAGGCGCCGACGCGTTCCGCGCGATCGGCTCGGCGGATGCCCCGGGCACGGTCCTGGTCCAGGTGCGGACGCCCGGCAAGGACGGGATCGCCGAGGTGCCGCTGGGCACGCCGCTCGGCGACATCGTCAAGCTCGGCGGCAAGCTCGCGCCGGAGCGCTCGCTGCAGGCGGTGCTGATCGGCGGGCCGTCGGGTGGGCTGCTCCCACCGGATGCGCTCGACACCCCCTACGAGTTCGCCGCGCTGCGGGCGGCTGGCGCCCATGTCGGGTCCGGGTCGCTCGTCGCGGTCGATGACCGGACCGATCTCCTCGAGCTGGTCGGCGTGCTGACCCGCTTCTGCTCGAACGAGGCCTGCGGCAAGTCGATCCCCTGTCGGATCGGCACCAAGCGGCTCGCCGAGATCGTGTCGCGACGCGAAGCCGGCCTCCTGCGACCCGTCGACACGCAGCTCGCCGCCGACCTGGCGTACGACATCGTCGAGTCTGCGCTGTGCGACCACGAGCGCCTGGCGACGCTCCCGCTCACGAGCGGGATGCGATACTTCGGCTCCGCCTTCGACCCTGCCGGCTCACCCGTCGCGACCGAGGCCGCCCGATGACCGACACCCTGGCTCGACCGGATCGCCCGCCGTCCGACGTCGCGACGACGGCCCCCACGGCATCGCCATCGCCCGATTCCCTCGCCGAGCGATTGCTCGACACGCAGTCGCCCCAGCGCCCGCAGGCGACGCCGCGGATCCGCATCGAGGTCGACGGCCGAGTGGTCGAGGGCTTCGAGGGCCAGACGATCCTCGAGGTCTGCCGGGACAACGGCATCGAGATCCCGACGCTCTGCTACGAGCCCAAGCTGCCGGGCTTCGGCGCGTGCCGGATGTGCGTGGTCGAGGTCGAGGGCGAGGAGCATCCGCCGATCTCCTGCTCGCGCACGTGCGAAGCGGACATGAAGGTCCAGACCCAGACCGAGGAGATCCGCCGCCTGCGCCGGACGAACCTCGAGCTGATCTTCTCGGACCACAACGCCTATTGCCTCCCGCCGTGCCAGAACAAGTGCCCGAGCCACATCGACATCCCGGGCTTCCTCAAGGCCAACGCCGAGGCCGACTGGCGCGAGAGCACGCGGATCTTCAAGCGCACGATCCCGTTCCCGAGCGTGCTCGGGCGGGTCTGCCCGGCGCCGTGCGAGGAGCATTGCCGGCGCGACGAGGTCGACGAGGCGATCGCGATCCGCGACTCGCACCGCTACGCGGGCGACCAGGTCATCAAGCAGATGCTCGACGACGGCGTCGTGCCACCGCTCCCGTTCGAGCGGCAGGCACCGTCCGGGCGGCGGGCCGCGGTGATCGGCTCCGGGCCGGCCGGCATGGCCGCCGCGTACTACCTGCTGATCGCTGGCCACGACGTCACGGTGTTCGAGCGCGACCCGGCGCCCGGCGGCATGCTCCGCTACGGCATCCCGCAATACCGGCTGCCGAAGGTCGAGGTCCTCGAGGCGGAATACGAGTCGGTCATGGGGCTCGGCGCCAAGATGGTCACCAACGCCGGTCTCGGCCGCGACTTCTCACTGGACGACCTGACCAACCAGGGCTTCGACTCGGTCGTCGTGGCGATCGGCTGCTACGACACCAACGAGCTGGGCGTCCCGAACGAGGACGCGGACGGCGTCCTCGACGGGCTCGAGTACCTGCGCACTGCGACGCTCGGATTGCCCTACCCGGGTCACGCCGGCAAGCGGGTCGTCGTGATCGGGGGCGGCTTCACGTCGATGGACTGCTCGCGGACGTCGGTCCGCCAGGGCGCCAAGGAGGTCACGCTCGTCTATCGCCGCGACATGAAGGACATGCCGGCGGCCGACGAGGTCCACGAGGCGATCGAGGAAGGCGTGACCGCGATCTTCCAGGCCGGCCCGATGCGGGTCCTGGTCGACGAGAAGACCGGCAAGGTCACGGGCGTCGAGTTCATCCGGATGCAGCCCGGCGAACCGGACGCCTCGGGCCGGCGCCGTCCCGAACCGGCCCCCGGCACCGAATTCACGATCCCCTGCGACCGCGTGCTGCTGGCGATCGGCCAGGGTCCCGAGCTCGACTGGGTCGGCGCTCCCGGCAACGAGGGCGTCCAGGCGACCAAGCAGCGACGCCTCCAGGCGGACCCCGTCACGTTCGGCACGGGGCGGCCCGGCGTCTTCGGCACCGGCGACGTCCGGATCGGCGCGGCGACCGTGGTCGAAGCCATCGCCGAGGGGCGCCGCGCGGCCTACGCCGTCGACGCGTACCTCAAGGGCATGGACCTCGACGCGATCCGGACTCGCCAGACGTTGGCGGAGCCACAGCCGGAGTTCCTGTCGATCGTGCCGTTCACGGCCGAGGTCAAGGAGCCGCGCTACCGCTTGACGGCCCTCTCGGCCGAGGAGCGGAACCGCAACTACATGGAGTACGAGCTCCCGTACACCCGCGAGACGGCGATGGCGGAGTCGACGCGCTGCCTGCAATGCACCTGCGAGGCGATCGGCTTCTGCGACCTGCGGCGGCTCGGGATCGAGTACGGCACCACGCTCCAGACGCTCGAGCCGGGGTACCGCCAGGGCGCCGGGTACCGCTCGCTGACCGAGAACCGGTTCACGGGCGTCAACCACGACTACATCCGCGACGACTCGCACGCGTTCATCCTGCGCGAGCCATCGCGCTGCATCGACTGCGGCCGCTGCGCGAACGTCTGCGCCGAGGTCGTCGGGGCCGCGTGCTACGACTTCATGCGCATCGGCTTCGACACGCTCGTGACGACGCCGCTCGACATGAGCCTCAACGACACCCCGTGCGTGTCGTGCGGCCGCTGCGCGGAGACGTGCCCGACCGGCGCGTTGATGCCCAAGCCGCGCATCCTCCAGAAGTACGAGGTCGACGAGAGCCGCTGCATCCTGTGCGGGATCTGCGTCGATGCGTGCCCCTACGACGCGCTCCGTGACGGCGCCGACATCGAGCTCGCCCACACCGGCCGGGCCGATCCGGTGATCGACCTGATCGCGCTGGCCGCGATCGATCGCGAGACCGAGGTGACCTACATCCGGCGCGAGCGCGACTGGATGGCGCGGGCGACCGCGGAGGGTCGGATCGTCGACAGCTCCCGGCTCCTCCCGATGCTCCCGCCGGCGATCGGTGGCGTGCCCACGAACGGGCACGGGAACGGCCATGACAACGGGCACGGCCACGACCATGCGGTGGCGGCGCTCGGGCCCGGCGGCCACGAGTAGCCGGCAGTGCGCGCCAAGCTCCCCCAGATCTTCCTTGCGCTGATCATCATCGGCGCGGTCCTCGGGATCGCGACGCTGATGCTGATCGCGCTCAAGCAGGACTGGCAGGACGCGCTGCTGTGGGTCCTCTCGGCCGTCCTCCTCGGCTCCGGCCTGCTCGTCGTGACGCAGCGCGACATCATCCGATGCGGCCTGGCCATGGTCGTGTGCTTCCTGGCGCTCGCCGGTATCTACACGCTGATGGGCGTGCCGTTGCTCGGCGCTGCGCAGGTCATCGTGTACATCGGCGCGATCAGCGTGCTGATCCTCTTCGCGATCATGCTCACCCAGACCAAGGACGCGCCCAGCCGGCTGGTCTTCCAGACCCAGGCCGGTCCGGCGTCGATCCTCGCGGTCATCATCGCGATCCTGATCGCGCTCGCGGTCAGCGCCACGGATTGGGGTGAGATCGCGCACCGGACCCGGCTCGGCAGCGACCACATGGCCGACGTGCTGTTCCAGCAGTTCGTGTTCCCCTTCGAGATCGTGAGCGTGCTCTTGCTCGCCGCGGTCATCGGTGGGGTCTTCCTGGCCAAGCGCGAGCCGGGCGGGCCGTCGTGAGCAACAGCCTCGACGCCTACCTGATCCTGTCGGGGATCCTCTTCGCGATCGGCTCGTTCGGGTTCCTGGGCCGGCGCAACGCGATCAGCATGCTGATGTCCATCGAGCTGATGCTCAACGCCGTCAACCTCGCGATCGTCGCATTCGGGCTGTTCGGGCCGCACAAGGACGCCACCGCGCAGGGCGCCGTGTTCGCGTTGATGGTCATGGCGGTCGCCGCGGCCGAGGCGACGGTCGGCCTGGCCATCGTCATCGCGATCTACCGCAACAAGCGAACCCCGTTGGTCGACGAATACGACCAAATGAGCCAATGACCGAGCCGAGGCAAACACGTCGGCGCGACGGCGGACGGCCGAATGGCGGCGTTGCCGACATCCTCGGGCTGATGGCTCGCAAGGGCGTCGCCTCAGCCCTCGGAGCGGGTCACTGGCGCTCGCTCACGTCCTCGTCGGCGCCTTGCCCTCGCCTCGTCAGCCGACGCGCTAGCAGTAATCGGTGATGGTCGAGCAGCTGCTGCCACTGCTTCTCGTGCTGCCGATGGCGGGCTTCGTCATCACCGCCTTCTTCGGGCGCAGGTTCGGAAAGCAGGCGCACTGGATCCCGGTCGGGGCGATCTTCATCGTCTGGGTCATCGCCATGCTGGTGGTGTTCAACGTGCTCACCGGGAGCGCGCCGATCCTGCCCGGTGGCGAGGAGACGCACGGCTACGCGGTCGGGCCGTGGACGTGGATCCCCGCCGGCGACTTCCACGTCGACCTCGGACTCTTCGTCGATCCCCTGACGGCATGCCTGCTGATCGTCGTCACGACGATCGGCCTGCTGGTCCACGTCTACTCGATCGGCTACATGAGCCACGACCCGGGCTACTGGCGCTTCTTCGCGTACCTCAACCTGTTCATGTTCTCGATGCTGCTGCTGGTCCTCGCGGACTCGTGGCTGGTCGTGTTCGTGGCCTGGGAGCTGGTCGGGCTGTCGAGCTACCTGCTGATCGGGTTCTGGTACCGCAAGCGCAGCGCGGCGCTCGCCGCGAAGAAGGCGTTCATCGTCAACCGGGTCGGCGACGTCGGGTTCGCGCTCGGGATCATGGCGATCTTCGCCAACACGCTGGCGGCGGGTCATCCGACCCTCAACGTGCGCGAATCGATCGCCCTGCTGCTCGAGCAGGGCGATGCCAACCCGATCCCGCTGATCGCGGTCGCCCTGCTCGTGTTCGCGGGTGCCATGGGCAAGAGCGCCCAGTTCCCGCTGCACGTCTGGCTGCCCGACGCGATGGAAGGCCCGACACCGGTCTCCGCGCTGATCCACGCCGCGACGATGGTCAACGCCGGGGTCTACCTGGTCGCCCGGGCCAATCCGCTGTTCGCGGCCGCGCCGTCGGCGATGGTCGTCGTCGCCTCGATCGGCATCTTCACCGCGATCCTCGCGGCATCGATCGCGATGACCCAGACCGATATCAAGCGCGTCCTGGCCTATTCGACGCTGTCCCAGCTCGGCTACATGTTCGCGGCGCTGGGCGTCGGCGCGTTCACGGCGGCCATCTTCCACCTGATGACCCACGGCTTCTTCAAGGGCCTGCTGTTCCTCGGCTCGGGGTCGGTGATCCACGCCGTCCATGAAGAGCAGGACATGCGCAAGATGGGCGGCCTCTCGCGCAAGATCGCGATCACCTACGCGACGATGCTGGTCGGCTCGATCGCCATCTCCGGCATCCCCCCGCTGGCCGGGTTCTTCTCGAAGGACGAGATCCTCGGTGAGGCGTTCAAGCTCGGCTTCCCGTGGATCTGGGCGATCGGCCTCTTCGTCGCGCTGCTGACCGCCTTCTACATGTTCCGATTGATGGGCCTCACGTTCTGGGGCTCGTTCCGCGGGCCCGCCGCGGTCTGGGAGCGCATCCACGAGTCGCCCGCGGTCATGACGATCCCGCTGATCCTGCTGGCGATCCCGTCGGCGCTCCTCGGCCTGTACCTCGGCCTCCCGCTCGGCAACAGCCTGATCAGCCACTGGCTCGAGCCGGTCTTCGCCCCGGCGGTCGAGATGCTCCACCACGCCGAGGGCGAGTACCAGCTGTTCGGCATCGACGGGGCGCTGATCGGCGCCAGCGTCGCGGTGGCCGCGATCGGCGTGGTCCTCGCCTGGCGCTTCTTCGGGATCGACGCCGGAGGCCTGCGGCTGCCGGCGCGCCCCGAGCTCGTTCGAGAGTGGTCGACCCGGCCCGGGCTGTCGTTCCTGTACCGCGCGTCGCTCAACAAGTGGTGGTTCGATGACCTCAACAACCTGCTGTTCATCGTCATCGGTGGGCGGGTCGCGGCCGCGTTGTGGTGGTTCGACCGCGAGGTCATCGACGGCACCGTCAACGCCCTCGGACGGTTGGCGATCGAGAGCGGTCGCGGTCTGCGCCGGGTCCAGACCGGGCGCGTCCAGAACTACGCGCTCGGGATCGCCATCGGGCTGATCGTGATGGCCGGCTCGTACCTCCTGCTCGCCGGGAGCCGGGGCTGATGGACCTGTCGCTCGGCCCGCTGACGATCGTCACGTTCCTGCCGCTCGTGGGGGCGATCGTGGTCGCGCTGCTGCCGACCGCGTGGACCCGGCCGACGGCGCTCACGTTCGCGCTCGCGACGTGGGTCGTCTCGCTGCTGCTGCTCGTGGGCTACCTGCCGGGCCGGCCCGGCCCGCAGTTCCAGTACGTCGAGGCGGCCGACTGGATCCCGGTCTTCGGCATCCAGTACAAGCTCGGGATCGACGGACTGTCCGCCGCGCTGGTCGTCCTGACGACGACCCTGACGTGGATCTGCATCCTCGCCTCATGGACGCCGATCCAGACGCGGGTCAAGGAATTCATGATCGCCTTCCTCGTCCTCGAGGTCGGGATGATCGGCGTGTTCCTCGCCCTTGACCTGTTCCTCTTCTACATCTTCTGGGAGATCGTGCTGGTCCCGATGTACCTGATCATCGGGATCTGGGGCGGCGCCAACCGCATCTACTCGACGATCAAGTTCGTGCTGTACACGCTGATCGGCTCGCTGCTGATGCTGGTGGCCATCCTCGCGACGGCGTTCGCCTACCAGGCGGCGACGGGGAGCTGGGCCGGGGCGTTCGACTTCCTGACGCTGCGCGACTTCGCGGCAGGGACCGGGTTCGCGCCGGCGTTGCAGATCGGCGCGTTCATCGCGTTCTTCCTCGCCTTCGCGATCAAGGTCCCGATGTTCCCGTTCCACACCTGGCTGCCCGACGCGCACACCGACGCGCCGACCGCGGGCTCGGTGATCCTCGCCGGCATCATGCTCAAGCTCGGCGCCTACGGGTTCATCCGGTTCGCCATCCCGCTGTTCCCTGACGCGGCCCACACGTTCGCGCCGACGATCATCATGCTGTCGCTGATCGCGATCATCTACGGGGCGATCGTCGCGCTCGTCCAGCCCGACCTGAAACGACTGGTGGCGTATTCGTCGGTCAGCCACATGGGCTTCGTGACGCTCGGGCTGTTCGTGTTCACCGAGCAGGGCGTCCAGGGCGCGATCCTGCAGATGATCAACCACGGGCTGATCACCGGCGGCCTGTTCCTGCTGGTCGGCGTGATCTACGAACGGACCCACGACCGGACGATCGCCAAGATGGGCGGTCTGGCCGGGCGCGTCCCCGTCTGGGCCGCGACGTTCGGGTTCTTCGTGTTCGCGTCGGCGGGCCTGCCGGGCCTGTCCGGGTTCGTCGGGGAGTTCCTGAGCCTCGTCGGCACGTTCCTGTTCAGCCCGGCGGCCGCGGCTATCGCGACGTTCTGCATGATCCTCGCGGCGGCGTACCTGCTGTGGATGTACCAGCGGGTGGTCTTCGGCGAGGTGTCGCAGTTCCTCGAGAGCCTCGGCGGTCACGTCTTCGACATGACGCCGGTCGAGATCCTGACCCTCGTCCCGCTGGCGACACTCATCGTGCTGTTCGGCGTCCAGCCCGGATTGCTCCTCAACCTCGTCCAGGGCAGCGTCACCGACACGCTCGCGGCCGCGCGGGTGGGCTCGCCGATCCCGGTGCCGTTCGAGCTCGTGATCGTGGCCGTGATCGTGGTGGCCGTGCTGGTGGTCGCGCGCGTCAGTGCGGCGCTCTCGAGCTCGCGGGGCGGCACCGACGTCGTGGTCGAAGGCGGGGCAGCCCATTGACGTCCGCCGACATCTATTCGATCGCCCCGCTGATCGCGGCGGTGCTCACGGCCGCGGCGGTCCTCCTTGTCGACCTGGTCCGACCGGGTCGGAGCGACGCCGCGATCGGGACGGCGCTCGTCGGGCTCGCGGCGACCGCCGTCGTGACGATCGTCGTCGGGAGGGCCGGGTCGACCGCGTTCGGCGGCTCGTACACGGTCGACGCGCTGACCACGTTCCTCGACATCCTGTTCATCGCGATCATCGCGCTGACGATCGTCTTCGCGCCGGACTACCTGCTGCCGCGCAGCCTGCCGATCGCCGAGTTCGCGATCGTGCTGGTGTTCGCCATGACCGGCGCGATGCTGCTTGCGGGCTCGTCCGACCTGCTGCTGCTGTTCCTCGGCCTGGAGCTCATGGTCCTCCCGGGTTACCTGCTCGCGGGCTACCACAAGACCGACTCCTACTCGACCGAGGGCGCGATCAAGTACTTCCTGCTCGGCTCGTTCAGCTCGGCGATCTTCCTGTTCGGGATCGCGTTCGTATGGGGCCTCACCGGCACGACGCGGATCACCGGTGACGAGGGCATCGCCGCGCAGCTCGCCGCCATCGTCGCGGGGGAAGCGCCGCTGCAGGCCGGGCTGGCGATCGGGCTCGCCTTCCTCACGACCGGTGTCGCGTTCAAGATCGCGGCGGTCCCGTTCCACTACTGGACGCCCGACGCCTACCAGGGCTCGCCGACACCGATCACCGGCTATCTGTCGGTCGGCCCGAAGATCGGCGCGTTCGCGCTGATCCTGCGGCTGTTCGTCGAGGCCCTCGGGCCGCTGTCCGACTACTGGCTCCCGGTGATGATCGTGCTGGCTGCCACGACGATGACGCTGGGCAACCTGGTCGCGCTCACCCAGGACAACGTCAAGCGGATGCTGGCGTACAGCTCGATCGCGCACACCGGGTACATGCTGGTCGGCCTTGCCGCATTCGCCGGCGGGCGGATCGAGGGCCTGCAGGGCCTGCTCTACTACGGCGCCGCGTATGCGTTCATGAACCTCGGCGCGTTCGCGGTGGTGACCGCCCTGCAGAAGCGAACCGGGGTCACTTCGTCGCTCGACACGTTCGCGGGGCTCTTCCGCAAGGAGCCGCTGCTGGCGGGGCTGATGACGCTCTTCCTGCTGTCACTGACCGGCATCCCGCCGCTCGCCGGCTTCTTCGCGAAGGCCTACGTGATCCTCGCCGCGGTCCAGGCCGGCGGTGCGCTGACGGTCCTGGCCGTGATCGCGGTGCTCAATGCCGCGGCGGCCGCGTTCTATTACCTGCGGGTCGTGATCTACATGTTCATGCGCGAGCCGGTGTCCGATGCGCCGCCGCTGACCCACGGGGCGTTGCTCTGGGGCGGGCTCGCCGCGACGACCGCGCTGACGATCCTGCTCGGCCTGGTCCCCACGCCGTTGCTTCGGATCGTCGAGCAGGCCGCGGCGGCGATCGCCACGTAGCAACCCCGGTCGCGCGCGAGCGGGCCGGCGAAGCTCACAACCGACGAGCCAGCGCCGCGAGCAGCCGTCCGACGTCGTGTGCGCCGGCCAGCGTCAGGTCGGCCCGTTCCAGCAGCTCGGCCGGTGCCGGGCGGCTCGTGCCGTGGACGGCGACCGTGACCGCGACAAGACCCGGATCCGCGGATCGCGCGGCGATCACCGCCTCGAACGCGTCGACGTCGCTCAGCTCGTCACCGAGCACCGCGACCGCGCCCGGTCGATGGTGTGCGAGGAGCCGCTCGACTGCCTCGCGCTTGCCGCCGGCCTCCCGGGGTCGCAGGTCGACCACCGAGCGACCGCGGTAGTGCGCCAGACCGTGGACCAGCCCGAGGCGCGTCTCGACCTCGGCCACCGCCGCGACGACCCTGGCGCGGGCCGCCGGGACGTCATCCGCCTGGCGGACATGGAACGCGACCGATGGGCCCTTGCGCTCGACGAACAGCCACGACGGCCGGCCGAGCGCGTCGGCGACGCCGTCCGCGAGCGTCTCGGCCGGATCGCGATGGATGTCGAAGGCGGGATCGATCGCCGGGCGCAATGACTCCGCTCGCGCCTCGGCGCGGCAGACGGGCATGCTGCAGCCCGTGGTCGCCGAGGTATTCCACGCCCCCGACCCGGACGCGGGCTGCGACGTCCGCGACGATCCGGCCGGTCAGCACCGCGACGTGGACGCGACCCGGGCGGGTCGTTGCGATCCCGCCGAGCCGCCGCATGGCCCGCTGGGCGAGCGGTTCGATGCGCGCCGCCGCCGGGTCGCGCGTACCGACGGCGAGCGTCCCGTCGAAGTCGACGACGAGCAGGAGCGGCGGTCGTGCACCGACGAGCGCGTCGACCGCGCCCTGGACGGCGGATGCCTCGGAGATCGGGCCTGCCGGGGCCGGCCGTGCCGGCTCGCCGGCCCGGGTCACGGGGTGACCTCGACCCCCGGCAGGATCGTGCGCAGACCCGCGGCCATCACGTCGGGGCCGATGCCACCCAGCGCGCCGTTGCGGATGACCCCGTCCTTGTCGATCCAGAAGTGGACCGGCAGGGCGACCGCGTCCCAACGCGCCGCAGCCGACCCGTCGGCGTCGAGGCCGAGCGGGAACGTGGTGTTGAGCTGCTCGACGAACGCGGCGACGGTTCCCTCGTCCTCCTTCACGTCCACGGCGATCACGACCAGACCGGTATTCGCATAGCGGGTGGCGTAGCCATTCATCAACGGGAACTCGTCGACGCACGGCGGGCAGTACGTGCCCATGAAGTTGATCCAGATCGGCTTGCCGCGCAGGGTCGCGAGGTCGATCGTCCCCCCGCCGACCTTGGGCACCACGAGCGCCGGCGCCGTCTCGCCGACGTGGAACTGCGCCGTGGATCCGGACGCGCTCGCGCCGGGGCTTCCCGAGGGGCTCGCACCGCTCGACGCGCTCGCGCTCGTCGACGCCGCCGGTGACGGCGTCAGCGATGGCAGCACCGTGAGCGAGGCCGATGGCTGGGGCGGCGGCGTCACGGCGGCGCCCGGCTCCGGGGCGAACGCCAGGATCCCCCCGATGACCAGGGCCGCTGCCGCGATGCCGGCCATCAGGCCGGCGAGGATCGACAGGCGGGGCCACATATCGGCGCGGAGCGTACCAGTACCGATGGCCGGCGGCGCGTCGCGGGATGCCACGCTACGATGCCGCTCCGATGGCCGGCCCGACCGAACAGATCCGCACGCGCGTGCTCCCGGCCGTCCTGACCGCCTTCGGCGTCACGATCCTGTCGGCGGGCCTTCTGACCTATTCGGTGCCGGTGCAAGCCGGGCCCGCGACGCCCACACCGGACGCGTCGATCGGCGGCATCGCGACCCCTGCGCCACGGATCACGCTCCCGCCGATCGGGACGGCCACGCCGGAGCCGACCACGTCCCCGACACCGCCGCCGCCCGCGGATCGCGTGGCGACCCGGGTGCGCGTGGCGAAGCTCGGGATCGACCTGCCGATCGTCGAGGGCAATAACGGCTACCCGTACTGCAACGTCGCGATGTACCTTGACGCGCTCTCGCAGCCGGGCTTCGGGAAGGCGACCTACCTCTACGCCCACGCGCGCGACGGCATGTTCCTGCCCCTGCTGCGGACGAAGGCGAAGGGCCAGCGCGGGCTGACGGTCGAGGTCTGGACGAGCGACGACAAGGTCTTCAGGTACCAGATCACCGACGTGTTCCGCCACGTTCCCTACGACAAGGGCCTGGACCGGCCCGCGGCCGCCACCGCGGAGGAGCTGTGGCTGCAGACGTCGGAGGGTCCCCGGCCGCCACCCGGTGCGCCACCGGGGCCCAAGACGCAGGTGCTCGCGCGTTCGTCTCCTCGGCCAAGGCCGATCACGCTGCCGCCCACCCGAAGGCACGACCCGTCGTCTGCGGCTAGTCCGCCTTATCGCTCGACGGCTCCAGATCCAGCCGATCTTGCGGAGCAGCAACGCGGCCCCGGTGGCCAACGCGACCGACGCGACCGTGACGAGCCAGAACCCGCTCGACTCCCCGCCCGCGAAGGCCGCGCTCGCCTCGCTCATCCCGAAGATCCCGGCCGACCGCGCCGACGCCGGCCAGGATCACGGTCACGCCGGTGAGGCGCTTCATGATCACCGACAGGTTGTTGTTGACCTGGGTCAGGTACACGTCCAGCGTCGACGACGCGAGCTCGCGGTAGTTGTCCATCTCGTCGGTCAGGCGGATCACGTGGTCGTAGACGTCGCGGAAGTAGACGAGCTCCTCCGCGTCGATCAACGGGATATCGCGGTTGGTGATCTGGTTGAAGACCTCCCGCGTCGGACTGGAGGCGCGCCTGACCTGGATCAGCTCGCGCTTGAGGCTGAATAGCTCCTCGAGCGTGTCCGGGGTCGCCCTGGCGATGACCGCATCCTGCACCGCATCGATCGCGTCGCCGAGCCGATCGGCGTAGGGGAAATAGCCATCCACGATGTCGTCGCTGATCGCCCAGAGCAGGTGGTCCGGCCCGCGAGCCAGGATCCCCTCGAGGCCGTCACGCAGGTGGTGCGAGTGGCGCGGCTCCCAGGCACGATCGTGGACGGTGAGCAAGTAGCCCGTGCCGAGCACGAGGTCGATCTCGTTGACGGCGATGTGCTCGCTGCGATCGAGCGCGAACAGCACGATGTGGACGAGCCCGTCGGTGGTCTCGATCTTTGCGCGCTGGTTCCCCTCGAGGACGTCCTCGACGATCAACGGGTGGAGGCCCAGCACCTTGCCGACCTCCTCGACCTGGCTCGGTGACGGCCCGGCGAGGTCGACCCAGACCGACGCTTCCGGACGCTTCAACCACGTCTTGAGATTGCGGATCGCGTCGTCGCCCTCGGTCTCCTGGAGCTTGCCGTCGACGATGCACGCCACGCTGATCGTGCCCGGCCCCGCGGAGGACGCGGGGGAGCGACGGCTCGCGACGGGCTCGCCGATGCGACCGGTCGGCCGGTCAGAGGATGAGGCCGGGGTCCGCAGCGCCATCGGCCGGAAGCATACGCGTGGCCCGCTCGGCACGCCGAGCCCCGCCACCACCCATCGCCAGCGTCGGGATGGCCGCGGCAACCGTCACGACCGCGGCGACCACGAACAGCCCGACCATGATCGAGGCGGCCTCCCGCGACGCCCAGGATTCGAGCGCCTCGACGACGAGCGGGTCCTTCAGCGGTCGATCGCGCAGCGTCTCCGGGATGTAGGCCAGGTAGGCGTCCGGGGTCGCATAGACCTCGGTCGACAGCCGATCGATGGTCGTCGAGCCGTACGCGGTGAGGACCGCGAGCCCGACCGCCATGCCGAGCATCCGGGCGACCGTCACGACCGACGACGCCGCGCCGAACGCCGCGCGGCCGGCGGCTTCCACGGCGGCGGTCGAGCGTGGCGTGACCGAGAGTCCGAACCCGATCCCGAAGAGCCCGAGCGACAGGCCCACCGCCGCGATCGACGTGGCCGGGTGTCCAGCGCGACATCAGCGCGAGCCCGACGACGCTGAGCGCGAGTCCCACGAGCGTCACGACGCGGTACGTGGCGATGCGCACCGCGAAGCCGGAGAGCAACGCCCCGACGGCCGTCGCCCCGGCCAGCGAGCCGAGCGCCAGGCGCTGTTCGTCGGGACCGCCGTAGAGGACCCGGTCCACGAACACCGCGCCGCCGATGATCGCTGTGGCGAACGCGTAGCCGGTCAGCGCCGAGACCACGGCGGCGGCCGAGAAGGCCCGCGACCGGAAGAGCCGGACGTCGAGGAACGGGTCGGTCCGGCGGACCGCGTGGACGATCGCGAACAGCGTCGCCACGACGGCGGTCGCCGCGAGGACCGCGGACACCAGCGCGGGTGATGTCCCACCTGCCGGCCCTGCCTGCGCCCCGATCAGCGTCAGCGCGACGAGCCCGGCCGCGAGCGCGACCGCGAAGCCGAGTGCCCCGACCAGATCGATGCTCCCACGACGGCGTGGGGTGTCCCACGCGGGCGCGACCGCCCAGGCGACGACGAGCGCCAGGAGCGCGACCGGCACGTTGGCGAAGAAGATCCAGCGCCACGCCGGCGAGACCAGGGCTGCGGCCATCGAATCGGCGAGCCCGGCCTCGATGAGCGGCACCTCGGGATGGATCGACGAGAGGATCGCGGCGCCGAGGAACGGGCCGGCCGCCATGCCGAGGAACGTGAGCGCGCCGATGAGCCCGAGGGCACGCGGCCGCATCGCCGTTTCGTACAGGTGGGCCGCGGCCGCCGTCCCGACGGGCACCAGCACGCCGCCGCCGATCGCCTGGATGAGGCGCGCCGCGATCAGCTGGTCGAGGTCCTGGGCGAACCCGGCGAGCACCGATCCCAGCATGAAGACGCCGAGGGCCGCAAGGAACAGCCGGCGGGCGCCCCACAGGTCGGCGAGCCGGCCGGCCAGCGGCATCGTGAGGATGTACACGAGCAGGTACCCGTTGATGATCCAGCTCGCCTTGCGCAGCTCGACCCAGGCCGACGTGCCGTTCGGCGCGACCAGGTCGGCCAGGATCGACGGCAGCGCGACCGCGGTGATCATCAGCTCGAGACCCGCCAGGAACACGCCGACGCCGAACACCGCGAGCAGCGCGAGCGCGGATCGGCGACCCATCGCGGTCGAGTGTAGACGTGGCCGAGCCAGCGACTCGATCAGCGCCGGGCTTGACGACCCCCGGTGATCGGCAATAGCATCAACGCCCGTTGATATCAACCGTCGTTGATGCGACGCGTCGTCCCCCCGCCGGAGTCCCCGCCCCTTCGTGCCGACCCCCGCTCGCTTCCGTTCCACGATCGCGTCGATCGTCCTCCAGCCCGAAGAGCTGCGCGAGCTGCGCGCGTTCCACAAGGCGCTAGCCGACGTCAACCGCCTGCGGATCGTCCGTCGACTGGCGGAGAGCGAGGCGAGCATCGCCGAGCTGATCGCCCACGTCGGGCTCTCCCAGCCGCTGGTCAGCCATCACCTGAAGCGACTCCGCGTGGCCGGGCTGGTCGATACCCGGCGGGTCGGGCGGGAGACGATCTGCACCCTGCGACCCGAGGCCTTCGGCGAGGTGGCCGCGCGGGAGCGCGCGATCCTGGGGATCGCGAGTTGACGATCACCAACCAGGCACGCGACCGGGTCAAGGCAGTCTTCGAGCCGATCGCCCTGGCCCTGGGCCGCCTCGGCCTCACGCCCGACGCCCTCACCCTGATCGGTTTCGGGATCACCGTGATCGGCGCGGCAGTGATCGGTCTCCAGCACTGGAGTCTCGGCGGCGTCATCGTGCTGGTCGGCGGCATCTTCGACATGTTCGACGGCACGCTCGCCAGGGCCACCGGGCGGGTCAGCCGATTCGGGGCGTTCCTGGACTCGGTGTTCGACCGTGCGGGTAAATCGATCGTCTACCTGGGCATCGTGCTCGGCGCCATCATCGAGGGCCATTCGCGCGTCCCAGTGCTCGCAGCGGCCGCCATGGGCGCCTCGTTCATGGTCAGCTACATCCGCGCGAAGTCCGAGGGCCTTGGCTTCACGCAGGGCACCGGCATGGCCGCCATTGGGATCATGCCCCGCGAAGTCCGCCTGGTCCTCCTGTCGATCGGCCTGATCCTGACGAATGCGCCGGAGATCAAGGCCCTCGAATTCACCCTCGGCCTCATCGCGGTCGGGGCGACCATCACCGCGATCCAGCGGATCCTCCACGTCCGCAGCCAATCCACCACGCCGACCCTGGGTCGGTCGAGCGAACAGGAGCCCTCGTGAGCAAGAACGGCAACGGCAAGAACGGCACGAGCCCCAGCAACACCTGGGCCGGAGCTGGACGTCGCGGTGACGGCAAGGTCCGTGTCGCGATCGTCGGCGTCGGCAACTGCGCGAGCAGCCTCGTCCAGGGCCGGTACTACTACGAGAACGCATCGGTCGACGATTTCATCCCCGGCCTGATGCACGTCGACCTCGGTGGCTACCACGTCCGCGATATCGAGTTCGTCGCCGCGTTCGACATCGACAAGAACAAGGTCGGCAAGGACCTCGGCGAGGCGATCTACACGAAGCCCAACAACACGTACGTCTTCCACCAGGTCGGGAAGCTCGGCGTCACGGTCGAGCGCGGCATGACGCACGACGGTCTCGGCAAGTACCTGAGCGAGATCATCCAGAAGGCGCCGGGACCGACAGCGGACATCGTCGGCATCCTGCGCGAGCGCGAGATCGACGTGATGGTCTCGTACCTCCCGGTCGGCAGCGAGGAGGCGACCAAGTGGTACGCCGAGCAGGCGCTCCGGGCCGGCGTCGCGTTCGTCAACGCGATCCCGGTGTTCATCGGCCGTGAGCCGTACTGGCAGCGACGGTTCGCCGAGGAAGGCCTGCCGCTCATCGGCGACGACATCAAGAGCCAGGTCGGAGCCACGATCAGCCATCGCGTCCTGACGCGGCTGTTCATGGACCGCGGCGTCCGCCTCGACCGGACCTACCAGCTGAACTTCGGTGGCAATACCGACTTCCTCAACATGCTCGAGCGCGAGCGGCTCGAGTCGAAGAAGATCTCGAAGACCAACGCCGTCACGAGCATGCTCGACTACGAGCTCGATCCCGACGACGTCCACGTCGGGCCGTCCGACCACGTGCCGTGGCTGCTCGACCGCAAGTGGTGCTACATCCGGATGGAGGGCACGACGTTCGGCGACGTGCCGCTCAACGCCGAGCTCAAGCTCGAGGTCTGGGATTCGCCCAACTCGGCGGGCGTCATCACCGACGCGATCCGCTGCCTCAAGCTCGGCCTCGACCGCGGTCTCAAGGGCACGCTGGTCGCGCCGTCGGCGTACTTCATGAAGAGCCCGCCGAGGCAGATCCCCGACGACGTCGGGCGCGAGCGCGTCGAGGCGTTCATCCGGGGCGACGACTCGGAGACGCTCGTCGGCACCGAGGAGCCCGCCGTCCGCAAGCTTCGCAAGCTGGCGGGCCGCAGGCGGCCAAGTGCCCAGCGGGTGATGCTGTTCGCTCTCCGAGGTCCAAGGCGGAGCTCTGCGACGCCATTGGCCCGAGGATGAACGCCGCACGGTGACCGCCGACGACCAACCAGGGCGGCCTCGAAGGCCGCGGAGCGACGGCTCGAGGCGCCGCATCGTCGCGGCGGCTCCAGCCCGCGGATCGTCGAGCGGGTGGCCGTGGCCGCCTATCGAACGATGTCGTGGCTGCTCGCCAACCTGCCGCCGAAGCCGGCCGCTGCGGTCATCGGCTGGTTCTCGCAGCTGTCGTACCTCGCCTGGCCGACGAAGCGGCGCTGGTCGAACCGCAACTTCGGGCACGTCCTCGGGTTGCCGCCCGACCACCCGCGAGTCCGGGCGGAGGCGCTGCGGGCCTACGGCGGCTACGGGCGCTACCTGGTCGAGCTGATGCGGCTCCCGTCGCGCCCGCCCGAGGAGCTCATCGCGCGGGTGCCGGATCTGGACGCCGATGAGGTCAAGCGGATCTGGCGCGAGGCCCCCAACGGCGGCGGCCTGATCATGGCGGTGGGACACGTCGGGAACAACGAGGCGGTCGCCGCCGCGATCGCCCACCACGACATGCCGATCAGCGTCGTGGCCGACGACTCGTCGTTCCCGGAGATCTTCGAGATCCTCCGCCGCCAGCGCGAGTCGTGGGGCGTCAAGATCATCGCCTGGCGCAACCTGCGCGAGATCTTCGGGGTCCTGCGCCGGCGGGAGATGCTCGGACTGCTGGTCGACTGGGGCTACCGCTCGGACGGGATCCCGGTGCGCTTCTTCGGCGCGTGGACGGCCCTGCCGGCCGGCCCGGCGACGCTCGCCGCCAAGTCCGGGTCGCGGATCCTGCCGATCACCATCCGCCGCCAGCCAGATGACACGTTCCACGTGTCGTGGCCGGCCCCGATCGACGTCGCCTCGTCCGACCCGGCCGAGCTGCAGCGCGTGACGCAGGCGATGGCCGACGCCCTCGCCGCCACCATCGCGGCCGCCCCCGACCAGTGGTACAGCTTCAAGCCGATGTGGCCGGCGACCGCCGAGGAGGCCGCCGATCTCGAGCGACGCGCCGGGCTGATGCAGGCCGGCACGCCCGATCCGGGACCGGCACGCGAGTTCGCCTGACGATGATCCGATGAGCGGCAGGACGCGCGCGGGTCGGGGCGGGGGCGGCTGGCGCGCGCGGACCCTTGCGGCGTTGTCATGGCTCGCCTGCCGCCTGCCCGAGGGGGCGCTGGTCGGGGCGGCCGAATTCGCGGGCGACGTCTGGTACCGGACCACGCCCCGGCGCGCGGCACAGGCCAGGCGCAACCTGCAGCGCGTCGCGACCTGGCTGGCGGAGCACGACCGCGGGACGCCGCTGGCGCGCGCCGCCGCGCACGACTCGCGGGCGCTCGAGCGCCTGGTTCGGCTCGCCTACCGGCATGCGGCGCGCTACTACCTCGAGGTCGCGCGGACGCCCGGTCTCCGGCCCCAGGACCTCGAGGAACGGATCGAGATCGAGAGCCCGGACGGCATCGCCGACGCGTTCACGCCCGGTCGGCCATCGATCTTCGTCGGGCTACATTTCGGCGCGATCGAGCTGCCTGCACTGTTCCTCGCCGTCCGCGTCGGCGGCGCCGTGGCGCCGATGGAGACGCTCACCGACCCGGACCTCCAGGACTGGTTCGTCCGGACCCGTGGGGCGGTCGGCATACGGATCGTGGGTGTCCGCGAGGCCCGCCGCGAGCTCACCGCCGCGTTGCGCGACGGGACGAGCGTCGGACTCGTCGGGGATCGCGACCTGACCGGTGGCGGCACGCTGACGGAGCTGTTCGGGGCACCGGCCAGACTGCCGCTCGGACCCGCCCTGCTCGGCATCGAGACCGGCGCGCCGCTGTTCGTGGCGGCCGTGCGCCGCTCCCCGGTCCGCGGCCGCTACGTCGGTGGCGTCGAGCGCGTCGATGTCCCGGCCGATGGCTCGCGCCGCGAGAAGGCGACGCTGACCACGGACCGCATCGCGCGGGCGTTCGAGCGGGTCATCGAGCGCGCGCCGGAGCAATGGTGGGCGGTGTTCTTCCCGATCTGGCCGGACCTCGAGGCGGCGGCGCCCGAGCGGATCGAGGAGCCAACGGTGGAGCGGGCCGCATGACCGAGCGTGACGGGCGCGCCGACCTCCATATCCACACGACGGCGTCCGATGGCATCGCCGACGTCGTGGCGGTCATCGAGCACGCAGCCGGGATCGACGACCTCGACGTGATCGCGATCACCGACCACGAGCGGGTCGATGCTGCGCTTGCGGGACGGTCGATCGCCCGCGACCGCGGGCTGCCGATCGAGGTCGTCGTCGGGGAGGAGGTCACGACGCTCGGCGGGCACCTGCTCGCGCTGTGGATCGAGCGGCCGATCCGGCCATACCGATCGCTCGGGCGGACGATCGCTGACGTCCACGAGGCGGGCGGTGTCGCGATCCCCGCCCATCCGCTGGTGCCCTACCCGCTGTGCGCCCAGGGTTGGGTGCTGCGACGCCTGCTGGACGACCCGGACGAGGCCGTCCGGCCCGACGCGCTGGAGACGTTCAACCCGACGGCGCTCGGCCGACCGTGGCACGATCGTGTCGTGCGCTTCGCCGATCAGCAGCACCTCGCGCATATCGGCAACAGCGACGCGCACGCGCTCGAGGCCGTCGGCACGGGCTGGACCACGTTCCGTGGCCGCACCGCCGACGAGTTGCGCGCGGCGATCGCCGCCGGCACGACCGAGCACGGTGGCTCGTTCCACGGCGCGACCGGGCAGTTCGGGGTGTTCGGCCAGCAGCTCCGCAAGCGCGCCCGCGATATGCGCGACGAGGTGGCGGGCCGCGTGCGTCGCGACGGCACGGGTCGCGACCACGGCTATCCGGGCGGGCGCGCCCGACCGCCGCTGTTCGATCCGAAAGCCGGCGGCGCGGCTCCTCGTGAGACCGACCGACCATGAAGATCGGCCTGGTCTGCCCGTACATCTACCCGGCCAGTGGCGGGGTCGCCCAGCACGTCTCGTTCCTGTACCAGGGCCTGCGCCAGCGTGGCCACGACGTCCGCATCCTCACCGCGAGCCACGGACCGCAGCGCGCGTCGGAGGGCGACATCATCCGGCTCGGCGTCGGGGTGTCGGTCCCGATCAACGCGTCGGTCGGGACGCTCACGTTCTCGCCGCGCTACCTGGGCCAGATCGGCGACATGCTCGATCGCGAGCGGTTCGACATCCTCCATTTCCACGAGCCGTTCGTGCCGTTCCTGTCGCTGTTCCTCCTGCGCCTGTCGACCAGCGTCAACATCGCGACGTTCCACGCCTACGCGGGCTTCTCGCCGTCGTATGAGTTCGGCAGTCGCGCCCTGCGCGGTCACGCCACGCGACTCCACGGCCGGATCGCGGTCAGCGCCGCGGCACGCCATTTCATCGATCGCTTCTTCCCGGGCGACTACAAGGTCATCCCCAACGGCGTCGACGTCGGGCGGTTCGCGAACGCCGTTCCGATCGCGCGCTGGCAGGACGGCACGCCGAACGTGCTGTTCGTCGGCCGCCACGAGCCGCGCAAGGGCCTGCTCGATCTCCTGAAGGCGCACCGGATCCTGCGCAAGACGGGGTCGGGCTCCCGGCTGCTGATCGTCGGCAGCGGCCCGCAGGAACGCGAGGCGCGGCGCTACGTCGCCACGCGGGGCCTGCAGGGCGTCGAATTCCTCGGGCGCGTCTCCGACACCGAGAAGGCGCAGCTCTACAAGACCGCGGACGTCTACGCGTCCCCGGCGACGGGTGGGGAATTGTTCGGGATCGTGCTGCTGGAGGCGATGGCCGCTGGTACGCCGATCGTCGCCTCGGACATCCACGGCTACAAGGGCGTCGTGCGTCGCGGCCGCGAGGGACTGCTCGTCCCGCCGCGCGAACCACGCGAGCTCGCGATCGCGATCGACCGGTTGCTGCGCGACCCGGCGCTGCGCGAGCAGATGGGTGCCGCCGGGCAGGCGCGCGCCGAGGAGTTCTCGTGGCCCCGCGTCACGGCCAAGGTCGAGGATTACTACGGCTTCGTGATCCGGCGGCTGGCCGCGACGGGGACGCTGCCGGAAGGCTTCCGGGCGGAGGTGCCTCAGGCGCCCCCGCCGCTGCGTGCCAGGCCCTCGGGCGAGGCGTCCGAGCCGGCGGCGTCGTCCGAGCCGCCGGAACCGCTCCCGGAACCCGCGCTCGCCCGCGACTCGGCGAGCGCCAGTCGCCACGTCGAGGCGGAATAGGCGACGACCAGGCAGGTCGCGGTGATCGCGATCAAGAGCGCCGCGAAGACTGGGCTCGCGAGCGTCGTGTCCGGCCGAGCCGCGGTGTTCACCGGGAACTGGAACGCGTAGAGGTAGGTCGGGATGAATCCCTGGTACGCGTTGACGACCGTGGATGGCAACGGCAGCGCGGCGATGTTCGGGTACCAGATGAGGAACCAGGCGACCGACGCGACGCCGAGCCCGATCACGAACCGGCGGGCGTCCCGGGCGGCGAGCACCTGGCCCGCGAGGTAGGCGAGCGGCAACAGGGCAAGCAGCGCGATCGGCTCGACCGGGATCCGCTGCCAGGCGAGCAACCGGAAGTCCGGCAGGATCGAGGCGACGACGAAGGCCAGCGCGATCCCCACCCCGCTGATCGCCAGGTCGCGGAGCGTCGTCGCCGACGGAGCCGCCGGGTCGCCGTCGTCAGCCGCCCGTCCCAGGTTCCAGAACCCACGACCCAGGATGTACGCCGACGCGGCAACCACCAGGAGCAGCGCCAGGGTCCGGAGCGTGAGGACGAACTCCGGGATGACCGCCGGGCACGCCTGGGAGCCCGGATTGACGATCGTGACGCCCACCAGGCCGCACAGCGGCCGCGAGAACAGCCAGAGCAATGCCGGTGCCATGACGGCCAGCGCGCCGGCGATCCGGGCGAGGGCCCAGGTGCGCCGCGACGCGCCGTGCCACAGCTCGGCCGCAAGGTACGCCAGCGCGAGGATCACGAACGGCAGCGCCGTGTAGTAGTGGTACTGGAACGCGGCGCGGTCGATCCGCGCCCAGGGCACCCATTGCGCCGCGAAGCCGATCGCGATCAGCGCGAGGGCCAGGCTCCGCCGCCGGAAGGCCATGATCGCGGTGAACACGAGCCCGGCGATCCCGAACCACCAGACCACGATGTTGCCGGCGTCGTAGACCGCCGCGCTGGTCGCCCCCGCGAACCCGTCCTGGTAGAACCACACCGGCTTGAGGTCGAACGGCCACGCCCACCACGGCGAGGAGGCCGGGTGCGGGGATGTCAGGAAGTTGTGGTAGTCGTACATCGCCACGGTGAGCTGGGCGAGCGTCTGGCCGGTATGTCCGACTGGGTAGCCATCCCAGAGCTGGTGGTTCTCGATCGCGGCCCACGGCAGGTAGCTCGCGACGTAGATCACGAGCGGGATCGCGATCAGGCTCACCGTCGCCCACACGAGCGGCAGCCCGAACGCCCAGCCAGGTCGCAGCCAACCATCGGGCGCGCGCGCCGGCGGCTCCAGGGCGCGAGCCGGGCTGCCCGGTCGGGGCGGGGCGGCCAACGGTCCGTAGCCGAGCGCCGCCCCGATCCGGAACGAGGCATACACGGCGACCGAGCCGAGTGCCGCGGCGATCGCGGCGAGCAGCGGCGTGACCGACACGGGGCCGAGCACGTACGAGGTGTCGAGGCGGCCCAGCGTGAGGGCGCCGAAGAAGATGAGTGCCCCGAGGGCCGTCGGGGCCGCGAGCGCGAGCCACATCTCCTCGTCCGTCCACGCCACCGGATGGAAGATCGCGGTCACGACCGCGAGCAGCGTCAGCCCGATCATGATGGCGAGGAACGGGATGTTGCCCGCGCCCTGCCCGGCGGGTACCGCGATCGCGATGTGCCCGAGCACCGCGGTCAGCGCGATCATCCCGAGGATCACGACCACCCGTCCGAGCGCACTGCGCACGAGCAGGAGGATCGCGAGCGCGCCGATGGCGTAGGCCGCCACCCACTTCGAGGCGAGCCCGAGCCCGAGCAGCGCGCCGACCATCGGGAGGCCGAGCCAGAATGCGGCACGACCGCGCCACCAGCCGGTCCACAGCGCGGCGAAGATCGTGTAGGCCGCGACGATGAACATGCCGACGTAGGCGTCGTTCATGCCGATGCGTGATTGCACGAAGGCCATCCCATCGACCATCACGAACAGCGCAGCGGCGAGCGCGACGCTCCGCCGACGGAACAGGATCCGTGCCAGCAGGTAGAGGCAGGCGGCCATGACGACGCCGGCGATGACCCCCGGCAGCCGCCAGGCGAAGGCGTGCGAGCCGACCGGGATCGAGGCGGCCTGGCCATCGGCGCCGAAGACCAGCAGCTGCTCGCGGTCGTCGCTCTGGTAGTCCTGCTCGACGTCCATGGCCCACGCGGCCGGCTGCATGCCCGCGGGGAGCCGGGCGTCGGCATACACGGCGCCAGGGTCGGCGTGTGGCTCGATCACGTAGACGGTCCAGCCGTTCCTGTCAGGCGTGCGGCCCAGGACGTGCACCTGCTGGCTTGCCCCGTCGTAGGCGATGCGGGTGGCGGGCGCGGGCAGCGGGTCGCTGCCCTTCTCGATCGGCCCATCGGCCGCCTCGTCGCCGCCCACCTGGATCGCCTCGTAGATCGGCTTGTCGTCGGTGCCTGCGGTGACGTACAGCTTGGTCGCGTCGATGTTGGTGACGAGCGTCATCCCGTGGACGCCACCGGCGATGGAGATCGCGCTGCTCTCGTTCGCGGTCGACGGGTCGAGGAACGTGATCCCGTCCTTGGTCGCCACAGCGACCCTCGCGCGGTCGACGATCTCGACGCCGGCCAGTCGGCCGTCGGCGATCGCCGCCTCCACGCCCTTGCGGGTGTCGCCGCTCCCCGGGCTGCCGAGGATGGCCGACGCACCGGGGGACGCCGCGGCCAGCCGCGACTCGTAGTCGATCTGCTCGCCGCCGATCAGCTCGGCGAGCGTCGAGGCCAGGGCCGTCGGATCCTCGATCGCCGAGGGGTCCGCCTGGAGCACCGGTCCGCTGCCGGCGTTCGAGAGATCGACGGCGTCGAGCTCGGACGAGCCGCGGACCTGGCCGGTCGTCGCGTCGATCGAGCTGACGAGCCCGTCGGTCGACGCGGCGATGATCGTCGTGCCGTCGTCGGCGACGAGGAGATGCGTGACCGCGCCATCGACTGAGCTCAGGGCGATCGGTTCCGGTTGGACACCTGGGCCGTCGGCGCCGATCAGGTCGAGCTCGAGGGTGGAGATCGAGCCATCGTCCTTGCCGATGATCAACCGGGAGCCGGTGGTATCGATGGCAAGCGCCGACGTCCCGGGTGCGTCGATGCGGGCGACCGTGCCCCGGGTCCGCAGGTCGAGCGTGTGGATCCCGCTCGCCGTCGCGACATGGACGCGCTCACCGGCGCGGCCGCTTGACGGGTCGAAGCGACGAGGCTCGATGACCGCGGCGCGCACCGGCTCGCCGAGATCGCTGGTCGCCTCGACGTGGTCCTCGCCCCACAGGACCAGCCCGCCGGCCATGGCGTACTTGGCGAGATGCGGGTGGGTCCATTCGTAGATGTTGTGCGACTCGCCGTAGCGCCAGTCCTGGAGGAACTCCGTCGCAGTGCGAGCGTGGTAGACCTCGTCGAACTGCATCTGGTACGGCTCCGCGAGCCGGAAGAGCCGCATGCCGAACGTGGCCAGGATCACGACGACCAGCAGCCAGACGTCCAGGCGGTCGAGACGACCGCCACCCTCGCCGGCCAGCGTCCGGCTGCGATCCGCGCGATACGGGGCGTCGCCCAGTCGATCGCGGATCCAGGTACCGGCACCGGCCAGGTCGAAGGGCGGTCGATCCGACCAGGTGGGCATCGCCACCGCAGCGGGCGCGGCAGCGGCGAGCGCGGGCGCGACGCTGCCGCCCGACACGGCGCCGCCGGGCACAGGGGCCGTCAGCGGGCACCGGCAGCACGGCCCGTCTCGGCGCCACGGGCGGCGCCGGCAGGCCCGCGTTGGCGACCTCCGATCCGAGCCGCGCAAGGGCCGCGGGACGCAGCTGGACCCAGGCCCACACCGCGGTCGCCGTGTGCAGGAGCGCGACGATCGTGACCCCGAGCTGCGACCGGAGGAGGTCGCCGATCGCCAGCCAGTCGCGGACGGGGTTCGTCGCCGGGTCGTCGGGCGGGTAAAGCGTCGTCAGGACCACGTACATGTTCGCGAAGGTCGCGATCGTGAGGAGCAGGTAGGCGACGCGCCAGCGCGGCGAGACCGCCAGCAGGATCGCGCCGAGCGCGAAGAATGGGAAGCCGTAGCGCTCGTGGACCCGGGTCGGCGCCGCGAAGAACGCCAGCGCCGCGACCGTGAGTGCGACGAGGATCGTCAGCCGGTCCGGTCGGCGCCAGACGGCCCAGAGCACCGTCGCGAGCACGACCAGGAGGAGCACGGTGCCCACGGCGATCGCGGGGACCGCGCCGAACTGGGCGATCCCGGCCCCGCAGCGGCTCGCGTCGGACATCACGGCGTCGCAGACCCACTGGCCGCTCGTGGCGAGGCTGTTGCCTAGGTCACTCGGTACGAGCGCCCAGCCGTTGTAGGCGTTAACAGTCAGGTACGGATATCCCGCGCCGGCCACGACGATCTGGTCCAGCAGACCCGACTGGATCGACGGCGGCGACAGCGAGACATCGAGCACGCGCAGGCCGAAGGGCGCGCAGAGGGCGACCGCGGTGAGGAAACCGACGACGCCCGTCGTCACGATCCGGATCGGTGACGCGGTGCGTCGCTCCCAGGCCCGTACCCGGTCCAGGATCCCCGCGCCGGCACGGTCGGCTCCATCGGCCGCGCCGGCGTCCTCGCGATCGACCGGCGCCAGCGCCCGACGGATCGTGACGATCGCCACGATCGGGATCAGGATTCCGAGCTGCGGCTTGATGACCGCGGCGATCACCGTGAACACCGCCGACCGCTCGGGGTGGTCGCGCCACAGCTCGCGCAGGCCGAGCAGCAGGAAGACCAGCCCGAACGAGTCGACCTGGCCCCACACGACGTTGTCGAACCAGAAGATCGGGCTGACCATCACGACCGCCGCACCGAGCAGCGCCAGCCGGTCGCGCGCGCCGAGCTCGCGGATCATCGACCACACGAGGTAGCCGACCGCGAGGTCGGCGAGCATCGGCGGGATCTTGATCAGGTCACCGACACCGCCGAGCGCGTGGCCGACGACGCCGACGAGCCACAGGACGTAGAGGTAGCCGGGCGTGTAGTCGTGGAAGAAGTCCCGCCCGTAGAAGCCGTAGAGGCCCTCATCGGCGAGATTGCTCGCCCAGTAGCGGAACGACGCGAGGTCCGCGCCGAACCCCGAGCCCGGGAGCAGGTATAAAAGGATGAGACGAAGGGCGAATCCGAGGGCGAGGACGATCAGGATCGCGCCGACGGCCCCCTGCGTCCCGGTCGACCGAGGCGGCGTTCCCATGCCTCGCTCGTCTGCGCCGGGAGAGGGGCCAGTCACCGGGGAGATGGGCTCCTAGCGAGCGGGAAGGTGGTCCGAGCGTAGCACAGGGCAGCCGCACCAACCCCGCACGCGACCGGTTTGACGTGGCGCCGACCGTCACCGTGACGCGCCCGCTGGCGATCGCGATCGGGGTCGGCATCGCGGTCGTCGCGCTGGGCGTGTACCTCGCCACGCACACCGACCGGTTCTACGATCACTTCGTCTGGCAGGCCGCGGCGTTCCTCGAGGGTCAGGCCGCGATCCGCTACCCCGTCGGCTCCGGGCCCGACGGCTACGGCAACTGGTATTTCCAGGATGTCCTGCCGGTCGCCCCGATCGGCGGCGTGCCGCGCGGCCTGATCCCGTTCCCGCCCCTGCCGGCGGTGCTGCTGGTGCCGTTCGTCGCGCTCTACGGGATCCACACCGACGACCAGACGATCTTCACGGTCCTCGCCGCGATCGACGTCGCGATCTGCTGGTGGATGATCGGGCGATTGCGGGTCGGGCTGCTCGCGCGGTTCGCCACCACGGTGTTCTTCGCCTTCGGGACGGTGTTTTGGTACGCGGCCCAGAACGCGACGACCTGGTACCAGGCGCACATCGTCGCGGTGGGGTTGACGATGCTCGCGGTCGGTCTCGCGGTCGGGGCGGACCCTGACGATGGCACGGCCGATCCGCGTGGGGCCATTTCGGCCACGGACCCGCCGGCTGACCCCGGCCGGCCGCACCGACGCTTCGCGCCGGATCCGCGAGCCTTCGCGATCGGGATCCTGTTCGGCCTGGCGTCCACTGCCCGGCTGACGGTGATCCTCGCGGCGCCGTTCTTCGCCCTCGTCGGGCCGGGCGGCAACGTGCGGCGCCGCGGCTGGTCGGCCGGTCTCGGGGCGGCGATCCCGGTCGGGCTGTTGCTGGCCTACAACGTCGCCACGACCGGGCACGTCTTCCATCCGGCCTACGACCACCTCTACCAGCTCGAGGCGCGGGCGTACGTGGCGCTCGGCTACCACGTCGACTGGGCGGCCGAGGACCCGCGCTACATCCCGCAGAACCTCGGGATCATGCTACTTGGCGCCCCCGAGATCGCGCCGGACCGCTTGCGCGATACGCTCGGGATGATGGACCGCCCGTTGTGCACGGACCCCGGGGCGACCCGCGGCCTCTTCGACGTCACGTGCCCGCTCGCCGTCCCGCGCGACATCGGGATGAGCGCGCTGCTCACGAGCCCGGCGTTCCTGCTCGCCGCCGCGTCGTTCCGCACCGATCGCCGCCGGCGGATCGTGCTCGGGGCGACGCTGGCGATCGTGCTCGTGTCGATCGCGAACCTCATGCACTTCAGCCAGGGCTGGGTCCAGTTCGGCTACCGCTTCAGCAACGATGTCGTGCCCTTCGCGCTGGTGCTGGTGGCGATCGGGATCGACCGCATCGCGACCCCCGACGCGGTGCGTGGCGCCGCCCGAGGTCGATGGGCCCGCGCGGCCCTCCCGCTGGCGATCGGCCTGATCGTCGCATCGATGGCGATCAACCTGTGGGGCGTCATCTGGAGCCGGCTGCTCACGTGGTGATCCGGGACCACGCTCACTGGCTGGGGCCGGTCGCAGTCGGCGTCGCCGCGCTCGTCGCCACTCGCATCGCGATGCTGCCGGGGGTCGGCTTCTGGGACACCGCCGAGCTGCAGACCGTGGCTCCGCTGCTGGGCACGGCCCATCCGACCGGCTACCCGACCTACGTCCTGCTGGGCTGGCTCGCCAACCTCGTCCTCGCGCCGTTCGGAGAGCCGGCGCTGCGCATGAACATCTTCTCGGGGCTGTGCGTGGCGGTCGCCGCCGCCGTCACAGCGGACCTCGTGCGGGTGCTGGGCCGATCCGCGGTGATCGGCGTCGCCGCTGGCCTAGGACTGGCCTTCGCGACGCTCGCCTGGCGCATCGGGCTGCAGGCCGAGGCGCATTCGCTCCACCTTGCCCTGACCGCGATCCTGTTCCGCGTCCTCGTGGCCTGGGAGATCGGCCGGCGGGACCGGACGCTGGTCATCGCCGCCGTCGTCTTCGGGCTGTCGGTCGGGAACCATTCGCTGAGCCTGCTGCTGATCCCGCCGATCGCCCTGTACGTCTTCGCCGTCGAGCCGTCGATCATCCACCGGCCGCGCTTCATCGCGGGCTGTGCGATCGCCCTCCTGGTCACGGTCGTCGCCATCTTCCTCGAGCTCCCGCTGCGAGCCGGACCCTTCCGGGCGCCGCTGGTCTACGGCCACCCCGAGACGTGGGACGGGTTCTGGTACGTGGCGCTCGCGGAGCAGTTCCGGGGCAGCGTCATCGACCCGTTCGGCGACCTGCCCGGCAAGCTGGCCGACCTGATCGGTCGATCGGCCCGAGCCTTCGGACCGATCGCCCCGCTGCTCCCGCTAGGTCTCCTGGCGACCGCGATGATGCGGCCGCGGTACGCATTGCTGAGCGCGACCACGGTCGCCATCACGTGCTTCTTCGCCGCGTCGTACGACAACGCCGACATCGAGCGCTACTACCTCGTGCCGCTGCTCATCGCCTGGACCTGGCTGGCGATGCTCGTCGCCGGCCTCGCGACGATGGTCGGGCGCAACCTGGGCGAAGGTCGTCGCCACCCTGATCCGATCATGGCCGTCGTCCTGGCCGTCGCCGTGCTGATCCCGACCGCCGTCGACGTGCCGGCTCGCTATCGCGTGATCGACCGCAGCCGTGACACCGGCGCCGAGCAGTGGGTCGATCGCGTGCTCCTGCGCATGGCGCCGGACGCCGTCATCGTGAGCTGGTGGAGCTACTCGACCCCGCTGTGGTATGCGCAGCTGATCCAGGATCGGCGCCCCGACATCGATATCATCGATGACCGGACCCGGCTCGATCGCAACCTGGGAGACATCACCGACGTGATCGACGCGAACCTGCCGACGCGACCCGTCTACGTGATCCGCCTCGATCCGCTCGAGATCGCCACGCTCGAGCGCCGCTACGACCTCGTCTACCTCGACGGCTCGAGCGCGATGGGCCTCACCCAGGTGATCGGCCCGAGGGTCGCATCGTGACGTTCGGGGCCGGCTCGCCGGGGGCGCGGGTGCCGCGACTGTCGTACTTCTTCCCCGCCCACAACGAGGAGGCGAACGTCGCCGGCCTGGTCGAGGAGGCGCTCGACAGCCTGCCGGCGATCGCCGAGACGTTCGAGATCATCATCGTCAACGACGGCTCGCGCGACCGCACACAGGCGATCGCCGACGAGCTCACGGCGCACCATCCAGGCGTCGTCCGCGCGGTGCACCATCCGACCAACCTGGGCTACGGCGGGGCGCTGCGCAGCGGGTTCGGTGCCGCGCGCTTCGACCTCGTCGCCTTCACCGATGGCGATCGCCAGTTCCGGGTCGAGGACATCGGGCGCCTGACCGAGCGACTCGCGGACGCCGATGCGCCGGATGTCGTCGTCGGGTACCGCATCCGTCGAGCGGACCCGATCGTCCGGACCCTCTATGCGCGCGCCTACCGCCTCGCCAATCGGCTGTTCTTCGGGCTGCGCGTCACCGACGTCGACTGTGCCTGCAAGGTCTTCCGGCGCGAGGCGCTCGACGGGATCCACGTCGAGTCGGAGGGCGCGTTCTTTTCGGCGGAGCTGTTGATCAAGCTGCGCGCGGCCGGGCGGAGCGTCGCCCAGGTCGGGGTGCCGCACTACCCGCGCCTGGCGGGCTCGCCGACCGGCGCCAAGCCGTCGGTCATCCTGCGGGCGATCCGCGACTTCTGGCGCCTCCGCTTCGCGATGTGGGCGAATCGCGACCGGGCGCTCCTCCGGGGCCGGCCGATCGTGGCGGCGTCGCCCGCGACGGACCACCCTGCGACCGACCAGCCGGCGACCGACTAGCTTTGGCGACCCTCGGCATCGGGGTCGACGTCGAGGGAGTTCACGAACTCCCGGAACACGTCGAGCCGGGGATCGACGATGCGCTCGCCGGTCGACTCGAGCATCTCGCCGCCCTCCTCGCCCTCGCCGAGGCCACCGTCCGCGCCGAGCCCCGCCTGGTCGAGCACCGATGGCACCGCGAAGATCGGTGCCCCGACGCGCACTGCGAGCGCGAGCGCGTCCGAGGGCCGAGCGTCGACTTCGCCCACGTGGCCGTCACGCTCGATGAAGAGCCGGGCGTGGAACGTCTCCTCGGCGAGGTCCGAGATGATCACGCGGGCCACGCGCGCGTCGACGGCCTCGAGCGTGCTTGCGAACAGGTCGTGGGTGAGCGGCCGTTCCGGGGTCAGGCCCTGGAGGCGCATGGCGATCGCGCTGGCCTCCCACGGGCCGATCCAGATCGGGAGATAGCGCTCGCGCCCGGTCTCCTTGAGGATCACGACGTGGCGGCTGGAGAGCATGTGGACGCGGACGCTCTCGACGACCATCTCGACCAATCCGTCGTCCATGCGGCGATTATCCCACGGACCATCGGTCGGCCTGCCGGGTCCCGCCCAGGGTCTTGACGATGAGCCCCACGATCGCGCCGAAGACGAACCCGCCGATGTGGGCGAACGTGGCGACGCCGCCCGCGGCAGTGGTCATGTCGGCTCCCAGCGAGCCGACCCCGTTGAAGAGCTGGATCAGGAACCAGAAGACCAGCACGACGACGGCGGGCACGTTGATCAGCTGGTAGAAGAACACGAGGAAGATCGCGGTGGTGACCCTGGCCTGCGGGTACAGGATGAGGTACGCGCCGAGCACCGCGGCAATCGCGCCGGATGCGCCGATCGTCGGCACAGGCGACGTCGGGTCGACGACCACCTGGGTGAGCGCGGCGACGATGCCGCCGACCAGGTAGAAGGCCAGGAACCGCAAGCGCCCGAAGCGGTCCTCGACGTTGTTGCCGAAGATCCACAGGTACAGCATGTTCCCGCCGATGTGCAGCAGGCCCCCGTGCAGGAACTGGCTCGTCAGGAGCGTCGCGGTCTCCTGCGAGAGGAACGACCCGGCGCGGAACGCCGCCACGAGCTCGGCCGGGACCACGCCCCAGCGCGTCACGAACTGTTCGAGCGCCGAGTTCCCGCCGCTGGACGACAGGCTCAGCTGGTAGAGGAAGACCAGCACGCAGGCCGCGATGAGGCCGAGCGTGACCACGGGTGTGCGCTGGGTCGGGTTGGCGTCCTTGAGCGGGATCACGGTGGCTCGGGCCGCTCCGGTCGCTAGGGCGCGGGCGAGGCGGCGCCGGACGGCCGAGACCCGCTCGGGCTCGGCGCGCCGGACGCGCCGGGCGAGGCAGAGGCGCCGGGTGCCGCCGGGGTCTCCTCGGCCTGCGTGAGGACCGCCTGGTGGACACCGTCGGCGGACAGCCAGACCAGCGTCGCGGGGGCCTCCTCGACACCTGGGATCACGTACATCCCGCGCAGGTCCTTCCAGCCCTCGCCCTCGGCCAGCCGGTACTGGGCGACATACGAGCCGTCCGCCTGTGACCAGGCCAGCACCCGGGCGTTGTCGGCATCGTACGCGTAGACGCGGCCCTTGCGGCGCTCACCGGCGCCGACCACGACCGACGTTGCGAGCTCCGGCCGCAGGAGCGAGTCGCCCGGCGGCGCCGGCTTCCAATCGCCGGACTGCCCCTGGGTGTAGCGATCGAGAACGCCGCCCTGCGCGACGTACAGGTCGCCGTCGATGTACAGCGAGGTCACGTCGTCGACGGGCCGTGCCGTGTTGAGCCACGGCGAGAATCGGGCCGGGAAGCCTGCCCCGTCGCCGGATGGCGGGTACGTCCGGATCTGCTGCTCCGAGGGGTCGACCACGTACAGGTTGTACAGGCCGCGCGTGCCGGGGCGCACGTACGTGCCGATCGCGCGGATGTCATTGCCCCAGCCAGTGGACCCGTTCACGGTGACCTTGTTGGTCGTGCCCTTGCCGGCGTCGTTCGAGGCGCGCCAGCGCCACAGCACGTTCTTGGCGTCGAGGATCAGCAGGTCCCGCCCACCCACGGCGAGGAACTTCGGTTCGGCCATCCTGACCGAGCCGATGGCGCGGCCGGAACGGGCGATCGCCACAGCGCGCTTGCGCTTGAGGTCGACGCGGAAGACCTGCTTGGATGCCCGGTCGATGACGTACGGCGCACTGTCGGGGCCGAGCACCAGCGATTGGAGGTCGAACGCCGGCGCCCCCTTGGCGGGCTTGAACGTGAACAGGTCGGTCGACGTGACCTCGACGACGCCGAACAGGCGATCCAGACCGGCGACCACGTCGGTCCGCACGGGCTCGATCTCGCGGTCGCTGATCTTGGCCGTCTTCGCCTTGTCGAGCTGCTGGTAGGCCTCGGTCAGCAGGCGCAGCGCCTCGTCACGGTCGTCGGTGATCAGGTCGATGCCCGGACCCGACACCAGCGCAAGATCGGCCTTGGCCTTGTCCAGTGCATCCCGACCGGCGTTGACCGAGCTGATCGCCTGCTGCTGCTTCTGGCCGCCGAACGCCCAGACCGACATGGCGAGGCCACCGACCACGACCAGCAGCGCGATCAGCGCGATCGCCGCTCGTCGCTGGGTCTCGCGCCGGGAGGCCAGCGGTGTCACCCGCCGGTAGGCGGGCCGGCGACGTGGCAGCACGTCCTGGAGCCGCGCCACGACCCGCTGGAAGGCCGTGCCGAGGCCTTCGCGGGCGTTGCCGGCCGCAGCGGACACCGCGGCCCCTGCGGCCTGCACGTTGTCGGCGAGCGGGATCGGCGAGCGATCCGGAGCACCGGCGAGCGGCTCGGCCGGCCGGACCGGGACCAGCGTGCGACCACGGGTCGTCGGCGCCACCTCGGTGGCCTCGAAGGCGATGGCGCCGTCGCTGCCGGTCCCCTCGGCAGTCCGGAAGCGCTGGTGGAGGTGCTCCATCGCCGACTGTGGGTGGAGCGTGACCATCGCGTCCTTGAGCTCGTCGGGGCCGAGCTTGGCCACGATGTTCGGGGAGATCAGCACCAGCGAGTCACCGACCGTGACCTCGCCGCGCCACACGTCGGGTTCCAGGCCGTTCGACGGCAGCCCGCGCTCCCGGTGCGGATCCGGGAGCGTCGACAGCCGCGCCTGGCGGATGAGGTACGCCTCGCTCGGCCCGACCGTCGCCACGTACATCTCGTTGCCGCGCACGACCGCCACGCCCACACCGATCGGGCCGTTGTCGTCGGTCGCCTTGAGCCCGAGCCGGTCGGCCTGGTGGATCAGCCGCTTGTTCGCGGTCGCGATGGCCTTCTGGAGGCAGACCCTGATCCCGGCGGACTCGTCGTAGTAGTACTCGTTGCGGATCGTCTCCGCCGCGAGGCGCGTCGCCTCCAGCGCGTGGCGGGAGCTGGTGCGCGAGGTGACGAGGAGATACAGGTTGCCCTTGGAACGGGCGACCGAGCCGACGCTCGGCTCCACGACGACGAGGGTGTCCGGGGAATCATCGAGGCGGTCGTGCTCGGCGACGATCCCTAGCTTCAGTTGGAGTCGGGCGGCCATGCGGGCCTCTCGATAGCGATGGTCGGGCGACGGGACGATCCATGGCCGGATCGGCTGACACTCGCCCCGAGATGGCTGGCAGGTCGGTGGATTATATGCGCGGCCCTTCGCGGCGGACGTGGACCCGAAGGTCACGGACGCCGACCCCACCCGGAGCGGCGGCGAAGGCCGCCAGCAGCTCGCTCGAGCGCAGGCGAAGCTCCTGGGCCACGATCGGGGCGTCGGCCTCGACGTCGATCGTGAAGCCCTCGATGCGAGCGACCCGGCACGACCCTGCGGCGGCCGGCACGCGTTCGGCGACGAGCGCCTCGAACGTCGCGATCGCCCGCGCCAGCCGCAGCTCGTCCTCGAGACCGAGCGCCCGCGCCGCGTCGGGGATCAGCTCGCCGATCCGCCGCATCGGCCGGCGCCGTGGCGTGCTCATGGCCGTCCCACGGGATCGCGCGCGGCGCGATCGAGCCTGGCGCCCTCGGTCGACGGGCGGACCTCCCAGCCGTGGGCGATCTCGAGCAGGGCCGGGTCGAGATCGCCCGGGGTCGTCGTGGTCACGAATGCCTGGGGCAGCTCGGCGATCCGGCGCACGAGGTGACCGCGCCGATCGGGGTCGAGCTCGCTGAACACGTCGTCGAGCAGCAGGACGGGCGGGCGGCCGTCGAGCTCGGTGAGCAGGTCGAGCTCCGCGAGCTTGAACGCGAGGATCGCGGTGCGCTGCTGGCCGCGGGACGCGAAGCCGGCCAGATCCCGCCCCGCGAGATCGAAGGCGACGTCATCGCGGTGCGGCCCGATGACCGTCGAGCCGTTCCACACCTCCTTCTCGGCGGTGTCGACCAGTCGCCGCGCCAGGGCGTCGCGCGGCGTCTCGCTCCCGATCGTGGGCGCGTTGGTCACGTAGCGCAGGGTCAGGCCGGGCGGCGCCGCCTCGTCCGGGGCGATCTCCCGATGCGCCGCGGCGAGCGGAGCGGCCACGTCGTCGAGGAGCTGCTGCCTCGCCGCGACGACCCGGCCACCGGTGTCCAGGAACGTCTCGTCCCAGAAGCGCAGCTCCTCGCGGGTGGCCTCCTCGTCGCGGATCGCACGGAGCAGGCTGTTGCGCTGCTGGAGCGTCCGGCCGTACGTGCTCAGATCGTCCCCATAACTGGGGAACCGTGCAGCGGCCAGCGCGTCGATCGCGGCGCGCCGCAGCGATGGCGACCCGATGATCAGCAGCATCTCCTCGGGGGCGAACAGCACGACCCGCAACGTCCGCCCGAGGGCGCTCGACCGTCGGCCGACACCGTTGACGCGGATGCGCTTGCGACCGCCGGTCCCGTCGGCACCCGAGCGCTGGATCGCGACCTCGAGGACGTCTCCGCCGGCGCGCCCTTCGACGCGAGCGAGGTCTCGGCCCCAGCGGATCAGCTCACCGTCGGCGCTCGTGCGGTGCGAGCGGCCCCAGCCGAGCAGCGCGATGGCCTCGAGCAGGCTGGTCTTGCCCGCGGCGTTGGGACCCCAGATGAGATGGGCCCCTGCCCCGAACTCGGCTTCGAGCGCCGCGTACCCGCGCAGGTCGAGGACGGTTAGGGAATCGAGCGAGGCGATGCTAGGACGTCGTCCTGACAGGCATGACGACGTGAACGTAGAGGTCGTCGCCGACCGGCTTGAACACGCCGGGTGACAGCGGCCCGTTGAGCTCGAGCGCGAATTGGTCGGCGGACACGTTGGTCAGGACGTCCGCGAGGTACCGTGCATTGAAGGCGATCGTCGTGCCATCGCCCTCGACCGCGGCGTCGACCTGGCCGACGTGGTCGCCGACCTCGGCGTTGGCGCTCACGGTCACGCCGGCGTCGCCGTCGCCACCGATCTGCAGCTTCACGATGTTGGCCGACTCGTGGGCGATCAGCGCCGCTGGTCGGACGGCCCGGAGGAGCTCCTCGCGATCGAGCACGGCCCGCGTCGCGTGCGCCTGGGGCATGACCTGCTGGTAGTTCGGGAACTGCCCGTCGATCAGGCGGCTGACGAGATCGATCCCGTCCAGGTGGAAGAGCACCTGGTTCCGGCCCGCAGCGAGGACCACGTCGACCGGGTCGTCGACGTCGGCGAGCACGCGCGAGAGCTCGTTGAGCGCCCTGGCGGGGATCACCACGCTCGTCTCCGGTACCGCGTCGAGGATCGGCACGGTCTTGACGGCGATCCGGTAGTTGTCGGCGGCCGCGAGCGTCAGCTGGTCGCCTTCAAACCGGGCCAGGACGCCGGTCAGGATCGGTCGCGCCTCGTCGCTGGCGGCGGCGAAGGCCGTCTCGGCGAGCGCTCGTCGGAGGACGTTCTGGGCGATCCGCGTCGTCGGTCGCTCACCGGCGGTCTGGATGGCGGGGAATTCCTCGGCATCGATGCCCTTGATGTGCGTCTGGAATGGGCCGGCCTTCACGTGGAGCGTGTCACCGGATGTGACCTCGAGCTCGACCTTGTCGCCGGCGGGGAGCGAGTTCACGAGATCGGTCAGCAGCTTGGCTGGGACCGTGGTCGCGCCGTCCTCGTCGATCTTGCCGGGCACCCAGTACGTGATCCCGATCTCGAGGTTCGTCGCGGTGAGCTTGAGTCCGCCATCCTCGGTCTTGAGCAGGACGTTTGCCAGGACGGGCAGCGTGCTCCGGCTGGAGACCGCCCGGCTGACGACCGACAGGCCGCGCGCCAGGTTCTCCTGCATGACCGAAAGTCTCACGATGGGTTCACTCCATCTCGCGTCGCTCGGGGCCGCATCGCGGGTGACGGCTGGTCGGGTCGGATCTCGGTCCGGAGCGATCCCGACCGGGGTCGCGTGCAATCGTGGTGGGTATCTTCTCTCTTTCTCATTCCTCCGTCATCACCGTAGTAACGGTGTGGAGCGCGTGGACGCGCGTGCGCCGGCGTGCGGGATCGCGGTGTGTACGGACGCCACGGACCGGTGGACCGGGCGGGCCGATCCGGGGACGACGGCGTCGACAGGCTGGGGACAGCCGAGGGTCGGCCCGTCGTCCGGGCTTCTGCGGGCGGTTCGCTCCACGCCAGCGGGCCGCCTCGTCCACGTCGCGGCGGGACTTCCAGGTACGTTGTCCAGTGGTGCGCCCATTCCGTGGGGCGGCAACAGGAGACGCGATCGACGGGATGCTGCAACGTTGTGCCGTGCCACGGCAGCGCAGTGCCGAACGTGCCGTGGGACGCAAAGAACAGACGCGATCGCGACCTGTCGCGTCGCCGGTTGCCGTGGGGCGGCGCGGCCGCCGCGCCCATGCCAGGGAGCGCCGAGGCGCGCCCGCGCCCTACTCGGCGTAGATCAGCTCGCGGACGGCGGCGATCTCGCGGCGCAACTCGTCGTTGTTGGCGACCTCGCGCGTGATCTTGTCGCACGCGTGGAGGACCGTGGAGTGGTCGCGCCCGCCGAGCTCGGCGCCGATCCGCAACAAGGAGACGTCGGTCTCCTCGCGCATCAGGAACATCGCGATCTGGCGAGGCATCACGATCGCCTTGTCGCGCTTCTGCCCCTGGAGCGCCTCCATCGGCACGCTGTAGTAGTCCGACACGGCCTTGGCGATCCGCTCCGGCGTGACCTGGCGCTTCTTGGGGTTGTACAGGACGTTCGAGAGCACGGCCTGTGCGAGCTCGATGCTGATCGGCGTCGCGCCCATGCTCGAGAACGCCACGATCCGGTTGAGCGCGCCCTCCAGCTCGCGGACGTTCGAGACGACCTTGCGCGCGATGAACTCGACCACATCCGACGTGATCGGTACCGCGCCCTCCTCGGCCTTGGCACGCAGGATCGCGATGCGGGTCTCGAGGTCCGGGGCGGTCAGGTCGGCGATCAGGCCCCACTCGAACCGGCTGCGGAGCCGCTCCTCGAGCGTGAGGATCGCCTTCGGCGGGCGGTCGGAGGACAGCACGATCTGCTTGCCGTCCTCGTGGATCGCGTTGAACGTATGGAAGAACTCTTCCTGCGTCCGTTCCTTGTCGGCGATGAACTGGATGTCATCGATCAGCAGGAGGTCGATCCGCCGATACCGCCCCCGGAACTCGTCGATCTTGCCCTGCTGGATGCTGGTGATGAACTCGTTGGTGAACTTCTCGGACGTGGCGTAGACCACGCGCTTGCGCGGGAACCGCGCGATCACCTGGTTGCCGATGGCATGCATCAGGTGGGTCTTGCCGAGGCCGACCCCGCCGTAGAGGAAGAGCGGGTTGTAGGCGTGCCCGGGGCGCTCCGCGACGGACAGGCTGGCGGCGTGGCCCAGCCGGTTCGCCGAGCCGACGATGAAGTTCGCGAACGTGTAGCGCGGGTTCAGGTTGGTGGCACCGCCCTCGCCACCGACCCGTGTCGCCTCGACCCGGACGTGCTGCTCGCTGGCGATCGCCGGCGCCGGCGCATGGCTGTTCGGGCTGTCCGCCGTCCCGGGCTCGACCGCATCGGCGCTGGCGGCGCTGACCATGAACTCGACCTGGACGCTGTAGCCGACGATGCGCGCCAGGGTCTGGCTGATCAACGACCGGTAGCGGGTCTCGAGCCAGTCCTTCGCGAAGCCGTTGGGGACCGCGATCCGGAACCGCTGCTCGTCGACGTCGACGAGCTGGGTATCCCGCAGCCACGTCTCGTAGTTGGCCGGCGACAGCGACACCTGGAGTTCACCCAGGGCAGCCCGCCAGACCTGCTTCGCGTCCATTCGTTCGATGGGACCTGCGTTCCGTGACTGGTTGATAGGTAGCGTCGACCACGGTCTGGTCGCAGTACGCGGGCGTTTGGACGTCCGATCGACATCCTTCCGACGAGGCCGGACGACCGCTGCCTGCGCCTCCTCCAGAGGCCTGCTGGCGTCTCCCGCGAACGTCTCCGGCGCCGAGGGCCCGGAGAGGATAGCACCGCGCCATTCGCCGTCGCAAGGCGATTCCCGCATACCCCCAGGGAGTATCCGTGCGCGGACGGGAGGTCGGGCCGTCCGCCGCCGGGACCAGGGCCCACCGGCACCCGGATCGGTCACCCCGGAAGGCTCCTCGCGGGTCCCTCGCGGACGCCCCGACCAGCCCTCACGACCCCGCGATGCGCGTTTGACGCCCATTCGGGGAGGTCATATCATCCGCCGGACGACGACGCGCCATGTGTCCGTGCGGCACGGGCGCGTCTGCGTGCCTCTAGGGGAAGTCGGAGCGACCGTCCCAGGGGTCGGATCGAGAGGATCGATAGGACCGTCCGCATGAAGCAGACCTACCAGCCCAAGAAACGCCATCGCGCCAAGGAACACGGCTTCCGCGCCCGCATGAAGACGCCGGCGGGCCGGCGCGTCCTTGCCGCTCGGCGGGCTCGAGGTCGAAAGCGGCTGACGGTCTGACCAACGGGCGCGGCACACCGACGCCGCGGCTCGTGATGCTCTCCCGACCGCAGGACTTCGCGGCGATCCAGGAAGCGGGATCCAGCAAGACCCACGCCCTGCTGTCCGCCCGTTTTCTGCGGACCGACCGTGAGACGACGCGTTTCGGGCTATCGACCGGTCGGCGCCTCGGTGGGGCGGTCGTCCGGAACCGGGTCCGACGGCGGATCCGTGAGGCGCTCAGGGTGATGGCGCCCTCGTTCCAGCCCGGCTGGGACGTCCTGATCATCGCCCGGCCGGCGATCGTCGAGGCCGACCATGACGCGTTGGTCGGAGCGTTGCAACGGACACTCGTCCGAGGCGGCGTGCTCGGAGGAACCAGTTGACGAAACAGATCGGGATCGGGCTCATCCGGCTGTACCGGGTCGTGTTCGCCTGGCTCCCGTCGTCGTGCCGCTTCGAACCGACCTGTTCGCGCTACACCGAACAGGCGATCGAGAAATACGGACTGGCACGCGGCAGCTGGATGGGCGCGAAGCGCATCGCCCGATGTCACCCATGGAACCCGGGCGGCTATGACCCGGTCCGCTAGCGAGGCCGCCCGCTCGTGACGTTGCCCAGGCTCGATGGGCCGACTCTCCGCAGGCTGCTGCCGGCGATCCTGATCGGCGTGATGGTCCTCCTCGTCGCGGCGTGCCTGCCGGGGAGTGGCGGCGGCGGAAGCCCCGGTGTCCCGACCCCGACCCCGACGCCCCACCCGCCCCTGGTCCCGGCCTCACCCGGCGCCGATCCCGTCAGCCTCTTCGCGTGGCTCTTCACGCCGATCTTCCAGGTCATGTTCATCATCATGATCGCGGTCTACCAGTTCCTCGAGAACATCGGGGTCCCGGGCGCGATCGCCTGGGCCATCGTCGTCCTGACCCTGATCGTCCGGGCCGTACTGATCCCGCTCTTCCGCCGGCAGCTGGTCTCACAGCGCCGGATGCAGCTGCTCCAACCAGAGCTCCGCGAGATCAGCAAGCGCTACAAGGGCGACTCGATGAAGGTCCGCATGGCCCAGCAGGAGCTCATGCGCGAGCGCGGCGTCAACGTCGCCGGTGGTTGCCTGCCGTTGCTGCTCCAGTTCCCGCTGCTGTTCATCATGTATTCGGTCATCCAGAACGGTCTGACCAACCAGGACCCGCGCGCGATGCTGCACGTGTTCGGCGTCCAGCTGGTCGACCTCAAGTGCCACAACATCGTCAACGGGGTCATCGACGCGACCAAGACCTGCGTCGACTCGAACGTCCCGTTCCTCGGCGACGTGGCCCACCCCCAGACATTCCTCGTGATCGCCGGGTTCGGGCTGAGCGTCCTCGCCATCGCGTCGGCGCTGCTCCAGCTCATCCAGTCGCGGATGATGCTGCCGGCGGCCGACCCGGCCAACGACGACCCGAACGCGCGCATCCAGCGGCAGATGATGCTGTTCCTGCCGATCATCTCGGTGGTCTATGGCGGCTTCCTGCCGGCGGGCCTGTTCATCTACTGGATCGTGGCCACGATCTTCTCGATCGTGCAGCAATACCTGATCGTCGGCTGGGGCTCGATGTTCCCCATCTTCGGCTGGACGCCGTCGTTCGCCGTCGATCACACCCCGCGCTTCCCGGTGTCCATGCCACCGCCACCCGAGCCCAGTAAGCGAGCGGCCATCCTGGCCGACGCGCAGAAGAAGACGACGGCTGACAAGACGATCCGCCACCGCGAGCGTGGCCGTCAGGGCCGACGAGGGAGACGACGCTGACCATGAGTGCGTACAAGGAATTCACCGGCAAGACCGTCGAGGAGGCGCTGAAGGCGGCGCGCGACGAGTTCGGTGCCGAGCTCAACGACCTCGATTTCGAGATCCTCACCCCGGGGAGCCGTGGCGTCCTCGGGATGGGTGCCGAGCCGGCCCGGATCGTGGCCGCCCCGCGCACCGCGCTCGGTGGTGCCGCGCCCAAGCGCGAGGCCGCCGCCACCCAGCCGCTCCCCCCGCCGCCGGCCCGCGAGTTCGGCGACCGTGACCGCGACCGGGGACCGCGCCGCGACGACCGGGGCGACCGTGGCGACCGCGGACCGCGCCGGGACTTCGGCGACCGGCCGCCACGCCGTGACGATCGGCCGCGCTACGGCGGCGGCGATCGGGACCGTGCCCCGCGCGATGCGGCCCCTGCCGGCGGCGGCGATCGCGGCCCGCGCCGCGACGATCGTGGACCCCGCCGCGACGACCGACCCCGCGAGGATCGCGGTGCGCGAGGCCCGGGGCGCGGTGCCGCCGACCTGTCGGCCTCCGAGGCCGCGGAAGTCGCAGCAGCCCGCGGATCGTTGGCCGCCGAACGCGCCGACCTCGAAGCCGCCGAGGCGTCGCCCGAGGCGCTCGCCGCCGGCAAGCGGATCCTCGAGACCGTGATGGGTCACCTCGGCTTCGATGCCGTGGTGGAGGTCGCGGCCGGCGAGACGAGCCGCCTCAACGTCGTCGCCCAGGGCGATGACCGCGACGCGCTCGGCGCGCTGATCGGTCGCAAGGGCGAGCGCCTGTCGGCGCTGCAGCACCTCGTCAACCTGATGCTGTCCAAGGAGATGGGCTCGTGGACCCGCGTGCTGGTCGATGTCGAGGACTACCGCGGCCGGCGCGAGCGGCAGCTCCGCGAGCTCGCGGATCGCGCCGCGGCACGGGTCGTGGAGACCGGCAAGATGCTCCAGCTCGAGCCGATGCCCGCCCTCGAACGGCGCTGGATCCACCTCACGCTGCGCGATCACAGCGGCGTCGCGACCCAGTCGATCGGCGAGGAGCCGAACCGACGGGTCGTGCTCGTGCCGCGCGGCGGCGGCTGAGCGGACCGGCGTCACGCTGATCGGCCGCTAGGCGCGCCCGCGCATACGGTCCAGGAGCGCGGCCAGCAACGGCCGACGCTCCGGCGCGGCCACCGCCACCGGGCGCCCGCGCAGTCCCTGGGCGATGGCCTCGGCCTCCGTCGTGCTCACCCCGAACCGGCGCAGCCCGTAGCGCGCCATCTGGACGGCCAGCTCGCGCTCCGCGTGGACGACCTGCACCTTGCCGCCGAGCGCTCGCAGGTGGGCCGCCTCGGTGTCGCTGTGGGTCCGCACGACCATGTCGACTGACGGGTTCAGGCCGTGGGCGCGCTCGACGATCAGCCGCGTCGCCCCCGGCTCGGACGTCGCCACGACCAGGACCCGCGCGTGGGCGATGCCTGCCATCTCGAGCACGGCCGGGTTGCCGGCATCGCCGTAGATCGCGGTGACCCCCTGGGCGCGCAGGCGGTCGACCTCGTCCCGCTGCTGGGTGATCACGACGTAGCGGAAGCCGCGACGCTCGAACGCCGGCCCGAGGAGTCGCCCGACGCGTCCGTAGCCGCAGACGATGGCGTGCAGCCGCAGCGTCTCCGCCTCGTCAGGCGGGATACGCGCGAGGTCGCCGATCCGGCGAGCCATCAGCGCCGAGACCGCCGGGTTGTCGCGCAGCCGGCGCTCGAGGGCCGGGATCAGCGCGAAGAGCAATGGGTTGAGCGAGATGGAGATCAGCGCCCCCGCGACGATCAGCTGGTAGCCGGCGTCCGGGCAGCAGGCCGAGTGACCGTCCGCCGGTGCCGACGATGAACGAGAACTCGCCGATCTGGGCAAGGCCGGCCGCGACGGTCAGGGCCACCCGCGGCGGGTAGCCGGCCAGCCCGACGATCATCAGCTTCGTCAGGCCCTTGCCGATGATGATGACCGCCAGGACCGCGAGGACCGGCAGCGGGTTGGCGAGCAGGTACTCCGGGTCGAGCAGCATCCCGACCGACACGAAGAAGAGCACCGCGAAGGCGTCCCGCAAGGGCAGCGCATCGGCGGCGGCCTGGTGGCTCATGTCCGACTGGCTGACGACGGCACCGGCGAGAAACGCGCCGAGGGCGAAGGACACGCCGAAGACGCTCGAGGCCACGAAGGCCACGCCGAGCGCGATCGCCAGGACCGCCAGCGAGAACAGCTCGCGCGAGCCCGTGCGCGCCACGACGAGGATCAGCCACGGGACCAGCCGCGCTCCGGCGACGATCATGAGGATCGCGAAGATCGCGGCCTTGCCCAGCGCGATCGCCACGCCGCCGAGCGCCGCGGGCCCGGCCGTGGCGAGATCGGCGCTGCCGCTCAGGATCGGGGCGATCGACGGGAGCAGCACCAGGACGAGGATCGCCAGCAGATCCTCGACGATCAGCCAGCCGATCGCGATCTGGCCCTGGATGGCGTCGTGCTCGCCGCGGTCGTCGAGCGCGCGCAGGACGACGACCGTGCTCGCGATCGACAGCGCAAGGCCCAGGACGAACCCGGCGCCGGAGCCCCAGCCGAGCGCATTTCCGAGCGCGATGCCCAGTGCCGCCGCGACGACGGCCTGGATCAGCGCCCCGGGCACCGCGATCGAGCGCACGGCCAGCAGGTCGTGCACCGAGAAGTGGATCCCGACCCCGAACATCAGCAGGATCACGCCGAGCTCGGCGAGCTCGGTCGCGATCGCCGGATCCGCGGAGACACCAGGCGTGAACGGCCCGATGGCGACGCCGGCGAGGATGTAGCCGACGATCACGGGCAGCCCGACCCGCCGCGCGACGAGTCCGCCGATGAACGCGGCGGTCAGGCCGATCGCGATGGTGGAGATCAGAACGGGCTCGTGGTCCATGGCTCCTCCCGGTCGTCGGGGGTGGTGCGCAGGACTGGCGCGGGTCCGTGCCAGAACGACGGCTTGTGGCCGCCTCAAGATACCGTAGGCCTATCCTTGGTCGATGACCGATCGCGAGGCGGACACGATCCCGCCGCCGTCCAAGGAGCGTCGCTGGGACATCGATGAGCGAGGCGTCGGGATCGCCGACGCGGGCGCATTTGCGCCCCGGATCGCGGCATTGCGCGACGTCGCCGAGGAGCCGAGCTGGGTTGCCGAAGAGCCCGACGCACACCTCTGGCCGCACATCGAACGAGCGATCGCCGCGACCGGCTCGCCGTGGCGATCGGCCGAGCATTCGATCGACGGCGACGGGCGGCTGGTCGTCGAGCTCGTGCTCGAGCCCGTCGATGCGGATCGACGTCGCGCGGCGTTGCAGAGCGAGGTGATGCGGCTGCTCGGCCTGGTCATCGAGGGCGCGACCTACATCGAGGTCGAGGCGTGGTCGCCCGACGATGTCCTGGCGGTCGACGTCGTGACCGGCATGCTCGAGGACCAGACGCCGTTCAAGGGGCACGGGCATACGCTTCGGTTCCGGGCTCGGACCCCGTGATCACGATCCGGCCGGTCGAGTCGCTGCATCACGTCGAAGGTGGTTGGTTCAGCGCGAACTGGCACTTCAGCTTCGACACGTACGACGACCCGGAGAACACGTGGTTCGGCGATCTCCGCGTGTTCAACGACGACACGCTGATCCCCGGCGCGGTCTGGCCGATGCACCCGCACCGCGATATTGAGGGCATCACCTACGTCGCCGATGGGATGTTCGAACACGCCGACAGTCGCGGCAACGGCGGTGTCCTGCCGCCCGGGTCCGTCCAGCGGGCGACGCTGGGCTCCGGCATGCAGCACTCGGAGGGCAACCACTCCCAATCCGAGCCGATGCGCTTCATCCAGATGTGGATCATCCCGAGCGAACGCGGTCTCGAGCCGTCGGTCGAGCAGCACAGCTTCGACGAAGGGTCGCGCCGCGGCGGGTGGACGCCGGTCGTGGTTCCGGCGCCGGGCTTCGGCGGTGCGGATGCGCCGACGGCCGACGACGCGGTCACGGTCCATCAGGACGCGACCGTCTACGCGACGGCGCTCGATCCGGACGGGACCGCAACGCATCGATTCCGCACGGGGTTCATCGGGTATCTCTTCGCGGTCCACGGTTCCGCGCACGTGGCGAGCGCCGACGACGGCGGAACGCTGACGGCCGGCTCCGCGGCCAAGGTCGTCGGCGAGGCGGAGGTCACCGTGCGGGCCGGCGACGAGGGCGCTGAGCTGCTCCTCGTCGAGACCCGCGCGATCGATCGCTAGCGTCGCGCCTGGCGTGCCAGCTTGACGAGCTTGCGCTTGATCCGACCCGGCAGCGGCGGGCGGCGATGGACCCACACCTTGCGCACGTAGTTCGGGATCACCCAGGTCATGTGCTCGCCGGCGGGCGTGTAGAAGACGTCGCCGGCCCTGAGCTGGTGGGTCTGCCCGGCGGCGGTCACCTGGACCTCGCCCTCGAGGATGTAGGCCCACTCGTCGGCCGTATGGGTGAACTCGGCCGTCCCGGCCGCCGCGTCCCAGATGCCGCTGCGCAACCCGCCCTCGGAGGACGAGAGCCGGACGACCGAGCGCATCTTCGGCAGATCCGTGCCAGTCGGCGAACCGAACGAGGGGTTGGCGTCCGGGGCCGTGTCGAGATCGGTGTCTTCTGGGCGGAAGACCTGCATCGGCCTAGGGTACCGAACCAGATGGGTCGGACGAGGGCCAGACGACAAGATGTGGTGGAGATGGGGGAGAGTCGAACTCCCCGTCCAGGACCCTTCGCCGGAGACCACTACGAGCGTGTCCGATGCTTTGTCGTCGACCGCCCGAACGGGCATCGGCACCCTGCCGGACGGTCCAGTCACGTGTCCCTAGATCGGGCTTGACTCCGGACTACGCGACGCTCATCCGGATCGCAGCTTCGCTGCATGACGCTTCCACTACCCGCGAAGCGGAGGTAGCTTCCACGCTCACCTTACTGCCTAAGCAGCGAGGGCGAGAGTCGACTGGCGGTTGCCAGGTACTTCGTTTTGCCGCCTGTTTAACGAGGCCTGACGGCACCTCGGCTCGCACTCTCCGACATCCAAGCCCTGTCGAAACCACGCATCCCCACAGGACCGAACGTCGGTTCGGATTTGGGATGGTACCACGAGGTTCTGCGGTCCCTGACGAACGGCCGTCCCCGGCAACGGGGCGCCTCGGGTAAGGTTGGACACGGCCGAACCTCCTCAGTCGAGGACGGGGGACCCACCCATCGGGGCAAATCGCGGACCCTCCGCGACGGCGCACCCACGCCGAGCCCGACAGCTCACCTCGCAGGCCAAGCGGGCTGCTTCGAGGTGCACGTGTTCCGGCCATCGATCCGTCCATCGCCGAGCCAGCGCGCGCTCGGGCGCAACCTCGCGCTCGACCTCGTCGCGGCCGTCGGCGTGGGCGTGACGATGGCGCTGATCAACGCGCTCCTGCCGACGATCGCCCGCCGCGGCGGCCTCGAGCCGCTCGGCCTGTCGGCGCTCGCTGCTGCGCCGTTCATCGCCAACTTCCTCGGCGCGTTCGCCGGTCGGTTCGGCCCGCGCTCGACCGGGCAACTCGCGCTGATCCGCGGTCTCGGCGCGGCGTCGCTGATCCTGCTGTTCGTCGTCCCAATGCCGGCGGTGATGATCCTGGTCGCGGTGCTGTTCTGGCTCAGCGTGTCGTTCGGTGGGCCGTTCCACCTCCGCCTGTGGGGTGCGATGTACCCGTCTCGGTTGCGCGGACGCGTCGTCGGCGTCGTCGGGATGGGCCGGGCCGCGGCGGGCGCGCTGGCTGCGTTCGCCGGCGGTCTCCTCGCGGACCGGCTCGGTGGACCGACCGCGGTCGCAATCGCGGGCGTCGTCGGCTTGGCGTGCGCGCTGGCCTACGTCGGGCTGCGGGCACGCTCCGACGAGCGAGCCCCCGCGTTCTCGGCACGCGACTCGATCCGCGCGCTCCGCGAGCGACCCGTCCTCGCGAAGATGGCGCTCGCGCAGGGGTTCTACGGCGGCGGCTTCATCGCGGCGGCGCCGCTGTACGCGCTCGTGTTCGTCGACCGGTTGGACCTGACGCTCGGCCAGGTCGGCGTCATCGGCATCCTCGCGTCGGTCTCGACGACCATCGCGTTCCTCATCTGGGGCGCCGTCGCCGATCGATTCGGCGGGCTCGTGGCGATCCGGATCGGGAGCGCGATCGGTGTGACCTCGCTGATCGGCTATGCGTTCGCGCCTGACGTCGCGGTCCTGTGGTTTGCGGCGCTCGCCGCCGGGACGGCCAGCGCGTCGGTCGACGTCGCGATCGCCGCGGTCGTGAGCGACCAAACGCCACTCGCCCGCCGCGCCGCCGCGATGGCCGGCTGGAACGCGCTGACCGGCGCCCGGGGCATCGCCGCCGCGTTCCTGATGAGCGGGCTGCTTCAGGCCGGCCTCGTCGACGTGACCTCCGGCCTGCTGCTGTGCGCGGTGTCCTCGGCGATCGGGGTCGCGCTATTCGTCAGGACGAAGCCGGGCGTGCCGGTCGACTCGCGAGCCTGGGAACTGGGTCCGGCGCGCGCCGCCGCCGGCGTCTCGGCCGCGTCCGTCGGGGCCGCTGCGGCCGGGACGAGCACGGTCGCGAAGCCCGCCTAGCGGCCCCGCTGCGCGTCGGCCAGCTCGCGTGCGATGTCGCGGCGGGCATCCCGGTCGGCGATGTCGCGGCGGCGGTCGTGGAGCTGCTTGCCGCGCGCGAGACCGAGCTCGAGCTTCGCCTTGCCGCGGGTCAGGTACATCCGCAGCGGCACGATCGTCTGGCCCTTCTGCTGGGCGCGACCGAGCAGCTCGTCGATCTCGCGGCGGTGGAGCAACAGCTTGCGGTTCCGCTTTGGGTCGTGGTTGTACCGGTTGCCCTGCTCGAACGGCGCGATGTCGGCGCCGATCAGCCATGCCTCGCCCTTCTCGATCCGGGCATAGGCGCTCGAGATGTTGACCTTGCCGGCACGGATCGACTTGATCTCGGTGCCGGTCAGGGCGATTCCCGCCTCGAACGTCTCGTCGATCGAGAACTCGTGGCGGGCTTTTCGGTTGAGGGCGACGGTCGAGTCATTGGATGAAGGCATGGAAGTCGCCTCTTGGCGGGCCCGTGCTGGATTGCGCACGAACGCCGGTCCTATGCGGACCGGCGTTCGAGTTGCTTACCCACCCACAGGGTGTCCGACTAGACGGCCATCTCCTGCGAGGTGGTGCAGCTACGCGTACTGTCGATCACTGCACATCACCTCCTTTCGTTCCCAGAAACCGTACCCGACGAGCGCGATGTGTGCAAGGCGCTTGGTGCGTCGTCGCCCACATCCGAGCGCGGTTCAGTGCGTGGGCAGGACGGGCACCGCGTCCAGCACGTCCAGCGCCCGATCGAGCGTCGGGTCCGTGCCCAGTGCGACGTTGGCCGGCAGCGCCACGGTGACGTCCGGTTCGATGCCGACGTTGTGGATCCAGCGCTTGTCCGGTGACAGCCAGCGCGCGATCGTGAGGCGGAACGCGCCGCCCTCGCCGGGCAGCTCCTGCCACTGCTGGACCGTGCCCTTGCCGAACGAGCGCTGTCCGACGAGCGTCGCTCGGCCGGTGTCCTGGAGCGCCGCCGCCACGATCTCGCTCGCCGACGCGCTCCCCCGATCGATGAGCGCGACGACCTGGATGGATGGGTCGGTGGCGACGCCGCCCGGGATCGCCTCTGTCGCGCTCTGGTTCCCCTTGGCGTCCTGCTCCCAGAAGATCGTGCCCGAGCCGATGAACTGGCTGGCCACGACTCGCGCCGCGGTGACGTAGCCACCAGGGTTGCCGCGAAGGTCGAGGATCAGCAGCTTGCGGCCCGCCTGGACGTGGGTGCGCAATGCGTCGGTCAGCTCGGCCGCGGAGCGATCGGAGAAGCCCTCGAGCCGGACATAGCCGACCGTGCCGTCGGCGAGCGCCTTGCTCTCGACCTCCTGCTCGAGGATGACGTCCCGGGTGATCCTCAGGGCGAACGGGGCGGCCGACCCGCGCACGACCGAGAGCTCGAGCACGCTGCCCTTCGGCCCACGGATCTTGGCCCGCGCCGCGTCGACGCTCAGCCCGTCGAGCGGGACGCCATCGGTGGCGAGGACCAGGTCGCCGGCACGGAGACCGGCCTTCTCGGCCGGCGAGCCGCCGAGCGGGGCGATGATGACGAGGCGACAGGTCGGGCCGAGCGTGGCGCAGGTCGCCGTGCCGTCGCTGGCCTGCGTCGCGAGCTCGGCGCCGATCCCCTCGAACTCGCCGCTGATGCCCTGCAGGTTTGAGCGATATTCGCCCGAGGTGAGGTACTGGGAATACGGATCGTCGAGCGAGTCGATCATGCCGCGGATCGCGCCCTGGACGACCGCGTCCCGGCTCACATCGCCGCCCGCGAAGCGATCTCGGATCGTCTGGTACGTGTCCCAGAACGGACGGAACGCGGCGCTCTCGCTGCCGGGTGTCCCGGGCTCCGCCGAGGCCTGGCGACCCATCGAGTAGCCGCTCAGGAACAACGCGCCACCGGTCAGCAGCGCGACCACCGTGACGGCGATCGGCAGGATCGCAGCGCGACGGCTGGAATGGCTATGGGTCGGCGCGGCGCTCACCGCCAGCCGATCCGGACGATCGATCTCGGTGGTTTCCATGGCGGTCCGCGGGTGCCTCGAAGCCAGGGTGCTGATGTGACGGAGCGGCGAGGAGCGGCGAGGAAGCAGCGAAGGAGTGGCGCTGTCCGGGCACCGGCGGTGACGCGCCGGCGACCAGCAGCGTACACCGCAGACCGGGAGGCGTATCTCCTGCCCGAAGGTACGCCCGACGGGTGTTACCGGATGAGGTACGTCCGGACCGACACCCACGAGCCGATGATGCCCAGACCGACGCCGGTGCCGACCACCAGCGTCACCAGGTCACGGGTCAGTGACCCGATCCGCAGCGGCAGCACGCGGAAGAACTCGACCATGAACCCGTTCAACGAGTCGGCCGCGGCGGCCAGGATCACGAGCGTGACCACTGCTCCCAGGAACCCGACGAAGGCGCCCTCGAACACGAACGGCCAGCGGATGAACGCGTCGGACGCCCCGACCAGTCGCATGATCTCGATCTCTTCGGACCGGGCGACGACCGCGAGGCGGATCGCGTTCACGATGATGAACAGCACGATGACCCCGACGATCAGCAGCACGGCGGTACCGGCGGTCCGCAGGATGTTCGTGACGGTGAGGACCCGGTCGACGAGGTCCTCGATGTTGATGACGTTGCGCACGATCGGGTGCTCACTCGGGCTCATTGCCTGACCGACGGCGCGCAGTGCCGACGCGTTCTTGAGCTTGACCTCGATGCTGGCGTAGAGCGGGTTGCTGTCGAGCTGCTGGGTCAGGTCGGTGCGGCCCTGCGCCTCCATCGATTGGCGGAAGCGCTCGAGCGCCTTGTCGCGGGTGACGATCTCGACCGAGGCGACGTCGGGCCGCGCCTCGATCGTCGACGCCAGCTCGCCGATCTGCGCGTCGGTGGCGTTGGGCTGCAGATAGGCCACGACCTCGACCTTCTGCTCGGTGAATTCGAGGCCCGCGAGCAACCCCGTCTGGATGATCCAGAAGCCCGCCAGCAACAGGAGCATCAGCACCATCGTGGCGGTGGCCGCCAGGCTCATGACGGCATTCCGCCAGAAGCCCTGCCACGCCCGACGGATGCTGAAGTACAGGAACGAGGCCACGGCTGGTCAGTCCTCGCGGTGGTAGGCGCCACCGACTTCGTCGCGGATCACGCGACCCTCCTCGAGCGCGACGACGCGCTTGCGGAGGGCGGTCACGACTTCGGCGTTGTGGGTGGCCATCAGCACCGTGACCCCGAGCTCGTTGATCCGCAGCAGCAGCTGCAGGATCTCCCAGCTGATCAGCGGGTCGAGGTTGCCGGTCGGCTCGTCGGCGATGATGAGGCGCGGGTCATGCACGAGCGCGCGGGCGATCGCCGTGCGCTGCTGCTCGCCACCGGAGAGCTGGGCGGGGACCTGCTTCGACTGCGCGGTGAGCCCGACGATCGCCAGCACGCGATCGACCGCCGGCCGGATCGCCCGGCGCGGATAGCCGGTCACCTCGAGGGCGAACGCCACGTTCTCCCAGACCGTCTTGGTCGGGAGCAGCTTGAAGTCCTGGAAGATGATCCCGATCTTGCGCCGCATGCGCGGCACCTGGCGCCGCGGCAGGCGGGCGAGGTCCTGTCCGTCGAGCACGACGTCGCCACGGCTGGCCACCTCGTCGCGGATCAGCAGCTTGATCAGCGTCGACTTGCCGGCGCCGGACGGCCCGACCAGGAACACGAAATCGCCTTCGGGGATCACGAGATCGACGTCGCGCAGCGCGATCTTGCCGTTGGGGTACTGCTTGGTGACGTCGTGGAGCACGAGGACCGCACGGTCCGGGGCGGCCTGATCGCGACCTCGCTCGAGGATCCGGCGCCGAAGCGAGCGCGCCGACGATGGCGGGGAAGCGATGGTCACAAGTGACTCCGCGGCGGCAGTGGTCGATCCGACTCGGTCCGCGGGCACGGAAAACGGGGAGCCGATCCGGCCCGAGGCTACCATCGGGCACTGGCCCCGGCAAACGCGACGGCAGTGCTAGCGGTACCCGGACGATGGTCCGGTCCGGTCGGGTCTAGAGCAGTCCTGGGGAGATCGGGAGATAGCGCTCCAGGTCGACGAAGGGCCGGTCCCAGCACAGCAGGAGCGGGAACGGCTCGAGGCGGAACCCGGCCCGCAGCGCGCCCATCACGCAGTCCCCGGCCGTGCCGGGCAGCCAGATCGCGAAGGCGCCACGCGGGATGACCGCACTCGTGAGGTGCCCGAGGATCGGGGCCAGCAGCGCCGGGTCCCGGCTGGCGACGGGTCCGACGCGGCCGGCCTCGGTCGCGTAGCCGTAGGCGACCGGGGCGCCGTCGGGACCGAGGTACATCCACGCCCGGCGTCCCTCCTTGCGGATGTACGCGTGATCGATGGGGTGGGCGACGCCCAGCACCTCGCGATCGAGCGCGTCGACGGTCGCGGCGAATCGATCGTGCCCGTCACGGGCCAGCGTCTCGAACGGCACCGGCCTCACGCCCGACGGGAGCTCACCGAACGCGTCGAAGCGGGTCGGCGTGCCGATGAGGTTGAGCAGCGGCACCCGGGGCACGATCCCGAGCGACGCGTACAGCGCGTTGCTGATCGGCTGGGCCGTGTCGGTCGACGTCGCCCGCACGAGCCCTGGCTCGCCGCCGACCGCGCCGCCGCCGACCCGCGCGACCAGCGCGCGCCCGACCCCGGCCGCCTGGACGTCGGGCATCACGAAGCACATCGACAGGAACCACAGGTGCTCGCGCCGGACCGCGGCGGCGAACGCGACGATCCGGTCCGTGGCCGGCTCGTCGGGATCGGCCTGGGTCGCCACGACGAACCGCTCGGGGTCGGTCGTCTGGAGGTGCGTGTAGAGCCGGAGCAGCGGACCGGTCTCGTTCTCGATCTCGGGCTGGTTCAGCCGGACGATGTAGTCGTTGATCGACACCCGCCAGATATCGACGCACGCCTGCAGCTCGTCGGTGCGGACGGGCCGGTAGGCCAGCGCATCTCGACCGGCCACCCGCGACCGGACCGTCACGCGGCGTCGCCCTCGCTGTCGCCGCCTCGCCAACCGTCGCCCGTGGCGAGCCGTTCGAGCTCGGCTTGCATGAATGCGTCGAGGTCGCCGTCGAGCACGGCCGTGGTGTTGCCGGTCTCGTAGCCCGTGCGCAGGTCCTTGACCATCTGGTACGGGTGCAGCACGTAGCTCGCGGATCTGGTTGCCCCAGCCGGCCTCGACGTGCTCCCCCTTCAGGGCGCGGAGCTCGGCCTCCTTCTCCTCGAGGGCACGCTCGAGGAGGCGCGCCTTGAGGACCTTGGTGGCGTTCTCCTTGTTCTGGGTCTGCGACCGCTCGTTCTGGCTCTGGACGACGATGCCGGTCGGGTTGTGCGTCAGGCGAACCGCGGAGTCGGTCTTGTTGACGTGCTGGCCGCCGGCGCCCTGCGATCGATAGGTGTCGACGCGGATCTCGTCCCAGTCGAGCTCGATCTCGATGTCGTCGTCGACCTCGGGCAGGACCTCGACGAGCGCGAAGGTCGTCTGGCGCCGCTTCTGGGAGTCGAATGGGCTGATGCGCACGAGCCGGTGCACGCCGCGCTCGGCGCGCAGCCAGCCGTAGGCGCGCCGGCCATCGATTTCGACGGTGACGCTCTTGAGCCCGGCCTGCTCGCCTTCCTGCTGGTCGATGATCTCGGTCTTGAAGTGGTGGTACTTGTCAGCCCAGGCGAGATACATCCGCAGCAGCATCTCGGCCCAATCGGTCGCCTCGGTGCCGCCCGCCCCGGCGCTGATCGTCAGGATCGCGGCGTGGTCGTCGTACTCGCCCGAGAACAGCAGCGCGGTGCGCTCCCGTCCGAACTCGGTCTCGAGCGCCTTCGCGTTCCGGTCGAGCTCGGCTTCGAGCTCGGCATCGGCGGTCTCGTCGAGAAGCTCGACGGCGGCCTCGAGGTCCGCGGCACGCGCGAGCAGGCCACGCCACGTCTCGATCTCGGTGCGCAAGCCATCGGCCTCGCGCAGGACTTTCTGGGCGGACCGCTGGTCGTCCCAGAACCCGGGCGCCTGGGTCAGTTCGTCGAGCTCGGCGACGCGCTCCGTCTTGGCGTCGAGGTCAAAGGCGCCCCGAGGTCGACCGGATCCGTTCGGCCAGGTCGCGGATGGCGGACGTGTCCACCTAGTTCCGGGCCTGGAGATCCTGGAGCAGGAGCGGACGCAGCTCGATGAGCCGCAGCGCGGTCTTGCTTCGGGCGACGACGGGGTTCACGCAGGGACAGTAGCTGTTATGCGGACATACGCCGCAATTGCCGTCGCAGTCGAGGGCCGCTGCATAGCTGCATGAGCGGCAATCACGTTCGCACGCGATCAGATCGACGAACGCGGCGTCCTCGGCCTGCTTCACGGACTCCCTCCTGATGCGGCGCTGGGGCACAAGCGAGCGGGGGCTGGGAGCTGCCCGTCGAGGAACGCTGGCGGTCCTGTGTCGGCGGGATAGTCCAAGTATAGAGAGCGGATCCCCGACCGCCAAGAGGGTACTTTTCGGCCCGCGCGTTGCTAGGGCGATTCGCCGGAGACGAAATAGACCGCCAGCGCGCCGAGCTCGTGGACGATCGCGTCGACGCGCTTGACCGGGTCGCGCTCCAGCGGGCTGGTGCGCGTGGGCGAGCCGTAGGCCTCGATGCCCTCGTCGGAGGCCATCCGCAGGACACGCAGCATGTGGCTCGGATCCGACACGAACACCGCCGTACGCAGATCCCGCTCGCGCATCAACGCGGCCACGCCGCGGATCGACTGGAGCGTGGTCCGGCTGTGATCCTCGTCGAGGATCGCCTCGTTCGGCACGCCCTTGCCGACCGCGTACGCGCGGCCGCTGGCCGCCTCGGTCGTCCGGTCGCCCTCCTGCTTGCCGCCGGTCACGATCAGGCGGCCGGCAAGCCCGCGCTGATAGAGGTCGATGGCGTGGTCGAGCCGCGCCGCGAACAGCGGGGAGGGTCGCCCGTCGTACTGGGCCGCGCCGAGCACCACGATCGCGTCGGCCTGGCGCTGCTCGTCGCGATTGCCCTGGTCCCAGATGCGGTACGCCGCGTACCCGCCGAGCGCGACGACGGCGAACAAGCCGACGAGGATCAGGCGAACGAGGGCGCGCACGAACCTCAGCCGCTCAGCGGCCGTGGCACTTCTTGTATTTGGCCCCCGACCCGCACCAGCAGGGGTCGTTGCGCCCGATCCGAGCGCCCGTCGGCGTGTAACCCGGTCGCGCCCCGCCCGCGCCGACCGCGCCGTTGCCGTTCCCCGACCCGTCGGTCACCGGGCGATCGCCGAGCGACTCGGTCACGTTGCGCGCCGCCGGACCGGCCGGCAGCGTGCCGCGCAGGATCGCCGAGCCGGCGGCACGGGCGCCGGCGGCGGCCCCGACCGGAGCCGGCTGAGCAGCCGCGCCGTTGCCATCGCGACCGGCGGACCCGGCGCGCAGGGCCGCGGCGCCATCCGCGAGTGAGCGCGCGAGGCCCCCGTCGGGTGGCTGGCGCTGGATCGTGACCCGGAAGATCGACGACGCGACCCCGTGGCGGATCAGGCCGCGCAGCTCCTCGTACATGCGGTAGGCGTCGCGACGGAACTCGTTGAGCGGGTCCTGCTGGGCGTACCCGCGCAGCCCGACGCCGCGTCGCAGGTCGTCGACCTCGGTGAGGTGCTCGACCCACAGCGAGTCGATCGTGCGCAGCAGCACGACGCGCTCGACCTGGCCCCAGTCCTCGGCACCGACCTCGGCCTCGCGCGCCGCGAGGTGTTCGTCGGTGACGTCGCGGAGGTGATCGGCGATCGCCTCGCGTCCACCGAGGTCCCAGAGCGTGTCCGCCTCGGTCTCCTTGCCCGGCAGGCCCATCGCGACCAGCGCCGCCTCGAGCCCTTCGAGGTTCCACGCATCGTGGTCCTCGCCGCTCAGGAACTGGTCGACGAGCGCGTCGATCTCCTCGTCGATGAACGCCTGGACCGTCTCGGTCAGGTCCTCGTTGTGGAGGACCTTGTCGCGCTCGGCATAGATCGTCTCGCGCTGCTTGTTGATCACGTCGTCGAACTCGACGACGCGCTTGCGGATGTCGAAGTTGAAGCCCTCGACGCGGCTCTGGGCGCTCTCGATGGTCTTCGAGACCAGGCGCGACTCGATCGCCACGTCCTCCTCGAGGCCGAGGCGTTCCATGAGCCCGGTCACGCGATCGGACGCGAAGCGCTTCATCAGGTCGTCGTCGAGCGAGAGGTAGAAGCGCGATGAGCCTGGGTCGCCCTGGCGCCCGGCACGGCCACGCAGCTGGTTGTCGATCCGGCGCGAGTCGTGGCGCTCGGTGCCGATGATGTGCAGGCCGCCGCGATCCGACCACGCGGACGTGGTCCTCCTCGGTCTCGCCCCGCGCCTCGTCGAGCGCCTGCTCGTACGTGGCTCGCGTCGACCTCGGCGGGGTTCAGCCCCTGCTTGTGGAGCAGCTCGGACGCGAGACCCGCCGGGTTGCCACCGAGCAGGATGTCGGTGCCGCGGCCGGCCATGTTCGTGGCGATCGTGACCGCGCCGGTGCGTCCCGCCTGCGCGACGATGCCCGATTCCTTCTCGTGGAACTTCGCGTTCAGCGTCTCGTGCTTGATCCCGCGGCGCTTGAGCATCGCCGAGAGGATCTCGGACTTCTCGACGCTGATCGTGCCGACCAGGCACGGGCCGCCCGGCCTCCTGCATCTCGACGATCTCGTCGATCAGCGCGTTGAACTTGGCCTTCTCGTCGCGGAAGACGAGGTCGGCCTCGTCCTCCCGGATCATGTCCTTGTGGGTCGGGATCGCGACGACCTCGAGCTGGTAGATCTTGTGGAACTCCTCCGCCTCGGTCATCGCGGTACCGGTCATGCCGGCGAGCTTGTCGTAGAGCCGGAAGTAGTTCTGGAACGTGATCGTCGCGAGCGTCACGCTCTCGCGCTGGATCCGCAGGCCCTCCTTGGCCTCGATCGCCTGGTGCAGCCCCTCGCTCCAGCGCCGGCCCGGCATCTGGCGGCCGGTGAACTCGTCGACGATGATGATCTCGCCGTCCTTGACGATGTAGTCCCGGTCGCGCTTGTAGAGCGCGTGCGCCCGCAGGGCCTGCTCGAAGTGGCGGGCGAGGCGCGGGTCCGCGTCGTACATGTTGGGGACGCTGAGGAACCCCTCCATCTTGTCGATGCCCTCTTCGGTCGGGCTGACCGCGCGGTCCTTGAGGTCGATGAAGTAATCGCCGCCCTCTTCGGCGCCCTCGGGGCGCTCCTTGAGCCGGGGCACGAGCCGGGCGAACGTGTAGTACAGGTCGGCCGACTCCTCGGCCTGCCCGGAGATGATCAGCGGCGTGCGCGCCTCGTCGATGAGGATGTTGTCGACCTCGTCGACGATCCCGAAGCTGCGCTCGCGCTGCACGCGCTGGTCGAGGTCGAGAACCATGTTGTCGCGCAGGTAGTCGAACCCGAACTCGTTGTTCGTGCCGTAGGTCACGTCCGCGGCGTAGGCCTCGCGACGCTCGACCGGCCGGAGGTTGATGCAGCCGCTCGTCGGACGTCGGGTGGCCGGGCTCGTACAGGTACGAGGCGTCGTGGGTGATCATCCCGACGCTGACGCCGAGGAAATGGAAGATCGGCCCCATCCACTGCGGGTCGCGTCGGGCGAGGTAGTCGTTGACCGTCACGACGTGGACGCCGCGCCCCGTGAGCGAGTTGAGGATCGCGGCGAGCGGTGCCACGAGGGTCTTGCCCTCGCCGGTGCGCATCTCGGCGATCTTGCCCTGGTGGAGCACCGCGCCACCGACGAGCTGGACGTCGAAATGGCGCATGCCGAGCGTGCGCTTCATCGCCTCGCGGGTCATCGCGAAGACCTCGGGGAGCACGTCGTCGAGCGCCTTCTGCAGCCGCTCGTTCTCGCGCTTGCGGCGAGCCTTCGTCAGCTCGCGGCGGCGCTCCAGGTCCTCGTGGTGGCGCTCGTCCTCGGACGGCTCCTCCGGGACGGCGAGCGCACGGATCTCGTCGCGGATCTCGGCCATCTGGGCACGGATCTGCTCTTCGGATAGGGCTTCGAATTCGGCCTCGAGGCCGTTCGCCTCGTCGACCCACGGCTGGATCCGTCGAAGCTCACGGTCGTTCGAGTCGACGAACCGGGACAGGAATTTCATGGGAGCGTGAGTATAGGGCGACTCCGCGTGGCGCCCGGTTTGGGCCCTTGGCCGGTCCACGCCCGGCCGAGGATGCCAGGCGTGACGGGTCATGGCCACGAACCAGGCGCCGGCCGGCGCGGGATGCCACCCGCGGTGGGCCTTCTAGATGAATGAGCGCGGTGGGACGCCGATTTCGACAGCAATCGTCGGCTCTCGTGGCTGACCGTGCAGGTTCGTGCGAAACGTGCCACTGGCAGCGGCATCGGCCTGGGCCTGACCGCCGGCCCTCAGGCGTCAGCTCCCCGGCAGCGTCCAGAACCCCGTGCCGTAGCCGATCACCAGCAGCACGAACGTCAGCGCGGCCAGCCCGAGCCAGAACAGCACCGACATGAACCGCGACGTCGGGTTCATCTCCGGGTTCTTGAGGTCCGGCAGCCGGCCTCGACGCAGGCCACGGCCCCAGCGCGGCGACCGGAGTTGATCGTGCCAATCCGTCTCGGCGCGGCTCCGGCTGGAGACCGCCCTCGCCATCCGGTCGATGCAGCTGGAGGCTCATCGCTCGGACGGGATCGCTGCGGCGAAGGTGCCTGTTGAGGGCTCCTCGTCGTCGGGGCCGCCCTTGGCGGTCGCCCGGGGCGCTGTCAGGGCCACTGCCGCCACCACCCGAGCCGTCGCTGCCCTCGTCCCACAGCAGCATCTCCTGCGTGAACGAGACCTCGCTGCTGAACAGGGCGCCGACCGACTCCCCGCGGTGGATGCGCTTGATCGCCTCGCCGATGAGCGGCGCGACCGACAGCGTCGTGATCTTCGGGCAGCCGCTTCGACGGGGCGAGCGGCACGGAGTCGGTGATCACGACCTCGCGCAGCGAGCTGTCGCGGATCCGCTCGACGGCCGGGTCGCTCATCACGCCGTGCGTGGCGCAGGCGTACATCTCGGTGACGCCCTCGCGCTCCAGCGCGCGGACGATCTCGACCAGCGTCCCCGCCGTATCGATCTCGTCGTCGACGATGATCGCGCGCCTGCCGCTGACCTCGCCGATGACGTTCATGAGCTCCGCGCGATCGAGGTTGCCGACGCGCCGCTTCTCGATGATCGCCAGCGGCGCGTCGAGCAATTCGGCGAACGTCCGGGCGCGCTTCGCGAACCCGAGGTCGGTCACGACGACGCAGTCCTCGAGCCGCTTGTCGATGAAGTAGCGCGACAGCATGTGGACGGCCGTCAGCTCGTCGACCGGGATGTTGAAGAAGCCCTGGATCTGGCCCTGGTGGAGGTCCATCGACAGCACGCGGTCGGCGCCGGCGACCGTGATCATGTCGGCGATCAGGCGCGCCGTGATCGGCACGCGCGGCTGGTCCTTCTTGTCGGACCGGCCGTAGGCGTAGAACGGGATCACCGCGGTGATCCGCCCGGCCGACGCCCGCTTGAAGGCGTCGATCATGATCAGCAGCTCCATGATCGACTGGTTGACCGGGTGCGAGGTCGGCTGGACGAGGAACACGTCCTTCTCGCGGACGTTGTCGAGGATCTTGACGAAGATGTTCTCGTTCGCGAACTGGAAGACCTCGGCGCGACCGGGCTCCATCCCGAGATAGCGCGCGATCTTCCGCGCGAGCTCCGGGTTGGCGTTCCCGTGGTAGATCTCGAACTGGTCCGCGTACAAGGGCACCGTCTCCCGCTGGGCCAGTCTGTGGATGCTTGCCGAACTCATCCGCCGCCGCTCGGGTCGGGCTGACCGGGTCCGTCCGTCGCGGGGGCGTCATCGTCGCCCATGCCGTCGCGGTCCGCAAGTCCGGCGCGGAACGCCGCGATCCCGACGACGCGATCGCCCTCGTTCAAGCGCATCGTGATCACGCCGCGGGCCTGGGCGTGCTGGCGGTTGATGGTCTTGACGTCGGTGCGCACGACCTGGCCGCCGCGCTGAGATCAGGAGCAGCTCCTCGTCCTCTTCGGTGACCTGCTGGACGGCGGCGACGTTCCCGGTCTTCTTGCCCTCGAGGCTGATCAGGCGGACGCCCTGCGGGCCGCGGTGCATCGCCCGGAACTCGGCGAGCGACACGCGCTTGCCGTACCCGGTCTCGGTCAGGACGAGGAGGTCGGCGTCCGGCTGGACGACGCTCATCCCCACGACGTAATCGCCTTCGCGTGCGAGGCGGATGCCGATGACGCCGGCCGCGTCGCGGCCCATCGCCCGGACGTCGCTCTCGTGGAACCGGGCGATCTTGCCCTGCGAGGTCGCGATGATGACGTCGTCGCCGCCGGTCGAGACGTCGACCCACGCCAGCTCGTCGTCGTCCGCGATCGTGATCGCCCGGATGCCCGTCGAGCGCACGCGCTCGAATTGCTCGAGCGGGGTCTTCTTGATGATCCCCTTGCGCGTCGCGAGCACGAGGAACGAGCCCGCCTTGAAGTCGGGCAGCGTGATGGTCGCCATCGGGACCTCGCCGGAGTCCACCTGGACGCCCGGCAGGTTGATGATCGGGATGCCCTTGGCCTGGCGGCTCGCGTCGGGCACCTCGTGGACCTTGGCGCTGAACACGCGACCGCGGTTGGTGAAGAACAGCGCCCAGTCGTGGGTGTTCGCGACGAGCAGGTGCTCGACGGCGTCCTCCTCGCGGGTGACGTGGCCGATGATCCCCTTCCCGCCGCGATGCTGTCGCCGGTATGTGCCGACCGGCTGGCGCTTGATGTAGCCGCGCCCGGAGATCGTGACGACGACGTCCTCGTTGGCGATCAGGTCCTCGTCGGTCATCTCGCGCGACGCGTCGTCCGCGACCCGCGTGCGCCGATCGCCCGCGTACTTGCGCTTCAGCTCGGCGAGCTCGTCCTTGATGATCGACAGCACGCGGGCGGGGTTGGCGAGGATCTCCTCGAGCTCGGCGATCAGCTGGATGACCGCGAGGTATTCCTCTTCGATCTTCTTGCGCTCGAGGGCAGCGAGACGGGCGAGCCGCATGTCGAGGATGGCCTGCGCCTGGAGCTCCGACAGCTCGAACCGGGCCATCAGGTTGTCGCGGGCGACGTCCACGTCGGCCGATTCGCGGATCGTCTTGATCACCGCATCGAGGTTGTCGAGGGCGATCTTGAGACCCTCGAGGATGTGCGCCCTGGCCCGCGCCTTGCCGAGGTCGAACTCGGTGCGCCGCCGGACGATCTCCTGGCGGTGGGTGATGTGGTGCTCGAGGACGCTGCGCAGCGGGAGCGTCTGGGGCTGGCCATCGACCAGCGCGAGCATGTTCATGTTGAACGCGAGCTGCATGGGCGTGTGCTTGAACAGGTTGTTCAGCACCTTGTGCGGGTTCGAGTCGCGCTTGATCTCGATGTAGACGCGCATCCCGTCGCGATCGGACTCGTCGCGCAGGTCGGCGATGCCGTCGATCCGCTTGTCCTTGACGAGGTCGGCGATCTTCTCGAGCAGCGCCGCCTTGTTCACCTGGTACGGCAGCTCGGTGACGATGATCGCGCTGCGATCGCCGCGGACCTCCTCGAATGCGACCTGGGCGCGCATGACGACTCGGCCGCGGCCGTGCGCGTACATCTGGCGGATCGCGTCGACGGTCTCCCACTCGCCGGTCAGGATGTTGCGCTGCTTCTCGAAGCGGAAGATCGTGCCGCCGGTCGGGAAGTCCGGGCCCATCGACGTACTTGCAGAGATCGTCGGACGTGAGCTCCGGGTCGTCGATCAGGGCGACGGTCGCATCGACGATCTCACCGAGGTGGTGCGGCGGGATGTTGGTCGCCATACCGACGGCGATGCCCGAGGAGCCGTTGACCAGCAGGTTCGGCAGCTTGGCCGGCAGCACCGACGGCTGCTTCTGCGTCGCGTCGTAGTTCTCGACGAAGTCGACGGTCTCCTTGTCGATGTCCGCGAGCATCTCGGCGGCGATCGCCGTCAGGCGCGCCTCCGTGTAGCGCATCGCCGCGGCGTCGTCGCCATCGACCGACCCGAAGTTGCCCTGGCCGTCGACCAGCGGGTAGCGCATCGAGAAGTCCTGCGCGAGCCGGACGAGGGCGTCGTAGATCGCGCTGTCGCCGTGCGGGTGGTACTTGCCCATCACCTCGCCGACGATCGCCGCGCACTTGCGGTAGGAGCTCGTGGACGACAGGCCCATCTCGCCCATCGTGTAGAGGATCCGGCGATGGACCGGCTTGAGGCCGTCACGGACGTCGGGCAGCGCCCGCGCGACGATCACGCTCATCGCGTAGTCGAGGTACGAGACGCGCATCTCGTCCTCGATGCGGATGGCTCGGACGTCGCCCATGTCGTCGGTCACGGTCGGCTACTCCTGATCAGATCAGCGGGGGTTCGGGGTGATGGCTCGGATCGGGCAGGCCGCCGAAGCGGGCGGCCATCGCGGAGGCGGGCGACGTCGACGGCGCGCCCGGTCGCCGGCGGATGCCGTCGAGGCGTTCGCGGAGTGCCGCGGCGACGGTCGGATCGAGCTTGGAGAGGCTGTCACGGATCACCCACGCGCGGTGGCCGTCGTCGCCGGTCGCGGCGAGCTCGGCCTGCGCGCGCAGGGCCTCGGCGGTGGCCTCGGGGTCGATCTGGGCGAGCGAGCGATAGGCCCACGCGAGGGCCTTCTGGACATCCGGTTCCGCGTCGCCCATGAGCTGCTCGAGCAGCGGGAGCGCATGGTCGACCACCTCGGGGCCGCGTCCGGAGCGGCGGTTGCCGTGGGTCATCGTGGCGATCGTCGAGGCGACGAGGCGCCGTTCCCAGCGGGACGGGGAGAACACCAGTTGCTCGAGCTCCGCCCAGCGATACGGCTCGGCGGCGATGCCCGTGCCGTAGGGGTGGGCGAGGTCGTCGACCGTGATCCAGTCTCCCGCCTCGCGCGCGCCGCGCCGGAGCAGCTGCCATGTGCGCTCTGGTTCGGCGGCGAGGGTGCGCTCGAGCAGCGCGAACGCGAACCAGCGCACCTCGAGGTGCGGTTCGTGGAACAGGCGATCGGCGATGAACAGCAGCGTGGTCGGTCGATCGTGGCGGGTTGCCGCCTTGAACCCGCGAACGACGGCCGCGATGAGCGGCCAACGGACGCCGTGCGTCGTCCCGAGGCCCGGCGCGACGACGTGCTGCCCCTCCAGGTATTCGGGATCCGCGAGCTGCGCCAGACCGCGCTGGAGGGCGTCCGCGAACGCGGCTGGATCCTGGATGTGCTCCGCGAGACCGGTCCCGAGCGCCTCAGCCTTGGCCTTGCGGGCGGCGACGAACTCGACCGCGCGGGCGGTCGCGGCGCTGGCCGGGCGCGTTGCCGCTGCCACGTCTGTCGCGCTAGTTCGGTTGGGGGTCGGCATGGTCGCGGTCACGCCTTCCCGTCCACCCCGTCGGGCACATCGGATATGACGGCCGCGTCCGATGACGCGCGTGCACCGGACTGTTCCGCGCCCGACGAGCCGTTCGAACTCGCCGAGCCTGTCGCGGCCGGGAGCGGCGCCCATCCGTAGCGCTTGCGCATCGCCGCCTTGCGAGCCTCGTCGGCCGCCACGTAGACGCCCGTCGCGGTCACGAGGACCGAACCGGTAGCGGCGTCGCGGATCTCAGCGGCCGTGTCGACGACCCGCCGTCGCGATCGTGTGATCCACCCGACGGCACGAATGGCCTGGCCTACCTGGATCGGCCGCTTGAAGTCGACGTTCAGTCGGGCCGTGAGTCCCCAGTTGTCATCGCCGACGAGCGCCCACGCCATCACCTCGTCGAGGATGGTGCAGAGGATCCCGCCGTGGGCGATCCCGTCCCACCCCTGGAATCGCGGCTCGAGCGCGAGCTCGACCCAGCTGCGACCACGTTCCACGTGCAACACGAGGCCAAGACCCGTCGCGTTAAGCGTGCCGCAGGCGAAACAGTTGTGGGGCTCGATCGCAAAGCTCGGAAGACCCGGGACATCGATCACCTGGGCCTCAGACGTCAAGGTTCTGCACCTTGCGTGCTTCGGTCTTGATGAACTCCTTCCGAGGTCCGACCTTCTCGCCCATCAACATCGTGAAGATCTCGTCGGCGAGAGCGGCATTCTCCGAATCCACGCGAAGGAGGGTGCGGGTCTCGGGGTTCATCGTGGTTTCCCACAGCTGGTCGGCGTTCATCTCGCCGAGGCCCTTGAACCGCTGCACCGACAGGTTCTTGACGTTGAACTCCTTGATGATCCGCTCACGCTCCTGCTCGCTCTGCGCATACCGGGTCACCTTGCCGGTGCTGATCCGGTACAGCGGCGGCTGCGCGATGTACAGGTAGCCCGCTTCCACGACCTCGGGCATATGTCGGTAGAAGAAGGTCAGGAGCAGGGTGCGGATGTGCGCGCCGTCGACGTCGGCGTCGGTCATGATGATGATCCGGTGGTAGCGCAGCTTGGCGCCGTCGAACGTCTCGCCGATGCCTGCCCCGAGGGCGATGATCAGCGGGCGCACGTTCTCGCTCGACAGGATCTTGTCGAGGCGGGCCTTCTCGACGTTGAGCAGCTTCCCGCGGAGCGGGAGGACCGCCTGGAACCGGCGGTTGCGGCCCTGCTTGGCTGATCCGCCCGCAGAGTCGCCCTCGACGATGTACAGCTCGCTGCGCGCCGGGTCGCGCTCCTGGCAGTCGGCGAGCTTGCCGGGCAACGACAACCCGTCAAGCGCGCCCTTGCGGATGACGAGGTCTCGAGCCTTCCGGGCTGCTTCCCGGGCGCGTGCAGACGTCAAGCATTTCTCGATGATCCGCCGACCATCGGCCGGGTTCTCGTCGAGGTACTGCCCGAGGCTGTCGACGACCGCCGTCTGGACCTGACCCTTGACCTCGGCGTTGCCGAGCTTGGCCTTGGTCTGGCCCTCGAACTGGGGATCGGTGAGCTTGACGCTGATGACGGCGGTCAGGCCTTCGCGCACGTCCTCGCCCGACAGGTTCGGGTCGTTGTCCTTGAGGATGCCGGCACGACGCGCCCAGTCGTTGAGCGAGCTGGTGAGCGCGGCCCGGAAGCCCGTCACGTGGGTCCCGCCGTCGACGGTGTTGATGTTGTTCGCGAACGCCAGCACGTTCTCGGTGTACGAGTCGTTGTACTGCAGGGCGACCTCGACCGCGGTCGATCCCTCCTTGCGCTCGACATAGATGGGCCGGTTGTGCAGCGTCTCCTTGTTGCGATTGAGGTGACGCACGAACGATTGGAGTCCACCCTCGAAGTAGAACGATCGCTCTCGATCGATGCGCTCGTCGATCAGCGTGATCCACACGCCCTTGGTCAGATACGCCGATTCACGGAGGCGCTGGCTGATCAGATCGAAGGAGAAATCGACCGTTTCGAAGATGTCCGCATCGGCGATGAACATCGTCCGGGTACCGCGCCGCTGGCCCTGCGGGCCTTCCTTCTTGACCGAGGACTTGGGCTTGCCTCGCTCGTACTCCTGCGACCAGATGTTGCCGTCGCGGGCGGATTCGACCCGCATCCAGGACGACAGCGCGTTCACGACGCTCACGCCGACGCCGTGGAGCCCACCGGAGACCTTGTAGCCGCCGCCGCCGAACTTGCCACCGGCGTGCAGGACCGTATGCACGACCTCGAGGGCATCCTTGCCGGTCGAGTGCTTTCCGACGGGCACGCCGCGACCGTCGTCCTGGACGACGACCATGCCGTCCTTCTTGATCGTCACGAGGATGGTCGTCGCATGACCGGCCATGGCCTCGTCGATCGAGTTGTCGACGACCTCCCAGACCAGGTGGTGCAGACCGCGGTCATCGGTCGAGCCGATGTACATGCCCGGGCGGCGTCGGACCGCCTCGAGGCCCTCGAGGACCTGGATGCTGGCGGCGGTGTAGTCGGTGCCCGCGCGAACTCGCTTGCCTCGCCCGTTCGAGGCGGGCACCGCGTTCTTCCTTGCTTCCTCGGTCACGCGGTCCCTCCAGTGAGGCGCTCGTAGAGACGTCCGAGTTCCTCGTCGCTGTAGAACTCGATCACGATGCGGCCGCCTCGCCTGGACCTGGCCAGGCTGACCTTCGTGCCGAGCGCCCGACGGAGGTCCTCCTCGACACGCTCAAGGTCGGGATCGGTCGTGGCGGGTCGTGTCGTCGGGCTGGAGCCGTTCGCCTTCGGCTCCCGGAGTCGACGAACGAGCTCCTCGGTCTGGCGGACCGAGAGGTCCTGGTCGACGACCGCACCGAGGACGTGCTCCTGGTGCTCGACGGATAGCCCACCGAGCGCGCGACCGTGTCCTTCGGTGATCCGGCGCTCAGCGATCGCCACTTGGACGACCGCAGCAAGGTCGAGCAGGCGCAGGGTATTGGCGACCGTCGAGCGGGCCCGCCCGACGCGCGCGGCGATCTGCTCGTGCGTGAAACCGAAATCGTCGACCAACTGGCGGAAGCCATGGGCAGCCTCGACGGGATCGAGGTCCTCACGCTGCAGGTTCTCGACGAGCGCGAATTCGAGTTGCGATCGCTCATCGAGGTGGCGAACCAGCGCGGGGATGCGCTCGAGACCAGCGTCAAGCGCGGCGCGAACGCGGCGCTCACCAGCGACCAGCTGGTAGCCGTCGATCGTCTCGGTCACGAGGATGGGCTGGAGCACGCCGTGCTCGTGGATGCTTGCTGCGAGCGTGGCCATCTCCGCCGCGTCGAAATGTCGGCGGGGCTGCTTCGGGTTTGGTCGGATGCCCGCGATCGGGATCTCGACAGCGCCACCCGGGCCTGCCGGGCGCTGCGGGATCAGCGCGGAGAGGCCTCGTCCAAGGCCCTGTGCGCGTTCGGGTCGAACTGTCATGACAACGCCACCAGGTCAGCCGAGCGCTCGATCGGGATACCGATCGGGTCCCTTCCGCCTGACCGACCGTGTCGTGCTCGAAACTCGGTCGCCAACGCCGCGTAGGCGAGGCCACCGCGAGACTCGGGCGCATAGGAGGCGATCGACTTGCCGTGGCTCGGCGCCTCGCTGAGTCGCACGCTCCGTGGGATGACCGTTTCGTACACCGTGCGACCGAGATGCGCCCGCGCTTCTGCCTCGACGTCGGACGACAGGTTCGTCCGTGCATCAGCCATCGTCATCACGACGCCGTCGACGGCCAGACGTGGATTCAGGTGGTCGCGGACCAGGTCGATCGTGGCGAGCAATTGGGTCAATCCCTCCAGCGCGTAGTACTCCGATTGGAGCGGTATCAGTACCGCGTCGGCCGCCGTGAGGGCATTCACGGTGAGCAGGCCGAGTGACGGTGGGCAATCGATGAAGATGAGGTCGTAGTCGTCGACGAGCGGTTCCAGGAGCCGCCGAAGCCGCCGTTCACGCGCTGGTGCGCCAGCGAGCTCGACGTCAGCGCCGGCCAGCCCGATCGCGGCGGGCGCCACGTCGACGCCTCCCTCGATGTCGTGCAGGATGATCGAGCGCATATCGACCCCGTCCACGACGCTGTCGTACGTCGAACGTTCGAGCGTCCGACGATCGATACCCAGGCCGCTCGTTGCGTTGCCCTGGGGGTCGAGGTCGACGATCAGGACCCGGTCACCTGCCAGTGATAGCAGGCTCGCAAGGTTCACGACCGTCGTGGTCTTGCCGACGCCGCCCTTCTGGTTTGCGCAGGCGATCGTCCGCCCCACTCAGCGACCTGCTCGGAAGGACTTCACGGAATACGGATTCTACCATTTGAGCCGGTTTGACCTCGCCTACGGGCAGATCGAGAGCATGCCGCGCAGGGCTCATCCGCCGGCCATCGCGAGCGTAGCTGCGCGTTATTTCACGTGAAACAGTCCTGGTGTGAGCAGTCGCCGTTCGGGACCCGCTCCGTTGCCCGTTCCAGCGGACCGTGGGATACTCCGCCGCGTCGCCGCCGAATTCGGTCGTGATCAAGAGCCGGGCTGGCGGGCGCGCGACCTTCCGGCCGCTTCGCCGAGGTATCGACCCGTCCGATGACCCTGCTCCTCGCTGCGGTCGGCGCGGTGGTGACGGCCTTGATCGAACTCACCGTTACCCCATACCTCCGGATCGGGTCGGCTCAGCCACATCCCGTCCTCGTGCTCGGCGTGATCGTCGCGATCGCGGTCGGTCTCGAAGCGGGGTTGGCATGGGCCTTCGTGGGAGGGCTGGCACTCGATGTCCTGGCGCAACGACCCCTTGGCTCGACCGCGTTCGCCCTCCTGCTGTGTGTGGGTGGCGCGTCGATCCTGGCCCGTTCGCTCGTCCGATTGCGCCCGATCGTCCCGATCTTCGCTGTCCTGGTACTCAGCATCGGATACTCGATGATCTTGTTCGCCATCTTTCGGGCCCTCGGGCCCGCGCCGCCAAGCTCCGATCCCCTCGTGACGGTGTTGCCGGGCGCGGTCTATGACGCGGTCCTGGCCGCGGTGATCGGTCCGTTGACCGTCGCCGTGCACGATCGTCGCCTCGAGCAGGAACGGGTCGACTGGTGAACACGTATCTCGGGGGCCGCACGGCCCCCGAACGGCGCTTCTCGCGCTACGTGGTGTTCGCGCTGGCCGTGTTGCTGGGCGTCGGCACGCTCACCGCACGACTGTTTTACCTGCAAATCACGAACGGCACCCAGTACAGCGCGATCTCGAACCAGCAACGGCAGGTCCTCGAGCCGATTCCTGCCCCGCGCGGGCAGATCTACGATCGAAACGGTCGGCTGCTCGTCAAGAACGTCCCGACATTCGCCGTGAAGATCCGACCCGCCGACCTGCCGAACGACCTTCGCGACGAGGTGGTGGCGCGCCTCGGGGCGCTGCTCGACAAGGACCCCGCCGAGATCCACGCGGCCATCGACGGCAACCCAGGTTCGGCCTTCGACCTCGTCCGCATCGCCCAGGACGTCGATCGAACCACGGCCCAGCTCATTTCCGAAGCGAGTGTCGAGCTGCCGGGGGTCGACGTCTCCGTCGAGGCACGACGGCAGTACACCGACGGCCCGCTGATGTCGCAGCTGCTCGGCTACACCGGTCCGATCTCGGCCGACGAGCTCGCGACGCTCCGCGGCGACGGGTACCAACCGGACGACCTCCTCGGCAAGGCCGGCGTCGAAGCGGAGTATGAGACCGAGCTCCGCGGCACCTACGGTGCGGAGAGCGTTGCCCGGGATCGCACCGGGCGACGGACCCAGGTCCTCCAGACCGTCAAGCAGGCCGTACCTGGCGCGTCGCTCACGCTGACCGTGGATACCCGCACCCAGAAGGAGGCCGAGAAGGCACTCAAGTGGGCGATGGACAAGATCGGCATGACCCGCGGCGTCGTGATCGCGATGAACCCGCAAACCGGCGAGATCCTCGCGATGGTCAGCCTGCCGACCTATGACAACAACAAGTTCGCGCGGGGCATCAGCGCTGCCGATTTCGCCAAGCTGCTCAAGAACAAGGACAAGCCGCTCCTGAACCACGCCGTCCAGGCGCACTACGCGCCCGGATCGACCTACAAGCTCGTCACGGGTACCGGCGCGCTCGCCGATCGCGAGATCACCGACTCGACCCGCGTCCAGACGAAGCCCTTTCTGACTCTCGGGTCGACGAAGTTCTACGAGTGGAACCATCGCGGCTGGGGACCCTGTGACATCTACTGCGGCTTCGGCCACTCGAGCGACACATTCTTCTACCAGCTCGCCGGCAAGCTCGGCATCGACCGGCTGGCGTACTGGGCGCGGGAGTACGGCTTCGGCAGCCCGACTGGTGTCGATCTTCCAGGTGAGGTCGACGGCATCGTCCCGGACAACGCCTGGAAGCAGGACGCGCTCGGGGCTCCGATCTTTCCGGGCGAGACCTACCAGGCGGGCATCGGGCAGGGCTATGACGCGGTCACGCCACTCCAGCTGATCAACGCCTACGCCGCGCTGGCGAACGGGGGCAAGCTGTACCAGCCGCAGATCGTGCGCTCGATCGTCGGGCCCGATGGAAAGGTGGTGCGGGGCTTCAAGCCGAAGCTGCTCCACAAGCTCGATGTCAAATCGGGCGTGCTCCGAACGATGCGCAACGCCGCACGGAACACCGTGCTCCTGCGCCACACGTACAACCTCGTGGATCTCCCGATCAAGATCGCCGGCAAGTCCGGGACGGCAGAGTTCGGTCGGCCCGACTCGAAGGGCCGCCTGCCGTACTCGTCGTTCTTCGTCGGCTTCACCCCCAAGGATCCGCGAAACGGATCCTTCGACGATCACGATTCCCAGCTCGTCGTCATGGCCTTCGCCTACGACTCCCGGACCAAGGGCAACGCCGCGACCGAGATCGTCAAGTACTTCTTCCAGCTCCACTATGGGATCAAGCAGGATTACCGTATGCCCGAGCTCCTCGAGCGCACGAACTTCTTCTCGAACGACTGATGGGCGTCATCCGAGCCGAACCCGCACGCGTCACCGACTGGGCTGCCAAGTCGGTCGGGGCGGCTTGGCGCGCGTTCGACCTGCAGCTCGCGACCTACGCCGGATTGCTGGCCGCGATCGGGCTGGTCATGGCCTACACGAACAGCGCTGAGAACGGCACCGCATCGATCGACGCTGGAACGACATTCACGCGTGGCTTGATGTGGGCCGGGATCGCGGTCGTCGCCTTCATCCTGGCAACCGCGTTCGACTACCGCTGGCTGAAGACGCTGTCCTGGCCGACGTACGCGTTCCAGCTCGGGATCCTCGTCGTGACGCTGCTGGTCGGGGACGGGATCGGCAACTCCGCCCGCTGGATCACGCTCGGCCCGATCACGATCCAGTTCAGCGAGCTCGCCAAGATCCTCATGATCATCGTCCTTGCCGACTACCTGGCTCGAAACCACCACAAGCTGGACTCCTTGGGCACGATCCTCGGAGCCTGCCTGCTGGTCGGCCCCCCGCTCGTCCTTGTGATGCTCCAGCCGGACCTCGGGACGTCACTCGTCTTCGCGGCGATCCTCGCCGGGATGCTGTGGATGTCCGGCGCGAGCCTCAAGTGGCTCGGCGTGCTGGGAGCGGCCGTCGTGGCGATGGTCCCGATCGCGTGGAACTACCTCCTCCTCGACTACCAGAAGGAGCGGCTGACCTCGTTCCTCAATCCGACCCCGGACATCACGGGCTCGGGCTACCAGCTGTACCAGTCGCAGATCGCCGTCGGCTCAGGCGGCTGGTTCGGTCGTGGGCTCACGAACGGCACCCAGGCCCAGGGCGACTTCCTGCCGGTCCAGACCACCGACTTCGTGTTCTCCGTGCTCGCCGAGGAGCTCGGCTTCATCGGCGCGATGGTCCTGTTCGCGCTGTTCGTGCTGCTGCTCTGGCGGGTGCTGGTGGCCGCATGGCGCTGCCGCGACCCGTTCGGGACGCTGTTTGCGTCCGGGCTCGCCGCGATGATCCTGTTCCAGCTCGTGGTGAACGTCGGGATGGTCATGGGGATCATGCCGATCACCGGCATCCCCTTGCCCTTCGTGACGCACGGTGGCGCCTCGTTGGTGAGCCTGGCGATCGGACTCGGCATCCTCCAGAGCATCAATATCCGCCAGACGCGCGCCGAGTGGTGACGCTGCGAGCATAGGCGCGCGACCCGATGCGCCCGACTGCGTGGACCGGCCCGTTCAGCGGCGGCGGAACAGCCCCCGCCGCTCGGTATCGTCCGATTCCGTCGATCGCCGACGACCGGCGCCCCGCAGGATCGTGTCGATCTCGTCGCGGTAGGGCCGCCCGATCGGCATGCGGTCCAGCCACTCGATGTACTCGAGATCGCGACGCGCGATCTCACCGAGCGACCAGCCCACGTACCGCCCGAACGTCATGACGCTACCCGACGGGTTGCCGGGCGGGGGACCGGCGGCGCCAGCGCCGTCCGCCGTGTGCATCGAGGCGTCGTAGCCGCCGCCCACGGACGATCGCCCGGTCGTCCAGTCGCGCGACACGGCCTCCGGGGGTCGGGGACCGGGTGCGCCCGCAGCGCCGGAGGCGCCCGCGCCTGACGCCGCCCCTCCTGCGGACGCCGCGCCCCCGCCCGCCCCTGACGATGCCGATTCGGTGGAGCGGCGCTGGAGCGCCTCCTCGACCGCTCGCTGCCGATCGAACGCCGCCCGCTTGGTCGGATCGCCGATCGACTCCCAGGCCGCGTTGATCGCCGCCATCCGGGCAGCCGCCTCCGGGCCGGCCGCGACGTCCGGGTGGTATTTCCGTGCGAGCCGGCGGTAGGCCGCGGCGATCACTTCGTCCTCCGCCTCCGGATCGACCTGCAGCGTCTTGTACGGGTCCGAGCCGCTCATCCGGTCATCCGCCTGCCGTGCCCGGGAGACCGGGATGCTCCTCGAGGCCGAGCCCGGCGATCGAGCGCGCGACCTCAGCCGACGAGTTCGGGGTCGAGCGCCGGAACAGGTAGCGCACGATGTCCCGCGCCGCCGCCGTCACGGGGAGCGCAAGGATCGCGCCGAGGAGTCCGGCGAACGCCCCGCCGATCACGATCGCGAAGATGACCAGGGCTGGATGCAGGTCGATCGCGTCCCCCTGGATCTTGGGGACCAGCACGTTGTTCTCGACCTGCTGGACGAGCGTGTACAGCACCAGGGCGGCGATGACCGGCTCGAGGCCCGCGGTCGCCGCGAGCAGCACGGCCGGGACCGCCGAGATGATCGGGCCGATGATCGGCAACAGCTCGAGGATCCCGGCCGACACCGACAGCAGCACCGCGTACCGCCCGAACACCGGATCCACCAGCCGGCTGAGGATCAGCAGCCCGATGAACGTGAACACGCCGACGGTCACGCCGAGGACGAGTTGGGCGCGGACCCATTGCCCGAGCAGCCGACGCGCGATCCTGATCACCGCCCACGTATCGAACCGCCACGCCTGCGGGAGGCTCCGATCGAACTCGGCCGCCAGCGTGACGCGGTCCTTGAGCAGGTAGAACACCCAGACCGGCAGGATGATGTACCCGAAGAGCGCACCGATCAGACTCGTCGCGCCGCCGAGGATCGGGAACACCGCGGTCAGGTCGACGACCGGCGCCCCGCCTTCGCCGACGGACGCGAGCATCCCATCGATCCAGTCGCGGACCGCGTCCGGGATCTGCAGGCGGGCATAGAGCTCCGAGAGCCGCGCGAGCTGGTCCTGGAACGCGCTGATGAGCCCGGGCAGGTCCTGGAGGAACCGGACGATCTCGTCGACGAGCGGCGTGATCGTCAGGTTGATCAGCTCGACGATCAGCACGATCGCGACCACGTAGACGATCAGGATCGCGAACGTCCGGCGGATGCCGTGGGCCGCCAGCCAGCGAACGGGCGGATCCAGGAGGTACACGAACAGCAGGCCGACCACGAACGGTCGAACCGCATCCGACGTCATCCACAGCAGCGCGAAGGCCAGGACCAGCGCCCCGATCAAGATCGCGACGCGCGGCGAGAGTGGCGCCATGCGTGGCGAATCGGGCCGTGACGACGGGTCGATGAACGGTGGCCACGGGAGCCGGACCGAGCTCCAGTCGATCGGCTGGGGGTCGGCGGCCTGCGATGTCGAGTCCGATCCGCCGGCGGCGGGCTGGCGATCGGCGGCGGGCTGGCGATCGGCGGCCGATCGGCCGGGCTCCTCCATGGTCCGGCAGACTAGCAGACGTGTCCGACCGTCCCGAAGCGCCCGAACCCCGCCAGCGATGGCGGATGGTCGTCGCTCGCGATGCGGGGGCGCCGCCCGCGGCCCAGCGCGAACTGGCGGATGCGTGGATCGACGCCATGCGGGCGGCCGGCCTGCCGATCGCGTGGACGGATGCCGATCGATCGCGTCCGCGGATCTCGTTCGGCGCGCCGCTCCCCGTCGGGATGGCCGCAGCTGGCGAGCTGATCGATGTCGTGCTGGTCGAGCGGTGGCCGGCGTGGCGAGTCCGCGAGGCCCTGACTCCCCAGCTGCCCGACGGGTGGCGCCTCGTCGACCTGGTCGACGTCTGGCTCGCCGGACCGCCGCTCGCCGGCCGGGTCGCCGCGGCCGACTATCGCCTGGAGCTTGGCGGGAGCCCCGACCCGACACCGCTGGCGGCCGCCGCGGCCAGGCTGCTGGCGCTTGACCGGATCGAACGTGAGCGCGCGAAGGGTGCCGGCACCGTCACGTACGACCTCCGACCGCTGCTGATCGACGTCGGTGTCGAGCCTGGTCCGCCGGTCGTCGTGACGACGCGAACTCGGTTCCACCCGGAGCTCGGCACGGGCCGCCCGGAGGAGGTCGTGGCCGCGCTCGGCGACGTCCTCGGCGGCCCGATCGAGACCGCACGGATCGTGCGGGCGCGTCTCGTGCTCGTCGACGACCTCGGCTGACCGCCGAACCAGCCCAGAGACCGGCCCCGCACGATTGACCGAACTCCCCGTTCGGCCGTACACTCCATCGTCCGCGCTCCGGCCGTTGCCGTGCGCCATCCCATGTCCGACAGTCTCGATCGCTCCGCGCGTGTCGCCGGCCGTCGTCCAACGAAGTCCAGAGGATCCATGTACGCAGTCATCGAGACCGGCGGCAAGCAATATCGCGTCGAGGTCGGGACCGAGCTCGAGGTCGAGTCGCTCGATGCCGAGCTCGGCAAGACCATCAAGATCGAGCGCGTCCTGCTGGTCGCCGACGGCGACGACGCCTCGATCGGCCGACCCGTCGTCGACGGGGCCGAGGTCAGCGTCGAGATCGTCCGGCAGACCCGGGGCGAGAAGCTCATCAACTTCAAGTACGGACCGAAGACCCGCCGGCGCGTCAAGAAGGGGCATCGCCAGGAGCTGACGGTGCTGCGCGTCAGCGACATCGTGCTCAACGGCAAGAGCGCCGCGAAGTCGGTCGCCAAGGCGGAATCCGACGCGAAGACCGAGCGCGAGCGCCTCGACGAGGCCGCCCGAGCACAGGCTGCCAAGGATGCCGAGCTCGCCGCGAAGCTCGCCGCGACCAAGAAGGCGGCGACCAAGGCTCCGGCCGCGAAGCCGGCGACGAAGGCGGCGGCGGCCGCCAAGGACGCCGACGAGAAGCCCGCCGCCAAGGCGACGGCCGCAGCGAAGACCAGGACGGCCGACAAGCCGGCCCCGACCGCCAAGCGACCGGCCGCTCGCGGCAAGGCCACGGCCGCTGACGGATCGGCGGAGAAGCCCGCCGCCAAGGCCGCCGAGAAGCCGGCAGCCAAGCCCCGCGCCGCTGCGAAGCCGCGCACGACCAAGAAGGACGAATAGCCATGGCGCACAAGAAGGCGGGCGGGAGCGTCCGCAACGGCCGCGACAGCGTCGGCCAGCGACTCGGCGTGAAGGTCGGCGACGGCCAGACGGTCCCCGCCGGCTCGATCATCGTCCGCCAGCGTGGCATGACGTTCCTCGCCGGCCCGGGTGCCGGGCTGGGCAAGGATTACACCGTGTTCGCGACCGTCGATGGGACGGTCCGGTTCGAGCACGTCACCAAGAGCAAGAAGCGAATCCGGGTCGAGGCGGCCGAAACCGCCCCGACGACGGCCTAGGGCCTTTCAGCCCGACCGACCGGAACGAGCCGGCGATCACCGGCTGGGCGATGGCCCGGCACGGACGACGTCGGAGGAGAAACGAGACCCGTGAAGCCCGACATCCATCCCAAGTACTACGAAGCGAAGGTCCACTGTGGCTCGTGCGGCCGTGAGTGGACGGTCGGCTCGACCAGGCCCGAGCTGCGCGTCGACGTTTGCAGCAACTGCCACCCGTTCTTCACGGGGACGCAGAACATCATCGACACCGCAGGCCAGGTGGAGCGGTTCCAGAAGCGCCTGGAGCGCCAGGTCCGCAGCTAGCGCCTTTCGGGCCGGGGTCGCGGCCCGTCCATCGCCGGTAGACTTGCCGCGATGTCTTCGAACCCCACGCCGCTGAGCGCGGACAGCGGTCGTCGCGGCGGACGACCTCCCTACGCCTATGGGGGCCAGGCCCTCATGGAAGGCGTCCTCATGCGCGGTCGCGATGCGATCGCGGTCGCGCTGCGCCATCCGGACGGTCGCATCGTCACCGCGACCGAAGGCCTCAAATCTGGCGTGCACGGCTCGCCGGCATCGAAGTGGCCATTCGTGCGCGGCCTCGTGGTGCTCTACGAGACCCTCGTCATCGGCACCCGCTGGCTCGTGCGCAGCGCGAACGTACAGGCGCAGGAGGACGACGTCGAGCTCGGCAAGGGCTCGGTCGCGGCGATGCTGCTGATCACGTTCGGCGTGGCGATCGCGGTGTTCAGCCTGCTGCCGCTGTTCATCTCCAGCGTCGCCACGTCGGGCTCCAGCCAGCGCTGGGCGCAGCCGGCCGTGGAGGGCGTCATCCAGGTCGGCATCTTCCTGGGCTACCTGACGCTGGTCTCGCGGGCACCCGACATCTATCGCGTGTTCCAGTACCACGGCGCGGAGCACATGACGATCCATGCGCTCGAGGCCGGCGATCCGCTGACCGTCGACGAGGTCCGCAAGTACCCGACCGCGCACCATCGTTGCGGGACGGAGTTCCTGGTGATCCTCGTGCTGCTGTCGATCTTCACGTTCTCGCTGGTCGGCCGCCAGGCAGCCGCTGGTCATGATCGCCAGTCGCCTGCTGCTGATCCCGGTCCTGGCCGCGGTCGGCTACGAGGTCCTGCGGATCGGCGCGCGGTTCCGCCGCTTCCGGCTGGTCCGCGCGATCATGTTCCCGGGCATCCTGGTCCAGATGATCACCACCAAGCGCCCGACCGACGACATGATCGAGGTCGCGATCACCTCGATGGAGGAGGCGCTCGTGGCCGACGGCAATGCTGTCCCGGCCGGCTCGACGCTGTTCGAGCGCGAGCCGCTCGAGCTGCCGTCGAAGGGCGACACGGCCATCGATCCGACGGACGCCGTCAGCGCGGTCAGCCCGGGCGAGCCGCCAGCCGCACCGTGACCGAGCTCGACGCGAAGCTCGCCGAGATCGCCGACCAATACGACGACCTCCAGGCCAGCCTGGCCACGCCCGAGGTCACCTCGGACCCGAACGAGATCCGCCGTCTCGGCCAGGAGCTGGCTCGCCTCCAGCCGACCGTGGAGGCGTTCCGGAGGCTCCAGGCGACGCGCGAGGAGCTCGCCGGGGCCCGCGAGCTGCGCGACGCCGGCGATGGCGACGAGGAGATGCGCTCGATGGCGCGCGACGAGATCGCGCGGCTCGAAGCCGACGAGACGCGCCTGGTCGAGGAGCTCCGGGTCCTCTTGCTCCCGCGGGATCCGAATGACGATCGCGACGTGATCCTGGAGATCCGCGCGGGTACCGGTGGCGAGGAAGCGGCATTGTTCGCCGCCGAGCTCCTGCGCATGTACCTGCGCTACGCGGCCAACCATCGGTTCCAGACCGAGATCCTCAGCACGAACGCCACGGGCATCGAGGGCATCAAGGAGGCCATCGTCCAGGTCCGCGGCGACGGCGCCTACAGCCGGTTGAAGTTCGAGGGCGGCGTCCACCGCGTCCAGCGCGTCCCGGCCACCGAATTGAGCGGGCGCACGCACACCTCGACGGCGACGGTCGTGGTCATGCCCGAGGCCGACGAGGTCGAGGTCGCGATCGACGAGGAGAAGGATCTCCGGATCGAGGTCAAGCGCTCGTCCGGTCCGGGGGGCCAGTCGGTCAATACGACCGACTCCGCCGTCCGCATCACCCACATCCCGAGCGGGCTGGTCGTCGAGATCCAGGATGAGAAGAGCCAGCACAAGAACAAGGCCAAGGCCATGGCGGTGCTGCGCTCCCGGCTGCTCGACCTGGAGATCAAGAAGCAGCGTGAGGCCGACTCGGTCGCGCGCCGGTCGATGGTCGGCTCCGGGGATCGCAGCGACAAGATCCGGACGTACAACTTCCCGCAGGATCGGGTCACCGACCACCGTCCCGAGCCGCCGATCACGATCCACGCCCTGCCGAAGATCATGGATGGCGACCTGGACGGCCTGATCGATGCGCTGAACATGGCCGACCAGGCCGACCGCCTGGCCACGCTCGAGGGGAACGATGACGCAGCTTGATACGGCCCCGGTCCAGTTCATCCCGGTGCGCGCGCTGCCGATCGTGAAGGCGACGGACCTTGGCTCCGTGCAGGTCCTCAAGCACGGCAACCGGTTCCTGCTGACCGACTCCTTCGGCGACATCCACCCGGATTCGCGCGGTCTCGGGCTCTACCAGGGCGACACGCGGGTGCTGTCCTGCTCGGTGCTCCGCGTGGGCGGCGTGCGGCCGGTGCTGCTGCAGACCTCGGTCGGCGCCAACTTCCGCGGCGGCATCCAGATGACCAACCCATCGGCCGACCGCAACCCGCAGGCGAAGACCCGACCGGACGGGCTGGTCGGTCGCACCGTCGGGATCAGCCGCGATCGGCTGATCGGCGCGGAAGGCGTCTCGGAGCGGCTGCGGATCGTCAACCACGGGGGCGACCCCGCCGAAGTCGCGGTCGACCTCGAGCTCGGCGTCGACGGCGCCGACATCTTCGAGGTCCGGGGGTATCCCCGACGGGCCCGCGGACAGCTCCTGCCGGCCGCCGCGACCGACCGACGGGTCACGTTCCGGTACGTCGGTCTCGACTCGGTCGAGCGGCTCACGCACCTCGCCTTCTCCGAGCCCGCCGCGGCCGTCGAGCCCGTCACCGAGCCGCTCCCCGACGGGTCCGACAGCGGCGCGGCGGTCCGCCTGCACTGGACCGTGACGATGGACGCCGGCGAGATGCGCGAGCTGAGTTGGATCACCTGGTCGACCGAGCGCCCGCGCGAACGACGCCGATCCAGGGGCGACCACTGCGGCGGAGCAGGCGGCGCTGTTCCCGCCGACCCCGCGGGTGTCGCCGGACGAGGGCGCCGCTGCATACCACGCTTGGGAGCGCGGGACGACGTCCGTGAATAGCGATCACGAGCTGTTCAACCTCGTGATCCAGCGCTCGGTGTCGGACTTGCGCCTGCTCGTGAATGAGGGCCCGGGCGAGGACCAGCGCTATATCGCGGCGGGTGTCCCATGGTTCGCGACGCTGTTCGGCCGCGACGCATTGATCTCGGCGTTCCAGTCGCTCGCGTTCCGGCCGCAGATCGCGGTCGAGACGCTCGAGGTGCTCGCGGCGTACCAGGCCACGACCGACGAGCCGTGGCGCGACGCGGAGCCCGGCAAGATCCTCCACGAGCTGCGCTCCGGCGAGATGGCACGCTCCGGGGAGCTGCCCCATACGCCGTACTACGGCTCGGTCGACTCGACACCGCTGTGGCTGATCCTGCTCGGCGCGACGTTCGACTGGACCGGCGATCGCGGTCTCGTCGACCGGCTGTGGCCGAACGCGCTTGCCGCGCTCGACTGGATCGACCGATACGGCGATCGGGACGGCGACGGGTTCGTCGAGTACGAGCGGCGCTCGGAGCGTGGGCTCCTCAACCAGGGCTGGAAGGACTCGAGCGACGCGATCCGCGACCGATCCGGCCGGGAGGCGGTGCCGCCCATCGCGCTGGCCGAGGTCCAGGGCTACGTGTTCGATGCGAAGCGACGCCTCGCGGGCCTCGCGCGGATGCGTGGTGAAGCCGAGCTCGCACAGCGCCTCGATACCGACGCCGACGAGCTCGCGAAGCGCTTCGAAGCGGCCTTCTGGGTCGAGGACCAGCGCTACTACGCGCTCGGGCTCGACGGCGAGAAGCGCCAGGCCGACGCGATCGGGAGCAACGCCGGCCAATGCCTGTGGTCGGGCATCGTGGCTCCGGAGCGCGCTCGCGACGTGGTCGACCACCTGCTGCGCCCCGCGATGTTCTCGGGGTGGGGGATCCGCACGTTCGGCGCGGACCAGCGCGGCTACAACCCGATCGGCTATCACACCGGCACGGTCTGGCCGCACGACACGTCGCTGATCGCGGCCGGCTTCAAGCGCTATGGCTTCGACGACGCGTCGAACCGCCTGGTCGGCCAGATGATGGAGGCGGCACAGGGCTTCCCCGACTACCGGTTGCCCGAGCTCTTCTGCGGGTTCGACAAGAACGACGCGCATACGCCCGTGCCCTACCCGGTCGCCTGTTCACCGCAGGCCTGGGCCGCCGGATCATCGTTCCTGTTCCTGGAGACCATGCTCGGGCTGCGCGCCCACGCCGACCGCAACGAGCTCGAGCTGCTCCACCCGCACCTGCCGGACTGGCTCGGCAAGGTGACGCTGACCGACCTGCGGGTCGGCGATGCGTCGGTCGACCTGCTGTTCCACCGGTGGCGCGGCACGACGAGCGCCGAGGTGTTGCGCAAGGTCGGCGACGTCGCCGTCACGATCCGGCTCTGACCCAGGCGTGGCCCGGACCCGCGAGCTCGTCGACGCTGCGATCGAGCGCCTGCGCGCGGCCGGCGGCGACACGCCCCGTCTCGACGCCGAGCTATTGCTGGCCTTCGCGATCGGTGTCGATCGGACGGCCGTGATCGCCCACGGCGACGCGCCCGTCGGCGTCGACGCGGAAGCCACGTTTCTCGACCTCGTTGCCCGCCGCGAGCGCGGTGAGCCGGTCGCGTACCTGCGCGGGATGAAGGAGTTCCACGGCATCGCCCTGACGGTCGACCGGCGGGCGCTGATCCCCCGCCCGGAAACCGAGGAGCTGGTCGATCGGACGATCGAGGAGGTCATGCGTCGGCTGACGGCCGGTGTGCTGAGCGGCCCGGTGCGCGTGATCGACGTGGGGACCGGCAGCGGGGCGATCGCGATCGCCGTCGCGATCGCGCTGAGGAAGCGCGGCGTGCCCACCGACGATGTGACGCTCCTTGCGGTCGACGTCGACGAGGACGCGCTGGACCTCGCGCGCGAGAACGCGGTCGGGCACGGCGTCGGCGACCGGCTGTCCTTCGCGGCCAGCGACCTGCTGCCGCCCGTCTCGACGGCGCAGCCATGGGACGTTGTCACGGCCAACCTGCCCTACGTCCGCTCCGAGGTGGTCGATGCGCTCGTGGCCAGCCATGCGAGCCCGGCGTTCGAGCCGCGTCTCGCGCTCGACGGCGGGGCGGACGGCCTGACCGCGATCGGGCGGCTGGTCGACCTCCTGCCGAAGGGTCTCGCGGCCGACGGGGTGGCCTTCCTGGAGATCGGCGCGGACCAGGGCGAGGCGATCCGCGCGCTGGCCGTGGACCGCCTGCCCGGTTGGTCGTGCACGGTCATCCCGGACCTTGCAGGGCTGCCGCGGATCGCCCGTCTCGAGCGCGAGCCCGCAGCGTCGCGATGAGCCCGGAGGTGGACCTGGCGGCGCTGCCGTCCTTCATGCCGGACGTGGTGCCGCGGACGCCGGCACCGGAGCTGCCGATCCGGCTGATCGCCCTCGACATCGACGGGACGATCATCGGCGACGACCACGTGATCGCCGCCCGGACTCGCAAGGCCGTCCGCGCAGCGATGGATCGCGACGTCGCGGTGTCGCTCGTGACCGGCCGGATGGTGTCCTCGGCGATGCGCTTTGCGCGCGACCTGGGCCTGACCGCGCCGCTCGTCGGCTACCAGGGCGGCCTCATCCGGGCGATCCCCGAGCCGGATTCGCCCCGGCTGGGCAAGCTCCTGCTCCACACGCCGTTGCGGGCGGAGTCGCCAGGCGGATCCTCACCTGGACCCGCGAGCGCGGTCTCGACCCGCACGTCAACCACCTCGAGCGGTTCATCCTCCGGGCCGACGACCCACGCGCCGACGACTACTCGGCGTTCATGGGTGCCCACGCGGAGCTCGTGCCGGACCTGATCGGTGCGATCGACCACCCGGTGACGAAGATCCTGGCCGTCGGCGAGCCGCCATTGCCCGTCCAGGTCGCGCCGGCTGCACGGGCCGAGTTCGCCGGGCTCGCAGACGTGACGATCTCCCATCCGCGGTTCCTCGAGTTCGTCGCACCCGGGGTGTCCAAGGGCCGGGCGATCCGCTGGCTCGCCCGCCGGTTGCGGATCCCGCTCGGTGCCACGCTGGCGATCGGCGATCAATGGAACGACTTCGAGATGATCGCCGAGGTCGGGCACGGTGCCGCGATGCCGAGCGCGCCGGCCGAGGTCCGCGCCGCGGCACGGTACGTCGCCCCGCCACTCCAGGACGACGGCGCCGCGCGGATGATCGAGCAACTCGTGCTGGCCTCGCCGGAGCGGGTCGCCGCCAACGCGCGCCGGCTCGCTGAAGCGCACGAGCGATCCGCGTGACCGCTCGAGTCGTGCCCGACGGGCCCGCGGGGCGGGAGGAGGCCATCGCCGCGCTTCGTGGCGGCGGCGTCGTCGCGTTGCCGACCGACACGGTCTACGGGATCGCCGTCGCCCTCTCCACCCCCGGCGGCATCGAACGCTTGTTCGCGACCAAGCGGCGTCCGCTCGACAAGGGCATCGTGCTGCTGCTCGAGGATGCGACCCAGGCCGCGGAGGCAGGGTCGATGACCCCGGCTGCCGAGGCACTCGCGGCGGCCGCGTGGCCCGGTGGGCTCACGCTCGTCGTCCCGCAGCGCCCCGACGTTCCGTGGCCCTCGGCGCTGACCGGCGGCGCCAGCACGATCGGGCTGCGCGTGCCGGACCACGAGGCGCCGCGCGCGCTAGCAGCGGCGCTCGGGCCGCTGCCGGTCACCTCGGCGAATGTGTCCGGGCTACCGGAGGCACGGGACGCGTCCGCGATCGTCGAGCAGCTCGGCGAGGCGCTGGACCTGGTCCTGGACGGGGGGCCGGCGGCCGGCGGGCCGCCATCGACGGTGGTCGACTGCTCGGGTCCGCGGGCGCGGATCGTGCGACCCGGGGCGCTCCCGGCCGATCAGCTCGCCGCGATCCTCGATCGAGCGGGGATCGCGCACGAGATCGCGCCGTAGGTCGGCCGATCGTCGCGACCGGACGAGCGTCAGCCGTTGCGGCCGCGGGCGTCGACCGGCCAGGTCCCGGTGAGCTCTCCCCCGCTTGCGACGAGGAACGAATCGACGTAGTTCACGACCGGGCAGATGTGGTTCGGGACGACCAGGACCACGCGCCCGACCTCCGGCATCGGGCGACCGGCCGCGACGTCCACGATCCCGTGGTAGTCGGCGACGCGGGCAACGATCGCGCCGTCGAGCTCGGGGATCTCGCCGTATCCCGGGACGTACGTGGCCACGTCCTTGCCGAGCATCTTCGCGCCGGCATCGACGACGAACCGCCGCTCGCCGGCGTTGACGCTCGTGACCCGGGCGGCCACGACCGCCGCGACAGCATCGCGGGCGATCGCACCGAGCCCGACCTGTTGGCGATCACCGAACACGTACGTGCCCGGCCGTTCCTCGGTCACCGCGCCGCGCGCTGAGCCGAGGGCCGTCGGCGTCGAGCCGGCGCTGACGACCAGCGGCTCGATGCCGTGCGTCCGGAGCGATTCTGCGGCTTCGGTGAGGCCATCGACCTCGTCGTCGGCCGCGGCGACGCGTTCCGTCGGGCCGGCATAGCCGTGTCCGCCGTGCGTGAACACGCCGACGACCGCGAGTCCGAGGTCGGCCGCTTCGCGCGCCAGCGCACCGGCGGCCGCGGGTGGCACCCCGCTGCGGCGACCACCCGTGTCGATCTCGATGAGGATCTGGGCACGTTCTCGGTGTGGTCCGAGCGCGTCGGCGACGGCCCGTACCCCGATCGACGAGTCGACGCCGAGCCGCAGCCGGGCGCGTGCCGCGAGCGCGCGGAGTCGATCGGCCTTGGGCCCGAGCGGCACCAAGGGATAGGCGATGAACAGGTCGTTCAGGCCGCCATCGGCGAAGACCTCGGCCTCGCCGATGGTGCCGACCGTGAGTCCGGCCGCGCCCGCCGCGATCTGGCGCCGCCCGATCTCGAGGCTCTTGTGGGTCTTGGCGTGCGGTCGCAGCGCCACGCCGCGTTCCGCCATCGCGGCCGCCATCGACGCGATCGCGGCATCCGTCCGGTCGAGGTCGACCACCAGCGCCGGCGTATCGATCGTGGCGCGGGCGGCATCGGACAGCCGCGGAACCTCGACCGTTGCGGCGGAGGCGGGCTGGACGGCGGTCATGACGTTCGACCTCGGGCTCGACTGGGTTCGGTGACGGTTCCGTTTCGTGGGAAGATACCGCGAGCGTGCCGGCGGTCGGAGGTGGGCCGCCGGGGTGGGGGTGCACGCGGGCAGGGAAGGAGCCGGCACGCCATGACGATCTCGCAGCCGCGCGGACTCGCGCTCGAGTCGATCGCCGAGGTCGACCCCGTGCTCTGGGACGCGATGCAGGGCGAGCGGCGTCGGCAACACGACAACATCGAGCTCATCGCCAGCGAGAACTACGTCTCCGCCGCGGTCATGGAAGCCCAGGGCTCGTGGCTGACCAACAAGTACGCCGAGGGTCTGCCCGGCAAGCGCTACTACGGTGGCTGCGAGTTCGTCGACGTCGCCGAGGTGCTCGCCCAGGAACGAGCGCTCGCCTTGTACCCGGGCGCGGAGCACGTCAACGTGCAACCGCATTCGGGCGCCCAAGCCAACATGGCCGCGTATTTCAGCGTCCTGAAGCCGGGTGACCGGATCCTCGGCATGAACCTCGCCCACGGCGGCCACCTGACCCATGGCATGGCGCTGAACTTCAGCGGGAAGCTCTACGAGGTCCACGCCTACGGCGTCCGCCAGGAGGACGAGCGAATCGACTACGACGCGATGGAGGCGCAGGCCAAGGAGGTTCGCCCCGAAGCTGATCGTCGGCGGTGCGAGCGCCTATCCGCGGCTGTGGGACTTCGAGCGCATGGCCGCGATCGCGCACGGCGTCGGGGCCGTGTTGTTCGTCGACATGGCCCACGTCGCCGGTCTGGTCGCTGCCGGTGTCCATCCGAGCCCGTTCCCGCACGCGGACATCGTCACGACGACGACCCACAAGACGTTGCGCGGGCCGCGCGGCGGGATGATCTTCTCGCGCGACGAGCTCCCGGCGGGGCTCGATGCGGCCGATTTCCCAGCGCTGAAGGGCTCACTCGGGGCAGCGATCGACAAGACGGTCTTCCCGGGTGTCCAGGGTGGTCCACTGATGCACGTGATCGCCGGCAAGGCCGTCGCGTTCAAGCTCGCGGCCGAGGAGCCGTTCCGCGAGGACCAGCGACGGACGGTCCGGAATGCGGCCGTGCTCGCGGCGACACTCGCAGACCAGGGCGCCCGCGTCGTCTCCGGCGGCACCGACAACCACCTGATGCTCGTCGACGTCACCCCGCTCGGGGTCACCGGCAAGGAAGCCGAGCACCTCCTCGACGAGATCGGCATCACCGTCAACAAGAACGGCATCCCGTTCGACCCCCTGCCGCCCAACACGGCGTCGGGCATCCGCCTGGGGACGCCGGCCACGACGTCCCGTGGCTTCGGCGAGGACGAGATGCGCCAGGTCGGCCGGATCATCATCGAGGCCATCCGGTCGCGCGACGACGAGTCGGTCCAGCGCCGGCTCGCCGGCGAGGTCGCGGAGATCGTCGGCCGCTTCCCGGTCCCCGGTCTGCCGCCAGCGTGACGGTCCGAACCGGAGCGACGACCCGGCCTCGGAGGCCCCGACGGTCGTGACGTTCATCGAGGAGGTCGGCCGCAGCGTCGCTCCGATCGTCGTCGTCTTCGTCCTGAGCGCGATCCTCGCGCTGCTGTTCACGCCGATCGTCAGGAAGACCGCGCTCCGTCTCCGGATGGTCGACCGCCCGAACGCCCGGCGCGTCAACACACGCCCGATCCCGCGCGGTGGCGGGATGGCCATCGCCGCCGCGTTCCTGCTCGTGGCGGCGCCGTTCGTGCTGCTCAACGAGGCCCAGGACTGGGTGCCCACGCCGCTCAACATCGAGACCGGCGACCTGGTGGCGTTGTTCGTCGGCGGCCTCGCCGCGGCGGTGATCGGGGCGATCGACGACTTCTTCGACCTGCGCGCGCGCTGGCAGCTCACCGGGCAGGTCCTGCTGGCGCTGGCCGGTGTCGCCCTGGGCGTGCTGATCACCGTCGTCAACAACCCCTTCGGGCCGGGCGTCATCCGACTCGTGCCACCGTTTTCGATCGGGTTCACGGTCTTCTACATCGTCGGGATGATCAACAGCATCAACTGGATCGATGGGCTCGACGGGCTCTCGACCGGGATCGCGCTGATCGCCTCGGTGACGCTGGGGCTGATCAGCCTGACCACCCAGGTCAGCCAGCCGCTGATCGCCGTGCTGTGCTTCGCGCTGACGGGCGCGCTGGCCGGGTTCCTGCGCTGGAACTTCCACCCGGCAAAGATCTTCAGCGGCACGACCGGCGTGCAGTTCGTCGGCTACACCCTCGCGGTGCTGTCGGTGCTCGGCTCGGCCAAGGTGGCCGTCGCGCTGCTCGTCCTCGGCGTCCCGATCATCGACACGTTCTGGATCATCGTCGGGCGGCTCTCGCACCGACGCTCGCCGTTCTCCCCGGACCGATCGCACATCCACCACCGGCTGCTCGATCTCGGGCTGTCGCACCGCGACACGGTGCTCGTGATCTACGCGATCTGTGCCGCGCTCGCACTCCTGGCGCTGCTCGTGTCCGAGGTGACGCAGGCCTACGCGTTCATCAGCGTGTTCATCGTCTCGGGCCTGATCCTGTTCGGTCCGACGCGCGGGGCGTTCCGGCGCCCGGCGGAGCTCGACGCCGAGTCGTACGACCGCCCCGACGAAGGGCCGCCCGAAACGAACGACCACGTCGGTGGACCCATGCTGGGGACGCACGACGACGCTGGCGCAGCCACGGACGGGGCGCACCGCCGGCCGACCAACGTCGAGGTCGAGCTGGAGCGCGAGCCGTACGAGCTCGAGGGCTCCGCGAAGGGCTGATCGACCATCCGGCGCGCGCCGTCAACAGGGGGTCCTGCGCGGCGGTCGCCCGGTGCTAGCATCGGCCGGCGATGGCCATCGACCCGCTCCTCATCCTGCTCATCGCGCTGGTCGCGATCGTCGTCGCGGCGACGGCCGCCCGGCGCTCGGCTGACCACGCCGACCGCCTCGCCGGACGTCGACCGGTCGCCACCCGTCGTGGCCCGATCGGTGCGGTCGTCGATCTGGTGGACGAGTCGGTCGCGCTCTACGGCATCCGCCAGCGACTCGGCCTATCGACCCGGAACCGGGTCGAGCGGCGGACCGACGAGGCACGCGCCGCGCTGATCTCCCGGGCCGACGAGATCCGCCAGCACCGGACTGGAGCCCCGCCCATCCGGCCGGCCCATCTCGTGGTCGCCGGGCGCGCCGGTGCCCCACACCCTGATGCCGGACATCGTGGCGCGGCGAAGCCCTCGTCCACGCTGCCGCTGGAGCTCGTCGCGGCCGTCTTCGGGTTCGTCGTGGTCGTCGGGATCGTCGTCGCGATCTGGCCACGCGGCGATGGTGGCGTCCTGTCAGCCACCGGCGTCCCGGCCGCGTCGGCGGTCCCCAGCGCCGTCGCACCGAGCGCGTCGCCGACCGTCTCGCCCGCGGCGCCGTGACGACGATGGACGAGCGAATGAGCGCGTCCGCGAGGCCGGGTCGACGCTGGCGGCTCGTCGTTCGCAGCTGCTACACTCGGCTCGCCTTGACAGGTCGTCGATGATCGAGCCCGGCCGGGGCGGGGCGTACGCCGTCCTCTTCTCCGAGATCGGGATCTCACTACTTGTCACGACCCTGGTCGGGGCGCTGATCGGCCATTGGGTCGATGGCCAACTCGGATTGACTTTCCCGATCTTCGTGCTCGTCGGCTTCCTCGGCGGCGCCGGGCTCGGGACTGTGATGATCTACCGGCTGGTCAGCAGGTTCCTCAAGACGATGGAGTAGGTCCGCCCGACGAGGCTGACGAGCAAGGACCGAGCGCGGCGAAAGGCCGCGCTCCTGTGTGTGGAGGGAGCGTTGTCGAGCGAGCAGGTCGCGACCGAGCCGGTCGCGACGCCCGGGACGCCTGACGCGCCCGACGGTTCTCCCCGTCGGCGGTGGCTGCCCGCACTCGCGCTGATCGGCGTCGTGCTCGTCATCGACGTGCTCGCCTACCTGGCGTTCCCGCCCTTCCCCAAGGAGGGCGCGCCCGGTGACGCGTGCGCATTCCCCGAGTGCTTCATCACGAGCACGCTCGAGTTCCCGGCGGTCCATTCGGTCGTCGACTTCGACCCGGATCACGCGCCCGGTCCGGATCAGCTCGTGGTGTTCCACCCGGCCATCAGCTCGACGCTGCTCACGATGTGGATCGTCATGGCGCTCGTGCTCGTGGGCGTACTGCTGCTCACGCGTGGTAGCACGTTGATCCCGCGTCGCGGCCAGAACGCGTTCGAGTTCCTCTATGAGTTCCTTCGCGATTTCGGCCTCGGCCTGGCCGGCCCGACCGCGAGGCCATACATCCCGATCTTCATCGGGGCCTTCCTGCTGGTGTTGTTCAACAACTGGATCGGCCTGGTGCCACCCGTCGGCAAGGTCCCGTTCCTGCGCGCGCCGTCGAGTGACGTGAACATCACGATCGGGATGGCGCTGGTCAGCTTCCTGATCTTCCAGACCGAGGGCTTCCGCCGCCTCGGGGTGCGCGGCTACCTCGGCAAGTTCTTCCCGGTCTACGAATTCCGCAACGGCATCGGCGCCGGCGTCATCGCGCTGTTCGTCGGCCTGATCGAGCTCTTGCTCGAGTTCGTCAAGCCCGTCACGCTGTCGATGCGACTCTTCGGCAACATCTACGGCGGCGAGGTCGCGCTCGGCGTGATCACCTCGCTGACCATCGTGATCTTCCCGATCGCCCTGCTCCTGCTCGACGGCTTGCTCAACGCGATCCAGGCGTTGATCTTCAGCATCCTGACCCTGGTGTTCATCACGCTCGCCATCGAGAGCCACCACGAGGAGGAAGGCCACATCGCGGAGGACGTGGTCGACGCCATCGACGGCGAGTCGCCCAAGCTGCAACCCGCGTAGCCCAGACGAGCTCGCCTGCGGGCGGGCGGTCCACGGTCCAAGTGAGTCCCCGTCCGATCGTGCGGGGAGTAGGAGGAACAACGAATGGAGCACATCGGCGCCGGACTTGCCGCCCTCGGGGTCTTCGGACCTGGCATCGGCATCGGCATCCTGGCCGGCCTGTCGGCCACCGCTATCGGTCGCAATCCCGACGCAGCTGGCCAGATCCGCGGTCTCGCGATCATCCTCGCGGCGTTCGCCGAGGGCCTCGGCGTCCTGGCGATCGTCGTCGGCCTGCTCGCGATCTTCATCAAGTAGCCGGCGCGGCACGGAGATCACCGCGTGGACCTGCTGACCGTCGCGTCCGACATCGGGCGTCAGGTCATCCAGCTGACCCAGGAAGCGGGCGCGACCGAGGCGAAGTTCCAGATCAACCTGTTCCAGGTCGTCATCGCCGCGGTCAACTTCGGGTTGTTCCTCGTCCTGCTCTGGGTGTTCGCCCTCAAGCCGGTCGCGAAGCTGCTCGACGACCGCCAGGCCCGGATCGAGCAGGGCCTCAAGGACGCCGAGCAGGCTCGGCGTGACCGCGAACAGGCGGAGGCCGAGCGCGTGGCCGCGCTGGCCGAAGCCCGCAAGGAGGCGAACGACATCCTGGCGCGTGCCCAGCGCCTGGCCCAGGAGACCCGGGATGCGGACATCGCCGCGACCCGCGAGGAGCTCGATCGGATGCGCGAGCGCGCGACCGGCGAGATCGACGCCGAGAAGCAGCGGGCGATCGCCGAGCTGCGTGGCGAGGTCGCCGATCTCGCGTTGCAGGCCGCCGAGCGGGTCGTGGGTGAATCGATGAGCGGCGAGCGCCAGCGGCGGCTCGTCAAGGAGTTCCTGGCAGCGCCCGACGGGGACGGGGCGAGCAAGAACTGATGGCAGGTCGCGATACCGCCGCGCGCCGCTACGCCGAGGCCGCGTTCGAGGTCGCCCTGCGCGACGACACGGTCGACACGTGGCGGTCCGAGCTCGACCTCGCCGCCAGCATCGCCGGCGACGACCGGGCCGTGCATGTCCTCGCCAATCCGGCGATCCCCGCCGAACGCCGGGCGGAGGCGCTCGTCGAGATGGTCGGCAAGCGGGTGTCGACCCCGGTGCTGAACCTGATCCAGCTCATGCTGCGGCGCGGGCGGATCGAACAGCTGCCCAGGGTGGCTGCCGAATTCCGGCGGCTCGACGACGCCCGCCAGGGCATCACCAACGCCACCGCCGTGTCCGCGTCCGACCTGACCGCGGACGAGATCAAGCAACTCACCGACCGACTCGAACAGCAAACCGGTGGTCGCGTCGCGCTCGACGTCACGGTCGATCCCAGCCTGCTGGGTGGCCTGATCGTGCGTGTCGGCGATCGCCTGATGGACGGGAGCGTCCGAGGTCGCCTCGAGCGACTGCGGAATCAGCTCATCTCGGGCGCCCTCTAGGAGACCCACGCATGGCCATCCGTTCCGACGAGATCACCAGCATCATCAAGTCCGCCATCGACTCCTTCGACGCGAACGTCGACACCCGCAATGTCGGCACCGTCGTCGAGGTCGGTGACGGCATCGCCCAGATCTACGGGCTCGAGGGCGCGCTGGCCTCGGAGATGCTCGAGTTCCCGGACGGGGTCATGGGCATCGCGCTCAACCTCGAGGAGGAGACCGTCGGTGCGGTGCTGCTCGGCCAGTCCGCGTCGATCAAGGAAGGCGACACGGTCAAGACCACCGGTCGCGTGGTCGAGGTGCCGGTCGGCGCTGCCCTGCTTGGCCGCGTGGTCGACGCGCTCGGCCGCCCACTCGACGACAAGGGCCCGATCGCGACCAAGAAGACCCGCCCGGTCGAGCGCATCGCTCCCGGCGTCATCGTCCGCCAGTCGGTCGACACGCCGGTCCAGACCGGCATCAAGGCGATCGATGCGCTGATCCCGATCGGCCGCGGCCAGCGCGAGCTGATCATCGGCGACCGCCAGACCGGCAAGACCGCGATCGCGATCGACACGATCATCAATCAGAAGGGCAAGGGCCTCGTCTGCATCTACGTCGCGATCGGCCAGAAGCTCTCGACGGTCGCGAACACCGTGGCGATCCTCGAGCAGCACGGCGCGATGGAGCACACCATCGTCGTCGTCGCCGGCGCCGAGGACCCCGCCCCGCTCCAGTACCTCGCCCCGTATTCGGGCGTGACGATGGGCGAAGAGGTCATGGAGGAGGGCGTCGAGGTCGCTGGCCAGGGCCTCGTGAAGGACGCGTTGTGCGTCTACGACGACCTCTCCAAGCACGCCTGGGCGTACCGCGAGATGGCGCTGCTGCTGCGCCGCCCGCCGGGCCGCGAGGCCTACCCTGGCGACGTCTTCTACCTCCACAGCCGTCTGCTCGAGCGAGCGGCGCGGATGAACGAGGAGCACGGCGGCGGTTCGCTGACCGCCCTGCCGATCATCGAGACGCAGGCTGGCGACGTGTCGGCCTACATCCCGACCAACGTCATCTCGATCACCGACGGCCAGATCTTCCTCGAGACCGACCTCTTCAACGCCGGGCAGCGGCCCGCCCTCAACATCGGCATCTCGGTGTCCCGGGTCGGCTCGGCCGCCCAGACCAAGGCCATGAAGAAGGTCGCCGCGCCGCTCAAGCTCGACCTCGCGCAGTACCGCGCCCTGGCGGCGTTCGCCCAGTTCGCGTCGGACCTCGACAAGGCCACGCGCGATCAGCTGACCCGCGGCGAAAAGCTCTCGGAGATCGTCAAGCAGCCGCAGTACCAGCCGCTGCCGGTCGAGAAGCAGGTCGCGATCCTGTACGTAGCCACGACCGGCAAGGTCGACGACGTGCCGACCCCGCGCGTCAAGGACTTCGAGACGCAGTTCAACCGCTTCCTCGAGAGCGAGCGCCCGGAGATCCTCAAGGAGCTCGGCGAGACGCGGAACCTGACCGATGAGCTGGCCAAGAAGATCGACGACGCGGTCGACGAATTCCGCAAGTCGTTCCTGGCCTAACGATGCACAACAGCCCGATGGCCATCGCCACGGAACCGTCGTGGTTCGCGGCGTTGACTGTCAGTCAACGATTCAGCGTCGAGGCGGCCGTTGCAGGCTTCGCGGAAACGATTCGTCGTCCGGCAGTCAACAAGATGGCCTCGAAGGATCGTGTCGGTCGCGCTCGGCATGATCTTGTTGTCCGGCAGTCAACAGATCGGCGCGAGGATGGCGATCGGCGGGTCTTCGTGCCCGAATTGTTGCCTCTGAGTCAACGCCGCCCGGGGAGCGCGGCGTCAGCGAGGCGACGCCGTGGCTAGTCAACGTGACATCCGGCGGCGGATCGGCGCCGTCCGCAACATCAAACAGATCACGCGGGCGATGCAGTTCGTCGCGGCGTCGAAGCTGAAGCGCGCCCAGGACTCGACGCTGGCGGCTCGTCCGTACAGCGACATGATCGATGAGGTCCTGGCCGACCTCGCCACCGTGCTCGGCGGCGAGGATCACCCGCTGCTCGCCGAACGCGAGGGCGGCAAGCGGATGATCGTGCTGATCACCACCGACCGTGGTCTTGCCGGACCGCTCAACACCAACACGATCCGGTTCGCCGCGCGCGACATCACCGAGAACAAGGGGGACCTGACGGTCGTGACGGTCGGCCGCAAGGGCCGGGATGCCATGCGCCGCGCCGGTGTCCCGATGGAGGCCCACTTCGCCGGCTATGGCGACCGTCCGACATTCGCCGACGTCATCCCGCTGGCCCGTCTGATCACCGACGACTTCCTCGAGGGGAAGATCGGCCGCGTCGACGTCATGTTCAGCCGGTTCGTCACGACGCTCACCCAGAAGCCGGAGAGCTACCAGCTGCTGCCGATCCGCCCGTCGGAGGACACCGAGGGGATCCCCGGCAACCAGTTCATCTTCGAACCCAACGCGAGCGCGGTCCTCGAGCAGTTGCTGCCGCGGTACGTCGCGACGCGTTTGTTCCAGGCGGTCCTCGAATCCAAGGCCAGCGAAGAGTCCAGCCGGATGGTCGCGATGAAGAACGCGACCGACAACGCCGAGGAGCTCATCGAGGACCTGACGCTCTCGTACAACAAGGTCCGCCAGTCCAACATCACCCGCGAGATGATCGAGATCGCGTCGGGCGCCAACGCCCGCTGACGCGCACAGGAGGCAACCCCCACATGGCGAGCGCAGCACCCGCCGCGACCGGCCGAGTCATCCAGATCACCGGCCCCGTCGTCGACATCGAGTTCCCGGCAGGCGAGCTGCCGTCGATCCTCAACGCCGTCGAGATCGAGCGCCCCGACCAGGATTCGCTGGTCTGCGAGGTCCAGCAGCACCTCGGCAACAACTGGGTGCGATCCGTCGCGATGACCACGACCGATGGCCTGGCGCGGGGCGTGTCCGTCCGCGATACGGGCGGCCCGATCACCGTGCCGGTCGGCGAGGCCACGCTCGGCCGGGTATTCGATGTGCTCGGTCGAGCGATCGACGAGAAGGGGCCGGTCAACGCGAAGCACTTCCTGCCGATCCACCGCAGCGCGCCCGCCTTCGATCAGCAATCGACCGAGGTCGAGGTCTTCGAGACGGGTCTCAAGATCATCGACCTGATCTGCCCGTTCAAGAAGGGCGGCAAGATCGGGATCTTCGGCGGCGCCGGTGTCGGCAAGACGGTCATCATCCAGGAGCTGATCCGGAACGTCGCCCAGGAGCACGCCGGCTACTCGGTGTTCGCCGGGGTCGGGGAGCGCAGCCGCGAGGGCAACGACCTCATCCACGAGATGACCGAGTCGGGCGTCCTGGCCAAGACCGCGTTCGCCTTCGGCCAGATGAACGAACCGCCCGGCGCCCGCCAGCGGGTCGCGCTGACCGGGCTCACGATGGCGGAGTACTTCCGTGATGAGGAGGGCCGCGACGTCCTCCTGTTCATCGACAACATCTTCCGGTTCACGCAGGCGGGATCCGAGGTGTCGGCGCTGCTCGGCCGCATGCCGTCCGCGGTCGGCTACCAGCCCAACCTCGCGACCGAGATGGCCGGGCTCCAGGAGCGCATCACGTCTACCAAGAAGGGGTCGATCACCTCGCTGCAGGCCGTGTTCGTGCCGGCCGACGACTACACCGACCCCGCGCCCGCCACGACGTTCGCCCACCTCGACTCGACGATCCGTCTCGAGCGCTCGATCGCCGAGCTGGGCATCTACCCCGCTGTGGATCCGTTGACGTCGACCTCACGCGTCCTTGACCCGAACGTGGTCGGGCAGGAGCACTACGACGTCGCCCAGGAGACCAAGCGGGTGCTGCAGCGCTACCGCGACCTGCAGGACATCATCGCGATCCTCGGGATCGACGAGCTGTCCGAGGACGACAAGGCGACCGTGGCCCGCGCCCGCCGCCTCCAGCGGTTCGCCAGCCAGCCGTTCTTCGTGGCCGAGGTGTTCACCGGCCGCCCCGGCGCCTACGTGAGCATCAAGGACACGGTCGCGTCCTTCAAGGAGATCCTTGAGGGCAAGACCGACACGTTGCCCGAGCAAGCGTTCTTCCTGGCCGGCACCGTCGAGGATGTCCGGGCCAACGCCGAGAAGCTCAATGCATGACGACGTTGTCGTCATGACACGATCCTGATGCCGCTCCAGCTCGAGATCGTCACGCCCGAGCGGCTGGCGTACTCCGACGAGGTCGATTCGGTCCAGCTCCCCGGTTCCGAGGGCGAGCTCGGCGTGCTGCCGCACCACGCGCCGCTGGTCTCGACCCTCGGCGTCGGGGAGCTGCGGATCCGCAAGGGCGGCACCGAGGAGTCGTTCGCGATCGTCGGCGGCTTCCTCCAGGTCCGACCCGATCGCGTGGTCGTGATGGCCGAGACGGCCGACCTGTCGAGCGAGATCGACCTCGAGAAGGCGCAGGAGGCCCGACGCGAGGCCGAGCGCGCGCTCGAAACGGGCTACCACGAGGGCGTCGACCTGTCCGCCGCGCGTGCCGCACTCCAGCAAGCGCTGCTGCGGATCCGCGTCGCCGAACGCCGCCACCGCGAGGGTCCGCGGCACCGCGGGTAGGCTTCTTCGGGCCAAGCCCCGAAAAGGTCACAGCACAAGATGGCTGACGCGAAACCATTCCACTGGGAATACGTCCCCGAAGCCGTCCCGCGGGAGGTGTTCCGCGTGGAGGGCGGGCGGCCGCTGTCCGGGACCATCGCGATCAGCGGCGCGAAGAATGCTGCGCTCAAGATGCTCGCCGCAGCGACGCTGACCGGTGAGCGGTGCCGGATCACCAATGTCCCCGAGATCGAGGACGTTCGCGTCATGGCCCAGACGCTCACCGAGCTCGGCGTCGTGGTCGATCACCCCGAGCCCAACGTGTACGAGGTCGCCGCGGGCGACGTCGAGTGGCAGTTCGTCCCGCTCGAGGCCGCGGCCAAGATGCGCGCGTCGTTCATGCTGCTCGGCCCGCTGCTGGCCCGGTTCGGCCGCGTGATCATCAGCAACCCGGGCGGCGACCGGATCGGGCGACGGCCGGTGAACCTGCACGTCGAGGCGATGCGCACGCTCGGGGCGGAGATCGAGTACCGCAACGGCTACTACTTCGCGACTGCGCCGGGACGGCTGCGCGGCGGCGAGGTGCGCTTCCCGTTCGTGTCGGTGATGGGCACCGAGAACGCGATGCTCGCCGCGACCCTCGCCGAAGGCCACACCGTCATCCGCCCCGCGGCCCAGGAGCCCGAGGTCGACGACCTCATCGCGTTCCTCCAGAAGATGGGCGCGCGCGATCGTGCGCACGTATCCCGACACGATCGAGGTCGAGGGCCGCAAGCGCCTGCGCGGCGCCGAGCATCGCGTGATCCCCGACCGCATCGAGGCCGGCACGTTCGTCGTCGCCGGCGCGGTGACGGGTGGGCACATCACGCTGACCGGTGCTCCCTGCGACCACCTGGGCGCGTTCATCGAGACCGTCGGGCGAGCCGGCGTCGGCGTGGCGTGTGGCACGGACACGATCGAGGTGGACGGCACCGCCCTGGATGGCCCGGGTTTCCGCGCCGTCGACGTCCAGACGGCGGCCTATCCGGGTCTCCCGACCGACCTGCAGCCGCCGACCTCGGTGCTGCTGACCCAGGCGGTCGGAACCTCGCGCGTCGACGAACGGATCTTCGAGGACCGGCTGGAATGGACGAGCGAGCTCGTCCGGATGGGCGCGGATGTCCAGATCCTCGACCCGCATCGGGCGGTCATCAACGGCCGAACGCCACTCCACGGGACCGAGGTGGAGATCGGCGACCTGCGGGCCGGCGCATCACTGATCCTCGCCGCGCTGGCCGCGGACGGCACGACCACGATCCACGGTGCGCACCACGTTCACCGGGGCTATGAGAACATCGAGGGCAAGTTCCTGGAGCTAGGCGCCAGGATCGAGCGCCTCGCAGAAGGGAACGACGTCTCCTCCTCATGAAGATCGGCATCGACCTCGGCACGGCCAACGTGCTCGTGTACGTCAAGGGCAAGGGCATCGTCATCACCGAACCGTCGGTGGTGGCGGTCTCCGACGACAACCGGATCGTCGCGGTCGGGGAAGAGGCGCGCGAGATGATCGGCCGTACGCCGGGCAACATCCAGGCCATCCGGCCGATGAAGGACGGCGTGATCGCCGACTACGTCATCACCGAGGCGATGCTCCGGTTCTTCATCGCCAAGGCGACGAAGGGACGGATCGGGTTCAACCGGCCCGAGGTGATGATCAGCGTGCCCGCCGGCGTGACCTCCGTGGAGAAGCGGGCTGTCCGCGACGCTGCCCTCAAGGCGGGCGCCAAGGAGGCGTTCCTCATCGAGGAGCCGCTCGCCGCGGCGATCGGGGCGAACGTCCCGATCAGTGGGCCGTCCGGGAACATGATCATCGACATCGGCGGCGGGACCAGCGAGATCGCGGTCATCTGCCTCGGCGGGATCGTCGTGTCGCATTCGCTGCGGGTCGGTGGCAACAAGTTCGACGAAGCGATCGCGACCTACATCCGCAAGAAGTACAACCTCATGGTCGGCGAGCGGACGGCCGAAGAGGTCAAGATGCAGATCGGGACCGCGCTGCCGCTTGAGCGCGAGCTGACGATGGAGGTCCGCGGTCGCGACCTGATCGCCGGCCTCCCCCGCACGATCCCCATCACCTCCTCGGAGGTCATGGAGGCGATCGAGCAGCCGCTCCAGCAGCTCGTCGCCGCAGTCCGTTCGGTCCTCGAGCAGACGCCGCCCGAGCTGTCGTCGGACATCATCGACAAGGGCATGGTCATGTCCGGTGGCGGCGCGCTGCTGCGCAACATCGACAAGCTGTTGACCCAGGTCACGGGCGTGCCCTGCCACGTCGCCGAGAATTCGCTCGACTGCGTGGCCCTCGGCACCGGACTCGCCCTCGAGCACTTCGACTTCTTCAAGAAGTCCCTGGTGCAGCAGATCTAGGGCTCATGGCAGCCGCGACCGCGAATATCGACGCGCGATCTGCGGGCCGGCGTGCCTTCATCGACCTGCACTGTCATACGGCGGCGTCGTTCGACTGCCTCTCTGATCAGGGCAAGGTGGTCCGAGCGGCGGCGGCACGCGGGCTGACGCATCTCATCGTCACGGACCACGACACCATCGATGGCGCGCTGCGCGCCCGCGACCTTGCGCCGGCCGACCTCACGATCATCGTCGGCGAGGAGGTGCGGACCGCGGACGGCGACCTGATCGCGGCCTTCCTCGAGCGGCCGGTCAGCCCTGGGGCTTCCGCCGCGGACACCATCGCCGCGATCCGCGATCAGGGCGGGCTCGTCGGCATCCCCCATCCGTTCGACCGATACCGCGGCTCGCTGCTGCGTGACGCTCGGCTGGCATCGCTCGCCGGCTCGGTCGACTGGGTCGAGACCCACAACGCGCGGGTCGTGGGCGGTGGCAACGACCAGGCCGTGGCCTTCGCGCAGGAGCACGGTCGGCCCGGCGTCGCGGTATCGGACGCCCACACGCTGCTCGAGATCGGCGTGGCCTACACCGCCGTCGAGGGCGATCCCTCGACCCCGGAGGGACTGCTCGCGTCGCTGTCGACCGCCGAGCTCATCGCCGGCCGGGCGACCTACGCGGTCCGTCTCTGGACGCCGCTTGCGACCGGCGTCCAGCGCCTGCGCGGCCGGGGGCGCGTGCGGTCGACGGGGCCATGAGCGATCGGCAGGACCATCGACCGATGGCCGATGGGACCGACGAGACCGTACCGTCGGGCGCCATGGAGGTCCTCCCCGCACTCGACCCGAACGCGCCCGAATCGACGCTGCCGCTCCCGGCCTTCAAGCCGTCCGACGCCCCGTCCGTCGCCGACCGCGAACCCGATCCGGTGGGCATGTCGCTCGCGCGACGGATCCGCCAGCCGCGCACGATCCTGTCGATCGCGATCCCGATCGCGGTCATCGCGATCTTCGTCGCGCTCAACGGATCGCAGCTCTCGAAAGTCCCGAGCCTCGTGCTCGGCGCCAACCCGCTGCTGGTGCTCGCCGCGTTCATCGTGTTCTACGCGGGGTTCCCGCTCCGCGGGCTGCGCTGGTCGACGCTGCTCCAGGGGACGGGTCTGCGCATCAGCACCCGCGACTCGACCGAGATCATCTTCCTGTCGTGGCTCGTCAACTGCGTCGTTCCGGCCAAGCTCGGCGACGTCTATCGGGCGTATCTGCTCAAGATCAACAGCACCGCGTCGCTGTCCCGCACCTTCGGGACCGTCTTCATCGAGCGGGTCCTCGACCTGTTCGCGATCGCGACCCTCGGCCTTGCCGCCGGCTACTGGAGCTTCCGCGACGGACTGCCGCCGGCGATCCAGCTCGTGTTCGGCATCGGCGTGGTCGTGGTCGTGGCGCTCGGGATCGGGCTGTTCACGATGCGCAACTTCGGGCGCCAGATCATCGTGCGGCTGCCGCTGCCCCACCAGGTGCTCGAGCTGTACGACCGGTTCGAGGAAGGCGTGTTCGGGGCGCTCGTCGCCCGCCACCTGCCAAAGCTCGGTCTGATGACCGGGTTCATCTGGATGACCGAGGCCCTGCGCCTGTACCTCGTCGTCCAGGCGCTGTCCTTCGCTGACGTGTCGCTCGGCCTGTCGGGCGCGGTCTTCGTCGCGCTCATCGGCTCGCTGCTCACCGCGGTGCCGCTCAGCCCCGCGGGGCTCGGCATCGTCGAGGCCGGCGTCGTCGGCGTGCTGCACGTCGCCTACGGCGTCCCGCTGCCCGAGGCCACCGCGATCGCGCTGCTCGACCGAGTCATCAGCGTGTTCTCGATCATCGTGTTCGGATCGATCGCCTACGCGCTGTCATCGAAGCCACGCGGGCTGGGCCGGATCGACGGCGCTCCAGACCCCACGTCCGCGGCCTCGACGGCGGCCTAGTCGGAGATGTCTCGCGCCGAGCGCGCCACCCCGCTGCTCGACGTTATCCAAGGCCCGGCGCGGGTGCGCATGGGCGGCCCGAAGGCGGCGCACGCAGGGGGAGTACGTTCGTACTGGTGGCGGGTCTCGGCGACACGTCAGCGCACCGACGACGACCCCACCAGTCCCGTCCCGTCCCCATCGTGGGTCGCGCGCGACGCGTCGGTACCAACGGGGGATACAGGCGCCGGTGCGCCGTCCGCATCATCGCTGCATCGAGGCACCGAACGCGCGGTGACCGACCGCACGCGGATAGCCCCTAGGAGCGCCCAGGCAGCATGACGACCCAGAACGGCCGAGCGTTCAATGAATGGCTTCGAGCCCAGCTCAAGGCCAAGAAGATGTCGCAGCGGCAATTGGCCCAGCAGTCGGGCGTCGACCATTCGACGATCTCCCGGTTGATCCGCGGCGATCGGATGCCGTCGCTCGGCACCGCGACCAAGCTCGCCCGCGGGCTCCGGGAGCTCCGCGACGACGCCGACACCCCGCAGTACCTGGGTCTCGTCGCCTCGGGCTCGACCAACCCGACCGCGCGCGTCGAGTACGCGCTGCGCGCCGACGACCTGCTCTCCGAGCCGCAGGTCCGTCAGATCATGGAGTACTACCTCGCCGTGCGGATGCGCCGCTTCGGGCGGGCCTTCCCAGGGGGCGGCTCGACCGGGACCGGCACGTCGAACGAGCGCAACGCCGAGCGGTCCGATCGACCGATGGGCTCCGCAGTCGGCGAACGGCCATTCGCCGTCGGCCGCGTCAGCGGGATCGGCCCGACCGGCCAGGTCGGGGTGACCGCGGTCAGCACGGTCCGAACCGTCACGCGCACCACCGGCCGGGGACCCGGCCGCTTCTAGCGAATCTCAGGGCACGACCCGGGTCGCCCTCCACCGCCCGGGTCTCGGGGACAGCGAACGCCGGCGTCTGGGGCGCCGGCGTTCGCGATTCATGACGTAGCGAGGATCGGTGGCCCGGGCCCGAACACCGTGACCCAGCGCCCCGGCGCGACCTCGAATCGATCGAGCATCGCGCGGAGGTCGGGCACCCCGAGTGCGGGCGGGACCGGCGCCTCGGCAGTGCCCCCACAGTCACCGTCGATCGACGCCCGGAAGAGGGCATCGCAGAGCACGACGAGCCCAAGTGGTGGCGCCGGCGGAGCGATCGAGTCATAGGCGTCGCCCGGTGCGAGCCCGTCGGGCGTGGCGGCCTGGATCCGCCGGCCGAGTCGCACCAACGGGTATGCCATGGCCTCGCTGGACTTGAACGTGGGCAGCGAGTGGAGCGCGACGACGTCGTCCCGGCTGATCCCGGCGGCAGTCAGCGCCGCGTCGACGCGGGCAGCGGCCTGCTCGGCGGCGGGGTAACCGCCATCCGGGTTGATCGCCGGTGGGACGTGGGCCAGGTTCCAGCCGACCAGCGCCGCCACGGCGACGCCGGCGGCGAGCGGTCCGATCGGGGCGCGCACCTCGCGGACCAGCGCTGCGACCCCGATGCCGATGAGCACGACGACCATCGGATCGGCGAACGCGTGGTAGTGGTCGTTGGGGAGCCCGCGCACGACGCCGGCAAGGCTCGGGGCGGCCAGCGTGAGGAACGCGACCGACCACAACAGGCCGAGACCAAGCCAGCGCGTCGCCAGGCGCTCACCAGGGTCGCGGGCTCCCCATCGCCAGGCCACGATCGCGATCGTCACCACCGTCACGAGGGCGGCGGCCGCCAGGCCGTCGATGATCAGCCCGGTCAGCGGCCAGCTGACGACCCGCAGGAGCGACGATGACGAAGCGGATCGGGAGCGCGACGTCGGCACCGGAGCCACCGGCGGTCAGATACGCGCTCGCGGCAGCAACCTCGGAGAAGCCCCGCGTCAGCTCGTTGAGGATGAGCGGCAGGTAAGCGAGCGCGAAGACCGCGACGATCGCCAGCGGAACGCGGCCCATGCGGCCCCGGCGTCGATGGTCCAGGAGGAAGGGCACGCCCACCACCGGGAGCAGCGCCACGCCGAGGATGTGGCACTGCATGGTCACGGCCGTGCCGATCGCGGCGACCACCCACCAGCGGGCATCGTGGCCGGTCCAGGCGCGCCAGGCGGCCGCCAACGCCACGGCGCTCGAGAGCGCGATGAGGTTCGGGTTCCAGATGAACGTCGACTCGTCGATCGCGGCGGCCGACGTCGCGAGGACCAGCCCCGCGACGACGCCGGCGACCGGGCCGGCGATCGCGCGAGCCAGCCACCACACCACCCCCACGGCGAGGATCCCGGCCAACGCGATGAGCGCGACGACCGCCAGTGGCTGGTCGCCGCCGGTCAGCGCGGCCGCCGGGCTGAGCAGGTAGTAGTACCAGGCGCCGTGATGCACATCGCCGATCGACGTCGGCGGCCCCAGCAATGGCACGATGCCGTCCTGGACGAGCCGGCGCAGGATCAGCATGTCGTGGCCCTGGTCGGCATCCCACGTGCCGCGTGTTGCGAGGTCGGGCACGCGCAGCGCGGCGGCGACCACCAGCAGGAGCGGCAGCGCCAGGCGGTCGTCGACGGCGGCGGCGAGCGAGCCGATCCGCCTCCCGGTTGACCGCGCGGGTTCGGCGTCGACGGCCCCGCTCACCGCGCCGCGATCCGGCTGCGGGCGCTGCCGGCGAGCTCGAAGGCCGCGCGCGGCAGCGGCTTGAGTGGCCGGCCGTGCAGCAGCGCCCTGGCGCGGGCCAGGTTGATCTTGTCGTAGCCGACGTCCATCCCGGGCGTCTCGATGATCGCCGGAGCGTGGGCCAGACCCGGATGACGGAGGACGTGACCGAGCCCGATCGGACCGATCCGCCCCGCCCCGAGATGCTCGTGACGGTCCGTCCGCGAGCCGCGCTCGGAGCGAGTGTCGTTGAGATGCAGCAGGACGATCCGCTCCAGCCCGACACGGGCGTCGAATTCCGCGAGGAAGGCATCGATCGCCGTTGGATCGCTCATGTCGATGCCCGCGCCCCAGGCGTGGGCGGTGTCGAGGCAGAACGCCACGTCGGCGGCGCCGATGCCGCGCGCGGACAGGCGCAACGCGATGGTGGCCAGCTCGTCGACGGTCGTGCCGAGGCCGCCACCGCCGCCGGCCGAGTTCTCGAGCACGACCCGGGCCGGTGGTCCGAGCGCGGCGTCCGCCGTCCCACGCGCCTCGGTCAGCACCGCCTCGATCCCGTCCACGAGTCGACCGATCCCGACGTCGACACCGCTGCCCCGGTGCGACCCGATGTGGACGTTGACCAGCGATGCCCCGTACGCCGGTGCACCGGCCAGCTCCCGAGCGAGCATCGCCACCGACCGCCCAAAGGTCGCCTCGTCGGGTCCCGGGAGGTTGACGAGGTACGAGGCGTGGATCGCGACGGGCCGGATGTCCCGCTCGGCCAGGCGCAGGCGGAACTCGGCGAGCTCGGGTGACGGCTCCGCGCGTCGGCGCCAGGCGGTCGGGTTGTCCGAGAAGATCTGGAGCGCCTCCGCCCCGATCGCGATGGCCCGATCGACGGTCTTGCGCATCCCTCGCGCGAGCGGCAGGTGCGCGCCGAGCCGTCGATCGTGGGGCAGCATCCCGGCGGTCAGCGCCGCCGGCCGTTGCTCTTGTCGTGCCCGGTGGTGTACCCCCCGCCGACGATCGGCTCGATCATCCCGAGGTCGCCGTCCTTGCGCGAGTAGAGGATCGCGACCTTCTCGGTCTCGGCGTTCACGAAGACGAAGAACTGGTGCCCCGACTCATCCATGGCCGTGGCGGCGTCCTCCTCGAACATCGGCTCGATCGCGAAGCGCTTGACCTTGACGACCCGACGGTCGTGACCGGGCTCCGCGGTACCGTCCGCCAGGTCACGCAGGATCCGCTTCTCCTGCTCGGGCCGAGCGCGGACGCGTGGCTTCTCCTTGTAGTCGACGGCTTGCCGCTCGACCTTGTCGACGACCTCGTCGAGTGCCGCCTGGTAGCTGATGCCCACCGCGTGGCTGCGCAGCGTGCGGCCATCGATCACCAGCGTGACCTCGGCGATGTGCGCGTCCGACGCGCTCCGATGCATCTCGTTCGAGAACTCGACGATCGCGTCGGTCCGGTCGTCGAGCAGGCGCTCGAGGCGATGGAGCTTGCGCTCGGTGTAGGCGCGGACTCGATCCGGGACCTCGACGTTCTTGCCCTTGACGATGGTTCGCATCTTCACCTCCGGGCTGTCGGGTCGTGGTCCGAGTATAGCCGCGGGGTCCGTCAACGCTCCCGAGCGACGGTGATCGCGGAGACGCCCAGCGCCCCGGCGGCGAGCAACGGCTCGGCGCACGCGGCGAGCGTCGCGCCGGTCGTCGTGACGTCGTCGACGAGCAGGATCCAGCGGCCGACGATCTCGCCGGCGCCCGGGTCGATCGCGAACGCGCCGCGCACGTTGGTTGCCCGCCGCCGCCGGTCGAGGTCGAATTGCGCGATCGTCGCCCGATCGCGAGTCAGCAGCCGCGCGTGGGCCAGGCCGAGCTCGCGCGCGGCCATCCGCGCGATCAGCTCGGCCTGGTCGTAGCCGCGCTGTTTCGCTCGGTCGGCGTGGACCGGCACGTGGGTGACGAGGTCGGCACCGACCCCGATTCGCGCCCAGCGCCTGGCGACGGCCGCACCAAGCGGCACGGCCAAGCGCTGCTCCGCCTGGTACTTGATTGCGTGGAGCGCATCACGGACGACGCCATGGAACGGGGCGCACCAGTCGAGTTGCAGGAGTGGCGCCGGAATGTCGGCGGGCAGCCCGATCGGGACGCCGGCTGGCGCCATGAGCCGCGCGTCGAGGGCGCGGGCACAGTCGTCACAGATCGGCGGTCCCTCGGCGCGACAGCCGACGCACGAGGCGGGGAGCGCGGCGTCGAGCGCGGTGGTCGCCACCCGACGGATGGCCGTCGCGAACCCGGTCATGCGCGCAGGATGAGGGTCCTGCTTCGCCTGTTGGTCAATGCCGGCTCATCCGCGGCTCAACGGCCGCCGCCAGCGCGCGATCTCCCGGGTGCCAGCGTCTCGGGTGAAACGAGCCAGATCCCCGCTATTGCTCCCTCTGGTGCCCGGATCCACGCCCGCACCTTCGCGGAACGTGCCGGGAGCGTCGCTCCGAAGATTTGGGCGTGCCGACGCAGGATCGATCGATTGCCCGTGGTGCCGTAGGTCACGACGACGCGAGCAACGGCTGCGGGATGCCATGCTCGCTGCTCGCGAGCGACGCCAGGAACGAGGCGGATCTTGCGCGCCAGTGACAGGAGCATGGCCTGCAGATCAGTGAGCCGTGACTTCACCTCGACGACGAGCAGGGTGCGCGACGCCGCATGCCAACCGAGGATGTCGACCGAGCCGCGCTCGCCGAACACGTTGAAGCCGAATTCGAGCTCGATCGTCCACCCGAATGCGCGCAGGATGCCGACGACGTACTCCACGAGACTCGCGTGAGCGGCGTCCGCAAGTCGATCGCCAAGCCCGCCGCGGTAGCGGATGTCGATCGAGAGGCTGGCTCCGAGCGCCTCGACCAGGCGATCGAGGGATGCGACGGTCATGCCGACGACCTCGCCGTGCTCGGCGCGGGAGTAGACCGACTGGCTGATCCCGGCCCGGTCCGCGATCGCCCGTTGCGTGAGTCGCTGATCGAGCCGGATCGCGCGAAGAACGCGACCGATCCGATGCGTGTTCATGGAGACGAGGATGGCGTCGGGCTCTCACCGCCCGATTACCTGCTGCTCATCGACCACACGCATGAAATACAAGCATTCGGGCTGGCCGAGTCTGATTTTCGGTCGATTCACCCGCTCCCTATTCGCCCCGGCGATGAACAGCAGACAGCGACCGATCGGAGGTCGCAGCCTATGCGCCTCAACGATGAGCAGCAGGTGGCCGGGTTGCGCCGGCGCCATGCGTGCCGGTCAACGAGCCCTACGCGATCTCCACCAGGTCGCCGACCTGCGTCCCCGATGCGTCGATCGCGCCCACCGGCAGCTCCAGGACGCCATGTGCGCCGCGCACGAAGGGCACGAGGCCGGTCCACGCTCGGAGCCCGCGGTACACCGCCACGACGGGCCGCGAACGCTCGTCGCCCGGGACCGGTCGGCCCAGGAAGACGGCATCGATCGCAAACCGCATGAACATCATGTGGATCCCGTTCGAATCGGGCAGCCACAACCCGGCACCCGGTGCGAGCGACGAGCGGCCCATGAGCCCCATGAACTTGCCCCACAGCGATGCTGCGACCTCGACTCCCGAGGCCAGCTCGCTGGAGCGCGTGCGATTACGAGCGACCGTCACCGGGCGCCACGACTCGGGTCAAAGCTTCGAGGCTACGAGCCTACGTGGCCAGGTTCTGGACGATCAGGATGATGGCCGGGCCGAGGATGACGATGAACAGCGACGGGAAGATGCACCCGACGAGCGGGAAGAGCATCTTGATCGGCGCCTTCGCCGCCTGCTCCTCAGCGCGCTGGCGGCGCTCGATGCGGAGCTGCTCGGACTGCACCTGCAGCACCTTGGAGACCGACACGCCGAGCTGCTCGGCCTGGATGATCGCGCCGATGAAGTTGGTCAGCGGCCCGACCTCGGTGCGCGGGACGATGTCGCGCAGCGCGTCGCGGCGCGCCTTGCCGACGCGGACCTCGGCCAGTGCCCGACGGAACTCGTCCGACAGTGGACCCTTGAGCTTCTCGACGACCTTGCCGAGGGCCGCGTCGAAGCCCAGGCCCGCGCGGACGGAGATCGTCAGCAGGTCGAGGGTGTCCGGGATCATCAGGAGGATCGCCTTCTGGCGCTTCCGGACGCGCCCGCCGAGCCAGAACTCGGGCAACGTGTAGCCGAGCAGCAGGCCGACGATGCCGAACAGGAACCCGATGGGGAACGGGAAGCCCATGAGCCCCACGACCCCGAACAGGAAGGCGAACACGATGCCACCGATGATCGCGCCGACGGCCTTGACGCCGAGCCAGTCGGCGACGCGCAGGTCACCGGGGTTGCCGGCAAGCGCGAGCCGCTTCTCAGTCCGATCAGTGAAGGACGACGATGCCGCTCGCGACATCCGAGCCGACAGGCTGGCGACCAGCGGGCGCAGCGTGCGCTCGATGAACGGCTGCTGCAGCTCGAGCTCTTCGAGGTTCTTGGCCTGCATCGTGCCGAGCTGAGTCAGGCGTGCCTGCACCGGGTCGACCGATGAGCCACCGGCCAAGCCGAGGACGATGAGGAGGATCGCGCCGGCCGCGAGGGCGGCGACCGCGATGGGGAGGATGTCCATCGACTAGACCTCGATGTCCACGATCTTGCGGATCAACATGAAGCCGATGAACATCATGATGCCGCCGAAGATCAGGATGATCACGCCCGCCGGCAGACCGGCGATCGCGGGTGGATTGGCGAACATGGGATCCATGAACCCGGGGGCCGCCACGAACAGGAAGCCCGCCAGCGCGATCGGCAGGAAGCCGACCACGTAGCCCGACAGGCGCTGCTGCGCGGTGAGGGTCCGGATCTCGCCCTTGATGCGGATCCGCTCGCGGATCGTGTAGGAGATCGAGTCGAGGATCTCGGCGAGGTTGCCACCGACCTGGTGCTGGATCGAGATCGCAGTGGCCATCAGCTCGAGGTCGTCCGAGCGCACGCGCCGGACCATGTTCTCGAGGGCCTGGTCGAACGGCAGGCCGAGGTTCACCTCGCGGATGACGCGGCTGAACTCGGTCGAGATCGGCGGTCGCGACTCGCGCACGACGAGCTCGATGGCCTGCAGGAACGACGAGCCGGCGCGGAGCGCGTTGGCGATCAGCGTGATCGTGTCGGGCAGCTGCTTGTTGAACGCGTTGAGGCGCCCGCCCTTGCGGCGGTTGAGCCAGAAGCGCGGCAGCAGGAACCCGATGAACGCCCCGATGAGCAGTGCCAGCGGCGACCCGAGGGCCGGCAGGAAGAAGCTCAGGATGAACATCGCGACCGGCAGGCCGATGATCGCGCCTGCCCAGATGAACAGGTACTCGGACGGCTTGAGGCGCAGGTCGGCACGGGCCAGCTCGCGGGAGAGATTGGCCCCGAAGTCGCGGCCCTCGACCACCTTGTTCAGGTTGGCGAGCGCCTGGCTCTGCGCGATCAGGTCGCTGATCGGGCCCTGGCCCGTCGCTGCGGCCCTGGCTTCCGGTCGGCCCGAGGCATAGCGCTCGAGACGATCGGAGATGCCGGAGCTGCCTGAGCTCGCGATGCCGACAGCGATCAGCAGGATCGCGAGGGCGGCCACGCCGGCCACCCCTAGCGTCAACGGATCCACAGTCGGACTCCTTCCCCTTCGATCGATCAGTACGTGAAGCCGAAGAGACCAGGCGGCAGGTTGATGCCCATGATCTCGAACTTCTCGACGAACTTCGGGCGGATGCCGGTCGGCTTGAGCCGTCCCTGGATCTTGCCCTCGACGACGCCCGTCTGTTCGAAGACGAAGACGTCCTGCATGACGATGACGTCGCCCTCCATGCCCTGGACCTCGGTGATATTGACGATCTTCCGGGTCCCGTCCTTCAGGCGGCTCTGCTGGACGATCAGGTCGACCGCGGAGGCGACCTGCTCGCGGATGGCCCGCAGCGGCAGGTCGACGCCCGCCATGAGGACCATCGTCTCGAGCCGGGACAGCATGTCGCGCGGTGAGTTGGCGTGACCCGTCGACATCGAGCCGTCGTGGCCGGTGTTCATGGCCTGGAGCATGTCGAGCGCCTCACCCGACCGGCACTCGCCGACGATGATCCGATCGGGGCGCATGCGCAGGGCGTTGCGCACGAGCTCGCGGATCGGGATCGCGCCCTTGCCTTCGATGTTGGGCGGTCGTGACTCGAGCGTCACGACGTGCTCCTGGCGGAGCTGGAGCTCGGCGGCGTCCTCGATCGTCACGATCCGCTCGTCGTTCGGGATGAACCCAGAGAGGACGTTGAGGGTCGTCGTCTTGCCGGAGCCGGTGCCGCCGGACACGAAGATGTTCAGGCGAGCCTCCACGCATGCTCGCAGGAAGTCGAACATGTCTGCGGTCGCGGTGCCGAACCGGATCAGGTCGTCGACCGTGAACGGCGACGCCGAGAACTTCCGGACCGTGATCACGGGCCCGACCAGCGAGAGGGGCGGGATGATCGCGTTGACGCGCGAGCCGTCGGTGAGGCGGGCGTCGACCATCGGCGAGGACTCGTCGACGCGCCGACCGATCGGGGCGATGATCCGGTCGATGATGCGCATGACGTGGTCGTCGTTCTGGAAGACGACGTTGGTGAGCTCGAGCTTGCCCGAGCGTTCGATGTACACCTGGCGCGGTCCGTTGACCATGACCTCGGTGATCGACTCGTCGCGGAGCAACGGCTCGAGCGGGCCGAGACCGATGATCTCGTCGGTGATCTGCTCGAGCATGCGCACGCGCTCGGCGCGGGTCAGCGCGAGGCCTTCCTCGTCGATGACCTTGCCGAAGATCTCCTCGATCTGGCGGCGCACCTCGACCTGGTTGGACAGGTCCAGCTTCGGATCCAGGTCCTGGATGACCCGGTTCTGGATCCGGAACTTCACGTCCCGGAACGACTCCCGCACAGGCGCCTGCGTCTGAAGACGCGGCACCGACGGGATCGACGGTGGCCCACCGGCCGGTGCCGGCAGATTGGAACCAGGCGGTGATGCCGCCGGCGCTCCGCCGTCGCTACCCGGTCGAGCACTCTCGATCCGCTTCAACAGGGACATGACCTACACCCCTTCTCGCCCCGAGGGTCGCATATCGTCGGCCTGATCGGCCACGGCGATCAGCGCCATGCGAACAACGATTTCTTCTGCGCGACCTTTCGCTCGTTGTCGGTGGCGGGCGCGACTTGCGCTCGCTCCCCGACGACGGCCCTGGCCAATCGCAGGATGTCCTGGGAGACCTGCGCCTCCCGATTGCTGAGGAAGAACGGTACGCCCCGATTGAGTGCGTAGACCACGCTACGCCCATCGCTCACGATCGTCTCGTCAACCTTACGGCCGATCGAGTGTTCGACATCGGTGACTTTGATGCCGAGCGCGGAATCGGCTCGATTGAGCACGAGGCGGACCTTGCCGCCTTCGTAGCCGAGTTGGTCAGCGACCTCCAGGAAGAGGCGCATGTTCTTGATGCTCGTGATCTCGAGGCTCAGCATCGTGAGGATCGTATCCGCTGCGTCGAGGATCGCCAGCGTCGTGTCGTTAAAGAAGGCCGTGCAATCGACCACGACGAGGTCGTGGGACATGCGCAGGGCCTCGAGGACGCGCCTGATGCCGTCCGGCTTGATCAGCTCGGCCATCTCGGGGCTGGGTGGGGCCAGCAGCACGCGGATGCCCGCGGAGTGGTTGATCACGAACGTGTCGATCGACTCGACGTCGTTGCCGGCCTGATCGAGCTCGGGGGCGAGGTCCGCGATCGACTTGTTCTTCGGGTTGAGGTTCAGCAGGACCCCGACGTCGCCGAACTGGAACGAGCCGTCGACCAGCACGACCTTCTTGCCGAGCTCGGTGGCGGCCGCGACCGCGAGGTTCACTGCGACCGTCGTGCGGCCGACGCCGCCCTTCGGGCTGAAGATCGCCACGATCTGACCGGGCTCGCCGGACTCGGTCTGGGCCGTGCCCGCCGTGGACCCGGCCGGGCCTGCCGCGACGATCCGGCTCTGCTTCTCGCGCTCGCGGCCGAAGACGCCGCGGATCGAGGCGGTCAGCTCGTCGCTGCTGAAGGGCTTGACCAGGAACTCGCGCGCGCCGGCGAGCATCGAGCGGCGCAGGTAGTCCGCCTCGCCCTGGACCGACATCATGATGATCGACGCGGTCGGGATGTCGCGCGAGAGCTGCTCGGTCGTCGCGATGCCGTCCATGTCCGGCATGTTGATGTCCATCAGCACGATGTCCGGCGTGAGCTGCGCGGCGAGCCGGAGCGCCTCGGCGCCAGACGACGCGGCCCCGACGACGTCGATGTCACCCTCGAAGCCAAGCAGCTTCGACAGGTGATCGCGCGTCTCCGGGATGTCGTCGACGATCAGGACTCGGATCTGTTCAGCCATCTGAGGGTCTGGCTCTCGCTCGTGCTGTGTGGTGGGTGGTCTGGTGGCGTTGGGTGGTGTTTGCCGTTCCTACGACGACGGGCGCGGGACCCCGTGGTCCATCGCGCCCGTCGCGCTGTTTGACGGTGACCGGCGGTTCGTGCCGGGCCGCTCCCTGCCTACCGGCGCGGTTGCTCCGGAAGGACGGTCTCGATGAGCTCCGGCGGAAGGACGCCGTAGCGATCGACGAGGGTCTTGAGGATGATGCCGGTCGTCTCGTCCGGCAGCGGCGGGGTCTCCAGCGGGAGGCCGGTCGTCGGGTCACGGAAGTCGTCCGCGGATCGCAGGATCAGCGAGATGTTGCCGGCGACCTGGGCGAACTTGATGACTTCGGCCATCTGGGCGTCCACGGCGAGGGCGACGATCTCCTGCTGGCCGTTGAGGGCCGTGCCGGGCTGCGCCGTCGGCTGGCCCTCGGCGGGCGCTGCCTGGGCGGTCGGCGGCGGGAGCAGCGTGCCGAGCACCTGCATCCCCTGGAGGAGCAGCTTGACGCTCGTGCCGTTGAGGCCGGCGACGACCGTGAACGAGTTGTCCTGGGCGTTCGCGGTGATGACCGGGAACTGGTCGGGCGGGAGGAGGACGACCATGTCCACGTAGTCGCCGGTCTTGATGACCGTGCCGACGCCCGTGACCTGGTCGACTTGCACCGTGATGGCGCGCTTGCCCTTCGGCACTTCGATATTGAAGATCTGGCCCTGGGAGGTCTCGCCGAAGGTGTCGGGCGTCAGCTGCGCGTTGGCGACGACCGCCGTGCGCACCGTCTTGCCGATGACCTGCGAGGGATCGCCATAGGCTCCGCCACTGCGGCTCGCGGGCGGGAGCTTGATGGTGGTCACCTTGTCGGCGGTGATCTTCGCGCCGAGCGGGATGTCGACAGCGGCGACCACGGTCGGCTGCTCGAGCTCCGCGGGCGGCGTCGGCGTCGTCGGGCCTCGGCGTTGAGCACGATGATCGCGATGAACGCGACGATCGCCAGGAACACCCCGACGAGCAGGACCAATCGGTTGGAGCGCTTCAAGTGACCTCTCCCCAGAGACGTGGTGTGACAGGTGGCACCACTGTAGCAAAGCCCGAAGGGCGCGCGACTATACCAATGGACTAGGACCCCCCTGGTAGGAAATCGCAGGAAGCCCCGCACGCCGCAAGGTTCATTGCAAGGTCCCGGAACACCGAACGACCCGCCGGGACCGAAGTCCAGACGGGTCGCCCATCGGTGTCGTTGCCGCGGCGGAGCCGCTTAGACGCTGCTGCCGATCGTGCTCAGCTTGTCCGAGATCTGGCCGCCCAGGAAGATCAGGGCGACGATCGCGATGATGGCGATGAGCGCGAGGATCAGTGCATATTCGGCCAGCCCCTGGCCGTCGTCGTCGCTATGAAGGAAGCGACGCAGATGCGTTGCGATCAAGGACGTCATGTCGAGTTTCACCTCCTTCCTTGGAAGGTGGCCTCCCGACGAGGCCCCGGAGTGAACGAGACCGCCGTGCCATTCCTGACTCGGCGGTCTCGATCGTACTTGCTTTGTCGGCGCGGTCCTAGACCGAGTTGCCGACCGTGCTCAGGATCTTGCTGACCTGGCCGCCCAGGAAGATGAGGGCGACGATCGCGATGATCGCGATGAGGGCAAGGATCAGCGCGTACTCCGCGAGGCCCTGGCCTTCCTCGTCACGATGGATGAGTTCCATGACACGAAGATAAAGTGCGTTCATTTGATGGGGTACCTCCTTTCACAAAAGCTCCCCGCGTGCGGAGGCGGCGTCAAGGTACGTGCGGCCCTAGGGTGTGTCAACTGGCCCTATGACCTAGTGGTGACGGCGGACGACGGTCTCGCCGGCTCGGTGGTCGGCCCCCGACGGCCATCAGGGCACATCCCTGATGCACGCACCGTACGAGGCGATCGGGCGGCATGCCTATGGGCATATGGTCCCGGTCGGTGCGAACCGGAAACGGAACGACCGCCGGGCCTCTCGGCCGCGGCGGTCGTCTTCCGGCTGGTTCGGTGGTTAGACCGAGTTGCCGACCGTGCTCAGGATCTTGCTGACCTGGCCGCCCAGGAAGATGAGGGCGACGATCGCGATGATCGCGATGAGCGCGAGGATCAGCGCGTACTCCGCGAGACCCTGGCCATCCTCGTCACGGCGGACCTTCTCCACCACGCGAAGATAGAAATCGTTGAAGAGCGCCATCTGGCAGCCTCCGTTGGATGAGTACCCACCCCCGGTTGAGGGCTGCGTCAATATAGGGAGGCGCTCCCCGCTCGGACACTGAGACGATGGTACCGAACGCACCCGGCCGCGCACCGGTACCTGCTGACGAGGCTGAGCGCCCCTCAGCCGCCCGTCGCCTGGTCGATCGCGATGCCGATCGCCGTCAGCGCGTCCGAGACCGTGCCCCCGAACACGACGAGCCAGACGAGGGTGAGCGCGCTGGTCAGCGCGGCGATGAGCCCGTACTCGACGAGGCCCTGGCCCCGGACCGCGCTCACGCGTCTGATGTCGCGCCTGACAGCGCCGGGTCCAGCTGTGGGATGTCGGTCACGAGATGGAGGTGACCGCCGTCGGCCCGGAGCTCGACGTCGACGCCGACCGACGCCGCGCGGTCCTGGATCTCGCGCCACGGCGTGGCGGGCAGCACCACGATCGAGTCGCGCACGGCCGCCTGGGCGGCGTCGCGCTCCGCCTCGCGACGCTCCTCGACGAGCGCGGCGAGCGCCGGTGGGAGCGACTTGCCGGCCTCCTCGGTCGGGATCGCGATGTCCGAGGTCTTGGTCGGCTCGCCGACCGCCCGCGTCGCGACGACGTCGATCGTCAGCCGGTCGCCCCAGTCGAGCCGCATCGCCACGTGCTCCGGACCCACGCCGAGGTAGCCGGCGAGCGCTTCGTCGAGCATCCGGAAGAGCGCGCTCTCGAGATCCATCGGCAGTCGTCGGTCCTGGCCCATCGACTCGAACTCGACCGGGATGCCGGCACGATTGCTGCGCTCGCGCGTCGCCCGGCGCAGCGTCGGCACCAGGCCCAGGTCGTCGAGCACCATCGGGCGCACGTCGAAGATGAACGACTTGGTGGCGTCGAGCGTTTGCTGGACCATCGCGACGAGCTGCGCCGACCTCGACCGCGGACGCCGCAGGATCGGTGGTCACGAGGCGCTCGACGATCTGGGCTTGCAGCACGATGTTCGTGAGGCTCTGGGCCGGCCCGTCGTGCATCGCCCGGGCGATCTCGCGCCGGAGGTCCTCCTGCTCGCCCAGCAGGACCCTGGCGACGTTCGCCGGCATCGGTGCGTCCGCCGCGACGTCGGCGGCACCGCGCGTGGTGACCGAGACCGGGTCGATCGTGGCCAGCGCCTCGACGTAGTCGGCGAGCCCGTCGCGGTAGCGAGCGAGCGTGCGCCGCTTGCCCTCGAGGACCTCGACCTGGGTCTCCATGAGGGCGGCGCGCCTGGTCAAGCCGATCAACGTCGTCGCCTGCTCGAGGCGGTTGGTCACGTCGGCGCTGCCGGTGAGCGTCTCGAACTTGTCGGCGGCGATCGAGCGCTTCCCCTCGTGCCGTCCCGCCTCGGCCTTTGCCTGCGTGATCAGCAGGTCGATCTCGTTGAGCTCCTTGTCGAGCGTGACGAGGTCGTTCTCGAGCCGGGTCGACAGCGTGTCGAGACCCGAGGCGGCGGTGGTCGCGGTGTCGTTCGCCATCAATCCTCGGGCATGCGGATCCAGCCCTGGCGCATGGCGTAGACCACGGCCTGGGTCCGGTCGTTGACCGACAGCTTGCGGAGGATCGAGCTCATGTGGTTCTTGACGGTCTGCTCGCTGATCGTCAGGGCATAGGCGACCTGCTTGTTGGTCATGCCCTGCGCGATGTTGTCGAGGATCTCGACCTCGCGCGGTGACAGCGGCGCGAAGATCGGTGCGGCCTCCTGGCCGTAGACCGCCAGCTCGCGGAACTCCTTGAGGACCCGCGTCGCGACGGCCGGCTTCGAGAAGACCTTGTCGTTGATGAGGAACTCGCCATCGGCAACGCGCCGGATGATCGTGACGAGGTCGTCGGGGCCGACATCCTTGAGGATGAACGCCGCGGCGCCGGCCTTGATCGCGTCGAACAGCGAATCCTCGTCCTCATTGACGGCGAGGACGATGATCCCGGTCGCCGGCAGCTCGCGCTTGATGCGCTGGGTCGTCTCGATGCCACCCGGCGCCGGCAGCGACAGGTCCATGAGGATGATGTCGGGCGAGGTCTCGAGGGCCCGGTCGACGGCACTCCGCGAGTCCTCGGCTTCGCCGACGACGTCGAGGTCCGGTTCCCGGCCGAGGATATTGGCGATCCCCACCCGGAAGAGGGCGTGGTCGTCGACGATGAGGATCCGTGTGGTCTCACCGCCGGCGCGACGATCGGGACCACCCCGCCGCCGATCCGGTCCGCCATATTCCATCGCGCTCATCCGTTCTCCTTTGCTCCCGTTCGGTCGCCCGTCGGGATCGCGAGTCGGACCACGGTACCGCCGTCCGGTCGAGATCGTACGTCGAAGCGGGCGCCGATCAGCTCAGCTCGCTCGTGCATGACTTGCATGCCGAAGTTGCGGCGACCACGCGCGGCCACCGTGTCATGGTCGAATCCGCGACCGTCGTCGCGGATCTCCAGGGCCCATCCATCGTCCGCGACGTCGGACACGACCGTGACGGTCGAGGCACCGGCATGCTTGCGGACATTCTGCAAGGCTTCCTGCGCGACGCGCAGGACCACCGTTCGCTGTCGGTCGTCGAGCAATTCGCCCGGCGCCCGAAAGTCAGCCGTGATGACGAGCGACGTGGCCGCTCGGAGTGAATCGACCGCGTCGCGCAGGGCGACGTCGAGGCCGGCGGCATCGACCATCGGCGGTCGAAGCTCGCTGATGAAGTCGCGGATGCTGGCGATCTCGCGTCGGAGGAGGCTGCGCAGGCGCCGCAGGCCGTCGATCGCCTCGCGTGGTTCGCTCTCGACCTGCCGCTCGATGTCGTCGACGAGGAAGATCGCATTTGCGAGGGCCTGGGCGGGCCCATCGTGGATGTCGCGGCCGATGCGGGCGCGCTCGGCGTCGAGGGCTTCGATCACCGACGCCGCCAGGTCATCCTGTGCGAACGCGTCGGCGCCACCTCCCTCCATCGGCTTCGGAGTATAGGGACCGCTCACGAGGCATTCCCCGGGCAGGCGATGTCGTAGACGGTGGTGTCCTTGAGCGGGTCCACACCCGAGCCGGTGTAGGTCCCGAGGTCGAGCGGCGTGAAGCAGCCCGAACCGGGCTGGCCCGACTGGAGGTCGGCCGGCCAGTGGCTGCCGGCGGTGCCGACGAGCACGAGCAGCCGCGTGCCAACGAAGGTCTTCGCCAGGTCGAGCACATCCTCCGGTGACTCGTCGGGCAGGGCCAGCGAGTCGACGCGCTGCGTCTCTGCCATCCAGATCGGGAAGTTGCTGATGACCGGGCCGGCGGTCCGGTCGAGTGGCCGGCCGATGGCGGCCATGCGGATCCCGAGCTCCTCGAAATGGCGGGCGGTGTCCCGCGACCCCGACCCGTAGCTCGGCAGCAGGGCAGCCGAGAAGAGCAGCGAGACCGCGACGCTGCCGACGACGCCGACCCAGGTCACGGATCGCTCCCAACCAACCCGCGTCCCGAGACGCGTGACGATGGCGTCGATCGCGAAGATGCCGCTCAAGACCAGGAGCACGTGGACCGGTGCGGCCGCGTGGAGGAACGTGCCCCACTGGGTCGCCGCGGGGAACAGCAGGCTCGTGATCAGGAACATGACGAGGCTGAGCGCGAGGAGCGGTCGGAGCGCGAAGCCGCGTCCCTGCCACGGCAGGGCGATGACGCCGACCGCGGACACCGGCAACCCGAGCAACAGCAGGACGTTGAAGAAGTTGTGCTCGAGACCGGTCACGCGGAGCGCCAGGAGTCCATCCAGGCCGATCGACAGGTGGCGCGCCAGCGTCGGCGGGTGCTTCCAGGCAAAGAGGTCGTAGCCGGTCAGGTAGAGGGCGTTGTTCAGGGCCTGGCCCGGCAGGGGGTTGCCGAACACGACGTAGTCGCGATACGCCCACGGCACGAAGATCACGAGGGCCACGACCGCGACCACGCCAACGAGCCGAATGCGCTCCGGCACGGTCGTCCCGGCCGCCCGCCAGGCGACGACGACCCAGATCACGGCGAGCCAGACGGTCTCGTTCCGCGTCAGCGCGCCCAGACCAAGGAGCACGCCGAGAGCGAGCAGCCGGGGATCTGTGAGACGAGCGCCGCGCGGGTCGCGGGCGATGCGGGTCATCAACAGACAGGCACCGAGCGCGATCGCCCCGAAGAGCATCGTCGAGTCGGGGAGCGCCGAGTTCAGCACCAGCGGGAGGTAGACGGCCGACGTCAGCCCGGTCCCCAGGGCGACCCAGCGGGTGCGCTCCGCCCCAAGGCCCCGCTCGTCAGCGACGTCGAGCGCCAGCCGCCAGCCGAGCACCGGGACGATCGATCCGATCAGCACGCTCGATACCTGCGAGGCGGCGAAGGTCGGCCCGAGCAGCGCCATGGGGATCGCCGCGAGGAATGTCGGGAGCGGGAGCCAGATCTCGAAGGCCGGTCGTGGGAACACGAGCGGCGGTGTGCTGTAGCTCCAGAGCGCGTCGGAGACCAGCCCGCGCCCCTCGAGCAGGTTGCGCGCGACGCCGACGTAGTAGGCGGTGTCCTCGGGCTTTGGGAACACGATCTGCGCCGCGAACACGACGCGGACGACCAGCGCGACGACGAACACGCCAAGGGCAGTGATGACCATCTCGCGGCGCGTCATGAGCCGGCCTCGACCGGGAAGACCGCGAGGCGCAATGGCGTGCCCTCGGCCAGGATCGGTGGTCCGAGCCAGGCGGGCGGGGCGGCGCCGTCCAGGATCGGCGCGACCGACTTGACGCTGTCCGCGCGATCGAGGACGAGCCACTTGATGTCATAGGCGCGGGCGACTGCCTCGACCGTCTCCACCGGATCGTTGACCAGGACCACGCCGCCGTGGCCGGTCCAGTACTTCATCCCTGCGGCGTCGATCGACATCACCCGGTCGTCGGCTGGGGCTCCGGCGGCGCTGAGCGCGTCGCCGACACGGAGGAACTTGTCCCGGCTCGCGGCCCAGGTCGTATGGACGAAGGCCGTCCCGAAGACGGCGGTGCCGACGGCGAAGACGACCGCGGCCCCGGTGAAGACGCGGATCGCCGTGGCGGCATGCCACGCGGGCCGGCGTGCCGCGAGCCACCCGACGGCCAGCGCGATGCCCTCGAGCGCCAGGACGTACGAATGCGGCGCGAGGGCGACGGCCGAATGGATGAACGTCCCGCCGGGCACGTGGATCGCGCTGACGATCGCCGAGAAGGCGAACAACAGGAACGCGTAGACGAAGAACGGACCGAAGTCGACCGACCGTCGGCGGGCCCACCCGCCGATCACCATGAACGGTGCCAGCACGAACCCCGCGACCAGGGTCACGTAGATCATCAGCGCGGCAGCGAGCCCGCCGAGCCTCGTGACGAGCAGCGGGCCAAGGCCCATACCGAGCAAGTGGTCCAGCGTCGCGGGCGTCGTGATGCTGTTCCACTCGCCGATGTCGCGGATGAACAGGACCTTGCCCGATGCTGTCGATGGCGAGAGCGAGCCGAACACCGCGAGCTGGCGCAGCCACCACGGCGCCATGACCGCGACGAAGAGCGCCACGCACCCGATCGCTGCCCAGACCGGGATCGCGGGTCGCCCGCGCCCCGCTGCACCCGATGCGCCCGAGACGCCCGGCCGATGGCGCCACCGATCCCAGACGAACGCGACGCCGAGGGCGGCGAGGACCAGGAGACCGTCGTTCCGCGAGAGGGTCGCGATCCCGGCCAGCAGGCCGGCCGCCACGAACGCCCGCGCGTCTCCCTTCAGGCCGCGGGCGCCCATCCAGAGCGACGCGAGGACGAGCGGCTGATAGAGCGAGAAGTTGTCGGGTTGGACCATGAACGTCGCCGTCAGCACCGGGATCGCCACGAGGATCCCCGCGCCGATCGCGATGACCCCCTGCGCGCCGGCATCGCGCGCCATGGCCCACGTCAGGGGTGCCGCGGTCGCGCCGATCAGCGCGAACGGCAGCGCCGACGCCCAAGGGACGGCTCCGAGGACCGCCATGAAGGGCAGTTGCACGAGCGACGCCAGCGGCATCCAGTGGGCGTTCGAGGGGATCGGCAGCACCGGATTGGCCGGGATGTGCCCGCCGACCTCGGGGAAGATCCAGATCAGATCGATGTTGAAGCCGTGGCCCGCGAAGAGCGCTCGCGCCACGTCGACGTAGTAGTAGGAATCGGGATAGGCCGGGTCTGGAAAGTGCGCGATCAGACCCAGTCGGACGATCAGGGCGAGCCCGTATAGGACGATGGGGATACGCACGGCCGGTGCAATGTAGCACCGGGTCCTGGTCCCTCCGACCGGTACGAATCGGCTACTCGCGGGACCACAGGTCCCGTCTCGTCAGCTCGTCCGGCGGGCCACGAACATGACGTTGAAGTGCATCAGCGAGTACCCGAGGCGCTCGATCGTCCAGCCGCGGAGCATCGATCGGACCTCGTCGGGGAGGTACTCGTTGTGGAACGGTTCGCTGTGCGGGCAGGTACTGGAGAGGAAGCGCAGCCGCCAGACGAGCGACCGCGCCGGGACCGATCCGATGAGCACACCGCCGGGCTGCAGGACCCGCCGGTACTCGGCCAGCGCCGCAGCCGGCTCCGGGATGTGCTCGATGACCTCGGTGCACAGCACGGTCCCGAAGCTGCCGTCGGCGAACGGCAGGTTCTCGACGTCACCCTCGATCACGACGTGGTCCGGCAGTCGGTGCCGCAGCAGCTCGACGTTCCGTGGATTGATGTCGACCCCGACCGAGCCCTGCGGCAGGTGGCGCAGGTTCAGGCCGGTCCCACAGCCGGCATCGAGGATCGGTGCGTCCGGCGTCGCGTAGCGCTTGACGAGGTTGCGCACGACTCGCGCCCGGTTCCGGTGGAAGAACGCCTCGAGGCCGCGCAGGTTGTCGGCGACGTCGACCCAGTCATACGTCTCGATGTCGCGGTAGTAGTCCTTCACCCATTCCGACCACGCGGCGCTGCCGGGCTCCAGGGCGATGCCCTCGGCGGCGTGGTGGTGATGGTCGGCCCAGCGTTCACCCATGCGACCGAGCCTAGCACTCCGTGGATGCCGGTTTCCGTGGTACGAACGGCCGAGGGCGGGCCGTAGGATGTCCGGCGATGCGCCAGCCCGGAACGTCGTCGGATCGGACCCTCGTGACGGCCGCGGTCGTGGCCGCGATCGCCTGGATCGGGATCGTGGCGATCGGGATCCAGCTCGCGTCGACATCGTCGGCGACGCTCGGGTTCGACTTCCAGCTGCTGCTCCAGGCGGGCCGCGACGTCGCGGCGGGTCGATCCCCATACGACCCGAGCCTGCTCGCCGGCGGCGCCCCGACGGCCACCGAGCTCTTCTATTCCTATCCGCCACCGGTCGCGCAGGCGTTCGCGCTGGTCGGATGGCTCCCGAACCGGGTGGCCCTCGTGCTGTGGGACGGCGTCGCCGTCGTCGGCCTCATGGTCGTGGCGGACCAGCTTCGACGGCTCCTGGCGCCGCATCGCTCCCGCCGCGTGTTCCTGGCGATCTGCGCGGCCGCGGCACCGTTGACGCTGCCGTTCGCCGTCGGGCTGTTGTTCGGCAACTTCGATGTGTTCTTCCCGCTCCTGTACGGGACGATGCTGCTCGCCGTCATCGACGGCTCGGTTCGCCGACGAGTGCTCGCCGGCGTGGCGCTCGCGCTCGCGTCGCTGAAGCTGCATCCGGCCTCGATGGGTCTGTGGTTCGTCGTTCGCGCCCTCGCCGATCGCGCGTCGGGCGCCTGGCGCGTGGTCGCCGCGGCGGCCGGCGTGGGCGTCGCGATCGTCGTCGCCAGCGTGGTGGTCGGCGGCGTCCAACCGTGGGTCGACTACGCGCAGGTCGTCCGCGGCGGCACCGCCGCGGCGATCGTCGATCCGCGGAACGCCGGCATCGCCGCGCTGATCGCGACTGCCTTGGGGGCCGGCGATGCGACCGCGCGCACGATCCACATCGGCGTCGGCGTGCTGGCGATCGCGATCACGATCTGGGCGGCCTGGAAGCGTGGCGACCCGATCGAGGGGTTCGCCTGGGCGGCTGCCGCCTCGCTCGGCACGCTCCCGGTGACCTGGTACCACTACCCGAGCGCGCTGATCCCGGTCGCCCTTGCCGCGTGGCTCCGAGCGGATCAGGCCTCGCTGGGTCGAGTCAGGGCATCGATCGTGGCGGCGATGGTGGTCGGTGCCGTGGCGATCGCGGCGTTGCCGTTGCTGTGGGTAGCGATCGGCCTCGTCATCCTTGCGGTGCGGCTGTCACGGCCGGTCGCAGCGCGGTCCGCAGCGGAAGTGCCGGAGCGACCGGCTCCCGCAGCCGGATGATCGCGAGCAGGATCACCCACGACTCGATCCACACGACCGGCAGTGCCAGCCACACGGCGATCGGCACGGTCCAGCGGCGACCCGTGAGCGCCCCGGCGACGACGAGCACGGCGGCGGCGGCGATCCGCAGGTAGAGCAGCTCCCCGCTGCCGGTGCTGCCGCGCAGGAACGCGACCCAGTCGAACCAGGCCGTCGGTGCCAGTGCGAACGACATCACCGCGATCGCTGCCGTCGTCACCAGCGCGATCGCCAGCGGGCGCCACTCGCGACGCACCGCGAACCACAGGAGCCCGACGCCCGGCGTGACCTTGGTGAGCACGTTGAACGCCCAGACCGCGGGGTAGCGGAACCCGACCACGATCGCCGCGGCGATGAACAGGTGGACCTGGCCGACGAACAGCTCGTAGGTCCACGGCAGGAACAGGATCAGCAGCGCCCACGGCCACGGCCGCACGAGCCAGTACAGGACAGCGATCGAGGCGATCGTCCACAGCACGAAGAACACGTCGAACGAGAGCCCGTACGCCGGAGACAGGAATTGGGCGAAGGCCGGCGAGTACAGGTACGTCGAATGCTCGCCGACACCAGAGCTGGCATATGGGTGTGCGAGGTCGACGCCCCAGTACGCGCGGGCATCGATCCCGACGAAGGTCCACGGGTGGATCCCCTGGATGGCGTAGTAGAAGAACGCGCGCAGCAGACCCACGACGATCAGCGCATCGCGCAGCGGTCGTCCGTAGCGCTGCAGCAGGTCCGCGACAGTGCGTTCGGTGGCACGGAATGCGGTCATCGAAGGCACGGTCACGCGCGTCGGCATCTCCGGCTATCGCCCCTTGGTCCCATCCGGGAGTGTACGCACGAGGGAACGCCACGAGCGAACAGCACGCTAGTCTGTCGCCCATGCACGCGTCGGTTGCCGCCTCCCTGCCCGCGGCGGGCTGGCGAGGTCGGCTTCGGGGGTTGGTCGCCGAGCTGTGGCTCGATGGCCCCGTCGTCGCGATGTTCGCGGTGTCGCGGCTGCTGGTCGTGGCGGCTGCGTTCGTCGCGGAGACGCTCATCCCGCGCAACCCGTCTGCTCGATCCAGGCGCCAACGGTCCGATCCTCCGCAGCCTGACGAGCTGGGACGGCTGGTATTACCTGGGGATCGTGCGGGACGGCTATCAGGCGCTGCCGGTATCCGGTGCGTACGCGAACGTCGCGTTCCCGCCGCTGTACCCCGCGCTGGTCAAGACGCTGTCCTTGCCGTTCCCGGGGTTCGAGGGCGTGGTCGCCATCGTCGTCTCGAACGTCGCGTTCCTCATCGCGCTCGGTCTCCTCGTCCGACTCGGCACCCCGTACCTTGGCCGACGACGCGCGGCGCTCGCTGCTGGCCTCCTCGCGATCTACCCGTTCGCCTCGGTGTTCGCGATGGCGTACACCGAGAGCCTGTTCCTGCTGCTGGTCGTCGGGGCCTTCCTCGCCGCCGAGCGCGGGCATCGGGCCTGGGCGGGGATCTGCCTCGCCCTCGCCGTGCTGTGCCGCCTGCAGGGGATCGCCCTCGTCCTTCCGCTCGCGATCGTGATGCTCCGGCAGGACGGCTGGCGGCCGCGTCCGTCCCAGGCCTGGTTGCTCCTCGGGCCGCTCGCGGCGGTCGGGTTCCTGGCCTACGTCGGCAGCGTCACGGGGACGCCGACCGCGTACCTCGATGCCCAGCAGGCGTGGGGCCGCGAAGGCTTCGGCGGCGCCTCCCCGAGCGGCACGATCGCCGCGATGCTCACGCCGTACCAGGGCGCGCTGATCCTGACGCTGCTCGCCACGGTGTTCCTGCTCGTCTTCGTCCGAGAGGACCGAATGCGGCCGGAGTACTGGCTCGTGCCCGTGCTGTTCATCGCCGCCGAGCTGTCGAGCGGATCGCTCGAGGCGGTCGGTCGGATCACGATGCTGGCCTTCCCGTTCGTCTGGATCATCGCCAGTCGACGGTCAGCCGCGGTACGCCGCACGTGGCCGCTGGTGTCGGTGGGGCTGTTCACGCTGGTCGCGGTGCTGCAGTTCGGCGGGTACTGGGTCCCGTGACGCTGACGATCGTGCTGCCGGCCTACAACGAGGCCGAGCGGATCGAGCCGGCACTCGACGAGCTATTCGGGTACCTCGGCCGTCGATCGGAGATCGCGCGCGATGGCGCGCCCGGCGCCGCGCGGCTCCCTGCTCAGATCGAGGTCCTCGTCGTCGACGACGGCAGCACCGACGGGACCGCGGCGCTGGTCGAGGCTCGGCGCGAGGCGATCGGCACCGAGCGGCGGCCTGCGCCTGGGCGTCCTGCGCGTCCCCCACGGGGGCAAGGGCGCAGCCGTTCGGGCGGGCATGCTCGCCGCCACGGGCGACGTGATCGTCTTCGCCGATGCCGACATGGCCACGCCGCCCGATCAGCTGCCGCTGATCGTCGACGCCCTCGCCGATCACGACGTCGCCCTCGGGTCCCGGATCCAGCCCGACGGCTCCGACATGCGGGCGACGCAGCCCGGCTATCGGAGACTGCTCGGCAAGGCGTTCCACCTCCTGGCGTCGCTGTGGGTCGTCGGTCCCGTCCAGGACACGCAATGCGGGTTCAAGGGCTTCACCCGGGAGGCGGCCCATGACCTCGCCGGCCGCCAGCGTGTCACCAGCATCGTGTTCGACGTCGAGCTGATCTACCTCGCCCGTCGGCGCGGCTACCGCCTCGCCATCGTCCCGATCCGCTGGTTCGACAAGCGCGGCTCGCGGATGCGCGCGAGTGGCGGTCTGGCGCTGCGCGTCGCGTGGGACCTGCTGCGGATCCCACTCATCCACCGGGGGAGCCGTCGGAGCGCCGCAGAACGCGCGTGATCGACCGCGGCGCGCTGGAACGGATCGCGCGGGCCGCGCTCCCGATCGTCGCCCTGCTCGTGTTCGCCGGCAGCCTCGCGGCGACGCTGGCCGTCGCCGGCGACACGCTCGGCTACGACTTCCGCGCCTATCACCAGGCGATCGTGCGCCTGCTCGATGGCGGACCGCTGTATGACATGTCGTACACGCAGACCGGCGGGTTCGGGCTGTTCTACTACCCGCCGACGTTCGCGCCGCTGCTCGTCCCGTTCGCGTTCCTCGCGGAGCACATCGCGATCGGCCTGTGGATCGGGTTGTCGATCGCGGCGTTCCTCGCCGGAGTCGCCGTCCTTCCCGTGTCGCGCAGCGTGCGCTGGTGGATCGTGCTGCTGGCCGGGCTGTCGTTCCCGTTCGTCTACGGCATCAAGCTCGGGCAGGTCGGGGCGGTCCTCTTCCTGTTGATGGCGATCGGCTGGCGCTGGCTGGACAGCCCGATCCGTCTCGGAGCGAGCGGCGCCCTGGGCGCCGCGATCAAGGTCCAGCCGGGCTTGATCCTGGTCTGGGCACTGCTGACGCGGCGCTTCCGGGCGGTCGTCGCCGGGGCGGCCGTGCTGCTCGCGCTGGCGGTGGCCGCGACGCTGCTCGCCGGACCGGGCGCGTGGTCGGACTTCCTGACCCTCGTGCGGACCGTCAGCGACCCGATCGCGACACCGCAGAACCTCACCCCAGGCGCGGTCGCCTACCAGCTCGGGGCGCACGAGCGGGCTGGCGAGCGCGATCCAGGTGGCGAGCACCCTCGGCGTCGCCGTCCTCGTCATCGTGGCGATCCGCTGGTCATCGGGCGAGGCCTCGTACCTGGCGACCGTGATCGCCACGCAACTCGTGTCACCGATCCTCTGGAACCACTACGCGACGCTGCTCCTGCTCCCGGTCGCGTACCTGCTCGCAGCCGGCCGCTGGTGGGCGGTGGCCATCCCGCTGGCGACGGCCTGGCCGCTCGTCGGCGTCACCCCACCGTTCGTGTACCCCGTCGTCTTCTGGGTCGCCCTGGTCGCGGTCGTGGTGGTCGGTCTGCGCGCCCGTCGGAGCACGGAACCGGCGTGAGCCGCTCGATCGATCGGGCGACGGTGGTCGGCTTCGCGATCGTGGCCGTCTCAGCCGTGCTGTACTGGCTGGCGAACCGCCAGTTCGATGCCGGTCGCGGCGACTTCTTCTACCTCGCCGACGCGTTCCTGCATGGGCGGACGTGGCTGGACACGCGCCTCGGCCCGAACGACGTGATCCTGCGCGAACGGGCATTTCTACGTCCCGTTCGCGCCGTTCCCGGCGATCGCGCTGATGCCACTCGTCGCGCTGACGGGGCCGTTGACGGCCGACCAGATCGAGACCGGCATCAACGCGGTCCTGGCCGCGACCGGTGTCGGCATGTGCTGGTGGCTGATGGGCCGTCTCGGTGTCGAGCGGCTGAGCGACCGGTTCTGGCTCACGATGCTGTTCGGCTTCTCGACCCAGATCCTGTGGGTGACGACCCGTGGCGGTGTCTGGCATACGGGCCATCTCATCGCGACGATCCTGACCTTCGCGTGCCTCATCGAGCTCGAGGGCCGTCGTCGGGCGTGGCTCGTCGGGCTGGCGGCGGGCGCGGCGTTCCTGACTCGCGCGCCACTCGCCTTCGCCGTCCCGTTCTACGCGCTGATGCTGCATCAGCCGCGCGACTACGGCGGACGGCCGCTCGATGACGCCGGGGCGTACATCGCTCGGGCTCGTGAGGCCATCCCGTGGGGGCAGTGGATCCAGCTCGGGCTCGGCGTGCTGCCGTCGATCGCGTTCTTCTTCGCCTACAACGCCGCGCGGTTCGGGTCGCCGCTCGAGTCTGGCTATGCGCTCGCGACGCTGCCCGACTGGCTGGAGCGGCAGCGGGAGATCGGGCTGTTCTCGATCGCCCACATCCCGATGAACCTCGACTACTTCCTCCTCCACCTGCCCGCGGTTGATCCCGGACCCACCGTTCTTCAAGCCCGATGGGCTCGGGATGTCGGTGTTCCTGACCAGCCCAGGATTGCTGTTCGCGCTCCGCGCCGACTGGCGACAACCCAGGACGTGGTGGCTGGCCGGAGCCGCGATCGCGGTGCTGATCCCGACGCTGCTCTACTACGGCGGCGGCTGGCTGCAGTACGGCTATCGGTACTTCCTCGACTCGGTGCCGTTCGTGATGGCCTTGTGCGGCTCCGCGGCAGCGACGCGCGGCGGCGTATCGACCGGGTGGCGCGCCCTGATCGCCTTCGGGACGCTCGTCGGGGCGATCGGCGTGTACTGGGCGTACCACCTGTGAACCTGACCGTCGCGAAGCGTCCGATCTGGCTGCTGGTCCTCGCCGCGATCGGGGCAACGCTGCTGCTGGTCGTGGCGATGGCGCGCTGGGGTGCGCCGAGCGACGAGCATGCGTACTGGCTCGCCGCCCGGCGGATCATCGAGGGCCAGCCGCTGTACGACCCGGCCGCGACGATCGTGACGCCGTTCGCCTACCTCTATCCGCCGCCGCTGGCGCAGGCCATGGTCCCGGTGGCAGCGGTCGTGCCGTCGTGGCTGTTCAGCGCCGGCTGGACGGTGCTCATGGGCCTCGCGCTGTTCTGGCTCGCCGGCCGCGACGTGCTCCGGGCGCTCGCGCTGGTGGCGTTCCCACCGGTCGCCATCGAGTTCTGGTTCCGGAACGTCCACCTGTTCCTCGCCGTGCTGGTCGTGCTCGGCCTGCGGCAGGCGTCGGCCTCGTTCGCAGTCGGTGCCGCGATCAAGGTCTCGCCGGGTCTCGGGATCCCGTATCTCGCGCTCCGATCGCGCTGGCGCGAGGCGGCGATCGCCACCGCCGTCGGGCTCGCGATGCTGGTGGTGAGCGTCGTCCTCAGCCCCGACGCGTGGCGCGCCTACATCGACTTCGCCTTGAGCGTCGACCCGCTGCAGCAGTCGTCGTTCGTCGCCGTGCCGCTGCCGGTCAGGGCCCTCGCCGGCGTGCTGCTCGCGATCGTGGCGGCGCGCCTTCCGCGGTCGATCGGCGACCCGCTGCTGGTCGTGGCCGTCACGCTGGCGCTGCCGTCGCTGTGGGTCACGGGTCTCAGCCTGCTCGTGGCGATCGTGCCGCTCGTCGCGGCGGAGCGGCAGGCGCAGGCGGAGCGCCTCCCCGAGATCTGACCTGGGTCGCGCGCGGCCCGCCCCCCGGCCGGTCCCGCTCCCATGGCAGACTTCGCCGGTGCACCGATCCCCGGCCGTCGTCGGCATCTTCGTCCTGTCCGGGGCGGCCGGCCTCATCTACGAGATCGTCTGGTCCAGGCAGCTGGTCCTCGTCTTCGGGAACACGACCCAGGCGGTCTCGGCGATCCTCACGGGCTTCTTCGGGGGCATGGCGATCGGTGCCGCGATCGGCGGCCGGATCGCGGATCGCATCAAGTCGCCGCTGCGGTTCTACGGCCTGCTCGAGCTGGCGCTGGTCGTCGTCGTCCTCGTCACGCCGCTGACGTTCGGGCTGATCCACGAGGCCTACCGCGGCATCTACCCGTCGCTCGAGGGCACGCCCTGGCTGGCCGTAGCCCGGCTCGTGCTGGCGGTGCTGGCGCTCGCGCCGGCCACGATCATGATGGGCGCGACGTTCCCGGCCCTCGTCCGCCATCTGACGAGGTCTGACGCGATCGGCGAGGCGTTCGGCCGGCTGTATTCGGCGAACACGCTCGGCGCGGTTGCCGGGACGCTGCTCGCCGGCCTGGTCTTCATCGAGCTGTTCGGGCTGAGCGGCGCGCTGCGCATCGGTGCCCTCGCCTCCGGCACGGCCGGGCTCGTCGCCCTGTGGCTGGCTCGCCGGCGATCCGGCCCCGGTGGACGCCGAGCCCACGGAGGTCGCGCCCGACCGGGGCCCGGACCGCGGCGGCCCCGCGAACGCCGCCCGATCCCCTGGCTGCCGCTGGTCGTCGCCTTCGCCTCCGGCCTGACCTCGCTTGGGCTACCAGGTCACGTGGACCCGGCTGCTCGTCTCGGGGACCGGCGGCCTGACCTACGTGTTCACGGTGATCCTCGCGCTGTTCCTCGTCGGGATCGCGCTCGGCGCGACGATCTTCAACAGCCTCCGCAGCCGGATCCGCGATCCGATCCGCGTCCTCGCCTGGACGCAGTTCGCGGTCGCGATCCTGGCGATGGCCGGGTTGATCCTCGTGATCTCGCAGCCGCGCGAGCTCGATCCGTTCCGCCCGTTCATCTCGATCGCGGCGTTGTTCGGCTCCGCGATCCTCGTCGTGCTGCCGGTCACGATCGTGATGGGCCTCGTCGTTCCCCACGGCGTCGGAGCTGCTGAAGAGCGGCCACGGCCGGGCCGGTGAGGCGTCGGGCCTGCTGCTGGCATCGAACACGACCGGGGCGATCCTCGGCAGCCTCGTGATCCCGTTCGTGCTGATGCCGACGATCGGCTCGCCGGCGATCGTGGTGCTGCTCGCGCTGATCGAACGTCGCCCTGGGCGTCGTGGCTGGCGACCCGATCACGCCCGATCGCCCGGACCACCCTCGCCGCCGGTGTCGCGGTCGGCGCGTGGCGATCGCGGTCGCCTTCAGCGTGCCCGGGCCTGATCCAGCAGCCGAACGTGGCGCTGATCGAGTCCAAGGGCTGGCAGCTCGTACGACTCGACGTGAGGACGAGATCGCGTCGGTCCAGGCCGGCAAGCACCAGTCGACCGCCGGAGCTGTGGGTCGGCGGCACGTCGATGACCCTGCTCACCGTCGACGCCAAGCTCATGCCGATCCTGCCGCTGATCGCCCGGCCGCAGTCGACGCGTGCGCTCGTCGTCGCGTTCGGGATGGGCACCGCGTTCCGATCCGCGCTGATCGCCGGCCTCAGGACCGATGCCGTCGAGCTCGTCCCGTCGGTGCCGAAGATGTTCCACTTCTACTACCCGGACGCCGGCGGCGGTCCTGGCCGACCCGAACGGGCGGGTGATCGTGGCCGACGGCCGCAACCACCTCGAGCTGTCGCCCGAGCGCTTCGACATCATCCTCACCGACCCGCCGCCGCCGATCCAGAGCTCGGGCGTGTCGGTGATCTCGTCGCTCGAGTACTACCAGCAGGGTCACCGCCACCTCGCCGCCGGGCGGCGTGATGATGCAGTGGACGCCCGTACGGGACGACCGACAGCGAGCTCAAGGAGCACATCCGGACCTTCACGACGGTCTTCCCGTACGTGACCGCGATCCGCGGTCCGGGCGGCTACGGCTTCTACATGCTCGGCTCGGACGAGCCGGTCGTGATCGACCCGACCGTCGCCCGCCAGATCCTCGAGCGCCCCGGCGTCCTCGACGACATCTCGAGCGCCTTCGACTCGCCGGCGAAGACCGTCGACGAATGGCTGGCGACGTTCGATCGGCTGCGCTGGGCGCAGGACGATGCCCTGCGCGCGTACGCTGGCAGCGGCCCGCTGATCACCGACGACGCGCCGCGACCCGAATACTTCCTGCTGCGCGGGCTCGCGCGAAGGCATGGATCGATGAACCGTTCTTCTCACTTGACCGAGGCGGCCCGCTCGCGACGATGACCTCCGGCATCCCGACCGGAGGACCGATGACCGCCCGAACGATCCCGCTCGCGCGACCGCTGCTCGGCAGCACGCTCCCGTTCGCCCTGCCGATCGGGCTGTCCGCGTTCCTGTTGTTCAGCGTCGAGCCGCTCGTCGGGCGGCTGGTGCTGCCGGTGTTCGGCGGCACGCCGGCGGTCTGGGCGACGGTGCTGTTCTTCTTCCAGGGCGTCCTGCTCGTCGGCTACCTGTACGGCCACGTGTCGGTGACGCGCCTCGGGGCGCTCGGGCCGCCGCTCCACCTCGTCCTCGCCGGCCTCGCGATCGTCGCGCTGCTCGTGGCGCCCGCTCGGGTGGCGGATCTGCGGGCCGAGGCCGATCCCGCCGGTGCTCGACCTCATCCGGATCCTGCTGGTGCTGGTCGGCCTGCCGGCGCTGGTGCTGACCACGACGACGCCGCTGGTCAGCGGCTGGTTCGAGGCCTCGCGATCGCGCGCGACCGACGGCGACGGCTACTGGCTGTACGCGCTCAGCAACGGCGGCTCGCTGCTCGCCCTGCTCGCCTACCCGTTCCTCATCGAGCCACGGCTCGGCCTGACGACGCAGCGCGGGGTCTGGGCGGTCGGCTATGCGCTGCTGGTCGTGCTGCTCGGCGTCGCCGCGTCCCGCGCGTTGCCGGCGCTGCGCGCTCGCGGCGCCGTCGACGTCGCCGAGGTGCCCACGATCGGCGCCGTCCCGACGGTCGACGACGTGCTCGCGACCACCGCCGCGACATCGGTCGACTGGCGCCGTCGCGGCCGCTGGTTGCTGTTCGCCGCGGTCCCGTCCGGGCTGCTGTCGGCCGTCACGATGTTCATCGCCACCGATCTCGTCTCGGCACCGCTGCTCTGGGTCGCCCCGCTCGCGATCTACCTCGCCTCGTTCATCGTCGCGTTCTCGCCGCGTGGCAGTCGCTGGATCGGCGCCGCGGTCGCGGTCGCCCCGGCGATGGTCACGCTGCTGTGGGTGCCGTACGGCTCGGCCGGCGGCTGGCCGGTCCTCGCGGTGCTCGTCATGGAGCTCGCCGCGTTCGGGGTCGTGGCGATCGCCCTCCACGGCCGACTTGCCCAGGACCGCCCGGATCCATCGCGCCTGACCGAGTTCTACCTGACGCTGTCGCTCGGTGGTGCGCTGGCCAGCGCCTTCGTGGCGCTCGTCGCGCCGGTCGTCTTCCCTGGCGTCTGGGAGCTGCCGATCCTGCTGGTCCTCGCGCTCGTCGGGCTGGCGCTCGTCGCCCCGCGCCGCGAGCCGCGTCCGCGCGCGGCCAACACGCCTCGATTTCAGCCCGTTCGTCGTCTGGCGCCCGCGGGCGAGTCGGGCCGTATCTCGTCGCCTCGGCCGCGCTCGTCGCGGCCCTCGTCGCGACGCACGCGCTGGCGACCGAGGCCGGCGTCCGCTGGCTGCTCGTCGGCGGGCTCGTGCTGCTGGTCGGCGCGCGCCCGTGGTTCCTGGCGCTGGCGACGACGTTCGTGCTGCTGCTGGCGACGTTCGTGCTCCAGCCGCCGGCCGAATTCCGCGACCGCAGCTTCTTCGGCGTCACCGAGGTGCTCACGTCGCCCGATGGCAGGCTCACCCTGCTGATGAATGGGACGACCGTGCACGGGGCGCAGCTCGACCGATCCCGCGCGGTCCCGGCATCCCGCAGAGCTACTACGTCCGCGGCGGCCCGGTCGGCGACCTCTTCGCTGTCGCAGCGCAGACCGCCGGCGAACGGGAGGTCGGCATCGCCGGGCCTCGGTGGCGGCGCCCTCGCGACCTACGGCGACGCCGGACCACGCAGATGACGTTCTTCGAGATCGACCCGGTCGTGATCGACGTCGCGTCCGATCCGCGCGTACTTCACGTACCTCTCGGAGTCGACCCGCCAAGCCCGATCGATCGTCGAAGGCGACGCCCGGCTGTCATTCGAGGACGTGACGATGGCCGCTTCGACCTGCTCGTGCTCGATGCGTTCTCGTCGGATTCGGTGCCGGTGCACCTGCTGACCGCCGAGGCGATCGCAGATGAGCTCCGGATCACGGCGCCGACGGCCTCATCGTGTTCCATGTCTCCAACCGCTACTACGACCTCACGCCGGCGATCGCGGCCGGGGTCGCCGGGCAGGGCCTCGACGTCCTCGAGAAGTTCCATACGCCGGGCGCGGCGCAGGAGCCGGGTGAGAGCTCCGTCGCACTGGCTCGCCGCCAGTCGCGATCCGGCGATCCTCGGCCAGCTTCGTGCCGCCGGCTGGACGACGGTGACGCCGGCGGACCGGCCGTTCACCGACGACTACGCGGACCTACTGCGGTACCTCTACCTGGGACAGTGACGCCGCCAAAGCGTTAACGGGACCTCGAATAGTCACTCGATTTAAGGCCACCCCATTGATGAATGGGGGAACCCGACCATGTCTCAGAAGGGGCCGTTCGATGAGGACGTCTTCAAGGACGACGGGGCCGAGCCCGTTGGGATGGAACGTGCAGCCGATGAACTGAACGTTGCGTACCCACGACCGATCGCCTGGATCGCTCCCCGTGTACCCGATATTGCAGTTGTCGAAGGTGCAGTGACGGAACTCGAGGTGTTCGTAGCGCCTTCTCGGAGTCGAATCATGAACATCCCGAAATAGCTGTCCCTCGAAGACGGCTCGAGTCGGTTCGGGGCGTAGACGCGTCGTACGGCGGCGAGGCCACCGCGGCGACGATCCGCCTGCGAGCAATCAGTCGGTTGATTCGCTGAACCACATCCCGATCGTATCTCCGCCCGCCGGCTGGAAACAGTAGATGTCGGCCGCTCGAGCGCCGCGGACGCCGCGACACCACGTACGTATGAGATGCGACGTCACCCGGTCGAATGGCCCCCCGGATCAGGCACCTATGACCTTGAACTCCAACCTCGAACATGGAGTCGTCGACCCATGCGCCGGTCTCTGGATCGCGGGTTTGCCAGGTCGCCGTTTCCGCGCTTTTCGGCGCGAACCTGACCTCGCGAGAAAGGTGCTCCGCCGCAGCCCCACGAACTGCAGGAACGCCTCCGCAGCGGTGCGTGTTACGGGTTCGTCGATCACTTCGTCGGGGTACGAAAGGAACGAGGCATCACCGCTTCCGATCTCCACACCATCGAGCTCGATCGTCCGAGTGCCGCCGCTGCAGAAATGGAGATCCTGGTCGAGCAGCCAGAAGAGATTGCCGTCCACCCACAGCCGCGCTGGCATCGAATCGACGAGATCGGGTGGCACGAAATGGTCGCGATTCACGTCGACCTTTCCCGACCAGGCTGATCGACACCTAGGTACAGGTTCCAGCTTTGGCAAAGCGTTCGGAATGTCACCCGGGCTTCGACGAGGCTCTGGGAACCCGGGTTCGTCGAGGGATTATCGCTGATGGGATCGTCGAGCCCAGTACTCATTCGAGATGATGCCAAAGCCCATAAGGAAGGCGATACACGCCCCCAAGAACAGGACTGGACCGAAAACTTCGGTCGCTGTCTTGACCGGGTCAGGGAATGCGACCGCCAAGGCGGTCACGAGTACAGAGATCGCCACGGCCACGGTGAGCACCTTCGCCCAATGCCGAACTGCTCGTTCCATTGGCTCGATGGTAAGGCCGCCCGTCGACTGGCCGTTCTGAGGATCGATGGGGCCGCTACGCCGTCTTGGGATAGAGCGAGGTCACATGCTCGCAGCCGTCGCTGAGCCGCTTGGTGCGGTCGCTTCCTCGGGAGCGCTGAGCCCGACGTCGGCGAGGAGCCGGACGCTCGACGCGAGACCCCACGCGAGCAGGTACAGCCCGGCGACGACGAACAGCAGCGCCGAGTAGCCGGTCACCAGCGCGACGTACTCCACGGCGCCGCCGACGACCGCCCCGAGCAGGTTCGAGGCGAACGCCATGTCCGCGGCCTTCGTGTCGCGGAAGGAGTAGCTGAAGACGAGATTCGCGAAGAAGATCGGAGCGAACGCGAGCGCCGCCGCGATCACGTAGCGCAGCCACGCCGGCTCGAGCAGGAGCGACGCGGGTGGCAGGGCGATCGCCAGCCCGATCGATCCGAACAGGCCCGCGTAGAGCCAGATCGGGTTCTTGAAGCGGACGCGCTGGTTCACGAGGATCGCCGCGAGCACGCTCGCCAGCACGGCGAAGAACACGAGCGAGTTGACGATCCACGTCGAACCGAAGAGCAGGCTGAACGTGGCGATGCTCTTGGTCTCGAGCAGCAGGAAGGCGACGCCGAGCACGAAGAAGTGCGGGCTGAACTGGCGGACGGAGGTGCCGCTGCGCCGCGCCGCCCGAACGACGAGCAGCACCGCGAACGCGATGATGATCCCGATCGCCAGGCCGTAGTACGGCGCGATGAACCGGTCCTTGAGGTACAGGAACGGCCAGTCGTCGGTCGCCGCGGCCGGGGCATTCGCGAGATCGAGCCGATCGACCGTGTCGCCAGGCGGTGGAGCGCCGTTGAGCCCGGCGACCAGCGGGCCTGCCGCGAGCGTCGCCGCCGTGCCGCCGTGGATCCGGACGATCGGCGGGCTGCCGAAGCTGCCCTGCAGCATGCCGGCGATCTTCTCCGGCAGCCAGTCCTCGCGATAGAAGTTGTAGAGCACGAACACGCCGTCGGGCGACAACCGGTCGCGGACCTCGCTGAAGGCCTCGGACGTGAACAGGAACGACTCGAGACGCAGGTTGGCCGAGGTGCTAACCAGCGTCAGCGAGTCGGGCAGCGCGAACACCACGAGGTCGTAGTGGTTGGTCGTCCGGCGCAGGAACGCCCGGCCGTCGTCGTTGATCCGCGTGACGCGCGGGTCGTCGTACGGCTTGTTCGGATGATCGCGGACGCCGATCTCCTGGATCCGCGCATCGATCTCGACCGCGTCGACATGGCGGGCGCCATGCTTGAGCGCAACCGCGACGTCCGTGCCCGAGCCTGCCCCGACGATCAGGACGTTGTCGTAGGTTCGCTCCGGGAACCAGCGGTAGACCTGCTCATAGAACGGATCGATCTGTCGATCGATCGGCCACATGGCCTGGTGGGGGATCCCGTTGACGTTGATCGCACCGACCCCATTGGAGGGGTATTCGTCGATCCGGTAGTACGGCGACCAGATCTGCCCCGCGGGCGTCCGCAGGGCGACGAGCACGAGGACCGCCACCAGCGAGCCGGCAGTCACGATCGAGCCGCGCGTCAGCCCGACACCGAGACCGAGCAACGAGACGAGCACGGCCACGACCGAGAACCAGACGAGCGGCGGGGTGCCGGAAGCCGACAGCAACGTGAATAGCGCGATACCCGTCATCGAACCGGCGATATCGATGCTGTAGGCGCGCAGCGGCGGCATCGAGCGGAGCAACCCGCCGAGCGGCACGGCGAGACCCGGCCATGATCATCGTCGCGATCAACGACGAGCGCCGGGCAGGATCAGGAAGTTGATGTCCGCGCCCTGGCTCTCGCTGAGCCCGAAGAAGATCTCGTCGGGCGACGTGAGCTTGATGCTGACCTGGAACTGGGTCACGAGGATCACCAGGCCGAGCAGCAGCGGCCCGAACGGCGACAGCGGCACGCGCTTCGGATCGCGACCCCAGAGGATCCCCACGCCGATCCCGAGGAACGACGCCATCAGCAGGAAGTTCCGGAAATAGCCGACGTAGATCACGTTGGCCGGGATCCAGCGGATCAGCAGCAGCTCGACGAACAACAGGCTCGTCGCGGTCAGGAACAGGCGCACCGGCGCGCGCTGCAGGACTGTCACGCCAGGCACGAAGCCACCTCCAAGCTGGTGGATACTGGCTCTCGATGCCAGCGAGGATCCTGCGAGATGCGGCGCGCGCGGGCGCGGTCATCGTCGTGGTCGCGATCGCCATGATCTGGCCCGGTCTGAACCTGGCCGATGCCCACGCCTACTGGGCGGTGCCACTCGACGACCTGTATGGCGCCGCCAAGGCCGGTGGGGCGGACGCGTACCTGTACGCCCCGGCGTTCGCCCAGGCCCTCGCCCCATTCAAGGCGCTGCCGTGGCCGGTGTTCGCCGGGCCTGTGGCTGCTGTTCATGGCCCTGTGTCTCGTGGCGATCGCCGGCGTCTGGGCGATCCTCGTCGCGTTCATCCCGCCGGTGCTCATCGAGCTCCAGGCCGGCAACATCCACCTGCCGCTCGCGCTGGCCATCGGTCTCGGGCTGCGCTACCCGGCCACGTGGGCCTTCGTGCTCCTGACCAAGCCGACGCTCGGCATCGGCCTGCTGTGGTTCGTGGTGCGCCGCGAATGGCGCCACCTGGCGATCGCGCTCGGCTCGACCGCGGCGATCGCCGCTGTGTCGTTCGTCATCGCGCCGTCCGCCTGGGCGGCGTGGATCGATGCGCTCATCGTCAACGCCGGACACCCCATCAGCCCCGATTACTCCGGCGTGATCCATATCCCCCTCCTCGTGCGCCTGCCGCTCGCGGCACTGATCGTGATCTGGGGCGCGAGGACGGACCGGCCGTGGACCGTCGGCGTCGCGACGACGCTGGCGTTGCCGATCCTCTGGATCAACGGGCTGGCGGTCCTGCTGGCCATCCCGCTGCTGATGGGCTGGCGCGATCCCCGGGCCGTCATCGCAAGCTTCTCCGCCTCACGTCGAGGTGGCGGTGGCCCCCGGGCTGGGCGCCACGGTCACGAGCTCGCGATCCGCGAAGAACCGGACGCGCTGCGCGAGTAGGAATGCCGTCGCGTAGAGCACCGCGACGATCAGCAGCAGCGGCTGGAAGCCGACCAGCAGGGCCACGTACTCGAGCGCCCCACCGACCATCGCCCCGAGCAGGTTCGATGCGAACGCCATGTCGGCGGAGGCCGTGTCGCGGAACGAGTAGGTGAACACGAGGTTGGCGAAGAAGACCGGTGCGAAGGCGATGATCGCTGCGAGGGCGTAGCGCAGCTGCGGCGGGTCGATGAGCAGTGCATCTGCCGGGACGAGATACGCCAGCGCGATGGCCACGAAGAGCGCGCCGTACAGCGGGCGCGGGTCCTTGGGTCGGAATCTGGCGTTGACGAGGATCGCGAGCAGGACGCCCGCGAGGATCGCGAAGAACGCCAGGGCGTTGACGATCCAGGTCGTCCCGAACAGCAGGCTGAATGACACCAGGCTCTTGGTCTCGAGGAGCAGGAACGCGACACCCAGCACGAAGAAGTGCGGGCTGAAGCGACGGACCTGCGTCTTCGTCGCCCGTGCGCCGACCATGACGGCGGCCGCCGCGAACAGCAACAGGAAGCCAAGGGCGCCGATGTAGTACGTCGCGATCCCCGGCGTGCGCAGGTACAGGAACGGCCAGTTGTCGGTCGCGGGCTTGGGCGCCGGGCTGCCCACGTCCGGCAGCGCGCTGACCGAGTCGGCGGGTGGCTGGCCGTTGGGCAGTGCGACGATCGCCGGACCGGCGGCCAGCACCGCGTTCGAGCGCTCCGGGAGCTTGAGCAGCGGCCGGTGCCCGAAGACGTCGGTGATCATCGTGTCGAGCTTCGCGACGAGCCACGGCTCGCGATACAGGTTGTACATGACGAACGTGCCGTCGGCCGTGAGGTGGTCGCGCGCCTCGGCGAGGGCCTCCTCGGTGTAGATGAACGACTCGAGACGGACGCTTCCCGTGGAGCTGACGAGCGTCAGCGAATCGGTCAGCGCGAAGACGACGAGGTCGTACTTGTCGGTCGAGCCGCGCATGAACGCGCGACCGTCGTTGACGTGGACGCTCACCCGCGGATCCTGGTAGACGCCCTCCGGGTGGAAGTCGCGCCCGATCTGGGCGAGCTTCGGATCGATCTCGACCGCGTCGACGTGCGACGCGCCGTGGTACAGCGCCAGTGCGACGTCCGAGCCGCTGCCGGCACCGATGATCAGGACGTTGTCGTAGTGCTTGTCCGGGAACCAGCGGTAGATCTGGCGATGGAGCAGGCTGCCATTCGCCTCCGCGCCGGTCATCATCTGCTGGTGCGGGATGCCGTCGACCGCGAGGAAGATCGGCTTGTCACCGTCCTTCGGGTCCAGCGACGCGCCGTGCAGGTTCTCCTCGTAGGCCGTGATCCGGTAGTACGGCGACCAGGCGTCCTGCTCGGTGACCGCGAGGTTGATCGAACCGACCACCACGAGCACCATCGCGAGGCCGCCCACCGCCGACCAGATCGTCGGGCCCTGCCCGAGCGCGAGGACCAGCAGCAGCACCCCGACGATCGAGAACCAGACGACCGGGTTCGTGCCGAGGAGCGACAGGACGGCGAACGCCGCGATGCCCGCCATCGACCCGGCGATGTCGATCGCGTAGGCCTTGAGCGGTGGCATCGATCGAAGGAGCGGACCGAGCGGCAGCGCGAGCACCGCGAGCATCGCGGTCACCAGCACGACGATGAGCGGCAGGACCACGAAGTTGACGTCGGCGCTGTTCGAGAGGTCGACGCCGAAGAAGATCTCGTTCTCGCCGCTGAACTGGATGTTGAGCTGCGCGACCGTCACGAGCGTCGTGGTCACCAGCAGCAGGATCGGGAACGGCGAGGCCGGAAGCTGGACGCCGCGGCGACCAAGGACGATGCCGAGACCGATGCCGAGGAAACTCGACATCAGGATGAAGTTGCTGAAATACGCGATGTACTTGACGTTTGCCGGGATCCAACGGATCAGCAGCAGCTCGACGAACAGGATCGTCGCGCTCGTCAGGAACAGGCGGATCGGCGACCCCGACAGCCACGAGACGGCGGGGAACCGGTGGCGGGGGGAGGGAAGCGTTCGGCTCATCGGCGGCGGAGCCTAGCACCGGGCGTGTGGTCCCGATGGGTGCGCGGTGGTCCTGTGGGGGTGCGCCGAAGGTACGGTCGAGCGCGGTTGCGGCCGCAACCATCGAACGGGGACCGATGCTATCCTCGGCCCGATGACCGCCCCCACGCTCGATGCGGAGCCCGCCTGTCCGGGCCCCGTCGAGGCCGCCTTCCCGACCGATCAGCCGGTCCCCGCCGTCCATGCAGAGCGTCGGTCATTCGACTCGATCCCGCGCGAGACCTGGGAAGGGATGGCGGCCCGCACCCCATGGGCGACCCCGTTCTCGTCGTGGGCGTTCCATCGCGCTTGGTGGGATGGCTACGGCGACAACGCCCATGACGAGACGCTCGTCGTCTGCCGCGATGCCTCCGACGATGGTGACCCCGTCGCGATCGTGCCGCTCATGCACCGCCATGAGGTCGAGCCGACCGACGCGCTGACCCACAGCACGATCCGCCATGGTCGGCCGCTCGGGCTCACGCCCGTGCCGGGCAGCGCCCGGGCCGTCTTCTTCGGCGCCTCGTACCACGCCGACTACGCGACGATCCTCGCGGATCCCCGCGACCTCCCTGGAGCCGCGGTCGCGACGGCCGACTATCTCGCGAGCCCGGCGAGCAGCGACTGGGACGTCGTCGACCTGCGCCGGCTCCGCTGCGGTGATCCCGCCGGCGACGCGCTCGCCACGGCGCTGGGCGCCCGGGAGATCGCCGAGGGCTGGACGCTCAACGTGGAGCGCGAGGACGTGTGCCCGGTCGTCACGCTCCCGGCGGTCGACGACATCGAGGAATACCTCGCGACGCTCGGCAAGAAGCAGCGCCACGAGATCCGGCGCAAGGTCCGCCGCGCGGAGGCGGTCGGGCCGATCGCGTTGACGGAGTCGACCGATCCCCTTGCCGACCTGGAGATCTTCATCGACCTCCACCAGAAGCGGTGGGGCGACGACGGCCTGTTCCCGCCGACAGCGGGCGGCGCCCAAAGCCGGGTGTTCATCCACCGGCTGTTCGAGCTCTTCGGACCGGACGGCGGTCTGGGCCTGACGTTCCTCACGGTCGGCGACCGGCGGATCGCGGCGGGGATCCACCTCGAGACCGCCAACTGCCTGATGTTCTACAACGCGGGCATCGACCCCGATTCGCGCGACCTCTCGCCCGGCGTCGTGATGACCTACGCCTACATCCGTCGAGCGCTCGAGCGGGGGCTCCGCCGGTTCGATTTCCTGCGCGGCGACGAGCCGTACAAGTACGAGTGGGGCGCCATCGACGAACCCGTCCAGCGGCTGCTGGTGCGACGGAGCGTCTGATGGGTCGCAGTCAGGCCGCTCGCTTCGATCCGTGCATGGACACGGTTCCGCGCCCGGTCCCGGCACCCGACGCCGGTGCTACGGGCGATCGGATCCGCGTGGTCGAGGTCCTCGCGACCGGGACGAGCGGTGGCGCCCAGGAACACCTCTACAGCCTCGTGACGCGGATGGATCCAACCCGCTTCGACGTCTCCATCGTGTCCCTATCGCCGGGCAGCGCCGTGCGCAAGCTCGAGCGGGCCGGCTTTCCGGTACTCGTCATCGACGACCCCGACGACGCCATCGCGGTCGGGGCGCTGGCCGCCCACCTCGTCGACGCGCGACCAGACGTGGTCCACAACCACATGTATCGGGCGGAGCTCGTCGGCACGCGCGCGGCGATCGCGCTCGGCGAGATCGGGCACCGCCGACCGTACGTCGTCTCGACGGTCCATTCGAGCCGGGTCCGCTCCGAGGAGGACCGCGAGCGGCTGCGCACCCTGACCCCGCACATCGACCAGATCATCGCGGTCTCGAAGATGATCGAGGCCAAGCTCGAGCAGGAAGGACGAACGACAGCGCCGATCGTCCGCATCTACAACGGCGTCGACCTGTCGCGCTACGAACACCAGGAGCCGTGCTGCACCCTGCCCGAGGAATACGGCATGGAGCCCGGGTCGCAGATCGTCGGAGTCGTGGCGCGGCTGGAGCCCGAGAAGGGGCATCCGACGCTGCTCGAGGCGTGGCCGGCCGTGCTCCGGGCCGTGCCCGACGCCTACCTGTTGATCGTCGGCGAGGGATCGCGACGCGACGCGCTCGAGGCGCTGGCCCGCGACCTGCGGATCGCCCACCGGGTGGTCTTCACCGGCCGCCGGGACGACGTTCCCGCGGTGACCGCGGCCCTGGACGTCGCGGTGCTCCCGTCGTACCGCGAGGCCCAGGGGCTGTCGATCCTCGAGGCGCTCGCACTGTCGCGACCGGTGGTCGCATCGAATGTCGGCGGGATCCCCGAGATGATCACCGACGGCGTGAACGGCCTGCTCGTCCCGCCCCACGATCCGGATGCGCTGGCCGCCGCGATCATCCGTTTGCTGCGCGATCACCCGTACGCCGACACGCTCGGTCGCGCCGGCCACGACATGGTCCACGACCGCTTCTGCATCGACCTGATGGTCGACGCGGTCCAGCGGATCTACGAGGAGGGGGCGCGCTCGTCCGTCCGACCGAGCTCGAGGCCGCCGCCGCGGTCTGACGCCGGCAGGCACTAGCGCTCGCATCCACTGCGGCAGCGGCCTTGGCAACCGGACCAGCGGGAACAGCCCGACGAGGATGACCGGCGAGAGGTAGGCCCACCTTGGGAGCGCAAGGAACGTCGCGACGATGAGCGTCCATCGACGGTTGGTCTGCGCGCCCCAGATCACGAGAACCCCGGCGATCGCCAAACGCCAGTAGATGTGTACTGGGCTCCAGTCCCTGGCCGAGACCATGGCCCCGACGTAGTCCGCCCACATCCAGGGAGCGGCAGCAAAGGACACTCCGGCGATCAGGCCGGTGGTTCCGAGGGCGACCGCCAGGTTCCGCCACTCGCCTCGTGCCGCGAACCACAGGAGCCCTACGCCGGGGGTTGCCTTGGTCAAGATGACGAACGCCCATGTCCCTGGAAATCGAAAACCGAGTAGGACGGCCGCCACGAGCAAGACATTGATGTTCGCGGCGTTGAGCTCGATCTGGACAGCCGGAATTGCCAGCACTGGCCCGATCGCCGGTCCGGTGATCAGAGCGAGGGCCATGGTCTCGAGGACCCGGATCGTCGTGAAGAACGCCTCGAACGACACAACCGGCTGGAGCGCCGCCATCAGCTGCACGACCGGCGGGCTATAGAGAAAACAGGCCGTTGGGTCGTACGGGTTCGACGGGTCCATGCTGTAGTAGCACCACGCATCCACGGGCGTTCCGCGGATCCGAGTCCAGGTGACCAACACTGCGACGGCCATGCCGAGCCCAACGCACAGAGCGATGGCTGCCCCCCATCTGCGCATTGGCCGAGGATACCGACGCCTGCCATCCGAAAGTCCTACGAGCCGCATGAATTGGTGCGCGGACCCACCGCAATTTCCCTGCGCATCGGTCGCGGCTAGGACCTTCGAGGCGATACGAAGGGAAGGCGTCCGCCGCTAGCATGCCGCCGTGTCGATGTCCCGGCTCTGGCTGTTCCTGGCCGTCGCGCTCCCGGTGCTGGCATCGGTGCTCGCACCGATGTCGAGCGTCGACCTGACGTACCACCTGCGCGCCGGCGGCGAGATCCTCGATTCCCGCTCGATCCCCACGGTCGATGCGTGGACGTTCACGGCGGCGGGCCTGCCCTGGATCGACCAGCAGTGGGGCGCCCAGGTCCTGCTGGCGACCGTCTATCGGGCGCTCGACTGGACGGGGCTCGTGCTGCTCCGAGCCGGGTTGACGGCGGTCATCGTGGGTTCGACGCTCGCCATCGCGCGACGGCGCGGCCTCGACGAACGGACCGCCGCGCTGCTCACCGTGATCGCGTTCGTGATCGCCGCACCGGCGATGGCCCTCCGACCCCAACTCTTCGGGATGGCCTGTTTTGCGATCGTCCTGTTGCTGGTCGTCGTCCGCCGAGAGCGACCGCGCGCGTTGTGGCTCGTCCCGCTGATCGTGGCGGCCTGGGCCAACCTCCATGGCAGCTTCGTCCTGGCGCCGGTGATGCTCGGACTGGCGTTCCTCGAGGATATCTACGACCGGGATTCCGGCGCGCGGCGGACGCTCGTCATCGCCGTGGCATCGATCGTCGCAGCCTGCCTGACGCCGTTCGGGGTCGGGGTATGGGCGTACGCGATCGGCCTCACATCCAACAGCGGCGTCACGGCGCGCACGACCGAGTGGCAGCCGACCTCGCTCCGCGACCCGAGCGGGTTCCTGTTCTTTGCCTCGGTGGCGGCCGTCGTGGTCCTGATCGCGCGCGGTGGTCGAGCGGGTGCCCTGGCCGACGCTGATCTGGATCGGCGTCTTCGCCGCGCTCGGAGCCCTCGCGCAGCGAGGCGTAGCGTGGTGGCCGTTCGTCGCCGTGGCGACGATCAGCGGCGTGCTCATCGCCCCAGCGACCGCCCGATCGCTGTCGGGTCGCGGCCCCTGAACGCCGTGGTCGCGGCGCTCGTGGTCGTCGCCTCAGTGGTGCTGCTGCCGTTCTGGCGACCGATCGACCAGCGGACCCGCGTCCCCGCGGCGGTCCTGACCGATGCGCCACCCGGCATCACCGATGCCCTTCGCGGGCTCGATACGCCAAGTGCCTTGATCCTGAACCCGCAGCGCTGGGGATCGTGGATCGAGTTCTCGTTCCCGAGCGCCAAGGTCGCCGTCGACTCCCGAATCGAGTTCTTCCCGGCTGACGTCTGGGCCGACTACGAGCAGGTGTACGCCGGAGTCGATGGCTGGCAGGAGCGGCTCGACACCTGGGGCGTGAACGTCGCCATCACCGAGCCGACGGACGTCTCGCTCGCGACCCGCCTCCAAGCGCTTGGCTGGAGCCCCCTCCACGAGGATGGCGACGGGACCGTCTGGATCCGGCCCGGCAGCCTCGGCTCATGACACGTGGAAGACGCTCGAACGCGTCACGGACGGCATCGACCTCGAGCGCTGGCGATCGCCGCTCCGACTCGGCCTCTCGGCGGTCGGTGTGGGGATGCTCCTCCTGGTCTTCTCCGTCCGCGGTCCGGGCTTCGACTTCTACGCCTATTGGTCGGTCGATCCGCACGATCCGTACCGCATCACCGACGGGCTCGGCGCGTTCCACTACGCACCGCCGGTGATCTGGCTCGCCGAGCCATTCCGGCTCGTGCCGTTCGACGTCGGGTACGTCATCTGGACCGCGTTGATGGCCGGCCTGCTGATCTGGATGACGCGGTCCTGGGCGTTGGCCTGGTGCGCGTTCCCGCCGGTCGCCGCGGAGCTCTTCCACGGCAACATCGACCTGCTGCTCGCGGCCGCGCTGGTCGCCGGGTTCCGGGCACCAGCTGCCTGGGTGCTGCTCCCGATCACCAAGATCACGACGGGCGTCAACCTGCTCTGGCCGCTGCTGCGCCGAGACGGTCGCGCCCTGGCGATCGTCGGGCTGACCCTGGCGATCGTGGTCGCCGCCTCCGTCGCGCTCCAGGGAATCGACGTGTGGCGCGCCTGGATCGAGCACCTCCAGACTAGGCTGGGCCGCCCGGAAGCCGGCGGCGCGTTGATCGATATCAGCCTGTGGCTTCGACTCCCGATCGCGATCGCGGTGATGGCCTGGGCGTCGTCGACCGGTCGCCGCTGGCTCGTCCCACTCGGCATCGTCCTCGCGATGCCGTTGCTCTGGTTCCACGCGTTCTCCGCGCTCGTCGCCACCCAGCCGCTCTGGGCTCGTCGTCACGGGCTTCCCGACCCCCACAGGCGGACTGCTAATTGGGCCGCCATGACTGACTCGCGGCGAGCTTTGGCATTGCGGTCGTCGGGGCCCCCGGTCTCTACCTGCGGCGGTGCCGCCAGCCCCAAAAGTCGCGACGACCAACCAGCGCGGGTAGTGCCGGAACCAACGCCGTAGCTTGAAATTGCTGGTCGCTGGCGTAGCGATCGCGCCCGACGACCGCGACCTCGGCAGCAAACCACCCTATGGTTGCGCATCGTCGGTCAGCTTCAGGGCCAGCTCGAAGAGCTTGCAACGACACCCGGCCCTGACCCGCATCCCCTCAGGCCGAACGCTCACTGAACAGGGTTGCCTGATGGCAACGGGATAGCCCCATCGTCTTGTCTCGGCCCAGTACTAACGGCTACCCTGCTCGTCCGGCTCAAGAGTTGCGTGACGCCACGTGACGGCGTTCACGGTGGGAGGGTGGCCATTGCTCGACGCCATTTCGCGCCGCCGCCAGTGGGCCTCCAAGACGTATGGCCTCGCGCCGACCTATCAACCTGCCGCGAGCCGCCTCTCGCAACGCAGCGTGCGCGTGCGCCTCACTCTCGCGGTGATCTCTTGCGTTCTCCCTGTCTTGTGGGCATGGCAGGTGCTCCTTGTCTGGAACATTCCGGACGACGACCTTCAGGACCCTTGGGGCGACGCGCTCACATACCTGGCCGCCGGCGAGCGTCTCAACGACAGCCATCTGTTGTACGCCTGGACATCCGGCGACCGACCGGTATTCATGATGGAGAGGTTTATTGCCCCACTGATATCGCCGCCACCGATCGCAGCGATCTGGCGACCTCTCGCGGCAGTCCCGTTCGGTTTGCCGATCTGGGTGGGGGCGTGTTGGGTAGCCCCTGCTAGGGACGATTGCCTACCTGGTGCTACGCCTGGGATTGCCGGCAGCAGTGGTCGTCTCCGCGCTTTCCTGGCCGATCGGTGAGCAGCTCGCCGCGGCAAACGTGTCGGCCTTCTTTCCCGGACTCTTCCTATTTGCGTGGCTCAAGCGTGACGACGCCCGCTGCGGCGCGATTCTTGGTGCGATGGCCGCGCTGAAACTCGCTCCCGGGGTGATGGCAGGGTGGTGGGTCGGTCGCCATCGCGGGTTGGGCGGTCTTGCAGTCCTGGCTGGGGCGGCAGGCCTGGGCCTAGTCGGCCTCGTCGGAGCCGGGATCCATTCCTATGTCGCATACGCCAGCATCCCAGCTGCCACGGAGCCCTCCAGCCTGAGCGTGGCGGGTCGTTTGGGCGTTTCGTGGCTCCCGTATGTCGCTATCACGCTAGGCGGGCTGGCCGCCGCGGCACTTCGACGATTCCCACGACTGTCGTTCTCGGTCGCGTATCTCGCCTTGCTTGTTGGCACACCCGCGGTCTACGTCGCTGACTTCGGACTCCTGGCCGGCTTCCTCATTCCGTTTGTCGGGCCGCCAGACCAGACGTCGGCACACCTCGAGCAGCGACGATCAGATGGCGAGGGCGTTCGATTCCGAATCCGATCGAACTTGCACCTGCGGGGCCTTCGCGGGGGCTGACGTCATCGGCCAGACGATCGGCGCCAGCACACCAAGCAGGATCGTGAACCACGTCACCTGCACCACCGGCGAGCCGGCGATCATCGTGAGGACGGTCGCGGCATACGCCGCCCCGGGCCGGTTCCGCAGAAGCCAGATCGCCGCGGCCCCGATCACGATCGCGATCGTCGGCAGCGCGTTGGCGATCTCCTGCGGCACCCCGATATACCTCGCCGCACCCGCGAGACTGAGGTAGGTCGTTCCGATCGTCGCGGTCTGGCGCATGATCCCGAGGTACTCGAAATGAGCTGACAGCCCCGCCCCGAGCACGCTGACGACGAGGACCAGCAGGCCGGTCGCGACGAAGGCCTTGATCGCGCTCCATCGCCGTTGCGTAAGCAGCCACCACAGGAATACCGCCGGCGTGACCTTGAACGCTGTCATGAGCGCGAACACCGCGCCGGCGGCGAGATCTCGACCTCGCGTGAGCAGATACCACGCCCCGACAACGCCGGCGACGACGAGCCCATTCAGGTTGCCGACGCCGATCTGGTAGACGATCGGGATCGACAAGGCGAGCACCGCCAGGCCAACGAGGATCGGTCGCTCGCGCAGCATCCACAGGATCACCGCGGCGAGCACGACGATCGTGACGATCCACCAGAGGTAGACGCCGAGCTCGTTCGGCAACGCTGCAAGGGGTCGGAACAGCACGGCAATCGGTGGTGGCGACAGCAGCGGCACCGTGAAGAACGGCGGCTCGTACCCGATTTGGTGATCGCTCGGAAGCAGCGCGTAGACCTGGTGACTTGCGTTGAGACGCTGGCCCGCGTAGTAGTAGATATAGGCGTCACCCGGGATCAGCCCACGGTTGAAATACACCGCCTGGATCGCGACGACCATGCCGATCGCGGCGGCAGGAATGGCCAATCGAAGGATACGAATGAACCCCGTGGGCATGCACCGATGCTAGCGCCGGTGTTGCCCGGTCGCTCCGGTACCATCGGCGGGTTGCCAGCATGCACCGTGGTGCCACACTCCGGGCGGAGATGTCCCTCGAAGCCGAGCAGCCACTTGTCGCCATCGTGATCCCTGCCCTCAATGAGGCGGGCAAGATCGGGCGCGTCCTCGACAAGATCCCGCGTGACGGGCGGTTTGAAGCGATCGTTGTCGACGACGGGTCCACCGATGGGACCGGAGACGAGGCGCGAGCCCACGGCGCGGCGCTCGTCGTACGGCATGAGCGGCGGCAGGGAGTCGGCGCCGGGATCCGCGACGGCTGGAAAGCTGGGGTCGCCCGCGGTCGCCCGTACCTCGCGCTGCTCGCCGGAGACGACCAGCACGTGCCCTCGGAGATGGGCCCCGCACTCGACGCGTTTCTCGCGGCCGGAGCGGACTACCTACAGGGGTCCCGATGGATGCCGGGCGGTCAACTCATCGGCGGGAATGCTGGTCGCGCGCGTGGTACGCGGCTCTACTCGATGGCCTTCAGCGTGCTCGTTGGTCGTCGCGTGACCGACGCGACGAACGGCTTCCGAATCTTCAAGAGGGAGTTGCTGGACGACCCGAAGGTGAACATCGACCAGCGCTGGCTGGACAGCTACGACATGGAGCCGTACATCCTCTATCGCGCGATCACCCGCGGTTACCAGGTCATCGAGCACCCGTGCACCGTCATTTACCATCGATCGGAGTCGTACTCAAAGATGCGCGGATTCAAGGATTGGTGGCGCCTGTTTCGGCCGGCGCTCCTTCTTCGTACCGGGGTGAAGCGATGACGGACGAACGTTCATTCGGCGCGCGCCGAATCCTCGTGACGGGCGGTGCCGGGTTCGTGGGATCGGCCGTGACGCGCCGACTGGTCGACGCGGGCGCGCGCGTCACCGTGCTCGACGATCTGTTCACGGGACAGGCAGAGGCTGTGCCGACCGGCGCCACGCTGGTTCGGGGATCGGTGACCGATATCGATCTCGTCACCGAGCTCGTCGGCGACCACAGCCTCATCCTGCACATGGCGGCTCGGAACATCATCGCCTCCACGGCGAACCCGCTCGACGATTACGCGACCAACATCGGCGGCACGCTGAACATCCTCCTAGCCGCGCGGGCCTCGAAAGTCGATCGCGTCGTCTACTCGTCGTCGGCGTCCGTCTACGGCAACCCGCGCAGCATTCCGATCAACGAAGACGATCCGGTATGGACACTATCCCCGTACGCGGTGAGCAAGCTCGGGGGCGAGAACTACTGCACGGCGTTCTCCGAGAACTACGGCGTACGAGTGGCAACGGTCAGGTACTCGAACGTCTACGGACCCGGGCAGCGCCCGGACAACCCCTACTGTGGGGTGGTGTCCAAGTTCCTGGCGCAAGCGCACGCTGGAACTCCGATCTCCGTGCACGGCGACGGTGAGCAGACGCGCGACTACACCTACATCGATGACGCGGTCGATGCGACCTTGACGGCCGCAGTCCACCCGCGGGCCGAGGGCGAGATCTTCAACGTCGGGACCGGGATCGAGACGTCAGTCAACCGGCTCGCAACCACAATCGGCGAGGCGCTCGGCGTCGATGTCGACATCCAGCACATCGACCGCCGCGACATCGACAACATCCGGCGGCGGGTCGTCAACATCGAGAAGATCCGACGGATGCTTCGGTGGACGCCCCAATGGACCCTCGAACGAGGTCTCGCCGAAACCGCTGCCTGGTTCCGGGCCTCGACCTTTGCGGACGAGGCCCCTGCCCGCGATGCCACGCCGATAGCTGCAGGCCGCTAGCCATGTCTTCGAGCCGATCGCGATGCTGAGACTTCTCTTTCGCATCCTCCTCCAGAAGCTCGCCAACGTGACGCCATTCGATGGCGCCAGGTCGGCCCTTTATCGCGCTTCCGGGATCCGGCTGGGACGGGACGTCTTCGTCGGTGAGGGCGTGCTCTTCGACAAGCTGCATCCCGAATACATCGAGATCGGGGACCGCACGGCGATCGGCGCGCGGACGATCATCACGGCCCACCAGATCATCCCGACACCAACGGATCTCCGGAAGCTCTACCCGGAGGAGTACAAGCGGACGGTGGTTGAGAACGACGTTTGGATCATGCCGGGCGTGATCATCACCCCGGGCGTGACCATCGGGCATCATTCCGTGCTGGCAACCGGCGCCGTGATCCACAAAAACGTGCCGCCGTATTCGCTCGTAGTCGGCGGTGGCTTCCGTGTCGCCAAGACGCTCGATCCCGCCGAATTGGCCGACGTGCGTGCCGATGCCGCCGCCGGTCGATTGGAGCCAGCCACGCTCGAGCACTGAGGTGGTCGACCTGCACCGCGAGGCGGCCATCGAGGCCGCGATGCGCTACCTCGAGCAGCCCGCGCCGCTCTTCACTCGTCTACCGGTGAGCTACCGTCTCGTCCCGATCGGGATCCGAGTCCGGCTGCTGCGGCTGCTCTCAGCCATCGATCGATCGCCGCCGGGATTCCCTGCTTACCCGATCGAACGGTCGATCGACGCGGGCGTCGCGTCCGACGGATACCACGGACGGCGGAGCGCGGTCCTGCTCACGCATGACATCGACTCGGCCGACGAATTGGCGCTGATCGAACCGATCCGCAGGGCCGAGCGGGAACGAGGCCTGGTGAGTGCATGGGGCTTCGTGCCGGAGGTCAGCTGGCCGACAGAGGAGCTAGCTCGCGGCCTCGTCGCGGAGGGATGCGAGGTGTATTGGCACGACATCGCGCACGACGGCCGGTTGCCGTACATGCACCGAGACTCGATTCGGCGCGCCTTCGATGAGGTGGCCAAGCGGAGCCCCTGGGCGATCGAGCTGATGCAGGCCTTTCGCGCGGGCCAAGCGCTGCAGTCAGTCGATCTGATGGACGTGCTTAGCGAGCGCTTCAGCATCGACATGTCCATACCCGACAGCGAGCTTGGTGGTCCCTATGGGCGAACGGCGGGGTGCGGGACGGTATTCCCATTCATGTTGCGCGGTCTGCTCGAGCTCCCGCTGAGCCTTGCCCAGGACGTCTACCTCCGACAAGTTCAGGGGCTGTCGCCCGCAGACGTACTCGCGGCCTGGCTCTCGAAGCTGGACTACATCAAGTCCGTCGGAGGCGTCGCGGTTCTCAACGTCCATCCTGTGTGGATCGGCGATCGAGACCCCAAGATGACGAACGCCTACGCTGCTCTCCTTGACGCGGTTGCAGCCGATCACGAACTGCTCATCGTCACGCCATCGACGATGCGCTACGCCCTCCTCGAGGCATCTGTCGGCTAGACCCGGCCCTACCGCCACTCGAGGTCCGCGGGGCATCCAGTTCGTGGGCGATCCCAGCTGGCTTGCCGTAGGCTGAGACCGCGTTCGCCATGGCGCGGGCCTGTGCGGCGACGCACCGGGAATACGCAGGTTGACGGATTGAATTCGCGATCGTTGCCGCCTACACTCGGCCAACCGATCGAGGGGAATGCAACGGGTCGGTTGGCTCCGCAGCGTGGGGTGAGTCGGTGAGGGGAGCGAGTGCTCATCGCCTCCGGATCGGCGTGGCGGTCGCGGCCGTATTGGTCCTTGCCCTGCCGGTTCCTGCCGCGGCCACCTCGTATGCGGCTGCGGCCGCATCGAGGGCGGGCGAGACGAAGGACTGGATCGTCACGCTCAAGCCCGGCGTCGATGCGGCGGGCGCCTCGAATATCGCCAAGCAAGCCGGGGGCCGTGCCCGACGGCTGTACACGCATGCCCTCCGCGGCTTCGCATTCCGTGGCTCGGATGCGGCCGTCGAGGCCCTCCGCCGGAACAAGCAAGTCCGCACCGTGGTTGCCGACGGGCCCGTATCCATCGCCGACACGATCCCAACCGGTGTTTCGCGGATCCGGGCGAGCCACGCGACTGAGACCGAGCCGACCGCCTACAAGCTGGGGTTCACGGGCCACGGCGTGAAGGTCGCCATCCTCGACACGGGCATCGACCTCACGCATCCGGACCTCGTTCCGAACCTCGACCTCGCCCTCGGACGGAATTGCATCACGAGTGGGCCACCGCAGGACGGCCACGGCCACGGAACACATGTCGCCGGGATCGTCGCAGCCAGTAACAACGGCGACGGCGTCGTCGGTGTCGCGCCTGAGGCCACGCTCGTCCCGATCAAGGTCCTCGACGACACGGGCCAAGGCGAGTGGTCGAACCTCATCTGTGCGATCGACTACCTGACGGCTCTGCGGACCGACGGGGACCCGACGAACGACGTGCTCGTCGCGAACATGAGCCTCGGCGACACCGGCTCGATCGGTAGCTGCACCGACGGTTTCGTCCGCGAAGCGATCTGCCGATCGGTGGCGGCCGGGATCACGTACGTCGCGGCCGCCGGGAACTCGACGGTCGACGTGTCGGGCTTCATCCCGGCCGCGTACCCCGAGGTGATCGCCGTCTCGGCCCTGACCGACATCGACGGCGAACCGGGTGGTACCGCCGGCTGTCCCTTCTTCTTTTTCTTCTGCGATGACACGCTGGCCGAGTTCAGCAACTACGGCGCCGGCATCGATGTGACGGCGCCCGGCACCCAGATCTACTCCGACTGGACCGGCGGTGGGTACGCGACCGAGATGGGCACGAGCATGGCCTCGCCGCACGTGGCCGGAGTCGCGGCACTGGTCGCGGCGGCGATGCCTGGGAGCTCACCGGCTGAGATCAGGACGCTGCATCGAGTCCACCGGCGAGTGCCCGAATGGCGCGATGGCGGACGCCGACGGCAGTGGGACGTGCGAAGGCAAGGGTCAGTGGACCAACGATCCCGACGGCATCGCGGAGCCGCTCGTCAGCGCGCTCAACGCGATGGGCGGGACCACGCCACCGACGCCCACCGCGCCTGGCGCGCCGACGGCCCTCACAGCGGCCAGCGCGGTGAATCAGGTCTCGCTCACGTGGTCGCCACCAGGATCCAACGGGCGGAGCGCGATCACCGGCTATCGCGTCTACCGATCGACGACGCCGGGTGATGAAACGCTCCTCGCGACGCTCGGGGTCGTGACGTCGTACAACGACACCGCGGTCACCAACGGCACGAGGTACTACTACCAGGTCTCCGCTCTGAACGCTGTCGGGGAGGGCGATCAGATCGACCGAGGTCTCCGCGACCCCCGTCGCCCAGCTGCCGCCGCCGCCGGTCGACTACTCGGGCGTGCAGGGCAACTGGGTCGGCACGTACGGCGCCGATGGCTACGTCCTCGCCAACTGGAACGGCAACAACAGCGACCTGGCCAGCCTGCCGGCCGGCGTGACCTACGCCCTCGAGGCTCGGCCTGCGGGCGACCTGGGCGGCGAGCACGACCGAGGTCCGCGCCCTGACCGGGCCGACCGGCACCGGCCGCAAGGCGGCGACCTTCTACGACGTCAACACGTTCCGGCTGCGGATGACGTTCCCCAACGGCTACACCGGCACGCTCCACCTGTACGCCCTCGACTGGGACATGTGGCAAGGCAATCGCTACCAGACGGTGTCGATCAACGACGGCCACGGTCTGCAGACCGCCAACCTGTCGAGCTCGTACTACCAGGGCGCCTGGATCCACGCCCCGATCACCGTCTCGCCCGGTGGGTCGGTCGTCATCACCGGCGTGCGCACCGGCGGCAACACGGCTGTCCTGGCCGGGCTGTTCCTGGGTGGTGCTGCCCAACAGTCGGCGCCCAGCGCGCCGACCGGTGTCGCGGCGGCCGCCGGCGACGGTCAGGTGGCGCTGACCTGGTCCCCGCCCGGGAACATGGGCGGCAGCCCGGTGACGAGCTACACCGCGACCGCCAGTCCCGGGGGCGCGACGTGCACCACGGCCAGCCTCGGCTGCACGATCAGCGGGCTGACCAACGGCACGACCCGTACAGCTTCACCGTTCGGGCCACCAACGCGACCGGGACGGGTCCCGCGTCAGCACCGGTCTCCGCCACCCCCGTCGCCCAGCTGCCGCCGCCAGCCGGTCGACTACCCGGGCGTGCAGGGCAACTGGGTCGGCACGTATGGCGCCGACGGCTACGTGCTCGCCAACTGGAACGGCAACAACAGCGACCTGGCCAGCCTGCCGGCCGGCGTGACCTACGCCCTCGAGGCTCGGCCTGCGGGCGACCTGGGCGGCGAGCACGACCGAGGTCCGCGCCCTGACCGGGCCGACCGGCACCGGCCGCAAGGCGGCGACCTTCTACGACGTCAACACGTTCCGGCTGCGGATGACGTTCCCCAACGGCTACACCGGCACGCTCCACCTGTACGCCCTCGACTGGGACATGTGGCAAGGCAATCGCTACCAGACGGTGTCGATCAACGACGGCCACGGTCTGCAGACCGCCAACCTGTCGAGCTCGTACTACCAGGGCGCCTGGATCCACGCCCCGATCACCGTCTCGCCCGGTGGCTCGGTCGTCATCACCGGCGTGCGCACCGGCGGCAACACGGCTGTCCTGGCCGGGCTGTTCCTGGGTGGTGCTGCCCAACCGATGCCGACCCCAACCCCGACTCCGACTCCCACTCCGACTCCGACACCCACGCCAACCCCGACCCCATCGCCGACGCCAAGCCCGACCCCATCGCCGACCCCAACCCCATCGCCGACGCCCACGCCGACCCCGACCCCGTCGCCGACGCCCACGCCGACCCCAACCCCATCGCCCACGCCGACCCCAACGCCGACGCCCGACCCCGTCGCCGACGCCCACGCCAACCCCGACCCCATCGCCGACCCCGACCCCGACCCCGACACCAACGCCGATCACCGTGCCGACGGCGCCCCGATCAGTGTCGGCGGCACCCGACGCCAAGAAGGGGATCGACCTGACGTGGACAGCGCCGATCTCGAACGGCGGCAGCGCGATCACCGGCTATCGGATCTATCGCAGCACGACACCCGGGACGGAGACGCTCCTGACGACGGTCGCGGGAACCGCCCGCACGTATCGCGATTTGTCGGCGACTCGGAACCGGCGTTACTACTACGTGATCCGCGCCCTCAACGCTATTGGCGTGGGACCGGCGTCGGCTGAGGTAACGGCGGTCGCAAGGTAGGCCCGTCGTCCCCCGCTGCGCGAGACTGCGCAGTCGCCCTAGACCCGGCTTGACCGCCAGTAGCGCTCAGCCGGCGCGTCGAGGTCGCCCACGAGACCCAGCGCCTTCCCGTAGCCGCGGACCGCGTTCGCCATCTCCTTGGTCCCGTCGAACAGGCGCTCGATCTGGCTCTCGTAGATCGAGATGCCCGTGATCTTCTTCTCGATCTGGTCGCCGATGTCGCTGTACGTCGGGAAGATGCTCACGTTCGACGGCAGCTGATCGAAGGCGCCGGCCGGCAGCTGGTCGAGGGTCCTGAACTCGTTCCACAGGGCGTACGGGAAGTCCTCGTAGAACACGACCATGCCCGCGTATTCCGGCCCGGGCATGACCCAGCGCGAACCGAGCGCCAGCATGTCGACGCCGGCCTGGCGGCAGAGCTGATGGTCGACGTGACCACCGACGCCGAGCGGCAGGTAGATCTGCTGCGGCTCCAATCGATCGATCTCCCGGCGCAGCAGCTCCGATACGGACGGATCGTCGGGACGCGGCGCACCGAGCAACTGCTCATCGCCGACGTAGCCGCGGAAGACCGCGTCAGGCTGGTCGAGGAAGATCACCGCCGCCTCGGCGAAGTACGCGTACCGCTCGTCCTCGATGCGCCGCTGCGCGACGAGATCCCCGGCCGACGCCGCGTCGACGAGCTCCTGGGTCATGACCGCGCCCTGGGTCGACAGGTCGTCGATGACCGGCTGGCCGGCGAGCGACTCGTTGTGGATGCTGGCGCGCCGATACCACGACGAGCGCTGCCAGAACCGCTTCGCTGCGGCATCGGCATCCGCTTGGGTCGCCTCGAGTCCGTCGTCGCTGGCGGCCCACGCCGGGCTCAGCGGCACGTCGGGTTGGATCGCGTCGCGGTTGAACGCCTCGGTCGATGGCCACAGCGCCTTCGACCCGAAGCCGAGTGCCTCGCGCTGGTACTGGCTCAGCCCGTCCGTCGCGCCCTGGCCGGAGAAGACCGTGATGATCGCCACGTTCTGGCCGAGCTCGCGCAGGCTCGCGATCAGGCCGCCGCAGGAGAGGGCGACGTCGTCCGGATGCGGCGCGACGAAGACGTGGGTCATGGCCGGCCGAGTATACCGAGCGGCACCCCTCTGACGGACAGGCTCAGTACCAGCCGGTCGGATCCTCCGGGAAGCGCCGCAGCTCGTCTTGCAGACCCCCATCGGGGAACCCGCCCTCGCCAACGAGCGGCACGAACACGACCGCGCCCTGCGGGGAGTCATGCCACTCCGTCCCGTGCCGAACGACCAGCGTCAGGATCTGGTGGTCGCGCGGCCCGACCGGGATGACGAGCCGCCCGCCGTCCGCGAGTTGCTCGCGCAGCTCGGTCGGGATCGACGGCGCCGCCGCCGTGACGATGATCCCGTCCCACGGCGCGCCATTGGGGTCGCCGAGGCTCCCGTCGGCGGTCCGGATCCGGACCGTGCCGGGCAAGTCGAGCGCGTCGATCCGTTCGCGCGCCTTGGCCGCGAGGACCGGATGACGCTCGAGGCTCGTCACGTTGGCACCGAGCTGCGCGAGGATCGCCGCCTGGTAGCCCGAGCCCGTGCCGAGCTCGAGGATCTTGTCGTTAGGCCGCACGGCCAGCAGCTCGGTCATCCGCGCGACGACCCACGGCTGGCTGATCGTCTGGCCCGACTCGATGGGAACGGCCTCGTCCGCGTACGCACGATCGACCAGGTCGCGGGCGACGAACCGCTCGCGCGGGATCGATCCCATGGCCTCGAGCACGCGCGCGTCGCGGATGCCACGGGCGCGCAGCTGGGTGTCGACCATGCGCCGCCGATCGTCGTCAGCGCCCATGCGTGCAGAGTAGCCCCGCTGACGGGGCCAGAACCTAGGGACTGGGCGACGCCGAGGTCGAGGGAACGGCTGACGACGGCGAGGCGGATGCCGCGGCCGAAGCCGACGCGCTCGGAGCCGTCGAGCCGCTCGGCGCGGCCGAACCGGACGGCGAGGCGCTCGGACTCCCCGAGGGCGACTCAGTCGGGAGCGGTGGCTCGGTCGGCAGCGGCGTCAGCAGGCCGCCATGGCCCAGCAGCAGCCCGTTGAGCAGGATCAGCGTGAACACCGCGACGGTGAGGATCACGAAGGCCTTCGACCAGTCCTCGCGGACGTGGACGGCGATCTCGGACGGTGACGGAGTCCTCGCGGGTGCCTTGGCACGGCGTCGAGCATCCCGCTCGGCCGGCGGCACCACCGGGGCCGGGGGCACGTCCTCGTCGCCCGCGACCGCGCGCACGGCGGCGTCGTAGTCATCGACCTCGGCGTCGACGTCGGCCTCCGAGTCGTCGATCAGGTCGGGGTCGAGCGCCTCGTCATCGATCGCCTCGGACTCGTCGCCGAGGTCGTCGTCGGTCTCGTCGCCGAGCGGCTCGGTCTCGAGCTCGTCGTCGGGCGCGCCGTCACGTGGTTCGGTCACTGCCTTGCGTCACTCCTGGGTTCGCCGGCCGTCGGTCGGGGTCGCGGCGGGCGCCAGTGTACCCAATCAGGCGTCGCGCACAGCGGGCACGAGCAACCCGGCAAGCCCCGCGATCATCGTCACGATGCCCACGCCGGCGATGACCGGCACGACGCCGACGAGCTCGGCGAGGACGCCGCCGAAGCCGATCGACAGCGCCATCGCACCGAACACGAGCGAGAAGCGGAAGCCGACCACGCGACCGATGAGGTTCTGCGGCGTGCGTTCCTGGAACAGGGTCTGGCTGGGGATCACGAAGACCATATTGGCAACGCCGATCCCGAACGCGATCGCCAGCACGATCCCGAGATTGTTCGACAGCGCCATCAGCGTCGTGAACAGGCCCAGGAACGTGTAGCCGGCGATGATCATCCGACCCTTCGCCAGGCGGACGCCGACTAGGCCGATGAGGAAGCCACCGATCAGGTTGCCGGCACCCTGGCTGCCCTCGATGAACCCGTAGACCGCGGGCCAGTCGAAGCCCTGGCGGCCGAAGACCTGCTCCGCGTAGACGGCAGTCAGGCCGATGAGCACGCCGACCGTCAGCTGGGCGATCGTCGCCTGGACCGTGTTGGCGAGCAGGACCGTGTCGCCGCGCAGGAATCGCCAACCGGCGACAAGCTCGTCCCGGAAACTGGTCTGTTGGGCGGGCTGATCGACCGGCGTCATCATCGGGCGTGCCGTGATCGCGCTCAGCAGGAGTGCCGAGCCCAGATAGGTCGCCGAGTCGAACCAGAACGCGACCGAGAGGTTGTTCGCCAGGAGCGCCACGAAGAGGCCCGCCAGCGGGAAGCCGATGACGTCCACGAGCGTCTCGCCGACCCACAGCGCAGAGTTGCCCGTCAGCAGCTCGTCCTCGCGGACGATCCGCGGCAGGATCGCGACGCGGGCCGGCCGGAAGAAGATCGAGATCGTCGTCACGACGAACACCAGCGGGTAGGCCAGCCAGATGTTCACCGTGGCCGCGATCGGGATCAGCAGGACCGTGGCCGCCCGGAGGATGTCGCTGACGACCAGCACCTCGCGGTGGTCCCAGCGATCGACCAGCGTGCCCGCGATCGGGCTGAAGAGCAGGTTCGGGAGCGTGGCCGCGACGAACACGAGCGCCGTCGCCAGCGCCGAGCCTGTGAAGGTGTAAACGGTGGCTGCGAGGGCCATCTGATGGACGCGGTCACCGAACAGCGACACGAGCTGCCCCGACCAGAGCGCGCTGAATGACCCGTTGAGCGCCAGTCGAACGTAGGGATGGCGGCGGACGCGCGCGACGACGTCGGGCGGCAGATGCGGCACTGGGATCGCGGCCGGCGGGCCAGCGGCGGTCGCGGCGGCTCCGCTGGCCAAACCGGCTCCTGAGGCCGGGGCCGCCAGCCTCGCCCGTCCGGTCCCGAGGACCAGCGGTCGCCGGAGCGCGGCCTGGTCTTGCAGTGCGGGCGTGAGGCCGGTTCCGCCGGCCGTTCGCAGTTGCGCGCGGAGCGCGGCGTCCTCGCTCTCCTCCTCGATGGTCGGGACGCGAACGACGCCCGCAAAGAGGAAGAACGCGAGACCGAGGCTGAGGAAGACATCGCCGAGCGACGAGACGTTGCGCAGCGCGTCGATCGGGAGCGGTAGGGGGATGACGTCGCCGAGGATCAGGGCTCGTGACAGGAACGCGGAGGTGTCGCCCGACACGACCTGGTGGAACGAGCGATTCACGTCGGCGGGTGTCAGGCCGGCCGCGGCCAGGCTGACATCCCAGATCGGCATGTACCCGTTGTTGGCAACGATCGCGATCGCGTTCGATAGGACGCCGAGGAATGCGAGGCTCAGGCCCGGATACGACCGGTTCATCCACAGCGCGGTGAGCAGGAGCCCGAACGCCACCACCAGCAGTGGCAGCCGCAGCTGCTCGACCAGGCCGATGTGTGCGTCGAGCGCGGCCTCCGTCCCGAACCGGAGGACGATCGATGCGACGAGCAGCCATGCCCAGCGCAGGTGGACGAGGGCGAGGTTCGAGAGTCGACCACCTGCGAGCAGCCCGAGCAGGAGGCCGAGGAGGATGCCGCCGATCAGCATCGCGTCATGATGCTGGAGCGGCTATGGGTCTCGTCAGGCCTGCTCCGGGGCTGGCGATTGTGTCGGCGGCCCGGCCTGGGCGTTGATGCCGGGCGACGTCGCGGGCGGATCGGCAAGCCGGCTGGCAGCCGCCTGACCGAGCAACGGGATCGGCCGCGGCTGGACAGTGCGCCCCGGATCGGGGACACCCTCGACGTGGTCGGTCTTGACGAAGGCGTCGACCACGACCGGGTCGAATTGGATGCCGGCGAACTTGCGCAACTCCGCAAGTGCCTGTTCGGCGGTCAGCGGCGTCATGCGGTACGGGCGGGCGGCGGTCATCGCCTCGAACGCGTCGGCGACATGGAGGACCCTGGCGAGCTTCGGGATCTCGTCACCGATGAGCCGGTCCGGGTAGCCCGAGCCGTTGTACCACTCGTGGTGGTGGCGGATGATCGGGAGCTCAGGCGCGAGCTTGGTGACGGGGGCGATGATCTGGGCACCGAGGACGGGGTGCGCGTTCATGATCATCCGCTCGTCCTTGTTGAGCCGCTCCTGCTTGAGCAGGACGCGGTCGGGGACGCCGATCTTGCCGACGTCGTGGAGGAGGCCGCCCCACTCGAGCGCTTCCAGCTCGGCATCGGTGACGTGCATGACGCGCCCGATATCGACCGCGATCTCCTTGACCCGATGGCTGTGCTTGGCCGTGAAGGGGTCGCGCTTGTCGACGGCCTCGGCGAGCGCACCGATCGTCTGGGTGAACATCTCGCGCATCTCGATGAAGCGCTGATACGCGAGCCGGGTGGAGTACAGCGGAACGGCGAAGAGCGCGGTGGCCCACCACTGGACCGCGTAGACGACGGTCATGAGCCACGACAGCGGCGCAAGGGCAACTACGCTGCCAAGGATCCCGCGAGCGTCACCGAAGAGGACATCGCGAGGGGCTTGGCCCGTGCGAAGTCCAAGAGCGATCGAAACTAAGGTCAGGTTCACCGAAATGAACAGGATGGCCGCGACCATGGCCGTGGCGAAGTCCCACGCAATGCCGGCACCAGATCCGAGCATGAGTTCGCGAAGGGCGCCGGCCATGACGGCGGGCACGACAAGAACGGCGTGATTTGCCAGCGTCCCGTACCAAGGGACCCGGCCGCGAAGTTCGCGAATTTCGGTGGTACCCGAGCGCCGCGACCCAACCTGCCACGGCAGGCCCGCCGAAGAACAATGGCGCCCATGATCGGCGCGATCGCCACAGCCTATTGGGTTCCGCGCGGGAGACGCACCGGAAACGCAGAGCCGATGAGGTGAGGACCAGTCCAGTACAGGCATCCCGAGGCGTGTACTCGATGAGCCGGTGCGTCTCCCGCGTGCCGATGGGGATCGCGATCGCGGCCTTTGGCGGAAACAGAAATGTCGCGGCCATCAGCGCAACGGCGCCAACGACCACGACAGTTGCGACGTATAGCTTGAGGGACCTAGGCATTCCCCACCTGACCACCACCGCCTCACTCTACTGGCCTTGCCAGGAATGCGGAGATGGGCCATCAGTACTAGAAACCCCTAAGAGAAGCCCCTCCAGCAAGGGCGATCATCGCCACGCTAGCGAGAGTGACGGTGATGCGAACGAGTCGGACCCTCATCGCTGAGTGCCCTCTACCAGGCCTTGGCGGACTCGGGAGCCATGTTTGGATCCTCCTTCGCGGCCCTCGTGCTCTGGGGAACACGAAAACCGACCTGACTAATAGTCGGTCGGTTGCACTACTCGCTCCGCCTCACCCTAAGTGCCCATTTCAGGTGAGGCATCGCCGCGTCCGAGCATCTTGACGGTGCTTCCTAGTACTGGGGTACTAGTAAGTGGGCCGGACTTTAGGTTTGGGCCAGTAAACCGGTCAATACGGCACCTTACCTATCCCTACAAGGATTCCAGCGGTGGCGGCTCAATGCCGAGCTCGTCGCGCATGACCGACGCGTAGTGGGCGTACTGCTCTGCGGCGGCTGCGTGGGCGCCCGTAACGCGGTATAGCCGAAGAAGGCAGACCTCGACCTGTTCGGCCGATGGATCGACTTCGAGCGCGCGGCGCGCGATGGTGATCCCTCGGTCGTAGTGCCCAGTACGAAAGTCGTCGAGAACTGAACGCTCGACGATCTCCAGGTACGCAGCGTGAAGCGGATCCCGATATGAAGCCGCCCAGTCCTCGTACTCAAAATCAAGGGCAAATCGACCGCTATACGTCACAGAGTCAACTCGTCAACGTCGTCAGGATCTGGCTGGGCCGGCATCTCGCGCATCAGTGTCGACAGCTTGATGCTACGGCTCGTTATTAGCTCGCTGTCCAGCCAAACGACGTCCGAGTCGTGATGGACGTAGCCGGGCGAAAGTCCTCCACGTAGGTCTCCTCGAAGACCCGTCTAAGGAAATAGATGGTTTGGTTGAGGGAGTTCACCGCGACCTCCGGGTCTAGCTCTGGCCACAAGAGCGTCCAGGACCTGGTCCCTAGTCGCAGACATGTTGGGTCTCGTGATCAGGTAGCGTGAGCATCGCCAAGACCTTGCGTCGAATGGATGAACCCGACACCACCCGATCGCCAATCTCGAGAGCGATCCGTCCCTGATCCTCCACATGAACACGATCAGCTAGGCTGACGCGACAAGGTTCGGCCCAAATTCGGCTGCATCGAACCGTGCGCCCTGACGACCGCGCAAGCGTCGAAGCCGCGCGATGTCTGATCTCTCCCCGATGCTCTCCAAGAGGCGTGCTGCCTCGACGTTGGCCTTCTGGCTGTCGATGTCGAGGCACTGGCGCAATGCCGTCCGCCACCGCTCCGGGTGCAGCTCGGCTGCCATTCGAACGCTCTCGAGCGCCTCGGGCGACAGCTCTGGAAGCCACGTGACGATGTCATGCGCGAGGAATGTGAGGTGCCACGGAGACGCTCCGCCTATCATCGACGATTTCGCGGTTCATTTCCTCGGCGCGCCCACCGAGGGCGACTAGGAGCTCTCCGACACGGCGAGTCGCTACTGATCCGCTTGTCGCGGCTTTGGCCGTCGCTTCCTTCAACAACTCCGTCGCCCGAGGGTCGCCTCGCTCGAACGCTAGATGCGACTGAGTCATGTGCGAAGACTGCTTGTTCACCGACCACAGTCGAGACGCCGGGCGGAAAAGCGGCTAGTTCATCGGACGCACGCGTCCAGGTCTCCGCGTCGGATGGCCATCCGCGCTCGAGTGAGAGCCAGGGACCGACGATCCGCAATCGTTTGAGTCGAAGCATCCCCGACCAGATCCAGAACCGAATGCAGCCATCAACGATGGGCCGTATGAATTGAAGGCGTCGGCCGCATCAGAGAAGACTTCCGATGGGATGAATCTCGATGCGTCGCCGTTGAGCGAAGCGACCAAGTCCCGCGCTTGTCCAATCCTGCCCAACCTCATGCAGCACACCAATCTGAAGGACGACTGAGGCCGATTGCTCGACGTCGCCCGTGGTGGACTCGAACGCTTCGATTGCGTCCGCGACCTCATGTGAAGCGTCTTGGAGCCTGTCCTGCACGAGGGAGATCAACGCAAGATTCAGCATCGTTACGCCGAAGTGGTGTGAGCTGGTTGAGCGCTGCGCTTCGGCCATTGCTCGGAGGCGTCGGTTCACCGAGTCGATGGCAGCCTCGGTCTGGGCCTCGAGCAGAGACACTCGTCACGCCAGCAATCGATCGCAGGTTTGGATCTGCCGTCAGCGCACTCTAGCCGTCGTGCAAGTGCGCCAGCTTTCTCGCCGTCACCGACGTTGCACGCTGAGTGTTATGAGGTTCAACAGCGCGTGGTCCCGCTGCACTGGGTCCGTCACCCCGGAGTCGAGGACCGCCTGGCTCGCGGCGATCGCCGCTTCGTAGTCGCCCTGCTGCATGTCGACCCGGCTCAGGATCAGATCGAAGCTCGACGGCCGATGATCCATCGAGCTCGGGCCGATGAACCCCTCCGCGAGGGCGTACTGGCCGTTGCCCATGATCGTCGGGAATCGCGCTGGCCACCACCCCGAGCATCGCCTCGGTGTCGCCGGCCTCGCGGTAGTGGTGTGCACCGAGCCGCCAATCCGACGACGCGGTCGCAGAGGCGGTTCGTCGGTGGAGTCCGGCGACCACCTCCGGCCCATCGATCGAGCGCAGCCGCGCCTCGAGGAACTCGCGGACCAGCGGGTGATATCGCTGATGCGTCCGCGGTCCACCCGACAGCCGGCTGAGAAGCGTCAGCCGTTCCGCTGCCGAGGTCAGCCGCGCCACGTCCGGCGGCTCACGTCCTGACACGACCTCCGCGAGCTCGGGCGTGACGACCTGCAGGATCGAGGTCTCCATGAGGAAGCGCTGGAGCTCGTCAGGCAGGTCGCCGACCACCTCCTCCGCCAGGTAGTCGTACAGCTCGTGATCCGCTCCGGTCAGACCCTTCACGAACCGCCGGATCTCCGCCGGCGACCGATCACGAAGCGCGGCCTGGACGAGCTGCAGTGACGCGATCCAGCCCTCCGTCCGCGTCGCCAGATCCTCGAGGACATCGGGATCGAGCCGGCGCCCGTACGTCTCGGTGAAGAGCTGCGCGGTCTCGGCGGCATCGAATCGAAGGTCGTCCGTGCCGAGCTCGGCGACGTCCCCGACGGCGCGCAACCTCGACAGCCGGACCGACGGCGTCCGTCGGCTGGCGAACACGATCGTGAGTCGCTCCGGGGCACGTGCGACCAGCTCACGGGCGATGTGTCGGGCGTCCGGTGCGTCGTCGACGAGATGGAAGTCGTCGAAGATGAGGACTGCCCCGCTCGCCGAGATCCCCGGCAGCTCCCCGATGAAGGCATCCAGCACGGCGTCACGAGGCGGATCGTCGACACCGACCTGGGCGAGCAGCGCCGCCGTCTCGGTCGCGAAGTCCTGGTCGTGCTCGCGTCCCGCCGCGACCAGGTGGTTGAGGATCGACACCCAGTCACGGTCGTCCTGGTCGAGTCGATACCACAGCGTCCGAGTCCGGCTCCGCCGGCTGAAGTCGGCAAGCAGCGTGGTCTTCCCGTACCCCGCGTCGGCCAGGAGCAGCACCACCCGCCCGCGAGTCTTGGCACGCAGCCAGTCGAGGAGGCGTGGTCGAGCGAGCGTCTCGTCGCGGAGCGCCGGACGCTGGACCTTGGCCAGCTGGATCGGGTAGCCGCGGGCCTCGTCGCTCAGGTGGGCACTCCTGGACGGCATCGACGCGGCCGATCGACCAGGACCGACGGGGATCGGAACGGGCTCCCCGACGGGTCGTGGCGACGGCATGGTTCCGGTGCGCGCGAAACGTAGCGACGGCTCGAGCGCCGTGTCAACGGAGCGCGAGCGGGGGCGGTCGGGCATGGGCGCCATGGTGGCGCGAACCGCTCAACCCTCGATTAGCTGCGGGGTTGCCGACTCCTCCAGATCGGCGGTTTTACCCCGTTCGGGCGTCAACCTTCGTATTCGAAGCCGATCTTGAGCTCGACTCGGTACTCCACGATCTCGCCGTCTTCGACGACGGCGGACGACTTCACGACCTCGACGGTCTGGATATTGCGGACCGTCTTCGATGCGGTCGCGACCGCCTGGCGCGCGGCGTCGCTCCACGAGCGCTGGCTCTTGCCGACCATCTCGCGGATGATGATGACGCCCATCGGTGCACCTCCAAGCGATCGGCCAGGTCGGATCGGTTGGGGGACATGCTACGAGGTCGACCCTCGACGGATCGACCTCGTCTCGTGCGCGCGCTGATGCCTAGGCGTGCGCCGGCGTCGACCCCAATGTGCCTGCTCGGACCTTGTCGAAGCACGAGCTGCAGTAGACCGGCCGATCGTTACGCGGCGCGAACGGCACGACCGCCTGTCCCCCACACGCGCCGCAGATCGCGGCATGGAATTCGCGCGGGCCCTCGTTGTTGCGGGCTCGCTTGGCCGCGGCACGGCACGACGGGCAGCGCTGCGGATCGTTGACCAGGCTCTTGCTGGCATAAAAGGCCTGTTCGCCGGCGGAGAAGGTGAACTCCTCCGCGCAGTCGCGACAGGTCAGCGTACGGTCCTGGTACACCCTCTCCAGACCTCCCTCGCTCGGACGCCGTGACGTCAGCACCCGGCGGTTCGGTTGGCCGAACGAGGATCGGTCGCGCTGGGGGACCGCGGGGGGCGCGCGCCCGGTTCGTCCGGGCCGCGCCCGGGACTCATAGCCGAGAAGATACGCGCGCCGTCAAGGGGTTGCGGTGGGGTTGCGGGTGGTTTTGGGCGGTCGATTTCGCCCTGCATCCCTACGCATGGTCCGGACCACGACGTGGTCCGCTGGTGGACACTCGGAACCGGCGTCGCGAAAGTGGCGTCCGGCAGGCCATGTCACACCACCTTCGGCGCCGCCCGGCGTCACTCATCGCCACCCCGTTCCTCGCCCTGATCGTGGTCGCCTGCAGCTCGGCGGGCAGCGCGTCAGCCCCGCCATCGACCGCCCCCTCAGCGGCACCGAGCGCCGCGCCGAGCGAGGCCCCGAGCGACTCGCCGGCCGTCGGAGCGATCGACCACAAGACCGGCGCGACCGACATCCTGCTGCGCTACGACGAAGGCGGCGGCTTCGTGATGCCGGGCTTCCTCGCGTCGCAGGTGCCGCCGTTCACGTTGTACGGGGACGGGACCGTGATCTTCCGAAACCCGGCGCTCCAGCTCCCGCCCGCCGAGGGATCCGTGAGCCCGGCGAACCCGATGCGCACCGCCAAGCTCACCGAGGACCAGATCCAGGAACTGCTGGTCTACGCGCTCGGCGAGGGCGGCCTCGCGGTCGCGCGCGCGAGCTACGAGAACATGATGGTCGCCGACGCCGGCACCGCCGTGTTCACGGTCCACGCCGGTGGCGTCGACAAGACCGTTTCGGTATACGCGCTCGGGATGGACACGCAGGGCGGCGCCGATGCGCCGGCTCGGGCGGCGTTCCAGAAGCTGGCGGCAAAGCTCGCCGACTTCGACCAGGGCGGCACGTTCCCGACCGCGATCTACGAGCCGGCCGCCTATCGCGCGGTCCTGTTCGAAGCGCCGGGCGTCCAGGCGCCGGACATCCGCGCGTGGCCGTGGCCCGACCTCAAGGTCACCGACTTCACGCCCGATGCCGATCCGAACGGCCTGCAGTTCCCGCATCGCACCCTCAAGCCCGACGAGGTCGCGAAGCTCGGTGTCAAGGACGTCCAGGGTGGGTTCCAGGGCATGGTGCTCACGGGCTCCGACGGCAAGCTCTACACGCTGTCGCTTCGCCCGCTGCTCCCCGGCGACGCCGGCTGAACCAGTCCGTTGATCTGGCGGTCGGCCGAGGGGTCGACCGCTAGCTCACCTCGGCGAAGCGCTCGCCGGCATATGAAACGAACCGCGTCTGGCGCTTCTTGAACCAGAGCTGGATCTCGCCGGTCGGGCCGTTGCGGTGCTTGGCGAGCTTGAGGTTGATGACCTCGCCGTCGACGTCCTGGTCCTCCTTGTCGCGTTCCTTGTCGCGCCACAGGAACAGCACGAGGTCGGCGTCCTGCTCGATCGCGCCCGACTCCCGCAGGTCCGAGAGCCGCGGCTCCTTCGACTCCCGCATCTCGGGCTGTCGCGAGAGCTGCGACAGGGCGACGACCGGCACCGACAGCTCGCGCGCCAGGGCCTTGAGACCGCGTGAGATCTCCGAGACCTCCTGGACGCGGTTGGCGTCCTTGGTCGAGGTCGTCGCCTGCATGAGCTGCAGGTAGTCGACCACGACAAGGTCCAGTCCGGCCTCAGCCTGGAGCCGGCGGGCCTTGGTCCGCAGCTCCATCGCGGAGATGTTCGGCGTGTCGTCGATGTACATCGGCGCTTCCGAGAGGGAGTTCATCGCCGGGGCGATACGGGCGAAGTCGAGCTCCTCGAGGAAGCCGGTGCGCAGCCGCTGCGAGTCGATATTGGCGACGCTCGACAGGAGACGCAGGACCAGCTGCTCCTTGCTCATCTCGAGGCTGAACACGCCGACGCTCCGACCCTCTTTCACGGCCGCGTGCTCGGCGATGTTGAGCGCGAAGCTCGTCTTGCCGACGGACGGTCGGGCCGCGACGACGATCAGGTCGCTCGGCTGGAGGCCGGTCGTGAGCGCATCGAGGTCGGTGAAGCCGGTCCGGACGCCCGAGATCTCGCCACGGTGGGCGTGGAGGTAGTCGAGCCGATCGTAGGCATCGTGGAGGAGCGCCTTGAGCGGGCTGAAGCCCGCGTCGATCCGCTTTTGGCTGACCGAGAAGAGCTCGGCCTCGGCGCGGTCGATCGCCTCCTGGATCTCGGCCGGATCCTCGTAGCCGATGCCGGCGATCCGTCCGGCTGCGCCGATCAGGTTGCGGAGGACGGCCTTGCGCTCGACGATCCGGGCGTACTGCGCGGCGTGGACCGCGGTCGGGGTCTCGTTGCTGAGGCTCGACAGATATGCGCGCCCGCCGATCGCCTCCAGGTCCTCGCGACGCTCGAGCGCCTCGGCGACCGTGACGATGTCGATCGGCTCGCGACGCTCGAACAGGTCGAGGATCGCCGCGTAGATGCGGCCGTTCGCCTGCCGGTAGAAGTCCTCCGGGCGCAGGAACTCGGCGACCTCGATGACCGCATCGCGATCGATGAGGATGGCCCCGAGCACGGACTGCTCGGCCTCGAGGCTCTGGGGCGGCAGGCGATCGATCATCGGTCCCCAAGACTGCGTGACGGCTGTGACAACAGACTGTCGTCGAGCCGCCCCGTCCGCGATAGAGCCTTATCCCCGAACCCCATCCCCAACTTCCGCCACCCCCGTTAGCCGACTGTGGGAACCCAGTGGATATGCCCCCATTGCAAATCGCCGCCCTCCTCGTCGCGTACCGGAAAGCTGCTGCTCCAGGAACCGAGAATTCGGCGCGGTCGGAGCCCGAGGCCAAGGCGCCGTCCGAGCACCGGAGCGAGCGCACAGACGTGCGTGAGCGAGGCGCGGAGGTCGGCCAACGCCGGCATTCGGGCGCCCTGGACGCCGCCCGTCGCCCGCTAGTCGAGCTTGCGGATGACTCCGATCAGCTTGCCCTGGATCCGCACGTCGTCGTAGAACTGAGGGGGGTACTCCTGATTGGCAGGCTGGAGACGGATCTTGTCCTTCTCCTTGAAGAACCGCTTCAGCGTGACCGCGTTCTCCTCGACCTGGGCCACGACGATGTCGCCGTTCCGCGCGGTCGTTTGCGGTCGGATCAGCACGAAGTCGCCGTCAGCGATGTGTGCCTCGATCATCGAGTCGCCGCGGACGCGAAGCACGTAGGCGTCGCCGCTCGGGGCGAGCATGTCCGGGACTGCGAGCGTCTCTGACGCGTCCTGATATGCCTCGATCGGTCCGCCTGCAGCGATCTCGCCGATGATCGGCACGACGCGGGCGTCGGCGGTCGTCGCCTGCGGCACGAGCTCGCTCGACAGACCCAGCCGGATCGCGGCCGTAGGGGTCAGGCGGATCGCCCGGCTCTGCCCTTCGCCGCGCTCGAGATAGCTCTCGCGCTCCAGCATCTGGAGGTGGTGGTGAACGGCCGAGGTCGATGCGAGGCCGACCGCCTGCATGATCTCGCGGACGGACGGCGGATACCCTCGCGCGCGAAGGGTCGCGGCGATGAAATCGAGGATCCGGACCTTCCGCTCGGCGTCGTGTTTGGTCACTCGCGCCTCCTTGCGCCTGCATGATACCGAACGTACGTTCGATGTCAAGGCATTGCCACGATCGACCGCGCGGGTGCCGACGCACATCCTTGGTAGACTCCCCAATCCCGACGCGAGGAGTGCATCGACGATGGCCAGGAAGCGGAACCCCGGGCGTGCCGGCTTGGGCCGGTTCGTGTCGCTGCTCGCCTTCCTGCCCGTCGCGAGCCGCGTTCCCGACTACGCGCGACTGATCGGCGCGCTGGTGCTCGACGATCGGATGCCCAGCGACCGCAAGGTCCTGCTCGGCGCGGCTGCCGGATATCTCGTGATCGGGCGCGACCTCGTTCCTGACAGCGTGCCGCTGATCGGTGGCCTCGACGACATCGTCGTGGTCGTGCTCGCCGTCGACGTGTTCCTTGACGGCGTGCCGCCCGAGTTGCTCCGGGAGAAGCTCGAAGACCTCGCCATCGATCGCGCCTCGTTCGACCGCGACGTCGCCCAGATCCGACGCTTGACGCCCGGACCCGTTCGTCGGACCATCCGGCGACTCCCCGGCCTCGTCACGGCCGTCGGACATGCCATCGACCGTTCCGGGATCGTGCCGCGCGCACGAGCCTGGATCACCAAGGAGGAGCCCAGCACTTGAAGGTCATCCTGACCAAGGACCACCCCAAGCTTGGGAAGAGCGGCGAGCTCAAGCAGGTCGCCGACGGCTACGCGACGAACTTCCTCATCCCCCAGGGCGCTGGCCGTGCCGGCCGCCGGCGGGGCGTACCGCGCGTGGCAGCACGACATCGCGAGTCGTGAGGACAAGCGCAAGCGCGAGCGCGAGGAAGCCGAGATCGCCGCGACCCGGATCTCCTCGACGACGCTGACCATGGGGGTCAAGGTCGGCGAGGGCGGCAAGCTGTACGGCTCGATCACCTCAAAGGACATCGCCGACGCGCTGGCGCGCCGCGGGATCGAGGTCGATCGCCACAAGATCGACCTTGAGGAGCCGCTGAAGTCGCTCGGCACGTACAAGGTCGCGGTGAAGGTCTTCACCGGCATGACGCCCGAAGTCACGGTGGTCGTCGAGCCGAAGGGCTGAGGTCCCGGCGTTCCGCGAGGGGTCCGGCACCACCGCGGCCCACCGGGCCACCGGCCCTCGCCTCTTGCTCATCACTGAGGCGCATAGACCGCAAGCGTTGGGGGATGAGCAGCAAGTCAACGAGTGCCCGGGCCGCGATCACCGCAACCTCCAGACGCTGACGCCATCTGCGGAGTAGGCCGTCTCGAACAGCGGGCTCGACGCGAAGTCGGTCGGCACGTCGCAGTCGAGGATCCCGCCCGACGACAGCACGTACGTCGCGCCGTATCGGGCCATGCGGTCCTTGGCGACCTCCGGGCCGTCGCAGTAGATCGCGTCGATGTCCGCGGCCCGCGGGTTGGGGTCGTAGCCCAGGTTCGACACGTACGGCCCGAACGTCGTGATCCGCAGCCGCCCGGCGAGGTCGACCGGACTGTTGATGAAATCGTCGGTGGCAAAGACCGCGCGATCCGGCGTGTTCGACTCGATCCAGCGCGCGGCGGCCTCCCCGCCGAGGCTCATCACGACCGCGGGATGCGTGGCGTGGTGGATCGCGATCAGCGCCGGCGAGATCGCCGACACGCCGATCGCCGCGACCGCGATCCATCTCGGCCAGCGCACGAGCAGCCACGCAGCCGCGATGGCGACGGCGATCCACATGATCTGGAAGTACTTGTTCATGTCGAACTCGACCGCGCTGACCACCACGAGGTTGGGGACGAGGAACAGCGCGACGAGCCAGGCCGCGATGAAGCCGCGCGCCGGGAGCGAATCGCGGCCCCGCAGCGCGACCAGCGCGATGATCGCCAGCACAACCGGGATGCCCAGGTTGGTGACGTAGAAGAACAGGACCGCACCCGGTCCGTCCGCGACCCGCAATTCGCTCCAACCCTGGACGAACCGGAACGCGCCCTGGGCGCCCTGGCGGAACGCTGCCGGCAGCACGTACGGGAGCGCGACGACGATCGGTGCCAGGAACAACAGCGCGTCGCGGAGGACCGTCCGCTGGCGCCAGCCGCCGGCGAACACCACGTACAGCCCGACGATCAGGTAGGTCGCCGGGAAGAAGTAGAACTGGAACGGGGCGAGCAGCGCAGCGAGGATCCCCGCGAGCAGCACCGCGGCCGGGCGTCGACCCAGGCCGTGCACGATCAGCAGGACCACGGCGACCAGACCGGGCAAGCCGAACGTCGTCGCCCGGTGCGGCAGGAACCCCGTGCCGAAGACCGAGGCGATCCGGAACCACGGCCACCCGTCGGCCCACGAGTTGTCGTACGGCCGCTGGGTGATCAGCTCGGGGATCGAATACCCGCCGGCGATGACGTCCCCAACCAGCCGCAGCCAGCCCATCCCGCCCGCCGCGCAGACCAGGATCGCCGCGATCGTCGCCACGCGGCGGTCCTTCGTGATCAGCAGCGCCAGCGACCAGACGACGAGCGCCAGCGTGCCGGCCAGCAGCGCGCTCGAGAAGAAGAACACCGGGATGATCGGCACGTTCGCGGCGACGGCGGTGATCGCCCCGTGGAAGTCCGCGAACCAGTGGTAGGTCAGCGGCAGCCCGGCGAAATAGGGCACCTCCGGCGGGAAGTTGCCGTGGACGATGCTGTTGCCGATGGCCACGTGGACCATCAGGTCGCTCCAGTTCCAGCCGCCCGACACGAACCCGTCGGGCGTCTCGCGCCAGCCATTGGCTCCGAGCACCGACGCGACCACGAAGCTGACGGCGGTGGCCACGATCCACGCCGGTGCATCGTCCCGGAGTGCCGAGCCGATCGAGCGCGGCAGAGCGCTCAGCGGTGGGATCGACCAGGGCGCCAGCCAGCGATGACGGAGCCGCACGACGATCGCCGTCGCCAGGACCAGCAGCCCGACGCTCACCAGGACTGCGGCCCGACCGAACCCGCCCACCGTGGCGACGACCTCCACGAGGTGGGCCGAGACGTAGGTGCTGGTCACGACCCCGACCCCGATCTGCGCCGGCGCGGGCAGGTCCGGCGCGATCCGGCGAACCAGGGCCCAACCCGGGACGAGGAACAGCCACGGCCAGGCGAGCGGGATGGCGAGGATCGGAACGGCCCAGACCAGGACCAGCGCGATCGTCAAACCGAGGATCAGCGCGATGACCTGGGTCGAGGAGAGCGGCTCGATCCACGATCGGTCGTCGGCGGGTGGCTGCACTGAGGGCGGATGATACCGACCGTGACCGCGCGGACGATCCTGCACGTCGATCTCGATGCGTTCTTCGCGTCGGTGGAGCAACGCGATCGGCCCGAGCTGCTCGGCAAGCCCGTGATCGTCGGTGGCGATCCGAGCGGCCGGGGCGTCGTCTCGGCGGCGAGCTATGAGGCGAGACGGTTCGGGGTGCATTCGGCGATGTCGCTGCGCGAGGCGGTTCGCCGCTGCCCCGACGGGGTGTTCCTCCCAGTCGACGGGCGCCGCTACCAGCAGGCATCACGCGAGGTCATGGCGATCCTCAGGCGGTTCACCCCGCAGGTCGAGCCGATCTCGATCGACGAGGCGTTCCTCGACGTGACCGGCTCGCGCCAGCTGTTCGGTGACGGGCGGGCCATCGCCGAGTCGATCAAGCGCGCGATTCGCGACGACGTCGGTCTGCCGGCCTCGGTCGGCGTCGCGAGCACCAAGCTCGTCGCGAAGATCGCCTCCGACCTCCAGAAGCCCGACGGGCTGGTCGTGGTCCCACTCGGTGACGAGGCGTCGTTCCTGGCGCCGCTGCCGATCAGCCGGCTGTGGGGCGTGGGTGGCAAGACGGCGCGGGCCCTCGAGGACTATGGGGTCCGCACGATCGGCGACCTCGCCGCCCTCTCACCCGATGTGCTGGTGCGGCGGTTCGGGAAGCACGGCGGCTCGCTGGCTTCCCGGGCTCGGGGACTCGACGACGATCCGGTCCACGACGGCGATCCGGCCAAGTCGGTCGGCCATGAGCACACGTTCGATGTCGACACCAGCGATCGAGAGACCATCGAGCGGACGTTGCTGGCCATGAGCGACGGGGTCGCCGGCCGCCTGCGAAGCGCCGGCGTCCGAGCCTCGACGATCGCCGTCAAGATCCGCGACTCGTCGTTCCGCACGATCACCCGCCAGCGAACCCTGCCCGAGCCAACGGATCTCACCGACCCCATCTATCGGGCGGCGGTCGAGCTTGCCCGCCCAGAGGTCCGCGGCATCCGCGTCCGCCTGCTCGGAGTGTCGGCATCGAATCTCGGGGATCGCGAGCAGCTCGGCCTGTTCCCGACCGACGATCCGCGTCACCGCGCGGCGATCGAGGCGGCCGACACGATCCGCCGGCGGTATGGCAGTCGCGCCGTCACGCGTGGACGGCTGGTCGGCGCGGACCTGCCAGCGCCGTTCGAACGCGACCCGCGCAACCCGCTCGATCGACGCGCCAGGGGCGTCGAACACGACGCCGATGAGGATCTCCACGGGGGCGTTGGCGGTCGTGACAACCTAGCTGACACGGACGTCGACGACAGTTCGCTCGACGATGCTTGACATCGAACACCTGTTCGGTTAGCGTCGCCACATCGAACAGATGTTCTGTCGGCCGAGGTGCCCCGGACGACGCCGAAGGAGCGAATACGATGGCGTTCATCCGAGTCGAACCCGTGCCCGTCCACGTCCGAACCGACTGGTTCAGTGGCCGCCCTCGCGAGATCACGATGGGGACCGATCGGCTGCCGATCACCCACCTCGTGGTCGTCCGTGAGGAAGCGGCGGCCTATCCGGTCATCACCGGGCCCCGGACGATGTTCGAAGTCGAGACCCCGCGAGCGCGGCTCGCCCTGTCATATCAGCACCGCTCCAAGCGCTGGACGGTGACCGCACTCGATCAGGCGCGCAAGGCGGCCTGACCCAGGTAGAAGGCTCGCGGGGTAGCCCTCCCGCTCCCGCGGGCGAACGCGTCGGAGAGTTGGGGGCAGGCGCGCCGGTACCGCGCCTGCCTCTCCGGCGCGTCACGATGCGACGCCGATGCCGGCGTTGCTGCTCGCAAACCCGGCGCGGAGGTTGCGGGCGGCAACCTACAATCGCGCGGTGCAACCCTCGGATCAAGGCGGTCGGTTCCGCGACCTGACCGTCGATGCGTTCATGGCGCGGCTCGCGTCGTCGGATCCCGTGCCGGGTGGCGGCAGCGCCTCGGCGGTCGCGGCGGCGCTGGGCGCGAGTCTCGTGACGATGGTCGCGTCGCTCACGACGGGTCGACCGAAGTACGTGGATCACGAGCCGATGCTCGCGTGGGCGAGCGAGGTTGGTCGTCGCCTCTCGGCAAGGTTCCTCGACATCGCCGACGAGGACGCAGACGCATACGGCGGGTACGCCGCGGCGCTGAAGATGCCGCGCGACACCGAGGCCGAGCGGTCGGCACGGACGACGGCGATGCAGGCCGCGGCACGCCAAGCCTCGGAAGTGCCGCTCTCCTGCGTCGAGGCGTGTCTCGAGCTCGTCCAGGTGGCGGAGGCGCTCGCCGGCCGAAGCAACCCGAACGCGGCGAGCGACGTCGCGGTCGCCGCGCTGCTCGGCGAGGCCGCGGCTCGAGGCGCCGCCGCGAACGTGATGATCAATCTGCCGTCGACCGGTGACGCCGAGCTCGAAGGCCGCCTCACCGAGCGCGTCTCTGAGCTGCTCGGGGCGATCGACGACCTGACGTCGCAGACGCACCAGGTCATCGGGTCGGGCGATCGCCGCGACCCGCTGGATCCGGCCGGACGGGCGTGATCGAGGCATCCACCGGCACGGCCCGGCTCCTGGAAGGCGGCCCGATCGCCGCCGAGATCCGCGCCGCCGTCGCCGAGGACGTCGAGACGTTCACGCGCGCGCAAGGGCGGCCGCCCGGCCTCGCGGTCGTGATCATCGGGCGGGATGCCCCGTCGACCGTGTACCTCGAGCAGATCCTGCGCGGCTGCGCGAAGGTCGGGATCGACGCCCGTTTTGCCGAGCTCGAAGGCGAGGCCACCGAGGCATCGGTGGTCGGCGCGATCCGTGAGCTCAATGCGGATCCGACCATCGATGGCGTCATCGTCCAGATGCCGCTCCCGCCGACCATCCGCCTCCGCGCGGTGATCGACGCGATCGACCCGGAGAAGGACATCGATGGCATCCATCCGCTGAATGCCGGTCTGCTCCGCCTCGGATATGACGGCTTCTTGCCGGCGACCGCGCACGCGGCGGTCGAGATCCTCCGCCGATCCGGGATCGAGATCGCGGGCATGGACGCGCTGGTCATCGGCCGGTCCGCGGTCGTCGGCATGCCCGCCGCGTTCCTGCTCGTCAAGGAGGACGCGACGGTGACCGTCAGTCACTCGCGGACCCGCGACCTCCCGGCGCACATCCGGCGGGCGGACATCGTCGTCGTGGCCGCCGGTCACCCGGGCCTCGTCACGGGGGCGATGCTCAAGCCCGGCGCGGTCGTCGTGGACGTCGGCATCAACGTCGTCGATGGCCACATCCGCGGTGACGTCGACTTCGAGTCGGCGCGCCAGGTCGCATCCGCGATCACCCCGGTCCCGGGCGGCGTCGGCCCACTGACCAACGCCCTGTTGCTGACCCACCTGATCCGCGCCGCCGAACGCCAGGCGGCCGACCGCCACGCGGCGACCGACTGACCCGAGGAGACCCGATGACCTTCCCATCCGACCTGGAGATCGCCCGCTCCGTCACGCCGCGGCCGATCGTCGACATCGCGGCCGAGCTCGGCATCCACGACGACGAGCTCGAGCTGTATGGGCCGACGAAGGCAAAGGTGCGGCTCGATGCGATCACCCGGCTGGAGGCCGAGCGACCGCGCGGCAAGTACGTGGTAGTCACCGCGATCACCCCGACGCCGCTCGGCGAGGGCAAGTCGACGACGACGGTCGGCCTCGCGCAGGGGCTCAACCGGATCGGCCGGAAGGCGTCGGTGAACATCCGCCAGCCATCGCTCGGCCCGGTATTCGGGATCAAGGGTGGGGCTGCCGGTGGCGGTTACAGCCAGGTCATCCCGATGGAGGACTTCAACCTCCATCTGACCGGCGACGTCCACGCCATCGGCGCCGCGCACAACCTGGCCGGCGCTTTCCTCGACAACAGCCTCCACCACAAGAACCCGCTGGGCATCGATCCGCACGGGATCCTCTGGCCGCGCGTCCTGGACATCAGCGATCGCGCCCTCCGGCACGTGGTGATCGGCCTCGGCGGGCGCGAGGACGGCGTCCCGCGCGAGACCGAGTTCGTGATCACGGTCGCCTCGGAGGTGATGGCGGTCCTCGCGCTCGCCACCGACCTGTTCGACCTGCGGGCTCGACTCGGTCGGATGGTCCTCGCGACCCGCGTCGACGGGTCACCGCTGACCGCGGAGGACATCGGCGTCGCCGGCGCGATGACGGTGCTGCTGCGTGACGCGATCAAGCCGAACCTGCTGCAGACCCTCGAAGGCGGACCCGCGTTCGTCCACTGCGGGCCGTTCGGCAACATCGCCCACGGCAACAACTCGATCATCGCGGACCGGCTTGCGCTGGTCACCAACGACATCGTCTGCACCGAGGCTGGGTTCGGCTCGGACATGGGCGCCGAGAAGTTCTTCGATATCAAGTGCCGCGCGTCGGGGATCGCGCCCGATGCGGCCGTGGTCGTCGCCACGGTCCGTGCGCTCAAGATGCACGGCGGCGTCGGCAAGATCGTGGCCGGCAAGCCGCTCGACCCGGCGCTCCTCGAGGAGAACGTCGACGCGGTCCGGACCGGCGCCTCGAACCTCGCCGCCCACATCCGGATCGTGCGGACCTTCGGGATCCCGGCGGTCGTCGCGATCAACGCGTTCCCGACCGACACGCCGGCCGAGGTCGAGGCGATCCGCGAGGTCGCGCTGGCCGCCGGCGCGCGCGACGCGGTCGTCGCCACGCACTTCACCGATGGCGGTGCGGGCGCCACCGACCTCGCAGAGGCGGTATGGGCCGCGACCGAGGATCCATCCCGCTCGTTCCGGCTCCTCTACCCCGACGACGCGCCGCTCGGCGAGAAGATCCTCACGATCGTCAAGGAGATCTACGGCGGCAACGGCATCGAGCTCACGCCGGCGGCCCAGAAGTCGCTGAAGCTGTATGAGTCGATGGGGTTCGGCAACCTGCCGGTCTGCATGGCGAAGACGCAGTACTCGATCAGCCATGACGCGGCGCTCAAGGGCGCGCCGTCCGGGTTCACGGTCCCCATCCGCGAGATCCGCCTGTCGGCCGGTGCCGGCTTCATCACGCCGTTGTGCGGCGAGATGCGGACGATGCCGGGGCTGCCGTCGAAGCCGGGCGGCGAAAAGATCGACATCGACGCCGAAGGGAACGTCGTCGGGCTCTTCTAAGCCCGACGCCCGCGCGCGACCTACAGCGCGCCGGTCGCCAACGCGAACGCGAGCCCCACGGCCAGCCCGAGCACGATGCCGAAGACGCCGGCCCCCCAGGCGATGACGTCGATCGGGCCGATGAAGTCATCACCGTCGTGGGCATGGTCGTCATGGCCGTGGTCGTCGCCGTGGTCGTCCGTGGCATGGTGGGCGACGGCGCCGTCGTGGCCGGGCCGGTCGCTGTCGTGGGCGGATATCGTCATGTCGCGGCCCATTCTGGCAGAGCCGTGCACCACGAGGCCCATAGACTCAACAGCGTCATGACCGCAGACCGCTCGACCGCCGAGCCGCACCCGTCGTCGACCGACGACTCGCTGATCGCGAGCCTTCGGGACCTGGGACCGGACGGTCGCGCGCTGTTCGCGTTGCGCAGCATCCGCCTCTTCGCGTACGGCTTCCTCGCGGTCGTGCTGGTCCTCTATCTCGTCGCAGCCGGGCTCACCCCGGTGGGGGTCGGTGCGGTCCTGACGCTGACGCTCGTCGGCGACACGGTGGTGTCGCTGTGGCTGACGACCCATGCCGATCGGTTGGGTCGGCGGCGGGTGTTGATCGTCGGCAGCCTGCTCGTGGTCGTTGCCGGCGTGGTCTTCGCCGCGACGAACTGGCTGCCGCTGCTGATCGTGGCCGGCATCGTCGGCGTGATCTCGCCGACCGGCAATGAGGTCGGCCCGTTCCTGGCGGTCGAGCAGGCCGCCCTGTCCGAGGTCACGCCGGGCCGGCGGCGCACCTCGATCTTCGCCTGGTACAACCTCGCCGGGTACGTGGCGACGGCAACCGGCGCGCTCGCCGCGGGTCTGCTCGGGCAGATGCTGATCGCCGCTGGGCTGGCGGAGGTCGATGCGTACCGCGCGGTCGTGATCGGGTATGCCTTGATCGGGCTGCTCATGGCGCTCGTCGCGTCACGGCTCGGGCCCGACATCGAGATCCATGGCGCGACCGTTCCCAACGACGGGGTCGCGCGGAGGCTCGGTCTCGGGCAGTCGCGCTCGGTCGTGCTGCGGCTGTCGGCGTTGTTCTCGATCGACGCGTTCGCCGGCGGGTTCATCCCTCAGAGCCTCATGGCCTACTGGTTCGCGACGCACTTCGGGGTCGCCCCCGGGGCGCTCGGCGCGATCTTCTTCGCGGCGAACCTGCTGGCCGCGGTGTCATCGCTTTCGGCCGCGCGGATCGCGGCCCGGATCGGCCTGATCCAGACGATGGTGTACACGCACCTCCCGTCGAACGTGCTGCTGATCCTCGTGCCGCTGATGCCGACGCTGCCGCTGGCGGTGGCCGTGCTCCTGTTGCGGTTCAGCCTGAGCCAGATGGACGTGCCGACTCGCCAGTCCTACGTCATGGCGGTGGTCCAGCCGGACGAGCGGTCTGCGGCGGCTGGCGTCACCGGGATCGCGCGGACGATCGGGGCGGCGATCTCGCCCTCGATCTCGAGCGTGCTGGTCGCGAGCGCTGCGACGGCCGCGCTCCCGTTCTTCCTGGCCGGTGGCCTCAAGATCGTGTACGACCTGTTGATCTATCGCGCGTTCAGCGCGGTGCGGCCACCCGAAGAGGCCGCGCAACCGGCGAAATGAGCCTCGACCAGGCCTCGACTAGGCCTTGGCGCGACCCGGCCGGCCAGGCATCCCGAGCCGCCACCAGATGAACCCGACCACGCCGGCCACGACCAGGACCGCGATGGCCAGGTCGAACGGCTGGAGCGCGTGGCGGATGTCGACCCAATGGGCACCGAGCACGGTGCCCGCGTAGACCAGCAGGATCGACCACGGGACCGCGCCGAGCGTCGAGTAGACGATGAACGGCACCAGCGGCATCCGCGTCACGCCGGCCGGGAAGCTGATGAACGTGCGCACGATCGGCAGCAGCCGGCCGACGAACACGGTCGCCGCTCCGTAGCGCTCGAAGAACCGGTCCGCGAGCTCGATCTCGTGCGGCCGGATCAGCAGGTAGCGGCCATAGCGCTCCAGGAACGGTCGACCGCCGTACGCGCCGATCGCGTACGCGACAAGCGATCCGAGCGTGTTGCCGACCGTCGCCACGATCACGACGATCCAGAATGACCACGGTCCCTTGGTGAGCGGCTCGACCTGGGTCGGGTCGGAGACGAGGAACCCGGCGTACGGCAGGATCAGCTCCGAGGGGAGCGGCACCATCGCCGACTCGATCGCCATCGCGGCCATCACACCGGCGTACCCGACGGCCCCGTAGAGGCTGTTCAGGAACGGGATGACGATCTGGTCGATGAAGGCGAGCACGCGAACCTCAGGTGTGGGAAGTGGTCGGCGGGAGCGAGGATAGCCGACTATCCTCGGGTCGTGACCCCGCCACAGGTCCCGCCGGACCGCCAGGACCGCGCGTCCGCCGAGGTGCTCCTCACCGGCACGGCGCTCACGATCGCGGACGTCGAGGCGGTCGCGCGGCACGGTGCGCGGGTCCGTCTCGACGACACGGCCCGGGCGCGCATGCAACGGGCTCGCGACGTGATCGACGAGCTCGTCGCGGACAGCCAGGTCGTGTACGGCGTCACTACGGGGTTCGGTGACCTCGCGACGACGTTCATCGAGCCGTCACAGGCCGCGCGGCTGCAGGAGAACCTCCTCATGAGCCACGCCGCGGGCGTCGGTCGTCCGTTCCCGACCGAGATCGTCCGGGCGATGCTCCTGCTGCGGGCGAACACGCTGGCCATCGGTCACAGCGGTTGCCGGCCGCTCATCGTCGATCGCCTGCTGGCGATGCTCGATGCGGGCATCCACCCGGTCGTGCCCGAGCAGGGGAGCCTCGGGGCGTCCGGGGACCTGGCGCCGCTCGCCCACCTGGCGCTGCCGATCATCGGCCGCGGCGAGGTCGAGGTCGACGGCCGGCTCGTGCCGGCGAAGACGGCTCTCAGCGATGCCGGTCTCGAGCCGCTGGCGCTCGAGGCCAAGGAAGGGCTGGCCCTGCTCAACGGTACCCAGCTGATGGGCGCGCTCGGGGCGCTGTTCCTCGCGGACGCCCATCGGCTGGTCCGGACGGCGAGCGTTGCCGCCGCGATGTCGGTCGAGGCCCTCCTCGGCACGGATGTCGCGTTCTCGGCCGCGTATCAGCAGGCGCGGCCGCATCCAGGCCAGATCGCCGTGGCCGCCGAGCTCCGCCACCTGCTCCGCGACAGCGGGTTCCAGCGCTCGCACCATGGCTCGGCGCACAAGGTCCAGGACCCGTACTCGCTCCGTTGCGTGCCCCAGGTCCACGGCGCGGTGCGCGACGCGCTCGACCAGCTCCGGCGGGTCCTCGACATCGAGCTCAACGCCGCGACCGACAACCCGCTGGTCTTCCCCGATGGTGGTGTCGTCGACAGCGCCGCACTAGCGACCGGTGGCGGCCGCGTGATCAGTGGCGGCAACTTCCACGGCGAGCCGATCGCGCTGGCGCTCGACTACGCCAAGCTGGCGGTCGCCGAGCTCGGCTCGATCAGCGAGCGACGGACCGCGCTGCTCGTCGATGCCCGACTCAACGGCGGGCTGCCGCCGTTCCTCGCCGGGTCATCCGGGGTCGACTCCGGGATGATGATCTACCAGTACACGGCGGCCGCGCTGGTCTCCGAGCACAAGGTGCTCGCGCATCCAGCGTCGGTCGATTCGATCCCGACGTCGGCGAATCAGGAAGACCATGTCTCGATGGGCTCGATCGCGGCGCGCCATGCGCGAGCCGTGCTCGAAGGCGTCGAGCGGATCATCGGCATCGAGCTCGTCGTGGCGGCCCAGGCGCTGGACCTTCGGTCCGCGACGATCGCGGACGGGCCCGAGCCTGCCCCGCGACCCGGGACCGGCGTGGCCGATGCGCACGGGCGGATCCGCGAGCGCATCGCGCACCTCGACGGGGATCGCGAGCCGGGCCCCGACCTCGCCTCGGCCACCGCGCTCGTGCACGACGGCGCACTCGTCGACCTGACCGGCGAAGCCCCCGCCGGCTGATCCTCAGCGGTACCCGTAGCCGCGGCGCCAGGGGGCCACGGTCTCGTCCCTCCCCGTCGGCCGCAGGACACCCTGCAGGCGCAGCAACGCGTCGATCTCCTCGCGATACGGGGCGCCGTCCGGCCGTTCGGCGAGCCACACGAGGTAGCCGGGGTCGAACCGCGCGATCTCGCCGAGCGACCAGCCGATATGGCGGCCGAAATCGAGCACGCTGCCGGACGGTCGACCGGGTGGCGGTCCGGCTCCGCCGGTCCCGTCCTGCTTCGGTGGCGGGCGGTGCTCGAGGGCGTAGTCGGCCCGACGCTTGGCCGTGCGAATCGCCTCGAACGCGGCGTTGATGCCCATCATCTGGCGGGTCCCGCCTTCGCCGGCGAGGTCGGGGTGGTAGCGCCGCGCGAGGGACCGGTACGCCGTGGCGATCGTCTCGTCGCTGGCGCCCGGAAGGACACCCAGCACCGAATACGGATCCCCACTACGACGATCAGCCATGCGCGCTCGGCCGCACCCCCTGCCAGTCCCCGGCACTGCGACCCTCACCAGCCGCGATGCACGCAGTCTACCAAGGGGGCGTCCTCAGCGACGTCGGCCGAGCGGCGAGATCGGGCCCGACTGGGCCCGATGGGTTCAGTAGCTGCCGAAGCGGCGGAAGCCCGTCCGCGGCGCGTCCGCGGTGGCCGGGCGGCGCATCCCCATGCGGCTCAACAGGCCGTCGATCTCGACCCGGTAGCGAGCCCCTTCGCGACGCTCCGCGAGCCACAGCAGGTAGCCGGGATCGACGCGGGCGATCTCGCCCAGTGACCACCCGACATGCCGCCCGAAATCGAGCACGCTGCCCGACGGTCGGCCAGGCGGTCGGCCCGCGCCACCGGTGCCGTCAGGCCCGAGCACGCGGCGCCGGGCATGGTCGTATTCGGCCCGTCGTTCCGCGGTCCGGATGGCGTCGAACGCCGCGTTGATCCGCATCATCCGGCCGGTCGCCGCGTCACCGGCGAGGTCAGGGTGATGCCGGCGGGCGAGCCGCCGATGGGCAAGCGCGATCGCTCGATCGTCTGCGTCGGTGCCGATCCCCAGGACGACATATGCGTCGCCCTCGACACGATCCAACATCTATTGGGTCCCCCGAGTGAGCAGCACCCCGAGCGCTGCCGTGGCGGGACTGTATACGAGGGACTAGTCCTTGTGGACAGGGAATCGGAGGCTTCGGCGCGCGGATGCACCGTAGACTTCGTCGCGCGATGCCGAGCCGCGATCCCGCTTCGATCTCGATCGTCGACGTCACCGACGACACGACGTTCGCGCTGCTCCCGCCGTGCGCCGACCCGGGCTTCGATCACCGGTCCTGCGACTACTGGGAAGACGCCGACAGGGGCTCCAAGGCCATCCGGCTCGATTGGCTGCAGGCGCGTCCTGCCCCGGCCACGCAGCCGTCGTCCCCGGCAACCGCCGCCAACCCGTTCCTCGCCGACCTGGCCGAGCGGGCAGCCAACCCGTTCGCGCCGCCGGGTCGTGGAGGCGGGGCCGCCAACCCGTTCCTCGCCGATGACGATGCGGCGGACGACAACCCGTTCGCGCCGCGCCGTGCCAGCCGGCCGGCCATCGATCCCGGTGCGCCGCCGAAGCTCCGGCTCCTCGGTCGTGGACTCGGCGTCGTGGGGTCGTACGCGAAGGTCCTGCTCCGCGACGATGCGCCGGCCGCGTACTGCCAGTTCGGGCCGCTGTCCGCGTACCCGCGCGCCCAGCGGACCCGCGACCTCTATCCGGCACTGCCCGACGCGCCGTTGCCCGCGGTGATCACGTGTATCGCGAGCACGGCGGCCGCCCGCGGCGCGGGCCTGGCGACGGCACTCGTCGAGGCGGTCTGCGAGGACCTCGGGCGACGCGGGTTCGCGGCGGTCGAGGCATACCCAGAGGTCGGTGCCAGACCCGACGCGACCAGCGCCGCGACGCCCGGGTTCTGGGAATCGGTCGGGTTCCAGGTCGCGGCCGCCGACGAGCGGTTCCCGGTCATGCGCCGCGATCTCACGTGACGACGCGAACCGGCGCGGCGCTGCTCCTCATCTCCGTCAGCGCTGGCGGCGGCATGCATCCCGCCCCGACCGTCGCCCAGCCCGGCGCCCACGACGTCGACGCCGACACCCGCCCCGACGCCGAACGCCACTGGGGACGGCGCGTCACCCAGCGCGGGGTCATCCCCGTCGTCCGGCGTCATCGTCGACCCCACCCTCCTCTCGGTCCTGCCCGACTCGATCGGCGGCGTGCGGGTCAACGCGGACCCGGCGACGGCCGCCGACATCGCCGCGGAGGGGTCGATCGCCCCGTTCGTGTCGGCCCTCGCGCTGGCGACCGCGTTCGGACCGGCGGCCACCGACAGCACCGGCGACTACGTCGTGGTCACCGTTGCCAGGCTCCGGCCGAACACGTTCTCGGACCTCTTCTTCCGCGGCTGGCGCGACACGTTCGATAGCGCGGTCTGCGACCAGGCTGGCGGAGTTGCCGGCTCCGCCGAGACCGTGATCGCCGGGCGCCAGACGTTCATCGGGACGTGCGCCGGCGGCGTCCACACCTACCACGTGCACCTGACGACCGGCGACCTGATCGTGTCGATGCAGGGCCTCGGACCGGGCCGCTTCGGCGAGCGGATCATCGAGGGGCTCACGGAGTAGCCTGCCGCCATGACGACGATGAGCGGTCCCAGGCCGGTCCGCGCGCCCCGCGGCGCCGAGCTGACCTGCCGCGGCTGGGCGCAGGAAGCCGCGTTGCGGATGCTGATGAACAACCTCGACCCGGAGGTCGCCGAGGACCCGGACCACCTGGTCGTCTATGGCGGGACCGGCCGGGCCGCACGCAGCTGGGACGCCTTCGACGCGATCGTCCGCGAGCTGCGGCGCCTCGGCGACGACGAGACGCTCCTCGTCCAGAGCGGCAAGCCGGTCGGGGTGCTGCGGACCCACGAATGGGCGCCACGGGTACTGATCGCCAACTCGAACCTCGTCGGCAAGTGGGCGACCTGGGAGGTGTTCCGGGAGCTCGAGCAGGCCGGGCTGATGATGTACGGCCAGATGACGGCCGGGTCCTGGATCTACATCGGGACGCAGGGCATCCTCCAGGGGACGTACGAGACCTTCGCGGAGGCGGCCCGCCAGCACTTCGGCGGCACGCTCCGCGGGACCGTCACGCTGACGGCCGGGCTCGGTGGCATGGGCGGCGCCCAGCCGCTCGCGGTCACGATGAACGAGGGCGTCTGCCTGGCCATCGAGGTCGACGAGGCGCGGGCGCGCCGGCGGGTCGAGATCGGCTACGCGGATCGGTTGAGCCACGATCCGGCCGAGGCGTTGGCCGGCGCCCGGGCCGCGGCGGCGAACGGGGAGGCGACATCCATCGCGCTCGTCGGCAACGCCGCGGAGATCGAGCCGGCCTGGGCCGCGGCCGGCGAGCATTTCGACATCGTGACCGACCAGACGTCCGCGCACGACGCCCTCGGCGGGTACGTTCCCGCGGAGATCTCCCTGGGCGACGCGCTCACGTTGCGCGCGACCCAACCGGACGAGTACCAGCGCCGGTCGCGCGCCGCGATGGCCGCCCACGTCCGGGCGATGCTCGCCTTCCAGCGAGCGGGCGCGATCGTGTTCGACTACGGCAACAACCTGCGGGCCCAGGCCCAGGAGGCTGGTGTCGCCGACGCCTTCGACTACCCGGGGTTCGTGCCCGCGTTCATCCGGCCGCAGTTCTGCGAGGGGCGTGGCCCATTCCGCTGGGCGGCGTTGTCGGGCGACCCGGCCGACATCGCCCGGACCGATCGGGCCGTCCTCGAGCTGTTCCCCGACGATGCCGGTCTGCGCCGCTGGATGGCGATGGCCGAGACGCGCGTCCCGTTCCAGGGCCTGCCGGCGCGGATCTGCTGGCTCGGCTACGGCGAACGGTCGAAGGCGGGTCTCGCCTTCAACGAGCTGGTCCGGACCGGCGAGGTCAGCGCACCGATCGTCATCGGTCGTGACCACCTCGACGCGGGCTCGGTCGCCTCGCCGAACCGCGAGACCGAGGCCATGGCCGACGGCACCGACGCCGTCGCCGACTGGCCGCTGCTCAACGCGCTGGTCAACACCGCGGCCGGTGCGTCATGGGTGTCGATCCACCACGGCGGCGGTGTCGGCATCGGCTACTCGCAGCACGCCGGCATGGTCGTCGTCGCCGACGGCACGCCGCTCGCCGCCCAAAAGCTCGAGCGCGTCCTGACGACGGATCCGGCGATGGGCGTCTTGCGCCACGTGGACGCGGGGTACGACCGGGCGATCGAGGTCGCCAGGGAGCGCGGCGTGCGCGTCCCCATGCTCGAGGACGCCTGATCGGCCACGCCGAGGCACCCCCGGCTCGGTAGCATCAACGCGTGTTGGTCGAGTCGGTCCCGAACGTATCGGAGGGGCGTCGTCTCGACGTCGTCGACCGGCTGGCCGAGGCGGTCACGTCGGTCCCCGGCGTCGCGCTCCTCGACCGTACGAGCGATGCCAGTCACAACCGATCCGTGTTCACGCTGGCCGGTGAGCACGAGGCCGTGAGCGACGCCCTCGAGCGGCTCATCGCGGGCGCGATCCACGAGATCGACATGGATACCCATGAGGGCGAGCATCCGCGGATCGGGGCGGTCGACGTCATCCCGTTCATCCCGCTCGCGGCTACGACGATGGACGCCTGCATCGACCTCGCGCGCGCCTTCGGCGAGCGCATCGCGACGCGCTTCGACCTGCCCGTCTACCTGTACGCGCGCGCCGCCCGGCGGCCGGATCGGGAGAAGCTCGCCGACGTCCGGCGCGGCCAGTACGAGGGGTTGAAGGACGAGATCGCCCAGCGCGGCCGCGAGCCGGACTTCGGCCCCGCGCGGCTCCACCCGTCGGCAGGTGCGGTTGCCGTCGGCGCCCGACCATTCCTGATCGCCTACAACATCAACCTCGACTCAGACGACGTCGACCTCGCCAAGCGGATCGCCCGACGGGTCCGCGAATTGGGTGGCGGCCTGCCGAGACTCCAAGCGAATGGCTTCGAGGTCCGTGAGCCCGAGCGCGGTCATCCACTTCGCGCCCAGGTCTCGATGAACCTGCTCGATTTCGAGACGACCCCGCTGTGGCGAGCCTGGGACGCGGTCCGCGAGCTCGCAGCCGAAGACGGCGTGCGGCCGGCCGAGTCGGAGCTCATCGGGCTGGCCCCGCTGGCGTCGTTCCTGGCGGTTGCCGACCACGCCGGCTCCCCGGTCGAGGATCCGATCGAGACGCGGCTGGCCGCGGCCGCGAGCTACCTGCGCCTGCGCGACTACAGCCCGATGCAGATCCTCGAGCTCCGCCTCGAGTCGGCACGCGGCAGCAGCGGCACGAGCGTGGCGGGCGATCGACCCGCGGCGACATGAGCGCCGGGCCGTTCCGCGTCATCGAGGGCGGCCGCACGGGAGAGCCGACGCCGGGGCTCCTGATCGTCGGCGCCAGCGAGATCGCGACGCTGGTCGGCGGTGTCCGTCGCGGCGCGAGCCAGGGCGAGGTCGCTCGGCTCGAATCGTCGGACCCGATGAGCCAGGACGCGCCGGTGGTCGCGATCTGGGAGGGTCGGATCGCCGCCGTCGGACCCCGGGCGGCCGTCGAGGGCGCCCTCGAGGCAGACGGGCTGGCGCTCGCGCGCTTCGCGCGCATCGACGCCGCCGGCGGCGCGGTCACGCCGGGGTTGATCGATCCCCACACCCACCTGCTGTTCGCCGGCTCGCGCGAGGACGAGCTGGTCATGCGCCAGGGGGGCGCGTCGTACCTCGACATCCTCGCTGCGGGTGGCGGGATCCTCTCGACCGTCGCGGCGACGCGCGCGGCCGGCGAGGCGGACCTGCTGGCCCACGGCCGGCGCTGGCTCGACGAGATGCTCGGCCACGGCGTCACGACGATCGAGGCCAAATCCGGCTACGGCCTGGACCTCGAGACCGAGCTGCGCCTCGTGGACGTCGCCTACCGGCTCGGTCGCGAGGGGCCGATCGACGTGGTCCCGACGTGGCTTGGCGCCCATGCGGTGCCGCCGGAGTTCCGGGATCGCCCCGACGGCACCGAGGCGTACGTCCGCCACCTGCTCGAGGAACAGCTGCCGGGGATCGCCGCCCACGGTCGGGCACGGTTCGCCGATGTGTTCTGCGAGACCGGCGTGTTCACGGCCGACCAGTCGCGTCGGGTGCTCGAAGCGGCTCGCAGCTACGGGCTGGGTCCGCGGTTGCACGCCGACGAGCTGGCACCGTCCGGCGGTGCGGAGCTGGCCGCGGAGCTCTCCGCGGCCTCCGCGGACCACCTCGCCACGCCGTCCGCCGAGGGGATCGTCGCCATGGCCGCCGCGGCCGAGGCCGACGAGGCGGTCGTCGCCACGCTGCTGCCGGTCACGACCTGGTTCCTCATGAAGGATCACCACGCCCCGGCGCGTGCGTTCATCGACGCCGGCGTGCCGGTCGCGATCGGCACCGACTTCAACCCGGGGACCTCCCCCACGCCCAACCTCACGCTCGCGATGTCGTTCGCCGTCGTGAACCTCGGCATGAGCCCGGACGAGGTGCTGGCGGCCGTGACGATCAACGCGGCGCGGGCGCTCGGGCTCGAGGACGAGACCGGTTCGCTCGAACCCGGGAAAGCCGCGGACATCGTCATCTGGCGGGTGCCGAGGACGGCCCGCATCCCGTATCACCCGGGCGCGGATCTTGTCCGGACCGTGATCAAGAAGGGTCGGGTCGTCCTCGATCGCCAGTAGGGCTCGTACGCGCCGCGTGCCAACGGCGCAGATCAGGCCTGCTTGCCGCGCGACTCCAGCAGGACGGTCACCGTCTCGGCAGGGAGGCTCGAGGCGGTCACCGACAGCTTTGGCTGCGTGACGGGCTCGGCCCCCATCTCGTGGAAGAACTTGGCCAGGACGTCCTTGCAGTCCGCCTCGTCCTCGCACAGCGGCATCGGGACGACGATCTTCGGGTCGAGCTGGGCCATCAAGGCGGCAGCCTTGGTCGGGTTGAGCACACCGCCGAGTGGCACGCAGGCGATGTCGACCGGCCCGATGTCGCCGAGCTTCTCCTCCGACAGCAGGTGACCGATCTCGCCGAGATGGATCGTGTGGATGCCGTCGACCTCGACCACGAACGTCACGCCCTTGCCATGCTCCTCCCCACGGGCATCGTCGCGGTAGGTCCGAACGCCGGTGACCAGCACCTCCTTGACCTCGTACTCGCCGGGGCCGTCGAGGACGAACGCCGCGTCGAGGCTCGAGGGCAGCAGCGTCGTCCCGTCGCGGGACAGCTTGCCCTTGGGCTTGCCACGGGCGAGCGGCGTGTCGTCGGCGTGGCTGAACGTGACGATGTCGCCGGTGATCCCGCGGCCGGTCGGACCGACGACGCTCTGATAGGGATCGGCGACGAGCACGGCGTCCTTGCCGCGGAGCCGGACGCAGGTCCGGCCGTACCAGGTCAATTCCATCCGGTCGATTCTGGCACAGGGCTCTGCATCGCCGCTGCACAGAAAGACCGGGAGCGCCTGCCCAATCGGCGCCCCCGGTCGGAGGGAGGGAGGATGGAACCCTGAGGGTTCGTCCACCACGTACGCTACGGCGGGCAGATTCACGGTCGAGACGCGAAGCGGTTAAGAAAGCGACATCGAGGGGCGGATCGGACGGTCAGCGACGTCGTGTGACAATCCGGTCATGCGTCGTCCATCCACCCGCCGAGCGGCCTCGCCACTCGCGGCCGCGCTCCTCGTCTGGGCCTGCGGGACTCCGGCCCCCTCCGCGAGCCCTTCATCGGCACCCACCCCGTCGACTAGTCCGTCGGTCGCCCCGACCGCCGCCGGTTCCCCAGACGCGGCGATCTATGCCCAGATCAACAGCCAGGTCCAGGCGATCCGCGGCCTCGATGAACGGCGGCCGGTCATCCCCAAGATCGTGTTGCAGCAGGAGCTCGACGACGTGCTCCGGACGTCCCTCGACCGGGATTACCCGCCGGCCCGGATCGCCGGCGACGAGCTGCTGTACAAGGGCCTCGGCCTGCTGCCGCGCGAGTCCAAGCTCGCCGACGTGTTCCTCGAGCTGCTCCAGAGCCAGGTCGCGGGCCTGTACGACCCGGCGACTGAGTCGCTGTACGTCCTGTCAAAGGCCGGCGGCGTGGGGCCGATCGAGAAGTTCTTCTACTCGCACGAGTACGACCACGCGCTGCAGGACCAGCACTACGACCTCGAGACGTTCCAGAAGGGTCTCGAGGATCGGTCCGACGAGCTCCTCGCCCGCCAGGCGCTGGTCGAGGGCGACGCCTACACGACCATGACGTACTGGTTGCAGGCGAACGAGACACCGGAGGAGATCGGCGAGGTCCTCTCCAGCGCGAATGACCCGGCCGCCCTCGAGGCGCTACGCAAGATCCCACCCATCATCCAGACGCAGATCGCCTTCTCGGCGACGCAGGGGACGCTATGGGTCGTCGGTCAGCAGCGGGCCGGCGGCTGGGAGGCGATCGACCAGGCGTTCGGCGACCCGCCGGCGTCGACCGAGCAGATCCTCCATCCCGCCAAGTGGACCGCGCGCGAGGCACCGATCGCCGTCGAGCTGCCCGCCGATCTCGCCAAGAAGATGGGGAGCGGTTGGACGCTCGATCACGAGGACACGTTCGGCGAGCAGCAGATCGGGATCTGGCTTGGCGGCGTCAGCCAGGCCGCGGCCGCCGCAGGGGCTGGGGCGGCGACCGGATCGCACTGCTGAAAGGCCCCGAGGACGGCTGGGCCATCGCCTGGCACACGGTCTGGGACAGCGAGACCGATGCGACCGAGTTCGAGACCGCGGCGACCTTCGCGGTGAACGACGCCGGCGGCAAGGGCTCGGTGCTACCGGGCGAGGGCGGCACGACGCGCTGGGTCGTGATCGGCAGCGACGCCACGGTCCTCGGCACGATCGCCGGCGTCCTCGGACTCGCCGGCTGACGCGCAGGCGCGACGCCGACCGCTACATCGACTCGGGCGCCGAGATCCCCAGCAGGCCGAGGGTCTGCGCGAGCGTGATCTGCGCCGCCTTGGCGAGTGCCAGTCGAGACGCCGATCGGCCGGGCTCCGCCGGATCGACGACTCGGGCGTCGCGGTAGAAGGCGTGGAACGCGGTCGCGAGCTCGGTCGCGTAGGCCGTGATGCCCTGCGTCTCCTCGGAGATCACCGCATCCTCGACCACCTCGGGTAGCCGAACGATGGCCCTGGCGAGCGAGGCCTCGGGTCCAGCTTCGAGCGTCCCCGCGACGGTCGTGGCCGGGGCCAGGCCGGTCTCCGCGGCCTTGCGCAGGATCGAGGCGATCCGGGCGTGCGCGTACTGGACGTAGTACACCGGGTTCTCGTTCGACTGCTTCTTCGCAAGCTCGATGTCGAAGTCGATCGACGACGTCGCTGCCCGTGAGGCGAAGAACCAGCGAGCCGCATCGACGCCGACCTCGGCTAGCAGCTCGTCGAGCGTGATGAACTCGCCCGCTCGCTTCGACATCGAGATCTCCACGCCGTCGCGCACGAACCGGACCCACGAATAGAGCAGCATCTGGACGGCGTCGATGTCGTAGCCCATCGCCTTCGCCGCGTTCCGGACGCGAGCCACGGTCCCGTGGTGGTCGGCACCCCAGATGTAGATCAGGTGGTCGAAGCCGCGGCTGAATTTCTCGGTCACGTAGCCGATGTCGGCCGCGAAGTAGGTCGGCTGGCCGTTCGAGCGGACGATCACCCGATCCTTGTCGTCGCCAAAGTCGGTCGACCGAAACCACACCGCGCCATCCTGCTCGTAGAGGTATCCACGCTCGCGCAACCGCTCGACCGCTCGATCGACCCAGCCGCCCTCGTGGAGCGACGCTTCCGTCGTCCAGACGTCGAAATGGACGCCGAGCCGCTCCAGACTCGTCTCGATGCCAGCGCGGACCAGGCCGGCCGCCCAGTGTCCGATCACCGCCGCGGCATCCGCGCCAGGCTCGGTCGCCTCGGCCCAGATCGGGTCGGGGACGTCGCCCGCGAGGGTCTCGACGTACTCGCCGTGATAGCCGTCGTCGGGGACCGGCTCGCCCCGCCGGATGGCGACGATCGACGCGCCCAGATTCGGGATCTGGCCGCCGACGTCGTTGAAGTAGTACTCGCGCGTGACGTGCTGGCCGCCGGCCTCGAGCACGCGGCTCAGCAGGTCGCCGATGAACGCGCCCCGCGCGTTTCCGATCGTGAGCGGCCCGGTCGGGTTGGCCGACACGAACTCGACGTTCACGGAGCGCTCTGAGATGGGCGCGACGCGACCCCACGAGTCGGGCTCCGCAAGGATGCCGTCGACGGTGGCCTCGAGGGCAGCCGCCCTGAGCCGCAGGTTGATGAACCCAGGCGGGGCGACCTCCGCTGCCTCGATCGGGGACGGGGAGCCCGCTGCGGAGGCGTCGCGGACGAGCTTCGCCGCAAGGAGCGTCGCGATCTCGAGCGGCGGCTTGCGGTACGGCCGGGCCAGCTTCATCGCGAGGTTCGTGGCGAGGTCGCCGTGCGACGCCTCTGCCGGATGCTCGACTTCGATCCGCGGCCGGTCGACGTCGTCGGGCAGCGGGGGCAGCGCGCCCGATTCGATCGCCGCGTCCCAGGCGCGACCGATCGCGTCGCGGACCTGACTGCGCAGGGGTGCCGGGATCACGGCTGATCGAACCTCCGGGAATGGCGCGGGCCCCATGGCCCAGGCGCCCGGCCATCGTAGCGGTGTGGGTGATGACCCGTGCGTCATGGCTCGAGGCAGGACCCTCGGTGCCACGCCGCACCGTATTCGGACCGAGCTGTTGCGGTCGGCGTCGGTACGGTGGGGTTGCCGCTCGCCGGAAGTACTAGACCGGCCAGGACCCGCGTGCGACGATCGCGGCCTCGCTGGTGCACGGACACTTCGGGGGAAGCCACCGGCGGGGCGTCAACTCATCGAGGCGTACGCCTCCTGCTCGGGGACACCGTCACATGTCAACCTCCTCTGCTCGCGCACGATCGCGCCTGGCCCGCCACCTGTCGTGGCTGGCCGTCGCGGCGCTCACCTCCGCGGCACTCTTCGTGCCGGGGACCTCGGCCGTCCTTGCCGCCGGACCGGGTGACAACGGCAACGGCTGGCCCGATGGTGGGCCGAAGTCGAGCGCCACGGTCGACGACAGCGCGACCGACGTCGCGGGCGGCGCGACCATGAACAACGCCCAGATGTTCTGCAACGGGTCGACGGCGAACCACTTCAGTGGATCGTTCGAGCTGACCAAGGACTTCGATGCCGGGTCGACCATCGTGGTCTACCTCTCGGCGAACAACGGCTCGAACGCCTCGCCCGCCGCGAACGTGTCGAAGAACTACGCGGTCGTGCCCGTCGAGGACGCCGGCACGTATCCGTTCACGCTCAACATCACCGCGCCGTTCACGGCCACGAGCGGTGGCGTCCTGATCGTCTTCGCGGTCAACGACAACGGCACCGTGATCTCGTCGAGCAAGTCGAACTCGCTCAACTGCACCGAGGCCGAGGTCACGCCGACCCCGGTCGTCACGCCGACGCCCACCCCGGTGGTGACGCCGACGCCGACCCCGGTCGTCACGCCGACGCCCACCCCGGTGGTGACGCCGACGCCGACTCCGGTCGTCACGCCAACCCCCACGCCGACCCCCGGTCAGACCGAAGGACCCCGGGAGGCCAGCATCCTCATCGCCAAGATCGACGACAACGGCACGGCCGACACCGCCGATGACGTCCTCCTGGACGGTGCCACGTTCGATGTCTACGCCGACGACGGCGATGGCTCCTTCGAGATCGATCAGGACACCCACGTCTTCGGGCCGGTCCAGGCGTCCGACGGGTTGCTCGACACCGATGTCCTGCCGGGTGGCAAGTACTGGATCGTCGAGTCGGTCGTGCCCAGTGGCTTCACCGGGAGCGATCCGATCCTCGTCGAGCTCAACCTGGATCCCACGCAGACCTGCATCTGGGATGCGGCCGGTCTGATCGACTGCGTCCCGAGCGAGGGCCAGGGCCTGAGCTCGACCGTCGTCATCGTCAACAACAGCCCCGTCAAGCCGACGACCCAGCCGACCGGTGCGGTCGGGGGCGCGAGGGGCACCCCCAAGGTGACGTTGCCGCCGACCGATACGGTCGATGGCGTCGCACCGAGCGCTCCGGCCGGCGACGGCTGGCGCGTCATCCTCCTGGGCATGGCCGCGCTGTTGGCCACGTCCCTCGTGCTGACACCGGCGCGACTCGCAGTCCGCAAGGCCGACCGCGTTCGCTGACCTCGAGGTGCGCACCCGCGCACGGCCCTGAGCAGCCGACGACCGTCGCCCGATCATTCGGGGGGCGGTCGTCGTTCGTTCTCCGATCACGCTCGTTGCGTGATGGCACCGATGTCGGCGCGCCGACAGCGCCGGGTAGCTCGAAAGTACTAGACGCGGCCCCCGGACCATGGGACCATCCCGAGCCTCGACCCCGATCGTGCGGCGGGGGCCGCGCACACGGGTCGAGCCCGTCATCACGCGTGTGCGCCTCAGAGGGATGGATCGAATGCATGCCCGCTCGTTGACCAGATCTGCGCGACGACTGTCGTGGCTGGTCGTCCTCGGCCTCGTCTCGGCTGCCCTGTTCCTCCCCTCGACGGCATCGACGCTGGCCGCCGACCCCAAGACAGAGATCACGATCTGCCACGCCACCGGGGCCGATAGCAACCCGTACGTCGTGAATTCGCCGGCGATCAACTCGAGCGGGGCGTTCGAGGGTGAATTGTCGGGCGGTCACAACCAGCACACCGGGCCGATCTGGCACCCTGGCATCCAGGGCGACTGGGGCGACATCATCCCGCCCTATGACTACGCACCGACCAACTTCCACTACAACGGGCTGAACTGGACGACCGCGGGTCAGGCGATCTGGAACAACGACTGCAACATCCCCGACCCGACGCCGACCCCCACGCCGACGCCAAGCCCGACGCCCGACCCCCACCCCGACCCCGACACCGACCCCGACACCGACGCCCGAGGGCGCGACCCCGACCCCGACACCGACGCCCACGCCGATCGGTGGCGTCGGCCCTGCGACCGGCACGCCGGACAGCGCGAATGCGACACCGACACTGCCCTCCACCAGCACGATCGACCAGACGGGCTCCGGCCCGACCGGCGACGGGTGGCGGATCATCCTTCTCGCGATGGCGGGCGTGCTCGCCGCCGCGCTCCTGCTGACGCCGGCGAGCGTCGTGGTCCGCAAGGACGACGGCTCCCGCTAGCCCGGCCCGACCAGGGGGTCCCCGAGACCCGGGCGGAACGAGGCGCTGTCCGTGCCGCGTTCCGCCCACGTCTCTTTCGTGCGTCGGCTCCGCATCGCCGACTCGCGCTCGGTGACGCGGCTCAAGCCGTGATCGTGAATCGCTCGCCGGGTTCGACCAGTTCCACCGGTCCCGCATAGGCCGCCGCGACCGAGGCGATCGTCATCTCCCGGTCGAAGCCCATCTGAAGGTGCGTGAGCAGGACGCGGCCGACGTCCGTGCGCGCGGCGAGGCGGCCGACGCTCGGCCCGTCGAGGTGCTCGGCGTCGCTCGGGACCGGACCCGGTCCGAACGAGACTTCGGACAGCAACGTATCGCCGCGGCGGACGAGCGCGTCCAGGTCCTCGGCGCGGCCGCAATCGCCCGAATACACGAGCCCGGGCCCATCGCCGAGAGCGACACGGAACCCATGGCTGTCGGCGGTATGCCGGACGCGAGCCGCCTCCAGGGTCAGATCGCCGATCGAGATCGTGCCGAGCCGGATCGGCTCGACGTCGAGTGAGGCCGCCGTGAAACCGGGTTCGTCGTGCAGCGCGTCGAGCCGTTCGGCGAGCCCCGACGGCGCGATGACGCGGACCCGGCGGATCGGGTCGAACTGCCAGCGCAGGTAATGGCGGAGCGCGATCAGGTCGATGAAGTGGTCGGGGTGCAGGTGGCTGACGACGATCGCGTCGACGCTGCTCGGCTCGAGCTCGCCGGCGAGTCGCGGGAACGCCCCCTGGCCGAGGTCCAGCACGACGGACGTCGTCGCGGTGCGCAGGAGATAGGCGGCGCCGACGGCGCCGGGCCGGTCCGTGTATGCGGGTCCGGCTCCGAGGACGTCGAGTCGCAGCTCCGCTGACCGTGGTGTCGGCACGTCCCGCAGACTAGCCGACCTGCTCGTGGTCGGACGCGGCCCTCGCGTCAGTGCTGCGGCGGCTTGGGCGACTTGGCGGGCTTGCCCGGTGTCGTGTTCGGCCGCTCGTGTCCGGGTGGCTGCCCGTTCGGACCGCCCTGGCCCGAGCCCTGGCCACTGCCCGTGGGCTTCGTCGGCTTCGGCGTCGGAGCGGGCGTGCGCTCGGGCGGCGCCTTCGTCGGCTTCGATGCCGGTCCGCCCGGCTGGCCGGCGGGTTGGTCGCTCGGGCGACCGTTCGATCCGTTCTGCCGGTCGTCGATCGCGTGGATGGCGCCGCCGCTGCGGGCGATGGCGTGTTCGATCGCCCTGGCGATCGCGTCGGCGGCCTGTGCGGGGACGCTGGTGACGAGGGCCTGGAGCACCTCCACGTTGTGGCCGACGCCGGTCTTGAGCACGGCCGACGCGACGTCGTCGCCCGAGCCGATCGCGGCTGCTGACGCTTCGTCGACGATCTGCTCGTAGGCCGCGAGCGCCGCCGCCGCGGCGGGTTCGTCCCCGGCGCGGACCGCTTCGGCGGCCTCCGCCAGGCGAGCATCCAGCCGCTGGAGCTCTGCCAGCGCTCGCGCCGATGGATCGCGCGGCAACGTCACGGTCTCGAGCCAGAGGCGGGCCGGATACAGGGCGCCGGCGGGACGCGCGGCCAGCGCCGATCCTGTCCCGACCCCAAGCGCCACGGCTGCCGCGAGCACCACGGTCGCGGCGCGTCGCCACGTCCCGCGTCGCCGTCGCGGGGCGTCGATCTCGCCCTGCGCCGCGGTGCGCACGACGGTCAGCGCCGCGTCCGCTCGCGCCAGCTCCGCGCGACGGTGGGCGACCGCGAGCACCCGAGCCCGGATCCGCGCCGCGGTCGCGGCATCGGGCGTCAGGCGGGCGTCGGCGTACGCCTCGAGGCGCCGTCGCAAGCGCATATCCCCCGCGATCAAGTCGATCATCCCGTCTTCCATCACGACGACCGCCGCTTCTGTTCGTCGGTGTCGTCGTCTACTGCCCCGGTCAGGTCGATCCCGAGCTGGCGCCGCAACGCGGCGATCGCCCGGAACTGCAGGCCGCGGATCGTCCCTTCCTGCTTGCCCATGACCGCCGCCGCCTCGCGGGCGGACAAGCCGCCGAAGAAGCGCAGCGCCAGGGCCTCTCGTTGTTCGTCTGTCAGCGCGTCGAGCGCTCGGGCCACCTCGTCCAGATCCTGGCGAGCGACCGTCAGCTCGTCTGGCCCCGCCTCGTGACCGGCCTGACCCATCGCTGTGTCGAGGTCGGCGTGATCGTGGCGGGTCCGCACGTGATCGATGACTGCGTTCCTGGCCAGCCTGAAGAGCCAGCCCCCGAACGGGATGCCCCGCGATTCGTAGCGCGGGAGCGCTTCCAGGGCCTTGACGAAGACGAGCTGCGTCAGGTCCTCCGCGTCCGACGGGCGGTGGACGCGGCTGGCGACGTAGCGATAGACCGGCAGGTGATAGTGGTCGAACAAGAGGCCGAACGCCCAGGCGTCCCCGTCCCGAGCCTCCTGTACCAGCCGCTCGATCGCGGTGTCGTCGAGGGTCACAACGAACGTCCCGCGGCGACGTTAGGACCGGTGGCGAGCGGCACCGCGACGGCGTCCGGGCCGCGTCCGAGCGTCAGCGACGAGATCCCCGCTCCGGCGGCGACCTCGTACCCGTCGGCGAGAGCCCACGCAAAGGTGCCTGCTGCATGGGCGTCGGACCCGATCGTGATGGCTCGCCCACCAAGCTCGCGGTAGCGGGCGACGACCGCGGCACTCGGGTACATCTCGCCCGATTCCTGACGCAGCCCGCTGGTGTTGATCTCGAGCGCGGTGCCGGTCTCGATGAGCGCCGCGAGGATCGGCTCATAGAGCTCGGGCGCTTGCGCGAGGTCGGCGGTCGTCACATGTGGGACCAGGTAGCGCTTGACGACGTCGATGTGGCCGAGCGCGTCGAACAGCTCGGACCGTACGGCCTTGAGGACCGCCCCGAAATAGGGCGCCAGGATGTCCGGTAGCGACCGCCCGGCGACCCAGGCGGCGACGTTCGACGGGTCGAACGGCGAATCGCGATAGACGTGGACCGAGCCGATCGTGAAGTCGTACCGGTGATGCTCGAGGTGGTCGCGGATGTCTTCGGCCCATGCGGCATCCCAGGTGATCTCGGAACCGAACCGGATCGTGACCCCACGATCGGCCCACCGTTCGGCGGCCTCCCGGACGACCCGCTCGCGCTCCTCGAACGTCGTGTACCGGTAGGCGGGCGTACCGGGCGCGAAGTCGATGTGATCCGTGATCGCGATCTCGGAGATCCCGCGCTCGACCGCCTGCTCGGCGTATCGGTCGATCGGGACGACGCTGTCGGGCGACAGGTCGGTATGCAGATGCGCGTCGAGCGGCAGGTGCCGCCCCTGGCGATCGATCATCGCAGCGCTTCCCCCCGGCCGGCGTTCATCCCGAGATGACGCCCAGCTCTCGGCCGACGGTCGCGAACGCCTCGAGCGCCTGGTCGAGCTGCTCCGACGCGTGCGCCGCGGTCACGATCGTGCGGATCCGCGCCTGGTCGATCGCGACCGTCGGGAACACGACCGGCTGGGCGAACACGCCCTCGCCCATCAATCGATCGCTGAAGCGCATCGCGGTCTCCGGGTCGCCCATCATCACCGGGGTGATCGGCGTCTCGGATCGGCCGGTGTCGAAGCCGAGCCGGCCCAGCTCCGACTTGAAGCGGCGGGTGTTCGTCCACAGACGCTCGTGCAGCTCGGGCTCCTCCTGCATGACCTTGAGCGCCTCGCGACAGGCGGCCACGACGGCCGGCGGGTGCGATGTCGAGAAGAGGAACGGGCGCGCGCGCTGGGTCAGGATCTCGCGCAGCGCGGTGCTCCCCGCGACGTACCCGCCCAACGACCCGACCGCCTTGCTGAGCGTCCCGACCTGGATCGCAACGCGGCCGTGCAGCCCGAAATGGTCGACGCTGCCTCGACCGTCCCGGCCGAGCACGCCGGAGGCGTGCGCGTCATCGACGAACACGGCGGCCCCGGCCTCCTCGGCCGCCTCGACGATCCCGGGGAGTGGCGCGATGTCGCCATCCATCGAGAACACGCCGTCGGTGACGACGAGGATCAGGCGATACGGTTCGCCGGTCCCCTCGCGGCCGTGCTCGACGGCTTCCTCGAGGACCGTCCGCAGGGCGTCCACGTCCGCGTGCGCGTAGATCCTGCGTGGCGCCTTGGACAGGCGCATGCCGTCGATGATCGAGGCGTGGTTGAGGCTGTCGCTCACGATCAGGTCGGTCTCGCCGGTGATCGTCGGGATCACGCCGGTGTTGGCGGTGAAGCCCGACTGGAAGGTGAGGACCGCCGGCGTGCCCTTGAACGCCGCGAGCTCGGCCTCGAGTGCCTCGTGCATCGCCATCGTGCCGGCGATCGTCCGCACGGCGCCGGATCCGACGCCGAAGTCGCGGACGGCCGTCAACGCCGCGTCGCGCAGTCTTGGATGGTGGGTCAGGCCGAGGTAGTCGTTCGACGAGAGGCTGATGAGCCGGTTGCCGTCGATCGACACGATCGGGCCCTGGGCGGAGGTCATCACCCGCAGCGCGCGGTACAGGTGGCGTTCGCGGAGTGCGGCCACCTCGTCGTCGAGGAACGCGAGCGGATCGTGGCGCGGTGTGCTGGTCATGGCGCGCTCGGCGCCGGTGGCGTGCATCGGACGGGCATCGTGCTCACCTCACGCGGTCCAGTCCATCACCACTTTGCCGGAATCGCCGGTACGAGCGGCAGCGAACGCCCGCTCGTGCTCGCGATAGCTGTACCGATGGGTGATGACGGGGCTGAGATCGAGCCCCGACTTGAGCATGACCGACATCTTGTACCAGGTCTCGAACATCTCCCGGCCGTAGATGCCCTGGAGGCGCAGCTGGTCGAACACGATGTGGCTGACGTCGATCGAGATCTCCTCGCTCGGGATGCCAAGGATCGCCATGCCCGCGCCGTGGGCCATGTTCGCGAGCGCGTCGCGGAGCGCGCCGGCGTTCCCCGACATCTCGAAGACGACGTCGAACCCCTCGACCATCCCGAGGTCGTGCTGGACGTCCGACAGGCCGCGCTCGCGGGGGTCGACGACGGTCGTCGCGCCCATCCGCAGCGCGATCGCGCGCCGCGTGGCATTGGGTTCGCTGACGACGATGAACCGGGCGCCGGCATGCCGCGCGACGGCCGTGGCCATCAGGCCGATCGGCCCGGCTCCGACGACCAGGACGTCCTCGCCCAGGACCGGGAATGCGAGCGCCGTGTGGACGGCGTTGCCGAACGGGTCGAAGATCGCGGCGATCTCCTCGTCGATCCCCGGCCAGTGGTGCCACACGTTGGTGACCGGCAGCACGACCTGCTCCGCGAACGCCCCGTCGCGCTGGACGCCCAGGCCGACGGTGTTCGCGCACAGGTGCCAGCGGCCAGCCCGGCAATGCCGGCAGCGACCGCAGACTACGTGGCCCTCGCCGCTGACGATGTCGCCGGGAGCCAGGTCATGGACGTTGCTGCCGACCTCGAGCACCTCGCCGACGAACTCGTGGCCGACGATGAGCGGCGGGTGGATCGTGCGTTGGGCCCACGCATCCCAGTCCGCGATGTGCAGGTCCGTGCCGCAGATCCCGGTCTTGTGAACGCGGATCCGTACGTCGTTGATGGTCATGGCCGGTTCGGGCACGTCGCACAACTCGAGGCCCGGGCCCGGGGTGGTCTTGACGAGCGCCTGCATGCACGGAGCGTACCGCGTGCGTCGCCCTGGGCCGTCGCCCCTAGCACCGGGCCCTGGCGCCACTGACAACGGCACGATCCGGACGAACGTGCGCGGACCCAAGGCCCATCTGTCGATCTGGCACGAGATCCACGCTCGTTCGTTCGATTCGTGCCGATCACGGCGGCACGCCACATCGGATAAGCCGCAGTGCACGGCACGCTGCTTGAATCGAGTCGATGACGAGACGGCGACGCTCCCGTGGGCGGATCCGGGTCGGCCTTCGGGTCGCGGCGATCGTGCGAGATGGCCGCGAAGCACGCGGATGGACCAAGTCGGAGCTCAGCGAACGAACCGGTGTCTCGCGTCAGATGGTCGGCGAGATCGAGGCTGCCACCACCAATGCCAGCCTCGATGTCGTCTGGGCGCTCTTCGACGGCCTCGGGATCGACGTCGACCTCGTCGCCAAGGGTCCCGTCGTGCTCGATCATCGTCGGCACGACGCCATCCACGCCCTGTGCTCTGCCTACGTCCAGCGGCGCCTCGAAGCAGCCGGTTGGCGGGTGGCGAGGGAAGTCCGGATCGAGAGCGATCGGTATGTCGGCTGGATCGACCTCCTCGCCTTCGACGAAACCACGGGTGCGTTGCTGGTCATCGAGATCAAGACGCGGCTCGACGACGTCGGAGCGATCGAGCGATCGATGGACTGGCACCTTCGCGAGGCGATGGGCGCCGCACACCGCATCGGCTGGCGTCCGCGTCGGGTCGCCGGCTACGTGCTTGCCCTTGCCAGCGACGAAGTCGAAAACGCGCTGTCGCGGAACCGCCCGGTCTGGCAGCGTTCATTTCCACAACGCGCGACCGAGCTCGCGATCTCGATCGCGGACCCAACCCACGTCGGCGGTCGAGGCCTGGCCCTCATCGATCCGCGATCCAGGCGTCGTCGATGGCTGATCCGCGCTCGCGTCGACGGTCGCCGATCAGCGGCGCCCTACCGAGGCTATGCGGACGTCATGTCCCGGGTCGGCCGCGCGCCCCCTCAAGCTCCGACCAGTCGATGATCGGGTTCTCCACGGTGCCGATGCCCTCGATCTCGCAGCGGACGCGGTCGCCCGGCTCGAGGAAGACCGGCGGATCGCGGTAGACGCCCACGCCCGATGGCGTCCCGGTCGCGATGATGTCGCCGGGCTCGAGGGTGATCGCCGCGGTGATGAACTCGATGAGCGTGGGGACGTCGCGGATCATGTCCGCGGTCGTGCCGTCCTGCATCAGGTGCTCCTGGCCGTCGGGCGTGATCCGCCAGCTGCGCAGCCGCAGACCGGCCGTGGGGTCGATCTCGTCCCTCGTGACGAAGATCGCGCCGATCGGGAGGAACGTGTCGCTGCCCTTGGCGCGCAGCCATTGGCCATCGCCCTTCTCGCCGTCCTTGAGCGCGGCCGGCATCCCCTGCCAATCGCGCGCACTCACATCGTTGACCACGACGTAGCCGGCCACGTGATCCAGCGCATCGGCGGCCGTGACGCGTCGCGCCCGGCGGCCGATGACGACGCCGAGCTCGACCTCGAGATCGAGCGCGTGGGTTCCCTCAGGCCGGATGATCGGCTCGCCGTCAGCGACGATCGCCGTAGCGAACTTGCCGAAGATGATCGGTCGCTCCGGAGCCTGGCGCCCGCCTTCGGCGATGTGCTCCGCGTAGTTGAGGCCGACGCAGACGATCTTGCCCGCCTCGATCGGGGCGAGGAGCTTCAAGTCGGAACGGGGCATTCCCGTGGCGCCCGAAAGCAATTCGATCGCCCGTCGGATGCTGGCGAGGTCGTCCTCCTCGAGCAGCTCCGACTCGATGCCGTAGGCAGGTAACGGGACGACCCGATCGGCATCCACGACCCAACCGACGGTCCTCCCCTCGGCCGGGTCATCGAAGACGCAGAGGCGCACCGCGGCGGCCGGTCAGCTCGGCGCGGCGCTGGTTCCCGGCGATGCCGGCGCCGATGGGCTCGCGGACGGCTGGCACAGCTTCTCCGGGTTGTTCACCTCGCCGTACCGCTTGTAGAGGTCGAGGATCGCGGCCTGGTCGAGCGTCTCGAGCGGCAGCACCCGATCCCAGACCAGCGCCGCGAACGGCCACGCCATCTGGTCGAACCGCGCGATGACGGGACTCGGTGCCTGTCCGCCAGGCGGGAACCCGCACACAGGGCTCAGGGGCATCGCGGCGTAGAGCGCTTGCAGCGCCGATACATCGACGTCGGCGCCGCGATACAGCACGACCAGGCCGCCGTGCTCGAGGTTGTGGACCCAGCCATCGGGCACGACGTTGTCGTTCGGGCCGTAGACGCGCGCCGGGATCGGGCCCACGCCGGTGGCGAAGTAGTGCTTGCCCGACGCCGGCGGGCAGTAGGTGTACTTGATGACGGTCCCGACGGGGACGTGCTGATTACCCATGTCGGGCTGCACGTAGCCGGGCTGAGGCGAGGCGTTGGCGGCGGGCGAGGCGGTCGGCGCCGGCTCCCACATCGACGAACAGGCGAAGACCGGTTGCGTGGCCGCGGCAAAGACGCCGACGCCCACGACCGCGACGACGATGGCCAATGCCGCGCCGATCAGCCAGGTGCGGTAGCGCTGGAGGATCGATTCGCGAACCCCGGGACGAATGTGCTGGCGACGGCCGGCCCGGGAGGTGCCGAGCGGGCCAGTCGACGGCCGGCCGGAGCGGTCACCGGGTCGACCGGTCGCCGGACGATCGCCGGAAGGGGCGCCTCGCCCGGAGGGAGTCGTGCCAGGGCCGGTCCCGGACGTCTGGCCGGCCATGCGCTGACGCCGGCGGGATTCCTTGCTCAATGTGATGCCTCGTGCGGTCGAAGGGGTCGCCGGGTCGGTATCGCTCCCGGCGGCGACGGAGGCCGCGCCCGCAGAGGGTACCGTCCCGCACCGGTCCGTGCGCTCGGCTCGCCCTCATTCCTCCGACAGGTAGGCGCGCACCTCGGGGCGGAGCAGCCCCCGGAACAGCAGCAGGCTGAACGCGGCGGCGAAGACGGGAAGTGCCGGGTGGACCGGGCTCACGGCCAGCAGCAGGACCAGCGGGATGGTGAGCGTGGCAAGTCCGATGGCCAACCCGAAGGCCGCCTGCTTGCGCTGGATGACGAGGGTCGTGGTGAAGATCGTGTAGGCCAGCAGGATCATCACGACGACCCCCTGGAAGCTCACTGGTGCCAGGGTGGCCTGATCGACGATCGTGCGCAGGCTCAGCGCGATCCCGACCAGGATCAGCAGCGCGTAGGCGAGGAACAGGCGGAGCCCGAGCGGCATGTCGCGGAGAGCCATGGCGCCGATCGTAGCCCGACGGTGCCGTACGGGCCGGCCAAGCGAGTGATCAACACCCGGAGACCACCTCATCGAGTTCCTCGAGGGACCACTCGGGCAGCGCGCCGGATCGGGAGGCGACGAGCGCGCCAAGCCGGTTCGCCCGCTCGAGCACGTCCACGGGCGCGTGTCCGCGCAGGAGGCCATCCAGGAGGCAGGCGGCAAAGGCGTCGCCCGCCCCGACGGCATCCACGACATGGGTCGGGATCCCCGCGACCTCGAAGGCGGCGCCGTCGAGCCAGAGTGCCGCGCCATCGGCGCCGCGCGTGACACACAGGGCCCGCGTCCCGTATCGCCGAGCCAGGGTCTCGCCGAGCGCGCGCCAGCCCTCGGATGCGTCGGTCAGCCGCCCGAGGATGACGGCCTCGTCCGCGTTGACCTTCACGACCGTGGCGAGCGGCAGCAGTTCGAGCACGAGCTCGTCGTCCCAGCAGCCGTCGCGGAGGTTGACGTCGTACAGGCGCTCCACGACTGCTGCGGCATCGATGACCCGCCGCGTCGATGACCTGACGGTCGGGAAGCGCTGGGCGAGCGTGCCGAACACCATCGCGCCTGGGCCCCAGGCGCTGATCGCCGCGACGTCCTGGTCGTCGAGCGCGAGCGCCTCGTACGCCGCGGGTGAGCGGATCGCGAATCGCGGACTGCCGTCGTCGTCGAGCTCGACATCGACGGTGCCCGTCGGGGCGAGGTCCGTTTCCTGGATCCAGCTCGTACCGACACCGAGACCGACCGCCGCCTCGCGTGCCCGGCGACCGAGCTCGTCGGCGCCGACGGCCGTCGCGAACCGGACGTCGTGACCGAGGCGGCGCAGGTTGGCGGTGGCGTTGAACGGTGCTCCGCCGAGCCGAGCGCCGTCGGGCAGCATGTCCCAGAGCAGCTCGCCCACCCCGAGGACGCGGGTCCCGGGGGCGTCGCTCAAGGGGCCCGCCCCGTCGACCCCCGAACGACCAGGCGGGTCGGCATCGTTCGTACCTCCGGCGGTCCGACGTCCCGATGCGCGACGAGGTCCAGCAGCAGCCGCATCGCCGCCTCGCCCTTGCCACGAACCGGCTGGTTGACGGTCGTGAGCGGGGGATCGGTCAGGGCCGCCATGTCGACGTCGTCGAAGCCCACGATCGAGAGGTCGTCGGGGACCCGCAGCCCGAGCGATCGAGCACCGGCCATCACGCCGAAGGCGATCGCGTCGCTCATGGCGATCACCGCGGTCGGCCGCAGACCGGCGGCCCACGCGGCCACGAGGGCATGTGCGCCATCCTCGATGGTGGGCGCCGCCTCGACGATGCGGGCTTGGGGGAAATCGAGGCCGCGATCGAGGAATGCGCGCTGGTAGCCGCGCAGTCGATCGGGCCCGACCCCATGATCTTCGCCGGGCGGATACGGCGCGGCGGGCGCGATCACGACGGTCAGCACGTCGCGGTGCCCGAGGTCGAGGATATGCGCCGCCGCGGCGTGGGCACCGCCCTCGTCGTCGATCACGATCGCCGGGCTGTCCGCCAATGCCCTCGAGTCGACCTGCACCAGCGGGATGCCGGCGTTCCGCAGCCGGTCGATCTCGGGGTACGAGCCCGGCAGGCCGACCGCGAGCAATCCGTCGACGGTCGCGCGATCGAGGGCTGCCGAGAGCGAGCCGCGCTCGGGAGCGATGAAGGCCAGCGCGTAGCCGGCCTCCTCCGCCACCAGGGCGATCCCCTCAGATAGCTGCCCGAAGAATCGGTTCGCGAACGCCGTCGCCAGCGACTGCGGCGTCACGACGCCGATCGACATCGTGTGTCGTTGGGTCAGCATCCGCGCGACCGGATGGGGCCGATAGCCCATTGCGGCGGCAACCTCGAGGATCCGACCCGCCGTCGCGGGGCTCAGTTTGTCCGGGTTGTTGAACGCGAACGACACCGCGGTCTTGCTGACGCCGGCCGCCTGTGCGACGTCAGCGAGCCGCGTTCGTTTGGGTCCTTCGGCCCGCGTGCGTATGTGCCTTCTCCCAAGACGCAAACCGGTTTAGCGACAGTACAGACCCGCCGCTCCCAGAGTCAACGACGAGACGCAAAGCGTTGAGCAATGCACCCATCGGGGTCGCCCTGGTCGTGCGACAGTTGGGCGATGGCCATCGACACGCCGATGTGGGTCCGAGACGCGGTCTTCTATCAGATCTTCCCGGATCGGTTCGCGCCCAGCGCCCGGGTCCCCAAGCCGGGCGCCCTCGAACCGTGGGATGCCCCGCCCACGAACCACGGGTTCAAGGGCGGTGATCTCCTTGGGATCATCGAGCATCTCGACTATTTGGTGGAAATCGGCATCACCGCGATCTACATGACCCCGATCTTCCAATCGGCATCCAACCACCGGTACCACACGTACGACTATTTCCACGTCGACCCGTTGCTCGGCGGCGATGCCGCGTTGCGGGAGCTCCTCGATGCCGCTCACGGTCGAGGGATGCGGATCGTTCTGGATGGGGTGTTCAACCACACGGGACGCGGCTTCTGGCCGTTCCACCACATCCTGGAGAACGGGCCAGGGTCGCCATACCGCGATTGGTTCCATCTCGATCCGGACGTCCGCGAAGGCCGACGGCTGCTCGTGCCCTATCCGCCGACGCTCGAGTACGACCCCGCAACCCTCGGTTATCGCGCCTGGTGGGGCCTGGCCGCCCTCCCGAAGCTCAACACCGACCACCCAGATGTGCGGGAGCTCCTGTTCTCCGTAGCCGAGCACTGGCTGGATTTCGGCATCGACGGCTGGCGCCTCGACGTTCCGACGGAGATTTCCGACCCATCGTTCTGGGCGACGTTTCGCCGGCGCTGCCGGGCGGTCCGCTCCGACGCGTACCTCGTCGGCGAGATCTGGGAGATCGCGCCAGAGTGGGTCGGGCCTAATGGCTTTGACGCTCTCATGGACTATCCACTGGCAGAGGCGATCCTTGGCTACGTCGGTGGCAGCCGGCTCGACATGGCCGTCGTTGACGCCCATCACGAGTACCGAAAGTGGTTGATTCGTCGCGATGGGCCCGCGTTCGCCTCTCGGTTGATCGAACTGCTGGGCGCGTACGATCCAGACGTCGTCGCCGTCCAATTGAATCTTCTTGGATCGCACGACACCCCACGGCCGCTGTCCGTCCTGGGCGACGACCGAGCCGCGATGCGGATGGCGACGTTGCTCCAATGCACATTGCCTGGCGCCCCTAGCATCTATTACGGGGACGAGATCGGCCTGACCGGTGGCATCGACCCTGCCAACCGCGGCGCGTTTCCCTGGGACGAGACGCGTTGGGACCGCGAGCCTGCGCACGTACGTCAAGGCAATCCTCGCACTGCGCGCGTCCGAGGCCGCGGTGCGCCACGGTGCCACGCTCACCGTCGGCGCCTTCGGGCCTGCCATGGCTATCGAGCGCAGACTCGATCGTGCGCGGCTCGTCATCGCCGTCAATCCGGGCGACGATGGTATCGACCTCGAGGTCGCGCTCGAAGAAACCAAGATCGGCCGTCTAGAGCGGATCCCGCTTGACGGCGAAGCGATCGATTGGGAGGGCCGCTCGTCGAACGACAGCCTCCCAATCACCGCTGGGCGCGCCCGCATCGCGATACCCGCTCGGACCGGGCTGGTCTTTCGCGTCGCGCTGGGCGCGGCCTGATCGGACCGGCCACCAGCTCCGCATATACTCCTCGGTCTGTGGCAGATCTCCCCATCGATCTGGACACCGGGCTATCCGAACAACTGGCCCGGGTCCTCGATGTCGAGGGCAAGATCCTGCGGGCAGTCGAGACGCTCGGTCCTGTGGGTGGGCGCGACGTGGTCGTCGTCGATGGCTCCGCCGGCGTGCGCGCTCGACAGCTCACCGCACTCGGGGCGCGCGTCACCGTCGTCCCCACGACCGACGCCGCGCGGTACGACGTGCCCGACGCGTCGGCCGACGTGGTCGTCGCGTTCTGGTCGGCGTTCCGCGACGACCTCGACCGCGAGGTCGAGCGCGCGGGGCATGCGCTGCGACCCGGCGGACGGCTGCTGGTGGTGCACGACTACGGCCGCGACGACGTGGCGGAGCTTCGCGGGTCACTTCCCGAGCACGGGCCGTGGAGCCGCCGCGACGGGCCGTTCCTGCGGAGCGGGTTCAAGATCCGCGTGGTCCACTGCTTCTGGACGTTCGAATCGCTCGAGGAGACGCGGTCGTTCCTCGCGGCCGCGTTCGGTGATGTCGGCAGCGCGCTCGGGTCGCGACTGAGCCGGCCGCGACTGTCCTACAACGTCGCGATCTACCATCGGACCTTCGAGAAGGAGCTTGCATGACCGACCCGCGATCGCGCTATGACGCCGAGCTGGACCCGCGCGGGCCGCGCGACGTCGACCCGTACGACCCGCGTAACGTCGACCCGTACGACCCCCGCGGCGTCGACCCTCGCGACGACGGTCGGGGACGGTCGATGCCATCGCCGGGCCTCATCTTCCTGGCGATCGCGATCGTCGGCTCGATCGTCTACATGGTCTTCGTCATCTCGGTGCGCGACTCGTCACAGATCCCCTTGATGGCCAGCGGCGCGGTGGTGCTGGCGATCGTGTTCGGGGCGCTCGCGGTCTACAGCCTGCGTGCCGTTCTGCGCGCCGGCCTCGAGATCGGGCAGGGCGGACGAGCGGTGCTCATCGCGTTCGTGGGCGGCATCGCGGCGATCGCCGCTGCCGGGTTCGCCGCCGGGGCGATCATCCTCTTCCAGATCGGGAGCTGGTCGCCCGCCTGAACCCGGTCTGCAGGGGACCCTCTGCTAGACTCGAACCGCGGCGCCCTCGCGTGCCCCCATCGTCTAGAGGCCTAGGACGCCACCCTTTCAAGGTGGAGATCAGGGGTTCGAATCCCCTTGGGGGTACCACCTCCCACGATCGTCGGCCGGTCCCTAGGACCGCGCGAACGGGCGCAGGCGACGCCAGAACGCGCGGGTGATCACGGTGATGGCGGGGATGAACAGCACCCATCCGACGCCGTAGATCAGCAGGCCGAACTCCACCCAGCCGCGGCCCTCGTCGTAGTACCCGTAGCGCCCCTCGGGGTCGAGGGTCTGCCAGGGCGAGTTGAGGAACAGGAAGGGCCCGATGAGCCCGACCCCGCCCAGCGCGACGAACGCCCCACGCAGGTTGTGCCGCCACGTGGCGACCGCGTAGATGAGCGGTCCGAGGACCAGCACGAAGAACCGGAATGCCCACGGGACGATCGGCGAGCCAGCGAGACCGGCGAGCGGGCCCTGCCCGCCACCGGCGTCGTACAGGAACATGCTGCCCGCCCAGATCACGAAGCCGCCGATCGAGGCGAGCGCGAGCGGGACGAGCCACTTGCGGCCTATCCGCGACCCGATCCGTGCCCAGTCGCTCTGCTCGCTATCCATGTGCCAAGTGTGATCACCGTCGCGCCAGGAGATCGTCGGCCCGATGGTACCGGGGCCGGCAACGTCGTCCGTCGCCGCCGCGACCATCCCGGGGGCGCCATCGCCGCCGGCCGGCCGCGGCAGTCGCCCTGCTACCATCGCGCTCGATGGAGATCATGGGCGTCAACATCCGCACGATCATCAGCGACAACGTCGCGACCCGCTGCGAGGGCTGCAGCCAGGTGATCGAGGGCACGCCCTGGCGCATCAACCTGCTCGACATCGTCGCCGCGGAGACCCCGGTGTCGTGGGCGGCGCGCCCCGTGATCAACCCGGGCCCGTTCCAGTTCCACGGCGACCCAGCCTGCGTTCGCCTCTGGATGGCGCGTCGCGGCTTCCTGTTCTGCCGCAAGGGCGAGGTCCGCGAGATCATGCGACCCGTGCCCATCCCGCCGGCTGACGCTGCCGCCGACGACGGGCGCTGGGGCCTCTGCGACGGGATCCATCGCGACGATCACGAGTTCGTTCCGGCCTGATCGCTGACCCTCGGGCCGCCTCGCCCGGGACCTGCTCCGGAGCGGCGCCGCGGTGCCGTTTGACACCGCCGATCCGGCGGCCCTATCCTCGCCGCGCCCGGGCAACATCTGGTACCCAGATTTACCCAGGTTGCCATGCCGACGGGCTTGCCGACCGTCTCCCCCCACGGTTCGGCTCGCCCGTCGGCGCCCCATCAAGGCTGCCCAGCGTCCCCGAGGCGTCAAGATGCCCGCACCTGCTACCGCCAGCACGACCGACAGGGACGGCCGCTGGCTGTCGCTCGGGCCGGCGAGCCGGTTGCTCGGGATCGACCCAGACACGCTCCGTCGCTGGGCCGACCAGGGCCGCGTCGCCTCCTGGACCACGCCCGGCGGGCATCGCCGATTCGACCGGTCGGCACTCGAGCGGCTCCTCGCGGGCCGGCGCTCGACGGGTGGGCACGTGCTCTCGAGCCTCGGTGGCTCCCCGCAGCGCCTCGCGAAGGCCTATCGGCGGTACTACGCCGTCGACCCGGGTGCGGTCAGCCGGGGCGGGACAGCCGGCTCGGTCGAGGCCGACCGCGAGGCCCATCGGCGTGACGGCCGGCTGCTGATCGCGGCGCTGATCGCCTACCTCGACGCGAGCCCGCGTGACGCGCAGACGCGGGAGCGGCTCGAGGGCGACGCCGAGGTGATCGTCGACGATCAGGCTCGCCGGCTCGCCGCTGGCGGCACCAGCCTCACCGAATCGGTCTCGGGTTTCGTCGCCGCCCGGGGGCCTTTCCTCGCGGAGCTCGCGTGGCTCGGCTCTCGACGGTCGCTCGATCCGGGTCGCCTGGCGGCGCTGTACGGCGACGCCTCGGCCGTCCTCGATCGGTTGCTCCTCCGGTTCATCGACGCGCACCAGCGCGCGGAGGACTGACCGATGCGCCTCGACATCCTGTTGCCCGCCCTGACGTCGCTGTTGGCGCTGACGTTCAGCGTCGCGCTGCTCGACCAATGGCGCGAGCGGCGGCGAGGCTTCCAGTTGATCTGGGCCATCGGGATGCTGTTCTACGGCGTCGCCGCGGGGTGCGAGGCGCTGGCCGGCATCGGTGGCTGGAACGAGGGCCTCTATCGGACCTGGTACCTGACGGGCGCCGTGTGGACCGCCGGCTGGTTGGGCCTCGGGACCGCGTTCCTCCTTGGGCGGACGCGGTTCGGCTACAGCTTTGCGCTGTGTCTCGTCCTGGCCGGCATCTTCACGCTGCTCACCCAGCGCCGGTTCGAGTACGCGGGGACCGGGTCGGCCCACATCCTCTATCTGATCGCGGCCCTCGTCCTGGCCATCGCCGTGGCCGTCGAGACGTACTTCCAGAACGAACGCTGGCCGCTGCTGGCCGCGGGCGCGGTGGTCGGTGCGACGGTCCTCTCGACGATCCTGATGCTCACCGTCGTCCTGCCGGCCCCGGGCTACGCGCTCGACCCGCGAACCGGCGTGCCGATCGGCGACCTGTTCCCGGGCACGATCCGCCTGCTGACGCCGTTCCTGAACATCACCGGCGCGTTCGCGCTGGTGCTCGGAGCGATCTTCAGCACGTACATGTTCATGCCGAAGCGCCGCGTGCTGCCCTACTCGCTCGACCCCAACCAGCCCGGCGACCAGTTCCTCTTCAACCTCTTGATCGCGCCGTTCGCGATCGTCGTCAACCTCGTCGCCTCGCTGCCGGGTGCGTTGCGGGCGCTGGTCTCGGGCCGCATCCATAGCCGCGTCCCGGCCACGATCCTCATCGCGATCGGCGCGTTCATCCCGACCCTGACCGACTCGCTCAACCGGTTCGGCGTCACCGAGCTGTTCCAGCTCGGCAAGCTGCTCGGTGTCGTCTTCCTGTTCATCGGGTTCCTGGTCTCGATCGAGGTCTTCCGCGAGATCCGGATCCCCTTCACGTCGATCCGGCTCTCGGCCGGACGGCACGAGTCGCCCGCGATGCCGGCCGCCGACGGCTCGACCGAGGGCGCAAGCGCCGGCTGAGCGGCACGTCCGGCCGGCTGACCGGCCGCCCGGCGCGGGCCGGTGACTGCCCCGGGCGCTGGAGGGTCCGCGGCTCTACCATGCGCCGGTGTCCACGCCCACCCTGACATCGGGCCAGTCGACCCCGGCCGTCCACAGAGCGGAGGTGGGCGAGGCGGTCCCGCTCACCGGGCTCCTGATCGTCGTCGGCGCGGCGGCATTGTTCGGGATGCTCGGCGTGCTTTCTCGATCCGCCTACGACGCGGGCATGGAGCCGACGGCGTTCGTCGCGTGGCGCGCGATGGTCGGCTCCCTGGGACTCGGCGCGTACGTCGCTTGGCGCGTCCGCCGTGGCGCCACGACGATCGTGTCGCTGAGGGCACTGCCGACTCGTGCGCGCCTGGCGCTGCTGTCGGCCGCGGCGGCCGGCACCATCCTCAACCTGTGCATGTTCATCGCCTTCGATCGCATCACGATCGCGCTGGCGCTGCTCGGCTTCTACACCTACCCGGTCGTCGTCGCGGTCGCGAACGTGGTGCTCGGGCGTGACCGGCTCGACCGGCCGCGGATCGTCGCGCTGGCGCTAGCAGTCGCGGGGATGATCGCGGTCGTGGCGTCCCAGCTCGATCCCGCGTCCGGCATTCGCCTGGATGTCATCGGCGTGGGCCTGGCGCTCGGCGCCGCGGTGTGCCAGACGGTGTTCGTCCTCCTCGCCCGCGACGGCTACCCGGACGTCCCCTCGGAACAGGCGATGACCACCGTGCTCGTTGCCTCGGGCATCGGGGCCGTTGCGGTCGCGCTCGTCGCCAGTGGCCTCGATTCGCTGCTGTTCCCGTTCCGGACGCCGAGCGTGCTGCCGTTGCTCGTGTTCACGGGCATCGTCGCGGCGGCCATCCCGTCCCTCGCGTTCCTGGTCGGGATCCGGCTGATCGGTGGCACCCGGGCCGGGATCGTGATGCTGTTCGAGCCGGTCGTCGGTGTCGCGCTCGCGGCGTGGCTGCTGGCCGAACGGCTCGTGCCGATCCAGATCGTCGGGGCCATCGCGATCCTCGGTGCGGCGGTGCTGGTCCAGCGGACCGGGCGCGCGCGATCGGTCGGTGCGGCCGATGACGCCGGCCCGCTCGTGGTCCCCGGCGGGCCGTAACCACCGCCCGACGCATGCCCGCCTCGCCGATCCGGGTCCTCCTCGTCGACGATCACGCGATGGTCCGCCGCGGGATGCGCGACTTCCTTGAGCTGCACGACGACATCGCGATCGTCGGCGAGGCGGCCGACGGCGCCGAGGCGATCGACCAGGCAGCGGCGCTCCGGCCCGACATCGTGGTGATGGACCTGATGATGCCGGGCATCGATGGCATCGAAGCCACGGCGCGGATCCGAGCCGAGCTGCCCGACGTGCAGGTCATCGCGCTCACGAGCTTCGTCGAGGAGGCGCGTGTGGTCGCGGCGCTCGAGGCCGGGGCCGCCGGGTTCCTGCTCAAGGACGCCGAGGCGGACGAGCTCGCGGCCGCGATCCGGGCGGCGGCGGCAGGCGAGGTCCACCTGGACCCGGCGGTCGCCGGGGTCGTCGCCCGTCGCATGCGCGCCGGCCCGGGTCGACGCCCAGCGACCCCGATGGCGGGCTCGCGAGCCTGACCGCGCGCGAGCGCGATGTGCTGGCCTGCGTCGCTCGCGGCCTGTCGAACCGGGCGGTCGCCGATGCCCTCGGGATCACCGAACGCACCGCGCGCACCCACGTCTCGAACATCCTGGCCAAGCTCGGACTTGCCAGCCGGACCCAGGCCGCACTGCTGGCCGTCCAGCACGGCCTGGACCGGACCGGGTGACGCGCGGGAGCGCGGTCGAATCGACCTACGACGTCGCCGGGCCGCCGGACGGCCCGGCGATCGTCTTCGTCCACGGCACGTGGCTAACTCGCTCGTCCTGGTCGCCGCAGATGGCGGACCTCGCCGACACGTACCGGGTGATCGCCATGGACCTGCCGGGGCACGGCGCGCTCGGCGACCGTCCGTTCACCGTGCGGGCCGCCGCCGACGAGCTCGAGCGGGTGATCGTCGAGGCGGCCGGTGGACGCGCGGTGGTCGTCGGGTTGTCGCTCGGCGGGTACGTCGCCATGGACCTCGCGGCGCGGGCGCCGGAGCGGATCCGTGGGCTCGTGCTGGCCGGGGCGACGCAGGAGCCGGTCGGCCTTCGCGGCCGTCCGTATCTCGCCCTGGCCTGGGCGGTCGACCGCCTGGCCGGACGCGGCCTTGCCCGTCTCGACCGGTGGCTGCTGCGGGCCCGCTACGCCCCCGCGATCGTCGACCCGATCCTCGCCGACGGCGTCCAGCCGAGCGGCGGCTCGGCCGCGCTGCGGGCGCTCGTCGGCGAGCGATTCATCCCGCGGCTGGCCGCGTATCCGGGCCCCGTCCTGATCGTCAACGGCGAGCTGGACGTCCTGTTCCGGCTCGGTGCACCGGCCTTCGCGAGGGTCGCTCGGGACGCTCGCCGCGTCCGGCTGCGGGGCGCCGGCCACCTCGTGAATCTCGACCGGCCGGCGGCCTTCAACGCGGTCGTCCGTCGCTTCATGGAGACCCGCTCGCGAGGGGTCCTGAACGGGCCCGGTGCTAGACTGCCTCGACCCACCCCGTCCTTCCGTAGAGGTTCGATGCGCGTTCGAAAGGCCGTTTTCCCCGCCGCGGGCTGGGGCACCCGCTTCCTGCCAGCCACCAAGGCGCAGCCCAAGGAAATGCTGCCGCTGGTCGACAAGCCGATCATCCAATACGCGGTCGAGGAAGCGGTCGCCGCGGGCATCGAGCAGGTCATCATCGTCACCTCGAGCCAGAAGCGGGCGATCGAGGATCACTTCGATCTCTCCTACGAGCTCGAGCACCTGCTCGAGGAGAAGGGCGACATCGAGATGCTCCGCCAGGTGCGCCACATCAGCGACCTGGCCCAGGTGGCGTACGTCCGCCAGAAGGAGCAGCTCGGCCTTGGGCACGCCGTGCTGATGGCCAAGGACCTGATCGGCCACGAGCCGTTCGCGGTCATCCTTCCCGATGACGTGGTCGTGGGCGATCGGCCGTGCGTCGGCCAGCTCATCCACGCCTACCAGCAGACGCACAGCTCGGTCGTGGCCGTCATGGAGGTCCCGCGCGAGGAGACGAGTCGCTACGGCGTGATCGCCTCGGAGCCCAGCGGCGACCCGCTCGATCACGGGCGGCTGCACAGGGTCACCCGTCTGGTCGAAAAGCCCGACCCGGCCGACGCGCCGTCGAACCTCGCGATCATCGGACGCTACGTGCTCACGCCCAAGATCTTCGACAAGCTCGAGCAGACCCAGCGCGGCGCGGGTGGCGAGATCCAGCTCACCGACGCGATCCAGGCGCTGATGGAGGAGCAGCAGGTCTTCGCCTACGAGTTCGAGGGCACGCGCTACGACGCCGGCACGACGATGGGTTGGCTGAAGGCCTCCGTCGAGCTCGCCCTGCAGCGTCCCGAGCTCGCGCGCGAGTTCCGCGCCTACCTCTCCGGCCTGCAGCTCTGAGGGGTCGCCCCGGGGGCGTGGGGTACCATGCCGCCGGGAGCGCGCCACACGTCGGGGCGCGCGTTTGTACGTCGAGGGGCACGTTTGGCGGAGATCGGGACGATCCTTGGTGGCCGATATCGGCTCGTCGAGCTGCTCGGCGAGGGCGGCATGGCCACGATCTTCCGGGCAGTCGATACCCAGCTCGGCCGCGACGTCGCCATCAAGCTACTCCGCCCGGAGTACCTGCGAGATCCTGACTTCTCGTCGCGCTTCCGCCAGGAGGCGCAGAACGCCGCGTCGCTGAACCACCCCAACGTGGTCAGCGTGTACGACTACGGCGAGGATCCATCCGGGCCGTACATCGTGATGGAGCTCATCGATGGCGAGGACCTCGCGACGATCCTTCGCCGGACCGGCCCGTTGCCACCGGCCCAGGCCGCGCGCATCGCGGCGGCCGTGGCCCGGGCGCTCGCCGCCGCTCATGCCCGTGGGATCGTCCACCGCGACGTGAAGCCCGGGAACGTCCTGATCGGTCGGGACGGGCGGGTCAAGGTCGTCGACTTCGGGATCGCGCGCGCCGTCGCCGAGGCGCAGATGACGTTGCCCGGTACCACCTTGGGATCCGTGCACTACTTCAGCCCGGAGCAGGCGCGCGGCGAGACCTCGACCAACGAGTCCGACATCTATTCGCTCGGGATCGTGCTGTACGAGATGCTCACCGGCACCCGGCCGTGGGAAGGCGACAGCGCCGCGAGCGTCGCGCTCGCCCGGCTGTCGGGTCCCGTGCCGGACCCGGTCGTCGCCCGCCCTTCGGTGCCACCGGACCTCGCCGCGATCACGCGCAAGGCGCTGGCGTCGAGCCCGATCGATCGCTTCGCGTCAGCAGCGTCGATGGCCGACGCCCTCGAGACGTCCCGAACGGCAGCGGGCGCCGCCGGAGCACCCGGGCTGGCCGCGGCGGCCGGAGCCGGAGCCGGGGCCGGTATCGGCGCCGGCGCTGCCGGGCTCGGCGGCGGTACCGCGGTCGGTCGTGTCCCGGCAAGCTCCGGGATCGCGCGCTCGAACCCGAACGTCAATGCCTACCCGCCCGATGCCTATGCGTCCGGCGACGACGGGCCGCCATCGCGCCGGACGGCCGATCGCCCGCGTCCCCGCCCGCGCCCTCGCATCGAGGACGACGTCGACGAGGGCGAGGAGGGCACCAGCCCACTGGTCTGGCTGGCCGGCCTCGGGGCGATCCTGCTGCTCGCCGCGATCGCGTTCCTCGTCTTCCAGCTGCTGTCGACCCCTGGCGCCGCACCGGCGGCGAAGGTGGCCGTCCCGGAGCTCGTGGGCAAGCTGCTGGCCGATGCGACGCAGGAGGCGGACGGACTCGGGCTCAAGCTCGAGTCGGTCGACGCGCCCTCGGACCAGCCGGTCGGGACGATCATCGACCAGCAACCGCCGAAAGACACGCTGGTCGACCCGGGCTCGACCATTCGAGTGACGGTCGCCCAGGGTCTGCAGCAGGTGCCGATGCCCGACCTGCGCAACAGGACCGAGGCACAGGCGGTCCAGGAGATCGTGCGGGCCGGGTTGGTCCCGGGCGTCAAGACCGAGGCGTTCGACCCGGTGGTGCCACTCGGGCTCGTCGTCACCCAGAGCCCCGCCCCGGGTGTCGTCGTGGCGAAGGAAACGCCGGTCGACTACACGATCTCGAAGGGTCCTGAGCCGACGCCCACGCCGACCCCCACGCCGACACCGACCCCGGTGCCCACGCCGACCCCGACTCCGGTCCCGACGCCCCCGCCGACTCCCACGCCGACCCCGACACCGACGCCCCCGCCCGAGCCGACCCCGACGCCGTCCTGAGTCAGCGCTCGGGGTCGCCCCAGAGGCTCCAGCCGGGTTCGCCGGTGGGTGCGACCGCCGCCGGTGCCACCTCGACCGGTGTCGTGTCCGGAGCGCCGACATCCGAGTCTCCCATGGTCGCCCCGGAACGGACTTCCACGAACTCGAGCGCATGGGGTTCGGAGGCGGTCTGGGCCGGCCCGATCGTCAGCGGGGCGACGGGGATCGCTTCCCCGGCCGGCCGTGCTTCCCAACAGCCGCGGATCTCCGTCCCGGTCAGTGGTTGCCGTGTCCGGTCGAGGCCGCAGTAGCCGAGCTGGGCCGCGACGGATCGGCGGAAGTGCCGGCACGTGCCGCAGGCGGTAGAGGAGCGGTGACAGACCCAGCACCTGGCCGTCTCGGCCTGGGGGGTCCCGCAATGCGGACACCGCCACATCGGCATGCGCGGATGGTAGCTGCGACGCTTCGCGCTGTCGACCCGCGTCAGCGCCGATCGCCGGACGCAGCGCCCTACTTCTTGATCGTGATCAGCGTCTCGTCGGTCGTGCGCCCGAACTCGTCGGTGCGGACGAGGACAGCCGCGCTGCCACTCCCTCGGCTGGCACCCTTGGGGATCTTGGTCGTGAAGACCGCCTGTCCGTTCTGATCGGTGGTCGCGTCACCGGTGATGGTGCGGATGCCCGGGATGCTCAGCGTGAACGTCACCCGGGCATTGGCGAGCGGCGAGCCGTCGGGATCGTCGACAAGCACCGTCAGCCGCACGTCCATCGGCAGATCCTTCTGGCCGATCGAGTAGACCGACGAGCTGATCGAGGCGCGCAGCTTGCCCGAGCCGCGGCGCACCGTGAGATCGAGGGCGTTGTCGTTCCCCGCCGGATCGGTGATCGCGATGTGGATCAGGTTGCTGCCATTGGTGATCGGGACGCTGAGCGAGAAGGTCCCGTCTGCTGCCGCCGTGCCGCTGATCGATTCGCCGGTCTTCTGGTTGCGCACGAGGATCGTCGAGCGCGCCTGCGTGCGCCCGTCGAGGCTCACGGCCTTGCGGTTGATCTCGGCGCCGTCCTTCGGCGAGCTCAGCTTGATGCCCGGCGGGTTCTTGTCGAGGATCCAGCGGGCGAGCGGCGATTGCTCCGACTCGCCGGCCGGCCCGACGAGCGTGACGCTGAAGTCGTTGATGCCGTTGGTGAGCGCGACCGGGATGATCATCCGCGCGGTCGACGCCAGCGGCTTCTCGTCGACCGGGGCGGGCGTCTGGTCCTTGAGCGCGAGATAGACCCGCACGCGGTAGTCGGGGTTGCCCGCAAGCCGCTGTGGCACGGTCACGACGAGGTCGACCTGCCCCTGGTTGGTATACGGCTCGGACGGCGATTCGATCGACGGCGCATCGGCCACGGTCACGGGCGTCGGGGAGGGGATCGGTGTCGCGGTCACCCCTTGCACGAAGGACGTCACGGTGTTCCCGAGCGTCCCAGCGAGGAACCCGACGCCCCCGGCTCCCACGTACAGGACCAGCACCGCGACCGCCAGGACACCGACCCCGAGCGCGAGCCGCCCGACGAGCGGGATCTCGCGGCTCGCTGCGCATCGGACCGTGGGTCGACAGGCGACCCGGTGCCGGCGCTCTGCGCTGGGCCTTGACGGGAGCGGATCGGCCGCCGGACGGGGGGCGGGGTCGAACGTGGTTGGGGCGCGTACCGCGCCGAGTCGCCATCGGCGCCGATTGTCGCACGCCGCCGCGCGTTCGCCGCAAACGGGGTTTGCCCGCGGAGCCCCGACCAGGTTGCCGTCACATGTCGGAGGCGACCGGTGCGTTGTACTCTGCCCCGGTCGGCGCGTGCAGTTGTGAGTGCGCGCCGCAGCCAGGGGAGGATGCGTGCAGGCCCGCGATCCACGGACAGGACGACCGATCAGTCGCCAGGGACCGGGTCAATCGGCACGCCCCGGGTCGTCGCCGAGTCGGTCGACCGGTCCCACGACGGCCGGGCGGCCCGCCTTCGGGCTCGGGCCGATCGCGCGGGTCACGCCCTCGCCGCTGGCGGCCAGGCCGGCTGCGGCCGTGACCATGCCACTCGGACCGCGGGCCGGGTTCGGCCTCCCGAACCTGCGGCGCAACGTCTGTCCGCACTTCTACATGACCGGCTCGCGCGGGGCGATCCCCATCCAGGCCCCGCACCTCCTCAAGGCGCTCATCCGCCAGGACACCAACGTGTCGCGCTGTCAGCTGCGTGGCGGCGTCCACCTCGACCAAGGCTACGTCAACGACGTGTGCCTCACCCCGCGGTTCAACCAGTGCGTCTTCTACGAGGACGAGCTGACCCGCGAGTGACGAGCGGGCCCGCGTCATCGTCCGAGTACCACGCCGCGCTCGCGGCACTGGCCGCGCGAGGGCGCTTCGGCATCCGCCTGGGGCTGGGGCGGACGAGGGCGCTCCTGCATGCGCTGGGCGACCCGCAGCTCGCGGTCCGTGGGGCCCTCGTCGCGGGCACCAACGGCAAGGGCAGCGTGCTCGCATTGGCCGCCAGCGCGCTTCGCAACGCCGGCCTGCGTGTCGGCGAGACCCCCAAGCCGCACCTGGTCACCTACCGCGAGCGCATCTTGATCGACGGCCACCCGATCGGCGTCGAGGACTTCACGCGGCACGTCCAGGCTGTGCTGGCCGCTGCCGATCGGGTCGCCCGGCGGCACGGCGAGCCCACCGAGTTCGAGCTGTTGACGGCCGTGGTCTTCCGGCACTTCGCCGAATCGGACCTCGATGTCGCGCTCGTCGAGGTCGGCCTCGGTGGGCGGCTTGATGCGACCCATGCCTGGGACGGCGGTGTCGCGGTCGTGACCAACGTGGCGCTCGACCACATGGATCGCCTCGGCACGACGATCCCGGCGATCGCGAAGGAGAAGGCCGCGATCATCGAGCGGGGCGATCTCGCGGTGACGGGTGCGGATGGCGACGGACTGGCCGTCATCCGCCGACGCGCCCGGCGCCTCGGCGTGCCGCTCGCCGAGGTCACGCCCCCGCCCGTGCTCGGCTGGGATCGCGACGGGATCGATGTCGACCTTCCACGGCTCGGGACGACACGGGTCGGGCTCCGCGGCCGGCACCAGGCCGCCAATGCGGCGGTCGCCGACGCGACACTCGACGCGTTGGAGGCCGCGGGGATCGCCACGGCGGACGACGCCGCCCGACGCGCCGGGTACGCGACGGCGACGTGGCCCGGCCGCCTGGAGCTGCTCGACATCGATGGCGTCGAGGTCCTGCTCGACGGAGCGCACAACCCGGCCGGAGCGGCCTCGCTGGCGGACGCGCTCGACGACCTGCGACCGTTCCTGGCCCCCGGTCCGGTGACCCTCGTCGCGGCGTCGATGGCCGACAAGGACGTCGACGGGGTCATCGACGCACTGGCCGCGTCGACCGCGATCCGCGGCGCGACGGTGATCGCGACGTCCGTACACGCGGCGCGCGCGCTGCCGGCCGATGACCTGGCCGCGCGCTGGCGTGCACGCGTGCCGACCCTCGCAGCGGTCGAGGTCCGGAGCGATCCGATCGATGCCGTGGACGCCGCCCTCTCAAGATCCGCGTCGGCCGGAGGCCCGGCAGTGGTGGCCGGCTCGCTCTATCTTGTCGGCGCCGTCCGCGCCCACCTCGTGGACGATCCGGAGCTGCGTGACCCGAGCCCATGACCTTCCGACCGATCGACGATCCAACCACCGAGCAGGCACCCGGGGCGACCCGGATCGGGCCGCGGACCTTCGAGTGGGGCGCCCGGACCTACGTCATGGGCATCCTCAACGTCACGCCGGATTCGTTCTCGGGCGACGGCCTGATCCGAGGCGCGGCGGCCGGAGGCGCGCTCGATCCGGTCGGAGCGGCGCTCGACCAGGCACGACGCATGGTCGCCGAGGGCGCCGACCTGCTCGACGTCGGCGGGGAGAGCACGCGGCCCGGCCATGCCCCGATCGATACCGCCGAGGAGATCGGCCGCGTCATACCCGTGCTGGCCGCGATCCACGACGCACTGCCGGACACGCCGATCAGCATCGACACCACGAAGACCGCGGTCGCCGAGGCGGCCCTCGCCGCCGGCGCGACCCTGCTCAACGACATCTGGGGCACCGGCCCGGACGGGGGCATGTCGGAGCTCGCCGCGGCGACCGGCGTGCCGCTGATCGTCATGCACAACCGCGAGGTCGCGGCTTATGACGACGTCGTCCAGGAGGTCGTCGAGGACCTGGCTCGCGCGCTCGGTCGGGCCGAGCGCGCCGGCGTGCCGGCCCACGACCTGATCGTCGACCCGGGCATCGGCTTCGGGAAGACCGCGGACCACAACGTCCTCGTGCTGCGCCACCTGGCTGCGCTCAAGGTGCTCGGCTGCCCGATCCTGCTCGGCACGTCGCGCAAATCGACGATCGGGCGGATCCTCGACCTGCCGGCCGAGGAGCGCCTCGAGGGCACGCTCGCCACGACTGCGCTCGGCATCGCCGCCGGGGCGGATATCGTTCGGGTCCACGACGTCCAGCCCAACGTCCGCGCGGCGCGCGTCAGCGATGCGATCGTCCGCGGGCGGTGGCGCGCCGAGCCCGAGCCGTCAGCGAACACGGGAGACCGAGCCTGAGCGACCGGATCGTCCTCGCGAACATGCAGTTCGAGGGCCGCCACGGCTACTACGAGCACGAGCTGCTCACGACTCAGCCGTTCGAGGTGGACGTCGAGCTGGTGATGAACCTGCAGCCGGCCGGCGTCGACGACGACCTGACCAAGACCGTCGACTACGGGCGGGTGTACGAGATCGCCCGCCAGATCGTGGAGTCGACCTCGTTCCGTCTCCTCGAGGCGATCGCCGAGGCGATCAGCCACGAGGTGCTCGTGGCGTTCGACGTGCAGGAAGTCGGCGTCCGGGTTCGCAAGCCGAAGGTGCAGCTGGGCGGCCCGCTCGACCACGCCGCGGTCGAGATCTGGCGCCGCCGCCCCGCCCGCTAGGTGCGGGCGGGGCCAATCGGCTCGCGAAGCGCTACGGGTTCGAGGGTCGAGTCCCCAGCGTGATCTGCACGGTGACGGTCTGACCGTTGCGGAGCAGGTCGACGGTCACGGTGTCGCCGGGCGAGAACTCGCTCAGCGTCGCATCGAGCGGATGGTCGCCATCGATCGCCTGGCCGTTGACCTTGACGATGATGTCGCCCTGCTTGACGCCGGCCTTGTCGGCCGGGCCGCCGGGCACGACGGCCGGGCTCGCCCCGCCGCCACCCGCGCCACCCGGGATCACGAGCGCGCCGTCGTTGACGGGCAGCTTCTCGTCGGTCGCGAACTGGCGGTCGATCGACCGGTAGATCACGCCCATGTACGGTCGCGCGAGCTTCTTGCCCGCGACGGCCTGCTGCATGATCGGGCGGGCGATGTCGATCGGGATCGCGAAGCCGATGCCGTTCGAGTCCGCCGCGATCGCGGTGTTGATCCCGACTACGTCGCCACCGGCGTCGAGCAGCGGGCCGCCCGAGTTGCCGGGGTTGATCGCAGCGTCGGTCTGGATCAGGTTGTTGAGGTTCTGGTTGCCGTCGGTGGTGATCGACCGGCCCTTGGCGGACACGATCCCGCTGGTCACGGAGTTCGTGTAGGTCCCGAGCGGGCTGCCGATGGCGACGACGAGCTGGCCGACCTTGAGCGCGCTCGAGTCACCGATCTTGGCGGCGGTGAGGTCGCTCGCGTTGATCTTCACGATCGCGAGGTCCGTCAGGGTATCGATGCCGTAGACCGTCCCGTCGAAGACGCGACCGTCGTTGAGCTGGACCCGCAGCGTGTTGCTGCCCTCGATGACGTGGCGATTGGTCAGGATCCAGCCGCCGGCGTCGTAGATGACGCCGGAGCCGACCCCGGTCGAGGGGATGACGCCCTGCGACGTGTCGACCTGTCCGTTCGACGTGATGCGCACGACCGCCGGGCTGACCGCGGCGGCGACGTCGATGGTCGCCGACGACTCGTCGATCGTGACCGGCTGGTTGTTCGCGCCGACGGTCGTGCCGGTCGGTCGCGTCGGCGTCAACGTCGCTCGACTCAGGGACCCGGTCGCGTTCAGCGCGAGGACCGTGCCACCCGAGGCGAGGACCGCCGACAGCAGCGCCGCACCGAGCACGGTGCCGGCACCGCCGCGTCGGCTCGTGGAGGGATGGACGGTGGCCGCTCCGACCGGGGTCGTGGCCGCGGCGGTGGCCGGTTCGTACCAGCGCTCCGGGGTCGGGGCGCTGGCGGCCGGCGTTTCGGCATGACGCGACCACTCGGGTCGCGGCTCGGGCGGCGGCGAGTAGCGCTCGACGTCCTGGCCCAGATCGCCCGGCTGCGGCGTGGCCGCGGGCGGCTGGCTGGTTGGCGGTGGGGAGGCCTCGCCCGCGGCTCGAACGAACGGCGTCCGTGTCGGCTCGGCGGGGATGTCGTGACGCTTCGTCGCGTCGTGATCGGCAGGTTGATTGTCGTCGGACATCAGGTGCAGTCCTTTGTGGGAGTCCGGCCGGTGAGCGGCCTGGTGGACCGAAGATCGATACGGTCTAGGGTGCCGAGGCCGGATTCACCTGTGGCGAGTCGGACGATGAAGTTTCCGTCACGTTGCGCTCGGCATCCTGAGATGCTTCTGAGGTTGGCCCGACAGCCGCGGCGATCCGCTCGGAGCCTTCTGCGGCGCTCGCGACGTCCGCGCGCGCTGCAGCCGGGGTCCCGGCCACGCGGCGAGGGTCGAGCGGCAGGCGGACCGTGAAGCGGCTGCCGGTGTCGAGCCCGCTCTCGACCGTCACGGTGCCACCGTGCATATCGACGATCGAGCGCACGATGGCCAGCCCGAGACCGCTGCCGGACCCACGGGCCTCGTTCGCCCGGGAACCGCGGTAGAAGCGTTCGAAGATGCGCGGCAGCTCCGCGGCGTCGATGCCTACGCCCGTGTCCGCCACATCGATGCGCGCACCATCCGGCTCCGCTTCGGCCGAGATGCGCACGACGCCTCCCTTCGGCGTGAACTTGACGGCATTGCCGACGAGGTTGGCGACGACCTGGCCGATGCGCGGCGGATCGTGGCGGATCCGGATCGGGGCGCTGGGCAGATCGAGCTCCACCTTGACCCCGCGTCGCTTGGCCAGCGCGTCGTGCTGATGCGCGGCCGATTCGACGGCGGCCCGGAGGTCGTCGGGCCGCAAGTCGAGCAGGACCAGCCCTGAGTCGAGCTTCGAGAGCTCGAGCAGGTTCTGGGCGAGCCAGTCGAGGCGTTCGATCTGGCTGGCACTCGACTCGAGGAACTCCGATGCGGGCCTCGGGATCCTCGCCGGCGCGCTCCAGGAGCAGCTGGTTGAAGGTCCGCAGTGCCGCGAGCGGCGTCCGGAGCTCGTGCGACACGTCCGCGAGGAAGTCGCGGCTTCGATCGCGGTCTCGCCGGCTCAGCTCGACGCTCTCCTCGAGACGATCGGCCATCGTGTTGAACTGGACAGCCAGCTCGCCGAGCTCCGATGAGCCCGCTCGCAGTTGGGCGGCCGGCACGCGCACCGTGAGATCGCCCTCGGCCAGGGCGCGTGAGGCATCGGTCAGCTGGCGGATCGGGTTGGTGAAGCGGCGGGCGAGCGCGGCGGATACGACGACCGCGACCCCGAGCGCGAACAGGCCGATCGCCAGCAGCAGCCCGGTCACGTTCGCGATCGCGGTCGCGCGGTACGTGTACGGGTCGGCCAGCGTGACCTGGACGGTATAGCGCGCACCCAGCGGGCCGCCGGCGAAGAACTCGGTCTCGGATGTTCGCTCCCGCGTCTGGCCCGGCTGCGGCGGCGCCGTCCGATGGAGGAACACCATGCCGTTCTGCGCCGGCGACGAAGCGGGTCCCCTCGCCGTCCGACACCGTTTGCCCGAACGTGACGATGACATCGGCCTGCGCCGTCCGATCGGCGATCAGGCTGCGGGTGGCTTCATCGGACAACGCCCGAACGCACGTCGATGTTGGCGCGTCCCGTCCACATCGATGACCGGGTTGTCTCCGGCCGCTCGCTGCGTGACCGCCCCCACGAAGGCAACGACGGTCTTGTAGCGCTCGGCCGAGATCGGTCTCCTGCTGGCGCGAGAAGTAATCGTCGAGCCGGTTGAGGACGAGGAACGACGCGAGGCCCAGCAGCAGGGCGATGACCGCGACGAACGCGAGGGTCAGTCGGGCCTGGAGGGACCTCGGCAGGATCTTGCGGAGGCGGCGTCGCCAGGGGCGGCGGAACACCAGCGGATCACCGCTCCGCGAAGGCGTAGCCGACGCCACGGACGGTCAGGACGAACGCCGGCGTCGCCGGGTCGTCCTCGATCTTCTCTCGCAGGTGGCTGACGTGGACGTTGATCGTCTTCTCGTCCTGGTCGAGCGCCTCATAGTCGCGGAGCAGCTCGAGCAGCTCGGAGCGGGTATAGACGCGCCCGGGCCGCGACGCGAGGTGGCGCAGGATCTCGAACTCGGTCGGCGTCAGGCTGATGCGCCGGCTGCCGCGCTGGACGCGCCGACGCTCGAGGTCGATGACCAGGTCGCGGTGGCGCAGCACGCGCCCGCCGGCGGCGTCGGCGAGATCGCCGTAGGACCGCCGCAGGAGCGCCTTGATCCGGCTCAGGAGCTCGCGCAGGCTGTACGGCTTGGTCAGGTAGTCGTCGGCGCCGAGCTCGAGCCCGATCACCTTGTCGACCTCGTCGTCGCGGGCGGTCAGGACGAGGATCGGCATCTTCGCGCTCGCGGCGCGGATACGCCGCAGGACCTCGAAGCCGTCGATGCCGGGCAGGCGCACGTCGAGGACGACGAGATCGGGTGCCTCGCGCGTCGCGATCTCGAGGCCCTCCTCGCCGGACCGCGCGACGCCGACGTCGTAGCCCTCCTGCTGGAGCGCGTACTGGATGCCGCGGGCGACGGCATACTCGTCTTCGACGATCAGGATCGTGGCGGCCACGCCGGGATGCTACTCCCGTGCGCCCGATCGGGCCCGCAAGGGAGTCGGCCTGGCAACCGCGCCCGAGCGGCGGGGCCCGTGCGCGACTCGTGGTACCCTACGGGCCGCTTCGGGCGCCTCGCCACACCGGCCCCGCCGGCGAGTCGCAGCCCGACATCATCATCCGTTGACACCGACGCTCCGAGGTCGAACACCGACATGGCAACCGCCCGTCCGACGCTGGCCGCCCAGCACCGCGAGATCACCGGCAAGGCCGTCGCGCGCCTGCGCAAGACCGGCCAGCTCCCCGCCGTCGTGTACGGGCACGGCGTCGACTCGAGCAACGTGACGGTCGACAGCCACGAGTTCGACGTGCTGCGCAAGCGCATCGGCCAGAACGCGCTCGTCGACTTGTCGGTCGATGGCAAGGCGGCCCAGCCGGTCCTGATCCACGACGTCCAGATCCACCCCGTCAATCGGCGCCCGCTCCACGCGGACCTGTTCCTCGTGCGCATGACCGAGGAGCTGACCGTCGACGTGCCGCTGGTCTCGAGCGGTGAGTCCCACGCGATCGAGCAGCTGGGCGGCACGCTGTTGCACCCGAGCGAGACGGTCCGGGTCAAGGCGCTGCCGGACCACCTGCCCCAGTCGATCGAGTACAACATCGAATCGCTGATCGACTTCGACGCCGCGATCTACGTCCGCGACCTCGACATCCCCTCGGACGTGACCCTGTTGACCGACCCCGACGAGATCGTGGCCAAGGTCCAGGCGCCGCGCATCGAGATCGAGGAGGAGCCCGTCGTCGAAGAGGGCGAGGGCGAGGAAGGCGAGGCTGCCGAGGGCGAGGCCGCCGAAGGTGCGGCCGAGTCCGGTGGCGACGCCGGCTCGGAGGCGAGCGGGGAGGAGTAGCTCCTCGCCGCTCGAATTGCGCGGCGGTCAGGGTCGACGAGCGGGATCACGGTTTGAGCCCTGTTTGTCGCATGGCAGTCGACAGATAGCGGTCCAAAGCGCCCAAACCAGTCCCTACGACCCTGTTTGTCGCATGGCAGTCGACAGATAGCGCTCCAAAGCGCCCAAACCAGTCCCTACGACCATCTTTGTCGCGTGGCAGTCGACGCCAAGTCGTGAAGAGAACCTCGGAGAAGGCCTCGACCTGTATCTGTCGCGTGTCAGTCAACAGCGAGGCTAAGGCTCCAGGGGTTCTCGGTCGGGCCCTCGGCGCCCCGGGTTTCCGCGGCCCGGCCTCGGCGCTGAACGCCGTCTCATGACGCTCTCAGGCGTGGTTCGGAGCATCCCTCGGAACGGAGGGACATCCACCACCCGATAGCGACGGTTCCCGAGCCCACGGGTCCCGTGAGGGCTCCCATGAACGAACCGCGTGCGCTCACCCCTGTCTCCGACGCCGTCGACGGTCGTACGACCAGCGAGGCCGTCCTCTTCGAGATCCGGCGGGTCATCGTCGGCCAGGACGCGATGCTCGAGCGCGTGCTCGTCGCGCTCCTCGCCGGCGGCCATCTCCTCCTCGAAGGCGTCCCGGGGCTCGCCAAGACGCTGACCGTCAAGACGCTCGCCGAAGTGCTCGAGTCGTCCTTCCGGCGCATCCAGTTCACCCCGGACCTCGTGCCTGCCGACCTCGTGGGCACGCGGATCTACCGCCCGGATCGCGGCTCGTTCGACACCGAGCTCGGGCCGGTGTTCTGCAACTTCCTGCTGGCCGACGAGATCAACCGCGCGCCCGCCAAGGTCCAGTCGGCGCTGCTCGAGGTCATGCAGGAGCGCCAGGTCACGATCGGGCCCGAGACGTTCCCGGTCCCTCGGCCATTCCTGGTGATGGCCACGCAGAACCCGATCGAGTCCGAAGGCACGTACCCGCTGCCCGAGGCGCAGGTCGACCGCTTCATGATGAAGGTCCGGATCGACTACCCGAACGCCGGCGAGGAGGCGGTCGTCGTCGAGCGCTCGCTGCGCCCGTCGGCCGAGCTCGTTCCGCTGCTCACGGCCGACATGCTCGCGTCGCTGCAGGCCCTCACCGAGCGCGTCTATGTCGATCGCGCCGTGATCGACTACGCCGTCGCCCTGACGCGCGCGACGCGCGAGCCCGCGAGTGTCGGGCTGCCCGGCGTCAAGCCGTTCGTCGCCTATGGCGCGAGTCCGCGCGGATCGATCAACCTCATCCACGCCGCACGGGCCCTCGCGGTCGTTCGCGGCCGCCGCTACGTGCTGCCGGCCGACGTCGTCGATCTCGCGCGGGACGTGCTGCGCCACCGGATCGTGCCGAGCTTCGCGGCCCTCGCCGAGGAGGTGTCGCCGGACATGATCCTCGACCGGGTGCTGCCGGCCGTGCCGGTCCCCCAGCTCGTCGCGACGGAGCAGACGGCATGACCGCGCCCCGACCGAAGGAACGGCCCGGTCCGGGCCCGACCCCGGAGGGACTGCTCCGGGCCCTCGATCTCACGGTCGGCCGTCGGATCCACGGGCTGATCCCCGGGGAGTTCCGTGCGCACGACCTCGGCGGAGGCCTGGAGCTGGCACAGGTCCGGCCCTACCAGCCGGGTGACGACGTCCGTCGGATCGACTGGAACGTGACGCGCGCGGACGACGGTCCCGCATGTCCGCGTCCACGTCCCGGAGCGCGCCCTGACGACGTGGCTGCTGCTCGATACGTCGCCATCGATGACGTTCGGGACCGCGCTGCGCCGCAAGGCCGACGTCGCCGAGGGCGTTGCGATCGCCGTCGGCCACCTCGCGACGCAGCGCGGCAATCGACTCGGCATCGTGACGTTCGGTGGATCCGCTGACCGGCGGATCAAGCCGGTCGTCGGTCGCGACGGGCTGCTGGCCACACTCCTGGTTGCCGAGCGAGCATCCGCCGCTCCGCTACCGACCAAGCCGGCCCCTGTCGCCGGCCCGGACGACCTCTCGGCGTCCCTCCGGTTCATCGCTGCCGCCGCGCGTCGCGGCGGGCTCGTCGTCATCGCCTCCGACTTCCGGGGGCCGCGCGATTGGCTCCGACCCCTCGCGGCCGTCGCGACGCGCCACCAGGTGCTCGCGGTCGAGATCGACGACCCGCGGGAGGCCGACCTGCCGGACGTCGGCGAGCTGACGCTCATCGATGCCGAGACCGGCCGGCAGGTCCGCGTCGACACGTCGTCGCGAACCCTCCGCGACCGGTTCCGGACCGCGGCGACGGCCGAGCGGTTGTCGCTCGCCGGTGAGCTGCGCCGGGCAGGCGCCGGGCACGTCGTGCTGTCCACCTCGAATGACTGGCTGCGCGATCTCGCCGGCCAGCTCCGGATCCTCGGGAGAGCCTCATGACCTTCGCCGAACCAGCGTTCCTGATCGGGCTCATCGCGGTGCCGGTCGCGATCGCGATCTACCTCTTCATCCAACGGCGGCGCGGTCGGTACGTCGTGCGGTTCACGAACGTCGACCTGCTCGCCAACCTCGTCCCGGGGGCCCCGGCCTGGCGGCGACACGTCCCACCCGCGCTCTACGTGGTCGCGATGGCCGCACTGGTGCTCGCGCTGGCCCGGCCGTCTGCGGTCCTCGCGGTCCCGCGCGAGGACGCCACGATCGTCCTGGCGATGGACGTGTCGGGCTCGATGATGGCGACCGACGTCGCACCGACCCGGCTCGACAGCGCTCGACAGGCCGCCTCGACGTTCGTCGACCAGCTGCCGGCCACGTTCCGGATCGGGCTCGTGACGTTCGGCACGAGCGCGCAGGTCGCCGTCGCACCGACGACCGATCGAGCCGAGATCCATGCGGCACTGGACGCGCTGCAGCCGAACGGCGGGACCGCGCTCGGTGACGCGATCGACACGTCGTTGCAGATCGCCCGCAGCGTCATCGACCCGACCGGTGCCGCATCGCCGAGCCCGAGCACGCCCGGCGCGTCGCCAGCCACGTCGCCGGACCCATCCGCCTCGCCCGCGCCGTCAGCGTCGGGCTCGACGGACCCTGCCGAGCCACCGCTCGTCGCGACGGTCCTGTTGTCCGACGGCTCGAACTCGACCGGTCGGCTCGAGCCGGCCGAGGCCGCCGCCGAAGCGGCCGCCGCCGGGATGCCGGTCTACACGATCGCCCTCGGCACCGCGGACGGGGTCGTCTCGGTCCAGGACGAATTCGGCGTCACCCATCGCGTCGAGGTGCCACCCGACACGGACACGCTCGCGGCGATCGCCGAGACGACCGGCGGCCGGTCCTTCCAGGCACCGACCGCGAGCGATCTCCAGGCGATCTACCAGAGCCTCGGCTCGCGCGTCGGGACGACCGACGAGACCCGCGAGGTCACGCAGTGGTTCGCGGCCGCCGGGCTCGCGCTGATGGTGGCCGGCGCCGGGCTGGCTGCCCATTGGTTCAACCGGTTCCCATGAGCCGGGACCGCGATGCCCGGAACGAGGTGGCGATGGCGCAGATCCCATGACGCGAGCCCCCAAACCAACCCCGAACAAGGAGTCCATATGACCTGGGAAGACCAGCGGATCGGCGCCGAAGCGGCGCCGCCCGCACCAATCCTCACCACCAGACGGTCGCCGCGAACCCGAACGGGTTCCGTCGAGCGATCCTGACCGCCGGCATGGCGGCAGCGCTGCTGGTCACGGGCGGCGTCGCGATCGTCTTCGCGGCCAGCCCCGAACCATCGGCGAGCGCCGCTCCGTCGACGACCGATCCGTCCTCGGGCGGCTCGACGACGACGCCGAACGGCGGCACCCAGCGGCAGGGCCACAACGGCCAGCCGTGCCCGAACGACGGCAACGGCTCGAGCGGCTCCGGCGGCTCGTCCGGATCCGGCGGTGGACAGTCGGCCCAGCCGACCCCGAGCACCACAACGCCGGCGACCTGATCGTCGACGGCGACCCTCGGCGGCCGGCAGACGCCGGCCGCCGTTCTATGCCCGGTGAGCGGGCGCTCCGGGCAGCACGTCGTCGACCTCGCCGAGGATGTCGAGGAAGGCCTGCACCGGGCCCGCCGCGGGGCCGATGTCCCGCCGCCGGATCGCGACCATCCGCCGCCGGATGGGCGCCGCTCCCTCGATGTCGATCGCCCGCAGGCGGCCGTCGGCCAGCTCGGCGGCGACCGACGTGTGGGGCAGCAGCGCGATGCCGAGCCCCTGGCCGACCATCTGCTTCGCCGCGTCGATGTTGTCGAGCTCCATCACGCCGCTCGGCGCGATCCCGGCCTCCCGAAAGAATGCGTTGGTGAGCTCGTAGTAGCTCGACGTCCGGTCGAACAGGATCAGCCGCGCCTCCGCCAGCTCGTGCAGCCCGACCGTCGCGCGCTCACCGAACCGGTGGCTGCCGGCCGCGACGAGCACCAGCTCATCGTCGTACAGGCGGACGCTCTCGATGTCGGGGTGCTGGAGCTCACGCACCAACCCGAGATCGATCTCGCGGCGGAGGGCCATCTCGAGGATCTCCTCCGAATGCCCGGTGCGGACCACCAGCCGGACCGCCGGAAAGCGCCGCGTGAACCGCACCAGCAGCGATGGCAGCACGTAGGTGCTGACCGCGGGCGCCGCGCCGATCACCAGCTCACCGGTCCCGCCGCGACCGAGCTCGGTGAGGAGGCTCGCCCCGGCATCGAGCGCGGCCAGCGCCCGCTCGGCGTACGGCAGGAACGCCCGGCCCGCGTCGGTCAGGTCCATCCCGTGGCGGCCGCGCACGAACAACGGCGTCCCGAGCTCCGCTTCGAGCGCCTGGATCCGGGCCGTCAGCGCCGGCTGCGACACGTGCAGCCCCTCGGCGGCACGGCTCAGGTTGCGATGCCTGGCGGTCTCGAGGAACCCCTCCACCTGACTGAGCAGCATCCCGGGATGCTACCTCAGGTATAGGCAGCGCTGATGCATCACATCACATCATTCGATTGGACTGATGGAACCGCTGGGGCCTAGGCTGTCGACCTCGCCGCCTTCCACGACGGCGTGCAGGAGGAGCAAACCATGGGCCCCACCGCGATCCCGACCCGGATCACCATCGATTTCCGCGACGCCATGCTGCCGTCGCGCACGTGGATCCTCGGCGTCGACGAGGCGGCTCCTGCACGGGTCGAGCTCATCGCGTTCGACGGATCCCCGGTCGTCGAGCCGAGCCTCCCCCACCGACGCGACGCAAGCCAGGGCCAGCCGAGCCCCCACGTCCGGCCGACCGCATTGATGGCGGACTGTGCGTGCCCCGACTTCTGCGAACGCGACCACGCGAACGAGTAGGTCGACGACGATGACCGCCCTCGCCCCCGCCAAGACCCCGACCCGGTCGTATCCCAGCGACCGCCCAGCGCTCGCCCCGACGCCGCTCCTCCCCGTCGGCTTCCAGGTGCCGGTCAGCCGCTGGACGCATCCCTCGGTGCGGATGCGCGAGCTCCTGCGGACCGAGCCCTACCTGTTCGGACCGGGCGTCTACGACCCGTTCGGCGCACAGCTCGTCATGCACCACGGCTTCAAGGCCGTGTACTTCTCGGGCTACTCGTTCGCGATCGGCCACCTCGGCACGACCGACATGGATCTTTACAGCGGCCCGGAGATCGCCGACGGCGCCCGCCGGACCGTCGCCGCCCTGCGCAAGTACCAGCTGACGGCCGCCGTGGGAGATCCCGAGAAGGGCGTGCCGCCCCGGCACCTCGACATCCCGCCGGTCATCGTCGACATGGACGCGGGCTACGGGAACATCTTCAACGTCCAGCGGACGACCGAGCTGTACGTCACCGCCGGCGTCGCGGCCGCCCACCTCGAGGACCAGGTGCTGCCCAAGCGCTGCGGCCACATCGGCGGCAAGGCGCTCGTGTCCGCGACCGAGATGATCGGCAAGCTGCGGATGATGCGCGCCGTCGCCGACGACCTCGGCAACCCGGAGTTCGTCGTGATCGCCCGGACCGACGGGCTGTCAGCGATCGACGCACCCGCAGTCCGAGCGCGGCATGGACCTCGCGATCGACCGCGGCTTGCGCTATCTCGACAGCGGTATCCCGGACCTGCTCTGGTGCGAATTCCCGACCGCCGACCGCGAGCCCGTCGAGACGTTCACGACCGAGATCCGGAAGCGGTTCCCGGAGGCGCGGTTCGCGTTCAACTACTCGAGCTCGTTCAAGTGGTTCAACGATCCGCAGCCGATGACCTTCGCGGAGCTCGGCGACATGGGCGTCGGGTTCATCTTCATCACGCTCGGCGGCCAGCACGCCAACGGCCACGGCCTGTCCACCCTGCTCTCGGCGATGGCCGAGCGCCAGGAAGAGGGCTACATCGAGCTGCAGCGCCGCGAATGGGATCCGTCCGCCGATTTCCCGACCCGCTCGCACCACCAGTTCAGCGGCGTGCCCTACCACCACCTGGTCGGCAAGGCCTACGACGCCGCCCGACTCGGAACCGAGTTCGCGGAGGCGCTTCCCGACGACAAGGTCGTCTAGCGGCCGGTCCGCCCTCGATGGGGAGGGCGTCGACCGGCCGCGTAGACGATCGGCACGCGGAAGTGGAGCTCGTCGGGATCGAGGGCCATCAGGCGCTCGCGGAAGCGCGCCAGGAATCGATGGCGTTCCGACCGGCCCATCTCCTCGAACAGCGTCTCCTCGTCGAACTCGGTGAGGAACGCGATGTAGCTCTCGACGGTGAACGCGTAGTCCAGCTCGGCCGATGAAGCGACGACGTCGCGAAAGCCGGCGCGGCGCATCTCGGAGGCGGCACGCTCCAGCGAGGGGATATCCCCGGATCTGGGCGGGTCCACCTCGTTCTCGAACCCGAATTCGTCGAGTAGCGTGTCGAAGACCCTGTCGGGCGCGAACGCCCGCTCGTCGACGAGCCACGTGACGAAGGCGAAGCGGCCACCCGGCCGCAGCACGCGCCGGACCTCGCGCAGCGCCTTGGCCCGGCTCGGGACGAGCTGGAGGACGAAGGACGACATCGCGGCATCGAACGATGCATCGGGGAACGGCATCTCGGCGGCGAACGCGACGTGGCCGTCGAACCGGTCTGCCGCGCCGGGGAGGCGCTCGTCGACGAGGACCTCGACGGCACCGATCATCTCGCGCGACGGGTCGACCCCGGCGATCCGCACCGTCGGCCAGCGCGCGAGCGCCGGGATCGTCAGGTTGCCGGTACCGACTCCGACATCGACGAGGTCGATCGCCCCGGAACCGACCTCCTCGTCGAGCCAGTCGAGCAGTCGGAGGGCGCTCGGTGCGAGCACCGGCGCCCACCAACGCTCATAGCCGGCCGCGATCCGGTCGTATCGCTCGGCCTGGTCGGTCATGGCGCCATCGTGCCATGCCGACCACCGCTGCTATGACGCCGCCGGGAGGTCGCCCGCCGACGTGGCGCCGCGGCGGATCACGCCGATCCGTCGCAGGACCCAGACGATCAACGCCGTCAGCCCGCCGAGGACCAGCAGGATCGGCAGCCAGACGATCACGAACCAGATCCCGGCCGTGGTCAGGCTCTGCAGGATGTCCACGAGGCTGGCGCTCGCCTGGTCGGCCACACGCGCCGGTTCCCACCGCTCGGCCGCGGCCTGGACCGCGACGACCGGGACCCGGAGTGTCGCCGTGAGCGTCGCGAATGACGACCGGTCGTTGAGCTCCTTGAGCTGCGCCGAGAGCTGCTCGATCTGGCCCCGCACGTTCGTCAGCTGGGCCTCGACCTCGAGCACGTCCGAAACGCGTGCCGCTCGGGCGGAGATCGCCTGCAGCGCGGCCTCGCTGGCGCGGAGGTTCTTGATCCGGGCCTCGAGGTCCACGACGGCGCTCGTGACTTCTACCGCCTCGGTCTGCTCGTTGAGGATCTTCGTGGTCTGGCCGGACAGGCCGCGCAACAGATCGAGCGCGTCCTCCCAGCGGTCGACCGGGACGCGGTACGTGACCGTCGCGAAGGGATCCTCGTCGCCGCCCTTCGTCTGCGAGGCGCCGATGTAGCCGCCCATGGCCCGGATCCCGTCGCGAGCCGTGCGGAGCGCCGTGGTGAGGTCCTTGACCTCGACGTCGATCGAACCGGTGCGGACGATCTTGGCGTCGTCGATCAGGGCGCCGACTCCATCAGCGGGACCGGGGGCGGAGCCCGGTTGCTGCGCCACCGGGGCAGCACTGGCGGCAGCGCTCGCTGCGCCCTGCCCACCGCCATACGCCGAGTCGTCGACGGCGTTGCCGACGGTGGACAGGACGGGAGCACGGGCCGCGCTGCCGCCGCACGCGACCAGTGCCGCGATCGTGATCACGAGGAACGCCCCCAGGGCGATCGATGGACGGGTGATTCGCATCGTCTCGACCTCCGTGCCGAACGGGTGAGCCGACTGGGCTCCCGCGGCATCCGGCGGACGCGCCGTCACCTCGGGCGGTTCCCCATCCGTCCAACCGCACGGCCGTGCCCGTTCAGCCCGTCGCGCGGATCTCCTACGAGGTTGCCCACATGCAGCGTCCCGATCCACGCGCGGCCGCGCGGCTGTTGCTGATCCTTGCCCTGTGCGCCGGCGTCGTCGGCGACCTGATGCTCGACGGTCCGGCACCCGGGATCAACGTGTTCCTGATGACTGCCATCGTGCTCGGACTGGGCTGGGTCGTGCGGCGTCCGGGACGGGCACCCGATCCCATCGATGCGTGGCTGCCGATCGTCGCGCTGACGCTCGCGCTCAGCATCGCCGTTCGAGCGGACCCGTTCGTCTGGCTGCTCGATCTGATCGGAGCCGCGGCGTTCACCGGCGCGTCGCTCGCGGCGTTCTCCGGTCTGGCGGTCACGCGGCGGTCGATCAGCGTGATCGTGATGATCGCGTTCTCGGTCACGGCCAAGGTGATCGTCGGGTTGGTCGAGGTCCTCGGAGCCGCGCGACCGCCAGCACGGCAGACGCCCCGAGCCATCCCGTCGTGGGGAGGCGCGCTGCTCCGCGGCCTGTTCCTGGCGGTGCCGCTGGTCGTGATCCTGGCCGTACTGTTCGCCTCGGCCGACCCGATCTTCCAGCGCGACATGGACGCGCTGCTCGGGCTCCGCATCGATCTGGGCGACCTGCCAGGGCGGGTCCTGGTGATCATCGGGTTGACGTGGCTGGTCGCCGGCCTGCTCATGGTCGCCGCCGAGGGGTTGCCCGCGGTCGAAGGTGCATCGCTCGGTGCCGCGGCGCCGGCACGGGTCGCCTCAGTCCGGATCCTCGGGACGACCGAGGCCCTGGTCGTGCTCGTGGGCGTGGATCTCATCGTGGGCTTGTTCGTCGGTCTGCAGCTGGCCTACCTGTTCGGTGGGCTGGACACGCTCGCTGCCGCGGGGATGACGTACAGCTCGTATGCGCGACGCGGCTACTTCGAGCTCGTGGCGGCGGCGGCGCTGTCGGGCGGGATCCTCGTCGCGCTCGAGTACACGGTCATCGCGCGATCCCGCGCGTATCTGGTCCTGGCGAGCGGGCTCATCGCCTTGACGCTGCTCGTGCTGGCCTCCGCCGCGCTCAGGTTGCAGCTCTACCAGGACGCCTACGGCTGGACCGAGCTGCGCCTGTACGTCGCCGTATCGATCGCCGCGCTGGCCGCCACGCTCGCCACGATGGCGGCGTTCTTGCTGAGCGATCGGACGCGCTGGCTCGGCCATGCGATGGCGGTCATCGGGGTCGTCGCACTGATCGGCCTGAACGTGCTCGCTCCGCCCGCGTTCGTCGCGGAGCGCAACCTGGAGCGGGTCATCGATCCGAGCCTGGTGCCGCCCGGAGGTCACGCGTCGCTCGACGCCGACTACCTCGGCGTGCTGCCGGATGACGCCATCCCGGCCATCGTCGCTGCGCTGCCCCGGCTGCCCGCCCACGACGCGGTCGACGTGCGCAGGCTCCTGCTCGCTCGCCGCGCTGAGCTCCGGTCAGACCCCGGGCTCCAGAGCCCGTTCGCCTGGAACCTCGGCCGGGAGCGCGCGCGGGCCGCGCTGGAGACCGTGCGCTGATCGGCTGACCTACACTCTCGGGGATGGCCTTCCCCTTCGATCCACCCGTCGAGCCGATGCTCGCGAAGGCCTCGGATGCCCTCCCCGAGGGCGATGGCTGGCTCTTCGAGCCGAAGTGGGACGGGTTCCGCGCGATCGTGTTCCGCGACGGCGACGAGGTCTACACGCAGTCGCGCGACCTCAAGCCGCTGGACCGCTATTTCCCCGAGCTCGCCGATCCGTTGCGCGCCGCGCTGCCAAGCCGCTGCGTCGTCGACGGCGAGGTCGTGATCGCGCGTGACGGCGCGCTCGATTTCGAGGCGCTGCTGCTGCGAATCCACCCGGCGGCGTCACGCGTGAAGATGCTGGCCGCCGAGTCGCCGGCGAGCTTCGTCGCCTGGGACCTGCTCGGGCTCGGCGACGAGGACCTCCGGGAGGTCCCCCAGGGCGAGCGGCGCGCGCGACTGGAAGGCGTTCTCGGCCGCGCGAAGCCACCGGTCCACCTGACGCCGGCCACGCACGACCGGGCGATGGCGGCTGACTGGTTCGATCGCTTCGAAGGGGCCGGTCTCGACGGCGTCGTCGCCAAGCGGCTCGACGCGCCATACCAACCCGGGCAAGCGCGCGATGCTCAAGATCAAGCACCAGCGCACCGCCGACTGCGTGGTCGCCGGGTTCCGCTGGCACAAGAACGGTCCGGGCACGCACGTCGGGTCGTTGCTGCTGGGTCTCTTCGACGACGCCGGCAAGCTCAACCACGTCGGCATCACGTCGTCGTTCTCCTGGGATCGCCGCGAGGCGCTCGCGCAGGAGCTCGCCCCGCTGCGCAAGAACGCGGTCGAGGGCCACCCGTGGCGGGAGTGGGCCGAATGGGCGGGCTGGGGCGACGCGGAAGCCTCCGGCCAGCGCCTGCCCGGTGCGACGTCGCGCTGGAACCGTGGCAAGGACCTGTCGTGGGAGCCGCTCCGCGCCGAGCGCGTCGTCGAGGTCGCCTACGACCACCTGCAGGGCAACCGGTTCCGCCACGCCACGACGTTCAAGCGCTGGCGTCCCGACAAGCCGCCCGCGGACTGCCGGTACGACCAGCTCGAGACCACCGTGCCCTTCGAGCTCGAGGCGATCTTCGGCTGATGGACGGCTGCGGCTGCGATCGCGGGTTCGAGATCTTCGACCGGCGGAACGCCGATGGGGACCTCGCGCGATACCGCGAGCACGGACCCGACAAGACGACCAAGCTGCTGCTCGACATGGTGCGCGCCGCCGGAGTCCGCGGCGGGACGCTCCTGGACATCGGGGCGGGCATCGGGGTCATCGACCACGAGCTGGTTCGGGACGGCGTCGGCCATGCAACGCTCGTCGATGCGTCGGCGCCGTCGCTCGCGGCCGCCCGCGACGAGGCGCGCCGACGCGGCCAGATCGATCGGCTCGAGTTCGTCGATGGCGATTTCGTCTCGAGGGCGTCGTCGATCGACGTGGCCGACATCGTCACGCTGGATCGGGTGATCTGCTGTTATCCCGACGTCACGTCGCTGGTCCGCGAGTCCGCGTCACGTGCCCGCGCGATGTATGCGCTCGTCCTCCCGCGCGACCGCTGGTTCATCCGGCTCGGCGCGCGGCTCGAGAACCTCTGGTTCCGGTTGCGCGGCCTGGGCTACCGCGCGTACGCCCACCCCAACCGCCTCGTCGACTCGCTGGTCGCCAGGGAGGGTCTGGGCGTCCGAAGCGAGGCGCAGACCTTCTTCTGGCGGATCGTGCTGTACGACCGGCGCGCGTCGTCGGTGCCCGGAGCCACCGCGACCGCCTGATCCGCGGTGCGTCGATGCCCCACGAGTGCATCGATCCCGCACGAACCAGGACCATCGTCCCATGGGGCCGACGCCATCCGCCCCCATAGAGTCGGGGCATCGGGGACGCCACGTATGCGAGGCCTGGTTCAAGCTTGTTCGGCACCCGCAGTCGGCCGCCACGTCCGCTGCTCCTCATCCTGGTCTACGGGGCATTCCTGGCCATCGTGGGCACGGCCGCGGCCGCACAGTCCGCGCTCGTCGGCGCGCACTTCCAGTCGGCGACGCTGACCAGCCTCGTCGGCAGCGACGCCGCGACGATCCGGGCCTTCGCGAACGCCTACATCCGGCCCGCGGACCTGTCGCAGGGGACGCCACCCACCGGCGACGATCTCGCCCGGCTGGAGGCCCAGCTGGCGGCGTTGCCCCGGCCCCGCGAGATCCTGCGCGTCGAGCTCCGCCGCCCCGACGGGACGATCGTGGCCGCCAGCGAGGCCGGTCTCCGCGAGGTTCGCGGCCCGGCATCGCCGGAGTTCGACGTGGCGCGCAGTGGCGAGGCCCAGGCGGCGATCGGAACGGCAGCCGACGCCGCGGCCGGTCCCGGGGCGCTGGCATCGCCCACGATCCTGCGCGAGTTCCTGCCGTTGCGGGTCGACGGCAACGTCCTCGGCGTGATCGGGATCTGGCGCGACGCGGTGCCCATCCTCGAACGACTCGACCAGATGCGCCGCGAGATCGTCATCGTCACGCTCGTGGCGGCCCTGATCGCTGCGGGGCTGATGTACCTGGTCTTCCGCTCGGCGCAAGCGCGCCTGACCCGGCAGACCACCGCGCTGCTCGAGTCGACGCGACGCGACCCGCTGACCGAGACGTTGAACCATGGCGCGCTCGTGGGGCTGCTAGCCGACGAGATCGAGCGCGGACGTGACGACGTCCGGCCGATCGGTATCGCGCTCATCGACATCGACAACTTCCGGCTGCTGAACGACAACCATGGCCACGAGGCCGGCGACGAAGCGCTGCTCGCGGTCGCCGACACGCTCGCCGCGCAGCTTGCCGACGGCATGGAGATGGGCCGCTACGGCCCGGACGAGTTCCTGCTGATCGCGTCGCGCAACGCCGTGGCCCACCTCGAGCCGGTCGTCGAGCGACTGCGCAACGGGCTCGTCGACCAGAGCCTGCGGTTCGCCGAGACCGAGCGCCTGCCGATCACCGTCAGTGCCGGGCTCGCGACGTTCCCCGATCACGCCAACTCGGTGACCGCGTTGCTGGCCGTTGCCGCGCGCGTGCTGGAGGAGGCCAAGGCCAGCGGCGGCGACACGGTGCGCAACGCATCCGAGGCCACCGCCGGCGAAACCCAGTCGAGCTCCAGCTTCGACATCCTCCAGGGCCTCGTGATCGCCGTCGACACGAAGGATCGGTACACGAAGCGGCACTCAGAGGACGTCGCGCGGTACGCCACCTTCCTGGCCCGTCGGATCGGGCTCCCCGCCGACGAGATCGCGACGCTGAACGTGGCCGGCCTGCTGCACGACGTCGGCAAGATCGGCATCCCGGACCACATCCTGCGCAAGCCGGGACGCCTGAGCGAGTCCGAACTCGCAGCGGTCCAGCAACACGTCGCGCTCGGCGACATGATCGTCCGCGACCTGCCCGACATCACCGCGGTCCGCGCCGGCATCCGGCACCACCACGAACGATGGGACGGCCAGGGCTATCTCGACCACCTCGCGGGCGAGGAGATCCCCACCATCGCCCGGATCCTTGCGGTCGCCGACGCGTTCTCGGCGATGACGACGACTCGGCCGTATCGCAAGGCCCTCGACATTCGCGAGGCCCTCGTCCGGCTGGGCGACGCGGCCGGCACGCAGCTTGACGAAGCGCTCGCGATCGCATTCATCGAGGGGATCGAGCACGACGCCGACCCGCCACTCCCAGGGCAGGCGACGCAGGTGCGGTCGCTGTGGCTCGCCGGTCGGCAAGTCGCATGAGACACGTCCGACGAGGCGGCATGGTCGTTGCCGCCGCGATGATCCTTGGGACGTTGATGGCTCCCGCCACCAGCGCCGGCCCGTTAGTGACGGCAAATGACGACGCCTACTCGGTCGTCGGGGATGGGGTCCTATCGGTTGCGGCGCCCGGCGTGCTCGCCAATGACACAGGAATCGGCAAGACCGCGGCCAAACTGACGAACCCCGCCCACGGCACGGTGACCCTGAACACGAATGGCAGATTCACCTATCAGCCAGACGCGGGATACGTCGGCTCGGACACCTTCAGATACGAGGCGCGGGTCCTGAACCTCGGCATCCTGCTCACCGACCCCGCCACGGTGACGATCACCGTTACTGCTCCTCCGCCGACACCGACTCCTGTCCCGACACCGGCACCAACCCCGAAGCCCACGCCTACACCGACGCCGGCACCCACGCCGACGCCGACGCCAGCACCGACCCCCACACCGCGACCGACGGCAACACCGCGGCCGACCGCGACCCCGACGGCGCCGGCACCCACCATCGTCCCGACGATCCCGCCGTTGCCGACGTCGGTCCCGACGATCCCGCCGCTGCCGACGCCGACCCTGGTTCCGACCGCGCGACCCACGGCGACGCCGACCCCGGGCGCGACCGCGCGTCCGTCCGCGTCCGCGACTCCAACCTCGGCGCCCGCGACGACCACCGGGCCGACGTCGAGTGCCGGCGGAGGGGGTGCCGGCGGGGGTGCGACCGGCTCGGGGAGCAGCGGCCCGTCAGCAAGTCCGCCTCCGGCGACCGCGGGACCGTTCTCGATCCCCGGATCGGATCAGGACACGACGGTCGAACTCGACCCTGGCTCGATCTCGTTCGCGTCGTTCGAGTGGGCGGTCCCGGCACTGGTCCTAACGGTGCCCGGCCTGCTGCTGGTGCTGGCCGTCGCCGTCGAGGCGCTCATCGGCCTTGCCTGGATCCCCATCGCCCGCCGCTGGGTCGGCGAGGATGACCGCCGGCGTCGCCGGCGGCGGCGCCTCAGCCCGACCTGAGTCCGCTGACGCCACGCGGGCGTCAACTCGGCGTCGATCGCTTGCGCGGTGCGCGTTCCAGCTGGCCGGAGCGGTCCGGCCACTCGAAGCCGGCCCACGGGTCGTAGTCGGGGTCGAGGGGCTCCTGGGCCGGTCGCTCGCCCTCCGGGACGTGGATCAGGTTCACTCGCACCCGGTACCAGAGCGATGAGCGTCCCCGCATCCCGTCGACCAGCACGTCCGCTGGCTGGAGTGCCGCCGCCGCCGTCGGGTGCCGCGTCTTCCACCGCTCGAGCCCCTCGAGCGCCTCGGCCTTCGAGGCCGCTCGCGAGATCTCGATCACCGGCACCGAGGTCTTGCGACGGCCCGTCGGGGTCGGTCGTGAGCCCTCCCACTCGGTCGGCAGACCGGCGTTGCGATCGCCGGCCTTGACCGCGGCCGCGCGCTCCGCCGCGACCTCCGGCGGTGGGCCACCCGCTGCACCACGGCCAGGCTCGTACTCGGAGTCGGGGCGCCGCTTGCGCGATGGCTGGACGCGCGGCGGCTCGCCGGCCTGCTTGGCGTAATTCGGTGGCCACGGCGCGTCGCCCTCGCCCTCGCGCTCGTGCTTCGCGGAGAGCTCGAGGAGCCCGTCGAGCGATCCGATCGCGTCGTCGATCCCGGCGCCAGGATCGCCGATCGTGGCGAACCGCTCGGGGACGGTGGCGATCGTGAACGCCTCGGGTCGGACCTCGGGGACCTCGTCCCACGACAGCGGCGTCGATACCCGCGCGTCGGGCAGCGGGCGGACCGAATAGGCGGACGCGACCGTTCGGTCCTTCGCGTTCTGGTTGTAGTCGAGGAACACGCCCTGGCGCTCCTCCTTCCACCACTTGGATGTCGCCCGTCCCGGCATCCGCGCCTCGACGTCGCGCGCCAGCGCCAGCGCCGCCCGGCGGACCTCCGGGTACGTCCAGCGCCGCTCGATGCGGACATTGATGTGGATGCCGCGCGAGCCCGACGTCTTGGGCCAGCCGACCAGACCGACGTCGGCGAGCGCATCGCGACAGGTCATGGCCACGTCCCGGATCTGCGGCCACTCGATGCCGGGGATCGGGTCGAGATCGATGCGCAGCTCGTCCGGATGCTCGAGGTCGTCGGCACGCACGGGATGCGGGTTGAGATCGATGCAGCCGAGGTTGACGACCCAGATCAGCGCGGCCGGCTCGTCGAGCACGATCTCATCCGCCGTGCGACCGGAGGGGAACGTCAGCTCGGCGGTCCGGATCCAGTCCGGCGTGTTCTCCGGGGCCCGCTTCTGGAAGAACGGCTCCTTCGTGATCCCGTCGACGAACCGCTTCAACGCCATCGGCCGGCCGCCGGCCCCGGTCAGCGCGCCATCGGCGACCGCGAGGTAGTACTGGACGAGGTCCATCTTCGTGTAGCCCGTGTCGGGGAAGTACACCTTCTGCGGGTTCGAGATCGTCACCTCTCGACCGCCGATCTCGAGGATCTCCTTCGGCGACGCCATGCCGACACGATACCGGCCGGCGTCCATCGCCGGGCGCGCTACATTCCGCACGACGGACCGTGTCGATTCGGGGCGGAGCCGTTCGTCGTGGAGATGACGGCCGGCAGGCAGCGACCGCCGGCGTGCACGCACTGGAGGTGGCCCCATGCAGTACCTGATCCTCATCTACGACGAGGAGACCGCGAACCCGTCCCCCGAGCCGCCCGATCCCGCCGTGTTGGGCGAGATCCTCGGCCAGTACAACGGCTACACGGCGATGCTCAAGGACACCGGAGCGTTCATCGCGGGCGAGGCGCTGCGGCCGGTGACGACCGCGACCACGATCCGCGAGCAGGACGGCCAGACGATCATCACCGACGGCCCGTTCGCCGAGACCAAGGAGGGACTGGGCGGGTTCTACCTGATCGAGGCGCCCGACCTCGATGCCGCGCTCGCCCTCGCTCGGCAATGCCCGGGGGTCCGGTACGGCTCCATCGAGGTCCGCCCGGTCGTGGACTTCGAGGCTGCCGAGGCCTCGATGTCGACCGGTGCCGCGTCGGCGAACTGACGATCGCGAACCCCGCTACCCACGAGCTCGTCGACCGCCTGTTCCGCGAGGAGCAGGGCCGAGCGGTCGCGACGCTCATCCGCGTCCTCGGCGACTTCGACCTCGCCGAGGAAGCCGTCCAGGACGCGTTCATCGCGGCACTCGAGATCTGGCCGGAGCGGGGGATCCCGTCCAACCCCGGCGCATGGATCACGACGACCGCTCGCAACCGAGCCATCGATCGACTCCGTCGCCGACGACGGCTCCGCGACAAGACCGAGGAGCTGGCACGCGACGCCCGCATCGAAGAAGGACTGGCTGCCATGGAACCGGGTGCGACCGAGGACCACGGATCGATCGGTGACGACCGATTGCGGCTGATCTTCACGTGCTGCCATCCTGCGCTGCCGCTCGATGGCCGCGTGGCCCTCACGCTGCGGACGCTCGGCGGACTGACGACGCCCGAGATCGCGCGCGCCTTCCTGGTCCCCGAGCCCACGCTCGCGCAGCGACTGGTCCGGGCCAAGCGCAAGATCCGCGACGCCGGGATCCCGTATCGCGTGCCGCCGCGGGACGTGCTGCCCGAGCGCCTCGGTGGGGTGCTGAAGGTGCTCTACCTCGTGTTCAACGAGGGGTACTCCGCCTCCTCGGGTGACGCGCTCGTCCGCCGCGAGCTGAGCGCCGAGGCGATCCGGCTGGCACGGGTCGTGGTCTCGCTGCTCCCCGACGAGCCGGAAGCGACGGGGTTGCTCGCGCTGATGCTCCTCCACGACGCGCGCCGGGAAGCGCGGACCACGGCGGCCGGCGAGCTCGTGCTCCTCGAGGACCAGGACCGGGCCCATTGGGACGCCGAGCGGATCGCCGAGGGGCAGGCGCTGATCGGCGAGGCGTTGCGGCTCGGGCGCGTCGGCGAGTACCAGATCCAGGCCGCGATCGCGGCGCTGCACGACGAGGCGCCGTCGTGGTCGGCGACGGACTGGGCCCAGATCGCCGGGTTGTACCGACGGTTGGTCGCGCTCGATCCATCGCCGGTCATCGAGCTCAACCTGGCGGCCGCGGTGGCGATGGCCGACGGACCGGCGATCGGCCTGGCGATGATGGACGCGATCGCCGCCGACGGGCGGCTCGATGGCTACCCGTACCTCCACGCGGCCCGTGCCGACCTGCTGCGGCGGCTCGATCGGCGGTCGGAGGCGGTGGTCGCCTACCGACGAGCGTTGGACCTGACCGACAACCGCGCCGAGCGGGTCTTCCTGCAGGCCCGGCTGGACGCGCTGGCGAGTCCCGATGAGGTCCCGCCAAGGCTGTCCTGAGGTAGGCTGACGCAGCCCGTCACGCCCCTCGGAGGACCTCGCCGTAACCCCCCTCAAACGCTGGCTGCGCCCGATGCGGCCCTGGCTGCGACCCGTCTGGTACCGCCTGCTCGACGTCGTCGGGCGGGTCGAGCGGGATCCCGACCGGGTCCTCGCGAGCCTCGATCTCAAGGGCCGGCCGATCCGGCCGATCGGGCGGGCCGCCTTCGACGACATGGTGAGGGCGTTCCCGTACTACCGCGGGCGTTGGGGCTACATGTCCGCTGCGCTCGCCCAGGCGGGCCTGATCATCCGGGACCGCGATGTCCGCACGGCGCTGGAGCTCGGGGCGCCGGTCGCGCCGATCCTCACCGGGGCACACGTCATGGACTACAAGGCGAGGCCGGAGCTCGATCCGACCGTGCCGATCACGATCCAGGACGCGACCGTCGTGCCCTGGCCGTTCGAGGACAAGGCCTTCGACCTGTTCATCGCGCTCCAGGTCTTCGAGCACCTCAAGGACCGCCAGCCGGAGGCGTTCCGCGAAGTGCGGCGCATCGCCCGGAACGCGATCCTGTCGCTGCCCATCGACTGGCAGATGGACGACCCGCGCAACTGCCACCACATGATCCCCGAGGAGCGCGTGTTGTCTTGGTTCGCCCCGGTCGTACCCACGCGGGTCATCGAGGGGACGACGGGCAAGCGCCGCCGCCTGATCTACGTCTTCGAGGACCTCCCCGCGCTGGAGCCGGCCGGCTAGCCCTCGTCGGCCGCGACCCCTGCGGGGACTACCATCCGTCGGATGCTCGCCGCCGCGCCCTTCCGCGCCCTGGATCGTCCACGCGTCGCGCTCGCGGTGTCGGCGCTGGTGTTCCTCGTCCCGGTGTTGTTCGTGCTGGCGATCCCCCACCCGCTCGAGCAGCCGCTCGGCGTCGATGCGACGCTCTATCGCGACGCCGCCGCGCGCTGGTGGAGCGGCGGGCCCTTCTACGTGCCGCGCCAGCTGGCCGGGCCGTACGAGGTGACCCCCGGCGACATCCTGTATCCCCCTGTCGGCTTGTGGCTGTTCGTCCCGCTCGCCCTGCTCCCCGCGGTCGTCGCCTATGCCCTGTGGTGGCTCGTGCCGGCCGCGGTCACGGGGTGGACGATCTGGCGGCTCCGGCCGCGCCCCGTGGTCTGGCCGCTGATCGCGCTGTGTCTGGCCTGGCCGACCACCCCGCTGAAGGTATGGACCGGCAACCCGGTGATCTGGTGCATCGCGGCGATGGCGATCGCGACGGCCTGGCGGGGGGCGGCCCCGTTCGCACTGCTCAAGCCGAGCCTCTTCCCGTTCGCGCTGTTCGGCATCCGGGACCGCTCGTGGTGGCTCGGGCTGGCCGTGTTCGCGGCGCTGTGCCTGCCCTTCGGCACGATGTGGGTCGACTGGGTCGCGACGGTCCTGAACTCGCGCGGGGGCGGGGCGCTCTACTCGATCCTCGAGGCGCCGATGCTGGCATTGCCGCTGGTCGCCTGGCTGGGCCGGACACGACCGCCCGTCGAGGACGCCACGGTCGCCTGACCGCGCGACCGGCTCGGATATGCCATCCTCGAACGGCATGGTCCCCCCGTATCCGCCGAGACGATGCTGCTCGACGTCCTGATCCTCCTCGTCGCGCTCCTCGTCATCCTCTTCGGCGCCGAGCTGTTCACGAACGGGATCGAATGGCTTGGTCGGCGACTCGGGCTGGCCGAGGGCGCCGTCGGGTCGGTGCTGGCGGCGGTCGGGACCGCGCTGCCCGAGACGCTGATCCCGATCATCGCGATCATCTTCGGGTCCGCGAAGGGTTCCCACGAGGTCGGTGTCGGGGCCATCCTCGGGGCGCCGTTCATGCTCTCGACGCTGGCCATGTTCGTCACCGGTGTCGGCGTGCTGGCGTTCCGTGCCAGACGCTCGACGGGCACCACGCTCGCGGTCGACACCGGCGTGCTCGTCCATGACCTGCGCTCGTTCTTCATCGCCTACGGGCTCGCGATCGGGGCGGCCTTCCTGCCCGCCGACCTGACGGTCGGCCGGTGGGTCATCGCGGTGATCCTGATCGGGATGTACGTGTGGTACGTCAAGGGTCACCTCGAGGGCGACGCCCCCGACCACTCGGGCGAGCTCGCTCCGCTGCGGATGCATCGGCTCGACCCAGTCGCCCGGGTGCCCGATCCGGATGAGCCTCGTCTACGGGTGATCGCGCTGCAGGTCCTGGCCTCGATCGGGCTGATCATCGTTGGCGCGGTCTTCTTCATCGACGCCGTCAACGACGTCGCCCACCAGCTCGGCGTCAGCGAGGTGCTGCTCGCGCTGGTGATCGCGCCGATCGCCACGGAGCTGCCCGAGAAGTTCAACTCGATCATCTGGGTGCGCCAGAACAAGGACACGCTCGCGCTCGGCAACATCACCGGGGCGATGGTCTTCCAGTCGGCGATCCCGACGGTCGTCGGCCTCGTCTTCGCCGCGGACACGTGGGTGATCGGCGAGGGGTCGTACACGGCGTTCGCGTCGGCCGCGATCGCGCTGATCGCCACCGCCGTGATCTTCATCCCGGGCTGGCGTCGCGGGCGCCTGGAGGCCAGGCACCTGCTGGTCGGCGGGGTCTTCTACCTCGGCTACCTGCTGTTCGTGATCGGGCTCGTGGCCGGGGTGTTCTAAACCGTCCCCCGTCGCGTCACGGCCAGATCGTCATCGACCGCCCGGCTGGGGTCATCGAGAGCTCGCCCGCGTCATCGACCCACCACGCAGGCAAGCCGTGTCCCCGGGCAAGATCGGCGATGCCCGATCGACCGGCCAGGAACAGGGCCTTCGTCCAGACCTCGGACCATGCCGGGTCGGCACCGGCCACCGTCACGGCAAGCAGACCTTCCCCACCCGGTTCGCCGGTGAAGGGATCGATCAGGTGATGGACGCGCCGGCCGTCGGCATCGCGCCACTGGTTCACGCGGATCGACGACGTGCACAACGACCCGGACGAGATCGCGACGACGGCGATCGGGTCCGATCCCCCGTGCGGATCCTCGATCCCGATCGACCACGGCCCACCGCCCGGCGATGGGCCGCCGACGACGACGTCACCGCCCGCCTCGAGCAGGCATCCCGCGGCAGTGTCCGGGCCCAGGGCATCGCTGAGCCGCCGCCAGGCCCAGCGAAGCGCGAGCCCCTTGCCGATCCCACCGAGGTCGATCGGCTGCTCGATCCGAACTCGCCGCTGGCGCGGCCAGCGCTGCAACCAGCCTTCCGGTCCTCGATCCGGCGTGAGCCAGCCAGCCGCTACCGGAACGCCGCGATACCCGAGCTCGTCGAGGCGTGCGAGAACGCGAGGATCGAAACGTCCGCCCGTGCGGCGATAGGCTCGATGCGTCGTCGCGATCGCCGCATAGAGACGAGGCTCCACGGGGATCGCGCTCCCGGAGCCGGCCAGGTGATTGAGCTGGGTGACAGCGCTGTCGTCACGGAAGCGCGACATCGCGAGGTCGACGGCATCGAATTCAGCCGAGACCTCCTCCCACGCCGCCCGGGCATCCATCTCGTCCAAGTCGGCCGAGCCCGTCACCGTCAAGCGGAGGGTCGACGCCATCACTAGGCGCTGGTATCGGACGACGATCCGCTCGGCCAGCGACGGGGCCGCTGACGCATCCAGTGGCCAGTACGTCACCACGATGGGGCCCGAGCGATCGCCCGCACAGGCTAGGCGCCCGATGCGCCGGTGCTGCCGTCCGTTGCAGGCGGAGGCGGTGCGGGGGCCGCACCGCGAGGCGCCGGTCGGGACGCCGAGACCTTCGTAACGGGCGGCAGGTCGATCCGGTCGGGGATCCTGAGGCCGACACCTTCGAGAACGCTGACGGTGCGACCCAGTCGGTCGATCCGACGGTGGACGGCGGCGACCTGCCCGGTCAGCGCTCCGTACCCGTTCGTCGCCTGCTCGTATTGCTCCCGAGCGGCCTCGAGTGCCCCGACCATGCTCTCGTGATGGTCGGCCAGGATGTCGATCGCTTCACGGATCGGCTCACGTTCCGACAGCAGGGCCCGGTCATCGGCGATCTGCAGGCACGAGACGGCGGCCAGGGCCACCGCGTAGGTCGCCGTCGACAGCCCGACCGCGACGCCGAGGTGGTATGGCCGCCGTGGGCTTTCGTCTGGACGTCGCTTTGCGGCGGGTGCTTTCGGTTCGGTGGTCATGTCACTCCTACGGCACGCTGATCCGACGCACGGCGGTCGCAGTTGCGACCTCCGTATCGCTGTCGTGCCGGTATAGGCAGAACACGCGATACGAGACGGAGCCCGACGGCGCGGTCGAGTCGGTGGCGACGGTCGTGGTTCGACTCGTGATTCGTGCAACCTCGGTCTCGCCATCCTCAGCGGGCCAGTGGATCTCGCCATCCCGCGATCGCACGAGGGCATATCCGGCGAACCCGGACGCGTTGCACGCGGTCCAGTCCGCCCGCACGCCGCCACCGGCGAGGCTCAACGCAAGCGACATGCCGCCCGATGGAGGCCGCGGCGTGGCGGCGGATCCGCCGCCTCCACCCCCGCCACCCCCGCCACCCCCGCCCGATCCGCCACCTCCGCCCCCCGAGCCGGCGTTGGACGCGGCCTGTTGGAGGGCGGCGAGTCGAGCTCTGGCTCTCTTGAGCAGCGATGAGACGCTCGCGAGCTTGGCCTCAGCGGCCTTCAGTCGATCGCGGAGCTGCTTCGCGGTGAGGCCATCGGCGCTGACCTGGTCCCCGGTCTTCGCCAGGGCGAGGGTCAGGTCGCCAGACAGGCCGAGCAACCCGTCTAGGTCACGCTCGAGGGCCGCGGCCCGCGCCTGCTCCACGGCCAGCTGTCGCTGGAGCTCTTCGATCGAGACGGGCGGAGCTGGTGGAGGGGCCGCGGCAGCAGCGAGTTGCGCGGCGATGCGGATCGAGAAGAGCCCGAGCACGAGACTGGCGACGACGCCAGCGATCACGAGGCCCCGGCGGACGCGGAGGATCATCGGACGGCCTCTCCTTGACGAGCCTGGCTATCGATCGCCCCGATCGACGTGGGCACGGCGATCGAACCGCCAGGCCGCGCGCCGGGTGTCGGCCGAAGCAGGGCGATCCCGAGTGCCGTGGGCTCTGGGGACGGTGGGGGTTCGGCGGTGGCGGGCTCCCGGCCTGACGCTGGAGCGATCTCCGTCGCGATGACTGCGACGGAGTCCACGTTGCTCGGAACCGGCGTGGGTGGAGACGCAGTCGCGCCCGGCAGGCTCGTCGCGAAGGTCGGGCGGCGCTTCTTGGCCACCCAGTATCGATAGGCGGCGGCGAGGACGACGCTCACCCCAGTCGAGACGTAGACCCATCGCCATGCGTCGGCGTCGGTCCCGGCGAGGATCGAATGGCTCCACCCGAGCGCCCACGCGACCAGGCTGACCCGGTGGATCTTCAGCCACCAACCTGTCGGCAATCGCTTGGTGTAGCGGGCGGTGAGCCCGCTGATCAGCAGGGCATACAGCCCGAGCGTGCCGAGGGCGACCGGCACGCTGCGGTAGGACGACAGCCCGGGGATCAGCGCGCCATCGATCCCGACCCCGGCGTAGGGGTCGAGCACGAGGCTGACGATGTGGGCCACCAGGAACGCGACCACGAACATCAGCAGGTTTTCGTGCCACGGGAACAGGCGCTTCGACAGGCGCCACGTCGACTGGTTCACCGGGTGGCTCAGGATCAAGCCGAGCGACACCAGGACCGTGAGCAGCAAGTAGGCCGTCAGCCCGGCGGCGCGCGCCGCGAGCCACAGCCGCATCTGCGCCTGGTATTGACTGGTGGCGGGCACGATCTGATCGGTCGCCACCACGACGATGATCCCGAGTGCCGCTCCGAGTACGGCCAGGGTCCGACCACTCAGGCGCATGGCATTGCCCCGGCGCCGTTGAGGGTGACGGACATACGGACGGGTCTGACGATCGACATTTGCTCCTCCAGGGCCCGTTCTGGAGGCACCGACGTATCTGTCATGGTAGTCGCCCAGGTCCCGGTCACGCCAAATCCCACGGCGTCCAATCGTTCCGGCGTGCGAAGTCGATGGTCCGGGTTGCCGGGAGCCCCACGGCCTCGGGTCGCTCCTGGCGAGCCCTCAGGTCCCGACGACGTGCCTATACCGCTCGTTCGTCGCGTGCATCCATCCGCGACCTGATGGTGCCGGCGGATGCTCCCTCGGAGCATCGTGGTTGGCCGGGTACCGACGTCCGGGGATAGCCGCAAGGCGGGGCACCGACGTGACCCAGTATCACCGGGTCGGCGGACCCGGCCACTCCCCAGCACCGGGAGCCGAGTTCGATGCGTATCCTTCGAGCAGGGCGGGTGGATCCGGGAGGGAGCGATGCACGGTCAGTCGACCCTGATCCTCGCGACGCTCGGCGTCATCGCGGCGTTCGTCCCGATCGTCGTCGTTGCGCGCTGGCTCGAGGCACGGGGTCAGTTCGGTGATCCCGATCGACGGGTCGCGTTTCGGTCGTACGGCCCGGTCATCGCCGGTGCCCTGTCGTTGGGCACCGCCGCGATCCACGTCTCGGTGATCGGGGCGCACGCCCAGGAGGCCTCTCCGGCAGCCGACCCCGTGCTCTTCCTGTGCGCGATCGGGGTCGCGACGGCCCATCCCGCCGTGATCGATGCCAAGCTCCTCGGCTTCCTCCCGCTCGGCGTCGCCTCGCTGATCGTCGCGCCCCTCCAGGGCGTCTGGGCCGTTCCTCGGCTTTGGCGTGGGTACCGGGGCGCACTGCTCGGCGCAGCGGTCTCGATCGGCGCGCTCGGTGTGACCGCCACGCAGCTGGCGATGCAGCCGCTGCTGATCGGGCCGGAAACCGCTGTCACGCAGATCGGCGAGGTCGGGACGCTGGCGCTCATCGGCGAGGGACTGCTGCTCGTCGGTATCGCGATGCTCGTCGTCGGCCGCCCGAGGCGCCTGGTCGCCGCGCTCGATGCCCGTCCGATCGACGCCTTCGTGGCCACGACCTTTGCGGTGGTTGGCGTCGGGATCGTCACGAGCGTGGCGCTGTTGTTCGGGCACGTGGTGCACTGAACGCCACCGCGGCGGACGCCTGACCGCTGCGGCGGCCCGCACGCACGGTCATAGCCCGGCTCGGGACCTTCGGGTGCTGGAAGGCACCACCGGGTGCTCGCACTCTGGAGCGTGCTGCCGGGTCGATTCGCCCAGAAGGTCGTCCGGCAACGGCAGCGGGTTCGACGACGCGCCGTGGGACGGCGTGCCCAATGGGGGACAGACTCGATGCCGCTGCGCGACATGTCGGGGAGCCGCGTCTACGTCGCCGATGACGTAGCGGCGAACCGGTCGCTGCTCGAGACGATCCTGCGGCGCGGCGGTCTCACCAACATCCAGCTGTTCGCCGATGGCGGCGACCTGCTCGACGCGATCGACGTCCAGGAACCCGACCTGATCCTGCTCGACCTGCGGATGCCCGTGGTCGACGGGCTCGAGGTCCTTCGCCGGCTCGACCCCCGCCGTTCGGAGCGTGGCTACCTGCCGATCATCGTGCTCACCGCCGAGTCGAGCCCGGAACCCCGGCGCGCGGCGCTCGACCTTGGGGCGAACGACTACATCACCAAGCCGTTCGACGCGAGCGAGGTCATGCTCCGCGTCCGCAACCTGTTGCATACCCGGTCGCTGCATCGCGCGCTCCGCGAGCGCAACGTCGACCTCACCGAGCAGGTGGACGTCGCCCGCGAGGATCTCGCCGACAAGGAACGCGAATGGGCCGACGTCGCCCGCGCGCTGTCCGACCTCGAGACACGCGACTCGTCGGAGGAGACCGCCAACGCGATCTGCAACGAGCTCAAGCGGATCTCCGGACTCTCGTCGGTGATGATCGTCGCGCTCGATGCCGGCGGCCGAGCGGTCCCGCTCGCCTTCGACGGCGATCAGGATGTCCGCATCGGCGTGAACCGGGCGTTGCCCAGCCCGCTGGTCGACCAGTGGCGCGACCGCGTCGGGCGCGAGCGGCGCGAGCCATGGGTGGGACCGTGGGCGCCCGCGCTGGGCACGGTGCTGCGCCGGATCCCCGCCGAGATGCCGACCGCCATGGCGATCCTGCCGATGGGCAGCAGCCAGGGGATGCTCGGCGCGCTCGTCGCGCTCACCTCGATCCACGATGGGATCGACTACCTCAACGCTCGCCTGCCGGTCCTCACGTCGTTCTCGGCCGTTGCGGCGGCACTGCTCGGCCCCGGGATCCAGGAGCGACAGCGACGAGGTCTGACTCGCGCGGAGATCGAAGCGACCCTCGTCGACCGGACCTTCCAGCCGGTCTTCCAGCCGATCGTCGAGCTGTCCACCGGCCACGTCATCGGCTACGAGGCGCTCACCAGGTTCAGTGACGGCACGCGGCCCGACCGGCGGTTCGCCGACGCCGCGGCGGTTGGTCTCGGGATCGAGCTCGAGGCCGCGACCCTGAACGCCGCCCTCGGTGCCGCCGAGGGCTTGCCACCGGACCGCTGGGTGAGCCTCAACGTCTCCCCGGAGTTCCTGCTCGACCCGGTCCGGCCGAGGGCCGTGCTCGCGCGGCGCGGGGATCGCAGCATCGTGCTCGAGATCACCGAGCATGTCGCGATCGAGGACTACGCGAAGTTCCGGCTGGCGGTCGAGACGCTCGGCTCGTCGGTCGGCTTCGCCGTCGACGACGCCGGGTCGGGCTACGCGAGCTTCCGGCACATCCTCGAGCTCCGGCCCGACTACGTGAAGCTCGACATCGGCCTGGTGCACGAGATCGATCGCGATGATGTTCGCCAGGCGCTCGTCGCCGGGATCGTCTATTTCGCCGAACGGACGGGTTGCCGGCTCGTCGCAGAGGGCGTCGAGACCGAGGGCGAGCGCGACCGTCTCCAGCGACTGGGCGTCGAGTATGGCCAGGGGTTCCTGCTGGCGCGCCCGGCACCGGCCGAATCGCTCGAGTCGGCGCCCGGTGCAGCGCCCCCGGCGACCTCGCCAGCCGCACGAACCGACACGACCACGAGCAAGCGCCGATGACGCTCAACGCGATCTTCAGTGTGCTCGTCGAGGTGCTCTTCACGGCCGTGTTCGTCGGGGCGATCGCCGACTTCGCCCGCCGCCGCGATCCCGTCAGTCGCGACGTCGCGCTCACGTTCAGCCCGTTCCTTTGCCTGCTGCTGATCGCGGTGTGGCGGGCGGCGCTCGGTCCGCCACCGGCGCTGCTCTCGATCCTCGCAGCGTTGCTGGTCTTCCTCCAACCGATCTTCGCGCTCCACCTCGTCTCGCTGATCCGGCCTGTCCCCGGTCGAGTGATCGTCGGGGCCGCCGTCGTGCTGGTCCTGTCGTTGGTCCCCGTCGTCGCCCTCCGCTCCGCCGGCAGTGTGGCCGCGATCCCGCTGCTCACCGTCTTCGCGCTGATCGAGCTGCTGACGGCGGCCTACCTTGCAGCATCGGCCCGCCGACGGCGCGGGCCGAGCCGGATCCGTCTCGCGCTTGCCGCCGGCTCGACCGTGATCCTCGCTGTGGGCCTGTTCACTACCAGCGTCGGCGTGCTGGGCCCGGAGGTCGGCGACGTCGCCAACACCGCCGCGCTCCTGATGATCGTCATCGCCGGTGCCGGGTACCTCGTCGCGTTCGTCCCGCCGCGAGCGATCCGCTCCATCTGGCAGGCGGGCGCAACGGTCGGCTACCAGCACGACCTGCTCGACCGAGCGGGTCTGCCCGTCGACGACATCTGGGCAGGCTTCGCCCACCTCGCGGCGGAGGTCACGGGGAGTCCCGTGGCGATCGTCGACGACCACGGTGATGGGTCGGCGACCCTGCTGGCCGCCGAGGGCCTCGACGTCACGTCGGACGCGGTCGACTGGGCCGCGATCGGGCAGACCGGGCAGGATCGGGCGGTGCGGGGCCAGGCCTCGGAGCTGCCGGTGGCGCGACTGACGACCAACGAGCCGATCCGCCGATTTGGCGAGGCCGTCGGGGCGGCGTTCATCTCGGTCATCCCGATCGGCGAGGACAGCTGGGGCCGCCGGTCGCTGGTGATCGCGTCATCGCATCGCAGCCTCTTCCACGCGTCCGACCTCGATCTCCTGGCAACGCTCGGTATCCAGACCGGGATCGTCGCGGAGCGGCGGACGATGCTCGCCGAGCAGGAGAGCCTGACCGCTCGGCTCGCGGAGACCGTGGAGGCCCTACGGTCCGCGAGCCGCGCCAAGAGCGACTTCCTGGCGTCGATGAGCCATGAGCTCCGCACGCCGCTCAGCGCGATCCTCGGGTTCAGCGATCTCATGCGCCACGAGCCGGCGGTCGACGAGTCCGTCACGGTGCCGCTCGAATGGATCGAGCACGTGCATCGCGGTGGCGAGCACCTCCTGGCCCTCGTCAACGACGTGCTCGATCTCTCCAAGGTCGAGGCCGGTCGGATGGAGCTCAAGCACGAAGCGTTCGATCTCGAGTCGGCCATCGGTGAGCTGGTGAACGGCCTGCGTCCACTGGCCGACCGCAAGGACCTGACGCTGACCACCGATGTCGCCGCCATCCAGCTGGTCGCCGATCGCGGCCGTTTCCGGCAGGTGCTCTACAACCTGGTGTCGAACGCGATCAAGTTCACCCCGTCGGGTGGTCACGTGACGGTCGCTGCGGTGCGCGCCGGGGACGACGTCCGGGTAACGGTCGCCGACACCGGCGTCGGGATCGCCCCCGAGGACCTGCTCCTGATCTTCGACGAGTTCAAGCAGGTGGGGATCGCCAAGGATCGCGAAGGCGGCACGGGTCTCGGCCTCGCGCTCGCCCAGCGCCTGGTCCAGGCCCACGGCGGATCCCTCGAGGTCGACTCGGTGGTCGGCGAGGGGACGACGTTCACGGTCCTGCTGCCGCATCGGCCCGACGTCGCGAGCCCGGCGCCGACGGTGATCGCCACGGCGCCGTCGAGCTCGGAGGGGCTGGACATCCTGGTCATCGAGGACGACCCGAGCGCGGTCCGTCTCCTGCGCGAGTACCTCGAGCCGATCGGCTACCGGCTGCGCTGCGCGGTCGACGGCGAGCAGGGGCTCGCGATGGCCGCCGACAAGCGACCGTTCGCGATCCTGCTCGACGTGTTGGTCCCTCGGATCGATGGCTGGGAGGTCCTCCGGACGATCAAGGCCGACCCAAGCCTGCAGGACATCCCCGTCGTGATGGTCACCATCGTCGACGAGCGCGAGGTCGGACTGGCCCTCGGCGCGGTCGACTACCTGGTCAAGCCGGTCCAGCGGAGTGCGCTGCTCGCCTGTCTCGATCGGCTGGGCCTGATGGCGACCGCGTCGCAACGGCCGGCCACGATCCTCACCGTCGACGACGAGCCCGCAGCGCTCCGGCTGGTCGGTGGCTACCTCGCCGGTACCGGGTTCGAGGTGCTCCAGGCGTCGAGCGGGCGTGAGGCGCTCGATCTGGTCAAGGAGCACGACGTCGATCTCGTCATCTGCGACCTGCTGATGCCCGACATCGATGGCTTCGGGGTCGTCGCCGAGCTGAAGGCCGATGCCCGGACGGCGCCGATCCCGATCCTGATCTGCACGGCGCACGACCTGTCGACGTCCGAGAAGGCGCGGCTCCACGGGCAGATCGTGGGCATCGTCTCGAAGGGGCCGACGGCGCGCGATGGCCTGCGCGGGTGGCTCGCCCAGCTCCGTCTCGCGACCGAGGGAGCAGGGGCGCTGCCGTGACCCGGCCGCGGATCGTCCTCTACGTCGAGGACGAGCTCCCGAACCGCGCCTTGCTGCGCGCGGTCGTCGCTCGGGCCACCGATCCGACGGTGCGCGACGCGACCTACCTCGAGGCCCCGGATCTTGCGGCAGCGCGGCGGATCCTCGCGTCCGAGCCCGTCGACCTGATCCTGCTCGACGTCCGCCTGCCCGATGGGAGCGGGCTGGACCTCGCACGCGATGTCGCCGCCGGGCCCGGCCCGAAGCCGGACATCATCATCCTGAGCGCCTCGGTGCTCCCCTCCGAGCGCGATACCGCGCTCGCCAGCGGGGCGAGCCACTTCCTCGAGAAGCCGTACGTGCCGCGAGAGCTGACGGACCTCATCGCGAACTCGCTGACCGCGGGGACCGCGACCGAGCGATAGCGGCTCGACGCCGGACGGCCGCCGGCCCGTCGCCCGGGCTACCCGCTCAGGTCGCGCCGGGCGAAGCCCCAGGCCCCGATGGCCACGCCGCCGACCGCGATCAGCAGCGACGCGACGACCCCGGCGATGTCCCACTGGCCGACCATCGGCAGCCCGTAGTGGGTCGAGAGCGCGAGGTCCTGCACGACGTCGGGCAGCTTGAGCGCCGGCCCGATGATCGCGACGAACCACGTGGCGATCGTGACGATCGCCACGACCGGCGCCGCGAGGCCGCTGCGGACGAGGCCCCCCACGGCGATCCCCACGCCCGCCATGGCCATCGCAAACAAGGCTAGGACGAAGGCGCCGCGCGCAGGCGTGCCCGGGTCACCGCCGGCGCTTGCCGCACCGATCGCGATGCCAAGGCTCGCGAGCCCCACGACGACGATGATCGCCACGAAGACCCCGACCGCGCCGGCGACGACCCAGCGTGCACGTGCCAGCGGCGTGGCGAGCAGCAGCTCGAGGCGACCGGACGTCTCGTCCGAGGCCCAGCCACCGACCAGCGTGGCCGCGGCGAGCCCGACCAGCACCAGGCCGAAGTCGACGAAGAGGAGTTGGAGGAATCCGCCGACGGTCCCCATGTCGATGCCCGGGAAGATCGAGCCGAGGAGTCGCTCGAAGTCGGGCGAGTCGCCCAGCTGCTGGACGAACGAACCCGCGGAACCCGCCAGGAGCAGGCCGAAGATGCCCAGCCCGAGCCCCCAGGCCAGGGCGGTCGGCAGGTCGTTGCCGAACGTGCGCCCCAGCGGGCCGCGCAGGCCGACGAGCGCGTCCGGCAGGCTGGGAGTCGGGACGGGGGTCGTGATCCCGATGTCCCGCCTGTCGAACGCCTCGACGCCGATGGCGAACAGGACCACCGCGACGAGCCCGACCAGCGCGACCGACGGCCAGTCGTACTGGCCCGCGAGCGGGAGGTGGTTGGTCGTCCACCCGAACCACGTGAGGTTCGCCAACGGCGCGAGCCCGGGGATGGCGGCCTGATAGCCGTTGAGGATGAACCCGCCGAACATCAGCGCGCCGGCGATGCCGATGGCGGCGCCCCGACCGAGGAACGGCGCCACGGCGAACGCGACCGCGCCGGCGACCAGCGCCATCAGGCCGAGCCAGATGGCATACCCGGCGGCCGCCGCGACGGGGATCGCATCGCCCGGCAGCGTCGCGAAGGACCCTGCGACGACGAGCGACAGGAAGATCAGCGCGCAGGCGATCACGACGACCACGACGTGCGCAGACAGCTTCTGGAGCGCGATGCGCCGCCGGCTCAACGGGGCCGCGGTGACGAACTCGAGGCTGCCCCGGCGCGCCTCACCGGCCAGCGTGCCGGACAGCGCGAGGATCGACCAGAGGCTCGCGACGAGCGGGAAGAAGGTGCCGTACTTGTACGAGAGATAGCCGCCCAGGGTCTCGACGTTCACCGGCTTGCCGGCCAGCCCCTGGAGGATCGGCGGCACGGCATTGACGAGGTTGGCGATCTCCTGGCGCGACGCGGGCGTGGCGAACTCGGACACGATCGCCCGGCTCACGCCGATGAGCGTCAGGCCGAGGAGGCCGCCGACGAGCAGCGTGGCCCGTCGGGAGTCGCGGATCGTCTTGGCGAAGACCGTGCCGAACCCGTAGATGCGCCGCAGCAGCGGCGTCGATGAGCGGGCGACCGTCGTCGGTCGCCCTTGCGCGTGCGATGTCATGTCAGGCCGCCTGACCGGTCGCCTGGCCCGCCGCGTGGCCGTACTCGGCGAGGAAGGTCTCCTCGAGCGACGGCTCGCGGCTCACGAAGTCGAGCAGCTCGTAGCGGGCCGCCTCGCGAACGACCGGCGTGATCGAGCCCGACACCCGCAGTCGGAGCAGGTTGGCTTCGGTGGTCACGTCGCTCACGCCGGGTAGCCCGGCGAAGGCGCCGACCGGGACGTCGCCGGCGAACCGGAGCTCGACCTGGTGGTGGGCCAGGTCCCGCAGCGCCTCGACCCGGTCGACGCGCGCCAGGCGGCCGTCACGGATGATCGCGACGCGGTCGCAGGTCTTCTCGACCTCGCCGAGGATATGGCTCGACAGGAAGACCGTTCGGCCCTCGGCCTTGGCCTCGCGGATCACCGCGTAGAACGTCTGCTGGACCAGGGGGTCGAGGCCCGACGTCGGCTCGTCGAGCATCAGCAGGTCCGGCCGGTGCTGCAGGGCGACGATCAGGCCGATCTTCTGCTTGTTGCCCTTCGAGTACTCCTTGAACTTGCGGCTCGGGTCGACGTCGAGGCGCTCGATCAGGTCGCGCTGGTACGCGGCATCGACCCCACCCCGGAGGTTGGCGAAGTACTCGATCGTCTGACCGCCGGTCAGCTTGTCGTAGAGCGTGAACTCGCCGGGCAGATAGCCGACGCGCCGGTGGATGGCGACGGGGTCCTCGGTCGTCACGATGCCGAAGATCCGCGCCTGGCCGCTGGTCGGTCGGAGGTGGTCGAGCAGCGTCCGGATCGTGGTGGTCTTGCCGGCGCCATTCGGCCCGAGGAAGCCGAAGGCCTCGCCCTCGTTGACCGTGAGGTCGATATCGATGATCCCGCGGTGGCGCCCGTACGTCTTGGTCAGCTTGTCGGTCTCGATGAGCGCGGTCATGCAAGGTCCTTTCCGGTTCCGTCGAACCATTCATGCAATACGGTTTCGTCGATCAGCAGGCAGCGAGCCGCGTGGCGCGCCGAGGATCCGTTCCATCGCCTCGACCTGGGCATCGAGGGCGCGCCGGACGTCGTCCAGGGAGATCATCCCGGCCTGTCTGGCGAGGAAGAGCTCGGTCGTCGATTGATTCAGCGAGAGGATGAACGAGACGAACACGCGCGCGACGTCATCGGGCGACGTGACGGCGAACAGGCCCTCCGCCTGGCCCTCGCGGACGATCGTGGCCATGACCGGCGTCAGCCGTGCCACGACGACCCGGCGGAACCGCTCGCGAACCAGGGCGTTGTCGTCCGACAGCCAGACCTCCATCAGCGCGAGCAGCAGCTCCTTGCGCGCGGTCTTGAAGGCCGCGATGCCGGCGAACAGCGCACGGAGCTTGTCGGTCGCCGGGAGATCCGGGTCGTCGACGATCGGCTGGACGCTCATGAGCGCGCCATCGACCATCCGGGCGATCACGCCGTCGAGCAGGGCGCTCTTCGAGTCGAAGTAGTGGTAGAAGGCACCCTTCGAGGTATCGACCTCGGACAGGACGTCCTGGACGCTGGTGCCCTCGTAGCCCTTGGTCTGGATCAGCCGCTGCGCGGCATCGAGGAAGGCATCACGTTTGACTGCGTGTGCTGCTGGATCGAGGGTTCGCGCCACGTGCCTTCTTTCTTAGACCGACCGTCGGTCTAAGAATACGCCGGCCGTCAAGAAGGCAGCGTGCTCGAGCTACTGCCGATCTGCCTGGATGGAGCGAGCCGCAGCTTCGGCTCGCGATACGACCTCACTCCAGAAGTCGACCGCGGCGGCCTCATAGCGGACCCCCATCGGCAAGGTCTCGCCGCGCCAGTGCTCGACCGTCCGATGGCCCCTTCCAACCGTTCCCGGACGCTGATCCATCTGGGAGTCCGCGGTGTATGCCGCGAGCCGCGCCCGATGGACCGCGAGCTGCTGCTCGGCAAGACGGAGCCTGGCGTCGGGCGTGGCCATGTCCGCGAAGAAGAGCTGCAACAGACCGAGGTCGCGGAGCTCGGTCGGGGCGTCCGACGGTTGATCGAGCCAGGCGCCCAACGCGGCGACGCCGGCCGGCGTGATCGAGAAGATGCGCCGGCGCCGGCCCTCGGGCTCGCGCGTCTCGGTGACCAGATCCAGCGCCGCCAGGCGAGGCGGCTCCGTATACAGGAGGGTGTGCGGAAACGACCAGAAGTTGCCCAGGGTCGCGCGTACATGCTGCTCGAGCTCATACGGGGTCGAGGGGCCTTCGCGAGCGAGCAGACCCAGCACGAGATACGACGTCGGCGTCAGCCGTTCCATTGACATAGTACAGAATGTACCATACACTTCGAACTATTCCGCACGTATGCAGGCGACCAGTCGCCGGGGAAATTCTCACCTGGTGGGCGCCACAGCGGCCCCTGTCCTGGACCCGTCTCAGCGGCGCGGACAAAGAAGGGTGGTTCATTCATGACCACAGACATCAAGCAGACTGCCGAGCGCATCCCGCTCGAGGTCCTGAACCGGGGCGACTTCGGGGTCCTCGACGAGATCCTGAGCCCGTCGTTCGTCGATCATTACGCCCAGCCGGGCGTGCCGCCGACGCGTGAGGGCCTCAAGCAGACGCTGAAGGCGCTCAAGACCGCGTTCCCTGACCTGCGCTATACGATCGATGACGCGATCGTGTGTGGCGACCAGGTCGTCCATCGTCTCTCTGCCAGCGGCACGATGACGGGCGAGTTCATGGGGATGCCCGCGACCGGCAAGCGTGCGCAGTGGACCGAGATCCACATCGGGCGTGGCGTCGATGGACGCCTGACCGAGCACTGGGCCGTCGTCGATCAGCTGGGCATGCTCGTCCAGCTCGGGATCGTCCCGGCACCCGGACGGACCCCCGTCACCGTCTAGTCGTCTCCGACGACCCGATCACAAGGCCCTGGCTGCAAAGCCGGGGCCTCTGTGCGTCTCCGGTCAGCGACGCGCAAACCGAAGGTAGGCCGCACCCCGCGCATCGACGTACGTCGCGTCGGGCGTCTCGACGATCCGCATGACGACCCCGTCGCACGTCGGGCAGCGCAGGATCCGCCCCGGGGCCTGGACATAGGCGCGCATCTCCGCGATCACGCTCACTGTGCTGCAGTGCGCGCACCTCCCCGGGGTTGCCGTCATGTCGCCGCCGAACAGCGCGGCGAGGGCGCCGCCGATCGCGTTCCCGTCGAGGGCCTCCATGCCGTCTCGATCCTCATGCGTGTCGTCCGACATCGGTCGCTCCTTGCTGGTCATGTGCCCGTGGGCCCGAACCGCTCCGTCCGAACCCGGTCGGGCGGCAGGCCGAGGCCGAGCAGCGCGTTGGCCGCGGTCTCGACGAGGGCGGTCGGGCCGCAGATGTAGACCCGGACATCGACGCCGATGGGTTCCAGCACATCGGCCAGCATCCGACCGTCGATCCGCCTCGTGTAGCCGGTCCAGCCCGATGGCCGCGACCGGGTCAGCGTATGGACGACCGTGAGCCCATCGCCGGCGCCGGCGAGTCGATCGAGCTCGTCGCGATAGATGATCTCCTCGGCGTGGCGCGAGCTGAGCAGGAGGCTCGTCGGCGTGGTCGAGCCTGCCAGGTGACGCTCGCGGATCATCGCCATGAGCGGGACGACGCCCGACCCGCCGGCGACCAACAGGAGCGGGCCGCCGAGCGAGGGTTCCCAGACGAAGTACCCACCGATCGGCCCACGCAGCTCCAGGCGGTCCCCCACCACGACCGTGTCGTACAGGAACGGCGACACCTCCCCGTCGGGGATGCGCTCGACCGTGACTTCGACCGTCTCGCCCTCGCCGCCGGCGGACGCGATCGAATAGCTGCGCTCGACGCTGTAGCCATCCTCGGCCGTCAGCCGCAGGTCGACGTGCTGGCCGGCGCGATGACCGGGCCAGCCCGAGACGTCCAGCGTGAACGAGCGGACGGTGGGCGTCTCGTCGCGAATCGCTGCCACGGTCCCCAGCCGCCAGGCGATCGAAGTGGCCATCGGCGGCGTCCTAGTCGCCGCTGTAGCGCTCTTCGAGCCAGGGGTCGCCCCGGTTGTGATATCCGAGCGATTCCCAAAACCCGGCCTCGTCACTGGCCTGGACCCGGAAGCCGCGGACCCACTTGGCGCTCTTCCAGAAGTAGCGGGCAGGCACCACGAGTCGGGCCGGGCCACCGTGTTCCGGCGCGAGCGGCGCGCCGTCGTACTGGTAGGCGACGAAGCCCTGCCCGTTGAGCAGATCCGCGATGGGCAGGTTGGTCGTGTAGCCGCCATCGGAATAGGCGATGACGAAGGCCGCCTCGGGGTCGAGCTCCACGTTCTCGAGGAGGGTATCGACGCTGACCCCGCGCCAGCGCGTGTCGAGCTTCGTCCACTTCGTGACACAGCTGATGTCGACGGTCCAGTCGCGGGCCGGCAGGGCCATGAACTCCTTCCACGTCCAGGTGATGGGGGCGCCGACGAGCCCCTCGATCGAAAACGACCAGCGGTCGAGTTGCGTTCGCGGCGTCGGACCGGCCGAGAGGACCGGGAAATCGGTGGTGAGGTATTGACCCGGCGGGATCCGCGAGCGGACATCGCCCTGGGCGCCTGGCGGCGTTCGTCGACCGACGAAGCCGCGGGTGACGAATCGATCGGTCATCGATGCTCCTCCGAGCGATCGCTCGTCGCGACCGCGTCGCAGCGAGTGCCATCCTCTCGAGCGGGCAGCGAACGCTGGCTCGGTTCGGCTGTCAAGCCTCGAACAGCCGGCGCCCAACCCCCTGCCACAAGCGCGTCCCTCGGCGTGTGGCGCCCCCTGGGTCGCTGACTGTACTCCCCGGGTGGTCGGCCCGCCCGCACCCAACCCGTGCCCGAACCAGTGACACCCCCGGGCGCGAGCATGCGGCCGTCCCACGAGGCTTGTCCGTGTCGAGCCCTGTGATGGAATGAGGTCATCATGAGCACCACCGTCGAGATCCGCGAGTCGGCCTCGATCACCGGCCAAGGAGTCGTCCGATGACATCCGTACCCGACCCGATGCGCGCAGGCGCCACGGCAGTCGCCGAGCGCGACGCGACATCCATCCGTCCGTTCACGTTCGAGGTAACGGACGAGGAGCTCAGCGACCTTCGACGGCGTGTCAGCGCGACCAGATGGCCCGACCGCGAGACCGATCCGTCGCAGGGCGTTCGGCTCGCGACGATCCAGGCGCTGGCCACGTATTGGGCGACCGAGTACGACTGGCGCGCGTTCGAGCGGCGCTTCGCGGCGCTGCCGCACTTCGTCACCGAGATCGACGGCGTCGATGTGCACTTCATCCACGTTCGCTCGAAGCACGATGACGCGCTGCCCTTGGTCGTCACGCACGGCTGGCCCGGCTCGACGGTCGAGCAGCTGAAGATCATCGGACCGCTCACCGATCCCACGGCCCACGGCGCGAGCGCCGAGGACGCCTTCCATCTCGTGATCCCGTCGTTGCCGGGCCACGGCTTCTCCGGCAAGCCGACCGAGACAGGCTGGGACCCGATCCGCATCGCGCGCGCCTGGGTCGTCCTGATGGGGCGCTTGGGATACGACCGTTTCGTCGCGCAGGGCGGCGACTGGGGGAATGCCGTCACCGAACAGCTGGCGCTGCTGAAGCCCGACGGGTTGCTGGGCATCCACACCAACATGCCGGCGACGCTTTCGCCCGAGATCTCGATGGGAGTCCAGTCCGGCGCACCGGTGCCCGCAGGCCTGTCGGCTGATGAACAGAAGGCCTATGAGATCCTCGTCCACTTCTTCAAGACCGGCGTCGGCTACGCCGGCGAGATGGGCAACCGCCCCCAGACGCTGTACGCGATCGAGGACTCGCCGGTGGGGCTCGCTGCGTGGATGCTCGATCACGACGTCGCCAGCTACGAGCTGATCGAACGTGCCTTCGTGGGGCGACCCGGCGGGCTGAGCCGAGACGACGTCCTCGACAACGTGACCCACTACTGGCTCACGAAGAGCGGCATTTCGTCGGCGCGCTTGTATTGGGAGAGCCATCTCGCCTTCTTCGACGTCAAGGGCGTCGACATCCCCGTGGGCGTGACGGTGTTCCCGGACGAGCTCTATCCGGCTCCGCGGAGCTGGGCGGAGAAGGCATATCCCAAGCTCATCCACTACAACCGGGTGGGGGAGGGCGGTCACTTCGCCGCCTGGGAGCAGCCGCAGCTGCTGTCCGAAGAGAATTCGAGCGACGTTCCGCTCGCTCCGCTAGCCGACGCAAGGAGGCACACGATGCCTGACCAGACCGATCTCGCCGGTGCTCCGACCGTCCTCCTGGTGCACGGTGCATTCGCCGACAGCTCGAGCTGGAGCGGCGTCATCGAGCGCCTGCAGGCGAAGGGCATCCGCACGATCGCGGCGGCGATCCCGTTGCGAGGCATCTCGATCGACAGCGCGTATGTCGCCAGCCTGATCGAGCAGACTCCCGGCCCCGTCGTCGCCGTCGGCCATTCCTATGGTGGCGCGGTGATCACCAACGCCGCGGCCCGGGCGAAGAATGTCGTCGGACTCGTCTTCGTCGCCGCCTTTGCCCCGGCGGAAGGCGAGCGCCTCGGCGAGGTCACCCCGACCTCGAAGGACAGCATCCTCATGCCCGCGCTGGCGCCGCAGCACTACCCGGGACCGAACGGCGAGCCTGCGGTGGAATTCGCGGTCGATCCGGCGAAGTTCCGCGACGCCTTCGCCGCCGACCTGCCCGACGGAACGACGGCCGTCATGGCCGTGACCCAGCGGCCCGTGGCGGAGGCGGCGTTCTCGGAGCCGACCGAGGCGGCCGCCTGGAAGACCATGCCCTCCTGGGCGGTGGTGGCCACGGCCGATCGCGCCGCCGGTGCCGACCTTGTCCGCTCGATGGCCGAGCGCGCGGGTGCCCGGATCACCGAGATCGAGGGCTCCCACGTGATCATGGTCTCGCAGCCGGGGGCCGTGACCGATGTGATCCTCGCGGCGGTCGATGCCGTCAGCGCGGTCGGCGCGGCCCGGTAGGCGGCCGACGCCGGTGACGACCGCCCCGATCTCCGCCCCGGGCGTGTACGACCCCGAGTTCGGAGCCCTGCGCCAGATCGACGCGGGCCTCCTCGACGTCGGCTACGTCGACGCTGGTCCGACGACCGGCCGGGTCGTCGTCCTGCTGCACGGCTGGCCGTACGACATCCACAGCTACGCGGCGGCGACCCCACTGCTGACGGCGGCGGGCTATCGGGTCATCGTCCCGCACCTGCGCGGGTTCGGCACCACGCGGTTTCGGTCGGCCAACACCCTCCGCAACGGCCAGCAATCGGTGCTCGCGCTCGACGCGATCGCGTTGCTCGACGCGCTGGACGTCACGGACGTCATCGTCGGTGGGTTCGACTGGGGCGCTCGGACCGCCGGCATCATGGCCGCCCTCTGGCCGGAGCGCGTCAAAGGCCTCGTGGCAGTGAGCGGGTACCTGATCGGCAGCCGTGAGGCGAACCGGAAGCCCTTGCCGCCGAGCGCCGAGCTCGCATGGTGGTACCAGTTCTACTTCGCGACCGAACGTGGTCGAGCCGGGTATGCGCAGTACCGCGACGAGTTCGCCAGGCTCATCTGGCGGACGGCGTCACCGAAATGGCAGTTCGACGACGCGACGTTCGCTCGAAGCGCGGCCGCGTTCGACAACCCCGATCACGTGGACATCGTGATCCACAACTACCGGTGGCGGATCGGGGTCGCCGACGGCGAACCGGCCTACGACGAGCTGGAGGACAGGCTCGCCAACGGTCCGGTGATCACGGTCCCGACGATCACGATGGAGGGCGATGCGAACGGTGCGCCCCACCCCGACGCGACGGCGTATCGTGGGAAGTTCACCGGCACCTATGCGCACAGGGTCATCGATGGTGGCGTCGGGCACAACCTGCCCCAGGAGGCTCCCGAGGCATTCGCGGAGGCCATCATCGACGTCGACGGCTTTTGACCCGAAGCGAGCACGGTTTCACCCGGGAGGTGACGCGATGGCAGAGGACACAGCCGGTCGTGAGAGCGTGGGTAGCGCGGCCACGATGTCGGCCCCACCCGGCGGTCCCAGCCTGATCCGCTCGATCGTCCATCGCCTGGCGGGCGAGCAGCCGACGCTGCCGGTCGAGGGGCGCCTCGCGTCGTTCGCCGGCGCGACGGGATGGCTGAACGCCGATCCCCTGACCCCAGAGGGTCTCCGCGGACGCGTCGTCCTCGTGGACTTCTGGACCTACACCTGCATCAACTGGCTGCGCACGGTCCCGTACGTCCGGGCGTGGGCGGCGAAATACGCCGATGCCGGCCTGACCGTCGTCGGCGTCCATACGCCGGAGTTCGGCTTCGAGCGCGACCTCGACAACGTGACGACCCATACGCGGAAGCTCGGCGTCGAATACCCCGTCGCGATCGACAGCGACTACGGGGTCTGGCGCGCCTTCGACAACCACTACTGGCCGGCGATCTACCTCGCCGATGCAGAGGGGCGGATCCGCTTCCATCACTTCGGCGAGGGGGAGTACGCGATGACCGAGATGGTCATCCAGCAGCTCCTGCTCGATGCTGGCGCGCAGACCGTCGACCCGGATCTGGTCGCGGTCGAGCCGCAGGGTCTCGAGGTCGCCGCCGACTGGGGCACGCTTCGTTCCCCCGAGACGTACGTCGGGTACGGGCAGAGCACCGGTTTCGCCCAGGAGGACGTCGCTCGGTTCGATGGGCCGCACGTGTACAGCGCGCCCAGCGGGCTCCCGCTCAACTACTGGGGACTCTCCGGCGAGTGGGCCGTGGCCCGCCACGCTGCCGTGTTGAACGAGCCCGGCGGCCGGATCGCATTCCGCTTCCACGCGCGCGACGTGAACCTCGTGATGGGGCCGGCGACGCGAGGAGTGGCCATCCCGTTCCGGGTCTACCTCGATGGGCAGCTCGCCGTGGCCACGCGTGGAAGCGACGTCGCGAACGATGGCAGCGGCGTCGTGAACGACCAGAACACGTACCAGCTGATCCGCCAGCAGGGACCCATCGACGACGCCCTCGTGGAGATCGAATTCCTCGAGCGAGGCGTCGAGGCCTATTGCTTCACGTTCGGTTGAGATCCGTACCCGTCGATGCCATCTGATACCGAAGGACCGCCGCGGACCGCGGAGTCGGCCCTCGCCACGACACCGCCGACCGATGCCGTGGTGCCGATCGTCGTCCCGAACACGCTGTGGCAGGCCGCGGATCCCAATGCCTACGAGGGTGGCCGGCCCAGCGATATCACGCACCTCGCCGAGTTCGAGGCCAGCGGCCTCGGGCGACGCGACGATGCGCGCTGGTCCGGGCCGTCTGGAGGTCATCCCGACCAAGGCCGACGTCGTGCTCGACCTGATCCGGCTCAACAGCCTGTGGCCGCTCCTTTCCGGCCTCGCCTGCTGCGCGATCGACATGATCTCCGCGGCGACCAGCAAGAACGACATGGACCGGTTCGGGTGGTTCCCGTTCCGGGCGAGTCCCCGACAGGCCGATGTGCTCATCGTCGCCGGCACGTGCACGACCAAGATGGCCGGCCCGCTCATCCGGCTGTGGGACCAGATGCCCGAACCGAAGTGGTGCATCGCGCTCGGCGATTGCACCTGCTCGGGTGGTCGCTACAAGCGGAGCTATTCGACGATCGAGGGCATCGACCGGATCATGCCCGTCGACATCTACATCCCCGGCTGCCCGCCGCGGCCGGAGGGCCTGATGTACGGGTTCCTCAAGCTCCAGCAGCTGATCAAGGACCGCCGCGGCCACTGGCCGGACCGGGCCATCGGACCGAACGTGCCGGACGGGGTCTGATCCCCGTGGACGATCGCCCGGTGGCGCAGCCACCTGCCGCGCCGGCCGGCGAGAAGGCCGCGCGTCGGGATCCGGGGAACACTCGGCGGGTCGACGGTCCCGTGACGCCCCCGGCGCGCGAGCGCCCACCGGTCCCACCGCCGATCGGCGCCGAGGAGCCCACATCGCCAGGTGGTCGGCCGCGGATTCCCCGCTGGGCGCAGTGGCTGATCCTCCTGGCGATTCTCGTCGGGTGGAACGTCGTACTGTTCCTGCCCCCCGGCGGCCCGCCGTCGGCGGAGATCCCGTACTCGGCGTTCGTCGCCCAGGCGCGCGAGGGCAACGTCGCGAGCGTCGTCTTCACCGACCAGCGCATCAACGGGTCATTCGTCCAGCCCGTCCTGTGGCCACCGGCGGCTGGGGCGTCGGCTCAGCCCTCCGCAGCCGCCGGCGAGTCCGGCGCGGCGTCGCCGGCCGCATCGACGGCGGCAGCCGCAGCCAACGTGCCAGCGCCCTACGAGACGTTCTCGACGGTCGTGCCCCCAGACGGCGATCCGGCGCTGCTGCCGCTCCTCGAGCAACACGGCGTCGTCGTCTCGTCCATCGACACGAGCAGCATGGGCTCCGTCTTCGGCGCGATCCTCGGGCTCCTGGGCACCTTGCTGCCGGTGCTGCTCCTGGCCGGGGTGTTCATCTACTCGGGCCGCCAACTGCAGCGCAACCAGCAGGGCATCCTCGGCTTCGGCAAGTCGAACGCGCGCCTCTACGACGCGGAGCGGCCGAAGGTCACGTTCGCCGACGTCGCCGGCGAGGACGAAGCGAAGACCGAGCTCGCCGAGGTCGTCGACTTCCTGAAGAACCCGGAGCAAGTACCAGCGCTTGGGCGCCCGGCTGCCGCGCGGCGTCCTGCTCATCGGTCCGCCCGGCACCGGCAAGACGCTGCTGGCGCGAACCGTCGCCGGCGAGGCCGCGCGTCCCGTTCTTCAGCATCTCGGCGTCCGAGTTCGTCGAGCTGTTCGTGGGCGTCGGCGCCAGTCGCGCGTCCGTGACCTGTTCACCAAGGCCAAGGCGGCCGCGCCGTCGATCGTCTTCGTCGACGAGATCGACGCCGTCGGGCGGCAGCGCGGCGCGGGCTCGGGCGGCGGCAACGACGAGCGCGAGCAGACGCTCAACCAGCTGCTCGTCGAGATGGACGGCTTCGACGACGACGACCAGCGTCATCGTCCTCGCGGCGACGAACCGCCCGGACGTCCTCGACCCCGCGCTCCTGCGGCCCGGCCGCTTCGACCGCCAGGTCACCGTCGGCTTCCCCGACCGCGTCGGGCCGCGAGGCGATCCTGCGGATCCACACGCGCCGCATCCCGCTCGCGCCGGACGTCGACCTCGCCGATCGCTCGCCCAGCCAGACCCCGGGGTTCGCCGGCGCGGATCTCGCCAATCTCGCCAACGAGGCGGCCCTCCTGTGCGGCGCGCAAGGATCGCGACATGGTCGGCCTGGCCGAGTTCGAGGAGAGCCTCGACAAGATGCTGCTCGGCACCCGCCAGGCGGCGCTGACGACCCCGAGGAGCGACGCGTCGTCGCCTACCACGAGGGCGGTCATGCGATCGTCGCGCGCCTGACGCCCGGGGCCGACCCCGTCCACAAGGTCACGATCGTGCCGCACGGCCGCGCGCTCGGCGTGACCGAGCAGCGACCCGAGGAGGATCGGCGCAACTATCCGCCGCGACTACCTGCTGGCGCGGCTCGCGGTGCAGCTCGGCGGCCGGGCGGCCGAGGACATCGTCTCTCGGCCAGCCGACGACGGGCGCGGAGAGCGACCTCAAGGCAGCGACGGATCTCGCCCGGCGGATGGTCGGGCTGTGGGGCATGAGCGAGGAGCTGGGGCCGGTGTCCTACGGCGTCGGCGAGCGCAGCCGTTCCTGGGTCGCGAGCTTGCGGCGCCCGCAGTTCGCCGAGGCGACGGCCGCGCGGATCGACGCTGCCGTCGAGGAGCTCCTCGAGCAGGCGCGCATGACTGCCCGCTCCATTTTGTCGGCACACCGGCCGCTGCTGGACGCGATCGCGAACGAGCTCATCACGACGGAGACGGTCAGCGGTGCCCGGCTCGCGGAGCTCGCGGGAGCCGAGGCTACGGGCGGCTCTGGCCCCACGATGCCGGTCGCAGCGGCAACCGCGGTCGCCAGGGTCCTGGGTCGCGCCCGGCGGACCTAACCCGGCTCGCCCAATGCTGGTTCGCGCCGATCAACGGCCAGCCGGGACGGCGTTGAAGGCCTCCTCGAGCTCCTTGATCTCGATCTTCGTCATCTTGAGCATCGCCTCCATCGCCCGGCCCGCGGCCTCGCGGTCTCGGCTCTGGAGCATCTCGGGGAGCTGCCGCGGGACGACCTGCCAGGACACGCCGAATCGATCCTTCAGCCAGCCGCAGACGCTGTGCTCGCCGCCGCCGGCGATGAGCGCGTCCCAGTAGCGATCGACCTCCGCCTGGTCCTCACAGTCGATCGAGAACGAGATCGACTCGTTGAACGTGAAGTCTGGTCCGCCGTTGAGCCCGATGAACGTCTGACCGGCGAGCGAGAAGTTCACGGTGAGGACCATGTCCTTCGGCCCGCTGGGCGTCTCGGCTGGCGAGCGATCGACGCTCAGGATGCGGCTGTCGGGGAAGAGGCTCGTGTAGAACGTCGCCGCCTCTTCGGCCTGACCGTTGAACCACAGGCACGGACTGATCTTCGACAGGGTCGGCATGGCTGACCTCCTGGCCGTCTGCAAAGGGATGCGACCCGATCATCGCAGACCGCGCGGGCTGAGATGCGGCTGCAACCTGGCGCGGGAGGTTACAGGCTGCTCTCAGGGCTGACTCATCCGTGCTGGTGGAGCTCGAAGACCACTCGTCCCTCGGCCGCCCGCGACGGATCGCGCACATCGACCTGATCGATCAGGCGGATGAACCACACACCGAACGGGATGCTTCGCGCGAGGGGACCCATGACGTCACGGAAGAACGCGACTCGTTCGCCTGGGTCCAGCTCCGTCGCGGACACCGCTTCCGCGCGACGCCGAACGGTGATCGTCGCCTCGCCGGCCGCACGCAGGTTCTGCACCCACTGGCTGCCGCCCCACGGCGCCCAGATGTACCGGCGGCCGGCGACCTCGATGATGGCCACGGGTGTCGTGCGCGGCAGCCCGCTCTTCCGGCCGCGGATGGTGATCAGCGCGTTGAGACCCAACGGGACGCCCTTGGACAGCAGGAACTTGAGGATCGGGGAGAAGAACGTGACGTACGAGGGCGCGCCACGGACTCTGCCAACGTGAGCGGTCATGTGGAAGGCTCCTTCTTGTGAGATCGGTTTGGGGTCGCTACAGAGGTGACCCGCCAGAAGGCGCGAACGTGACCGCCGCCGGACAGCCCTGCCTAGCCGGCGACCTCCGTTAGGTCCAACTCGGCGAGTCGCTCGGGATCGGCCAGGATGTCGATCGACGCGATCCTGCCGCCCCTGACCGTCAGGGCCACCACCGCAAAGGGGCGCCCATCCGGCGTCCAGGCAACGCCCCCGGGCAGCCCGTTCACGAGGACCCGAGTGGCCGTTTCGGCCAGCTTGCGGAAGGTCATCGCCCCCTGGGCGACGGCCTGGGAGCCGCGTAGCAGCGATACCAGCTCCGGACGCGCCTCCCCGCCGTCGGAGCGCAGCACGACGTCCGGGTCGAGCACGCCGAGCAGGCGTTCGAAGTCGCCGGCCCGGGCGGCCGCGAGGAACGCGTCGACCACCGCCCATTGGCCCTCGAGATCGACATCGGGCACGGGCGCACCCCGGACGCGACGGCGGCCACGGCTGGCGAGCTGCCTCGCCGCCGCGGGCGTCCGACCGACGATCGGCGCGATCTCGTCGAACGGCACCCCGAAGACGTCGTGCAGCACGAAGGCGACCCGTTCGGCGGGCGCCAGGGCGTCGAGGACGACGAGCATGGCGAGCCCGACCGAATCGCCGAGCAAGGCTTCCTGCTCGGGGTCGATGCCTGCCTCCGGGCTCACGATCGGATCCGGGAGGTGCGTCTCGAGCGACGCTTCGCGGCGCGTCTTGCGCGATCGCAGCATGTTGAGGCAGACCCGCCCGACGACCGTCGTCAGCCAGGCGCGCAGGTTGTCGACCTCGCTCGTGTCGGTGCGGCTCAGCCGGATCCATGCTTCCTGCACGGCGTCGTCCGCCTCTGCCACGGAGCCGAGCATCCGAAAGGCGACGCCGCGCAGGTGCGAGCGGTTTGCCTCGAAGCGGTCGGCGAGCCAGTCCTGATCGGCCATGGGGTCAGTGTCCTGCTATCGGTCCGGTCATGTCGTTGACCCGCGAGCGACAGGTGCATGTGACCACGACCGTATCGCGCAGCTGATGACGCTCCGCTCGGGAACCCCTACGACTACGTCATTCCGCCGGTGGATCAATGGCGGAAGGACGATGACCGCAAAGGCCTCCCTGTACCAGACTCGGCACGATGACCGCCGCGGCGATGGCGTTTGCGCGAGCTTCCCGATCAGTCAGGGCGTGAACAGTTGAGTCTTTCTGTTGGGCTTGAGTCCACGAACGGTGCGGATCGTAGCCACGGCGACGTTGCAGCGCCTGCGCGAGCGACGCCGCAGTCGGCAGATCGACCTGCGACCGAGCTCGCAGGGTCCCGCGGGGATCTCCGGCGAGGCTCATTGCGCGGGGTCTCGAAAAGATCAAGACCATCGGCGATGCGTACATGGCCGCGGGCGGACTACCCGAACCCCTCGATGATCACGCGGCTCGCGTCGTCGATCTCGGGCTCGCGATGCTGGATGTCGCGACGCAAGAGGGTGACCGGATCGCCGGTCTCGGGCTCCGAGTCGGTGTGCATTCCGGGCCGGTGATCGGTGGCGTGATCGGTCACCGCAAGTTTTCCTTCGACATCTGGGGAGAAACCGTAAACATCGCCAGCAGGCTGGAGTCGCAGGGCATCCCTGGCCGCGTCCACGTCAGCGCCGCGACCTGGCAAAACGTGGAGCACCTGTTTGACGCAGAGCCCCGCGGCCCGATCCATCTTCGCGGACAGGGTCCTGTGGAGACCTACACGATCATCGGGCGCCGCCGCTGAGATGGCGAACCCGCGCGACGCGGGAAGGTCCGCTGAGGAACCTGGATCGACGTTTGGCTACCCGAGCCACTTGGGCTGGGTCAGGCTGAACCAGTTCCCCGAGTCGTCGCGGAAGAGCGCTTCGATCCCGTACGGCCGCTCGGCCGGTTCCTGCAGGAACGTGACGCCCTTCGCCGACAGCTCCTCGAACGTCTTCTGGCAGTCGGCGGTCTCGAACACGCCGCCACCGAGCGAGCCCTTCGCGACGAGCGCGCGCACCGCCTCCGCGTCCTCGGCGCTGAACATCGGCGGGGCGGGGTAGGCGAGGAGGATGTTCATGTCCTTCTGGTCCTTCGGGCCGACCGTGAGCCAGCGGAAGCCGTCGAGGATGGCGTCGTTGCGGAGATCGAACCCGAGCGTCTCGGTGTAGAACGCCTTCGCCCGGTCCTGGTCGAGCACGAACACGTTCACGTGGTTGAGGCGGCTGATCATCGGTGCTCCTTCGACTGCGTTACGTCCGAGGACCGTAGCCCGGGCGGGCCGCGCTGCGCTTCTTCCCGATTGCTCTTCGTCGGGGTGCGGCCGCGTCCACATCAGCACCACGCAACCGGGGATCGGCGGGACGCCGGTCCGCGCGACGGCGTCGTCGCGGTACTCGCTCGGCGACCGTCCGACGAGCGCGCGGAAGCGCGCGCTGAACGAGCCGAGGCTCGCGAAGCCGACGAGGAAGCAGATCTCGGTGACCGACAGGTTCGCGGTCCGCAGCAGGGTCTTCGCGCGCTCGATCCGGCGCCGGGTGAGATAGGCACGCGGCGTCTCGCCGTACGCCGCGGCGAACGCGCGAGCGAAATGGAATCGGGAGTACCCGGCCTCGCCGGCCATCGTGTCGAGGTCGAGCTGCTCCCCGTAATCGCGATCGATGAGGTCGCGGGCTCGCCGGAGCGCGGGCAGGAGGAACAGCGCGTTCTCGGTCACTCGGCCGAGCCTCGCGGGATCGTCTCCGTGACGAAGCGCTCGAGGAGCGCGGCAAGCTCTACCGGCCGGCTCAGCGCCGGGCAATGACCGCTCTCGATCTCGTCGACGTCGATCCCAAGGCGATGGCGAACCAGCGGGCGAAGCCATCGCGCGGGAAAGAATTGGTCGTTCGAGCACAGGACGAATTGGGTCGGGATGTCGGGCCACGCGGGGAGGGGCCAGGCTCGCTGCCGGGCGTGTCGGATTGTCGTCGCTCGTGCGCGAGCGCCTCGTCGGCAAGATCCGACGGCACATCGTGATAGAAGACCGATCGTGCGCTCGAGTCGGCGAGCCGCTCCGGTTGCCAACCCGTGTTCCCGAACATCTCCTCGGCCGATTCGCCGGGCGAGGGCACCATCCCCGCGACGAGGACGATCGATCGCGCGCCGATCCGGTCGGCGACGATCGGCGCGGTGTACCCCCCGAACGATTGGGCGACCACGATGACGTCGCGCCGATCGCCGATGGCATCGACGACGGCATCCGCGTACTCCGAGAGGCCGGCGTCGTCGTCCTCGATCGGGAGATCGGGCGCGACGGTGTCGTGGCCTCGACCGCGCAACTCGGCCTCGACCAGGTGCCAGTACCAGCCGACGTCGCCGGCTCCGTGGATGAAGGCGAACGTTGCCATCGCGTCAGGGTAGCCCTGACGGACCGCCAAGGCGGATGATCGGCAGGCAGCACGTTTCGGACGTGGCCCGACGGCGTCGGCTCGATGTCATGGGCGCGGGATGTTCAGGAAGGAGCACCAAGAGTGACGACGAGCAGTCGGCCTCAGCACCCGGTCGTGACCCGGTTCAACGCCGAGCGATACGCGGACCTGCAACTCCGAGTGGCAGACAAGATCACCGCGTTCGCCGGATCGATGCCGTTCGTGTACCTGCACGCGATCGGGTTCGGGCTATGGATGCTGTTCTTCGAGAAGAGCCCGTGGCCGACGCTCACGCTGGTGGTCTCGCTCGAGGCGATCTTCCTGTCGACCTTCGTCATGATCGGCCAGAACCGACAGGCAGGCTTCCAGCAGGCCAAGGCCGACCACGACTTCGTCGAGCAGGAGCAGGAGCTCAAGGTCAACACCGACCTGACCCGCCAGATCCACGCGCTGACCGTCGCCATGCACGCGAAGATCGTCGAGGGTCCGCAGCAGACGTCCTGAGACGCTAGCGACGCACCGTATCCGGCGGGATGCCGTCGGCGGATAATCGCGCGGCAGCTGGCGATCATTACGAGGCAACGATGCAATCCGCGGCGGCCGATTCGCTCGAGGCAGGCAGGGACGCCGTCAAGCGCCACGCCTGGACGGAGGCGCTCGAGGCGTTCGCCGCCGCCGACCGCGACGGCGGCCTCGTCACCCGAGGACCTCGAGCTGCTGGGCGACGCCGCCTGGTGGGCAGGCAAGCCCGATGAGGCGACCGAGGCGCTCGAGCGGGCGTTCGCCGCCTACGCCGAGGCCGGTCGACCGACCGATGCCGCGGGCGTGGCGTTCCAGCTCGCGCTACGTGGCGTTCCGACGGCCAGATGCCGTCGGTCGGTGGCGGGCTGGCTGGCGCGGGCCGCAGCGGCTGCTCGCGGGCGTGCCCGAGTCGGGATGCACGCCTGGCTGGACCTGTTCGCACGCCATCGGCGCGGTGATGGACCACCGGATCGACGGACGGCCTCGCCCTCGCGGATCGAGCGATCGAGGTGGCCCGCGAGCACGGCAACGCCGACGCGCTGTTCATGGCGATGAGCTTCAAGGGCATGGCGAGGTCCACCAGGGCAACTTGCAGGCCGGTCTCGCGCTGCATCGACGAGGCGGCCGCAGCGGCGACGTCGGGCCAGCTCGATCTCCGGATCGCGAGCGACATCCTCTGCAACACGATCGCGGCGTGTCGGAACATCGGCGACCTCGAGCGCGCGGGCCAGTGGGCCGACGAGGGCGAGCGCTGGATGCGCCGCAATCGGTGGGCGGCTATCCGGGCATCTGCCGCGTCCATCGGGCGGAGTTGAAGATGCTCCGCGGCCAGTGGGCGGAGGCGGAGCAGGAGGCGCGCCAGGCGTGCGAGGAGCTCCAGCGGTTCGGGCTCCTGGACGGCGTCGGGTTCGCCCACTACGCGATCGGCGAGGTCCGGCTCCGGATGGGCGACCTCGACGGGGCGGCCGAGGCCTTCGACCGCGCGTACGAGTTCGGCCACGACGCCCAGCCCGGCCTCGCGCTCCTCCAGCTGGCGCGCGGCGAGGTCGACGACGCGCGGCGGTCGATCGAGCGGGCGCTGGCGCGCGACCGGCGACGGGCGGGGTCCGGTCGGACCAGGCGACGCGCGGTCGCCTGCTGCCGGCGGCGATCGACATCGCCCTTGCGCGCGGCGACCTGCGAGCCGGCGCGCGACGCTGTCGAGGAGCTCGAATCGATCGCGGCCGACTACGAGCGGCCGCTGTTCCAGGCCGGCGCGCTGACCGCGCGGGGCGAGCTGCTGCTCGGCGAGGACAGGCCGTCCGAGGCGTCCCCGTCCTGGGCCAGTCGTGGCGGCTGTGGCAGACACGACCTGCCCTACGAGAGCGCGCGGGCTCGGCTCCGCTATGCCGAGGCGCTCGCCGCCGAGGGCGACGAGGCGACGGCCCGGCGGGACCTGCGGGCGGCCCGGGCCGTGTTCGAGCGGCTGGGCGCGACGCTCGACCTGCAGCGGGTCGACGCGCTGCTCGGGGAGGAGTCGGGGCGCCCGCGTCGACCGGCGGAGCGGGTGACCAAGACGTTCATGTTCACCGACATCGTCACGTCCACGGACCTGGTCGGCCTCATCGGCGACGAGGCCTGGAGCGAGCTCCTCTCGTGGCACGACCGGGAGCTTCGCTCGGCCTTCGCGAGCCATCGCGGCGAGGAGGTCAAGCACACCGGCGACGGCTTCTTCGTGGCGTTCGACAAGGCCGCCGACGCGATCGAATGCGCGGTCGACATCCAGCGCCGGCTGACGCGACACCGCCGCGAGCACGGCTTCGCGCCGTCGGTGCGGATCGGGCTGCACGCTGGCGGAGGCGACGCGGGATGGCCGCGACTACAGCGGCCAGGGCGTGCACGTCGCGGCGCGCGTCGGCGCGCGCGGCCACAGGCAGGAGATCCTCGTCTCCGACGCGCGTCCTGCGAGCAGGCCGGCCCGACCCGGTTCCGGCCGTCCGAGCCGCGCTCGCTGACGCTCAAGGGCGTCCGCGAGCCGGTCGAGGTTCGGGCCGTCGACTGGCGCTAGCCGCGATCGAAGTCATCGGCGTCCCGTTCAACTCGGCCGGGACGACCGAGGGTGTCGCTCGCGCGCCGACGGCATTGCGCCGCGCCGGCCTGATCGGGCCCCTGACTGGGGCCGGTCTCGGCGTGAGCGACCGGGGCGATCTCGGCCTCCGCGGCCCACGTCCGGAACGGGATCGGCGACAGCCACGTGATCGCGCGCCGTCGGCGCTCGTGGCGATGATCGACGGTGTTCGCCGCGCCGTGGCGGATAGCCTGCGAGGCGGCGTTTCCGCTCGGCTCGGCGGGGTCTGCCCCATCCTCCTCGGGTGCCTTCCCGCTGTCGCGGCCGGCGGCTCCGTGCCGCGCGTGCTGTACGTCGATGGGCACGAGGATGCGTGGCCGGCGGCACAGTCGACGACCGGCGAAGCCGCCGACATGGACGTCGGCTGGATGCTTGGCACGACCGCGGCTGACCTGCCGGCCGACCTGCGTCGACGCATCCCGATCATCCAGCCCGACGACATCATCATCCTCGGAGCGCGGGACGAGCATGAGCTGGCCGACGCGGGCGTCGAAACGCTCAGGAACCTCGTTCGGATCGTGCGGCCCGACGTCATCAACGAAGATCCGGACGCCGTCGCCAGCGAGTCCGTGTCCGCCCTCGACCAGCGCGGACCGTGGTGGCTGCACGTCGACCTCGATGTCCTCGCCACAGAGAGCCTTTCGGCGATCGACTATCCCCAGGCCGGCGGCACCGACTGGTCGACGCTGACCACGCTCACACGCCGCGCGATCGCGAGCCCCAGCGTCATGGGCTGGACCGTCACGATCTATAACCCCGACCTCGATCTGAACGTGCCGGTGCCGACCGCATCGTGCGCTACGTGACGGAGGTCATCGGGCAGCGCGCTGGGGACGGCGACTGACAAGGGTCGGGCCCGGGAACGAGCCCGGGATGATCACGGGCGCGACCGGGGGCGGATCTGGCGCACGGTTCTGGTGGGTCGATCCCATTCTAGGAGAAGGTGCCATGGCCGTACAGACAGCCGATCTCTACCTGCTCGAGGACCTCGAGGGCCCCCAAGAGGACCGCGCAACTCGCGGACGGCGATCTGCGTGCGCTCCAAGCGGTTACTGGAGACTGGACCAGGACGTTCGTGCTTCGGCCCAGCAAGGACATCGGCCGACCCGGGACCGTTTGTCCGTTCCCGCCCCGGTCGGTGGAACGCAAGAAGATCTGGTTCGCCGCTGAGCTGACTGCTGTCCGGAGCGCCCCGGACGTCGTCGAGCTTGTCAGCGGTTACAAGCGACTGCTCCAGGACGAGTTGCCGATCGAGGGCGACGACGTCATCTACAAGGTGATCGCCAATCGTCTTCCCCGACTTGCCGGCGGAGCGTGCGAAAGGCGTCTTTGACGACGCTTCGAGAAGCAACTTGGAGTCGAGTCGTACGTGGACGACGGGATCCTGTTCGGCCCGTACTACCAAGGGAACAACGGGACTGCGGTCTACAACTCGTGGTTCCTACTGTTCGAATTGCCCGTGCCGTTCTTGTTCGTGCGGTATGGCGTCGTCAGCGATTGGAAGTTCTTCCTCGACAACGACGAGTGGCTGGCTCTGTGGGCACGGCGATACGGGGAGGCCGGCGCCCGAGCGCTTGCCGACGAACTTTGTCACCTGCCGTGGCGGACGTGGCACGACTGATCCGGACCCGCAGTCCCTAGCGCATCCGCGCTGGGAGTTGTCCTCGTACCTCCCCAGGTCGCCGACGAGCTCCACGCCGCCTTGCTGCGTGCGAGGCTTGTGACAGGAAACGTGAGGCCGGTCGTTCGGCCGTACTCGTCGCGCTCGCGGCCAACGTTTCGGTCGCGATCGCGAAGGCGGCCGCGGCAGCGATCACCGGATCGTCGGCGATGCTCGCCGAATTGCTCCATTCGGTGGCCGACTCGATCAACGAGATACCTGCTCATCGTCGGTGCTCGCCGGGCGCGGCGGCCGGCCGACATCCGACACCCCTTCGGTCACGCTCGATATCGCTACCTCTACGCCTTCGTGGTCTCCCTCGCGGTGTTCTGGGTCGGCGGTGTCCTGTCCCTGCTCGAAGGCATCAACCACCTCTTTGACGAGGACAAGCTGATCGATCCTCGATGGGCATTCGCCGTCCTGGGGGTTTCGGCGGTCCTCGAGGGCCTGTCGCTGCGGACCACCGTGCGGGCGTGGCGATTTCCCGCACCAAGGGTCGGCTTATCGTCGTGGCGGCAGCTCCTGCGCGACACGAAGGCCCCCGAATCCTATCCGTGGTGTTCCTCGAAGACCTCGGCGCGATGATCGGCGTCGCTGATCGCGGCGATCGGACTCGCCCTCATCACGGTCACCGGCGTCGCGGCGTGGGACGCTGGCATCGATCGCCATCGGGATCCTGTTGATGGCGATCGGATTGGTCGTCAACCGGGAGACGCAGAGCCTCCTCCTCGGTGAGGCGGCGACCGCCGGCGTCGTCACGGCGATCCGTGACGCCATCGCGACGACCCCAGGCATCGACGGGGTCCCGCGAGCTCCGCACGATCCATCTCGGGTCCGGACGATCTCGTCGTTGCGGCCGGCGTCTGGGTCGATCCGCACCGCAGTGCTACCGGGACCAGGCGATCGATCGAGAGGCGGAGCGTCGTGTCCAGGCAGTCGTGCCGTTCAGGACGGTCGTCGTGACCGAGCCCAGCGTTCGCCAGGCGACGAGCGAGGGCGGGGGTCAGACCGGCGCGACGGCCAACCCGGAATCCGGGCCGTCACCCGCGGACGATGCGTAGCGGCCCGACAGCGCCCGATCGGCGCGCGATCGCAGGGCTGGCACCGGCCCGTCTGTTCGGGGTTTCCCTTAACGCTCGAAGGCGACCCGGCCGGCCTCCAGGACGAGCCGGGGGCGAGTTGTCGACAACGCGCCGCCAGGGAGCGTCGGCTCCTCGACGCTCGCCGCCGGGACGATCATCAGGTCCGCCCAATAGCCGGGGACCAGCCGTCCCCGGTCGGGCTCGCCGGCGGCCAGGGCCGGATGGAGGCAGTGGGCGCGAACCGCGAGGTCAAGCGTCAGCGCCTCGTAGGCCCCGAAGACGTCGCCCGTTGGCCAGCTGGGATCTCTGCGCGTCACCGCCATCGCCAGCCCGGGCCACGGGTCGATGTCCTCGTACGGGGCGTCGGCGCCGAAGGCGAGCAACCCGCCCCGACTCGCGACGGCTCGCCAGGGGTAGCCGATCCGTTCCGCCCGATCGCCGAGTCCGACGCGAGCCCAGCGCGCATCGCCGCGCAAATGGATCGGCTGGACCGAGGCGACGACGCCAAGCTCTCCGAACCGACCGATGTCCGATGGGTCGACGAACTGCAGGTGCTCGATCCGGTTCGGGATCGTCGTCGCGCCCGCGACCGGGGCCAGGGCGTCGAGTGCCGCCCGAACGGTCGCATCGCCGATCGCGTGGATCGCGGTGGCGATCCCGGCTGCCGCGGCCCGACGCGCCAGCTCCACCATCTCCGCGGCTGTCGTCGTCGGGAGGCCGCGCGGACCGGTCGGTGGCGCGCCGCGCTCGTCGTCGGACTCCCACGGCTCGAGCAGGAACGCCGTGCGGGAGAAGAGCGATCCGTCGCCGAAGATCTTCAGCCATCCGAATCTCGCTCGATCGGATTCGCCAAGCGGCGCGCCACTCTTGAGCCCGCCCTCGATCGCTGCCCCGAGCGCCTCGGTCCGGATGGACGCATGGACGCGAACCGGCAGGCGGCCGGCGTCCGCGAGGTCGCGAACGATGGCGATGCCACCGGTGAGGTCGACGTCCGGGACGAGCTGGGCGAGGTCGTGGACAGCAACGATCCCGTACGCGAGGAGGCCTCGGCAATAGGCCTCGATCGCCGCTGCGAGCCACTCCCTGGTGGGCTCGGGGGCATGGCGCGTCACGAGCTTCGACGCACCCTCGTGAAGCATCCCGGTCGGCCGACCGCGATCGTCGCGGCGGATGCGTCCGTCCGGCGGATCGGCAGTAGTCGGCATCGATCCCGGCTGCCCTCATGGCCGCCGAGTTGACCCAGACCTGGTGCAGCTCATGCGACCAGAGGAACGCCGGCCGGTCGGGGACGACGCGGTCAAGATCGGCCGCCGTCGGCCAGGACCCCCAGCGCGCGACATCCCAGCCGGTGCCCTCGAGCCAGGCCCCGTCGGGTAGGCGGCGATGCGCCGCTGCGACGATCTCCAGGCCGTCGGCGCAGGCTGGCCGCATCGGACAGGTCGACCTGGTTGACGGTCCGCGCCGCCTCGACGAGGTGGATGTGCGCGTCACGAAGGGCCGGCAGGACGATCTCGTCCGGCGCAAGGGCGAGTCGTCGCGTCGAGGTGCCCGCGAGCACGTCGACATCGCGCAGGAGGCCGGCGGCGACGACGCGACCGCCTGCGATGCCGATCGCGTCGACCCACCCGAACCCCGCCTCGCCGGTAAGCGTCGCGATCCGCCCTTCCACGAGCAGGTCGAGGGTCATCGCGGTGCCACCGTGATCAGATCCACGTCCGCTAGAGTGCACCGAAATGCGCTTCGAGAAGACCATCGAGATCGACGCACCGCAACAGCGCGTCTGGGACGTGCTGAGCGACATCGAAGCCTGGCCGCGGCGCATCGAGACCGTCGACGAGGTCGAGCTGCTGTCCCCGGCGCCGTTCACCAAAGGCAGCCAGGTGCGCCTCAAGCAACCCAAGCTGCCCGAAGGCACCTGGGACGTCACGGCCTGGGATGCGCCGTCGTACTTCGAGTGGAGGCAGAAGACGACCGGCATCACCAGCGTCGCGGGGCACCGGGTCGAGGCGCTGGGCGAGGGCCGAGCGCGTCTCACGCTGACGCTCGACATGCGCGGTTTCCTCATCCCAGTCGCCCTGTTCTACCGAGGGCTGACCAACCGCTACATGAACCTCGAAGCCGAGGGCATGAAGCGGGCCGCCGAAACGTCCTAGGCGTCGCTCAGGGCCGGCCCGGCTAGCGGGCGACGGCCAGACGCAGAGGATGCGCGGCGAGCGACACTCTGCGACATGCAGCGAATCCGCGACGAGCTCAGTCGCGCGCGCGTCCCGGCACTCGCCCTGATCACCGCGTTCCTCCTGGGCGCCGTCGTCATCGTGCTGACCGACTTCGAGCACCTGCGACACATCGGCACCGATCCGCTCGGAGCGATCGGCGGCGCGCTCGTGGGCCTGTTCGACGGCTACCGCGCGATGTTTGCTGGGGCGATCGGCGACCCGGGTCGCATCGTCGCCGCGATCCAGAGCGGCAATGCCGGCGACATCGCGGCAGCCATTCGACCGTTTTCCGAAACCCTGGTCAGCGCCACGCCGTTCATCTTCGTCGGCCTGGGCCTCGCGGTGTCCTTCCGCGCGGGCCTGATCAACCTCGGAGCGGACGGGCAGTTCCTCATCGGCGGCCTCGGGGCCTCGATCACGACGTTGCTGGTGGCCGGGCATCTGCCGCCGCTTCTCACCTGATGGTTGGCCTGCTCGGCGGGACCATCGCCGGGGGCGCGTATGGGTTCGTCCCAGGTTTCCTCAAGGCGCGGACGGGGGCGCACGAGGTGATCACGACGCTGATGCTCAATGGCGTGGCGCCGAATATCGCGTTCCTCAGCTTCCGCTTGATCGATTTCTCCGGGCCGCCACCGGCGATCCCGACCGTGCCGCGGGTGATCGACCTGCCGACGATCCGCGTCGACTACGGCTTCGTGGTCGCGATCGGGATGGCTGCCCTCGTGTCCTGGCTGTTGTTCCGGACCACCCGCGGCTTCGAGCTTCGAGCAACCGGTTTCAGCCGCACGGTCGCCCGCGGCGCCGGCATGCGGCCGGGCCGCACCACGATGCTTGCCATGTCGCTCTCCGGTGGGCTGGTCGGCATGGGCAGCGCGTTCTTCGGCCTCGGGCCTGCGGGAGGCTTCTCGGGCGGGCCACCGTTCGACCTGGGGTATGTCGCGATCGCCCTTGCCCTGCTCGCCGGTCTGCGACCCAGCGGCGTCGTGATCGCGGCTCTGTTGTACGCCGCGCTCACCACCGGAGCGAAGAGCATGGTCATCGCGACCGGCATCCCGCTCGCCCTGCTCGTTGTCATCGTTGCCTTCGCCATCATGTTCGTGGCGGCGCCCGGCCTGATCCGCTCGATCTGGCGGCTCGGGCCGCCGATGCCAAACACCGAGCTTGGCGCGATCCGGCCCGTCGGCCCGGCCGACTCCATCTGACGCTAACCGGGCGTGGCGTCTCGCGCGCTCAGTTGCGCGACTCCCAGCCGGGCTTCGCCGATGGGCCGACCCGCGGGTCACTGGGAACATGGCCCTCACGCAAGGCGAGGACGTACGCCCGATCCTGGTCGATCCGGGCTGTGAGCAGCCTTCAAGCGGTCCGATGTGGTCGCGAGGAAGCTCAGCTTCCGATGCGATATCGAAGATGCACGACGCCGTTTCCGAATCGGCGCTCATCGAGGAGTTCCAGGTCGGCGCGAGTGCCAGTGGGCAGTGCGGGCTTGCCTCCACCGACGATCACCGGCCAGACCCAGAGCCGGCACTCGTCAACCAGCCCGGCCTTGAACGCCTGTGCCGCGAGGTGTGCGCCCCCCACGGCGAGATCACGTGTAGCCGAAGCCTTCATTTCGCGTACCGACGCAGGGTCGAAGCGGTGTTCGAGCCGGGTTCTTGCGGTTTGCACCGCGGCCAGGGTTGACGAGTAGACGACTTTGTTCGCTGCTTGCCAGGCCGTCGCGAAGTCGGCCATGAGGTCGGACTGCGCGGCGAGGGCGGCGTTGGTTTCCCAAACGGCCATCGCTTCATACAGGCGCCGCCCGTAGAGGAACGTGCCCACGGAACGCACAAGATCGGTGTATGACGCGAACAACTCGTCGTCGACCGGGCCGAAGTCAAAGGCGCCGCCTTCGTCCTCGATGTAGCCGTCAAGCGACACGTTCGTTGCATAGATCAGCTTGGCCATGCCGCCACACCTCGACAACCGGTGCCGACCCGGCCCGAGCGCCATTCAACATGGCGTCCAGCGCGGTCTGGCGAAATCCGTCGAGTCAGCTGGGCTTCGCCAGTTAGCAGGTCTTCCCATCGATCCGGCGCAACGCGAGGGCCGTGCTATCTCCGGACAGCAGGCCTACCCGGACACGAGAAGGGGGAATGGAGCCGACACTCGGATTTGAACCGAGGACCTGCTGTTTACGAAACAGCTGCTCTACCGCTGAGCTATGTCGGCGCGGGCGACAGTGTACCAAGCGTCGTCGGGCACCCAGCCTGGCCCCTTCGGCGGGCCGCTTGCCGACAAACGGCGGTGGACGGACACTGATTGGACTGTGACCGAGCTGCCGACCGGGACCGCCACCTTCATGTTCACCGACATCGAGGGCTCGACGCGGCTCGTCGAGGAGCTCGGGTCCGACTACGGCGCGCTGCTCGCGCGGCACAACGAGCTCATCCGAACAGCCTTTGCCGGCGCCGGCACCGAGGTCGGCACCGAGGGTGACTCGTTCTTCGGGGTGTTTGGGACCGCTGGAGACGCCGTCGGTGCCGCCATCCGTATCCAGCGGGCCATCGCCACGGAACCGTGGCCGCGAGGCGCAGTCGTCAAGGTCCGCATCGGCATCCACACCGGCGAGGCGGCGCTGGCCGCCGGTGGGTATGTGGGTATCGATATCCATCGGGCGGCGCGGATCATGTCGGCCGCCCGCGGCGGCCAGATCCTCGCGTCGGAGGCGACGCGCGCGCTTGTCAGCCGTGCGATGCCGTCCGGTGCGAGCGTGAAGGACCTCGGCGAGCATCGCCTCAAGGATCTGCCGGCACCCGAGCGCCTGTACCAGGTCACAGCCGAAGGCCTCGAGTCCGAGTTCCCGCCGCCGTCGACCATCGACTCGCGGCCGAACAACCTCCCCCTTTCGACGTCCGCGCTGGTGGGGCGCGCGGCCGAGCTCGAGCAACTCGCCCGGCTGCTTCGCGGCGACACGGTTCGGCTTGTGACCCTGACAGGACCCGGCGGGATCGGCAAGACACGGCTGGCCGTGCAGGCAGCATCGGACGCCCTCGAACACTTCGCCGACGGGGTCTTCCTCGTCGATCTGGCGCACGCGCGCGAGCCGACTGCCGTCCTCGTATCGATCGCCCAGACGACGGGTCTCGCGGTCCCGGGCGATCAGGACCTGCGGCGGGCGATCGCCGAACATCTACGGGCGCGCCAGCTCCTGCTCGTGCTCGACAACTTCGAACAGGTGATGGCTGCAGCCGAGGACGCCGCGGAGCTGGTCCGCCAGTGCCCGAGGATCGCGATCCTCGTCACGAGCCGCGAGGCCCTGCGGGTCCGCGGTGAGCAACTGCTGCCAGTGCCGCCGCTATCACTGCCGACCGGTTCGACGGGAGCGGTGGGCTCCTCTGCCGTCACGCTCTTCGTGGAGCGCGGCCGTGAGGCGCGGCCGAGTTTCGGACTCGATGACGAAACGGCTCCCATCGTCGGCGAGATCTGCGCGCGGCTCGACGGGTTGCCGCTCGCGATCGAGCTCGCGGCCGCGCGGCTTCGGTTGTTCTCGCCCGCCGAGCTTCGCGATCGCCTGCGTGGCGGGCTCGATGTCCTCGGCAGCGGGGCCCGCGACTTGCCCGACCGGCAGCGGACACTGCGCGACACGATCGCCTGGAGCTATGAGCTGCTGACTGACGACGAACGAGCGTTGTTCAAGGTCCTCGCGGTCTTCCCGTCGGCGCAGGTCGGGGACGTCGAAGCGGTGTGCGTCGGCATCGACGCGCTGGCGGGCGTGGACGTCGTCGACGGGCTCGGCTCGCTCGTGGACAAGAGTCTCCTGCGGACTGCGGAGAGCGGCGAGCGCCAGCGACTCGCGATGCTCGAGACGATCCACGAGTACGCCCGCGACGAACTCGACCGAGATCCCGACCTTGCGTCCGTGGCGCGAGGTGCGCACGCCGACCACTTCGCATCGTTCGCGATGCGCCTCGAAGGGCGCATGCACGGGCGAGAGCGAGCGGCCGCGATCGACGAGCTCGCAACCGAACTCGACAACATCCTCGCCGCCTGGCGCTTCTTCGTCGAAGCTGGCGACCTCGCGCGCGTCAAGTCGATGCTCGACCCCCTCTGGACGCTCTACGACAGCAACGGCTGGTACCACGCGGCCATCGGCATCACGAAGGACCTGCTCCACGTGATCAAGTCGGGCGACGAGCACGCGAAGTCGTCCGACAAGGCCATCGCGCTTCGTCTGACGCTCGCCCGCCTGCTCATGGCGGTCGAGGGCTACACGCCCAGGGTCGAAGACCTGTATGGCGACACGCTCGCGGTCGCGTCGACCGCCGGTGGCCTGCCGCATCAGGTGCCGGTCCTCCGCAGCCTCGCGACGTTCCACCTCCAGATCGGTCACATGGACAAGGTGGCCAGCATCGGGCGTGAGATCCTTGCGATCGCCGAGGCCGAAGGCGATGACGGCATGCGCATCGAGGGCCTCGTGATCCTCGGCCCGGCGACGGCGTTCATGGGCGACCTCGCTGGGGGGATCGCGCACTTCGACCGCGCGATCGCGCTGTTCGACCCCGACGAGCATGGTCGGAGCGCGTTGCGGGTCGGGCCGAACCCGATCGTCGTCGCGCATTCGGTCGGGGCGCTGTTACTCTGGATGAGCGGCTACCCGGACACGGCCCAACGGCGATCCGCGGCGTCGATCGAGCTTGCCGAGCGGCTTGGCCACCCGTACTCGCTCGCGTACGCGGTGTATCACGCCGCGGTCCTCGACCTGTGGAGCGGTCGGATGGACGCGGCAGGCGAGCACGCCCGGCGCGTCGTCCAGATCGCCGCCGAGCGGGAGTACGCCGTATGGCACGCGAGCGGCCTCATCGTCGAGGGCGTGACCGTCGCGGCGCAAGGCCGGCCGGACGAGGGGCTCGCGGTGACCGACCAGGGCCTCGGGCTCTATCAGACCGTCCGTACGCCGCCGGTGTTCTGGCCGCAGATCCTCGCTCTTCGGGCACAGGCCCTGGCGCATGCCGGCCGCGTCGCGGAAGCGCTGGACGCGGTCAGGGAGGCGGTGCGCGTCGCGGGCCCGGACGACGCGTTCGATCTCATCGCGTTGCTCCTCCAGCAGGCGGAGCTCCAGCTCGCGGCCGGCGACGCGCGCGCGGCCGAGGCGTCCCTCGAGGATGGGCTGGCGAAGGCGCGCTCGATCGGGGCACGGACACCCGAGCTCGTTGCCACCCTCCGCCTCGCGCAGCTCGACGGGGCCTCGCCGGGGCGGCGGGCGGTCGTGCAAGCGCTGTATGACACCTTCACCGAAGGCTTCGAGACGCCGGTCCTGCGCGACGCCCGTGCGTGGATGTCGGGGGTGGTTTCGCCCGTCCCGTGAAATACGAGGCCTGCCGGACCACCTAGGCCATACGGGCCATGGAGGTTGGCCTGCGGGTACGTCCTGCCGAAGTAGGCCGCGCCAAGTACGCCTAACCGCACCTGCATGACTGGCTGAGAAGACGCGCTACGCCGACGCGTTCGACCGCTGGCGCTGCCGCTGCCGCCCCGCCGCCGGCTGGCCGTCGTCGCGTGCATGGATTCGCGCCTGACGGTCGAGGACGTGCTCGGCCTCAGCACGGGCGACGCCCACATCATCCGGAACGCGGGTGGCCTCGCGACCGACGATGCGATCCGCTCGCTGGTGATCAGCCAGAACCTTCTCGGGACCGAGGAGGTCATCGTCATCGAGCACACCGGCTGCGGGATGCTGACGTTCCGAGACGAGGACGTTCGGGCCGATCTGGCGGCCAGGACCGGGGTCGACGTCGACCTGCCGCTGCTGCCGTTCCCCGATCTCGAAGGCAACCTGCGAGAGCAGGTCGAACGTATCCGGGCGCACCCGTGGCTCACCTCCACGTCGGTGCGCGGCATGATCTACGAAGTCGAGACAGGACGGCTCCGCGAGGTCGAATAGTCACCGCGCGACGCTCGAGGAGGTGTCGTGGCCAAGGCGAACCGCAAGGGCAGCTCCCGCGGCCGGCCGCAGATCCCCCATCGCGAGCCGCCCGGCGGGACCAAGCCACTCGAGGCAGCGGCCGCCGCCGACCAGGAATCCGATCCGCCGGTTCCTGAAGATCCTCGGGCCAGGGTTCATCAGCGGCGCAGCGGACGACGACCCCAGTGGCATCGGGACGTATGCCACGGCCGGCGCGTCGCTCGGGTACGCGACGCTGTGGACGGCCCTCCTGACCTTCCCGCTGATGTCGTCGGTGCAGTACATCTGCGCGAAGATCGGCCTGGTCACCGGCCGTGGCCTGGCCGGTGTGCTCCGCCGGAACTACCCGCGCCCGCTCCTGTATGGCGCAGTCGTCGCCCTCTTCGTGGCGAACACCATCAATGTCGGCGCGGATCTTGGGGCGATCGCTGCGGCGATAAATCTCCTGATCCCGGCCGCCCCGATCACCCCGCTGATCCTGCCGATCGCCCTGGCCATCATCGCCCTCCAGATCTGGGGCTCGTACCGGCTGATCGCCCGAGTCTTCAAGTGGTTGACGCTCGCGCTGTTCGCGTATGTCGGCGCCGGACTGCTGAGCCGACCGGACTGGGGTGAGGTGCTGCACGCGACGCTCGTCCCCACGATCAGCCTCGATCGGACGTTCCTGCTGACGTTCGTGGCGATCCTCGGCACGACGATCTCGCCGTACCTGTTCTTCTGGCAGGCGACCGAGGAGGTCGAGGAAGAGGTGAGCCTCGGCCGAACCACGCTCTGGCGCCGTCGCGGCGCGACCGATGCCGAGCTCGACTACGCGGCGCTGGACGTCAACATCGGGATGGGCTTCAGCGTCCTGGTGATGTACTTCATCATGCTCGCCACGGCATCCACGCTCCATGTTGCCGGCAAGACGGACATCGCCTCGGCCACCGACGCTGCCGAGGCGCTACGCCCTCTTGCAGGCGACCTGTCGGCGACGCTCCTCGCGGTCGGGCTGATCGGCAGCGGTGTGCTCGCGGTGCCGGTCCTGACGGGCTCGGCCGCTTACGCCATCTCCGAGGCATTCGGCTGGCGCTACGGCCTGGACCAGAACCCGGGTCGGGCCAAGCAGTTCTACGCGGTGATCGCCATCGCCACGATCGTCGGGGTCGTCATCGACTACCTCGGGATCAACCCGATCGATGCACTGTTCTTCACCGCGGTGATCAACGGCTTCGTGGCGCCACCGCTGCTGGTGCTGATCATGCTGGTCGCGAATAACCGCAAGATCATGGGCAAACGGACGAACGGGCGGCTCACCAACACGCTGGGCTGGGCGGCCGCTGCGATCATGTTCGCGGCCGCGGCGGTGCTCGTGATCACGACGCTGATCTGACTGGAGCGCGGGTCACAGGCGCAGGACGAACTTCGCGATCTCGAAGTAGATGATCAGGCCGGTCCCATCGACGAACGTCGTGATGAACGGCGCCGACACGACCGCTGGATCGATCCGCAAGCGCCGCAGCGCCAGTGGCAGGACGGCCGCGACCGTCGCCGACCACAGGCAGATCGCCAGGATCGTGATCGATACCACGAGGCCGACGTTGGTCCCGACGCCGAGCAGCGCCGCGCGACCGAAGGCGATCACCGCCATGATCGCTCCCAGGATCAGCCCGACCCGCATCTCCTTGAACGCGATCCAGGCCACGTCGCGGAACGAGACCTCGTTGAGGGCCATCGCGCGGACGATCAGCGTCACGGTCTGGCTGCCGATGTTGCCGCCCGTGCCGATGAGCAGCGGGATGAAGAAGCTCAGCGCGACGGCCGCCTCGAGCTCGTCCGAGAAGGCCCGCAGGACCGAGCCCGTGTAGGCCTCGGCCACGAACAGCAGCAGCAGCCAGAAGATCCGCTTCCGCACGAGGAGCGCCACGCTCGAGAGGCGGTACGGGACGTTCAGCGGCTCCGAGCCGCCGAGCCGCTCGATGTCCTCGGTCACCTCGGCCTCGAGGACGTCGACCACGTCGTCGTCGGTGATGATCCCGAGCAGATGGTCCGCGTCATCGACCACGGGGATCGCGAGGAGGTTGCGCTCGGTGAGGAGCCTGGCCGCGGTCTCCCGGTCGGCGGTCGCGCGGACGCGGACGGTGGTCGGCGCCATGAGCTCGCTGACCGGCGTGTCCGCGGGGCTGAGGAGGAGGCGGTAGAGGGACAGCACGCCGAGCAGATGCCGCTCGTCATCGACGACGTAGACGTAGTTGACGGTCTCCGCCTCGTCGACGAGCTGGCGGATGGCAGCGATCGCCTCGGCCGCTCTGGCGTCGCGCGGGACGGCCACGAAGTCGGGGGTCATGATCCCGCCGGCACTGTCGGGCGGGAAGTCGGCGAGCTCGCGGATCTCCGCCGCCTCCTCGGGGGCCATCCGGATGAGGATCCCCTCGGCCTCCGAGCCGGAGAGCACTTCGACGACGTCGGCGGCGTCGTCGGGGTCCATGCCCGCGAGCAGCGTCGCCGCTTCCGCTTGCGAGAGCGTCCGCAGGATCGCGGCCGCTTCGGGGGGCGACAGCTCCTCGAGGAGCTCGGGGATCTCGTCGTCCGGCAGCCATTGCAGGAGGACCGCGACCTCGGCGGGATCGAGTCGCGGGACGAGGGCGGCCCATTCCGCCGGCCCGACGCGCTCGGCGAGCCCCGCCACGCCCTCCCGTTCTCGCTCGCGGATCAGCTCCTGGATCTCGCCGAGGAGCTCCTCGGTTGGCACCATCGACATCGGACCGTCCTCGTGATGATCCCCAGAGAGCGGGTCGAGGGCAGATCCGCCTGGGATCGGGTCAGTCCTCTCGAGGTGGGTGACGAACCGGTGATCGGGACCCGCGATTCGGTCTGGGAATCGTACGCCGCGCGTGCGGATCAGGCGCCCGCGGCGCGCTCCTGCTCGTCCGTGTCGAGGTCGTCGGAGCCATCGAGCGCGACCCAGCTCTCCCGGGACACAACGCGGTTGCGGCCGGCCAGCTTGGCTCGATACAGGGCCTCGTCCGCCGCCTTGAGCAGGCCCACGCGCTGTGTGCCGTCGTCGGGCGCTGCGGCGATCCCGATCGAGACGGTCAGACGGCCCGTCAGACCGGGCCCCAGCGGGATGATCGTCGACTCGGTGCGCACTCGGATCCGCTCAGCGACTTCGATGGCCGCCTGGGCGTTCAGACCCGGCAGGAATACCGCGAACTCCTCGCCACCGTAGCGCGCCGCGACGTCGCGCTCGCGGATGCTCGACGTCAGCAGGTGGGCGAATGCCCGCAGCGCCTCGTCGCCGGCCGGGTGGCCGTATCGATCGTTGAAGTCCTTGAAGTGGTCGAGGTCCAGCATCAGCACGGCGACCCGATCGTTCTCGGCGCGGTCGGCGAGCACCCGCTCGAACTTCTCGTCGAAGACCCGGCTATTCATCAGACCGGTTCGGGCGTCGGTGTTGGCCTGACCGCGCAACGCCAGCAACAGTCGTCGGTTCGCGATCGACAGGGCCGCGTGCTCGCTGACGCGGGTGATCACCAGCCGCAACGGCAGCGACAGCTCGCGCGGCTCGGCCCAGTGCAGGTGGACGGCCCCGACGGTGTCGCCGAGCGCAACGAGCGGCACGCAGGCCAGCGTCCCCTGATCGACCGGATAGACCGGGCAGTGGAAGCTCAGCCGAGTGGAGACGTCGCTCGTGACGTAGAGGCTGCTGCGGCGGAGCGCCGGGCACGCCTCGAGCTCGTGCAGCGACAGCACCTCGGCGGCTTCCCCGCCCAGCGTGGCCTGTGGGACAGCCCGGTCCTGCGATCGATTGGAGACATGCAGGACGGCGCCGTCAGGATGTAGCAACTCATCGAGCGTCGCAAGGGTCGCTGCCGCGAGCGCAGCCTCTTCCTCGGTCAGCGCCGTCAGCTCGGTGAACTGGTTGACGACCCGCGATTCGGCGGCGAGCTCGGCGCTGGTCCGGCTCGTCTCCTCCAGGCGGACGTTGGTCGTGGCGAGCTGATCGTTCAGGACCGCGAGACCACGGTTCGCCCCGGACACGCGGCGGATGAACCACACGACGGCGACGACCATGAGCAGGAGCAACGGACCTGCCGTGACGGCGAGGTTGAGCAATGCACGATCGACGTCGGCGTACAGCTCGTCGATGGGGCTGACGCTCGCGACGATGCGATCCGTCCCTTCCACGGGCAGGTAGCTGACGCGATATGTCCGGCCCGAGTCATCGAATGTCGTGCTCCCGGCGTGGCCCGAGAGGATGTCCGCGACGGCTCGGCGCCACGAGTCCGAGCCAGCGGCCGTAGCGAGCGGGAACGCGCTGGTGTTCGCATCGGTCGGCAACCCTGCCGCGGTCCGGAATCCCGCGAGCTGTGGGTGGACGAGGAGATGGCCGGTCCGATCGAACAGGATGTTGTAGCTCGTCCCGCCGAAGCTCGCGCCGTCTAGCTCGGCCGCGAACCGCGCGATCGGGATCTCGAAGTGGAGGATCCCGGCGTGCTCCCCGCTGTCGAGCACGATCGGCGTCGCGATGCCGACGACCCATCGATGGGAATCGGGTGACACGTACGGGGACGATTGGTAGAAGGAGTCGTCTGCCAAGGGCACGGTCGGCAAGAGGGCCGGGTTGTTGAGGCGTTCATCCGGGGACAAGCCCGCGATCGGTGCCACGCCCTGGCCACCGACCCACCGGGCGGTCTCGAGCCCGGTCGCTCGGATGACGCAGATCTCGTCGACTTGATAGCGATCGCCGAGGTATGTGATCGCTTCCTCGACGTGCTGGCGGTCTGCCGGCAGCAGCTGTCCCGGCGTGTCCCCAAGCGCTCGATCGAAGATCTCGTTGCGCCGCGCGAGCCGGATATCACTCGAAGCGGAGATCATCATGTCGTCGAGGACCTGCTCGACGGTCCTGGCCTGGTCGTCCAGCCGACCGTCCGCTTCGTGGCGCATCTCGCCGTTGAGCTGCGACACGACGGCGATGCCCGCGACGATCGCCAGGACGGCGACGACCGCGATCACCCACGGGGCGCGCGTGCCTGTCGGCGCGACGAACCCTTTGGCAGTGATCGAGTGCGACGTGATCGACCGGAGATTCAACGTGTGCTACCCGCGTAAAGGCGTGGCCCCCTCGGCCATCGGACACCCAAGGCTCGCGTACGCGCGCCGCTCCTGACACGCTGCGAAAGTCACGCCTGATTGGCACTTTTGCCGGGATCAGGCATGACCCGGGTCAAGCGGTTCGGTGCTCGCGCTCCAGCCCGCTGAGGATCAGGTCGAGGCCGTATTCGAACTCGTCGCCGAAGTCGTATCCCGGCTGCATGACGTGTTCGGTGAGGAACTCCATGAGGTTGGGGTAGGCGTTGACCGGGAACGGCTCGAGCATGGTCTCGGCCACCGCGCCGACGTCCTCCGTGGACTCGAACGGCAGGTTGAGCTTCGTGAGCGCGAACCCGTAGATGTAGGCGTCGAGCACGGAATAGGCGTGGGCGGTCATCACGACGCTGAACCCGGCTGCGCGGAGCCTGCCGATGACCGCGTCGTGGTGTCGAAGGTTGGCCGGCCCTGGGGTTCGGCGCGCCTCCATCAGGCCGATCGCCCAGCGATGGCGCATGCAGCGCGTCGCGAACCGCGATCGCCCGCTGGCGCATCGACGCCCTCCAGTCGTCACCGGCGAGCGGCAGGCCGATCTCGCTGAAGACGACGTCGACCATCGCGTCGATGAGGTCCTCCTTGTTGGCGACGTGGCGGTAGAGCGCCATGGGCGCGACGCCGAGCGTCTCGGCGAGCTGGCGCATCGAGAGGGCCTCGAGACCGCCGGCGTCGGCCTTGGCGATCGCCACCTGCAACACGCGCTCGCGGCTCAAGCGGTTGCGCGGCTCCGCTCGCGTCGCCTCTGTGGCCATCCTCACCCGCCCCTTCTCGGCCGTATCGGTCCGATCTGCCGTTTGCCCCTTGACAGCGTACACCGTACGCAGTAGCGTACATCGTATACCAAGACGCGTACGTGGTACGCAACAGGTTACAGATCTCGAGGGACGGTGAAGATCCGATGCAGGCGATCGTGCAAGACCGGTATGGCTCGGCAGACGTGCTCAAGCTCAGCGACATCGACAAGCCGCAGATCGCGGATGACGAGGTCCTGGTTCGCGTGCACGCGGCGTCGATCCACGTGGGCGACTGGATCCTCATGACGGGCGTCCCGTACGTCATGCGCATGGCGACCGGCCTGCGCAAGCCCAAGAACCCGATCCCGGGCACGGATGTCGCAGGGACGGTCGAGGCCGTGGGCAAGGACGTCCAGACGCTCCGAGCGGGAGACGACGTCTTCGGCTTTGGCGTCGGGGCATTCGCGGAGTACGCACACGGCCCGGCGGATCAGTTCGTGAAGAAGCCGGCCAGCCTGACGTTCGAGCAGGCGGCGGCCGTTGGCGTCTCCGCGTCGACCGCGCTGCAGCTGCTCCGTGACGACGGCAACGTCCAGCCCGGCCAGAAGGTGCTGATCAACGGCGCCTCGGGCGGCGTCGGGACGTTCGCGGTGCAGATCGCCAAGGCGTTCGGTGCCGAGGTCACGGGCGTGACCAGCACGAAGAACGTCGAGCTGGTCCGCTCCATCGGGGCCGATCACGTCATCGACTACACGCAGGAGGACTTCACGGCAGGCGGCCCGCGCTACGACCTGATCCTCGACAACGTCGGGAACCACTCGATGGCCGAGACGAGGCGGGCACTCGCCCCAGATGGCCTGCTGATCTCCAACGGCGGCGGACACATGGGGGGCAAGCTCGCTCGGACGATCCGCGCGCACGTGTCGGCGACGTTCGTGCGCGGGCAGGCGCGGCCCTCGATCAAGTTCCAGAACGCCGAGGACCTCGTCGCGCTGAAGGGGCTCGTCGAGGCCGGGAAGATCACGCCCGTGATCGACCGCACGTACGCGCTCCCGGAGACGCCCAAGGCGATCGACCACGTGGCCGACGGCCACGTGCGTGGCACGGTCGTCATCACCGTCGACGAGCGGCCACTGGCCTACCTCGCCTGACCAGCCAACTGACACTCGAAAGGGACGACACACCATGTCCAAGACAACCGTCACCAAGCTCTTCGTCGGCGGCGCGCTTGCCGTCATCGCCGGGACGATCCTCGCCATCGCGGCCGTGTGGATCGCCATCGCCAACGACGTCTTCGTCATGAACGGGAACGAGATCGTCGGCCTGCAGGGGAGTGGCCTGGCAGCGTCCATGCTCGGTCTCGCCGTCGTCGGCGGCCTCGCGATCGCGGGTGGCCTGATCTCCGGCCTCGTGTCGTGGATCGGCGCCCTGTTGAATACCTGGCAGCGTGAAAGCAAGGGCTGGTTCGTCGGCCTGCTGCTGCTCGGCATCTTCAACTTCGGCTTCTTCGCGATGATCGCCTACGTCCTCGCCGGTCCCGACGGTACGGCTGAGGCGGCCATCCGGCGGGCACGGATCGCGGCGCAAGCGACCCCCGCGTGACGCACGCGGGCCGCTGATCGGATCGAAGGGCGCCTGCAGCGATGCCGGCGCCCTTCCGCGTGGAGGAGGAGCGAGTCGTGGTGCACGGAACACAGCCGATGGCCGGCAAGACGGTGCTCATCACCGGTGGCACCGGCGGTATCGGCAAGGCCACCGCCATCGGGCTCGCCGCCCTGGGCGCCCGCGTGGCGATCACGGGTCGCGACCTCGACCGGGCGCAGGAGACGGCGCTGGAGATCCGACGATCGACCGGCAACGACAAGGTCGACGCTTTTGGCGCCGACGCCTCGTCGCAGGCGGACGTTCGTCGGCTCGCGACCGACGTACTTGGCCGGTACCCGCGGCTGGATGTGCTCGTCAACAACGTCGGCGGCTACTGGGCGACCCGCCACGTGACGGCTGACGGCCTGGAACGGACGTTCGCCGTCAACCACCTCGCCGGTTTCCTGCTCACCGAGCTCTTGCTCGAGCGACTGAAGGCGAGCGCCCCGGCCCGCGTGGTGACGGTGGCATCCGGAGCCCACTCGATGGGCACGATCGACTTCGAGGATCTCCTGGGCGAACGCGCCTATTCGGGCGAGAAGGCGTACAACCAGTCGAAGCTGGCCGACGTGATGTTCACGTACGAGCTCGCCCGCCGACTGGAGGGCAGCGGCGTGACCGCGACCGCGCTGCACCCAGGCGTCGTCAGCACCTCGTTCGGGGCAGAGGACCCATCCCGGATCTTCCGGTTCCTCGTCCCGTTGGCCCGGTCCTTCATGCAGACACCGGAGCGAGGCGCCGCGACATCGATCCACCTGGCGTCGTCGCCGGCGGTCGAAGGCGTGACCGGGACGTACTTCGCCAAGAGCAGACCGCGACGGTCGAGCGGGTCGTCGTACGACACCGCGACGGCGACGCGCCTGTGGGACGTGAGCTGGGACCTGGTCGGTCTGCCGGGATCGCACCACTAGGGCACCTGCCGACCCTCCGTTCCGGCCTCAGCCCGCCCGATGTCAGCGTGAGGCACCAAATCTGCACGAACGAGCGTGGCCGCTCGACGATTCCGTGCGATTCCTGCGCGATCTCGACCTCAGCCCTGCACGTTCATCGGGGATTCGTGCCTGGTAGTGACACGGCTCGGATCCAGGTTGGGCATCGGCCGATGACATCGTGGCCAACGCCGGTGGGACACTTCGGCCCGTAGCGGCATCTCACTTTCATGACGGACATCGCCGTGCAGGACCGATCGGTTCCGGCGTCCACGGTCCGTCTCGCCGCAGCGGGCGACGAGGCGGCCTTCACCCGGCTCGTCTCGCAGCACCGCGCGGCGATGAGCGGGGTCGCGTTCGTCATCTGCGGTGATCCCGAAGCGACCCGCGATGCGGTGCAGAACGCGTGGTCGATCGCCTGGCGCCGGCTGCACACGCTGCGCGACCCGGACCAGGTCCGACCCTGGCTGCTGACGATCGCGGCCAACGAGGCCCGACAGACGATCCGGGCGCAGCGCCGCCGTCCCGTCATCGACATCTCCGACACCGTCCAGGACGCCGGCGGCGACCCGGCCGACTCGATCGGCCTCGTCGACCTCCAGCGAGCCCTCGCGCATCTGAACCCGGACGACCGGAGGCTGCTGGCCCTTCGCTACGTCGCTGGTCTCGACTCGACGGAGATCGCCCGACACACCGGCCTGTCGGCCTCCGGCGTCCGGAGCCGCCTGGCGCGGGTCATCGAACGACTGCGGATGGACATCGACCATGCGTGACGACGTGATCTTCGAGACGCGCCTCGCGACCGCGCTCGGCCGCTATGCCGAGCTGGCGCCGGAGATGGATGACCTCGACGTCGCCGAGCGGGCCATCGCGGCCGGTCGGCCGTCCGGTCTCCTCGGTCGGCTTGCCGAGCTGCGTCGCGGCCTCGCGTCGCCCTTCGCCACTCCGACCGGTGCACGGCTGGCGTACCTCATGGTCATCCTCGCGCTGCTGCTGGCGGCGGTGCTCGTCGCGGTGGCCGCCGGCGTGTTCCGCACCGACTTCGCGCGACCACTGGGCGGGAACGGGGTCATCGTCTTCACGGCCGGCGGCAACAACCACGAGAAAGCCGTCACCCGGCTGATGAACCCCGACGGGACCGGCGATCACCCGATCGACCTCGACCGCTGCCCGCAGTACTCCGCCAACGGGACGACGCTGGCGACGCTGTCGTACCAGGGGTCGACGTTCTTGAGCGTCATGGACGCCAAGGGGAACGGCGCGCACCAGGTCCTGCTCGTCGAAGAGCCCGGGTCACAAGTGGGCTATGCCCTGTCGCCCGACGGGACCCAGGTCGCCTGGGTGAAGCCGGTCGATTCCAACCCGCGTGCGTCGTTCGATCCGACCATCCCGCCGTCTCCGACGCGATCGGACGACGAGCTCTGGGTGGCCCCGACCTCGACCGGGGCCGGTCACCGGATCGTGCCTCCGTCGAACGTCAAGTCCGAGACCCTCGACGCGCCGACCTGGTCGCCGGACGGACGGCAGATCGCGTTCGGTCGCTACCGCTTCGACGAGGCGATCGGCACCAGTCGCCGGCTCTCGATCGATGTCGTCGACGTCGACGGCTCGAACCTGCACTCGGTCACGACCCGGCCGGGGTTCCTCGGCGACACGGTGTCGTGGTCGCCCGATGGCCGCGACCTCGCGTACGTCGGCGTCCCTGACGGTGCCCCGGATGCCACGCTCCCCACCGGCTCCGAGGCGGTCGGCCAAACGCCTCGGGACCTGTTCGTGATCGGCGCAGACGGGAGCGGTGAGCGGCGACTCACGGATGCGCCGGGGTTCGAGAGCCAACCCGGGTGGTCACCCGACGGGGCGTTCCTGGCGTTCGTGACATTGCACGAAGGTCAGACCCCGGATCGCCTCGTGACGATCGCGATGGATGGGGGAACCCCTGCCGGCCCGCCGACCCTCGGGCCCGAATCGATGTGGTTCGTCTGGTCGCCCGACGGTCGCGAGCTGCTCTGGCAGGAGCTCACGCCGCTCGGCCCGGAGGCGTTTCGATCCACGGTCCACGCCGGCGACCCGGAGTTCAAGGGACCGCCGCGGACGGTCAAGGTCATCGACGGCCTGATCGTCTGCACCCCGAGCTGGCAACGGCTCGAGCCATGAGGAGCTGACACATGCCCATCCGAACGCCCATCACCGTCACGAAGGATCGATTGGAGGAAGTGATGCGAGGGATCGCCCGACTACTCAGCACCCCGGTCATCGTCGTCCTGGTCGCCGCATGCGCCACCGGGGCACCGTCGACGGTCGCGCCATCGGTCGCGGCTCCGGCTTCGGTCGAGCCGAGCCAGTCGGCTGCCGCCGCCGTCGGCAGCCGCAAGCGTCGCGCCGAGTGCCGCGCCGACCGCAGCGGCGAGCCCGGTGGCGTTCACGTCCAAGACCTACGGCTACTCGCTCACCCTGCCCGGCGATTGGACGACGATCCAGGCCACCGCGGCCTGGAACGGGAAGGGCGCCCCGTTCCATGACGTGCCCGAGGCCGACCAGTTCGTCGGTCCGCCCCCGGCGAGCGCGTGGTTCTTCGGCGCGCCGACGAAGAAGGACCTGGCCGCCCGGGTGAAGGAATCCATCGCCGCGAACGCCGCCGAGCACGGCAATACCTGCCCGCCGGTGCCGAGCGTCCAGGACCCGATCGAGATCGGGGGCGAGCCCGGCGTGCTCCTCGGTTTCGACTGCGGGATCCTGATCAACAACGCGATCACCGTCCACGACGGCATGGCGTACCTCTTCGGGTTCCGCGATCCAGCCGTGCACGCCGCCACGAGCCCCAAGGATCGGGCGGTGTTCCTGGAGATGCTCAAGTCGGTGACATTCCCGAGCTGACCGTCACGACCGGCGCCCGCCCCGACTGCTGCGGTCGGGGCGGGCGTCCGCTTGTGCTGGATCCGCGCAACGAAACGCAAACGCCCCCGGCGTAGGTCGAGACCGCAGCGACCGGGACACCGCTGCCGGATAGCTACAAGAACGCGCCGCCGCTCGCAGCGGTCTAGCTCGCATCCGGTCCCCAGCGGAGCCGGCCCCGCGTCGTTGGGGCGGGAGCCCGCTCGCCGCGCGCGTCGGATCGCCGGATCCCCGACCTGCTGGATATCTGCCAGGCGAATGAACTAGAGGACGCGCCCCCGATTCACGGCCGAATCGCCCGGATCTGCTTGTTGCTCATTCGCCTCAGCGATGCCCAGCAGGTGGAATCGGCAAACCGCTTGTGGGCTATCCGCGTGGTGGATGAGCAGCAGGTACCGCGGGCCCGGGGCGTGTCGTCGCGACGCCGGTCGCGCCGGCGGCCGAGTAGATTCGGACCGTGAGCTTCGATGTCGCCGCCGAGTCCTACGACCGCTTCATGGGCCGCTACTCCCGGCTGTTGTCGGCGCAGATGGCCGACCTGTCCGGCGTTCGTGCCGGCCAGCGGGCGATCGACGTCGGCTGCGGCCCGGGTGCGCTGACGGCCGAGCTCGTCGAGCGGCTCGGCGCCGATCACGTCGCCGCGGTCGATCCGTCCGAACCGTTCGTGGAAGCGGTGCGTACCCGCTACCCGGGCGTCAACGTGCGCCAGGCACCCGCCGAGCGGATCCCGTTCGACGACCGCGAGTTCGACGCCTCGCTCGCCCAGCTCGTCGTCCATTTCATGCGCGATCCGATCGCCGGGCTGGCCGAGATGGCGCGCGTGACCCGGCGCGGCGGGGTCGTCGTGGCCTGCGTCTGGGATCACGCCGGGAACGAGGGTCCGCTGGCGGCGTTCTGGGAGGCGGCTCGCACGCTCGACCCCGATGTCGACGACGAATCGGATCTCGCGGGCACTCGGGAGGGTCACCTCGGCGAGCTCTTCCGGTTGGCCGGTCTGCGCGACGTCGAGGAATCGAGCATCACGGCGAGCGTCGAGCACCCGAGCTTCGACGAGTGGTGGGAGCCGTTCACGCGGGGCGTCGGGCCCGCGGGCGCCCACGTCGCCAGCCTCGATCCGGCGGCCCAGGCGGAGCTTCGAGAGCGCTCCCGTTCTGCGCTCCCGCCCGCACCGTTCACGGTGACCGCGCGCGCGTGGGCCGCCCGCGGCCTCGCATAGGGCTCCGCAACCCGGGTCTTGCATCGGAGTCGCCGCCCGCCTAGGATGCGACGTACGGACGTCCGGACGACCGGATGAGTGGAGGAGTTGCGTGCCCCGGATCGTGCTGGTCGGCGCCGGCAGCGTCGAGTTCACGCGAAACCTGCTCGGGGACATCCTGTCGGCCGACGCGCTGCGCGACGCCGAGATCGTCCTCCACGACATCGATGCCGACCGGCTGACGACCGCCGAGCGCATGGCGCGCTGGACCGCCGGGCAGCTCCGCGCCAACCCGTCGATCTCGGCCCACCTCGACCGTCGCGAGGCGCTGACCGGCGCGGACTTCGTCATCAACACGATCCAGGTCGGTGGAGCGCGCGCGACGCAGGTCGATTTCGACGTCCCCGCGCGGTTCGGCCTGCGCTACACGATCGCCGACACGGTCGGCGTCGGCGGCGTGTTCCGCGGCCTGCGCACGATCCCGGTCGTGCTCGGGATCGCACGGGACATGGAAGCGCTCTGTCCGAATGCGTGGCTGCTCAACTACACGAACCCGCTCGCGATCCTCGTGCGGGCGGTGTCCGAGGCGACGTCGATCAAGGTGGTCGGGCTGTGCCACTCGGTCTTCTGGACCGTCGACCGGCTGGCCGGTTACCTGGGCATCCCGCGCGAGGAGATCGACTACGCGTCGGCCGGGCTCAACCATCACGCGTGGCTCGTGCGGCTCGAGCACCGCGGCCGTGACCTCTACCCGGCGCTGCGCGAATTCGTCGAGGCCGGTCGCGTGCCCGACGACGATCTCGTCCGGGCCGACATGTTCCGCCGGTTCGGTGTCTACCCGACCGAGTCGTCCGAGCACCACGCCGAGTACAACCCGTGGTACATCGGCAAGCGCGACGAGCGTGGCGACGCCGTCGAGCGGTTCCACATCCCGATCGGGGAGTACCTGGACCGCGTTGCGCACAACCTCGACGAGTTCGCCGAGACGAAGCGCATGCTCGACGCCGGCGAGCCGTTCGACATCGAGCGAAGCGGGGAGTACGCCGCGACGATCATCGACTCGATGACCACCGGGGAGCCGGCACGGATCGTCGCCAACGCGATGAACCGCGGCGCGCTGATCCCGAACCTCGATGCCGACGCCTGTGTCGAGGTGCCCGCGATGGTCGACGGTCTCGGCGTCCATCCGGTCGCGATGGGCCCGCTCCCGGTGCACCTGGCCGCCTACGTCCGAGGCGCGGTCGACATGCAGGCACTGACCGTGCGGGCCGCGCTGCACCGCGACCGCACCGCCATCGGCCACGCCGTGATGACCGACCCGATCGTCCAGAGCCACCTCACGCTCGAGGACGCCTGGCGGCTCACCGACCAGATGATCGAAGCAGAAGCCGAATGGCTGCCCGCATGGCTGGGCGGCCGCGTGGAGGAGGACGGGCGCGTCTCGGCGTCGCCCGTCGGAGGAGGAGTGCGATGACGCGCGGAACCATGGCAGCTCGAGGCGACCGACGGCCAGCCGTCGTCCTCCTCGGGATCCTGGCGTTGCTGGTCAGCGCCTGCGGAGGAGGCACGACCACGTCGGGGGCGCCGGCCTCGGTCGCGCCGTCGAGCCCGGCCTCGGTCGAGCCCAGTGGCAGCGCGGCGCCGTCCGATGCCGGTTACACCGGCCCCGAAGCCACGATCACGTATTCGATCTGGGGTGACCCCGCCGAGATCACCAATCAGCAGGCCGTGGTCGATGCCTTCCATGCCGCAAACCCCAAGATCACCATCAAGGTGACGGTGTCCGACTGGGACACGTACTGGGACAAGCTGCAGACGGGGATCGCGGGTGGCGACGCGCCGGACGTCTTCGCGATGGACGGGCCGCTCTTCCCGGACTACCAGTCCCGCGATGTGCTGCTCGACCTCAAGCCGTACATCGACAAGAGCGGCTACGACCTTGGTCAGCTGGCCGACCAGGCCGTCGGCGACTTCACCACGGAGAGCGGCCAGTTCGGCCTGCCGCGCGACCTCAACGTGATCGCGCTCTTCTACAACAAGGCGATGTTCGATGCGGCAGGCGTCGCGTACCCGGACGACACGTGGGACTGGGCCAAGCTCGTCGAGAACGCCAAGAAGCTCACCACGGACACCAACGGCGACGGCAAGCCCGAGCAATGGGGCTTCTACACCGAGACCAGCGACATGGAGAACTACTGGTCGTCGCTCGTCTGGCAGAACGGCGGCGACATCATCGCCGCGGATAAGAAGTCGACGCTGCTCGGCACCGATCAGGCCGTCGGTGGGCTCCAGTTCTTGCAGGACCTCATCTGGAAGGAGAAGGTCATGCCGGAGCCGCCGCTCTTCGCCGAGGTCGGCGACGCCTTCGAGCAGGGCAAGGCCGCCATGGAGGCGAACGGCTCGTGGCAGGTGCCGACGCTCCTGGCGGCCGGGATCCAGCTCGGGATCGCCCCGCTGCCGAAGGGTCCGTCCGGCCAGGCCACGTCGATCAACCCGACCGGCGCGGTCGTCTACAAGGGCAGCAAGAACCCGGATGCCGCCTGGGAATTCGTCAAGTACCTCGCCAGCCCGCCGGCGCAGACCAAGCTGATGGAGCTGAAGGCGTCGCTGCCGGCGAACAAGGAAGTGCTGGCAGGTCCCGTACAGTGCGTCGTTCGACGGCGCCAAGGTCATGGCGGACGCCATCGCGTACGCAAAGATCAAGCCGTCCTTCAAGGGCTATGACGAGTTCACGACCGAGCTCCAGAACGAGCTCAACGACAACGTCTTCAATGCCCCGAACAAGACCGTCCGGCAGGCCATCGACGAGCTCCTGCCGAAGCTGAACGAGATCCTCGCCGGCCAGTGACCGGCCTCGGGCGCCGGGGCGCCCTCGCGCTCACGGGCGGGAGCCGCGTCGCCGCACGGCGGCGCGGCCCGCTCGACGGCGAGGTCCGCTGGGCGCTGCTGTTCCTGGCCCCGACCCTCCTCGGGCTGGCGATCCTGTCCGCCGGCCCGATCCTCGCGACGCTCGCGATCAGCCTGACCTCGTGGGACCTGCTCCAGGCACCCAAGGTGGTCGGGATCGAGAACTTCGTCGATCTCGTCAACGACGACCGGTTCGGCAAGGCCTTGCGCAACACGTTCTTCTACACGGCGACGTCCGTGCCGATCGGGCTGACGATCGCGTTGGGTCTCGCCCTCGCGCTCAACCAGACCATCCGCGGGATCGCCTGGATCCGGACCGCGTATTTCATGCCGGTCGTGACCTCGACGATCGCAGTCGCGCTGGTCTGGCAGTGGATCCTCAGCCCGGACGCCGGGCTACTCAACCAGGCGCTCGGTGCCGTCGGCATCGGGCCGCGCAAATGGCTCGTGGAGCCGAACCTGATCATGCCGTCGATCGTCGCGATGTCGATCTGGCAGGGCCTCGGCACCAACGTGATCATCTTCCTGGCCGGGCTGCAGGCCATCCCGACCGAGCTGCTCGACGCGGCGAGCGTTGACGGGGCGGCGCGCTGGGCCCGCTTCCGGAACGTCGTGCTGCCGCTGCTCACGCCGAGCATCTTCTTCACCGGCATCCTCAGCCTGATCAGCAGCTTCCAGGTGTTCGACCAGGTCTTCGTGCTCCACTCGCCCGCGTCCGACCGACGCGTCGATCACCGTCGTGTACTTCATCTACGAGAACGGGTTCAAGTTCTTCAAGATGGGCTACGCCAGCGCCGCGTCGTGGATCCTGTTCGTGATCGTCGCGTTCTTCACGTGGATCTATTTCCGCGGCCAGGGTCGCTGGGTGCACTACCAATGAGCGCCGTGGTCCCGGCCCGTGGCAGCACGGCGGCATGGTCGCCGTGGCCCAGACGACGCCGGACGATCCGTCGGGCGCTCTTGATCGGGCTGCTGATCGCGGGCGGGATCCTGATGATGGTCCCGTTCCTCTGGATGATCTCGACGTCGCTCAAGACCCGCGCCGAGGTGTTCGCGATCCCGCAGGTCCTGTTCCCGGCCAACCCGCGGTTCGAGAACTACGGCGAGATGTGGAACGCGCTGCCGTTCGCGGCGTTCTTCGTGAATTCCGTGAAGCTGGCGGCGCTCAACACGATCGGGACGCTGCTCAGCTGCTCGATGGCGGCGTTCGCATTCGCCGTGCTGCGCTTCCCGTTCCGCGGCCCGCTCTTCGGATTGCTGCTCGTCACGCTGATCATCCCGTTCCAGGTCGTGCTGATCCCGAACTTCATCCTGTACCGGCTGCTGCCGCACCCGTTCAGCACGAGCGGCAACTGGATCGGGACGCACGAGCCGTTATGGGTCGGCGCCTTCCTCGGCGGCGCGTTCGGGACGTTCCTGCTCAGACAGTTCTTCCTGACGATCCCCCGGGAGCTGGCCGATGCGGCGCGCGTCGACGGCGCGAACCCGTGGCAGATCTATCGGCTGATCTACCTGCCCCTCGCGAAACCGGCGCTGGCGACGCTCGCGATCTTCACGTTCATGTGGTCGTGGAACGACTTCATCAACCCGATCATCTACCTGCGTGACGTCGAGTCGTTCACGCTCACCGCGGGTCTCTCGCTGTTCCAGGGGCAGTACGTCGGGAAGTGGCCGTTGCTGATGGCCGGCGCGCTCGTCGAGCGTGATCCCCATGATCGTGCTGTTCGTGCTCGCCCAACGCCATTTCGTGCGCGGGATCGCGCTGACGGGGATCAAGGGATGAGCCTGGCCACGCGCGGCGTCCCGCTCTACCGCCAGATCGAGGAGGACCTGCGGGCGCGCATCCGGTCCGGCGACCTGGCACCGGGCGCCCAGGTGGAGACCGAGCTCGATCTCATGCAGGGCTACGGCGTCAGCCGCGCCACGGTCCGCCAGGCGCTGGCGGCGCTGATCGGCGAGGGGCTGCTGGAGATCCGTCGGGGGCTGGGCACGTACGTCGCCCCGGCACGCTTCGAGCACACGATCGGTGGCTTCTACTCGTTCAGCCGCGAGATCGAGCGGCACGGCCTTCGACCCGGGACGCGCGTCCTCGACCTGCGAACCGAGCCGGCAGACGAGGCCGTCGCCGGTGCACTCGGTCTCGAGCCGGGCACGACGGTCGTGGCCCTTCGGCGGCTCCGCCTGGCGGGCGACGAGCCGCTGGTCGTCGAGACCAGCTACCTGCCCGCAGCCCGGTTCCCGGGCCTCGAGCAGGTCGATTTCTCGGCGGTCCGCCTGTACGACACGCTCACGACGAGTTACGGCTGCCGGCCGACCCGGGCGCGCGAGTCGTTCGAGCCGATCCTGCCGAGCGCCGCCGAGGCGGACCTGCTCGGGCAGCCGACGGCAGCAACCGGCGCTGCGCGTCGAGCGCATCGCCTACGACCAGGACGACCAGCCGATCGAGTTCTGCCGGAGCACGGTCCGAGGCGATCGGTACCGCTACTCGGTCGAGCTGCGCGACCGGTGATCCCGTGACGACCACCCGCCCCGATCGCCTCCAGGAGCTCGACGATCTGCTCACGTGGCAGGAGGCGTCCACCGCCGGCCCGGCGATCGCCGCCGCGGTCGAAGCGGCAGCCCACGGAGCCGGCGAGGTGGCAGCGCGCATCCTCACGCCGGCCGAGCGGGTCGTGGTGACGGGCGCCGGGTCGTCGTACTACCTGGCCGCGACCGCGGCCGCCGCGGCTCGAGCCGCGCTCCATCGCCCGTACGTCCGCGGTGCCGCTCTCCGAGGTGCTGCTCCGCCCAGACGGCGTCTTCGTGGCGCGGGAGTCGACGGCCGAGCCGGTGATCGTGATCTCCCGTTCCGGGTCGACCTCGGAGGCCGTCGCGGTCGTCGAAGCCGCCCGCGCCGCTGGTCACCTGACGATCGGGGTCACGTGCCGGGAGGACAGCCCGCTGGCGCAGCTCGCCGACGTCACGCTGGTCTCCCCGGCGGGCGACGAGCGGGCCGTGGTCATGACGCGCTCGTTCGGGAGCATGCTCGCGCTGCTGCTGCGCGTGATCGCACGGCTCGGCGGGGACGAACGGCTCGCGACGGATCTCGGTCGCGCGTCGGACTGCTGGCCCGAGGCGCTCGCGGCAGCCGAGCGTGGCCGCGAACTCGGACGACGCGACTGGAGCCGGATCGTGATCCTCGGTGGTGGGCCGCGCTACGGCATCGCCGCCGAATGGGGTCTCAAGCTCCTCGAGACGAGCCAGGTCCCGACGCTGGCCTACGAGCCGCTCGAATTCCGCCACGGGCCGATCTCCGTGTGCGAGCCCGGCGTGCTGGTGGTCGGCCTTGTCGGCGGCGACGGCGCGGCCGACGAAGTGCGGGTGCTCCACGAGACCCGCCGGCTGGGCGCGTCCACCTGGCTCATCGGCGGGGATGTATCCGAGGTGGGCGACGGGGACGGCACGCTGGACGCCGCCGTCGACCTCGTCGGACGCGGTCTCGTGCCCGATGCCCGGCTGCCGCTGCTGCTGACGCCCGGTCACGCCCTTGCGCTCGCGGTCGCGCTGACCCGTGGCCGCGACCCCGATGCCCCGCGGCACCTCGGCCAGGTCGTGATCCTCGAACCCGGATGACCGAGGACGACCTGCCGCTCGCGGCATTCCGGCCGCGGTCCGCGTTGCGGGTGCCGGCGCACCAGGTTCCCAAGCCGCGCTTCCCGGCGATCGATGTCCACAACCACCTCGGGTCGCCGTTCGGCGGCGATTGGGCGACCCGTGACCCGAGCGAGCTGATCGAGACCCTCGATCGATCCGGCGTCGAGCGGCTCGTCGACCTCGACGGCGGTCAGCGAGACGCCCTGTCGCGCGAGGTCGATCGATGGCAGGCCCGTTGGCCCGATCGGATCTCGGTGTTCGCCGGTCTCGACTACGACGCTTGGGCGACCGACCCCGATTTCGGCGAGACGGAGGCGGCGTCGCTCCGCGATTCCGCCGCGCGTGGCGCCCGGGGTCTCAAGGTCTGGAAGCTGCTCGGCCTGCGGGCTCGCGACGTTGCCGGCCGACTCGTGGCGGTCGACGATACGCGGCTCGATCCGCTCTGGCGCGCCGCCGCCGACCTCGGCGTCCCCGTCCTCATCCACATCGCCGACCCGATCGCCTTCTTCGACCCGCTCGACCCCACCAACGAGCGCTGGGAGGAGCTGCACGCCAACCCCGATTGGCATTTCTGGCCGACCCGTCCTGCCGACGATCCGGACGCTCCCGGTTTCCCGCCCTACGACGAGCTGATCGCCGCGTTCGGGCGGATGGTCGCACGCCATCCCGCGACGACGTTCGTGGGCGCTCACGTGGCGAGTGCCGCGGAGGACCTGGCGCTCGTCGGCCGGCTCCTCGATGCCAACCCGAACCTCCACGTCGACATCGCCGCGCGCCTCGCGGAGCTCGGACGCCAGCCGTATACCGCGCGCGACTTCTTCCTGCGCTACGCGGACCGCATCCTGTTCGGCGTGGACATGGCACCCGACCCCGACCTGTACGCGATCCACTACCGCTGGCTCGAGACGTGCGACGAGTCGTTCGACTACTCGACCGACGACGTGCCCGGCCAGGGTCGCTGGCAGATCCACGGCATCGGCCTGCCCGACGACGTCCTGCGCAAGGTCTATCGCGACAACGCGTTGCGGGTGTTCGCGTCGTGACCTACCCGATCGGGGCCCGGCGCGGGCTCGATGCGTGCGCATCCGAGCGCGGCACGTTCGCGGTGCTGGCACTGGACCACCGCCAGAACCTGCGCAGGATCCTGCAGCCGGACGACCCGGCCGCCGTCACGTACGACGAGATGGTCGAGTTCAAGCGAGCCGTCGTCCGGGCGCTGTCCCCGGCGGCGACCGGCACGTTGCTCGATCCCGAGATCGGCGCCGCGCAGTCGATCTGGGACCGATCGCTGCCGCCCGATGCCGGGCTCATCGTCGCGATCGAGGCGACCGGCTACGACGGGCCGTCGATGGCACGGGTCAGTCGCGTGCTCGACGGATGGAGCGTCGAACGGGCGAAGCGTATGGGTGCCGCGGCCGCCAAGCTGCTGGTCTACTACCACCCCGATGCGGCCAACGCCGCGGACCAGGAGCGTCTCGTGTCCGACGTCGCGGCAGCCTGCCAGGCCGAGGATCTCGCGCTGTTCGTCGAGCCGTTGTCGTTCTCCGTGGTCGACGGCGAGACGCTCACCGGCGAGGCGAGGCGGCGCGTCGTGATCGAGACTGCCCGACGGTTGACGCCGCTCGGCCCGGACGTCCTGAAGGCCGAGTTCCCGTACGACGCGGCGCAGACCGATCGGGGACGCTGGGCCGAGGCCTGCGCCGAGCTAAACGAGGCGTCGACGCTGCCCTGGGTGCTGCTCTCCGGCGGCGTCGACGACGCGACGTTCGAGGCGCAGGTCGAGACCGCGTGTCGTGCCGGGGCCAGCGGCGTGCTCGTGGGGCGTTCCGTGTGGGCCGAGGCCGCGAGCCGGCCCGCCGCGGAGCGGGATGCGTGGCTCGCCGGCGAGGGGCGGACGCGCCTCGGGCGCCTGCGAGACATCGCCGAGCGGTTTGGTCGGCCCTGGCACGAGCGTTCCACGCGTCTGACGACCGCGACCGAGCCCGGCGAGGGCTGGTACCGAGACTACTGACGGTGACTGCCGCCGCCGCCCGCGACCTCGACATCCTCGTGCTCGGCGAGATCAACCCGGACGTCGTGGTGTCGGATCCCGACCCCGTGCCCGCGTTCGGCCAGGTCGAGCGGATCGTCGGCTCGATCTCGATGACCGTCGGCAGCTCCTCGGCGATCTTCGCCTGCGGCGCGGCCCGCCTGGGCCTCTCGGTCGCGTTCGCCGGCGTCGTCGGCGACGACGCCTTCGGGCAATTCATGCTCGATGCGATGGCCGGTCGCGGCATCGACGTCAGCGGCTGCCAGCGTGGACCCCGCCCAGCCGACCGGCGCCAGCGTGATCCTGACCTCGGGGCAGGATCGGGCGATCCTCACCGCGGTCGGCACGATCGGGTCGCTCGACGTCCAGGCCGTCTCGCCGCAACTGCTCGCGCGCGCCCGGCACCTGCATTCCGGTTCGTACTTCCTGCAGGATCGGAGCCGCGACCGGCTCCCTGGCGGTCTTCGAGGCGGCGCGGTCCGGCGGCCAGACCACGTCGTTCGACACGAATTGGGATCCGACCGAGCGGTGGGACGGCGTCGACGCGATGCTCCGCGCGGCCGACCTGTTCTTCCCGAACGAGGTCGAGGCGCGCCGGATCGCCGGCATCGACGATGTCGAGGCCGCGGCCCGGGAGCTCGGCCGGATCGGGGCGGACGGGCGAGTCGGACGGTGGCCCGCTGATCGTCGTGAAGCTCGGCGCGGACGGCGCGCTGGCCACGCGCTGCGACGGCCCGCTCGTCCGCGCGGACGCCTTCCCGGTGACGCCGCTGGACACCACCGGCGCGGGCGATTCCTTCGATGCCGGGTTCCTGCGGGCCTGGCTCGACGGCGCGTCGACCGAGGACGCGCTCCGCTACGGCGCGGTCTGCGGCGCGCTCTCGACGCTGGGTCTGGGCGGCGTCGACGCGCAGCCCACGCGCGTGGAGGCAGAGGCGGTGCTGGCGGGCTGGCGACCGCAGGGTCAGCCGTGACGGAGTCGCGCCGTCGGATCGTGTTCGTCGCGCCCAACCCGTCGATCGACCGGTTCCACGAAGTCGAGCGGCTCGAGGTCGGGGCGATCCACCGACCGACCGTCGTGCTGGCCGTGCCCGGCGGCAAGGGCCTCAACGCGGCTCGAGCGGCGGCAACGCTGGGCGGGTCGGTGACCGCGGTCGCCGCGATCGGCGGCGACGCGGGGGCCTGGATCCGCCATCGACTGGCCGACCTGGGCATCGATGCCCGGTTCGTCGAGGTCCCGGGCGAGACCCGGACGTGCCTGTCGGTGCTCGATCGATCGACCGGGCAGCTCACCGAGTTCTACGAGGCCGGCCACACGGTCCCGGCCAGTGCGCTCGACGATCTGGAGGCGGCCGTCCTCGCCGTGCTCGACGCCGGCGACATCGGCGCGATCGCGATGTCGGGCAGCCTGCTCGCCGGGATGCCTGCGGACGGCTATGCCCGGCTGGTCGCCGCTGGCGACCGAGCGCAGGGCGATCACGATCCTCGATACGCACGGCGAGGCGCTTGGGCTCGCGCTCGAGGCACGACCGGCCGTCGTCAAGGTGAACGCCGACGAAGCCGGCAACGCGAGCGGCAGACCGGTCACCGATCTGTCGAGCGCCGCAGCCGCCGCGGGGAACCTCCGCAAGCGTGGCGCCGGCGCCGTCGTCGTCACGCTCGGCGCCGCGGGGGCCGTGGCGCACGACGCAACGGGCAGCTGGCACCTCTCGACGGACGAGCCACCCGGCCGCTACCCGGTCGGCAGTGGCGACGCGTTCCTCGGCGGACTCGCCGTCGGCCTGACGAACGGCGACGCGCTCATCGATGCCGCGCGGCTCGGCATGGCCGCCGGGATCGCGAATGCCGGCACGCCCGGCGCCGGCGAGCTCAGCCCCGAAACCGCGAACCGGCTGCGCCCGCTGATCCGCGTCGAGCCGTTGTGACCGCCGAGCCCCTCGATCGATCGCGCTTCGAGCTCGAGTTCGACGAGTCCTTCGACGGCAAGGCGCTCGACCCAGGTCGATGGATCCCGGAATACCTCCCGCACTGGAGTACGCCCGAGCTGACCGCCGCTCGGTACGAGCTGCACGACGGTCGGCTGCGCCTGCGCATCGACGCCGACCAGCGCCCGTGGTGCCCCGACCTCGACGGCGACCTCCGCGTCTCCTCGATCCAGACGGCCGAGTTCGCCGGCCCCCTCGGCAGCGCGATCGGCGGACACCCGTTCCACCCCGACGCCACCGTCCGGACCGCGCAGGTCAACCGGAACCTGTACACGCCGCACCACGGCCTCATCGAAGTGCGCTCGAGGGCGCTCGACGAACCGAGGCTGATGGTCGCGCTCTGGATGATCGGCGTCGGTGACGAGCCCGGGCACACCGGTGAGATCTGCGTGATGGAGGTCTTCGGCCGGGACGTCGCGCCCGATCGAGCCCGCGTCGGGATGGGCGTCCACCCGTCAGGCGATGCGGCGATCGTCGACGACTTCGAACAGGTCGAGCTCGAGCTGGACGCGCGCGAGTTCCACACCTACAGCGCGTTGTGGGGGTCGGACCGGGTCGCCTGGTACGTCGACGACCGCCTCGTCCGTACCGTCAACCAATCACCGGCCTACCCGCTCCAGCTGATGCTCGACATCTACGAGTTCCCGCCCGAGGGCGACGGCCCGGACCACCGCCGGCCCGAAGACTATCCGAAGATCTTCGAGGTCGATTGGGTCCGCGGCTGGCATCTGGTCAGCTGACCCGGAGCGCGCGATGATTCGGGGAGCCCAAGAAGGAGCGCACGCATGGCCACCGACCTGACCATCGCCCTAGTCGATCAACCTGGCTCGTTGGCGACGGCCAGTGATGCCCTAGGCCGGGCCGGCGTCAACATCGATGGGGCGTGCGGCTACGTCTGCGACGGCCAGGGCGTGTACCACGTGCTGGTGCCGGATGCCGAGCTCGGCCGACGCGCATTGCTCAACGGCGGCTTCACGATCGAGGACGAGCGGCGGGTGGCGGCGATCCCGGTCGAGAACCGGCCCGGAGCCGCGGCGGAGCTGCTCCGCCGGGTCGCCGACGCGGGCGTCAACGTCGACCTGCTGTACATGACCCTCGACGGGAAATTGGTGCTCGGCGGCTCGGACGTCGCGGGCATCGAGCGCGCCCTCGCCGGATAGCGGAACCCGGCCGCTGGTGCATCCACGCACCAGTCCCGCACGGGCCGCCGTGACCTGAGCCGACCTGCGCAACGGCCGCGTGTCCGGGGGCCCTGCACGGAGTACAGTCCGCGGTGACCTGACGTCGCACGGTCGGATGACCCGTCACTCGCCGACTGGACGACGCTGTTGTCGGCGTGCTCGCAAGCTCCGAGCGGTGCGGAGGCTGCCTTGGCACATCCATCTCTGCGCGATGGGTGCCGTCTCGGGTTCGACCGAGACACTTGAACTGGCGCCGGGGGGCGATAGAACGGATCAAGCGACTGCGTCGCCGGCTCGGTCGGCCGCGCGCTGTCGCGTCGTTCGGGCTGCTCGTGGGGCTCGCGGCGCTGCTGCTGCTCGCCTCGGAGCCCGTGGCGGCCGCGACCCGGACGTGGACCGGGCTCGGGCTGACGAACAACTGGAATGACGCGGGCAACTGGCTCGGCGGTCTGATCCCGGGCGCCGCGGATGTCGCGACGTTCGATGCGACCGGATCCAAGAACGCGACGATCAATGCGGCGATCAACGTCGCCGGCATCTCGGTGACCTCGGGCTACGGCGGGACGATCACGCAGGCCCCGGGGATCGCCGCGACCGTCGGGGCAACGGGCTTCAACCAGGCCGGCGCCACGTTCGTCGGCGGAACGTCCGCCATCACGATGAATGGACCGCTGACGCTGAGTGGTGGGTCGTTCACCTCGACTGCCGGCACGTTGACCGTCACCGGAGCGACCACGGTGACCGGGGGTTCCTTCACCGCGAACGGCGGCAGCACGACGTTCAGCGGCGGAGCCGCGACGATCGACACCGCCGGGTTGGTCACGTTGAACAACGCCACGTTTGCGGCGACGAAGACCATCGCCGCCGGCACCACGCTGACCGTCGGGGGCACGCTCAGCCTGACCGGAGGCTCGCTCAACGGGGCTGGCACGGTCGCTGCGAGAGGAGCGATCAACCAGGCCCTCGGCTATGGCGGCGGGACGGCCACCCTGCTGATCAACGGCGCCGGGGCGCAGACCCTGACCGGGGCGTCGACCACGGCCAGCGGCAACCTGCCACTCGTGGTCATCAACAAGCCCTCGGGCACGCTCACCCTGGCCGGCACCCTGCGCACCAGCAACAACTGGACGTACACCGGCGGCACGCTCGACCCGGGCACGTCCACGCTCGTCTTCGCGGGCGGCACGATCACCGGGTCGCACGCCCTCAACGCGGTCGACTTCCGGGCGACGACGTCGATCGCCGCGGGCACCACGCTGACCGTCACGGGCGCGCTCAGCCTGACCAGCGGGGCGCTCAACGGGACGGGTACCGTGGCCGCCCAGGGCGCCATCAGCCAGGCCTCGACCACGACCGGCGGGACGGCCACCCTGCTCATCAACGGGGCCGGCGCGCAGACGTTCACGGGCGCCGCCACGACGGCCGCCGGGGCGCTGCCCCCGCTGGTCATCAACAAGCCCTCGGGCACGCTCACCCTGGCCGGCACCCTGCGCACCGCCACCAACTGGACGTACACCGCGGGGACGGTCGACCCGGGCAGCGTCCACGGTCGTCTTCGCGGGCGGCACGATCACGGGGTCGCACAGCCTCAACGCGGTCGACTTCCGGGGAGCGACCACGATCGCCGCCGGGACGACGCTCACGGCGCTCGGCACGGTCAACCTCGTCACGAGCACCCTCAGCACCGGCACCCTGGCGGCGGCCAGGGTGACATCAACCAGGCCCTCGGCTATGGCGGCGGGACGGCCACCCTGCTGATCAACGGCGCCGGGGCGCAGACCCTGACCGGGGCGTCGACCACGGCCAGCGGCAACCTGCCACTCGTGGTCATCAACAAGCCCTCGGGCACGCTCACCCTGGCCGGCACCCTGCGCACCAGCAACAACTGGACGTACACCGGCGGCACGCTCGACCCGGGCACGTCCACGCTCGTCTTCGCGGGCGGCACGATCACCGGGTCGCACGCCCTCAACGCGGTCGACTTCCGGGCGACGACGTCGATCGCCGCGGGCACCACGCTGACCGTCAGCGGGCGCGCTCAGCCTGACCAGCGGGGCGCTCAACGGGACGGGTACCGTGGCCGCCCAGGGCGCCATCAGCCAGGCCTCGACCACGACCGGCGGGACGGCCACCCTGCTCATCAACGGGGCCGGCGCGCAGACGTTCACGGGCGCCGCCACGACGGCCGCCGGGGCGCTGCCCCTGCTGGTCATCAACAAGCCCTCGGGCACGCTCACCCTGGCCGGCACCCTGCGCACCGCCACCAACTGGACGTACACCGCGGGGACGGTCGACCCGGGCACGTCCACGGTCGTCTTCGCGGGCGGCACGATCACGGGGTCGCACAGCCTCAACGCGGTCGACTTCCGGGGAGCGACCACGATCGCCGCCGGGACGACGCTCACGGCGCTCGGCACGGTCAACCTCGTCACGAGCACCCTCAACACCGGCACCCTGGCGGCGGCCGGGTGACATCAACCAGGCCCTCGGCTATGGCGGCGGGACGGCCACCCTGCTGATCAACGGCGCCGGGGCGCAGACCCTGACCGGGGCGTCGACCACGGCCAGCGGCAACCTGCCACTCGTGGTCATCAACAAGCCCTCGGGCACGCTCACCCTGGCCGGCACCCTGCGCACCAGCAACAACTGGACGTACACCGGCGGCACGCTCGACCCGGGCACGTCCACGCTCGTCTTCGCGGGCGGCACGATCACCGGGTCGCACGCCCTCAACGCGGTCGACTTCCGGGCGACGACGTCGATCGCCGCGGGCACCACGCTGACCGTCACGGGCGCGCTCAGCCTGACCAGCGGGGCGCTCAACGGGACGGGTACCGTGGCCGCCCAGGGCGCCATCAGCCAGGCCTCGACCACGACCGGCGGGACGGCCACCCTGCTCATCAACGGGGCCGGCGCGCAGACGTTCACGGGCGCCGCCACCACGGCCGCCGGGGCGCTGCCCCCGCTGGTCATCAACAAGCCCTCGGGCACGCTCACCCTGGCCGGCACCCTGCGCACCGCCACCAACTGGACGTACACCGCGGGGACCGTCGACCCGGGCACGTCCACGGTCGTCTTCGCGGGCGGCACCGTTCGAAGTGCCGGCATGGCCTTCTACGACGTGATCACCAATGGCGGGACGACCACGCTCGGGACCGCGATGACCGTCCTGCACGACCTGTCCGTGACCGCCGGCACGTTCACGACATCGGCCAGCAACTTCGCGCTCGTGATCGCGCGGGAACCTGACGGTCGTCGGCACGTTCCGCGAGAACGGCAGCAGCGTCTCGGTCGCCGGCAATGTCATCGACAACGGAACCATCGTCCAGGGCACCAGCACGCTCACCCTCAATGGCTCACTGGGACAGACGATCTCGGGGAGCGTGTCGCTGCCGGCCTTCAATCTCGTCATCGCCGATCCAGCCGGCGTGACGCTCGCCACCGACGTCGTCACGACCGGCACGCTGACCCTGACGAGCGGCGCCTTCGACCTTGCCAATCGGCGCCTGACCATCAACAACCCGATCGCGGGCACCGCCACCAACCTCGTGACCGGTGCGGCCTCGTCGATCACGGTCGCGGGCGTCGCCGTAGGCATCTCGTTGCCGACGAGCGTGACGGTGCTCAACAACCTCACGGTGACCAACACCAGCGGTCTCGCGCTGTCCGTGGATCTGACGATCGGCGGGACCTTGGCCTTGTCGGGCGGACCGGTGAACGACGGTGGTGCCACGATCCATATCGCGCTCGGCGGCACGGTCACCCGGACGACCGGTCGAGTGGTCGGCAGGCTCGGCAAGACGCTGGCGACCGGCGCGGCCGTGCCCGCCACGTTCGAGATCGGCGATGCGACCCGCTACACGCCGGTCACGCTCCTGTTCGCGAGCATCACCTCGAGCGGCGAGATCGTGGCACTCACCACGCCGGGTGACCATCCGAACATCGTCGGCTCCGGGATCGCCCCGACGCGGAGCGTGAACCGGTGGTGGACGTTGACGAACGCGGGGCTCGTGTTCACGACGTACGACGCGACGTTCACGTTCGTCGCCGCGCGATATCGATGCCGGCGCGAACCCGGCGGTGTTCATCGTCGCCAAGCGGGACGCCGCGGTCTGGTCGCTGACGACGCCCGGCGCCAGAACGGCGACCACCACGCAGGCCCTTGGCCTCACGTCGTTCAGCGAGTTCGCGGTGGGCGAGCCGACGGTCGACCTCGCCGTCAGCGTCAGCGACGGCCTGGCCAGCGTCGTCGCCGGCGACGGCCTGACCCACGGCTACACGATCACCGTCAGCAACGGCGGTCCCTCGGACGCCACGTCGGTCAGCCTGACCGACACGCTGGCCGACGGGCTTCGCCCAGGGTGCCATCACGCCATCGCAGGGCAGCTGCGCCCCGATCGGCGCTGGCCCCGACTTCGGCTGTGCGCTGGGCACCATCGCCGCCGGGGCGAGCGCCACGGTGAGCGTCGCCTACACCGTGCCCGCCGACCACCGACTCGGGCGTCCAGACCGACACCGCCAGCGTGGCGAGCTCGCTCATCGATGCCGACCCGACCAACGACACGGCGTCGGACACGACCACGGTGCTCGAGCTGTCGACCCTGACCGTGACCAAGGACGACGGCCTGGCCAGCGTCGTGGCCGGCGACGGGCTGGGCCACGCCTACACGATCACCGTCGCCAACAGCGGGCCGTCCGATGCCGACAGCGTCGTCGTCGACGACGTCGTGCCCGGCGCGATGACCGCGGCCGCGCCGGCCGCCGATCTCGGCGGCGACTGCACGGCCTCGCTCGGCAACACCATCCACTGCACGCTGCCGGCCAGCCTCGCCGTCGGTGCAACCTGGACGATCACGATCCCCTACACCGTCGGACCGGCCGCCACGCCCGGGATCGTGACCAACGGCGCCACCGCCGCCAGCGCCGAGAACCCGCTCGGGGTCACGGGGAGTGATGTGACCGAGGTCATCGGCTCAGCCGACCTCGCCGTCAGCGTCAGCGACGGCCTGGCCAGCGTCGTCGCCGGCGACGGCCTGACCCACGGCTACACGATCACCGTCAGCAACGGCGGTCCCTCGGACGCCACGTCGGTCAGCCTGACCGACAGCTGGCCGACGGGCTTCGCCCAGGGTGCCATCACGCCATCGCAGGGCAGCTGCGCCCCGATCGGCGCGGGCCCCGACTTCGGCTGTGCGCTGGGCACCATCGCCGCCGGGGCGAGCGCCACGGTGAGCGTCGCCTACACCGTACCCGCGACCACCGACTCGGGCGTCCAGACCGACACCGCCAGCGTGGCGAGCTCGCTCATCGATGCCGACCCGACCAACGACACGGCGTCGGACACGACCACGGTGCTCGAGCTGTCGACCCTGACCGTGACCAAGGACGACGGCCTGGCCAGCGTCGTGGCCGGTGACGGGCTGGGCCACGCCTACACGATCACCGTCGCCAACAGCGGGCCGTCCGATGCCGACAGCGTCGTCGTCGACGACGTCGTGCCCGGCGCGATGACCGCGGCCGCGCCGGCCGCCGATCTCGGCGGCGACTGCACGGCCTCGCTCGGCAACACCATCCACTGCACGCTGCCGGCCAGCCTCGCCGTCGGTGCCACCTGGACGATCACGATCCCCTACACCGTCGGACCGGCCGCCACTCCCGGGATCGTGACCAACGGCGCCACCGCGGCCAGCGCCGAGAACCCGCTCGGGGTCACGGGGAGTGATGTGACCGAGGTGCTTCCACCACGCCCGGGCGGTGGCAGCGCTCCGGACACCGACATGTTCCTCCCTGATGGCCCGCTGTTCCCGGCGACCGTGGCGTTCGCGCTCATGCTGGCGCTGGCATCGATCACGGCGCTGTTCGCCGTCCGCCGCGACCGGCCGTAGACAGGCTGTCGATTCCGTCGAACCCCGTTCGTCGTTGGGTTGACGGAGCGGACCCGATCGGGTTCGCCAGATCGCTGGTATGGAGGTTCCCGATGGGAGCGACCGTCGTCCACGTCGAGGTCACCGGCAAGAACGGTGAGAAGTTGCAGCAGTTCTACAAGGACATCTTCGGTTGGAGCCTGGAGACCGATAACCCGGGCGGCTACGGCATGTACCGCCAGGGCGATGGCCTGACCGGTGGCATCGGTGCCGCCTCGGACGGAGGCCCAGGCCAGGTCACGTTCTACGTCCACTCGGACAATCCGCAGGGCATCCTCGACAAGGTCACCGCGAGTGGCGGCCAGGTCATCATGCCGCTGACCGAGGTGGCGCCCGAGACCACGATCGCGCTGTTCGCCGATCCGGAGGGCCACGTCGTCGGGATCATGTAGTCCCGGGACGACACATCGAAGAGGCCGGGCCCCGTTCTGGGCCCGGCCTTTCGTGTTGCGTGCTCGTTCCCCGCCGGAGCCGGCCAATTCGGGCCGTGGCTCTGGCCCATTCGCGCCCGTAACTTCACGTGTTACAAGCGACGAACGAGCGGCCGAGGTCGAGGGATTCGGGCGCGATTCGTAACGCCGCTGCGTTACGAACGGCGGAGGAACGCGTCCGAATTCGGGCCGATCCGGGCGCTCGCTGGAGCCGCTCAGCCTCCGCTCGTAACCCGTGATGTGACGCCAGCCGCCGTTTGGAACCCCGCGGACGTTCCACACGCAGCTCCGCGCAGCAACGCCTCCGAGGCATTCCCACGGAACGCGCGATAATGCGAACGAGGAATCGGAATGCACATCGTGCGGGTGATCCGGTCCGCGGAGCACCTCAGCCGTCTTGTCACCACCGCCGGGCTGGCCTGGTTGCTGGCAAGCGCCCTCGGCCTGTCGGTCGCACCGATCGCCACGGTCCTCGCCGCCGGCACCTCGACCCCCGTCCGAGCCCAGCTCCCCGCCCCGGCCGCCACGACCGGCACCCCGATCTACGTTGCCACCGCGACCGGTGTCGTCGACAACGTCCTGGCCGGCTACATCGAGGAAGCCGTCAAGCGCGCGGCCGCCGACGACGCGCCGGCGCTGGTCATCCAGCTCAACACGCCGGGCGGGAGCCTCGATGCGACCCAGCGCATCGTCTCGTCGCTCCTCGAATCGCCGGTGCCGGTCGTCGTGTGGGTCGCCCCCAGCGGCGGCCGAGCCGCCAGCGCGGGAACGTTCATCACGCTCGCGGCGAACCTCGCCTACATGGCGCCCGGGACCAACATCGGTGCGGCGTCCCCGGTCGGGGAGGGCGGCGCCGAGCTGACTGGCACGATCGGCGAAAAGGTCAAGAACGACGCGATCGCCAACATCAAGTCGATCGCCGAGCACCGCGGACGCAATGTCGACTGGGCCGTCTCGACCGTCGACAAGGCCATCTCGTCGCCGGCTTCCGAGGCCGTCAAGATCGGCGCGGTCGACGGCATCGCCACCTCGCTCGACGACCTCCGCGCCAAGATCGATGGCAAGCAGGTCACCGTCGATGGCGAGCCGGTGACCCTGGCGCTGGCCGGCATCCCGTTCGCCGACCTGTCGATGAACCCGGCGCAGGCACTGATCCACCTGCTGTCCGACCCGAACGTCGCGTTCATCCTGCTGACGCTCGGCTTCTACGGGCTGCTGTTCGAGCTCCAGAGCCCGAACTTCGTCACGGGGATCCTCGGCGGGATCGCGCTGATCCTCGCGTTCATCGGCTTCGGGAGCCTGCCGCTCAACGTCGCCGGCGTCCTGCTGATCGGATTGGCGGTGGTGCTCTTCGTGCTCGAGACGACGGTCACGAGCCACGGGCTGCTCGCGGTCGGTGGCCTGATCTGTTTCGTGCTGGGCGCCTCCACGCTCTACACCGCCCCGAACAGCCCGTCCGCACCCGACGTGTCGGTGGCCCTGCCGATCATCGCCGTGATGGTCGCCACGACCGCCGCGTACATCGCGCTGGTCCTGTTCGTGGTCACGCGGGTTCGCAGGCGTACGCTGGCGTTCGCCGGTGCGTACGGGGCCGGAGGCTCGCAGGCCGTCCCTGTCGGGACGACCGGCATCACCAAGACACCCCTGTCGCCGGTCGGCGTCGTCTACGCGGTCGGCGAGGACTGGACGGCCCGCTCCGAGACGGGGAAGGACATCGCGAGAGGCGAACCCGTCCGGGTCGTCGGCCAGGAGGATCTGACACTCGTCGTCGAATCGGGTGGGGCCGCGCGGCCCGAACCCGGATAGGAGGATCTGGTGGAGTTCATCGCCGTGGCCTTGCCGGTCGCGTTCGTCGTCATCGTGCTGCTGGCGATCGCCGTGTCGGCGATCAAGATCGTCAACCAGTACGAGCGGCTGCTCGTGTTCACGCTCGGTCGGACGAGCGAGAACGAGGTCAAGGGACCCGGCTGGGTCTTCATCGTGCCGATCGCCCAGCGCGGCGTCCGCGTCGACCTGCGCGAGCGGTTCATCGAGGTCCCGAGCCAGACGGGCATCACCAAGGACAACGCGCCGATCAGCATCGACTTCCTGATCTACTGGCGCATCGTCGATCCCTATCGCAGCGTCGTCGAGGTCCAGAACTTCGAAGGCGCGCTCCAGAACATCGCGACGACCACGCTCCGCGCCGTCGTCGGCGACATCCTGCTCGACGACGTGCTGTCGAAGCGCGAACAGATCAACGAAGTGCTGCGGGTCAAGCTCGACGAAGTCACCGAGCGCTGGGGCGGCAAGGTCACGACCGTCGAGATCCGCGAGATCACCCCGCCGCGCGACGTCCAGGACGCGATGAACCGCCAGCTCTCCGCCGAGCGGACCCGACGCGCGGTCATCACCGAGTCCGAGGGCACGCGCCAGTCGGCGATCAACGTCGCCGAGGGCACCAAGCAGTCCGAGATCCTGCGCGCCGAGGGCGATCGCCAGGCGGCGATCCTTCGCGCCGAGGGCTTCGCGCTGGCGCTCGAGAAGATCTACAGCGCGGCGTCGCAGATCGACCAGAAGACGATGGCGCTGCAGTACCTGGAGGCGTTCAAGGCACTCGGGGCGAGCCCGTCGACGAAGTTCGTCCTGCCGCTCGAGATCACCGGTCTCGCGGAGACGTTCCGCGGTTACATCGATGCCTCGAACCAGGGCGGCGGGGCGCCGAAGTCGGGCTAGGTTGGGGAGCGCGGGCGGGCGCCATCGCGGCGTTCGCCCGGCCCCGTCCGGGGTGCCGGGCCCGTCGGCGCCACCCTGGTTGGCACGAATCGGACGAACGAGCGTGGATCTCGCCGCAGATCGACAGATCGGCGTCGCGTTCGCGCAGGTTCGTGCGAATCGTGCCGCCGGTGGTGGCGCGGGGGCCTAGCGCGCCCGCCCAGCGCGTCCGCCCGGCGCCACCGGGCTCCCCAACCTGCTGCTTATCCGTGAGGCGCATAAGCGGTGGGTCTGTCGGCCCAATTCCCCCCGAATCGCCTGCTGCGTATTCTCTCCAGCGATAAGCAGCAGGCAAACAGGCCCGAATGCCCGCAGATCATTCGCCTGAGGAATGAGCAGCAGGTGAGGTCCCCCCACGGCCCGTGATCGATCCCCCCGCGCGTGATCCGGTGATCCCACTCGCTTGCCCGCCCCGTTGACACGCACTCGCAACGGGTTCGCGCGTCCTCGCGTGACGGTGCGTCGTGGCGTTCGCGCAACGATGTCCGTGACCCCCAAGTCCTCTGTCGGAGGTGCAACCGTGGGTGACCAGAACAAGACCGACTGGAACAAGGATCGCTCGTCGCAGGGCCAGACAGGCCAAGGCAACGAGGACTGGAAGCAGGGTCAAGACAAGACTGGCCAGGGCAACCAGGACTGGAAGCAGGGCCAGACCGGCCAGACGAGCACGGGCCCGTCCGGCGGCATGGGCTCATCCGGCGGCATGGGTCAGACGGGTCAGACCGGCCAGAGCGGCCAGACCGGCCAGACCGGCCAGACCGGCCAGACGGGTCAGAGCGGCACGTCGACCCAGGGAGACTGGAACAAGGGCCAAGCCGGCCAGAGCCAGGACGATACCCAGATGGGCCAGCGCGATCCGAAAGCCGGCCAGATGGGCGGCGGCACGTCGACCGACCGCGACAAGCAGACGAGCGACCGACGCTGATCGGTCGATCTGAGCACGAACCGCAAGGAGGTGGCCATCGATGGCGACCCTGACCGAGAAGAAGCGCGACAACATGCCGGACTCCAAGTTCGGGCTCCCGGATGAGCACAAGTACCCGATGCCCGACAAGTCGCACGCGGCCAACGCGAAGGCGCGTGCCTCGCAGCAGGTCAAGAAGGGCAACCTGACGAAGACCGAGAAGGCCAAGATCGACCGGAAGGCCGACCGCATCCTCGACAAATAGCTCCCTGGGGGGAGCCACGGGGGAGGCCCCGAGCGTTTCGCTCGGGGCCTTCGGTTGCCGGTAGCCATGGGGGAGGCCCCGGGCGTTTCGCTCGGGCCCTTCGGTTGCGCCCGGGTGCCCGGCCCGGGTTGCGCCGGTTGCCCCGGCCCGGCGCCCGGTTGCCCGGCCCCGGTTGCCCCGGTGGCCCCGGTTGCCCGGCGCCCCCTCAGTCGGGAACGGCGGCCGCCGCGAACGAGGCCATGTCGATGAACGTCGCGTCAGGCGTCGCCTCGGCTGGTGGCGTCGCGCCCGATCCGGCGCGGTCACCACGCCGATTGATCCACACGCTCCGCAGGCCGAGCCGCTTCGCCGGCACGTGGTCGTGGAACAGGCTCTGCGCGACGTGGACGATCCGCTCTCGCGGCAATCCGATGCGCTCGAACGCGAGCTGGAAGTTCGCCTCGTTCGGCTTGTACGAACGAGCCTGCTGCGCGGTGACGACCCAGTCGAAGTCGACCGCGAGCCGTCGCGCCGACGCGGCGAACAGGTCGTCGTCGCAGTTCGTGATCACGCCCAACTTGAAGCGCCGGCGCAGGCGCCGAAGCGCCTCGGTCGAGTCGGGGAACGCCGGCCAGTCGACGACCGAGCCCGAGAACGTGCCGAGCTCCTCCGTCGTGGGCTGGAACCCGAGCTCCGACCCGACCCCACGGAGCACCGTCACGAGCACGTCGCGGTAGCGCAGGTAGGGGCCGGCCTCGGCCGCCGACTCGAGCCGGGCGAACCGCGCCAGGACGTCATCGGGTTCGAACGTGACCCCGTGCGCCTCGAGGACCGGGCGGAAGGCGGCCAGCAGGCCGGCTTCCCAATCGATGAGCGTCCCGTAGCAGTCAAAGGTGAGGGCATCGACGCCCTCGAGGGCGAGCGAGGTCAACGTGCGTCCCTTCCGATGGCGATGGTCGACCACCGCCGCTAGCATGGTTACCGGGCAACTGGAACTGTAACGGTGAGGAGTCCGTCGGGGCGGAAATGGATCAAGCACCCTGCCTTCCGCGCATGCTCGCCGCGCTCCTGCTCTCGATCGTCGTCGTTGCGGCGGCCTGCGCTGGCGCCGGGGCTGGCGCTTCTCCTGCCGGCCCGACGTCACCCTCCGGGTCGGGCGCGCCCTCGGCGGCGCCGTCAGCGGCCGGTGGGCCGGTCACGACCGAGGAGCAGGCGATCGCCGCGATCCTCGCCAAGGAGCCGCGCTTCAAGGGGATCGGCAAGAAGGATCCCGACATGATCGGCCAGTCGAGCTGGTACGAGATCAAGCCGGCGTCGGGGGTCGGTGCCTTCGTCGCCACGATCTACGTCGGCTGGGGCGACTGCCAGTCGGGCTGCATCGACAACCACACGTGGACGTACTCGGTCGCCCCCGATGGATCGGTCAACCTCGTCAACGAGTCGGGCAGCGATCCGCCGCCAAACGCGATCCCGAGCGGCGGCGGCGCGTCGTTCACGACGAGGGCCGCGTTCGCCTGACCGGCGACCGGCGACCGGCACGGAGCGACTTCCGGTGCGAGCCCGCACCGTAACGGCCGACCTCAAGGTCGCCTGCAAGGTGCGCCGCGCTAGCATCCTTCCATGCGGGACCTGCGACGCCCGAAGCGGCCTCTGACGCTATCGCTGCTTGCCATCGCGCTTGTCGTTGTCGTTGCCATCCCGGTCCTCGCCGCCGATCCGCGTTTCCCGCTGAGCTCCGCCTCTCCGGCAGCCTCCGCGGCGCCATCTGCCTCCGCCGCCGCATCGACCGCACCCGCCGCTGCCTCGGCGGCACCCGAACGGGGCAAGCCGTCCAAGGCGCCCAAGCCGGAGCGCGCGGCGACGACCGAAAAGCAAGACGAGACACCCGTCACCCTCAAGGGCAAGGTCGGGACCCGAACCACCGCCGACGGCGAGACCGAGTACACGCTGACGGTCGGTGCCAAGACGCTGGTCCTCGAGGCCGGACCGTCCTGGTTCTACGGCGACAAGCACCCGCTCAAGCCGTTCGTCGGCAAGACCGTCACGGTCGTCGGCGAGCAGGAAGCCGGCAAGGACGAGGTCGATGTCCGATCGGTCGACGGCACCGTCATCCGGGCCGACGGCAAGCCGCCGTGGGCCGGCGGCTGGAAGCGTGTCGGCAAGATCCACCCCGGCTGGTCCCAGGAGAAGTGGGACAAGTGGCAGGCCAAGGTCGCCGAGAAGAAGGCCAAGTTCGGTGTCGACTGCTGGCCGCCTGGCCTGTGCAAGACCCCGGGCACGACCGGCTCGTCCACGGGCGAGGAGCGCTCCGGCGGCAACTGAGGGCCGCGCTCCCAGCGAGTAGCATCCCGTCATGCGCCTGCCCGTCGCCCTGGTCCAGCTCGATGCGACCGGCGACGTCGACGCCAACATCGATCGCGCGACCGCGCTGGCCGACGAGGCCGCGGCCGGTGGCGCCCGGCTCGTCGTCCTGCCCGAGTACCTCCAGTTCCGTGGCGACGACGCCGGCTTCCGCGCTTCGGCGCGGCCGATCCCCGGACCGTTCACCGACGCATTCGCCGCTGTCGCCCGGCGACGCGGTGTCTGGATCCTGGCCGGCAGCCTCGCCGAGTCGATCGATGACCCCGCGCGGCCCTGCAACACGAGCGTGCTGATCGACCCGGACGGCTCGATCGCCGCGGCCTACCGGAAGATCCACCTGTTCGATGTCGCGGTCGATCATGGGCCGGTCGATACGGAGTCGGCGCGCGTGACCCCGGGCGACACCGCGGTCGTGGCCGACGTCGACGGCGTCAAGGTCGGGCTGAGCGTCTGCTACGACCTGCGCTTCCCCGAGCTCTACCGAACGCTGGCCCTGGCCGGCGCCGAGGTCCTCGCGGTCCCGTCCAACTTCACGGAGCGCACCGGCCGTGACCACTGGGAAGTGCTGCTGCGGGCGCGCGCCATCGAGAACGGTGCCTGGGTGCTCGCCCCGGGTCAGGCCGGCGGGCCGCCGGGACAGCCGGCGTTCGGTCGCTCGATGATCATCGACCCGTGGGGCACGGTCGTCGCCCAGGCCCCGGACGGCGTCGGGATCATCCGCGCCGACGTCGACACCGACCGAGTCGCGGCCGTCCGGCGGCAGATCCCGTCACTCGCCAATCGTCGCCCCGAGACGTACCGGCTCGACTGAGCGAGGCGCCCGAGCGCGCGCAACGGGCAAAAGAAACGGGCCGCGCCCCCGGACGCGACCCGTTGCTGCTCGAAGAGGCGAGTGACGGTTACTTGACGAGCTGGACTCCCAGCGATTCGATGCCTGAGGCACCGGTCGGCGTCGTGCTGACGGGGCCCTGGAAGAAGGCCTTGCGCCAGACGCCTTCGATGTCCTTGCCACCGGAGCATCCGGTGATCTGGAAGCCGGCGAAGCCGACGATGTGGTACCAGGCGTTCGAGCCCGTGCCACCGGCGTAATCCCAGATGGGGACGGTGACCGTGATCTCGTTGTCGATGTAATACGAGCAGTCGGCGCTCACCTTGTTGCCGGGAAGGCTCCCGACCTGGTCGGGACCGCCCTGACCAACCTGCGTGCAGCAACCATACGAGTTGCTCGGCGGGCCCATCTCGTCACCGAGGAACGGGGTGTTGTTATCGCAGCCGCCCATGCTGCCTTGACCGAGCCCGTATCCGGAGCATCCGTACTTGAGCCAGCCGAAGCCGCCCGGGACGTTGAGGTTGCCAGGCGTGAGGTGCTTCGGATAGCACGACGACGACGGGTTGGTGCTGACGTCGCCATCGCAGAACGGGTAGGTCTGGAAGAACGCCAGCGAGATGCCGGCCGGGAACAACGTCCCGGGTGTCGGTGGTCCCTGCGCGTAGCCGCCCTTGGCGGTCGCGGTCGTCGTGGCGGTCCAACTCGTCGCACCGAAGAACGATGCGAAGAACGGACGCCACTGCCGATCGGACGTGACCTGGACGCCGGCCGTGCCGGCCGGGATCGCGCCGGTCCCGACGTAGCCGAGCAGGCCACCGTTGGAGTCGACGTAGCGTGGGCCGCTGGGTGCGCCGTATGTCAGGCGTACGGCCGCCGTTGGCCGCGATCGCCAGGTTGATGGCGGATTGGACATTGGCATCGCTGCCGTTGGTGGTGTCCCCATCGACCCACTCGGCGATGACGCGAGCGCCGCCGAGCGCTGCGAAGTCGGACGCATTCTGCGATCCGCGTCGCTGGGCGAAGGCGTTGCCGCCGTCGATCACGAGACCGACGCCGAGGACGATGACGGTGAGGCTGAGAGCGAAGAGGACGATGATCTGTCCCCTCGCTCCATCCCTGGGCTGCATGGGTGTTCCTTTCATGAGGCTGCTAGTTGATGAGGACACTTGCGGATGCCTGGGTATCGATCGTTCCGAGGATGTTGCTGATGATCGGCGTGATCGCCCGCCAGCTATAGGTCACGCGGACCGACAGCAGGCTTCCTGGTGAGTTGCTGACGCACGTCGTCGTCGTCCACGCGCCGGTTGGCGGTGTCGTCGACGCCGTGCAGTTGATGTAGAGGTTTCCGACCTGGCCGAACGGCGCCATCTGGCGGTTCGCCGCGGTCGTGATGTGGGTTCGCAGACTGCGTGTCGTTGGTGGGACAGACCGGCCCCGCCGTGCCACCGCAGCTCGGATCGGAACTGCCCTTCCACGACGCCTCGACGGATCCGAGGCGCGCCGCCTCTCGAGCGGCGTTCGACATCGCGCTGTTGAGGAAGACGTACCGGCCGGCGTCGACGATCGAGAACAACAGCAGCAGGAAGATCGGCAGGACCAGCGCGAACTCGACCAGGCCCTGGCCGCGCGTCCGCTGGCGTCGAAGGATGCGCATCGGGCTACCCACTCTTCGTGATGGTCGTCGAGCCGGCGAAGTTCGTGACTCGAAGCGTGACGGAGTGGCTGCTGTTGTTGCCGTAGGTGATCGGGTTCGGGTTCTGGGCGTTGGACGACGTGCCGGCATCGGTGAACGTCCAGAGCCAGTCCGTGATCGGGCAGCTCACCGGGTTCGTGACCGTCGAGAGGTCGCGTGTAGGTGTAGGTCTTGCCGGACGGGGTCCACGTGAAGTTGGCGGTCGGGCGCGTGCAGTTCGGCGTCGGTGTCGGCGATGGCGTCGGCGTCGGCGTCGCCGTGGCCGTGGGGCCAGGCGTCGGCGTCGGCGTCGGTGTGGGCGTCGGCGTCGGGGAAGCCTGCGGCACCGTGGCCGGGTGGATCACCGAGTTGCTGCCGCCCTGGTTGGTCACCTGGAGCGTGATCTGATAGGTGCCGGGCGCCGTGTAGGTGTGGGCATCGCCGGTCGCGGTACCGACGGTCGTGGTCGTGTCGCCCCAATCCCAGTTGTAGCCCGAGATGTTGCAGACGCCGCTGTTGGGCGAGGAGCCGGTCGGGTCGGCGAAGATCGTCAGGCCGCCGGTGTTGATGACGTTGAAGACCGCCGTCGGTCCAGTGCAGGCGGGCGGCTGGCTGGCATTCACGCCCGGGACGTAGCCGAGCACGGCAGCGGTCGCCGACGCCGTCACGTGCAGGTTGTTGTTGAAGAACGCCGCGATCTTGAGTGTCAGGAACGTGAACGGCTCGTCGACGTTGACTGTGACGGTGTTGCCGGGTCCAGCGCCGGCGCTCGCGGCGCTACAGGCGATCGTGCCTCCGAGCGCGTCGGCACAGGTCGTCGTAACGGTCAGTGATCCCTCACCCCGCTGGCCCTGGACGTTGTGCTCAGCCGTCGCGCGGTCGGTGATCCCGGCGGTGTCCGTCGGCGAGCTGGCGGCGTAGTTGGCCGCCTCGCGAGCCGCGTTGTGGATCTGGACGAACGAGAAGAACAGCCGTCCGAAGTCGATCGCGATGACGACCAGGAACAGCAGGACCGGCAGGACCAGCGCGAATTCGACCAGCGACTGGCCGAGTCGACGGCGGGGCGTCTGGCGCCGGCCGCGCGATCGGTCGCGCTTGGTGTCGCTGCGAGAGAAACGAATGAGGCGCATCAAGGGTCCTTGGCGGATGGGGTTTCCAGAGAGGCTGGGCCCGATACTCGTTGGAAGCCCTTACACGGTCCCTTGAATTGGTGCGCAGCTGCATAGCCCGAACGGGCTACCCAGCGTTCCCGATGGTCATCTCCGCACGCCGGTCCGGATTCCGCCGACGGCGCCCAGAATCAAACGAGCCGTGCCCCCCGGCACGGCTCGTTTGCTCGGTTGTTGCGTCGTTACTTCACGAGGCCGATGTACACCGTCAGGTCGCCGGCGTCGGGTGCGATCCCGCCGCTGGTGCCACCGGAGTACGGCACGTACTCGATGAAATAGCCCTGGATGTTGTCGACGGCCGGCTGGTCGCGCGAGGTCAGGACGAACGCCGCGACACCGGTGATGTGATACGCCGCCGTTGTTCCCGTTACCGGTCACGACGTCGTAGATCGGGATCAGGACCGTCGTCCCGCTGCGCGATCCAGCCGTCGAGGCAGTCGCGCATGCTCTTCTTGTTGGACTTGCCGGGATCGACCGGGAACCAGGTCTCGCCGTCACCCGGATTGGTGCCGATGAAGCCGTTGCTCCCGGGGCTGTCGTACGGGCTGTCCAACGTGAACGACGGGTTGTTCGGGGTGCACACGCTGTCCGACAGCGCGCCGGCAGAGTTGCTGCCGTCCCACGACAGCCAGCCGAACCCGCCCGGAGCATCCTTGCCATCGGTCAGGTCGTAGACCTGGCCGTGCTGGAAGTCGATCGCGTTGGACGGCGAGTTGCTCGCCTGCGTGCAGTCGTTGCCGGCGCCGTTCGTCCAACCGCACAGGGCGATGGGCAGCATCGTTCCGGCGCCCACGGTATTGGCCTTGCCGGTCAGCGCGGTCCCTTCGGTCGTGACCCGCCAGGTGTTGAAGCCGAGGACGTGACCGAGCAATGCGTCAGGCGTGCGCGTGGTTTCGACGCGAACGCCGAGCGCGCCGCTGGGGAGCGCCGCAGAGGTGTTCGTCACCGGTGCGATCGGTGCCAGCGCGGCATTCACGAAGCTCGCGGTCCACGTGCACGGAGCGGTGCTGGCGCAGTCGTTGAGATCCATGCTCCCGGTGAGCGCGGTGTAGACGTCCGCCTGGGTTCGCCCGCCGTCCGTGTAGTTGAGGGCGACGATCCGGGCGCCTGCGACAGACGCGAGATCTGACGAGTTCTGCGAATCGCGACGACTCAGGACGAGCGTGCCGCCCTCGAGCGCCAGCGCGGCGAACGCCAAGATGCCGATCATGCCTCCGGCGACGATGACGAGGATCTGTCCGCGCTCGCGTGAGCGAGCGCGACGCGACTGCAGCACGGTGGTTCCTCCCTTTGTGGACGCGCCCACATCGATCGACTTGTTGATCATTGGTTGACGGTGACCTTGCTATCGCCGCCGATCTGGGATGCCCCCGATGAACTGGGCGATCAGCGGCGTGACCAGGGTGAACGAGGTATGCGTCTCCACCCTGAGCAGGTCGCCCGAAGCACATGTCGACGCTGCCGACGGTGGTGATGGCGCCGGTCGCGGAGATCCGTTCGCACGTGACGTTCGTCGTGATCCCGTTGCCGACGACTGCCCCAGGCGCGGTCCTGGGCGATCTTCTTGACGCAGTTGTCGCGGGTCAGGCCATTGCATTCGGGCGGGCGGTTGCCGACGGAGCCGATCCGCGCGGCTTCGCGCGCGCTGTTGCCGAGCGTGTTGGCGGTGTAGATGAGCCGGCCGAAATCGATGATCCCGAACAACATGATCGCGAAGATCGGGAAGACCATGGCGAACTCGGCGAGCGATTGCCCTCGCGACCGCCGGCGACGCCGGATCATCGTGTCACCGTCATCGTCGAGCTCTGCGCGACGCAGGTGAAGGCCTGCCGCGACTGGGTGACGACCGTGGCGCTCGGCTGACCGTTCCAAACGGTCAGCGTCCCCGTGAACCCGGCGCTCGTCCACGCGGCCTGCGCCTGCGCCTTGTTCAGGCCGATCAGGTTCGGCACGGTTCGGTTGGTGCCGGTGCAGGCGGAGACCCGGACGATCGCGGTGTGGCTGTCATCGCCGTCGGGCGCCACGTTGGTGGCGGTCGCGCTGGCGGTATTGCTGGTGGTCGCGGGCGAGCCCGAGTTGAACGTGACCTTGTACTTGCAGATCCAGACGGCGCCCGCGGCGAGCGTCGACGGTCGTGCCGGGCAGTCGGCGTTCACGGGGAACGGCCGGAGCGAGTCGCTGATCGCCAAGCCCGTGGCGGTCTGGCCGCCCGTGTTGGTGACGGCGACCTTGAACCACACCGACGGCGATGGGATCTGGGTGCTGTAGGTGATCGACAGGTCGTCGATGAAGCCGAAGTTCGGGTTCCCGTCGCCGTCGTCGCCGTCGCTTGAACGGGCTTTCCCACTTCACGACCTGGAGCTTGGCCGGCGGCTTCTCGACCGTGACCGTCACGTCCGACACTGCTGGAAGCGTCTGAGCCGAATTGATCGTCCCGATGTTGACGAAGTCCGCGGACGTGCCGGAGCCCGAGACGTTCGGTGCCGTGCGGTTGTAGTTGCAGACCTGGCTGTAGCCCACGGCCATCGTCGACGGGACAGCGCAGCCGGTCGCGCCCTTGAAGTCCGTGACCGTGACACCGGACAGGGTCTGGGCACCGCTGTTCCCGATGACCAGCCGATAGGCGATCGTGGCGCCCTGCTCGAACTTCAGCTTGATCCTGTCGGTCGGGTCAGGCGTGGAGGAATCGAGACACGGGCTGCGGTAGAAGCCGTTCGCGTCGGTGTCGTCCGGCTCGAGGCACTTCGCGATGACCTCGCTGCCATTGGTCGCTCCGGTCGGCGACACGAACTTCTGGATGCTGGCACCCGGCGTCGGATCGAAGGCGAGGTTGAGGACGACGGCCTTCGACGTCGAGTTCAGGTTCAGCGTGCCGAACATGCTCCCGATGATCGGTGTCAGCGGCTTATACGGGTACGTCACGCTGACGGAGTAGGTGTCGCCCTCCGTGCAGTCGGCCAGGCGTGGCCCGAGGGGCGCCACCGGGGGCGAGGCATTGCGTCGTGGGGACCAGCGGGTTCCCGGAAGTGTCGAAGACGCGCTGGTTCTCGAGCTCCTTCTGGACGCGCCACTCGACGTTGTTCGGATTGGCGCACTGCGGAGCCGAGTCGTCATCGCAGAGCGGAACGCGCGACCCGTAGAAGGCGCCTTCCTTCGCCGCGTTCTCGACGGCGACGTAGCCGTAGAACGCCCGCCCCAGGTCCGCGGCCGCCGCGAAGACCAGCAGCAGCAGCGGGGCGACGAGCGCGAACTCGACGAGGCTCTGACCGAGCCGTCGGTTTCGCCGGGACGTGCGCGTGACGGGGCGCAAGAAAAACATGAGTCCTCTGGGCACTGGTACGAAAGTACCGCAATCCTCGCATCGGGAACTTGCAGCCCACCTTGAAGCGGTGCCTCCGCGCCACGGGTCGACCAACCCACCGAATGGCCCGGGGCGTCTGGTACGACTGGTGGCCTAGTGAGGGGGTCCGCGACTGCGCACCATCCGTCCATGCGCAAGCGAATCATCTCCGCGTTCCTGTGGTTCTACGGCGGTTGGTACGCGGGGGCACTCGTCGCCGAGTTCGTCCATGTCAGCCCGATGCTCGGTCCGCTCCTTGGCGCCGTCCTGGCAGCCATCTTCGCGGGCGATCCCCGTCACATCATCTGGAAGGCCGCGGACGCCGTGACGATCTAGTCCGGCGCGGACACCACGCAGGAAACCGCCTGACACCACGCATGGCCGGTTGACCTGCCAGGCCAACCGAATCCCCGTCACAGCGAAGAGCGCCGGCCGCGAGGCCGGCGTTCTTCAGTTTCCGAGGTGGTGCCGCGAGCTACTGGGGCAGGACCAGGTGGACCGGGTTGCCCTTGATGCTCACTCCCCAGGTCGTCGTGTCGTTGGCCTGGGCGATGTTGTATTCGATCATCCACCAACCGTCCTCGTTGGTGATGTCGCCCGGCGGGTTGAGCCCACCGGATCCGTAGTTGGCCGGCAGGTCGACCTCGATCGTCACCATCTTGTTGTTGAACAGCGCGGTGCCGTTCGAGGTCTGGATCTGCGACACGTTGTTGCCTGACCGGCCGTCGTCCGAGGTCCAGTCGAAGGTCGCGTAGTTGTAGGCGTTGCCGTCGGGGCTCAGGATCCGGAGGAAGGCGTTGCCGCTCGACTCACCCGGGTCGAAGAGCTGGATCTCCATGGTCTTGCCGGCGTGCTCCCGGCCGATCTGGGCGAAGTAGAACTTCTGGAGCCCGCCGCTCAGGTTGGTGTACGCCGCCATCCGGCCGCTGCCGTAGACGCGGGCGGTGCCGCTCGACTGGACCCAGATCGAGAACAGGTTCTCGGCGCCGACGTTGGCGTTGTTGCCGTTCATGCTGGTGTTGACGTTGAGCCGGTACGAGCCGGACGGCAGGCTGCCGAACCCTGGCGGGAGCACCCAGCGGTTGTGCGCCGGGTTGGCCGAGCAGTCGGTATGGGCGGGCTGGCCGGCATCCGGCGGCGAGGGCGTACCCATCGCGCCGCTGAGGTCGGCCATCGTCGCGCCACCCGGGTCGTAGGTCAGGGTCGAGACCAGCGAGTCGTCGGTCGGGTTGGCCAGCGTCCCGTTGGTGTTGTACAGGCGATAGGTGATCGCCACCGGGCGCACGACCTGGCCGCCGCCCTGCCGCCCGGTCCAGTGGTCGCCGGCCCCGAACGAGCCGCCGTGGCCGTTGTCGCCGGTCGCGCAGAACATCGGGTCGAACAGGCGGACCTGGCCGTTGCCGCCCGGGAGCTCGGTGATGTAGTCGTAGCCGTTGGCGTCGTAGGTCGGGCTCGCGGGCCCTGGGGCATCGACCGCGCCCGCGCCGAGGTTGGCCGGCCCGAATCGGTCGCCGTTCTCACGGACGCCGCCCGACGTGAACATCGCGCCCCAGAAGCCCTGGGAGGCGAGCGGCGTGCCCGCCACCGGATCGTTCACGTTGAGGGTCTGGGTCGTGTAGGTCGTGGTCGTCGTGTGGTACTGGACGCGGACCTCGAGGAGGTCGAGCTGGACCGCGCGCGTCGAGGCGCATTGGGCGGTCCCGTCGTTCCAGGTCAGCCGGACGCGGAAGTTGGCGTTCGTGAAGTCGTTGTACGTCCACGCGTGGCCGCCCCAGAACGCGATGTTCGACGGCGAGCCCACGGTCCGGTCGTCGGTCACCACGGTGGTCAGCGACGTCGACGTGATCGGCGTCGACCAGTTGGTCCCGCCGTTCCACGTGGTCTCGACACTGAGCACGCAGTTCGTGGACGTTCCGCTGCCCGTCAGGGCGACGTTCGTCAGGCCGACCTCGATGCCATCGATGACCAGCGTCCCGTTGTTCGGGATCTCGGCCTGCAGGTTGAAGTTCTGCCAGACCTGCCGGTCGTTGTTGTTCGAGGCGGTCGCGTATGAGGCTGTTGCTGGTGAAGGCGCGATCCGGGTTGACCCAGGTCCCGCCGGCGGTCGACAGGGCCGCCGCGTTCCACGGGTAGCCGCCGGTATCGACCGCGGTGTTCGACGGGACGTTGGTCGTCGTCGCGACACGGCCCTCGTAGAAGCCCACGCCGTAGTAGTTCTGCGGGCTGCCCATCGGGACCGGCAGGACGTAGTCGGCCTTGGCGTCGCGACGGGCCGGGAACGACGTGATGCCGGCCACGCGCGCGAAGTACGAGTTGACGCGGCCGGTGATCGTGACCTTGAGCCGGCGCGGCTCGGCCAGGCTGTATGACGGCGTGACGGACCAGCCGTTGACGCCATCCGTATAGCCGTTCTTCGCCGCCTCGGCCAGGGCCGTGCTGAATGCATCGGGCACGTCGCCCGGCAGGAAGACCACCCCGGCGAGCGCGGCCGCATCGGCGGCGCGCTGCATGCGCAGGTTGTTGGTCCAGTACCAGGACAGGTCGATCACGCACGCGGCGAGGAGCAGGAACAGCGTCATCGCCCCGCCGAAGATCACGGCCACCTGGCCGCGCTGCAGGTTCCGGGTCGTCCTCAGGGAGCGCATGTCGCCGGCCTCAGTCGTTCGTGGGGTTGAGGGCCATGACGCTTCGATCGCTGATGTCGAGACCCGTGTTGGTCGACGAGCCGAAGAAGCCGATGATCGAAGCGAGCGGGGTCACGTAGTTGTAGCGATAGCGGATGCTCACGCCGATCGAGTCCGGCGCGGTCGTGCCGACCCAGGTGTTGACTCGTGTGCAGGCGTTCCAGCCGCTGGAGGACTGGTTCCAGTCGAGGGCCTGGCCATCGACCACGGGGCCGGCGTTGTTCGAGAACGTCCAGATGTTGGCCTGGCCGCCGATCTGGGTGCCGGCGCTGTTGGCGTTGTAGATGCGGATCTCGCTGACGCGGTCGATGGCGATCCGCGAGCCGGGGCCCTCGAGCACGCGCTGGACCGCGGCGACGATGTACTTGTCGACGTCGACGCTGGTCGCGCACGGCATCGATGTCGGGTTGCCGTTGGCGAAGGCCGAGCCGCTCCGCGCGCCCTCGCGCGTCGCGTACGTGATCGTCATCTGCTCGTCGAAGACGAAGCCGAACTCGAGGACGCCGAGGAGGATCAGCAGGAAGACCGGGACGAGCATCGAGAACTCGACCAGGCTCTGGCCGCGGCTGCCGTCGCGACGTCGACGGGTCACAGCACCGGCTCCATGCGCATCACGCTCGATCGGTCGAAGGAGATGCCGCCCGGGCCGCCGCCGATGAAGTTGCGCAGCGGCGTGACCCACTGGTGGGTGTACGTGACCCGGACCGCGATGTTGTCGACCGTCGTGCTGGCGCCACCGCAGCCGGCGAGGATGTTGCAGCGATTCGTCTGGTCGTACCCGTTGGCCGAGAGCGTGTAGGGGATCGTCGACCCGTCGACCGCGGCACACGTCGTGGTGTTGGCGGCGCCGGTCCGCGTGTAGATCGTCGCGGAGCCGATCATCGTGCCGTTCGGCGTCGAGTTGTAGATCAGCACCCGGTCGACGCGCGTGCGATCGGCGGGTGCGCCGATGGCGCCTTCGACCGCCTTGAGGATGACGCAGTCGGCGCCGGCCTGGTCGCCGGCCTCGGCGCCCGCGAGGGCGCCGTCGCGCGCGCCGTAGTTCACCGACAGCGTCGCGTTGAACAGCATCGTGAACTCGATGAGTCCAAGGAGCAGCGTGAAGAACAGCGGGAAAACGAGCGCGAATTCGACGAGGGTCTGACCTTGCGAACGACGTCGCCGTCCGACCCGGATCGGCTCTTGAAAGAGCCCCATGAAGTGTCCCCCGACGTTCTGGGTCCGAGGGCTGGATACTCGGTGGGCCACCTTGCACGCTAACTTGATTTGGTGCGTGACCGCATAGCCCGATCGGGGTAACGCAGCGGGACAGATGTCCCGTGGGCCCGCGCTCCGCCCGCACTCCGGCTGCCGGTTCAGGCCTCTTCGCCGGCCTCGCCTGGCAGGCTGATCGTGAAGGCGGCGCCGCGACCCTTGGCCGACGGCTCGAGGACGAGGTCGCCGCCCATCGCCCGGCACAGCTCGCGCGAGACGTAGAGCCCGAGCCCGCTGCCGCCGTCGGCGGTGGCGTCGGCGCCCCGCTCGAACCGCGTGAACAGGCGGCCGCGATCGTCGTCGTCGATGCCCGGGCCGCCGTCGGTGATCGTCAGCTCGATGCGGCCGGTCGCGTCGTCGACATCGACGGCCGCGGTGATCGGCGTCGCGCCGCCGTACTTGATCGCGTTGTCGAGCAGCGCCCAGAGCACCTGGTCGAGCTGGTCGGAGTCGGCCACGGCGAGCCAGCCACCGGCCCCGTCGTCGAGGTCGAAGTCGACGTCGTCGACGCCGAGCGCCTCCCACGCCTTGCGGACCCGGGTCGCCAGCGACACGACCTCGCTGCGTGGCTTCAGCGCCCCCGACTCCAGGCGGGTCACGGTCAGCAGCTGGCGGACCATCCGGGACAGCCGCTCGGATTGCTCGGCGATGATGTTCAGCCGTCGGTCGGGGCTCGAGACGTCGAGCTGCTCGGCGTAGGCGCGGATGCTCGTGAGCGGCGTCTGGAGGTTGTGGCTGACGCCGCGGAGGAAGTCGTCCTTGGCGGCATCGAGCTCGAGCAGCTGCCGGTTCTGGCTCTCGACGGTCGCGAACAGCTGGGCGTTGCGGATCGCCGAGGCCATCGCGTTGGCGTACAGCTCGAGCAGGTCCTGGTCGGCGGGCTCCCAGCGGCGGGTGGCCGGCAGCCGGCCGATCAGCACGCCGATCTCCTCGCCGCCCGCCTGCATCACCGCGCGGAGCGGGCGCGACACGCCCGGCACGACGTCCTCCTGGCCGATCGAACTCGGGTCGCCCATGTAGACCATCGCGTCGATCAGCGCGAAGGCCGTGGTCGCGTCGTGGCCGGTCCGGTCGACCAGCGCATCGACGTCGTCGCGCGGCGACACCTCGTCGATCGCCGCGAGGATCCGCCCGAGCTCGCGGTTGCGGCGCTCGAGGTCGGCGGCCAGTCGGTTGTGGCTGTCGGCGAGGCGGGCCAGCTCGTCGTCGCCGACGACCTGGATCGGGCTTTGGAGATCGCCCTTGGAGACCCGGTCCACCGCGACGACCACGGCACGCAATGGCTTGGTCAGCTGCGTGGCGAGGCCGAAGGCCGCAAAGATCGCGACCGCGATCATCACGGCGAACGCGAACAGCAGGACGGCGGACGTGAACAGCAGCACCTGCGACAAGGCCGGGTCGATGACCTGCCGCCCGACGAGGATCTCGGCGACGAGGACGATGACCCCGAAGACCAGCAGCGGCAGGATCGAGGCAACGAGCAGCGCGATGATGAGGCGGGTGCGGAAGGTGACCCGCCCTGCTCTGGGCTCGGCGAGAGGCTGGGACGAGGTGGCGGTCGGTGCGCGCTCGACCCGATCGTCGATCACTGCCCGGCCTCGCTGGCCTGGCTCGACATCAGTCGATAGCCCACGCCCCGGACGGTCTGGACGTACGCCGGCTTGTTGGGGTCGCGCTCGACCTTCTGGCGCAGCCGCCGCATCGTGACCCAGACGTACGACGGGTCGGCGTCCTCGGTCTCGGCCCAGCCGCGCGCCAGCAGCGTCTCGGTGGTCACGGTCTGCCCGAGGTTCGCGGCGAGCGCGTAGAGCAGCCGCGACTCGGTCGGGGTCAGCGAGACGACCTGCCCGTTGACGGTGGCTTCGCGTCGATGGAGGTCGAGCGTCAGGTGCGGCCCGAGCTCCAGGCTCTGGCGCGGCACCTTGTCGCCGAGCCGGCGAAGGACGCGGTTGATGCGCGCCCGCAGCTCCGGGTAGTGGTAGGGCTTGGTGACGTAGTCCTCGGCCACCTCCTCGAGGAGGTCGGCCTTGGAGTCGCCGGCATCGATCGCCGACAGCACGATGATCGGCAGGTCGGCCCGTGACTTGATGTCGCGCGCGAGGGTCAGGCCGTCCATGCGCGGCATCATCATGTCGATGATCAGGAGGTCGGGCCAGCTCGAGCGCAGGCGGCGCAGCGCCTCGTCGCCGTCGCGGGCGGTGACGACCTCGTAGCCGTCGGTCCGCAGTTGGTCGGCGAGCAGCACCAGCATGTTCGGATCGTCGTCGACCAGGAGGATCCGGTAGACGCGGCTGCCAGGGAGCATCGAACCGAGTATAGGTTCGCGCGCACGCGCGAGGCCCTGACCCGGACGGGTGGTACCGCCGGCGGCTGACGGGGCTACCCGAATGGTGCGCGGCTGCATCGGTATCTGGGCTGGGGTGCGGTCTGGTGCACTCCGGGCGGCCGAATGGGGGATGACTTCCGGTTGCCCCATACGTACGTTTGCGGTCGCCCCGTCAAGGGCGCCACGAACCGCATAACAGCCGACCGCTCCCGCGTCGGGGGCGAACCCATCGGGCCGAGCGCGCACCTTCATCGCTCGTCTTCATCCGCCATCGTCATCGCCGGCGGCCCGATCCGCTTCCCGACGCGTGGGCGACTGGGGGGATCCTCGCATGTTCGCTCCGTCCGATCGACCGCGTCCGTTGCTGCTTCGCGCGATCGTCGCCATCCAGGTCTTCCTCCTGGTGGCGACGCTATTTGCGCCCATCTCTGCTTCCGCAGCGGACGAGTCACCGGACCCGAGCGCGAGCGCGCCCGCGACGACCGAGCCCTCGGCGACGCCCGATCCGACCGGTCGCGCCCGGATCCCACGCCGGAGCCGCCCGCGGCGACGCCGGATCCCACGCCCGAGCCTCCCGCGGCGACGCCCGATCCCACCGTCGAGCCGCCGGCTGCGACGCCGGAGCCGACCGACCGATCCGACGACCGAGCCCTCGACCGCACCATCGACCGAGCCCTCGACGCCCGCTGGTACGCCGACCATCGCGAGCGACCTGGAGGACTACCCGCCGGCGGCCTCGTGACCCTGACGGGCACCGGGTGGCAGCCCGGCGAGTCGGTCCACATCTATCGTCAATGACGACTTCGGCAGCAGCTGGTCGCGCAACGTCGACGTCGTCGCCGACGAGAACGGCGCGATCGTCGACCAGTTCAACCTCCCGAACTGGTTCGTGGCGCAGTACTCGGTCATGGCGACCGGCCGTCTCGGGAGCGTGACGTCGTTCACCGACTCCAGCCGAATACGCAGTGGTCGCCCGTCGCCACGTCAGGCCGGGACGACCGCGGTCTTCGACCGTTACGTGACCTTCAACGGACGATCACAATCCGTGACGGTGACCTGACGGATAGCTTTGCCGACGGCGCTGCAGGATGTTCGGAACAGCCCCGCGCACGCACGATGCACCGTCGGTCGTCATTAGGTCACGACGGACAGACGCCGCCGGCACGACCAACTTCAAAGTCGGCGACTCGACAGCGCTGAACTGCCATGGAAACGGCGCCATCCTCGGCAGACGCTGTCGCTGCGTCCGATCACCACAACCACGACAGTCACTGCCCGTCGATCGTCTACACGGTCAGTGCATTCACCCGATGTACGTCGCGCCCGGCGCGGGTGGGCTAACAACGTGTACTTCACCGGACCTACTCGAACAACACCAATGCTCGGCCGCAACGGCCAATGCTCGTACGCAGGCACTCCGCGTTTACGCCTTCGGGTGGCCGCGGAACTTCACTCGACAAGGCCGTCTCGACCACGACCGTGACATGCCCGGCGAACGTCACGTACACGGGGCGGCCCTGACGCCCTGCTCCGCCGTCGTGACCGGACCCGGTGGGCTCAACCAGTCGCTGACCGGTGAGCTATACGAGCAACACCAATGTCGGCACCGCCACCGCCAACGCCTGCTTCGCTGGCGACGCGACGCACACGCGCAGCAGCGACACCAAGACCTTCACGATCACCAAGGCCGGCTCCACGACGACTGTCACCTGCCCGACCAACGTCACCTACACCGGCTCGGCGCTGACGCCGTGTACGGCCGCGGCTACGGGCGCCGGCGGGCTCAACCAGAGCCTGACGGTCAGCTACTCGAACAACACGAACGCCGGTACCGCTTACGGCCAGCGCCACCTTTGGCGGGGACGCCAACCACACCGGCAGCAACGGCAGCAAGAACTTCGCGATCGACAAGGCCGCGTCGACGACCACCGTCACCTGCGGCGCCGGCCAGCGTGACCTACACCGGCTCGGCGTTCACGCCGTGCTCGGCATCGGTCACTGGCGCCGGTGGTCTCAACCAGACGCTGACCGTCTCGCTACTCCAACAACACGAACGCGGGCACCGCGACAGCCAACGCGAGCTTCGCCGGGGACGCGAACCACACCGGCAGCAACGACAGCAAGACCTTCACGATCGGCAAGGCGGGCTCGACGACGACCGTTACCTGCCCGGTCAGCGTCACGTACACCGGCCTGGCCGCAGACGCCATGCTCGGCCTCCGTCACGGGAGCCGGCGGTCTGAGCCTCAGCCCGATCCCGACCTACGCCAACAACACCAACGCCGGAACCGCCAGCGCCAGCTACGCGTTCGCCGGCGACGCGAACCACAACGGCAGCAGCGACAGCAAGACGTTCGCGATCGGCAAGGCCGCGTCTGACCGTCGACTTTAACGCCGCCGGCAGGTCTACGACACGACGACCGACGCGACGCATCACGGGCTGCACGGTCTCGACGGTCCTCGACGATGACGACGTGACGTGCGACTTCACCGCCGCGACCGCCGACTTCGCGAGCGCCAACGCAGGCACGCACACCGTCACCGGATCGCGGCTTCGCGCTCGCCGGTCCCGACGCTGCGAACTACGCCATCGTCGCCACCAACACGACGACCGCGACGATCGCCAAGGCGCCCTCGACGCACGACCTCGACTGCCCGGCCAGCGTCACGTACGACGGCTCGGCGCAGGAGCCGTGCACCGCGCAGGTCACCGGCGTCGGCGGGCTCAACCAGAGCCTGACCGTCGGCTACACCGACAACACCGAACGCCGGCACCGCCTCGGCGAGCGCCACCTTCGACGGCGACATCAACCATGAGCCCAGCTCGGACGACACCGACCTTCGAGATCGCCAAGGCGGCCTCGACGGTCACGGTCGACGTGCCCCGACAGCGTCACGTTCGACGGCTCGGCGCAGGAGCCGTGCACCGCGACCGTGACGGGGGCCGGCGGCCTCGACGAAGCGGTCGACGTCAGCTACGCGGACAACACCGATGCCGGCACCGCCTCGGCGAGCGCCAGTTATGCGGGCGACGCCAACCACGAAGCCGACTCGGACTCGGCGACGTTCGAGATCGAGAAGGCCGAATTCGACCACCGTCGTGACCTGCCCGACGAACGTGACCTACACCGGTTCCGCCCAGGAGCCGTGCACCGCGACCGTGACCGGCGCCGGTGGGCTCGACGAGTCCGTCGATGTCACCTACGGCAACAACACCGATGCCGGCACGGCCTCCGCCAGCGCCACCTACGCCGGTGACGCCAACCACGAGGGCAGCTCGGACTCGACGACATTCGAGATCGACAAGGCCGACTCCGTCGTCGGCATCACGTGCCCGACGAGCGTCACCTACACGAGCTTCGCCCAGGAGCCGTGCACCGCCTCGGCGACGGGCGTTGGCGGACTCAACGAGACCCTCTCGGTGACGTACACCGACAACGTCGACGCCGGGACCGCCCATGCGAACGCCAGCTTCGACGGCGACGCCAACCACAACCCGAACTCGGACGCGACGACGTTCGACATCGATCCGGCCAGCCTCACGGTCACCTTCGCGGCCGCCGACAAGACATACGACGGCGACACGGACGCGACGATCACCGCCTGCAGCGTGAGCGTCGTCCTCGATGACGACGTCGTGACCTGCGACGACGATGCCGCGACCGCCGCCTTCGCGAGCGCGAACGCCGGCACGCACTCGGTCACCGGGTCGGGCTTCGCCCTTGCCGGGGCCGATGCCGACAACTACGTGATCGTCGCGACGAACGACGCGACGGCGACCATCGACAAGGCCGACGCGACCATCTCGGTCACGCCCTATGACGTGACCTACGACGGCGACGAGCACACCGCGACCGGGTCGGCGACGGGCGTTCTCGACGAGCCGCTGGTTGGGCTTGACCTGTCCGGCACCGCCCACACCAACGCCGGGACCTACACGGACACGTGGACCTTCACCGACGTCACGGGCAACTACAACGACGACTCGGACACGATCACGGACAACATCGACAAGGCCGACGCCGACATCACCGTGACCCCGTACGACGTCACCTACGACGGCGATCCCCACACCGCGACGGGCACCGCCAAGGGCGTCGCGGACGAGGATCTCGCCGGGCTCGACCTGTCCGGCACCGCCCACACCAACGCCGGGACGTACACGGACACGTGGTCGTTCACCGACGTGACCGGCAACTACGAGAACGCGACCGCCACGGTCGTCGACAACATCGACAAGGCCGACGCCGTGATCGATGTCACCGGGTACGACGTGGTCTTCACCGGCAGTCCGCATACCGCGACCGGCACGGCCACGGGTGTCAAGGGCGAGGCGCTCGAAGGGCTCGACCTGAGCTTGACGACGCACACGAACGCCGGCGCCTACCTCGACGATCCGTGGACGTTCGATGACACGACCGGCAACTACAACGACACCTCGGGCACGGTCGACGACAACATCGACCAGGCACCGTCGGCAACGACCGTCAGCTGCCCGCTGGATGTCACCTACAACGGGTCGGCTCAGGAGCCGTGCACCGCGTCCGCCACGGGCGCCGGTGGACTCGATCAGAGCCTGACCGTCGGCTACGCCAACAACACGAACGCGGGCACGGCCTCCGCCAACGCCAGCTTCCTCGGCGACGCCAACCACACCGGCTCGAGCGGTGGCACAACCTTCGAGATCAAGAAGGCGGACTCGACCACCACCGTCACGTGCGCGGCTGGACCGCACACCTACAACGGGTCGGCTCAGGAGCCCTGCACGGCCAATGTGACCGGTGCGGGCGATCTCGACGAGGAGCTCGCGGTCGACTACCTCGACAACGTCGACGCAGGCACCGCCACCGCGAGCGCGGCGTACGTCGGCGATCGCCAACCACAACGCCAGCGGCGACAGCGACGACCTTCACGATCGACCAGGCGACGTCGACGACGACCGTGACGCTGCGCGGCTGGCCCGCACACGTACACCGGTTCGGCGCTCGAGCCGTGCTCGGCGACCGTCACCGGCGCCGGCGGGCTCAGCCTGACGCCGACGCCTGGCTACAGCAACAACACCAACGCCGGGACGGCGACCGCCAGCTACGCCTACGCCGGCGACACGAACCACACCGGCTCGAGCGACAGCAAGAACTTCACGATCGACAAGGCGTCGTCGACCACGACGGTCTCGTGCCCTGCCGGTCCCCACGTCTACTCCGGGTCACCGCTCACGCCGTGCACGGCCTCGGTGTCGGGCGCGGGCAGCCTCTTCCAGGCTGTGACCGTCGTCCATTCGAACAACACCAATGCCGGGACGGCCAACGCCGATGCCACCTACGGCGGCGATGCCAACCACATCGGCTCGAGCGACGGCGAGACCTTCACGATCGACAAGGCCTCGTCGACCACCACGGTCACGTGCGGCGCAGGTCCGTTCACCTACAACGGCTCGGCGTACACGCCGTGCTCGGCCGCGGTTGCCGGCGCGGGCGGGCTCAACCAGAGCCTCTCGGTCGCCTACAGCAACAACACGAACGCGGGTACGGCAGGCGCCAGCGCCAGCTACGCCGGCGACGCGAACCACACCGGCAGCTCCGGCAGCGCGACGTTCACGATCGGCAAGGCCAACTCGACCACGACCGTGACCTGCCCCGCCAGCGTGACCTTCACCGGCAGCGCGCTGACGCCGTGCTCGGCAGCCGCGATCGGCGCCGGCGGGCTCAACCAGAGCCTGACCGTCGGCTACACCAACAACACCAACGCCGGGACTGCCAATGCGAGCGCCACCTTCGGCGGCGACGCCAACCACTACGGCAGCAGCGGCACCAAGACCTTCACGATCAGCCAGGCCGGCTCGACCACGTCGATCACCTGCCCGGCGAGCGTCGTCTACAGCGGCTCACCGCTCACCCCGTGCTCCGTCTCGGTGACGGGCGCCGGCGGGCTCAACATGACGCCGGCAGCGACGTACGTCAACAACGTGATGGTCGGCACGGCCACGGCGAGCCACAGCTTCGCCGGCGACGCCAACCACACGGCCAGCAGCGAACTCGAAGAACTTCCAGGTCACGACCGCGTTCCGGATCATCGGGTTCGACTCGCCGGTCGACATGACCCTCGCCACCGACGCCACCCCGTACTGGAACTCGGTCAAGGGCGGCCAGACCGTCCCGCTCAAGTTCCGCGTGTTCAACCTCAACGGCACCGAAGTGACGAGCATCGCCGGCCTCAGCGCCTGGGCGTCCAGCGTCGCCTGCGTCAGCGGCGACCTGGATCCGACGATCCTGCCGACCGAGCTCGCGACCAACACCGGCCTGATGCGGACCGGCGATCGGTTCCACTTCAACTGGGCCGTCCCGAAGACCGCCGGCAAGTGCTACCAGGTCTACATCAAGACACCCGACGGCTCGACCGCGATGGTCGCTAGCATGGCGGGAGCGCCCGAGCTGGAGGCGTACTTCAAGTCCAAGTAGGGGCCTGTGGCCGAACAGCGCGCTTCGACGAGGATCGGCCGTCCGGTCCTCGTCGCCGTTCTCGCCGTCGCTGCCGTCGTCGGAGCCGGCATCGGCCTGCTGCTGGCATCGATCGCGCCGCCCGCGGCGGCGCCGATCGCGAGTCCGACGCCCGTCGTCAGCGCGTCGATCCCGCCCTCGTCGCCGTCATCGATCCCGACCAGCGCGCCCTCTCCGCTTGCGCCGCCTGGCGGCATCGTGCTCGAGCTCAACGGCACCGGCAACCTGACGACCGACGCGTTCGCGGTCGAACCCGGCTGGCAGGTCGTGTGGCAGACCGAGGGCACGCAGTTCTCCTACGCGGTCCATGGCGCCCAGGATCTCGGGACCGTCGTCGACGTGAAGGAACCATCGAGTGGCGCCAACGCGTTCGCGCCCGCGGGAACCTTCCGGATCGAGATCGCGGCGGCCGGCCCCTGGTCGATCAAGGTGCTGCAGGGCGGCCAGTAGCGTCGGTCAGGGCGCCTTCATGTCGTAGAACCGGCACCGAGTCCGGAGCGGGCACGCGTCGTGGTCCGGGCGCTGGGCGTGGCACACCTTGCGGCCGTGCTGGATCAGGTTGACGTGCGCCTCGTACATCTCGTCTGGCTGGAACACGCCGAGGAACAGGTCGTGCGCCGCGTCCACATCGACCTTCTTCGGCAGCAGCCCGACCCGGAGCGCGACGCGCTCCACGTGGCGGTCGATCGGCACCAGCGGCATCCCGAACGAGAACAGCAGCAGCACCGAAGCCGTCTTCTTGCCGATCCCGTCGATCTGGGTCAGCCACTCGCGCGCGTCGAGCGCGGTCATGTCGCCGAGGAACTCGAGCGAGTAGTCGCCGCGCTCCTCGCGGATCTTGCGCAGGGTCGACTGGAGCCGTGGCGCCTTCTGGTTGGCCAGGCCGCCCGGACGGATCACGTCGGTCAGCTCGGGGAGTGGCGCGAACTCGACTCGCGCCCAGTCCGGCGGCGCACCAAGCGGCAGCCCGACCCCGCCCCAGCCGGCGCCCGGCCGATACTCCTCGGTCGGCAGCCCGCTCGGGTAGGCATGGCGCAAGGCCTCGAAGGCGACCTCCGCATTCACGTCGGCGCTGTTCTGGGTGAGGATCGTCAGGATCAGCTCGCTGGTGGGGTCGATGCGACGCTCCCACGTCGGTCGCCCGTACAACTCGGCCAGCGAGTCCAGCGTGAACCGGACGAGCCCTGGTCGATAGCGCTCGAGGCGCTTGGCGTAGCTCGCGCCCGGGTTCGAGAACTTGCGCTTCTTCGGGCGACGCCGCTTGGCCGTCTTCGCGACAGCGGCCGGCCCCGCCGCTCCCCGTGGTGCCGGTCCGGGGCTCACCAGATCGACACCACGCGCGCCAGCCGATCCCCGCAGCGCTCCAGCGGCGCGGTCCCGGCGGACATCGCCTCCTCCACCGATTGCGGACGCTCGACCACCGGCACCGCGACGGCGCCGACCGCGGCGAGCGCCGCGATACCGTCGACATCGACCCCGCCACCGACCGCGATGCAGTCCACGCCCGCAGCATGCGCCCGCTTCGCAACGCCCAGCGCGGTCTTGCCGAACGCCGTCTGGGCGTCGATGCGTCCCTCGCCGGTGATGACGAGCTTGGCGCGCTCGAGCTTGGCGTCGAAGTCGGTCGCGTCCATCAGCAGCTCGACGCCGGGCCGGAGCGCGAACGAGCGAAATCGATCCTGGATCGCGAGCAGCGCGAAGCCGACCCCGCCGGCGGCACCCGCACCCGGCGTGTCGCGCTCGCGCCGGCCCTCGCGCGCCTCGAGCTCGTCGGCCCACGCCGCGTTGCGCGTGTCGAGCAGCTCGACGTCCTCGGGCGTCGCGCCCTTCTGCGGGCCGTAGGTCGCGGCGGCGCCCTTCGGGCCGAGCAGCGGGTTGTCGACGTCGCAGGCGATCTCGACGTCGACCTCGTCGAGCGGCCGGTCCGTCGCGAGCAGCCCATCGAGCAGGCCCTTGCCGCCGTCGGTGGTGGCGCTGCCGCCGATGCCGAGGACGACGTGGCGGACGCCGGCATCGATCGCCGCGCCCATCAGCTCTCCGGTGCCGATCGACGTCGCCCCGATCGGCGTCGCGCTCGTGCGCCGCGACCCGCGACAGCCCCGACGCCTCGGCCATCTCGACCACGGCCCGCGACCCGTCGACCGAGCGCAGCCAGCGCGCGGTGATCGGCCGGCCGATCGGATCCGTGACCGTCGCCTCCTGCCAGGTCCAGCCGCCGGCGGCCTCGATCGCCGCGAGCGTGCCCTCGCCGCCGTCCGCCAGCGGGCAGAGCAGGATCTCGTCCTGCGGCCGGGCGTGTGCCCAGCCGTCCGCCAGCGCGCGCGCGACCTGGACCGACGTCAGCGAGCCCTTGAACGAGTCGGGCGCGATCAGCAGCGTGCTCATGGCGCGTCTCGCGCGCTCACCGCAGGTCCTTGTAGTAGTAGGTCGCGTCCTCGGGCACGCTGTCCACGTTGAGCGCGTACCCCGGGATCGTGCCGACCGTCTGCCAGCCGAGCGACTCGTACAGCGCGGCGGCCGGGCTGCCGGTCACCGTGTCGAGCACCAGCATCCAGCGCCCCTCGAGCCGGGCGCGATCCTCGGCGGCGTGCATCAGCGCGGTGGCGATGCCCTGGCGCCGGGCCGATCGATGGACGAGGACCTTGCCGATCTCCGCGCGGTGCGGCGAGTTCGGGTTGCGCGAGCGCTCGAGCAGCGTCGAGCCGATGATCCGCCCGTCGCCGTCGCGGGCCACGAAGACCGTGATCGTCCCGGCGCGCACGGCATCGGATCGGGCGGCCCACCAGGCGGCGGTGTCCTCGGTGGTCGCACCGGCGACGAAGTTCACCGATGCCCCGCCATCGACCGCGTCGACGAGCAGCGCGGCGAGCTCCGGGATCGCGGCCGCATAGGCGTCCGGCTCGAGGGCGACGAGTCACGGTCATGCCATCGGACGCGGCTTGAGCGCGACCCGTCGCTCAAGATGCACCCGGTGCATCGAGGTCGTGCGTGGACGCCTCGTCGGCATTTCCGAAGCAGACCGCCCGCACGATCCGAGTCATCGGGTGCATGCGGGACTGCGGCGTTCGCCCGCGCGCGGGCCGGTCCCAGGTCGAGGCGATTCACCGGCGGACGGGTTCGACCACGTCCGTCGGGTTGAGCAGGGCCTGCCGCCGCTCGAGGTACTCGGGGATGCGGATCATCGGCGGCCGCTCCTGGTCGGCCAGCTCGATGACCTCGAGCGACAGACGGCCCTTGCCGGAGCGCGGCAGCTTCATCGTCGAGCCCAGCTCCGCGAACAGGCGGGCCTTGCGCCGCTCCTCGAGCCGCTTCATGACGGCCTGCAGGATCACGAACGACATCCGCGACAGGCCCTCGAGCTCCTGGTTGCGATGGACGCGCCGCTCGAGGTCGACCTGCCCGAGGCCTTCGATCCCGACGCGCTCCGCGGCATCGATGAGGTGTCCCATCTCGACCGCGTAGCCCGTGAAGAACGGGATCGTCTCGAGCAGCGACCGGCGTCCGGCGTACTCGCCGGCCAGCGGCTGGATCAGCCCCGACAGCTCCGGGTAGAAGAGGTTGATCAGCGGTCGGGCCACGAGCTCCGTGACGCGCCCGCCGCCGCCCTCCTTGAGGATCCCGCCCTCGACGATCGGGCGCTGGTAGTAGGCCTTGACGTACTGCAGCCGCGGCTCGTGGAGGAGCGGCCCGAGGGTCCCGTAGACCATGCGGTGGTGCCAGTGGCGGACGTCGGTGTCGGCCCAGACCACGATGTCGCCGCTGGTCTCGTAGAGCGACTTCCAGAGCGCCTCGCCCTTGCCGTGGAACGAGCCGTAGCGAGTCAGCACATCGCGGTGCTGGACGACGCGGGCGCCCTCGGCCTCGGCGATCTCGCGGGTCCGGTCGGTCGAGGCGGAGTCGATCACGAGGATCTCGTCGAGCAGCGGCACGCGGCCGACCATCTCGCGGATCGCCTTGCGCACGATCGGCCCGATCGTCTCTTCCTCGTTGAGCGTCGGGAGCACCAGCGAGACCGTGACGCCCTGCTTCTCCTTGAGCTGGACGAGGCGGCGCAGGTCGCCGAACTCGGCGTGGTGGAAGTTCGACTCGCCGAACCAGCGCTCGACGCGAGCCGGGACGGCGCGTGCCTCCTCGGCGGCGCGGTCGGCGGCGATCAGCGACTCGGCCTTCGACGCCAGGGAATCGAACGTCGCCCGGCCGATGCCCTCGCGGGTCTTGACGACCATCACGGTCGGCTTCGCCCGCGCGGCGATCGCCTCGGGGAGCGCCCCGAAGAGGTAGGAGTCGGTGCCGTCGCCGCCGGGCACGGCCGACGCGCCCATCACGACCAGGTCGGCCTTCTCGGCCTCGCGCAGGATCGCGTTGCGGACGTTCGGGGCCTCGCGCAGGACGGCCTCACCCTTGCCCCGCAGGTGCTGCTTGATGAACGCGGCGAGCGCCCGTTCCGCCTGGGCGCGGACCGCCATCGTGATCCCCGGCGGCACGAGGTGGAGCACCACGACCGTGGCCTTGTGATAGGTGGCGATCGCGTCGGCGAAGCGGATCGCGAGCTCGGCGTGCGGGCCGCCGCGGACCGGCACCAGCACCCGCTTGATGTCGCGCGTCGCCGCGCTGCTTGACGACCGCGATGTCGCACGGCGACTCGCGGACGACCTCGTCGATCGTCGGCGAGAAGACCGTCGGGCCGCCGTTCCGACCGTTCGAGCCGATCGGCGCCTTGCCGCCCCAGCCGAAGATGATGAGGTCGGACTCCTGCTCGGCCGCGGCCTCGATGATGCCCTCGGCCGCGTGCCGGCCGATGCGCACGATCGGGTGGATCGGCGTGCCGTTCGGGCGCGTAGTCGAGCACCTTCTGGAGGAGGCGGCGGGCGTGCCTCGCGCGGGTCGCGCCCTCGGACAGCGGCATGCCCTCGGGGACCTCGACGATGCCGAGCGCCGACAGCTCGCCGGCCCGCGGATCGAGCATCGCGGCACCGAGCCGGATCAGCTCCTCGGCCGTGCCCGGGTTGGCGACCGGGATCAGGACCCGCGCGGGGAGCGGCGACTTGGCACTCACGCCGGCACCTCGACCGCGTTCCAGCGCTGGACCAGGTACGGCTTGAGCAGCTCGAACTCGCGCGCCTGGCGCTCGACGCGCTCCTCGGCCTGCTCGGTCGTGATGTGCCGGTTCTCGATCACGAACGAGCCGACGCGCCCGAAGTAGATCGGCACGAGCGCGGCGACGAACGTCTCGAGCGGGTGGGTCGGGTTGCGGGCGGTGACCACGAGGTCGTAGATCACGCGCGACCAGACGTCGTCGGGGAAGTGGAACGTGCTGACCGCCTCGGCCATCTCGAGCGTGGTCGCCTTGGTCGAGGCGACGTCGCCGCCGAGACCCAGCTTGGCCCGGGCCGTGTCACCCAGCCGGCCCGCCTCGGCCGCGAGGTCCATGACGACCTCGAGCGAGTCCTTCGAGAGCATCTCGCTCCACTTGTCGACGAGCGTCAGCGAGCCGGCGTGGAACTCCGACAGGAGGCGCAGCGTGTTCACCTCGAGCGGCGGCGGGTCGATCATCCGCTCGAAGCCGTACGCCGGGACCGCGTGGCTGTCGCGGATCGGCAGCCAGGCGTCGGCGTTCTGGACGGCCAGCCGCAGGATCGTCCCGACGACCTGGCGGAACATCGGCCCGAGGTCGGAGCCCGGGTCCTTCGGGTCGTGGATCTTCGCCCCGAGCCGGGTCTGGCAGACCGCGAAGCCGCCGGTCAGCGCCGAGGTCGTCATCCAGATGTCGATGCCGAACTTGCTGACGTCGTCGGTCCAGTCGTCGAGCGACAGGTAGTGGCGGACGAGGTCGCCGCTGACCCCGAAGTCGCCACCGATCGGCTGGCGGATCCGATGGCCGTACAGCGCCCGGGTCAGCGGGTACGTGACGGTGTTGGTGATCGTGCCGTCGTACTTGTAGCGCGCGTAGAGCGGGGCCACGAAGTCGTAGCCGCCCTTGAGGATCGGGCCGGCCAGCAGCTCGATCCACTCGGGGACGATCGAGCGCAGGTCGGAGTCGACCACGACCAGCGCCTGGACCTCGAGCGCCGCGGCCATCTCGAAGATCGTGCGCAGGGCGGCACCCTTGCCGCCGACGCCGTCGATCTCGGGGTAGGTGATGCTGACCCGCTCGAGCTTGTGGTTGGGACGGGTGAGCAGGATCTGCTCGACGTAGTCGGGCGGCTCGGTCTCGATGACGACGCGTGCGGTGCCGTCGGGCGAGCCCGCGTCGGAGTTGACCACGACGGGGCGGAGATCCGGGAAGTACTGGACGAGCCCGGCCTGGGCCGCGCGCACCACGTAACCGATCGTCGCTGCGTTCTTGAAGCTCGGGATGCCGACCATGATGTCGGCGCTGCCGAGTCGCGCGATCTGGTCCCGGACGGTCGGTGTCAGGACGGTCTGGGGCATCGGTTAGACCCTACCACCGCACGGCCCTCGAGCGGGTGTCGGAGAGCGCGTCTCGTGCACGAATTGGGCGCGAATCGGGCGCGAATCGAGGCGCCCGAGGCTATCTCCGGGGCAGGTCCGAGAGGGTCCAGTCGTCGGCGGTCTCGCCGGGTCGATAGCGCGAGTTGGCGGCCTTGATCGTGAGCGCGTAGAAGCCCTGGGCGCGCCACGAGCCGACCCACGAATCGATCGGGTGGCGCACGAAGAGGCCGGGCCGGACGAGCGCGCCGGCGCGGAGGATCGAGTCGAGCACCCGGCGGCGCTCGAGCAGCGGGACGTCGAGCAGCCACTCGCCGTCGAGCCAGAGCAGGTCGGTGACCACGAGGTTGATCGCGTCGTCGTCCTGGAACTGGCGCGCGGCCGCCTCGGCCTCGCGCCGCTTCTCGAGCTCCGTGAGGCGGTTTCGCGCCCCACCCACGAACATCCGCGAGATCTGCCCGCTCATCGTCGGCAATTCGGGTGCGAAGGTCTTGACGCCGATGCCGCCGGTGACGGTCTGTTTCGTGAGGTAGCCATCGAGGATCGCGCCATCGACCGACCTCGCCGACCCGGCGAGCGCGGCCTGGATCCCGCCCATGTCCTCGAGCTCTTCGCCCTCCTCCCAGAGCGTCGCGCGCCCGCCACCGACCGACGCGAGGACGCGCAGCCCGGGCCACGCGGGCTCGACGATCGCGTCACCGATGCTCGTCGGGCGCGTCCGGCCGAACCCTTGCGGGCGCAGCGGGCGGGCCAGTTCGTGGGCGTCGTCTTGGGCCATCGACGGTCATCGTAGCGGCGATCCCGCCGCGTATCATCCGGCCGTGGCCAGCGTCCCGTCCGTCGGCCCCGCGTCGTCCCGCCGTGGCCTCGGGAGCCTGACCCCGAGCGGCCGCGCGATCGTTCCGGCTGCCTGGGCGCTGTACGACTTCGCCAACACGATCTTCAGCTTCGCGGTCGTGTCGGGCGCGATCGGGCTGTTCCTCAACGACCGGTTCGGGCCGCGCGACGGCGGGGTGCTGCTGTCGGTGTCGGTGGCGCTGAGCGTCGGGCTCAACGCGATCGTCTCGCCGATCCTCGGCGCGCTCTCCGACCGTGGCGCGCGGCGGATGCCGTTCCTGCTGCTGTTCACCGGGCAGTGCATCGTCGCGACGTTCTTCATCGCGGACGTGCCGCCGGTCCTCGGCCTGATCCTGTTCATCTTCGCGAACTTCTCGTACCAGGCCGCGCTGATCTACTACGACGCGACGCTCAAGACCGTGTCGACGCCGGAGAGCCGGGGTCGGTTGTCGGGGATCGGGACCGCGATCGGCTATTGCGGGACGGTCGTCGTCGCGTTGCTGATCTTCTTCCTCGATGTGCCGGTCGCCGATCGGTTCCGGCTCGCCGCGCTGCTGTACCTGATCTTCTCGATCCCGATCTTCGCGATCGTGCGCGAGCCGAAGGCGACCGAACGAGCCGCCGCTCACGGTCCGGGACGTCGTCGCCGCGTTCGGCCAGCTGCGCGTCTCGATCGAGCATGCGCGGTCCGTGCCCGGGTCTCGGCCGGTTCCTCGTCGGGCGCTTCTTCTACAGCGACGCGGTCAACACCGTGATCGTCGTGATGAGCGTCGTCACGGTCGAGGCGCTCGGCGTGACGCCGGCGACGGCGAACCTGATCCTGCTCGGGCTCACGCTCGTCGCGATCGCGATGTCGTTCGTGTGGGGCTGGCTGTGCGACCGGCTCGGGCCGAAGCGGACGCTGCTGATCGTGCTCGGATCGTGGGCGGTCGGGCTGGTGATCGGCGGCGTGGCGATCGGCCTCGGGCCGGCCGGGCTGCCGCCGTTCCTGCTCGCCGGGCGCGATCCTCGGCTCGGGGCTGGGCGGCGTGACGGTCGCCGACCGGGTGCTGATGATCCGGCTCTCGCCGCCGGATCGGATCGGCGAGTTCTTCGGGCTGTACGGCCTCGTCGGCAAGGGCTCGCAGGTGATCGGCCAGCTGCTGTACGGCGCGACGCTGTTCGTGTTCCTCGACCGGATCGGGATCGCCGCCTACCAGGTCGCGGTGCTGAGCCTGCTCGTCACGATGCTCATCGGGCGTGTGGCTGGTCTGGCCGGTGCGCGACGACTGGGCGGGCAGCGCCGAGGTCGAGCCCGTCGCGCCGCCCGAGCGCCTCGCTCCGGGCAGCACCCCGATCGAGCCGCGCGAGATCGAGGCTTAGCGTGTGGCGCTCAGCGCGGCAGCGGGTTCGGGCCGGTCGCGGTCACGAGGCGCTGCGGCACCCAGTCATCGACGTGGTGGAAGCCATCGAACCGGCCGCCTTCGAGCTCAACCGCCGCGCGCAGCGAGCGGCGGTGGAACTTCACATGGGTGAAGTCCTCGAACAGGACGTAGTACGGCTCGTTCGCCGCGCTCTGGAATTGCTGTCCGGTCAGCGCTCGTCGGTGCTGGCGGGCGAATGTGTCGACCTCCTCACCGACGACCACTCCGAAATGCTCCATGCCCATCTTGTAGACCCGCTGGTGGACGGGCGGGATGAGCTCGATCATCGGGATGAGCTGGCCATCGAGGACGCGGAGTGGCTCGATGAGCAGGATCAACGAGATCGGACGGCCGTTCCAGACGCCCTCGCGATTGGCGGTGGCGTGCCGCTCCAGGAGGGCCCTGAGATGGACGTACTGGTCCCACTCGGGGACGCGGACCGCCAGGTGGCTCAGCTCGTACGGCGCGATGTCGATGCCGCGCGCGGCGAGGCGGTCGCGCTGCAAGGCCGTGAACGCGCGGTAGTCGCCGATGATCTCGCCCACGGGATCGGCCATGCCCCTCCTCTCGAGCGCCATCGTACGACGAGGTAGCCGGCCCTAGTCGGCGTAGCCGCCCGGGTGCGCGCGGCGCCACGCCCACGCGGAGCCGATCATCTCCTCGAGGCTCGGCCGCTGGGGGTGCCAGCCAAGCCGTTGGGCGGCCCGGCTCGCGGATGCCACCAGGACCGGCGGGTCGCCGACCCGCCGCGGGCCGACCTCGTAGTCGACCGGGCGGCCGATCACGCGCTCCGCGGCCTGGATCACCTCGAGGTTGCTGAAGCCGTCGCCGTTGCCGAGGTTGCAGACGAGCGCGCCATCGACCGCCATCGACGGCTCGGTCGATGCCGTCGTCTCGATCGCCCGCAGGTGCGCGTCGGCCAGGTCCGACACGTGGATGTAGTCGCGGATGCACGTGCCGTCGGGCGTCGCATAGTCGTCGCCGAACAAGCGTGAACGGCCGGCCGGCCTCGACCGCGCCGAGGATCGCCGGGATCACGTGGGTCTCGGGGTCGTGGTCCTCGCCGATCGCGTCGGTGGCGCCGGCGACGTTGAAGTAGCGCAGCGACACGCTCCGCAGTCCGTAGGCGCGGCCGTACCAGGTCAGGGCGCCCTCGAAGGCCCGCTTCGACTCGCCGTACGGGTTGATCGGCCGGAGCTCGGCGTCCTCGGAGATCGGCGTCGCGGCGGGGACGCCGTAGACCGCGGCGGTCGATGACAGCACGAAGCGGGCGATCGCCAACGTCACGAGCCGCCTCCAGCAGCGCGATGCCGCCAGTGACGTTGTCGCGGAAATAGCGGGCGGGATCCTGGAGCGACTCGCCGACCAGCGAGCGCGCGGCGCAGTGGAGGATGACCTCGGTCTCGGCGTCCCTCAGCAGTCGGGTGGTCGCGGCCTGGTCGCCGTAGTCGCCGACCTCGAGCCGGGCGCCCGCGGGGACCGCGCCGCGATGGCCGGTCGACAGGTCATCGAGCACCACGACGTCGTGGCCGGCGGCAAGGAACGCCTCGACGGAGACCGAGCCGACATAGCCGGCGCCGCCGGTCACGAGGATGCGGGTCATGCCGCGAACCTTAGCGGCGATCAGCCCTAGCCGGTGTCCTCGTCCGCGATGCCCGCGAAGCGATGGCCGACCTCGACCAGGGCGCGCATGATCGCGCTCGTAATCTCGGGGCTCGATGGCGAGCACCTGCGGCTCGTCCTGGCGTCGTTCGGGCACGATGACCAGGGTCGCGGGCCGCTCGCGCTCGATATCGAACTGGATGCGCCGCAGGTTCTCGATCGGCATATCGAGCATCAGGCGTTCGGCGTTCGCCACTGCCAGTCGACGATCGGTGACGACCACGAGCGTGTCGCCGAGCGACGCCTGGACGCGGACTTGTTCGCCCGGCTGGAGGATGCGGAGTGCTGGATGGTCGTCCATCGCCACATCATGGACCGCCGCGACTTGCGGTGGCGCTAACCGCGTACACGCATCGCTTTCGACTTGGTAGCAGACGCCCTCATCGACCCCGCAGTCGGTTGATGATCGAACGCCGCTTCGGGGACGTCGGCGGCTGCGGAGCGGGCTCGGTCGCGGGGGTCGAACCGGTGGCGGGCGCCGGCGCGGACGCTTGGGGCGGCAACGGGTCGTCGACCGGCTCTCCCCGGGTCGCGAGCACTTCCTCGAGCCGTTGCGCCAGCCGTCGAGCGGCATCGTTCTCCGGGTCGATCACCAGGGCTCGCCGGGCGAGCAGGTACGCGCCGAGGTCGTCGGTCCGGTCGAGCGCCACGCGCGCCAGCCCCACCACGGCGATCGAGTTGCGGGGATCGGCCGTCGCCACCTGCTGGTAGATCTCCTGGGCTCGATCGAGCCGGCCCATCGTCAGCGCCCGCTCGGCCTCGAGCAGCAGCTCGATCACTCGGCGGCGTCCTGGGCGACTGTCGCGCGCGCCACCGACAGCAGCCGCTCCCGCGTGTTGAGCGTCGGGTCGCCGATCACGTGGTCGAGCAGCCGTCGAAGCGTCGCGCCGATGATCGGTCCGGGCGGCCAGCCGAATTCGTCCATCAGGTCGTTGCCGTCGATCGCCAGGTCGCCGATCTCGAGCGCCACGCCCGCGGCGAGCTCGCGCGAGACCCGCGCGCGGAGCTCGTCGAGGTTGCCGGCCTCGGGCTCGCGTCCGGACCCGACGTTGTCGGCCTCGCGCAGCAGGAACAGGTCGACGATCCGATCCGTGCCGACCTTCGCGATGAACCGCCGGACCGCGGCGTCCGACCACGTCGGCACGTAGCCGAACATGTGGTTGCGGATCAGATGGGTCACGCGGTCGCGCTCCTGGACCGGCCAGTGCCACCGGTCGAGCACGTCCTTCGCCATCTCCGCCCCGATCGTCTCGTGCCCGACGAACCGGCCGTCGGCCATCGTCGCCGGCTTGGCGATGTCGTGGAGCAGCGCGGCGAGGCGGATCCAGGGTGGCTCGCGCACCGCGCCATCGACCGCGCGCAGCGTGTGATCCCAGAGGTCCTCGCCCGGGACCTTGTTCTGCGGCACTCCACGCTGGAGCGCGAGCTCGGGGGCGAGGTGGTCGAGCAGGCCGGTGTCGGCGAGCAGCCGGAACCCGACCGACGGCCGGTCCGCCTGGAGGAGCCTCGTGAGCTCCGCGGCGATCCGCTCGCCGGAGAGGTGCCGGACCAGCTCGGCGTTCGTCGTGATCGCCGCCAGCGTCGCGGGCTCGATCGTGAAGTGGAGCGCGGCCGCAAGCCGGACGACGCGGACCATCCGCAGCGCGTCCTCGCGGAAGCGCAGGTCGGGGTCACCGACGGCGCGCAGCGTGCCGGTTCGCAGGTCGGCCTGGCCGTCGTGCGGATCGACCAGCCGCGGCGGCTCGCCGGGCTCGGCGCCCCAGGCGATCGCGTTGACGGTCACGTCGCGACGCGCGAGGTCGAGCTCGATCGACTTGCTGAACTCGACGTGGTGCGGCCGGCGGAAGTCGGCGTAGTCGTGGTCGGAGCGGAACGTGGTGATCGCCACGACCCCGACCGTCTGGGTCGTCCGTGCGGACCGCCACGGTGCCGAAGGCGTTCTCGTACGCGGCGTCGTCGAACAGCGCCTGCGTCTCCTCGGGGAGGGCCGAGGTCGCGAGGTCCCAGTCGACCGGGCGTCGTTCGAGCAGGGCGTCGCGGATCGATCCTCCGACGACGTAGGCGGCATGCCCGGCGCCCCACAACGTCTCCAGGAGATCGTGGACCGCGTCCGGGATCGTGGCCGCGAGGTCCATCCGGGCAACTCCTCCGTCCTGGGTCAGTTCCTCCCCAGGAACAGGTAGGTGCGCCACGCGTCGTTGCGCTCGTCCGCGAGGTACGGGGTGAACAGCGAGTAGAGGTCGCTGCGTGGCTCGAACGGCTCGCGGTGCAGCCGAAGCCGAGCCTCGGTCAGCGTCTTGCCGCCCTTGCGGTGATTGCAGGTCTTGCACGCGGTGACGAGGTTCTCCCACGAATGGCCGCCGCCACGGTGACGCGGCATGACGTGGTCGAGCGTCAGGTCGTGGGTCTGCTTGCCGCAGTACTGGCAGGTGTGGCGGTCGCGCGCGAAGACCTCGCGACGCGACAGCTTCACCCGTGGTCGGGGCCGGCGGATCATGTGCTGCAGACGGATCACGGAGGGCGCGCGGTACTCGGTCCGCGGCGTCCGAATCACCTGGTGGTCGAACTCGATCACCTCGGCCTTCTCACCGAACAGGAGGCGGAAGGCCCTGGGCAGATTGCAGACGTTGAGCGGCTCGTAGTTCTGGTTGAGAACAAGTACGACACCGTCCATTTGGCCGGAGGATAGCAAGTTCACCGGAGCGTGCCGCGAACGGGGCGCGAGGGGCGCCGGAGCGGCGCCAGCGCCAGCGCCAACGCCAGCGCCAACCGATCATGAACAACGCGCCTGAGGGCAACCTTATGGCGCGTATCCCCGCAGATTCGCCGTTCCTCACGCCCGTTTGCCAGCGATCCATGCACGAGCTCCGGGTCGAACGACGCGAATCGTCTTGCGGAGCGGTGCTCATGGCACATAAGGCTGTGGTGGGACGCGTTATGCCGGGTCGGAGCCGCCGCAGCGCATGCCTTGCCCTATTCCTGCCGCCCCGTTGCGTGACCGGTGCTTCTCGTCCCAGCCGCCGGCCTGGCCGACCTTCGTCGTGAGCGGTTTGCCGAGCGCGTCGGCGATGAACCGGGCGGCGACGAGCACCTTGTCGAGATCGACGCCGTGCTCGTAGCCGGACGCGTCGAGGAGGTAGACCAGGTCCTCGGTCGCGAGGTTGCCGGCGGCGCCCGGAGCGTACGGGCAACCGCCGGTGCCGCCGGTCGCGGAGTCGAACGTGCGGACGCCGGTTGCGAGCGCCTGCGGCGACGTTGGCGAGCGCGGTGCCGCGGGTGTCGTGGAAGTGGTAGGCCTGCAGGTGGGCCGGCAGCCCGGCCGCTTCGGCCAGCCCGACCAGTTCCGTGACCTGGTCCGGCACGCCGACCCCGATCGTGTCGCCGAAGCAGATCTCGTCGGCGCCGAGCTCGCTCAGTCGCCGGGCGACGTCCACGACCCGCGCCGGCTCGACGCGACCCGTGTACGGGCACCCGAACGCGGTCGACACGTACGCGCGCCGCCACCAGCCGAGCTCGCCGGCGCGCTCGAGGATCGGCGCGAAGACGTCGAGCGACTGGTCGACGGTCATCCCGATGTTGTGCTGCGTGAACGCGTCGCTCGCGGCGGTGAACACCGCGATCGCATCGACCCGGGCGTCCTCGGCGCGGGCGAGACCGCGCTCGTTCGGCACGAGGACCGGGAATCGAACGCCCGGGGTTCTCGGGAGCCGCTCCATCAGCTCGTCGGCGTCCGCGAGTTGCGGGATCGCCTTGGGCGAGACGAACGACGTCGCCTCGATCTCCTGGAGGCCGGCGTCGACCAGCAGCTCGATGAAGCGCAGCTTGGTGTCGATCGGGATCGCGACCGACTCGTTCTGGAGGCCGTCGCGCGGCCCGACCTCGTAGATCCGGACGCGGCGCTCGCCGGGTCCCGGCGTCATCAGCTGGCGATCAGGCGAGCGGCGGGTCCATCGCCCGCTCGATCCGGGCGATCTCGATCTCGATCCGACCGATCAGGTCGATCGCGGCGACGTGCTCCTCGCTGCCCCACGGCGCGGCGTTGCGCCGGGCGCGCGTCTCCCGATGCAGCTCCATGAGCTCGGCGCGGGTTCCCGGCAGCTTCGTGGCCGACGCCTTCGACGCCTTGCGCGCCTGCTTCTCGGCCTTCTCGGCCTTCTTCTTCTCGCCCATGGCCGAAGCGTACCGCGTCGTGCTGTGCCGACGCGCGCCGTGGTCGGTCAGGCGGGCTCGACGATCGCGAGTCGCTGGCCGCGCTGGACCTGGTCGCCGACGCGTGACGAACACGTCCGCGACGGTGCCTCGCGACGGAGCGGCGACCGCGTGCTCCATCTTCATCGCCTCGAGCGTGATCACGGGGTCGCCGGCGTCGACGGTTGCGCCGACGGCGGCGGCGATCGCCAGGACCTGGCCGGGCATCGGCGCGACGAGCTCGACCGGGCCGGTGCCGTGGGCGGCGGCCGCGGCGCTCGCCGCACGATCGACGTCCGGCGGCGCGGCGATGCGGAACGGGATGCTGCGACCGGCCAGGTCGAGGTGGACGGTGTCGCCGACGCGGACGAGCGCGGCTCTCGTGGCGGCGCGACCGGGGGCGAGCCTGACCGTGTGGGTCTGGTCCTCGGCGACGAGACGCAGCGCCGGCCCGGCGTTCAGCCGGAACGCGCCGTCGAATGGATCGGGCGCGCGCGAGGGGCTGGTTTGCGCGTCCAGCAGCGCCTTGCCCGCGGCGACCCACGCGGCCTCGGGGATCCGGGCGCGCTGCTCCCAGTCGTCCGGCGGCCAGATCTTCTCGAGCGTGTCGGTGCGGGCGAGGCCGTCGCGGACCGCCGGTTCGCGGACGAGCCAGCGCAGGAACCGCAGGTTGGTGGTCAGCCCGAGGATGACGGTCGAATCGAGTGCGTCGGTCAGGCGCTGCAGGGCCTCGGCTCGATCCCGGCCATGGGCGATGACCTTGGCGAGCATCGGGTCGAACCGGCCACCGACCTCGTCGCCCTCGGCGACGCCGGCATCGACCCGGATGCCCTCGCCGGTCGGCCAGCGCAGGCGCTCGATCCGGCCGGTCGCGGGCAGGAAGCCGTGTTCGGCGTCCTCGGCGTAGACGCGAACCTCGATCGCGTGGCCGTCGAACCGGACGTCGCCCTGGTCGAAGCCGAGCGGCTCGCCGGCCGCGATGCGGATCTGGTCCTCGACGAGATCGCGGCCGGTCACGAGCTCGGTCACGGGGTGCTCGACCTGGAGGCGCGTGTTCATCTCGAGGAACGTGAACGTGCCGCGCTCGTCGAGGAGGAACTCGCACGTGCCGGCACTCTGGTAGCCAACGGCGCCCGCGAGCTTGAGCGCGGCCTCGCCCATGCGCCTTCGAAGGTCACCACCCGACCGAGGCGTTGACCGCCGGCGAGGGCGCCTCCTCGAGCACCTTCTGGTGCCGACGCTGGAGCGAGCAGTCGCGCTCGCCGAGGTGGACGCCGTTCCCGTGGGCATCGAACAGGACCTGGATCTCGACGTGCCGGGCGCCTTCGACGAGCTGCTCGAGGATCAGGCGGTCGTCGCCGAAGGCGGCGGTGGCTTCGCGACGGGCTGCTGCGAGCTCCGTGGTCATGCGTTCCGCGGCGCGGACGGTGCGCATGCCCTTGCCGCCGCCACCGGCGGAGGGCTTGATCAGGATCGGGTAGCCGATCCGCTCGGCGGCGGCTTCGAGTGCCTCGTCGGACTGATCCTCGTCGTCGTAGCCGGCGGGGGTCGGGACGCCCAGCTTCGCGGCCAGTCTCCGTGCGGCAGCCTTGTCGCCCATCGCCCGGATCGCGTCGGGTGGGGGACCGATCCAGCGGATGCCGGCCTCGATCACGGCCTCGGCGAACTCGGCGTTCTCGGCCAGGAAGCCAAAGCCGGGATGGAGGGCGTCCGCTTCGGCGTCCCGGGCTGCTGTGATCACGGCGTCGATGTCGAGGAGGTCGATCGCTTCAGGGCCACTCGTGGCGGGAATGACGGTGCGGATCCCGAGTCGATCGCACGTTCGCTGGATCCGGGCGGCGATCTCGCCGCGATTGGCCACGAAAACGCTCTCGATCGGTCTCTCCTGGACCCGCTCAACGCGTCAGACGCGTCAAACGCGACACGCCATCGACCACCGACACGCCTGGCTGGGAGTCGACCCGTCGCGATCCATCGCTGGACGGATCGCGTGGACGTCCCGAGACGACGCGCGACCTCGCTCGGGCTCAGTTCCTCTGGCATGACTGTCGCGAGTGTCGCATATGGCGCAAGAGCGCGAACCTACCGGCGTTGGGATCCGAGCGCCCACCGCCGAGCGGTGCTACTGGCGATCGTGCGCGTCTCTTGCACCGCCGAGCGGTGCCAACGGCTACCGGAAACCCGGCGAGCTCGTCGTTATACGTCGCCGAGCGGTGGATCTGACGAAGCAGGCTAATGGCCATCCTCCAGTAGCACCGCTGAGCGGTGGATCGGCGGGACGCTCCGGGCCGGGCTAGCCGAGTTGGCGTATCAGCTGGGTCGCTCGCGTCCGAACCGCCTCGTGCTGCTCGCCCCAGGCCGCCCACGCTCCATCGACCCAGGCTCGGACGGTGTCGGCGACGGCATCCGGGGACGCCTCGGCGACATCGATCGCGGTGACCGGGCCCATCGATGCCGGAGGCTCGAGCCAGGTCAGCCCCGCCGACGTGTCGGCGCCAAACCGCCGGATGCGCACGAACTGGCTCGGCGGCCAGCCCTCCTCGAGCGCCAGTTGGAGCGTCACGAGATGCACCCACACCGATTGCGTCGCCTGCGGGTTGGGCACCCCCGGATGCTGCACCGCGTACGCGTCGACGGTCAGCGACCCATGCGGCTCGGGCAGCTCGACGCCGGCAAACGCCCCGCCGAGCAACCCGCCGTACGCCGCCCAGCACCCAGGCGACGCGAGCATGTATCGATGACTCGGCCCATCGATATCGGGCACCAACCCGCCACACCCGATGCAGGCGATACGTGCGTCAGTCGTCATCGGGCGGCGACCAGGCCGGCCGGCGCTTCTCCTCGAATGCGCTGAACCCCTCGCGGGCCTCGTCGGTGACGCGTTGCCGCGCGATGACCCGGGCCGTGTGCCACTTCGACGCGCCGTGGCCGAGGCCGCGGACCTCGCGGACGATCGCCTTTGCGGCGCGGGCGGCCGTCGGGCCCGACGCCAGGATGTCGCCGACGGCGGCATCGACCGCGGCGTCCAGCGCGTCCTCGCCCTCGACCAGCTCGTGGACCAGGCCGATCCGCTGCGCCCGGACCGCATCGAACCGCCGACCGCCGGGGAAGAGCGCCCGCGCGTGGCTCTCGCCGATCTTCGCGACGACGAACGGAGAGATCACCGCGGGCAGGATCCCGAGCCGCGTCTCGGTGAACCCGAACTTCGCGCCGCTCTCGGCGATCACGACGTCGCCGACCGCGCACAGCCCGACGCCGCCGCCGAGCGCCGCGCCGTGGACACGGACGATGACCGGCACCGGACAGGTATCGATGGTCTCGAACATCTCGGCCATCGCCATCGCGTCCTGCTCGTTGCCCTCGACGTCGAGCGCCATCGCGGCGCGCATCCACGCGACGTCGGCGCCGGCACAGAACGAGGGGCCGTCGCCGGCCAGGACCACGACCCGGAGTGCCGTCGCGTCCTCCCGGGCGAGGGCCGCGAACGTCGACCGCAGCTCGGCGATCGTCGAGGCATCGAACGCGTTGTGGACCTCGGGTCGGGCCAGCGTCACCCGGGCGACCACGCCATCGGGACCGGTGCGCTCGACTCGGAGGGCCGGATTCACCCGGGCATCGTACCGACCGCGCGCGGTGTTCAGGGGCAACTCGGCGTTGCCGAACCGCACCATTGACAGTTGGATCGACCGTGTCGGGAGGTACATTGGAGCCATGGGTCCCGCGAACCCGTGGTCACCGAACTGGCGTCCTGATCCGACCGGGAGGCGGCTCACAGCCATCCGGTCGAGTCGCCGCGGCGCGTTCTGGGCGGGTCTCCTGCTGTGGCCACTCGTGCTGCTGGCGACGCTGACGACGCCAACGCCCACCGACCAGGTCGACCTCCGCGCGATGGTGCTGATCGCGGCCCTCTCCTGGCCCGGTCTGGCGTTGCTAGGCGCTGGGCTGGCACCGACGGCGATCGGCTCGCGGACAGATGCGGTCGTCGCAGCCGTGGCGCTCGGGATCGGAGCGCCGATTGCTGCGATCACGTCGATGCTGATCGGCGTCGCGATCATCGCTGCCGTGTCCACGACGGGCGCGTTCACGGGAACCGCGTTGGGCCTGACGATCCGGCTCGGGGTGCTCGGGGCCCTTCGGTGGGCCCCGCTCGTCGCAATCGCCGTGGCGATCTGGCTGTACCTGATCCGCCGACGCGGTGTCGTGGCCCAGGGCTGATCACTCGCCAGGCGGCGAAGCCAACGCCGTCAGATGCTCGTGAGACCGGCACGAGACCGCAGCGCCCCTCGTCTGGCGTTCTCGGATCGAGCGAACCACGCACGACTCGACTCCGAGGTTTCACCAATTGCTCGCTGGAGCGAACCGTTGACGACGATCCGGCCATCTCGTGCCGGCGTGGCAGGCAATTGACGGAATTCGCGCGGATCACACGCTCCGTAGTCGCCGTCGCCAACGGCTGACACGTTGGCCGATGGCAGAGCGGGACTCCCAGACTGCAGATCGAGGTCGAACGCAACGACGGGCTGCTCCTCGGCGGCGATCCGAGACTGCCAGGCACGGAACCCGCCATAGGGGTGGCGGGCAAACGCTTCAGCCCTGTTTTGCAGTCTGCCAGTCTCGGCCCGCGGTCGAAGCGGGTTAGTCGAGCACGGTCACCGCGTCGCCGAGGCGGATCCGGCCCGGCTGGACGACGTCGGCCAACACCCCGAAGTCGGCGTGCTTGCCCTCGCGCAAGCCGCGGTACGAGATGATCGTCCGGAGCGTGTCGAGGTCGCGCGAGCCGGTGTCCGGGTCCTGCGTCGTGATCGCACATCGCGCGTCGGGCTTCAGCACGCGCAACACCGCGTCACCGAGCCCGATCCGCTTGCCGATCCAGGTGTCCTCCTCGTGCGGCTCGGCACCCTCGAGGTTGATCAGCATGCGGAACCGCCGGCCGTCGACGGCATCGACTCCGGCGGCCTTCGCGAGCTCCCGGAGCGAGCCGTCGGACACGATGCTCGTCGGATTGCCGCGGCGCGTGCCGCCGGGGTTGTCGCAGCGGATGACCCGGATCGGCCGCCCGGCCACCGCCGCCAGCGCCTCTCCCCATGGCCCGATCACGACCTTGCCGACGCCGGTCCGCCCGTGGATCGGCGTCTCGACGGACTCGCCGAGCCGGACCTCGTCGTCGATGACAGTGCCGTCCGGAAAGCGCATCCAGAGCGTCGTCGCAGCGTGATCGGTCCTCGCCTCGACCTGGACCAACCGGCCGACCACGATCCGATCGACCAGGCGGTTCTGGTCGTCGGCCAGGAAGAACCGTCGATCCTCGACGACACCGACCTCGGTGACGTCGATCTCGGTCGGGTGCTGCAGCCCGAGGCTTCGGACGGGGGCGATCGAGAACTGCGCGACGGTCGGCATCGACCCGGATGCTACCGGACGACGACGTTCCGGATGGCCAGCTTCGCGCCCGGGTCGTACCGGAAGACGTCGAAGACCAGCACCGCCTCGGCCCGTTCCGTGCCCTCGCGCCAGCCGTGGTCGTAGATGTTGAGGATCCGCTTGCCGTCGGCGAGGGAGCGCACCTCGAGGTAGATGACGCGCTCAAGGATCGTGACATTCGGCGGCCAGTCGTCGACCAGCGCGAAGTCGGCTTCCGTCAGCAGGCCATTCGGCAGCAGCACCTCCCCGAGCCGGATCTCGTTGATGCCGGTGTGCTCGATCGGGATGTCCAGCCGGTCGATGCGAAGCTCGGTGGCGTCGGCGATCGCGTCGGGCGCTGCCGTGGGGACCGGCGTCGCGTTCTCGGGGAAGTCGTGGTAGCCGCCCATCGTCACTGAGCTTGCCTGCAGATGCGGGTCGTCGAAGCACCCCGGGTCATCCGGGATGCCGGCGCATTGGATCGTGACCCGACGACTCGTCCCGTCGGCGAGGGTCACGACGAGCTCGACCGGGCTGCCACCCGACGTGGTGTGCAGGATCGTCTTGCCATCGATGATCTCGGGCGTCGGGTCGGGTTGGATCTCGACTGCCGTGATGTCCTCGCGGGTCGTGTGCAGTTGGAACGCCGCGGAGTCGCGGATCGCCAGGCATCGGACCTCGTTGAACACCTCGCCGCAGGGCTTCGGGACGCGTGGCGGTCCCGACGACCCCGCTGAGCGCACTGCACGCGCCGACCAGCACGATCGCTGCCAGCACGGGCGCCGCGGCTGCGGCGCGACTGATCACTTCAAACCGACGCTGTGGAGCTCGGCCTTGGCCAGTCGCTCGTACTGGCCCGCGGCGTAGTCGCCGAACGGGTCCGACGTGTGGTCGAGCAGGTCCTGGTAGCTCAATCGAGCGAGCGCCCGGGTCGCAAGCGCGTGCTGGAGCGCGCGGTCGGACATGCCGCGTGGTGCGCGGCGGATCGCGTAATGCGCCGCGCGGACCGTCGCGAGGCGACCGGCCCGCCATGGCAGGTATCGCCACAGCCACGGCCCCAGCATCACGCCGATCACCAGCAGAGCGAGCAGCCGCGCGATGAACAGCAGCAGCGACTCGAGCTCCATCCCGACCTGGATGAACGGCTCGCCGGCGGCGCCGAACGCGGTGGTCGCCAGATCGTTGACCCCCTCGCCGATGAGCGGGACGCCCTGGAGCGAGTCACCGAGCTGGGTCCCGGCGCCCTGGATGTTGGCGCCGCCGGTCTGCATCACCCGGCCCGCCTCGGAGAACTGTGCGATGGCCTCGTAGATCCGCAGACCGATCACGGTCCAGAGCGCGACCCAGCCCCAGGTGAGGAGGTCGGCCCCCATCTCGCGGATCCGGGCAGGCCACAGCTCGCTGTAGAACTTCAGCATCGGATCCTCCCCTGGCCAGGTGTCACATTCGGAACACGCCGAACCGCGTCTCCGGGATCGGGGCATGGAGGGAGGCCTCCAGCCCCAGTGCGAGGATGCGCCGCGTATCCAGCGGGTCGATGACCCCGTCGTCCCAGAGCCGGGCCGTCGCGAAGTACGGCGAGCCCTCGCGTTCGTAGGTCTCGAGGATCGGCGCCTCGAAGGCGTCGCGCGCCGCGTCGTCGGGGAAATCGCCACGGACCGTCGAGAGGACGCGCGCCGCCTGCTGGCCACCCATCACCGAGATGCGGCTGTTCGGCCACGACCACAGGAAGCGCGGCTGGTACGCCCGACCGGCCATCGCGTAGTTGCCGGCCCCGAACGACCCGCCGATCAGCACCGTGAACTTCGGGACCTCCGCGCTGGCAACGGCCGTGACGAGCTTCGCGCCGTCCTTGGCGATGCCGGCCTCCTCGTACTCGCGACCGACCATGAACCCGGTGATGTTCTGGAGGAACACCAGCGGGATCCGTCGCTGGCAGGCGAGCTCGATGAAGTGGGCGCCCTTCAGCGCCGACTGGCTGAACAGGATGCCGTCGTTCGCGAGGATCCCGATCGGGTAGCCCTCGAGGTGGGCGAACCCGGTGACCAGCGTCTCGCCGTAGAGCGGCTTGAACTCGTGGAAGCTCGAGCCGTCGACCAGGCGGGCGATCAGCTCGCGAACCGGCACGGGCCGGCGGGGGTCCGCGCTCACCGCGCCGTAGAGACCGGCCGGGTCGACCGCCGGTGGCTGCGGGTCGCGTCGATCCCAAGGCAGCGGCGGCGGCTTTCGATTGAGGTTGGCCACGATCGACCGCCCGAGCGCGAGCGCGTGCTCGTCATCGAGCGCCTCGTGGTCGGCGACGCCCGACTTCCTCGTGTGGACCTCGGCGCCACCGAGCTCCTCGGCCGTGACGTCCTCGCCGGTCGCGGCCTTCACGAGCGGCGGGCCGCCGAGGAAGATCGTGCCGGTGCCCTTGACGATCACCGTCTCGTCGCTCATCGCGGGAACGTACGCGCCGCCGGCGGTGCAGGAGCCCATGACCAGCGCGACCTGGGGGATGGCCTTCGCCGACATCCGCGCCTGGTTGTAGAAGATCCGACCGAAGTGGTCGCGATCGGGGAAGACGTCGGCCTGGAGCGGCAGGAAGGCGCCGCCGCTGTCGACGAGGTAGATGCACGGCAGATGGTTTTCGAGCGCGATCTCCTGCGCGCGCAGGTGCTTCTTGACGGTCATCGGGTAGTACGTGCCGCCCTTGACCGTCGCGTCGTTGGCGACGATCACGCAGGTCGTGCCCTCGACGCGGCCGATGCCGGTGACGATGCCGGCCCCGGGCGCGTCGTCGTCGTACAGGCCGTTCGCGGCGAGCGGGCTCAGCTCGAGGAACGCGGTGCCGGGGTCGAGCAGGTGGTCGATCCGGTCGCGGACCGGGAGCTTGCCGCGTTCCCGATGGCGCTCGATCGAGCGGTCGTCGCCGCCGGCTCCCCGGTCGGCGAGGTCCGATTGGCGTTGCCGCAGCTCGTCGACCAGGGCCGCCATCGCGTCGTGGTTCGCGCGCGTCTCGGCGGCGGCAGGGTCGAGCCGGCTGCGCAGGACGGGCATGGCCCGATGATAGGTGTCCGGGCAGGCCCCGAAATCAACTAGCGATCGAGCTCGCGATAGAAGATGAGCTCACCCGGAGCGTCAGCGCCGCCGTTCTCCGCCGGGATGAAGAGGCCGACGACGATCGCCTGTCTCCCGCCGATCTCGACCTGCCCCACCGACATGTTCGTGTAGGACGACGCTCCTCCATGGGTTCGGATGAACACGTGGATCGATGGCGGCTCAGGGGCGAACTCCGGGTAGGCCGCCCGATCCGGCGCGCCCGTTTCCTCGTCGTATTCGAGGACTCGGAAGGTCCGCCAGTCGCCCTGCAGGAACTGGGCCTCGAGGAACGTGAACAAGTGACCCTTGAACTCGATCGCGTCGCGGTCACCGATGCTGCCCTTGTAGCCCTGGAGCAGCACGGCTCGATCAAGGAGCGGTTGCGGCTCCGCGTGCCACGTCACCCAATCGGTGGTTCCACGCGCCTGGCGGTCCAATTCGCAGTGCATGTAGAAGTGCATGCCGAAGTCGACCGATGTGCTGCTTGCCGCGTAGAGATTCGGCGTCCCTTCCGCGCAGCCGGGCAGTTGCCGCTTCGCGACGAAGTCCTTCGACGCGTGGCCCGCAAGCAGGTCGTCCCATGACGAGAAGTAGTGGAGCGTGACCTCGAGGTCCGCATCGGAGTCCCAGGTCACGACGTACCCGCCGTCCGATGCTGCCCGATGGTCGGTTGGGACGCGCCCTGGGTCAGGTCGCGCCGCCAGGTCCAGTCGAGCAGGTTCGTCGATGTCGCCAGTGAGACGTTGAACCGGTCGGGCACGCCCGAGAACCAGTGGTAGACCGCCGCGAGCTCGCCGGTCTCCGTGACCTGGATGATCTTGGCCCCGTCCATCGAGTGACCGCGATCGTCATGGGCGTCATAGCGGTACCCGGTCGATCGCGTGACGTCCCCGACGTATCGCAGCAGCTCGGCGCGGGCCTCCGAGATCGACGTTGCGGTGGCGATCGGCGGTGCCACGGCGATCGGCGGGCCGGGTGCGGCCGCGGATGGCGTGGCGCAACCAAGGAGGAACGCGATCGCGAGCGGCAACAGGACCGAGCGCATGCGCCAACTATATCTTCTGACGATATATCGTCAAGCGACATAACGGACGTCCATCGTCGCGCGCGGAACCGCGGCCGCTCCGCGGTCGTCGGGCGCCCATGCTGCAACGACTCGGTGGCCTCGCTCTCGGCGTCGCGCTCGGCTTGACGGTCATCGGCTGTTCGCCGGCGGCGATCGCCTCGGTTTGCCGGTGCCAAGCGGACCGCTCGTCACGGTCACGACGCGGGGTGGCGAGTGCGTGAACGGCCCGTGCGGCTCGACGATCGTGATCGAGCGCGATGGTCGGGTGCATCAGGTCGCGCCGCAGGCCGCGGATCTGGGCGCGCTGCCGGCCGAGGCGCTCGGCGCCCTCGATGGTGCGGTCAAGACCACGAACTTCGACGCGATCCGGTCGCGGAAGTTCACCGGGGAGTGCCCGACCGCGTACGACGGCCAGGAAACGATCTACGAGTTCGGGGCGCCGACCGGCACCGAACGGATCGCCTCGTGCGAGACGGACATCGACCCGAACCAGCCGGTGTTCGCGGCGGTCACCGCTGCGTTGCAGGCAGTCGCCGCGCAGCCGGTTTCCTGAGCCCCACCTGCCCTGGCGTTTCTACCAGGCACGGTTTCCGCATGAACATGCACGCTCGACCCCCAGAATCAGCAGTTCTTGCACGTTCTCGAGGTCGGCCCTGCGTGTTCATCTGAAACGTGTGCCTACCACTAACCAAGCACGTCCTCGAGGGCTGGTTCGATCGTCGGGTAGCGGAAGGCGTAGCCGAGCTCCGTCGCGCGGGCCGGGGCGATCCGCCTCGACCCGAGCAACAGGACCGCCTGCTCGCCGAGCACGAGGCGGATCAGCCACGCCGGGAGCCGGGAACCACGTCGGGCGGTGGAGCGCTTTGCCCATCGCGCGCGCGAAATCGATCTGCTTGACGGCGCCCGGGCTCGTCGCGTTCAGGATGCCGTCCGGAACGCTGCCGTCGATCGCCTTGCGGAAGAGGGCGACCGCGTCATCGATGTGGACCCACGTGAACCATTGCTGGCCGCTGCCGAGTCGGCCACCCAGGAACAGCCGGACGGGGAGCGCGAGGTACCGCATCAGCGCCGCATCGCGCGCGAGCACGTTGCCCATCCGGACCGTCACGACACCGACACCGAGCGCCGTCGCCCGCTGGGCCTCGTCCTCCATCTCGCGGGAGACCCCGGCGAGGAATTCCGTGCCGATCGGGCTCGACTCGGTCATCGGCGCCGGGTCGTCACCGACCGGCGACTCGGGATAGGCGTCGATCCCGGAGACGACCACGAAGCGTGTCGGTCGGCGGTCCGGGCGGCAGTCGATCGATCGCGTCGACGATCGCCCGGACGCCATCGACTCGACTCGACCGGATCACGGCCTTGCGCCGTTTCGTCCAGGGCCACGGTGCGACGCGGGCGCCGGCGACGTTCACGACCGCGTCGAACCCATCGATCGACTGCGCGAGGCCCGGCACGTCGTCCGGCGACCAGCGGGCGATCGTGGCGGGCGGCGGCGACGTTCCGGGCGTGCTTGCCCGGGTTCCGCGACAGGACCACGACCTCGGCGCCGTCGCCGAGCGAGCGAGCGCGTCAGCGCCCGTCCGACGAGCCCGGAACCGCCTACGATCGCAACCTTCATCGACGTCCTCGCAACAAACTGCTACCCTTGCATAGCAAGTTATGAACCAGAAACTCGCTACTGTCAATGCGCACGAAACAAACGGCGGCCTGAGCGCGGCGCAGATGCCGACGTCGACCGCCGAATCGATCCGCCTCGAGCTCGCCCAGGCGTGGGGCGAGATGGGCGCCGCCTGGGGCGTGACCCCGGCGATCGCCCGCGTCCAGGCCTACCTCATGGCTCGGCAGGAGCCGCTGACCGAGCGCGAGGTGCGCGAGGCGCTCGGCCTGTCGCATCGCGCGGCCAGCCTCGCCCTCGCCGAAGCCGAGAACTGGGGCCTGGTCCAGCGGGTGTCGGAGCCGCGGCGCGTGGGTCGGCGCGGGCCGGCGGGCACCGCGTTCCTGGCGGTCAACGACCACTGGCAGTGGTTCGGTCGGGTCATCGCCGAGCGGAAGGTCCGCGAAGGTGATCCCATCGTGGCCGTCCTCGAGGCCAAGGCCAAGGAAGCCGCCGACGCATCGGCCGCGAACCCCGACGACGCCGAGCTCGCCGCGCTCAAGGAATGGCTGTCGTCGTTCGTCGTGTTCGTCCGACTGTTCGATCGGGCGGTCGGGATCGTTCCGCAGCTCGAGCCGCGCGAGCTCGAGCGGGCGCTGCGGCTCCTCGACCGCGTGCCGGACGACACCGTGCTGCGGCTGTTCGACCTCCTCGGCGGCCTCGACGACGACGACGTGCTCGAGCTGGTCGAGGCGGTCTCGCGCCTCTCGCCGAAGGCCGCGCGCCGGGCGACGAAGCTCATGTCGGGCGTCGTGCGGACGGTGTCCCGCTAGTCCGAGCCGGCCGATGAGCGAACCGCGCGTCGATCGACCCATCGTCCCCGGATACGGCATCCCGCGTTCGACGAAGGGCGTCCTGCCGTGGTCGTGGGCGGTCGAGCGGCTCGAGCGGGCCGAGATCTACTGGCTCGCGACGGCGGACGCGGCCGGAGCGCCGCATCTGATCCCGATCTGGGGCGCATGGGTCGATGGCCACTGGTACGTCGAGGGCGGGCCGACCCGCTGGCAGCGCAACCTGCGGGCGAACCCGCAGATGGCGATCCACGTGGAGCTGACGGGCGGCGAGGTCGTGATCGTGGAGGGTCGGGGCGTGGAGCTGGTGGCGCCGGAGGGAGCGCTGGCCGCGCGGATCCTGGCCGGCTACGCCAAGTACCGACCCGGCTATGAGGCGAGCGAAGAGCACTGGGTCCAGGGCGGGTTGTGGGAGCTGCACCCGGTCAAGGCGTTCGCCTGGACGACGTTCCCCAAGGACATGACGCGGTACACGTTCGAGCCGGAGTAAGTCGACCGGTCCATTCGAGTCCAGCGCTCGCAGGGCGGCCCGAATGGTCCAGAACGCTTGGCGAACGGGGACCTCGTGCGATAATCGGCGCCGCGCGCGAGATCGCCCCGACGGGGGCCCGCGCCACGCCCATCGATCGAGGAACCACAGCTCCCATGACCGTCGAAACGTCCACCTGGGCCACCAAGAAGGGCCTCGCCCAGATGCTCAAGGGCGGCGTCATCATGGACGTCGTCACGCCCGACCAGGCCAAGATCGCCGAGGATGCCGGCGCCGTCGCCGTGATGGCGCTCGAGCGCGTGCCCGCTGACATCCGCAAGGCCGGCGGCGTCGCCCGCATGTCCGACCCATCGATGATCGTCGGGATCATGGATGCGGTCAGCATCCCGGTCATGGCCAAGGCGCGGATCGGCCATTTCGTCGAGGCGCAGGTGCTCGAGGCGCTCGGCGTCGACTACATCGACGAGTCGGAGGTCCTGACGCCCGCCGACGAGAACAACCACATCGACAAGCACGCCTTCAAGGTCCCGTTCGTGTGCGGCTGCCGGAACCTCGGCGAGGCGCTCCGCCGGATCAACGAGGGCGCCGCGATGATGCGGACCAAGGGCGAGGCCGGCACCGGCAACATCGTCGAGGCCGTCCGCCAGTTGCGCGACGTGCTCAGCGAGATCGCGGCGGCTGCAGGGGATGCGCGACGACGAGCTGTTCGTCGCCGCGAAGGACCTCCAGGCACCCTACGAGCTCGTGAAGGGCGTCGCCGCCGAGGGCAAGCTGCCGGTCGTCAACTTCGTGGCCGGTGGCATCAGCACCCCGGCGGACGCGGCGCTGGTGATGCAGCTCGGTGCCGAGGGCGTCTTCGTCGGCTCGGGCATCTTCAAGAGCGAGGACCCGGCCCGGATGGCCAACGCGATCGTCCAGGCGACGACGTTCTTCGACGATCCCAAGAAGATCGCCGAGGTCTCGAAGGGCCTGGGAGCCCCGATGCGCGGCATCGGCCTCGAGGAGATCCCGGAGCAGGAGCGCCTCGCCGTTCGCGGCTGGTAGGCCCCGCACGAATCCTCGCGCCGATGGCTCGCAGTCGCGTCGCCTCGGCCCTCGGAGCGTGCAGCGCAGCCACGCGTACTCTTTGCACATGCAGATCGGCGTACTGGCGCTCCAAGGCGCCTTCCGTGAACACCTCGACACCCTCGCCGCCATCGGCGTCGAGGGCGTTCGCGTGCGCGAGCCCGCCGATCTCGAGGGCGTCAGCGGGCTGATCCTGCCCGGCGGCGAGAGCACGACCATGCGCCAGCTCATCGAGCGCTGGGGCCTGCACCAGCCGATCCTCGACCTGGCGGCATCCGGCGCGCCGATCTTCGGGACGTGCGCCGGGATGATCGTCCTCGCGCGCGAGATCGCCGGCGGCGAGGAGCCGATCCTGCCGCTGCTCGACGTGACCGTGGAGCGCAACGCGTTCGGGCGCCAGCTCGACTCGTTCGAGGCGGACCTGGAGGTCGATGTCCTCGGCTCGACCCCGGTCCACGCGGTGTTCATCCGCGCGCCGATCATCGAGCGGACCGGGCCCGACGTCGACGTGCTGGCACGGCTCGACGACGGTCGCATCGTCGCGGTCCGCGAGCGGAACGTGCTGGCCACCTCGTTCCACCCCGAGCTCGCCGGGGAGACGCGCTTCCACCGGTTGATGGCCGCGATGGCATCGGAGCACGATGACCCGGGCGAGGGCTCGGGCCGCCGGCCGCACCCGCACCGCGCACGGCTCGATGACGAGGACCGACACACTCCAGATGACGAGGACGCCACGACGGTGACCGCGACCCGGCCACCCCGCAGTCCGGGCAAGGTCCGAGCCGCACGCCTGACCGATCTCGCGGCCCTCGGGGAGCTGTCACGGCTGTGCCAGTCGGACGACCCGACGACGCGCTCGCTCGGCCTCCCGGTGAGCGGCCCGCCGATCGGCGTGTTCAGCCTGTTCCGGCTGCCGCTCGGTGCCTTCCGCCCGAACGACCTCATGTACGTGTACGAGGAGGACGGCCGGATCGCCGGGCTGATCCGCGTCGAGCGCGAGTCGACCCGCGACGAGTGGACGATCGTGGAGCTCGATGCGGTCGGCATGGCCGACGCCGGCGACATCCGCTATCGACTGGTCAACCAGCTGCTGCGCGAGGGCGCGAAGCGGGGAGCTGCCCGGTTCCACGTCGCCTGCGCCGACGCCGACGGCAACGTCGAGCTGATGATGCAGGCCGGGTTCATCCGCTACGGGGAGGAGCAGATCATGTTCCGCGACCCCGACCTCGAGCTGCCGGAGCCGTGGGGCGACAAGGCGGTCCGTGCCGCGCGGATCCGGCCGGCGCAGGCGCTCGACGCGCTCGCCGCTGCACCGGCTGTACACGGCCGCGACGCCGGGTCCGGTCGCGCGTCTCGAGTCGCTCCGCCTCCCCGATTGGGAGCGCCAGGGCAATCATTCCCGCGTGCCGCGCTCGAGCCTCGCGCCGATCCTGCGCTTCGCCGAGATCGAGTCCTACGTCCAGGCGTCGAAGGACGGTGGCAAGGACGGGACCGTGCTCGATGGCTTCGTCCAGATCGGTGTCGCCAAGGAAGATCAGCCGCACTATCTCAAGGTGCTTGTCCGGCCGGAGGCCGATTCGTCAGCGCTCATCGCATTCGGTCTGGGCATCATCGAGGCGCGCACCTCGAAGGGCGGCGAACACCGCCACGACCACGGCGTCATCGCACCCGTGCGAACCTATGAGGCACCAATCGACGCCCGCCTGGAGGATGCTGCCTTCGGTACCGTCGCAAACGTCACGCTGCTGATGAAGGAGACCCTGGTCCGGGTCGCCGAACCGGCACTCGTGCCGGCCGGTGTCCGATAGCCCTCGAATGGAGGTCAGCGTGGGATCAGAGGACCGCCAGCGGGAAACGATCGACGACCTGGACGCGATGCTGTCATCGCTGCCGCCGGAGATCGTCGATGCCGTCCACGCGCTCCCCGATCGCGAGGCGCTGATCGAGGTCGTCATGGACCTCGGGCGTCGACCGGAGGGGCGGTTCCCGGATTCCGAGGTGGCGCTGCTCGAGCGCGAGATCACCGAGGCCGACATCGCGTTCGTGGTCGACCACATCGGCACGTTCGGCGACGACAACCGCGCCGGCATCGAGCGCACGCTCCATCGCATCAGCGCGATCCGCAACCGCAACGGCAAGGTCGTCGGGCTGACGTGCCGCGTCGGGCGGGCGGTCTACGGGACGATCGAGATCATCGCGGACTTCGTCGAGACCGGGAAGTCGATCCTGATCATGGGTCGGCCGGGCATCGGCAAGACCACGATGCTGCGCGAGGCCGCGCGCGTCCTCGCCGACGACTTCGGCAAGCGGGTGGTCGTGGTCGATACCTCGAACGAGATCGCCGGTGACGGCGACATCGCCCACCCGGCGATCGGCAAGGCGCGCCGGATGCAGGTGCGCACCCCGTTGATGCAGCACGAGGTGATGATCGAGGCGGTCGAGAACCACATGCCGCAGGTCATCGTCATCGACGAGATCGGCACCGAGCTCGAGGCGCAGGCCGCGCGGACGATCGCCGAACGCGGCGTCCAGCTGATCGGGACGGCGCACGGCAACAACCTCGACAACCTGATGCTCAACCCGACGCTGTCCGACCTGATCGGCGGCATCCAGAGCGTGACCCTCGGCGACGAGGAGGCGCGCCGGCGGCGGACGCAGAAGAGCGTGCTGGAACGCAAGGCGCCGCCGACCTTCGACGTCATCGTCGAGATCCAGGACCGCGAGCGCGTGGCCGTCCACAGCGATGTCGCCGAGACCGTCGATGCGCTGCTGCGCGGTGATGCGGTCGCCCCCGAGCTGCGCTGGCGCGACGAGGAGGGCGTCCATCGATCGCAGGGCCGGCCGCGGCCGTCGCCGCGCGAACAGCTCGGCGCGGAACGGTTTGCCGGGCTGGTCGGCGGCGCGCCGTGGCGGATGGAGCCCGGCTGGCGCGGCGACGGGTCGGCGCGCACCAGCGGCGGCTTCCGCGAGGCGGAGCGGACGGGCTATCGCTCCGGCTATCGGCCGGGGGCGTCCGGCGGCTGGCGCCAGACGCGCGGCGGGCCGGGTCGCGAATCGACGCCGCGCGGGCCGTTGTCGTCCGGCGGCCCGGCGACGATGCCGGGCGAGCGGTTCAACCCACGCGGGTCCGGCGACGCGCCGTTCGTGGCTGGCGAGATCGCCGATCGCGGTCCCCTCGAGCGCGGGGTCGGGTCGACAGCGCTCGAGACGCGCGCCCGCGAGGCCCGCGAGCTCGAGCGGCAGAAGGCCTGGAGCGACCAGGCATCGCGGGCCCTCCAGTCGTTCAAGGCCGAGGAGGGGACTGCCCCCGTCAACGCCGACGACCTCGAGGCGGATGACGATGACGACGCACCACTCGGGGTCGAGGAGGGGGAGCGCGGCGAAACCCTGCTGGTTCCGGGCGGCTCGCCGCTGCCCACGTTGCGCGTCTTGCCCCAGGGCATCAGCCGCAAGCGGCTCGAGCAGGCGATCCGCGACCTCGGGCTTGCCGGTGGTCATCGCGCGCGACGTCGACGAGGCCGACGTCGTCATGACATTGCGCAACGAGTACAAGCAGAAGACGCCGTTGCTCCGCGAGGCCGAGGACCGGGCGATGCCGATCTACGTCCTCAAGACCAACACGATCCCGCAGATGCAGTCGAGCCTGACGTCGATCTTCTCGCTGGAGATCGATCCGCGTGAGGCGGCGCTGCGCGAGACCGAGGACGCGATCGAGGTCGTGCTCTCCTCGTCCGAGGCGGTCGAGCTGTCGCCGCAGAACGCGTACATCCGTCGCCTGCAGCACCAGATGGCCGAGCGGGCCAACCTCGTGTCGCGTTCGCGCGGACGGGAGCCGTTCCGCCGGGTCCGCCTCTACCCGGACGCCGCGCGCAGCAGCTGGCGGTGATCGCCGGACCCGGACCGCTCCCGCGACGGCCGGCCCTCCGCCGGTTCGCCACCGGGCTCATCGTCTACGGCCTCTTGGGGCTCGTGATCGCGGCGCTCGTGCTGGTCGGTCTGCTCTGGATGTCGTCGCGTCTCGGCGCGCTGACGGGCGGGACGAGCGGGCCGGCGAGCTCCATCGTCGACACGCTGGACGGCACGGCGACCGCGCTCACCGACTCGGGTGCCTCGGCGACCTCGTTCGTGACGACGCTGGACCGGACGTCGCCCGCGGTTCGCCAGTCGGCGCAGGCCGTCACCGACCTGCGTGGCAACTTCCTGTCGATCCAGTCGCAGCTCGGCCAGCTGGAGATCTTCGGCGCGCTGCCGTTCACCAATGTCGCCGGCCAGTTCGGGCAGATGGCGGCGGACCTCGAGGGCCTCGACGCGCAGCTCGTCCAGATCGCCGACGACCTCGATGCGAACCGGGTGGCGCTCAGTGCCAATGCCACGTCGCTGGCGGCGCTGGGCGACCGGTTGTCGGCGGTGTCCGACGACCTTCGCGGGAGCGCCATCGGCGGGGGTTTGGACGACCTGCGGGTGATCCTGACCGTGCTCGGCGTGGTGCTCGCGGTGTGGGTCGCGCTCCCCGCGGGCGGGGCGCTGTGGATCGGCTGGTGGCTGCGCCGGCAGCTCGACGCTCCGGAGGACGTGACGCCCTAGCGGAGGTCGTGGCGCAGCGCGGAGCGAGCCGCGAGGTAGCCGCCCATCCCGTGGACGCCGCCGCCTGGGGGCGTCGACGACGAGCAGATGTACAGCCCCGGACCCGCGCGATACGGGTCGAGCGCGACCCGCGGCCGGAACAGCAGCTGGCGGACGTCGAACACGCCGGCGTTGATGTCGCCACCGATGTAGTTCGGGTCGTGCGCCTCGAGCTGCGCCGGTGAATGCGTCGTCCGTGCGAGGACGAGGTCGCGGAACCCGGGCGCGAAGCGCTCGACCTGCGCCTCGATGCGGTCGGTCATGTCGACGTCCGAGCCCGACGGGACGTGGCAGTACGCCCAGGCGGTGGTCTTGCCGGCCGGGGCACGCGACGGATCCCATGGGTCGTACTGGACGAGCAGCATGAACGGCCGGTCGGCGTGGCGGCCCATCGCGACCTGGCGCTCGGAGCGAGCGACCTCCTCGAGCGGCCCGCCGAGGTGGACGGTGCCGGTTCGGCGGAGTCCCTCGTTGGTCCACGGGATCGGGCCGTCGAGCGCCCAGTCGACTTTGAAGACCCCGCTCCCGTAGCGGAATCTGTCGTACGCGGAGCGGACGCGCGGCGGGAGCTGGTCGCCGGCGATCTCGACGACGGCGCGCGGCGTGGTGTCGAAGAGGACGGCGCGGGCCTCGGGCAGGTCGTCGAGCTTCGTGACCCGGTGGCCGGTGACGATCTCGCCGCCCAGCTCTCGCAGCTCCCCGGCCAGCGCCTCGCTGATCGCCGCGACGCCGCCGCGGACCATCGGCCAGCCGACCGCGTGGGCGTACGTCCCGAGCACGAGGCCGATGGACGCGGTCAGCGGTCGGTCGAGCGCGACCATCGAGTGCGCCGCCAACCCGGCGAACAGCGCGCGTGCGGCCTCGCCATCGAAGCGTGAGAGCGCCAATCGCCGCGCCGACCGGAGCGCCGGGAACCCGAACCGGGCGAGCGCCAGCGGGTGGCGTGGGACGTGGACGACCGGTCGGAGCAGCTCCCCGGCCAGCTTGTCGGCGTCCCGGGCGAGCGGCCCGAACAGCCGTCGCCAGGCGGATCCGTCGTCGGTGCGCCGGTCGTGGTCGAGCCCGGCGGCCGTCGCGATGAACGAGCGCTCGAGGATCGCCGCTCGGCCGTCGTCCAGCGCGTGGCCGACCGGCGCATCGGGCTGGATGAGCTCCACGCCACGGGCCGCGAGGTCGACGGTGCGGAAGAACGGCGAGGCCAGCGTGAGCGGCACGATCGACGAGCAGACGTCGTGCCGGAAGCCGGGGAGCGTCAGCTCCTCGGTCCGTGTCCCGCCACCGATCGTCGCGGCGGCCTCGAAGACCCGGACCGAGCGACCGGCACGGGCCAGCGTGAGCGCCGCGGCGAGGCCGTTCGGTCCGGAGCCGACGACGATCGCGTCGAGGGCGGGCCCGGTCATGACCCGATCGCGCCCGAGCCGACCTCGAACGGCGTCCCGGGCGTCCAGACGACGTCCGGCCACGTGCCGACAAAGCAGATCGGTCCGGAAAAGCCCTCCGCCAGGTCGCCCGTCGCCGTGACGGTCGTCCCCGTCCCGGTGTCGTCCGAGGCGATCGGCCCGACGACCAGCCAATCCGGCGGCGTCGCCTGGGCATTGGTATCCGGCAGGATGTCGAGCAGGTCCTGCCAGGTGTGCGGCGCGACGGTCCCGACCAGGGCGACACCGGCGGGCTTGCCGGTCGTGTGCTTGAAGTCGACGCGGTGGGGACCCTCGCGATCCGAGTGGCCGGTGACCCGGCAGGTCCGCCCGTCGAACGCGACGCCGAGCTCCCCGGCGAGCTGGAACGGGGTCGTCCGCGGGTCGCCCCGACTCAGCGCCTCGATCAGCGCGGCCTCCACGGCCGGACGATCCGCGACGGTCGCGAAGCGTGCCGGTCGTCCGGCCTCGTCCTTGACGAGCATGCCAAGCGCATCGACGGTCAGGGCCGATTCGGTCCACTCGGCCAGGTCGGTGTTCGTGAACGTCAGCGCGGCGAGCTCGTCCCAGAGCTCTTGACCCTGGCCTTGCGCCAGTCGGGATGGGTTACGGACCAGCAGCTCGTGGACAAGGTCGGCGCCGGCGGCCCGGACATCGGCCAGCTGATCCGTCAGCCCCGCCGGCACCGGGACGTCGTCGGTGGCGTCGAGCGGCACGATCGACAGCGGGACGTCCGTGTCGAACACGGCCGCGACGGCCGAAGGATCCGCGTACGCATTCCACTCCAGGTGCTCGGGAGCCGTGTGCCCGTCGACGAGGACGTTCCCCGGCGCGTCGATCGCGCCGAGCATCGCGTGGATCCCGGCGATGTGGTCGGCCAGCTTCGGGTCGGCGGCGAACGCATCCTCCAGGTTGGTGAGTGGACCCAGCGCGACGACGGTCGGGGCGCTCGGACTGTCGGCCACGGTCGCGGCGATCACCTCGACCGCGGTCATCGGCACGCCGGATTCGGCGCGTGGCTTGATGTCCAGCCCGAACGCGGCGTCGGCCGTCGCCCGCCACGCGGCTGGGAACGGATGCCCGTCCGGGCCGGCCGCCTCGCGGCCGCAGCCGAACGGGATCTCGGGTGAGCCCAGCTCATCGAGCACGTAGCGGGCCATCAGCCGCCCGGCCTGGCAGTGGACGAGGCCGGTGCCATCGATCGCGATCGCGCGAACGTCGAGCTTCGGGTCGCGGAGCATGATCGCGATCGCGGCGAGATCGCTCAGGTCGAAGTCCGCATCGATGATGACGGGGATCCGCGTCGTCGGCGGCTCACCGGTGATGATCGGTGTCGCGGCGGGTGGTTCACCGCAGCCCGCCGTCAGCAACGCGAGCGCCAGGCACATTCCCGTGACGCGACGAGCGGTGACGCGACGAGCGGTGACGGTCCTCGCCATGCCACGCATGGTAGGCCCGCCGGGCCGCGATCTAGCGGTCCGCGCCGCCGCGGTCGAACCAGATCCGCTCGCCGGCGAACCGTTGCGTGGCGGTGTCCCACGGGAACAGGATCAGCACCTCGAGCGAGACCGCCAGCCCGCTCGGCGGCACGCCCGCCCACGGCCCCCGGTTGGTGCCGCTCAACGTCGCGACCTCGAACACGCCCTGCGGACCGACCACGATCTCCGATAGCGCGAACGCGTTGTCGGGGAATGCCGCGAACAGCTCCCCGTAGAACTGCCGCGCGCCGTCGTGCCCCTCCCAGCGCTGGCCGGTCACGACGATCTCGTAGGTGCAATCGGGCGACAAGGTGGCGATCAGGCCATCGATGTCGCGGCGGTCCTCCGCGATCGAATGGCGGACCCACAGCCGCTTGATCCGGCGCAGCTCCTCGGGGTCGAAGCCCCGACCCAACCTGGCCTGGATCGTGCCCCGATCGGTCACCCGGTCGCGACTCGCTCGACGGCCTCGAGCGCGCGATCGACCTCGGCGTCGGTGTTGTAGTGGACGAGGCCCAGCCGCAGCACGCCGCCGACCCCGTCCTTGCCGAGGCGCTCGATCAAGCCGGTCGCGTAGAAGTCGCCGTCCCACACGAAGATCCCGTCGCGGCCCATCTCCTCGGCGGCAGCCCGCGGCCGCACGCCGTCGATCGAGATCGAGACCGTGGGCACGCGCTCCGCGGCACGCTCCGGCTCGACGATGCCGTGGATCGTCACGCCGCGGATCGCGCCGAGTCCGTCGAGGAGTCGGCGGACCAGGCGCTGCTCGTAGTCGACGATCGCGCTCATGCCGGCGACCAGCTCGGATCGTCGATCGCCTCCGCCCGGCGTCCCGAAGCGCTTCCCGATGTCCCGCAGGTAGTCGGTCGCCGCGAGGGTGCCGGCGATCGATTCGAACGCAGCGGTGCCGGTCTCGAACCGGTCCTCCGCGGGTCGGACCTTGAACGCCGGCAGCGCATCGAAGACCTCGGCCTTGCCGTACAGCGCGCCGAGGTGCGGCCCGAACCACTTGTAGGCGCTGCAGACGAGGAAGTCGGTGTCGATCGCCCGGACATCGATCGGGGCGTGCGGCGCGTAGGCGACCGCGTCGACGTAGGTCAGCGCGCCGACCTCGTGGGCACGGGCGACGATCTCGCGGACCGGGTTGATCGTCCCGACCGCGTTGCTGGCGTAGCCGACGGCCACCAGCTTGGTCCGGTTGGACAGCTTCGACTCGAGGTCTTCGAGGTCGAGCGTCACGTCGTCCTCGCGGATGTCGACCTTGCGAACCGTCAGGCCGCGATCGGCGGCCATCGCTTCCCAGGTGCTGACGTTGGCCTCGTGGTCGAGCGTCGTGACCACGATCTCGTCACCGGGCGACAACGTCGCGCCGATCGACCGCCCGATGTGCAGCGTCAGCGTCGACATGTTGTAGCCGAACTTGATCTCGTCGGGGCGAGCGGCGCCGAGCAGGTCGGCGACCGCGGCGTGGGCGTCCTCGACCATCGCGTCCGAAGCCACGCTCGTCGCGAAGGCGCCGCCGTGGTTGGCGTTGGTGTCGCGGAGGTACGCGGCGACGGCATCGATCACGCGCTGCGGGACCTGCGTGCCGCCCGGCCCGTCGAGGAACGCGACCGGTCGCCCGCCCTGCTCACGACGGAGCGCGGGGAATTCGGCGCGGAGCGCTTCGACGTCGAACACGGGTTGCCGATTATGGCGGTCCGGCGCCCGATCGATGGGCAGTTCCGGTTCGCGCGCGGTCAGTCGGGGATGGTCGCCTCGACGCCGGCCTCGGCCATGATCCGCTGGGCGCGCGTGGCGATCAGCTTGCCCATGCCGCCGTTGCCCGACACGAGGATCTCCGCGGTGCCGCCCGCGTTGGCGAGGGCCTCGGCGTACGCGGTCAGGTCCTCGAGGATCACGGGCTCGACCTCGCCGGCCATCTCGGCCTGGACCATGCCGCGGTCGGTGACGCGGATCGTGAGGTGGGGTGCGCCGTTGGAGGGTTCGGGTTGGTATTCGGGCTCCGGCTCCGGCTCCGGCTCGGCGACGGGCTCGGGTGCCTCCGCCATCGCCGGCTCGGCTTCGGGCGTCGCCTGCTGGGTCGCCGGCTGGGCTGCCGGCAGGTCCGGCACCTCCACGGCCGCCGGCGCCTGCGGCTCCTCGCGAGCGGCCTCCATCTGGGCCGCCGGTGTCTCGACAACGGACGCCTCGGCCGCCTCGATCCCGGCAGCCGCGGGTTCTGGTGCCGCCGCGACCTCGAGATCCGGAACCGACGGCGCCGTCGGGAGCGGACCATTGCCATCGGCTTGGTTCGACGCCGCCGGACGCGGCGCCGATGGAGCCCAGTCGTCCCACCGGTGTTGGCCGGGAGCCGGGGTCTCGCGGGTGTCGGTCTCAGCGGACGCGTCCCCGATGGGTGTCGTGTCCCAGCCCGCAGCGAGGGGCACGGCGGGCACGCCGGTCTGCGGCGCCGGGGCGGCTGATGTCGCCAACGGCGACGCCGATGTCCCGCCCCACGACCACCCGGCCGCGGGGGCGGCGGCGGGCTGGGCCGGTGCGACGGGCTGGGTCTGCGGCTCGGCGGCGGGAGCCTGGGGCGCGGGCTGCTGCGACAGACCCGCCGCGGGAGCGGTCAGAGCTTCGGCCGGATGCCCCAGCGTATCGATCGGGCGCATCAGGCCCTCGGCCTGCACGGCTGCCGTCGCGGCCGGCCGAGGAGCGCCATACGGGACTGACACGTCATCCGTGCCGTCGCCGGCCTCCTCGGTCGCCCCGGCTGTCGCCGCATCGATCTCGGCGAGCTGCGCCTCGCGACGTCGATCGATCCGCTCCTCGATCCACCAGATCAGTGCCACCAGGAAGATCGCGCCGACCAGCACGAACCCGGTCGCGATGCCCTGCAGTGTCAGCTGGCTTCGGACCACGTCGGCCGTCGAGTCCGAGGAGAGGCCCGACACGAACGCCCCGACCCGCGGCACGACGAAGCCCCCGAGCAGCGCGATCCACGCCGCGAAGATCAGCGCCTCGCCGCGTCCACCCTCGCCCGGTTCGATGCGCCGGGCGACGTCGCGCACGATCGCCGGGACGCGCAGCAGGTTGAGGCCCGGCAGGAAGTTCTCGACGAACGCCATCGTCCCGCTCGCCGCCGGGTAGCCGAGCCCGAGGGCCGGCATCGCGGTCACGGCCCGGCTCAGCCAGAGCGACCAGCACACGAGCGCCACGATCGCGACCGCCAGCGAGGTCAGGCCCACGATCCCGATGTAGGCCAGCTGTTCGTCGGTGGCGGCCGTGCCGTCGAGGATCTGGAGCAGCAGCGTGGTCGTGCCGATCGTGAGCACGAGCTGGAGACCGGCCGTGGCGAGGATCAGGATCGAGGCGATCGCCGCATAGGGCTTCGGCGAATGGAACGATGGCAGGGCGATCTCCCGGAGCTTGCCGTGGCCGGTGCCCTCGATGGTCGCGGGGTCGACGGCCGCGAGGTGTTGCGGGGTCCGGCAGTTGTAGCACTGCTTCGCGCGGTTGTTGTTGATCGAGCGGCATTCGGCGCAGACCCAGACGCCGCCATCGAGCGCACCCACGTCAGTGCTCCGTGGTCCCGGTGAAGGTCCAGCCGTCCACGCGCACCGCGGGGACGACGACGCCACCCAGGAACCCCTTCAGTGCCTTGCGGTCCCTGGCGACCGCGACCGTGCAGTCGAGCGCCTCGAGATAGCTCTGAGTGAACCGCAGGTTGCGGACCGGTCCGACGATCTGCCCGCCTTCGACGAGGAACGTCCCGTCGCGGGTCATGCCGGTGATGATCGCGAGTTTCGGGTGGACCGGGTTGGTGTAGTGGAACCGGGTCACGAGCAGACCGCGGTCGAGACCCGCGATCAGGTCGTCACGCGAAGCGTCGCCGGGGGCCATCAGCATGTTGAGCGGGAACGGGCCCCACGGGTTCGGGGCAGGGAGACCGTGGCCGGTCGATTCGACGCCATCGCGCGCGGCGGTCTGCGCGTCATGGACGACCGAGCGGCACACGCCGTGATCGACCAACGAGACGCGTTGCTTCGCCACGCCCTCATAGTCGAAGGCCATGGGAAATCCAGCCGGGTCGTGGCCATCGTCGACGATCGACACAAGCTCACCCCCGATGCGCTTGCCGGGTTCGAAGAAGCTCCGGCCCTCTTGCACCGCGAGGGCCGAGAAGCCGAGGTAACCAAGCATGTCGAGCAGGTCGACGACAGCGTACTCCTCGAGCACCACTGGGTAATCCCCTGCATCGATCGCGACGGCGTTCGCCGTGGCGCGGGCCTTCTCCGCCGCCTCGCGCCCGACCGCCGCCGCATCGATCGTCGTCGCGTCGACGCCGGCCTGTTCCGCGTAGCCCGTCCCGCCGTTGGGGCCCATCGACACCGTCAGCAGCTGGGCCGACGTGCGGGTCCCGCCGACGCGGATGCCCTTGGAGTTGGCGACGGCGGTCGACTCGGTGCCCGTCGAGAACGAGCCGAAGGCGTTGACGCCGGCGGCGTCCGCGGCCGCGATCACGGCGCGGGCACCGTCCGCCCGCAGCTCCGGCGATGCGCTCGCGGTCGCCGATGCGTAGCCACCGGGCACGTCGTCGACAGGGGTTGGCCCCGGCAGCCCGGCCCAGTCGTCGAGCTCCTCGACGACCTTGGCGATCGCCGCGGCGCGTTCCGCGAGCAGGCTCAGGCCCTCGTCGTCGGTCCGACCGGACGACGCCACGCCGACGCGTTTGCCCACGACGAAGCGCAGGTTGATCGTGACGTTCGACTCGGCGACGTTCTGGTGGATCTGGCTGTTCGCGAACCGGGTCAGCGCCGCGTCCTCGGCGACGACCAGGGCCTCGGCTTCCGTGGCGCCGGCGGCCATCGCGCGGTCGAGCGCCCGCCCCGCGAGATCGAGCGCATCGCGTGCTCGCTCGTCGTTCACGCGCGCACCGTGGCCGAGCTCACCACTTGCCGACCCCGACCTGGACGTCGCGGAACCGCGCCCCCGGGACGGCGTGGCCGACATGCCCGGTCTGGCCGGGCTCGCCCTTGCCGCAGTTGGGGGTGCCGAGCATCACGTAGCTCGATTCGTCGCCGACCGCGTCGCACGACCGCCAGAACTCGTACGTGATCCCGGTGTAGGTCGGGTTCTTGAAGAGGCGGCCCTTCTTGCCGCCCTTGATCTCGTACGCGACCTCGGTCGCGAACTGGAAGTTGAGCCGGCGGTCGTCGATCGACCAGCTCCGGTTCGACGCGAGATAGAGGCCGTCGTCGGTGTCGGTCACGATGTCGTCGAGGCTCATGCCGGGGCGCGGCAACAGGTTGATGTTGGTCATGCGGATGAGCGGGATCCGGTTCCAGCCGTCGGCCCGCATCGCGCCGCCGCTCTTGCGACCGATGCGCGGCGCGGTCTCGCGGCTCGTCAGGTAGCCGACGAACGTCCCGTCCTGGACGAGCGGCACGGCCTGCGCGGCGACGCCCTCGTCGTCCCAGCCGAACGTGCCCATGCCGCCGGGAACGGTCGCGTCGGCCACGATCGTCACCTGGTCCGAGCCGTAGCGGAAGCCGTCGTCGAGCTTGTCGGTCGTGAGGAAGCTGGTCCCCGCGTAGGACGCCTCGGTGCCGAAGACGCGGTCGAGCTCGGTCGGGTGGCCGCAGCTCTCGTGGACCTGCAGGTAGAGCTGCGACGGATCGAGCACGATCGTGAAGCGGCCGCTCGGGCACTGCGGTGCGCTCAGCAGCGCGACGGCCTCGTCGGCGAGCGGCTCCGCGCGGGCGGCGAGGTTCAGACCGCGGACGTACTCGTAGCCGGCCGCCTGCCAGCCGCCGCCGGAGTCGGGATAGGAGCGCCGCTGGTGCTCATCGCCGTCGATGGCGTTGGCCTCGACCCCGGAGCCGACGTGCGTGATGGTCTGCTCGATGAACGAGCCGTCCGATGCCGCGAAGGTCTTCCATTCGCGCTGCGCGGCGTACATCGACTCGGTGAACGCGATGCCCTTGACGGCGCCGACGGCGAGGTCGGCCGCCAGCAGGTCGCCGATCTTGCGCTCGAGCGGGACCTGGAACGGGTCTTCCTCGACCGGGGTCTCGTAGCTTCCCGTCGCGACCGGGCGATCGGCGAGGACGGCGGGATCGCGGAGGGCGGTGGCACTGGCCCGAGCGATGCGCACGGCTTCGCCGGCGATGCGGTCGGCCTCGTCCATCGACAGCACGTGGCTGCTGGCGAAACCCCACGCGCCGTCGACGACGACGCGGACGCCGAAGCCCTCGCTCTCGCCCGAGGCGACGCCCTCGACGCGGCCGGTCTTGATCGCGATCGATTTATCGAGGCGCCGGACGACCCGGGTATCGGCGTAGCTGGCCCCCAGGGACGTGGCTGTATCAAGGGCGCGCTCGGTCAGGTCTCGCATGGAGCGTGCAGCCTAGCAGGGGAGGTCGTGGGGTCCACTGGGGCGGATGCCGTATCCGCGGGGAGTGCCGATCTGGGCCTCGGCCGCGAACGGCCGCCGCCAAATCCGTGCATCTAATGCCGCATCAGCGGCATGGGCGACCAGCCGCGACCCTGACGACGTCAAAACCGTGCGTTTGATGTCACATCCCCTGACGGGCGTTGCATCAGATGCACGTACGGTCGCCAGAGGGCCGGTCGAGGGCTGGTTTCGTGCATCCAATGCACGATCCTGGACGTTAGGGGTGCGTGGTCGGCCGGGACTGCCCAGATTGCTGCGTCAGATGCACGGAATCGACACGAATCTCGAGCCGCGACGGGTTTCGGGCGACGTTGCGTGCATCTGATGCACGCGGCTTGGCGGGCGGGTTCCGCTAGAGCGTCGGCGTGCCGCCGAGAGCTTGCGCGGTCAGGAACAGCCCGAACGACAGCACGATCGACCGAGGCCAGCAGCGGGACGGTCTCGCGGAGACGCGCCAGGCCGGTGCCGAGCTCGACTCGCTCGACGCGATCGCGGGCGGCGACCAGCGCGAAGCCGATGCCACCCATGACCGCGGCCATGCCCAGCCCGAACGCGACCACGAGGATGAACCCGAATGCCGGGCGCCCCGCGGCGATCGAGCCGAGCAGGATCAGGAGCGCGCTGGTCGATGGGATGAGGCCGCCGGCCAGACCCAGGAGGAACAGGCTGCGCCAGGTGATGGTCGATCCGGGTGCGGGGGCGTGGCTGTGGGCGACGCCGCCGTGGCTGTGGATGGCGGCAGTGGGCGCGGGATGGGGATGCTCGTGCGCGTCGTCGGCGGCGTGGGGGTGGGCGTGGCCATGGTCCCGCGCCTCGCCGGCGGCGTGCGGATGGGCGTGGTCGTGGCCGTGTTCGTGTTCGTCCGCATGCGCGTGGTCGTGCCCGTGGTCGTCGCCACGGTCCGCCACGCGGCGCCGGCGGCGGAGCTCGGTCAAGCAGCATCCAGCCGCCGATCAATGCGATCGATAGCGCCGCGACGATCGGTGCCCAGCGCACGACGACGTCCGGGGCCAGCACGTCGGAGGCGCCGACGACCACGCCCGCCAGCACGAGGATGCCGACCGTGTGCGAGATGCTCACCGACAGCCCGAGCCCGAGCGCGTGCAGACCCGTGCCTCTCGTCCCGACGAGGTACGCCGCCATCAGCGTCTTGCCATGGCCCGGCGTGAGTGCGTGGCCCGCACCGAGCGCCGCGGCGGTGATCAGCGAGACGAGGATCACGATCGGCGTGAGGTCCTGGCGGAAGATCGATGGCAACTCGGTCCCGCCGACCCGCACCGGGCACGGCTCCAGGATTGTCGATGGGCGCCGCCGTCGGGGGCGCGGCACTCGCGACCGCGGTCGGGACGGGCTGCGCGCCGGGCACCGGTTCCGCGTCGGGGACGGAGAAGGCCGGGAGCTCCGCGCCGCCCGGCGTGGCACGGAGGACGAGTCGGGCGTCGGCCAGCGGCGTCGCGATCAGGTCGGCCGGGTAGGTCGTGAGTCGATGCGACACGCTCGCGTCGCGCACGAGGCCGTCGACCGCAGCGAGCGTGACACCGGAGCCGTGGGCCACGATCTCGCGCCAGCCGATCCGCTCGGGGAACGATCGATCGGCGTAGCCGATCTCGACGCCGGCGTCGGCGATCGGCGCAGGCAGCATCGCTTCGAAGGCACAGACCTGGCGCATCGTCGAGAGGCCGCCGACACCCGGCGGGAACGACAGCCCCGCCTCGAGCGCCTCGAGCCGCAGCGGCGCACCCCCGGCCGTCAGGTCGATCGTGCTCGCGATCGTCCGGCAAGCAGCCACCCGGCCGGCGTCGACCTCGTCGTCGGACACCGAGCCGTCGCCGTCGAGGTCGAAGCCCTGGCGCGCCTGGAACGCGGGGATCTCGGCCTGGTCGATAACGACATCGAGCAGCACGCGATCGGCTTCGACGCGAACCTCGGCGTAGTGGTTGATCGTGAAGTTGCCGAGTGGATGCGCCGCGGCGATCGCCGGTAGCAGCAGGACGGCCGCGATCGCCGCCGCCGTGGCGAGCACGGTGCGTCGATGAGCGGGACGAGCGGCATGACGGGGGCGTCCCATGGCACGGAGGGTACGCGCGGTCGGCGATGTCGGATGACCGACGCGCTCGGCTACACTCGCCCGGATGTCAGGCGCGCAGACCCCGACGGAGCGCGGCGTGTTCATCACGATCGACGGTCCGGAGGGCGGGGGCAAGACCACCCAGGCGAAGCGTTTGGCTGCCTCGCTTGCCGACCGCCTGCCGCGCGTCCACCTCACCCGTGAGCCCGGTGGCACGTGGCTGGGGGAGCGACTGCGCGACGTGCTGCTCGCCCGCACCGGCTCGCCCGCGCCGACCGACCCGCTGACCGATGCCCTGCTGTTCAACGCCGCTCGGCGTCAACTGGTGCGCGAGATCATCCGGCCTGCGCTCGACGCGGGCACGACCGTGGTCTGCGCCAGGTTCGCCGATTCCACGCTCGCCTACCAGGGCTACGGCGCCGGTGTCCCGCTCGACGAGCTGCGGGGTCTAGCCGAGATGGCGACCGACGGGCTGGTCCCGGACCTGACGATCCTGCTCGATGTGCCGGTCGAGGTCGGCCTCGCGCGCAAGGCGCCCGGCGACGTGACGCGTTTCGAGGCCGAGTACGACCTGGCATTCCACCAGCGCGTCCGGGATGGATTCCTGGCGATCGCGGCGGCCGAGCCGGACCGCGTCACGGTCGTCGATGCGAGCGGCAGCGTCGATTCCGTGCGCACGGCGATCGATGCCATCGTTGACGAACGGTTCCCGCTCGGTGAACCGTGGACGTCCCGCGTGCGCAGTACACGATGAGCGAGCCGTCCGGCCCGCTGCCGCTGCGCGTCGCGTCCGTCACCGACGACGCGGATCGAGCGGCCCTGCATCGGATGGCGGGCGGCGAGCTGGACGCGCTCGACGAACTGTACGAGCGATACAAGACGATGGCCTATTCGATCGCATACCGGATCACCAACGACGCGACCCTTGCCGAGGACGTCGTCCAGGACGCCTTCCTCGGCGTGTGGCGGAACGCCACGCGGTATCTCGAGGGTCGCGGCAGCGTGAAGACCTGGCTGCTGTCGATCGTCCACCACCGCGCCATCGATGCCATCCGGCGCCGACGTCCGACCACCGATCTGCCCGATCGCGAGGAGGCGCCGCCGCCCGAGCTTCGATTGCCGGACGTCTGGGCCGAGGTGTCCTCGCGGCTCGATGCCGTCGCGGTTCGCGACGCGTTGTCGGCGCTCACCGAGGTGCAGCGCGAGGCGATCGAGCTCGCCTACTTCAACGGACTGACCCAGGTCGAGATCGCCGAGCGGACCGGGACGCCGCTCGGGACCGTGAAGAGCCGGATGCGCCTCGGCCTGCTGGCCATGCGCCGGGTGTTGTCGCCATGACCGATCCGCGGCAGCCGAACCCGCCCGGCGGCCTGACTTGCGACGAGGTCCGAGACCTCGCTGCGGGCTTCGTGCTGGACGCGCTCGATCCTGCCGAGGCGGCGGCCGTTCGCGAGCACCTCGCCGGATGCTCCGATCCGCATGCCGAGTTCGCGGAGCTCGGTGGCGTCATCCCGGCCCTGCAGACGGCGATCCCCGTCGTCGAGCCACCCGCGTCGTTGAAGACGCGGGTCATGGCGGCTGCGGCCGCGGATCTCGAGACCCGACGGGCGGAACCGGCCGCGGCGCCGAGGCCGTGTCGGCGCCGGTCGCCGGCAGCGGCGCCCGCCGACACCGTCGTCCGGCCGTTCCCGCGCCGCGCGACCTCGTTGCGTGGCTGGGCGCTGGGTATCGCGGCCGTGCTCGCGATCGTCGCGCTCGGCGGGTGGAATGTCGCCCTGCAGCAGCAGCTCAACGATGCGCGCGGCTACGAGCAGCAGGTCGCCCTGGTGCTCGATGCGGCCCAGCGCCCGGGTTCGCTGGTCGCGGTGCTGCGCTCCGAGGATGGCACCGGCCCGGCGGGCATCGCGGCCGTGACCAAGGACGGCGTGGCGCGGATCGCCATGCAGCACCTGGCGCCGACGTCGGGGACCGAGGTCTATGAGGCGTGGGTCATCGGTGGCGACGGCGTCCCGGTGGCGCTCGGGCAGCTCGCCGTGCGGGCCGCGGCCGGCGACGGCTACCTCGAGGCGGCCGGCCTGCCGACCGAGCCCGGCATCGTCCTGGCACTCACCAAGGAACCAGGACCGGGCGCGACCGCGCCGTCGAGCGCACCGATCTCCGCGGGGACAGCCACCGCCGGCTGACCGGCCGGTTCAGACCCGGGTTGATCGCCGATCCGCCTGTTGACGCCGACAAATGTCGGCGGATGGCGACACTAGGCGACCACGCGACGACCCAGCAGCCGTCAGACCCGATCGGCCACGCTCAGATCCATCTCGATATTGCACGTCACGTTGTTGGCGAGGCCGTTGGGAGAGCCTAAGGACGTCGTCAGACGACATTTGGCGGCGTCGCCAGAACGCACCGTCGGAGACAGCCACCGCCGGCTGATCGGCCGGTTCAGACCGGGGTTTCTGCTCCAGCGACCGTTCCGGCGCCTGCGTCCTTTGCCCGCGTCAGCGCCTCGGTCGCGGCCCCGATCAGTGCCTGCGCGTCCGCGCCGTCGACGGGGAAGCGGGCGACACCCGCGGAAACCGAAACGGATCGCCCCGCGACCACGGGCAGCGCGGCGATCCCTTCCTGGACCCGGCGCGCGACCATCGCGCCCGCCGACCCCGGCGCGACCAGCACGAACTCGTCGCCGCCGATCCGGCCGACCGTATCGACGAGACGCACGGATTCGGCGAGCACCGACGCCACCCGCCGGAGGATGTCGTCGCCGACGTCGCGGCCCTCGCGCTCATTGGCGGATCGGAAGTCGTCGATGTCGAAGAGCGCGAGCGACACCTCGCTGCCTTGGCGACCGGCCCGAGCCAGCTCCAATTCGAGGACGCGGCCGACCGTCCGTTCGTTGGCGATGCCCGTCAGCGGGTCGGTGTGGGCCATCCGCTCGAACCACTCGGATCGCTCCGAGGCCGTCGCCGCCAGCCGCGCGCGATCGGCGGCGATGGCGGCAAGTGCGCCGAGGGCCGTCAGCAACGCTCGATCGTGTTCGGACGTCGATCGCGAGGCCGGCCACGTCATGCCGAGCGCCCCGAGCGTCGTCTCGACCCCGCCGACGCTCGCGACGAGCGGCACGTACGAGGTCGCGACGGTCGAGCCGTCGGCCGTCACGCCTTCCCGGTCGAACGAGGCGACACGGGTCGCGGCCGCGGCGGCGAACGGGTGCGCCGGGTCCTGGGCTTCCTCGGCGAGGGCGGCCGCGGCATCGGGCTCGAGGCCCGCGGATGCCGCCAGCTGCAGCCCCGGTCGATCCGGATCTGCGAGGAAGATGGCGGCGGACGCGGCGCCGAGCTCGTTCACCCCGGCGTCGAGCACGGCGCGCAGGGCGGCATCGAGGTCGCCGGCGGTGGCCACGGCCGTGATCGCGGCCGACAAGGAGGAACGAGGATCGCTGGACGGACCGTCGCTGGCCACGGGTGGACTCCCCTGCACGCGTCTTCGAGTTCGGAGGCCGCATCGTACACCGCGTGAATCGCCCGCCGATGCGTTGACCCGCGCCCATCGCGCACGGATACTCCGCGCGATGAAGCTGGTCGTGGCGATCGTCCACAACGAGGACGCCGGGGCGCTGGTCGACGCCCTCCTCGACAAGGAGTTCCGGGCAACCCGCGTCTCGAGCTCCGGCGGCTTCCTCAAGCAGTCGAATTCGACGATCTTCCTGGGTGTCGAGGAATCGGACGTCGAAGAGGTCGTGTCGATCGTTCGCGAGAACTGCACCTCGCGGACCCAGGTCGTCAACCCGATGCCGCCGATCATGGAGCCGGGCGAGTTCTTCATGCCGTACCCGCTCGAGGTCGAGGTGGGCGGCGCGACCGTCTTCGTCGTCCCGGTCGATCGCTTCGAGCGGCTCTAGCCCTCGATGGGCTGGACGCCACTGCCCGTCGGCAGCCGCGGGACGTGGACACGGACGTTCACGGCCGAGGACGTCGAGCGCTACGCGACGATCACCGGCGACCGAAACCCGCTGCATTTCGACGCCGACTTCGCCGCGCGCACGTCGCCGGGCCGACTCATCGTCCACGGCGGGCTGACGACCGGCCTCTTCAACGCCCTCGTCGCCGAGGTGTTGCCCGGCCCGGGCAGCGTGTTCCTCCACCAGGAGTGGGATTACCCGGCGCCGGCGTACATCGGTGACACCGTGACCGCCGAGGCCGAAGTCGTCGCGTCGCGCGCGGACAAGCCGATCACCACGCTGCGCTGCACCGCCCACCGCGCCGACGGGACCGAAGTCCTGCGTGGCACGTGCGTCGTCTACACGATGATCCCCACCGACGCCGCGTGACGGCGTTTAGCACGATGCCGGCCGAAGCCGTCGCCGCGGCCGAGCCGGCCGAGCGCTGGGGTCAGCTCGTGATCCTCGGCGTGGGCATGGTCCTGGCGATGTCGCCGTCGTTCGCCGCCGCGGCCGTCGCGCCGCTGCTCCGCGAGGAGTGGTCGGTCGGTCTGCTCGATCTCCCGTTTCTCACGGTCGTCGTGCAACTGGGGTTCGCGGTCGGGGCGATCGGCCTCGCGGTGATCGGGGCACCGGATGTCATCCCCGGCCCGCGGCTGTTCGCCGCCGGTGCCGTGATCGCGGCGATCGCCAACCTCGGGTTCGGGCTCGTCGCGAGCGACCCCGGGTCGGCGGTGCCGTTCCGGTTCCTGACCGGAGCCGCGCTGGCGGCGGTCTACCCGGTCGCGATGAAGCTCGCCGCTGGCTGGTTCCGGCGGGATCGCGGCCTCGCGATCGGCGTCGTGAACGGGGCGCTCACGGTCGGAGTCGCGCTGCCGTTCCTGTTCCGGGCGATCGGCGCGTACGCGGGCGTCGATTGGCGACCGGTCGTCGTCGCGGCGAGCGTCGCGGGCGTCCTTGGTGCCGTGCTCGTCGGCGTCGTCGGCCGGTCGGGGCCGCTCGACGTCCCCGCGCCGAGGTTCTCGCCGTCGATCGCCGCGGCGGCGTTCCGCGAACCGTCGGTCCGGCTCGCGTCGCTCGGGTACTTCGGCCACATGTGGGAGCTGTTCGCGATGTGGACCTGGGTCCCGCTCTTCCTCGCTCGCGAGCTTCGCGGCGGTGGGGGTGGTCGATCCGGCGGTTGCGTCGCTGACCGCCTTCGCGGTCGTCGCGGTCGGGGGGATCGGCTCGGCGGTCGCGGGCGCCATCGCCGACCGGGTCGGGCGCACGACGACGACGATCGTCGCGATGGCGACCTCGGGCACGTCGGCGATCGTGGCCGGGATCCTGTTCGGTGCACCCGTGGCGGTCGTCGTCCTCGTTGCGCTGATCTGGGGAGCATCGGTGGTCGCCGACTCGGCGCAGTTCTCGTCGGCGGTCTCGGAGCTGGCGCCGCCGGGCACGGCTGGCTCGGCGTTGTCGGTGCAGACCGCGGTGGGGTTCACCCTCACCAGCGTCACGATCCTGGGCGTCGGGCTGATCGACCCGACCAGCGCCGACGGCTGGCGGCTCGCCTGGATCATCCTCGCCCTGGGACCGGCGGTCGGGATCGTCGCGATGCTGCGGCTGCGCGGCCGACCCGACGCGACCAAGATGGCGAACGGCCACCGATGAGCCCGTTCCGGCCGGATCTCGTCGACTGCTGGATCTTCCGCGTCGTCCACTCCGCGCGGTCCGTGGCGAGCATCGAGGTCCTGCTCCTGCGCCGCTCGCCAGGCCGGATCCTGCCCGGCCTGTGGCAGTGCGTGTCGGGCTCGCTCGAGGTGGACGATCGCGTCGCGATCGGCGCGTTGCGTGAGCTGCGCGAGGAGACCGGGTTCGGGGCGGGGGCCATCGAGGCGTTCTACGACCTCGACCTCGTGAACCAGTTCCACGAGCCGTCGTACGACGCGGTCGTGACCGCGGCGGTGTTCGCGGTGCGGGTGCGGCCAGGCTCCGAGCCGACGCTGTCGCACGAACACGACGCCGCTCGCTGGCTGTCGATCGACGTGGCCCATGGCGAGGTGGTCTGGCCGGGGTACCGAACGGCGATCGAGCGGATCCGTGACGACCTGGCGGATCCGGAGCGAGCCGCGTGGTTCCAGCTAACGCTCGAGGGGGAGCGGGCGCCGCGCTGAGTGCCGGGCTTGCCGGTGTGTGGGGCCCGGGCCCGGGCCGAGCTGCGCGGCCCGCCCCGTGTTGTTGGCGCGGACGCTCCGGGAACGTGGCGGAAGTTTCAGCCCAGGACTGTTATGCCCGATCGCCAGGGGAATCGCTCCCGTTACGACACCGAAGTCGGCTCGTGGTGCATGTTTGGCCACGAATCGGCCTCACGGATGGCATACGAGTCCCCCGGTGAATATCCGGCCCAAAACGGGCGGGGATCGGGCCCCCAACGCGCGCCCGCGGGCTTGACATCCGTATTCGATACGCTACTGTATCGTATCTAATAGCCCGCGAGCGACGCGGGCCCCGCCACGAGGCCTCCGATGACTGCCCCGACCCTCGATCCGGCCCACGACCGCATCTACCGACGACGCTGGTGGACCCTCGGCGTCCTCGCGTTGAGCCTCGTGATCATCGGGCTCGACAACACCGTGCTCAACGTCGCGCTGCCGACGCTCCAGCGCACGTTCGGTGCCACGGCGGCCGAGCTCCAGTGGATGGTCGATGCCTACGTGCTCGTCTTCGCCGGCCTGCTGCTGACGATGGGCGCGCTCGGCGACCGGTTCGGTCGGGCGCGGGCCCTCCAGGTCGGGCTCGTGGTCTTCGCCGTCGCGTCGATCGCGGCGACGTTCTCGACCGAGGCGGTCCACCTGATCCTCGGGCGCATCGCGATGGGCATCGGTGGCGCGCTGATCATGCCGTCGACGCTGTCGGTCATCGCCAACGTCTTCCCGCGCGAGGAGCGGGTGAAGGCCATCACGATCTGGGCCGGCGTGTCGGGCCTCGGTGTCGGCCTCGGCCCGTTGATCGGCGGTCTCCTCATCGAGAACTTCGATTGGCGCGCCGTGTTCCTCCTCAACGTCCCGATCGCGCTCCTCGCGCTGGTCCTCGGCTTCTTCCTGGTCCCCGAGAGCCGCGACCCGTCGGGTGCGCCGCTCGACGTGCCGGGTGCGGTGCTGTCGATCGGCGCCGTCACCGCGCTCGTCTACGGGATCATCGAGGCGCCGGCCGCCGGCTGGTCCGACCCCGTCATCCTCGCCTCGTTCGCGCGCTGCGATCGTGCTCGGTGTCGCGTTCGCCTGGCGCGAGACCCACACGCCACACCCGATGCTCGACCTCGCGCTCTTCCGCGACCGCCGGTTCACCGCCGGCGCCGGCGCGATCGCGCTGACGTTCTTCGCGATGTTCGGGGTGATCTTCGGGCTGACCCAGTACCTGCAGTTCATGCTCGGCAAGACCGCGCTGGAGGCCGGGACGATCATGCTGTCGCTCGCGCTCGGGATCCCGCTCGGCGCCCGGATCAGCCTCAAGGCGACCGAGCACGTCGGCGTCTCGCGGGTCATCAGCACGGCGCTCATCGGGGTCGCCGTCATCCTGCTGACGATCACACAGTGGACGCCGACGACCGATCCGCTGATCGTCGCGGTCACGCTGTTCTTCCTCGCCATCTGCCTGGCCAACGTCATGGCGCCCGCGACCGGCACGGTCATGAGCGCCGTCCCCGAAGCCAAGGCCGGTGTCGGCTCGGCGATGAACGACCTGCTGCGCCAGCTCGGTGGCGCGCTCGGCGTCGCGGTCATCGGCTCGGTGATGAACACCGTGTATCGCGACAAGGTGGCCGACGCCCTCATCGGTTTGCCGCCGGCGGCGGCCGATGCCGCCGGGGACTCGGTCGGCGCGGCGGTCGCCATCGCAGCCCAGATCGGGGGCGCGGCAGGCGAGGCGCTGGCCACGACCGCGCGTAACGCGTTCGTCGACGGGCTCGGTCTGGCCGCGGTCGTCGCGGCGGTGGTCGCGATCATGACGTCGGCGTACGTGTACCGGCAGATGCCGAGACGCGTGAACGAGGCCGAGGACCGGCCCGTGACCGCCGCCGCTACGCTGCACGGGTGACGACGACAACCAGCCAGGCGATCGAGAGCGACGCCGACCCGACCGCCGAAAGCACGCCCGCGCGCGGTCGACCGCGCGACTCTCGCGCCGACGCCGCGATCCTGACGGCCACGTTCCGCCAGCTCGTCGAGGTGGGCTACGCCGGCCTGTCGATCGAATCGGTCGCGGCCGAGGCCGGCGTCGCCAAGACGACGCTCTACCGTCGCCACCCGACGAAGAAGGAGCTGGTCGTCGCGGCGCTCGAGGCCGCGACGCCGTTCGAGCCACCGCCGCTCGACCTGCCGACGCGCCAGGCGCTCGAGCTGTTCGTGCGCGCGGCGATCCACGCGCTGATCGACTCGGGCGCGTTCCGCATCCTCGGGTCGTTGCTGCTCGAGGAGTCGCGCGAGCCCGGGCTGCTCGCCACGTTCCGGGCACGGCTGCTCACGCCCGCGCCGGGCGATGGTCGAGGCGATGCTCCAGCGGGGCATCGAACGGGGCGAGCTCCGCCCCGACATCGACGCGCTGGTCGTCACCGAGATGATCGCCGGCGCGATCATCGGCCACCACGTGATCCTCGGTCTGCACGGCGACGACGCATGGATCGACCAGCTCATCGAGCACGTCTGGCGGGCCATCGCCCTCGACCGGTAGACTCGGTCGAGGCGGCCCACCGGCAGGCGGCACAGGAGGGCGAACGTTGATCGATCGGACCGAGGCACCCGGAGCGACGCCGGCAGCGGCGCGGCGAGCATTCCGCTCCAAGGTCGACACCATCCGCCCGACCTACGGGTTCGAGGACGTGTCACTCGCGCCCGGCACCGACACCATCGAACCGTCCGACGTCGACCTCGCCCAGACGTTCTGCGGCATCGACCTCGCGATCCCGATCCTCGCCTCGGCGATGGACGCCGTCGTGGACGCGCGGATGGCCGGAGAGCTGGCACGGCTCGGCGGGCTCGCCATCATCAATCTCGAAGGGGTCCAGGCGCGCTACGACGACCCGGACGCCGTCCTCCAACGGATCGCGGCCGCCCCGGACGACCAGGTCCATGACCTGCTCGCCGAGGCATACCAGCAGCCGATCCGCGAGGAGCTGATCGCGGCGCGGATCGAGGCCATCCATGCGGCCGGGTCGAAAGCGGCGGTCGCGGCCACCCCGGGTGCGGCCCGGCGGTTCGGGCCGTTCGCCGCGGAACACGGTGCCGACCTGTTCCTCGTCCAGAGCCAGGTGAGCAGTGCGCGGCACCTCGCCACCGAGTACGACCCGCTGTCGCTCGCCGAGTTCACGACCTACATGCCGATCCCGGTCGCGGTCGGCAACACCACCAACAGCGAGGCCGCATTCGCCTTGATGGAGCAGGGCGCCGCGGCCGTGTTCGTCGGCGTCGGGCCAGGCGCCGCCTGCACGACCCGCGAGGTCCTCGGCATCGGCGTGCCCCAGGTCACCGCGATCAGCGACGTGGCCGCCGCGCGTGACGCGTTCTACGGCGAGACCGGCCGCTACGTGCCAGTCGTCGCCGACGGCGGGATGCGCCGCGGCGGCGAGCTCGCCAAGGCGATCGCGGCCGGCGCCGATGTCCTGATGCTCGGCTCCCCGCTGGCGCGCGCCGCGGAAGCGCCGGGACGCGGCACGAACTGGGGCATGGCCGCTCCATCGCCGACGCTCCCACGCGGGACGCGGATCAAGGTCGGGACCACGGGCACGCTCGAGCGGATCCTGCTCGGTCCGGCCCACGTGACCGACGGCAGCGAGAACCTCATCGGCGCGCTGCGCCAGTCGATGGCGGCGCTCGGCGCGCGGACGATCCGCGAGATGCAGGGCGTCGAGATGGTGTACGCGCCATCGACCCAGACCGAGGGCAAGTCCTGGCAGCGGGGTCGCTGACGGCGGCCGACCCGTTCGAGGGCACGCGATCGATGCCCGGTCTCGACGATATCGGGAGCGACCTCTTCTTCGAGGGCAAGGTCGCCCGGCTCACGACACGTGGTCGGACGACGGGGTTGCCGCGTTCGGTCGCGGTCGGCTATGTCGACGAGCCCGACGGTTCGGTGCTCGTCGCGGCCGGCGACGACGCCCAGTGGGCGAGCAATCTGCTGGCGGATCCCGAGGTGGAGGTCGAGGTCGGGGAGCGGCGGTTCGTGGCGCGCGCTGAGCCGCTGACCGGTGCCGACCACGCCCGAGTCATCGGTGGTCTGATCCTCCGCTACGGGACGCCGGCCGAGCGAATGGGCCGCGGGCCGTCGTTCCGGCTCGTGCCGATCGGCGCCGAGCCCGAGCCCGGCGACGAGGCCGACTGATGGCGATCGACGTCACGATCGAGACCGCGATCGATGCGCCGCCCGAGGTCGTTTTCGCCAAGATCGCCGACGTCGATGGGTGGCCGAGCTGGCTGATCGCCAGTGGGATCGTGTCGGTTGCGCGAACCGGCGAGGGATCGCTCGCCGCCGGGGAGCGGCTGACCGTCACGCAACGGGCAGCCGGCAGGGCCGGGGTCTTCGACGCGGTCGTCGAGGCGCTCGACCCGCCGAACCGGCTCGTCGTCGAGGGCCGCGACGCCGAGGGCGTCACCATCGCCATCGAGGCCGACGTCGCCGCCGCGGACGGCGGCTCGACGCTGCGTCTGGTCGATTCGGATCGGGCTGCCGTTCCGCTACCGGATCTTCGAATCGATGGCGAAGCCCCAAGTCCAGCATGCGGCCGAGCTCGACATCGAGGCGCTGCGGCGCACCCTGGGGTCCGCCTCCACCGGTTGACATCCGTCCATGTCGATTTGGCGGCAGGCGTCGCTGCCGCTGGCGTTCGCTCGCGGTCACCGCCGTCGCGATCCGCTTCGCGATGCGGCCCTTCACGTTCGATCGACCGTGGTCGTCGGTCGGCCTCCCGGCCCTCCGCGTGGCCGCTCCTCGGCCCGTGGCCGCCGCCAAGGACGCCGCGGCACCTCGCCCCGGACTGGTCGCCACCCACCCGATGTCGACCGCAGCCGCCTGAGCGACTACGTCATCCGGCCCAATCGAAGACAGGACGTTCGCCCGGTTTCGCGGGGTCGTGGCCGGGCGCACGATCCGGTCATGGACAGCTTCGCGACCGTCATCCTCGCGATCAGCGCCCTCGCGCTCCTGCAGGTTGCGGCCATCAACCTCCGCGGCGACGAGCGCGGCCGCCGAAGCCGCCGACCCTAGGCTCGATCCACCGGCCGTCGCGCCAGGTCAGGCGCGGCGCAACCAGGTCAGGACGGCGAGGACGCGGCGGTGGTCGTCGGGCGTCGCCTCGAGCCCGAGCTTCGACAGGATGCTCGCGACGTGCGTCTCGACGGTCTTGTCGCCGATGAACAGCCCCGCGGCGATCGCCCGATTGGAGCGTCCTTCCGCCATCAGCGCGAGCACGTCGCGTTCCCGCTCGGTCAGCTCGTCGAGCGGGTCACGGGCCCGCGGTCGCGCCACCAGCGCCGCGACGACCGCGGGATCGACTGCGGTCCCGCCCCGGGCGACGCGCTCGACCGCCTCGACCAGCTCGTCGACCGCCGCGACCCGCTCCTTCAGCAGGTAGCCGACTCCGCCGCGCCCTTCGCCGAGCAGGCGCATCGCGTGGGCCGCCTCGACCGCCTGCGAGAGCACGACGACCGGGACGCTGGGATCGCGGGCCAGGAGCGTCTCGGCGGCAACGAGCCCCTCGTCGGTGTGGGTCGGCGGCATCCGGATGTCGACGATCGCGACGTCGATCGGCTCGCGCTCGACGAGCTCGAGCAGCGCGTCCGCGTCACCGACCGCCCCCACCACGTCGAACCCGCTGTCGCGGAGGACCCGCACGATGCCCTCGCGGAGCAGGACGACGTCCTCGGCTACGGCGACCCGCACGGCAGGTCCGCCTCCAGGCTCGTCCCGATCCCCGGGGCGCTCGAGATCCGCACGGTCCCGCCGAGTGCCGCGACCCGGTCGGCGATGCCGGTGAGCCCGGAGCCGGTCGCCGCGTCCGCCCCGCCGCGACCGTCGTCGCGGACCTCGAGCCGGAGGTGGCCGTCGTCGAGCCACGTCCGCACGTCGATCCCCGACGCGTCGGCGTGCTTGATCACGTTGGTCAAGGCCTCGGCGACGACGAAATAGGCCGTCGCCTCGACCGGCGCGGGCAGACGCCCCTCGACCCGATCGTCGAGCCGCACCGGGAGCGGCGTCCGGTCGGCCAGCGACGCCAGCGCCGCGCCGAGCCCGGCCTCCGACAGGATCGCGGGGTGGACGCCGCGGGCGAGCTCGCGGATGTCGCCGATCGCCGCGGACGCCTCCGCGCTCGCGGCGTCGAGCTCCGCGAGCGTCGCCGGATCCGCGTCGGGTGCCGAGCCCGCGACGAAGCATCTGGAGGGACAGCTGCAGCGAGACGAGTCGCTGCTGAGCACCGTCGTGGAGGTCGCGTTCGATGCGTCGGCGCTCGTCGTCCTGGGCCTCGACGATCCGCGCCCGCGACGCGCGCACCGACTCGAGCTGTGCCCGGACCTCGGCCTGGAGGCGCTCGTTCTCGGCCGCGAGTCGAACCGCCGCGACGGCGGCTGACACGAGGCCCGGGGTCGTCGCGCAATGCCGGATCGTGGGCGATCAGCAGGTCCGGCGTCGGGCCGTCGCCGATCGTCAGGATCGCGCGACGGCCCGCGTCGGCCTCGGCGGCGAGGCCGGCGAGCGACGGCTCCCAGCGGTGGACCTCCAGCGACGGGTCGCCCAGCGCGTCGCGCAACGAGGCCTGCAATGCCGGGAGCGGCGGCAATCGGTCGAGCCCGATGACGAGGTCGGCGATCCGGCCGCGGGCCCCCTCGTCGCGCAGGATGCCGACCAGCAGTGCGACCGCCACGAGCACGCGCAGGATCGCGAGGATCTCGACCCGGAGCTCGCCGAGCGGCTCGCGGGCGCTCGTCGGCACGACCGTCTGGAGCAGGAAGGTTACGACGAACCCGCCCGCGAGGACGACGCCCGCCAGCACGACCGGTGCCAGCCGCTGTCTGGCCGCCCCCGAGGCACGCAGCCAGCGTGCGACGACGACGATCAGCACACCGATGCTCAGCGCCGTCAGGGCCAGTGTCTCGATCCGCCCGATCGGGTCCATCGCGTTGTACGCGGCGATCCAGGCGTCGACCGTCGACAGGCAGGTCGGGCACTCCCACCAGCCGATCTGGCGCATCCCGTACGCCTTGGCGATCGTCCAGCCCGCCTGGACGACGATGAATCCGATCGCGAGGAGCCGCTCCGGCCGGCGCACGATCCGCCCGGTGGGGTAGGCGAGGATCACGAGCGCGAACAGCGGATCGAACCAGCCGTGGGCCAGCTGTCCGGCATAGGCGACGAGCCCGTTCTGCGCGCTGGTGAGATCGCCGACGAACCAGGCGAACCCGGTGAGTATCGCCAGCGGCCCGATGCGGTTCCCCGGTCGGCGGTCCGCGAGGATCAGGCCGGCCGCGATCATCGACCAGCCGACCGCGATGTCGGCGAGCAGCAGCGCGGGGCTGCGGGGGGCGGTCTGCGTGAGCTGGTACGTGGCGAACGGCCCAAAGGCGAGCGCGACGAGGCCGATGGCCGCGAGGACGATCCGGCGGCGGGTGGTGGCGCTCATCGGCGCGCGCGCCCCGTCGACCATCGCGCGCAGCACCGGCCCGTCGAGGTCGCCCTTCGCGATGAAGCCGCGCGCCGGGCTCGCCTCGACGCGGTCGCCGTACGCGTCCCGATCGCGGCTCGAGACCAGCACGACGTCGGGTCGAGCGGCGTCGACCGCCGCAAGCCGTTCCGCGACGGCGAAGCCGTCGATGTCGGGCAGCCCGATATCGAGCAGCACGACGTCCGGGATCAGCGCGGCCACTGCGGCGATCGCGCGTGGACCCGTCGTGCGCTTCTCCGACCACGGTCCAGCCGTCCCGCTCCAGCAACCGGCGCGCGGTCGCCCGGAAGCCGGCGTGGTCGTCGACGAGCAGGATCGTCGGGCGGCTCACGGGACGCGCACCCACGGCTGGGCATCGAGCATCTCGAAGAACCCAGCGTCACCGGGGTCCTCGGAATCGTCGTAGGTCGTGATCAGTCGATCGCCGTCGAGCTTCCAGTGGTGGCGGGTCCAGCCCCAGAACGTCGGGAACTCGACCTCGAGCGTCACGAGATCGCCGTCGACCACGTAATGGCCACGAGCAGGGCCGGTGTTGAACGCCTGACCCGCCGTCGCCTCCGGCACCTCGGCCCATTCCCCGGACGGGTCGAAGACCCACGAGAGCCGCATCGGCCCGAGGTCCGGGTCGTCGAACGATTTCGAAAACACTCCGGTCGGGAAGCCGTCGGGTCGGACGCCTGCGGCTGGCGGTGCGGACCCGCGCGCCGACGCACCCGCCGGCGAGCAGAAGCGCAGCCAGCGCGGTCGCGACGAGCGGCATGGCGTGGCGACGGCGATGCATGCGCCGAACGATACGGCTCGCTCATCGCGCCAAACATCCGGGCTGCCCCGGAGATGCGAACCAGCGATGGCCCTGATGGCAGACGGCTCGCGCCGATCGACTCTCGACGGGCCGGCACCACGTCTGGCCGGCCACACAAGGAGGGATCGATCGATGGGATCGCAGTCGACCATCAGGCGCCTCGCCGGCGCCGCCGCCATCGTCGTCGTCGCCGCCGCGTGCGCGCGGACCGGGCGCATCGACACCTGCCGCCAGTCCGTCGGCCGCGCCCAGCGCTGCCGCTCGCGACTTCGTCCGCGACATCGACGTGGGCGGCCGGACCTTGAGCATCGCGTGCGTCGGACCGACCGACACGGGCCGCCCGACCGTGATCTTCGAGACGGGTCTCGGTGGCGATCGCCGAACCTGGGGCGACGTCCTCACGACGCTCCAGACCACGGACCGCGGATGCAGCTACGACCGGGCCGGGCTCGGTCTCTCGCAGCCGGCACCCAAGCCGCGAACGACCGCGCAGCAGGTCGAGGACCTGCACGCCCTGCTCGGTGCAGCCGGGGTCAAGCCCCCGTACGTGCTCGTTGCGCACTCATCGGGCGGTTGGAATGCGATGGTCTTCGGCGACCAGTACGCCGACGAGGTGGCCGGGGTCGTGATGGTCGACGTACGACCGCCCCTGGCGAGCGCGCAGTCCCTCAAGGCACTGCCGCCGGAGAAGGCCGGCGAGCCTGAGGCCGTCCACCAGACACGGGCCGATCTGACCGTTTGGGAGCGCGACCCATCGCGCAACCCGGAGGGGCTCGACCTCATCGCGAGCGCGACGCAGGCATCCGCCGTCTCCGGCTTCGGTGACGACCCCCTGATCGTGCTCACCGCGGGCGACCGAGCTGGCAATACCGAGGGCCTGCCAGCCGATCTGGCCAAGACCTTCGACGGGATCTGGATGGATCTCCAGTCGAAGCTGGTCGACCTGTCGTCCAAGGGCCGACAGGAGATCGTCGAGGGTGCCACGCACGACATGCCGTTCGAGAAGCCGGACGTCGTGGCCGACGCGATCCGAGAGGTGCTCGGCGCAACCGGCGGCTGATCGATCGAGGCGCAGCAAGAGCGGGCGGGGTCGGCTCAGCCGGCCCCGCCGCCGTCGCGTAGCCAGGCGAGCACGGCCTGCACCCGGCGGTGGGCCACCGAATTGGGCTCGAGACCGAGCTTCGAGAAGATCTGGCCGACGTGTCCTTCCACGGTCTTGAGCTCGAGGCCCAGCGCGTCGGCGATGCCCTGGTTCGACCGTCCTTCCGCCATCAGCCCGAGGATCTCGCGTTCACGGCGCGTCAGCTCGTCGAGCGGCGAGTGGTCGCGGGGTCGACCCATCAGGCGCGCGACGACGTCAGGGTCGATCACCGAGCCGCCCGCAGCCAGGCGGCGGACGGCGTCGGCCAGGTCCGCGACCCGGGTGACGCGATCCTTGAGCAGATATCCGAGGCCCTTCGCGTCGGCCCGCACCAGGTCGACCGCATAGCGGGTCTCGACGTACTGCGACAGGACGAGGATCGCGAGCGTCGGATGGGCGCGCCGCAGGCGCTGAGCGGCGACGAGGCCCTCGGTGGTGTGGGTCGGTGGCATGCGGACGTCGACGATCACGACGTCCGGCCGCGTTTCGGCCACGAGCGCATCGAGGCCATCCGCGTCCGCCGACTGGCCGACGACGTCGAAGCCGGATGCCGCGAGGCTCGCCGCAAGCGCCTCGCGCAACAGCACGGCGTCGTCGGCGAGGACGACGCGGATCGGCTCCGTCATGCGGGGAACGGGAGCTCGGCGAGGATCGTCGTGCCGCCACCAGGAGGGCTGTCGACGTCGAGGCGGCCGCCCAGCGCGGCGACCCGGTCGGTCAGGCCTGCCAATCCGGTGCCGCTCGACGGATCGGCGCCGCCGTTCCCGTCGTCGCTGATCCGCACCGCCAGGCGTCCACCCTCGTCGCGGATCGTGACGGCGACCCCAGACGCGCTCGCGTAGCGGGTCGCGTTCGTGATGGCCTCGCTGACCACGAAATACGCGGCAGCCTCGACCGGCGGCGGGAACCGGCGATCGGGGGCGTCGATCGTGACCGGGATCGCCGCGCGCTCGGCCAGCGCCTCGAGGGCCGGCCCGAGACCGGCCTCGGTGAGGATCGGTGGATGGAGGCCGCGCGCGAGGTCGCGCACCTCGGCGACCGCCGCCCGGAGCTCCGCGGTCGCGTCGTCGAGCAGCCCGGGCGACGCGCCGGTCGTCTGGCGGGCAAGATCCAGGCGCATCGCGAGCGCGACCAGCCGTTGCTGCGCGCCGTCGTGGAGGTCGCGCTCGACGCGCCGGCGCTCGGCATCGGCCGCATCGACGATCCGCTGGCGCGACGCGCGTACCTCGTCGAGCTGGGCTCGGACCTGCGCCGCCAGGCGCTCGTTGGCGAGTGCGAGACGCGCCACGGAGCCCACGGCCTCGGCGAGTCCCGGGTCCTCGGCGATCGCGGCCGGGTCATCGACCAGCAATGCCAGCAGCTCGCCATCGTGCTCGACCCGCGTGACCGCCCGACCGGCTGTGGCCTCTTCGGGGAGGGGACGGCCGTCGGCGTCGACGTATCCGGGGCCGTCGGGAGCGGGAAAGGCGAGCTGCAGGCTGGGGTCACGCAACGCGCGCGCCAGGACGGGTTGGAGCCCACCGACCGGCACGCCGCGGCCCAGCTGGACGGCCAGGTCGGCAACGTTGCCGCGTGCCAGGCGGCTCTGGAACGCCCCGACGATGATCGCGATCGGGATCGTCAGCGCCTGGACGAACCCGAGGAGGTTCCAGGTGTGGGTCGCGTCCTGGGCGGCCGCGTCGAGGAAGGCGTCGGCGAAGTAGCCGGCGAAGATCGAGATGAACGAGACCGGCGCCGCGATCAGCATCGGCGTGATCGACCGACGACCGGCCGGGCCCGCCGCACGCCAGTGTCGCCAGAGCTCCACGAGCGAGATCGTCATGAACAGCGGAACGAGTCCCAGCGCCGAGTACCGAACGATGTCCCAGTTGGTCTCTGACGGCAGGAAGTTGATCGGGTTGTCGCAGATCGGCGAGCAATCGGCCGGCTGCACGATCATCGCCACGACCTTGAACAGGACCGCGAAGGCATAGACGAACGGCACGAACCGCCGATCGAATCGATCCTGCAGGCGGCCCGTCGGATAGGCGATCACGAGGTGGATGAACACCGCGGCCCAGACATCGCCGATCAGGTAGGTCGGGATATCGATCAGGTTTCGCGGCTCGACCGGGAGGTAGCCCAGCAGCCACGTCTGCCCGACCGCCGTCGAGAGCAGGATGATCTTCCAGAGCTGGCTCGCCGGTTGGCGGACCATCAGCGTGATCGTCGCAAGGACCCATACGCCTTCGACGGCGACGCCGGTCAGTCGCTCACTCGGCGTGACGGTTCGCCACAGCTCGTAGGGCGTGGTCGACAGGATCAACTGCCCGCCCAGGACGATGGCGATCATCGCCGCGGCCACCGCGAATGCCCGGGTCCACCTCCCGCTCATGGCGCGCATCCTGCCATCCCCGCGTGCGGCCGAACCACCGGGCAGACCCTTGGATCGGGTGTCGCGGGTTCGGGGCCGGCCCGGGCGCGGTCGGGTGCTGCGTCGCGCCATGGTTTCGGCATGGCTCCGATCAACCGGAGCCGTGAGCGAGGGACCGATCCGATGACTGCCACCACGATCCAGACCAGCGTCATGACCGTCCATCAGCCCGCGATCCCGGTTGCGGCCGTGGGAGCGTTCGTTGCCGTGGCGCTTGCTGTGACCATGCTGATCGCGATGGTCCCGGGTCTGGCCCGAGTGCCGGCTCTCGCGGATCAGCCGCGGGCCGTTGCGGCTCCGGTCGCTGTCTCGGTCGAGTCGGCCCCCTCGGATGGCACGCTCAGCATGTTCGGCGTGGCCGAGCCGGAGCCCGGACCGCATCCCAGCACAGCTAGGGGTGCGCTCCGGCGTGCATCAGATGCACGTACGGTCGCCGATGGGACGGCGAGGCGGGCGGAATCGGTCGATTCCTTGCATCCGATGCCGCATTTGGCTCACCTGGGGTCGACCGATCGGCGAAGCGCGTCGGATCCGTGCGCTGGATGCACGAAACGAACGCGGTTTCGGGCCGCGCGGCGACGTTGCGTGCATTTGATGCACGGCCATCTCGTCGAATGTGCACTGGATGCACGAAATCGACGACTGAGGGCCGGCTGAGCGGGCCACATGTCGATCTCGTGCATCGGATGCACGAGTTCGTCGAGGAGATGCGGGCGACCGGGGGTCGTGGCCCACCGCCGGGTACACTGACCACGGCGGGGCACCGAAGGAGGGCGGCATCGGGCGATGGCGATGACGAGGTCGACGAAATCGACGGCCGAGGTCGACGAGACCGACGCCGAACCCACGGGCGCGAGCCCGACGGAACCGTCACCGACCTCAGGGGATCCGCCGTCGAGCGCCGCGGCCGAGGCGCCCGTCCGCCCCAAGACAGAACGTGGCAAGACCGTCCACGGCGAGCCCGCCAACGCCGGTCACCGGGTCCTTGCACCTGACGACGCCGAGGTCGAGGCCTACCTCGAGACCGCCCTCCACGCTCCCGCGCCGGACCGCACGACCGCCGACCCAGCCACGGCGACCGCAACCGGACCCGTCGTCGTCCTGGACTTCGGGAGCCAGTTCGCCCAGCTGATCGCCCGGCGCGTGCGAGAGCTGGAGGTCTACTCGGAGCTGCTCCCGCACGACACCCCGATCGAGGAGCTCGAACGCCGCGGCACCCGGGCGATCATCCTGTCCGGCGGCCCGAACTCCGTCTATGACGACGCCGCGCCCAAGCCCGATCCGGCGATCTGGAGCGGGCGCATCCCGGTCCTCGGCATCTGCTACGGAGCGCAGCTCATGGCGCACGAGCTCGGTGGCGACGTCCTGCCGGCCGACAAGCGGGAGTACGGGCCGGCCAACGTCCAGCTGACGACCACCGACGGGCTGTTCCAGGGGATCGGTCGCGACCAACCGGTCTGGATGAGCCACGGTGACTCGATCACGCGGTTGCCGGACGGCTTCGAGTCGACCGCGCAGACCGACTCGACGCCGTTCGCCGGTCTGCAGGCACCCGATCGAAACCTCTACGGGATCCAGTTCCACCCGGAGGTCGTCCACACGCCGAGCGGCAAGGACGTGCTCCGCAACTTCGTCGAGGGCATCGCCGGGATCACGCCGTCGTGGACGGCGGCCAACTTCATCGAGACGACGGTCGCGGGCATCCGCGAACGGGTCGATGCGCACGCGGCCCGGACCGGGTCCGATGGCAAGGTCATCTGCGCGCTGTCGGGCGGCGTGGATTCGGCGGTGGCAGCCGCGCTCGTGCATCGCGCCGTCGGCGATCGATTGACCTGCATCTACGTCGACCACGGGCTGATGCGCAAGAAGGAGTCGGAGCTCCTGCGGGTCACGTTCGAGCGCGACCTCGGCATGAACCTGGTCATGGTCGATGCGCGCGAGCGCTTCCTGGCGAGGCTCGCCGGCGTCGAGGATCCCGAGGAGAAGCGGCGGATCATCGGCGACGAGTTCATCCGGGTGTTCGAGGAGGAGGCCGCGGCGATCGGCCAGATCGACTTCCTCACCCAGGGCACGCTGTATCCCGACGTGATCGAGAGCGCCACGTCCGAGACGAAGGCCGCCCAGAAGATCAAGACCCACCACAACGTCGGCGGCCTGCCGGCCGACCTCCGCTTCCAGCTGATCGAGCCGCTGCGCTACCTGTTCAAGGACGAGGTCCGCAAGGTCGGCATCGAGCTCGGCCTCCCCGACGCGATGGTCCTGCGCCAGCCGTTCCCGGGACCGGGCCTCGCGATCCGCATCCTCGGCGAGGTCACCGCCGAGCGGCTCGACACGCTGCGCGAGGCGGACTGGATCGTGATCGACGAGATCAAGGCCGCGAACCTGTATCGCAGCCTGTGGCAGAGCTTCGCGATCCTGACGCCGGTCCGGTCGGTCGGGGTCATGGGTGACGGGCGGACCTATGCGAACGTCGTCGCGATCCGGGCGGTCACCTCGGAAGACGGCATGACCGCGGACTGGGCCAAGCTCCCGTACGACGTGCTGGGCAAGATCAGCAGCCGCATCGTCAACGAGGTCCCGGGCGTCAACCGGGTCGTCTACGACATCAGTTCAGCAAGCCGCCGGCGACCATCGAATGGGAATAGCCCGCGAGCGTGAGCAGTACCCCGGGACCCCCGGACCGATGGGGTATTCCGGCGCTTGGGTCAAGCGCTAGCATTCCCGCCATGGTCGACGACACCCCCTCCGCGGTCGAGTCGGCGGAGCACATCTGTCCGTGGTGCTCCGCTCGCTATACCGGCGAAGCCGAGACATGCCCGTCGTGTGGCGCCGCGCTCACCGCGGACCCGACGACCGATACGTCCCTGCCCGGGCTGACCGCGATCGACGCGGCCGCCATCGTGCGCGCCAAGACGCCGGTCGCCCGCCCACGGAACCGATTGCTGTCGTGGATCAGCGGCGAATACCCCGATGACACCCCGTCGGCCGCCGAGGCAGGCGCGCTCCAACCGCCGGACCTCGACGTGCGTCGCGAGATGCTGCGCCTCGAGCTCGAGGCGGAGGTCGCCAACCTGCAGGCCGAGGCCGACGCGCTGATGTCCGAGGCCACCGCGGAAGGCCGCGTGCCCGCCGTCGCTCAGGTCGAGGACGAGACACCCAGTCCGGTCGCGATCGAGGCGGCGATCGACGCCGACGCCGCCGAGGGCGAGGGTCCGACGCCCGCCGCCTGACCGATCTGCGACCGATCGCCGGTCGCTCCAGGGTCGTTTCGAAGGGGCCGCGTATCCTTCCGGCCGTGCCCGATCGACTCCCACCACCCGGTCCGTCGTTCCTGCGTGAGCACGAGGTCCGCATCGGCGAGCGCGTGTTCCGGGCCGGCATGAGCCGCCCGTCCGAGGGCCCGGATGGCTGGTGGATGACGCTGCTGTGGGTCACCGACGACGACGGTGTCGTGAGCTTTCGCGACGTCGCTGCGACCGCCGGTCCGCCACCGGATCCGCCGCTCGGTCGCCTGGGTCCGGCGTTGTCGGGGGCGCTGTCGGGGTTCATCCTCGAGGATGCGGGACGGCTCCAGTTGCGTGTCGGCGGGCTCGTGCCGCCCGACGACCCAACGCGGCCGTGGCAGATGCCGCTTGCCGTACGGGCCGCGTTCCGGTTCGAGCCCGCGCGCGCCGCCACGATGCGCCCGAACGAACTATCGGAGACGGTCCTCGCCGCGTTCTGCCGTTCCGTCGAGCGCCTGGCACGGTGAGCATCTGGGCCACGCTCGGGGCCTCGCTCCTCGCCGTGCTGGCTCGGCCGTCGACCTGGGCATTCGGTCTACTCGGCTTCCTGGTCCGCGGCGGCTGGCTGCTGGTCGTGGCCCCCATCGTGGTGGTGCCGACACCGATCGGGCTCGCCAACATCGTGGCCCCCGTCCTCGAGGACATCGCGTTCGGCCGGCGCACGACCGAGCTCGCATTGCTCGCGGGGGCGATCGGCGTCATCGTGCTCGTCTGGCTGGTCGGTGGCGGGCTGATCGCGGCCGCGGCCGAGGCGGAGAGCGTCCGCGAGGTCGCCGAGGAAGAGGGGCTGCCGGTCCACGGTCAGGCCGCCGCCCGACGGATCCTCGCCGCACGGTTGCTGGCGCTCATCCCGCTCGCGGTCGGGGTCACGTGGGCCGTGACGCGCATCGTGGCGGTCGGCTATCGCGAGCTCACGGTGCCATCGGACGTCAGCGTGCCCGCCGCGTGGCGGATCGTGACTGGCGCCCCCGAGGCATTCGTGATCGTCACGCTGACGTACCTGTTCAGCGAGATCGTCGGGGCGGTCTCCGCGCGCCGGATCCTGCTCGCCGGCGACGGCCCGATCGCGTCGCTGCGGGCCGGTGAGCGCCTGCTCCGGACGCGGCCCGGCCGAAGCCTCGCGCTCGCGGTGATCACCAATGCGGTCGTCATCGTCGTGCTGGTCACGACGGGCCTGGCTGCCAGCGCGACGTGGGACGCCGTCGGGACGGCGCTCGGGTTGGGTGATTCGTCCGCTCTCACGACGCTCCTGCTGATCGCGTTCGTGGGCCTGTTCATCGGTGGTCTGGTCCTCACCAGCCTCGCCTGCGCGTGGCGCGCGGCGGTGTGGACGCTGGACCAGAGCGGGACGTTCGGGGGAGGGTCCGGCACCCGTTCGTCTGGCTAGAAGGGTGCGGTGCGGTCTGGCACCCTGAGCCACCTTCGATGGCCTGCGGGGAGGGTCGTCGCGAACGAGGTGTTGGATGACGACGCAGTCGATCGTCTGTGGAGCGTGCGCCGCATCGGTGCCGTACGGGCGCCTGTCGTGCCCGTCGTGTGGCGAATTGCTCGCCTCGGTCACGGGAGCGCGGCGTGGCGGTGCCGCCTCGATCAAGTCCGCGCGCGCGGCCAGCGCCCCGAGCGCCGCCAGCGCCGCGAGCCTGCCCGACGTCCTCTATGACCTCGATTCCGCCCCGACGGGCCAGGTCGTCGATGGCCAGCTCGCGCTGGACAACGCTCCGCGCGATCGCGACGACGAGCTGCCGTGGGCAGGTGCCGGCAATGGCACCGAGGCGCAGACCGGGGGCCACGCCTCCACCGCGGACCAGGACGGCTGGGACGACGAGGTCGACAGTGGCGATCTCGACGGTCTCCTCGCCGACGACGAGCCCGCGACCACCGAGATCGCGGCCGCATCCACGACCGCCGGTCATGCGTGGGCCGTCAAGGGCGCGAGCATGACGGGTCCGTCGACGCCGGCGTACATGCCGCGACCGAACCGAGCCCAGGCGGCCGCCGCCGCGGCATCGGCCGCAGCCACCGCTGCCGCCCAGGCGAGCGTCCTCGCGGGTTCCGACATGCAGGGCGCGATGGCGGGCGCCGACCTGCCCGGTGCCTACGTGCCGCCGCTCGCGACCTCGACGATCCCGGCCGGCCCGGCCGGTCCCGCTCGCGAATGGGCGGGCTATGGCAACGGCGGTGCCGTCGCGGGCGCGGAAGGCCCGGCGAAGGCCGACAGGCAGCGCGCGGCGATCGACCCATCCCGCTTCGCCGAGTTCGTCGTCTCCGTGTCGATCGCCGGCGCGGCGCTGAGCGCCGTCGGCTTCCTGCTTCCGTGGGCATCGGTGGTGATCGGATCGACCGGATCCGGCTACTTCGACCGCTGGGGCCTCGCCTCGCCCGGGCATTTCGTGGTGGTCGTCGCGATCCTCGCCCTGCTCGCGCTGTCGATCATCCGCAACCCCGTCCCGTCATGGCTGCGAACTGGTGTCGCCGGGCTCGCGATCGGCTCGTTGCTGCTCGGTCTGGCCTGGCCATACCTCCTGAACCCGGCCCTCGAGGCGGCGCCTGGCGTCCTCATCGAGGCGATCGGGTCGGTCGCGTTGATCGGCGCCGGCATCCTCGCCCTCGTGACCGACCGTCACGCGGAGGCCAGGCAGGCCGTCTGAGGCGGGTCGCCCGTTGGGCGACGGTTCGGGCTGACCGCAGGGAGCCCCCTGCTACACTGCGCCCGACGATTCGACCCACGGAGACGGCCCCAAGGGTATGCCCGAGATCCTCGACAGCATCGGCAAGACGATCGGCGACATCCTCAACAGCCAGGTCGTCCAGCTCGGGGCGCGCCTGATCTTCGTCTACCTCGTGGTCCTGTGGATCGCGTCGGCGTACTGGGCGTTCCGGGACATGCAGCAGCGGTCCGACAACGCGATCCTGCCGTACGTCGTCGCTGCCGGGATCATCCTCTTCACGCCGTTCCTGTTCGTCTTCGCGTTCTGGGTGTACAAGATCGTCCGCCCGCACGAGAAGATCGGCGAGGTCTGGGAGCGGAACCTGGCCGAGGAGGCGCTGCTCAACGAGGTCGAAATCGGTCCACCACTGTCCGACCTGCGAGCGGCGCGTCGACGAGGAATGGATCATCTGCCCGTCGTGCCGGACCCGGCTCAACCGCGTCTGTCCGAACTGCTCGCGACTGGTCGGGCTCGACTGGTCGCTGTGCGCGTGGTGCGGCAAGGACTTCGAGCGGCGTGAGGTGATCCCGTCCGGGATGCCCGAAGCGCTGCCGTCCGGGATGGACGCCACCAGCCGCGTCGGGACGCCCGGCGCCAACCCGGCGATCCCCTCGGCCGTGCCGGTCCGGTCGCGAGGTGGCTCGCGATCGTCGCGCGCATCGATGACCGCGCAGGATCCGCTGCCCGAGCGTTGACGGCGCCACCGCCGGACGAACCCGCCGGTCCGGAACCACCGAGCCGGCCAGGCACTTCCACCTTCACGATCGAGGGGCGGGCTGCCCCGGTCTGTTCGTGCTCGGGTGGCTGGCGACACTCATCGGGCTCGGCACGGTGTTCGTCGCGGCGATGGGCGGGGGCCGCGGTGGCATGCCGTTCGTGCTGGTCGGTGGTCTGATCGTGCTGTCGATCGGGCTGGTCGCCGGCGCGGGCGCCCAGGCGATCGATCGCAAGGCACGCGGCGGGCGGAACTACCTCGGTCCCTCGCCGTTCCTGGTGTTCGCTGCCGCGATCCCGGTCACCGGTCTGCTGGCGATCGGCGTCGGTGCCGTGCTCAGCGCGATCGGCATCCCGGTCGACGGGCCCGTCGGGGCGCTCGCATCGGTCGCGCTGCAGACGCTCGTGTACATCGGCCTCGTGCGCCTGCTGGTGGTCGACACCGGCGCGCTGTCGTGGGCCGATATGCGGATCACCCGACCGTCGGCCGCTGCGGCGATGGAGCTCGCCCTGGGTGCCGGCTGGGCGCTCCCGGTGATCGTCGCGACGCTGCCGGTGGCGTTCATCATCAGCCGCCTCATCCCGGTACCGCCGCCGAGCGTGCTCCCGCCGACCGGCGACATCGCGGGGCTCGTGCTGCACCTGATCACCGGCGCGGTGCTCGCGCCCATCGGCGAAGAGCTGCTCTTCCGCGGCTTCGCGACGACGGCGTGGATCCGCGACATGGGCGTCCCCCGCGGCCTGATCCGCGGCGCGCTGTTCTTCGCGGTGGTCCACGTGCTGACGATCTCGGGTGATACGGCCGGCAACGCGTTCGCGACCGCTGTCGCCGCGTTCCTGGGTCGCGTGCCGATCGCGCTGGCGCTTGGGTACCTGTTCGTGCGACGGGGCACGATCTGGGCGCCATTGGGTCTGCACGCGACGTTCAACGCGATCCTCCTCCTGCTCCAGGAAGCGGCGTTCCGGAACGGGGTGCCGCCGGCCTGAGGTCCGTGCCGGGCTACGTCGCGGGCCAGGTGCGGTGCCGGGTCGCCGGGCGGTGTCGGGTCGCCGGGCGGCGCCCGGAGCGGGGCTAAGTCGCGGGCAAGGCCTCGATGAGTCTCGGCTGAGCGACCGTCCGTAGGCTGCTGGCGTCCTCGAGGTCCGGATGGCGGGAGGAATCGGCGGGCTTCCGTCGTCCGGGCCTCGGGGCGCCTACCCGCCGCTCGCTCGTGGAGACCGTGATGCTCGAACCGACCGTCCCGGCTCAGCCCGCCGGCCACACGATCCGCGAGCTGCCCCCCGCGGAGCGTCCTCGCGAGCGACTCGCCCTGCGCGGGCCCGGCGGGCTGACCTCCGCGGAGCTGATCGCGTTGCTGTGGGGGAGTGGCGTCCGCGGCCGATCGGCGGTGGACATCGCGACCGATGCACTGGCGGCGCACGACGGTCTGCCGGGGCTGGCTCGGGCAAGCGAGCTGGAGCTCGCGGCGCTCCCTGGCATCGGCGCGGCGAAGGCCGCCCAGCTGGTCGCGGCCTTCGAGCTCGGCCGGCGACTGCTCGCGGATTGGCCGTCGAACCGCTGGTCGATCCGCGGACCGCGCGACCTGGCCGATCGACTGATCCTGCAGATGGGTCGCCTCGAGCGCGAGGAGCTGCGGGTCGTCAGCCTCGACACGAAGAACCACGTCCTGCGCGTGTCGACGGTCTACCAGGGCAACGTGTCCGCGTCGTTGGTCCGGGTCGGCGAGCTGTTCCGTGACGCCGTCCGGCTCAACGCGGCGGGCGTGATCCTCGTGCACAACCACCCGAGCGGTGACCCGACCCCGTCACCCGACGACCTGCACCTGACCGCGGAGGCGCTGGCCGCCGGTCGATTGCTCGACATCGCGTTGCTCGACCATCTCGTGATCGGCCACGACGCCTACGTCTCGCTGCGGGATCGCGGCGTGTCGTTCGATCGGCCGAGCCCGCCGGCGCCGTAGCTGCCTCTTCCAGTCGCGTCGCCTGCTGCTCATCCTTGAGGCGAATAGCTTGGAGGCAGAAGCGGCTCGGCGAGGCCGAATCGCGCCGAATCGCCTGTCGCCCATTCGCCACACGGATATCCAGCAGGAGAGCGGGCGTGCGAACCGTTTTCTCATTCGTCCGGCGGATAACAGCAGGTCGTCCGCGTGAGGCGGGCTCGTCGCCGCGAAGCGTGCCTCGTCGGGGCGAGGCACACCAGGCCCCTCGGGAAGGGCGCGTGACCGCGCGGACGCACCCCGATCCCGGCATTCCGGCCCGAACGGGGGCCTCTGGTAGACTGCGCGGGCCTGTCCGGCCGAACTCGGCTGCTCCCGCGCGTTGACCCGGCCACGATCCCGGCCCGGCCTTCCGCCACGACATTCCTGCGAACCTCACGAGGACCCTCCCCCGACCATGCTCGACCGCCTGATGGGCCTCTTCTCCCGCGACATCGGCATCGATCTCGGGACCGCCAACACGCTCGTCCACGTGAAGGATCGCGGGATCGTGATGAGCGAGCCGTCGGTGGTCGCGATCGACGCCAAGACGAAGCGCGTCCTGGCGATCGGTGCCGAGGCGAAGCGGATGGTCGGTCGGACGCCCGCGAACATCATCGCGATCCGGCCGCTGCGCGACGGCGTCATCAGCGACTTCGACGTGACCGAGCAGATGATCAAGTACTTCGTGAACCGGGTGCACGATCGAATCGGGTTGATCCCGCGGCCACGGATGCTCCTCGGCATCCCGTCGGGCGTCACCGAGGTCGAGAAGCGCGCCGTCCGCGACGCCGCCCTCAACGCCGGAGCCCGCTGGGCGCGGCTGATCGAGGAGCCGATGGCCGCGGCGATCGGTGCCGGGCTGCCGGTGAGCGAGCCGTCGGGCAGCCTCATCGTCGACATCGGCGGCGGGACGACTGAAGTGGCGGTCATCTCGCTGGGTGGCATCGTCGTGAGCCGCTCGATCCGGATCGGCGGCGACGAGATGGACGGCGACATCGTCACGTTCGCCCGGCGCGAGTACAACCTGTTCCTCGGCGAGCGGACCGCGGAGGACATCAAGATCGCGATCGGGTCGGCCTACCCGGGCGAGTGGGACGCGCAGCGGGTCACGCTCCGTGGCCGCGACCTCCTCACCGGCTTGCCGCGCAGCGTGGAGGTCGGTGCCGACCAGATCCGCGAGGCCATCGAGCCCTCCGTCGCCCAGATCGTCGACACGGTCAAGGACACGATCGAGGAGACGCCGCCGGAGCTCGTGGCCGACATCATGGACCAGGGCATCGTCGTCGCCGGTGGCGGGGCGCTGCTGGCCGGCCTCGACCGGCGCATCGCCGAGGCGACGCAGATGCCAGTCCACATCGCGACCGACCCCCTCACCTGTGTCGTCCGCGGAACCGGGATCGTGCTCGAGGAGCTCGACAGCATGGATCGCGTACTCGTCGCCGAGACGTACTCGCGGCCGCCGCGCTGACGAGGCGAAGCTCGACGGTCCCTTGACCGCCGGCCGATGATCGGACTTCGATGGCAACCATCCTGACCAACCGCACCACCCGCCGCCGCACGATCGCCTTCTCGGTCCTGGTGTCGGTCAGCGTCGTGCTGATGGCGTTCTCGACGAACCCCTACCTGCGCGAGGTGCAGAACGGGATCGGCTTCGCCTTCCGGCCGATCCAGGGGGCACTCGATAACGTGGCCGGTGGTGTCGCCTCGATCGGGGCGGCGATCTCCGAGATCGATCGCCTGCGCGTCGACAACGGCTCGCTCCATTCCGAGAACGACCGGCTTGCCGCCGAGAATGCTCGACTCCAGGAGATCGCCCGCGAGAACGCGCTGCTCACGGACCTGCTGCAGCTCCGCGCCGGGTTCGACTTTCAGACGGCTGCCGCGAACGTGATCTCGCGCGAATTGTCGGAGTTCCGCCGCGTGATCGGCATCGACAAGGGCACGAATGCCGGGATCAAGGTCGGGGATGTCGTCGTCGCGGGCGGTGGCGCGCTCGCCGGTAGGGTCACCGCGGTCGGGCCGGACAGCGCGACCGTCGTGCTGATGACCGACGGCTCCTCGACCGTGATCGGCCAGTTCGTGTCGAGCGCCGGGACGGGGCAGGTCGTCGGCCAGCTCGGCGGCGTGCTGGTCATGGAGCAGATCGATGCCGGCGAGAAGATCGAGCTCGGCGACGAGGTGGTGAGCGCCGGGATCGAGATCGGCGGGGGCGTCCGATCGCCGTATCCGAAGGGCCTGCTCATCGGCCAGGTGGTCGATGTCCGGCGTGACGCCAACGCGGTCGTCCAGACCGCGTACCTGCAGCCGGCGGCGGACCTCACCAAGCTGGAGTACGTGCTGGTGATCCTCGACTACGAGGGCGGGCTCCCGCCGATCACCGAGCAACCGGTCGACTGCACGCCGACGACCGGCGGCGGCACGCTGCCCGAGGGCGAGCAGCCGTGCTTCCCGGCGTCACCTCGTCCGGGCGCCACGCCGCGCACGACACCAAAGCCGTAGGGCGGCTCGCCGGGCCGCCGGTCCAAGCTCCCCGCCCGGCTCCCTCCGCATCCACGCACCTTTCACCGCCCAGCGGTGCTACCGACGGACGACAGCTTTTCGCGTCGTTGCCTGCACCGCTCGGCGACGAAATGCGACACGTTTTCGCGGGGTCCGCCGCTGCCTCCACCGCCGGCCGGTGGAAACAACGCGCACGAGCTCCGGTAGCACCGCCTGGCGACGACCCAGTGTCAGAGCACCACGATCGCGTTCGCTCCAGGACAGCGGCCGGCGCCGAGGTTGGCGAGGGCGGCTCGCGTGTCCAGCGGGAAGTTGCCGCGCAGCGCGTCTCGCGCGATCGCCAGGACACGACGGTTGGCCCGGGTCTCAGCGATGACCAGGACGACGTGTTGCACGCTGGGATCATCCCTGAACTTTCGGAGGACACGGCGCTCGATTGCTTGCAGATCCGCCAGGCGGGTCTCGGCCTCAAACGCGTCAACGCACCCGTGCCCATCGCCGACGGCATCCCAAGCGCGAGCGTCCGTGACCCCGAGGAGGGGCACCTCGGTCCGCCACCGGATAGTCGTCGCGAGGCGATCGCGTAGGCGGCCGAGCAGGCGGATCTGCGCGATATCTCGTACCGGGTCCGCATCTGGATAGAAGCGAACGCTCGGAACGAGACCGACCGCAAGGCTGAGCCGGCAGAGCTGGTCGATCCTGATGTGCTCGAGTTCGCCGCGCTCGAACCGATCGACCTGGCTCGGCGATATGCCCACCGGGCGGCCCGCCTCAGCACGGCTCAATCCGCTGGCCTTGCGTGCGAGGCGAAACTCCGCCGTGGCGGCCCTCGCGATCTCATCCGCCAGCACGATCGCCCGGTCGAGGCGGCGGTCACGGGTCGACATCCCAGGATTCTGGCAAGCGTCGCTCGACCCACACTTATCTGGCGCAACGGCCTACCGGCGACCGTCGGCCGGCGGTGCTACGGGAGCCTGTGCGCGTCGTTTCCACCTGCCGGAGGTGCTGGCGGCGGCTGAAGGGCGGAATGGTGGTCGTTTGTCGTCGCTGGCCGGTGGAATCGTTGACCCGCGGATCGGCCGTCCCCTAGTAGCACCGCTGAGCGGTGAATGCGGCGGGACGCGGCGGAACGGCGAGCGCAACGAGTGGGGACGGGGAACGGAACTGTGCGCTCGATGCCCCTGCTACCCTTCGCCGCGATGAAGGGCATCGTGCTCGCCGGCGGGACCGCGACCCGATTGTTCCCGCTCACGATCGTGACCAACAAGCACCTGTTGCCGATCTACGACCGGCCGATGATCTACTACCCGATCGAGACGCTGGCCGGGATGGGCATCCGTGAGGTGATGGTCGTGGTCGGCGGCAAGAGCGTCGGTGACGTGGTCGAGCTGCTCGGCGACGGGGCGCATTTCGGGCTCAACCTGACGTACCGCTACCAGGCCGAGGCCCACGGCATCGCCCACGCGATCGGTCTCGCCCGCGACTTCGTCGGCGCCGATGCGTTCTGCTGCGTGCTCGGCGACAACATCCTGCGCGGCCCCGACCTCGCGGACATCGCCGGCGAGTTCGAATCGAGCGACGCGGGTGCCGGCACGCTGCTGTACCGCGTGCCGGATCCGCAGCGGTTCGGCGTCGCGGAGCTCGACGAGACCGGTCGCGTCCTCGGCTTCGAGGAGAAGCCCGCGCACCCCAAGAGCGACCTGATCCCGATCGGCGTGTATTTCCTCCGCCCGGATGCATTTGCGGTCATCGACCAGCTCGCTCCTTCCGGTCGCGGCGAGTTCGAGATCACCGACGTGCTCAACCACTACATCCCCGACGACCGGCTGTTCACCCGGGTCTACGAGGGCCACTGGACCGACGCAGGCACCGTGCCGAGCCTCCTACGTGCGGCCGAGCTCGCCCGCGACGACCACGACGCCGGTCACCTCGCCCCGCCGGTCGAGCGGCCCCTGGCATGACCGCCCGGTCCTTCGATCGCCTGCTCGTCACGGGCGGCGCGGGCTTCATCGGGTCGTGCTACGTGCGGGACGTCCTCGCGCGACGCGACGGCACCCGCATCACGGTGCTCGACAAGCTGACCTACGCCGGCAACGAAGCCAACCTGGCCCAGGTCCGCGACGATCCCGAGCTGGCCGCGCGGTTCCGCTTCGTCCAGGGCGACATCGCCGACGCGGAGGTGGTCGGGCCGCTCGTCGACGACGCGGACGCCGTCGTCAACTTCGCCGCCGAGTCGCACGTGGACCGGTCGATCCTCGATCCCGAGGCGTTCCTGCGGACCGGCGTGATCGGCGTCCACGTGCTGATGGACGCCTGCCTGCTCGCCGCGCATCGGCCGCGCTTCCTCCAGGTGTCGACCGACGAGGTGTACGGCTCGGTCGAGACCGGCGCCTCGCGAGAGGACGATCCGCTCGCCCCGCGCTCGCCGTACGCCGCGGCCAAGGCGGCCGGCGAGCTGCTCGTCCGCACCTACGTCGTGACGCACGGGCTCGACGCGGTCGTGACCCGCGGCTCCAACACCTACGGGCCGTACCACCACCCGGAGAAGCTGATCCCGCTGTTCGTCACCAACGCGATCGACGACCAGCCGTTGCCGCTGTACGGCGACGGCATGCAGCGGCGCGACTGGCTGTACGTCGCCGATCACGCCGCCGCGATCGACCACGTGCTCCGCCACGGCGTCGCCGGCGAGACCTACAACATCCCGGGTGGCGCCGAGATGGCGAACCGCGACACGGTCGCGCTGCTCCTCGAGCGGCTCGGGAAGCCGTCGTCGCTGGTCCGCCACGTCGAGGACCGGCCCGGGCACGACCGGCGCTACGCGATGGACGGGTCCAAGCTCGCCGCGCTCGGCTGGCAGCCGGCGACCTCGTTCGAGGACGGGCTCGCCGCGACGATCGACTGGTTCCTCGCCAACGAGCCGTGGTGGCGGGCCGCCCGCTCGGGTGACTGGGACGCCTATTACGAGCGGCAGTACGGGGCGCGCCTGCGCAGCGCGACCTGATGCGCGTCGCGGTCACGGGCTCCACGGGTCGGCTGGGGAGTGCCCTGGTACGGGCGCTGGCCGACGCGCCGTTCACCGGGCCGGCGGGGCCGGCCGCCTGGACCCGCGCGGACTTCGATCTCGATGCACCCCACGGCGTCGATGCGACGCTCGACCGCGATCGGCCCGAGGTGGTCGTCCACACCGCCGCCTGGACCGACGTCGACGGCTGCGCCCGCGACCCGGAGCTGGCGCTGCGCCGGAATGGCGTCGCGACCGGCATCCTGGCGATCGGCTGCGCCACGCGGGGCATCGACCTCCTCGTCATCTCGACCAACGAGGTCTTCGACGGCACCCGGACCGACCGGCGGCCGTACGGACCGCAAGACGAGATCGAGCCCGCCAACCCGTACGGCGCCTCGAAGGCCGCGGCCGAGGGGGTCGCGCAGGCCGCCTACGTGAACCGGCGCGGGACCGTCGGGATCGCGCGGACGTCGTGGCTCTATGGGCCGCCGGGCGCCGACTTTCCGCGCAAGATCGTGGAGGCCGCGCGTCGGGCTGCGGCGGCCGGCGAGCCGCTTCGCCTCGTCGGGGACGAGTGGGGCACGCCGACCTACGCCGCTGACGTTGCTGACGCGATCGTCGAGCTCCTCGCGGAGGACGCCCTCGGGGGGATCCATCACCTGGTCGGGGCGGGGATCGCGTCCCGAGCGGAGTGGGCACGCGACGTCATCGGGCGCCTCGGGGTCGACGTCGTGACCGAGGAGGTCCCCGGATCCACCTGGCAACGCGCGTCCACGCCGCCCGCCTGGGGCGTGCTCGCGCCGACGCCGCTGCCGTCCGGCGAGCCGATACGCGACTGGCGCGATGCGATGGCCGACTACGCCCCGTCGCTGCGCCGAGCGCTGGCGGCAACCGCCCAATGAGCCTCGATCGTTCCCCGTCGTCTCGGCCGTCGTTGCTGCCCGGCGTCCGGTACGGCGCCATCGAGCGCCACGGTGACGAGCGCGGCTCGTTCCGCGAGCTGTGGCGGGAGGACACCTTCGGCGCGATCGACCCGGCACTCGGCGGGTGCAGCCGGAGGCGACGATCCGCGGTTTGTCCAGGCAAATCTGTCGACCTCGGCCGCCGGGGTGCTGCGCGGTCTGCACCTGCATCGGCGCCAGTTCGACCACTGGGTGGTCGCCACGGGCAGGGCGTTCGTAGCGCTGGTCGACGTCCGACCGATGCTTGCCGGCGGCGATCGACCGGTCGTCGAGACGCGCGAGCTCGGCGAGGACGGCTGGGTCGACATCCCGGTAGGGGTCGCGCATGGGTTCCTGGCCCTGGAGCCGCTCGAGCTCGTCTACTTCGTGACGAACGCCTACGACGGCAGCGATGAGTTGGGGTTCGCCTGGGACGACCCGCTGGCGGCCGTGGCGTGGCCGTCGATCCAGAGCACGTCGGACCGGCGCCCGATCCTGTCCGAGCGGGACCGGCGCAACCCGCCGCTGGCCGATCTGGTGGAGCGCCTCCGCGCGGATCGCTAACCCCGCGGCACCGGTCGACGGGGCGATCCACCGCCCCGGACCGCACCCCGGAACACTCGACGTCCCCGCTCCGATTCCCGATGGGGCTAATCCGCTCGGGACCATCCCGCGATGGTGCGTGACGCACGGTCGGCGGACCCTTGTCTCGACCCTACAGCCCCCAGCTCACGGGAGCCCCGGTGCGTCGACCGTTCGCCTTCGTCACGCTCGTCCTCACGCTCCTGTTCGGAGCGTTCGTTTCGGCCGCCCCGGTCCTCGCCGACGGCGCGCCGCCGAAGCCGACGAAGGTCGTGATCATCGTCGGCCCGACCCACAGCGCCACGAGCGAATACCGTCAGGACGCCGACGCCGCGTACACCGAGGCGATCAAGTACACCTCTGACGTCCGCAAGGTGTACAGCCCCAACGCGACGTGGTCGGCCGTCAAGAGCGCCGTGGTCGGGGCGAACGTCGTGATCTACTTCGGTCACGGCAACGGCTGGCCCAGCCCGTACTCGAACGACGCCTACTACACGACCAAGGACGGGTTCGGGCTCAACGCGCAAGCCGGCAACGGCGATGCGAACACCAAGTACTACGGCGAGCCGTCGGTCTCGACGCTCGACCTGGCGCCGGGCGCGCTGATCCTGCTCCACCACCTGTGCTATGCGTCGGGCAACTCCGAGCCCGGCCACGCCGCGCCGACCAGGTCCGTGGCCAAACAGCGGGTCGACAACTACGGCGCGGGCTTCCTCAAGGCCGGTGTCGCGGCGGTGATCGCCGATGGGCACCGAGGCCCGGTCGACTACCTGCACGCCTTGTTCACGGGCGACGGGACCCAAACCCTCGCCGACCTGTGGCGCACCCAGCCGAACTTCCACGGGCACGAGTTCGGGTTCGCCTCGTCGCGGACGCCGGGCATGACGGCGCTGATGGACCCGGACACGACGACCAGCGGCTACTACCGCTCGTTCGTCGGCAACCCGGCGACGACAACGGCCAACGTGCGCGAGGGCACGGCGCCCGTCGCGCCGCCGGCGCCTCCCGGCACGTATCCGGTCCAGTTCATCTTCGACGACCTGTGGGATTCGTCGTTCGTCTCGTCGATCCAGTGGATCTACGACCAGGGCATCACCGGTGGCTGCGCGGCGAACCGCTATTGCCCGCGAACCGCGGTGAGTCGCGGCCAGATGGCGAGCTTCCTGGCCCGGGCCATGCACCTGCCGGCAACGTCGACCGACTACTTCGATGACGACGACGGGTTGACCCATGAGGCAGCCATCAACTCGATCGCCGAGGCCGAGATCACCGGCGGTTGCGCGCCGAAGCGCTTCTGCCGCGACGACCCGGTGAGCCGGGCGCAGATGGCGGCGTTCCTGGTCCGCGCGCTGAACATCCCGCCGGCGACCAAGGACTGGTTCACCGACGACAACGGCTCGACACTCGAGACGTCGATCAACGCGCTGGCTCAGGCCGGGCTCACCGGTGGCTGCGGCGGCAGCTCCTTCTGCCCCGACCAGGCCGTGACCCGCGAGCAGATGGCCGCGTTCCTCGTCCGGGCGTTCAAGCCGGCCTGAGCCCGGCGGCTGGGACGGCGGCGCGCGACCGCCCCGGACCGCCCCGCACCACTCCGTACCAGTCGGCCGCCGGACCTTCGTCGCCTTGTTCGGGCGATCGAGGCCGACCTATGGTGGCCGCCCCGTCGCGAAGAGGATCGCCTTGCCCGTGTTTCGCCGTCGACTGCTGCTGCCGATCGCGCTCGCGATGCCCCTCGTGGTGGCCACGGGCGCGCTGCCGGTCGGGGCGGCGGCCGTCCGTGAGACGGCCCCGGCGGTGACGGCGACGGCGACGGCCGCACCAGCCAATCCAACCGGCCTGCCGTCCTCGATCCACTGGGAGGACGCGCGGGCGCACGCGAACGACGTCCTCGACCTGCCCGCGGGCGATCGAGTCACGGTCGGCTTCAGCCCGAGCTCCGGCGATCGCTGGTCGATCGGTGGCGCGCCGCCGCGGTCGCTCCCCGCCGGCGCCAGCCAGCGGACGCGCGCTCCGGTCGACCGGTCGCGCCGCGCCGGACAGCCCGATGGTCGATCCCGACGACGTCGTCGCAGCCGAACCGTCATCCCTGTCGACGCTCGCCCAGCCCGCGACCGTCGAGCTCACCGCCAAGGTCTCCGCGCGCGGTCTCCGCAAGGAGATCTTCGGGTTCCTCCCGTATTGGGAGCTGACCGATCCGTCGACGACGCTCGACTTCTCGAAGCTCTCGACGATCGCCTACTTCGGCGTCGGTGCTGCCGCCAACGGCACGCTCGAGCGAACCAGCGCCAGCGGTGCGACCACGGTCGGTTGGAGCGGCTGGACGAGCGCCCAGCTCACGAACGTCATCAACGCCGCGCATCGGAACCACACCCGGGTCGTCCTGACCGTGCAGAGCTTCGCCTGGACGACCAGTGGGAAGACCAAGCAGAAGGCGCTGCTGGGGAGCCCCGGCGCGCGAGCGACGCTCGCCCGCCAGATCGCGGCGACCGTCCGAGCGCGCGGTGCCGACGGGGTCAACCTCGACTTCGAGCCGCTGGCCTCCGGCTACGAGGCGGAGTTCACGGCGCTGGTGCGACGCGTCCGGTCCGAGCTCGATGCGATCCACCGCGGCTACCAGGTGACCTTCGATACGACCGGCTACATCGGCAACTACCCGATCGAGTCGGCCACCGCGGCCGGCGGCGCCGACGCGATCTTCATCATGGGCTACGACTACCGCACGTCCGGGTCGAGCCCGGTCGGCGCCATCGCCCCGATCGGCGGCACCCGGTACGACGTGGCCGACACGATCCGCGCCTACCGGGCCAGGGTGTCACCATCGAAGCTGATCCTCGGCGTGCCGTATTACGGCCGTGCCTGGTCGACGAACAGCGACCGCCTCAACGCCGCGAACACCAGCAGCGCGAAGACCGGCGGCTCGACCGCGGTCGTCTACGGGACCGCGATCGGCGTCCTCCAGGACAACGGTCGCCGCTGGGATGCCCGCGAGGGCGTCGCCTGGACGGCCTACCAGCGCGAGAACTGCACCGCGACATATGGCTGCGTGACCTCGTGGCGACAGCTGTACATGGACGACGCGGCCGCGCTGCGCGCCAAGTACGACCTGGTCAACGGCTATCGGCTCCGCGGCGCCGGGATCTGGGCACTCGGCTACGACGGGACGCGACCCGAGCTGTGGGCGGCGATCAAGGCCAAGTTCGTCACCGACACGACCCCACCGCGGTCGTGGATCACCCGCCTCGCCACGAGCCAGACGAGCCCGGGCTTCGTCGTGCGCTGGAGCGGCTCGGACGACAGCTCGATCCACAGCTACGACCTCCAGGTCTCGACGAATGGCGGCGCGTGGACCACGTGGCTCAGCCGGACCAAGGCGTCGGCGGGGCTGTTCCCCGGCGGCGACGGCCGACGCTACTCGTTCCGGGTCCGGGCGCGCGACGTCAAGGGCAACCTCGGTGCCTGGGTGGCTGTCCCGGCCGGGTTCCCGGGCAACGATCTCCGCGTCGGCGGGTTCGGGGCGGTCCGGCGGGACGGGCTTGAGCTCCGAACCAACCCGACCACGACGGCCGCCCGACTCGGGGCGGTCAACTCGGGCAGCCTCGTCGCGATCACCGGCGGGCCGGTCGTCGCCGATGGCCTGACCTGGTACCGCATCGATGGCGCGCTGCGCGACTGGCCGGCGTCGAGCACCACCCACGACGATGCCTGGATCCCGACGAGCTCCGGTGCCACCGACTACGTCACGCCGGCGCCCGGTCCGCACCAGACCCGCGTGGCTGGTCGCCTCACCGGCCTGACGTTCGGGAACACCGGCGCGCGCAGCCTCGGCGCATCGATCGCGGCGCGCAAGCACCGCTCGTTCTCGCCCAACGGCGACGGGCGCTACGACAAGCTGAAGCTGCGCTGGACCAACGCGGTCGATCTCGACGCGCTCGAGCTGCGCGTGTACCGCGCCGATGGCTCGGGCGTCGGGGTCGTGCCGATGAACCCGCTGGCCGCCGGCACGCGGGTGTGGGGCTGGGACGGCAGGGTCGGTGGCGCCCGCGTCAGGAACGGCGCGTACTACCTCACGCTCGTCGGCACGATCGCCGGGGCGACGCACGCCAACCCATCGGTCGGCTTCGGCGGCTCGGTCCTGCTGGGCCGCTACGGGGTTCGGGTGACGACCAGGCTCATCCCGTTCACCGACGTGCGGCGCTTCGTGCCGGCCATCGAGTGGCTGTACATGGAGGACGTCACGGGCGGCTGCTCGGCGACCCGCTTCTGTCCGAGTGCCCGGGTCACGCGGATCCAGATGGCCCAGTTCATGGCACGCGCCCTGCACCTCCCGTCGGCGACACGTGACGCCTTCGACGACGACGACGGCCTGACCGGCGAGGCGAGCGTCAACGCGATGGCGCGGGCGGGCCTGACCAGCGGCTGTGGTTCGCGCCGGTTCTGCCCGAACCGGATCGTGACGCGCGCCCAGATGGCGCAATTCCTCGCGCGCGCCCTCCACTTGCCCGCGGCGACGACCGACTACTTCGACGATGACGACGGGCTGAGCGGCGAGAGCAGCATCAACGCCATGGCACGGGCCGGGCTGACCGGCGGCTGTGGCCCGCGCCGGTTCTGCCCGGGCCAGGCGATCAGCCGCGAGCAGATGGCCGCGCTGCTGTACCGCAGCCTCGGCCAGTGACGCGCCGGTAGACTGCGGCTCGCCATGCACCCACCCTCCGGGAACGCCAGCATCTGGGTCGTCGTTCCGACCTACAACGAGGCGGACAACATCCGGCCGCTCGTCGCGGCCATCCTCGAGGCACTCCCCGGCGCCACGATCCTCGTGGTCGACGACTCGTCGCCGGACGGGACCGGCGAGATCGCCGACGAGCTGGCGGCGGCCGACCCGCGCGTCCGCGTCCGGCATCGGGCCGCGAAGCAGGGTCTCGGGCGGGCCTACCTCGACGGGTTCTCCGTGGCCCTCGCCGGCGGTGCCGGCATCGTCGTCCAGATGGACGCCGACTTCAGCCACGATCCGGCCACGTTGCCGTCGCTCGTCGCACCGGTCGAACGCGGCGAGGCCGACCTCGTCATCGGGTCGCGCTACACGAAGGGCGGCGGCGTGGTCGACTGGGGGATCGGTCGCCGGTTGATCTCCCGCTGCGGATCGCTGTTCGCGCGCGTCGTCCTGGGGCTCAGCCCGAACGACCTGACCGGGGGCTTCAAGGCGTGGCGAGCCACGACGCTGGCGGCGGTGCCCTTCGACGGCGTCCACGCCGGCGGCTACGTGTTCCAGATCGAGATGACGTTCCGGGCGTCGCGCGCCGGCGCGCGGGTCCGCGAGGTGCCGATCACCTTCCACGACCGGCGGGTCGGGCAGAGCAAGATGTCGCGGCGGATCGTCGTCGAGGCGTTCGTGGTCGTCGTCCAGCTCCGGGTCGAGGAGCTGACCGCCCGATGGCGGGGGCGACGGCAGCCGACGTGACGCTCGGAGCCGGGGCCGCCGTCCATCCGGCACCCGGCATGCGCGTCGTCATGGACGTGCGCGCCCTGCAGGAACCGACCCGGGCGCCGCGGACGGCCGCGTACCTCGACGGGCTCCTCGGGGCGTTCGACGCCGATCCGAGCCCGGGCGAGTCGTTCGCGTTCCTGCTCGCCAGCGACGAGGACGACCCGACGAAGCGCTACGAGCATCTCGAGGTGATCGGGCGACGGCTGCTGCCGCCGACCCGGCTCCTGCGCTCGGCGGCGCTGACCGTCGACCCGTTCGTGCTGCGTGGCGCGTCGCTCGGTGCCGCCTGGCGGGCGGAGGACCGTGGGGCCGCCGGTGGCGTCTACCACACCGCGGGCGGGGGTCTCCCGATCGCCTCGAGCCTGCCGACCGTCGTGACGCTGCTCGACCTCGCCCCGTGGGAGCTGCCGGGTGCCTTCCAGCGAAGCCTCGCGTCGCGGTTCGGGCAGCGGCTGCGGGCACGCCTCCTGCGCGATGCCGCAGCGGTCCTCGTGGGAACCGACGCGGTCGCTGGATCGGCGCGGCGCCTCCTCCACCTGCGACGCGATCGGGTCAGGGTCGTGCCGCTGGCCCCACGCGCGGCGTACGCGGCCGGGCCCGCAGCGCTCGGCAAGCGCGCCGCCGCGGCGCGGGCGACCGTCGCGCGCCTGGGTCTCCACGATCGATACCTGGTCTATCCCGGCCGCCACGACGTCCGCCAGGACGCGGCGACCATGCTCGCGGCGCTGGCCCGTCTCGCCCGAACCGAGCGACCCGACGACGTCGGTGCGGACGCGGACTGGCCGCCGCGCATCCTGGTCCTCGACACGACGCCCGACGATCGCGCGGCGCTCGCCAGGATCGCGGCGAGGGTCGGGGCCGGCGACCACCTCGTGTACGCGCCGACGATGCCGGTCGAGGACGCGGCCGCCATCGTCGCCGCCTCGCGCGGCGCGGTCCTCCCGATGATCTCCGAGTCGAGCGGATTGGCGCGCTCGACGCGATCGCGGCCGGCGTCCCGGTCGTCGCGTCGGCCGTCGGGGCACTCCCCGAGATCGTCGGCACGGCCGGGATCCTCGTCGAGCCGCGCGACCCGGCACGGCTTGCCGTGGCGATCACGACCGCGTGGAGCGACGGGTCCGTCCGGAACGGTCTCGTCGATGCCGCGAGGGAGCGAGCCGGTGACGCCGCGACAGCGAGGACCTGGGCCGACGTCGCGCGCGACGTGCGGGCGATCTACGCCGAGGTCGGCCGCCGCGCCTGACCGCCGCCGCGCCCGAGAGCCGCTAGAGGCGCTGCTTGGCCTGCAGGTACGCGGGCATCGGCGGCGCCTCGGGCGGCGGCACCTTGCCGTCCTTGATGACGATCCGCGAGCCCCTCGGCATGACCTGGATGAAGGTCTGGCCGATCGTGAGCGTGACGCGCTTGCCGGCCGCGTCGTAGAACCGCGTCGGGTCGGTGATCGAGCGCTTGCGCCACGTGCCCTTGATGGTCTTGCCGTTGGTCGCGATCCAGGCCGTGCCCTTGCCCGACGTACTGCGCCTCGAGTCGATGCTTCTTGCTGCCGTCGTTGAGCGGCCCGAACGACATCACCATCACGACCACGTTCTTCGGCGCGACCCGCTTGTTGGTGCCGCGGTCGATCTGCTTGGCCTCGCCGGTGACCGAGCGCAGGTATGTGTTCGACGCCGCGGTCGTAGCGGTAGTCGATCGTGTTCCAGCTGTACACGACCGTGATCCGGCCGCCCTTCGGCCGTCGGTCCAGCGCGGCATCCGGCGCGAACCGCCATGCCGCCTTGATCGGCCCGTCCTTGGCGCCGAGGCGCTTGGCGAGCGCCCGCAGCTCCTTGCCGGCCGAGTAGACGTTGTGCGGTGCGAAGCGGTCCTTGCGTGCGATGGAAGTACACCCCGCCCCAGCGGAACTCGTCGGCGTTGTAGACGAGCTGCCCGCGACCCTGCGCGCGGAGCGTCGCCATCGCCTGCGGCGAACCACCGACGTGGGCGTACATCGCCTTCCACTCGGCGGCCCACGCGATGTAGTACTGGCGGGAACTGCGCACCGGTCCGACGGACGGCGGGACGCGGTCCTGGAAGATCAGCATGTAGCGCGGGATCCCGCCTTCGGCAGGGGCCTGCCAGACGACGGCTGCATCGTTGAAGCCGGACTGTGGGCGTGCATCCCGCTGGTCGTCGACCATCACCGCGATCGGATGGCGCTGGGCGATGTCCTCGCGGACCATCCGGCCGGTCAGCGGCGCCGGGACCATCGTGGGTGTCGGGACGGGGGTCGGCGTCGGCACGGGGGTCGGTGTTGCCGTTGGCGTCGGCGTGGCGCCAGGGCTCAGGCTGGGCGTCGGTTCCGACCCGAGTGACGACGACGGGACGACAGCCAGGCTCGCGCGCGGGCTACCGGACGGCGTCACCGCCCCGGCGGCGAGCACGCCGATACCGATGCCGCCCAGCCCGGCAACCGTCAATGCAACGAGAGCAACGGACCGTCCCCGGCCCGGTCGTCGTCGCGCCATCTGGGTCTGCCCCCTCTGCCGTCCCGTCATCTCGGCCTCATCGCGAACCGCGGCAGGATAGCCTAGAGACGTGCGCAACGTCGTCGGCGTGGCGGTACGCTCAGCGCGGACCGCATCGATCGATGCTGGACGGATGCGCCAACGCGTGAGGGGAACCCGGACATGACCGCCCATTCATCGACGACCGACGACGACCCGACCGTTCCAGTCGCCCGACGCCGACGCCGAAGCGCAAGCGTCCCGCGGCGCCGAAGCCCGTCGGGCCGGGAGCGGAACCCACCACCGAGGCGACCAAGGCCGATCGGATCGAGATCACGCAGGGCGGCCTCCACACGGCTGAGGCGGGCTCGATCAGCGTCAACCAGGGCGGGATGTCGCTGGCCTATGCCGATGCGATCGACATCACGCAGGGCGGGATCGGTCGGGCGCAGGCGACCGACATCGCCGTCAGCCAGGGCGGGATCGGGCTCGCCCAGGGCGAGAAGGTATCGATCGATCGCGGGCTGGTCGGTGCCGCGTTCGGCGGCGAGACCCGGCTGACCCAGTCGATGTCGAACGTCGTGATGGGCGGCGAGACGACCGTCGATCAGTCGCTGGTCGGCTCGATCATGAGCGGCCACGTCACGGTGCGACAGCCGAGCGCCATCGGCGTCGTGATCGCCGGTCGCGTCGACGGATCCATCCAGACCGATCCTCGACTGGCGCGGCGCCGCGGCGTTCGGTGCCGTCTTCGCGGTCGTGATGGCCGTCCTCCGCCGGGGCCGCCGATGATCGACCCGGCCGCATCGTCCGGCGCGACCGCCGGGATCGACCCCGCGGCGCGGGTCCACCCGTCGGCGGATCTCGAGGACGGCGTCTCGGTCGGGCCCGGGACCGCGATCTGGCAGCGCGCCCAGGTCCGCACCGGCGCGCGGATCGGTGCCGATTGCATCGTCGGGCGCGATGCGTTCATCGATGGCGGCGTCGTGATCGGCGATCGGTCGAAGATCCAGAACGGGGCGCTGATCTACAACGGCGTCACGCTCGCCGACGGGGTGTTCATCGGCCCCGGCGCGATCCTCACCAACGACCGCTACCCGCGCGCCATCACCGCCGACGGCGATCTCGCGCACGCCGCCGACTGGGACCTCTCGCCGATCCGGATCGAGCATGGCGCGTCGATCGGCGCCGGGGCCGTGGTCGTCGCCGGCTGCGACGTCGGGGTGTTCGCGACGGTGGGCGCCGGCGCTGTCGTGACCAAACCCGTGCCCGGCCACGCGCTGGTCGCCGGCAATCCGGCGCGACGGATCGGTTGGGTGTGCGCCTGCGGGGCTCGATTGATGGCAGGCGACGGGGATCCAGCGCCGGCCGAGATCGAGCGCTACGCCTCGAACCCGCAGCTGTCCTGCGAGCGCTGTGGGCGCCGCTATCGATACGAGGCCGACGAGGACACGCTGCGCGAGGTCGCCCGGTGATCCCGATCGCGCGGCCTGACATCGGCGAACCTGAGATCGCCGCCGTTACCGAGGTGATGCGCAGCGGCCTGCTCGCCGGGGGTCGCAAGGTCACCGAGTTCGAGTCGCGCTGGGCGGAGTTCGTCGGCGTGCGCCACGCGATCGCGGTCAGCAACGGCACGGTCGCGCTCATGTGCATCCTCGCGGGGTTGAAGCTCGGTCCCGACGACGAGGTGATCACGGTCGGCCACACCTTCAACGCGTCGGTGTCGTCGATCCTGTCGACCGGCGCGACGCCGGTCTTCGTCGATATCGACGCAGAGACGTACGACATCGATGTCGATCGCGTGGCGGCGGCGGTCACGCCGCGCACCCGGGCGATCATGCCGGTCCACCTGTTCGGGCTCCCGGCCGACATGGACGCGATCACCGAGATCGCCCAACGCCACGGGCTGGCCATCGTCGAGGACGCCTGTCAGGCGCATGGCGCGACGTTCCGTGGCCGCCAGGTCGGCAGCTTCGGGCCTGCAGCGTTCAGCCTCTACGCGACCAAGAACATGACGACCGGCGAGGGCGGGCTGATCACCACCGACGACGATGCGCTGGCCGACTGGATCCGCCTGTACCGCAACCAGGGCATGCGCCAGCGCTACCACCACGACATCCTCGGTTACAACTTCCGCATGACCGATATCGCCGCCGCGATCGGCCTGTGTCAGCTCGACAAGCTCCCGGCGGCGACGGAGCGCCGGCGCGAGATCGCGGCCCGCTACGACGCGGCGTTCGCCGACCTGCCGATCCGCGTGCCGATCACGCCACCCGACCGGACCCACGTCTATCACCAGTACACGATCGACGTGGGACCGGCGCGGGACGCCGTCGTCGAGGACATCAACGCCGCCGGCGTCGCGACCGCGATCTACTACCCGATCCCGGTCCATCGCCAGGCGTACGTGCTGGAGCGTGGCATCGATGTGCACCTGCCCGTGACCGAGCACATCGCCGGTCGCGCGCTGTCGATCCCGCTTTACCCGACGCTGACCGACGACGAGGAGCAGACGGTGATCGGTGCCGTGCGGGCGGCGGTCGGGCGACACGTCGGGGCCGCCACTCGATGACGGCGGGCTGGCAACCGATCGGTCGCGGGAGTCCGGCGCGGGTCGGCCTGATCGGTCTCGGGACGATGGGGCGGAACCACCTTCGACTGCTCGCCGCCCATGCCGACGCCCGGCTCGTCGCGGTCGCGGATCCGGTCGCCGAAGCGCTCGAGAGCGCGGCGTCGACGACGGGCGCGCAGGGCTACGCGGAACCGCTCGCGATGCTCGCCGAGGCGGAGCTCGACGCGGTCGTGATCGCCTCGCCCACGACGACCCATCACCCGCTGGCGATGGCGGCGCTCGAGCGCGGGATCGCGGTCCTCGTCGAGAAGCCGCTCGCGGCGGTGCCAGCCGAGGCCGACGACCTCGTCGACGCGGCCGCGAGCAGCGGCGTGCCGCTGCAGGTCGGCCACGTGGAGCGGTTCAACCCGGCGGTGCTGGAGCTGGGCCGATTGCTCGATTCGGGCTGGCTGTCGACCGTCTACGCGATCACCAGCCGCCGCGCCGGGCCCTTCCCGGCGCGCATCCGCGATGTCGGCGTGACCATCGATCTCGCGACGCACGACGTCGACATCCTCTCGTTCGTCGCCGCCGAGCGACCGATCCGCGTGTCGGCCGAGACCGCCCGGCGGGTCCACGAGGAGCACGAGGACCTGCTGTTCGGGCTGCTGTCGTTCCCGTCGGGGACCGTCGGGATGATCGACGTCGACTGGCTGACGCCGGCCAAGCGCCGGACGCTGACGGTCGTCGGTGAGGAAGGCATGTTCGAGCTGGACTACCTGTCGCAGCGGCTGACGTTCACCCGCTCGATCGACACGACGAACCCGCGGATGATCGCCGGGTACGCGCCGACCTTCGAGGGCGAGTCGGTCGACCTGCCGCTCGAGACCCACGAGCCGCTCGCGGCGGAGCTCGACGCGTTCCTGACCGTGGTGCGCGACGGCGGACGGCCCGTGGTCGACGCCGAGGACGGCCGCTGGGCGGTGTTGCTGGCCGACGCGCTGCTGCGCGCCGCGCGCGAGCGACGGACGATCGAGCTGGACCGCGTCCGGGCACGATGACGATCACCTCGCGTCCGACGACGACCGCCAACCTGGCGGGCGGGTCGATCGCGCTCGAGCCGAACCCGTGCCGCCACGGACCGGCGAGGCGCGTTTCCCCGTGGCGCGGCGAGCCGGGCACGGCCGGGGTCGTGGCCGTGGTCGGCGCCGGCAAGATGGGGCTGCCGCTGGCGGGACAGTTCGCGTCCCATGGCTGGTCGGTGATCGCGGTCGACATCGACGAGGGCGTGGTCGAAGCGATCAATGCGGGCCGATCGCACGTCGACGAGGAGCCCGGACTCGCCGAGCTCGTCGCGAGCGCCCACGCGGATGGCCTGTTGCGCGCCACGACCGATGGCGCCGCCGCGGCGCGCGAGGCCGACGTGGTCGTGCTGATCGTGCCGGTGATGCTGGATCCCGACTCGCGACCCGACTACCGGCACATGGATGCGGCGACCGACGCGATCGGGCCGGGGATCCATGCCGGATCGCTGGTGATCTACGAGACCACGCTGCCGGTCGGCGACACGCGGGGTCGGTTCGCGCCGCGGCTCGAGGCGCTGAGCGGGCTGCGCGCCGAGGTCGACGGCGACGACGGGTTCCTCGTCGCGTTCTCACCGGAGCGGCTGTACAGCGGCGCGGCGCTCCGCAACCTCGCGACCTATCCGAAGCTGGTCGGTGGGCTTGGGCCAGCGTCGCGCGACCGCGCTGCGGCCTTCTACGACAGCGTGCTCGACGCGGAGGTCGTGGCGATGTCGTCGGCTGAGGCGGCCGAGTTCTCGAAGCTCGCCGACACCACGTACCGCGACGTCAACATCGCGCTCGCCAACGAGTTCGCCCGGTATGCGGACCGGATCGGCGTCGACGTGACCGAGGTGATCGCCGCGGCCAACAGCCAGCCGTACAGCCACATCCACCAGCCGGGGATCGGGGTCGGCGGGCACTGCATCCCGGTCTACCCGCATTTCCTGCTCGATCGGGCGCCGGAGCTGTCGCTCGTGGCCCGGGCGCGCGAGGTGAATGACGGCCAGGTCGACGTCGCGATCGACGCGGTGCGCGACTCGCTCGGCTCGCTCGACGGCGCCGGCGTGCTCGTGCTCGGGCTGACGTACCGGCATGGCGTCAAGGAGCTGGCCTACTCGCGGGCACTGCCGTTGATCACGGGTTTGCGTGCGGCGGGCGCGCGTGTGCTGGCGTACGACCCGCTGCTGTCGGACGCCGAGGTCCGCGCGACCGGCGCGGAGCCGTGGACGTGGGGTTCTTCCGCGTCCGGGGTCCGCGGGATCGTCACCCAGACCGCGGACCCACGATGGGGCCAGGTAGAAGCGAGCTGGTTCCCGGATCTCGCCGTCGTGGTCGACGGGCGAAACAGCCTGGGTGATCTCGCGTTGCCCGACGGTGTCCGCCGGCGGGGCATCGGCCGGACGAACGGCTGAGGCCGCCCGTCAGACGTCTCGGATCGAGCTCCCGCGGCTGATGTGGCCGTGGTCGATGCCGGTGAGCTCGGCGTCGGCTGCGGTCGGTCGGGTCGATCTCGAAGACCTCGGCGCCGGTGTCGGGCGGGACCTCGCGCTCGATCGGTGGCAGGCCGCGCTCGGTCATCGCCGACAGCTTCCAGGGGATCGGCTCGCCCTCCTGGACCCCGCGCGGCCACCCGGCTTCGCGATAGGGGAGGAAGCCGGCGCCGAACGCATCGAGTCCCTTCCCCGTCGTCTCGCCGGCCATGAAGACCACGAAGACGAGGGAGATGCCGAAGACGATCAGGATGGTCGGGATATCCATGGTCAACGCCTGCGGCGACTGTGCGCCTCCCGACCGAGGGCGTCAAACGCGGAGCCACGTCACGTCTGCCGGTACGACTCCGGCAGTTCGAGGCGGAACTCCTCGGCGAGGGCGCGCCATGTCGCGGCGGTCGTGGTCGCGTGGGACGTAGTGGCTGTGGAAGGCGAGCTGCAGCTCCGGCGTTCCGCAGCGCACCTCGCGGCGGCCGATCTCGCCGATCGCGTCGAGGCTGCCCGGCGGGTAGTCGAAGACCTCGCCCTCGAGACCGGTCTGCCGCCCGGCACCGTCCGCATCCCAGGCGATCGGGTGGAGGTCGACCCGACCGTTCGGGCCGGCTAGCTCGACTCGGGCCGGCGGCTGATCGAGCTCGACCGCGTAGCCGAGGCGCGCCAGCGCGTCGATCGCGACCGAGACCGACTCCGACGCGATCCCCAGGTCGACATCGCCGTGCGGCCGCGTCTCGCGTCGGAGCAGCGCATCGATCCCCCAGCCGCCGGTGATCCCGGGACGGACGCCGGCGGCCTCGAGCGCGTCTAGCGCTTCGAGCACGGCGCCCGCCGTCATCGTCATGCCAGTCGCTGGCGAAGGGCCTTCGCGAAGGTCCGGCTGATCTCGTCGGGGTCGAACCGGCGCGCGGTCGCGAGCGCCGCGTCGCGCGCCTCCGGCCCGAGCAGTCGATCGGCGTCCCGCAGCGCCGCCTCGAGCCCGGCGACGTCGCCCGGGTCGAACAGGATCGCCGCGTCCTCGCCGACGGTCTCGACCACCCCAGGCGATCGCGCGGCGATCACCGGGCCGCCCGAACGAAAGCGCCAGCAACAGCGCGCCCGAATTGAGCGACGATCGATGCGGCAGCACGACGACGTCCGAGGCGCGCATCGCGATCGATAGCTCCTCGGCCGGGATGCGCCGCGCGTCGATGATCACGTTCGAATCGCGCTTGGCACGCTCCAGCACGTCGAGGATCTCGGGATCCGCGGTTGGCATCCCCGCGATCAGCAACCGTCGATCGCCGGCCGTCGGGCCTGGGCATCGGCCGCCACCGCCTCGAACGCCGTGAGCAGCTCGTCGACGCCCTTGTAGGGGCGAACGTTGCCGACGAACCCGAACACGACCTCGTCGGGGCCGATGCGGTAGTGCGCACGCGCGTCACCGTCGGTGACGTCGTCCGGGTACGCGCCGAGATACGCCGGGTGCGGGACGTGCAGCACCTTTGAAGCCGGGATCTCGTAGCTCGCCGCGGCCGCCTCGACGGTCCCTTCGGAGAGCACGTGCACGACGTCGGCGCGAGACACGACCGCGGCGCGGATCGCCTGGTCGAGCGCGGGATACGCGGTGTCGTGCGGCAGCACGTTGTGGACGGTCCACACGATGCGACCCCCGGCGACCCGGAACGCGTCGAGCGCCGCGACGAACGAGGCAACGCGCTCGAGGCCCTCGGTCTCGTCCGCGACGCCGCGCAGCACGCGGGCCAGCCAGTGGAGATGCAGCACGACGATCGCGTGCTCCGAGGTCCGCAGGCCGAGCAATGCCGGCAGCGCGACCGGGTCGTCGAGGTCGGCGAGGCGGTCCATGCCGATCGGCACGATCCCGGCCTCCTCGGCGTGGCGCGTCAGCAGCGCCTGGAACGGGTTCTCGCCATCCCACGGCCACGTCGCGAGGATGATCGGCCGAGCGTGGCCGGCCGCGCGGACCCGCTCGATCCCCTCTTGCGCGTCCTCGAGGTAGTGGCGCTTCGGCTTGACCTCGTCAGCAGCCGGCGACTGGCCAATGAGGCGGCGGAACGCCGATCGCAGCTCTGGCATCGGCTCGAAGGATAGGCGAGGCGCGCTCGGGCATACTCTCCGGCGATGTCCCACCAGCTCGATCACGTCATCGGCGCTCGCCCGAATTTCATCAAGGCGGCGCCGGTCATCCGGGCGTTGCGCGAGCGCGGCGTGGCCCAGCGGGTCGTGCACACGGGTCAGCATTACGACGAGCGGATGAGCGACGTCTTCTTCCGCGAGCTCGATCTGCCAGCGCCGGACGTGTACCTCGGCGTGGGCTCGGGCACGCACGCCGAGCAGACCGCGGCGACGATGATCGGCCTCGAGCGAGCGTGGGTCGAGGACGCCCCGGAGCTGGTCGTCGTGTATGGCGACGTGAACAGCACGCTCGCGGCGAGTCTCGTTGCGGCCAAGCGATCGATCCCCTCGGCGCACGTCGAGGCCGGGTTGCGATCGTTCGATCGATCGATGCCCGAGGAGATCAATCGGATCGTCAGCGACCTGCTCGCCGAGCTGCTGTTCACGACGAGCCCGGAGGCCGACGGCCTGCTGCAGTCGACCGGCGTACCGGCGGAGCGCATCCATTTCGTGGGCAACCCGATGATCGACACGCTGCTCGCGCATCGATCGGCGTTCGAATCGACCGCGGAGCGCGACCGGCTCGGGCTGCCCGACACGTATGGGGTCGTGACGCTCCACCGGCCGTCGAATGTCGACGGCGCCGACAGCGCACACGCGGTCGTCGAGGCCCTCGACGGGCTGGCCGAGCTCGTGCCGCTGGTGCTGCCGCTGCACCCGCGCGGGCGCTCGACGCTCGAGGCGGCGGGGCTGCGCGATCGCGATCGGCTGCGGGTGATCGAGCCGCTCGGCTACCTCGCGTTCCTGTCGCTGGTCGCCGGCGCGCGGCTCGTGCTGACCGACTCCGGCGGCATCCAGGAGGAGACCACGATCCTCGACGTGCCGTGCCTCACGATGCGCCCCAACACCGAGCGGCCGATCACGGTCAGCCACGGCACGAACCGTTTGGTGGCGCCGGACGAGGTCGTCGAGGCGGCGACGGCGATCCTGGCCGGACCGGTCCGTCCGACCGGGCCGCGCCCGCCGCTGTGGGACGGTCACGCCGGGGAGCGGATCGCGGACCTGATCGTCGCGTGGCTCGGGGCTCGCGACGGGGAGCGCGGCTGATGCGGGTCGCGAACGTCGTCGGGACCCGGCCGCAGCTGATCAAGGCGGCCGCGCTGCAGCCGGCCCTTCGCGAGCGCCACGACGAGGTCTTCATCGACACCGGCCAGCACTACGACGAGGGCATGGCCGGGGTGTTCTTCCGCGAGCTCGGGCTGCGCGAGCCGGATCGCTCGCTCGGGGTGAGCGGCGGGACCGCGTCCGAGCAGACCGGGCGGATGCTGGTCGCGCTGGAGGTCGCACTGCGCGAGGTCGCGCCCGACGCCGTGCTCGTCTACGGCGACACCAACTCGACGCTGGCCGCGGCGCTGGTCGCCGCGAAGCTGGATGTGCCACTGGCGCACGTCGAGGCGGGGCTGCGGTCGTTCGACCGGCGGATGCCCGAGGAGATCAACCGGGTCGTCACCGACCACCTCGCGCGCTGGTCGTTCGCGCCGACCACCGCCGCCGTTTCCAACCTGGCGGCCGAGGGCATCGACGATGGCGTGCATCTCGTCGGGGACGTGATGCGCGATCTTGCCGCGCGGACGCTGGGGGAGATCCGGGGCGCGAGCGCCCTCGCGGGGATCCGTGACGCGACCGGGCTCGGGCTCGAGACCGGTCAGTTCCTGTTCGCGACCGTGCATCGTGCCGAGAACCGCGAGCCGGACGCGATCCGTGGCTGGGTCGGCGTGCTGGAGGCTGTGGCGCGCGCCGATCGGCCCGTGGTGCTGGCGCTCCATCCCGGTACGCGCGAGGCGGTCGAGGCGCTCGGCATCGCGCTCGACCCGAGCGTGGTCGTCATCGAGCCGCTGGGATACCGCAGCTCGCTCGCCGCGCAACTGCACGCCGCGGCCGTGCTGACCGATTCGGGCGGTGTCCAGCGTGAGGCCGCCTGGCTGGGCGCGCCCTGCCTCGTGCTGCGCGGGTCGACCGAATGGGTCGAGACGCTCGCCGGCGACGCGGCGAGCTCCGTCCTGGTCGGGCTCGACGCGGTCGCGGCGCGTGACGCGCTCGATCGACTCGCGCCGCCTGATCGCGCAGCGGCGGACGCCGAGCGACGAGCGCGCGAGCGGGTCATCGAGCCCGACGGCGCGGTCGAATCGATCGCCAGGCTGCTCGCATGACCGACGCCCCGGCCGTCGTCCCGCAGCACCTCGTGCTGGTGCTGCCGTCGACCGGCGAGTTCGACTCGCGCACGTACCGGATCGCGACGACGTGCATCGCTCGCGGGCACACCGTCACCGTCATGGCGCGACACCGGGCCGGCCTGGCGTGGCGCGAGGACAACCCGGCCGGGTTCACGCTGATCCGGGTGCTCGCCTCTGCCGAGGACGGGATGCCGCTGCGGCCGCTGGTTCGCGCGGGGCGTGTCGCCGTGCGCCGACTCGAGTCGATCGTGACGCGTCGGCCGTACCAGCCGCCCGGCACGCCGCGCGACGGCGCCGCCGGGGCTCCGCCGGCGCCAGGTACGTCGACCGGCGGCGCACCGGCCGCGACCAAGGGCGTGACCGACTCGCCGGCCGAGACCGCGCGTCGGGTGCCGGTCTACGTCCGTGCCTGGATGGGGCTCTACCGACGCCTCGCGATCCCGCTCCAGATCCGCTCGCATCGCCGGAACGCGTCGCGGGCCGCCCCGAAGGGCGACCTCGTGCACGGCATGGCGTTCATGGGTATCCCCGTCGCGCTGACCGTCGGGAAGCGGGACGGCATCCCGGTCGTCTACGACGCGCGCGACATCCACCTCGAGGCGCGCAACCTCGCGCGGATGGGCCGGCCGGCGCGCTGGCTGCTCGGGCGGACCGAGCGTGGCTGGGCCGAGTCATCGACGCGCGTGATCAGCGTCAACGACGCCTACGCCGACGTGCTCGCGTCGCGCTGGAACGTGACCCGACCGCTCGTCGTGATGAACTGCTCGTACCGCTACACGCCACCGGACCCACGCGAGCGACGGTTCCACGACGCCCTCGGGCTGCCGCCCGGGCAGAAGGTGGTGCTGTATCACGGCGGGCTGTTCCCGTGGCGTGGGATCGAGCAGCTCGTCGAGGCGATCCGCGACGTGCCCGACGCAACGCTCGTGCTCATGGGCTACGGCGTCCTCGAGCCGACGCTGCGTGCCTGGGAGGCCGATCCCGCCCTCGGCGGCAAGGTCCGGGTGATGGGCGCGGTGCCACCGGCGGAGCTCCACGACTGGGTGGCCGCCGCGGACGTCGTCGGGATGCCGATCCAGGGCGACACGCTGAACCACCGGCTGACGACCCCGAACAAGCTCTTCGAGGCGATGGCCGCCGGCGTGCCGGCCGTGGTCTCGGACCTCCCCGGGATGTCCGCGGTGGTCAACGATGCCGGCTCGGGGATCCTGGTCGACCCGACCGACGTCCCGGCCATCGCCGCCGCGATCCGGTCGCTCACGTCGCTGTCCGAGGCCGATTGGCAGGCGTGGCGCGATCGATGCGTGGCGGCGGCGCACGATCGATACAACTGGGAGACGCAGGTCGAGAAGCTGCTCGACCTCTACACCGAGCTCACCGGGAAGCGGTGGTGAGCGCGACGCCCGCTCGCAAACGGGCGGTGATCCTGGTCGGTAACCCGGCCAATCCCTATTCGCGGGCGATCCGGATCGGGCGGACGCTGACCGCGGCCGGCTACGACGTAGAGATCGCGGCGACGTACGAGGAGGGCGCGCCGCTCGAGGCGCGCGACGGCGAGCTGACGATCCGCCGCTACAAGCCGAGCGGCATCTTCGCGTCGATGGCCGCGACCTACCGCTGGGCGCCACCGCCATCGAAGCCGACCAAGCCGCCGCCGCTCGCGACGCGCGTCCTGCGGACGCTCCGGGCCCGGTTCATCGCCTGGTTCCTGTGGCCGCACACGGTCCGTGGCTGGTGGAAGACGCTCGCCACCGAGCTCGCGCCGGCGGACCTCTATCACTCGTGCGGGACGCTGCCGATCGCCGCAGCACTGGCGGCGCGGGACCGCGATCGACGAGCCGGACGCCGATCGACCGTCATCCTCGACGTGATCGACATCACGATGGAGTCGAACAACGTCCTCGGCATCCCGCCGCTGATCCGCCGGATGCTCGATCGGCGCGAGCGGGGCTGGGCTCGCCGCGCCGATGCCCACACGGCCGTGAACGACGCCTTCGCCGACAAGGCCGTCGCCCGCTGGCACCTCGCCGAGCGACCGACGGTGGTGCCCAACTACCCGGAACCGTGGACGGCTCCGGCGGCGGCCCCCGACCTGATCCGGGCCGCGACCGGGCTGCCGCCATCGACCCGGATCTGCCTGTTCTGGGGGCGGCTCGGGCCGTACGTCGGGACCGACGAGGCGGCCGACGCCGTGCTGCTCGTGCCCGATACCGCGTTCGTGCTGCTCGGGTTCGGGCGCGGGTGGGAGCGCAGCGTCGCCCGGGACGCGGATCCGCGATTCGCCGGACGGCATTTCACGCTCCCTGCCGTCCACCCCGACGAGCTCGCGTCGTGGGTCGCCTCCGCCGACGTCGCGCTGTGCACGCTCCCGCCGCTCTCGTACAACCAGCGGTTCACGATGCCGAACAAGTTCCTCGAGGCGATGACCGCCGGCACGCCGATCGTGCTCGGGCCGGACCTGCCGACGATGGAATTGGTGCTCCGTGCCGAGGACCTGGGACGCGTCGCCGCGTCGATGCAACCGGCCGACATCGCGGCCGCGATCCGATCGATCCTCGACGTGCCGCCGGCCGATCGCGCCGCGTGGCGCCAGCGGATCCAGGCCGTCGCCCGCGAGCGCTATTCCTGGCCGATCGCGGCCGAGGCCTATGCCGGGCTCGTGCGACGGCTCGAGGGCGACCGAAGGGCCTGAGCGCGCGCGAGCCGAACGAGCCGGCCGAGTCCTCAGGCCGTCTCGACGATCTCGTCGGCGGCCAGACGCAGCAGGTCGAGCGTCGGCGGATCGCGGCGTAGCTCGACCAACACCAGCGGGTGCAGGATCGCCGCGACCATGGCGTCCGACAGCCGCGGGCCGTGGTTGACGAGATCGGCCAGCACCAGCCGACGCGGCGTCTCGGGCTCGACGGCGAGCCGGTCGTCGAACGCGGTCAGTGTCGCGGCAAGCGCGGCAGCATCGCCGTCGGGGCGGAGCACGACCGTCACGCGTTCGTCCGGCCACAGGCCGAGCTCGTGCCGCGCGCCGAGTCGAGCGCCGTCGCCACGCGACGGACCCAGGCGGCCGAGGTCCGACACGCTTCGGACGACCCGGACGTCGACCGCGTCCGCGACCGCCCGAGCCGCGTTGTCCGCCTCCATCCCCTCGACCCGGACGAGCGCGATGCCGTGGTCCCAGGCCGCGGTCGCGTCGAACCGGCTCCGCCCGTGGGCGATCCAGACAGCGGGCTTGTCCACCCCGACGGCCTGGAGCGTCCTGACCGCCGCCGTCATCGCGAGCGCCGCCGACGAGGCATCTGCCGCGACACCACGGGTCGTGAGGTTCATGCGCCGGCCTCCCGCCGCCGACGCGTCGACGTCGATGTCCGAGCGCGCCCCTGGAGCACCGACCGGTAGATCGTGTTCCAGCGCGGACCGTTCGATGCCCAGGTTCGCTCCTTGGTGACCCACGCCCGGCCCGCCTCGCCGAGCCGCGTTGCCAGCGCCGAGTCGTCCATCAGCCGCTCGACCGCGGCGGCCAGCGCCGTCGCGTCCTCGGCCGGGTAGGCCAGCGAGCGCTCGCCGTCCGGGGCGACCTCGGTGAGTGCCGGCAGGTCCGCGACGACCATCGGTCGGGCCATCGCCATCGCCTCGAACGGCTTGAGCGGCGTGACGAGCCGCGCCGCCCGCTCGTTCCGGCGCGGCACCACGAACGCGTCGAGCAACGCGTACATGGCCGGCACCTCCTCGTGCGGCACCGCGCCGGTGAAGACGATCCGGTCCGCGACGCCAGAGGCCGCGGCCACGGCTTCGAGCCGTTCCCTGCGCCGGCCGTCGCCGATGATCAGGCACGCCACGTCCCGACCCGCCTCGACGAGCCGCGCGGTCGCCTCGATCAACGTCTCCTGGCCCTCGCGCGGGTGGTCGAGGTTGCTGACATAGCCGATCAGGTAGCGATACGCCACGCCGTACCGGGCGCGCAGCAACGGGTCCGGCGGCATCGGGAAGAACACCTCGGGGTCGACGCCGTTGGGGACGACGTGGACCCGGTCCTCGGGCACGCCGCGTGCCACGATGTCGGCCTTCATGGTCTCGGCCAGCGTGACGACGGCGTCCGCGGCGAGCATCGAGCGCACCTCGGTCGCGTCCCGGCGCCGATACCGTTCGCGCGGCGAGGTCGCGTCTGCCGCGGGTCCACCCGCGCCGGCGGGCGCCGGACCGTCGAACAGCGACCGGACCTCGTAGACGACGGGCAGGTTGAAGTGGTCGCCCAGCGCGAGGCCGACCAGCGCCGACTCGTAGCCCCGCCCGCCCGACGAGGCGTGGATGATCGCCGGCCGCTCCTCCCGGGCGATGACCGACGCGCGCCATGCGTAGTCCTCGAGATAGCGGTCGACCGGGCCGTTGGCGGGGTACCCGGCACCCAGGTCGATGCGGTGATGGCGGATCCCGTCGACCTGCTCCGTCGCCGTGACCGAGGCGCCGCTCCATCGCGGGAAGCCCAGCGCGGTCACGACCACCGGCTCCCAGCCCGCGGCTCGCTGGGCGAGCAGGTTGTCGTGGCTGCGCATCGTGAAGCCGTTCTGGCGTTGCGGTCGCGACTCCTTCAGCAGGTGCAGGACCACGCGGTCGGAGCGTGGCTCGATCGGCTGACGCGGGCCCAGGAGCCGCGGCCGCCAGCGGGGGTCGGTCTCGGCGAGGTCGCCGTGGAGGCGTCGCTCGGTCACGGCCAGCGCGTGGTTGTCGTCGCTGCCGGCCCGGCGCTGCGCGGCGATGGTCGCCGCCACGCCGGTCTGGTCGCCGCGGGCCGCGAACGCCCGCCGGCGAACGGCCAGCAGGACCCGATCGCCCGGTCGTGCCCGGATCGCGGCATCGGTGACCTCGAGCGCCCGTTCCGGGTCGTTCGCTTCGAGCGCCGCCTCGGCGTCACGGATCGCGGGCCGCACTCGGGCGACCCGCCTGGCGAGGCCGGCGGCGACGGTTCGCAGGGTCGTCATGGCGACCCCATCCAGCGCCGGCTAGATCGCTCTACTGCCGAGGCGCGCGGCCCGTTCGGCCTTGCGCGCGGCGGAGTGTTCGATATGGGTCCGCACGACCTCGGCGGGATCGCCCTCGATGACGACGCGACCCTTCTCGAGCAGGATCGCCCGGTTGCAGTACTCCTCGACCCAGGCCATGTCATGCGTGACGAGGACGATGCCCTTTGCCGCATTGACGAGCTCGATGACCCGCGCCTTCGACTTCGCGCGGAACTCGGCGTCGCCGGTGGCCAGGACCTCGTCGAGCAGCAGGATGTCGGGATCGACCGAAGTCGCGATCGCGAAGCCGAGTCGTGCGCGCATGCCCGATGAGTAGGTCTTGATCGGCGTGTCGATGAATTGGCCGAGGTCCGCGTACTCGACGATCCCCGGCAGCAGGTCCCGTACCAGCGCGTCATCGAGACCCATGAATGCGCCGGCGAGCAGGATGTTCTCGCGGCCGCTCAGGTCCTGGTCGAAGCCGGCGCCGAGCGTGAGCAGGCTCGAGACGTGGCCGTTCACGGTCACGGTGCCCTCGGACGGCATGATGATCCCGGCCAGCACCTGGAGCAGCGTGGACTTGCCGGCCCCGTTCGGGCCGATGACCGCCAGCGACTCGCCGCGGACCAGGCGGAACGAGACGTCGCGCAGCGCCCAGAACGGCTCCGCTGCTTCGCGGGAGAACATCTGGCCGAGCGACTGGCGGAGCGTGGTCTTCTTGGTGAACCGCAGGCTGTAGCGAACGCCCAGATCGACGGCGTCGATCGCGAGCGGGCTCGCGATCCGCATTGGCGGGGGGCTGGCGATGGCCATCGCTACAGGACCTTCGCGTACGTCGGTTCGAGCCGCTTGAAGACGAGCGTCCCGAACGCCAGGAGCACGAGGCTCGCCAGCAACAGGACGAGGAGCGACTGGAAGTCGGGCAGGTGTGGGGGCGCGTCGGGCTTGCCGTAGATCACCGCCCGGTACGCCTCGAACAGGACCGCGAACGGGTTGGCGTGGGCGACGAACCGCAGGATCGGGTTCGACTGGAACGTGGCACTCGCGTCCAGGACGCTCAGGCTGTAGAGGCCCGGCGACAGGTAGAACCACAGCCGGAGCGCGTGGCGCAGGACGTTGCCGAGGTCACGGAAGAACACGTTGATGGCACTGACGAGGAAGGCCATGCCGAGGCTGAACACGAACTGCACGAACCCGATGACCGGGATGAAGGCGATGAACGGCGACAGTCGATGCGGGTACAGCAGCATGATCCCGGCCAGCGGGATCAGCCCGAAGGCGAACCCGACCACCGCTGCCGTGCTCGATGCAACGGGCAGGACCAGCTTTGGGAACTGGATCTGGCGGATCAACGATCCCTGGCTGGTCACCGCCTGCGACGCGTCGGTCACGGTCGACGTGAACCACTTCCAGGGCAGGATCGCCGAGAGGATGAACAGGGGATAGTCGGGCGTCTTGACGCTCAGGATGAGCGACACGAACACGACGTAGACGCCCATCTGGAGCAGCGGGTCCAGGACCCACCAGAGGTTGCCGAGGAACGTGTCGGCGCCCTTCTTCTTGATGTCGGCCTGCACGAGATAGCGCACCAGCCGGCGCCGGGAGCGGATCTCATCGAGTGCCTCGCCGAGGAGCGCGAACGGTCCGGGCCTCGCGGCGGCGTGCCGGAACGCGGCCGGGGCTTCGCTCGTGGCGGACATCGCCGCGAAGGGTAGCACTCCCCACCCGGCGGACTCCCCCGGTATCCTTCCGCCGGACCGCATCGCACCTGGAGGGATCGTGACCGAAGACCGTCGGGTCGCCGTGATCGGGCTCGGCTATGTCGGCCTCCCGCTGGCCATCTCGTTCGTGGAGGCCGGGCTGACCGTCGTCGGGGTCGACGCATTCGCGGGTCGCGTCGCGGAGCTCAACGCCGGGACCTCGCCGATCGACGACATCAGCGATGAGCGCCTGCGGACGGCCTTGTCACGCGGCCTGAGCGTGTGCGCCCCGTCCGAGACCGATCTTGCGGCCGTCGATGCGATCTTCGTGTGCGTCCCGACCCCGATCACCTCGACCAAGGATCCTGACCTGGTCCCGGTCCTGTCCGCGGCGGAGACGATCCGCGGCTCGATCCGCGCCGGGCAGCTCATCGTGCTCCAGTCGACGACGTTCCCGGGCACCACGACCGGCCCGTTCCGCGAGGTCATCGAGCGCAGCGGCCTCACGGCCGGCACCGACTTCGACCTCGCCTTCGCGCCGGAACGCGTGAACCCGGGCGATCCGGCCAGTGCCAGCAAGGCGATCCCCCGCCTGGTCGGGGCGGTGACGCCCGACGGCACCTCGCGCGCGGCGGCCCTGCTGCGGACCATCAACGACAACGTCATCGAGCTCACCTCGCCCGACGCCGCCGAGCTGGCGAAGCTGCTCGAGAACGTCTTCCGAAACGTGAACATCGCGTTCGTCAACCAGCTCGCGCTGCTGTGCGAACGGATGGGTCTCGATGTCTGGGAGGTCATCAACGCCGCGGCCACGAAGCCCTTCGGCTTCATGAAGTTCACGCCGGGCCCGGGCGTCGGCGGGCACTGCATCCCGGTCGATCCGTACTACCTCGCGTGGCGCGCCCGCGAGTTCGACTTCATCGACCGGTTCATCGAGCTCGCCGGGGACATCAACTTCGCGATGCCGCGGCACGTGGTCGACCTCGTGGCCGAGGCGCTCAACGACCGCGGCAAGGCGCTGAAGGGGGCGAAGGTCGGCATCCTCGGCGTGGCGTTCAAGCCGAACGTCCGCGACGCCCGCAACTCGCCGGCGGCCGACGTCATCGCCGGTATCGCGGGGCGAGGCGCCGACGTCCGGTTCCACGATCCGCACGTCGACGCGTTCACCGACGCTGCGGGGACCAAGCGCCCGGGCACGGCGCTCGACGACCTGCTCGGCTGGGCGGACGCCGTTGTCGTGGTCACCGCCCATCGGGCGATCGATTGGGGCCAGGTGTACGACCGGGCTGGGCTCGTGATCGATACAGTGAACAGCTCGACCGGACAGCGCGTCGGCGATCGACAGGTCCTGCGCCTGGGGGCTGGCTGGTCGACCGGAGCGTGACGACCGCGGGTGTCCCTCGTCCGGTCCTGATGATCGTCCACAGCTATTACGAGGAGGATCCGCGGGTCCGCCGCGAGGCCGAATCGCTGGTGGCGAGTGGACGGCCTGTCGTGGTGCTGGCGCTCCGGCGGGACGGCAGCCCCGAGACGTCCCAGGTCACGGGCGTCGACGTCCACCATCTCGGGGTCCAGCGGCACCAGGGCGCCGGTCTCGGCGTGTACCTGCGCGAGTACCTCTCGTTCCTGTTCCGTGCGCTGTGGCGAAGCGTCCGACTGCATCGACGCCACCGCTTCGCGCTCGTCCAGGTCCATTCGCTCCCCGATTTCCTCGTCTTCGCCGCGTTGCCGCTCAAGGTCATCGGCATGCCGGTCCTGCTCGATCTTCACGAGGCGATGCCCGAGTTCTTCCGGAGCCGTTTCCCGGGAGCGTCGAACCCGATCGCGCACCGCTTGCTCCGGCTGCAGGAGCGGCTGTCGATCGCACTGTCGACCAGGACCATCACGGTCAACCCGGTCATGCGCGAGCGGCTCATCGGGCTCGGTGTCGCACCCGACAAGGTGGGGGTGGTCGATGAACAGCCCCTCGCTCGTGCGCTTCGATCCCTCGGCGCACCCGCGCCGTCCGTTCCGCGAGGACGGCCGGCTCCGGCTCGTGTACACCGGCGCCTTGACGCCGACCTACGAGCTCGGCGTGGCGATCGATGCGGTCGCCCGGATCGCCGCGGAACGCCCGGACCTCGGCGTCGCCCTCGACGTCTACGGCCGCGGCGACACCGAGCCGGCGCTCCGCGACCAGGTCGAGCGCCTTGGACTCGGCGAGCGCGTCACGTTCCACGGCCGGATCCCGATCGACGAGGTGCCCGCCGCGGTCGCTCGTGCCGACATCGGCCTCGCGCCCACTCGGCACGACCGGTTCACGGACATGAGCCTCTCGACCAAGGTGTTCGAGTACGCGGCGATGGGCAAGCCCGTCGTTGCGACGCGGCTCCCGATGGTCGAGCACACGTTCCCGACGGGGACCGTCGCGACGTATGCCTCCGGCGATGCAGCGTCGATGGCTGCGGCGATCACGGCCTTCGCTGACGACGCGGCCGCCCGCGAGGCGGCGGTGGCTCGGACGGCCGCGATCGTGGAAGCGGCATCCTGGGAGCACGAGGCGCGTGGCTACGTCGGGCTGGTCGAGGCGATGATCGAGCGCCGCTGAGCACACGGGCATCGTGCGTCGCGGCGCCGTGGGCCTATGGCTGCGGCGGCTCGTCGTCGTCGGGTGGGTTAGACGCCAGCGCCGCCTCGAATCGGTGGGCGAGGCCAACGATGCGGACCGGAGCGTCCGGCGTCTCGGGTGCACCGGCGGCGTCGGCGAGCTGCCGGAAGAGCCGGGTCAGCGGTGAGTCCGAACCGGAGGCATGTGCTTCGCGCTCGTCGTCCGTCATCGCTCCGGCCGTCGAACGAGGAACGCGAATTGGCCGGCGACGTGGAGCTTGCGCAGGTTGATCTGCGTCGCGTTGTGCCCAGTTTCGCGGCCGGCCTCCTCGATCAACGCATTGAGCGGCGACTCGTCGCCGAACCACGGCGCGAACCCCTTGGGTCGCTCGAAATGTGCGCGCAGGACGAGCGTCACGCCATCGATGCCGGGGCGCAATTCGATCAGCTGCAGTCCGGCCTCCGAGACGAGCTCGGCGAAGCCGAAGAGCGTGTAGTTCCAGAGGCTCCGCGAGTGATACGGCTCGAGCTGCGAGGTGCTGCCGATGAACGCTCCGCCAGGCTTGAGGACGCGCCGGACCTCGGCCAGGTGCACGTCCGGATGGCGGACGTGCTCGAGAACCTGGCGCGAATAGATCAGGTCGAACGTCGCGTCGCCGAAGGGCAGCGTCGCGCCGTCGTAGGTCACGAACCGCGCGTCGCTGCGTTGACGGGCGAGGACCTCGGGCGACATCGCGATGTCGACGCCGACCCAGTCGACATCCGGATCGTGCGCACGGAACAGGTCGACCGAGTCGCCGCTCCCGCACCCGAGGTCCATGACCCGTCGAGGTCGCGGCTCCTGCTCCATGAGGAGGTCCAGGTAGTAGGTGGCGTGGACCTGCCGGCTGTGGTCCCCCGGCGTGAATGGCGCGATCAGCTTGCGAAACGACGCCTGGGTGTTGCCGCTGGCGGTCGCCGCTCGTCGCGGCCTCCCGGCGCGTCGGAGCGCGGTTCGGATCGGCGCCGGCACGACCCGGCGCAAGGCACCTCGGAGGCGAGGGGGCATCGCCACGCGCTACGCCGCCCCGACCGGCTCGTGCTCGCGGACGTCCTCGAGGCTGAGGATCATCTGCCCCCACGCTTCGCAGACACTCGCGAGGCTGAAGGCCGCGCGGACCTGCGCCTGGGCAAGGGTTCGCTCGGCATCCCAGCGGTCCTCCTGCACGATCGCCGCGATCGAGCGGGCCATGTCGTCGGTCGATCGATGGATCCAGTGGGGGTCGTAGATCCGGTCGGCCCCGGGCCAGTCCAGGAGCGCGGGCACGGCGCCGGATGCCATCCCCTCCGCCGGCGCGACGTGGAAGCTCTCGTCGTCGCTGGTCGACAGGACGAACCCGATGCGCCGTAGCCAGCTGGCCACGTCGGGCCCGAACGTGTCGAAGACGACCGACCCGCGGAGCAACGGCGAGACCTGCACGCGGCGCATCACGACGTCGACGTGCGCTCGTTCCTCGGGGCGCCGCCAGGTCGACGGGTAATCCCACGTCAGCTTGGTCTTGACGAACAGCCGATAGCGCGGATCGCCGGCGCGCAGCCATTCGAGGACATCGAACGCCCGATCCAGGCGCTTCCGCGACGGCACCATCCCGATGAACGCCGAGATGGAATCGGGCGCCCTCGAGCTTTGGCCGATCGAGCGAGCGGTCGTCGACCCAGTTGGGGATGACGACGATCTTCGACGCCGGCCAGCCGGTGACGGTCCGGGTGAGCGCCGCGTAGGAGTCGCTGACGCAGACGACCCGATCGACGGCATCGATGACGACTTCGCCCGGCCATCGATTGTCGAGCTCGAATCGATGCAGACGGACGATCAGCCGCTGCCCCGCGCGCTTGTGCCGGCTGTACCACATGGCGTTCGGCCCGCACCACTCGCAGATCACGACGTCGGCCCAATCGACCATCGCCTGGCTGGCGGCCTCGTCGTGCTTGTTGAGCGTCGGCCAGGCGTCGATTCGCACCTCGACATCCGGCAGCGACTCGAGGTAGCGGAGGATCCCCGTGAAGAACTTGAGGTCGTGGCTCGCGACGCCGATCCGCAGCGGGCGTGCCGGCGGCAGCCTGGCGGAGCGGCGGCGGGAACGCCCGCGCGAGGATCGCCTCGAGCCGCCTGGCTCCCTGCTCGAACGTGTAGTCGGCCGCTGCCCGACGGAAGCGCTCGGCGGCCGTGGCCCTGATCGATGGATCCGCGACGGCCGCCGCGATCGCGTCGACCACGTCGTCCTCGCCCGAGGCGAACATCGGGTAGTCCTCGCCGAGGAGTCGCTCGTGCATCGGGGTCCGATTCAGGATGACCGGCAGACCCAGCGCTCCGTACTCGAGGACCTTCGTGGACAGCTCCAGGCTGGCGTCCAGGGCCTCGTCGCGCCAGCCGAGGCCGATGTCGGCGGTGGCCGCGATGCGCATCGCGTCCGCGCGCGATCGACCGCCGAGCCAGACGACGCCTGGCGTCCCCTCGAGCGCCGCGCGCATCCGCGGCTCGTAGGACGCGTCGCGCAGGTCGGCGTGGATCTTGTCGCCGAGCATGATCAGCTCGCATGGGATCCCGATCTCCGCGAGCCGGCCCGGGATGCGCGTCATCTCGAGGGTATTCCAGAGCGGCGCGAACTTGCCGGAATAGACGAGGCGGATCGGCCGGCCGGGTGTCTCGTCGCGCGGCGGCATGTCGGCCGCTGGCAGCATCGGCACGACCGGGGGCAGCAGCTCGGTTCGACCGACGTTGGCCGGCACGATCGACTCGAGGTACGAGCGCAGCTCCTCGGTCTGGCAGAGCACGACCTGCGATGCGCGGGCGATGGCGTCCATCTGCCTCGCAGCTTCGCCGGGTCGATCGCGACCACCGACTGCGGGATGTCGGTCAGGTACGTCCACATGCGGCCCTGGAACTGGGGTTCCGCGGCAAGGAGCGTCGCGAGGGGCATCCCGCGCACGACGAGGACGTCGAACCGCTCGCGGGCGTCCAACCGCTTGAGCATCGCGACGGCGGCCGGCAGCCGAACGGCCATGCCCCGGTGGGACATGTCCTCCTTGGCCGAGGGCTCGACGATCCGGATCCCCGGACGGTCCTCGAGCGGGCGCAGGAGCGGCATCTCCGGCAGCCGCCGACCCCGAAGCGGGAGCGTGACCTCGCAACCGGCACTCGCGAGCAGCTCGGCCATCGTCGCCAGCCAGACCGATGCGCCGCCGATCGCACCGAGGTTGATATCGGCGTACAGCAGCACCGAGCGAGCCGGCGTCGCCATCCGATCAGCCGTCATCGTGATCGGTCCCGACCGCGTACACCGTCGCTCCGCGGTCCGACCACGCGGTCAGCAGGTCGTCGCCGACCTCGGGGAGGCGCATCGCCGCCTCTCGAGAGACGACCATGCCCCTCAGCTCCGGCCCGCTGACGAAGCGATCCTCGACGCCCTGGCCGCGGCCGACGGCCTCGGCGCCGGTCATCACGCCGTGGAGCACCGCGTCGATCAGGAATCGCGGGTCGTGGTCGATCTCGTGCGACCACAGCCACAGCCAGTCCGTTGTCGCGAAGTCGACCGCGGACCGGGTCAGCCCACGCCCGGCGGCGGGCGTTGGCAGGTGGCGCGCCTTGATGCCAGCGCGCTCCAGCTCGTTGATCGCGGTGCGTGCGTCGGCGGGGTCGTCAGCCGCGATGAGCGCCTCCGACGGACGCACCTCCTGGAGGACGACGCTGTCGACGAAGGCGTCGGGTCGAACGTGCGCGTCGAGCCGGGCCACCACCGATGCGTCGCGGCGTCGAGTCACCCCCGAAACCCCGACGAGCCTCGCCAGGTTCCCGACAGCCGTCGACGTGTCGTGGCGACGGAAGAGCCGCCGGAGCAGGCGGCGACGCTCCGTGGGCGTCCGAGCGCCCCGATTCGTGGCGTCCCGGACGACCTCCGGCAACCCCGCGGGATCGTCGGCCCAGTCGATCCATTCGCCGAGGGCCGCCGCCAGGCTCGGGTTCGGCCCGCTGACGACGCGCGCATCCGATGCCAGCTGCCGCAGCGTGTGCGTCGAGACGACGCGCTGGCCGGGTCGCTCCGTCAGGGGCTCGGCGAGGAAGAGTCCGTGACCCCGATACAGGTCCGGGAGGTCGCTATCGAGCACGCGCCGGACGTCCTGCGCTCGATGCCCGTCTGGCAGCCATGTCGACCGACCCACCGACTCGGCATCGATCCACAGTTCCAGTCGCTCAGCGGCGAGCGCCCCGACGCTCTCCTGGAGGAAGGATCGAAGGCCGCGTGGTGGGGCCTCGTCCCATCGACCATGCGCGACCGGACGGAACGGCCGATCGGGTCGCGCGCCGAGCGGCGAGAACCGTGCCAGTTGCACGCCCGGGCTCCAGACGGTGTCCGCGTCGGATGCGTCGGCACTCGTCGCCACGACGAGATCGAACTGCGACTCGAAGGGGATCGCCCCCGGTGTCGCGGTGCGCGGCCCGTTCCACCACAGGACGCTCGGTCGACCGATGGACCGGGCGACCTCAAGTGCACGACGGAGGTGCCACGCGACGTCGGCCACGGACGGTTCCCCGGCGCCCGCCCATGCGCCGCCGGCTCCGAGCGCCCGCGATTCGACGAGCAGCAGGTCGGGATCGGTTCGCTCGATGACCAGGTCGGCGTCGTGCGGCAACAGCTCGTTGACCAGGGCGTCGGGCGCCAGGTCGAGCGTCGTGTCGGAGCGCAGGATCCCGGCCACCACGAGTCGGTCGCGCGCGGTGATCGAGATCTCGCTGTGCGCCAGGTAGCGCCGCCGCTCATCGAGGATCGCGGACTCGGCACGATCAGCCGAGCCGTCGATCATCCCCGGCCCCGCCAGATCCGGACCAGATCGACCGGCAGCCGGATCAGCCCACGCGGCGATTTCGCCGCGCCGACGAGCGTCCGGCCGAGCTTGAGGGAGCTCGACGAGGTGAGGTTCGCGAGCTTCGTTTCGAGCTTGCTGATGCGACCGTCGCGCTCCTTGAGCGCGGCCTCGGTCTGCGTGCGGTATTCCTCGAACCGACGGCGGTCGATGCCTCTCGCGGGGTCGAGCACCGTCGTCCGCAGGACCCGCGCCGCGAAATCGCCGAAGACGAACTCATTGGCCATGCGGAGTTCCATCGGCAGCCGGTCGGCGCCGGCGTCGGCCTCGGCTGCCGGGCTCAGCGCCTCGCCGAGCGCGTTCCGTGGCGCCTGGAGCTGGTCCACGCGCTCGATGACCGCGGCCGCGCGGATCGATCCGAGGTCGACGCCGGCGACCTGCAGGACCTGGCATCGGTGGGCCGTCAGCGTGTCGAGGATCCGGTGGTAGGGCAGCTCGATCGGTTCCCACCCGAACAGCACGATGGCTCGCGCCCCCGGCTGCAGGCGGCTGACGACCGAGGAGATCGCCTCCGGATCGCCGTGCTGCTGGCGGTCCGGGCCGAGGACCGTGATCACGATCGTCCCGGGGGCCACCTCGCCAGACGCGTCCGGCCCCGCGCGCTCGTAGGCGACGTCGTCCGACGCGAAGATGTGGCGGCGGATGTTGATGGTCTCGGGGGTCTCATCGACGATCCGTACGAGCCCGTCCTCGTACGGCCGGAGCAGATCGACGACCCGCATCAGTGCGCCCTCACGTACGCGAGGAGGCCGACGGCGTTCTCGCGAAACGCGTATGGCGTGAAGCTCCGGAACGTGAAGCCGAGCGGGCCAAGGACGGCGTCGTACGCGGACAGCGGGCGGTGGACGATGTAGTTCCCTGCCGGCCGCCGGCGGTCCTTCGCCTCATCGGCGACGATCAGCGTCCCGGCCAGTCGCACGAGCGAGGCGAGGTTCGTCAGCGAGGCCTCCCAGTCGTCGTCCTCGAGGATGTGGAACAGCACGTCCACCGAGTACACGACGTCGTAGAGCAACGGGTTCCTGAACTCGGCCAGCCTCGCGACCTCGTATCGACCGTTGCCGTGCTCGCGGCAATAGGCGATCGCCTCGGGGCTCGCGTCGATGCCGTCGACGATGATGCCGCACTTGGCGAGTGCCCGGCAGAACGCGCCCTTGCCGCACCCGGCATCCAGGGCGAAGAGCGGGTCGTCGGTCCCGAAGCGATCCCCGATGATCTCCAGGATCGACGCGGTCCGTCGCAGGTAGAAGGCCTCATTGGCGGATGCGTCCCATCCGACGTGCCCACCGGAGCGGAGATCGGTCTCCGCCCGATGCCGGTGGTCCCAGTAGCTGATGGCCTCCTCGCGCGAGAGCTGTGGGGACGACATGAGCGGGCATCCTACCATCGCGTCAGGCTCCGCCGACCGGGCCGGAACCGGCCATTACGGTACGATACCGGCCGCCCACCGACTCCCGGCCCCCCGTCGGCCGTGCCATCTTCCAGCAGGATCCGCCACCCGAATGACCTTCCGAGCCAGACCCGTCGTGCAGCGTCCCAAGAAGCCCACGTGGGAGAGCCGCGACCGGCGCAACCTGTTCCTGAACCTGGGCTTCGGCCTTGCCGTCGTCGCCGCGCTGCTGATCCTCGTGGTCGCCGTCGGCTGGTGGTACTACAACGACCACCTCGTCTCGGTCGGCAAGGTCGACGGCCAGTCGATCTCCAAGGACGAGCTGCGCGACCGCTACGTCATCGAGCAGTGGCGACTGACGCAGGCGACCAACCGCGTCCGCACCGAGCTCGCCGCCGGGCACCTGACGGCGGCGCAGGCCGATGCCCAGAAGCAGTTCATCGACAACCAGACGAACAACCTCGCCGCGATCGCCCTCGAGCGGATCATCGACAACCGCATCCAGGCCAAGCTCGCCGGCGAGGAAGGCGTCGCGGTCAGCGATGGGGACATCGACGCGCGGCTGACCGAGGAGGCCACGATCAAGGAGGCGCGACACGCCTGGCAGATCGAGGTCAAGCCAGAGGCGAAAGGCACCGCTGCCCCGACCGCCGAGGCGATCGCCGCCGCCAAGACCAAGATCGAGACCGCGCTCGCCGACATCAAAGGCGGCAAGGCATGGGACGACATCGCCAGGACCGTGTCGACCGATTCGGCGACCGCGCCGCAGGCCGGGGACCTCGGCTGGATCGGCAAGGACGACACCCAGACCGACGAGGCGTTCCTCACCGCGATCTTCGCGGCAAAGCAGGACGCGCCGACCGACGTCGTCGAGGGTGAGGACGGGATCTTCCGTATCGGGCGCGTGAGCGAGATCGCCGCGGAGTCGGTCGACCCGGTCTATACCGAGAAGATCGTCGACGACGGGCTCGACCTGGCGAAATACCGGGCGGTCGTCCGTGGCGACGTCATCCGCAAGAAGCTCGAGGACAAGCTCGTCGCGGATGCGACGAAGCCCGCGCCACAGCGCGAGGTCCGCGAGATCTACATGAGCAAGGCGACCGTCGACCTGCCCGACGAGGCGGTCAAGGTCCGCCACATCCTCTACTCGCCGAACAACGACCCGCAGGGCGCGAGCGACGGGACCATCCCCGTGGATGACCCCTCGTGGGGCCAGGCCAAGCTCGATGCCGAGGCGGCCTACGCGAAGCTCAAGGCCGACATCTCCCAGTTCGACGCCACGGCCCGCAAGGACAGCGACGAGGAAAGTGCGCTCGGACCCGACGGCACCGGCGGCGTGCTCGACGCCTACGTGTCGGCCGACAGCGATTACACCGAGACGTTCAAGACGCCGATCCTCGAGGCCAAGCCGATCGACGGCCAGCTGCTGGCGCCGATCAAGACCGAGTTCGGCTGGCACATCGTGCAGGTCCTTCGCCACGCCCCGGACCTCGCCAAGGTGAAGGCCAGCGTCGACGGCGGCGCGGACTTCGCCTCGCTGGCCCGCGACGTCTCCGAGGGAGCGGAGGCACCCCGTGGCGGCGACCTCGGCTGGGTCGCGAAGGGGCAGCTGCCCAAGGAGCTCACCGACGCGATCTTCGCGACGGCGGTCGGCAAGTCGTCGGCGATCGTGACGATCGAGAACGACGGCCAGTACCTCTTCCAGGTCGAAAAGGAGGAAGAGCGCGCGGCAGAGGGCCGCCAGCTCGACGCGATCCGATCGCGCGTGTTCTCGGACTGGTACCAGCCGAAGAAGGACGCGGTCGTGATCGAGCGGGACCAGAACCTCACGAGCACGAGCGGCTAGGAGCGCCGCGCACGTGCTGGACGCCCTCGTGACGGAGGCGCGGCTCCGGTTCGGCCTCGATCCTGCCGCCGGCCTGCAGATCGTCGCGGCGGAGCGCCTGATCGCGACCCCCATCGAGGCATCGCGACCCGTGCTGATCGTGCCGATCGCCATGCTCCGGTCGGGCGATCCGGACCCGGACGTGCAGCCACTGCCGGGGCGGCACGGTCCCAGCGGTCGCACGCCACTCGGCGTGCTGGCGCGGGCCTATCCCGCCGAACACGCGGTGGGGCGGTTCGGCACGACGCCACCGACCACGGTCGGCGCGCTGACAGACGAGGATCTCGGCGCGCCGTTGTACCTCGCGCCGGTCGCACCCGAGGCGGCGCTGGCAGGACCCTGGGCGATGCCGTGGATCAGCGACCGGCTGCGCGCGCCGGACGGCTGCCCTTGGGATCGGGAGCAGACCCACGAGTCGCTCCGCCACCACCTGCTCGAAGAGGCGTACGAGGTCTACGACGTCCTCGAGCACGGCGCCACGCCGGAGCTGGCCGGCGAGCTCGGCGACCTGTGGCTGCAGATCGTCCTGCACGCCCAGCTCGCGGCGGAGGAAGGCGTGTTCGACCTCGCCGACGTCCAGGCCGCGATCGCCTCGAAGATCGTCCGGCGCCACCCCCATGTGTTCGGCGACGCGGAGGCTCGCACGGCGTCGGACGTGAACCGCCAGTGGGAGCGCATCAAGGCCGCCGAACGCGAGGGCGAGGCCGACGGCGGCGGCCCGAAGGGCGCGCTCGACGGCATCACGGGCTCGCTCCCGTCGCTGGCCGCGAGCCAGGAGATGCAGGAGCGCGCCGCCAACATCGGCTACGACTGGCCGTCGATCGATGGCGTGCTCGACAAGGTCGTCGAGGAGACCGACGAGCTGCGCGAGGCCGAGGCGAGCGGTGACCCTGCCGCCTGGGCCGAGGAGTTCGGCGACCTGCTGTTCGTGCTCGTCAACGTCGCCCGCAAGCGCGGGATCGAAGCCGAAGGCGCGCTGCGCGCCGCCAATGCCAAGTTCCGCCGCCGCTTCGGTCGAGTCGAGGCGATGGTCGCAGCCAAGGGCGTCGCGCTCCGCGATCTCGATTTCGCGGCGCTCGACGAGCTATGGGACGCCGCCAAGGCCGAAGAGAGGACCGCCACATGACCATCGGCAACCGACCCACCACGCGCGAGGATGGGCGCGGTCCGCGCGACCTGCGACCGATCAGCTTCCAGCTCGGGGTACAGAAATGGGCCGAGGGCTCGTGCCTGGTCCGGTTCGGCGATACGCAGGTCCTGTGCGCGGCGACGATCACCGATCGCGTCCCGCCGCACCTTCGGGGCAAGGGAACGGGCTGGGCGACCGCCGAGTATTCGATGCTGCCGCGCGCGACCGCCGAGCGCACCGACCGCGAGTCGGCGAAGGGGCGGATCGGGGGGCGGACGCACGAGATCCAGCGGCTCATCGGTCGGTCGCTGCGCGGCGTCGTCGACCTGTCTCGGCTCGGCGAGCGGACGATCACCGTCGACTGCGACGTGCTCCAGGCCGACGGCGGCACGCGGACCGCGTCGATCACCGGCGGGTACGTGGCGCTCGGGGCCGCCCTGATCACGTACGGCATGGAGCGGCTGCTCACGGCGAAGGTGGCGGCCGTCTCGGTCGGCATCGTCGATGGCGTCGGCTATCTCGACCTCGACTACAGCGAGGACTCGCGGGCCGAGGTCGACATGAACGTCGTCGGCACCGACGCCGGCACGTACGTCGAGCTGCAAGGGACCGCGGAGGGTAAGCCGTTCGACCGGGCGTCGATGACATCGATGCTCGACCTCGCCGACGAGGGCCTCGCCACGCTGTTCGCAGCACAGGCCGAGGTGCTCGCCACGGTCCGGCGGTGAGATCGGCTCGTCCCAGGCTCCTGGTCGCCACCCGTAGCGAGCACAAGCTCCGCGAGCTGCGCGAGCTGCTCCGGCTCGAGCGCGCCGAGCTGGTGACACTCGACGAGCTGGGGGTCGAGGGCGACCCCGTCGAGGACGGCGCCACGTTCCGGACGAACGCCGCGATCAAGGCGCGCTTCGGGTTGCGTGCGTCTGGTCTGCCGACGCTCGCCGACGACTCGGGGATCGAAGTCGATGCGCTCGACGGCGCGCCCGGCGTGCGGACGCGGCGGTACGCCGGCGAGCAGGCCACCGACAGCGACAACAACCAGAAGCTGCTCGACGCGCTGGCCGGGTTGCCACCGGAGCGGCGCGGCGCCCGATACGTGTGCGTGCTGGCGCTGGCGATGCCCGGCGCGGAACTCGCGTTCGCACAGGGGACCTGCCGCGGGCGGATCGCCGCCGGACCGCACGGCACGGGTGGCTTCGGCTACGACCCGATCTTCGAGCCGGCGTCGGAACCGCCCGGTGGCCGGACGTTCGGCCTCTGGTCGGCCGAGGAGAAGAACCGGATCTCGCACCGGGCCCGCGCGGCACGGCGGATGGCGCCGCGGCTCGCCGAGCTCGGGTTTTGAGCGGCTCGTGACCGAGATCGGCCGGGTCTGCGTGTTCTGCGGCGCGAGCGCGGGTGTCGACGCCCGCTACGTGGCCGCGGCGCGCGCCGTCGGGGAGGGCCTGGCGAGGCGAGGCATCGGTCTCGTGTATGGCGGCGGTCGAGTCGGGCTGATGGGCGCCGTCGCCGAAGCGGCGCTGTCGGCCGGCGGCGAGGTCATCGGCGTGATCCCGCAGGGGCTGGTCGATCGGGAGCTGGCGCACCCTGGTCTGAGTGAGCTGCTCGTCGTCGACACGCTGCACGAGCGCAAGGCCGCGATGGCCGAGCGCGCCGACGCCTTCATCGCGCTGCCCGGTGGTCTCGGCACGCTCGAGGAGCTGGCCGAGGTCGTGTCCTGGGCGCAGCTCGAATTGCACGCCAAACCGATCGGCTTGCTCGACGTCGGCGACTACTGGGACCTGCTGCTGGCCTGGCTCGACATGGCGGTCGCGGAGGGCTTCGTCGCGCCGGCGCATCGCCGCCTCGTCGCGCGGGCGGCATCACTCGACGCGCTGCTCGACATCTTCACCGCCTGGACGCCGCCGCCCGGTCGCTGGGAGGGCCGCGGCTAGGCCCCGTAGCCGCCCCAACGCGGCACATCGTCGCCCAGCGGTGCTACTGACGAACGAGCTACGGGTCCGCGGTCGATCCCACCGCCGAGCGACGAGACCAGCGGCCGGGGCAGGGCATCGGCTGTCATCCGCACCTGGCGGCGGTGGATCCGACGCGATGCTCCGTCAGTAGCATCGCCCAGCGGTGCAGCGGAGTGCGACCCTAGCCAGACGGCTTGGGAGTCGGCCACGGGACGGGCGTCCCGCCCGCCGCCGGGAACAGCTTCGCGGCGACGTCGCGGATCGCGGCGAGGTCGGGCTGGAGCGACGACCCGTAGCGGGTGTCCACCGAGCGGACCAGCGGGTGGCGGATCACCGCGCGGGTGATGCCGCCCGAGCCCATCTCGTCGATGGCGGCGGCGAGCTGCGGCAGGCGCTCGACCGGAACGTCGGTGCGCACGGCGCCCCCGACCGCGTCCAGCAGCGCCGGGAGCGTCCAGAACAGGCTGCCGTTCTTCGTCGCGGCGTCCTTGAGCGCGACGAGGATCTGCTGCTGGCGACCGGCGCGCGTGAAGTCGCTCTCACCGGCGGACTTGCGGCTGCGGGCATACGCAAGGGCGTTCGCGCCATCGAGATGATGCTTGCCGGCCGTGATCGACCAGCCCCGCTTCCCCTCGCCGAACCCGTCGTAGCCGGGGTCATCGATGGCCTTCGCGACCGTGACGTCGACCCCGCCGACGGCGTCGACCATCGAGATGAAGCTGGCGAACTCCATCCGCGCGTAGTAGTGGATCGGGATGTCGAGCAGCGCGCCGACCGCGCGCTGGAGCGTCCGGATGCCGCCGCGCGGGAACTCCTTCGGGTGCCGGTCGGCATACGACATCAGGGAATTGAGCTTGGGTCCGTATTCGTTGCCATCGCCGAGCGGGATGCTGATGAGGTCGCGCGGCAATGACACGACCGAGGCGGTCTTCCCGACGGGGTCGAACGAGAGGACCATCATCGTGTCGGTCAGCGTCGCGGTCCGCCCCGGGACGGCGTCGACGCCGATCACCAGCACGTTCATCCGCTCGTTCGGGCCGGGTCCGGGATCGGTCGCCGGGCCGCTCGACGCGAGCTCGGTGCCATCGAAGATCCGGGCGAACGCCGCCCCGAACGCGGTCCCGTAGCGGAACGCCAACAGGTGCGGCACCACGACGAACAACGCGAGCAGGACGACCCCGATCACGCCCAGGCGACCGGTCGGCCCGTGGCGGCGCGTGTCGAGGAATGCCTGTCCCGTGGCGATCAACCGCCACGCCAGCACGAAGACGTTGAGCGTGAGGAGCGAGCCCAGCACGGCCGGTGCGACCGCCCACGCCGCGATCCGGGTCGGGGTCTGGGTGGCCCAGATGACGCCGACCGCAACGAGCAGGACGAGCGAGGGGATCAGGAAGAGGAGGCTCAGTCGCTGCCGTCGATTGAACGCCTGGCCCAGTCCGGGGAGGAGGGCCGACAGGCCGGCCGCGGCGAGGCGGCGGCGGTCGATGGGTCCGGATACCGGTCTCTGCCGGATCCGACGAGCCTGCACGACGGGCGAGATCCCCCTGCGCGGTGGTGACGTCCGGGGGAGTCTACCCCGCCCCGTACATGGGGACGCCGGGCGATCGATCAGCCTGCCAGTGATCGCCCGGCGTCTGCCCCTACGACGCGCGATCCCGGCTGGAAGTTACGCGACCACCGCAGCCGGCTCACGGCGGCTCGTATCATCGGCGGCATCGACATGCGGATCGCAGTCACGGGTGGCAGCGGCAAGCTCGGCCGAGCGGTGGTCGCCGAGCTCCTCGACCATGGCTACGAGGTCGCGAACCTCGACCTCGTCCCATCGAAGGAGTCGAGGGCGTCGTTCACGCGGGTCGACTTCACCGACTTCGGCCAGACGCTCCAGGCGATGACCGCGGTCGACGGTCGATACGACGGCCTCGATGGCGTCGTGCACCTCGCCGCGATCCCGGGACCGGGCATGGCCCCGAACGCCACGATCGTCGCGAACAACGTGGTCTCGACCTACAACGTCTTTGAAGCCGCCCGACGGGCGGGGATCAAGAACGTCGTCTGGGCGTCGAGCGAGACCCTGCTCGGGCTGCCGTTCGACATCCCACCACCGTCGATCCCGATCGACGAGGACATCGCGGTCCGACCGCAGAGCGCCTATTCGCTGGGCAAGGCGCTCGACGAGGAGATGGCCCGCCATTTCTGCCGATGGGACCCCGAGCTGAAGATGATCGGGCTGCGGTTCTCCAACGTGATGGAGGTCGCTGACTACGCCACGTTCGGCGCGTTCCAGGACGACCCGCTGGAACGCAAGTGGAACCTGTGGTCGTACATCGATGCGCGGGACGGCGCGCAGGCGGTGCGGCTCGCGCTCGAGCACACGGCGCCCGGCCTCGACATCTTCATCATCGCCAGCCCCGACACCGTGATGCGTCGGCCCAACGGCGAGTTGTTGCGGGAAGTCTTCCAGGACGTGCCGTTGACCCGGCAGGTCGCCGAGCACGAGACGCTGCTCTCGATCGACAAGGCGCGGCGCGTCCTCGGCTACGACCCGCAGCACAGCTGGCGGGACGAGCCCGGCTGAGGTCTCGCCCTGGTCGCCGCGGTTGGCGAGATGCTGCAGGTCCCGTACCATCGACCTCGTGACCGACCTTCCGTCGGTTCGATCTCCGCTCGCCGGATGTTCGGCGGCGCGCTGTCGGATCGGGTCGCGCATCGCATCGTCGGTGCGTTCCTCACCGGCTCCCACCCACAAGACCATCACTAGCGGGGCGTGCCCCGCGTGCTCCACGCAAGGAGACCCGATCACGATGAACCCGACAACCACCAGATCCCGAGATACCCTCGCCGTCATCGCCCACGACGGCAAGAAGGCAGACCTCATCGCCTGGGCGACCTACAACCGAGAGCGGCTCTCGGAGTTCGACATCGTCGCGACGGCGACGACCGGGACATTGCTCCGGGACAAGGTCGGGCTCGGTGTCGAGGCGGTCCTTAGCGGGCCGATGGGCGGTGACGCCCAGATCGCGGCGAGAGTCGCCGAAGGCAAGATCCGCGCCGTGTTCTTCTTCGTCGATCCGCTCAGTGCGCACCCGCACGACCCCGACATCCAGACCGTCATGCGCGTGTGCAACGTCCATGCCGTGCCGATCGCGACGAACGTCGTCGGCGCCGACCTGTTCCTCGCCTCGCCGCTGCTCCACAGCCCAAAGGTCGCGCTGACGGCCTGATCCGCTTGGAAACCGAACCGATCAGGAAGCCGAATCGGAGGCCATGAGCATGGAGCAGCAGATCGATTGGGTCGCGAGCCGCCTGAGAAGCGTAGAACCAGTGCTGGCGACCTTCGCGTTGCTGGCGCTGGCGATCGTCGTCGCCGCGTGCGGCCCGGGGAGCGGCGGCGGGTCCGGATACTGATCGGCGCGCCGGCCACGCCGTTCGGCCCGACCCTCGGGGCGACCTTGCGGGCTCGAGCCCGATCGCGGTGTAGTGTGGGAACGGGCACGGCACCGAGCCGGCAAGCAGCGCACGAGGGGGTCCGGACGAGGTCTGCATGACGGTCATCGCCGACGGACGACTCATCGAGGTGACCTATCGAGGGATCACGTGCCGGTTCGATGGCACGCCGATCCACGGCCTCGAGAATCCGGGCGTGATCTACCGGTCCCTGCAGAAGGGTCGGTTCTACGAGCACGCGTTCCTGGACTACATCCGTTCGCTGCAGATCCGGGGCGTGTACGTCGACATCGGGTCGTGCATCGGCACGCACGCACTCTTCTTTGCGCTCATGTGCCCGTCCACGAAGGTGTACGCGTTCGAACCCCGCGCCCACCTGTTCGAACGCGTCGTGACGAACGCGAGGCTCAATCCGGCGGGCGACAAGATCACGGCGTACCCCTGGGCGCTCTCCGACGAGCCCGGGGAGGTCACTGTCACCCTGGACGGCGGGGAGCATGTGCTGACATGTCGTCGGCTCGATGACGTTGTGCTCGGGCGCATCGATGTGGTCAAGATCGACGTCGAGGGCATGGAGCCTCGGGTGATCGACGGGGCGATGGCCAGCCTCGCCCGATGGCGCCCACGGATCTTCGCCGAGGCCGGCCAGCCCGAGCAGTACGAAGCCCTCGTCTCGTGCCTGGCTCGACATGGCTATCACCCGACGGGGCGCGTGTTCAACGCGACGCCGACGTATGAGTTCGTGCCTGTCGCCCGCTCCGCCCGGGAGAGGTTCCAGGGCCTTGCGGCCGAGGTCCCGCTCCGAACGCGGCGGTCGGTGGGGCGGCTCGTGCGCCACTACCCGGCTCTCGGGACGGCGGTCCGCAATGTTCGACGGCTGCGTCGACCCCATCGCCCATCGAGATGAAGGTCGCGAAGGCCATCTCCGCGTAGTAGCGGACGCTACCCCCGATCGGCGCCACGGCTCGAGCGTCGCCGCGCGCGATACCAGGCGAGATATTCGAGCAACTCTTCCTGCTCGTCGTCGGTCAGATCAGCGAACAGCGCGGCGCCCACGCTCTGCGTGGCGGCTCGGTCCGGTGTGTCGGGTAGACGGTAGCCACTCAGTCGAAGCAGCTCCGAGTAGGGCACCGTCAGGGCCTCGCTCAACTGATGCAGGACGTGCGGCGAGGGCTTCTTGACCGCGTCGTTTTCGAGCCGGTTCAGGTAGGCGGGTGAGATCCGTGCGGCACGTGCCGCATCACCGGCCGACAGCTGCCGCACCTCGCGGGCCTGCCTCAGGACTGCTCCGATGGATGGTGCCACCGTGCACCTCTACTACAGTGGATATTGAAACCTACAGTTGACAATAGCAGCCCTCGGTGCTTGACTGCAAGGACGGCAGTGGCCGGAGCGTCGCCCGGCGTGGCCTTGAGGCCCCGCTTCCCCGGATGCCCTCATGCGAAGGAGGAAGCCGTGGTCCTCGGCCAGGCAGTCACCTCTCTGAGACCTACCGGATGGGTGCGTCGGGCGTCGTCGGACATGCTTGACGTTCCGGGCGTCATCCAGCTCGCCCTCGTCGTGGCGCGGAGCGTCGTGATGATCGGGGTGGCGGCATTCGCCATCCTCGTGCTCCTTCCGACGGCGGTCGCCTGGCAAGCAACGGTCCCGATCTGACAACGATGTCGTCAGCCCAGGTCTCGACCTCGCGGAGGAACCGCGCCCGGCCTGGGTCGAACGACACGGACGCGGTCGGCGCTGACCTGGACACAGGAGCTCGACCACCGGAAATGAGATCAATCCCCTGTACGAAACACTAGGAGATCCACGATGGCAATCGACCAAGTCGATCGGACGGTCGTCTCACAAGAACCAGCAACCGGCCAGCAGGCAGTACGAACGGAGACTCGTCACTCCACGAGGAGTGGCCCCGGCGCTTCCGAGATGAGCCGCCGCATCATCGTCCTCGTGTTCGGGCTGATCCAAGTCGTGATCGGCGCACGGATCGTCCTGCTGGTGCTCGATGCCCGCGAAGGCAACGGCCTCGTGTCCGGCATCCTCAACATCAGCCAGCTGTTCGTGGCGCCGTTCGACGGGATCCTTCGAACGGACTCGCTCCACGCCGCCGGCTCCGTTCTCGACATCACCGCCATCGTCGCCTTCGTCGGCTGGACGGTCGTCGAGCTGATCGTCATCTGGGCCGTCGGGATCTTCCGGCGCGAGCCCGCGTCCGCCTGATCCTGCGTGTCACCCGCGCGATAGCGATAGGAGAGCGTTGGATGGGTTTTGCCACGTGAGCTGGTGAACGCGGTCCGATCGCGGATGATGCGCGGACCCGACGCGACAAGGGCCCGCGCGCAACCGACGAGCTATCGGCACCCCGTCAATCGGATCGTGTTCGAGGAGGCCCCTGTCGGCGCGCGCGTCGCCGATCGCGTCACGGGGTTCATGGGCAGTTGGCGGTTCATCGTCATCCAGACGGCCATCGTTGCGGCCTGGCTCGCGGCTAACATCGCCCTCCTGAGTCGACCGTTCGACCCCTTCCCCTTCATCCTGCTCAACCTGGCGTTCAGCACCCAGGCGGCGTACGCAGCTCCACTCATCCTTCTGGCCGGCAACCGAGCCTCCCAACGCGATCGGCTGACGCTCGAGCATGCGGCAGAGGAAGGCGATCTCGGCGACGCCCAGAACGAGCGGCTCCTCATCGGAAATACCGAGATCCTGAAGCACGTCGCCGCGCTCGAAGCCCGGATCCTGGCCATGGAGGAAGCGATCCTCGCCGCCGTTGGGGATGCGCGCCGGGACTGATGGGATGACCAGGCCAGGGATGGGATCGTCTCGATCGCCGTCGACATCGCTGAAGGTCGGTGAGGACTACTCCGCGCGGAGGTGAGTCGTGCGCTCGCCTGCCCACGCGACGACCCGCGTGATGAGGCCGTCCTCGTCGAGGAGTGCCTGTCGCCATTCGGCTGATCCAAGCGGCAGGCTCTGGCGGAGCTCGCTCGTGACCTTCAGGGCGGCTAGATCGACGTGCCGCTGGTCCATCGCCGGCTGTTCTGGGGCTTGCACCGTCTCAGTCTCCTGAGCGGCCCAGTGGATGTCATGACGAGCCGTCATGTCGACGGCGACGGAGTTGCGCCGTCTCGTGGGTGACCCGTCGAGCGTCGGTCAGCATATGATGCGATCCGAGCGGTGAAGGCCAGACACCAGGGCCACGCCGATCGATGCGCGGATGAGCGCGAAACCCCGGGGTGTGGCGTAGTTGGCAACGCACGTGCTTTGGGAGCCTGGAGGCCGTTCGCGCTGTAGGGTCCGTGGCGGTGAACATTGGTCCGGCGAGCGAAGGGTTGTCGATTATCCTGCGGTTCGCGAACGGGATCGGAGATGATCGACGTCTTGGCTTCGATCGAACAATTCGTCTGGCTTTCTGAGCCAACGAAGTACCATCGATTGGATCAGTCGGGCGGGATGTTGTGGTTCCGATGGAACACGTTCTCGGGATCGACCCGGCGCTTCACCGCGACGAGACGCTCCCAATTGGGCCCATAGGCCGCACGGATCGAGCCACCGCCCTGATCGTCGCCCAGGTAGTTCAGCCAACGTCGTTCGACCAGCTCCTTGCCGAACGCCGCATGCGTCGCCCGCGTCCAACGCACGTTCTTCTCGGTGTCCGCTGGATCGAGCCAGATGGACGGAATCAGCAGGTTGAATCCCTCCTGACGATGCGGGACCGCGGTTTCGGTCTCGGGCACGCGGGTCACCGCGCCGTGGAAATGCTCGAACAGGATCGCGTTCATCGGGGACGGAGTTGATGCGAACTGCTCGACGGCGAGGTCGATGAGCTCGTCGGTGAGCCCGCCCGTAAAGCTCGACATCCAATAGTTGAGCGCACCGACCGGATATCCCTCGTCGAGGATCGTGTTCATGGCCGCATACGGCATCGGCCCGACCTCGACCACGAGCGGTGAGCCCCAGGCCTTGAACGTGGCCAGGTCGGCTTCGGCCTGATCCGGATCGCCGCTGTGGCAGAGCACGAGCGCCGAGAGTTGCGCGCCCGAGCCGTCGGGCGCGTGCACCAGTCCCGCGAAGACCTCCAGATCGTCCGAGACGTCCGCGACGGCGTCGCGATAGAAGCGCAGCAACCCCGGGGCTGCGTCGATCGAATGCGCGATCAGCCCGCCTGTCACCGTGGCGAGCGGGTGGAGCCGGTAGGTGAACGCGGTGGCCACACCGAAGTTCCCGCCACCCCCGCGCAACGCCCAAAACAGGTCGGGATCCGATGCGTCGGTAACCTCCGCCACCTCGCCGTCCGCAGTCACGAGCTCGATGGCCACCACGTTGTCCGCTGCCAGGCCGAACTTCGGCATGAGCCAACCGAGCCCGCCGCCGAGTGTGTACCCGGCGATCCCGGTCGTGGAGATGGCGCCACCCGTGACCGCCAGTCCGTGCTCCCCGGTCGCGGCGTTGAGCTCCGCCCAGGTCACGCCCCCCTCGGCACGTGCCGTTCGAGCGTCCGGGTCGACCTGGATCCCCTTCATCTCGGCCAGGTCGATCATCACGGCGTCGTCCGCGACCGCGAGGCCGGCCACGTTGTGACCACCGCCCCGGATGGAGATGTCAAGCCCGCTACGACGGGCGAAGCGGACTGCCGCGGCGACGTCCGCCGCCGTCCGGCAGCGCACGATCAGCGCCGGTCGGCGATCGATCAGCCCGTTGTGGACACGCCGGCAATCGTCGTAGCCCGCGTCGCCGTCCTGCAATACCCGTCCGGTGACGGATGCGGCGAGCGCGTCGACGGCATCGCGATCGAGGGTCGGAGTCGTGCTCATCGTGATCCCTCCCGTGTGAGCCTCGAAGTCTACGGCGGCGTCGTTGCACGGGACCGTGAACGGTTGGTCCCGGGGCGATCGTCATGCCCAGACAAGCGTCATGACGGCGGCAGTCGGATCCGTGAGAGCGGTCGAGCGCTGTAGGCTAGCGACGGCAGCCCGCGAAACAGAGTGTGCGGTTCGCGCGCACAACATCGCCGGGGAGTGGCGTAGTTGGCAACGCACGTGCTTTGGGAGCCCTGAGGCCGTTAGCGCTGTAGGCGTGGCTCCCGTGAACGAGAACCGGGCGTGCGAATAGCCCTTGATTATCCTGCGGTTCACGATGGGCACTCACCCTCGACTCGCCGGATCGCTCCTGAAGGTCGACCGCGCAAGCACGCACATCCGAGAGCTCGAAGACTCGAATCAATGCGTTGTGGGCGACCAAGCCGTTTGTCCTCGCCCCGACTGAGGAGCCCGACGGACGGTTGTCGTATCGAGTCAGGATCACAAACGAGCCCCCAAAAGAGCTCAGCCTGGTCGTCGGCGATGCGGTGCAGAACCTACGCGCAGCGCTCGACTTCGCGGTTTGGCAGTTGGTCGAATCGAACGGTGCCGTTCCCACTGATCAGACGAGCTATCCCATTCGAAAGACAGCTACCCAGCTAATCCTGGCAACGGATCCGCGGATCAAGGGGATGACACCCGACGCTTTCGCCGCGATCGAGAGGACCAATCCATACCAGGGCGGAAACCTTCTCCTTTGGCAGCTGACATCGACTCAGCATCATCGACAAGCACCGCCTGCTGGTCCCGGTAGGCGTCGCCCATTTGTCCCTCCGCCTGCCCTTCGCATCCCCCGGGCTCCCCGACGGATCTCGCCCGCCCCCGGTCGTGCTATCCCTGCGACCAGCAGATCGGCCTGTTTCCTCTCCACGACGGCGTCGAGGTGTACGCCGTCGAACCGGCGGCCCGAGCATCCGACGCGGTCCGAGCGCCCGCCTTCGATTTCGAGATGGCGTTCGGCAGCGAATCCCCGGTGGAAGGCGAGCCGGTGCTTGCCGTTCTCGTGGCGATCCGCGAGGAGGTCAGGAACGTGCTGGCGGTTCTTGAGCCGCACATGCGCTGAGGCCCCGGTCGGCCCGGATAGGCTGGCCCGATGATGGTCAGGAATTGCGAGTCCGGGACCGGAGCCGGGGTGGGGCTAGCGACCCCGTATCGCCCGAACGAGCACCAGCCCGTACCCCGCGGCGATCCCAAGGAAGATCGCGAGGAAACCCCAAGCGTTGATCGAGGTGGTCGACTGGGAGTCGGTGACGATCATTACCGCGATGAACAGGACCGTGAAGAGCGCCCAAGCCGCGCCAGCGACGGCGATGAGAGCCGCAACGACCCGCCCGAGCATGCCGCCCGCGAGAAGACCGATGGCGGCGACGGCGCCCAGTCCCGCGAGGACGAACGGAACGACTTCGATCGGATTGCCCGAGATGTCCTCCGCGTGCCGTCGGCCCAGAGCGAGCCAGTACAGCCCGATAGCAGCGAGCGCGATCAGCCACAGCGGGGGCCAGCGTCTGCGGCTCTCGTTCGACTCATCCACTAGATGCATCCCAAGCGAAGAAGCCGACTCTGTCCTACCTTCGGCTGCTACGGGGGAGACGCACGAAAGCATCGGTTCGTCACAGTCGCGGTCGGCCCGGACCGACGAGAGAGGCCTTCGACCGCCCGAGGCCTCTCTTCTTTTCTGCACTGGCGCCAGCGTCAAGCCCTGACGGTCGCCTCAACGACCCGAGCGACGCGCATCGGCGGGTTGACGTCGAGCCCATCTCGTTCGAGATTGAGCCCGTACTCCAGGACGCGAGGTGGTCGGAGGGTCAGCCATGCACCTGTCATCGCGCATCTTGCTTGTCGTTGCAGCGGGCGCCGCGATTGTCGCTGGGTGGTGGATCCTGTTCGCCATCAACGACACAACCCTTGCCGTCATCTACAGCGCCGGTTGGACGGTCGCCGTACTCGTCGCTGCGCGCGTCCTTCTTGCGGTCGGGTTCGGCTACAACCGGCTCACGACGAAACAACCGCCAGACACGACCAACGCCACAGACCTAGGCGATCTGCGCGAACGCGGGGTCATCTCGACTGAAACCTACGAAGCGGAACGGGCGCGATCCACGGCCGACCGCGATCGCTCTGGGCACCCCCGATAGGACGTTCTTCGAGGCGCGAAAATGCCCCGGTCGGCCCGGACAGGCTGGCCCGCTGGCAGGTCGGGATCGCGAGCCCCGGGACCGGAGCCGGGGCGTTGACAGACTAGCTGTCGGCTGTTGTGCCAGAGCCCCGGATCGAACGATCGTGCGTGTAGATAGGCCCTCGCTCCGGCAGGGCGTCCTTCAGGGCCCAACGCACGCCGTGTCGTAACACCACGTGCCGGCATCGGCGATGATGAACTTGGAGTGGCCCGCCTCGTTGGAAGCGGTCACGACGATGGCGAAGTAGATGTCGTCGCCGTGCCTGTCAACGCCGATTGCCTGATAACTTGGTCCACCGGTGTCAGCCTGGATAACGTCTAACCAGGCCGGCCCGGTCCAACTGACCGTGCCCTTTGAGGCGGCCGCCCGGGCGATCAGCCTCCGGACAGACGGCGGCACCGCAGTGTGCAGCACGAGACACGAACCGTCACCCACACGTTCCTCCAGCGACAGGCACCCCGTCACGCCGTACACCTGGATTTCCGTCCCCTTGGTCAGGACCTTCTTCCAGCTAATCGTCGTAGTGCACTTTCCTGGCGGAATGCCATCCGGGGCCGAGCCTATGTAGCAGCCATGTCTCGTGATCCTGGACCGCTGTCGGTGGCGGCGGGGGCGCAGGCGTCGGCCGCGGTTTAGGGAGCGCGGTCGCGGTCGCGCGCGAGGCCGATGCTTTCGCCGTCGCCTGCACGGTCGTTGACGAGGCTGTCGTTGACGCCGACGCGGAGAACGGGAGCGACGGCGCCGCAGTCCCGTCGCACCCGACGAGGATGACCCCGAGCATCGCGACCGCAACGGTTATGCGCAATCCCGTGCCTCCATCGTCGCCGGGAACGGTCTCGCCCCGGGCTGGCCATCTGAGTTGGAGACGCGACTGGCGAGCCATTGTTTCACGTGTACCCGGGCGTACCTCAGACTTCCCGGCCATGTCCCGCCGATCGACACCGCAGCGCATCGACGAAGCCCGAGAGGCCGCTACGCGCAGCCGCCTCATGGGCAAGGGCGCGACCGAGCCGACGGCCGACGCGTGGATCGACGCGTGGGCTGGACAGGCGGCGCAGGACGGCCTCGAGCGTGGCGCGGCCTACTGGGATGCCGGTTGGGCGTGGATTGCCGACCAGCGGATGGGCCGCGTGCGGCCCTAGGTCGTCGCCGAACACCCCCGGTTGTTTGGGCGTCTTCAGCCGCTGCGCGAGACGACCGACGATGGAGGCGTTGTCTTCGATGACGATCGCGACGGCGTCCCCGACCGGCGCGTCGGGAAGGACAACACGGCAGAGACAATGGCGGGTTGGAACGCAAATCGGGTTTGGATCACCGACCTCCACACCGGTCGAACGGTGGTGCAGGAGGGCGACCGCGTTGGCGAGGTCTATGTAGGTGCATATTTTCATGGCCGCTTCAGCTTTGGCCATGACACGCCGAGTGAAGGCATGAAGGGCACGAGCCTGGTGAACCGGCCCCTGTACCTATGGGCTTCGGTGATCCAGGATGGTCGGGTCGTTGCGACGGACTATGCCCCCGATGTCGGGTGGCTTGACACGTCGCTTGAGACGACGCAGCGTGCCGTAGGCGCAGCCAAGGTGCAGCCTCTAGTGCGCACGCGTAGGTAGACCCGAGGGTCATCGGCCGGGCGACGATGCTAGCCAGGCTGTTGGCGGGGCCTCCGTTCCAGCCGATCGTCTCGCTGGGCGCGCCGGGAGGAATACTGACTCGGCGCGCTCAGGGAGCGGGCTGGTCATGGATCTACCCTGATGTGGGCGCACATGCGGCATGTGAGCTTGGAACGCCGGGGAGTGGCGTAGTTGGCAACGCACGTGCTTTGGGAGCACGAGATCGTGGGTTCGAGTCCCACCTCCCCGACCACACCGGCGGCAACCCGCTCGATCGCGCCCCGTTGGCGCGGGTGGTCAGCGCTCGACGGACTCGGTCCCGGCCTCGGTTTCGGCCGTCGCCAGCCGGTCCCGCGTCGATGCCCAACGTGCGAGTTCCAGCAGTCCTGCCTCGGAGGGTGAACCCGGTTCGGCGGAGTAGCTGACGACGACCAGGCCCGGGTCGGCCGGCAGCTGGAGCGCCTCGTACGACAGCGTCAGGTCGCCGACCAGCGGGTGGCGGAGCCGCTTCGTGCCGGATCGATGGAACCGCACGTCGTGGCGTGCCCACTGGACGCGGAATTCTTCGCTGCGGGTCGACAGCATCCCGACGAGGTCCGACAGCGAGCGGTCGTAGGGATTCCGTCCGGCCTCGCCGCGCAGGTGCGCGACGATGTCGTGTGCGGACGTGTCCCAGTCGGCGAAGTACGTCCTCGCGCGCGGGTCCAGGAACAGGAAGCGAGCGGAGTTCGGGGGCTGGATCGGGTCGCGGAACACCACGTCCAGGAGCGCTTGCGCGAGACGGTTCGCGTAGAGGATGTCGAGGCGGCCGTTGTGGACGAAGGTCGGCAGCTCCGACATCGCATCGACGATGCGCCGGATGCTCGGGCGGATCTTGGTCGGCGTCGAGACCTTGCGCGGCGGGCGCTCGGTGTTCGCGGCGCGGGCGAGGTCGAGCAGGTGGGCGCGTTCGGCCTCATCGAGCTGGAGCGCCCGGCACACGGCGTCGAGCACCTCGTCGGAGACGCCGCGCGCGTTGCCGCGCTCGAGCCGCGTGTAGTACTCGACGCTGATGCCCGCGAGCAGCGCGACCTCCTCGCGTCGGAGGCCCGCCACCCGACGCTGGCGGCCGTACGTCGGCAGCCCGGCGAGGTCGGGCGTGAGTTTCGCCCGGCGGCTGATCAGGAACTCGCGGATCTCGATCTCGGTCTGCATGACCCCATCACCGTACGCCGGAATCGCGGGCGCTGGCAGGCACTGCCAGTACCCCTAACACCGGGGTCTTCTTCGGGCGCGCGCGGGGTGGTTTCATGCAGGCATGACGAACGGAACAGCGCTCCAGACCGACGACCAGGTCGACGTGTCGACCCGGTCACCAATCCGTTTCGGCGGTCGACCGCTGCCGATCAAGCTGGTCGAGCACCCGACCTTCCGCGGCCAGCGGCCCCGGGTCCGAGCCATCGATCCTGCGAGCTTCGCCGCGCCGGCCCATCTCGTCTCGATGCAGCATCCGGCCGTGCACGTCGCGATCGGCTACACGGCCACCGCGACAACAAGCCAGTGCGTTTGATGGAGAACCCGACGATGACCGCGTGGACGGCCGATGAACTCGAGCGAGTCGGCGGTGCGGAGGAGCTCGACCTCGCCTCGAGGCGCCCGGATGGCAGCCTGCGGGGATACGTGACGATCTGGGCGGTCCCGCACGGGGACGCGATCTATGTGCGCTCGGCCTATGGCTACGACAACCCATGGTTCCAGCGCGCGCTCCGGGCCGGTGAGGGTCGGATCCGCGCGGGTGGCGTCGAGCGCGACGTGACCTTCGAGGAGCCAGGCTCGGACGTCGCCGATGACGTGACCGCCGCGTACCACGCGAAGTACGACCGCTACGGACCCCAGATGGTCGGGACCGTTGTCTCGCCGGAGGCCATCCGCTCGACGCTTCGGGTCGTCCCGCGCTGAGCGTCAGCGCACCGATCGGCCGCGGAACCGAGTCGTCTCAGCAATCGAACACGAACCAGCACAGCTCGTTGCGCAGCCGCTGATCGTCGAGCACGAGCGCTCGGATCTCGGGCGGGAGCCGGGTGCGCTGCCAGCGGCATTCCAGGCGGCCAGCCGCCGCGCCATCGTCCTCACCCGCCGCGGCCTGCACCGCCCTGATCGCGTAGGCGGCGGCACCGAGCTCGTGCGCCGCCACGTGGCCCACCGCCGCGGCCTGGCCCGCGGCGTACGCGGCGTGCCGCGATGCCCCACGGAGGTCCCTCGCCGCGGCGTTGGCATGGCCCGCCGCCGTGCGGGCTTCTGCCCACGGGACCTCTCCCCGGGCCCAGGCACGCCCGAGGTCGATCGCCCGACGCGGTCGGTCGTCGTTCGGCCGGGCCTCCTCGAAGTGGTGCAGCACGTGCTCCGCGCAGTCCGCAGCCCAGATCGCCAGCAGGCGATGATCGTCGTCCTGGAGGGTCCCGCCGCGGCGCACGGTGATGAACCGCGGATCCCGGATCTTGGGGAGGATCATCGGTTCGCCCAGTTTGGCGTCACCCGACGAGCGCCGTCGCCAGGGCGACCAGCGCGAATGCACCGATCAACGCGCCCGAGGCGATGTTGATCCGGCGCATCCCGGTCGGCGTCAGGCGGGAGCGGACCGCACCGACGACCGTGACCAGCACCACCCACCAGGCGGCCGACCCGGCGAACACGCCGAGCGTCAGCAGCGTGGCCCCGGCTGCATCGCCGCCGGTCACGCCCAACCCGACGAACAGCGCCGCGAACGACAGGATCGTCATCGGGTTGGTGAGCGTCAGGCCGAGCGTGCTGAGGTAGGCACCGGGCAGTCCGCGGCGCTCGCCGTTCGCGGGCACGAGCCGCCTCGCCGGGCACGGACCGGACGGTCCGCCAGGCCAGCCAGAGCAGGAACAGGCCGCCGACCAGCCCGAGGAGCCGGCGCCAATCGACCAGCAGGTCGGTGATCGCGGTCAGCCCGAACGCGGCGATCGCCCCGTACGTGGCATCGGCCGTCGCGACGCCCATCCCCGAGACGAGCCCGACGAGTCGGCCCTCGGCCAGCGTCCGGCGGATGCAGAGCAGGCTGATCGGGCCGACCGCGGCGGCGATCGTGAAGCCGAGGACGAAGCCCCGTAGCAGCAGCGTGGTGTCCATCGATCGTTCCTTCCATACAAAACACCCTCGGCGTTCGTGCCGAGGGTGTCCTCTCAGATCCGTGGTGAGCGCCCTGCGGGCGCGCGCATCAGCTCGAGCGGGCCCTCGCGGGCCGCTGCTGCAGGGCGGCAGTGCTGACGACGATGTGACGCATCGCGGCGCAGGTTGCCGTCTTGGATCCGCGCTGTCAATCCCGGTGGCGCTTGGAACGTGGGGCGTTCCAAGCGGCGACGGAACACCTGCGGACCGTCCAATTCCGTCCGGTTCCTTGTCGATCTGGAACGTCCGACGTTCCATGTGGCGTTCGAGCGGTCGTTCCCACCCTGTTCCTTTGTCGCATGGAACGTGGCACGTTCCAACCGCGCCCGAGAGCCGCGACGATTGCCCCTGACGCGGTCCTGGTGGCCCCGGCGGCTATCATCGACCGATGGATAGCCCCCGCCGGACCCCCCGAAATCGCGGGGCGCGTCACCCAGCGTCATCCGTGACCGAGGACACCGCGCGCGCCGCCACGCTCGAGCCCGTCGATCACGACGCGTTTCCCGACACGGAGACACGACGATCGATCGAGGGCGGCAAGGCGAGCCAGAAGTTCCGCGACCTGCTGGCCGACGGCGCCCCGATCATGGCCGACGGCGCGATGGGGACCATGCTCTTCGCCAACGGGCTGCAGTTCGGCGATCCGCCTGAGGTCTGGAACCTCACCCAGCCCGAGGTGATCCGGCGCATCCAGCGCGGCTATCTCGCCGCCGGGTCGCAGATCATCATGACCAACACGTTCGGTGGCAACCGTCTGCGCCTCGGGCTCCACGGGCTGAGCGAGCGCGTCGACGAGCTGAACCGGACCGCCGCGATCCTCGCCCGCGCGGAGGTCAACGCTGCGGGCGGCACTGCGCTCGTTGCCGGCGACATCGGGCCGAGCGGCGAGATCGTCGCCCCACTCGGCACGCTCGACTACGAGATCGCCGTCGATGTCTTCCGGGAGCAGGCGGCCTCGCTGATCGCCGGCGGGGTGGACCTGATCTGGATCGAGACGATGTCCGACCTCAACGAGATCAAGGCCGCCATCGAAGGCGTGCGTCGCGTCTCGCCGTCGATCGCCCTCGTCGCGACGATGACGTTCGACACCCGCGGGTACACGATGATGGGCGTGTCGCCCGAGCAGGCGGTCGAGGCGCTGCTCGCCTGGGGCGCCGACGCCGTCGGTGGCAACTGCGGCAACGGTCCCGACGAGCTGCTCCCGGTCATCGAGCGCATGCATGCGGCGAGGCCCGATGCGGTGCTCGTCGCCAAGTCGAACGCCGGCATGCCGGAGCTCGTCGACATGCGGGCCGTGTACCGCGCCGACCCGGAGACCATGGCCGCGTTCGCCGTGCAGATGCGCGAGGCCGGCGCCCGGATCGTCGGTGCGTGCTGCGGCAGCTCGCCGGATCACCTGCGGGCGATGCACGACGCGCTGATCCCCGCCACCAGCTAACGGCCAGGATGGGGGAGCGCCCGCTCAAGGTCGGCGTCCAGCTGCCCGAGGTCGAGCGCGAGGTGCGCTGGCCGGAACTGCTCGACATGACGCGAGCGATCGAGGACCTCGGGTACGACTCGGTCTGGCTCGGTGAGCACCTCCTCTACCGCTGGGCCGATCGGCCGGCGCGCGGCCCGTGGGAGGCGTGGTCGATGCTGGCGGCGATCGCCGCCACGACGAGCCGGATCGAGCTCGGGCCGCTCGTGGCGTGCACCAACTTCCACAACCCGGCGCTGCTCGCCAAACAGGCCTCGACGATCGACGAGATCTCCGGCGGACGCCTGATCCTCGGGCTCGGCGCCGGCTGGAACGAGACCGAGTTCCGCGCGTTCGGCTTCCCGTTCGACAACCGGGTCGACCGCTTCGAGGAGGCGTTCACGATCATCCGGACGCTGCTCCAGGACGGCGCCATCGACTTCGACGGGCGCTTCTACCAAGCGCGGGACTGCGAACTGCTGCCGCGTGGACCGCGGTCGACGGGGCCGCCGCTCATGATCGGCTCCAACGGGCCGCGGATGCTGCGGATCGCGGCCCCGCATGTCCAGGCGTGGAATACCTGGTTCGCCGACACCGGCAACAGCCCCGATGGCGTCGCGCGGCTGCGCGAGATCGTCGACGACGCCTGCGCCGACGTCGGGCGCGATCCGGCGGAGATCGAGCGCACGGTCGCGGTCCAGGTGCAGTTGCCGGGCGGTACCGGTCGGATCCAGGGCGACTACGCCAAACCGCAGCAGACCCCACTGGAGGGCACGCCCGACGAGATGGCGGACGTCCTGCGGGCGCTACGCGCGTGAGGGCATCGGCCACGTGCAGCTGGTGCTCGATCCGATCACGCGCGGCGCGATCGAGGCCTTCGCACCGGTGCTCTCGCGACTCGAGGCCTGATCGGGACCGTCAGCTGCGGTACTTCCGTAAGGGTCGACGGAGCGGTGCGCGGGCACCACAATCCGCCAGCAATGGCTGAAATCAAGACCGTCCCCGAGACCTCCTCGGTCCTCGAGGTCCCGGACGCCAGGATCGTCATCCCGCGCGGGGCCAAGCGCATCGCCGCGCTGGCCGCGGTGGTCGTGGTCGCCGTCGTGTTCGTCATGACGCGCGCTTCGAGCCCGGCTGCCGTGACCCCGAGCGCCCCACCGGTGGCCGTGCCGACCCTGAACCCGCATCTGCCGGCGACCGCCACGGCCCAGGACGTGTTCAACGGCCTCGGTCATGCCGGGCTGCAGGTCACTGCCCACACCGCGAGCGCCGGCGCGCAGGACAGCCCGATCGTGCGCAAGATCTTCGCCTCGTACCTCGGCTGGCCGCTCGACGTCACCGAATACCGATCGGCTGCGCTGCTCGCCGAGGCCGAGCGCTGGAAGTCCGGTTCCGAGCCCGAGTACGGCGATCCGCCGATCACGATCGCCGGCGGCAACATCCTCATCATCTGGGGACCCGTCGCCGCCGGCCGCGCGGCAGCCGTGCCCGACGACCGCCAGATGCAGGGGCTCCAGCAGCTCGTGAGCGCCCTCGAGGTGATGCTCTCCCCGATCCGGGCCAAGTCGAGCGTGCCGGTGGTCATCCAGTCGGTCGCGTCGGCACCGCCCGTCGCCCAGCCCTCAGCCGCTCCAGCCGCGAAGCCGGCCAAGTCCGCGAAGCCAAAGCCGACCAGCGCACCGTAGGCAGGCGGTCGCCAAGGCCGTACCCTGTCGGGATGACGTTCGAGGCACGTCCCCGGCCGCGCACCATCGGTCGACCGGCCGAAGAGGTGTCGGAGCTCGACAAGCGGATCATCGAGCATCTCCAGGCCGACGGCCGACGTCCCTATACCCAGATCGCGGCCGAGCTCGGCGTGAGCGAGGCGGCCGTCCGCGCACGGACCAACCGTCTGATCGAGCGGGGCATCCTCCAGGTGGTCGGCGTCACCGATCCGCTGAAGCTCGGGTTCCAGCAGATGGCGATGATCGGCATCCGCTGCGAGAGCGATCGGCTGGTGTCGGTCGCGGAACAGGTGGCCGAGATGCCCGAGGTCGATTACGTCGTCATCACCGCCGGCGCATACGACCTGCTGATCGAGACCGTGTGCGAGGACAACGAGGCGCTGCTGCGCTTCCTGACCGAGCGCCTGCGGACGATCGACGGGGTCCGCGACACCGAAACCTTCGTGTACCTGCGCATGGTCAAGCAGACCTACCAGTGGGGTACGCGCTGATCGCGTCGCCCCGGCGCACCATTGCCTGCGCCCGTCGCCCGGATGCACCGGCTGATCGGGGCAGGACCCGGACTAAGATGGCCGTGTGTCGCTGGAGCCGATCCTCGCGCTGATCGTCGTCGCGGTGATCGCGAATCTCGCGGTCATGGGCGCGCTCATCGCATCGCCGATCCTCGGCGGCCGATCGCGCGCCAACGGTGGCGCAGAGGATCGCTACGACGTCCGCGCCGAGCGAGCGATGGCCGCGGCTGCCGTGGTCGGCGGCAACGACGACGACGATCGGAACGAGGACGGCGTCTCGACCCGCGCCTACGACCGGATCGTCCGGATCTCGTCGTGGGTGTTCCTGCTGGCGGCGACCACGCTCGTCGGCGTGACCGGCCTGTGGCCGCAGAGCCAGGCGGCGATCTTCGTGCTGCTGGCGTTCGCCGGCGTGTTCGTCCTGATCATCCACGACCTGCTCCCGGCGTCGGCGCTCGGCGCCGCCAAGTTCGTGGTCGAGGGTTCCGTGGCGATCACCGTCGCCACGCTGCTGGTCGCGCTGACCGGTGGGGTCGACAGCCCGTTCTTCTTCGTGTATCCGCTGATCGTCGGTGGGGCGGCCCTCGTCGTGACCCCGACCATCACGCTCGGGCTGGCCCTGACCGCGGCCCTCGGCTATCTCCTGGCCGTCGTCCTCGGCTCGCCGGCCGAACGCGATCACGATGCCGATCACGATCGCCACCGTCGGCATCAACCTCACGGCGATGATCCTGCTGGCGTACGTGGCGTTGGTGATCGCGCGCGAGCAGCGCAGCTCCCGGGACGCGGCGATCCGCCTCTCGACGATCGACCCGCTGACGACGCTGTTCAACCGCGGGTTCTTCTTCGCGGCGCTCGAGCGGGAGATCGCGCGCAGCGCCCGATCCGGGCGCGGGTTCTGCCTGCTGATGATGGATCTCGACGAGCTCAAGACCATCAACGACCGGCTGGGGCATTTCCATGGTGACCGCGTGCTGAGCGCCGTCGGCCAGGTCGTCAGCGATGGCGTCCGGCGGATCGACACCGCCGCGCGGTACGGCGGCGACGAATTCGTGGTGCTCCTCCCCGAGACCGATCCGACCGGCGCGTTCGTGCTCGCGGAAAAGATCCGCATCGGGGTGACCGACCTCGACCTCGAGCTGAGCGACGACACGATCAAGCCGTCGCTGTCGGTCGGCGTCGTGTCGTATCCCGAGGACGGCTCGACCGCGGACGAGCTGATGATCAGCGCCGACCGGGCGATGTACGCGAGCAAGCGCGCCGGCAAGAACCGCGTGACCGGCGTCGACGTGCCGGCCGGGCGGCCGCGCGCCGGGGCCCCGACACCGCCCTAGGCGGGCGGCTCGTCCTGGGCGCGACCAGCGCCACGTCATCGCGATCGAGACCGGCCGTCCGGGCTCGGCGGTGGGGACGGGATCGCCCGGGAGGTTGACCGCGTCGGGCGGCGCGGTCTGCGGCTCGACACAGACCTTGTCGGGTCGCTCGTCGAACACGACCCAGACGCCGGCCGTCGAGGCGATCTCGAGCGTCAGGACGCCCGGCCACGTCACGCGGGGCGGCCGGGCGAGATCGACGAACGCGTCGTCCCACGGCCCCGGGCGGGGCTCGACGAGGGCCCCGGTCGGCAGCCCGTCGGAGCCGCGCTCGTACATCCGCGCCGGCGGCCACGTCGATCACGACACCGGGGGTCGGCGGGCGGGGATCCGTGGCGGTCCCGGACAGGCTCCGGCGGAACCAGGGATGCCAGCCCAGCCAGGCCGGCATCGGCTCGTCGGCCTCGACGACCAGGCTCGCCTCCAGGCCGTCGGGCGTGAGCGCGAACGACTGCCGCGCCCGCCCCGCGAACGGCCAGCCGGCGCCGAGATCGATCGCCAGCGTCGCGCGATCCGGGTCGTGGGTCGCGACGTCCCAGGCCCGATCGAAGACCGTGCCGTGGATCGCGTTGGGTGGCATGTTCCTCGCGAGCTCATACGAGCGGCCGCGGAACGCGAACCGGCCGTCGCGGATCCGGCCGGCGAACGGCGCCATCGGGTAGCAGCCCCACTCGATCGGGCCGTAGCCCTCGGTCACGAGCATCTCGTTCCCATCGACCACGAGCGATGCGATCCGGCCGCCGACGTCGGGGTCGATCCGGAGCACGGCATCGCCGGCGCGGAGCTCCAGCATCTCGCCGCCCGACGTCCCTGCCGACGACCGGTCCGGAGACGCGCTCACGCGGCGAGGGTCATCGCCCGATCGGGCCGCAACAGGAACGGCGGGAGGAATGCGGGGATGTTCGAGAACGGCAGGACGTCCTCGTGCAGCTCGATCCCGAGGGCAGTCGGCCATGAACGTCCGCCGCGCCTGGATCCGCGACCACGCCTCGGGATAGGCGGACGCGAAGGTCGTTCGGAGCGACGCGTCGGCCAGCGCGAGGCCGTCCTCGATGTTGGTCGTGAAGTACGGCGTCCCGGTCGCCGGGATGATGTCGACCTGGAACGCCATGCCGGACCGCAGCTCGATCGTCGATCCCGGCCGGATCGGCGAGTTCACCCATTCGTCGAGCCCGATCTGGTGGCCGGGGTTGAGGAAGATCCCGAAGAACGGGTCGCCCAGGTGGCGGTCGATGATCGCGTGGAGCGCGCCGCCGGTCGCCCCGATCCGCAGCGCGCCGTACCACTCGGCGACGGCGCTGAAATACGGCCCCACGAGACGATCGACGTAGTCGCGGATCCCATCTGGGAGCTCCGCGGCGTCCTCGACGACGAACCCGGCGCGGCAGTTGAGCGCCCCCCAGATCCCGAAGGCGACCGTGAACGGATCGCCGCGCTCGATCGCCCGGTCGCCGGGGCTGAGCAGCCCCAGCGCGGCCCGCGGGCCTGCGCTCAGCATCAGATGGCACGACAGCGGCGTCCCGTCCCAGCCGAGCAGCGCGACCGCGTCGCGCTCGCGCATCCCGGGTCGGATGCCGGTCAGCACGTTGTGCACGCCACTCGACGTCGCGCAGGCGGCGGCTTCCATCGCCGCGAGCTGCTCGACCTCGTTGATGACCCGCAGCCCGTCCGCCGGATCGATCAGCAGGTCGCCGGCGTTCTCGACGTTGGCGCTGCCCGCCAGGCCGCGAAGCTCGTCGGCGAGGAACGACGGCACCTCGAGGATCGACCGGTCCGCGTACGTCTTCCAGCCGACCACCCCGACCCGTGCGCCGGCCACGCCCTCGTCGCCGAGGATCTCGGCGAGGGTCCGGGACTTGTCACGCGGCTGACCCGGGAGGCTCATGTCCTGGAACAGGTGGCGGCGCAGCTTGAGGGGTGCGGCGTCGGCCAACCCATAGCACTCGTTGCCGACCAGGATCGCCGGATCACCCGTCCCGCGAACGACGAGGATCGCCTCCTCGAAGCGCGGATCGAACCCGGTCAGGTAGGCGAGGTTCGCGCTGTGCTCGCGGTCCGCGTACACGATCAGGCGGTCGTAGTTGCGATCGGCCATGCGCTCCCGCAGCCGCTCGAGGCGGGCCGTGTAGACGGCCGGCGGCACCTCCGGTGTCGACGACGGTCGGCCGAAGTCCGGAAGGTCGATGTCCGCGACGCGCGCGGTGCTGGATGTCGCCATCGGGGCTCCTCAGGGCACCAGGGCTTGGGCTGCGGTCGCGCCGCGCTGGATGCGGACCGTGCGATCGGCATCGACCGGGAGCCACGGCCCGACCTCCCCGTCGGGCCAGGTCACCCGTACGTCGGCCCGGTCCGCGGTCCCGAGTCCGAAATGGATCGGCACGAGCTGCCCGCTCGCGTGGCCGCCCCCGACCGTCACCTCGCGGGTCACCTCGCGGTCGCCGAACCGCACGTCGATCCAGGCCCCGATCGCATCGTGGTTCGCGGCGTCCTGGTCGAGCGAGACGCCGATCCATCGTCCCAACGACCCCGCGCTTGCCGCATCGCCCGACCCGACGTTCCGCCACAGCCGGACGTGCTCGCGCCGCACGACCTGGACGAGGTCAAGGAGGCCGTCGGCATTGAGATCGACGAGCGCCGCGCCGCGGACATTGGCGAAATCGACGATGCCCGCCTGCATCGCGCCTTCCACGAACGTCCCGTCGGCCTGGCCGATGAGCAGGTCCGTCGGGTCCTTCATCGCCTGGTCGAGTTGCCGCTCGACGTTGCCCTTGCTGACGTACAGGTCGACGAACCCGTCGTTGTTCACGTCCTCGAACGCGGGGTGCCAGGCCGTCGAGGCCAGTTGCTCGTCGCCGGCGAACGGCTTGTGGGCGGTCACGCCCCGTCGCAAGGCGATGTCGTCGTAGGCCGGCTTGCTCGGCCCATCCGCCAGCGTCTGCAGCTTGTTGTCACCCTGGCTGGTCAGATAGACCTCCGGGTAGCCGTCGCCGGTGAGGTCCTGGCTGGCGATCCCCATGCCCCAGATCCGGAGCGGCATCCAGCCCTCGGCGGCCGTGTAGAGGCGCGGCGGCCGACCCGGCTCGATCCGCCAGAGCTGCTCCTCGCCGTCCTGGTAGTAGTGGCGGTCGTTCGAGACTCGCAGGTCGCTCCGGCCGGACCGATCCCAGTCGCTGAACAGCATCGAGAGGGTGCACCAGCTGGGCGAGAGCGGGATCGCCGCGGCGTACCGGATCCCCGTCGGGTCGGGCCGGATGAGGTCATCGTCGAGGCAGCGACCGGTGGACTCCTCCGCGGCGTCGAGCTCGGTGTACCGACCGATCGCGAGCGTCGGCAGCCGGTTCGATCCTTCCCAGGTCGCGCTGAACGCCGTGGTCCAGCCGCTTCCGCCATCCAGCGCGAGCGCGGTGTTGGTGGCCTGGAACCGACAGTCGCCGAGCCCACGCAGCACCTGGTAGCCGCCGTATCGAAGGACGACCAGGTCGGTCTGCCGATCGCCGTCGATATCGAGCGGGTAGGCGCCGATGACATCCGTGAGGTCGGTGCTCGGCGAGGCCAGCCGCTCGAAGGCCAGGGCGCCGCCCGGCGTCGACCGGTTCCGATACAGCCCGGCCGCACCCGAGCCGCCGGCGAGATACAGGTCAGGCGCCAGGTCGTCGTTGCAGTCGAATGCCGCCACGCCGCCGCCCACGTAGAACGTGTAGTCCCCGTCGTATGCCTGGGTGACGCCCGCGGCCCCCGATTCCTCGACGAAGCGCGGCGGGGACATCGCGACCTGCCCTGCTGGCCCGGCCGAGCCAGCCAGCCGGGTCACCACCGCGGCGATCACCACCGTGAGCGCGATGGCCACGCCGACGGCAGCAGCGATGGCCACGGTCCGATGTCGACCGCGTCCGGACGTCGCTGGAACGGCGGGTGTCGACTCGTGGATCGTCGCGTCTCCCGGTTCGCTCGCTGCGCAGGTCGCACCTGCGGCCGAAGCATACGGCCGAGGTCAGATCGTCGAGCCCAGCGCTCCTGCCGACCGCTAGCGCGCGACCGGCGCCCCGGCCGCGAAGATCGACTCGATGACCCGCAGGTTCGCGACCGCGTCCGCGGGCGGGACCGGGGTCGGGCCGCCGTCGAGGACGGCGCTCGCGAAGGCTTCGGCCTCGGCCGCATAGGGGTCCTTGGTCGGGAACGTCAGCACGTCCATCGCCGGCGCCACCGGCGGGTCGCCACCGGCGGTCAACAGGATCGTCGTCGGGCGGTCGGGCGGGATGTTGAACGGGATCCCGACCGAGATGCGGCCAGCGTCGCCGTACACGTGGACGCGCTGGTCGGTCTCGAGTCGTGTCGAGCAGGTGAAGCTCGCGATCCCGCTCTCGAACTCCAGGATCGCGCTGGTCAGCACGTCGGTCCCGTCCGTCGGATCGCGGCGGATCGCGGCGGTGACTCGGGTTGGTTCCCCGTCGAACAGCATCCGCGAGAGGTTGATGCAGTAGCAGCCGATGTCGTACAGCGCGCCGCCGCCGAAGTCGAGGACGTTCCGGATGTTCGAGGCGTCATCGTTGTAGTAGGAGAACCAGCTCTGGATCGCGGACACGCGCCCGATCCGGCCCGTGGCAACGAGGTCGCGCACCGCTACCCACGACGGGTGGTGGCGGTACATGAACGCCTCCATGAGATGCACGCCCGCGTCGTCGGCCGCCTCGACCATCCGTTCCGCGTCCGCGGACGTGAGCGCCAGCGGTTTCTCGCACAGGATGTGCTTGCCGGCCCTCGCGGCCGCGATCGTCCAGTCCATGTGCATGTGGTTGGGCAGCGGGATGTAGACGGCGTCGACGTCGGGGTCCGCCAACAGCGCCTCGTACGAGCCGTGCGCGGTCGGGATGCCGAGCCGTTCGGCGACCGTTCGGGCGTTGGCCGGGTCGCGGGAGGCGATCGCGACGACCTCGGTGCGCTCGGCTCGGCGCATGCCGGGGATCACTTTCTGGGTCGCGATGTTCGCGGTCGACAGGATCCCCCACCGCAGTGCGCCGGTCATCGGGCCGCCTCTCGCATTCGCTTCTTGACATGGCCGCGTGGTTGTACGAGTCTCGCACACACATTTGAGAAAGAGGAACACAAACCCGATGTTGCTCGGTCGGGATGAGCTCGGGCACCGCAGCGAGACGGTCCGTCGGGCGAACCTCAGCGCGATCCTCCGGGAGCTCCATGAGCGCGGCCCGCTGTCGCGGTCGGACCTCGTTGCGCGACACCGGTCTGACGCGCAGCGCCATCCGCGGGCTGATCGGCGAGCTGGTCGGCGGCGGTCTCGTGACCGAGGGTCCGGCGGCGCTCGATGGCACCCCGGGACGCCCGTCCCCGGTGGTCCGCACCGAGCCGCACGGCGCCGTCGTCGTTGCCCTGGAGATCGCCGTCCAATCGCTCGCGGCCGCCACCGTCGGTCTCGGCGGCCAGGTCTTCGACCTGCTGCGGGTCGACCTGCCGCGCGGTCGATCGAGCGTCGACGACATCGCCAAGGCCCTGGCCGACCTCGCCGCCAGCGCCCTCGATCGATCGCCGTCCGACGAGACCGTCGTCGGGGTCGGCGTCGCGGTCGTCGGCGTCGTGCGTCGCAGTGACGGGATGGTGTCGCTCGCGCCCAACCTCGGCTGGCGGGACGAGCCGCTCGGGGATCGACTGGCCGTCGCTCTCGGGCTCGACGTGCCGATCACGCTCGCCAACGAGGCCGACCTCGCGGCGCTCGCGGAGCATCGCCGGGGCGTCGCCCGCAACGTCGACGACATCGTGATGGTGTGGGGCTCGGTCGGTGTCGGTGGCGGTCTCGTCGTCGACGGCATGCCGCTCACCGGGTCCGCCGGCTACAGCGGCGAGATCGGCCACATCCCGGTCAACCCGGACGGGCTGCCGTGCCGCTGCGGGTCGTTCGGCTGTCTCGAGACCGAGATCGGATCCACGGCGCTGCTTCGTCGTGCGGGTCGCTCGCCGGAGGGCGGACATGACGCGGTCGCGGAGCTCCTGGCGGCGGCCGAGGCGGGCGATGCGACGGCCCTCGCCGCGCTCGCCGAGACCGGGCGGTGGCTCGGGATCGGGCTTGCGGGGCTCATCAACACCCTCAACCCGGAGCTCGTGCTGCTGGGCGGGGAGTTCACTGCGAGCTACCCGTTCGTGCGCGCCTCGCTCGAGGCAGAGCTCGATCGACGCGTCCTGCGAGCGGCGCGCGGCATCGTGCGGGTCATGCCCGCGAGTCTCGGAGTCGATGCCCCGCTGCGCGGTGCCGCGGAGCTGGCATTCGAGCCGTTGTTGAATGACCCGGCGGCGTGGCTGACGCCACGGCCGTCGCTGGTCGCCCTGGCAAGCGCCTAGGGGGCAGACGAAAGGAGGTTCCGCATCGCGACGGGATCCCGGCTCGTCGGACGGAGGAGCGACCGGGTTGAGCGTGGTAGCCTGAGCGGCCGTCGAAAGGCGCTCGAGGCGAGAAGTCGTACGTGCACTCGTACGTGGAGGAGAAGACCAGATGATCCGACGACTGGCGTCGATCAGCGCGATCGCCGCCCTTGTTCTTGCAGCATGCAGTAGCCCCGGCGCTGCGACGACTGCACCGAGCGCCGCGGCGAGCGCGCCCGCGAGCGCCGCGGCCAGCGAATCGGCAGCCGCCAGCCAGGCGGCCTGCACGGTCGCGGTCTCGTGGAACAACTTCCAGCAGCCGCGCTGGGCCGCCCACGACAAGCCGAACATCCAGTCGACCGTCGAGGCCGGTGGCGGCACCTACATCGATGCCGACGCGAACCTGAGCAACGAGCAGCAGGCCACCGACATCACGACGCTGATCTCGAAGGGCGCCAATGTCCTGATCGTCCTCGCGCAGGACACGACCGCGGTCCTTCCGTCGATCAAGGCAGCCAAGGACGCGGGCATCCCGGTCATCGCGTATGACCGCCTCATCGAGGACACCGGCGCCCTGTACATCACCTTCGACAACGTCGGCGTCGGCAAGGCCGAGGCGGACGCGGTCATCGCCAAGGTTCCGAAGGGCAACTACGTCCTGATCAAGGGCGACCCGGGCGATCCGAACGCGAAGACGTTCCTGCCGCAGGGCTGGGACGCGGCCGGCCTCAAGGACAAGGTCGCTTCGAAGGACATCGTGCTCCTCAATGGTCCGGACGGCACCTTCACCGATGCCTGGAAGACCGAGAAGGCCCAGTCCAACATGGAGGCGATCATCGACAAGGCCGTCGCCGACGGCAACAAGATCGACGCGATCCTGGCCGAGAACGACAGCACGGCGCTCGGTGTCGTGGGCGCGCTCACGGCGAAGAGCTACGGCTATCCGCCCCTGAGCGGCCAGGACGGCGACACCGCCAACCTGAACAACGTGGCGCTCGGCCGGCAGTACGTCGACGTCTGGAAGAACGCCAACGAGCTCGGCAAGGCCGCCGGCGCGGCTGCGCTCGCGCTCTGCAACGGTGGAGATATGGCGAGCCTGAAGCTGCAGGACGGCCTGCTCGACCCGAAGGTCGCTCCGGTCGCCGGCCTGACGGCCCAGCCGTTCACCACGCCTGGCGGGAATACCGTCAGCTCGTTCATCCTCCAGCCGACCCCGCTCACCGCGGACAATCTGCAGCTCGCCATCGACGGCAAGCAGATCACCAAGGACGAGCTGTGCAAGGGTGTCGAGGCTGCCTCGGCGCCGCCGGCCTGCAAGTAGCGGTCACCGACCGCCGCACCTAGTCGTATCATCTGCGCCCCCGGGTTCCCCGGGGGCGCAGGTCGTTCCTCGCCGTACGACCAGGAGGAGCCGTCGTGGCGAACGTCGCGGACGTCGCACCCGTTTCCGGTCACGCGCGACCGCCGCGTAGCTCGATCCGGGAGCTGGTTGCCCAGACGGAGATCGATCTCCGACTGTTCGGCATGCTCGTGGCGTTCATCCTCATCCTGGCGACCTTCCACGTGATCAGCGGCGGGAAGCTCGTGCAGCCGACCAACATGATCACGATGTCGGTCCAAGCCGCGGGCATCGCGATCATCGCGACCGGGATGGTCCTCGTGATCGTCTCGCGCAACATCGACCTGTCGGTGGGATCGCTGGTCGGGCTCATCTCGATGAGCTACGCGCTGTGGATGACCGACTGGTTCCCGCGCATCTTCGGCATCAGCGCCAACGTCCCGTTCCAGTGGGTGCTCGCCCTCGCCCTGGGGATCGGCCTCGGCGCAGCGATCGGGGCGCTCCAGGGATTCATCATCGCCTACATCGGCGTCCCGTCGTTCATCGTCACGCTCGGCGGCCTGCTGAGCATCCGGGGGCTGGTCTGGTACCAGTCGCAGGGTGCGGCCGTCACCGGTCTCGACCCGACCTTCCAGCTCATCGGCGGCGGAGCCTTGGGCTCGGTCGGCGCGACGCTGACCTGGTTCCTCGGGGCGCTCGGCTGCGTCGCGATCGTCTTCCTGTTGATCACCAGCCGCCGGCAACGACATCGCTACGGGTTCCCGGTCCGGCCGATCTGGGCAGAGGTCCTGCTCGGTGTGGTCGGCTGCGCGATCGTGCTCGGCGTGTCGTGGTTCGCCAACAACAACTTCTGGCCCAAGGGCCTCGCCGACCGCTACGCGGCGGCCAATGGGATCCCGGTCCCACCTGGCGGGCTGCTCATCCCGACTGGCTTCCCGTACCCGATCATCCTGGTCATCGGGGTGACGCTGGTCATGTCGTGGCTCGCCAACCGGCGTCGGTTCGGGCGGTACGTGTACGCCTACGGCGGCAACCCCGACGCCGCCGAGCTCGGTGGCATCAACACCCGCTGGACGATCCTCAAGACCTACGTCGTGATGGGCGTCCTGTGTGCCCTCGCCGCGGCGATCGCGGCGGCGCGCCTCAACGGGTCCACGCTCGACATCGGGGTCAGCTACGAGCTGTACGTCATCGCCGCCGCCGTCATCGGCGGGACATCCTTCGCGGGCGGCATCGGCACGATCCCAGGCGCCGTGCTCGGCGCGTTCGTGCTCCAGGCCCTGTCCTACGGGCTGAGCTTCATCGGGGTGAACTCGCCCGGCCAGAACGTGGTGGCGGGCATCGTGCTGATCCTTGCGGTCGGCTTCGACACGCTCAACCGCCGGCGCGGCGCCTGAGCGGCCTGGAGGACGGATCCATGACCGTGACCGAGCGAACCCCGCTCGTCGAGATGCGCAACATCAACGTCGCGTTTGGTGGCGTGCACGCAGTGCGCGACGTGTCGATCGACCTCGACGCGGGCGAGGTCATCGGGCTCGTCGGCGGCAACGGTGCCGGCAAGTCGACGCTGATGCGCGTGCTGTCGGGGGCGCGCCCGGCCGATTCCGGTGAGATCTACGTGGACGGGAAGCCCGTCACCATCGCGAATCCGCGCGATGCCAAGGCCTACAACATCGAGACGATCTACCAGACCCTCGCGCTCGCCGACAACATCGACGCCCCGGCGAACCTGTTCCTCGGGCGCGAGCTGACGACGCGCTTCGGGAACCTCGATGACTCGAGCATGGAGTCCGAGACCCGCAAGGTGATGGCCCGCCTGAACCCCAACTTCAAGAACTTCGCGCAGCCGGTGAAGTCGCTGTCCGGCGGCCAGCGTCAGGCCGTCGCGATCGCGCGTGCCGTCCATTTCGACGCCAGGATCATGATCATGGACGAGCCGACTGCTGCGCTCGGACCCGCGGAGACGGCGCAGGTGCGCAACCTGGTCCGCCAGCTCAAGGACGAGGGCATCGGCATCTTCCTGATCAGCCACGACATCCACGACGTCTTCGACCTGTCGGATCGGATCAGCGTCATGTACCACGGCCAGATCGTCGATACCGTCAACAAGGGCGACGTCACGCCCGATGACGTCCTGGGCATGATCATCCTCGGCAAGAAGCCCGACGAGGTCACCCAGAACGAGCGCGCCGCCCTCGAGCTCAAGGGGTAAGCGGCTCGCCACCCTCTCCGCGCCGGCGGAACGTCGGCGCCAATGCCGGGTACAGCTCGCGGTAGCGCTCGTGGGCGCGGGCGTAGGCGGCACGATCGACGCCGGGCGCTGCGACCGGTGACGCGTGGACCAAGGCCGCGGTCGCGTCCTGGACCGTCCCGTACCAGCCGGCACCGACCGCCCCGAGTAACGCGGCCCCGAAGGCCGCGCCCTCGGTCGTGCTGACCGTCGCGATCTCGGCGTCGAGGACGTCGGCGAGGATCTGTCGCCAGACCGGGCTCGCCGTGCCCCCGCCGCTCGCGCGGATCTGGCCGGGTGCCGGCATCCCGGCCGCGATCATCTCGTCTAGCCCGTCGCGCAACCCGAACGCGACGCCCTCGAGCACCGCGCGCGTCAGGTGCCGCCGCTCGTGGCCGATCGAGAGCCCGACGAACGCGCCGCGCGCCAGCGGATCCGGATGGGGGCTCCGCTCGCCGGTGAGATAGGGGAGGAACAGCAGCCCGTCGGCCCCCGCCGACACGGAGCCGGCCTCCTCGGACAGCGCCCCGAAGTCGACACCGGGGGCCAACGCGTCGCGGAACCAGCGCAGGCTACCCGCAGCCGACAGCATCACCGTCATGAGGTGCCAGCGGTCGGGGAGCGCGTGGCAGAAGGCATGGACCTGCCCGAGCGGATCGTGGATCGGCCGGTCGGTGGACGCGAACACGACGCCCGACGTACCCAGCGACAGCGCGACGATCCCGGGATCCACGGCGCCCACGCCGACGGCATTGGCCGACTGATCGCCGCCGCCGGCGACGACCGGTGTGCCTGCCGCGAGCCCGGTGGCGGTGGCGGCCTCCGCCGAGACGACGCCCGTGACCTCCGGTCCCTCGAAGGTGGGCGGCATCCACGCCCGGTCGATCCCGAGCGCTGCCAGGACCTCCGACGACCAGTCCCGCGCCGCGAGGTCGAAGAGCAGCGTCCCGGCGCCGTCGGCCTTGTCGAGTGCCTGCTCCCCGGTGAGCCGCAACCGGACGTAGTCCTTCGGCAGCAGCACGTGGGCGACACGTGCCCACACATCGGGCTCGTGGTCGCGGACCCAGACGAGCTTCGGCGCGGTGAACCCGGTCAGCGCATCGTTGCCGGTGATCTCGATGAGCCGTTGCGGGCCGACCGCCTCGCGGATCTCGTCGCAGGCATGCGCGGTGCGCTGGTCGTTCCAGAGGATCGCCGGTCGGAGGATCTGGCGGTCCGCGTCCAGCAGCACGAGTCCGTGCATCTGGCCGGTCAGGCCGACCGCCGCGACGTCGGATCCCGCGATGCCGCTCGCCCCGAGCGCCGCCCGGATCGCACCGACCGCGCCGTCCCACCACAGCACCGGGTCCTGCTCGGTCCAGCCGGGTTGCGGCACCTCGAAGCCGTACTCCATGGCCCCGCTCGCGACGACCGTGCCGGTCTCGTCGACCAGGACGGCCTTGGTCGCGGTCGTGGACGCGTCGATGCCGATGACGTAGGGCATGGGGATCGCGGCTAGCGGTCGGCGGTCCAGATCCCGCGGTTGACGAGATTCTCGAGCAGCTCCTGGTGGCCGGAGGCTCGCCGCGGATCGATGCTGCCGTCGGCGACCCGTCCCTCGAGGTCCTCGAGACCGAGCGACCCCTCGAGGATCGCCGTGCCGAGCTCGCCGTCCCAACCGGCGTAGCGCGCGTCCTTGCGCTCGGCCAGCTCGCCGTCCTCGATGAGGGCCGCGGCGGCCAGCAGGGCACGAGCCAGCGTGTCGAGCCCGCCGATGTGGGCGTGGAACAGGTCGTTCCGGTCGGTCGACTGGCGGCGCAGCTTGGCATCGAAGTTGAAGCCGCCGGGCGCCAGCCCGCCGGCCTGCAGGATCTCGTAGAGCGGCATCGTCAGGTCCTCGACCGAGTTCGGGAACTGGTCGGTGTCCCAGCCGTTCTGCGGGTCGCCACGGTTCGCGTCGATGCTGCCGAGGACACCGTTCGCGATCGCGAACGCGACCTCGTGGTGGAAGCTGTGGCCGGCCAGCGTCGCGTGGTTCGCCTCGATGTTGACCCCGTACTCGCCCTCCAGCCCGTTGCGGACCAGGAAGCCGTGCACCGTCGCGACGTCGTAGTCGTACTGGTGCTTGGTCGGCTCCATCGGCTTGGGCTCGAGCAGCAGCTGACCGTCGAACCCGATCTTGTGCTTGTGCTCGGCGACGAGGTGCAGGAAGCGGGCCAGCTGGGCGCCCTCGCGTCGGAGGTCGGTGTTGAGCAGCGTGTCGTAGCCCTCGCGCCCGCCCCACAGGACGTAGTTGCCGCCACCGAGGCGCTTCGTGACCTCGAGCATGTGCTTGACCTGGGCGGCCGCGTAGGCGAAGACCTCGGGGTCGGGGTTGGTGGCGGCGCCGGCCTGGTAGCGCGGGTGGGTGAACAGGTTCGCCGTCCCCCACAGCAGGCGCACGCCGGTCCGCTCCTGGTAGCCCGCGGCGTCGTCGGCGAGCGCGTCGAGGTTCGAGCGGAACTCGCGGAAGCTCGTCCCCTCCGGCGCGACGTCGCGATCGTGGAAGCAGTAGTACGGCGTGCCGAGCTTCGTGAAGAACTCGAAGGCGACGGCCATCTTCTCGCGGGCCGCCGCCATCTCGTCTCCTGCGCCGCTCAGCCAGGGGCGATCCAGCGTGCCCGCACCGAACATGTCCGTGCCCGGCCAGGCGAAGGAGTGCCAGAAGCAGACGCCGGGGCGCAGGTGGTCTTCCATGCGCGTGCCGAGGACCAGCCGGTCGGGCTCGTAGATCCTGAACGACAGCGGATCCGAGGCATCGAGACCGCCGAATGGGACCCGGCCCTCGACGTCGCTGAAGAATGCTTCGCCCACGCGGCTTCCTCCTCCACGGTCCGTCCGGTCCTGCCGATGGAGCCTAGCACTCCCCATTTGTAGGAGAGCCACAAACGTCTGGTGCACGGCGCCCGGGTCGTGTCGGTGTAGCATCCGGCCGTGAGCGACCCGACCCCGAAGGGCTTCTCGACGCGGGCCATCCGAGCGGCCTCCCACGGCCCGCGCGTCGACCAGCGGCCGTCGAGCATCCCGATCTACCAGACGGCGACGTTCACCTCGGCCGACGCCGAAGAGCTGGGCGATGTCATTGCCGACGGGCACGCCGGCTACGCCTACTCGCGCCTCTCCAACCCGACCAGCCGCGCGCTCGGCGATGCCTACGCCGAGCTCGCCGGTGGCGAGGCCGGGACGGCGCTGGCGTCGGGCATGGGCGCGATCCACGCGGCCCTCGCGTCCCAGCTGAGCGCGGGCGACCGAGTCGTCGCGCCGCAGGCCGCCTATGGGTCGTCGCGCAACCTGCTGGCGGGCACGTTCGCGCGGTTCGGCGTCCGCGTCGATTTCGTGGACATGACCGACAACGCTGCGGCCGCAGCGGCCATCGCCGAGGCACCGACCCGCGTCGTGTACGCCGAGACCATCGCGAACCCGACCGCCGTAGTTACCGACCACGCCACGATGGCGCGCATCGCCCACGAGCACGGGGCGACGTACATCGTCGACAACACGTTCGCCTCGCCGTACGTCTGCCGGCCGCTCGAGCTTGGCGCGGACCTCGTCGTCGAGTCGGCGACCAAGTTCCTGGGCGGGCACAGCGACGTCATCGCCGGCGTGGTGGCTGGCCGGCGGGATCTCGTCGCGAAGGTGGAGGGCGTCCAGAACGACACCGGGGCGACGATCGGTCCGTTCGATGCGTTCCTGGTCCTGCGCGGCATCCTGACGCTGGCCATCCGGGTGGAGCGCCACGCGCGGACCGCGGCGGCACTCGCCGCGTGGCTCGAGCGTCAGGACGGCGTGCGCCGCGTCCTGTACCCCGGCCTGCCGAGCCACCCCCAGCACGACGTCGCCGTCCGCCAGTTCCGCGACGGCGTCGCCGGCGGGATGCTGTCGTTCGAGGTCGAGGGTGGCCGGGACGCCGGTCGCGCGATGATCGACTCGTTGACACTCCCCGAGCTGACCGCCTCGCTCGGCAGCGTCCACACGATGGTGGTCCATCCGCCATCGACCTCGCAGCGCCAGCTCTCCGAGGAGCAGCTCATCGCTGCGGGGATCACGCCCGGCCTGCTGCGGGTCTCGGTCGGGCTCGAGGATCTCGAGGACCTCCAGGACGACTTCTCCGCCGCGCTTGACGTCGCGCGGCGAGTCGCGGGTCGCGCGCCGGCCGGCGTCTAGGCCGTTCCCGTGGCGACACCGGCCGCCGTCCGTCCGGCGACCGCCAGCGGCACTCCGACGAACCCGTTCGCCCAGCTCGGTCGCGGCCTGTGGGGGCTCGCGACCTCGGTCGATGTCGCGGTCGCGCAGATCATCTTCCTGGCGATCCTCGCGGCCGTCGGGATGACGCTCCAGCAACTGCCCGACTTCGCCTACCGCTCGCCGGGCGACTACGCGACCGCGATCGACGCCATCCACGTCCGGTACGACCCGGTGCTCGGTCCGGGCATCGTCAATGTCCTCGAGCGGCTCGGGGCGTTCGGCATCTTCAAGTCGGGCATCTTCGGGATCGGCCTCGTGGTGCTGGTCACCTCCATCGTGATCTGCACGCTCGATCGCACGCCGAAGCTGTGGCGGGACGTGTCGACCGTTCGGGTCGCCCAGCCCGAGCCATTCTTCGATCCCCGGCTGCCCGATCGCGCCGCGATGACCGACGTGGCCGCCGCGGACGTGGCCACCGCCGTACGGCGACGCGGGTTCCATCTTCGCGAGACCACGACCGCGGACGGCACGACGTACCTGTACGGCGATCGGCACCAGTACACCAAGCTCGCGACGCTGCTCACCCACCTCGGGCTCGTGCTGTTCCTCGTCGCGGCGGCCGTCACCTCGCGGTTCGGTGACGAGCAGGGGCTGGTGGTGCCGGAGGGCGAGTCGCTGACGGTCCAGAACATCGGGACCCGCGACCTGCTGCTCGTCAAGAACCTCGACTTCGAGGCACCCGGCTTCGAGACCGGTCGACCGACCGACTTCACGACCGACCTCGCCGTCTACCAGAACGGTGACGAGGTCGCACGAAAGACGATCCGGGTCAACGACCCGCTCTCGGTCGGTGGCTACACGTTCCACCAGAACGGGTTCGGTCCCGCGCCGCACCTCGTCATCCGCGACACGGCGGGGGCCCCGCTGTGGGACGCCAAGGTGCCGCTGACCGGGGCGGCCGGCGGCGCGCCGTACGAGACGATGGCCGTGCCCGGCCGCGACCTCGGGCTTGCAACTGCTGCTCGGTCGCAACGACGTCGGCGAGGGCGTGCTCGTCGTGTTGCCGTACCGGATCGTCGGCACGAACGCCGACGGCACCGACCAGGTCGAGAACTACGATCCAGTCCGTCTGCAACGCGGCGACGAAAAGGTCTCCGATCAGCTCGGGATCTCGATCGGCCTGCCCGACTTCGGCGAGTACACGCTGCTGATCGCCAAGCGCGATCCCGGTCAGGGGATCGTGTGGGCCGCGTTCCTGTGTCTCATCGCCGGCATCACGATCACGTTCTACCGACCGCGACGCCGGATCTGGGCCAGGCGCACTCCGGATGGTCAGCTCGGCCTGGTCTTCCGTGCCGATCGCTACGTCGACGTCGAGCGCGAGTTCGGCTCGCTGCTCGACGACCTGGTCGCTGCCCGCCGCCCGGCGTGATCGCCGCGTGACGACGCTCCACGATCTCCACCGCGCGCTGTTCCCCACGGCTCGACCCATCGGCACCGCCGAGCTGTCGCCGGAACGTGCCGCCCGCGAGGTCGGCTGGGTCCGTGTCCTCAAACCGCGCGTGCCGGCGTTCGAGGCACTCGATACGGGCGATCTCGCGATCATCCCCGGTCCCGCGCTCGCGGTGGTCGCGCCGGGTCCGGCACAGATCGATGAGCTGGCCGTGGCGCTGGCCCGCGCGCGCGTGCCGGCCGTGCTGCTCGTCGACGGCGACGCGGGCAGCGAGTCGCTCGATGCCCTTGGCGCCGCGGTCACCACGGCCGGGCTGACCGCGCTGCACCTTGGGCGGGCCGACCCGGTCGCCGTCGAACGCAGCGTCATCGGGTTCCTCGTCAACCGCCGGGCAGAGCTCGATCGACGAGCGGCCGACCTCGAGACGCAGCTGGCCCGGTTCGCGCTGCTCGGTCGCGGGCTCGACGTCCAGGCGGCGACGATCGGCGCGTTCCTGGGGCGCGCGGTCGTCATCGAGGGCCGTCGCGGCGATCCGATCGCCGTCCATGCGCCCGCCGACCAGCCGGCGGCTGCCGCGGCCGTGTCCCGCTACCTCGCCCGCCCCGCGGGAGCCGGCGCGCTGCGGATCGACATCCCGGCGCCCGCCGGCGAGACCGGTCCGGGTGGACGGCTGATCCTGCTCGGCGACGAGCCGCCCAACGAGCTCGAGCGGATCGCCGCCGAGCGGGTGGCCGCGCTGCTCGCCCTGGAGCTGGCACGGGACGACGCCGTGCGCCGGGCCCGGGAAGAGACCCGTCGCGGCGACCCGCTGCCGGCGGACGGACCGCCGTGGGTGGTGCTGGTCGCGGCGCAGGGCTCGGTCGACGGGCGCGCCGCCGATCATCCCGACGACATCGCGGCGCGCGAGGAGACGCGCGCGGAGCTGCGGCTGCTGATGTCGCCACGTCGCCTGCTGCTGCGCGGCAGCTCGGAGAGCCTCGAGCTGCGGCTCGTCGCTGCGGCACCGGCCGACGACCCGGCCGGTCTCGCCACCGCGGATCGTCTCGCGGTCTTCCTCGATCGGACCGTCGCGGTGTCGCGGCCGTTCACGGAGCCTGGTGCCCGGCCTGCGGCGGAGGCGGCGGCGCGCGCGACGCTGGAAGCCTCGGACCTCTTGCCGAACCCGCCACGGGTCGTTCGAGCGACACGCCTCGCCGCGTACCAGCTGCTCGGCAACGTCCGGAACCTGCCCGACGGCGTCCGCCAGGCGAAGGAGCTGCTCGCGCCGATCCTCGTCGGGCGTGCCGAGGTCCAACGCGAACGGCTGGACACGCTCGCGGCGGTCCTGGCGGCGCCCAGCCTCGCGGAGGCCGCCGCTCGCCTCGGCGTCCACCGCAACACGGTCGCCTACCGGGTGCAGCGGCTCGAGGAGCGTGCCGACTGGGACCTCGCGGACCCGGAGCTGCGGGTCGCGCTCCTTCTGGCCGTACGAGTCATGCAAAATGCACAAGAGTCTCAACCGACGCCGGTACTGAACCGCAACCGGGTCTCCTGATAGCGTTGCCTCCCGAGGTGCACGACCCGCCTGTTTGGTGCGGGATGCACAAGTCGGACGGAGGAACGCGATCGCAATGACCACCCTCGAGCGGATCCCGAGCGGCGTCACCACGCCGACCACGACCGTCGCCGATGTCATGTCCCTTGCCCGCGAGGCCGGCGTCCTGATCGTCGACCTGCGCTTCGTCGACCTGCCCGGCCAGTCGCAGCACTTCAGCATCCCGGTCAAGGAGCTCGGTGAGGACCTCTTCATCGACGGGATCGGGTTCGACGGGTCGAGCATCCGCGGCTTCCAGCACATCCACGAGTCGGACATGCTGCTCATGCCCGACCCGAGCACCGCGTACGTCGACCCGACCCTCGAGGTCACGACGATGATCCTGACCTGCGACGTCGTCGAGCCGGGCAGCCGCGAGCCGTACAGCCGCGACCCGCGCTACGTCGCCCGCAAGGCCGAGCGCTACCTCACCGAGAGCGGCATCGCGACCACGTCGTTCTGGGGTCCCGAGCTCGAGTTCTACATCTTCGACTCGCTGCGCTTCGAGACCGCCGGTCACAAGTCGATGTACGAGATCGACTCGGACGAAGGCGTCTGGAACTCGTCGCGCAACGGGACGGCGAACCTCGCCCACCGGCCACGGCCGAAGGAGGGCTACTTCCCGGTCCCGCCGATGGACACCCTGCAGGACCTGCGCAGCAGGATGGTCCTCGCGCTCCAGGCGTCGGGCATCGACGTCGAGGTCCAGCACCACGAGGTCGGTGGCCCGGGTCAGGCCGAGATCGACATCCGCTACGGGACGCTCGTCGAGACCGCCGACAAGGTCCTTCGCTACAAGTACCTCGTGAAGCAGGTCGCCCGCTCCGCCGGCAAGGTCGCGACGTTCATGCCGAAGCCGCTCTACGGCGACAACGGCTCGGGCATGCATACCCACCAGAGCCTCTGGAAGGACGGCACGAACCTCTTCTATGACGAGAAGGGCTACGCGCTGTTGTCGGACACGGCGCGCTGGTACATCGGTGGCCTGCTCAAGCACGCGAAGGCGGTCCTCGGCTTCGCCGCCCCGACGACCAACTCGTATCGCCGGCTCGTGCCGGGGTACGAGGCGCCGATCAACCTCGTGTACTCGCAGCGCAACCGCTCGGCGTGCATCCGCATCCCGACGTACTTCACGACCCCGGGCGCGCGACGCCTCGAGTTCCGCTCGCCCGACCCGACCTGCAACCCCTACCTGTCGTTCAGCGCCCAGCTGCTCGCCGGTCTCGACGGCGTCATCAACAAGATCGAGCCGCCGGCCCCGATCGATCGCGACATCTACGAGATGAGCGCCGAGGAGAAGGCCGGTATCGACGGGACCCCGGGCTCGCTCGAGGAGGCGCTCGACGCGCTCGAGGCCGACCAGGAGTTCCTGTATCGCGGCGATGTCTTCACGAAGGACGTCGTCGAGGGCTGGCTCGATTTCAAGCGAGCCGGCGCCAAGGAAGTCCAGCTCCGGCCGCACCCGTACGAGTTCTACCTCTACAGCGAGATGTAGGTCCCGTACCCATCACATCGGGGGAATGCCCGGCCGCGCGAGCGGCCGGGCGTATCCTTGTTTCCCGTTCGACCAGCCCGTCCCCAGTCCCGCAGGAGGCCCCGTTGACCGTCGCCACCAGGCCCGAATTCGAGCGCCAAGAACGATCCCAAGGCGAAGATCGAAGCCGCCCGGTCCGCCGGGATCCGCTTCATCCAGCTGCAGTTCACCGACATCATCGGCCACGTCAAGGCCGTCACGATCCCGATCCACCAGCTCGAGGGCTCCGTCCAGCACGGGACGTGGTTCGACGGCTCATCGATCGAGGGGTTCACGCGGATCGCCGAGTCCGACCAGTACCTCATGCCGGACATGGACACGTTCTGCGAGATCCCCTGGCAGCCGGGCTCCGGACCGCGCGGCACGGCTCGGGTGATCTGCGACGTGTTCACCCCGAACGGCGAACCGTTCGTCGGCGATCCACGCGGCGTCCTGCGCCGCCAGGTCGAGCGCGCGCGCAAGCTCGGCTACGTCGTCAACACCGGCCCGGAGCTCGAGTTCTTCCTCTTCCGGCGCGGTGACGACGGCGCGATCGAGCCGCTGCCGCACGACCAGGCCGGCTACTTCGACTTCTCGACCGACCTCGCGCAGGAGATCCGCCAGGACATGGTCGATGCGCTCGAGGCGTTCGGCATCAAGGTCGAGGCGGCGCACCACGAGGTCGCGATCGGCCAGCACGAGATCGACTTCGAGTATTCGGATGCGCTGCGCACCGCCGACAACGCGATCACCTTCAAGTTCGCGCTCAAGGCGATCGCCCAGCAGCACGGGCTGTACGCCACGTTCATGCCCAAGCCGATCCACGGCATCAACGGCTCCGGCATGCACACGCACCAGTCGCTGTGGTCGATCGCCGACCAGCGCAACGCCTTCGCGGACGCCGCCAACCCGTACGGCCTGTCCGACGTGGCGCGGTCGTACATGGCCGGCATCCTCGCCCATGCGCGCGGCATGATCGCGGTGCTCGCGCCGCTCGTGAACTCGTACAAGCGTCTCGTGCCCGGCTACGAAGCTCCCACATACCTGACGTGGGGCCGCACGAACCGATCGGCGCTCATCCGGGTGCCGATGGTGTCCCCCGGCAAGTCGATCGAGGGGACGCGCGCCGAGGTCCGCTGCCCTGACCCCTCCTCGAACACCTACCTCGCGTTCGCCGCGATGATCGCGGCGGGTCTCGATGGCGTCGAGAAGGGCATGTCGCTGGCCGAGCCCGTCGAGGAGTCGCTGTTCGAGATGGACGCGACACGGATCGCCGAGAAGGGGATCCGGGAGCTGCCCGGGACCCTCGGCGAGGCGCTCGACGAGCTGGAGCGCGACGACGTCATCCGCGACGCGCTCGGCGACCACATCTTCAACCACTATCTCGACGCGAAGCGCGCCGAGTGGGACGAGTACCGCACCCAGGTCTCGGACTGGGAGGTCGATCGCTACCTCGACGAGTTCTAGGACTCGCGTCGCGTCTCTTGGGGGCGGCGAGCCACGGCTCGCTGCCTACGGCTCGCGTCTCAGGCGCGCAGCGCAGGCGCGCGCCCTGCCCGGTGCCGTAGCTCCCACATGCACCCGGCGGTTGCGGTCGAGCACGGCCAGCGCGAGCGACCGTCCGGCCGGTCCGCCCTCGTGCGCGGGCTGAGTCACCCAAAGCATGTTGGCCTACGGCAGTTGCGAGGACGCGCCCCTGGATGGGCGAGCGGGGGATGCGGGGTGCCGTCCCCAGGACGGCCTTTCGGACGCCTGATTGAGCCCCGGTGAAGTAACACTCTTCAGAGTGTCGCCATGCGATCGGCGCTCGCGGCTCGGCTCGGTGCACGGATCCGTCGCGCGCGGTTCGCGGCCGGGCGCACGCAACGAGAGGTCGCCGCGGAGGTCGGTGTTTCGCAGTCGACGATCAGCAGGGTCGAGCTGGGCCGCGGGGGTTCCGTCCCGCTCTTCACGTGGGAGCGCATCGCTGCGGCTGTCGGCCTGGACTTGGCAGACGTCGTTCGCACCCCAAGCCGTACCCGGTCAGACGCGCTCCAGATGCGGTGCCACCGACTGGTCGCCGATCTCGCCAGCCGCGGCGCCTGGACCATTTGGACGATCTCGTCGCCGGATGACCCCGCGCTGACCGAATCGATCCTGGAACGAGCCGAACGCCGGGAGGTGGCGATCGTTCGCGCTTGGGATGTCCTCGGTGACGTCGACGCGGCGATCGAGGGACTGACTGCGCGGCTTGCGACAGAGCGAGCCAGTCGAGATGACGGATGGCGCGTTGGCGGCGTCGTTGTCGTCACCGCCGGCGGCGAAAATCGACGCCGACTCACCGAAACGGGCGCTCCCGTCGCCCGCGCCTTTTCGCTGCGCGGTGATGACTGGCTGATGGCACTCGGCCGATCCCGCGTCCCGATGCCCGATGAGCTTGGGATGATCTGGACCGACGAACGGATCGAGCGACTCCGGCCTCTCATCCCATACATCGATTTCCGACGGCGGGATCGCTCGAGGGGTCGGCGCGCAACCAGGGCCTGAACCGGAAACGAGCCGAAGTCGACGAGGCTGCTTCGGGCACCATTGGTCGCGTGAAGGACATCCGGCCGATGCGATCGCTCGGCCTGCTGTCCGTCGCGCACGCGGTCAATCACAGCTTCGCGGTGCTGCTGCCGCCGATCTTCCTCGCGATCATCGACGAGTTCGGCGTGACCGTGCAGTCGGTCGCCTTCCTGGCCGCCGCCGGGTCACTGGTGTCGGGGCTCGTCCAGCTCAGCTACGCCGAGCTCACGCGGCACATCTCGCGCCGGCGGTTGCTTGGGTTCGGGGGCCTGCTGTTCGGTGGCGGGTTCGCGGCGATGGCCCTCGCCGTGAACTTCGTGACGTTCTCGATCCCGAACATCGTCGCGCGCGTCGGCGGTTCGCCACAGCACCCGGTCGGCAACGGCCTGCTCGCGGAGCAGTTCCCGCCCGAACGGCGCGGGTTCGCGATCAGTGCCCACATCGCGGGCGGCAACGTGGGCACCGTCGTCGTGGCGGTCGTCGGCACGCCGCTCCTCGCGCTGATCGGCTGGCGCGGGGTGTCGATCGTGTTCGGCGTGGCCGCGGTCCTGATCGCTCTCGGGATCCTGGCGATGGTCCGCGAACACGGCACGGACCGGGCTGCTGCCCGCGCCGGTGGGAGCAGCCTCGATGCGCTCCGCCACGTGCTCGCCGATCGCGACCTGCGGTGGGTGTTCCTCACGTCGGTCCTCGGCGGCGGCGGCCGCGGGCTCGGGGTCGTCAACCTCTTCGCGCTGATCTACCTCACCCGCGTCATCGGACTCGACGATCAGCTGTCCGGCCTGATGTACGGCGCCCTGATCGTGTTCAGCGTGCCGATGCCGTTGCTCGCGGGCTGGTTGTCCGACCGATTCGGTCGCAAGCCGCTGATCATCGCGGCGTACCTGGGCGGCGCGCTCGGGTTCGGCGTGTTCGTCCTCGCCGGCTCGTCGCTGCTCTGGCTGTGGGTCGGCATCGTGATCATGGGGCTGTTCTCGTTCGCGGAGTCGCCCCAGCTCCAAGCGCTGCTCGCCGACATCGCGCCGCCGGCGACCCGTGACGCGTCTTACGCGCTGTACTTCACGCTGGCGTTCGGGGTCGGGTCGCTGTGGACCGCGCTGTATGGGGTCGTGATCGAGCAGCTCGGTGAGCCGGTCGGCGTCCCGGTCGTGTTCGGCTTGATGGCCGTCGCCTTCCTGGCGGCGGCATTGGCGACCCTCCCCATCCGCACGGAACGCCGGCCGACCTGACGGGACCGCCCCGAGCGTCGGGCATACTCCCCGGCGTGGACGCCAGGATCCTGCTCGTCGAGGATGACCCGTCGATCCGCGAAGTGACCGCGATCGGCCTGCAGAACGCGGGCTTCACGGTCGAGACCGCGGATGACGGCCGTGCCGCGCTCGACCGGTTCGCGGCCGCGCCCTTCGATCTCGTGCTGCTCGACGTGATGCTGCCGCGGATCGACGGCCTCGAGGTTGCCCGGGCGATCCGCAAGACTTCGACGGTGCCGATCGTGATGCTCACCGCGCGAGCCGACACCATCGACGTCGTGGTCGGTCTCGAGGCCGGTGCCGACGACTACGTGCGCAAGCCGTTCGAGGTGCCCGAGCTCGTCGCCCGCGTCCGCGCCGCGCTTCGACGCGTCGGTCGCCCAGAGGATGAGGACCGCACGACCCTCCGCCTTGGTCCGCTGGTCATCGACCTCGCCGGGCGGAGCGTGCACCGCGACGGGACCGGCGAGGAGATCCCGTTGACGCGCACCGAGTTCGACCTGCTCGTCGACCTCGCCCGACACCCAGGCCAGGTGTTGGCCAGGGACACCCTGCTCGACCGGATCTGGGGCTACGACTACTTGGGCGACTCGCGACTGGTCGACGTCGCGGTCGGGCGGTTGCGCTCCAAGATCGAGGCGGACCCGGCTGCCCCGGAGCTGATCCTCACGGTCCGCGGCGCCGGCTACAAGGCCGCGCGGTAGCGGGCGGAGGCGAGGCAGGGATGCGCTGGCCGCGAGGCGTCCGGGCCCGACTCGTCGGGGCCCTGGTCCTGCTCGTGGCGGTCACGGCGGCCGTGCTCGGGGTCGGGGCATCCGTCTTCGTCGACGCGCGCCTCCACGCCCAGACGCTGACCGACGCCTCCGACCAGGCGAAGTTCGACCTGACCGTGATCGTGCCCGGCCGGCAGGCTGCCGGCCCGACCGACGCAGGACGACATCGTGCGGAGCGGGCTGATCGACACGTTCCGGCAGCGGGGCGTCGAGACGCTCGTCGACCTGGGGAACGACTCGACGGTCCAGTCCAACGACGCGCTCGACGGGCTGCTTGCGCGATTGCCAGCCGACGTCCCGGCGCGCGTCGGACGAGGCGAGCTCGCCTACGCCTGGCTCGACGTCGCGGGCACGCCGCGCCTGGTCGTGGGCGGGTTGGCCCCGGGTGGTGGCCCGGCGTTCTACTTCGTGCGCGACGTGACCGCGATCGACGACGCGATCGACCAGCTCCGGATCGCCATGCTGATCGGGTCGCTCGTGCTGATCGCGCTCGCACTGCTCACGGCGCGGATCCTGGCCCGCGGGATCCTGGCACCGATCGAGGAGGCCGGCCGGACCGCCGAGCGAATCGAGCGCGGCGACCTGCTCGCTCGCGTGCCGGTCACGTCGCACGACGAGTTCGGGACGTGGGCCGACCGGTTCAACCGGATGGTCGACCGGCTGTCCGAGACCATCCGCCGACTCGAGCGCGCCCAGCACCAGAACCGCCGGTTCGTGGCCGACGTGTCGCACGAGCTACGGACGCCACTGACCGCGCTGGTCGCCGAGGCGTCGATCGTCGGCGAGCACCTCGAGCGGCTGCCCGTGGCGAGCCGGCGCGCCGCGGAGATGGTGGTCACCGACGTCGGGCGGCTGCGCACGCTGGTCGAGGAGCTGATGGAGCTGTCGCGCTTCGATGCCGATGCCGAGCAGGTCGCCCTCGAGCCCGTCGATCTCGGCCGACTGGTCGAGACGATTCGAGTGGCACGCTCCCCAGCGGCACGGTTCACGCCGCCGGCCAGCCCGATCGTCGTCGACGCCGACCCGCGCCGTCTCGAGCGCATCCTCGCGAACTTCCTCGACAACGCCAAGGAGCACGCCGCCGATGCCGACGTCGAGATCGTGGTCGAGCCGCGCGAGGAGGACATCGTGATCGCCGTCTCGGACCGCGGGCCGGGCGTGCCACCGGACCGGCTCGAGATGATCTTCGACCGCTTCACCAAGGTCGATCCGTCGCGCTCGGGTGGCAGCAGCGGTCTCGGACTGGCGATCGCCGCCGAGCACGCCGCGCTCATGGGCGGCTATCTCCAGGCGATGAACCGGGACGGCGGCGGGCTTCGGCTCGAGCTCGTGCTGCCGCGCGATGTTGCTAGATCGTTACGTGGCGGCGATGTGACGGCGACCTAACGGATCGAGGCTGAGGCCCTCATCAGCCGTCTTTCGTCCAGGAGCCCACGCGATGCAGACCATCGGTCACCGGTCCGTCCTCTCGACGCTCGCCCTTGCGAGCCTCGTCCTCGTTACCGCCGCGTGCTCGCCGTCCGGCGGGCTCGGCCAGGTCCCGACCACCCCACCGACGGCCGCCCCGTCGATCGATGCCGGCCCTCCGGACGAGACGCCGGCCCCGTCCAGCAGCCCGTCGCCGACACCGTCCACCAGCCCGTCGGGTGGCCCATCGGGTGGCCCCTCGACTTCGCCCAGCCCATCGACCCCGACCGAGACCATGGTCATCCGCGCCTACTACGTCCTCGGTGGCAAGGTCGGTGTCGCGGGGCTCGTGCCGACACTCCGGGTCGTGCCGAAGACGACGGGCGTCGCCCGCGCCGCCATGGAGGCGCTCCTGGCCGTCGACCCGATCCGCGATCAGTACGCGCAGATCTCGACCGCCATCCCGTCGGGCACCAAGCTGCTCGGGATCTCGATCAAGAACGGCGTCGCCACCGTCGACCTGTCGCGCGAATTCGCATCGGGTGGTGGCAGCGCATCGTCCTTCTACCGACTCGGCCAGGTGGTCTACACGCTGACCCAGTTCTCGACGGTCCGCTCGGTCCTGTTCCAGGTCGAGGGCCAGACCGTCACGACGTTCGGACCCGAGGGCATCGTGCTCGAGGGCCCGCAAGCCCGCAAGGACTTCCGCGACCAGCTCCCGGAGATCTTCGTCGATCGACCGGCCTTCGGGGCCGCGGCGGGCAACCCGGCCAGGGTCACCGGCAACGGCGATCTCTTCGAGGCGACCTTCCGGATCGCGATCCTCGACGCGTCGGGCAAGGTGCTCGTCGACCAGCACGCGATGACGAATTGCGGTGCCGGGTGCGAGCCGCGTGGCACGTTCGATGTCACGGTGCAGTACGACGTCCCGAAGGCGCAGTGGGGGACGCTCCGCGTCTACTACGGCTCCGCCAAGGACGGTTCGCCGCAGGCGATCCGCGACTATCCGGTGTGGCTCACGCCGGCCAAGTGACGCACCTGACCTAGTCCCGTTTCGCGAAGGGGGCTCGGGCCCGATCGGGCGGCGCTGGCCGCTCGGTCGGGTCCTCTGCTATCCTCCGCAGGCTCTGTCAAACGAGCACCCTCGGTCGGGGCGTGGCGCAGCCTGGTAGCGCGCATCGTTCGGGACGATGAAGTCGGAGGTTCAAATCCTCTCGCCCCGACCAGACTGTCCCAGGTTCACGTAGACGACGCTCGGCCACGTCCGGGACGGTCATCAGGTACCCAGCCCTTGCATTCGCCGGTTCGTCGTGTGATACTGAACCAGATGGTTCAGTATACGAGCGACGTGTTTGACACCTCCTTCGCCGCGCTCTCGGACGCGACCCGACGCGGCGTCCTAGAGCAGCTCGGACGTGCCGACGCGTCGATCACGGATCTGGCCCAGACGTTCCACATGACCCTCACCGGCATGAGGAAGCACGTCGGCGTCCTGGAGCAGGCCGAGCTGGTCACCACGGAGAAGGTCGGGCGCGTGCGGACGTGCCGCCTCGGTCCGCGCCGACTGGAGGAAGAGGCGGCATGGATCGAGCGGCACCGCCAGCACTGGGACGCACGCTTCGACGAGCTGGACAAGGTTGTTGAAGAACTGAAACGGAAGGAGAAGGTCGATGACCGCAAGAAGCGAGAGTGAGCTTGCCCCCGTGAAGAACCGCACGACGGTGGAGCGGAAGTCCGATCGTGAGCTCGTCGTCACGCGAACGTTCAACGGCCCCGCGCGGCTTGTGTTCGAGGCGTGGACGAAGCCCGAGCTGTTCAGGCAGTGGTGGGTGCCAAAGTCGATGGGCATGTCGCTGCGTTCCTGCGAAATGGATGTTCGTGTCGGGGGCACGTACCGTCTCGAGTTCGAACCCGATGCGATGGCGTTCTTCGGCACGTACAAGGAAGTAACACCGCACTCGCGCCTCGTCTGGACCAATGAGGAGAGCGACGAGGTCTCCGTCACGACCGTGACCTTCGAGGAACGAGGCGGCACGACGTTGCTGGTCATGCACGAGCTCTATCCCTCGAAGGAAGCGCTCGACGCTGCGGGCACCGGGGCGGCGGATGCGACCGTCGAGACGTTCGCGCAACTGGATGAGCTTCTCCTCACCATGGGCGCGAGCGTGGGACAGTCATGAACCAAGGACGGCCAAGGGGGTAGGCCGCCTTCTACGAGCCGGTGTCAGGTTCGTGCCGATGCCGGCGGCATCATCGCGTCGTCCGCGTAGTCCCAGCATGTGACGACGTCCGGTTCGAGCCGAGCGATGACCCCAGGGTCGACGCTCAGGTACGTCGACACGTCGGACGTCGGGTCGAATGCCTCGACATATCGCTGGCAGATCTCGCGCCCGATGTCGTGGTAGTCATCACGGGTCATGCGGACGCGGCCGCGGACCTCGATCGCCCGATACGGATGGGCGTCCTCGGCGAGCAGGACCGTCGCCCGCGGATCCGCTTCGAGGATCGCGATCTTGCGATCGCCGGCAGGGAACTGGACGACGAACCGGCCATCGACGAACCGATGCCAAACGGGCCGGCTGAAGACCCGACCGTCGGGCAGATTCATCGAGATCACCGCCGCACGCGGTCCGTCGAACAGGTCGCCGAGATCCGAGGGTTCCAGTCCGCGCCGCATGATGCCGAGGCTACAGCGGCCCGCTGATCCCGCCGTCCTTGCGGATCCGCCAGAAGTGGACGGTGAGGAATATCGCCGCGATGAGCGGCAGGAACACGACGTGCCCGACGTAGAAGCGCAGGAGCGTGTTCTGGCCGACCTCCACGCCGCCGAGCAGGATCCGGTTGACCGGCGTGTTGATGACCGGGAAATACGACCCGAAGTTCGTGCCGATCGTGATCGCCCAGAAGGCGATCTGGTCCCACGGCAGCAGGTAGCCGGTGAAGCTCAACATGATGGTCAGGAACAGGAGCACCACGCCGACGACCCAGTTGAACTCGCGCGGCGGCTTGTAGGCCCCGTGGTAGAAGACGCGCATCATGTGCAGGAACACGAAGAACACCATCAGGTGCGCCGCCCAGCGGTGGACGTTGCGGGTCAACAGGCCGAACGTGACCTCGGACTGGATGTCGAGGATGTTGGTGTAGGCGAGCGTGGCCGAGGGCACGTAGAAGAACATCAGGTACACGCCGGTCACGGTCAGCACCAGGAACAAGAAGAAGCTCAGACCACCGAGACAGAAGGTGTACGCGAACTTGACCGCGTGCTGGCGGACACGGACCGGGTGGATGTGCAGGAACACGTTGTTCATGACCGCGTACGCGCGCGAGCGCTCGTCGCGCGGGTAGGGCTGGCGGAAGAGCGAGCGCCAGACCGGGCTGCGCCGGATCGTCTGGTCGACCCGCTCGAGGAAACTCACCGGGCTCCTCCCTCCGAAGCTCCGCAGCCTGCCCCCGACCGCAGCATGACGCTATATCGTTGCGCGATATATTGGACCCGGTCGACAGGATGTCAACCCGCGTCGTGCAGGTCGAGTGGCCGGGCTATGCTCCGGTCGCTCGCAGTCGGTACACGTGGCCCGTCGTTCGCTGCATGTCCTCGAGGTCGGTCGTCGTCCGGACGTCGTACGCGGCGAGCTCGACCAGGTCGTCGACCGGCAGATACGCCCGCCGCGGATCGCCGACGAGCACCTCGATCCCGGCATCGCGGGCCCGCTGAAGCCAGGGCAGGACCCGCTGCGCCAGCCCCGATTCGTACCAGCAGTCGCCGGCGAGGATGACGTCCGCGTATCCGGTGGCGGCTCGTCGAGCACGTCGCGGCCAACGACGTCGATCCGGCAGTCGTTCGCGCGCGCGTTGAGGCGCATCGCGGCGAGGGCGAAGGGATCGATGTCGCTGCCGGCCGCGGCCGCTGCGCCGGCACGCATCGCGGCGATCGCGCAGAGCCCTGAGCCCGATGCGAGATCGAAGACCCGCCGACCCGCGACCAGCTCGGGATGCTCGCGCACGTAGCGCCCGATCGCGAGTCCGCCGCCCCACGCGAAGGCCCAGTACGGCAGCGCGGCATCGGGGTCGTCGGTCTCGAGCTGGACGTCGTGCCAGAGCGCATACACGTCGTCGGCCAGGTGGAGTCGGAGCTCCTCGAGGTAGGGGACCGGACGCAGCCGGGTGTGACGCAGCACGAACGCGCGAGGCGAGGCAGCCATCGCGGCACTCTACGCGGCCTCGCCGCGAACGGCCGCGTTGTCATCGTTCCGCCATCGTTCGCGCCTATGCTCTCGACATGGCAGACACGACCACACCCCGAACCACCACCAAGACCGATGCCGAATGGCGCGCCGAGCTGACCCCTGAGCAGTACCGCGTCCTCCGCCAGAAGGGCACCGAGCGTGCTTTCAGCGGCGACCTCTGGGACGAGCACCGTCCCGGCACCTATCGATGCGCCGGCTGCGGCGCCGAGCTATTCCAGTCCGCGGCGAAGTTCGAGTCGGGCACCGGCTGGCCGAGCTTCTTCCAGCCGGTCGATCGAAACGCGATCGCCGAGGAGACGGACCGCTCGTTCTTCATGACCCGGACCGAGGCGAACTGCGCCTCGTGCGGCGGGCATCTCGGACACGTCTTCGACGACGGCCCGAACCCGACGGGTCTGCGCTACTGCATCAACTCCGCCTCGCTCCGCCTCGAGCCCGAGGACTGAGCGTCGAGCACGACGGCGGGCGTCGCCCCGCGATCAGCCCGTCGTCTGCTGGTGGATCCCACGGAGCCGCCAGCCCAGGACGATCAGCGAGATGCCGAAGGCGATCGCGAACGCACCGATGATCCAGACGATCGTGATCGCGCCGCTCGTCGGGTAGAGGATCAGCAACACGCCGAACGCGATCGAGAGGAGACCGCCGATCGCCAGCCACAGCTCCCCGGTGATCTGCTCGCGCAGACGGATCGCGAGGACGATCTCGACGACCCCGGTCACGATCGACCAGGCCGCGATGATGAGCAACAGTGAGGCCGCGGCAACATCCGGGAACGCGAGGGCGAGCACGCCCGCGATGATGCTGACGACGCCTTCGAGGATCGTGAGCCAGAAGGACCGGGTCATCGATCGATCGCGGATCGCCGCAGCGATATGGAATACCCCGTCGACCAAGGCCCACGCCCCGAACAGCAGGACCAGCACCGCGATGGTCGTGGGCGGGGAGACGAACGCGATGATCCCGAAGATGATCGCCAGGACCCCGCGCAGGATGAACGCCCACCAGTACCGAGCGAGTTCCACCGTGCCGAGGGCCATCGTCATCGCCATGACTCCACCTCCTTCGGGCATCGTACGCCGCCGTTGCCGATGCGCAACATGAGCACGACAGCGGGGATTCGACGCTTCCCGATCGCGATCGGCCGACGGTCGCGCGTGCTGTTACGCCTGTTCGGCGTCAAGGACGGCAACGCGTACGTCGACCTCGGCGACGACCTCGACGCGCGGTTCGGGTTCGGCCACCTCCGGACACCGCTGAGCAACATCGTCTCGTGGCGGATCGAGGGTCCGTGGCGCTGGATCACGGCCATCGGCATCCGCCGAAGCATCCGCCACGCCGACTTGTCGTTCGCGGGCACGCACCACGGTGGCGTGCGGCTCGACTTCCGGACGCCCGTCCGGTCGATGAGCTTCTCGGTGCCGGCCCTCTACGTTGCGGTCGAGGACCTGACCGGGTTCGCCGCGGCGCTCGAAGCCCTCGGGATCCCGGGGGAGGACGCCCGCACCGCGGCGCGCTAACGGCAAGGCGGAGGCGCAGCGACCCTCCTTGTCCTGGATGCCGCACACTGCAGTGCGATGGGTGACATGGTCGACGGGTTCATGCGAGACCTCCCTCGCCGGCAGACGGGGGGCGACGACGACGGGCCCCGAGAACCGCGATACATCGGTCCCGATGACGATCCCGACGGACCTCGGCCGATCCGGGGTGCCGGGCGAGGCGGTCGGCGGGATCGCGGGCGCGGCAGCGCTCGGGGCGGAGGCCGCCGCTACTGGCTGTTGCCGGCGATCGTCGTCGCGATCGTCGTCGTGCTCGTGGGTGGACGTTCGCTCGCCGAGCTGATCACCGACGTGATGTGGTACGACAGCGTGGGCTATCGCGATGTCCTGCTGACCCGGCTGGGCGCGCAGCTCGGCCTGTTCGTCCTCGGCGGGCTGGTCGCGCTCGTCGCCTTGGTCGGCAACCTCCTCCTTGCCGGTCGGCTGTCCGGAGAACCGCCGGACAGCGCCGGCGGCGCGATGCAGAGCTGGATCGAGCGACTCAACGAAGCGGCGCGCGCGGCCGAACGCGCCGCCGGCGGCTATGACCGGCCGCGCACCGTCGGCTCGAACGGTCCTGCCGGGACCGTGGACACCCCGGACATGGCTGCGCTGATCCCGCTCGGTCGCATGGTCCTCGGCGCGCTGGCAGTGCTCGTCGTGCTCGGGGCGGCCGGTGGCGTCTCCGGCGCATGGGAGACGGTGCTCCTGTGGCTCAACCGTGTCCCGTTCGCGCCCGACGGGCACGCGGTCACAGACCCGATCTTCGGCCGCGACATCGGCTTCTTCCTGTTCGAGCTGCCATTCCTGCGGCTGATCCAGTCGGTCGCCGTCGGGCTGCTCATCGCCGGCCTCGCGATCGCCGCTGGGCGGTACGTGCTAACCGCACTCGTCCGCGGCATGACGTTCTCGACGCCTGCACGCGTCCATCTGGCGGTGCTCGGCGGGCTCGCACTGTTGGCGATCGCCTACGGCTACCAGCTCGACAAGCTCGAGCTCGCCTACGGGACTCGGGGCGTCGGTGCGGGCGTCGCCTACGCGGATGCCAACGCCCAGTTCTTCGCGTACGACCTGCTGACGATCCTGTCGGGTCTTGCCGCGGCCTTCGTGGTCGGTGCCGCATTCACCCGCTGGGTGTGGCCGCTCGGGGCGACGGTGGTGGTCTGGGTCCTGGCCTCGCTTCTCGTCGGTCGCCTGTACCCGGAAGCGATCCAGCGGCTCGTCGTCGACCCGAACAGGCTCGCCCAGGAGACGCCATACATCCGGAACAACATCGCGATGACGAGGCTGGCGTTCGGCTTCGCCAACGCCGATGGGTCCCCGGCGTGGGACGACAGCCGCCGGTATCGCGGTGACCAGCCACTCTCCGCGACCGCGATCGAGGACGAAGAGGCGACGTTCCGCAACGCGCGGCTGTGGGACTACCGTCCGCTTGGCAACACGCTCGATCAACTCCAGACGATCCGGCGCTACTACGACTTCGTCGACGTCGACACCGATCGGTACCTGATCGACGACGTGGCACGCCAGGTCATGGTGTCCGCGCGCGAGCTCGACCTCGCGGGCAACCCGGATGCGACCGGGTTCGTCAACCAACGGATCATCTTCACCCACGGTGTGGGCGTCGCGATGGTGCCCGTGAACGAGGTGGCCAGCGAAGGGCAACCGCGGCTGTTCATCCGCAACCTGCCGCCGATCTCGTCGGATGGCGCCCCCGAGATCACCGAACCGCGCATCTACTTCGGGGAACGGCCGAACGACTACGTGGTGGTCGGGGCCAAGCAGGCCGAGTTCGACTACCCGCGCGGCGAGGCCGACCCGAACGGCGTCGATGTCGGTGGGTTCGAAACGCGCTGGACAGCCAAGACGGGCATCCCGATCGGGTCGACCTTCGCGAGGTTGCTGTTCGCCTGGCGCTTCGGCTCGCTCGACCTGTTCATCTCGGACCAGATCACCGCCGATAGCCAGCTGTTGTTCCATCGCTCGCTCCGCGACCGGGTCCCGCGGATCGCACCGTTCCTGCGTTACGACAAGGATCCGTACGTCGTGGTCGACGACGCCGGCCGGCTGTCCTACATCTGGGACGCCTACACCACGACGGACCTCTTCCCGCACGCCAACAGCTTCGAACCCGCCGACCTGGGGCAGGCCAGCGGGCTCGCTGGAGAACCGTTCAACTACATCCGCAACAGCGTCAAGGTCGTCGTCAACGCCTATGACGGGACGACGACCCTGTACGTCGCGGACGGGGCGGATCCGTTGATCCGTGCCTGGCAAGGCGTCTTCCCATCGTTGTTCCGGCCGTTATCGGATCTGCCGGCGGATCTCGCGGCACACCTCCGCGTGCCCGAGGAAGGGTTCAACGTCCAGACCCGGATGTACGGGCGCTACCACGTCCGGGATCCGCGAACGTTCTTCCAGAACGACGACCTGTGGACCGTACCGACCGCCCAGACGAGCGAGCAGACGCTGCCGACCGAGGCCTACTACGTGATCATGCGACTGCCCGGCGAGCCCGACGCCGAGTTCCTCCTCCTGCAGCCGATGGTGCTGCGCGAACGGCCGAACATGATCGCCTGGGTCGCGGCACGCAGCGACGCCCCGAACTATGGCGCCGTGCGCGTGTACAACTTCCCGGCCGATACGACGGTGTTCGGGCCCGCTCAGATCGAGGCCCGGATCGACCAGGACCCCGAGATCAGCGCGCAGGTGACGCTCTGGAACCAGTCCGGGAGCCAGGTCATCCGCGGCAACCTGATCGTGGTGCCGGTGGGCGATTCGTTGATCTACTTGCAGCCGGTCTACCTGCAATCGACCGGGAGCTCGTTCCCCGAGTTCCAGCGGATCGTCGTGGCCTCGCCGACCGACGTGGTCTGGGCGCCGACGCTCGGGGAGTCGCTCCGGCTCCTGCTCGAGGCACAGGGCACACCCGGTCCAGGTTCGTCACCCCCGCCCAGCCCGACGCCCGCTCCGACGCCGTCCGGTGGTCCGACCCCGCCGCCGTCGGCCGCGCCCAGTGACGAGCTCCCGACGGACGTGGCGGGCCTCGTCGACTACGCCCTCGCCCACGACCAGCTCGCGCGACAGGCCCTGCGCGACGGGGATTTTGCCCGATACGGCGAGGAGATCGCGAAGGTCGAGGCGGCGCTACGCCGGCTGGACGAGCTCACTCCGGTGTCGCCCAGCCCGGGCTGAGTCGCCCGCGCCGGTCGCGCTGAGGTAGGTCTCGACGTCGGCTGCATCGAGGGGCTTCGCGAAGAGGTAGCCCTGGCCGCGGTCCGCGCCCGATGCGCGCAGGCCCTCGAGCTGCTCGGCGGTCTCGATCCCCTCGGCCGTGACGGTCAGTCCGAGCGCCTTGCCGAAGGCGATCGTGGCGTTGACGATCGCGTCCGATCGCGCGTCGCGCCCGAGCCGCGCGACGAACGAGCGATCGATCTTGAGCGTGTCGAGCGGGAACCGCTGGAAGTAGCTGAGCCCCGAATAGCCCGTCCCGAAGTCATCGACCGCGAGCCGGATGCCCATGCCCCGGATTCGGCGCATGACGAGCTCGGAGGCGTCGGCGTCGACCATCGCGGACTCGGTGATCTCGAGCTTGAGGGTCTCGCCGTCGAGGCCGGTCGACGCGAGCACCGACTTGAGCGTCTCGGGCAGCGCGGGATCGAGGAACTGGCTCGACGACAGGTTGACGCTGAGGCCGAGCGGCTCGGCGGGCCGAGCGGCCTGCCAGCCGCGGATGTCGCCGCAGGCCGTCTCGAGCACGATGCGTCCAAGCGGGATGATCAGGCCGGTCTCCTCGGCAGCGTCGAGGAACGCGTCGGGCGCCAGCCGGCCGCGCTTCGGATGGTCCCATCGGACGAGCGCTTCGAGCTCGAGCGTCCGGCCGGTGGCGAGGTCGACGATCGGCTGATAGACGACCGTGAACTCGCGTCGATCGATGGCGCGCCGGAGCTCGGTCTCGAGCTCGAGGCGAGTCCACGCGCGGTCGCGCATGGCCGGCTCGTAGGCTCGCAGCCGGGCCTTGCCGGCCGACTTCGCGGCATACATCGCGACGTCGGCACGCGACAGCACGTCCTCGACCTCGCGGACCTCGGCGTCGACCATCGCCAGACCGAGGCTCGCGGTGACCGACAGCTCGCGATCGATGTGGATCGGGTCGCTGATCCGTTGCAGCACCCGGGCCGCGACCTCGCTGGCGTGCTCGATGTCGCCGATCTCGTCGAGCAACACCGCGAACTCGTCGCCACTCAGGCGACACGCCGTGTCCTCGGGGCGGATCGCGTCGGAGATGCGCCGGGCGACCTCGACCAGCAGGCGGTCGCCCTGGCCGTGCCCCAGCGTGTCGTTCACGGTCTTGAAGTCATCGAGATCCAGGAACAGGACCGCCGGCATGTTGCGCTCGCGTCGCCGCCGGCTGAGCGCATGGCCGACGCGATCCGAGAACAGGGCCCGATTGGCGAGACCCGTGAGCGGATCGTGGAAGGCCTGGTGGCGGAGCTGTTCCTCGAGCGCGGTGCGCTCGGTCACGTCGTGGGCATTCACCACGAAGCCCGCCACCGACGGCTCCGCGACGAGGTTGCGCGCGGTCCATTCGAAGGTCCGCCAGCTGCCGTCGCGGTGCGCGAAGCGTGCCTCACCGCCGACGTCGGCGCCCGGCTGCTCGGCGATCGTATCGAGCAGCATCGTGACGTTGGCGACGTCCTCGGGGTGCAGGATGCCGTTGAGCGGCTGGTCGATGCGCTCGATGGGGTCGAACCCCAGGATCCGTTCCACGGCGGGACTTTCGTACGCGATCGTGCCGTCCGCGCCGCACCACGAGGAACAGGTCGGACCCGTTCTGGACCAGCGAGCGGAAGCGGGCCTCGCGATCGCGCAGCGTGCGCGCGAGCTCCTGGAGTCGATGGTTCTGGCGGCGCATCCGCCGGGACGTGCCGTCGAACGCGAGCAGCAGCAGGATCGTCAGGACCGTCGCGATCGCGCCGGCGATGAGGAACACGTCGCGCCGCGTCTCGGCGAGCCGTGCCTCGATGCCGGACGCGTCGCGGTAGATCTCGTAGGCGGCGACGACCTCGCCGGTCGATTCGAGGCGGACGGGGCTGTAGATCTCCAGGATCCTGCGGTGCAAGCCCATGCTCGAACTCGTTCTCGGCGGCGCGTCCCGTCGGTGATGTCGCTCTCGACCTCGCCGTCGAACGCGTGCTCGAGGTCGTCCTCGACCTCGAACTGGCGGCCCCGTAGCGCCGGCAGGTCGGAGAACACGATCGTCCCGGTCTTGTCCCACACCTTGATGCGCAGGAAGTAGCCGGTATCGACCAGCCGGGCCAGCTCGTCGTTGAGCGCCGTCCCCGTCGGGCCGTTCCGGTCCTCCATCGCGTCCTCGGACAGGAGCGGCGCGACGAACGAGCCGACGATCGCCGCGGCACCCTGCGCCGCCTCGTCGGTCGCGGTCTGTCGGAGCTGCGTCGTCACCCGGTCCGCCGTCAGCGCCGAGGCGCCGAGGACGAGCGCGACCGTGATCATGATCAGGGCGATCCGCAGGCCCGGGTTGCGGAATGCCCACGATCTGATGGAGCGGCGGCCGGATCCGACCTGGAAGGATTTGAGCACGTTGCGACCCACGTTCGGACGCCGGCGCGACGCGCCGGTGCTCCGTGCGGAGACCGTAGGTGACCGAAGCGTGCGCGTCCGCCTTGCGGAGGTCCCTGCGGCCGATGACCCGTTGGTCCCGCCCCTGGTCCTGTCCGGAACGCCCCGTTCGTGGTCACGCGAACCGCTAGCATCGCCGCCACATGACGGACCGGCAGTTCGATTACATCATCGTGGGCGGCGGATCGGCCGGTTCCGTGCTGGCGAACCGGCTCACCGAGGACCCGGCGACCCGTGTCCTGCTGCTCGAGGCGGGCCGACCGGATTACCGGTTCGACCCGTTCATCCACATGCCGGCCGCGCTCACGTTCCCGATCGGCAGCCGGTTCTACGACTGGAGGTACGAATCCGAACCCGAGCCGTTCATGCACGGGCGGCGGATCTACCACGCCCGCGGCAAGGTGCTCGGTGGCTCGTCCAGCATCAACGGCCAGATCTTCCAGCGTGGCAATCCGCTGGACTACGAGCGTTGGGCGGCGGACCCGGGGATGTCGAGCTGGGACTTCGCCCGGTGTCTGCCGTACTTCAAGAAGATGGAGACGTGCCTCGCGGCGGCGCCTGACGATCCCTGGCGCGGTCACGATGGGCCGCTGGTGCTCGAACGCGGTCCGGCATCGAGCCCGTTGTTCCGGGCGTTCTTCGCGAGCGTCCAGCAGGCCGGCTACCCGCTGACCGACGACGTCAACGGCTATCGCCAGGAGGGCTTCGCCGCGTTCGATCGGAACATCCACCTCGGCCGGCGCCTGTCCGCGGCCCGGGCGTACCTGCACCCGATCCTGCGGACCCGCGGCAACCTGTCGATCGGGACGCGGCGGTTCGTGACCCGGGTGATCGTCCGCGATGGCCGGGCGATCGGCGTGGAGGTGGCCCGCGGCGTCGGCGGACGCGGCGGCGTCGACCGGCTGTACGCCGGCGAGGTCATCCTCGCGGGCGGCTCGATCAACAGCCCGCAGTTGCTGTTGCTGTCCGGTGTCGGGCCGGCGGCGCAGCTCGACGAGCACGGGATCCGCGTCGTCGCCGATCTGCCGGGCGTCGGCCGGCACCTCCAGGATCATCTCGAGGTCTACGTCCAGTACCAGTCGCGTCGTCCCGTGTCGATGCAGCCGTCGGCCACCGAGCGATGGCGGCGGCCGTTCATCGGTGCGCAGTGGCTGTTCCTGCGCTCGGGGCCCGGAGCGACGAACCACTTCGAGGGCGGCGGCTTCGTCCGCTCGAACGAGGACGTGGCCTACCCCAACCTCATGTTCCATTTCCTGCCGCTGGCGATCCGCTACGACGGGTCGGCGGGCGCCAAGGGTCATGGCTACCAGGTCCACGTCGGGCCGATGTACTCGGACGCCCGCGGCTCGCTGACGCTTCGGAGCGCCGACCCGCGTGAGCACCCCGCGCTGCGCTTCAACTACCTCTCGACCGACCAGGATCGGCGCGAATGGGTCGAGGCGGTCCGCGTGGCGCGCACGCTGCTCAACCAGCCGGCACTCGCCGAGTACAACGGCGGGGAGACGTCGCCCGGTTCGGCGGTCGAGACCGACGAGGAGATCCTCGACTGGGTCGCGCGCGACGCCGAGACCGCGCTCCACCCGTCGTGCACCGCGCGGATGGGCGTCGACGGCGACTCGGTGGTCGACCCGCTGACGATGCAGGTCCACGGCGTGGACGGGCTGCGCGTCGTCGACGCGTCGGCGATGCCCTACGTCACCAACGGCAACATCTACGCCCCCGTGATGATGCTCGCGGAGAAGGCCGCCGACCTGATCCGCGGCGAGACGCCGCTGCCGCCGGAGCCCCTGGAGTTCTACCGGCACGGGATCTCCGAGCCGCCGGTCGTGCCGGATCCGCCGGCCGTGCCGAGACACCTCCAAACCGCCGATACCGCCGACGTATCTTGACCCGCGGTGGCGCTGCTCCTATCCTCGCCCTTGGGGAGCGCGCAAACGATAAGCGTCATCGATAAGCCTACCAGCACCAGCCTGTCGGATTTCGAGGCGGAGGTGGCTGCACCGCGCTTCCCCACGGAGGAGTGGCCGTGAATCGGTTTCCGGATTTCACCCTGTCGGGTCAGGTCGCCCTGGTCACGGGCGCGGCTCGCGGGCTCGGCCGAGCGATCTCGCTCGCCCTTGCCGACGCTGGCGCGGACGTCGCCCTCGGCCTGCGCGTCGCCGGGACCGCCGATGACCTCGTCGCGGAGATCGAGTCGATGGGGCGTCGGGCCTTCGCTGTGCCCATGGACGTCCGCGACCTGCGGCAGATCGAACCGGCCGTCGGCGCGGTCGTCGAGCAGTTCGGGCGATTGGACATCCTCGTGAACAACGCCGGCCTCGGCCCATCCAATCTCGCCGAGGACGTCACCGAGGCCGACTTCGACCTGACGATGGACATCAACGTCAAAGGGACCTTCTTCGCGAGCCAGGCGGCGGGTCGGGTGATGATCGCCCAGGGTTCGGGGCGGATCGTCAACCTGAGCTCGCAGGCCGGTTTCGTCGCCCTGCCGACCGAGGCCATCTACTGCGCATCGAAGGCCGCCGTCTCGCACTTGACCAAGTGCCTGGCCGTCGAGTGGGGCCGCTACGGCATCACCGTCAATGCGGTCGCCCCGACGTTCATCCGGACCGACGGCACCGCCGAGGCCCTCGGCGACCCGGGCTTCGAAGCAGAGGTTCGCGAGCGCATCGCCGGGTTGCACCGGATCGGCGAGCCGATGGACGTGGCCGGCGGCGTCGTGTTCCTCGCGTCGCCGGCGGCGAGCCTGATCACCGGTGCCACGCTGATGATCGACGGCGGGTGGACCGCGCGGTGAGCGGCTTCCCGACCGTCTTCGGTCGCAACCTCGTCGGCGAGCTGCCGAACTTCGCCCACCGGCCCTATCTCGTCGTGACGATGGACGACCTGTGGCCGCGGTTCTCGGAGACGCTGGAGGGGCCGGGCCTGGCGGGCGTCCACCTCGTCCGGACGCTCGAGCGGGACGCGCTCGAGGCGCTCCTCGACGACCTGCCCACCAGCGCGAGCGTCATCGGTCTCGGCGGCGGGCAGGCGATCGACGTCGCGAAGTTCATCGCCTGGCGACGACGTCTGCCGCTGTTCCAGGTGCCCACGGCGATGACGGTCAACGCGCCGTTCGGCCACCGCTCGGGGCTCCGCGAGGATGGGATCGTCCGCTACCGCGGCTTTGCGATCCCGGAAGCCGTGTACGTCGACTTCGACGTCATCGCGAGCGCGCCGGCCGGGCTGAATCGGGCCGGCGTGGGCGACATCCTGTGCTATCACACCGCGCATCTGGACTGGCGGCTGACGCGGGACCTGGGCAAGCTCGAACGGCAGTGGCCGTACGACGAGCGGCTCGTCGCGGCGGCGCGCGAGCGGCTCGATTCGGTGCTCGGTGCGCTCGATGCCATCCACGACGTGACCGACCACGGGATCCGCACGCTGATGGAGGCCCATCGCTGGGGCGGCGACACGTTCCACGCGTCGGGCTGGAACCCGCGCCACATCGAGGGCGTGGAGCACTTCTTCTTCTACAACCTCGAGAAGCGGACGGGTCAGCACTTCATCCACGGGCAACCCGTGGGGCTCGGGATCGTGCTCGGGTCGGTGCTGCACGGATCGGGGGCCGACGAGATGGTCGCCGCCCTGCACCGCGCCGGCGTCGACATCCGCCCCGAGGCGATGGGCGTGACCTGGGCGGACGCCGAGGCGTCCATGCGGACGCTCGGGGCGTTCGTCCGCGAGGCCGGGCTGTGGCACTCCATCGCCGACGAACGAACGGTCGATGACGCGGTGGTCGCTGAGGTCCGCGAACGGATCGATGGCGCCTACGGGCCGTGGCAGGCCGGCGCGTGAAGGTCGGGATCACGCTGCCGCAAGGCTGCGATCGGGAGTTCCTCGGGCTCGACGGTCCGACGGCGTGGGCGCGGACCGTGGAGGTCGCCCGGCAGGCCGAGTCGCTGGGGTTCGAGTCGCTCTGGCTGTACGACCACTTCCAGGTCGATCCGCCGCTCATCGACGCGCCGATCTTCGAGCCGTTCGTCGAGCTGACGGGGATCGCCGCCGTGACGTCGCGCGCCCGCCTCGGGCACCTCGTGCTGGCGGCGGCGTATCGACCGGCGGGTCTCACCGCGAAGATGCTCTCGACGCTCGACGTCATCTCCGGCGGGCGGGTCGAGCTCGGGATCGGGGCGGGCTGGAAGGAAGACGAATGGCGGGCGTACGGGTACGGGTTCCCGGACCCGCCGGAGCGACTGGCGATCCTGGCCGATCACCTCGAGATCATCAGCCGGATGCTCGGGCCGGGGCACGCGACGTACTCGGGTCCGTACGCCTCGGTGGAGGACGCGATCCACGAGCCGAAGTCGGCGGGGGGTCGGATCCCGGTGTTGATCGGCGGGAACGGGCCCAAGGTCACGTGGCGCCTGGCCGCGCGGTTCGCGGACGAGCTCAATCTCGACGCGATGGTGCCGCGGGACGTGGAGGCGGCACTGCCGGTGATCCGGGCGCGGTGCGAGGAGATCGGGCGCGACCCAGCGACCCTGCGGGTCTCGGTCCACATCTGGGGTCCGGCCGATGCCACTGTCGGGGCCGCGCGTCGCGACCGGCTGCGCGACTACCGGGACGTCGGTGTGGATCGGGTGATGGTGCAAGGGTTCGGCGCGGTGTCCGACGCGGGGTTGCTCGAGCGGGTCGCCGAGGACTGCGCGGCGGTCGGGCTCCTGGAGGCGTGACGAGCCGGTAACGGCGCTCGGGCGCGCGGGCGCGCGGCGCCGCGCGGGACGCCGGGCCTGCAGGCGCCGATCCGCTGCATCAGACGCACATTTCCGCCCTGCATCGGGCAAGACGAGGCTCGACGCGTCGATTCCGTGCGTTTGATGCCGCAAATGCCCGATGGCCGTGCACCAAATGCACGCAACGTCGCCGACAGGGCCTTTGGTCGTCGAATCTGTGCATCAGGTGCACGAAATCGAACCGGATCAGTCGATCCCGGGCCCTGAACGTCGCACCTGCTGCATCAGATGCACGGTTTCGACCGATTCGTCGACGTTGCGGGCCGATCTGGCGACCGTACGTGCATCTGATGCAACGCGGGCCGGCTGCCGCGGGGATAGCCGCGCGGCCGAGGCCGTCGACATCGTCATCCGTCGCATCGCGCTCGTCATGCGACGACGGGCGGCTGCGATCGCTTGACGGCTGGCACGGCGGGTCGGGGCAGCCACCATCGAGGCACTTGAGACGGCGCCCCAGTCGCCACCTCCCACTCCCGCCCCCCGGTCGCAGCGCCCCCACACCGAAAGGATGTCCCGCAATGGTCCTCGCCCGTATCCCCGCCCCCGCCCTCGCCCTCGCACCCGCGCCCTTCAGCACCCAGGACCTCGACGCGTTCGCGGCCGGGATCGCCGGCACCGTCATCGGTCCCGAGGATCCGGGCTACGACGACGCCCGCCAGGTCCACGACGCGCTCGCCGACGGGCGCCCACTGCGCATCGTCCGTGCCGTCTCGTCGGCCGACGTCGCGCGAACCGTGCTGTTCGCGGCCGAGACCGGGCTCGAGCTCGCCGTCCGCGGCGGCGGTCACAGCCTCGCTGGCTACGGAACGAGCGACGGCGGCATCGTCCTCGACCTCGGCACCATGAAGGGCCTGCACATCGACCCGGTCGCCCGGCTGGCCTGGGCCGGCGCCGGCCTGACCGCCGGCGAGTACACGGTCGCCGCGGCCGAGCATGGCCTGGCGACGCCGTTCGGCGACACCGGCAGCGTCGGCATCGCCGGCCTCACCCTCGGCGGCGGGATCGGCTGGCTCGCACGCAAGCACGGCATGACGATCGACGCGCTGGTCTCGGTCGAGATCGTGACGGCCGACGGCCGCATCCTCGTCGCGAGCGAGACCGAGCACCCCGACCTGTTCTGGGCCGTCCGTGGCGGTGGTGGCAACTTCGGCGTCGTCACCCGCTTCCAGTTCCGGCTGCACCCCGTCACGACGATCCTCGGTGGCGCGCTCTTCCTGCCGCCCACCCGCGAGGTGCTCAGCCAGCTCGAGGCGACGGCCGCTGCCGCCCCCGAGGCGCTGACCACGATCTCGGTCCTGATGCCGGCACCGCCTGCGCCGTTCATCCCGGAGCCCGTGCAGGGCAAGCCCGACGCTCGCGGTGATGTTCGTCTACGACGGCGATCCGGCCGAGGGCCAGCGGGCGCTGGAGCCGTTCCGCCAGCTCGCGACACCGATGGCCGAGGCGGTCATGCCGATGCCGTACCCGGGCATCTACGCGATGCTCAAGGACGCCGAGCGGCGTGCTCCAGCGGCGCACCGGTCGCTGTTCCTCGATGCGCTCGACGAGACCGCGATCGACGTGATCCTCGAGCACATGGCGGCACCGAGCTCGCCATTTGCGATGACCCAGATCCGGATCCTCGGCGGCGCGATGGCGCGCGTGCCAGCGGGCGCCACGGCCTTCGCGCACCGCGAGGCGCCGGTGATGGTCCTGATCATCACGCCGTACGAGGACCCGTCCGAGGCGCCGATCCACGCGGCCTGGACGACGAGCTTCTTCGAGGCGCTCCGACCCGGTGCTCGTGGCGTCTACTCCAACTTCCTCGAGGTCGAGGGCGAGGAGCGGATCCGCGAGGCCTATCCCGACCTGACCTACCGGCGGCTGGCCGACGTCAAGCGCCGCTACGACCCGACCAACCTGTTCCGGCGCAACCAGAACATCACACCGGCCGCCCGGGCCTGATCTCTGGCGACCGACTCTCGCGCCGGCATCCTCGTCGAGGGTGCCGGCGCATCCGCTTGTTCGGGGCGAGCGGCGAGGCCTATTTGGCCTTCAACGTCCGGCCGAAGGCGATCGATCGATTGACCCAGTCGTCGATGGCCGCGTCGTCGTCGACGACTGACGTCGGGACCGTCGCGTAGCCCTTCATCGACTTGCCGGCCATCGGCGAGAACGGTCCGCCGCCGGGCAGCTCGAGCATCGTCGCGAGATCCTCCGGCCCGAGGCGGATCATCCATCGATCGGCGAACAGCCCCGTCACGAGGTTCCCGCCGACGAACAGCGCCGGGTAGCCGAACATCTTCCTGCGCTGGGCGTCGGGGTGCCGTTCGGCGATGGCATCGAACCGCGCGATGAGCTCCGGTGGTGACTTCTCGAACGGCGGCATCGGTCCTCCTCGCTAGTCACCGCAAGGGTAGGCTTCCGGCGGCATCCGCGATGGCGACAGGATGGAGGTGGCGGTGAAGATCGGGGTCACGCTCCCGATGGCCGAGGACGACGATCCGGGGACGATGCCGTCGTACGCGAGCATCCGGGCGGTCGCGCGAGCCGCCGAGGACGCCGGGTTCGACTCGATCTGGGGCTACGACCACCTGCTGTTCCGCGAGGATGGCGAGGACAGCGCCATCCTCGAGTGCTGGACGGTCATGTCGGCGCTCGCCGAGGCGACGTCCCGGGTTCGGCTCGGGATCCTGGTGATGTGCACGGGGTTCCGCAACCCGGCGCTGCTGGCCAAGATGGCCGCCACGCTCGACCACGTGAGCGACGGGCGCCTGATCCTCGGGCTCGGCTGCGGCTGGCATGACCCGGAATTCGAGGCCTTCGGCTACCCGACCGATCACAAGGTCGGCCGGTTCGAGGAGGCGCTGACCGTCATCCACGGGCTGATCCGCGAGGGGCGCGCGACGCTCGACGGCCGCTGGGTCCAGGCACGCGACGCCGTGCTCGCCCCGCCGGCGCGTCCCGAGCTGCCGATCCTCATCGCCGCGAAACGACCGCGGATGCTGGAACTGACCGCACGCTACGCCGACACCTGGAACGAGGCCTGGTTCGGGATGCCCGACGAGCGCTGGGCGGGGCTGCGCCGCGACCTCGAGGCGGCGTGCAGGGCAGTGGGTCGCGACCCGTCGACGCTCGAGCGCACGGTCGGCGTGAACGTGCGGATCGACGAGTTGGTCGCCTCGAGTGATCCCGGACCCGGGTCGCGACTCAGTGGCGGTCCCGAGGCGATCGCCACCGGGATCGCGGCCTACGCGGCTGACGGCACGGGCGAGCTGATCGCCGCGCTCGAGCCGAACACGGCCGAGGCCGTAGGGCAGTTCGCCGACGCGGTACGCATCGCGAGGAGCCAGGGCGTCGGTTGACCCGTGCTCGGCGCGGGGACCGCCCCGTTGCGGAGCGCAGCCTCAGATGCCCTCGATCCGACGAGGCGCAAGCCGTGGACCGTACTTCGGTGCCTGCACGCCGCTGAGCTCGAGCAACCGCACCACCAGCGCCCGTTTCCCGCGGAACGGCTCGAGCAGCTCCAGCATCCGGGCGTCATCGGCACGCGGCTCCCCGGCGAGCGAGTACGCCACGAGGTGCGGCAGATGGAAATCGCCGACGCTCACGGCGTCCACGTCGCCCAGGGCGCGAACGCCGATCTCCGCGGCCGTCCACGGCCCGATGCCCGGCACCGACCGGAGTCGAGCGTAGGCGTCGGCGAGCGGCAGATCCACGATCGCCTCGAACCACGCGGCGCGACGGGCGACGGCCCGGATGAGCTCAGCCCGTCGTTGCTCGAGGCCCAGGACGTGATACGACCAATAGGGGAGCGCCGCGAGTGTCGCCGGCGCCGGCAGCACTCGCAGCCCGAGTTGGCCCGGCCCTGGTGCCGGCTCCCCGTAGCGCCGCACCAACCCGTGCCACGCGCGATGCGCCTCGGTGCCGGTCACCTTCTGCTCGAGGATCGCCGCGACCAGCGCGTCGAGCACCGCCTCGGTCCGGAGCACCCGCACCCCCGGCGCGCGTCGCGCCAGCGCCGAGATCCGCCGGTCCTCGTCGACCGCCAGGGTCCCCGTCGCCACCGAGAACAGCCGCGGGACCCGCTCGATGAGCCGGTCGGCACCGGGTCCCCACGCCTCCGCGGACAACCGGTCGCCACCGACGGTCAGCCCCAGCGTGCCGACGCCGTCGGGGGTCCGTGTCGCCCACCAGGCCCGCCCGGACGCGATCCGGATCGTGCGATCGCCACGCCCGCGGGCGAGCGGCCCCATCGACGCGGCGAGGTCCAGCGGAGCGTCGAGGACGAGGTCGAGACGGGGCACACCGGGAGTCTGTCACGGAACCGAGATGCGGTGCGGGGTGGTGCGTCGACGCCACGAAACGTGCGTGGATGCTAGAGTCGGGCAGACGTGCGACGCCCCAAGGTCGTCGCGTGGATGGCGCCCATCGCCATGCTCGCTGCGGTCGCCGTCCCCGGACCGATGGGTTTCAGGGCCCCCAGCCCGACCGAAACCCCGTCCGTTGATCTCTTCGCCTCGGTGGAGATGGTCGCGGCTGTCCGTGGGCCGGTGACGACGACCACGCCCCTGGACCCGGGGGCCCGTTCCGACGGAGCCCTGGGTCACGACTCGACGATGCTCGAGCCAGACACCGCGAATGAGCCGCCTCCGGCTCGGCCAGCGGCTGCCCAGCCCACGACGAAGGCCGTCACGGTCAACAGGAACCGCTGGCGCCTGGATGGGAACGTGTCCTGGTACGGCCCCGGCTTCTACGGCAAGCGCACCGCGTGCGGTGTCGCGCTCACCGAGGAGCTGATCGGCGTGGCGCATCGGAGCCTGCCGTGCGGGACCAAGATCACGTTCCGCAACCCGGCGAACGGGCGCACCGTGACGGCCGCGGTCGTGGATCGCGGGCCGTACGTCAGCGGGCGGCAGTGGGACCTGACCGGCGGGCTGTGTCGGAAGCTCCGCCACTGCTACACCGGGCCCCTGTCCTGGCGCTACGCCACCGGCTGACCCGGGGACGCAGGTCGACCAGTCGACCTGATGGCCTCCCGCGTCCGCCGCGAGGTGGCGGATGAGCCGGTCGGCCGGAGGGCCGCCGCCTTGACGGCGACCACCCCGACCGATCGACGCGGTTACCGAAGGACCAGGATCTGGTCGAGCGTGACGCGTGGGTGACCGGCGGTGCCGCTCACCACGATCTTGAGCTTGTGGTTGCCGACTGCCGCCCACGACTGCGTGAACAGCAGCTTCCGGATGCCGGTGGTCGCCGCATAGAGGTTGATGGTCGCCTTGAGCGTGCCATCGATATAGACCTTGGCAGTGCCGGAGGTCGGGCCCGTGCGACCGAGCCAGCCGACGCGGCTGCCGTTGATCGATGCTGTCGCGGACGCGTTGGCGGCCGTGGCGTACTTCGCCTTGCCGCCGATGTACGTCGGTGCGCTGGCGAGATACCACGTCCCGGAGTACGCGATCACGGCGTTCTGCTCGTTGTAGCTGATCGCCTTGAACGTCGGGCCGGTCGCGAAGCCGCTGACGTTGCCCGAGAGGTCTCGCGTCTGGACGCGATACCGATAGGTCTTGCTGGTGTTGCTGAGCACGAGGTCGAGGCTGGTCCCGGATCCGGTGGTCGTGGCGATCGTGGTGAACGCCGCGCCGTTGACGGACTGCTGGACGTTGTACCCGGCGACGCCGCTGCTCGGTCCTGCCGGATCCACGCCGGCCGTCCACGAGATGCGAAGCGGGATGCCCCACGTCGAGGCGCCGGCGAGGACGTGCTTGGGCACGCCCGGAGCGCTCGGTGCCGTGACGTCCGGCGAGTTGAGCGTGATCCCATCGCTGACCGGCGCCGAGACGTTGCCGGCCGCGTCGATGAACTTCACGTAGACGGTCTTGGGGCCGTTGCCACCCGGGAGGGTCCACGGGATCGATGCGGCGTACGCCTGCGGCGTGGCGCCGGCGAAGTCGGCGGTGTTCGAGATCAGCACCTGCGTGGTGCCCGTGCCGGTGCCGTCATCGGTCGTCAGGCCGAGGGTCACCGCTGCGGTCGTGGTCTCGGCGTCGCCGCTGTTGATCTCGACCGTGCCTGTCGGCGCGGTCGCATCCAGGACGATCGTGTCGTTGACCGGCACTGACCAGTTGCCAGCGCTGTCGCGCCACTGGACGTAGACCGTCTTGGTCCCGTCACCACCACCCGCCAGGGTCCAGGCGACGGGGGTGTCGTAGACGAACGTCGTGCCGGTGGTCAGGACGCCGCCGGTTGTCGCCGAGCTGTTCGAGACCCGGACGAGGCTGACGGCACTGCCGCCCGTATCCGTCGCGGGCACCGCGACCGAGACGTCGGCCGAGGTGGTCGTCGTGGCACCGGCATTGATCGTCGCCGTGCCGACGGGCGCGGTCGAGTCGGCTGCCGGCAGCGACATCTCGTTGTGGAGGTAGTACTTGGCGTTCGCGGTGCCGACCCGCGTGAGGTTGTCGGCGATCACGACGATGCCCGTGGTGGACGTGACGACCTGCTTGGTCGTCGACGAATCGTCGATCAGCGTTTCGGTCGCGCTCTTGATGAACGGCGTACCGGGCTGGAGCGTCTGGTCGGCGGCGCCGCGGAACTCGTACGCATCCGAGCCGCTGAGCGGAGCGCTCTTGCGGTAGACGACCCCGCCGCCGTTCGGCGCGGTCATGAACGCATACGCGGTGTCGAGCTGCTCGCTGATGACGATCTGCGCACGCGTGTTGCAGTCACCCACGGTGCCGAGCAGGTGGGCGCTCCACGTTCCGGCAGGCGTGCGGGCGAAGAACTCATACAGGACGCGTTCCTTGTTGGTGGCGCAGTTCGCCGTGTCCTGGGTCGTCTTGCCGGCCATATAGACGCTGCCGTCGCTGGTGGTCTTGATGCTGATGTGGCCGTCGGCGACCTGGCTGGTCGCGACCAGCGTCGGAAGCTTGGCGGTCGTCCAGTTGCCGCCGACCGTCGGGTCGTCACCGGCGTTGATCGTCGCGAAGTAGAAGCCGTTGTCGCTCAGGGCGGGGAGACCGTCCTGGTCGCTCCAGGCGATGCCGATCTTGTCCGGACTCCCGGCGCCGTAGGCGATGACCGCGGTCGAGTCGTTCGCGTCGTCCACGGCATCGGCCACGATGCTGTTGCCGGCCTGCGCGGGGAGCTGCGCAGACGCCGACCAGGTCACGCCGCTGTCATCGGACTTGCTATAGCGGACTTCGTTGTTGGCCAGCCAGACGGCCCACAGGTCGCCGGTCGAGTCGAGCGCGATCGTCACGGTCTGCGACCCGCCTCGGGAGACGTTGGCGACCGAGGCGGTGCCGGCGATCAGCTTCGGGAAGCCCGCCGCTGCGGTATAGGTGTTCGAGGCTGCGTTGTAGCTGTACTTGAAGATCTTGACGCCGTCATCGATCGCGGTCGTGGGGACGGTCGCGGGCATCGGCACCACCGAGGCCACGTACAGCGTCTGGGTCGCCTCGTTCCACAGGTAGTCGGCGTGGGAGTTGTCACGGGTGTCGACGACCGTCGACGTGACGTTCCAGGAGTGACTGCTGTCACGTCGATAGATCCGGTTCTCGGACCTCGGGAGCGGCGACGTCTGATACAGGAACATCCCGGCGAACCAGGCCCCGTCGGTGTACCAGAGCTTCGACTGCGGCTTGTCGGCCGAGGGTCGGAAGACACCGCCACCGTACGACTGGTCGCGGTAGCCGACGGTCACCGGCGTCGACGCGAACACCGTGGTGGCGGCGATCAGTGTCGCCAATCCGGCCGAGATCAGGGCTGTTGTCGAGCGACGCCCAACGCGAACGACATGGTTCATGAGCCGATGGATCCCCCTATTGATGAGTCCGTTGCGTCCACCGAACCGAGTAGGACCTTCGACGGGGACGGATGAACGACTGGGGTAAGCAGGATACGCGACCAGTCCAGAGACGGCACATCTCCGCACCACCCTCCTCCACCCAACCGGTGACGTGCGGCACCGTCCGATCGCGCGTACCGTACGGGCATGTGCCGAAGCATCAAGACCCTGCGTCGTCCGGGCGAAGCGGCGACGACCGGCGAGCTGGAGGCGGCCGCCCGCCAGTTCGTCCGCAAGCTCAGCGGCTACCGCGAGCCGAGTGCGGCGAACCGCGAGGCCTTCGACGCCGCCATCGCCGACGTGGCGGACGCCGGTCGTCGGCTGATCGAGTCGATCGGCGTCGACGTCGAGGAGGGGCCCGACCGCTGGACCCCGGGCAGTGGTCGACCGCGCGCCCGCCAGCGCGTCCTCGCCTAGCCCCCGCGCGCCCCGTCGAGCCGCGATGATCGCCGAGCGCGCGCGATGATCGTGGCCACCGCGCCCTGGTGGGTGCGCCCCGGGCTCGAGGTCGTGGACGGGCGGTTGCTGATCGCCGGAGAGGACGCCGAGACGCTCACGCGGCGCCACGGGACGCCGCTCTTCGCCTATGACCTTGCCCGGTATCGCGAGAACGCCCGGGCGTGGCAGCGCGCGTTCGCGGCCACCGGTGTGCCCTTCCGGCTGCGGTTCGCGCTGAAGGCGAACCCGGCCCCTGAGGTCCTCGCGCAGTTCCGGTCCCTGGGCGAGCCCGGCGCCCCGGAGAGCGTCGGCATCGACGCCTGCTCGCCCGGCGAGGTCCTCCGGGCGATCGACTGCGGCTGGCGCGCCGACGAGATCAGCTACACCGGGACCAACGTCTCGGAGCGCGACCTCGACGTGTTGCTCGAGCACGACATCCACGTCAACCTCGATGCGATCAGCCAGATCGAGCGATACGGTCGGCGCGCGCCGGGCGGGCGCATCGGGATCCGGATCGACCCCGCGACCGGCGCCGGCTACAACGCCGAGCTCGAATACAGCGGCGTCCGACCGACCAAGTTCGGGATCGGCCTGGACCGTCTCGACGATGCCTTGGCGTCGGTGGCTCGGCACGCGCTGCGGGTCGACACGATCCACTTCCACGCTGGCTCGGGCTGGCTCGCCGACGGTCTCGCGGGCTTCGAGGGCGCGCTCCGAGCAGCGGTCGAGGCCGTGGAGCGGGTTCGGGCGGCGGGTCACGCCGTCGGCGAGGTCAATGTCGGTGGCGGGGTCGGCGTTCGTGCCCGCGCCGACGAGGCGTCCGTCGATCTCGACGCGTACGCAGCCGTGGTTGCCCGGCACCTCGGGCCGTTGGACGTCGTCGTCGCGGCCGAGCCGGGCGACGGGCTCGCCAAGGATGCCGCGATCCTGCTCGGCGAGGTCGTCACGATCGAGACGCGTCGCGGCGTCACGTTCGTCGGGCTCGATATCGGCTGGAACGTCGACTGCGCCTACTTCATCTACGGCTTCGCCCAGGAGCTCGTGCTGTGCCGCGACGCGGCGGCCGAGCGCACCGAGCGGGTCACGGTCGCGGGGCACATCAACGAGGCGAGTGACGTGTTCGCCGAGGACTACCCGATGCCGCCGGTCGAGGAAGGCGACGTCATCGCGATCCTCAATGCCGGCGCCTACCACCAGGCGATGGCCTCGACGCACTGCCTGCGCCCGATGGGGACGGCCCTCTACCTCGACCGGCCCGCCTGAGGCCGCCGCTACACTCGCGATCGATGACCCATTCGACCGATCCGGCGACCGCGCAGCCCTCGCACGTCTCGCCGACGCGCCACATCACGACGCGCTCGGTGGTCACGGTCCGCGGCGACACCCTGGAGGTCCGCGCCGATCGCGTCGTCGGCGAAGCACCGTTGGAGATCCGGGCCGCCGGGCCGGGCCAGGAGCCGGTCGCGGTCGCGGTGACGATGCGCACACCCGGCCACGAGGCGGAGCTGGCGGTCGGGTTCCTCCGGACCGAGGGCTTGATCGAGGGGCACGAGGTCGAGTCGTGGGAGGCCGGCGATCCCGTCACGCTCAACCAGCCCGACGACACCATCATCGTGCGGCTCACGGTGCCGTTCGACGACAGCGCGGTCGCCGAGCGCCATTTCGTGGCGACGGCGTCGTGCGGCATCTGCGGCAAGGCGTCGATCGACGAGATCGCGCTCCGCTGCGACATCCTGCCCGAGGGCCCGGTCGTGCCGCGGACCGTGATCCTGGCACTCCCCGACCTGTTGCGGGCCGCGCAGCGCGCCTTCGACGCCACCGGTGGCCTGCACGCGGCGGCGCTGTTCTCGCCGCATGGCGAGCTCATCGACATCCGCGAGGACGTCGGGCGGCACAACGCGCTCGACAAGCTGATCGGGGCACAGCTGCTGGCCGGCGCGCTGCCCCTGCACGACCGGATCGTGATGGTGTCGGGGCGCGTGAGCTTCGAGATCGTCCAGAAAGCCGCGATCGCGGGGGCACCGATCCTCGCGGCGGTGTCGGCCCCATCGGACCTGGCGGTCGAGACCGCCGAGCGGCTCGGCGTGACGCTCGTGGGCTTCCTGCGGGGCGATGGCTTCAACGTGTACAGCCACGACCGCCGGATCGACCTGCGCGACCTGACCGGCTGGGGCTAGGTGGCGAGTCCCTGCACGGATCGCCGGCCCCCACCCTGTCACGGGCCTGGCAGACTGCAGATCGGGCTCGAACGCATCGTTCACCCGTCCCTTGACCCGTCGGCGGGCATCTAGGTCCCGAAAATGCCTCGATGAGGCCCGACTTGGCAGCTTCGACCTCTGCCAGCCGTCTGCCAGTCCCGTCGCGGACACAACCCGCAGATAAGGGGTCGCTGCTTTCATTCAAGGATGGGCAGACGCGTTCCGCGCTCGCGAGTGATTCGGCAATCCGTGCGAGAGCGTCTGCGTCGGATCGAGCGCAAGCTCGGCGACGACCTCATGCAGGCACGCATGGATGCGGGAGCCAGCGTGACAGAGGTGGCGGCTGCGGCCGGCATCGATCGCACGTATGTCGCACGGATCGAGCGCGGTTTGGCGCATCCGAGCCTCGAGGCCCTCGTGGCGTGTGCTGCCGCGCTCGGGGCAGACGTATCCGTCCGGCTTTACGCGGGGGTCGGTGCCAGGCTCACCGACCGCCATCAGGCAGCGATGGTCGAGGCAGTACTTCGGCACCTGCACGCAGTCTGGCGGCCGCACCTCGAAGTCCCAGTCTCACGGCCGTCGAGGGGCGTCATCGATGCCGTCTTCGAGCGCCGTGATCGACCGGTCCTGGTGGTTTCCGAGTTCCAATCGGCCTTGCCCAGACTCGAGCAGCAACTTCGTTGGATCGCCGAGAAGGCAGCCGCCATCGGATCTTCGGCGATCGTCGGAGGTGGGCCGATCCCGCCCGTATCGAAGCTCCTCGTCATCCGCTCGACTGAGGCGACGCGGGCCGTCGCTCGCTCGTTCGAATCGACCCTGCGAGCAGCCTATCCAGCGTCGTCGCGAGCAGCCTTCGATTCGCTCTGCGCAGGATCGCCGTGGCCGGGTGACGCGATCGTCTGGATCCGGATCGACGGCACGACCGTGAGCATCCTGGATGGTCCACCACGCGGGGTTGCGGTGGGTCGTTAGCCCTGCTGCGGCCGCTCGTTCACGAACTCGAAGCCGAACCGGCCCTTGATGCACAGGTGGCCACCGGTCACCGATGAGTCGAGCGGCGACGTCACCTTCAGGATGCGGTCGTCCTGGACGTGCAGGTCGACCACGCAGCCGACGCCGCAGTACGGGCAGATCGTGCTCGTGACGGTCTGGGCCGATTCATCCCAGGTGCCGGCCGCCCGCATGTCGTACTCGGGCTTGGCCATCAACGCGCCGGTCGGGCACACGCCGATGCAGTTGCCGCAGTACACGCACGCCGACTCCGGCAGCGGGACGGCCTGCTCGGTCGAGATGCGGGCATCGAACCCGCGGCCGGCCACCGCGATCGCGAACGTGTTCTGCGCGTCCTCGCCGCACGCCTCGACGCACTTGTAGCAGAGGATGCACTTCGAGTAGTCGCGGACATAGAGGTCGTTGTCGACCTTCGTCGGCTGGGCCACCGTGGCCGTGGTGGCATCGCCCGCAGGCGCGTGATGATGCCCCGGCTCGTGGCTGTCGCGCTCCCCGGCGCGGGCGGCCTCCGCCGGCGGACCGTAGCGCGACGGATCGGCGCCGTAGCGGGCCATGTAGTCGTGGATCGTGCCGTCGGGAGTCGCCGGACCGGTCAAGGACACGTCCACCGACGAGCCGAGGAACTCCAGCACGACCTTGCGCGAGGTCCGGACGCGATCGGTGTCGGTCTGGACCTCCATCCCTGGCTCGACCTTGCGCGAACAGGCCGGGGCGAGCACCCGCGACCCGGTGACCTCGACCACGCAGACGCGGCACACGTTGACCGGCGTCAGGTTCTCGGCGTAGCACAGCGTCGGCGTGTCGATGCCGAGCGCCCGGCACGCACCCGAGGATCGTCGTCCCCGCAGGGACGGCGACGGTCTGCCCGTCGATCGTCAGCTCGACGGTCGGTGGCGGCTCGACCGGTGGCGCCACCGGTGGCTTCGAGGGGCGGGCCGGCGGGAACAGGACGATCTCGGTGAGCGGCTGCGCGGCAGGCGCCTGGCCGGCGTGGGGCGACCGCGGATCCGGCGCCGGGTCGCGGCTCATCGACAGCCCGCTCGTGTCCTGGGTCACAGCGCGACCAATCCCGGCTGCCGAAGCGCCGACTCGATCGCCGATGACGCGGTCTGGCCAAGCCCGCAGATCGATGCGTCGCGCATCGCCTGGCCGATCTCGCGCAGCAGGCCGAGTTCGTCCTCCCGGGAGCGGACGTGCGACCCCGCGGCAAGACGGGCAAGGAGCTCCTCCTGGCGCACGCTGCCGACCCGGCAGGGGACGCACTGGCCACACGACTCGTCGCGGAAGAACCGGGCGATCCGACGGAGCGTGTCGACGAGGTCGACGGTCTCGTCGAACACCATGATCACGCCCGACCCGAGCGTCGCGCCGGCGGCGCGCGTCGCCTCGAACGTGAGCGGCAGATCGAGCGAGTCGGGGCCGACGAAGACGCCCGCCGCGCCGCCGAGCAGGATGGCCTTGATCGCCTTGTCGTTCGGGACGCCACCGGCCATGCCGATCAGGTCCCCCAGCGTCGCACCGAACTCGACCTCGTAGACGCCGGGCCGCTGGACGTGGCCAGACAGGCAGAACAGGCGGGGACCCGTCGATCCCTCCGTCCCGATCCGGGCGTACGCATCGCCGCCCATCGCCAGGATCAGCGGCACGTTGGCGAGCGTCTCGACGTTGTTCACGACGGTCGGTTTGCCGAACAGCCCGACCTCGACCGGGAACGGCGGCTTGTTGCGCGGCTCGCCGCGCTTGCCCTCGATCGACTCGAACAGCGCGGTCTCCTCGCCGCAGATATAGGCCCCGGCCCCGCGGCGAACCTCGATGTCGAACGCGAAGCCCGAGCCCTGGATGTCGGCGCCGAGCAGGCCGGCTGCTCGCGCCGCAGCGATCGCGCCGCGGATCCGCGCATCCGCCTCGGGATACTCGCCGCGGATGTACAGGTAGCCCTGGCTGGCACCGGTCGCGAAGGCCGCGATCGTCATCGCCTCCACGATCGCGAACGGGTCGCCCTCGAGGAGCACGCGGTCCTTGAACGTGCCCGGCTCCGACTCGTCGGCGTTGCACACGAGGTAGTGCGGCTGCGCGGCCTGGTCGCGGACCGCGGCCCATTTGCGACCGGTCGGGAATGCGGCGCCGCCACGACCCATCAGCTTCGACGCCGTCACCTCGGCGATGACCGCCTCGGCGCCGATCGACATCGCCTTCGACAGCGCCTCGTAGCCGCCATCCGCGCGGTACGCGTCGAGCGACGTCGGGTCGACGACACCGATGCGCCGCAACAGGCGAAGGTGCTCGGAGCCCGCTTGCGGCAGCCGCGGCGCCGGCCGACCGAACGCCGCGCCCTCGAGCCGCGCGACGATCCCGGCGGCGTCGACCGGCGCGGCGCTGGCGAGCGACGCCTCCTCGCCCGCTGCGGTCATGAGGGCCGCCGGTGCCAGGTCGCACAGGCCCAGGCACGGCGACCGGAGCCACCCGACCTGCCCGTCGCGCGCCGCCTCGCCCTCCGGCCCGACCGCCCGCTCGAGGTCATCGCAGATCCGTTCCGCGCCGGCGATCCGGCACGCGATGTCGTCGCAGACATGGGCCATGACCGGCGGCCTTGGCTTGGTCGCATAGAGCGCGTAGAAGGTCGCGACGCCGTACGCCTCGGCCGGCGGCACGGCGAGCCGCCGTGAGATGTAGTTGAGGGCCGGCTGGCTGATCCACCCGACGCGGTCCTGGACCGCGTGGAGCGCCGGCAGCAGCTGGGAGCGCCGCGCACGGACCGCGTGGCCGCCGCGCGACGCGTGCCCCTCGGTCCCCGGTCGGCGCGGGCCCCCGACCCAGCCGGATTCGGGCTGCCCGAGCACGCTGTCGACCGCGGCGCGCTCGGCGGGGAAGGCGAGGGGCCCGATGACGTGCAGGTCCATCGGGCCGAGTGTAGCGCTGCTCAGGCGACGTGCCGGGGCCGGTTGGGGATGCCGCGCGTCAGCGGACCTCGATGTGGATCCTCGCCCCGAAGATCGCCGTTCGCCCCGCGGCCCGGCCGATCGCAAGACGGCCGTCGCCGTACGCCCAGATGACGTCGCCATCGGCGGTCCGCTCGGCTCGCTCGCGCAGCCCGGCCCCGTTGACCACGCCGTCGAGATTCGAGGCGCGCCAGCGGACGCCGTGCACCGGTCGCCCGAACCGCCACGTCGCGCCGCGGTCGACCGAGACCGCATACGCCGCCCCCATCGTCGCGTTGGCGCCGACGTCGTCGAGCGTCCGGAACGTGACCAGGACATAGCCCCGTCCTGTCACGAGGTTCGGGCGGAGCATCGATTGGCGCCGCCCGTCGACGTGCGGCGCCGCCGGCACCGTTGCGAATCGCCAGGTCCGGCCCTGGTCGTCCGAATAGCCCGCCCGGATCGTGCCCCGCCCGAACCCGAGCCGCGCCGCGCCATACCCACCGACCGCCAGATAGAGCCGACCGTCCGGGTCGACGTCGAAGCCGTACTGCCACATCGGGTCGGGGCGGATGTTGCCGGCCGTGCCTGAGGCGCTGGCGCCCGATGTGGTCCATGGCGTTTCGGCGATCCGGGTGGCGATCCGTGACGGGCCGATCGCGAATTGGCCGGTGCCGGGCTCGAACCTGATCCGGGCGATCCCGACCCCGAGCCGGACGACGTTGCCCGAGCCGCCCTTGGCGAAGATGTTCCGGCGATCCCACTGGCGCACGTCGACCTGGTACCAGGCGGCGTACACGCTGCCGTCCGGTGCCGGGCGCAATCGATAGGCGATGCGCCACCAATCGATCGCCCCGCGCGCCAGGGGTGCCGGCTTGACCTCGGTCGACCGCCACGTGCGTCCGAAGTCCGACGACGCCAACAACCGGAAGCCCGGTCCGTGGGCGCCGGCTCCGAGCCAGTTGTAGCCGACATACACCGTCCCGTGGTTCGGGCTGCGCGGGTCGCGATCGACCGCGATCTCGGGGAACCCGCCGACCCACGGCGGCGTGCGACGCTCGACCCGAAGCCGCGACCAGGTCCGCCCCTCGTCGTCGCTGTACGCAGTCGACAGGCTGAACCGCCCGGCGCCGCAACCAGGCGACGTCATGTTGGCCCAGTACAGGCGCGTGCCGCCACGCGGTCCGGGCCCCCAGGCGATCGCCGCATGGAGGCCCATGCCCCGACTCGAGCGAGCGCCCGGACCCGACCGCGTCGTCCGCCACGTCCGACCGCCGTCGTGCGAGATGCGGATGAGCGGGTTGACCGAGCACGCCGCGCCGGGTCCGCGATGCTCGTAGACGACCGCGATGCGGTCGGGATCCGTCGGGTGGGTGGCGACGACCGGCTCCCAGGCACGATCCGCGACCGATCGCGGCTTCGGGCTGATGGCGCCTTCGTGGATGACGCGCGTTGATGCCGACGCGGGGCGGGGTTCAGGCGGGGTCGGCGGCGCCGGTGCAGAGGGAACGGACGCGGGGCCGGACTCTGGTGTATGGATGGGCGCAGCGGCTGGCGGGGGGCTCGAGAGGGCACGGTCCGGCGGCGCACCGGCCGGGATCGGCGTCGGCCCACAGCCCGTCACGAGCATCGCGATCGCGACCACCGCGAGGCCGGCGGGTCCTGCTCTCCTCACGGCCGCGCCGCCTCGAGCACCGGTGCCAGGGCCGCGTCGAGGTCGTCGGCGAGCGAGACGACGAACGTCGCGGTCAGATGGTGGTGATCGCGATAGACGAGCCGCCGGCCGATGATCGGCGGGCATGGATCGGACGGGCAGGTCGCCTTGGACAGATCGATGATCGCCGCGCCGGTCCGGCGCGCGGCTTCCCGTTCTCGCTGGCGGTGCCGCCAGCCGAACGCGTTCGCCCTCGACGTCGTGCAGTCCTCGATCGCGTCGCGATGGCTGGCGAGGCACGCCGGGACGTCGTAGGCGGAGCGCGGCGTGTCGACCATCAGCGCGATTCGCCCTGGGATGCGCTCGATCAGCCGCGCGGTTGCCGCTCCCTGCCGCTTCGGCGAATTGTCGAGGTCGTCGACGACCGGGAACCAGCGATTGCCGGCGATGACGACCACGTCGGGCTTGATCTTCACGAGCTTCGCGATGACGAGCTCGCGCCACGTCGTGCACTCGGTGTACTCGCGACCGAGGTACGTCGACCAGACGCGCGCGTCGAGGAAGGGGCAGCTCGACTTCGTGAACGGGATCAGGCGCCAGTGGTGACGAACAGCGAGCTTGCGGAACGCGGGGAACCAGCTCGCAGCATGGGAATCGCCGACCAGCGCGATCGTGATCGCGCCCGTTCGATCGCCATAGACGCAGGTCGGGGGCGTGGATCCGGCGAGCCCCAGGCTGCATCCATCGGAGATCAATCGATCGCCGTCGTTCCGCGCCTTCGCGAGCGTCGGGGTCAGGTTCCCGGGAACGGGTCCCGCCAGGAGCGGCTTGGGCCGAGGCCGTGGGGCGGGCGTCGGTGCCGTCGACGGCGTCGGTGAGGCGCTCGGCACTGGCGACGGAAGCGGCGGCCCGGACGTCGGGCCGGCGAGCTCGCCGTCATCGAGGTGGACTGGTCCCTCGCCCGGGTCGAGCAGCGCAGCGGTCTCGCCGTCGAGACCCTGCGTGTCCGCCGCGGACACGATGTCGCGCGCGGCGATGCCCATCGCCGACGAGCCGATCGCGATGCCGAGCACCGCGGCGCCGGCCGTGGCGAGCCACCGCCGGTGGCCGCCGCGCGAGAGCCGTCCGGCCCGGAACGGCCGCTCGATCAGCGAGGTCGAGATGGCTGCCAGCGCGACGGCGATGCCGATCAGGGCGAGGCGAAGGGCCAACGGGTCCGCGACCGGCGCATCATCGGTGGCAGCCGCACCCACGGCAGCGGCGCCGAGCACCAGCACCGGCCAGTGCCAGAGGTAGAGCGAGTACGAGATCCGGCCGAGCCAGCGCACCGGGCCGCGCTGCAGGATCAACCAACCGGGCGAGCCCGGAACCGTCCCGCCCACGATCAGTCCCAGCGCGCCGAGCGTCGGACCGGCAGCGGCGACCCCGGGGTACGCGGTCATCGGCGAGATCGCCAACAGCGACACGATGATCAGTGCCGCACCGATCCAGCCGGAGAGCACCGCGATCGGCTTCGGCAGGCGGATCAGGCCGGTGCCCGCGAGGGCGAGCGCGCCGCCGGCCGCCAGTTGCCACGCTCGGCCCGGGAGCGAGAAGTACGCCCATGGCCCGGCGACGGGCGTCAGCACGAGCGACAGCACGAGCGACCCGATCAGCACGATCGCGGCGATGACCGTCATCGTCAGTCGGGGGCGGGCACGGCGAGCGGCGAGCCCGAGCACGACCGGCCAGATCAGGTAGTACTGCTCCTCGACCGAAAGCGACCAGAAGTGCAGGAACGGAGACGGGTCGACCGGGGCGAAGTAGTCGGTCGCCGAGATCGCGAAATGGACGTTCGCGAGCGATAGTCCGGCGGCGAGGGCGTCGTCGGCGATGGCCGGGATATCCAGCGGTGAGAGCACGAAGCTCGCCGCCGCGAGCGTGCCGATGATGGCCACGGCTGCTGGCGGGAGGATCCGCCGCGCCCGCCGCGCGTAGAAGGCCGCGAGCTGGATCCGGCCGGTCGCCTCGGCCTCGCTGACGAGGAGACCGGTGATGAGGAAGCCCGACAGCACGAAGAACAGGTCAACGCCGATGAACCCGGCTTCGCCACCGGGGATCCCGGCGTGACAGACCAGGACGAGCAGGATCGCCACACCCCGGAGCCCTTCCAGGTCCGGTCGAAATACCAATGGCGTTCGCGGTTCTTGCGACATCGACGGTGTTCCCCGCGCCCGTGATACCCCTCAGGCGCTTGGGTAGGCTGTAGCGGGGAAACGTATGACCTCGATTTCTGTTGCGCCATCGCCCGTATGTACGGGGAGTCGAGGTCAGTCGGAGCGAGCTCCGGCCCGTCGTTCAGGCCGGGATGGCCTCTTCCAGCTTCTCGATCCGGATCGCGGTCGCCTTGAACTCCGCCGTGCCGGATTTGGGATCGGTCGCGTCGATCGTCAGCAGGTTCGTCGCGACATCGTCCTGGAAATGGAGCGTCATGAACGTGAGACCCGGCCGCAACGACGGATCGATCCGGACGGGCGCTTCGACCTGGCCTCGGCGAGACACGACCCGGACGCGCTCGCCGTCGGCGAGGCCATAGGTCTCCAGATCCTCGGGTGAGATGTCGAGGGACTCGCCGCGACGCAACGGCGAGGTGTAGCCCGCGGTCTGCACACCCGTGTTGTACGAGTCGAGCCGTCGCCCGGTCGTGAGCCGGATCGGGAAGTCGTCGCTGAGCTTGTCGACCGGCGGATCGTGCTCGACCGGGACGAATGGCACGCGATTGCCGGGCACGGGATCCTCCCAGAGCCGGCTATGCAGGAACAGCTCGCCGGGATGGGTCTCGTCGTAGCACGGCCACTGGATCCCGCCAAGCTCCTCGAGCCGCTGATAGCTCATCCCGGCGTGGACCGGCGATAGCGATCTGACTTCGTCCCAGACCCGCTCGGCGGCTGGGTCGCCCCAGTTCGCGCCCATCCGGTCGGCGATCTCGAAGATGATCGCGAGGTCGTCGCGAGCGCCGTCTGGCGGCTCGACCGCCTTGCGGATCCGCTGGACCCGTCGCTCCGAGTTTGTGACGGTGCCCTCACCCTCTGCCCATGCCGCGGACGCGGGGAGCACGACGTCCGCCAGCTCGGCGGTCTTCGTGAGGAACAGGTCTTGGACCACGAGCATCTCGAGACCCGACAGCAGCTTGATCGCGCGATGCTGATCGGCCTCGGACTGGACGGGGTTCTCCCCGATGCAGTACACGGCGGTCAGCTCGCCGCGCTCCATGGCATCGAACATGCCCGACAAGTGCCAGCCGCGCTTCGGTGGGATCGTCACGCCCCAGGCCTGGTCGAACTTCGTGCGGAGCTCGTCGTTCTCGACGTGCTGGAACCCCGGCAACCGGTCCGGGAGTGCGCCCATGTCGCCGCCGCCCTGGACGTTGTTCTGGCCACGGAGCGGGTTGACGCCGCTGCCGTACCGCCCGACGTGCCCGGTCAGCAGCACCAATGAGATCAGCGCGAGGACGTTGTCGACGGCGTTGTGGTGCTCGGTGATGCCGAGCGTCCAGCAGATCATCGCGCGGGGTGCTGTCGCCAAGGCGTGGGCGAGGTCGCGGATCGCGTCGGCCGGGACGCCGGTCTCGCGTTCGGCGTACTCGAGCGTGTAGGGCTCGACCGTGGCCTCGTACGCCTCGAAATCGGCGGTGGCCCGCTCGATGAATTCGCGATGGTGCAGTCCGGAGGCGATGATCTCGCGGCCGACCGCGTTCGCGAGCGCGATGTCGCTGCCCACGTCGAGGCCGAGCCAGCTGTCGGCCCATTCCGCCGACGACGTGCGCCGGGGGTCGACCGCATAGAGCCGCGCGCCCTTGTTGACGGCCTTGAGGACGTGATGGAAGAAGATCGGATGCGTCTCGCGGGCGTTGCTGCCCCAGAGGACGATCAGATCGGTGTCCTCGACCTCACGGTATGAACTTGTGCCGCCACCGGCACCGAACACGGTCGCCAGACCGGCGACGCTCGGGGCGTGTCAGGTGCGGTTGCAGCTGTCGATGTTGTTGCTGCCCAGCACGGCCCGGCTGAACTTCTGCGCGGCGAAGTTGACCTCGTTGGTCGCCTTGCTGCAGCTGAAGGTGCCGAACGTCGTCGGTCCATGCGCCGCCTTGGCGGCGGCGAACCCGGCGACCACGCGGTCCAGCGCCTCATCCCAGGAAGCGGCGCGCAAGGGGCCGTCCTTGGTGTCGCGGACCATCGGCTGGGTCAGACGAACATACGGTTTCGCCACTCGGCGTCCTCCTGCGGATGACCTGCGGCCGAGTGTACCCCTTGACGTGAGCGCGGTCGGACCCCACCCTCCCCATCGATTCGCCGAGGGGACCATGACGAGCGACGCCGCGACCGCAGACCTGTCCGAGAACCAGCCGCTCTATTGCTACCGCCACCCGGACCGCGAGACCTGGGTCCGCTGCGGTCGCTGCGACCAGCCGATCTGCACCAGGTGCGCGATGCAGGGCCCGGTCGGATTGCGCTGCAGGACCTGCGGCAAGCCGTCTCGAGATGCGCTGGCCACCCTCCAGCCACGGCAGGTCGCGCTGGCCACGCTCGTCGCGGGCGGGCTGGGCGCCGCGGTCGGCTACTTCGGGGCCCAGATCGGCCTGTTCACGATCGTCCTTGGCTACTTCGCGGGACGGTTCATCGCCGAAGCCCTCGATCGTTCGGTCGGGATCAAGCGCGGGCCGCGCATCCTGACGATCGCGATCGCCGGGATCGTTCTCGGCGGACTCCTCGGCGCGTCGTTCTCGCTCGTCGGCTCGTGGCGCGAGATCCAGGCCTTCGCCGACAGTGCCGAGGGTGCCGGGCTACCGGACTACCCGCTGGACGCGTTCCTCCTGCAGAGCATTCCGGCCGTCCTGATCGGACTCGTCGCCGCGTGTATCGGGGTGTTCTCGCGCCTCCGCTAAACGCGCCCGGCCCTCCACAACGGCAGCCCCTCACCATGGTTTGCCACTGCAGATAGAACCTTCTGGCCCCCGAGACCCTCTTCAGGCTGATCCCTCCATCGGGAGGCGATCCAGGGAAGGAGTGACGGGTGGATCGAGCGCTCGTGGACCGTGCGCGACGTGGGGACGCCGAGGCGTTCGATGCGTTGGCGCGGACCGTCGGCGATCGATGCATGGCCATCGCCTACCGGATCCTGCGCGACACCGACCTGGCTGACGACGCCGTCCAGGTGGCGCTCATCACGGCGTGGCGCGAGATCAGGACACTGCGCGATCCCGATCGGTTCGAACCCTGGCTCCATCGGATCCTGACCAACGAGTGCTACGCCGAGGCCCGGCGTCGCCGCCGCTGGTCAGCCGATCTTCATCTCGTCCAGCTCGACGGGCCTCGCGAGCCTGCCGATGTCCTGACCGTCAACGACCGCGATGAGCTGGAGCGTGCCTTCCGGAGGCTGACGCTCGAGCAGCGCGCGGTGCTCGTCTTCCATCACTACGTGGGCCTGCCCCTGGCGGAGGTGGCTGATCGACTCGGGATCCCGCTCGGGACCGTCAAGTCGCGCCTCCACCACGCCACGGCAGCGCTCCGCGCGAGCGTCGATGCCGACGCTCGTGCGCCCTCCGTCTCCGAGGAGCGACCGGCATGACCAGTCCACGCGAGCCCGATCGACTCATCCAGGCGTTCCTCGACGAGGGTCCGACCGAACTGCCGATGCGGACGTACGACGACGTCCGCGACCACATCGATCGAACACGTCAGCGGGTCGTGATCGGCCCGTGGAGGGAACCGTCCATGAATACCATCGCTCGCGCTGCCGCGGCCCTGGCTGCGGTGGTCGTGATCGCTTTCGGGGCGAGCCAACTCTTGCCCTCGTCGAGCGGCGTGGGTACCGGTCCACCCAGCCCGAGCCCGACCCCGTCGGTGAGCGCGGCGGCCTCGCCGTCGGCGTCCGTGGGACCATCGACGTTCACCGTCGGGCCTCCGTATCCGGCGAACATCAGCTTCCAGGTCGTCGGCGAGGGTTGGACGCTGTGGGGCGACGACGGCCTCGGCGGCAAAGGTTGGTTCAAGCGTTCGGCGGATCCGCCGGGCATGGGCTTCACCTTCTGGACCGCAGAGAATGTCTATGCAACACCGTGCGGCGCGAACCTCGGCGCCAAGGATCCCCCGATCGGTTCGACGGTCGACGACCTTGCCGATGCCCTGGTCAAACAGCCCGGCACGATCGTCAACCAGGACAAGGCCGTCAGTGTCGGGGGGTATTCGGGTCGCTTCCTCGATTACACGGCCGACTACAGCCGGGGTTGCACTGCCACCCACCTGTATCGCTGGACCACCGCCAGGACCTCGTTCCGCGAGGCGCTCGACGGCGAGCACGACCAGGTCTGGATCCTCGACGTGGAAGGGAAGCGGATCATCATCGACGCGTTCGACTTCCCGAGCACGACTGCGGCCGACAAGGCGGACCTGCGAGCCATCATCGATACGGTCCAGATCCGCCCGACCTGACCCTTAGCGGAGCACGACGGCCGGGTCGGCCTCCTCGACCCGGCCGATGCTCCACGCATCCACGCCGGCAGCCGCCAGGTCGGATCGCACCTGCGCGACGCGGTCCGGCGCGACCGCCGCGAGCAGACCGCCGCTCGTCTGCGGATCGTGCGCGAGCGTCACGAGCTCCGGTGGCACACCGTCGGCGAGCACCAGGGCGGAGCCGACGAACCGGCGGTTGTGACCGCCACCACCGGTCTCCACCCCGTCCCGCGCGAGTGCGAGCGCGCCGGGCAGGACCGGCAGCGCGGCAGCGTCGAACACAAACCGGGCGCCCGACGCCCGCGCCATCTCCAACCCGTGACCCAGCAACCCGAACCCCGTCACGTCGGTGGCCGCTACGACGCCGTGCGCCACGAGGACCTCCGAGGCGGCGCGGTTGAGCGCCCGCATCTCGTCGATCGCGGTGGCCAGGTCCGCTGCCGATGTGGCGCCCTGCCGCTCACCGCTCACGAGCAGCCCGGTCCCGAGACGTTTGGTCAGCAGCAGCACGTCCCCGGGTCGCGCGCCGCCCTTGCGGAGCAGGCGATCGGGGTGGCCGACGCCGATGACCGCCAGACCGTACTTGGGCTCCGGATCGCGGATCGTGTGTCCGCCGGCAAGCGTTCCACCGGCCTCGCGCACCTTCGCCGATGCCCCCTCGAAGATCCGCGCCATCACGTCCCGTGACAGGTCTTCGGGGAACGCCGCGATCGACAACGCGAACAGGACGCGGCCACCCATCGCGAAGACGTCACTCAGCGCGTTCGCGGCCGCGATCTCGCCGAATGTCCGCGGGTCGTCGACCAGCGGAGGAAAGAAGTCGAGCGTTCCGATGACCGCCAGCTCGTCGGTGAGCCGGTAGGCGGCGGCGTCATCGGGCGGGTGCAGCCCGGCGATCAAGGCGTCCGGCGATGCCTCGGCCCCAAGACCGCTGAGCGCCTCGGACAGGAGGTCGGCCCCGAGCTTGGCGGCACAGCCACCGCAGTCGGTCAGCGTCGTCAATCGGACGTCGGGGAGTCGGTCCAGCGTCGTCACCCGCCGATGATAGGTTGCCCGCCGCCGTGCGGGCCGAGTCAGGGCCGAGCGCATTACCATCGCTCCGGGAATGGATGGGCCCCGGTGGGTCCCCCGGTCTTCAAAATCGGTGGCGCCGCGCTCGGCGCGGCGTGGTGGGTTCGACTCCCACGCGTTCCCGCCACGGAGGCCCGATGTCGTCGAAACCGGTCGCACGTCCTCGTCCGCCCAGCGTCGACGCCGTGCTGCGCCGGCTTCGACCGAGCGTCGATGGGTCGGATGCCCCGGCGCTGACGGAGGTCGTTCGGCGCGTCGTGGACGAGGAGCGAGCACGGATCCGCGACGGCGCCGAACCGCGCGATGCGGCGGCGCTCGCCGACCAGGCGCGGGGCCGGATCCAGGCGTTCGACACGACAGGGCTGCCCGCGGTGATCAACGCGACCGGTGTGCTGATCCATACCAATCTCGGGCGAGCGCCCTGGCCGTTGGCGGTCGCGGCGGCCGTCGCTGCCGTCGCGAGCGACTACGCGCTGCTGGAGATGGATCGGTCGAGCGGCCGACGCGGCCAGCGCGCGCGCGTCGCCGAGGACCACCTGGTGGCACTGACCGGCGCCGAGGATGCGTTCGTGACCAACAACAACGCCGCGGCGCTCGCGCTGGCGGTCGGCCTGGTCGGACGCGGCGGGATCGTCGTGTCGCGCGGCGAGCTGGTCGAGATCGGCGGCGGCGTCCGCATCCCCGAGATCATCCGGCGCGCCGGGGCGCGGCTGGTCGAGGTCGGGACCACCAATCGAACGCGCGCAAAGGACTTCGAGGCGCCGTTGGCGGACGGCCGCGCTCGCGCCGTCCTCCGCGTCCACCCTTCGAACTTCGCGATGACCGGGTTCACCGAGGCCCCGGATCCAGCGGAGGTGGCCGACCTGGCCCATCGCCAGGACGCGTTCGTGATCGACGATCTCGGCTCCGGCGCGCTGCTCGACACCGCGGCCTACGGCCTGTCGCACGAGCCGATGCCGGCGGAGCGATTGGCGTCGGGTTCGGACCTCGTGACGTTCAGCGGCGACAAGCTCGTCGGGGGGCCGCAAGCAGGGCTGGTCGTCGGTCGCGCGGACCTCGTCGCGCGGATGCGTCGTGACCCGCTGGCACGAGCGATGCGGCCCGACAAGGCGACGCATGGCCGGTGTCGCGCTCACCCTCGGGTTGTACCGATCCGGGCGCGCGGTCCTCGACATCCCGATCTGGCGGATGATCGCGGCCCCACTCGCCGGCGTACAGGCTCGGGCGAATGCGGTCGCGCGGGCGATCGGTGCGGACGCGGACGCCGTCGATCTCGAGGCGACCGTCGGTGGTGGCTCGCTCCCCGGCGAGACGCTGCCGTCGGCCGGCGTGGGCCTGTCGGCGCGGTCCGCGACGAGGCTCCTTGCCGCCTTGCGCGCGGGACAGCCCGCGGTCATCGGCCGCATCGAGGACGGACGCGTGGTGCTCGACCTACGGACGGTCGATCCCGGCGCCGATGCCAGTGTCGCGGCCGCGGTCACGGCTGCGCTTGCGAGCGTCGCGTGACGGTCGTCGTCGGCACGGCCGGCCACATCGACCACGGCAAGACGCGGCTGCTCCACGCCTTGACCGGCATCGATGCCGATCGCCTGCCCGAAGAGCAGCGGCGCGGCATGACGATCGACGTCGGCTACGCGCATCTCGATCTCGAGGACGGCACATCGATCGATTTCGTCGACGTCCCCGGTCACGACAAGCTGGTCGGCAACATGCTCGTCGGAGCGGGCGAGATCGATGCGGTGATGCTCGCCGTCGCCGCCGACGACGGCCCGCGCGCGCAGACGCATGAGCATCTCGCGCTGCTCGACGCGCTCGCGATCGGGATCGGCATCGTGGTCATCACCAAGGTCGACGCCGTCGGCGCGGAGCGCGTCCGCGCCGTCCGCGACCAGGTCGAGACGATGCTCGCCGCCACGGTGCTTGCCGGTTCCCCGATCCTTGCCGTCTCGAGCCTGACCGGAGCCGGCGTCGAGGCGGTCCGCGATGCCGTGCTGGTGCTGCGGGACCAGGTGCGGCTGCCGGATCGCCCCGCCACACTCGCGATCGACCGGGTCTTCACGGCGAAGGGCCGCGGCGTCGTGGTCACCGGCACGCTGCGCGGTGGTCCGCTGGCGCGCGGCGACACGCTCGGCCTCATCCCGAGCGACGGCAGCCGGGCGCGGATCCGCGAGATCCAGGTCCACGGGTCCCCGGTCGAGCGAGTCGAGCGCGGCGGTCGGACCGCGCTCAACCTCGGGGGCGTCGAGCGCGCCGCGCTCCACCGCGGGATGGTCCTCACCGTCGACCCCGAGGTCACGGCCACCGACCGCGTCCTGGTGGCGTTCGACGGGGTCGTCGCGGATCGAGCGGCCGGTCGGGTGCACGCGGGGACCGCCGCGGTCGATGCGGTCGTCGGTCGTGCCGGGCGGGACGCGATCTCGCTGCCCGACGGCCGTGTCGCCGGGATCATTCGCCTCGCGCAGCCGATCGCGCTGCGGGCCGGCGACCGATTCGTGCTGCGCCGCGGGGCACCGGTCCTGCCGATCGGTGGGCTCGTGCTTGACCCCCTGCCACCCCGCGGCCTGTCGCGTCGGCGCCAGACGCCGGAGCGTGTGGGGGCGTTGATCGATCCCCGGCCGGGGGCGCGCCTCGACCTGCACGGGATCCTCGGGGGCGAGCTGGCGAGCGATGTCGCGGGCGCTGCCGAGACCGCGGCGATCGAGGCGGTCGGCGGGGGCGCGACGTCGTCGGCGGTCCGGACGTCGGTCGCGCTGACCCTGCGACGCGCGGCCACCGTCCGACGGGACGAGGCGCTCGCGGCAGCCGGTGTCGTGCTGGACCGGGTCGTTGCCGACAGTCGCCTCACCCGTGACGGCGACGTGCTGCAGGCACCCGGCATCGCGGCACCGGCCGCGGACCCGGCGACGGTCGCGGCGATGGACCGCGTGGAGGCCCTCCTGTCCGTGCCGACGCCGCCGTCCCTGACGGATGCCGCACGGGCCGCCGGTTGTCCGACCGCGGGGGTTCGCCAGCTCGAGCGCGACGGGCGGATCGTCGTCCTCGACGACGACCTCGCCTACGCGACATCCACGTACCGTGACTTCGCCGCGACGGCGCTCGAGCTCGCTGCGCGCGACCCGCTGACGCCGGCCGCGTTGCGCGACGCGACCGGCACGAGCCGCAAGTACGTGATGGCGATCCTCGCGGACCTCGACCGCCGCGCGATCCTGCGGCGCACGCCGGCCGGTCACGTGCCGGGCGCGAAGGCACCGGCCGCTGTCGGTCGATGACGCCCCCGGCGGACCGCGTCGGGGCGATCGTCCTGGCCGGCGGGCGATCGTCGCGCTTCGGTCGGGACAAGCTCGCGGAGCCGGTCGATGGACGGCCGATGCTCGACCTGGCGATCGACGCGGTGCGCGGTCTCACCAGCGACGTGATCGTGGTGGTGGCGCCTGACGATGCGCGCGACGTGCCCGCCGACGTCCGCGTGGTGCGCGACGCGCGACCATTCGACGGCCCGCTCGCCGGTCTCGCGACGGGCCTCGCCGCGGTCGATCCGGCCATCGAATGGGTCCTCGTCGTGGGCGGCGACATGCCGGCGCTGGTGCCCGCGGTCCTGGCCCGGCTGCTCGACGCGCTCGACGGGCACGAGGTAGCGGTCCTCGCCGACGACGCGGGTCCGCGACCACTGCCCATTGCTGCCCGATCCGTCGCCGCTCGGGCCGCCGCCGACCGACTCCTGGCAGGGGGCGAACGTCGTCTCCGAGCGTTGCTCGGCGAGCTCGACGTCCGCGTGATCCGCCCGGCCGTCTGGCGCCTCGACGATCCAACCGGGGAGACGCTGCGCGACGTCGACGTCCCGAGCGACCTGCCGGGCTAGCCGGACATGCGACGACCCCCGTCGGCGGAACGGGGGTCGTCACGGGAGTGCGACGAAGCCGAGAGGAGGAGGGCCTCAGCCTCGTTGGTACGAGATCGTCTGGCGCGGACCGGTCAGCCTGCGAAGGCCGGGCGCCGGCTCACGGCCTGGCGGAGGGACGACAGGACGGATGCGATCCGCGAGGGGCGGGCCACCTTGCTGGCTCGGCGAACTCGGTCTCGAGCTGCCTCGTCGAGCATGTCCTGCAGGTGCTGGTTCACATACAACGTTGCGAGTGCGTTCACTGCTGATCGCTCCTTTCTGCGTCCCCGGTACTTCCGGTGCGCAACAGGAGCATCGCCGCGGGCCTACCCCGCCACCACCGACGTTCGATGCCGAATCGACATCGTCATCCGTCCATGCGTCGGTCAGGCATCCAGCGCCGCGTCCTCGTACACCGGCACCCCGTCGACGAACGTGCCGACCGCCCTCGTATCGCCGATCCGGCCGGCGCCCCGGTCGAACAGGTCGCGATCGAGCACGGCCAGGTCGGCGAGCTTGCCGACCTCGATCGAGCCGGTCTCCTCGTCGAGATGGTTGACGTAGGCCGCGTTGCAGGTGAACCCGGCAAGCGAGTCGATAAGGTCGAGCCGTTCGTCGGGCAGGAAGACGTCGGACCGCGGGGCGTACTCGACCGGGTTCTTCCGCTCGACGGCGATGTGCATCTCCCAGAGCGGGTTCGGGCTCGAGACGCTCCAATCCGAGCCCATCGCCACGACGGCGCCAGCCGCGCGCAGCGATCGAAACGGGTACTGCCACCGCCATCGCTCGCCGATGAACGGGATGGTCAGGACGTCCATCTGGTCCTCGTGCGCGGCCCACAGCGGCTGTGCGTTGGCCGCGACGTTCAGCTGGCGGAAGCGGCCGATATCGTCAGGATGGATGACCTGGATGTGGGCGATGTGCGGACGCGTGTCGGACGGCCCGTTCGCTCGGCGAGCAGCCTCGACCGCATCCAGCGAGGCCCGTACGGCGCGGTCGCCGATCGCGTGGAAGTGCGGCTGGAAGCCGAGCGCATCCAGCTGCGGGACCCAGTCCGCCAGGCCGTCGGGGTCGATCTGGAGCAGGCCCCGGTTGTCGGTGACACCGCCGTGTCGATCGAGGTAGGGCTCCAGCATCGCGCCGGTGAAGTTCTCGAGGACGCCGTCCATCATCAGCTTCACGCTGGTCGCCCGGTAGCGCCCCATCGACGTAGCCGCCCGTCGCTCGACGAATTCCTCGATCTGTTCGGCGCCGCGATGGTGCTCCCACCACATCGCTCCGACCACTCGGGCCGTCAATTCGTCGCGACTCGCCAGCCCGACGTACGCCCGTTCCTCGCTGTGCGACTCCACGATCGCGTCCTGCCAGGCGGTGATCCCGAACGAGTGCAGATGGCGCTGGCCAAGTCGGAGCGCTTCTTCCAGCTCGGCCGGCGTGTCGTCCGGGAGCAGTCGCCGGACCAGATCCATCGCGCCCTCATGGAGCGTGCCGGAGGGCGTGCCATCCGGGTCGCGCTCGATCCGGCCGTCGCTCGGGTCCAGGGTGTCTGCGGTGATGCCGGCAAGCTCGAGGGCCTTCGAGTTGACCCACGCACCATGGCCGTCGCGGTTGGTCAGGAAGGCCGGCCGATCCGGGACGATGCGATCGAGGTCCTCCCGGCGCGGGGTGCCGCCCTCGAACGCGGCCATGTACCAGCCACCGCCGCGGATCCACGGTTCGTCGGGATGGGACCGGGCGTACGCCTCGATCCGGTCATACCCCGGCCCCGATTGCCGGTCCTCGTGGAGGTCGCAGCGGAGCATCCCCAGCCCGCCGTGGACGGGGTGGACATGGGCGTCCTGGAACCCGGGCGTGACGGTTCGGCCGCGCAGCTCGATGACGCGAGTCCGCGGCCCGATCAGGGCCGCCACCGCGGCGTCCGGGCCGACAGCGATGATGCGCCCGCCGCGGACGGCGAGCGCGCTCGCCCACGATCGTGCTGCGTCCATGGTCGCGATCCGTCCGCCGCGCAGGAGGAGATCCGCAGGCTGGTTCGTATCGGGGGAGGTCATCGGGCGAGTCTTGCAGTGTCGCGCTGGGCGCTTCGGTCGCATCCCGCAGCACGCGACGACGTAGCATCGGCCGCGACATGACCTCGGTCCACCTGCTTCACGCCGGCTACTCGGGCGAACGCACGGCGTCCTCGGTCGCGCTCGTGCGCGATGGCGACGCGCTGATCGTGGTCGATCCCGGGATGGTCGCGCGGCGCGGGCTGATCCTCGACCCGCTCCGCGAGCTCGGCGTCGATCCGGAGGCAGTCACGCACGTCTTTCTCAGCCACCACCACCCCGACCACACGATGAACGTCGCGCTCTTCCAGAACGCCGAGGTCGTCGACTTCTGGGCGCGCTACATCGACGACCTGTGGCTCGACATGCCCGGCGACGGCTACCGGCTGTCGCCGAAGTCGCAGCTCTGGCTGACGCCGGGGCATACGCTGGAGGACGCGACGCTCATCGTCGAGGCGGACGACGGCGTGTACGCCATGACGCACCTGTGGTGGCACGCCGACCGCGGGCCGGAGATCGACCCAGTCGCCGATGACCAGACCGCGCTCGAGGAAGGCCGCGCCAGGGTGCTCGCGGTCGCCGACGTCGTGATCCCCGGGCACGGCGCCTCGTTCCGGGTCACGCGCTGAGGGGCTGGAGCGCCAGCTCCGCGGGAAGGCTCAGCGGGGCGCGGCTCGTCGCGCGCTGATGTTCAGCCGGACGTAGTCGATCATCGGCTCGTCGAGCGCCTCGGCGACCGTGTGGACGAACCCGTCACGCTGGTCCGCCGGCAGGCGCTCGAGGTGCGCCCCGAGGATGACCGTTCGGAGGAAGGTCTCGAACGGTTCGCCACGATCGAACCAGGTCGGCTCGTCAGTCAGCCAGCACTCGATGTCGACGTACCCCGCGGCGTCGAGGCGACGGGTCGTGTCGAGCGGCGTCGCGAAGTACTTGTCACCGAGCCAGCCATCGCCGGTCCGTCCCAGCACGGCCATCACCCGTGCGATGTTCCCGGCGCCACCGCATTGGGCGATGAGCCAGCCACCGGGCGCGGTCACCGCCGCGAGATTCCGGAACAGCGCGTCGTGATCGGGCACCCAGTGGAACACCGCGGTCGACAGCACGGCGTCCACCTGGCCATCGATCGGCAGCGGCTGCCCCAGGTCGGCGACGACGTACTCGATCCGGTCGCCGAACCGGGCCAGTCGCTCGCGCGCCGCGTCGATCATCGAGGCCGATCCGTCGAGCGCCACGATCCGGCCGTTCGGCAGTCGATCGGCGAGCAGCTCGGTGACGCGGCCGCTCCCACAGCCGGCGTCCAGCACGCGCTCGTCGCCGGTCAGCGGGAGTCGGTCGAGGACGGTCGCGCCCCAGCGCGTCTGCGGATCGGCGACCCGGTCGTACGTCCGGGCGTCCCAGTCGCGCGACATCAGGCCGCGACGGTCTGATCCGCTTCGGCCGGGCTCGATCGCGCATCGGTTTCGCGCAGCCCGAACCACGACACGGCCGCGCCGGTCGCGACGAGCGCGGCCCCGACGAACATCGCCAGATGGAATGCCTCGATCGACGCGCGCGCCGCGGCCACGACCTGGTCGGGTGACGCCCCGGCGCGCGGCGGGTTGAGCGGCGGGAACGCGGCCCGAACCGTCTCGGAGGACACGTCCAGACCGGGCGCCAGCGTCGACGAGCTGGGCGTAGAAGGTCGCGCTGATCGCGACGAAGATGATCGCCCCGAGCAGCGGCTGGCCGACCCTCGCGATCGCGTTGTTGATCGCCGACCCGAGCCCGGAGAATCGGGCCGGGATCGAGCCCATCAGCGTGCTGGTCAGCGGCGCCACGACGCACGCGATCCCGAGCCCGAACGTCAGGATCGCCGGGAACACGTCGACCAGGTAGCCGCCCGACGGGACCAGCGAACCGAGCCGGTCGAGGCTCGGCCGCCACGGCTCGGATGTCGCCGGGAGGCGCGTGAACCACAGCAGCGCTGCCGTCATCAGGGCCGGTCCCAGCGTCAGGAACTTGCGGGCGCCCACGCGTCCCGCGACCGTGCCGATCCGCGTGGACAGCGTGATCAGGCACAGGCCGATCGGCAGGACGGAGGCCCCGGCCCCGAGCGCGGTGTACCCGAGCGGACCCTGGAGCACGATGCTCAGGTAGCTCAGCATCACGTACAGCCCGCCGTAGATGAAGAACGTGGCGATGTTGATCGCGGAGAATGCCCGCGACCGGAAGAGGCCCAGCGGCACCAGCGGATCGCGCCGCGTGGCCATCAGGATCGGGAACGCGACGAGCGCAACCGCGCCGATGCCCAGCGCCAGCCACGCGACCGGGTCGCGCCACTCGCGCTCGCCGCCGCGGATCACCCCGAACGACAGGCCACCGACGGCGACCGCGGCGACGAACGAGCCCAGCCAATCGAACCGACGCCGGGCGTCGAGGTCGCGCGATTCCTCGACGTGGCGGAGCGTGATCGCCAGCGCGACGGCCAGGATCGGGACGTTGACGAGGAACGCGATCCGCCAGCCGATCGAGTCGACGAGCAGGCCGCCGGCGACCGGGCCGATCAGCGCCAGCGCCGATGTCGCCGCGGTCCAGATCCCGAACGCCCGGCCGCGCTCCGGCCCGTCGAACGTCTGCGTGATGATCGACAACGCACCGGGGACCATCAACGATCCCGCGGCACCCTGCAGCAGCCGGAAGACGACCAGTGCCTCGAGCGTCGGGGCGAGCCCGCACAGCCCCGAGGTCAGGGCGAACCCCGCCAGGCCGATGCTGTAGACGCGCCGCCGACCGTAGCGATCCGACAGGGCCCCGGCCAGGATCAGCAGGGCCGCGAGGACCGCCAGGTAGCCGCTGACGATGTAGGTCTGGCCCTCGAGGACACCGATCATCGTGGCCGGCAGCTCGCGCCCGATGCGCGGCAGCGCGACGTTGACGATGGTGCCGTCGAGGAACACGGCACCGGACCCGATGACCGTCGCGACCAGGGTCCAGCGTTGGCGCGACGTCATCCGCGCAGTGTCGCAGATAGACTCTCCCGCGATGCCCGGACCCGTGGCGCTCGTCGGCGCCGGAGAGTTCCTCCCTTCGATGTCGGAGTTCGACGCGAGCCTGCTCGAGTCGACCGGCCGCAGCCGTCCGCGCGTCGCGATCGTGCCGACGGCGTCGTACCCCGATGGCGAGGCGGTCTTCCAGCGCTGGGCGGCCATGGGCGTCGCCCATTTCTCAGGGCTCGGCGCCGAGGTCGAGCCGGTCCTGGTGCGCGACCGCGCGGGAGCCGATGACGCCGCCGCGGCCCAGGCGGTCGGTGAGGCCGACCTCGTCTACCTGTCGGGCGGCAAGCCGAGCCACCTTCTCGAGTCGCTCGGCGGGACGGCGGTCGGTCGGGCGCTCACGGACGCGCACGAGCGCGGGGCGGCCCTCGTCGGGTGCTCCGCCGGCGCGATGGCGCTCGCCGGACATGCCTTCGACTTCCGGATGCGGCTGATGCCGTTCCCGCTTCGCTGGGGCAAGGGGCTCGGGTTCGCGCCCGAGCTATCGGTGGTGCCGCACTACGACGCGTGGCCCGAGCCGTTCTCGGCGTTGATCGCCTTCCAGGCCCCGCGCGGCTCGGTCGTCTTCGGGATCGACGAGGACACCGCGGTCGTCGGTCGGGACGGCGGTTGGCAGGTCTACGGGGCCGCGCGCGTGACGGTCTGGCACGGGCGCCGGCGCGAGCGGTTCCGCGCCGGCGAGGTCTTCAGGCTCTAGCCCGGGTTAGCGGTCAGTCTGGTCGGACGGTCCGGAAGCAGTCGGAGCAGTAGACCGGTCGGTCCATCCGCGGGCGGAACGGCACCTGCGCCTGGTTCCCGCACGAGGAGCAGACGACCGCGAAGTACTCGCGATCGGGGCGATCGACGCTGCGCTCGTAGCCGCGCGGTCCGCCGATGTCACGAACGTCGTAGCCGCCCTCGCGAGCAGCACGACGGCTCGCGCGGCAGCTGGTGCATCGCTTCGGGTCGGACGCGAAGCCCTTCTGCACGTAGTACTCCTGATCGGCAGCCGAATGGATGAAATCGACGCCGCAGTCGACACAGTTGAGGGTCCGATCAGCGTAGGTCACCTTGCTCCTCCGGGGCGCGTTGGTCGGCGGGGTGCGACCTGCGGCGGGCGGCCACATCGGAGGTCGGGAAAGCGAGGTCTGGCGAAGAAGCCGGGCCCCAGCGACCCAGGTGCCGATGTGGAGTCCCTGTCTGCGGGGCGCACCGGTTCGTAGTGCGGCGCAGGATACAACGCGGTTTCGAATCGGACATTCAGTGTGCCCAGTGCCCCCGACGGCTCGACTGGCGGCCGTGACAAACGACCTGTCACAATGGCCAGCGAGGATCCGAGCCGGCGAGCGGGGAGTCATGGGGGCGCCTCGCTCGCACGAAACACCCTTCCGATGGTGTGCGCCGGTTCGATCCCTCGATCGCCCGATCGCTGACCACGGAGGCCAGACCCGACCGGATGCTACGGATCATCCACACCGCGGACGTCCATCTTGGCGCGCGCCATGACGACCTCGGTGAGCAGGCGAGCGCCCAGCGCGAACGGCAGTTCGCCGCGTTCGTCGCGACCGTCGACCTGGCCATCGCCGAGAAGGTCGATCTCGTCCTGATCGCTGGCGACCTGTTCGACAGCAACACCCAGCCGCGCCGCTCGGTGGAGCGCGTCGCGGCCCAGCTCAAGCGGTTGTCCGCGGCCAAGATCCGCGCGGTGGTCGTGCCGGGCACCCACGATTCGTACGACCGTGCCTCGATCTACCGGGCGCACGACATCAAGGGGCTCGCCGGCAGCGCCCCCGACGACGATTGGGTGACGGTCCTGACGCCATCACGGCCGAGCGTGCACCTCGCGGCGTGCGACGCCGTGATCCACGCGCCGGTCTTCTCGACGAAGAAGGCGCCGCACAGCCCGTTGCGCGATCTGCCCGCGGCCGTCACGAAGGGCCGCACCCAGGCGACGTGGCAGATCGGCGTGGTCCACGGGTCGATCTCGATCCCCGGCAAGACCGAGCGCGACGACGTCGTCTTCACGACCGAGGAGATCGGCGCGTCCGGTCTCGACTATCTCGCGCTCGGCCACTGGCATTCCGCGCAGCAGGCGAAGGCGGGCGGCGTGACGTACGCGTACGCCGGTGCGCCCGAGCCCGTCGCCCTCACCCAGGATCGCGCCGGGAAGGTGCTGCTCATCGAGCTCGAGTCGACACCGACCGGTCGGACGGTCGCGGTCCAGGAGCGCCAGGTCGGCAAGACCCGCTTCGAGAAGCTCGACCTGGACGCGGCGGGCGTCACCTCGCAGCCCGCGCTCGTCGACAGCCTGCGTCGAAAGGGCGACCCCGACCTCGTGCTCGACGCGCGGATCGTCGGCGTCCGCCCCGACGAGCTCGACCTGCATGTCGACGAGATCGAGGCGGCGCTGGCAGCGGCGTTCCTCAAGGTCCGTGTCCGCGACATCAGCGTCCCCGCCCTGACCGAGGGTCTGCTCCCGTCGCCCGACACGATCGCGGGTGCCTTCATCCGCGACATGGAGGCGAGGATCGCCGAGCTCGAGGCGGCCGCCGCGGGCGATGGGGCGCATCCCGACGCGGCCGACGAGGCGTCCGAGCTGCGCGACGCGCTGCGACTGGGACGGCTCCTGCTGGCCGGCCACGAGGTCTCGCTGTGAGGATCCGCCGCCTCCAGGTACGCGACCTCCGGCGCTATCGCGAGCTCGACATCGATCTTGCGCCTGGCGTCACCGTGATCCGCGGCCCGAACGAGGCCGGCAAGAGCACGATCCAGCGCGCGATCGAGCTCGCGCTGACGCGCCGGGTCACGAGCAACGCCGGCGACCTCGAAGCGCTTCGACCCTGGGACGCCCCGGCCGACTCCGACTCGCGCCCGTGGATCGCGATCGAGTTCGAGCAGGAGGAGGAGGACGGTCGGACCGCCACCGGCACGCTCGAGAAGTCGTTCGCCGGGCAGAAGGGCACCGTCGACCTCGTCTACGACGGCCAGCGCGTCACCGACCCGACGCTCGCCGACCAGGTGCTCGCCGAGCTCTCCGGCATCCCGACCGAGCCGTTCTTCCGATCGACCGCCTCGGTTCGCCACCACGAGCTGAGCGATCTCGCCCGCGACGAAGGCGCGCTGCGCGACCGGCTGCAGGCGAGCATCAGCGGCGCCGACCGAGGCACGGGCCGCGCGAAGAAGAAGCTCGATCGCGCGCTGCGCGAGCTCACGACCAAGGGCGAGAAGAACCCGGGCCGCCTCAAGGTGGCCGAGGCCGCGGTCGCCTCGACCGCACTGGCCGTCGAGCAGGGCGAGCTGAGCCTGGCCCAGCTCGAGCGCGATCGCGACACGCTGTCGGGCGCCCGCGAACGCCGAGGCGATGCGGAACGGAGTCTTGCCGAGCGACGCAGCCTGCTCGAGAAGGCGCGCCAGGCCGAGCGTCTCGAGGCGGAACGGACCGCGGCCCGCGAACGCTACGAGCGGTTCCGCGAGGCCGTCGAGGTGGCGACCGAGCTCGACGAGCTGGCCCAGACGCATCCCTCGCCGAACCCGTTGCCGGTGATGCGCCAGTCCGTCGATCGGCTGCGCAGGCTCGACACCCAGATCCGCGAGCTCAAGGCGGCGCTCGCCGGCGAGATCGACGTGCAGTTCGAGGTCGGTCCCGAGGCGACCTGGCGACCGCTGTCACGGATCGGCCTGATGGCCGTCGTGCTCGGCGTGCTCGTCGCGGTCCTGACGTTCGTGGTCAACACGATCGGGCTGCTGGACCTCGGCACCGTGCCGCTGTTCCTCGGCGGTGCCGTCGCCGGGATCGGCCTGATCCTCTCGGTCGTCGGCATGTGGCTCCGACGGAGCTCGAAGATGCAAGCCGAGATGCGCGACATCGAGATCGATCGACGCCTTCGCGGCCGCTCGGAGATGGAGGCCGAGCTCAAGCAGGCGGAGGCGGACACCGAGCAGCAGCTCGGCTCGCTCGGGCTCGAGAACCTGGCGGCGGCGGAGGAGCTGATGGCGCGCGAGGAGGCGCACGTCGCGCGGATCGACCAGCTGACCGCCCAGCTCGAGGGCCTGGTCGGCAAGGAGCCGCGCGAGGCGCTGCCAACGATGCGCGACGCCGCGGCCCTCGAGATCGAGCAGAAGTCGAGCGCGATCGAAGCGCTCGGCCCCATCGCCAAGGAGCCACGGGCGCGCGAGCGACTCGAGGTCGAGGTCCGCGACCAGGAGGCGGCACTCGATCGCTCCCGGGACGACGAGGCCAACGCCCGCGCCCGGGTCGAGCACAACAACGTCGATGCCGAGCAGGTCGCGGCCGATGGCGAGTCGCTGGCCGCCTGGCGCGAGCAGCTGTCGATCCTCCAGCGCCGCCATCGCGTGCTCGAGACCACGCTGCAGGCGATCGAGCGGGCGGAGACCGCGACGATGAAGACCGCCACCCGCTACCTCGAGGGCCACATGGTCCGCGACGTCGCGACGGTCACCGGCGGCCGCTATCGGCGCGTGCGGGTCGACGACAAGACGCTCGATATCGACGTGCACGCGCCCGAGCGCGGCGACTGGGTGCCGGTCGGTGCCCTCAGCCAGGGCACGCTCGACCTGGTCTATCTCGCGGCCCGGCTCGGCCTGGTGCGTCTCGTGACCGGCGACCGACGCCCGCCGCTGGTCTTCGACGATCCGTTCGTGACGCTCGACGACGAGCGGGCGATGCGCGCCCTCGCGCTGCTCAAGCGCGTCGCCGACGACTTCCAGATCATCTATCTCACGACGTCCGACCGCTACGACGGGGCGGCCGATTCGGTGGTCGAGCTGCCCGGGCCGACGACCGTCGATGAGGGCGTCGACGATCCCGCGCTCGCCCCGCTCGAGACACCGACGGGAGTCGGAGCCTGATCGACGGCCTCTCGCCGGCGACGCTCACCGTGATCCTCGGGCTGACCGCAGCCCTCGCATGGGGCGCGGGCGATTTCGGTGGCGGGCTCGCCAGCCGGCGGGCGCCGCTGTACGGCGTGATCCTGATCTCGCAGGTCACCGGGATGCGTGCTGTCCTTCGGGATCGGGGCGGCGCTCAGCGAGACCCTTGCCGACCGGTGGCGACCTCGTGGTCTGCGCCGTCGCCGGGGTGCTGGGAGCAGCTGGCGTGACGATGCTCTACCACGCGCTGGCGGTCGGGCGGATGGGCATCGTCGCGCCGGTGACCGGCGTGTTCGCGGCGGTCATCCCGGTCGTGGCCGGCTTCGTCACCGAGGGCATCCCCGGACCGATCGTCGTCGCCGGCATCGTCGTCGCGATCGTGGCGGTCGTCCTGGTGTCGCGGGTCGCCGACGTCTCCGGTGGTCGGAGCGGCCTGCCCGAAGCCCTGATCGCGGGCACGGCGATCGGCCTATTCGGCGTGGCCATCAATGAGCTCTCGGCGGGCAACGTCTTCAGCGCGACCGGCGTGATCCGCCTCGTCCAGGGTGTCCTCGTGCTGGCCGCCCTGATCGTCACTGCGGTCGACGTGGCGGACCTCCCCGCGGCTGATCCCGGCCCTGATGCTGGTCGGCGTCCTCGACGCGGCCGGCAACGCCTGCTATCTCGTGGCGGTGCAGACCGGGCAGCTGGCGATCGCCTCGGTGCTGTCGGCGATGTATCCGGTGAGCACGGTCGTGCTGGCGGTGCTGTTCCTGCGCGAACCGATCACCCGGGTGCACACGCTCGGGATCGTGCTGGCCGGGGTCGCGATCGCGATGATCGCCGCGGGGTAGCCCGAGTCCTAGCGGAGGGTCGGCGCGGCCGCTCGTCGGACGACCGTCAGGGCTGCGGCCTCGGCGGGATCGCGCAGGACGAGGACCGGATCGATGCCCTCGACGGCGAGGCCAGGGCCGTCGACCAGGGCGCGGATCGACGCAAGGTGGCGATCGACGACGGCCGGGTCGACGACGCGGCCACGCGCCGTGTTCTGGGCATGGACGACGTCCGCGGGCAGGTCGAGCACGATCGCGACGATCGGCAGGCCCGCGGCCTGCGCGCGCCGGATCAGCGGCCGGCGATGGGCCGCAAGCGCGTTCGTGGCGTCGACGACCGTGAGGAGGCCACTCGGCAGCCGCCGCGCGAGCGTCCGGTGGAGGATCCGGAACGCGACCGCGGTCGCGCGCTGGTCGGCCTCGTCACCGGACACGACCGCTCGCAGGGCGTCGGACGACACGATCTCGTCGGGGGCGAACAGGCGGGCGGCGAGCGTCGACTTGCCCGAGCCGGCGGCGCCGACGAGCAGCACGAGCGACGGATCCGGGATGACCAGTGGCGCCATCGGCGCCCCACTCTACGTCGTGGCGACCCGGCGAACCTCGTATCCCCCGCCCTCGGCGGCGCGGAGCTCGTAGCTCGGCTGGTCGTAGACCGTCGGACCGCGCCGGGCGGTCCCGTCGGTCAGGCGGAAGCGGGATCCGTGCCAGGGGCACTGGATGCAGCCGTCGACCAGCTCGCCCTCGTTCAGCGGCCCGCCGGCGTGGGCGCAGACGTTGTGCATCACGTGGACCGTGTCGCCGATGCGGACCACCAGCAGGTCGTTGATGCCGGCGCGCATCTTCGTCGGCGTCGCCTCGGGCAGCGCGGCCATGTCCGTGACCGAGCCCGTGTCGAGCTTGATCCACTTCGTCCCGGCCCCGCGGAAGGCGTGGCGGCTGACCATGTTGCCGAAGACGTACGCGACGTCACCGCCGACGAACGCACCGGCGGTGATCAGAGGAAGCCGATGATCGAGAGCGCGATCGGCAGCGCGCGATCCGTCGGTCCACCTGCGCGGATGAGCGCCGAGACGATGAGGATCACCAGCGTCACGACCATCAACGTGGCGTGGAGCGTGGCTCGGGTGAGTGCCGTGCCCTGGGTGTCGCTGTAGTCGGCCAGGCCGGACACGGCAGCCAGCACCATGAAGACGATCGTCCCGAGCAGGACGATGTCGGCTGCCCCCGGCTGGTTGACGATGTCGAGGACCACCGAGCCGAGCAGCAGCCCGATCGGGATGTCGGTCACCGCGGCATGGAGCGGGTGCCCGAGCCACCGGCCGTTGAGCAGGTCCTTGATCGGGTAGATCGGGCGGAACAACGCCATCGCCCAGCGTCGATTGAATTCGCCGAACGGCCGGGCCCAGCCGTCGTTCATCGCCACGAGTCGGGCGAGCAGGTGCGCCATCGACCACCTCCGTCATCGGAATCTACGCCGCGGCGATGTTGCGCGGATGTTGCGGAGGCGTTGCAGAACGGGTCGTCCACATCCCGTCCACATCGGGGGGAAAGTCGGGGATAAGCCAAGGGTGTTTCCCGCGAAGTTCGTGGATAAGGCGGTTGTGGCCGCGACACCCCGGCGGCTACATTTCCTCTTGCCCGAAGGGGCAGGTGCGAACCGCCAGACCGGTCGGAGGAGCGATCCTCAGAACGGTCCCGGGAGCCGGGTTCGATGGTCGCAAGGCCACCGAGCGAGGATCTCGGGCGGAGCGTAACGACTCCGGACTTGTTCGGAGCTGTTGCGAGACGATTGGCCGGTCCTCCCACCAGTTCCTTCGGGCGCTTCGTTGTGCGCGGCGGTCGTCAGATCACGCAATCCCACGTCGGGGTACCTCCTCGGCTAGGCTCCGCGGGTGACCGCGTCGCCCTCATCCGCGCACGTCCGACCTGATCCGCCAACCAGACCAGCGCCCGCCCAGGACTGGCGCGTCCTCCTCGTGGTCTTCTGGTTGACCTCGATGGTCGAAGGCCTCGGCGTCAGCCAGATCTTCGCGCTGGTCCCGACCTATCTCCGCGAGATGGGCGTCCCCCAGGCCGATCGGCTGGCGTTCGTGGGCTTGTTCACGGCGCTGATCTTCGTCGTCGGCATGCCGCTCGTGCCGCTCTGGGGCGTCTGGGCAGACAAGTACAGCCGCAAGGCCGTCATCGTCCGGAGCGCCCTCGTCGAGGCGGTCGTGTTCGCGGGCGTCGCGCTCTCGCGCGAGCCGTGGCAGCTCGCGGTGAGCATGCTGCTGATCGGGTTCCAGCTCGGGAACACCGGCGTGATGCTGGCCGGCATCCGCGACGTCAGCCCGCGCCAGCGGCTCGGCACCGTGATGGGCGTCTTCGGCGCGTCGACCGCGGTCGGGATGGCACTCGGTCCGGCGCTCGCCGGCGTCCTGATCGATCGTTTCGGCTGGTCGCTGCCCGCGGTGTTCTGGCTCTCGGCGGGGCTATCGATCGCGACCGCGCTGCTCGTGACGTTCGGGTCCCGCGAGGTTCGGCCGGCCGTCGTGCCCGAAGGGCGAGTCCTCACGCTCGCGTTCGGGGCGATCCGCGGGGTGCTGGGCGACCCGACCGTCCGGCGCATCTTCCTGATCTTCGGCGTGTCGTTCCTCGCGAACCAGATGAGCCGGCCGTACCTGCCGGTGGTCGTCGAAGGCGTCGCCGGGACGGGCCAGGGCCTCGCATCGGCGATCGGGCTCGTGATGGGGACGGCGGCGCTGGTCGGCGGGTTGATGGCGCCGGCTCGGGGGCTGGCTCGGCGACCGATTCGGCTTCCGCAACGTCCTCGTCGCCGCCCTCGCCGCCGGGGGAGGCGCGCTATCGCTGATGCCGTTCGTTGGCTCGGTGGGGCTGCTGGCCGGCCTTGCCGTCGTCTTCGCGGCGGCCACCTCGACCGTCAGCGCGATGGTCTTCGGGATGCTGGCGACCCAGGTATCGCCCGAGCGCCGCTCGACCACGCTGAACCTTGTCTACCTGCCGCTCTATGCCGCCGGCATCGTCGGGCCGGCCCTCGGTGCGGTCGTTGTCGTGATCGGTGGGATCCCGGCGCCGTTCCTGCTCGGTGCCGCCGTGTTCGTCGTCGGCGCGCTCGTGATCGCGACACGGTCCGCACGATCGGCGCCGACGCACGCGGACGCGACCGTCCCGACCTGACCGTCCCGACCCGACGGAAAAGGGATGCGCCGACGACCGTCCCCCAGACGACGCGTCGGCGCAGGTTGTGTGCGGGTACTCAGGCTATTCCTACGTCCAACCGTCGCCGATGGATCATCGCCCGCCAAGCCGGTGCTTCCCGCGCGACCGTTCAGGGAAACCACGGACGCCGGAGCCGCCCGACCCTCTGCTAGTGTCGGGGTCGATGGACCTCCGCCTCGACGATCAGGCCCGACGGCGTTTGACGCTCGTCCTCGCGGGGACGCTGGTCGTCGCCGGCTGGACGACGCTCCTCCTCGGCAAGTTCGACAGCGGCGTCCGGCTTGGCGACTCAACGGCGATCGCGTCATCGGTCGACCAGGTCATCCCGGGCAGCATCGCCGCGCAGTACGGCCTGCAGGAGGGCATGGTCGTCACGCAGCTCCAGGGCGTGACCTTGATCGAGATGCCCCACTACATCGATCCCGACCCGGCGATGCCGTCCCCGGATCCGAACACCGGCGAGACGCCGCCGTATATCCCGACGATCGAGCCCTCGACCCCGCAGACGATCCAGCTCGATCCCGCCCTGCTGACGAGCCTGCTCGCGCGTCCGCCGACACAGCTCAGCGCCGTCCAGCCCTGGGATCTCGATGTCAAGTTCTTCGAGTCACCGGTCGGCGAGGTCGCGCTCTACGACGATGGCCTCGACGGCGTCCGCATGACGATGCCGGTCTTCGCCTTCGGCGTGATCCTGCTGGTCCTCCTCGCGTGGTGGCTGGCCAGCGGTCGCGCCGGCGAGAGCGTGCGCGGCATGGCCGGATCCCTGGCGCTCGCAACGGCCGCTCCGTTCCTCGTCCGACCGATCCTGGCGACCTTCTCGCTGCCGCTCGTGATCCTGGGCGGGCTGCTGATCGTGGCCGCGATGATCCCGTTGGCCATCGCGCTCCTCGAGCGGATCCGCGACCCGCAGGACCAGCGCTTGGTCGGGTACGGGACACTCGGGTGCATCCTCGCCGCGAGCGCTCTGTTCGTGGTCACGCGCGATCAATGGCCCGTGGTACGCGGAGGGCATCACGCAGTGGGTGGTCGTCGCCGCGATCCCGTTGCTCCCCGGGCTGGCCGCCGCGGGCCCGATCGATCGCCGTTCGGGCGACGGCGCGGCACCGGCGCCCGCCAGCCGGCGCCTCCTCGAGTCAGCCGAATACGCGGTGGTCGGCGCCACGCCGGCGATCGCCCTCGCCTCCGATGGGCCGCCGTATACGCCGTTCCCGTTGCTGGCCTGGTTCATCGTGGTCCTCCTTGCCGGCCGGTTCACGATCCGGCCGCTGGCCCGGATCGCCACCCGCGCCACGCTCCAGCGCGACCTCGTCGTCGCCGCCACCGAGGCGGAACGGGCGCGCGTCGCGGCCGATATCCACGACGACGCGCTCCAGGAGCTGACGCTGCTCGTCCATCGACTCGATGCGGCCGGCGACACAGAAGGTGCCGACATCGCGCGCACCGTCTCGGATCGATTGCGGGCGATCTGCGGCGACCTGCGACTGCCGATCCTCGACGACCTGGGTGTCGGCCCCGCGCTCGACTGGCTGGTGCTCCGGATCGAGCGGATCGCCGGCGGCGAGGTCAAGCTCGAGCGGGCGGACGGGCAGCGACCGCCGGCGGACGTCGAGCTCGCGTTCTTCCGCGTCGCGCAGGAAGCGCTGTCGAATGCCGTCAAGCACGGCAGCCCGCCGATCCTCGTCCGCTACGCGACGACGCCGGGCGGAGCGAACCTGTCGATCGATGACGCGGGACCGGGCATCGACCCCGATGCAACGACCACGACCACGGATCGGACCGGCCACTTCGGTCTGCTCAACATGCAGCAACGGGCCGAGGCGATCGGCGCCATCCTCGACGTCCGGCGCTGGCCGAGCGGTGGCACGCACGTGGCGCTCGACTGGCGGGCGAGCTGATCGGAGTCGGTCGCGGACCGGTCCGCGTGGCGATCGTCGACGATCATCCGGTCGTCGCCGAGGGCACGGCCGCGGTCCTGCGCGGCACCGACGATCTCCAGGTGGTCGGCGTCGCGCCGTCGCTCGGTTCGGCGGTGGCGGGCGGGCTGTTCGATCGATCGCGGGTCGACGTCGTGCTGCTCGACATCCGGCTCGGCACCGAGAGTGGCCTGACGGCGCTGGGCGCGCGGTCGCCCGGGTGACGCGGCGCCCGATCCGGCCGTGCCGACCAGCGCGGAGCGCCCGGCGGTCATCGTCGTGACCGCCTACGACTACCCGCAGTACGCCGACGCCGCCCTGCGGCTCGGGGCCGCCGGGTTCGTGCTCAAGACCGCGCCGATCGCCGAGCTCGTCGACGCGATCCGGCGGGTCGCTGCGGGTGGTCTCGCGTTCGCGGTCCGACCGGGCGGCCATGCGCTCGCCCGGCTGTCGCCGCGCGAGCACGATGTCGTGCGGCTCGTCGCGGCCGGGCGGACAAACGATGAGATCGGAGCGGACCTGGGCATCGGGTCGAAGACGGTCGAGACCCATCTCGCGCGGCTGTTCGAGCGCCTCGGCGTCGCGTCGCGCACCGAGCTCGCGATCCGCGCCGTGCGCGAGGGTTGGCTGGACGTGCCCTCCGTCGGTCAGCTGACGGTCGGTTCGGGCGACCGGCCCGGCCGGCGACGGCGTCGACGTGGTCGACCGCGTGGGCGGGCGCATCGGAGCCACCGGCTCGCGCAGCGCGATGACCGCGAGCAGCATCGAGAGCCCGCCGTACCACAGCGCGGGGAGCGCGAGCATCCCGGCGACCGGGACGGTCCAGCGGCGACCTGTCCAGGCGCCCCAGACGACGACGGCGATCGCGAATGGCAGCCGCACGACGAACGGGATCGGGACCGCGGCCCACGTGCCGTCGCGTCCGGCGACGCGGCTCAGCACCTCCGCCCATTGGAACCACGCGTTCGGCAGCAGCGCGAACGAGACCGCGACCACCGCCGCGGTCGTCCCGAGCGCGATCGCCAGCTGCCGCCACTCCCGACGCACGACGAACCACAAGCAGACCGATACCCGGCGTGATCTTGGTCAGCAGGACCAGCGCCCAGGTCCCGGGCCAGCGGAACCCGAGCACGATCGCGGCCGCGAGCAACAGGTGGATGTTGCCGCCAGCGAGCTCCATGAGCCCGAGCACCACGCCCGCCGCGAACCACCGTCGGCCGGTGAGGATGTACACGGCGCCGAGCAGGATCAGCGTCCAGACCGCGATGTACGCCTGCCAGGGCAGCCGCCGGATCGGCTCGAGCAGCTGCAGGAACGCCGGCGAGTACACGTACGCGATCGGATCGGTCCAATCCGAGCGGGCGTACGGATCGGCGAGGGTCGGGAACCAGTAGCAGTAGGCGTCCTGGCCGGTGCCCCACAACCGCCCGAACGGCTCGCTGAAGACCACGATCGCGGCCCAGATCGCGGCGACCAGCGCGAACCCCACGATCTCGTGCCGATTCCGCCAGATCCGTGCGGTCAGCGATGCATCGACAGGTGCGGGTCCTGCCGCCCCCGTACGTTCGACGGATAGTCCGGCCATCAGGGCCCGTGACGTACCATGCCGCCGTGCCGAACCTCGCCTTGCCGCGTCCGCTGCCGCGCCGCCGCCCGAACGGGCCGGCGGACGTCGTCATGCCCGACGCCGTGGCGGATCCCGAGATCATCGAGGCGGCCGGCATCCGCTGGATCCATATCGAGTCGCCCCGGTCGGCCGATCGCGACTGGCTGGAAGAGCACTTCGATTTCCACCAACTCGACTACGAGGACGTCTTCTCGCGCAACCAGCGCCCGAAGCTCGACCAGTACGACGACTACGTCTTCATCGTGCTGCACTTCCCCCTCTTCGACAAGGACAGCGGGCGCATCCTGACCGCGGAGCTCGACCTGTTCATGGGTCCCGACTTCCTGATCACGCTGCCGAACATCCCGCTGCCGCCGCTCGCGTCGATGTTCGACCGCTACCGCGAGAAGGACGACCTGCGCGAGGAGGTCTTCTCGAAGGGTCCGGGCTACCTCCTGTACAAGATCGTCGATACCGGGCGTCGACGCGTCCTTCCCGATGCTGCGCAAGACGGGTCTCAAGCTCGAGCGGCTCGAGGACGACATCTTCGAGGGGCGCTCGTCGGAGATCGTGCGCGACCTCTCCGACACCAAGCAGGAGATCATCAACTTCCGCAAGATCGTGCGACCGCAGCGCGCGGTGCTCCGCGACCTCGAGCGGACCAAGCAGCGCTACCTGCAGGAAGAGCTCGAGATCTACTTCGACGACATCTCCGACGCCGCGGAGCGGATCTGGGACACGCTCGAGAACTACAAGGAAGTGATCGAAGGTCTCGAGTCGACCAACGAGTCCGTGCTGTCGCACCGGCTGAACGAGTCGTTCCGGATCCTGACCGCGGCGAGCGTCGTGCTGCTGCCGCTGACGCTCATCGCCAGCATCTTCGGCATGAACACGCCGTTCCCGGGCGAGGACCAGCCGATCACGTTCTTCCTGGTCCTGGCCTCGATGGCCGCGCTGCTGCTCGCCCTCGTGATCCTGTTCCGCCGGCGAGGCTGGCTCTAGCCCGAGCTGGAGAAGGGATTCCGCGCGCGGTAGAGTGCGCCTTGAGCCCGAATCCGCGATGACGATTGCCTCCGACCTCGACCTCGCCCGTACCGCATTCGACCGCCGAGCGTGGTCGGAAGCGGCCGAACGCCTCCATGCCGCGGACGAGGCACAGTCGTTGGCAACCGACGATCTCGAGCGGCTCGCGACGGCCCGTCACATGCTGGGCCAGCCCGACGAAGCCGCCAGGGCGTGGGAACGGGCGCACCTCGCGGCGCTTCACGCAGGCGAGGTCACGAGGGCGGTCCGGAATGCCTTCCAGCTCGTTCAGCTGTTCGCCCAGCGCGGCGAATGGGCGCAGGCTGGCGGCTGGCTCGGGCGGATCACGCGCCTCCTCGACCAGACCCCAGAAGACGCCGTCGAGCGAGCCCTCCCACTCGTTGCGACCGCGCTCCGCGCGCGCGGCGAGGGCGATTACGAGACCGCGCTCGGGAACTTCGAGCAGTTGGCGGCCCTCGCACAGCAGCGGGGCGACCCTGAGCTCACGGCGATGGCGGCTCTTGGGCTTGGGCAAGCCCTGATCGACGTCGGCGAGATCGAGCGGGGCCTGGGACTGCTCGACGAGGCGCTCGTGGCGGTGACCGCAGGCGAGGTCTCGCCGATGAATGCCGGTGTCGTCTACTGCGGCTCGATCGAGGCGTTCCAGCAGGCCTTCGACCTGCGCCGGGCGCAGGAGTGGACGGCGGCGCTCGACCGCTGGTTCGAGTCGCAGCCGGACGCCGTGCCGTACCGGGGTCGCTGCCTCGTGTTTCGGGCCGAGATCCTGCAGTTCCACGGGCGCTGGGCTGATGCCGTCGTGGAGGTGGGTCGCGCCTACGACTGGCTCTCGCGACCCCCGCCCGAGCCCGCAGTCGGCGAGGCGTACTACCACCGCGGTGAGCTGCACCGGCTTCGGGGCGAGTTTGCTGCGGCTGAGGCGGACTACAAGCAGGGCAGCCGCTGGGGGCGCAAACCCGACCCTGGGCTGGCCCTTCTCCGGCTCGCGCAAGGCGATCGTGCCGCGGCCCTCGCCACCATCAGGCGAGCGCTCGACGAGGCGGACCAGACGCAGCGGCCGCGCCTCTTCGAGGCGGCCGCGCTCATCGAGCTGGCGAACGGCCACGTCGATGCTGCTCGAGGGGCGGCAAGCGCACTGTCCGAGCTCGTTGCGGCCGGGCCGCCGATGCCGCTCCTCGAGGCGACCGCGACCCGGACGGACGGTCTCGTCCGGCTGGCCGAGGGAGACGTCAAGGGCGCACTGTCCGTCCTGCGTCGGGCATCGAAGCAGTGGCGGGCGCTCGACGCGCCGTACGAGATGGCGAGAGTCCGCGTTGGGATCGGGCAGGCATGCCGCTCGCTTGGCGATGCGGACGCTGCCGCGCTCGAGTTCGCGGAGGCACGCGAGGTGTTCGTCGAGCTCGGCGCGACCCCCGATGCGGCGGCGATCGACGCGCTGGTCGGGACGCGACCGCCGACGCCGGGCGGTCTGAGCCGCGGGAGGTCGAGGTTCTCGGACATCTGGCGCGGGGCGGCTCGAATCGCGACATCGCCGCCGAGCTCGGCATCAGCGAGCGGACCGTCGACCGCCACCTCAGCAACATCTACACGAAGCTCGATGTGTCATCCCGTGCCGCCGCGACCGCGTTCGCCTACGAGCACGACCTGATCTGAACGCGCGGTACCCATTCGGCGGATCCGCTGGATTGGGTATCTCCCCGGATGCGCCCCGCGTGCATGACCGCCTACGGTCGCGTCGGCGACTGGCCTCGGCGGGTCGCCTCCGACCCCCGACGAGCGACTTCAGTGAGGGCGACATGGACGGAACGACGGCGATCGAGCGGATCGACACGGTGGTCATCGGGGCCGGGCAGGCGGGCCTATCGGCGGGTTATCACCTCGCGAAGCGAGGCCTGCCGTTCGTGATCCTCGACGCCGGCGCCCGCGTCGGCGACCACTGGCGCGACCGCTGGGATTCGCTGGAGCTCTACAGTCCGGCCCGGTACGACTCGCTCCCGGGCATGCGGTTCCCCGCGCCGTCGTCGCATTGGCCGACCGGCCGCGAGATGGGCGACTACCTCGAGGCGTATGCCCGGCAGTTCGACCTGCCGGTCCGGAGCGGCGACGCGCGGTCGATCGCGTCGAGCCGACCGACGGCGGCTTCGTCGTGTCGACGGCTGACGGCGGGCGCATCGCGGCCCGCCAGGTCGTCGTCGCCACCGGCCCGTTCCGTCGGCCCAACGTCCCGGCGTTCGCCGGTGATCTCGACCCGTCGATCCGGCAACTGCACTCGCACGAGTACCGCAACCCGACCCAGCTCCGGACGGCCCGGTCCTCGTCGTCGGCCTGTCCCACTCCGGTGCCGACATCGCGTTCGAGGCTGCCAATGCCGGCCACCGGACGATCCTCTCCGGCAAGTCCAATGGCCAGATGCCGATCCGGGTCACGGACACGAAGCGAGCCATGGTCGGCTGGCCCGTCGTCCAGTTCTTCTTCCGGCACGTCGCCACCATCCGGACGCCGATCGGGCGACGGATGCGGCCCGAGGTCCGGCGGCACGGCGGCCCGCTCCTTCGCGTCCGGCTCCAGGACCTGGACAAGGCCGGCGTCGAACGGCACGACGCCAAGACGGTCGGCGTGAAGGACGGCCGGCCGATGCTCGCCGACGGCACCGTCCTCGACGTGGCCACCGTGATCTGGGCGACGGGCTACCGCCCCGACTACAGCCTCGTCGCGGCGCCGATCGTCGGCGACGACGGCTGGCCGGTCGAGGTGCGCGGCGTCAGTCCGACCGTGCCCGGGCTGTATTTCCTCGGCGTGCCGTTCCAGTACGCGTTCGCGTCGATGCTCGTGACCGGGGCCGGGCGCGATGCGCAGTACGTCGTCGATCGGATCGCCGAGCGGGCGGGCGCGGCTCGAGCGGCGCCGGCGACGGCGACGGTGACCGCCTGAGGTCGCGCTCGCGCACCGAAGATTCGATGTGCGTGTGGCACACGCGATTTCAACGAAACGATCATGGCAATGCGCCCAGACGACACGATCTCTGCATCCTGGGCAGATCGTCACGCTCGTTCATCGAAAACGCGTGCGCCACGGCGACATCGCCGCGATCTTGGGATGAGGAGGCGCCGTTCGCCTCAGCCGGGCAGGTCGCGCTCCGGGGGTCCGACGTAATTCACGTCTGGGCGGATCAACCGGTTGTTCGCCGCTTGCTCGAGCACGTGCGCGGTCCAGCCGGCGTGGCGTGACAGCGAGAATGTGGCCGGGAAGAGGTCCGGTGACAGGCCGACACCCATCAGCACCGGCGCCGCGTAGAACTCCACGTTCGTCTTGATCGATCGCTCCGGATGCTTCTCGGCCAGGACCCGGAGCGCGACGTCCTCGACCTCGATCGCCATCGCGAGCCACTCGGGCTTGTGCTCCATGCCCTCCGCGACCTTCCGGAGCGCCGCGGCGCGCGGGTCGTAGGCGCGGTACACGCGGTGGCCGAAACCCATCAGGCGCTCACCCTTGTCGAGGGTCTCGCGGATCCACGCCTCGGCCTTGTCGGCCGAGCCGACCTGGGCGAGCTGGTCGACGACCTCGGACGGGGCGCCGCCGTGGAGTGGCCCCTTCATCGTCCCGATCGCACCGACGACCGCCGACGCGATATCCGAGCGGGTCGAGGTGATGACCCGTGCCGTGAAGGTCGAGGCATTGAAGCTGTGCTCGGCGCCGACGATGAAATACGCGTCCAGGGCGCGCGCCGTGCCCGGCGTCGGGCCGCTCCCCGGAGAGCTGGTACAGGAACCCGGCCGTCAGGTCGAGCGAGGGATCGGGCTCGATCGGCGGCTTGCCCGAGCGCAGTCCGAGCGAAGGCGGCGAGGGCCGATGGGGAGAATGCCGTCAGGGCGCGTGCTTGCTCGACGGTCGGTGGCCAGGGCAGGTTCTGGGTCGCGCCCCACGCCGAGACCGCGGTCCGCAGCGCGTCCATCGGCTTGGCGTCTCGCCGGCAGCGCTCGCAGCACGGTGAGGACGGCGTCGGGTACGGGCGCCGTCGGCATGCGGGCCGATGGGTCCCACTCGCCAGTCCACAGCAGGTTGGCCACGGCGCCGATACGTTCCGTGTTCCACGAGGTCGCCGATGCGGTAGCCGCGGTACAGCAGTCGCCCGCGGGCGCCATCGACGAGCGAGAGGCTCGTCTCGCCGGCGACGACCCCTTCGAGGCCGGGCGAGTAGGCCCGATCGGGTGCCGGCGCCGTCGGCCGCGGCGCGTCGGCCGGGGAGAATCGGTCAACGGTCGCCTTCGAGCGCGTTGAGGATCAGCCGCACCACGATCGAGCCCAGCGTCGCGACGACGATCGAGGCGATCAGCCCGCTGACCGACGTGTAGCCCATCTGCTGGGCAAGCCAGCCACCGACCACCCCGCCCACGATGCCGACGACGATGTTCGGCAGGCAGCCGCGGGCGGTCCGACCACCGACCAGCGCGCCGGAGATCGCGCCCGCCAGCAGGCCGACGACGATCCAGCCGAAGAAGCCGAGCTCAGGCATGCGCCGAGTATCCCACGGGTGGCCAGTCTCACGGCTCGGACAGGAAGGCCGTGACCGCCGAGACGAAGGCCGTCCGGGTGGGTGTGGTGCGCCGCGTGCCGGGCACCGTCGATGATCACGACGCGCCCGTGTCGAGCCGCGCGTCGAGGGCACGGATCGCCGCGCCGAACTCGGGCAGGCTGTCGCCGCCCAGGATCTGGAGGACCGGCTGGCGCACGTGCCCGAGCGCGTCGAGCCCGCCGCCGCTCGCGCCGGATTCCGATTCGAGCTCGCGGACGATCGTGCGCGCGGCGGCGACGCGCAGCGGCCAGACCGGGTCCGCGCGATAGCGCTCGAGACCCGCCGCATCCATCCCGACGACGCGTTCCATGAACGTCGAGAGCACGCCGGCGGGATCGCCCTCGGCATCCAGGCGTCGGAGCTCGGGGAGCGATATCGGCGTCGCCATAGGACTGATCCGGCGGCGTCGGGGCACCCTCATAGGACACGACTCGGCGGATGTCGTCGGTCAGCAGTGCGGCCCCGAGCGCGCATCGACCGCCGTACGAGTGACCCGACGACGTCGACCGGAGCGCCCGCCTCGGCAGCCAGCACTGACGCGACCGCCGCGACGTCCTCGAACTCGCGCTCGATCGCGTAGGGCAGGGTGTCCCCGGAGGCGCCGCGCCCGCGCCGGTCGATGGCGTGGACCGTGAAGCGCTCGGCGAACATCGGCCCGACGACCCGGAACGTCGTGTGGTCCGCGGACGCGCCGTGGACGAGGATCAGCGGCGGACCGCTGCCGCTGCTGAACAGCGCGATCGGCGTCCCATCGGGGGACGTCACGGTCCGAGACGGCCGCGCGGTCGGGCGCCACGCGTAGCGGACGTCGGGCTGCCGCTCCTCGTTGCCCGAGCCGTCGCCGAAGGCGATCGGTACGAACCCGCGCCGCTCGTAGAACCGGTCGCGCGAACGCGTTGACCGGGAAGCAGTAGAGGTCGAGGCCGTCGGGCCGCCGCTCCTTGGCGAGCGCGAGCAGACGGCCGCCGACGCCACGCCCGATCCAGTCCGGGGCGACATAGAGCTGCGCGACCATGTCCGCCGACAGCGCGATGAACCCCGACGACCCGCCCGTTTTCCGCGGGGTCCGCCGCGACCCACACCTCGTGCGCCGGCAGCATCTCCTCGGCGAGCCAGCGCCGGACATCCGCGTCCGGATGCGCCGGCGGGAAATCGAACGTCGCGCGCCACGCGGACAGCCACACGTCGCCGAGCGCCGGACCGTCGGCGGGTCCGGCCGGGCGGACCTCGACCCGTCGCTCGAGGCCGGGGTCACCGGGGCAGGTTCGCGGCCGCCGCCTCGTCGAGGATCCACGTCGCGCCGTCGCGCCTCGCCAGCTGGGCGGGCAGGCGGCGCGGATCGACCGGGTCGCTGAACACCTGCCCGAGCGTAGCGGCCTTCGACGCGCCGTTCGACACCACCACGACCCGCCGCGCCGCCCCGACGATCGACGGATTCAGCGTTATGCGCTGGCACATGCGGCTCGATGTGGGTCGGCGCTGCGATGCCGAGCGCGATCTCGGATGGCGTCAAAGGCCTTCGAACCCGGGAACACCGACAGGATGTGACCGTCGCCGCCGACGCCGAGCAGCACCAGGTCGAAGGCCGGCCAGCCCCCGCCGTCGGGCAGCTCGGCGGCTCGCAGCTCGTCCGCCATGTCGCGGGCGCAGTCGTCCGGGCTCCCGCCGTCGCCGATCGTCTCGCCGGTGTGGAAGGGATGGACGTTCTCGGCGGGGATGCGGATCAGGGTACGTGGATCGTCCGAGTGGACCGACTCCCACGCGCCCAGCCTCGAGCATGACGTCCTCGAAGAGGCCGGCGTTCGACAGCGGATGATCCTGGGGGACGAACCGCTCGTCGCCCCACCACGTGTGCACCTGGTCCCAGGGCACCCGATCGCGGACGTCCGGCGCCATCAGGGCCTGGTAGATGGCGACCACGGTCGAGCCGCCCGTCGTCGCCCAGTCGGCGCGTCCACGCTCCGCGACGGCGTCGGTGAGGGCCGCGGCGATCGCCTCGGCGGCACGCGCCGCGCCGGTCGTGGCATCGGGCACCCGGACGATCGTCGGCTCGGTCATCCGATGAGCTTCGCGGCAGCCTTGAGGGTTCCGACCGCGACGGGGTCCCGACCGCCCAATCTCGATCACTTCGGCCAGCAGATCGACATCGCCACGGCGCGCTGCGAGGAAATGCCGCTCGAGACAGTCGACGCCGTCCTGGAAGAGGCGGACCCGGACGGTCTCGGCCTCTGCCGTGACGTCGGCGCGGAGCTCGGAGCCACGGCGCTCGCACAGCAGCTCGATCCGGAGCGTCGTGCCGGCCTGGTACTCCGATGCCTGGGGTCGCAGCACGACCGCATACCTCGCTGCGGCCGTCGGACAGCGTCGCGACGAGCCCTTTCGACATCGGCGGCTTGCCGTGCGACGACGACCGCGGCCCGCCCTTGGACGACGGGGCTGTTGGAGATCGTCAGCGGCTTGACGACGTTCAGCCCGAGACGAGAGGCGAGCCAGGCGACGTGGTAGACCGCCTTCACGACGTTGGTCGAGCCCGGGGCGCCGGTCTCGTCGCGTGTCCCGTACGTGACGGCGATCCGCCGCAGCGATCGCAGGTACGGGAGGTAGTCGGGATCGTCGAAGATCGAGGCGATCGCCTCGCGCCAGCGCGATTGGCGGACCTGGCCGAAGTCGCTGACGGCGATCTGCGTGTCGTCGGCCATCGCGGCGAGCTCGCCCAGCCGCGTGAGCCCATCCCCGCTCCACGTCGAGCCATCGACCACCAGGCGATCGGCCTGCTCGAACAGGTCCCGGGCGGCGCGCGACGTGAACGGCGGCTCGCCCGGCCACCAGACCGTCACCGGCAGGTCGTGGATGATCAACGGGGTGACGATCGCCGAGAGGTGGCGGCCGGCCTCGCCGCCGGCGATCAGGTGGATGGTCTCGGCGCACGTCTCGGGGGCGTCGGCGCGGGGCAGCACGCAGTGCGCCTCGATCCGCGCGTCGACCCACGACGGGCCGTCCGGGTCGGCCGACTGGACCACGATCGTCCTCGAGGGGTGCCGGCCGGTCAGGGCCTGGATCGTGGCAGCTCCCCGTTCCGCGATCTCGGGCCGGCGCGCGATCACCACGAGGTTCATCACGCTCGTCCGGGCCGACACGTGTCGTGCCGGGTTCCCCCTCGACCTCGGTCGTGAGGTCCTGCTTCGCCCAGATCCGGACGAGCTCCTTCTCGATGTCGGGGATGCTCCGGGCGCGCGCCGACCAGCGGAGGATCGGCTCCTGGAGCGTCGGCCTCGGCTAGATCCGTCGCCATCGCGTCGGCCCTCCCGGGCAAGCATCTCGTCGCTTTCAGGCGGGCCCCACGTGCCGGCCTCGTAGTTCGGGAATTCCGGCGGGCCGGAGCTCGCCCACGCGTCGATGAACGGGTCGACGATGCTCCACGCCTCCTCGACCTCGTCGGCGCGGGTGAACAGCGATGCGTCGCCCTGGAGCGCGTCGAGGATCAGCGTCTCGTACGCGTCGGGCGAGTCGACGTTGAACGCCGAGCCGTAGGTGAAGTCCATCGTCACCGACCGCACGTTCAGCCCGAGCCCGGGCACCTTCGCCCCGAACCGCAGCATGATCCCCTCGTCGGGCTGGATGCGGATCGCCAGCAGGTTCGGGTCGGGCTCGGTCGAGGTGTCCCGGAACAGGTGGTGCGGCACCTCCCGGAACTGGATCGCGATCTCGGTCGAGCGCTTGGGGAGCCGCTTGCCGGTGCGCACGTAGAACGGGACGCCCGACCAGCGCCAGTCGTCGATCAGCAGTCGAGCGGCGACGTACGTCTCGGTCTCCGACTCGTTGTCGACGTCCTTCTCCTCGCGATAGCCGGGCACTGGGGTGGCCGCGACCCAGCCCGGACCGTACTGGCCGCGCACGACCTCGGTCGCCGGATCGGCCGGATGCGTGCCGATCGCCCGGAGCACCTTGACCTTCTCGTCGCGCAACGCATCGGCCTGGAACGTGGCGGGCGGCTCCATCGCCACGAGGCTCACCAGCTGCAGGAGGTGGTTCTGCAGCACGTCGCGGACCGCGCCGGTCTCCTCGTAGAACGCCCCGCGGTTCTCGATGCCGATCGACTCCGCCACCGTGATCTGCACGTGATCGACGTAGCGCCGGTTCCACAGCGGCTCGAAGATGCCGTTGCCGAAGCGGAAGACCAGCAGGTTGCGGACGGTCTCCTTGCCCAGGTAGTGGTCGATGCGATAGACCTGCGACTCGCGGAAGACCTTGCCGACCTCGCGGTTGAGCTTCTTGGCCGAGTCCAGGTCGCGTCCGAACGGCTTCTCGATGACGACCCGTCGCCAGCCACCGTCATGGCGCTCGTGGTCGAGCCCCACGCGGCCGAGCTGGCCGACGATGTCGGCGAACTGCGACGGCTGCGTGGCGAGATAGAACAGGCGATTGCCGCGGGTGCCCTCTTCCTCGTCGAGCTCGTCGAGCGCCGTCGCGAGCTCATCGAACCCGGCCGGGTCCTCGAAGTCGCAGCGGTGGTAGCGGATCCGCTCGCTGAATGACCGCCACGCCGGCTCGTCGAGTGGCAGGACTCGGCTGAACTGCTCGAGCGACTTGTGGATCTCGGCGATGAACGCCTCGTTCTCGTAGGGCCGCCGTCCGACCGCCATCAGGACGAACTCGTGTGGCAGCAGGTTGTTCCGCCACAGGTGGTACATCGCCGGGATGACCTTGCGATGGGCGAGGTCGCCGGTGGCCCCGAACAGGACCAACACCGACGGGTCCGGCACGCGTTCCAGGCGCAGGCCCTCGCGCAGCACGTTCTCCGCGGGCTTGGCCCGCGACGCGCGCTTGCCCTGGCGCGCCTCCCGCAGCTCGCGCATGGTGCCGGGCGTGTCCTTCGGTCGCGCGGCGGGCTGCGCGGGGATCGGCTGGTCGGCAGGCGCGTCGACCGGCGCGGGATCCTTGACTGGTGCCTTGGTCGCTGCCACGCGCGGGTTACTCCCCTTTCATTCCGTCTTGACCGCGTGGCCGCCGAATTCATTGCGCAACGCGGCGAGGACCTTCGCGCCGTACGAGTCGTCCTGCCGCGACCGGAACCTCGTCAGCAGCGAGAGCGTGATGACCGGGGCGGGCACGTCCTTGTCGATCGCCTCCTGGACGGTCCAACGACCCTCCCCGGAGTCCGCGACCCAGCCCTTGAGGTGGTCGAGGTCCTGGCCGTTGGCCTTGAACGCGCGCGCGGCGAGCTCGAGCAGCCACGAGCGGACCACGGAGCCCTGCATCCACAGCTCCGAGATCGCCCCGAGGTCGAGCTTGTAGTCGCTCGCGTGCATGATCTCGAAGCCCTCGGCGTAGGCCTGCATGAGGCCGTACTCGATGCCGTTGTGGACCATCTTCACGTAGTGCCCGGCCCCCGGCCCGCCGACGTGCAGATACCCATTCGGCGGGGCGAGCGTCGTGAAGATCGGGACCAGCGGATCGACCGCCTCGGCGTCGCCACCGACCATCAGGCAGAAGCCGACCTGCAGGCCCCAGATCCCGCCGGACACGCCCGCGTCCACGTAGTGGATGCCTTTGTCCTTGAGCGCTGCATACCGACGAGTGTCGTCGTGGAAGTTGGTGTTGCCGCCGTCGATGATCGTGTCGCCCGGCTCCAGGTGCTCGAGCAGCTCCTCGATCTGGGCCTCGGTGGCGTCGCCGGCCGGGACCATGATCCAGACCGCTCGCGGCTTCTCGAGTGCCGAGACGAGGTCGGCGATGGAGAACGTCGCCTTGGCGCCCTCGTCCTCGGCCTCGAGCTCCTTCGACTTCTCGGGGGTCCGGTTGTAGACGATGATCTCGTGCTCGTCCCGGACGAGCCGGCGGACCATGTTGGCGCCCATCCGGCCGAGGCCGATGAAGCCGATGCGCATGCTGATCAGCCCTCCGTTGCTGTGGCGAGTGCCGATTCGAGCGCTCGCTCGAGCGACGCGAGACCGGCGTCGGCGTCGGCGCCGAGATGGACCCGCAGGATCGGCAGGTCGTGGGCCGCGAGCGCGGCGTAGTCGCCGTCGGCCTGGGCGTCGATCAGCTGGCCGAACGTGTACGGCCACTCCGGGATCGGCCGGTCCCGTGGATGGTCGGACGTCAGCTGGATGAACCAGCCGATCGGCGCGCCGCCCTTGTGCAGCTGGCCGGTCGAGTGCAGGAAGCGCGGCCCATACCCGGCCGTGGTCGCGTTCCGGGTCGCATCGCGGAGGCGCGCTCGGATCGAGGTCAGCGCGGCATCCCACTTCGGCGTCGAAGCGACGAACGCCTGGAGCGCCAGGTACGCGTTCGGCTTGCGGCGGCGCAGGTGCTCCGCAAGCGCGGTCGCGAGGCCCGGGTCGTCGGCGTTCGTCGCGGGCACGGATCGTGTAGCGGCACGTCCCTTGGACGCGGCCTCCAGGACGTCCCGCGTCAGCTGCTTGGCTTCCTCGACGTTGGGCTGGTCGAACGGGTCGATGCCCAGCACGATGCCCGAGATCGCGGTCGCCACCTCCCAGCGCACGAACTCGGCACCGAGATCGATGGGATCGGCGATCGAGATGCGGATGACCGGGTGACCGGCGCCCTCCGCGGCATCGGCCAGCGCCTCGCGGCCGCCGTCCGTGCCGCCATCGAGCGCGATGCGGACGAAGACGCGGTCGTCGCCGTAGTCCTCGAGCGGGCCGAGCGGCTCGAGGTCGACCGGCACGATGCCGACACCGTGCTTGCCGGTGCTCTCCGCGATGAGCTGCTCGACCCACGCGCCGAATGCGGAGATCTCGTCGTCCGGCAGGAACGTGAGCTTGTCGCGGCCCGCCTTGGCGAGGGTCCCGATCGCGATCCCGAGGGCGATCCCCGGGTTGGCCGTCGGCTCGGGCTCACGGCATGCCCCGAGCATCGCCGACGCCGACGCGAGCAGCGCGTCGAGGTCGATGCCGATCAGCGATGCGGGAACGAGCCCGACGTACGTCAGCGCGCTGTACCGACCGCCGATGTCGGGCGGGTTCAGGAAGACCTCGCGAAACTCGTCGTGGTGGGGGATGCCGTCGAGGCTCTTGCCGGGATCCGTGATGGCCACGACCGTGGCCCCCGGGTTCTGGTAGACGTGGTGGTGGATCTGGCCGAGGGCCTCCTCGGCGCGGGCCCAATGGGCGGCGAGGAACGCGTTCGGCTCGACGGTCGTGCCCGACTTGCTGGCCACGATGAGCAGGGTCTTGAGCGGGTCGAGATCGTCCATCGCCGCCGCGATCGCGTCCGGATCGGTCGAGTCGAGGATGCGCAGCTCGAGGTAGCCGTCCTGCGTCCCGAACGTCCGCCGCAGGACGTCCGGCGCCAGGCTGCTGCCGCCCATGCCGGCGACGATGGCGGTCGTGAAGCCGATGCCGATCGCCGCGTCGCCGAAGCCCTCGAGCGACGGGATCTGGTCGGTGAAATGGGCCGGCGCGTCGAGCCAGCCAAGGCGTTCGGCGATGGTTTCCGCGACGTCCGGGTCGGTCGTCCACAGCGATGTATCCCGGTCGAACAGTCGGTTCGCCCATTCCGCGTCCCGCGCCTCGTCGACGACTGCCTCGTAGGCGGCCGTGCCGTCACCCAGCGCGAGCATGGGCACCTGGATGGCGGACGAGACGGGTTCGGTCATCGTGGCCTCGCAAGGGGTTCCCTGGGGACCTGCATGGTACGACGCCATCCCGGTCGCGGGTACGTCACACTGCCACCGATGCGGGGGCATTCGCTGCGCGTGGTGACGTGGCTCCTGGCGTCGGTCGTGCTCGGATGCGCGCCGGCGCCCTCGCCGACGCCCTCGATCACCCCGCCGCCACCCCCGGCCGACTTCGTCCCGTGGCCCGACCTCGTCTGGCAGGTCGAGGCGCTCCCGCCCAGACCGGCGAGCGCGACCGGGGAGCGGGTCGGCGCAGTGACCGCCTCCGACGACGGCTTCGTGGCGGTCGGCTACCGCGAGACCGAGGACGTGCGGGACGGGATGGTCTGGTCGTCGACCGACGGCGAGACCTGGTCGACCGTCGGTGACGCGCTCTTCAAGGGCGTCGAGCTCGTCGACGTGGCGCCCGCACCGTCCGGCTTCGTGGCGGTCGGCATCGAGTCACCGGACGGCGACCATACGAGCACGGTCGTCTATGGATCCGAGAACGGTCGATCCTGGCAGCGGCTCGCGCCGCTCCCGGCGACCGGCGACACGTACCCGGACGCCATCGCCGGTGGTGCCCAGGGCGTCCTGGTCGTCGGTTCCGATGCGGCCGGTGCCACCGCGGTCTGGCGCTCGGACGACGGCCGCTCGTTCGAGCGGGTCACGTTGAGCGCACCCGCGGCAGACGGTGTGCTCGACCCGCACGCGGTCGACGACGGGTTCGTCGCCGTCGGCATCAAGGACGGCGCGCCGGTACTCCTCCGCTCGGCCGACGGGGCGGCGTGGACGTCGTCGGTGATCGACGCCGCGACCGACGTCGACGCGAGCAACGTCGTGGCCGGCCGCTGGGGGATCGTGGTCCACGGCACCGCGACGTCGGACTGCGGCGACCCCGACTCGTGCCCGGTCGACGACATCGCGTGGTGGTCGGCCGATGGCACGACCTTCGGTCGGATGCCCGACGGTGACTCGCCGGTGCTCAACGGGGTGAGCCTGCTCGTCCCGGCCGAGGAGCATGGACTGCTGGCGATCGACGGTGGGAACGCCTGGTCGAGCCCGGACGGCTGGGCCTGGCGCTCGCTACCGGAACCCGGCGACGGCTCGGTCGATCTCGACGACGCGGTCGTCCAGGGTGGGCTGATCGTCGCGGTCGGGACGGAGTTCAGCGACCAGGACGACACGTATCTCGGTCGGATCGTGGTGGCGCACTAGCCCGAGCGGGGCTGCGGGGCGCCACGCGCGGGATCGCCACCACGTGATGTCAGCCGTAGGCACACATTCGTGACGAATGTGCGTGCCCGCGTCCCTGAATTCGACGATTTCTGCAGGAATCGACCGTCGGCCACGCTCGTTCATCGCGGATCCGTGCCTGGGAGTAACAATCGGTCGCGGGCGCTCCCGGGAAGGCCTCAGTCGCCGGTCTGCTCCGCCTCGATCGCCAGGACCTTGTCGAGCCGACGCTGGTGGCGCGGCTCGCCGCTGAACGTCGCTGCCAGGAACGCCAGCGAGCATTCGAACGCCGGTTCCGGGCCGATGACCCGGGCGCCCAGCGTCAGCACGTTCATATCGTCGTGCTCGACACCCTGATGCGCGGAATACGTGTCGTGGCAAACAGCCGATCGGATGCCGCGCATCTTGTTGGCCGCGACGCTCGCCCCGACCCCGGACCCGCAGATGAGGATCCCGCGGTCCGCTTCGTCGCGCTGGATCGCCTCGCCGAGCCGGCGCGCGAAGTCGGGGTAGTCGTCGTTCGGGTCGGAGCCATCGCCCCCCAGATCGATGTACTCGTGCTCGAGGCCCTGCGCGCCGATCCGCTCGATCAGCGCGTCCTTGAGCCAGGCCCCGGCATGATCGGCGGCAAAGGCGACGCGCATGGACGAAGGATAGATAGTCTGGCGCTTGATGGAACGGACCGGACGGTCGGACGGGTGCGGTGGATAGGCTGACGCGGCGATGACGGCTCCGGAGCATCTGGCGAATCGCGATCTCGACGTCGACTCGGTCCTGCCCGCGGCACCGCTCCCGACTGCGGCCCGCATCGTGATCGTTGGCGGAGGGATCGTCGGCGCGTCGATCGCGTACCACCTGGCCCTGGGCGGCGAGACCGATGTCGTGCTGGTCGAGCGCGGCAGCCTCACGAACGGGACGACCTGGCATGCCGCCGGGCTGGTGTCGCAGGTCCGCGGCACCCACGCGCTGACCGAGCTGAGCCGCATCAACGTCGAGACCTACGAACGGGTGGCGCGCGAGACCGGGATCGACCCGGGGCTCCGACGCGTGGGGTCGCTGACCATCGCCCGGACCGAGGAGCGGTATCGCGAGATCCGGCTCCCAGTTTCGATCGCGCGGGACGCCGGCGTGCCGTCCGAGATCGTCGACCGCGAGCGGATCCGAGAGCTGTGGCCGAGTGCGGTCGTCGACGATCTCGTCGGGGGCGTCTTCTTCCCAGGCGACGGGACGATCAATCCAGGCTCGGCGGCGCTCGCCCTCGCCCGGGCCGCGGTCGACCGCGGTGTCAGCTACGTCCCCGGGACCTCGGTCACCGGGTTCCGGCGCGGACGGGATCGGCGCCGCGTCACCGGCATCGAGACGACCGCCGGCGCCGTCGAGGCGGAGGTCGTCGTCCTGGCCGCTGGCCTCTGGACGTCGGAGCTGGCGCGCCTCGCCGACGCGAGCGTCGCGCTGTATCCAGCGGAGCACGTCTGGGTCATGACCGACGAGACGCCCGCCGCCACCGAGGACCTGCCGTTCCTGCGCGACCTCGACGGCTACCTGTACATCCGTCATCACGGTGGGCGCTTCGTGATCGGTGCGTTCGAGCCGAACGGCAAGCCATGGCCACCCTCGCGCGTGCCGACCGACGGCTTCGTCGAGCTCGGGCCTGACTGGGACCACATCGGCCCGGTGGTGGCTGCGGCCCGAACCAGGGTGCCGGCGCTGGCCGACCTCGGGTTTGGACGATTCCTGCGCGGACCCGAGAGCTTCACGCCGGACGCCAACCTGCAGCTCGGGTTCGTTCCGGAAGTCCCCGGTCTGTTCGTCGCTGCCGGCCTGAACTCGCAGGGGATCATCTTCGGGCCGGGTGTCGGTCGAGCGGCAGCCGAGTGGATCCTCGCGGGGCACATGACGTCGGACCTCGTCGAGGTCGATGTCGCCCGGATGGGCCGCTGGGCGAGCCAGCGCCGATGGCTGCACGAGCGGACGGTCGAAACGCTCGGCGGGCTCTATGCGATGCACTGGCCGGGGAAGCAGCCTGAAACCGCGCGAGGGCTTCGGCGCGTGCCGTTGGATAGCGCGTACCGGGCGGCCGGTGCAGCCCTCGGCCAGGTCGGCGGCTGGGAGCGAGCGCTGTGGTTCGAACCGGATGCGGGCCCGGACGGACCGGCGGTCTGCTACTCCTACACCGATCCGTCGTGGTTCCCGGCGGTTCGCGAGGAGGTTCGTGCGACGCGCGAGGGTGTCGCCCTCTACGACCTGACGACGTATGCGAAGTTCGAGGTCGCCGGGCCGGGCGCGCTGGCGGGCCTCCAACGGCTGGTGACGTCGGACCTGGACGGGCCACCGGGCCGGATCGTCTACACGATCCTCGCCGACGAGCGGGGCGGGATCCTCATGGACCCGACGGTGACCCGGCTATCCGACGACCGGTTCCTCGTGCTGGCACCGACCGTCGCCCAGCGCCGGACCGAGGGGTTGCTGCGGGCGGGTCTGCCCGACGATGCGGTCGTGACCGACGTGACCTCCGGCTGGTCGACGCTCCACCTTGCCGGTCCGCTGTCACGCGACGTGCTGGCCCGTCTGTCCGATGTCGACGTGTCGAGTGACACGTGGCCGTTCCTCGAGGCGCGCGAGATCGAGGTCGGTCGATCGCACGCACTCGCGCTCCGTGTCTCATTCACCGGGGAGCTCGGCTGGGAGCTGCTGGTCCCGACGGAGTTCGTGGGGGATCTCTACGAGCACATCGTCGCCGCGGCCGCCGACTTCGACCTCCGGCACGCCGGCGCGTTCGCCTTCGAGGCGGCGCGACTCGAGCGCGGGTTCCGCTCGTGGGGTCACGACATGGGCCCGCTCGACGATCCGTTCGCGGTCGGCCTCGGTTTCGCGGTGTCCCGCAGGAAGGCCATCGATTTCGTCGGGCGCTCGGCATTGGAGTCCCTGCGCGACGTCCCGGACGAAGAGCGGTCGCGCCGGCTGGTCTCGCTCCACGCCCCGGAGGCCGTGTTGTGGCACGGCGAGTCGGTGCTGCGCGGCAGCGAACGTGTCGGGCACGTGACCAGCGCCTCGATCGCGCCGACGCTGGGCGGATCGATTGCGCTGGCCTGGGTCCATGGTTCGCTCGACGGCGACGAGTGGTGCGTCGAGGTCGGTGGCGAGCCCTTCCCGTGCGTCGTCAGCGGCGCGCCGTTCTACGACCCGCGCGGGGAGCGACTGCGCAGCTGACGCCCGTCTAGCTGTGACCGGGATCCGAGTCCTCGGTGCGGTCGACGCCGGCCTCGCCGGATCGCAGGGTCGGGTGGCCGCCACCGCCCATGTGCGCAAAATGGCCACCGTCGACGGTCGGGATCCGGCCGCGCAGCCCGTCCCGGACGACGCGTCGACCGATCTCGGCGACGCGCGCGGCGGTAAACCCGAAGTGCTCGAAGATCGTGCCGGCCGGGGCGCTCGCGCCGAAGTGGTCGAGCCCGATGATCGCGCCCTCGTCGCCGACCCAGCGCTCCCAGCCGAGCGACACGCCGACCTCGACGCTCACCCGCTTCTTCACCGATGGCGGCAGGACCTCGTCGCGGTAGGAGGGGTCCTGCGCATCGAAGCGCTCCCAGCAGGGGAGCGACACGACGCGCGTCGCGATGCCGTCGTCCTCCAGCTGCGTCGCCGCCATCATCGCGAGCTGGAGCTCCGATCCGGTGGCCATGAGGATCAGCGCCGGGCTCCCACCGCCGGCATCGCGCAGGACGTACCCGCCGCGACGGACGCCCTCGCGGGCCTTCTCGGCCGTGCCGTCCAGCACGGGGAGCTTCTGCCGGGTGAGCGCCAGCCCGATCGGACCGTCGCGCCGCTCGATCGCCACCGCCCACGCAGCCGACGTCTCGTTGGCGTCACCGGGGCGGATGAACCACAGGTTGGGCATGGCCCGCAGGGCGGCGTAGTGCTCGACCGGCTGGTGAGTCGGGCCGTCCTCGCCAAGCCCGACCGAGTCATGCGTCCAGACATCGATGACGTGCAATCCCGCCAGCGCCGACAGGCGGACGGCGCCGCGCATGTAGTCGCTGAACGTGAGGAAGGTGGCGTCGTAAGGGATGAACCCCTTGTGGTACGCGATGCCGTTGGCGATCCCGCCCATGGCGTGCTCGCGGACACCGAACCGCAGGTTCCGACCCGGCTCATCGGCGCTGAAGTTGGGTTCGCCCTTGACGTCGGTCAGGTTGGATTCCGAGAGGTCGGCGGCGCCACCGAACAGCTCGGGGAGCGGCCCGGCCAGGGCCTGGATCGCATCCTGGGACGCGTTGCGTGTCGCGATCTCCTCGCCGACGGCGTAGGTCTTCAGCCCGGCGTCCCAGCCAGCCGGGAGCTTGCCGGCGATCCGCCGCAGGAACTCCTCGGCCACGTCCACGTGGCCGTCAGCGAAGCGCGCCAGCGCTTCCTCCCACTCGCGGTAGCGGTCCTCGCCGTCCGGGACGGCCTGGCGGAAGACCCGGAGCGCATCGGCCGGGACGTAGAAGGACCGATCCGGGTCCCAGCCGTATGCCTCCTTGGTCAGGCGGACCTCCTCGGGGCCGAGCGGCGCGCCGTGCGCCTTCTGCGAGTCGTGCTTGTTCGGGCTCCCGAACCCGATGTGGGTGCGGACCGCGATGAGGCTCGGGCGTTCCTCGAGCCGCGCCGCCGTGATCGCGCCCTCGATCCCCGCCAGGTCGTTGCCGTCCTCGACCCGGGACGCGTGCCAGCCGTACGCCTCGAAGCGCTTTGGGACGTCCTCCGACCAGGCCATCGAGGTCGGCCCATCGAGTTGGATCCCGTTGTCGTCGTACAGCACGACAAGCTTGCCGAGGCGCAGGTGGCCGGCCAGCGAGGCGGCCTCGGAGGCGATGCCCTCCTGGAGGTCGCCATCCGAGGCGATCACGTACGTCCAGTGGTCAACGATCTCGTGCCCGTCGCGGTTGAACTCGGCGCCCAGTCGCCGCTCGGCGATCGCCATCCCGACGGCGTTCGCAAAGCCCTGGCCCAACGGACCGGTCGTCGCCTCGACGCCTGGCGTGAGCCCGTACTCCGGGTGCCCGGGTGTCTTCGATCCCCACTGCCGGAAGTGCAGCAGCTCGTCGAGCGGCAGGTCGTAGCCGGTGAGGTGCAGCAGCGAGTACAGCAGCATCGAGGCGTGCCCGGCCGACAGCACGAAGCGGTCGCGGTCCGGCCAGTCGGGGTGCGTCGGCGCGTGGCGCAGGAACCGCGTCCACAGGACGTAGGCCATCGGCGCGGCGCCCATGGGTGCGCCCGGGTGCCCGGAGTTGGCGGCCTGCACGCCATCGATCGCGAGCGTGCGGATCGTGTTGATGCAGAGTTCGTCGAGATCGGTCGTCACGGCGGTCATGGGCGGGACTCCGATGGGGCGTCGACGCAGGGGACGAGTGAGACGCCTTGAGCAGCCATTGTAGGTCGCTTCGCGGGGTATCCTCGAAGCCATGCCGTCGCTCCGTCCGCCGCGCCCGCGCCGCTCGCCGGGCCGGCCGCGGATCGTGGTGGTCGGTGACCTCGTGGTCGACGTCGTGCTCGCCCCGGAACGAGCCCTCGAGCACGGAACCGACGTCCCGGGACAGGTCCGGCTCGTCCAGGGAGGGTCGGCGGCGACCACCGCGCGCTGGATCGCGCGGCTCGGTGGCGGCGTATCGATGGTCGCGGCGGTAGGGCGCGATCCTGCGGGCCGGGCGCTGGTCCAGACGCTCCGGTCGGATGGAGCGACGGCCCGCGTCGTCCGCGTCCCTGGCGCCCGGACCGGACGGATCGGCGTCCTCGTCTCACCGGACGGCGAGCGCTCGTTCGTGACCGATCGGGGCGCGGCGCTCCAGCTGCGAGCGTCGGACCTCAAGGCGGCGTGGTTCGCCCGCGCCGACGCCGTGCATCTGCCGGTGTATTCCCTGCTCGACGAGCCGTTGAGCCTCGCCGGCCGGCGCGCGATCGAGCTGGCCCGCGAGGCGGGTGCGGCAGTGAGCATCGATCTCGCATCGATCGGACCGCTCCTCGCCCGCGGTCGGCGCGCCGCCCGAGGGATGCTGGAGGAGATCGCGCCGGATCTGCTGTTCGCGACGGCGTCCGAAGCCGAGGGCTTGCTGGGCCGCTACGCGGTCGAGGGCTTGCTCGAGGTCGCGCCGGTCGCCGTCGTCAAACGGGGGTCGAAGGGGGCCACGGTCATGGCCCGCGACCGCGACGCCAACCTGCGCTTCGAGGTCGCCACCGAGCACATCAACGCGACCGACTCGACCGGGGCGGGCGACGCGTTCGACGCTGGGTTCCTCGTGACGTGGTTCACGTCGCGGCGGGCCGGGCGGTCGTTGCCGGCATCGCTCCAGCGGGCGGCGCTCGCTGGCCACCGGGCAGCGGCGCGGCAGCTGAGATCGACTCGGCCGGAGTTGTCCATCGCCTAAGCGGAGTGTGGGGGCGGACGCGCCCCGCGCGCCGGTCGCTCCGCTTGCTGCGGCTACGCTAACGCTCCCTTTGCGCGGGCCGCGCCCGCCCCGTCCTCTGCCGCTTGCGGGGGAACTCCGGCCGAGAGGGACCAGGCGCCGCTGGCTCGAGAGATCCGGCTCGGACTGGAGTTAGGCGCCGCGGGTGATCCGGATGTCGTCGAGCTCGATCTCTACGAGGCTGTCGGCTGCGGCATCGGTGGCCTCGAACACGATCCGGATGGTTTGGCCTTTCCAGGCATCGACTGGGGCGTAGACGGACTTCCAGGCGCCATCGACGTCGGTCGCCGAACCGGAGAACGTGACGACCGGAGTGCGGTGCCCGCCGGAGTCCTCGATGCTCGCGACCAGCTTGTCGGCAGACGACGAGTTGGCGCCGTGGGCGAACACGTACCGAAAGAACAGCCGTTGGCCGGCCGTCGCGGGAAGCCTGATCGGGACGGAGCGCAGCGTCGTCGTCCCATCGAGGTCGTTGGCGTTGGCGTTGGCTCCGGCGGGTCCGCCGGTCACGTAAGCACGCGAGCCGGACGGGACCGTGCCGAGCTGTTTCGGCCCGCTCGAGGAGGTCGCTTGCGGGTCCACGCGTCCGAACCGGCCGGTGGTCGCGGTGTCGGTGCCGTCGGGGTTCGACGCCCAGCCCTTGCGCACCTCGGCGTCGTCGTCGAACGCGCCGCAGCGGGCGGTCCGGTACGGCTCACCAAGCACGGACATCGGGCACCAGGCCCGCTCGGCGAGGTAGAGGATCGCGTTCTTGTTGCGACCGGTCTCACTGATGATCCGCGAGTCGTCGAGGTAGTCGCCGTTCGACATCTCGAACGTGTACGAGAAGATCCGGTACATGCCGTACGCGTAGTCGCGGGTCGTGCCCGAGCTGATGTACAGGTCGCTCGCCTGCTCGGGCTTGTAGCCGTTGCTGGCGGCCATCGCCTTGCCGATGTGGACGAGCGCGGCGCGGTCGGACGTCGTCATGTCGCCCGGCACGTTCGCGTAGGTGTAGCCGTATGGCCACATCACCAGGCGACCGGCCTCGTGGAACGTGATGTGCGTTCGGATCTGCTGGATGCCGTTGACGACCCGGCTGGCCAGGAAGTCGCGGATCGCGCGGGTTTCGGGGGCCGAGAACGCGTACGGGCCACGGTACGTGATCGCGGCGGGATTGCTGCTCGTCCGCCCGCCACCGCCCCATTTGTAGCCAAAGTTCCGATTGAGGTCGGTGCCGATGTAGCCCGTCCCCGGGGTCGGCTGGCGGTTCTTGCGCCAGTAGTGGAAGTGCCCGTTGGCGATGTCGTACTCGCTGCCGTCCGGGTTGACGTTGATGATCACCCAGATCTCACGGCTGTCGACGATGCTCGTGATCCGCGGGTCGTGGCCGTAGCCGTCGGCGAACCAGTGCGCGATCCGGAGCGCCATCTCGACGCCCATGTGCTCATCGGCGTGCGTGCCACCGTCGTAGAGCACCTCGGGCTCGTTCTCATCGATGCCGACGTTGTCCGAGATCTTCAGCGCCCACATCGATCGACCCTGGTAGGTCGTCCCGACGCTGAACCGCTGGGCGATGGACGGATGCGCCGCGACGATCGCCTTCGCATCGCCCCACAGCTCGTGGTACGTGTGATACCCCTCGAAGCCCTTGGGGAACTCGTCGACGGCCGAGGCCGACACCGGGCCGACGAGGAGGAGGGCGAGCATCGCGGCGACCGCCGCGGGCCACGATCGACGGAGGCAGCGTCGCAACTGGGTCATCGACCGATGATGCCCGCCCTGTCCACCCCGCGCGATGCCGAGGTCGGGCCACTCGTGGGTGTCCGAACGTCCTTCAGCGCAGGTACCGGTCGAACCAGTCGAGCATCCGCTGCATCCGGTCGATCCGGCGATCCGGCCGGCCAGACGCGGCGTAGACGTGGGATTCGCCGGGGTAGAGCACGTACTCGACGGTCCGGCCGAGGTGCCGCAGCGCGATGAAGAACTGCTCGTTGTCGGCGGCCGGGCAACGGCGGTCGTCCTCGCCCTGGAGCATCAGCAGGGGGGTGTGGACGCTGGCGACGTTTCGCAGGGGTGACTGGCGCCAGAGCTTGTCGATGCCCTCGGGCGACAGCGGGTTGCCGAGCAGCGCGGCCCGGTTGTATTCGGGCCCGCTGTCTGAGTTGGCCCAGGTGTTGATCTGGTTCGTCACCCCGTTCTCGGACACCGCGGCGCGGAAGCGGTCGGTGGTGCCGACGAGCCAGTTGACCATGAACCCGCCGTAGCTGAGGCCCATCACCCCGAGTCGGTCCGCGTCCGCCAGCCCGGCACCGACGACGTGATCGACCGCGGCGTGGACGTCGGCGGCATCGACACCGCCCGTATCGCCGAGCTGGGGCCGGATCCAGTCGCCGCCGTACGTCGCCGAGCCGCGGATGTTCGGCAGGATCACGCGATAGCCCGCCGCGGTGAGCAGGAACACCTCGATGTGCGGGCTCGGTGACCACGCGCCGAGCGGCCCGCCGTGGATGCTGACGATCGAAGGGAGCGGCGCCTTCCTCCGGCTGGAGCCGGCCGGGGACGCGATCCACACGTCGATCGGGCCGCCGGGTCCGGGCGCCTCGATGCAGTGCATCTCGGGCAGCTCGAAGGCGTCCTGCCAGCGCGAGCCGAGGCGCGACCGGGTCCGTGCCGGTCGCCGTTCCGTGCCTGCCTCGACCGTGGTGAGCTCCATGGCCCGCGTGCCCTCGGTCTGGAGCATCGCGACGACGCCGGTCCGGCTGACGGCGATCGTGTGGGTCGTGGTGTCGCCGTCGGTGAGGCGTGTCGGGCTCGCTCCGCCGTCCAGGTCGAAGACCCGGGGATGCGAGCGGCCACGGTCCGAGATGACCGCCACGAGCCGGCGGTCGTCCAGCCAGAACGGGCCGCTCCGGCCGTAGACGACCCAACCGTTGAGATCGCAATCCAGCCAGTTGCCGACCGGTCGATCGAGTTCGGGCCCGAGGAGGCGCGGCGGCTCCGCGCCCTTCGACCGGCCGACCATGACCCCAGGGCTGACGTCGTCGATCGGGTCCGCTTCCATGACGCCCTGCGCCGCGATCCAGCGACCGTCCGGCGACCACGCCGGGTGCGTCGCCCAGCCGCCTGGGGCCAGGACTTCGCGGGGCTTGGCACGGACCTTATCGACGTCGACCGCCCAGATCGTCGTCCGCGGGTGGATATCCGGCGCATCACCGCGATCCGACGTGAACGCGATGGTCCGACTGTCCGGGTGCCAGGTGATGTCGGCGACACCCCAGTCGCCGCTCGTGACCTGGCGCGGTGGGCTCCCAGGTCGATCGAGCACGAACAGGTGTGACCAGCGGTCTCGGTGGCCCTCCTCGTCCCAGCGCCAGTCGGTGCGGGTGATGCGACGTGCGGTCGGGGGATCGCTGTCGTCCTTGCCGCGCCGCGCGATCGGGCGCGTCTTGCCGCTGATGAACCTCGGCGGATCGACCTCGGCGGTGAAGGCGAGCCGTCGCCCGTCAGGGGACCACGCCACCTCCCCGACGGCACCATGAGCGCCGATCCGCGCCATCCGCACCGATCCGGATCGCAGGTCGATGAGCGCGATCGAGGCGACCGAATTGTCGTCGCTGGGGTCGCGGCGGATGAACGCGAGCGTGTGTCCATCCGGGCAGAGGCGCGGCGACGTGTCGCGGGTCGTGCCACGCGTCAGTTGGCGCGGCGTGGGGACCTCACGAGCCGACGACAGGTCGATCGAGAAGAGGTGGCTGATGTAGCGGTTCTTCTGGATCGATCGGTGGACGACCACAGCCATACGCCCATCGATCGACAGGTCGAGTTCCTCGACGACCACGATGCGGCGGATGTCGTCGGGTGTCATCGGGCGGCGAGCGGGCATGCGCGACAGCGTAGTCGCGGCGCTAGGCTTCCGGGGTGGCAACCCGCTCGTTCCCAGCGGCCTCGACCGCACAGTCCGTGCGCGATCGCTTGGTCATCGCCACGGAGGTCGCCGCTGCCCTGGGGGAAGGCCGGCCCGTCGTGGCGCTCGAGTCGACGCTCATCAGCCACGGGCTGCCATACCCGCAGAACGTCGAGGTCGCCGCCGCCTCCGAGGCCGCGGTTCGCGAGACACCCGGGGCGGTGCCGGCCACCGTGGCCGTGCGCGACGGTCGATTGCTGGTCGGGCTCAGCGAGTCGGAGCTCGAGGCTTTGGCCACCGCGCCACACGGATCCGTGCGGAAGGCCGCCCGACCAAGCCTGGCCGTCGCCCTTGCCGAGGGCGGCTGGGCCGCGACGACGGTCTCGGCCACGATGATCGCCTCGTTCGCGGCCGGGATCCGCGCATTCGCGACCGGCGGGATCGGCGGCGTGCATCGCGGCGCGCTCGACGCCAGCGCTGGGGGAGCGGCCGCGTCGTTCGACATCTCGTCGGACCTCGATGAGCTGGGCCGCACGGCGATGGCGGTCGTGTGTGCCGGGCCCAAGGCCCTGCTCGACGTGCCGGCGACCCTCGAATACCTCGAAACGCGGGGCGTGCCGGTCGTGACGATCGGCCAGTCGGAGGTGCCGGGCTTCTTCGCGCGGTCATCGGGGATCCCGTCGCCGGCGGTCGCCTCGGATGTCGCCGCGGCGGCGCGGATCGTCGGCACGCACCTCGGTCTCGGGCTTGGCAGCGGCGTGCTGGTGTGCGTGCCCGTGCCCGACGACCAGGCACTCCCCGACGACGTGGCACGGGACGCGGTCGAGCGGGCCGTCGCCGACGCCGAGGCAGCGGGGATCGTCGGGCCGGCGCTCACGCCGTGGCTGCTGGCACGGATCGCGACGCTCACGGATGGCCGATCGGTACCCGCGAACACCGCCCTGATCGTGAACAACGCTCGTGTGGCCGGATCGCTCGCTGCCGCCCTGCTGAGTCTCGCCTAGCTCGAATTGTATTGCCGCCGCAACGGGCGCTCGCTACACTCGCCGAACCGGGGGTATTCCGTCCTGAGCGGCATCGGCCGGTGATGCCGTGGGTCGTCTCAGCCCACCCGGTCCCGCAGGAGGACTGCCGCAGATGCGCATCTACGAGGGGAGCCCGCGGCAGGACTTCGAGGAGGTCTTCCGGTCGATCGGCGCCTTCCTCGATCAGCGCGGCATGAAGGACGTCCTCCTCGTCGAGGCGCCTGACGGGTTCATCGTGCAGGGGCTGGTCGTCACCGGCGCGTCGGCAGGCGCGTGGTCGGATTCGATGGGCTCCCAGGTCAAGGAGACCCTGACCTTCCTCGACGACGACATCGCGCGGTTCATGGATGAGGCCGCAGCCCGACGGGGTCGCGCCGCCCCAGGGCCGGCCCACGACGCCGGGTACTACGAGACGGCATTCCGCGTCCTCGGGCGGTACATGGACGAGCAGAAACCACGGGACGTCTTCTTCTTCGAGCAGGACGGTGCGTTCGTCGTCCGCCTGCTGCTCTCCGGCCAGGCCGGCAGCCATCACGTCCTCGCCGAATTCACGCGCGAGGACATCAACTCGATGGTCGCCAAGGGCCCGGGCTTGCGCCAACCGGTCTCGATCCCGGGTGCCGGCCGGAGCACCACGACCAGCGCGTAATCGGAGGTATCGCCCATGAAGGCTCTCAAGACCGTCGCCGTCGCCCTCGGGATCACGCTCGCGGCATTGATCGTCATCCCGCTCGCGGTGCTCGCGGGGCTGTTCGTCTGGCTGAAGCTGACCGAAGAGGACGACGAAGAGCTGCTCGAGCTCGATCGCGACGCCAGCGACGCCTGATCGACCAGCGGGTCGGCTGACCGACCCCGACCTGCCGACCAGCAGACCGACGCCCGCCGACACCTCGGCGGGCGTCCGACTGTCCCCCGACACCTCGGCATCCACCCGCTTCGCGGTCGATCGACGGTTCGCGGAGGCCGCCGTCCTCGCGGTCATGGTCGTCTGGGCGGCGAACTTCATCGTCGTCAAGGACGCGATCGCGACGCTGCCGCCGGTCGCGTTCACCTTCCTCCGGTACGGCCTGGCGTCCATCGCGCTGCTGGCGATCCTGCGCTGGTCGGAAGGCTCGATCCGACTCCCGCGACCGGACACGCGGCGGATCCTGGTCCTTGGTGGGTTCGGCTTCGGGCTGTACCAGATCCTGTGGACGACCGGTCTCCAGTTGATCCCGGCGGGCGACAGCGCGCTGATCATCGCCTCGACCCCGGTGCTGGTCGCGGTCCTTGCGGTCGCCAGCGGTGGCGACACGCTGACGCCGCTGAAGTTCGCGGGCGCGTTCCTGTCGTTCCTCGGTGTCGTGGTGGTGATCGCGGCCGGCGTCGGGATCTCGCTGTCGGGCTCGGCGGTGGGGAGTGCGCTGACCCTCGCCGCGGCGGCGTGTTGGGCGAGCTACACGGCGTTCGCCGCGCCGGTGTTGCGCCGCCACTCGCCGCTGGTGCTGACGACCTGGGCGACCATCGGGGGCACGATCGTGCTGTTCCCGCTCGGCATGGCGCAGTTGCTCGCTCCCGGCGCCCTCGACCTCGTCGCCGCCGGGCGGTTGGTCCCGGTCGTGCTGGCCATCGCGTACTCGGGGATCCTCGCGGCCGCGATCGCGAACGTCGTCGTGTTCAACGGCGTCCGTCTGCTCGGACCGACCCGGGTCATCACGCTGCAGTCGTTCGTGCCGGCCATGGCGGTCGTACTGGCATACGTATTCCTGGGCGAACCGATCCGACCGGCGCAGGTCGTCGGGGGCGCGATCATCGTGGCCGGCGTCGCGCTCACGCGCTGGGCGTCGTCTCGACCGGGCGGGTCGCCGCCCGGCACGGATGAGCCCGATGACCGACGGATCGCGCGCGCACCAGGCCCCGGTCGTCCCGCCGCTTGCGGACGGGCTGCCGCCGATGTCGATCCTGATCGACTACGACGGCACCATCTCGCTGACCGACGTGACCGAGCAGATCCTCGCGGAGCACGTCGCCGGTGTCTGGGAGGACGAGGAGGCCAGCTACGACGCCGGGCGGATGGGCTCCCGCCGTCTGCTCGCCTGGGAGGTGTCGTTGATCGACGCCGACCCGGCGGTGCTCCGGGCCACGGCCGCCGCCCAGCCGCACGACCCGGGCTTCGTGGGTTTCGCACGTCGGGCGAGGGACGCCGGCATCCCGGTCGAGATCGTGTCGGACGGCTACGGCTTCTTCATCGAGCCGGCCCTCGAGGCGCTGGGCGTCGGCGACCTGCCGATCGTGACCGCGCGGACGACGTTCTCGGGCCGACGCGCCTCGATCGAGTTCCCGAACGGGCATCCGACGTGTCTCGTCTGCGGCACGTGCAAGCGCCAGCGCGTGCTCGCCCATCGGGCCACGGGCCGGCAGGTCGTGTACATCGGCGACGGTGAGAGCGACCGCTACGCGGCCGGCTACAGCGACGTGGTCTTCGCCAAGCGCTCGCTCGAACGGATCTGCCTCGAGGCTGGCTGGCCGTTCCACCGCTGGACCGCGTTCAGCGAGATCGACGCGTGGCTCGCGGCGACCCTTGCCGCGTGGAGGGACGATCCCTCGTCGCTCGTGCCCGTACCGGCCGGCGCCCCACCGCCGCGCGGCTGGTTCTGCGGCCCCGAAGTCTGGGGCGAGGGCCTCGTGGATCCGCCGCCGGGGTCGTGGCCGCCTCCGGTGTGAGGTTGGAACGCGCCACGTTCCAATCCGCCGCGATCGAAGCTCGGTTGGAACATCACGTGTTACGTCCGACACCCGAGGCGCGAGCGACGAGGCTTGGAATGGCGTTCCTCCGCCATCCGTAACGCCACGGGTGCCAATCGGCGGGCAGGAACGTGGTTTCTTGCGCGACATGCCGGCGCCCAGCCCGAGTTCGTAACACGTCATGTTCCAGGGGGTCAAGCCGCCGACGAGGGGCTCGGCCACACGCCCGCGACGGTCCGCGATTCGCGTCCGGGGCGACTTTTCTGTAGCATCAGAAAAACCCCGGAGGAAACCCTGACCCATGTCGAAGTATGTCTTCGTGACCGGCGGCGTCGCGAGCAGTCTCGGCAAAGGAATCACCGCGGCCAGCATCGGCCGGATCCTCAAGGCCCGAGGCCTGCGGGTGAGCATCCTGAAGCTCGACCCCTACATCAACGTCGACCCGGGCACGATGTCGCCGTACCAGCACGGCGAGGTGTTCGTCACCGACGACGGCGCCGAGACCGACCTCGACCTCGGCCACTACGAGCGCTTCATCGACGCCAACCTCAGCCAGCTGAGCAACGTCACGACGGGGCGGATCTACCAGGCGGTCATCGCCAAGGAGCGCCGCGGCGACTACCTCGGCGGCACGGTCCAGGTCATCCCGCACATCACCAACGAGATCAAGGAGCGCATCGGGCGCGTCGCCCGGGACGGCGATCCGGACGTCGTGATCGTCGAGGTGGGCGGCACGGTCGGCGACATCGAGAGCCTCCCGTTCCTCGAGGCGATCCGCCAGATGCGCAAGGACGTCGGACGCGCGAACGTCATGTACGTCCACGTCACGTTGCTCCCCGAGCTGGCCGCCACTGGCGAACTGAAGACCAAGCCCACGCAGCACTCCGTCAAGGAGCTGCGCGGCATCGGCATCCAGCCCGACGTGATCGTCCTTCGCTCCGACCGGCCGGTCAGCGACGAGATCCGCGAGAAGATCGCGCTCTTCACCGACGTGTCGCCGGAGGCCGTCATCCCGGCCGAGACCGCCGACTCGATCTATGAGGTCCCGCTGCTCTTCGAGGCCGCCGGGCTCGGCAAGCTCATCGTCCGCGAACTGGGCATCGGCGATCCCGACGCGGAGCCGGACCTCGAGGGCTGGCGCACGCTGGTCGAGCGGATCAAGGCCCCGAAGCCGTCGCTCGAGATCGGTCTCGTCGGCAAGTACATCGAGCTGCCGGACGCCTACCTCTCGGTCACCGAGGCCCTCAAGCACGCAGCGTGGGCGCACGGCGTCGACGCGAAGGTGCGCTGGGTCGACTCCGAGAGCCTCACGAAAGAGAACCTCCACGACGCGCTCGACGGCGTCGCGGGCGTGCTGGTCCCCGGTGGCTTCGGCCATCGCGGCATCGAAGGCAAGGTCCTCGCCGCGCACTACGCGCGCGACCACAAGATCCCGTACCTCGGCCTGTGCCTCGGCTTGCAGTGCGCGGTCATCGAGTTCGCCCGGGACGTGATCGGCACGTCGGATGCCAACTCGACCGAGTTCGACATGTTCACCGAGCATCCGGTGATCGACTTCATGCCCGACCAGCGCGACATGGAGGACAAAGGCGGGACGATGCGCCTCGGCCTCTACCCCGCACGGCTCACCCCGGGCTCGAAGGCGGCGGCGGTCTACGGCCAGGAGGTCATCTACGAGCGCCATCGCCATCGCTTCGAGGTGAACAACCGCTATCGCCAGACGCTCGAGGCGGCGGGCATGGTCCTGTCGGGCCAATCGCCCGACGGCCGGCTGGTCGAGATCGTCGAGCTTGCGGACCACCCGTGGTTCGTGGCGAGCCAGTTCCACCCGGAGTTCAAGTCCCGACCGGAGCGGCCGCACCCGCTGTTCGACGGCTTCGTCGCGGCGGCGATCGCCGTCGCCGACGGTCGCGAGCCGGTGCTGCAGGCACGGGTCGAGGAGCGCCCCAAGGCCATCGCCGAGCCATCGCGCCAGGACGCCGCCGTCCCGAGCTGACGGGCGTCGCCGGTACGACGGCCGATGGTCACGCTTCGAGGCTGCGACCGGCCGGATCTCCTCCCCTTCGAGGAGGTCCGTCGCCGGCTCGGGCTCATGACCCGCCTGCCGGCCGGCCGCCGCGAGGTCCCTGTGGCGGAGATCATCGGGTCCGTCGGACGGGTGGCGGACTTCGACGGCTGTTTCCGGCCACGGGGCAAGCGGCTTCGCGCCGCCATCGCGGAGCGAGCGGCCAACCCGGCCGTCATCGACATGCCGATCTCGCTGCTGCAGGTCGATCACGCGTACTTCGTGGAGGACGGGCACAAGCGCCTGGCGATGGCGATCGCCGCGGGACGGAAGGACGTCGAGGCCAACGTCGACCGATTCGAGACCGACCTGCACCTCGCGCCCGGGGACGACGATGGCGTCGATCCGCGCGACTGCCCAGGAGCGTCGGTTCCGCCGCGTGACCGGGCTCGACGTCGCCCTGCCACGGCGGCGCTTCGCGCTCTCGGATCCGGACGGGTACCTGGAGCTGCAGGAGTCGGTGAAGGCCCACACGCTCGACTTCTCTCGATCGGAGGGCCGGCTGGTGTCACCGGAGGAGGGAGCCCGCCATTGGTACGACACGGTCTTCGCGCCGATCCTCGAGATCCTGGAGGCGAACGGTGCGTTGCGTCTCCTCGCGTCGATGACCGACGCCGATCGATTCCTCCTGTTCCGGCGCGGCCTCGACGGGCCGATGGACCGCGACTGGCGGATTCCGGCGTGGGCGATCGAGGGCGGCCTGGCGAACGTCCGGGGGCGGGCGTCGCGGCGTGCGCCGTCGGCTCGGCCCGTTGAAGAGGACGGATCGGCCGGTCGCGCTGCTCCCCCAGGAGCCGCGCGACCCTTAGGACGTCGCCGTGGTTGGGCTACAGGGAACGGTGCTCGCCTCGTGTGCGTCGGCGACCACGCGGGAGCGCCGCGAACTCCGTTGACCGGTGGCACCACCCGTGCAGGAGCCGTCCGGCGCGCCGGGTGAGCCCGCGCTAGGGTGGAGGAACGCTCCACCGCCCGGAATTGTGTGGAGCACCGATGGCTGTGTGCCCCGCGGGCCGACGCCCCATCCCTAGCCTGCACCGCAATCCCGCGGCCTTCAGGCGATCGCTCCTGGCCCCGCGGCGCGTAGCCCAAGGAGGAGTGGGTATGCGCTCTTCGCGAATCAGGCCGCCCGCCGCGTTCGTCGCGGCATTGGTCGCGGTCGCGCTCGTCGCAGGTTCGGCCGCAGCCGACGACCTGAGCGAGTCCAAGGGATTCCGCAAGGCCGTGACGCTTGGCAGGGATCCGCGAACACCAGGCCGCCTTGCAGTCATTCTCGAATGCCAATGGCGGCAACCGCGTGGCCGGCTCGCCCGGCTTCGTCGCATCGCGCGACTATGTCGTCAACAAGATGACGGCCGCCGGCTACAACGTGACGACCCAGGCATTCCAATTCCTGTTCAACGCCGACGCCACGCCGCCGACGCTGCAGCAGACCAGCCCGACGCCGACGACCTATGTCGACGGCAACGACTTCGCGACGATGACGTTCTCGGGTTCGATCGCGTCCACGACCAGGGCCGTGTGGGCGGTCGACCTCGTCCTGCCGAATGCACCGGCCCCGGCGCGACGACGTCGGGCTGCGAGGCGGCCGACTTCGCCGGCATGCCGGCTGGCTCCATCGCGCTCATGCAGCGCGGGACCTGCACGTTCGGCCAGAAGACCGATAACGCGATCGCGGCCGGCGCCGTCGCCGCGATCATCTTCAACGACGGCGGTGACGCGGCCGCGTCGCGGTCATCAATGGGACCCTCGGAGCAGGGACGCACGGCCCCGCCGTCGGGACCACGCTCGCCTTGGGCCAGGATCTTGCGCAACGGCATCACGACCGGCGCCACCGGCTCGACGGTGACCATCCGCGATCGATCGCGTCGAGGAGACGCGGACCACCCACAACGTCATCGCCGAAACGCCAGGCGGCGACCCGAACCGCGTCGTCGTCGTCGGCGCCCACCTCGACAGCGTCCCGCGCGGTCCCGGGATCAACGACAACGGTTCCGGTTCCTCGACGGATCCTCGAGATCGCCGAGACCTATGCCGCGCAGGCAGCGACACCGCGGAACAAGATCCGGTTCATCTGGTTCAGCGCCGAGGAATTCGGACTGCTTGGATCGGCGGCGTATGTCAATTCGCTGAGCCAGGCCGAGCGCGACAAGATCATGGCGATGATCAACTTCGACATGGTCGGCTCGCCAAATTACGTCCGATTCGTCTACGACGGAGACAATTCCATTCCCGGTCAGGGCACCACGGGACCCGCGGGCTCCGCCTACCTCGAAACCCTGTTCGTCGACTACTTCAATGCGATGGGGCTCGCCAATGATCCGACGCCGTTCGACGGGCGGTCCGATTACGGCCCGTTCATCGCGGCCGGGATCCCGGCTGGTGGCTTGTTCACCGGCGCAGAAGGGATCAAGACCTCCGCGCAGCAGGCCGACCTACGGCGGCACGACCGGTACACAGTACGACGACTGCTACCACCTCGCGTGCGACACCTTCGCGGGCACCAATACGGCGTTCGGAAGACGGGTCTCGACGAGATGTCGGATGCGGCCGCGCACGTAATCCTGACGCTGTCTCGCACGAAGGTCGATGTCCGGATGACGCAAGCCAGCGCGGCGCTGCGGACGTCGGGCAGCATCGTTGTCGATAGTCCGGGCCCGGATCCGCTGCTGGACCGCTAGCCCGATCAACCACCCCAACCTCAGAGAGCGGGCCCGCATCGCGGGCCCGCTTCACGTTTCCACAGGCCCGCTTCACGTTCTCGATAGGCCCGTGGAGCGGCAACGAGCGTAGAATCCGGTCCCCTTCGCCCTAGCCGGAGCCGCCCGCCATGAAGATCTTCCTGGACACCGCCGATATCGATGAGATCCGAACCGTCGCCAAATGGGGCGTGCTCGACGGCGTGACCACCAATCCGACGCTGTTCAGCAAGACGAGTGGCATGTCCTACGAGGACGTGCTCAAGGAGATCTGTTCGATCACCAGCGGTCCCGTCTCGGCAGAGGTCGTCGCCGAAGAGGTCGACGGGATGCTCACCGAGGGCCGGGCGTTCGCGAAGATCGCCCCGAACATCGTCGTCAAGGTCCCGATGAGCGAGGAAGGCCTCGAGGCGATGAGCCGCTTCGCGGAAGAGGGGATCAAGACCAACTGCACGTTGATCTTCACGGCCAACCAGGGACTGCTCGCGGCGAAGGCGGGTGCAAGCCTCCTGTCGCCGTTCGTCGGACGGCTCGACGACATCAACCAGGACGGGATGATCGTCGTCCGCGAGCTCGCCGAGATCGTCGCGATCCATGAGCTCGACACCGAGGTGCTCGCGGCGTCGATCCGCAACCCGGTCCACATGACGCAGGCCGCGCTCGCCGGGGCGCACATCGCGACGCTGCCGTTCAAGATCCTCCAGCAGATGGTCCACCACCCGCTCACCGACAAGGGCATCGTCCAGTTCCGCTCGGACTGGGACAAGGCCCGCAAGGCTCTCGCGGAGAAGGCCGGCGTCGCCCCCGAGGAAGTCAAGGTGACCGAAGCCCGCGCCTGACCTAGGCGACGTCAGCGCAGGAGGAGGCCGTGGCGGAAGGGGAGGAGGTCCTCGGCCAGTTCCTCGGGGACGAGACGTTCCCCGTGGACTGGGCATCGGAGGCGGAGAAGGGGTTCTTCTGGGTCTACGACGACCTGCACATCCCGCACCCGGTCAGCCCGATGTTCTTCGACATCGGCGGCTGGTGGCTCAGCTGCGATCACATGTTCCGGCGGTTCGGCACGCCGTTCGCGGTCGATTGGCTGGCCAAGAACGTCAACGGCTACGTCTACACGACCGCGATCCCGGCCGATCCCGACCTCCACATCGAGGGCACCGAATACAGCTCGCGCTACCAGGCGCGCGTGCCGCGCGACGCCGCGTTCGCCACGGGGATGGGCGCCTACCTCGACACCGTCCTGCCGGTCTACGGGCAGCATTTCGCCGACTGGTGGCATGACCGCCTCGTCCCCGAGATGCAGCGCAACTTCGCGTACCTCGAGGAGCAGCTCGACAGACGCGCCGCAGATGTCGCTGGCCGAAACGGCGACGCTGCTCGAGGACGCCATCGACATCCACGATCGGCACTGGAAGATCCACTGGATGCTCAACTTCGCCCAGCTGTCGGCCACTTTGAAGCTGCGCGCGGTCATGGAGCAGACTCGCGGATCGGTCGACGAGGAGCTCCTGGGTCGGCTCCAGAACTCCGCCTCGGACCGGAACTGGGACTCGATCGAAGCGCTATGGCGCCTGAAGAACGAGGTCCGGGACGATCCCGAGCTCCGGGCGGCGTTCGAGCCCGAGGACACCAAGGCGATCGTCGAGGCGCTCCGAAGCAGTGATCGCGGGCGGCGGTTCATCGCCGAGCGGATCGAGCCGTACCAGCGCGAGTTCGGCTGGCACGCGGTCTGGAGCCACGAGTTCATCTTCCCCACGGTTCGGGAGGAGATGGGGCCCGTCCTCGAGCTGGTCCGCGGCTACCTCGCGAGCGACTACGACTTCCCGACCGCGATCGCGGCGATGCGCCGCGACATCGAGGAGGCCTCGGACCAGATCCTCGACGGCTTGGAGGGCGACGCGCTCGAGGGGATGCGCGCCGCCAACGAGGTCAACCTGCGGATGGCGCCGCTCACCCCGGACCACCACTTCTACATCGACCAGGGCGCCAACGCCCACGTCCGGCTCGTGCTGCTGGCGGTCGGGCGCAAGCTCGTCGAGGCCGGCCGGCTCGACCAACCCGACGACGTCCTGTTCCTGCGCTACAACGAGCTGCGGATGCTCATCGGGAACGGCGAGGCCATCGATGCGCGGTCGCTGGTGGCGACCCGGCGCGCGGAGCGCGATGCCGCCGGGAAGGTGCACCCTCGGGATTGGGTCGGGACGGTGACCCCGTCGCAGCTGGCCTTCCCGTACCTCGTCAACTGGGGCTATCCCGAGCGGTTCCACCGCGAACAGTCCGCCGACGAGCGACAGATCAGCGGCATCGCCGGCTCGCCCGGCACGATCGAGGGGATCGCGCGGGTCGTCATGACCGTCGACGAGTTCGACCAGGTCCGCGATGGCGACATCCTCGTGTGCCAGATGACGAACCCGGCGTGGGTCGTGCTGTTCACGAAGATCGCCGGTCTCGTGACCGACACGGGCGGGACGACCTCGCACCCGGCCGTGCTCGCGCGCGAGTTCGGGATCCCGGCGGTCATCGGCACGTCGGTCGCGACGAAGCGGATCGCGACCGGCGATCGGATCCGGGTCGACGGCACGCATGGGACGGTCGAGGTCCTGGCCACGGAGACGAGGACGGGAACGGCGGGAGCGACGGTCGGGCGAGACGGCGGCGATCGGCCGATGATCAGCGCCCCGCAGCTGTCGCAGGAGTTCGTGGCGGGGCCGGCCCGCCTGCGGATCGACGTCCACGGGTCGGACCCGGTCGACGACGCCCTCGCCGACAAGGACTTCCTCGACTACCGGCTGGCCGACGTCCGGATCGCGCCGGACGTCGTGCTGCTCGAGCCCGACATCGTCTGGGACCGCGACGCGCCCAAGGGCATCGCCTACGACGGCCGCCAGATGACGTTCACCGGCGACTGGCCGTCCGGGCCGATGCAGAAGGTCGTCGTGACGATGCTCGCGCTGCGGCTGGAGTCCGCGGGTCTGCACCCGTTCCACGCCTCGGCGGTCCGCTACCACGACAAGACGGTCCTGTTCCTGGGCGGCGAGTCCAACCACGGCAAGTCGATGGGCCAGATCGAGGCCTGCCGGCGCGGCGCGCTCCTCGTGTCGACCGAGACGACGGTCATCGCCGACGACGGCCGGGTCGTCGATGGCTCGAAGCACCCGTTCCTCAAGAAGCGGAACGTGGGGACCGAGCGGGCCGACAAGGCCGCGCCGGACCGCGCCGTGGAGAAGTTCTTCGGCGAGATGCCGACCTGGGAGCTGTATACGGAACCGAGCCCGGTCGACGTCGTGATCGTCCCCGCGATCGACGGCAACTTCGATCCGTCGTGCGCCGAGATGATCCCGTTCGAGCGGCAGTTCCAGACGTTCCACTCGCTGCAGAACTACTTCCTGCTCAACGAGCTGCTGGCCCCCGGCTTCCCGATGCCGATGGTCGATACGGACGAGCGCCGCGCCGCGCGCGCCGAGTTCGTCAACCGTTTCACCGAGCGCCCGTTCTTCTTCGTCCGCGCCGCGACCCCGCAGGTGCTCCTCGACCAGGTGGATGGGGTCCTCTAGGCCCAGCATGTAGATGCGAGCGTTCGCGTACGAACGGCCGGCGCGGCTGGCCGACGCCCTCGCGTTGCTCGCCGACCCGGGTGCCGGGGCGCGCCTCCTGGCCGGCGGCACCGACCTGATCATCCGCATCCGCGACGGCTCGATCCAGCCGACGATCGTGGTCGACGTCAAGGGTGTCGCCGAGCTCGAGCGCGGGATCGTCGATGCCGGCGACCACCTGACGATCGGCGCTCGGACCGTGATGACCGACCTGCTGCGCGACGAGCGGATCCGGCGCGACTTACCAGGCGCTCGCGGACGGCGCGGCGGTCGTCGGGTCGGTCCAGATCCGGAACCGGGCGACGCTCGCCGGGCAACATCTGCAACGCCTCGCCGGCCGCCGACACCGCGCCGGCCCTGCTCGTGTTCGGCGCTCGGGTCGTCGCCGCAGGACCGAGCGCGAGCCGGACCATCCCGATCGACGAGTTCTTCGTGCGCTCCGGCGTCACGACCCTCGAGCCCGGCGAGCTGGTCAGCGCGATCGAGCTGCCGGCCCCGACCGTGCCACGGGGGTCGGTGCACGTCCGGCGGACGCGTCGGCGCGGGCACGACCTCGCGTCGGTGACGCTGGCCTGCTCGGTCGGGGCGGACGGCGTGACCCGGATCGCCTACGGGAGCGTCGGACCGCGGCCGGTGCTGGTGATCGACGAGACCGGGCGTGCTCGCCGACCCGTCCGCCTCCGACGCGACGAAGCTCGCTCGGCTCGACGAGCTGTTCACCGACGCGCGGCCCTCGCCGACCTCGATGCGGGCGAGCCCCGAGTACCGCCTCGCGATGCTGCGCGTGCTCGGGCTGCGCGCGGTCGCGACCGCCATCGAGCGCCTCGCCGCGCGGTGACGACCCGCATCGAGCTCGACCGTCAACGGCCGCGCGCGGTCGGTCGACGTGCTGCCGCATCACACGCTGCTGGAGGTCCTCCGCGAGGATCTCGCGCTGACCGGCACGAAGGAGTGCTGCCTCGTCGGGGAGTGCGGCGCATGCACGGTCGTGATCGATGGCGAGAGCGTCGACTCGTGCCTGATGCTCGGCGTCGAGGCGGACGGCACCGCGGTGACGACCGTCGAGGGGCTGGCGGTCGGCGATCGGCTCGACCCGTTGCAGCAGGCGTTCCTCGACACCGGCGCCGCCCAGTGCGGGTTCTGCATCCCCGGCCAGCTCGTCTCGGCGCGGGTGCTCCTCGACGAGATCCCGCACCCGACCCGCGCGCAGATCGAGGACGGGCTCGCCGGCAACCTCTGTCGCTGCGCCGGCTACGAGCAGATCATCGAGGCGGTCGCGCTGGCCGCCGAGCGCGGCGGCGAGCGATGGCACGGTCGCGTTCGACGCCGATCGCGATGGATGTCGCATCCGTCCCCGACGCCGACGTGGCGCCCCAGTGAGCGGCACCGTCGGCGATCCTGCGGCACGGGTCGGCGGGCTGGCACGGGTCACGGGGCGGCAGGCGTACGTCGCCGACATCCCGCTCGACGACGTCCTCCACGTCAAGCTCGTCACGCTCGCCGTCGCCCGGGCGCGCATCGGCGCGATCGATACCGGCGAGCGCGTGCGACGCTCCCGGGCGTCCGCGCCGTCTTCACCGCGGCCGACCTGCCGCAGCCGATGCCGCGCTTCGGGCCGCAGCGCCGCGACCGACCCGTGATCGCGACCGGCGAGACGAAGTACCACGGCGATCCGGTCGCGGCGGTCCTCGCGGAGACACGGGACGCGGCCGAGGAGGCCGCCGGGCTCGTCACGGTCGAGTACGAGGAGCTCCCCGCGGCCCACACGCTCGACGCTGGCCCTCGCCGACGGCGCTCCGCTCGTCCAGGACCCGGCGCTCCGCCCGGGCGACCCGCACGCGGCCAGCAACGTCCTCCACGAGCACCGCCATGCGTGGGGCGACATCGACGCCGCGGCCGCCGACGCCGACCTCGTCGTGGTCGAGGGCACGTACCACTTCCCGATGGTCACCCAGTTCGCGATCGAGCCGCACGCGTTCATGGCCGCGCCCGACGGCGACGGCATCGCGGTCTGGAGCGCGATCCAGCACCCGAACTGGCTCCAGCGGGTGATCGCCGAGCTCCTGCAGCTGCCGCTCGCGAAGGTCCGCGTCCACGCCCCCGACCCGGGCGGCGCGTTCGGTGGCAAGCAGCACGCCAAGTACGAGCCGCTGCTCGCGTTCATGGCGCTGGCGACCGGCCGGCCGGTCCGCCTCGTGCTGACGCTCGAGGAGACGTTCCAGGCAGTTCGCCGGGGAGCGGCCGAGGTCCACGTCCGCACCGGTTTCGCGCCGGACGGCACGCTCGTCTTCCGCGATCTCGAGGCGAACTACCTGATCGGCGCCTACGCCGACATCGCCGACCGGACCGTGGCCAAGGGCAGCTACACGTCGATGGGGCCGTATCGCTGCCCGAACGTTCGGATCGTCGCGCGCAGCGTGCTGTCGCACACCGTGCCGTCGACCGCGTTCCGTGGCTTCGGCAATCCCCAGCAGATCTGGGCGGTCGAATCGAACATGAACGAGGCCGCCACGGCGCTCGGCATCGACCCGCTCGAGCTGCGCCTCAAGAACCTCGCCGCGCCCGGCGAGGCGTTCATCCCCGGCGACACGCCGGCCGACGGCGATTGGGCGGTGGCCGTCCGCCGCGCCGCCGAGATGATCGATTGGTCGACCCCGCGCGCCCGACGGTCGCGGTCGCGGCATCGCGGTCGGCCTGAAGTCGGGGCCGACGACCGGCCTCTCGTACTCGACCGTCCGCCTGCTGGTCGATGGCAGCGTCGTCGTCTACGCCGGCACGTCCGACATGGGCCAGGGCGCCCGGACGATCTTCGCCCAGATCGCCGCCGACGAGCTCGGCGCGCCGCTCGACTGGGTCACGGTCGTGATGGGCGACACCGCGGTCGTCCCGTACGACCAGCAGACGTCGGCCAGTCGGTCGTCGGTCTTCATGGGCAACGCGGTGCTGCGCGCGTGCCGGGAGATCCAGGGCAAGGTCCGGTCGATGGCCGCGCGCCTCGAGTCGGTCGATGAGAGCGCGGTCGCCGTAGAGCACGGCGAGGTCCGCATCGGCGACCGCGTGCTCCCGATCCGCGACGTGGTCGTGCGCGGGCTCGGGCGGCTCGGCGGCGAGGTCATCGGCGTCGGCGAGATGCGCAAGGACGCCGAGCCCGACCACCCGCTCGGCGGCACCGCGGCGTTCTACGAGTTCAACGCCACGGCGGTCGAGCTCGACGTCGACCGGGAGACCGGCGACGTCTCGATCGCGAAGTACGTCACGGTGTCGGACGTCGGCAAGGCGCTCAACCCGCTCCAGGTCCGCGGGCAGGACGAGGGCGCGGCGGTGATGGGGCTCGGGCACACGCTGATGGAGCACTACATCTGGGACGACGCGGGGCGGATCCGGAACCTCGGCGCGATCGACTACCGGATCCCGACGTCGATGGACCTCCCTGCCGAGATGGCGAGCGACATCGTCGAGGGGGAGGACGGGCCGGGGCCGTATGGCGCCAAGGGCATGAGCGAAGGCGCGTTGCTGCCGGTCGCGCCGGCGGTCGCCGGGGCCGTGGCGGACGCGACCGGCGTCGTCATCCGCGACCTGCCGCTGTCGCCGGAACGGGTCTGGCGGGCGTTGCGTGCCGACGCGAGGCCGAGGGCGACGCGGGCTGATGCGACGGATCTACGCGCTCGACGAGCCGCACGGCGCCACGCTCGACGAGGCGAAGGCGCTGGTCGGCGGCAAGGCGGCGAACCTCGGCGTGATGGCGCGGGACCTCGGGCTGCCGGTCCCGCCCGGGTTCGCGATCACGACCGCGACGTGCCGGGACTACCTGGCGACCGGCTGGCCCGAGGGCCTCGACGCGGAGCTGCGTGCCGCGATGGCGGGCGTTGAGGGTGCGGTCGGGCGGCGGTTCGGAGACCCGGCGACCCGCTTGCTCGTCAGCGTGCGCTCGGGCGCGCCCGTCTCGATGCCCGGGATGATGGACACGATCCTCGACCTCGGGCTCAACGACGCGACCACGGGTGGCCTCGCCGCGGTCTCCGGGGACGACGCCTTCGCCGAGGCGTGCCGGGGTCGGTTCGTCGAGTCGTTCCGGTCGATCGTCGGCGTCGAGGACGTGCCCGACGACCCGTGGCAGCAACTCCGACTCGCGATCGAGGCGGTCTTCCGCTCCTGGCAGAGCGATCGCGCGCAGGCGTACCGCGCCAAGGAGGGCATCCCGGACGACCTCGGCACGGCCGTCACGGTCCAGGCGATGGTGTTCGGGAACCGCGGCACCGACTCGGGGACCGGCGTCGTGTTCACGCGCAACCCGGCGACCGGAGAGCGGCAGCTCTTCGGCGACATCCTGTTCGACGCGCAGGGCGAGGACGTGGTCGCCGGCACGCATCGGACCGAGCCGATCGCGGTGCTCGACGAGCGCCTGCCCGCCGTCGCGGCCGAGCTGCGCGCCACCGCCGACCGACTCGAGCGCCACTACGCCGACCTGTGCGACATCGAGTTCACGATCGAGGAGGGCCGGCTCTGGCTGCTCCAGGTCCGGGTCGGCAAGCGGAGCCCGCAAGCCGCGGTCCGGATCGCGGTCGACATGGCCGAGGATCCGGACTTCCCGCTGACGCGCGAGGAGGCGGTTCGGCGTGTGCTGCCGCTCCTCGCGGACCCGCCGCGGATCGCGGTGGCGCGGGACGACGGCATCCGCCCGATCCTCAGCGGCCTCGCCGCTTCGCCGGGCGTCGCCTCGGGCCCGATCGTGACGTCGCCCGAGGCCGCGCAAGCCGCCGCCGAGCAGGACCGCCCGGCGATCCTCGTCCGCGCGGAGACCTCACCGGACGACGTCCACGGGATGGCCGCTGCGGCCGGGATCCTGACGGCGCGCGGCGGGCTGGCGAGTCACGCGGCGGTCGTGGCCCGCGGCTGGGGCATCCCGGCGGTGGTGGGCGCCGAGGCGCTCGAGGTCGCCGACGGGGAGATCCGCATCGACGGTCGGGTGCTGCGGACCGGCGAGCTGCTCACGATCGATGGCGGCACCGGCGAGGTCTTCGAGGGCGAGGTCGCCGGGTCGACCGAGGTAGCGCCGGAGGCGCGAACGCTGCTCGAGTGGGCGCGCGCCGAAGGCATCGAGATCGAGGACGACGCGCCGTCGCCCGAGCCCGCCCCATCCCGTGATCGCCCGATCGACGCCGAGCGCGTCCTCCGATCGATCGCGATCAAGGGCTTCGCGCTGCCGGACGGCGTCGCCGACGCGGTGCTCTCGTCGGCCGAAAGAGGTCCAGCCCGTCGTCGATGGCCTGATCGCCGACGGTCTCGTCGAGTCGACCGCCGGCGCGTACCGGCTCACCGACGCCGGCCGCGCTCGATCGGACGAGCTGCTCGCAGCGGAGCGCGAAACGTGGACGGTCGAGGCGGCGACCGCGGCGCTCGACGCCTTCCTCGACATCGATCATCGCGTCAAGGACGACGGTCACGGCCTGGCAGTTGCGCGACGGCCAGACGCCGAACGACCACACCGATGCCGACTACGACGCGTCGGTCCTCGATCGCCTCGTCGCGATCCACGCCGACGCTGCCGACTGGCTCGCGACGCTCGACCGCAGGCTGCCCGCGCCTCGCCGACTACGGCGTCCGACTGCGTCGGGCGATCGATGCCGCGAAGGCGGGCGACGGCCGGTTCGTGGCGTCACCCCGCGTCGACAGCTACCACGGCGCCTGGTTCGAGCTCCACGAGGACCTGATCCAGCTCGCCGGCCGAACGCGCGAAGACGAGACCGCCGCGGGTCGCGCGTGACGACCTCTCCCGCCCAGCCGGTCATCACCGACGCGCCCGAGCGCGAGCGCTACGAGGCCCGCCTCGACGGCGAGCTCGCCGGCATCCTCGAGTACCACGTCGAGGGCGACCGGATCGACCTCATCCACACCGAGGTGCTGCCCGTCCACGAGGGCAAGGGTGTCGGGTCCGCGCTCGTTCGGTTCGCGCTCGATGACGCCCGCCGGCGCGGGCTGGGCGTCATCGCGACCTGTCCATACGTCCGGAGCTACCTGCGGCGACACCCGGAGGACGACATCGTCGTCGGCCGTGACTGACAGATGCTGCTGAGCAAGGAGAACTGGCCATGATCGTGACGATCGCCACCTTCGAGGAGACCGGCGACCAGCTGGAGGAAGGCATGCGGCACGTTCGGGAGGAGGTGGTGCCCTCGACTTCGCGGCGCCACGGGTCTGCGGGCCGCCTATTGGCTGGTCGATCGAGAAGCGGGCAAGCGGCTCTCGGTGGTCGTCTGGGAGGATGCGGATGCTCCTGCCGCGGCCATGCCCGGAGTGATGGCGTCGATCAAACGGCTGCGCGAGGACGCGGGTCTCACGGAGCCGCAGCGGTCGCCGGATCGGAGCGAGCGGTTCGAGGTCTTCGCGGAGGTCTGACTACGACAGCATGTCCTCCGCGAACGGAGGAGTGAGCTCCCGAAGCGACGCTTCGCAGTCGGCGAGGTCCTCTCGGGCGCACGAGAGCCAGATCGCCCACGGTCCCGCATCGGTGACGACGTAGTACTGGAGATGGACGAGGTCCTCTCCGCCTCCGGGCCGTCGTCCGTCATCTCCAGGCGGAGCGCTTCGCCGAGCGGAAGGAAGACGCGCCCGAGGGAGCTGATCCGCATCCCGGTCGCGGACGGATGCATCCCGGTCTTCCATCGGCTGAGCGGCGACGCCAGCGACTCGGGCATTTCCGTCCTCCCATCACCTGCGCGGGACCTGCGAGGCGCGCGCACGAGGCATCGTAGGCTTGGTGGGAGCCGTGGTCGATATCCTCGTCGTGTCGGTCAGGTTTCCTCGATCTGGCTCGAGTGCCCGCGAACGTCATCCGGCGAACGATGGACACCGTCGTGCGACTGGAGCTGCCAATCGAGCGCCAACTGAGCGAGAAGAAAAGCCGGAAACACCAGACCGACGACGACAACAGGCCAGTCGTTTGGTATCAAGGCGCGCGCCAAGCTCGTGCCTGTGTCGCTGTGAGCAGGATAATGAAATTCAGCGCCCCCCTCGGACCACTCCGGCGACTGGCTTCCCAGAGCCCACCGATGCGTTCCACTGCCAACAAGGCAACGATCAGGGCGACCATCGACGTGATCCCCTGTGCGTCCGGCGGCCAATTGAGCAAAAACCGCGTGATGGCGAGAGCCACGAGCGTAGCCGCGGATGTCCCAAGGGCCGACTGCCACCATCTTTCGATGGACGTCGTTCATGCCGCCTCCATCGCACGCAGGCTACACCTTCGCCTCGGGTGATCTTGGGACTCGGTGCATCAACGCATCGCAATGCGCGCTGGCGCTCGACGGGCTAGCGGCCCTTCGCGTACCCCGTGGCGGTCAGCTTGTCCCAGAGCGACCCGGCGTTGTTGTTCTGGATGTGATCCATCATGTACGCCTGCCCGACGTCGACCGGGCCGAACTGGTCGTCGAACCGGACCTGGGCGATCGTCTCCTCGCGTGACCAGCCCTTCGACACGGCGTCGGCGACCGCGGCCTTCCAGGCCATCAGCACCGCGCGCTGGGTCTGGACGTAGTCGAGCCCGACCACCGGCCCGTGCCCCGGCACGACGTAATCGACGTCGAGCGCCCGGATCGTCTCGAGCGCCTCGAGCCACTGGTCGACGTTCGAGGTCATCAGCCACGTCTGCACGCCGCTGAAGATCGTGTCGCCGGTGAAGACGACCCGCTCCTCCGGGACGTGGACCGCGAGCTGGCCGGGCGTATGGCCCGGCGTCCAGTGGCAATCGATCGTGTGGTCGCCGACCCGCAGCTTGAGCAGGTCGCCGGTGAACACGACGGTCCCGCGCGGCAGGTCGGCGTAGTACGCGTCGCGATCGGGGATGAGCGGCGCCGCCTCGGGGTCGTCGGTCGGGATCGCCTCGAGCGCGTAGTCGAACGGGTCGAGCGCCGCCTTCGGGTCCATGAAGATGTCCCACAGCGCCTTGTGGTTGACGATCTCGCCGGCGCCCTTGAACCAGTAGTTCCCGAAGATGTGGTCGACGTGGTTCTCGGTGTTGATGAGGTAGCGGATCGGACCGTGCTGCTCGGCCGCCTCGCGCATCGCGACGGCCTTGGTCGGCAGCTGGGGCGTATCGATCACCACGACGCCGTCGGAGGTCACGACGAAGCTCGGGTTGCAGCCCCGGAGCTTGGTGTTCGTGAAGACGTTCTTGGTGACCTGCTCCATCTCGATGGTCGGGGAGGGCATTCGTGACTCCGTGGTGGTCATTGGGTGGCCGTCAATCCGCCGTCGATGCCGAGCACCTGCCCGGTCACGAACGACGCGGCGTCCGACACGAGGAAGATCGCCGGCCCGACGATGTCGCGCGTCTCACCGACCCGCCCGAGCGGGATCCGGTTGACGATCCCGGCCTTGAAATCCGGGTCGCCGAGCAGCATCGCGACCTGGGGCGTGTCGACGAACGTCGGCATGATCGCGTTGACCCGGATGCGGTGCTTCGCCCATTCGGTCGCCCACTGGCGGGTCAGCGAGGCGATCGCGCCCTTCGCGGCGACGTAGGCCGAGTAGCCGGCGTTGATGCCGAGGACCGCGCGCACCGAGGTGATGTTGAGGATCGCGCCGCCCTCGCCGCGCTCGATCATCGCCCGGGCAGCGGCCTGCGTCGGCACGAGCGTGCTCCGGACGTTGAGCTCCATGATCCAGTCCCAGGCGTCGCGCGGGTAGTCCTCGGCCGGGTGGAGGACCTTGCCGGCTCCGCCACCGACCGCGTTGACGACGATATCGATGCGCCCGAAGCGATCGACGGTCTCGCGCACCATCCGGTCCGCGTCGGCCTCGTCGGTCGCGTCGCCCTCGATCGCGAGGCCTTCGGAGCCGGCGGCCACGACGCGATCGACCGCGGTCTGGAGGGTGTCGGCGGTCCGGCCCGCGACCGCGACCTTGGCACCCGCCGCGGCCATCGCCTCGGCCATCGGCGCGCCGATGCCACCGCCACCGCCCGGGATGAGGACCACGCGGTCCTGCAGGCTGAACATGTCGAGCTGACCCATCCGGCTCCTTCTCTCGTTCACCCGGAATCATGGCACGGGCGGGACCTGGGCCGTGCGCGACGGCGGCAGACCTGCCTATGATAGAAAACGCTTACCGAGGTTGTGTTTCAACGACGCGGAGCAGCGCATGACCCTGGATCTCAACGGGCTCATCCCGGCCACCGTGTTGCCGATGAACGGCGACGGCAGCATCGATGAACCCGCGCTTCGCCGGTACATCGGCTGGGTCGTCGAGCAGGGGCCGGTCGCCCTGGCGATCAACGTCGATACCGGCGAGGGACCGCATCTCACCCACGACGAGAAGGTCCGGATCCTGCAGATCGTCCGCGAGGTGACGGACATCCCGATCGTGGCCGGGCTCGCCGGCCCATCGACCGATGCCGCGGTCCGCCAGGCACAGGACTTCAAGGCCGCCGGCGCCGACGCACTGCTGGTGTTTCCGATCCCCGCGTACCTGAGCCAGCCGTTGAACCCGGCGGTCCCGGTGCTGTACCACGCCCGGATCGCCCAGGTCGGGCTGCCGCTGATCCTCTTCCAGCTCCAGCCCGCGCTCGCGGGCGTGAACTATGACGCCGACGTCCTCGAGGCGATGGTGCGGGTCGATGGCGTGATCGCGATCAAGGAGGCGTCATTCGATGCCCGCCGGTTCGTCGACACAGCTCGGCTGCTCGAGCGCCTGCCCAAGAAGGTCACGCTGCTGACCGGCAACGACAACTTCATCCTCGAGTCGTTCCTGCTCGGCGCGACTGGCGCCCTGATCGGGTTCGGCGCGGTGATGACCCGCGAGCAGGTCGACATGATCCGTGCCTGGCAGGAAGGTCGCACCGAGGAGGCGATGGCGCTCGGTCGTCGCGTCCAGCGCCTCGCCGACGTCGTGTTCGCAGCGCCCGTCGGCGATTACCGAGTTCGCCTCAAAGAGTGTTTGCGCATCCTGGGCGTGCTCGAGTCAGCGTCCGTCCGGCAACCGCTCCTGCCGATCGACGACGCCGAGCGCGAGCACCTCACGGCCGTTCTCAAAGAGGTCGGCCTGCTCACGCCCACGACCGCTCCAGCGCTCGTCTGATCCCGGTCCCTGGAGGAGAGTCATGGCCACGGAGCCCGCGGACGTCCTGATCATCGGCGCCGGCGCTTCGGGCGGTGTCGTGGGGCTTCGCCTTGCCCAGGCCGGCTTCAAGGTCGTCTGCCTCGAGCAGGGCGACTGGCTCGATCGCGCCGACTACCCGGGCAACAAGCTCGACTGGGAGCTCAAGGCGCGCAAGGACTGGGCGACCAGCCCGAACATCCGCGGCCTCGCCCAGGACTACCCGATCGTCGAGGACGACACGCCCGTCTCCCCGCTCATGTACAACGCGGTCGGTGGCTCGACGATCATCTTCGCGGGTGCGTGGCCGCGTGCTTTGCCGTCCGACTTCCGCGTTCGCTCGCTCGACGGGATCGCCGACGACTGGCCGATCGACTACTTCGAGCTGCTCCCGTACTTCTATCGCACCGATCGCCAGTTCGGCGTGTCGGGGCTGCCCGGTGATCCGGCCTACCCGCCCGACACCGAGGACGCGCCGATGCCGCCGCTGCCGATCGGGGCGGCCGGTCTGAAGATCGCGCGGGCCCACACGAAGCTCGGCTGGCATTGGTGGCCCGAGTTCAACTCGATCAACTCGACGCCGTACGACGGCCGCCGGCCGTGCGTCCAGCGGAGCACCTGCCAGTCGGGCTGCAACGAGGGCGCCAAGGCCTCGACCGACCTGACCCACTGGCCCAAGGCGATCGCCCTGGGCGCGCGGCTTGTCACCGGCGCCCGCGTCCGGCGCATCGAGACCGATGCCAAGGGTCTCGCGACCGGCGCGACCTGGATCGACCGCGACGGGGTCGAGCACCTCGAGCCGGCGAAGGTCGTCGTCGTCGCCGCGAACGCGATCGGCACGCCCCGGTTGCTGTTGCTCTCCGCGAGTGCCCAGCATCCCGACGGGCTCGCCAACTCGTCCGGGCTCGTCGGGAAGCGGCTGATGATGCACCCCTTCGCCAACGTCGCGGGCCTGTTCGAGGACCCGCTGATGAGCTGGCAGGGCCAGTTCGGCGACCTCATCGAGTCGCTCGAGTTCTACGAGACCGACGAGAAGCGCGGCTTCGTCCGCGGCGCGCGCTGGGGCCTCGCGCCGACCGGCGGACCGATCAACACGGCACTCCCCAGCCGCGCCGGCGAGCAGATCTGGGGTCCCGACCACCACGCGCACGTGAAGACGCACCTCGGGCACGGGGCGAACTGGGGGCTCTTCGCCGAGGACCTGCCCGACGAGGCGAACCGGGTCACGCTGTCCGACGACCGTCACCGACGGCTCGGGCATCGCGGCGCCCGAGATCCACTACACGATGGCCGACAACGCGCGCCGGATGCTCGACTTCCACATCGAGCGGGCGAAGGAATCGATGGAGGCCGCCGGCGCCTACAAGATCGAGGTCGACCGGCTGATGCGGTACTCCGGCTGGCACCTGCTGGGGACCGCCCGGATGGGCAACGACCCGACGACCTCGGTGCTCGACCGCTGGAACCGGGCGCACGACGTCCCGAACCTGTACGTCGTCGATGGCTCGTGCTTCGTCACGTCGTCGGGCGTCAACCCGACGTCGACGATCGTGTCGATCGCGCTGCGCGCCGCCGACCACATGATCGAGACGCGCTTCGAGCAGCAGGTGCCGGCATGAGCACCGTGGCCGACGACCCGCTGGCCGCGCTCGAGGAGACCGAGCGGGCGACGCTCGCGGCGGTCGCAGATCGGCTGATCCCGGAGGCGCACGGGATGCCGTCCGCAGCGGCGGTGCTCACCGACGCGCGGCTGCGGTTCGTGCTGGGCGCCCGGCCCGACCTGCTGGCGCCGCTCCGGGCAGCACTCCGTCCCGACCTCGGCGAGGACGTGGCGGCTCGCCTCGAGGCGCTTGGTCGCGACGAGCCGGCCACGCTCGGCGCGCTGCAGCTCGTGATCGTGTCGGGGTACTACACGGACGCCGGCGTCCGGGAGCGCATCGGCTACCCCGGGCAGATGGCGATCGATCTGCGCACATTCGGCTACCCGGCCTATCTCGAGGAAGGCCTGATCGACGCCGTGCTCGCGCGCGGCGCCACGTGGCGTGACCCATCGACCGGCCAGCGGGCCGTCGTGGCCGACGCGCCACGCACCTACGCGGAACGGTTCGCCGGCATGACCGACGCGCCCGAAGGAGGACACGATGGCGGCGATCGCACCTGACGCGACGGCGTCCGCCGAGACCGGCTGGCTGGGCACGTTCGTCCGGACTTGGGTGCCGGGCAGCGGCGCACCGATCGAGGACACCGAGCCTGCCACCGGTCGGCTCATCGCGACGGTCACGGGCTCGACACCGGATGACGTCGCGCGCGCCGCCGCAGCGGCCAAGGCCGCCCAACCGGCCTGGGCCGAGACCTCGTACCAGGAGCGGGCTCGGATCCTCCGTCGCGCCGCCGAGATCTACGAGGCGAACCGCGACGAGTTCGGGGTCTGGACGATGCGCGAGACCGGCGCCTCGCACAGCAAGATGCACCACGAGTCGAACTTCGCCTGGGGCGAGATGAACGCCGCGGCGACGCTGCCCTGGCAGCCCTATGGCTCGCTGGTGCCGTCCGCCGTGAAGGGTCGACTGTCGATGATCCGGCGGATCCCGGTCGGTGTCGTCGGGGCGATCACGCCGTGGAACTCGCCGAGCGTGCTCGGGATGCGGGTCGTCGCGCCGGCCCTTGCGCTGGGTAACGCCGTGGTCCTCAAGCCGGACCCCCAGACACCGGTCATCGGCGGGGCGATGTTCGAGGCGGTCTTCCGCGAGGCCGGTCTGCCCGAGGGGCTGTTGCAGATCGTCGTCGGCGGCGCCGACGTCGGCGAGGCGCTCGTGACCGACCCGAACGTCTCGATGGTCTCGTTCACCGGGTCGACCGCCGCCGGTCGACGGGTCGGCGAGCTCGCCGGCGGACGGCTGAAGAAGGTGTCGCTCGAGCTCGGTGGCAACAACGCGTTCATCGTCCTCGACGACGCGGACCTCGCGGCGGCGAGCGCGGCCGGCGCGTTCTCGTCGTTCCAGTTCCAGGGCCAGGTGTGCTTTGCCGCCGGCCGCCACATCGTCCACGAGAGCCTGGCGACCGACTACATCGACACGCTGCGCGACAAGGCCGAGCACCTGCGGATGGGCGACCCGTATCGGGAGGACGTCCAGATCGGCCCGATCGTCAACGAGAAGCAGGTTCGCCGCGTCGCGGACATCGTCGATCGCTCGGTGAGCGGCGGGGCGCGCCTCGTCACCGGCGGCACGCACGAGGGGCTGTTCTACACGCCGACCGTTCTCGCCGATGTCACGACCGAGCTGCCCGCGTGGACCGACGAGATCTTCGGCCCGGTGGCGCCGGTCACGACGTTCCGCACCGACGAGGAGGCCGTGGCGCTCGCCAACCAGAGCGAGTACGGGCTGGTCGGCGCGGTCTACTCGCGCTCGATGTCGCGCGGGCTCTCGATCGCCCAGCGGATCAAGGCCGGGATGGTCCACGTCAACGACGGCACGCTCAACGACGAGGCGACCATCCCGTTCGGTGGCACCGGGACTGTCCGGCAACGGCAGCCGCTACGGCGGCGAGGCGAACCTCGACAACTTCACCGAGTGGCAGTGGGTGACGGTGCGCGACGAGCCGCCGACGTTCCCGTTCTGATGACGGCTCGCTGATGGCATCGATCACCGAGGTCGCGCGCCTGGCCGGCGTGTCGATCGCCACCGCATCGCGCGTCGTCTCGCTGGCCGACTACCCGGTCAGTCCGGCGACCCGGGCGCGCGTCCTCGACGCCGCGCGGACGCTCGACTACGTCCCGAACGCGCTCGCCCGCGGGCTGCTCAAGAGCCAGATCCCGGTCGTGGGCGTGATCGTCCACGACATCACCGACCCGTATTTCGCCGAGGTCGTCCGCGGCGTCGAGGATGCGGCGTCCCCGGCCGGCTACCTCGTCATCACGTGCTCGTCCGAGCGAGACGCGGCACAAGAGACGTCGTACGTCCGCCTCCTGCGCTCGATGCGGGCGGCGAGCGTCATCTTCGCCGCGAGCGGGCTCGACGATCCCGGAGCAGACCGGCGAGCTCCACAAGCATCTCGCCGCGATGCGCCTCGACGGGGCCGCGGTCGTCCACCTCTCGCCGCACGCGCTCGGGGAGGCCGACGTGGGCGTCGATAACGAGGCCGGGATGGCCAGCATGGTCGCCGAGCTGGTGCGGCTCGGGCATCGGCGGATCGCGTTCCTTGCCGGACCCTCGGCGCTCGTCGTGGCGCAGGCTCGGCTCGCTGGATATCGCCGCGGGCTGGCGGACGCGGGCATCGACTTCGACGAGCGGCTGGTCGTCCACACGAGCTTCGATCGCGACGGCGGTGCGCTGGGCGTCGACACGCTGCTCGCGGGATCCGCGCCGTTCACGGCGATCTCCTGCGCGAACGACCCCTTGGCGATGGGCGCGCTCGCGCGCCTGGCGGAGCTCGGGATCGACGTGCCCGGGGCGGTCTCCGTGGCGGGCTTCGATGACGTGCCGGTGGCGGCGATGACCTCACCGCCGCTCTCGACCGTGCGGCTGCCGCTCCGCGAGATGGGACGACGCGGGTTCGTCGAGGCGGCTCGGGTGCTCGATGGCGGCGAGCTCGAGCGGACCGTGCTGCCGACGGAGCTCGCGATGCGCGGGTCGACGGCCGCGCCGCCAGCCGAACCGATCGTCGGTCGCGGCGTCGCGCCGCTCGGTGCCGGCCGTTGAGCGGGGCGCTCGCCGATCGGGTCGTGCTCATCACCGGCAGCAGCCGCGGCATCGGCGCCGAGGTCGCGGTGAAGGCCGCCGCGGAGGGCGCGATCGTCGCGGTCCATTACCGCGAGTCGCGCGAGGGCGCGGAGCGGACGCTCGCCCGGGTCCGCGAGGCCGGCGGCTCGGGCGAGGCCTTTGCCGCCGACATCGGGGACGGCCCGCAGGCCGAGCGTCTGGTCTCGGACGTCATCGAGCGCTTCGGGCGCATCGATGGGCTCGTCAACAACGCCGGGATGGACCAACGCGGGCCGACGCTGGCGCTTTCGCCGGACCAATGGGACCGCGTCATCGCCACGAACCTGACGGCGTGTTTTCGGACGATGCATGCGGCGATCCCGGCCATGCTCGAGCAGGGCGGCGGCTCGATCGTGAATATCGCGTCGCGGCTCGGGCAGATGGGGATCGCCGAGACGGCCGCGTACAGCGCCGCGAAGGCCGGACTGATCGGATTGACCAGGTCCCTCGCCCGCGAATTCGGCACAAGGGGGATCCGCATCAATGCTGTCGCCCCCGGCGTGACCCTCACCGACATGACCGAGGGTCTTGTCGAAACGGAGGCGGGGAAGGCCCGTCTGCGCGACATGGCGCTGGGGCGCTTCGGTCGGGCGGACGAAGTGGCGGACGCCGTGATCTTCCTGCTGTCCGATGCCTCGAGCCTGTTCACCGGCCAGACGCTCAACCCCAACGCCGGCGGGTACATGCCGTGACCGACCAGGGGCTCGGCACGGTCATCAGCGTCCGCGAAGCGGTCGGCCTCGTCCGTGACGGCAGCACCGTGCTCATCGGCGGGTCGGGTGCCGGCCACGCCGTCCCGCAGCGGTTCATCGATGAGCTGGCGACGGTGTTCACCGCCGAGGGCCGACCGCGCGACCTCACCACGGTCCGCGTGGTGGGCATCGGGGACTTCGCGGATCGCGGCTTCTCGCAGCTCGGGCTGCCGGGGCTGATGCGTCGGACGATCGGCAGCAACATCGGCAACGAGCCGCGTCTCGGGGCGCTGGTCGAGGCCGACGAGCTCGAGGCGTACTCGTTCCCCCAGGGCGTGCTGTCGCAGCTCACCCGCGAGATCGCCGCGGGGCGGCCCGGGCTCGTCACGCAAGTCGGCCTGGGCACGTACGTCGATCCGCGGCAGACCGGCGGCAAGCAGAACGCCCGCACGACCGAGGACCTGGTCGAGGTCGTCACGCTCCGTGGCCGGGAGTGGCTGCTGTACCACGCGTTCCCGATCGACGTCGCGGTCATCCGCGCCACGACCGCCGACGAGGACGGCAACCTGACGATGGAGGGCGAGGCCGTCCAGGGCGAGATGCTGGCGATGGCGATGGCCGCCCGGAACAGCGGTGGCATCGTGATCGCCCAGGTCCGGCGGCTCGCCCGTCGGGGCAGCCTGCCGATGCGCGACGTCCGCGTTCCGGCCGCACTCGTCGACCACGTGTTCGTCGACGCCAACCAATGGCAGACGTACATCACGCAGGACTCGCCGTACTACGCGGGCGCGCTCCGGAAGCCCGTGACCGCCGAGCCACCGCTCCCGCTGGACGTGCGCAAGATCATCGCCCGCCGGTCCCTGCTGGAATTCCCGCGCGGGGCGATCTGCAACCTCGGCTTCGGGATCAGCCAGCTCATCGGGCGCGTGGCCTGGGAGGAGGGGATCACCGACCAGCTCGTGCTCACCGTCGAGCAGGGCATCTTCGGTGGCGTCCCGGTCGCCGGCAACGAGGGCGGCACCGGCTTCAACTACCAGGCGATGATCGACCAGCCGTACATGTTCGACTTCTACGACGGCGGCGGGCTCGACGTGGCCAGCCTGTCGTTCGCGGAGGTCGACGCCGAGGGCAACGTCAACGTCCACGCGTTCGAGGGCCGCGTTCGGGGGCCCGGCGGCTTCCCGAACATCAGCGCGAAGACGGGCCGGATCAACTTCGTCGGGACGCTGACCGCGCAGGGCCTCGAGCTCGACATCTCGGGCGAGGGCGTGCGGGTCGTCACCGAGGGCAGCCTCCAGAAGTTCGTCCCGACCGTCCGCCAGATCTCGTTCAACGGCCGGCTCGCGCGGGAGCGCGGCCAGCAGGTCCGCTACGTCACCGATCGGGCCGTGTTCGCGCTCGAGGACGACGGGCTCGTGTTGGTCGAGGTCGCGCCGGGCATCGACGTCGAGCGCGACGTGCTCGGGCAGATGGGCTTCCGGCCGCGGATCGCCGAGATGCTGGCGACCACCGACCCTCGCGTGTACGCGACCGGCCCGATGGGCCTCGCCGCCGACTTCGAAGCGGCCGCGACATGAGCGGCCTCATCCGGCTCGAGCTGGGCACGGTCGCCCACCTCACGCTGGCGAACCCGCCGCTCAACCTCGTCACCCGCGAGCTGCTCCTCGAGCTGGGGGCGGCGCTGGACGACCCTGGAGGCAGCGGCACCCGGCGACGTGCGGGCGGTCGTCGTGACCGGTGAGGGCGAGCGCGCGTTCTCGGCCGGCTCCCACGTCGGCGAGTTCGAGTCGCAGCGCGGCCCGGCTGGCCGCGAGCGCCACGTCCTGGAGTCCGGCACGGCCGATCGACTCGCCCGTCTGCCGATGCCGACGATCGCGGCGATCGAGGGCAACGCCCTGGGTGGCGGGCTGGAGCTGGCGCTGTGCTGCGACATCCGCGTGGCGTCGGAAACGAGCCGGCTCGGTCTGCCCGAGGTCCGCCTCGCCGTGACACCCGGCGCCGGCGGCACCCAGCGATTGCCACGCGTCGTCGGGGCGGCACGGGCCAAGGAGCTGATCCTGACCGGGCGCGTGCTGACCGCCGCGGAGGCCGAGCGGATCGGTCTCGTCAGCCGGGTCGTCCCGTCGGGTCAGGCGCTCGCCGCGGCCGATGAGATCGCCGCCGAGATCGCCACGCGCGGACCGGTCGCGGTCCGCGAAGCGAAGCGACTGATCGACCTGGCGACCGACACCGACCTGGCGACCGGGCTGGCCGCGGAGCTCGACGCCTCTGATCGAGTGTTCGCCACCGACGACCTCGTCGAAGGCGCAACCGCCTTCTTCGCCAAACGCGACCCCGAGTACCGCGGCCGGTGACGACCGTCGCGACACCCAATCAACGCAGCACGAGGACATCGCCACATGAGTGAGGTCGGTCGGTTCGGGGTGTTCCTGCCCTCGTACGTCTGGGCGGGCGACGGCGCCGAGCGTGCCCGGGGGATCAAGGCATTCGCGCGCACGGTCGAGGACCTCGGCTTCGACTCGCTCTTCATCACCGACCACCTGCTCGTCGGCAAGCGGTTCTACTCGGTCAACTGGCTCGAGCCGATCCTCACGCTGGCCGTCGCGGCCGGCGTCACCGAGCGCGTCCGGCTCGGGACGTCGATCCTGATCATGCCGCTGCGCAACCCGGTGCTCCTCGCCAAGGAGCTGGCGACGCTCCAGTTCCTCTCGAACAACCGCGTCGTCCTCGGCGCCGGCGTCGGCTGGAACGACGCGGAGTACGAGGCGGTCGGCGTCCACAAGTCGGAGCGCGGCAAACGGACCGACGAGATGCTCGACATCATGCTGCCGCTGCTCGAGGGCGAGACCGTCACCTACCACGGCACGTACTACTCGGTCGACGACGTCTTCATCGAGCCGCGGACCGGGGAACGCCCCGCCGTGTGGGTCGGCGGCGGGTCGCAGCTCGCCAACCCGAAGTCGCCCGATCTGCCCAAGTTCGTCGAGTCGGTCAAGGCGCGGACCCTTCGCGCCGACGGCTGGATCCCACGGCCCACCTGCCCGCCGCCGGACATCCGGCGCGACTGGGACGAGCTCCAGGCGTTCTTCGAGGAGCACGACCAGGACGCGCGCGAGCTGTCGGTCGCCCACGAGAACTTCCTCCATCTCGTCCTGACGAACGACCCGGCAAAGGCGCGCGAGGAACAGCACCGCGCATTCCTCAACGTCATGAGCGCCGAGCGCGGCCCCGACTACCTCGAGTCGGTGTACCTGTTCGGGACGCCGGACGAGATCGTCGCGTCGCTGCAGGCGCGGGTCGACGCTGGTGTCGAGCAGTTCATCCTCCACACGATGACGCCCGACCCCAAGCAGCTCCAGCTCTGGGTCGACGAGATCATCCCGAACGTGACGTTCCCGGCGACCGCCGGCCCGGTCCGCAAGCCGAACCGGAACCGGGTCGCCGTCCCGTCGTGACGCGCCAGGTCGCACTCATCGGCAAGCCGCTCAAGCGACGCCATTCGCAGGTCATGCACGACGCAGCCTTCGACGCGTGCGGGATCGACGCGCGGTACGTCCTGCGCGAGATCGAGCCGGACGAGGTCGAGGGCGTCGTGACCGACGCGCGCGGTGACGGCTGGCTCGGGCTCGGCGTGACCGCGCCGTACAAGCAGGTCGTCGCCGGGCTCGTCGACGAGGTCGAGGGCGATGCCCAGACGATCGGTGCCGTGAACAACGTCGTCCGGGGTGACGACGGCCGGTTGATCGGCTTCAACAGCGACGCGCCCGGGTTTCGGGCGGGTGTGGAGCTGGCGATGGGCCGGTCGCTCCGTGGTGCCGAGGTCGTCGTGGCCGGTGCCGGTGGCGCGGCCCATGCGGTCGTGTTCGCGCTCCTCATGTCCGGGGTGACGGGGATCACGGTCGGCGCACGATCCACGGATGCCGCGCGCGACCTGGTGGATCGGTTCGCGACGGTCGGCGGTGGCGACCGGGCCGTCACGGGCCTCGGGACCGGTTCGTTCCACGAGGCGCTCGGTTCGGCGGACCTCGCGGTCAACGCGACGACCGTCGGGATGGTCGATCCCGGCATGACGATCCCCGTGGAGGAGCTCCCCGACCACGCGACGGTCTTCGACCTCGTGTACGTCCCTCGCGGAAACGCCACTGCTCGCGGCAGCGCGCGCCCGCGGTCTCCGCGCCGCGAACGGCTCGGAGATGCTCATCGCCCAGGCCGCCATCGCGTTCGAGCGCTGGACCGGGGTCGGCGGCATGGACGGCGTGATGCGCGCAGCGGTCGCGCCACTCCTCGCCGACGCGACCGTCCGCGCCTGACCGATGCGACTCGCGACGATCATCGATGGCGGCCGAGAACACGTCGGCGTGGTCGAGGGCGATCGGGTCCTGCCGTCCGGCTCCGGTCAGTCGATGCGGGCGCTCGTTGCGTCGGGGTCGGCCGGTCTCGATCGACTCCGATCGTGGGCCGCGGACGAGCCGCGGGAGGCCTGGCTGCCGCTCGACGTGGTGACGCTCGGGCCGGCGGTGCCCGATCCGGGCGCGATCTACACGATCGGCCTGAACTATCCGGCCGGCGGACGCGCCCGAGGACGATCCCGATCGGCCGCCGCGGCCGCTCGTCTACGGCAAGGTGCCGACCTCGGTGGCCGGGCACGACGCCACGCTTGCGCTGGGATCGCGACGTCACGCCGAACGTCGATGCCGAAGTCGAGCTGGGCGTCGTCGTCGGTATCGATGGCGGGGTCTTCGGCTACACGATCATCGACGACGTCTCGTCGCGCGACGCGTGGCTCGATGGCGACCAGTGGCTCCTGGGCAAGTCGATGGCCGGGTTCTGCCCGGTCGGGCCGTGGATCGTCACGGCCGACGAGTTCGATCCGACCGAGATCCGACTCGGTTGCCGGCTTGGCGACGCGCCGATCCAGGACGGGTCCACCGCTGCGATCCGCTACGGGATCGACGAGGTGCTCGCGTATCTCGGCCGCCACGTCGCCCTCCAGCCGGGCGACCTGATCGCGACGGGGACACCCCCGCGCCTGACGAACCCGCCTGGGCCGGACTCGGCACCTCGAGGCGGGCGACGTCGTGACGTGCTGGATCGAGGGGATCGGTGAACTGCGGACGATCGTCGCGTGACCGCGACGCGAGGAGGAGTGCTGCCATGAAACCGCCGACCGTGTTCCTCGGCGAGATGACGAACCGCGAGGTCGAGGCGTTCGTGGCCGACCACACGACGGTGATCGTGCCGATCGGTTCGACCGAGCAGCACGGTCCGCACGGACCGCTGTCGACCGACACGATCGTCCCGACCGAGGTCGCGCGCCGCGTGGCGCCCCAGGTCGGCGCGGCCGTCGCGCCGTCGATCGGCTACGGGCTGTCGTACCCGCACGCCGGCTTCACCGGCGTCGTCTACCTGCGCATCCCGACGTTCATGGCGCTCGTCGAGGACGTGGCGGTCGGCCTCGCGACGATGGGCTTCCGGACGATCGTGTTCCTCAACGGCCACTACGACAACACGCTCGCGATCGCCTATGCCTGCGCCAATGCCGCCGATCGATTGCCCGACGGGACGCACGCCTTCCCGATCAACTACTGGGACGGCCTGACCGCTGACGAGGCAGCCGAGTACTTCGGCCCGACCGCCGGGCTCCACGCGAACCGCGCCGAGACGTCGGCCGTCATGGCGATCGACGAAGGCCTGGTCGACCTCGAGCACGCGAACGCCGAGATGCCGCCGTTCCCCGAGGTCGCCAGCCCGGCCGGCGTCCACACCGCGTTCTTCTTCTCGTCGCCGGGGTCGGTGTACCGGGCGACGCATTCGGGGACGTGGGGCGACGCGCGAGAGTCGTCGGTCGAGTACGGGAAGGGCTACCTCGACGTCGTCGAGGCCGCGACGCTGCGGATGCTGCGGACGTCGAGAAGACGTTCGCCGCGATGCCAGACCGCGACTGAGCGCTCGCAGGCGCATTTCTGCCAGATGCTCCTGACGCGAGCACTGGTCAGCGTCCCAGGCAAAGATCACGGGTCGCAAGGTTCGATTCGATGCCAAATCGATGACAGATGGCAAATCAGAGGAGCATCTGTCAGGAATCGACTGACGAGTGCTCGCCTGAGTGACATCTGACAGGAACGAAGCCGAGGCTCGATCGTTCCGTCAGGCGACGACCCAGGTCCCGCCGCGCATCACGCGCAGGACCGTCAGATCCTCGTCGAGCTCGACGAGATCGGCGCGCTGCCCTTCGGCGAGGCCACCACGATCCGTGACCCCGAGCAGCGCAAGCGGGTTTCGGCTCGCGGCAGCGACCGCGGCGGGCAGCGGAACGCCGGCCGCAGCCAAATTCCTGACGGCGATATCGAGCGCGATGACGGATCCGGCGAGGGTGTCGGTGCCGGCGAGCGTCGCGCGACCGTCCCGCACTTCGATGTCCAGCCCGCCGACGCGACCCCGGCCTTGGGTGGTGCCGGCCACGGCCAGCGCATCGCTGACAAGCAGCAATCGATCAGGGGCCTTCAATCGGGTGATGAGGGGCCAGATCGCAGGATGCACGTGGACACCGTCGGCGATCAACTCGACGTAGGCGTCGTCCTCGAGCAGCGCCGCCACCGCGACACCCGGATTACGGTGGTCGACGCCGGTCATCGCATTGAAGAGATGCGTGGTCGAGCGCGCGCCCGCCTCGTAGGCGGCCCACGCTTCGTCGGCGCCGGCGGCCGAGTGGCCGATCGAGACCGCCACGCCCTGCCCGTGGAGCCAGCCGATGAGGTCGGTCGCGCCGTCGAGCTCGGGGGCGACCGTCAGCAGCCGCAGGCCATCGACCAAGGCGTCGAGTTCCCCACGCGACGCCGACGCTGGCACTCGCAGGTGTGCTTCGGCGTGCGCGCCACGCCTGGCCGCTGCGAGAAATGGCCCTTCGAGGTTGAAGCCGAGTGGCTCGGCGCCATCCGCGGGCGCTCCCGGCATCCACTCGCGGACCCTGTCCGCGAACGTGGCCAGATCGTCGAGCGGAGCCGTGACCGCAGTGGGGAGGAAGGAGGTGACCCCACGGCGAAGGAGTGCCCGCGCCATGCCATCGAGCGCGTCGCGCCCGCCCATCGCGTCGTGACCGCCCCAGCCGTGGACATGCACGTCGACGAAGCCGGGGGCGATGAACGGGCCGCCTCCCGGGTCCCCGCCGTCGATGTGCACGGCGCGGATCACGCCGTCCTCGATCGTGATCCGGCCGGTCGCGACCCGGTCGTCGAGGACGAGGCGCCCGCTGACGGTGTCGGTCATCAGGCGGTGGGCGCGGTGGGTGCGGCTTGCGTTGCCGGGGCGGCCGTCGACGCTGCCTCGCGCGCCATGTGCTCGCCATGGATCGCCGCGCCGATCGCGCCCGCCCACGTCCCGAGCTCCGCGGTGACGACCGTCACGGGGTCGAGCGACGTCGTGTGGACCGCGCCGCTGCAGCTCCGCGTGGATCGCGGGCAGCATCAGGTCGGCGGCCGCGGCCACCCCGCCACCGAGCACGACGCGGTCCGGGGTGATGACCACGATCATGCTGGCGATGCCGATCCCGAGGTAGCGGCCGATCTGGGCGAATCCCTCGATCGCCTTGGGGTCACCGGCGCGTGCCCGATCGATCGCCTCCTCGGCGGTGGCCGTGCCGCAGATCGCGGCGACCTGGTCAGCCCGGGCGAAGGCCTCGAGGCAGCCGCGGTTGCCGCAATTGCACCACGGGCCATCGGGATCGATGGTCTGGTGACCCATCTCGCCGCCCGTGCCGTCATGCCCCTGGTAGACGTGGCCGTTGACCGCGATCACGCCGCCGACGCCGGTCCCCAGCGTGAAGCCGATCATCGTCGACACGCCGCGGCCCGCCCCCAGGCGGAGCTCCGCGACCCCGAACGCCCGCGCATCGTTGATCAGCGCGGCCGGCAGGCCGAGCGCCGCGCCGACCGGCCCGGCGACGGGCTTGCCCGCCCAGGCGCCGGGGATGTTGACGAGGAACCGCGTCGTGCCCGCCACCGGGTCGTACAGCCCGGGGATGCCGATCCCCACGGTCTCGACGCCGTCGGCGCGTCCCATCAGCCCGCGGCCGACCTCGACGAGCCGCGCGACGATCGCGTCCGGCCCGTCGGCGACCGGCGTGGGGACCTGGTCCCGGTCGAGGACCTGCCACTCGCCGTCTGCCCGCTCCGCCACGACGGCCTTGATGTTGGTGCCACCGAGGTCCAGGCCGAGATGCCGGCTGGATCGTGCCGGCTCGCTCGTGCGCCATCAGGTCTCGCCGGTCACCCGGGTGTACGCGGCGGCGACACGGCCACGATGATCGCCCCGAAGACGATCTGGCGCGTCGGCTCCGGCAGACCGAGCGACCGTCAGCAGCGCCGATGTGCGACCGTCAGGATGAGCGCGCCGATGATGGTGCCGCGTGTATCCGCCCCGCCCGCCGAAGATCGACGTCCCGCCGATGACGGCTGCCGCGACCGACGGCAGCACCGACGAGTCGGCGAGCGTCACGCTTGCCGTGTTCGTGAGGCCGGAGACAGGACCAGCCGGCGATGCGCCGCGAGCAGCGCCGAGATCACGTACAGCACGGCGAGGACCTGCCACGAGCGCGCCCCCGACAGGCGCGGCGCGATCGGGTTGTCGCCGACCGCGAAGAGCAACCGGCCGTACCCGGTCCGCCGCAGCGTGATGAGGATGAACAGGACGACCGGGATGAAGACGACGAGGCTGTTGGGGATCACGCCGAGGACGGTCCCCGAGCCGATGGTCCGCAGGATGTCCGGCACGCCGGCTCCGGTCTGCACGGACTGGAGCTGCCAGACGTTCGCGAGACCGAGGACGATGAGGCCCATCCCGAGCGTCACGATCAGCGGGTGCACCCGGAAGACGCCGACGCCGATCCCCGTGATGAGCCCCGACCAGCGCCGCGGCCGTCATCGACACCGCGATCCCCTCGACCACGCCGCCCGGGCTGTTCACGAGCGTCGCCGTGACGAAGCCGCCATCGAGGCGACCGCGCCGACTGACAGGTCGATGCCGCCAGTGAGCATGTCGAGCGTCTGGCAACCGGCCAGGATCGCCAGTGGGACCGCCGTCCGCAGGATGACGCCGGCCCACGACGCGGAGACGATGCCCGGGCTGCCCGATCGGATGCGAGCACCAGGACGACCAGGAGCACCGTGCAGCGGGACGACCGGCCGGTCGCGGAACAGTCCGCGCGCAGGCCCTCGCGTCAGCGAGCGGTCCGCGACGCCGGCAGCGGCGGTCATGCCCGGGCTCGCCGGACGCTCTGGATGAAGCTGCCGAGCATGACGACGCCGATCAGGATCACGCCCTGCGCCACCGGCGCGAAGTTCGAATTGACCTTCAGGAAGGTCAGGTCGGTCCGGATCAGCTGCAGCACGACGACCGCCATGATCGGACCGAACACGCCGCCCCGGCCGCCCGCGAGACTCACGCCACCGAGGACGACCGCCGCGACACTCAACGAGGTGTAGGCGCCCGGGCACCGGCGTCCGATGCCGGTGCTGGCGGTCAGCGACAGGCCAGCGATCGCGGCGAACAGGCCGCCGACGCGCATAGGCGGCGATCTGGTCCGCCCGACCGGACACCCCGCTTCGAAATGCCGCCAGGCGATCGCTGCCGATCGCGAAGATCGACAGGCCGAGCCGGGACCGCCTGAGTGGGATCCAGATCACCGCGACGACGAGCAGGACGACGACGGCGCGCTTCGGCATCCACTCGGTGCCGGAGCGCGCCGCTCGGCGAGCTCGCGGCAGCCACTTGCCGAGCCTGCCCCCCGGTGACGTTGAGGACGAGCAGGGCGCAGCCCGCCCAGACGAAGGACATCGCGAGGGTGACGATGATGTCGGCCACGCGCGTGACGACGACGAGGCCACCGTTGATCCCGCCGAGCACCATGCCGAGCAGCAGCACGCCGATGACGATCGCGACGCAACCTGTCTGGTCGTCGCTGTAGCGCATCGCTGCGCGGCCACGACGTTCGTGAACGCCATCATCGCGCCGATCGAGAGGTCGATGCCCCCGGAGATCACGATGATCGCCTGGGCGACAGCCGCCAACGCGAGCGGCGGACCGAGGTGGCCAGGCCCTGGATCCGGTTCGGTCCGTAGTTGCGGCTGGACGGCCTTGGTGAACAGCGAGGAGCGCGGCGAGGACACCAGCAACCCGAGGGTCCAGCCGTTTCGCCGAACCCGGACGCGACGAGATCCATCGAGGTCGGGCGGCCGCTGGTCGCCGGGCTGCGTCGCGCGTCATCGCTCCGCCTCGCTCGGCGCAGTGCGCGGGTGCCCGCCTCCGCCGTCGGGCCATCGCCGTGCGACCGCTCCATCGGGCGCCTTCTCCGCCTGGGCGACGACTCCGCGACGTCCTCTTCGGGCAGCGCGGAGTCCGGTCGCAGGTTGTAGGCGGCGCGCAGGAGTCGCTGGCTCATCCGCATCGACGCCGGATATCTCGCGGACGACCTTGCCGCCGAAGATGACCATGGCGCGGTCGCAGACGAGCTCGACCTCCTTCAGCTCCGAGGTGTACAGCAGGATCGCGGCGCCGGCCTCCGCGAGGTCACGCAGCAGCACATAGATCTGGCGCTTGGTGCCGATGTCGATGCCGCGGGTCGGGTCGAAGCAGAGCATCGTGTGAACCCCGCCGGCCACCCAGCGGGCGATCGTCACCTTCTGCTGGTTCCCGCCGGACAGGCGCCTGACCTCGTTCGCTGCGCGGGCATCGATCTGGAGCGTCTGCGACGGCCTTGTCGACGACCTTGCGCTCGGCGCCGAGGTCGATCAGTCCCCAGCGACGGAGCTTGCCCGCATCGGGAGCGCGATGTTCTCGCGGATCGAGCGTTGCATCAGCAGCGCCTCGGCCCGGTCAGCCGCGATGTAGACGACGCCGGCACGGATCGCATCGGCGGGATGGCGGAACGTCGTCCGCGCCGTCCATCGACGAGGACCTCGCCGCTGCTCGGCCGGGCGCCCGTTGCCGGCGAGGATGTCGAACAGCTCGTCCTGTCCCTGCCCCTCGAGGGCGACGACGCCGAGGACCTCGCCGGGTCGCAGGTCGAACGACACGTCCTGGAGCTTGGCACCCGACGCCGTCAGCTCCGCGGACCGACGAGCCTGGGGGGCGGCGTCCGGGACGGTGGCGGCAGCGGTGCGCTCCCGCGCCGCGCCGGCATGTCCTTGTCGATCTGGCCGAGCATCAGCTCGACGATCCGCTCCTCGGACCCTGCCGTGACGTCGACGACGCCGACCGTCGCGCCCTCTCGCAGGACCGTCGCGCGGTCGCACACCGCGGCGATCTCGATCATCCGGTGGGAGATGAAGACCACGCATCCGCTTCCCGCCGCGCTGGCGGCCGACGACCTCGAGCACGCGCTCGGTGAGGTTCGGCCGGCAGCGCTGCGGTCATCTCGTCGAGCATCAGGACGTCGGGCTCGATGGCCATAGCCCGTGCGAGGTCGATGATCCGGAGCGAGGCCAGCGGCATCTGGCGTGCCAGTGTCGACAGGTCGAGCTCGGGGTGGCCCAACTCGCTGAGCCAGTGACGGAACGGCTCGACTGGGGTATCGGTCAGACGGAGGTTCGACCGGATGTCGAGATCCGGGATCAGTGCTGGTTCCTGGTAGACGGACACGAGGCCACCGCGCCGTGCGTCGCCCGGCGAGTGCACATCCCGCGCACGGCCGCGGATGTTGATGCGTTCCGGCGTCCGGTCGGACGGCGCCCGTGAGGATCTTGACGAAGGTGCTCTTGCCGGCGCCGTTGGCGCCCATGAGCGCGTGGACCTCGCCCGGCCGGACGGCCAGTGACGCCGACCGCAGCGCGACGACCGCGCCGTACGCCTTCGCCATGCCCGTGGCCTCGAGCAGGAGATCAGCCGTCGAGTCCGTCATGTCCTCCATGTCTGCGAGCGGGGGGCTGGGTCAGCCGCCCGCTCGCTCGTGGGTGTCACGGCGGGGCTACGGGTTACTCGCCCGGACCTTGCAGGTCACATCTGGTCGGATCGTAGTCGTCCAGCCGTCGATCTTCAGCTCAGCGGCCACAGCGGATCCATGCCCGACGTGATCTCCGCGAGCTTGGTCTTGCCTGCGTCGGTCGTGTTGTCCTACGCGTCCGGCTCGGCAGGAAGTGCCTTGATCTGCTGGTCGGCCCCCGTGGTCCTTGACCGTTACGTCCTTGGAGTCGATGGTGTCACCGTTGAGCGCCTTGAGCGCGAGGTGATCCCGGCGCCGCCGACGGCGGCGGGTTGTCACCGCCGCACCCTTCAGCCGTCGGAGCCGCCGTTCGTGTCGAGCAGCTGCTCGACGAAGCCACTTCAGTCGGCGCCGGCGATCGGCACGAACGTCTTGTTGCCCTAGCTTGATCGAGTCGATGATCTGCTGGTCCATGCCCGAGGTCCAGATCCCCTGGATCTGTCGTCATGGCCGCTCGCCAGTGATGTGGTCCGTGATCAGCTGGTCGCCCTCGCCGGATCCCATCCGGTGGCCACGCCGTCAGCGTTCGGGACGACCTTGATGCCCGGGTTGTCCTTGAGGACGTTCTTGATAGCCGTGTCCCGGTCGGAGTCGGCCGGATGGCCGGCGAGCCCGCGCATGTACCACACGGTGCCGCTGCCGCCGAGCTGATCGAACAGCCACTTGGCGCCGATCTCGGCGTACTTGACCCTGGTCGTTGGACAGGTTGCAGCGTATCCGGATCCGTGACGAACGCGTCGACGGAGACCGTCTTGATCCCGGCTTGCTTGGCTTCCTGCAGCGCCGAGTTCAGGGCCTTCAGGTCGTTCGGGTTGAAGACGATCGCGTCGACGCCGGCCGCGATCAGGTCGCGGATGTCGGACGCCTGGCCGGCCGCGTCGGTGTTGCGGTGCTTCACGACGAGCTCGGACACCTGGCCGGAGGACGTCGCCTCGGCCTTTGCGGTGCAGACCTGCTCCTCGCGGAACCCGTTGCCGACGCCGCCACCGTTCGAATAGCCGATCTTGAACTGCTTGGCGGCCTCCGACGGAGCGGCCGAGCTCGCCTCGGCGCTTGCCGCCGCGCTTGGCGCCGCCGCACTCGGTGCGACTGACGCCGCGCCCGGGCTCGAGCAGGCGGCCGCGAGGATCGCGATCGCTGCAAAGCCCATCAGGCGCTTGGGAGTGGATGCCATGGTCATTCGTGCTCCTCCTCCTGCGATCGACGGGCCGACCTGGCTCGTCGTCGGGTTGACAGACCCACCGTGGGGTTGCGGTCGATGCGATCTAATCGGTGCCACCTCCTCCGCTCGATCCTCGTGCCCCTCGCCCCTCCCCGGCGATGAGTCGAGCGATCCGTCGCGCGTGCTCCTCGTATGCGGCATCGAACAATTCCCGCGAGCGTTCGGCGCCGACGACCGAGGCTCGGGTGATGGTCGGCGGCAGCGCGCCCCGCTCCGCGAGGAGCTGGGCGGTCCGGACCTTGATGCTATTGGCGACCGCAACCGCCGCGATCGTCGACCCTGGCCCGACCGGTGTGTCCACCCCGTCGATCGCGATCAGCGCGTCGGCGGCTGGCGTGCACAGGTCGATCACGAGGTCGGCTTCGTCGGCCAGCCGTCGTCCGGTTCCCCCCTCGGAAGCCCCGGATGGCGACTGCGCGAGCGAGGTTACCGCGACGACGCGCAATCCGCGCGCCCGTGCGCCCCTGGCCATCTCGACCGGGACCGCGGTCGAGCCGCCCGCCGAGAACACGATCATCACGTCACGCGGCCCGAACCTGAAGTTCGAGAGGATGACCTCGGCCAGCCCCGACATCCGCTCGATGGCCATCGCCTGGCGCTGGCCGTTCGCGCCGACCACCTGGCTGTGGAACGTCATCGACAGCTCGACGATCGGGTGGAAACCCGGGTACGAGCCGTAGCGCGGGAACATCTCCTCGACGGGGATGCGCGAGTGGCCGGTCCCAAACAGGTGTACGAGGCCGTCGGAGGCGATCGCATCCGCGCACCACTGGCTGGCCTGCTCGAGGGCGTCCTCCTGCGTCGCGGCGAGGCGGTCGAGCACGGCGCGCGCCGCATCGAGCCAGACCAGCACGGGCGTCGTCGTGGCGTTCACCGTCAGTAGGCGCCCGCGCCGTCGCCGGCGCCCGTCGACGCGCCGGCCTGCATCCGCCCGGCCTTGCGCGCGCGGAAGTCATCGATGATGGCTTTCGTGGCGGTCGCGCCGATCCGTGTGACGCCCAGGTTCATCACGTCGATGAGCGCGTCGAGCGTGCGGACGCCACCGGCGGCCTTGACCTGGATGTGGGGCGAGCTGTTGGCGCGCATCAGCCGCAGGTCGTCGTGGGTGGCACCGCCCGGCGCGAACCCGGTCGAGGTCTTGACGAAGTCGGCGCCGGCGGCCTCGGACAGTCGGCACGCACGGACCTTCTCGTCGTCGGTCAGGTAGGCGTTCTCGAAGATGACCTTCACGATGGCGCCCGCCGCGTGGGCCACCTCGACGACTGCCGCGATGTCCGCCTGGACGTCCGCGTCCCGGCCCGACTTGAGGGCACCGATCTGGATGACCATGTCGAGCTCCGCCGCGCCGTCATCGAGCGCGTGGTGGGCCTCGGCCACCTTGATCGCGGTCCGGTGGTTGCCGTGGGGGAAGCCGATGACGGTCCCGACCGCGACATCGGTGCCGTCGAGGATGGCGCGCGCGCGGAGCACGTCCGCGGGTCGCACGCAGACCGACGCGACGTCGTACTCGGCAGCCAGGCGGCAACCGTCTTCGACGAACGCGTCGTCGAGCTCGGGACGCAGCAGCGAGTGGTCGATCGCCTTCGCGATGTCGCGCTCGGTCAGGGTGTCGACGGTGAACGTCACGTCAGCGTTGCCCGTTCAATGACACAACGGCCGGAGGACGTCGCGGGCGATGAGGAAGCCCTGCTTGACCTTCTCGTCGGTGCCCTCGAACCGGCGGTCTTCGTGCTCGATGATGCAATCGCCCTCGTAGCCCTGGCGATACAGCTCACCGTGGACGACGCCCCAGTCGACCTCGCCGAGCCCCGGGATGCGCGGGATCTGCCAGCCGATGCCCATCGAGAAGATGCCGCGCTCGTAGAGACCGTCGCGGTCGATCATCAGGTCCTTCGCCTGGTAGTGCAGGACGTTCGACCCGAACTCCTTCAGGAAGCGCTGGATGTCGATCATCTGGAGGACCAGGTGCGACGGGTCGAAGTTCAGCCCGATGGTGTCGCCCCACTGCTCGAGGATGCGCCGCCACTGGCGCGGGGTCGTCGCGATGTTGTTGCCGCCCGGCCATTCGTCGTAGCTGAACAGCATCGGGCAGTTCTCGAGGGTGATCTTGACCCCCTGCGTCGTTGGCGAAGGCGACGATGTCGGGCCAGACCCGAAGCGCCTCCTCCCAGTTGTCGTCGAGGTTCTTGGCCCGATCCCCGCCCATGAACGTGTTGACGAGCGGGACGCCCATCTTCCGGGCGGCGACCATGACGGCCTTGAGGTGGCCGATCACCTCGGCGCGGTGCTCGGGATCGGGATGAAGCGGGTTCGGGTAGTAGCCGAGACCCGAGATCGACAGGCCCTTGGACGCGATCTCGTCGGCGATCTCCGTCGCCTGCTCGTCCGACAGGTTCTTGACGTCGATGTGGCTCGTGCCGGCGTAACGGCGGGTCGGCCCGGTCGTCCTCGGCCAGCACGCGATCTCGAGGACCTCGAAGTCGGCGCTCGCGGCCCAGTCCGCAACCTCCATCAGCGGCGTCTCGGCGAACGGCGCGGTCAGGAACCCGAGCTTCATGCGCGTGTCTCCTGGAGGGCGCCGCTGCGGGCCGGGCTGCGATCCACATCGACCCACCGGCCCTCGCGGGCGCTTCGGGCGATGGCCTCGCCGACCAGCATCTCATCGTGGCCGTCCGCGAACGTGGGATAGCCGGGCGTGGGGGAGGGACGCCCGGCCGCCACGTCCGCGTAGACGGCCCGGAAATGGGCACAGAACGTATCGAAGAAACCCTCGACGTGGCCGCCCGGCAGCGCGGCCGCGGCCTGCCCCGCGGCGCCCATGAGGGCGGGGTTGCGGATCAGCACCTCGTTCGGGCGATCGCGGTGGCCGATCCATGCCTGGTCAGGCTGCTCGCTGTCCCACGACCACGCACCGTCGGACCCGTCGATCTCATAGACGAGCGAGTTCTTCCGACCCGGGCTGATCTGCGAGATGCTCACGGCACCGCGGGCGCCACCGTCGAAGCGCAGCAGGATCGTCGCCGTGTCCTCGGTCGCGATCGGGCGCTCGACGGTCTCGGTCGCGCGCTCGGTCGAAAACGTCTCGACCGGGCCGGTCGGCTCATGGCGGGTCCCGATGAACGTCGTGAGCTCGGCCATCACCGAGGCGACGTGCTGGCCCGTGACGAAGGTCATGAGGTCGAGCCAATGCGAGCCGATATCCCCGACCGCCCGGAGCGCCCCACCGCGATCGGGCTGGAGACGCCAGTTCCAGTCGCTCTCGAGCAGCAGCCAGTCCTGGAAGTAGCGGCCCGTCACGAGCCGGACCTCGCCGAGGCCGCCATCGGCGATGACCTCGCTGGCGTGCTGGTTGAGCGGGTAGTAGCGGATGTTGAAGTTGGTGGCGTTGACGAGGCCAGTCTCCGCGGCGCGCGCGACGAGCTCCGCGGACTCGGCCGCGGTCATCGCCAGCGGCTTCTCGCAGACCACGTGCTTGCCGGCATCGAGGACCGCCCGGGCCTGGCTTCGGTGGAGGTCGTTCGGTGACGTGACGTGGACGACGTCGACGGTGTCGTCGGCGAGCAGGTCGTCGAGCGTCGGGTAGGCGTGTCGGACGCCCAGGGCATCGGCCCGAGCCGCGCCACGTTCCGGGGTGCTGCCAAGGACGCCACGCACGTCGACGCCGATCCGGCGGAGTGCCTCCACGTGGACGGTCCCGATGAACCCGGTGCCGATGACGGCGGCACCGATGTCGGCGATGGTCAATCCGGCTCCCTCGAAGCGCCCGACCCTCGCGTCGCTCGACGGTCCAAGGGGGCGAACCGCGTCGCGGTCTGGGGGTTCCGCGACGCGGTTCTTTGTGGCGGGGCGTTTGACTGCTCCACATCGTACTTTGGCATGTCAAGTGCAAAAGTCCGCTGGGGCCACGTATCATCCGCGGCATGAGCAGCCCGCTGCCCGACGAGGCACTTGACGCGCTGGTGCTGGTCCTCGACGAGATCCGCCTCGGGCGATCGCGTTCCCGGTCGGAGCTGGTCGAACGGACCGGGCTCGGTCGCGCCATCGTCGCGCAGCGCGTCGGTGAGCTCGTCGAACGTGGATTGGTCGTCGAGGGCGATCCGGGCCCTTCGACCGGTGGCCGGCCGGCTCGCCAGCTGACGTTCCGAGCCGCCGCGGGCCACGTCCTCGTCGCGGACCTCGGCGCGACCAGCGTCGACGTCGCGATCACCACGCTCGATGGGCGGATCCTCGGCCACCACGACGAACCGGCGCGCATCGAGGACGGGCCAGAGGCCAGTCTCGATCGCGTCGAAGCGCTGTTCGAGCTGCTGCGCTCGACCACCAAACGCGTCCCGGGCAGGCTCTGGGGGATCGGCATCGGCGTTCCGGGACCCGTCGAGTTCGGCTCCGGGCGGCCGATCTCGCCGCCGATCATGCCCGGCTGGGACGGCTACCCGATCCGCGAGCGGTTCGCGGCCCGCTACGAAGCCCCGGTCTGGGTCGACAACGACGTCAACTTGCTCGCGCTCGGGGAGTGGCGGTCGGGGGTCGCGGCCGGCCACGACAACGTCGTCGTGATCAAGGTCGGGACCGGGATCGGGGCCGGGATCATCTCCGACGGCCGCCTCCACCGTGGGGCGCAGGGCAGCGCCGGTGACGTCGGCCACATCCAGGTCTCCGACGATCCAACGGTCGTGTGCCGCTGCGGCAACATCGGTTGTCTCGAGGCGTATGCCGGTGGCGCCGCGCTCGGCCGCCTGGGCGAGGAGATGGCGCGCGACGGGCGCAGTTCGCGCCTCGCGACGGCGCTGGACCAGACCGGCGTCGTGACGGCCGAGGACCTCGCCCGGGCGGCGTCCTTCGGCGACGCGGTCGCGGTCTCGACCCTCCAATCGGCCGGTCGGCGGGTCGGGGCGATGCTGGCGAGCGTCGTCAACTTCTTCAACCCGTCGCTCATCGTCATCGGTGGCGGCGTGGCCAACAGCCCGGACCTGTTCCTGGCATCGATCCGCGAGGCCGTGTACGGCCGCTCGCTGCCGCTCGCGACGCGCGACCTGCAGATCGCCCACTCCTCGCTCGGCGGCCTGGCCGGCGTCATCGGGGCGTCATCGATGGTCGTCGACCAGCTGTTCTCGCGCGAGTCCATCGGCCGTTGGCTGGAGGCCGGCGACCCGTCTGGTGCCCCGGACCTGACGCTCATCCGGGCCGGCTGACCGTCCGGATCAGGACGGCGGCGGCAGCACGCCGACGTTGAGCCAACGAGCACCGGTCGCCCGCCGCATCGCAAAGATCAGGTCGAACGGCTCAGAGACCTGCCCAACGGCGTTGTCGTTCGCGTCGAATGTCTCGTGGGTCACCGTGCCGCGGGAATGGAAGCCGAGGCTCAAGCCCGTTTGCACGCCGAACGGCGTCAGCAGTGAGACGTCCATCGAGTCGAACGCATAGTGGTCGACCACGATCGTGCCGTTGGCGCCCCGCTCGAGTCGGGCGCGCATCTCCGCCAGGCGGTCGCCGTGATCGACCGCGGTCAGGAGCGCGTCGTCGTGACGCAGCAACGCAAGGTTCTCCAGCTCGAGGTTCTGGGCGAGCACCACCGCCACGTCGGCGATCCCCGTCGTGGCCAGCTCGTGGTTGACGTCGTACACGTCCTGCTCGACGGTGATCGGCGGGAGCGTGGCCGGATCGACCGCCGGAACCGGCCGCTGCAGCGCCTCGAGGCTGATCGTCGTGACCGTCCCGCGCGCCGGCGTACCCGCCAGGACGACGCCTGCTCCCAGCGCGAGGACGAGCACGGCCGCGAGCGCGACACGGCCCCCGGCAAGCACGCGTCGACCGAACGCGGCCAGGACGTCGGCGTCGGATCCGGGCCGCGGGACGAGCCGATCGATCAGGGGCCGGGCGGCGCACACGGCCACCAGGCCGGCGAGCAGGCCGACCTTCGTGCCGAATTCGTCGGTCATCGGCGCCATGAAGAGCGTGCTGACGATCCCGACCGTCGCACCGAAGACGACTCGGCCGACCTGGCCCAGGGGCGTCGTCTTGGGGTCCGTGATCATGAAGAACAGGAAGATCAGCACCTCGGGCGACGTGACGATGACCCGCCAGAAGTCGCCGCCGCAGACCGGCGTGAACGACCAGTTCGCGGTCATGCAATGGCCCGACGCCGCCAGCAGGCCGACACCGGCCGATAGCACGATCCAGAAGCTGGCGGCGAGGGCCAGGAGGTGCAGCCGCGCCGTGATCAACAGCCCGCCGACGATGATCGCCGCGTACGCCGCGATCATCGGCGGGTCGAGCGGCGCCCACCAGAAGTCGAGCGGCTCGACGCGTGCGTTGCCGAGCACGATGAAGGCCACGACGAGCCCGATGTTCGATGGGTTGAACACGTGCGTGCCGCGGTACTTGATGACGTACTTCGACAGCAGCGACAGCCCACCGACGATCGCGAAGATCTCCCAGCCCTCGGTCGCGAATGGCTGGTCCGCGGGCGTCCCGACGACCCGCAGGATCAATGCCACGCCGTTGCCGGTGAGCATCGCGCTCGCCGGCCAGACGAACGCCTTCGCGGAGCGGAAGGTGAGGGCGACCTCCAACACGGCCGAGGCGAGGATCGACGCGAGGATCTGCGGGACCGTGACGTGAAAGTGGAGGCCCGTCTGGCCCAACACCTGGATCGTGATGAGCACCGCGGCCACATGCAGTCGCGGATCCCGGATGTTCGGCAGCACCACGGGGTAGGTCTGCGCGCGAAGCGTCAACGTGCGTGTGGCCATGGAGCGCATAGGATACGGATGCGATGACACGAGACGACGAACGACGCAGCCGTGCCCAGGAAGAGCCGATGGTGGGCGGGCTGCCCGACGTGCCCGGCATCGGCGTGGCGATGCGGCTGAAGCCTGAGCTTGGTGTCCACCTTCGCGGTCTCGCCGACGAGCTGCTCGTCCACGATTTCCCCGGCGCCACGATTTCGCGTTTCGAACGTGAAGTGATCGCTACCGCCGTCTCCGCGGCGAACGATTGCTTCTTCTGCATGGACTCCCATGCGGCACACGCGACCGCCGTCGGCGAGCTGCACGGCGAGACCGGCCAGCTGCACCTGCTGGACGACCTGAAGGCCGGCGCCAGCGACGGGTTCTCCCCGAAGATGCAGGCGCTGCTCGCGATCGCCCGAACCGTGCAGGAAGCGCCGCGAACCATGACTGCCTCGGATGTCGACCGGGCCAAGGATGCGGGTGCCAGCGACGCTGATATCCAGCTGGCAGTGCTGATCGCCTCGGGCTTCTCGATGTACAACCGCCTCGTTGATGGTTTCCGGGCGCGCACGCCGCCCTCGACGGAGATGTACGTCGAGCGCGCGTCGGAGATCGCCAAGTCGGGGTACAGCGCTCCATCGATGGTCCCCGGCGCGTCGAACCCGGCGCGCAGCTAGGCGCCGGTCAGCGACCCGGGCGAGCCTCCGACCGGACGACTTTCACCTCGATCGAACATGGCGCGCGATAGCTCGTGCCATCGGCGTCGAACGTCACGACGATCACCGCACCGATCGTTCCTGCCGGAAAGTCGACGGGGCTGGTGCAGCGCGACACGAGGTCGACCGCCAAGCTCCCGTCGGACTCGTACGACGCGACGTCGTAGGAGCCAGTCACCCTGACGACCACGAGGTGCCGGCCGACGCGAGCTGCCGGGATGACGCCGATCAGCGTCGGCTCCGCGCCGTCCGCTCGCGTGCCAGTTTCCGGTTCGGGGGTCCAAGTGAGGTCGCTCGACGGTGGGACCACGAAATCCACCGGGGCATCGGGCGGCAGGATGCTCAGCCAGCCGCCACAGCCGTAGGGGAACGAGTTACAGGTCAGTCGGCCGGCAGAACGGACCTCGATCCTGAGGTGCTCGATCGGACTCGGCGAGGGGAGCTCGGTCGCGCGGTAGCAGCCGGCCATCCAGGCCGAACCCAGGAAGAGCATCAGGCTGACGGCGCGGATCCATCGTGGCATCCGAGCAACCGCGACTGTCTGCATCTCGCGCCTCCCGTCTTGAGACGAGCCTGGCTCGAACTCGCGGACAACGTCCACGCCAGCCGAACGGTTCCCCCGGTGCGTTCCGGGATGCGAAGACGTGTGATCGCGAACCCGCGGGACTTGGAGACGGCAAATGGGCCGTGTAGCTCGTCGAATTGGGGGCTTCAGGGCGAGGGCGGGCCTGGGAGACGGCAAATCGACCCCGAAGGTCGTCCGATCGTGCCCTTCGGGGCCTAGACGGGCCCGGGAGTCCCGGTTAGGTGCCGGAGTGCGCCGATCCTGCCCGTTCGACCCCGATCTGCAGTCTGCTAGTCACCGTCGGCCGGGGCAGCAGGGAAAGCGAACCGGCTACTGCCCCGCGACCACGCGATCCGTGTAGTCGCCGCTCGTCTCGTCCTTGAGGATCAGCTTGTGGCGGCCGTCGGGCAGGATCTCGCGCTTGATGACCGTCTGGCCCTCGTACGTCTCGGGCGTCGTGCTGATCCGCGCCGTCGAGCCGCCGCGCCAGTCCATGTCGATCGACTCCCAGCGACCGCTCTTCGCCGATCGATAGCAGGCGTCCATGACCGCGTTCACGACATAGCCGTCATAGAACGTTTCGCGTGGTGCCGTGCCCGACTCCATCGCCCGAAACATGTCGCTGAACATATCGACATACCCGAGCTCGGACATCTCGTCACCGACCGGGAACAGCCAGCCGGCCGAGCTCTCGGCCTTCTCGGCGACATAGCCGCCACCGGAGCCGGCGGTGAACATCTCGAACCCCGTCCGCAGGAAGTGGTTCATCCAGATCGTGCCGTGGGTGCCGGCCACCTCGTCGCGCAGGTCCATCCCGCCGCGGAACGTCCAGCTGACCTCGAACTGCCCGATCGCCCCCGACTCGAACTTGATCAGCGCGATCGCGTTGTCCTCGTCGCTGATCGGGTGGACGAGCGTGTCGATCGTGCACATCACCTCGACCGGTCGGTTCCCCTTGCCGACGAAGTTGCGGATGATCTCGATGCAGTGGCAGCCGAGATCGATGATGGCGCCGCCGCCGGTGAGCCGGCCATCCCAGAACCAGGCCGAATGCGGGCCAGGGTGCGTCTCGCGTGAGCGGACCCAGGTGACGTCTCCGATCGCCCCCGACTCCACCGCCGCGACCGCCTTGAGCGTCTTTGGCGTGTACACGAGATCCTCGAGGTAGCCGGCGAACACGCCTGCCCGCTCGACGGCGTCGAGCATCTGCCGTGCCTCCTCGGCGTTGCGCCCGAGCGGCTTCGTACACAGCACGGCCTTGCCGGCGCGGGCAGCGGCCTCGACCGCCTCAACGTGCAGGAAGTTGGGCAGCGCGACGATGACGACGTCCGTGTCGGGGTGCTCGATCGCGGCGGTCATGTCGGTCGTCGTCTCGGCGATGTCCCAGCGCTCTTGGAACGCTGACCGCCGCTCGTCGCTCCGCGAGTAGACGACCTGGACGCGGTCGCGGCCGCGCTGGCCGTGGAGGGTCGACGTGTAGAAGTCGCCGATCAACCCGGTGCCGAGCAGCGAGATCCGGTGGCTCTCCATGGTTCCCTCCTTCAGGCGGATCGGCCGAGCACGAGGTCGCGGCCCGCGACGAGCGCCCGGAGCTTGGCGAGCGTCGCCCAGCGCGCGGTCTGGCTGAAGCCGCAATCGGGCACGAGCGTGAGCCGCTCGGCCGGGACGCCGGCATCGAGCACGGCCTGGGCTCGCTCGGCGACCTCGTCGGCGGTCTCGAGGTGGTAGTTCTTGACGTCGACGATGCCCGCGGCCACATCCCGCCCGGCGGATGCGATCTCGCCGAGGATCTCGACCTCTGACATCTCGCGGTTGGCGAACTCGAGCACGAGCTCGTCGACCCTGAAGCCGAGCATCGAGTCGAGCACCGGGCGATAGGTCCGCCGAGCCAGCGGCCGGCCGAGGTAGTTCCCGAAGCACAGGTGGGCGCCGAGTCGCACGCGCCCGACGATCGGCTCGACGGCGGCGTTGAACAGCGCGGCGAAGTCGGATGGGGCGTCGGGGTGGATCGCCGGCGACGGGTCGTCGATCTGGATGTGCGTGGCGCCCGCCTCGACGAGCCCCTCCAGCTCCGCGCGGAGGATCGGCACGAATGCCTCCGCAGCCGCATCGCGCTCCCGATAGACCTCGCCCGGGCCGGTTCGCAGCCGTCCGGACAGCGTGTACGGACCGGGCAGCGTCACCTTGAGCGGTCGGCGAGCCCGGCCCGAGGCATAGCGGTACTCCGCGATCACGCCCAGCCCGTTCGGTGCCTCGATGGGCTCGAGCACCTCGAAGCGATGCTGCTGATCGTGGCCGCCGGCACCCAGCAGGCGATCGGCGACGAGCGGCCGCACGCCCGTCACGTGCTTGTAGAACTCGGCCGTGAAGAAGCCGGCACGACGCATCTCGCCGTCGCTGACGAGATCGATCCCGGCGTCCTCCTGGTCGCGCAGCGCGAGATCGACGGCGTCATCGAGCATCTCCGCCAGGTCGACCGGTCCGAACTCGCCCCGCTCCGCGGCCGCGATCCCCGAGACGAACCAGGACGGCCGGGCGTGCGAGCCGACCACGCTGGTCCGGAGCCCCTCGGTCATGCGGTTCCTCCGTCGCCCGTGAACGCGAACACCCGGGCCGGATTGTCCACGAACAGCCGACGGCGGACATCCGGGCCGAGACCACGGGCCTCCATGGCCGTCGAGAAGCCGTCGAGCAGCCAGGTCAGCCCCGGGCTCCCACCGTACACCGACAGGTAGCTCCGGCGCGCCGCGTCCATCCCGAGGACGACCCGATCGAGCAGCCCGTCCTCCGCCATCCATTCGAGCAACCGGAGCGTGCCGTTGTCGGCGTCGCCCCAGCGGAAGGAGCCGTCGTACTCGACGGTGGCACCGGTCGCCGCGATCTCGCGGTGGTAGCCGCGATCGACGACCTTGTCGACGTGGCTCAGCACGATGTGCGCCGGCGGGACGCCATCGTCGACCAGGGCCGCGACCTGCTCGAGCGCGCCGGTGCCGCGCTCGCAGTGGGTGAGGATCGGCACACCGGTCACCGCGTGGGCACGCGCCGAGGCCGCGAAGATCGGCCGGTCGCGCTCCGATGGACCGCCCTCGGAGCCGGCGATCTTGACCACCCCGGCCCGGTGGCCCGTGCGACGAATGAGCGGCCCCGCGTAGTCGTTGGCATCGATCCCGTCGAGGATGTCCGCGACGAACAGGTCGGCCAGCTCGTCGACCGTGGCGCGTCGCGACCAGTGATCGGCTCGGTAGAACCGCTCGTGGTGCAGGCCGGTCGGGGCCACGATGTGCACGCCCGTCCGCCGCGACACCGCGGCGAGCTTCGCGGCATTCCGTCCAGCGTCGCAGGGCATCGCGTCGACGACCGCGCCGAGACCGAGCTCCAGCACTGCGCCGACCTCGGTCACGATGGCGTCGACGTCGCCGAGGTCGAACTCGGGGTCTAGCTCGACCGGTCGACCGCCATCGATGACCAGGTGCTCGTGGGCGTAGGTCACGCCCAGGTCGGACGGGTCGATATCCCCGAGGACCGTCCTGACGAATGGCGTCGAGCGCCCGGTCCTGGTGTCGGCCTCGGTCACGGGGTGGGTTCGGCGGTCGTCGACACGATCGACCAGCCGCCGTCGATCGCCAGCGACTGCCCGGTGACCGCCCGCGACTCGTCGGACAGGAAATAGATCGCGGCCTTGGCCACCTCGTCCGGCTCGAGCAGCGGCCCGGCCAGCGGCTGCTTTCGTCCCGCGTATTCGAGGATGTGCGGGTCCGAGGCCGCGCGCGTCGCCATCGGCGTGGCGGTCAGCGATGGCGCGACGAGGTTGACGCGGATGCGATCCGTGACATAGGTCGCGGCCATCGTCGTCATGAGCGCGGTGAGCGCCCCCTTCGCCGCCGCATAGGCGTGCGTGCCGAACAGCTCGGGGACCGGCGCCTCGGTCGTGATGCTGCCGAGCAGCAGGATCGAGCCGCGCATGCCGGACCCATCCGGCTCCTGCTCGCGCATCGCGCGCACGACCCGTGCGCAGACCAGCACCTGGGTCCGCAGGTTGAGCGCGGCCGTCGCTTCCCAGGCGTCCGCGGTGAGCGTGTGGATCGGCCCGTCGCCGAACCGTCGACCACTGCCACCGGCCGCGGAGAACAGCCCGTCGATCCGCCCGAACCGCTCGACCGCGGCGGTCACGGCCGCATCGACCGCCCCTTCGTCGGTGAGGTCGGCCGCGGCCCAGCCCGCATCGGGCAGCCGTTCCGCGAGCGCGCGCGCGTGGCCAGCGTCGCGCGACGTGACGAAGATGCGCGCGCCCTCGGCCGCGGCACGCTCGGCCGTGGCCGCCGCGATCCCGGTCGAGCCCGTGACGAGGATCGCGCGATCGCGAAGGCGGCCGGTCGACGTCACCTCAGGCTTCGTCCTCGTAGTCCCAGGCGCGGATCGTCCCGGGCTCGATCCGGATCACGGCACCCGGCGCATACGACGAGACCATCCGTTCCGCGGCTTCCGGGCCGTCGTAGCGAAGGGCGGTCCGGCGCAGCGCGCCGTAGAAATCGTCGGGCTCCGTCGAGACCGTCGCCTCGCCGTGCAGCTCGAAGCCCTTGTACGGCCATTCCTGGTTGTTGACGACGACCGTCACCCGGGGATCGCGTCGGACGTGGCCGACCTTGCCACCCTCGATCGTGGGCACCCACACGTTGATGCCGCCCTCGAACCACTCGAACCAGACCGGCGAGAGCATGATCGAGTCGTCCTTGCGTCGGGTCGCGAGCACCGCGATCAGCGGTTGATCGAGGAGGTCGCCGAGGTCGGCGGGGCCCAGGTCGGTTCGCATCGGTCGGTGATCTCCATGGTGCGCGAGGCAGGGTCGCCCTGCATGCATCGTGCGGCGCTCGGATCGCGCCCGCGAGGTCCAGTCTGACGCGGTTCGCGCGGGCCAGTGGCCGTCCCGGGCAACGGCGTCACCCCGAACTGCCGACGCACGGCGGATTGACGACCCCGGTACCGGCGGCTATCCTCCATGTATCCCGACGGTCCTGCGCAAGCGGCTCTCCGCGCGCACACCAGCTCGGCCCCAGTGATCCGGACCGCGGCCTCGCGCCGTGCCAGTCCGTACCACCCCTCACCCACAGCAGGTGACCAGGCACAGATGCCCCAAATCCCCGATCAACGTTCCCGCAACCGTCGACCCCGACGACGCGGCCAATCCCCATTCCGCGCTCCTGTCAGCGAATTCGAAGAGCAGCAGGAGATCGAGGCAGCGCGCGAGCGCAACGACCTCGACATCACCGACCTCAATGAGATGAGCGTCACCGAGCTTCGGCGCGTCGGCAAGGACCTCGAAGTCGAGACCGCCAGTGCCGACCAGAAGGACGACCTGGTCGAGGAGATCCTTCGCCGCCAGTCGGAGCGGGCCGGCCACGCCTACGCGACCGGCATCCTCGACATCGTCGACGAGGGCTTCGGCTTCATGCGCCGTCACGGCCTGCTGCCGAGCCCCGAGGACGTCTACGTCAGCTCGAGCCAGGTTCGCCGCTTCGGCCTGCGCGTCGGTGACCGGATCTCCGGTGCCGTCCGTGCGCCCCGCGAAGCGGAGAAGTACTGGGGCATGCTCCGCGTCGACAGCGTCAACGGCGTCGATACCGACACCGCCCGCCGCCGCCCGCAGTTCAACGACCTCACCCCGGTCCACCCCGACGAGCTGATCAACCTCGAGACCGACCCCAAGAACCTCAGCCAGCGGCTGATCAACCTCGTCAACCCGCTCGGCAAGGGCCAGCGCGCGCTGATCGTCAGCCCGCCCAAGGCCGGCAAGACGATGCTCCTCAAGCAGATCGCCAACGGCGTCAGCGCCAACTACCCCGAGGTGCTCCTCATGGTCGCGCTCATCGGCGAGCGACCCGAGGAAGTCACCGACATGCGCCGCAGCGTCAAGGGCGAGGTCATCAGCTCGACGTTCGACGAGCCGACCGAGAACCACACCCACGTCGCCGAGATGGCGCTCGAGATCGCGAAGCGGCAGGTCGAGACCGGACGCGACGTCGTGATCCTGCTCGACTCGATCACGCGCCTCGCGCGTGCCTACAACCTGGCACTCCCGCCGAGCGGTCGGACGCTGTCGGGTGGCATCGATCCCATCGCGCTCTATCCGCCCAAGCGGTTCTTCGGCGCCGCCCGCAACATCGAGGAGGGCGGCTCGCTGACGATCATCGGCACCTGCCTGATCGATACCGGGCTCGCGCATGGACGACGTGATCTACGAGGAGTTCAAGGGCACCGGCAACTCGGAGCTCATCCTCGATCGCAAGCTCGCCGAGAAGCGCATCTTCCCGTCGATCGACGTGCAGCGCTCGGGCACCCGCCGCGAGGAGCTGCTGCTCGAGGAAGGCACGCTCAAGATGGTCTGGACGATGCGCCGGATGCTGTCCGCGGTCGGGACCAACGAGGGCATCGAGATCCTCCTGAACCGCCTGTCGAAGACCCAGTCGAACGCCGAGTTCCTCGCGTCGCTGACCAAGAACCTCGACGCCTAAGGTCCGCACCGCATCGGCGTTGACAGCGCGCACCGATGTGGCGTTTACGCCACGGAAATGCAGCCCTGACCAGCATCTGGTTTGCCACGCTTGCAACGTGCGTGGTACCTTCCGGCCGATGTCGTAGGTCCGACAACTGATCGGACGCGGCCGCGAACGAGAACCCCCAGCCTCGATACCGCGACCCCGGACGGGCCCTCAAGACCCCCACCCGCGCACTCGCCCCCACCTCGCGCCGGGTTCGTCCTCCCGTCAGGAGACCGTATTGCTCAATGCGTCGGTCGGCGTCCAGCGCGTCCTCGGACTGCTGCGTCGAACTGCGATCGACCCGACTCCAGCGATGACCCGCCCCGCGCCCATGCGGCTGCTGCCCCGATCACCTCGGGCGTTCATCGCGGATTACACGAGAACCACGCACGTCTACCCTGCGCCCCGCCTGCGGCGGCGTCGGCCGATGCGCTCGTTCACGTGGCGCTCGATGCCGCGCCTCACCACGATGCCGCGCGCTCGGGATGCCGCGGTTCTCGATGCGGACGCTATCGATGCAGACCTTGTCGATGCCGCGCCTCGCGATGCCGCGGCTGGTCATGCCGCCGCTGTCGCTGTACGGCATGCGCGTCGCGCTCCGGACGACCGCAGTCCCGTTCCGCCGCGCGGCTCTGGCGCTGGGCCATGAGCGCATGCTCGGGGTCGCCGTCGCAGGGATCGTGCTCGCAGCCTCCTTCCTGAGCGTCACGCCCGGTCGCGCCAGCGGCGATACGGGCGGCCCGACCGGCGACGGCCCCGCACCGCGGCTCGCGGTCGGCGGCTCGGACGACGGCGACGACGTCGGGTCGGTCGAGGAGAACTACGTCCTCCCGACGAACCGCCTGACCGAGGTCCAGGGCGCGAACGACGCTGCAGGCCCCACCGTCGCCGATACCGGGCGACAGCCGCAGGCCGTCGTGAAGCAGCAGGCATCGGTCGACAACAACTTCCTCGACGACGGGACCCTGGTGAAGCCGGTCGCCGTCACGACGTCGGTGCCGGATGGCAGCGCGCTGATGCGGACCTACCGCGTCAAGTCGGGCGACACGCTCGCCACGATCGCCGCGCACTTCAAGGTCAGCACGATGACGCTCTGGTGGGCCAACGACCTCAAGGCCAAGAACAAGCTCGTCGTCGGCCAGGAGCTGCGGATCCCGCCGGTCAGCGGCCTCGTCATCGAGGTCCGTGCCTCGGACACGCTCACCAGCCTCGCGGCGAAGTACGACGTCACCGAAGAGGACATCCTCTCGACGAACGGCCTCAAGGACAACCACCTGGTGGTCGGTCAGGTGCTCATGCTGCCGGGCGCACGTGGCGCGGGCATCTCCTCGCCGAAGCCGCGAAGCACCCCGTCGGTCAGTCCGCGCCGGGGCGGCGGCGGCGGTTCCTCGGGCGGCACGGCCCACCCGCCGCGGACCTATAACGGCGGCCGGATGTTCTGGCCGACGAGCAGCCACCACATCAGCCAGTACTTCCACTACGGGCACTACGCGATCGATATCGACGGCAGCACCGGCGACCCGATCTACGCGGCGGCGTCGGGGACCGTGATCTTCGCCGGCTGGAAGAACAACGGCGGTGGCTACCAGGTCTGGATCGCGCACGGATCCAACCTGTACACGACCTACAACCACATGTCGAGCGTGTCGGTCGGGCGCGGTCAGTCGGTCGGCCGCGGCCAGCGCGTCGGGCGCATGGGTGCGACCGGGTTCGCGACGGGCTCGCATCTCCACTTCGAGGTCTGGCGCGGCAAGGTCTGGGATGGCGGGACCCGCGTGAACCCGCTCGCCTACCTCTAGACCGCATCGCCTCCAGACCGCATCGTCTGACCCTGGCCCCGGCGGGCCGTGGGTCGCGTGCCAGAATGGCCCCGATGTTCCTCGACCGCGTGAAGATCTGGGTCCACGCCGGTGACGGCGGCGACGGGGCCGCGACCTTCCGCAAGGAGGCCCACGTCCCGCGCGGCGGGCCGGATGGCGGCGACGGCGGTCGAGGCGGTTCGATCCTCATCCGCGTCGACGCTGGTCAGACCACGCTGCGCGACTTCCAGTACAAGCACCATTTCAAGGCAACGCCGGGCGGCCGCGGCACCCGGGCGCGACGCCACGGGAAGGCCGGCGACGACCTCATCCTCGACGTGCCTCCGGGAACGGCGATCGTGGACGATGCCGACGGCTCGCTGCTCGCCGACCTCGTCGCAACCGGTCAGCAGGCCATGGTCGCCAAGGGCGGTCGTGGCGGGCTCGGCAACACCCATTTCAAGAGCTCGACGCACCAGGCCCCGAAGCACGCGCAAAAGGGCGAGCCGGGGGAGGAGCGCTGGCTGCGTCTCGAGCTCCGGCTGATCGCCGACATCGGCCTCGTGGGGTTGCCGAACGCCGGGAAGTCAACGCTGCTCGGCGCCGTCACCGCGGCACAGCCCAAGATCGCCGACTACCCGTTCACCACGCTCGAGCCGAACCTCGGGGTCATGGAACTCGGCGACGACGATGAGCGCCGGCCGACGATCGCCGACGTGCCGGGGCTGATCGAGGGAGCATCGTCCGGGGCCGGACTCGGGCACGCGTTCCTGCGCCACGTCGAGCGGACGCGGGTGCTCGTCCACGTGGTCGATGGCTCGGCGCGTGACCCGGAATGGGACCACCAGGTCATCCGCGACGAGCTCCTCGCCCACGATCCAGCCCTGCTCGAGAAGCCGATGCTCGTCGCCTTCAACAAGGTCGACCTCCCGGCGGCGCAGTCGAACTGGCCGGGCTTCGCCAAGGCTCGGCGCGCCGATGGCATCGACGTCGTCGCGATCGCCGCGTCGACCGGGGAGGGGCTCGAGACGTTCCGTGCCCGCGTCGCCTCGCTGCTCCCGTCCGAGGCGGAGCTCGCCGAACCGCCCGAACCCTCGGGCGTCGTCGTGCACCGGATCGATGCGATGGGCGACGGGTTCGTCGTCGAGCGCGATCCGGACGGCGCGTTTCGCGTGCGCGGCAAGCGCATCGAGCGGATCGCCGCCCAGACGAACTTCGACGTCGACGAATCGGCGGAGCGCTTCCAGCGCGACCTCGAGCGGCTGGGCATCGACGCCGAGCTGCGCCGCGCCGGGGTCGGGACCGGCGACCTCGTGCGGATCGGGGCCGCGGAGCTGGAATGGGAGCCGCAGCCGTGGGAGGACCGGTGACCCGCGACCTGCAGGGCGCCACCGGCGTCTTCGGAGGGACGTTCGATCCGATCCACTACGCGCATCTCGCGGTCGCCGAGGCGGCCCGCGAGGCGTTCGACCTGCGGCGGATCCTGTTCATCCCGGCGGCGCAGCCCCCACACAAGCCCGACCGGCCGATCACCAGCGCGGCCGATCGCTTCGCGATGGTCGAGGCAGCGATCGCCGGCAACGACCGGTTCGAGATCAGCCGCGTCGAGCTCGACCGGGGCGGGCCGTCGTACACGGCCGAGACGCTCGCGTCGCTCCGAGCAGCGGACGGGGGCGACCCGCTCGCCCTGATCCTCTCGGCGGAGTCGTTCGCCGAGCTGCCGACCTGGCACGAGCCCGAACGGATCCTCGAGCTGGCGGCAGCGGTCGTCGTGGCGCCGCGCTACGGATACGAGGAAGTGGACGAGGGGTTTCTCGCCCGGCAGTTCCCGTCGTCGAGCGGCCGCGCCGTGTTCCTGGACGGCCCGCGCATCCGGATGTCGGCCTCCGAGGTCCGCGAGCGGGCCGCGTCCGGCCGGTCGATCCGCTACCTCGTCCCGGATGCGGTCGCGGCGTATATCGGCGACCATGGCTTGTACCAGGACCAACGGAGGACCGATCGATCGTGACCGACCCCGCGCTCCCGAACGCCGTCGCGCCCAAGGCCGACGGCCTGCCGCGACGCGCCAAACGAGCGCCCGCCCCGACGACGGATCGAGCCGCGCTCGACCTCGCGCGGCGGATCGTCGAGCTGGCCGAGGACAAGAAGGCGGCCGACATCGTGCTGCTCGAGCTCGCGCCGCTGACGACCCTCGCCGACTACTTCGTGATCTGTTCGGGTGGCTCGGAACGGCAGCTCGACGCGATCGCGGACGGCATCATCTCGCCGCTCCGGAACGAGAAGGTGCGGCCGATCGGGCGCGAGGGAACGCCGGCGTCGCACTGGGTGCTGCTCGACTACGGGAGCGTGATCGTCCACATCTTCACGCCGCCGGAACGCGACTACTACGGCCTCGAAAAGCACTGGTCGGAGGCGAAAACGATCCTGCGCGTGCAATAACGCGCAGTAACCCGTACCGAAGCGCGGGGTACTTGCGGGTCATTTGTGCCCCGAAACCCTGATGACAGCATCCGGGCATGTCCGCATCCCGCGATCGATGCCCCGCCTGTGGTCACCGGCTCATCACGACCCGGTTCGACACCACGTTCCGGTTGCCCGACCGGAGTGAGCGGCTGTGCTTCGGCATCCCGGGCGGTCTGTGCGAGGACTGCTCGCAGCTGTACATCGACCCTGACCTGATCGAATTGCTCGATCTCGGCGAAGGCCGCTGCGTCTTCGCGATCGAGAGCGACCTGGTCGTCCAGGAGCAGGCCTGGTCCTCAGCCGACTGACGGCCTGAAGGCGGCGGCCGCTCGACCGCCGGACGCATACTCCATCGATGTTCCCGCACCGGTCGTGGCTTGCCGCTGTGTCGCTCGCGGTCGTCCTCGTGCCTCTTGGGTGCCGAGCCCCGGACGTGGATCGACTCGGCATCGACAACGGCACGACACTGCAAGTGACGGTCCTCGTGAACGGCGCCCAGGTCGCGACCGTGCCAGACCATCAGCAGCGATTCGTGGAGCTGACGGCATTGCCCGATCTGCCATGGATCATCCAGGCCCGCTCGCCGACGGGTCGCGTCCTTCTGGAGGTTCATGTGGAGTCGGGCGTGGTGGGGTCGACCACTGCTCCCGATGGGCAGACGGAGTCACGCAGCGTCGGCGCGCGGGTCGACTTGTCCTGCGGTCGGCTCGATATCTACACCGGGGCGCCGATGAGCGGGCCGATGCCGGGCCCGGGTCAGCCTGGCGATTGCGCGCCTTGATCGATCCAGACGTCGGTAGCCCCTAGCGGGCGAGTCCCCGGACCCAGAGCAGGAACGCGAGGCGACGCTGGGCAGGGTCGGTTTCCGAGCCCGTCACGCCCTTGACCATCGCGTCGACCTCGACGAGGCCCGATAGCGCGCGCGTCAGTTCGTCGGCCGACCACTTGCGCGCTTGCGCGGCGAGGGTTTTCGCCCGGAACTCGCTGGTGATGCCCATCGACCGGGCGGCGTCGGGCAGAGTCGAACCGGCATCGATCCGGTCGCCGAGTTCCAGGAGCTCCACGATCCGTCGATGGAGGACGGCGAGCAGCACGGGCTCGGGCGTCGTCTCGAGGGCACGGTCGATCGCCGCCGCGGCGGCGTCGATCCGTCGCTCGCCGAACGCGTCGGTGATCGCCCAGAGCGATGAGGGCACTGTCTCCGAGACCAGCGCCCGGACGTCATCCGCCGTGACCGGCCCTTCGTCGATCGCATGCCGGAGCGCCAGCTTGTCGAGCTCACCCGACGCGATCCGGCTCACGAACCGTCGATCGACGTCGCCCTCGCTGATCCGCGCTCCCAGTCGATCGGCGAGCTCGCGCGACGCACCCGGCGCCAGCGGCAGTCGGCGGTCGCGTGCCTCGCCTTCGATCCAGGCGCCGAGCCCAGCCGGTCGGGGTGCCTGCGCGGCGCGGATGGCGCCGCCGGCCGCGGCGATCGAATCGGCGAACTTCCTGAGGCTCGGGCCCTTGGCGTTCGACTTCGCCGCTTCGACGAGCGCGAGCGCATTCCCCGCTGCGAGCAGACCGATCGACTCGAGGACCCGGTCCCGGGTGTCATTCCGTCGGGCGAGGGCGTTCGGGTTGCTCACGACCGCGAGCGTTCCGCCACCGAACATCGCCGGCGTCGCGAGCCGCTCGTAGAGGAGGCCCGCGTCGATCGGGGCCGTCGCGAGGTCGGCCCGCAGGTCCCAGCGCTCGAGCGGCGCGCCGAGCTGCTGGTCGAGCGCGGACGCGAATCGCTCGACGAGCCGCTGCGCGGCGAGCTCGTCGTCGCCCCAGACGTAGAGCAGTGGGACGATCGTCGGGGGTGCAGTCGGGTCGCCGGTCGGCATCGTCCCGATGGTAGCCGAGGGTGGCCGTCGGCCGGTCGACCGCGGGCGTCGCCGACGCGATCGGGCGGGTGGGCACGGACGGCGGAACGGACATCGGGATCGCACAGCCGATGATGCGGCGCGGGCCCGCGGATCGCGGCACGGCTCGCGCCGCGACCGCTGGTGCGACGGTATCGGCGCGGCTCCTCGGTTCGGACCGGACGGTCATGCCCGCGGCATCGAAGGCCACCGTCACGGTGCCGTCCTTGTCGGTCCGGAAGACCCGCGCGCCGACAGCCGTCAGCCGGTCCAGCGTCGAGCGCGCCGGATGTCCGTACGGGTTGCCGGCGCCCGCCGACGCCACGGCCACCTTTGGACGGACGGTCTCGACGAACGGTTCGGTCGTGGCGGTCCGGCTGCCGTGGTGGGCGACCTTGAGGAAGTCCAGCCGCGGCAGGTGATCGGCGAGCAGGTGCGGATCGATCTCTTGCTCGACGTCGCCGGCCAGGAGAAACCGCTGGGCACCCACGGTCCCCAGCAGCACGACCGACACGTTGTTGATGCCGGTGCCGGTGTCCGGCGGCTCGCTGGGGACCTCGCCCCGGATCGGCCACAGCACGCGCATCGCGATCTCATCGACCGCCAGGTGATCGCCGGCGGCGATCGCGAGATGCGACGGCGCGTTCGGGAGCCTGAGTCGCTCCAGCCATGCCGCGTACCCGGGACCTGGTCCGCGCATCCCGGGTTCCAGCACTCGCCCGACGCGATACCGCGCGAGCAACAGCGCGAGCCCCGCGACATGGTCCTCGTGCGGGTGGCTCAGGATCACCGCATCGATGCGCCGGTCCCACGGCGGGATCCGCCGATCGAGCTGCACCAGCAATCGATCGGGATCGGGTCCACCGTCGACCAGCAGTCGACCGCCGGCCGAGCCTTCCACGAGGATCGCATCGCCCTGCCCGACGTCGAGCACAGAGATCCGGGCCACGCCCGCTGGTCGGGTGATCGCGACCGCGCCGGCGACGGCGACCGCGATGACGAGCCCGATCGTCGCAAGCCGCAGTGTCATCGGTCGGTCCGGCGTCGGTTCGGGTCGCGGCTCGACCCCGGGTGACGGCAGCGGGCCCGAGCCGCCAGTCGCGGGTCGCTTCGCCGGCCGCCAGGTCGTCGCCGCGAGGATCATCGCCGCGCTGCCGGCACCGAGGCCCACGCCGACCGCCGGTTCGACCGCGATGCTCGCAAACGGGACGGCGGCCGCGATGTCGACGATCCCGATGATCAGCCGCAGGGCGACCCACCCCGGAGCCGCAAGGATCGAGCCGATCGCGTCGGGCATCCCGAGCGCGACGAGCCCACCGCCGGCCATCGCCAGCAACCCGGCCGCCATCGCTGGTGCCACGAGCGGCACCACGAGCAGGTTGACCGCGGGTGCGATGACCGACAGTCGCCCGAATGAGGCCAATACGACGGGGAGCGTCGCGACCTGCGCGGCGAGCGATACGCCGAGGCTCTCCGCGAGCCAGCCGGGAAGGCGGCCGCCCGACCATCGATCGAGACGCTCGGCGAGCGGTGTCGCCCAGGCGATCAGCCCCGCGGTCGCCAGGCTCGAGAGCTGGAACCCGGCGTCGCCGATCAGCGACGGATCCGAGATCAGCAGGAGCGTGGCGGCCCAGCACAGCGCCGCAGCGGCGCGACCGGCTCGTCCGCTCTCGCGGGCGAAGAGCACGACGCCGGCCATCGCGCCGGCTCGCAACACCGATGGCGACGCTCCGGCGAACGCGATGTAGGCGACGATGGCCGCGACGGTCACCACGGATCGGCGTCGTCGACCGAGCCCGCCGGCGATCGCGGTCACCGCCGCGGCGACGATCGCGATGTTCCAGCCGGAGATCGCGACGACGTGACTGACGCCCGCGGTCGTGAAGGCGGCTGCCACGTCGCGGTCGACCCGGTCGCGCAGCCCGATCAGGATCCCCGCGGCCAGGCCGGCCTCGGGTTCGGGCAGCACACGGGTTAGGAGATCGCCGGTCCCTCGACGCGCGTGTTCGAGGCGGGTGATCGGATCGCTCGGGCGATCGATGACCGAAAGTGATCGGGCGTCGAGCGTGCCCCACGCGCCGAGTCGGGCCAGGTAGGACCCGTACGGGCTGTCCGGTCGCGGTCGGGTCCGTCCCTCGACCTGAACGACGTCGCCTGGCTCGACCTCCGGGTAGCGCGGCAAGGTGGCCGCGAGGCGGAACGCCGCCGAGCCGTCCACGCCGTTCTCCGCGAACGAGCCGAGCGTGCCGGTCTGGTGTCCCTCGCGAGGACTGCCGACAGACTCCACCACCATCCGCCAGGGTCCCGAGCCCTCGGGCTCGCCGACGGGTGCATCGGCCGTCGGTAGCACGACGCTACGGATCGAGATCGCCAGGGCACCGACCGCGATCGCGACCATGCGCTTTCGCCAGCCGAGGCCGACCGCCAGCCCAGCGACCAGCGCGACCCCGACGAGCGCGACTACGGCGGCGGGCGCTCGAGGGTCATCGATCCCGGAGACGAGGGCCGCCACCACGGCACCGATCGCCAGCCATCCGGCGCGTGGCATCTCAGCCGACCGTGACGAGTTCCCGGAGCTTCTCGAACGTCTTCTCGCCGAGGATCGCGCGCGAGCGGAGCTCGTCGACGGCGGTGAACGGCGCCTCCTCGCGAGCGGCGATGATCTTCTGGGCCGTCGCTGGACCGATGCCGGGCAGCGCCTCGAGCTCGGCCTGGGTGGCGCGATTCAGGTCGACCGTGGTCGTGGCGCCTGGGCTTGGCGCGTTCCCGCTGCCGGTCAAGCCGGTGCCCTGTGACCCTGCTGTGCCCGCGTCGTCGCGCGACGGCACCCGGACCTGGTCGCCGTCCGAGAGGTCGGCTGCGAGCTTCAGCTCCTGCTCGGCTCGCCGGGTGTCGACCCGGGGGCCGTAGCCACCGGCCAGTTGGACGAGGTCACCGATGCGCGACCCTGCGGGCAATCGATAGACCCCAGGTCGACGGACGGCGCCGACGACTTCGACGATCAGGTCGCCGGTGACTGCCTGCCCGCTGTCCAGCCCCGACGACCGCGCGCTCCCGGCCGGGACGGCCCCGATGGCCGACCCGCCCTCGATCCTGACATCGCCACTCCCGCTGCCGTTCGCGAGCACGAACGCTCCGAGCGCACACGCGATCGCGGCCGCCCCGATGAGGAGGACCCTGGGCAGCTTCGGCGCCGCATCCAGTGGTCGCGTCCGTCGTTTCGCCGGGCTACCTGCTCCAGGCCGCTGATCGTCGTCCGCGGGCGGCGTTTCGAGGACGCGCCACGGCGTCGAGGCAGTCGGATCCATCGGCACGCTCCGCGGCGGGCGGGTCCCGACGGTTGACGCGGCGAAATCAAACGTCTCGCCAGTCGGGGGCACTTCCGACGCGGCGAGACGTCTCGGCGAACCCTACGAAGCAACGGTTAGCTGCGACTTATCCGAGCCTCGCGGCGGCTTGGCCTTTTCGACGATCCTCATGTTCCGAGGCACACACGCATCGGAGCCGTCTATCGGCGACTTCCGCCATTCTTTGAACCATCCTGACGTCGTTCCCGCCAATACGTAGATCGCCGGCCTGCATCGGCGATCTCAGGACGAAGGCGAGGGATCGTGACGAATCCGGAGTTGGTGCGACTGGCACGGGCAGGGGATCGCGACGCGTTCGACATCCTCATGACCGCGGTCATCGACCACCTGTACCGGATCGCGCGCCTGATCCTTCGGGACTTCGACAGCGCGGAAGACGCCGTACAGGAGGCGCTCGTCCGATGCTGGCGTGACCTACCCGGGCTCCGGGATCCAGAGCGATTCGATGCCTGGCTGAACCGGCTGCTGGTGCATTCGGTGACTGACGAAGCTCGGAACCGGCGACGGTCCGTGGCGAACATGAGGATCGTGCGTATCGAAGCCTCACAGCCGGATGGCGCGGGCGCGCTCGCCGACCGGGATGAGCTCGCACGGGTGTTCGACCGCTTATCGATCGATCACCGGACGATCGTCGTCTTCCATTTCTATCTCGGACTGACCCTGGACGAAGCGGCCACGACGATCGGGATCCCGATCGGCACGGCCAAATCCCGGCTGCATTACGCGACCGATGCTCTCCGCGCCGCGCTCGAGGCGGATGCGCGGGGCGGCTCGGCCGGAAAGGCCCTCGCATGACTGCCCGACCCGATCCCGACGTCGTGATCGCGGCCTGGCTGCGAGACGAGGCCCCGGAACGTGCTCCTGAGCGCTTGCTCACGGCGTCACGAGACCAGATCGAAACGACACGTCAGCGCCGCTCCTGGTGGCCGGCGCGGAGGGCCCAACCCATGAACAGCACCATGAAGATCGCAGTTGGTGCGGCCGCCGTCATCGCCGTCGTGCTCGTCGGCGTCGCGTTGCTGCCGCGGTCGAATCCGTCCGTCGGCGGAGCCGTTGCCACACCGTCAGCCTCGCCGAATCCCACGCCGACCCCGGCTCCAACGCCGACAGCCGCCGCTTCGGCCGCCGTCCCCGAGTTTCCCGGCGTCAGCGACAACGTACCGGCGGGTACCTACCTGTGGCCAGCGGATCAGGTCACGACGCCAGCCGACATCACCTTTACCGTCCCTGCGGGGTGGACGAGCCGATATGGGATCCCCAACAAGGACCGCGGCGGTCCTGGTGAGATCGCGGTCGGCGACTACATGGCATACAACATCTACACGGATCCGTGCCAATGGAAGGGGGCCCTGTTCGATCCTCCCGTCGGCCCGACGGTCGACGACCTGGCGACCGCGCTCGTGGCCCAGAAAGCCTGGAACGCCACCCCGCCGACGGACGTCACGCTTGGCGGCTATCCCGCCAAGCGCATCGAGCTATCCATCCCGGCTGACCTCGACAGGGCCAGCTGCGATGGAGGGGTCATGCGGACCTGGGCGGCACTGGGGGACGACCCCGTGAATGCCCCCGTGGACACCGAACACCTCGGGATGCACCCGGGTCAACTGAACGTGACCTACATCGTCGACGTCAATGGCGACAGGCTCATCATCGACACCTGGCACATGCCGGGCACTCGGCCGCGGACCTCGCGGAGGTCGATGCCATCCTGGCGTCGATGCGCATCGAGCCCTGACGGTACAGCGGGTCGAGTGGGCCACCGCTCGACCCGGAACCAAGCAACAGTCGTTCGATCGTCCCGCGGTTGCGCGCCGGCCGCTGTGACGTCAGATGTGCTCCCACTCCACCCAGCGGGTCCCGTCCCACCAGCGGTGCCAGACCCGGCCGTCCTTGCCCGGGTGCGAACACATCGATGCGATCGGCGCTCCACGACGATGCGGTGGGGTCGCCGGTCAGCTCGCCGCCCATCGGTTCCCATTCGTGCCACGAGATCCCATCCCAGAACCGGTTCCACAGCTGGCCGTCGTCGTGGATCGCGAAGACCTCGAGCTGGTCGACCGCCCAGGCCGTCGCGGCCGGCGCCGAGGCGAGCTTCCCGCCCAGCGACTCCACCGCGGACCATTCGCCGTCCCGGTACGCGCGATGCAGCAGCTCGCGATCCGGCCCGACCGTGAACAGGTCGATCCGGTCGGGTCCCCACGAGACGGCAGCCGTGGACGGGCGATCGGGTGTTCCGGGCATCGGCGGCAGCCTACTCGACCGACGGGCCGCCCGCTGCGCGGCGGGAATCGAAAGAGCGCCTGTCGGGAGGGACAGGCGCTCTATCTGGATGACTGCGAGTCGGGAAGATCAGTTCCCGACAGCGAGGCTCTGGCTGAGATCCTCGGCGGCGCGCTCATCGAGGCGCCGCGTTGCGGCTGCAGCACCAAGGCTGATGGCCGCGGTACCGCGAGCGAGCGCTCGGCGGACGATCGACGGTCGGTCTGGGAGGCTCGCTCGGAGCGTCCTCGACCGCCAGCGCTCGTCAGCCTCACGAGCCCGCTCATTCGCGAGATCGAGCGCGAGCAAGGCGTAGTAGGACTGCACGGGTTCCTCCTGGTTGGTGATCAGATATCTAGCGCGTGTGGGTGTCGGGCAGCTGGTCGCGCGAGTCAACGCCCCAAAGGGTCGAGCCAAGGTCCAAGGCGATGAAGCCGATGACCAGGACCACGAACAAGACGATTGCTTCCATGGCCGGTCTCCTTCCCTGTGGTGTAACCTGTTTCTGGTGTCTTATCGGTTACTGAGTGAACATTACCCTCTTGCGCGTAACCTGTCAAGCGCTATATAGTGGTTATCGAAATGCAAACCACCGTTAGCGGGCCGGACATCCGTGGGCATCACGCCCATGAGGTTCGGCTCGAAGACACCTTCGATTTCCTGAACACCGACGACCTCGAAAATGGTTCCAAGGTCGAGCGCCTGCCGACCCTCGGGGACGCCCTCAGCTGGTTCGTCGATCGTGGCGTGATCCACGGCGAGGGCGCCGATCGCCTGCGCGTCCAGGCGAACACCGATCCGGCGTCGGCCGATCGCGATCTCGCGCGCATCCGCGCCGTGCGTGCCGCGCTCCGCGAGGTCGCCGACGCGATCGTCGAGCATCGGCCCCCGCAGGGCGGGTCGCTCGACACCGTCAACCGTGCCCTGCATGCCCGCCAGGTCATCGAGCTCGTGCCCTCGTTCGACGGGTGCGTGGCGGTCGACCATCGCCATGTCGGCGACCCGATCGACGATGCCCTTGCGCGTCTGTGCGACCCGCTCGTCAAGGAGCTCACCGGCGGCGATCCCGAGCGGATCCGGATCTGCGACAACGACACGTGCCGCTGGGTCTTCTACGACACCTCACGCACTGGGCGACGGCGCTGGTGCGACATGGCGACGTGTGGCAACCGCGCCAAGGCCGCCCGGCATCGCGCGAAGTCGAAGGCCGCGACGGCCGGCGAGACCCCGGCCGCCGAGCTGACTCCGCTGATCCGCACCCAGGAGATCCACTTCCACAACTGAGCGGCCAACCGGTCGGTCAGCCCTGCAAGAACTTGCAAGTCCTTGCGTGGAATCGCCCGTTGGACGGGGCTCAGCCGCCCTTCAGCACGATGTTGACGAGCTTGCCGCCGCCCGCCACGACGACCCGATCCGGGGTCCGTCCGCCCAGGAGCGCGACCACCTTCGGGTCCGCCAGGACCGCGGCCTCGATGTCCTGCGGCGAGGCATCGGCGCGCACGACGACGCGGGCGCGCAGCTTGCCGTTGACCTGGACCGGCACTTCGCGAACGGACACCACGACGGCCGTTTCGTCGACCTCGGGCCACGACTCCATGTGGATCGACGTCCACTCGCGACCCGCCGCCTCGGCGTGGCGCGACCAGATCTCCTCGGTGATGTGCGGGGCCGCCGGCGACAGCATCAGCAGCAGCAGGCGGATCGCCTCGTCCCACTCGCTGTCCCCGGCGACGTCCGTGCCGCGATAGCGGTACAGCGTGTTCGCCAGCTCCATGAGCTTGGCGACCATCGTGTTGAAGCGGAAGCCCTCGTAGTCCTCGGTCACGTCGCGCAGCGTTCGATGGGCGGCTGCCCGGATGGCCGCGGCCGCATCGGCCGCGCTCTCGCCGACGGGCAGGGTTCCCGATGTCGGATCGCCGTGCTCGCGCCCGTGCGGATCCAGGGCCAGCGTCCAGACCCGGTTCAGGAAGCGATGGACCCCGCCGATCCCGGTCGGGCTCCACGGCCCGCCCTGGTCCCACGGGCCCATGAACATCAGGAACAGTCGGACGGTGTCCGCGCCGTATCGCGTGACCAGCTGGTCGGGGTCCTCGACGTTGCCGCGCGACTTCGACATCCGCTCGCCGTCGGCGCCCAGGATCTGGCCCTGATTGAACAGGCGGGTGAAGGGTTCGTCGTCGCCGACCAGGCCGCAATCGCGCATCGCCTTGGTCCAGAACCGGCTGTACAGCAAGTGCATGACGGCGTGCTCGGCGCCGCCCGTGTACTGCTCGACCGGTGTCCACACGTCGGTCAGCGATCGATCGATCGGGCCATCGTCCTTGTGCGGCGACAGGTAGCGATACCAGTACCATGACGAGTCGACGAACGTGTCCATCGTGTCGGTCTCGCGCCGCGCCGGCTCCCCGCAGATCGGGCAGGCCACGTTCAGGAACGCCTCGTCCTTGGTCAGCGGGTTCGTGCCGCTGCCGTGGTAGTCGACGTCCTCGGGCAGCAGCACGGGCAGGTCCTTGTCCGGGACCGGGACGATGCCATCGCGATCGCAGTAGATCACCGGAATCGGCGTGCCCCAGTAGCGCTGGCGGCTGATCAGCCAGTCGCGTAATCGATAGGTGACCGTGGGTTCCGCCTTGCCCTTGGCGGCCAGCGCCTCGACGATCGCCCGGCCGCCCTCGTCGGCCGGCATGCCGGTGAACGGACCGCTGTTGACCAGGCGCTCGCCCGTGGTGTGGGCGACGTACGCGTCGGCCATCGGGTCGTCTGCCTCGGTACCCGGCGCCGCGACGACGCGTCGGATCGGCAGGCCGAACTGCCGCGCGAACGCAAAGTCGCGCTCGTCGTGGGCGGGCACGGCCATGATCGCGCCCGTGCCATAGCCCGCCAGCACGTAGTCGGCGATGAAGATCGGGATCCGCTCGCCGTTGATCGGGTTGATCGCGTCGGCGCCGATCGCGACGCCGGTCTTCTCGCGATCGGTCGACAGGCGATCGATCTCCGTGCGCCGCCGCGCCTGCTCGACGTACGCATCGACCTCGCCGCGCCGCTCGGGCGCGGTCAGGACCGCGACCAGCGGATGCTCGGGGGCCAGCACCATGAACGTCGCCCCGAACAGGGTGTCGGGTCGCGTCGTGAAGACGCGCAGCTCCTCGCCGCCCTGGTGGTGATCGGATGGCGCGGTGTCGAACACGATCTCCGCCCCTTCGGAGCGGCCGATCCAGTTCGTCTGCTGGATCTTGATCGGCTCGGGCCAGTCGATGCCGTCGAACGACAGCAGCTCGTCGGCGTAGGCCGTGGTCTTCAGGTACCACTGGTCCAGGTCGCGCTTCTCGACCAGCTCACCGCAGCGCCAGCAGCGGCGATCCGGACCCTCGACCTGCTCGCGCGCCAGCGTCCCGTCGTTCGGGCACCAGTCGACTGCCGAGCGCTGGCGATACGCCAGCCCGTTCTCCAGGAAGCGCAGGAACAGCCACTGGTTCCACTTGTAGTAGGACGGGTCGGCGGTGACGACCTCGTGCTTCCAGCTGAACGTCGCGCCCATCGTGCGGAACTGGCGCCGCATGTTCTCGATGTTGGCCATCGTCCAGGTGAACGGATGCCCGCCGTTCTTGATCGCGGCGTTCTCCGCGGGCAGGCCGAACGCGTCGAACCCGATCGGGAAGAACACGTTGAAGCCATGCATCCGGCGGAAGCGCGCCAGCGCGTCACTCGGCGTGACGATGTACCAGTGACCGATATGCAGGTCGCCCGACGGATACGGGTACATCGTCAGCAGGTAGTACTTGGGCCGGCTGGTGTCGTGCAGGTCGGTGTCGTGCAGGCCGAGCTCCGCCCAGCGAGCCTGCCAGCGCGGCTCGATGGCGGTCGGGTCGTAGCGTTCGACCCTGGTTCGGCTATCGGTGGTTTCGGTCACGACGGGTGGGCCTCGGTCAGTGCCGGTAACGGTTCACCCCCCGCCGTCGGCGAGGGGTGAGGGTCGGCGGTGCTCACATCTGGTGGAGCTACGGGGACTCGAACCCCGGACCCCCTGCATGCCATGCAGGTGCTCTTCCAGCTGAGCTATAGCCCCACGGAGCGGGCAGTGTACCAAACAGCCTGTGACGATCCGAGGTCGACTACTCAATTCGCACCGGCAGGATGTAGGTCGCGCCGAACGAATGACTGCCCTTCTCTGCCTGGATCGTCACGATGAACAGCCACTCGCCCCGGTCGAGCCCGGCGAGCGAGAGTGTCATCCGATCGCCGGATCCGGTGAGCTGCCCGGACCCGTCGTCGAGGAACGCGAATTCCCTACTCTCGGGGGAGATGGGGTCCTTACGCACCGCCGCGCGATCCGCGACGTCGACCTTGGATTGCCTGATCGTCCAACCGTCGTCGACGCGGAGCGTGACGTGCCCGCCGCGGGCCGCAGTGACGACCGCCGCTCCGTCTCGGGCGGTGGGGACAAGCCCGCACGAGTCGCTGCTGCCGTCGTAGCCGACGCAATGAGCTGGGCCGGACGTCGGTTTGCCCGACAGGTCCGCTTTCGCCCACATGTTGAGCGAAGGCGGGATGAAGGTCTGCCCGAGACTGAACGGATCGGTGATGACGAGGTGCCAGGCGGCACCCGCATCTGCCGTGACGTACACGGCCGAGGTTTTTGCGGGCATGCCGGGTTGCGACTCGAACCCGTACGGGGCGCCGTCACATGGCACCTCCCCACGGTCGATGAAATCGCGGCTATTTACGGCACCGACCGACCATTGAGCGCTACCTGTGCCCAGGCAGACCATCGCCACGTCGTAGGCCTGTTTGGGAGGCACGGTCCCAACGCGGATAGCTCCTTCTACGGAGGGCGCCCCGCCGGGCGTGCTCTGCGTATCGAGCACGACGGTCCCTGGAGGCGTCGCCATCGACGGGATGGTCGCGGGTCGGGGGTCATTGAGGAAGCCGAACGTCTCGACCAGGACCGTGTATCCGGTCCTCGGCGTGGCTTCGATCCACAGGTACGTGCCGATCATCGGTTGCCGGGCACCGATGTCGTATCGGAACGAGGCGATCGTCGAATCGCAGGTGACCGTCTCGTCAGCGATCGCCGTCGGATTCTCCGGGCTGCCCCAGTGGACAACGAGCGCGTCCGGTCCCTGACATGCGACATTGACGCTGGCTTCGCGGGCCGATGTTCGGAACCCGCTCAACACATTCGTCGAGGGGACTGTGTCGGTCGACGAGGGATCTGCCAGCTGGTTGGCTCGCTGATAGTCCACGTTTCCGGCGGTCGGTTCGAGGCTGGGCAGGACGGCGCTCGGCGCACTCGGACCACTCGTGGGCTCCGAGCTTGGCCGCCCGACCGACGGCTGGACCGACGGTTGGGGTGTGGTCGCCACGTCGGGGCCGCGCCAGAGACCGGCGGCGAGCGCGAACCCGCCGACCGCGATCACCGCGATGCCGGCCGCAAGCAGGCCGACGCGGCGACCGGCGCGGTCCCGGCGGCGCAGCGCGAGGCGGCGCTCGAGCTCCTCGGTCGTGATGGTCAAAGGAAGCGAGTCGGCTTCCCGGCGGAGGGTCGAGCGAAGCCGCTCGTCGATCGTGTTGTCATGCATGGCGGGCCTCCCCGAGGCTGCTGCCGACCGGGTCGGCGAGATGGATCCGGAGTCGGTCCAGGGCGACCTGCAACTGGGCCTTGATCGTGTTCGGGCTCTTGCCCAGCGCCTGGGCGACCTCGTCAACCGAGAGGTCGGCGTAGTAGCGCAGGACCACGGCGGCGCGGATCTGCGTCGGCAAGTCGGCGATCCCGTCGAGGAGCGCGATGCGTGTCGACGATTCCGACCCGACGTCGGCCGGGCTCGGCACATCGGGCACGACGGACAGGCGGACGACTCGACCGGTGCGTCGGCGGACGCCGAGCGCGTGATTGGTGGCGACCCGCAGGAGCCACGCCCGCAGGGCAGGCTCGTCGCGGACGTTGCCGCCACGCTCGAACGCCGTCAGCAGCGTCTCGATCACGACGTCCTCGGCGTCGGCACGGTCGCGCAGGATCAGGTAGGCGACGCCCTGCAGCTCGCGCCCGTAGGTCTCGAGCAGCACCGCCAGGGTCTCGGGTCGACGCCGACGAAGGGCATCGACGGTCATGGTTCCATCCCTCGGTTCCCCAGTTGCTCGCGACCTTGGGCGGCCGCGTCGAAGGATAGATGCGCGACGCGCGCGTTTCGGGCTAGTGGGCTGGTGCGGGGTGGCATCATCCGCTCGTGACGGCGTTCGACCTGATCATCCGCGGCGGGACCGTGGTCGATGGGACCGCGGCGCCGGGTCGACCCGCCGATGTCGGCATCCTCGGCGATCGGATCCTCGCGATCGGCGACCTGTCGGGCGTCGACGGCGCGACTGCCGCGGACGTCATCGACGCCAGCGGCCGGGTGGTCGCGCCGGGCTTCGTCGATCCGCACGGTCATTCCGACGGTTCGCTGTTCGTCGACGGTGCGCTCGCTGAGCCATCTCCGCCAGGGGTTCACGACCCAGCTGTCGGGAAACTGCGGTGAGACGGTCGCGCCGATCACCGACATCGGTCGCGAGGTCGTCGAGCTGTCGCTCCGGCCCAACGCCGTCGTCGCCCGGTGGCGCACGTTCGCCGAGTACCTCGACGCCGTCGAGGCCGAGCCGCTCGGCATCAATGTCGCGTTCCTCGTCGGGCACGGGACCGTCCGCGCGTCGGTCCTCGGCTCCGAGCCCCGCGAGCCCGACGACCTGGAGCGCCACGCGATGGTCCGCGAGGTCGACGCGGCGATGGAGGCTGGGGCGTTCGGGCTGTCGTCCGGCCTGATCTACGCGCCGGGCATGTATGCCGCGAGCGACGAGCTGGCGACGCTCGCGACCACCGCGACGAAACGCGGCGGGCTGTACGCCACGCACATGCGCAACGAGGCGGACGAGCTGTTCGATGCGCTGGACGAGGCGGTCGCCACGATCCGAGCAGCCGCTGATGCCGGGGCCGACGCTCCGCGGTTGCAGGTCTCGCACCTCAAGTGCGCCTCCGCGGCCGTACATGGTCGCGCCGACGAGGCGGTCGCCGTGCTCGAGGCGGCCCGGACAGTGGGCTGGACGTAGCGGCCGACCAATACCCGTACACCGCCGCCGCGACGACGCTCGCCACGATCCTGCCGCCGGCGCTGCTCGGGCTCGGCGTCGACGGATGCGTCGCGGCCCTCGGCGATCCTGAGGTCCGCGGACGCGTGCGATCGGAGATGGAACTGGGCATCTCGGGCTGGGAGAACGTGGCTCGTGACCCCGGCTGGGACGGGTTACGCATCTCGTTCGCGGCGAGTCATCCGGACTGGTCCGGTCGGACCCTGGCCGAGCTCGGTGAAACGCTCGGCGTCGATCCCGCCGAGCTCGCATTCGACGCGCTGGTCGACGACCGCCTCGATGTCGCGGTCGTGATCGACTGCATGACCGACGCCGACGTCGCCACGATCGCAGCCGTCCCGTGGATCGCGGTTTGCACCGACGCCTCCGCACGGCGGCCGGGTCACCCGATCCTCGGCGCGGGCAAGCCGCATCCGCGGACATACGGGTCCACCGCACGGGTCCTGGGCGAGTTCGTCCGCGAACGCGGGATCGTGAGCCTCGAGACGGCGATCGCAAAGCTCACGAGCGTGCCGGCGGCGCGACTCGGCCTGCGCGACCGCGGGGTCCTGCGCGAGGGCGCGTTCGCGGACCTCGTGGTCGTCGATCCCGAGACGGTGGCGGACATCGCCACGTACGAGGACCCGGACCAGCACCCGGTCGGCATCGACGACGTGATCGTCAACGGGCAGGCGGCGGTGCGCGATGGGGCGGAGACCGGCACCCGCGCGGGCCGCCTCCTGCGGCGCGGCGGATGACGGCGGCGTGACCCGACAAGCGACCATCCGAGCGATCGAGGGACCCGCCATCGCCCACCTGCCGGGCGGGCCCGTGCCGTACACGCTGCGGCACTCCCCGCGGGCGCGTGGGATCCGGGTCGTGCTGCACCCAGAGCGCGGCGTGGTCGTCACGGTGCCGACGACGCGGACTGCCCGCGCAGACCGGGAGCGACTGGCGACGATCTTCCTCGCAGAGCGCGAGGCGTGGTTGCGACGGCACCTCGGTCGCCAGGCCGCGCTCGCCGCGGAGCTCGTCGCCCGCGGTGGCGCGACCGACGGTGGCCAGATCCCGTTCCGTGGCCGGTTGCACGCGATCCGGGTCGTTCCCGCCGTGTCGGGTATCCGCCGCTCCGATGTCGTGGCCTTCGACGACGCACTGGTGATCCATCGCGTCAACGGCGACCGGCGGTCCGACGCGGCGATCCTCGAACGATGGTTGCGCGAGGCGGCGCGCCACGCGATCGAGGAGGCCGTCGCGACCCACGCTGACGCCCTGGGGGTGACGCCGACGGCAGTGACGTTGCGCGATCCCCGGACCCGGTGGGGAAGCGCGTCTCGCCACGGCCGACTGTCGTTCTCCTGGCGGCTCGTGCTGGCCCCGCCAGAGGCGCTCGAGACGGTCGTCATCCACGAGCTGGCGCACCTGCGCGTCTTCGGGCACGGACCGAAGTTCTGGTCGCTGGTCGCGGCCCTTCGGCCCGACCATCGCCTGTGGCGACGGTGGCTGCACGATCACTCGACCGAGATCCACACGGCCCTCGACCCGGCCGGCGATCTGACCCGGGTGGCGCTGACCGCCTAGTTCGGCAGGCCGACGGTGGTCGGGTCGGCGAGGAGCGCCACCGTCGAGCCGGTCCAGCGCAACGGGTCCACCTCCAGCTCGTCGTGCGCGCCCTCGGTGATCGCAGCCCAGAGCTCGAACGCGATCTCGTCATCGACGTCGTCGGGCAGGGAGAGGAGCGTGTTGCGGACCGGCGCAAGCAGCACCCGCGGCGTGGTGCCGAGGATCGGGCGCAGCAGGTCGGGTGCAAGGACGAGCGACGAGCCCCAGCCCTGGCCCTGGACCGCCGTCACCTCCACGCCGCCGACGTGCAGCGAGTCGACGACCGGTGGCTCGCGGCGGACGAGCGCAGCGAGGTTGTCCAGCGCCGTGGCAAGGAGCGTCGCGTGGTCGACGTGCCAACCCTCGAGCAGCGTTTCGGTCACGTGCGAGAAGGCCGGACCGATGTCGATCCCGAACCCCGTCCAGATGCCGGGCGGGACGTGGATGTGGAATGGCGCCGCGTCGGCCGGGAACGGGTGCCGCCGGCGCTTGAGCACCGGCAGGATCCGCGGCGCGATCGACGACCAGGGTCCGGTCGGGTCGAAGCCGCTGAACGCCGCCAGGATCTGATCGGCCAGCCCGGGTGCGAACGTCCCCGGCCCGAGCGGCGTGAGGCGCAGGTCATCGTCGCGGCGGTGCTTCCCCTTGGCGACCCGGCGGACGCGTCGTTCGTGCTTGGCAGCCTTCGTCGATTTCATGCCGACGATGCTGACGACGAGGTCTCACCTCTGACGTATCGGTGACTGCACTACCGCTTATCAGGCCCGGGACGGTGGTCAGCGGGCGAGCACCACCGCGATCAGGGCGAGTGCTGCCGGCAGGGCCTGGACCACGAGGATCCGCCGCGAGACGGTCGCCGCGCCGTAGACGCCGGCGATGATCACGCACGCGAGGAAGAAGGCCTTGAACGCGAACGCCGTCGGTTCGGGGAGGATCAGGCTGAGCGCCAGACCGGCCGCGAGGAAGCCGTTGTACAGCCCCTGGTTGGCGGCGAGCGTCGCCATCGTCTCGGCCTGTTCCTCGGTGGTGCCGAAGGCGGCGCGCCCGCGCGGCGTCCGCCACAGGAACATCTCGAGCACGAGGATGTACGCGTGGATGAGCGCGACGAGCGCGACCAGGAGCGTCGCGACGACGGACGTAGGGCCCCTCCCATCCGGTTCGCCGATCGTGTCATGGATGGTGGAGATGAGGGGACTCGAACCCCTGACCCCCGCGATGCGAACGCGGTGCTCTTCCAGCTGAGCTACATCCCCACGGGCGTCGGAGTGTAGCACCGACCCCGGCCACTCCGGCCGTGCGACTCGTCCCGACGCGTGGGACTGCGGTCCGGTCGCGGGGGCCCTTCCCTAGGCTCCGCCGATGCCCGTCGGCCTCCTGACCGGACTCGGTGCCGCCCTCTCGTGGGGCACGCTCGACCTGTTCAGCGCGCTCGCCAGCCGCCGGGTCGGCAGCCTCTGGGTGACGACCGGGATGCAGATCGTCGGGGCCTTGCTCCTCGCGATCATCGCGCTCGTCTCGGGCACGCGACTCCCGACCGACCCATACGTGCTGATCGCCGGCGCGCTCGTCGGGCTGGCCGGGGCCGGCGCGTACCTCATGTATTTCACCGGTCTGCGCATCGGCCCGATCGCCGTGGTGAGCGGTGTGGTCGCCGCGTACGGCGGATTGACGGTCGTCCTCGCGGTGCTTGTGCGCGGCGAGAGCCTGACGCCGATCCAGGCCCTCGGCGCCGCAGCTGCCACGCTCGGCGTGGTGCTGACCGGCATCTCGTTCGCCCACGGCCGTCCCGAGCGGTTCTCGAGCCCGGGCGTCATCTTCGCGGTCGTGGCGCTCGTGCTGTTCGCGGCGATGTCGATCGGCAGCGACATCGTCATCGACCGCGCTCCGTGGCTGCAGGTCCTGCTCGTGACGCGCCTCTCCAACGCCTTCCTGTCGATCGTGATCCTGGTGCTCGCTACGCGGCTGTTCCGCCGTCAGGCGTCCGCTGCTCATCGAGGGCGCAGACGGCATCGACGACCTCGGGTCCGCGGGGCGACGCGTGGTCGGAGCGGTCGTCATCTCGGGCGTGCTCGACATCGTCGGGCTGATGTCGTTCGCCTACGGGCTCGAGCACGCGCGAGACGTGGCTGGTCGGTCTCGCCTCGTCGTTCGGCCCGGCCGTGACGATCATCGCGGCCGTCGCGCTGCTCGGCGAGCGGCTCCGACCGGTCCAGTGGGTCGGGCTCGGCGCGATCCTCGTGGGGATGATCGCGATCGCGCTGCCCTAGCCGTCGCTCAGGCGGGGAGGCTGAACCAGAAGCGCGTGAGCCCGTCGCGCGACTCGGCCCCGACCCGGCCGCCGGACGACTCGACGATCTGCTTCACGATCGCGAGCCCGATCCCGGCACCGCCGCGCTCACGGTCGCGCGACTTCTCGACGCGATAGAACCGCTCGAACACCCGATCGATGTCACCGGCAGGGATCCCGTCGCCGGTGTTCGTGACGGACACGAGGACGTCGCCCGGCCGCCGTTCGGCACGGACCGTGATCGTGCCGCCCGCCGGCGTGTAGCGCACGGCGTTCGACAGCAGGTTGGCGAGCACCTGCGCCAGCCGGTCGGGATCGGCGTGGGCGGGAGCGTCTCCGGCACGTCGACGTCCAGCCGCAGGCCGGCGCGCTCGATCGATGGCATCGCGAGCTCGGTCGCGGTGCGGATCGCCTCGGCCAGATCGAGGTCGACCGGCGCGTCGGGGCTCGTCCCGGCGTCACCCTCGGCCAGCGCGTCGAGCGAGCGTGACAGCCGGACCAACCGCTCGGCTTCCTCGTGGAGCGATTCGTAGGTCGAGCGATCGGCCGTGATCACGCCGTCGCGCAACGCCTCGAGATAGCCCTGCAGGTTGGTGAGCGGTGTCCGGAGCTCGTGCGCCGCATTCGCGATGAAGTCGCGGCGCATCGCCTCCTGGCGCTCGAGCGACACGGCCATCTGGTTGAACGAATTGGCCAGGCTCGCCAGCTCCTCCGGCCCCTCTCGCGGGACGCGCGCCGCGTAGTCGCCATCGGCGATCCGTCGCGCGGCGGCGCCGATCTCGGCGAGCGGCTTGGCGAGCATGCGGGCCAGCACGATCGCGAGCCCGACGCTCGCGAGGACCGCGACCACGGTCGCCGCGATGATCACGCGGCTGACCGACTCGTCGTACATCTCGCGGGCGTGGTCGGCCGACCCGCCCTCCTGGAGCATCAACCCGGCGAAGACGTTCGCGCCGACCACCGCCACACCGACCGCCAGGATCACGAGCCCGACGACGGCACTGGCGATCGCGGCCAGCGCGATCCGTCCGGCGATCCCGCGCGAGATCACGCGCGCGCCGCCCGGTAGCCCACGCCGCGCACCGTCTGGACATAGCGCGGCGCCTCGGGGTCGTCGTCGAGCTTGTCGCGGAGCCGACGCACGTGCACGTCGATCGTGCGATCGAGGACCTCGGACGCCTCGTGCCCGTACACCGAATCCAGGAGCTGGTCGCGAGAGAGCACCCGGCCGTCCGCCGCAAGGATCGCCGTCAGGAGCTTGAACTCGACCCTGGTGAGGTCGATGACCTGGTCCCCGCGTCGGACCTCGTGGCGATCGGGGTCGATCGTCAGATCGCCGTGGCGCAGGATCCGCGACGGCCGCGGGCCGTCGGGCGTCGGTGGCCGGCGCCGCGGCGCTGCGACGGAGGATCGATTTCACCCGGAGGACGAGCTCCGCCGGCGAGAACGGCTTGGGCAGGTAGTCGTCGGCACCGTCCTCGAGTCCGGCGATCCGATCGATGGTCGAGCTGCGCGCGGAGAGGACGATGATCGGCGTTCGGCCCGACTCCTCGTCGCGACGGACCGCACGGATCACGGCCCGTCCGTCCAGCTCGGGGAGCATCAGGTCCAGCACGACCAGCGCCGGCGCGTGCGTCTCGATCGCATCGAGCGCGGCCGGCCCGTCGGCTGCGGTCACGACCGTGAAGCCGTCGCGCTCCAGGTACGTCCGGACGAGTCGGACGATCTTCGCGTCATCGTCGACGACGAGGATCGGTGCGGCGGGGATCGCCGGGTCGGAGGTCTGGGCGGGCATCGGCAGCATCGTAGGCCGATGCTATCGGGCGTCGATGTCGATGGCGTGACTCGCGGGTCTCGTCGCCCTCGACACGGGTCCAGATCGGGCTTGTCCTACTAGAACATCTGTTCTATTATCGGCGTCCGATGTCGACCGGCCGTGGTGATGTGGATGCCGCTGTCGCGGGCCTCCGGGCTCGCTGGGGTGCCGCAGCTCCGGGGGTGGTCGGGGCGCTGGCCCTGGCCCCCGCACCGGTGCCCGACGACGAGGTCCAGCCAGCGTACGACGCCAGCCCGGACGACCGCGTCATCCGCACCGGCTTCGCGGCGCTCGACGCCATCCTCGGCCCGGGCGGGCTCCCGAGATCGGCCAGTGTCGCGATCCGCGGCACCGGGTCCAGCGGTCGGACGACCCTCAGCCTGCGCGTCGCCGCGGAGGCCCAGGCCCAGGGATCGATCGTCGCCTGGCTCGACCTTTCGCGCAGCTTCGACCCCGTCGAAGCGGTCGCCCGCGGCATCCGCCTCGAGTGGCTCGTCGTCATCACGCCCGCCAGCCTCGACGAGGGTCTCAGCATCGCCGGGAGCCTGCTGGCCGGTCGCTCGGTCGACCTGCTGGTGCTCGACCTGCCCGGCGGTCGATTGGCGCGGACCGATCGGCCGTCGCGGATCGCCGATCGACTCCATCGGCTCGCCGCGCTCGCCCGACGCGCGGAGACGCTGCTGCTGATCCTCGATGCACCCGGGCTGGCAGGCGGCCTGGCGACCGCGGTCGCCGAGTCGACCGGCATCAGGCTCGAGCTGGCTCGCCGGTCGTGGGTCCGCCTGGGCCGCGACGTCGTGGGCCAGCGCACCGAAGCGCTGGTCGCGCACAACCGCCACGGTCCGCCGGGGCGTCGGGCGACCCTCCGGATCCTCTACGCCGAGGGCGGCGAGCGGGATGCCTGTCTCGCCCGCGACGCCCTGTTGATCGACCAGGCCCCGGCCAGGTCCGAACCATTCCCCATCCACGAGGCCCCCGATCGAAAGACCCACGACCATGCGACGTCTCCACCTGTTCCTGCCGCACCTGTCCCTCGACCTGGCGCGGGCCCGACGCTCCGAGCCCTTCCCGACCGGCCCGCTCGTGCTGGGCGGTCGACCGTGGGATCCGGGCCCGGTCATCGACGCCGATCCGATCGCTCGGGCGCTGGGCGTCCGGCGCGGGATGCCGCTCGGGAGCGCCCACCGGCTCGTCCCTGAGGCGACCTTCATCGACCCCGATCCAGATGCGGACCGGGGAACTGCCGAGGCCGTCTTCGAGGCGCTCGCCCGGTCCAGCCCGAGTCTCGCCGGGACCAGCGACCCGCTCGATGCCGCGTTCGGGCTGTTCGAGGTCGGGATCGACGGGCTCGGGCCGTTGTGGGGCCCGGAGCCCATCCTCATCGAGCGCCTGGCGAGCGCGGTCACGACGGCACTCCCAGGTGTCCCGGGCACGGGACCGCTCCGGCCACGAACCGGGATCGCCGGCACGCACTTCGCGGCGACGATCGCCGCGATGGCGGCCCGCCCCGACGCCCCGATCGTCGTCCCGCCCGGCGACGACGCCGCGTTCCTTGCCGACCGCCCGTCCGGCCTGCTCACCACCGATCCGGATGTCCGCGCTCGACTGACGCGCTTCGGATTGCGCCGGATCGGGGCCGTGGCCGAGCTGCCCAGGTCTGCGTTGACCGCCCGGTTCGGGGAGGAGGGAAGCCTGCTGCACGCCCGGGCCAACGGACAGGAGACCGATCCCTTCCGGGCCCGCCGGGCGACCGAGCGTCTCGGGCTCGCCCTGCCGATCGAGCCGCCGGTCGAGGACCTCGAGCCGCTGCGGTTCGTCCTCCATCGCCTGGTCGTGGCGCTCACCGGGCAGCTCACGGGACGTGGACTCGCCGCGGACCGGGCGGTGCTGACCCTCGAGCTCGACCTGGCGTTCGCGCCGGCCGGGACCTCGCCGCGGATCGAGGTCGAGCAGCGCTTCCCGGAACCCACCGCAGACCCCGAGGCCGTCGAGCGCCTGCTGTTCGCCCGGCTGGAGCGCGACGCCGCCGGTGGCCGCGGTCCAGCGGCTCGACCTCGAGTTGCGCGGCACGACCGAGGCGGCGGGGCAGCAACTGCCGCTGTTCGTGCCCCAGGCGGCGCGCACGGCCCGGCTCGGCTGGCAGCTCGCCAGGCTGGCCCTGACCTACGGGGAGGATCGCGTCCGGCGCGTCGTCATCACCGACCCCGAGGCGCCGCTCCCCGAGGAGCGCTGGACGTGGCAGGCGGTCGGTCTGGCGGATGAGACCCGGGGAGGCTCGCCGGCATGACCCGCCTGCTGCGCGAGCACCCGCGGATCGACGTCGAGCTCGACCCAGCCGGCCAGCTCATCGCGATCCGCTGGAACGGGCGCCGCGAGGCGGTCGAAGTCTGCAATCGATGGCGGGTCGAGGAGTCGTGGTGGCGAGACCCGATCGCGCGCGACTACGCCAAGGTCGTCGGGGAGCACTGGCTCGCGCTCATCTACCAGGACCGGATCGCCGGCACCTGGCACATCGAACGGCTCTACGACTAGGGCCCCGGATCGGCCGTCAGCTGAGCGGCGACCCCAACACCAGGCTGAGCACGAACAGCACCAGCACGACCCCGATCGCCAGGAAGACGGCGGCGAGATCGCGAGGCTGGGTGGATTGCATCGATAGGGTTCCCCCGAGGACCGCACGGGACTCCGCCGGTCCGGTACAGCATAACGGCTGCGGCGGTCGCGGTGCGCGGACGCACCTCCCCTCGCAGCTACCCGCGTGCGGCCGTCAGGCCATCGGGCAGCTCGCGCCGTAGAGCACCGTGATGAACGTCACGTCACCGAGCGGGTTGATCGTCGTCTGGCCCCGGCACTCCCCCTCGCCGACCATGTCGATCGTGATGCTCCCGTCCTCGAGCGGGCCGGAGACGTCGGTGCTGAACCGCGCGCGTCTCGAGCGCGGACTGGAGCCACGCCGCGATCTCCTCGGGGTCGCCACCCTGGACCGCGAACCGGGCGCTCGACGGCGCCGCCGAGGCGTCGGTGGCGGGCGTCGACGCCGGGAAGCGCGGGAACCCGGCCGGGACCCCGTCCCAGATCCGGCCCCACGGCGTGTCGGTCTGGGTCGATCGCGCCCGATCCGCTGGGTGCGCTGCCCGACGACTGGTGGAGGGGCTCGCGGACGGGCCCGTCGCCGCGGTCGCTGCGCCACCGGTCGTCCTCCGGAGCCGCAGGCGGCCACCACAAGAAGGATCGGCAGCAGGGCAGCCAGGCGGCGACTTCGCGTGGTCATGGTTCGAGTCTAGTCGCAGACATGACAGGACCCCGTCGCCCCCAGCGACGGGGTCCTGTGGCCGGGTCGTTGCTCACCAGCGATCCGGCGGGCCGGCGGGCTCGACCATCGCAGTCGATCGCCGGCGATCGTCCCGAGCCCCCAGGCGCCGAGACGTCGTGTGGTGCGCTAGATGCTCGCCGCCTGGACCGCGAGGATCGCGGGAAGGACCACGAGGATCAGCAGCATCGCAGCCACCACTGCGAGGGCCGTCCGGAGCGCGGCCGCAGCGGCCGGTCGGAGCGGGCGATCGAAGTGGATGGGTGCTTGCATGGCCAAGAGACGCCGGAGCCCGCCTCCTTGTTTCACGGGACAGGATAGAACAGATGTTCTACACTGATCAGCCCCCGTTCGACCGATCCCGACGGAGCGTCCCTCGTGGCGAGCACCCCGTACGCCGAACTCCATGCGCATACCAATTTCTCGTTCCTCGACGGCGCCTCGCCGGCTGACGAGCTGGTCGAGCGGGCCGCGGAGCTGGGCCTGGCGGCGCTGGCCGTCACGGACCGCAACGGGCTGTACGGTGCGGTCCGGTTCATGGGCGCGGCCGAGGAAGCCGGTCTCCATGGGGTGGTCGGGACGGAGCTCGACCTGCTCGATCCGGCCGTCCCCGATCCGGGTGGCATCGTCATCCCGCCGCGCCGCCAGCGGCGTCGCCGACGCGATGCGACGGTCGCCTCGGAGCCGCTGATCCTCGAGGGCCGCCCGGCGCGGCCACGGCCCGACCGAGCGAAGCTCCCCGGCCATCGCGATCCGGTCAAGGAGGACCTGCGCGGCGTCGGCGAACGCGCCCGCGGGCCGCATCTCGTGCTGCTGGCACGCGACCCCGCCGGCTGGCGGAGCCTGTGCCGGGTCATCTCGCGCGCGAACCTCGCGGGAACGAAGTCGATGCCGCGGATCCGGCACGCCCTGCTCGACGAGGATCACGAGGGACTCATCGCGCTGTCGGGCTGTCGCGACGGGGAGATCGCGCGCCGGCTGCGGGTCGGCGATCGAGCGGGTGCGCGGGCAGTGGCCGAGCGCTACGCGACGCTGTTCGGTCGTGGGGACGGCCCGGCGACGAGCGGCTTCTTCATCGAGCTCTCGCACCATCTCCTGCCCGACGACGACTGGCTCGTGGCCGAATCGGCGGCGCTGGCCGCGGAGCTCGGGCTGCCCGTCGTCGTCACCAACGACGTCCACTACGCGACCGCGGAGGACCGCGAGCTGCACGACGTGCTGACCGCGATCAAGCACGGCCGGACGCTCGACACGCTCGCCGATCTGCGGCGACCCGACACGGAGTCGTACCTCAAGTCGGGCGACGAGCTGGTCGCCTTCGGGGCGAGCCTCGATCCGACGACCGCCCGGGCCTGGCGGGAGGGCATCGCGGCCTCGGTCGAGATCGCGGCGTCATGCTCGGTCGACCTGGGGTTCGAGCAGTACCGCTTCCCGGGCTTCCCGGTCCCCAATGGCGAGACCCCGTTCTCGTACCTCTCCGAGCTGTGCTGGAGCGGTGCGCAACGGCGCTACCACCCGTTGACCCCGGCCGTCGTGAACCGCCTCGCCCACGAGCTCGGCGTCATCGAACGGGCCGGGCTCGCCGAGTTCTTCCTGATCTGCTGGGACCTGATGCGGTTCGCGAAGGAGCGCGGGATCCCGGCCCAGGGCCGGGGGAGTGCCGCGAGCTCGATCGTCGCCTACACGCTCGGGATCAGCCGGGTCGAACCGATCGCGCACAACCTCCTGTTCGAGCGGTTCATCAACGAGGGCCGGACGACCTACCCGGACGTCGACATCGACTTCTCGAGCGAGCGTCGCGAGGAGGTCATCCAGTACATCTACGGGCGCTATGGACCCGAGCACACCGGGATGGTCTGCAACCTCGTGACCTACCGGGCGCGCTCGGCGGTCCGGGAGGTCGGCTACGCGCTCGGGTTCCCCCGCCCGCTGGTCGACCGGGTCGCCAAGGCGCTCGAGACGTACGACTCGGTCATGGTCCGCCGCGATCTCGAGGCCGACGGTGGGTTCGCGGAGTTCTTCAAGCGACCTGGTGAGGACGGCCCGAGCGAGGCGCTGGCGGCGGCCGAAGCCGAGCAACGCGGCCTGGTCGATGCGATGGGCCAGCTCAACCACGAGCGCGGGGGCAGGGTTCGAACGGCAGGGGCCGGCGAGGCGGGCAACGGGCGGCTGCCGCGGGCCGAGGATGTGCGGCGGGTCGAGGGCGACGGTGCGGGCGTGCCGGTCGGCGAGCAGCTCATCGACGGGATGGGCCAGCTGAACACCCGGATGCCGCTCGTCGGGAAGGTGCCCCCCTGGCGCCAGCCGTCGAAGCCGGTCGACCCGGACGCACCGCGACCGTTCGCGTGGCTCCACGCACGAGGAGGACGAGGGGGAGGGCGACGAGCAAGGGCCAGGCCGAGGATGGCAGCGCCACTGGGGGCGGCACGTCCCGAACGAGCGTGCACGGACCGATGCCCAGACTGCAGCCCGGGACCTCGACCACGCTCGTTCGTGCGAATCGTGCCGCTGGGAGTGGCGCCGGTCCTTCGAGATCCGGGATGTGGGAGGAAGCTCCCGAGTCACCACCGGCGATCCGGGCGGGTGGGACGTCGGATGACAGGGGTGGCCCAGGCGATACGCCGGCGAGCGTGGCCTGGCTCCGAGCCGGGCGCGGGACGGGGCTATCCGACCGCTCCACCCGGGTCGGTGCCGGTCGACCCGGAGAGCGGCGCGACGCTGCCCCCGCCGCGCAAGACCGATCGGCTGGGCCGCCCGAACATGTGGGACCCGCCCACGTCCGCCGCACCAACCGATGGGTACGGGGAGGTGACCGGAGCTCCGTCGCCCGCATCGAGCCCGAGCCACCGCCGCAGGCCCGTGGCGGTTCGACGGTCGGCATGAGCGACTGGGAGCGCTGGCTCGAGTTCTGCGCGCGGATCGATGGCTTCCCGCGTCACCTGTCGATCCACTCGGGCGGCATGCTCGTGACCGCGGCGCCGCTCATCGACATCGCGCCGATCGAGCGCGCCACGATGCCCGACCGCGTCGTCGTCCAGTTCGACAAGCGCGACGTCGAGACCATCAAGCTCATCAAGCTCGACCTGCTCGGGCTCGGGATGCTCGCCGCGATCGACGAGACGCTCCAGCTGATCGAGCACGACTGCGCGGTCTGTCTCGACCTCGACCGGCTGCCGGAGGAGGTCAGCGAGGTCTTCGACATGCTCCAGGCGGCCGACACCGTCGGGGTCTTCCAGGTCGAGAGCCGGGCGCAGATGCAGACGCTGCCCAAGTCCCGGCCGCAGAACCTCGACGACCTCGTGGTCGAGGTCGCGATCATCCGGCCGGGCCCGATCCAGGGCAACGCGGTCCACCCGTACCTGCGCCGCAAGCAGGGGCTCGAGCCGGTCGAGTACCTCCACCCGAGCCTGGAGCCTGTCCTCAAGGACTCGATGGGCGTGATCCTCTACCAGGAGCAGGTCATGCGCATCGCCATCGAGGTTGCCGGGTTCAGCCCGGCCGAGTCGGACGCGTTCCGTCGCGCGATGGGCACGTGGCGCTCGAGCCGGGAGATGGAGAAGCTCCACCGCCGGTTCGTCGAGGGCGCGCTCCGCCAACCCGGGATGGAGGAGGACGTCGCCGAGGAGCTGTTCCGCCAGGTCGCCGCGTTCGCGAGCTTCGGGTTCGCCAAGAGCCACGCCGCGGCATTCGCGCGGACGGCCTACGAATCGGCGTTCCTCAAGCTGTTCTATCCGGCCCAGTTCCTGGTCGGGCTGATCAACGCCCAGCCGATGGGCTTCTATCCGGTCGAGGTCCTGGTCAACGACACCAAGCGCCACGGCGTCGCCGTTCTATCGGTCGACGTCAACGCCTCGTCGTACAAGACCACCACCGAGTGGGTCGGCCCGGACGCCCAGCCCGATCCCGTCGTCTCGTCCGCCTGCATCGTGCCGTCCGCTGCGGCCCGCGAGCGCTGGACACCACCGACGACCGGTGGCTGGGGCGTGCGGCTCGGGCTCGGCCTCGTCAAGGGGATCGGCGAGCAGCACGAGGCGCTGCTCGATGCGGAGCTGGCGCGGGGGCCCTATCGGAGTCTCGCCGACGTCGTCGAGCGGACCGGTCTGCCCGAGGAGGTCCTCGAACGACTGATCCGCAGCGGCGCGATGGATTCGCTCGGGCGGCCACGGCGCGAGCTGCTGTGGCAGTTGCGCGAGGTGGCCGGCGCGTCACGCGGCCGGATGGACGGCCGGACGGTCCGCGCGCTCGGTCGAGCGGCGGGCAAGCGCGGCGCGGCGGCGGGTCGACCGCTGGACCTGCGGCTGCCGGCGACCGACGCGCCGCCACTCCCCGAGATCACCGAGTCGGAACGGATCGGCGATGCCTACGCGGTCCTGGGCGTGGATGCCAAGCGGCAGGTCGTGGGGCTGTTCCGATCCGCGCTCGACGGGCTGGGGGCCGTGACCAACGCGTCCCTCGCCGATCGACGGCCTGGCACCGTGCGGGTCGGCGGACTCGTCGTGACCCGCCAGCACCCGATGACCGCCAAGGGCACCGTCTTCCTGGCACTCGAGGACGAGACCGGGATGGTCAATGTCACGCTCTGGCCGAACGTCTGGGAGCGGCTCCGGGGAGTCGTCCGGCGACACGCCCTGCTGCTGGTCGACGGGGAGCTGCAGCGCGAGGGGAAGGTCGTGAACCTGGTGGCGCGGGAGATCCGGCCACTCCCCGAGGTGGCCGCCGCGGCCGGTGGGCCGGATCAGCCCGGCGGCGTCCGCCAGCTGGGCCATGCCGGCATGCGCCGGCTCGGTTGAGTGCGATCGACGTGGTCGCGCGCTCGGGCTAGCGGCGGACGCCGGCCTTCTGGTTCGCCCCCGACCCGCGGCTTCGGCCATCCGGACGCTTGGCCGCATTGGCCGCCTGACGCGGTCGGCCGCGGTTCGGGTTCGAGAGCGTCAGGAAGCGTCGATACCAGGCAGCGGCCGAGGCGAAGAGCGCTCCGAGGATCGGTGAGATCGAGAAGGCGGCCACCGACCACGTCACTCGGATTCGGTCGCTGCGCGCCCTCGGCGAGTGGGATGAACCCGCCCAGGATCAGGAACGAATAGCAGGCGGCCGAGAGCAACCCGATGATCGCGCCGAGCAACCAGCTCGCGCGCGGCGCCAGGAACCCTGCGATGAACACGCCGCCGATCGCCGGCGTAACGATGAAGTACTGGAACAGGAATGCCGCGATCAGCGACAGCGGATCGCTCGCCGTCGTCGGGCGCACGGCCACGAACAGCCCGGTGCTGGCCAGCGTCAGCAGGGCCGGCAGCCAGAGGGCCTTGCTCCCGACGGCGATCGACGGCAGCGCACGGATGTCCGAGCGGATGTCGAGCGGGCGGAACGCCTCCCGGAAAGCAGTCGGCGATGCTGCGGCGGGCACCAGGCTCGGGAGTCGCCGCTCGCGGACCGTCGAGTCGCCCGCGCGCGTCGTCGTGTCGGATCGCTCGCTGGGCTCCAGCGGTTCCGGCACCGACTGATCGGCTCGGTAGCGTCGACGGGCGTCGGCCCGGGCTGTCCTCTTGGCGCGAGCCACGTTCGCTCCTGCTGCGGGTACTGGATCGGGTCCGGATCATCGCGGTGACGGTCCGCGGGGTGCGCGCCATCGTAGTCGATGGTCGCCGATGAGCGTCCGGCAAGCCGGTGGTAAGCCGCCGTGCAGACGAGATCGACCCGCGGATGAGCGGCGCTTGCTATCAATCGAGCGCGCCGCCGCCCGTTCACCGATCCCGCCCGCGACCCGCCGGGAGGTCATCGATGGTTCGCGTCCGGCGCGGGGCGAATGCCCTGGTCGCTCTCGTCGTCCTGTGCCTTGCCAGCGGTCCGGCCGCCACCCTGCCCGTCGGCGCGCTGGTCGCGCAGGCGGCGTCGGTGCCGTGGCCGGTGTCGACACTCGTCGTCTCCGAGGTGCAGACGGGCGGCGGAAGCGCGTCGGACGAATTCGTCGAGATCGCGAACCAGGGCAGCGGGCCGGTGGACCTGGTCGGGCTCGAAGTGGTCTACGCCACCTCGTCCGGCTCCACGGTCACGCGCAAGGCGACCTGGGCTGCATCGACCGTCCTCGAGTCCGGCAGGCGCGTGCTGCTCGTGAACGGCGCCGGCTCATACGTCGCGCTCGGCGACATCGCCTACAGCGGTGGGTTCGCGGCGACGGGCGGAGCGATCGCGCTTCGCGTCGTCGGCGGTTCGGTCGTCGACGCCGTGGCGTGGGGTGACGCGACCAATGCCTTCGTCGAGGGGACCGCCGCGCCGGCGCCGCCTGCCGGTTCGAGCCTCGAGCGACGGCCCGGCGGCGCGGCCGGCAACGGGCTCGATACCAACGACAATGCGACCGACTGGTTCGTCGCGTCGACACCGAGTCCGCAGAACCTGTCCGCGCCGGCCGTTCCGGGCGCCGGACCGACTCCGACCCCGACGCCGATGGCGACACCGACGCCGACGGGGACTCCCGCGCCGACGACCTCGCCTACGTCGACACCCACGCCGACGCCCGAGCTCACGCCTGCGCCGACGGCGTCACCGACTGCGATCCCGACCGCCACGCCGACGCCCGCGGCCACGCCGAGTCCGAGTCCCACTCCGACCCCGAGCCCGACTCCGACACCGACCCCGAGCCCGACTCCGACACCGACCCCGAGCCCGACTCCGACTCCGACTCCGACACCCACGGCCACCCCGACCCCGACACCGACCCCGACGCCCATGCCGATCGGCTCCGCCCGTCAGCTGCCGGACGGATCGGCGGCGTTGATCGCCGGTGTCCTCACGACCGACCTCGGCGCCCTCGAAACCGGGCACACCGCGTTCATCGAGGACGAGACCGGCGGGATCGCGTTGTACCTCGACGCGCCAGTCGTGGCCGCCCTGCCGGTCGGGACTGACGTGACCGTCGCCGGGACGATCGACGAGCGCTATGGCCAGCGCACCCTGCGGACCAGCGAGGCGGCCGTGGTCGTCGGGGGATCCACGGCGACCCTCGAGGCGGCGACCGCGTCGACCGGCAGCGCGACCGAGGGCCTGGAAGGCCGACGGATCGTGGTGCACGGCGCGATGGTCGGATCCGCGGATGCGCTCGCCGACGGGACCGCGGTCTCGATCGACGACGGGAGCGGCCCGGTTCGGGTCATCGTCACGCCCGCGGCACTCGGGGGCCGGTCCCTCGTCGCCGGTTCGATCGTCACAGCGACGGGGCCACTCGGACAGCGCGACAGCTCCGGCACCGGGACGAGCGGCTATCGGCTCTACGTGACAAGCGCGGGCGACCTGTCGGTCGAGGCCGAACCGACGCCGTCGCCGACGGCCACCGCGAGCCCGACACCAGCACCGACCCCCACGCCGACGACGAGCGAGCCGCCCGCGCCGTCGCCGACCCCATCGCCCTCACCGTCCACACCGACCCCGACCCCGAGCCCGTCCGACGCCACCCTCACGATCGCTGCCGTGCGCGGCCTGCCGGTTGGCACGGTCGTCGCGACGCGCGGCGTGGTCACGGCAGAGCCGGGTCGGCTCGGGACGCCATCGCTGTTCGCGATCGGTGATGCGACCGGCGGGGTCGTGGTCAAGTTGCCGTCCGATGTCAGCGGTCTCGCCCGTGGACGTGTCGTCGATGTCCGCGGCACGCTCGTCGATCCGTACGGTCAGCTCGAGATCCGGCCGGCCACCGGTGGATTGGTCGTCGGCGGTACATCCGCCATCCCCGATCCCACGATGCTGCCCCCGACCGGTCCCGACGAGCACAGCGAGGGCCGCCTGGTGCGCCTCGACGGCGTGGTCGTCGTGCGCCCCGCGAAGGCGACCAGCGGTGACCTTGGCCTCACGATCGAGACGTCCGACGGTACCCGCGTCCGAGTGCTGGCGGACGCATCCAGCGGCGTGAAGACGACGACCTTCGACCTGCACGCTCGCTACCGGATCACGGGCATCGCCGGGCAGCGAGCGTCCAAGAAGGGCGTGCCCGACGGGTACCGGATCTGGGTCCGCGACCCGGCGGACACCACGCTGCTCGCGGCCGCGCCTCCGGGATCGACCCCGAGCGCGGGCCCGTCGACCAAGCCCAAGCCGACGCCGTCGCCATCGGGCTCGGCGCCGGTCCTGTCGATCGCGGCGGCCCTCAAGGTGACCAACCGCGACGTCGCGATCGACGCGGTCGTGACGGCGCCAAAGACGCTGCTCGACTCGTCCGGGCGCCGGATCGTCGTCCAGGACGCCAGCGCCGCCGTCGAGATCCTGCTCCCCAAGGACGGGCACGCGCCGACGGTCGGGACGCGCATCCGGGCGATCGGCCGCATCGGCAGCGCGTACGGCGCACCGCGGCTGCGCGCAGAGTCGGTCGAGGCGCGTGGCAACGCGACCGTCCCAGCACCCTTGCGGATCACCGGCCAGCTGACCGCGGCACACACCTGGCGCCTCGTGTCGATCGGTGGTCGCGTCGATGGCGTCCACAAGCTCGGCGATCGATGGCGCGCCGAGATCGTCGTCGGCGCGCAGCGATTGGTCGTCGTCGGCCAGCCAGGCTCCGGGATCGCGAGCACGGCCCTCGTCGAGGGTCGCACGGCCGACGTCGTCGGGGTCGTTCGTCCGGCCTATCCGAGCGCGAGCGATCGACGGCCGAGCGTGCTCCCGCGGTCGAGCGCCGACATCCGCTTGAGCGGCGCGTCATCGGCCGCCGGGCTCGCCAGCGTCGGAGGCGGGTCCGCGGCAACCGGCACGAGTGGCACCCCCGCGGGTGGCCAGGCGACCACGTCCCTCGATCCGGCCCTCGCCGCCGCTCCCGACGCCGACCTCGTCGACCTCGACGGGCTGATCGGCCAGACCGTGCGGGTTGGCGGTCTCGTGGTCGAGCTGCGCCCCGAGGGCTTCACGCTCGACGACGGAACGGCCGTTGGCGTGATCACGCTCAGTGGCGAGGCCACGGACACCCTCTCGCTCATCGAGCCAGGCGATGCGATCAACGTGATCGGCCAGGTCACACAGGTCGACGGTGCCCTTTCCGTGATGGTCGACGATCCAGCGGCGATCGTGCTCGGGAGCGCGCTCGACGGCCTTGGGCCGATCGACGCGGCGGCTTCTGGCGAGGCGAGCCCAGTGGACAGCGACCCAGCTGGCCTCCGCGCGGCCGGGTTCGCGGACGATGGGACCGGCATCCCCGGAGCGGGCGTCGGCCTCGCTGGGCTGGCCGGGATCAGCCTCGCGTCGGTCGCCGTGACGCTGCTCCGGCGACGTCACGCCCGACGCCTGCTGGCGTCCCGGGTCGCCGTCCGGCTGGCCGCGCTGGGGAGGCCGGCGACGCCATCCCGGCCCCTCGACGGGTCGTGAGCGTGGCTCGTGCGGGGCCGAACAGGGCTCGTGCGGGAGCCGAGCGTGCGGCCGCATGCTTGACGCTCGCAGAATCAGCGGACTATCCTCGCCCGAGTTTCGCGCCAGCGGAGCAGGAAACGTGCACGAGGAGAGGTCTTGCCGAACGCGGAAACCCGCGTCGACAGCCCCCGTGATCGCCGCATAGCGATCCCGGACGGAGAACGGCAGTACCACATCGGACTCGGACCGGGTGACTTGGCCGAGTACATCCTCCTCCCCGGGGACCAGGATCGGACCTCCCGCATCGCCTCGCGCTTCGATTCGATCGAGCTCGAGCACCGACATCGGGAGTTCGCATCGGCGACCGGCACGTATCGAGGACTACGGATGTCGGTCGTCTCGACCGGCATCGGCACAGATAACGTCGAGATCGCCGTGGCCGAGATCCTGGCGATCACGAGGCGGCCGACCTTCATCCGGGTCGGCTCTTGCGGAGCGCTCCAACCGGAGATGGGCCTGGGCGACCTGGTCATCACCACCGGTGGGGTCCGTCTCGAGACGACAACGAGCTGGTACGTCCACGACGGGTATCCGGCGGTCGCCGATTACGAGGCGGTCCTGGCGCTCATCGAGGCGGCGGAACGGCTCGGCCATCGATACCACGTCGGAGTGACGGCGACGGCACCGGGGTTCTTCGGGGCGCAAGGGCGACCCATCCCGCAATTGCCCATCCGCTACCCTGACTTGGCGGAGGACATGATGCGCCAGCGCGTCATGAACTTCGAGATGGAGGCATCGGCGTTGCTGGTGTTCGCGTCGTTGGCCGGCTGTCGTGCCGGCGTCGTCTGCGCGGTGTATGCCAACCGGACGACCGGCGAGTTCATCGGCGGCTCCATGAAGGACGCCGCTGAGGCGGCCTGTGTCGAGACAGGCCTCGAGAGCCTGCTGCTCCTGGCAGAGATGGACGCCCAGAAACGAACTGCATCGACGGACCGCTGGCGGCCGTCCCTGTGGTCGACATAGCGCGACACCGCTGAGCGGATGCGGGACAAAAGCTCCCGTGACGCTCGACCAACGAGGAGGAAGCCCAGATGGCTGAGGCCTACTGCGTGAAGGACAAGCGAAAGGTCGAAGTCCAGAACCCGCAGCGCATCACCATGAAGAACGGCAAGCCGGCCCTGCAGGGCACCTGCCCGATCTGTGGCAACAAGGTGTTCAAGATCGGCGGCTAACGCCGAACGTCACGCGACTAACCGACCCCCGCCGGTGACGGCGGGGGTCGTCGCATGTCCGGGAGCCTCGTTCTGGGACCCGGGGACCCTTTGCTAGAATGACCCCGTTCCCCCGAACGACATTTCCAGCGCGCCCATCGCGCGCTGTCCAGCCAGCGGTCCCACACCGGCCGCGAGGAGGTCCCAACGATGGCAGTCCGCGTCGGCATCAACGGCTTCGGCCGGATCGGTCGCCAGTCGCTCAAGGCCCTGATCGAGCGCGCGCCGGATGTCGAGGTCGTGGCGGTCAACGACCTCGTCGATGCCGAGATGAACGCGCTGCTGTTCAAGCACGACTCGACGTACGGGGCGTACGACGGCACGGTCGAGGCCGGCGACAGCTCGATCATCATCGATGGACGCGAGATCCGGATCCTCGCCGAGAAGGACCCCGCGACGCTGCCGTGGGGCGATCTGGGCGTCGACATCGTCCTCGAGTCGACGGGCATCTTCACCGACGCCGAGAAGGCCAAGGCGCACATCACGGCCGGCGCCCAGAAGGTGATCATCAGCGCCCCGGCGAAGAACGAGGACATCACGATCGTCCTGGGCGTGAACGAGGATCGCTACGAGCCGGCCAGCCACCACGTCATCAGCAACGCCAGCTGCACGACCAACTGTCTCGCCCCGGCCGCGAAGGTCGTCCACGACCTCCTTGGCATCGAGAAGGGGCTGATGAACACCATCCACAGCTACACGAACGATCAGCGCATCCTCGACGTCGCGCACAAGGATCCGCGCCGGGCCCGGGCCGCCGGCCAGAACATCATCCCGACCACGACTGGCGCCGCGAAGGCACTGGCCCTGGTCATTCCCGACCTGAAGGGCAAGTTCGACGGGTTCAGCCTGCGCGTGCCGACCCCGACGGTGAGCGTCGTCGACTTCACCGCGACCGTGCGCCGGGACACCTCGGTCGAAGAGCTCAACGACGCCTTCCGGGCCGCGGCGAGCGGTCCGCTGAAGGGGATCCTCGGGGTGTCCGACGAGCCCCTCGTCTCGACCGACTTCCGGGGCGACACCCGCTCCTCGATCATCGATGCCGAATCGACGATGGTGCTCGGCGGGGACATGGTCAAGGTCATCGCCTGGTACGACAACGAGTGGGGCTACAGCTGCCGGATCGCCGACCTGATCGCATTCGTCGCGGCCCGTTTGCCCGTCGCCGCCTGACGCGGCGCTGATCGCATGGACAAGCTCACGATCCGCGACGCGGACGTCGCCGGGAAGCGCGTCTTCGTCCGCGTCGACTTCAACGTCCCGCTCGCCGACGGCAAGGTCCAGGACGACTCGCGCATCCGGGCATCGATCCCGACGATCATCGCCCTCGTCCAGGCCGGGGCGAAGGTGATCCTGGCCAGCCACCTCGGCAGGCCCAACGGCAAGGTCACCGACAGCCTCCGGCTGCGACCGGTCGGCCAGCGCCTGACCGAGCTCCTGCGGCGCAACGTGCCGGTGACCGGTGATGCCCTCGGCGTCGGCACGGAGGACGCCCTCAAGCGGATGCGACCGGGCGAGATCGTGCTGCTCGAGAACCTGCGCTTCCATCCCGAGGAGGAGGCGAACGACCCGGCGTTCGCGGCCACGCTCGCGTCGTACGCCGACCTGTACGTCAACGACGCGTTCGGGACCGCCCATCGCGCGCACGCGAGCACGGTCGGCGTCCCCAAGCTGCTGCCGGCGTACGCGGGGCTGTTGATGGAGCGCGAGCTGACGATGCTCTCGCGACTGCTCGAGTCGCCGGAGCGGCCGTTCGCGGCCATCCTCGGCGGCGCCAAGGTCAGCGACAAGATCGAGGTCATCGACCACCTGCTGACGAAGGTCGACCTGTTGGTGCTCGGTGGCGGCATGGCCAACACGTTCCTGCTGGCCCAGGGCAAGGCGATCGGCAAGAGCCTCGCGGAGCCGGATCGGGTGGAGGACGCGCGTCGGGTCCTGCGGACCGCCGAGAAGAACAAGGTGCGGGTCGTGCTCCCGGTCGACGTGATCGTGGCCAAGGAGGTCACCCGCGGGACGGAGTACAAGACCCTGCAGGCCGAGAAGATCCCGGCGAGCTGGCACATCGTCGACCTGGGCAAGGAGAGCCAGGACCTGATGGTCGACGCGCTGTCCGATGTGCAAGACGGTGTTCTGGAACGGTCCGCTCGGCGTCTTCGAGATCCCATCGTTCGCGCATGGCACGAACGCGGTCGCGCGGATGCTCGCCGAGCGCGCCGAGGCGGGCGCCACGGTCGTGGTCGGGGGTGGCGACTCGGTCGCGGCGATCACGCGTCAGGGCCTCGCCGACAAGATGACCCACATCTCGACCGGTGGCGGCGCGTCCCTGGAGTTCCTCGAGGGTCGGGATCTGCCGGGCGTGTCGGTCCTGCTCGATCGTCCGGCGCCGGAGCGACCGAAGGCGGCCCCGGCGAAACGGCCCGCGCCAGCGAAGGCGAAGACCGCGGCGACAAAGCCCGCGGCCGCGACCGCGAAGGCGGCACCGACAAGAAGGCGGCACCGACGGCGAAGGCGGCAGCGACCGCCAAGCCGGCGGCGACCCCGAAGGCGGCAGCGACCACGAAGCCCGCGGCCCCCACCAAGCGCAAGACCGGTAGCGCCGCGTGACGCTGATCGACTCGGTCGACGCGCGCGAGATCCTCGACTCTCGCGGCAACCCGACCGTCGAGGTCGACATCGTCCTCACCGACGGCTCCGTCGGCCGGGCGGCCGTCCCATCCGGCGCGTCAACCGGCGCCCACGAGGCGGTCGAGCTCCGCGATGGCGACCCGGCTCGCTACGGTGGCAAGGGCGTGCTGACCGCGGTCCGCAACGTCGTCGAGCGGATCGGGCCTGAACTGCTCGGTCTTGATGCGTCCGATCAGATCGGGATCGACTCGTTGCTCATCGATCTCGATGGCACGCCGAACAAGGGTGAGCTCGGCGCGAACGCGCTCCTCGGGGTGTCCCTCGCGTGCGCCCACGCCGCATCCGCGGCGTTCGACCAGCCCCTGTATCGCTACCTCGGTGGGGTCGCTGCTCGCACGCTGCCCGTGCCGATGTTCAACATCCTCAACGGCGGGAAGCACGCCCAGGACTCGACCGACTTCCAGGAATTCATGGTGATGCCGGTCGGCGTCGACACGTACTCCGACGCGCTGCGCGCCGGGTCGGAGATCTTCGCCGCGCTCCGCGCGATCCTCCACGACGAGGGCCACGCGACCGGGCAGGGCGACGAAGGCGGGTTCGCGCCGTCGCTCGGCTCGAACGAGGCCGCGGTCGAGGTCATCCTGCGCGCGATCGAACGGGCCGGCTATCGACCCGGCGAGGACGTCGCGATCGCCCTCGATCCGGCCACGACCGAGCTGGTCGAGGAGGGGAGCGGCGGGGACGGCGCCCCGACGCGGTACGTGCTGGTCAAGGAGGGCCGGACGCTCGAGAGCGGTGAGCTGATCGACCTGTGGGCCGACTGGACCGCCAGGTACCCGATCGTGTCGATCGAGGACGGTCTCGCCGAGGACGACTGGCTCGGCTGGGGCCAGCTCACCGAGCGACTGGGCTCGCGCGTCCAGCTCGTTGGCGACGACCTGCTCGTGACGAACACCGAACGGATCGCGCGCGCGATCGAGCTCAACGCCGCGAACTCCGTCCTGATCAAGCTCAACCAGATCGGCACGCTGACCGAGACCATCGAGGCGATCGAGCTCGCGCGGAGCGCAGGTTGGTCGGCCGTGGTCTCCCATCGATCCGGCGAGACCGAGGACACGACGATCGCCGACCTCGTCGTCGCGATGGGTACGGGCCAGATCAAGACCGGCGCGCCGTCACGCTCCGAGCGGGTGGCCAAGTACAACCGGTTGCTGCGCATCGAGGGCGAGCTCGGCGACGGCGCGCGCTACCCCGGACGCTCGGCGCTATCGGGATCGTGAGCCGGTTCGTCGATCGGGGGGCGCTGACTGCCGCGTACGTCGGGATCGGCGTGGCGATCACCGTCGCCGTCAGCTTCCTGCTGATTATCCCGATCGAGCCCGTGATCTGGCTGCTGTCGATCCCGGCGGGGCTCGTGATCGGCTACTACGCGAACCAGCGCTCGAACCGCCGGGCCGGTCCCTGGTCGAAGATCCTTCGCAACGGGGTCTTCGCCGGGTTCGTGACCGGCCTGACGACGGCGCTGCTGATCCTGATCCTCAAGTCGATCTTCTTCTATGCGGACACCGGCTACCCCGACTTCAACCGGGCCGATCGGAACGGGCAGCCGATCCCGCCCTACTGCCAGACCGGGGCCGACTGCGTCTACCAGCGCTACCTTGCGCTCGGGCGCGAGGCGGATCTGCGAGCCGCCGGTGTGACCGACCCGGCATCGTTCGGCGCGGTGTATTGGAACCAGCAGTTCACGGTCGCGGGAGCCTTGCTGCTGGCGACGACGGTGGGCGGGATCGGTGGGGCCGCCATGTACGGCGTGCTTCGCCCCAAGCCGACGGCGCGCGAGGGGGCCACCTCGCCGGTCGCGTGACCGCGCCCGCTCGCGCATGAAGAACGCCCCCGGCGGATGCCGAGGGCGTTTGCGTGCAGGGTCGGCGAGGATCTAGCTCTTGGCCGTCCGCTTCGCGGGCGCCTTCGCCGTCGACTTTGCGGCCGTCGACTTCGATGCCGTTCGTGTGGTGCTCGCCTTCGCGGTCGTCTTGGCGGCCCCAGCCTTCGCGGCCGTCGCCTTGGCGGCCGGTCGGGCTGCCTTTGCCGGCGCCGCAGTCTCCGTGGCGCTCGCCTCTGCCGCCTTGGCGGCTGCGGCTTCCGCGCGTGCGGTCTTGCTCAGCGCTGCACGGGCCTTGCCGGCGGCGGTCTGGGCACCCTTCGCCTTGGTCGACTTGCCGGCCGCGATGCGGGCCTTGGCAGCCTTCGCGGCGGCGGCCTTGCCGGTCGTCTTGGTGACCTTGCCGCCGGCGCTCACCGCGGTGCCACCGACTGCCGCGTTGACCTTGCGGGTCAAGCGTGACTTCCGTCGGGCTGCGGCGTTCGGGTGGATCGCGCCGGCCTTGGCCGCGCGATCGAGCGCCGACAGCGCCTCGATCAGGACGGCCGACGCCGTCTCGGCGTCGGGCGAGGTCTCGACGGTGCTCAGCGCCTTCGCGACGTACGTCTTTGCGGCGCTTCGCCGTGGGCCAAGCACCTCGTGGCGGCGAGCCGCCTGACGGACGCGCTTGAGTCCCGACGGGGTCCGCGCTCCGGTCCAGGTGCGGGGCGTCTTGGCCAAGGGGAACCTCTCAGGTCGTGGATGTGGTGGGCTTGATGCAAGACAGGCGACGGCGCGGGATGAGCGCCGGACGCGAACGCGGATGGTAGCACAGCCCTTCGTCCGTGCCGGCGCTCCGTCGATGCCGGCAATCGTCCATCACCCGGCCGTTCGTCACTTGATCGCGGACAGGCGCCCGCCTGATGAGCGTTTGGCAGAAATACCAGCGGCCCCGATCCGGGCCCGTGCGTGGTCGTGCGGCCCGGCGCTGGGCAACCATGACGACTGCTCGCGTCAGGAACACACGCCGGTTCTGGTCGTTGCTCCTGCGTGGCTTGTCGCGACGGACCAGTCGAGCGAGCGTTCGACTCGAGTGCGAGGATGGGCCACATGGAGGCGCACGCAGCCTTCACGCCGTCGCGATCGGCCAGTCGCTCGCGCGGAAAAATCGCTGGAGGATCGACATGGATCCGATGGACGCGTACGAGCGCTACGAGCGCGCCTGGAATGAGCCGGACAACGCCGCCGCGCTGCTCGAGCAGGCGTGGGCGGCTGACGGTGTCTACGCGGATGACGAGGTTCCGGACGGCATCGTGGGGCCCGCAGCACTGGTCGCCTTGATCAAGGCCTCGCACGAGTCGATGCCAGGCTTCCGCGTCTGGGCGACGACCGCCCCGCGGATGCTGGGCGGCCGGCTCGGCGTTACTTGGGCGGCGGAAGGTGGCGATCCTCCGGAGTCGTCGTCCGGGGCGGACGTCATCGAGTTCGCTCCTGATGGGAGGATCGCCCGCATCACGGATGTGTTCCTCGCAGACTGACGCCCGCCAACACCCAACCGTGCGACTCCCTGGCTCAGATAGACTCCCGCCTCGTGACCATCCCCCAGGAACGTCTGAGTTTGTGTTCAGTTCGATCATCGACCATCGGGTTAGCCGATCCACGCTTGCCAGTGCCCGGGCAAGACCCTTCCCATTGCTCGGAGGTAGATGCTGACCTTTCCGTAGAAGATCAGGAGGGCCTCGCGGTAGATGTCGAGCTCCTGACGCGGAAGGGGAGCAAACCCCTCGACATCGAAGTCATGCCGGGTCACCCTCCGATTTGCAACCTCGTCCTCAGTGAGCGCTTCAAGGGCAATGGCAAGTCTGCGGTCGAGGTCCGCATACCACTCCTTGAGCGCCCCGACGCTGTGCTCCGTCCGTGGATCTGGGTTACGCCAGTCGAAGTCCTGCCGGAATGTGCGAAGAGCTTCGACATAGGAGTGCTCGATCTCGCCGATCTCGCGGCAGAGTTCGCCCAGGCTGAACGCGGCCGCTCCAGGTCGGTACGAAAGGTCGTCGTCCGTCACGAGATCCATGAGCTCATTGCGGAGCACCTGGTATTCCGCGAAGTAGGTCATCGCGAGGTGCTCACGAAGCAGCGGGTCCATCGTTGCGCGTCCCTCCGTGCAGGCTCCCCAGCGTGATTGTGAAGCCCGAGGGTCGGATCCCCCAAGACCGCCTCCGCAACTTCTCGATCATCGCCCACATCGATCACGGCAAGTCGACGCTGGCCGATCGACTGCTCGAGCTCACCCACACCGTCGAGGGGCGGCAGATGATGAGCCAGGTCCTCGACTCGATGGACCTCGAGCGCGAGAAGGGCATCACGATCAAGGCCCGCGCGGTCCGGCTCGAGTACACCGCAAAGGACGGCCTGACGTACGGGCTCAACCTCATCGACACACCCGGCCACGTGGACTTCGCGTACGAGGTCAGCCACAGCCTGCAGGCCTGTGAAGGCGCGATCCTCGTCGTCGATGCGACCCAGGGGATCGAGGCACAGACGCTCGCGAACGTCCACCTCGCGCTGCGCGAGAACCTGACGCTGATCCCGGTCATCAACAAGATCGACCTGCCGTCGGCCGATCCCGACACGATCATCGACGAGCTCGAGAACGTCCTGGCGATCCCGCGCGAGGAGGTCATCCTGGCCAGCGCCAAGGACGGCACCGGCGTCGACGAGATCCTCGAGGCGATCGTCGCCCGGATCCCTGCGCCGAAGGGCGACCCGGCGGCGCCGGCCAAGGCCCTGATCTTCGATAGCCACTACGACGCCTATAAGGGCGTGATCGTCTACGTGCGGATGGCGCAGGGCACCCTCAGGGCCAGCGATCCGATCCGCCTCATGGCGAGCGGCGCGACCGCCGAGCCGCTCGAGCTCGGCGTCTTCCGACCGCAGCTCGTCCCGGTCCGGCAGCTGACTGCCGGCGAGGTCGGCTACGTGGCGACCGGGCTCAAGAACGTCCGCGAGGCGCAGGTCGGCGATACGGTCACGACCCAGGCGCGACCGGCGGCCGAGCCGCTGCCCGGCTACCAGGCCGCCAAGAGCCTCGTGTTCGCGGGCATCTATCCGGTCAGCGGCGAGGACTACCCGATCCTGCGCGAGGCGCTCGACAAGCTGCACCTCAACGATGCGAGCTTCACGTTCGAGCCGGAGAGCTCGGTCGCGCTCGGCTTCGGGTTCCGCTGCGGGTTCCTCGGGCTGCTGCACATGGAGATCGTGCAGGAGCGGCTCGAGCGCGAGTTCGACCTCGACCTGATCGCGTCGGCCCCGTCGGTCGAGTACCACGTGCAGCTGCAGCACGGTCGGGGCTCCGTCGTCGTCGACAACCCGGCACTCCTGCCCAGCCCGTCGGACATCGAGGCGATCGAGGAGCCCTGGGTCACGCTCAGCGTCGTCACGCCGTCGCAGTACATCGGCGCGCTGATGGAGCTCTCGACCAACCGACGCGGCGACTTCGTCAACATGGAGTACCTCGATCCGACCCGCGTCGTGCTCCATTTCGAGATGCCGCTCGCCGAGCTGATCGTCGACTACTTCGACCAGCTCAAAAGTCGGAGCCAGGGCTACGCGTCGATGGATTACGAGGAGCTCGGCTATCGACCGGCCGATCTCGCCAAGGTCGACATCCTCGTCAACGGCGAGCCGGTCGATGCCCTGAGCCTGATCGTGCATCGCGATCGCGCCCAGTCGACCGGCCGAGCCCTGGCCGAGCGCCTGAAGCAGCTGATCCCGCGCCAGATGTTCGAGATCCCGATCCAGGCGGCCATCGGCAGCAACGTCGTTGCACGCGAAACGGTCCGAGCCATGCGCAAGAACGTGCTGGCCAAGTGTTACGGTGGCGACATCACCCGCAAGCGGAAGCTGCTCGAGAAACAGAAGGAGGGGAAGCAGCGGATGAAGCGCGTGGGTTCGGTCGAGATCCCCCAAGAGGCATTCCTCGCCATGCTGCGCATGGACGAGGGCTGATCCGTCCGTGGAGGACCTCTTCGACCTGTCGCGCGGGCTGATCGTCGTCGGCCTGACGCTGCTGCTGGTCCTCCTCCGCCTCGATGCCGAGCGTTTCGGCACCGCCGAGTATTACGAGACCACCCGTGACGGCGAGCGGCCACGGTTCCGCCGGCGGATCGCCTGGTACGCCCTCGGAGCGGGGCTGGTCGTCGCGATCTTCCTGATCCATCCGGCGCCGCAGAGCGAGCTGTTCCTCGGGACCGGGGATCGGCTCGGGGCCGTGTTCGGGGGCCTGATCTTCGCCGGGCTCGGGGTGGCCCAGGCCATCGCCTTCGCGACCGTCCGCTACCAGCGGATCCGCTTCCCGGATACCGCCTCGTACCCGGGTGCCCTGCTCAACTCGACCGCGACCGCGTTCATCGACGAGGCCACGTTCCGCGGCGCGATCTTCGGCACGCTGCTGGTGCTCGGCCTCGAGGCGAACCTCGCCAACATCATCCAGGCGCTCATCTACGCGCTGACGACACGGCTCGGCGCGCCCGGTCGCGACCGCTACCTGCTGGTGCTGACGCTGGCGATAGGGATCATCGGCGGCTGGCTGACGGCGGTGACCGGCGGCATCGCCGCGGCCTTCCTGGGCCACGCCGCCACCCGCTTCGCCGTGTTCCTCTGCACCGGGCACACGGGCCAGACGCTGCCCAAGGGTCGCGAGATCGAGGAGATCGACCGGCGGCGGCGACCGCCCGAGGGCTGGCGGGTGATCGGTTCACGGGAGTCCGCTCAGCGGGATCGGTAGGGCATGAGCGGTTCGCCGGCCGCGCGTTCCCCCGTCGCCCTGTACGTCCACATCCCGTTCTGCGTGTCGCTGTGCCCGTACTGCGACTTCGTGGTGATCGCGGGGTCGGCAGCGCGCGGACCGAGGAACCGCATCGGTCAGTTCTTCGACGCCCTGCTGGTCGAGGTCGAGCTCCGCGCGGATGCGCTCGACGCGGCGTTCGGCGCGCCCGGCACCCGCACGCGACCGAAGCTCGACTCCGTCTATCTCGGGGGTGGGACGCCGTCGCTGCTGCCGCCAGACGAGGTCGAGCGGCTCCTGGGCCGCATCCGCGCGCGGTTCGGGGTCGCGGCTGACGCCGAGGTCACGCTCGAAGCGAACCCCGGGCCTGACGAACGGGGCGATCCCGCGGCCCTGCGCCGCGCCGGCGTCACGCGGATGTCGTTCGGAGCCCAGTCGTTCGACGACACCGAGCTGCGCAAGCTCGGCCGCCGGCATCGGGCCCGCCACGTCGCCGACGCGGTGGCTGGCGCGCGCGAGGCGGGCATCGGGTCGATCAACATGGACCTGCTCTACGACATCCCGGACACGAACCTCCCGACGTGGATGGCCACGCTCGACACGGCGCTCGCGCTCGAGCCCGACCACCTCTCGCTGTACGCGCTCACCCTCGACGATCCTGATGCCGAGGGGCTGACCGGTCCGAGCGGCGATCACCTGCCGACGACCAAGGGCGCCCGCCGCTGGCGCGACGGGGTGCGGCCCGGCCAGGACGAGGATCGAGCAGCCGGCCAGTACCACCACGCGGTGTTGGCGCTGGAGGACGCGGGCTTCCGCGGCTACGAGATCTCGAACTGGGCGCGGCCCGGTCACGAGAGCCGCCACAACCTCGCGTACTGGCAGCGCCGGCCGCACGAGGCGCTTGGGCCTGGTGCGCACGCCTTCGATGGCATCGTCCGGCGTTGGACCGCGGCCCGACTCGATACCTATGTGGCGGCGCTCGGCGGCTCGCCGCCGACGCTTCCACCCGGCGGCGTCGACGTCATCGACGATGAGATCGCCACCGCCGAGTCCGTGATCCTGGGCCTCCGCCTGGATACCGGCGTGCCGCTGTCGGCCGCCCACGAGGCGCCACTCGCCGACGCGTTCGGGTGGGCGCTGGCCGCGGAGCTGCTGACCGTCACCGATGACGACCGCGTCCTGCTCACGACCCGCGGCCGGCTGTTGTCCAACGAGCTGTTCGCCCGCCTGATCTAGGAGAGGGCAAGCGGGCGATCTCGGCGCGCCACCCGCGTTGACACTCGTGCGGGGCGGCTGCTACGATGCCACTCGACCTGTTAGCACTCTCACCCATCGAGTGCTAACGCCACGGGAGAACGAGTTTGGCGCGACGAATCCGCCGCCCGCTCGGCCCGTTGGACCTCCGCTCCCAGGCGATCCTCCGGGCCGTCATCGAGGAATACGTCACGACCGCACAGCCGGTCGGCAGCCAGGCGCTCGTCGAGCGCTACCGCCTCGGCGTGTCCAGCGCCACGGTCCGCAACATCCTCGCTGAGCTCGAGATGGCGGGCCTGCTGAGCCACCCACACACGAGCGCCGGTCGCATGCCGACCGATGCCGGGTACCGCTTCTACGTCGAATCGATCGTCGACACGTCGCCGCTGCCCCCGGTCGAGCAGCTGATGATCCGCCACCAGTTCGGCCAGGTCGAGCACGCGAGCGAGCACTGGTTCCGCCTCGCCGCCACGACCCTCGCCGGGCTGACGCGCTCGGCGGGGCTCGCCACACCGGCCAAGCCATCCGTCGCCCACATTCGCCGAGTCGACCTCGTCGTCGTCAACGAGCGCCTGGCGAGCCTGATCCTCGTGCTCCGTGAAGGGGCGATCAAGCAGGCCGCGGTGCAGCTCGACGAGACCGAGGCCGTCGATCAGCCGACCCTCAACCGGGTCGCCGGCATGCTCAACGAGCACCTGCTGGATCTCACGGCGACCGGCGTCGAGGCCACCCTGGCACGGTTCGATGCGGCCGATCCGGTACAACGGATCGCGCGACGCGTCGGCGAGCGGATCGTCCGGATCCTGGTCGACTACGACACGGCGGCCGTCGAGGAGGTCTTCTCCGACGGGCTGCTCAACGTGATGGAGGCACCGGAGTTCGCCCAGAGCGACAAGCTCCGGCAGATCTTCACGGCGCTCGAGGACCGCGCGTACCTCGGGGCGCTGGTCGGCAGTGTCGCGGGCTCCAACCGGATCCGCGTCGTGATCGGCGCCGAGAACCCCAGCGCCGAGATGCACGACGTGTCGCTCGTGCTGGCCCCGTACGGCCGGCCCGGGCGCGCGCTCGGCGTCGTGGGCGTACTGGGCCCGACGCGCATGAGCTATCCCCACGCGATCGGCACAGTGCGCTTCGTGTCCGGTCTCATGAACGAACTGGTGGACCATCTCTATGCCTGAACCTCGCCAGCGGACGCGCGCGCAGGAGCGCGCCGACGACATCGACCTGCGCCCAACCAAGCTGCTCGCCGAGATCGAGGCGCTGCGCGCCGAGCTCGGGTCGACCAAGGCCCAGGCCGACGAATACCTCGCCGCGCTGCAGCGCGAGCGTGCCGAGTTCCTCAACTTCAAGCGGCGGACCGCGGAGGAGCGCGAGCGCGACCTCGGACTCGCCGCGGAAGACCTGATCCGCAAGGTCCTCGCCCTCGCCGACGACTTCGACCGGGCGATCGAGGCGCGACCCGAATCGATCGCCACGAACCCGTGGTTCGACGGCGTGGCCGCGATCGACCGCAAGCTGCGAACGCTGCTCGACAGCGAGGGCGTCAAGACGATCGACGCCGAGCCCGGCACACCGTTCGATCCGCGCGAGCACGAGGCGATCGCCACCGTGCCCGGCACGGGCCGGCCTGAGGGCGAGATCGTCGAGCAGGTGCGGCGCGGGTATCGGCTGCGCGATCGCGTGCTGCGGCCCGCGCTCGTCGCCGTCGCCGGTGCGCCTGAGACCGCGTCGACCAGCGGCGACCGACCCAACTGATCCAACGACAACCCTGACACCAACCACGAACTGATCCCGGATTTTCCGAGCGAGGAGCAACACAGACCATGGGCAAGATCATCGGTATCGACCTCGGCACGACGAACTCCGTCGTCGCCGTCATGGAGGGCGGCGAGCCGACCGTCATCGCATCGGCGGAGGGCGGCCGGACCGTGCCGTCGGTCGTCGCGTTCACCAAGACCGGCGAGCGACTGGTCGGGCAGCTGGCCAAGCGCCAGGCCGTCACGAACCCCGGCAACACCGTCTTCTCGATCAAGCGCTTCATGGGTCGTCGGTTCGACGACCCCGAGGTCAAGCGCTCGCGCGAGCTCATCCCGTACACCGTCGAGAAGGACCCCAAGTCCGATGGCGTCGCGGTGAAGCTGGCCGACGGCAAGGTCTACACGCCGCCCGAGATCAGCGCGATGATCCTGCAGAAGCTCAAGACCGACGCGGAGGCGTACCTCGGCGAGAAGGTGACCGAGGCGGTCATCACGGTCCCCGCCTACTTCGACGACACCCAGCGCCAGGCGACCAAGGACGCCGGCCGGATCGCCGGGCTCGACGTCAAGCGGATCATCAACGAGCCGACGGCGTCGGCGCTGGCCTACGGGCTCGACAAGAAGCACGACGAGAAGATCGCCGTCTACGACCTCGGTGGCGGGACGTTCGACATCTCGATCCTCGAGCTCGGTGAGGGCGTCTTCGAGGTCAAGGCCACCAACGGCGACACGCACCTCGGCGGCGACGACTTCGATCAGCGCGTCATCGACTGGCTGCTGGCCGAATTCAAGAAGGACCAGGGCATCGACCTCTCGAAGGACCAGCAGGCCCTGCAGCGCCTCAAGGAGGCGGCCGAGAAGGCGAAGATCGAGTTGTCGACGACGGCGACGACCGAGATCAACCTGCCGTACATCACCGCCGACGCGTCCGGGCCCAAGCACCTGGTCGTGACCCTGTCGCGAGCCAAGCTCGAGGACCTCGTGTCGGACCTCGTCGCCAAGACCGAGGCCCCCGTCAGCGCCGCGCTGAAGGACTCGGGCCTCAAGCCCGGCGACATCGACGAGGTGATCCTCGTCGGCGGCATGACCCGGATGCCGGCCGTCGTCGAGGCCGTCAAGAAGATGTTCGGCGGCAAGGAGCCGCACAAGGGCGTCAACCCCGACGAGGTCGTGGCGATCGGTGCCGCGATCCAGGCCGGCGTGCTGGCCGGTGACGTCAAGGACGTCCTGCTGCTCGACGTGACCCCGCTCTCGCTGGGCATCGAGACGCTGGGCGGCGTCATGACGAAGCTCATCGAGCGGAACACGACGATCCCGACATCGAAGTCGCAGGTCTTCTCGACGGCGTCCGACTCGCAGTCGCAGGTCGAGATCCACGTCCTCCAGGGCGAGCGCGATTTCGCGGCCGACAACAAGACGCTCGGCCGGTTCATCCTCGATGGGATCCCGCCGGCTCCCCGGGGCGTGCCGCAGATCGAGGTCACGTTCGACATCGACGCCAACGGCATCCTCGACGTCAAGGCCAAGGACCGGGCGACCGGCAAGGAGCAGCAGGTCCGGATCACTGCATCGTCGATGCTCTCGAAGGACGCCGTGGACCAGATGGTCCGCGACGCCGCCGAGCACGCCGACGAGGACAAGCAGCGGCGCGAGGAGGTCGAGACCCGCAACCAGGCCGAGGCGCTCACGTTCCAGGCGGAGCGGACGCTCAAGGACCTGGGCGAGAAGGTCTCGTCCGAGGACAAGCTCGAGATCGAGAACCAGGTGTCGTCGCTGCGCGAGGCACTCAAGGGTTCCGATGTCGGCGCGATCTCGGCGGGGATGACGTCCCTGGCCGAGACCCTCAACCGCGTCTCGACGGCGGCCTACCAGGCCTCCGCGGCCGATGCGGGACCGACGAACGGCTCCGGCGACGGGTCGGCTGACGGGACCGGCGACGGCTCGTCGGACGGCACCGATGCCGGCGAGGGTGCCGCCTCGGACACCGAGGAGCCGGTGGAGGGCGAGTTCAAGGAGGTCTAGGCCTCGGCCGACCGTCGCAGAACAGAGAGAGAGCGCCCGGCAGCCGCCGGGCGCTCTTCATGCCCGGCGCGGTGGGGCAGCAGAACGTTGAGCGCCCAGCATCGGCCGGGCGCTCTTTCACGCCCGGCGCGGTGGCAGCAGGCCGACTCGACGCGATCCGGCATTCCCGGCGTTCGTCTCGCCCCGGCCTTGAGGCCGACCGTGGTCCGTCAATTGCCTGTCCCAGCGGCACGAGACGGACAAACGCCGTCAAATGGTCGGCGTGGCAGCTCGATGACGAACGATCACGCGCGCTCCGTGCGTGGACGACGATCCTCGGCCGTCTTGATTCGTCGCGGACGCGATCTCGTGCCGGTCTCACGCTCATTTGACAGAAAGATCAGACCGGAGAGGGCCGTCGTCGGCGAGCGCAACCATGCTTGGACGCCGGCACCTCGCGTTGGGAAGGCATTGGCGAACGTCGACGCATGATCGGCGACCCGCCGACGAGCGGTGCTTGCGTCGGGAAGCACGAGCAAACGAGCGACCCGCGCCGGTCGCCATCCTCGCTGTCGGGCGATCTCCGGGGCAAGACGCACCTTCCGATCGAGCGTCGCGAGCAGACCGCCGATGTCCGGAACGACCGACTTGACCTCGATGACCAGGACGGTCCGCGATCGTGGATCGAAAGCGAGAATGTCGATCGAGCCTCGCTCGCCAAACGAGTTGAACGACACCTCGGTGGCGATCTCCCAGCCGTAAGCCTGGAGTCGCGCGACCATCCGTTCGACAAGCGCCGCGTGACGTCGATCGCGCAATCGATCCAGGCCTTCGCCCTGGAACAGGATCCGTACCGAAAGATACCCGTGCAACGCAGCGACGATCGCGGCCAGGACATGCAACGGCAGTCGATCGCCTCGACCAGCCTCGACTTGCGCGACCGACCATCTCGACGTCTTTGACTCGCGCGCGAGACGCAGTTGCGACCAGCCAAGCCGCCGACGCAGCAGTCGGACATCGCTGCCCAAACGGACCGGATCCATTCGCGAGAGTGTCGCGAGCGGGCCTTATCTGCGACTTACCCGTTACCCGCGGCGCGGTGGCAGCAGCACGTCGAACTCGATCGAGCGCGTCAGCAGCACCGAGTGCGGGGCAGCGCCGGGCTCGACCAGTCCCAGCTCTTCGAACACGGCGTACGACGCCCGTCGTGCCGATCCCATCTGTAGCGTCATCCGCGGGTGCCAGACGGCGTATCGCCCGAGGCGTCCGCTCGGGTGCTCGAACCAGCCGTCCAGCGGGTGCGTGAGGATGTGCGCGGCGTCGTCGGCATCGGCGAACCCCTCGAGCCGTTCCAGCGGTGCGGCGGAACCGACGAGCTCGACGTCGGCTCGACCCCAGCGGCCCGAACAGACGTGCCGGTAGGCCGTACAAGTGCCATCCGCAGCCCATGACGACTCGATCGACGTCCCGCCCGGATGCCACGGCATGCCCCACAGGCGACTCGGCATCGCGACCAGGGGCGAGTCGAGCGTCGTCCCGAAGAAGTGGACGGCCTGCCGGCCGTCCGGGCCGCGGACATAGGCGCGGTAGTTCGTCTGGAAGAACGAGACGCGGATCCAGGGAGCGACCGCGAACCGGAAGTCGACGTCCCGGAACGATACGGCTGACACGAAGCCGCGCGCCCGACCGTCCGCGAGCGTCCGGACCTCCGGTTCCAAGACGGATGGCAGCACGGCCCGAAGCCGCGCCGGATCGACGTCGAACGTGACCAGCGCGAACCCCTCGAGCGTCGTCGTGGCATCGAGCCAGCGCAGGCGCTCCCGCGGGCGGGCGAACGCCTGGGCCGGCGAGAGCGCCATCGTCATCCGACGAAGAGGTCGACTCCCGGGGCTAAGGCGCCGACCGCCAGCACGATCAGGTAGGCGACCAGCAACAGTGCCCCGGCCGCGAGATGCAGTTGCACGTTCACGCCCATGAACGCCATCAGCCCGTACGGGTTGTCGTAGTTCGGGGCGAGACCGCCCGACACGCGCCGGGCGAGTGGGATGGTCAGCAGCATCAACAATGCCGGGATCGGCAGGACGCCCGCGATGACTGCGATGACGACCGCCACGTAGGCGGCGACGGCGGCGGTGTTGTAGCCCGCGATGATGACCCGGGGCGAGAACCGGACGGGCAGGGTCCGCTTGCCGGCGTGGGCGTCGCCGCGTCGATCTGGGATCTCGTTGACGTACAGGATCAAGGCGACAAGCAGCGCGATCGGGATCGATGCGGCCACCGGCTCCCACGACAAGACCCCGCGCGTCTGGACGACGTACGCCCCGAGCAGCATCAGCGGCCCGAAACCGATCGCGACCGCGATCTCGCCGAGGCCGCGATACACGAACTTCAAGGGCGGCGCGGTATAGCCCAAAGACACGATGAACCCGACGACACCGATCACGAGCAGCGCCGGAGACCCGCGGGTGACCAGCAGGACCAGCCCGATCAGACCCGCGGCGACATAGAAGGCCGTCGCCAGCGTCGCCATCTGGCGCAGCGACACCAATCCGTACTGGATGACGCGCGAACCACCGCTGAACTGCGTCGGGGTGACGTTGGCGTCGTCAGCGCCCTGCACGGTGTCGAACACGTCGTTCGCGACGTTGAGCCCGAGCTGGACGAACGCCGCGCCGATCACGGTCAGCGCCGCCGACGCGAGATCGAACGAGCCGTGCTCCGCCGCGATCACGATGCCGAGCAGGACCGGCACGATCGTCGCGGTCAGGAATGGCAGGCGCGTCGCGCGAAGGGCAAGGAACCCGAACGAGAGCTTCGGGCGGACCGGCGTTCCGCGCTCCGCCGACAGCGCGTCGAAGTACTTCCGCGACCGGGGCACCGACCGCTCGGAATACTCGAAGAACGGGACCTCCGATTCGTCCCAGCCCCAGGCCGATCGACCGCTCAGCGTCAGCACCGACGCCATGGTGTCGGGCCTGATGCCCGGCGACACGCGACCCCAGACCGTCACGTGGCGGCGCTCGTCGTAGCCGTAGCCGGGCTGCGGCCGGATGTGCGATCCCGTCAGCGATATATCGCGATCGGTCGGCACCGACAGCCCGGCGGGCGGGGTGAACGTCGCCGAGCGACCGGCCGGGTCGATCGTCGCGGTCACCGCCACGGAGACCGGATAGCCGCCGTCGTCGACCCAGGTGGCGATGTGGAAGGGGTACGTCGCGAGCTTCTCGAGCCCGACCTGCGGGCTCAGCTCCGGTGTGGAACGCATCACGCGGCCTCCCCTCGGACGACCGTCACGTCGGGTGCGACGGCCGTGTCACCCGCGGGCCAGTACAGGACACGCCGCGGCGTGATCTCGATCAACGCGCGCTCGAAGAACAGCGGCAGCGCGACCCGGGCCTTGAGGAACGCGACGATCGCGGGCTCCTTGGCCGACCAGATCGGCAGCAGGCGCTCCCACCCACCGTGGGGGTCGTCGGCGATGACGCGAGCGTCGCCCTGCACCGTCACCCGGTCCGCGCGCCCACCGACGCTGATCGGGTCGGTGACCGACACCGAGACCTTCGGGTTGGCGGCGATGTGCTCGAGCTTGCGGCTGAACAGCGTCGACGACGTCATGTAGACGCGCTCGCCGTCCCAGAGCGGGATCAGGGGATAGGTGACCGGTCGACCGGTCGCGTCGATGACCGTCAATTCCGCGACGAGCGCTCGCTCGAGCAGCTCGGCGGCGGGGCCCGAAATGGTCGCCATGGTCGGCTCCTGCGTGATGTCGTTCGCCGTCGATGCTAGCACATACTGCTACCGCTGTGTAGCATGTTTCTGGCTCGCTGCCACCGTCGCCGGCGCCTTCGAGCACCGCCGCCTCCTGGGTTACCATTGCCGGCCCTATGACGGACACATTCGAGTCGGGCGACTCGACCCCCTCGCTCATCCATGCCCGCGGCCTGACCAAGCGCTTCGGCGAGATCACCGCGGTCGACGCCATCGACTTCGACGTCGCGCCGGGCGAATCGTTCGGCTTCCTCGGTCCGAACGGCGCCGGCAAGACGTCGACGATGCGGATGATCGGCTGCGTCTCGCCGGCAACGGCCGGGACGCTGCGGATCCTCGGGCAGGACCCCGCGGCCGACGGGCCGAAGATCCGGGCGCGGCTCGGTGTCGTGCCGCAGCAGGACACGCTCGACACCGAGCTGACCGTCCGCGAGAACCTGCTGATCTACGGCCGCTACTTCGGCCTGTCGCGCGCCGTCATCGCCAAGCGCGCGGACGAGCTGCTCGACTTCGCCCAGCTCACGGAGCGCGCCGACGACCAGGTCGAGCACATGTCCGGCGGCATGAAGCGGCGACTGACGATCGCCCGCAGCCTCATCAACGAGCCCGACCTCATGCTGCTCGACGAACCGACCACGGGGCTCGACCCGCAGGCCCGCCACCTGCTCTGGGATCGGCTGTACCGCCTCAAGCAGCGTGGGGTCACGCTGGTCCTGACGACGCACTACATGGATGAGGCCGAGCAGCTGTGCGACCGGCTGGTGGTGATGGACAAGGCCAGGATCGTCGCCGAGGGATCGCCGCGCGAGCTGATCGAGCAATACTCGACCCGCGAGGTCACCGAGCTGCGGTTCAAGCCCGGCGAACAGGAGACCCTCGACGGGCAGCTCGACGGCCTCGCCGAGCGAGTCGAGCGACTCCCGGATCGGGTGCTCCTCTACGCCGACGACGGCGAGGCGGCGGTCGCCGCGGCCCACGCCCGCGGGCTGCAGCCGGAGACCGTGCTGGTCCGGCGCTCGTCGCTCGAGGACGTGTTCCTGCGCCTGACCGGGCGCTCGCTGATCGAGTGACGGCGGTCGGCGCATGACGGCGCTCGCGAGGGCATACCCGGGGATCGGTCGCGTCTTCGAGCATCGATTGCTGGTCTATCGGCGCACCTTCCGCGCGAGCCTGTTCTCGTCGTTCCTGACGCCGGCACTCTTCCTTGCGGCGATGGGTCTCGGGATCGGCGGGTACGTGGATCGCGGCGGCGCGAACGCGGCGTTGGGCGGCGTGCCGTACATCGCGTTCCTGGCGCCTGGGCTGCTCGTCTCGTCGGCGATGCAGACGGCCTCGTTCGAGGCGACCTTCCCGATCATGGCCGGCCTGGTGTGGAGCCGCGTCTATCACGCGATGTACGCCACGCCGATCCGGCCGGCGGAGATCGCGCTCGGGAACATCTTCTGGTTCGGGGCGCGGCTGCTGCTGATCACCACGGTCTTCACCGTGGTCATCGTCGCGTTCGGCGCCGCGATCTCGCCGTTGATCGTGCTGACGATCCCGGTCGCGGTGCTGACGGGATTGGCGTTCGCGACGCCGATCGCGGCGTTCTCGGCGACCCAGCGGACCCCGGACCGGTTCGCCGCGATCTTCCGGTTCGGCATCACGCCGCTCTTCCTGTTCTCGGGCACGTTCTATCCGGTCGAATCGCTGCCGGCGTTCGTCCAACCGCTCGCCTGGATCACGCCGCTGTATCACGGCGTCGCACTGGCTCGCGGGCTGTCGCTCGGGACGATCGGGACGGCCCAGCTCCCCGTGGAGCTGGCGCTGGTCCACCTCGCGGTGCTGCTGGCATTCATCGCCGTTGGTACGTGGGCCACGATCAAGACCGTCAGCGCCAAGCTGGTGCGCGGATGACCGCGCTGCCGATCTCCTCGGTGTTCCTGATCGGCAGCCGCCGCTCGCTCCGTCTGGTCGAGCGGAACCTGTACGTCTACAAGCACGGCTGGCTCGTATTGCTGTCCGGCTTCTTCGAGCCGCTGTTCTACCTGCTGAGCATCGGCTTCGGGCTGGGCGCGCTGATCGGCACGATCCCGGGGCCCGGTGGCACCGAGATCCCATACCAGTTGTTCGTCGCGCCGGCCTTGCTCGGGACGGCATCGATGAACGGCGCGATCAACGAGAGCACCTTCAACTTCTTCTTCAAGCTGAACTACGACAAGACGTTCACGTCGATCCTTGCCACGCCGTTGTCGGCCGGCGACATCGCGGTCGGCGAGCTCGTCTGGGCGCTGATCCGCGGCGGGCTGTACGCCTTGGGCTTCATGGTCGTGCTCGTGGTCCTCGGCCTGATCCACTCGCCGTGGGTGGTGCTTGCCGTCCCGGCCGCGTTGCTCATCGGGTTCGCGTTCGGGGCCGTCGGCATGGCCGCGACGTCGTTCATGAAGACCTGGCAGGACTTCGACCTGATCCAGCTCGTGGTCCTGCCGCTGTTCCTGTTTTCCGGCACGTTCTACCCGATCGAGACGTACCCCGAGCCGCTGCGGCTGATCGTCCAGCTGACGCCGCTGTACCAGGGCGTCGATCTCATCCGGTCGCTAACGATCGGCGCCCTCTCACCGATCCTGATCGTCCACGTCGTGTACCTGCTGGTGTGCGGCTTCGTGGGGCTGTTCGTGGTCTCGCGCCGGCTGGACAAGCTCCTCCTCCAGTGACCGACCGGGTCGCGTTGGCGGCCCTGACCGCTGAGATCGTCGCCTGTCGTCGGTGCCCCCGCCTCGTCGAGTGGCGCGAACGGGTGGCCCGCGAGAAGGTCGCGCGGTTCCGTGACGAGACGTACTGGGGCCGGCCGGTCCCGGGGTTCGGCGATCCGGAGGCGCGGATCCTGCTGGTCGGCCTGGCGCCGGCGGCGCACGGCGGCAACCGGACCGGGCGGGTCTTCACCGGCGACGCGTCGGGCGATTTCCTGTTCAGTGCGCTCTATCGGGCTGGCCTCGCGAACCAGCCGACGTCGCGCAGCGCCGACGACGGCCTGGTGCTCGACGGCGTGTACGTCGCGGCGGCCGTCCGCTGCGCGCCGCCGGCCAACAAGCCGACCCCCTGGGAGCGCGACGAATGCGCGCCGTACCTCGCCCGCGAGCTGGCGCTGCTCCAGCGAGTCACGGTCCTGGTCGGGCTCGGCGCGTATGGGTGGGACGCCGCCCTGCGAGCGATGGCCGCGAACGGCTCGGTTCCCGCGGCACCGACCCGGCCCAGGTTCGCCCATGCGGCCGAGATCGGCGTCGGACGATACGTGCTGCTGGGCACGTACCACCCGAGCCAGCAGAACACGTTCACGGGGAAACTGACCGCCTCGATGATCGACGCGGTCCTCGTTCGGGCCAAGGAGGTCGCCCTCTCGTAGACTTCTCGCTCGATGGCCACCACCGAGCGCGACCTGTACGAGGTCCTCGGCGTCGATCGACGCGCGAGCGATGCCGAGATCAAGCGCGCCTTCCGCAAGCTCGCCCAGCAGTGGCACCCCGACGTCAGCAAGGATCCCGAGGCAGAGGCGCGCTTCAAGGAGGCGAGCGAGGCCTACCAGGTGCTGTCCGACCCGGACCGCCGGCAGCGGTACGACATGTTCGGACAGGCGGGCATCGATTCGGGCGGCGCCGGCGCGGGCTTCGAGGGGTTCGGTGGGTTCAGCGACATCTTCGACGCGTTCTTCGGTGGGGCGACCGGCGGGGCGTCCGCCCGACGTGGCCGGCCGCAACCCGGATCCGACCTCCGCTACGACCTACGGATCACCTTCGAGGAAGCCGTCAAGGGCACCGAGAAGGAGATCGAGTTCCGGTCGCTCGGACGATGCGAGACCTGCGCTGGGTCGGGCGCCAAGCCAGGCACCGAGCCGACGACCTGCCCGCAGTGCGAGGGCCGCGGCGAGGTGCGCAGCGTTCGCCAGACCATGCTCGGGCAGATGGTGAACGTCAGCGCCTGCCCGCGGTGTCGTGGCGAGGGCAAGATCATCGAGACGCCGTGCGACACCTGCCACGGTGACGGTCGCACCGAGCGCAAGCGTTCGCTCCGGGTCACGATCCCACCCGGCATCGACGAGGGCCACCAGATCCGCCTGACCAACGAAGGCGAGGTCGGGCCCCGCGGCGGGCCAGCCGGATCGCTCTACGTGGCGGTCCACGTCGCCCCGCATCCCACCCTCAAGCGCGACGGGACCGAGCTCTTCTACGAGGCGACGATCTCGATCGCGCAGGCCGCGCTCGGCACGACGCTCACGGTCCCGACGGTCGAGGGAACCGAGGAGGTCGAGATCAAGGCCGGGACGCAACCCGACACCGAGATCCGCCTGCGCGGCAAGGGCGTACCGCATCTGCGGCGCAGCGGCTCGCGAGGCGACCTCCACGTCCTCGTCGACGTCGAGGTGCCGCGCAAGCTTTCGAAGAAGCAGCGCGAGCTGCTCGAGGCGTTCGCGAAGGAGTCCGGAGACGCGGTCGGGGGTGGCGGGATCCTCGACAAGCTCGGTCTGGGGTGACCGACCGGACCTCGAACGGCATTCACCCGGCAACGAAGCCCGCCGCGGACGCGGCAGGACCCGGGGCGTGGCTCGAGCTTGCGGTCGAGGCCGATCTCGAAGCCGTCGAAGCCGTAAGCGAGATCCTGGGACGCGTGGCCCACGGCGGGACCTCGGTGGAGCCCGCGTTCGAGCTCGTCGACGAGGGCCTCGGAGCGCGCGTTGACCCGTCGCGGCCGGCGGTGGTCCGCGGGTACGTGGCGGCGCGTGATCCGGGCGCGGCCGAGGCCGCGGTGGCGGAGGTCACCGTAGCCCTCGGTCACCTCCAGGCATTCGGGATCCGCCCGATCGGGGAGCTTCGGACGCGCATCGTTCACGAGGCGGATTGGGCAGAGGCGTGGAAGGCGCACTTCCCGGTCCTGCGCGTCGGCCATCGATTGGTGATCCGGCCGACGTGGCGGCGGCATCGCGCCGAACCCGGCGACGTTGTCGTGGCGCTCGACCCCGGGATGGCGTTCGGGACCGGCCTCCACCCGACGACCCGACTCTGCCTGGCCGGTCTCGAGCCGCTTGCCGACGACGGGCGTCTGGCCGGGGCACGCGTCCTCGATGTCGGCTGCGGGTCAGGGATCCTGGCGATCACCGCGGTTCGTCTCGGCGCGCGGTCGGCGGTCGGCGTCGACACGGACCCGATCGCGATCGAGGCAACGCTCGCCAACGCGCGACGCAACCGGCTCGGCCGCCGGATCGCGGCGAAGGTGGGCACGGTTCCGACGGGCGACGCGCCGGTCGAGGTCGTCCTGGCCAACCTGATCGCGGGCGTCCTCGTCCCGCTGGCGCCGCTCCTGCGGGCCGAGATGCTGCCCGGCGGCACGTTGCTGGCGTCGGGCATCTTCGTGGATCGGGAAACCGAGGTCCGCGAGGCGCTCGAGCGGGCCGGGCTGTCGATCACGGCGCGGACCGCCGAGGGGGACTGGGTCGCCCTTGAGGCGCGACGGCCCTGACGGGGTCCCGCTGCTACGATCGACCCGATGCCCGCACCGCTGGTTCCGGTCCTGCTCGCGACCCACATCGCGCTCGCGATCGGCCTGTTCCTGCCATCGATCCTGTTGCCGTTCGCGCTCCGCGCGCGACGCGCGGCGGTCGACTCCGACAGCGGCGTGGTTCGCACGCTGCTGTGGGGCCAGGCGCACGGGACGATGGTCCTCGGCGCTGGCCTGGCCCTCACGGGTCTCGGGCTGATCGTCGCGCTTGGTTCGTCGGTGCTCCAGCAGCCGTGGTTGGCGGTCGCCCTCGCGATCTACGCGCTCAACCTCGGGCTCGCGTTCTTCATCCAGCGCCCGAACCTGCGACGGCTCGTCGGTATCACGGCCGCACCCGATGACCGCGTCTGGCAGGCCCGCGCCAAGCGCCAGCGGTACGTCTCGTACCTCATGGCCGGGCTGGTCGGGCTGATCGGCTTCCTGATGAGCACCAAGCCGAGCCTGTGATGGCCATCGACTGCCTGTTCTGCCGGATCGTCGCCGATGAGATCCCGTCGACCCGGGTCTTCGAGGACGACGAGCTCATCGCGATCCGGGACATCGCGCCTCGGGCGCCGACCCACATCCTGCTGATCCCGCGCCGGCACATCGCGTCCGCTCTCGACCTCACCGAGGCCGACAGCCCGCTCGTCGGGCACCTCTTCGCCGTTGCCGCCGACCTCGCGCGATCGGAAGGCATCGCCGACGGCGGCTATCGACTGGTGTCGAATGTCGGTCAGTGGGGCGGCCAGTCGGTCGATCATCTCCACATCCACCTGATGGGCGGCCGTCCGTTCGACTGGCCCCCCGGGTGACGAGCGGCGCGGCGGTTCGACGGCCCCTCGAGGTCGCACGAGGGTGGGCGGCGATCCTGGCCGTCGCCTGGGTACTGGCCGCGTGTGGCGGCACCACGGGTTCCGGTGCCGTCCCGCCACCGCCCGGCGCCACGATCCGCCCGGTCGGGACCGTCGGGCCCGAGGTCGCGCAGACCCGAGCCGAGCTCGTCCGCGTACTCGGCACGCGCAACCTCGTGCTGCAGGATTCCCAGGCCGCGTTCCGGCCGCCAGAGGACGCTCGGTTCACGACCACGCCCCGTGCCCTCTACCAGGTGATCCTGCCGGATGCTCCGACCGAGGGCTTCATCGTCGTGTACCAGTTCGCCGATCCGGTCGAAGCCTCGGAGGCAGCCAGCGCGCAGGCGCGGTATCTCGCGACCGGGCCGGCCAAGGTCCAATCGGCGTTCGGAGCGCGCCACATCCTCCGCCTGGTCGGCTCGACGGTGGTCATGTACACGTGGGTCCCGAACGGCGCCGCCGACCCACGCCAGCCCGACATCCAGGTGGCGCTCGAGACGCTTGGCACCGGCGTGCTCGTCCCGTCGTGAGCGCGACGGTCGGCTAGGCCGTCGCTTCCTCGCTGACCGGCAGCGGCGCGTCGGACGCGGCCCACCGGCGGATCGGGTCCCGCTTGATCTTGAGCGTGTGGGTTCGCGGGAAGTCCGGCTCCGGCCAGAGGCGCCAACCGGCGATCCGCTGATTGGGCCCGAGCGTTCCGTTGGCGGCCTTGATCGCCGCCTCGACACGGGCCTTGGTCGCGGCGGGCTCCTCCTTGTCGAGCGCGAGCACGACCGTCTCGATCCGCCCCGGCTCGGTCTCGACGACCACCGCGTCACGCAGTTCGGCGATCCGGAGGGCGTTCTCGATGTCCTCGGGATACACGTTGAAGCCATTCGGCAGGACGATGATGTCCTTGATCCGGCCGCTCAGGATGAGGCGCCCGGCGTCGTCGAACCGGCCCAGATCGCCAGTTCGATACCAGCCGTCCTCGGTGAAGGCCTGGGCCGTGAGCTCGGGGGCGTTCCAATACCCGGAGAAGACGGTCCGGCCGCGGAATTGGATCTCGCCATCTGGGGCGATACGCATCTCGATGCCGTCCGGGACGCGTCCGACGGTGCCCGGCCCGTGGTCGTCGAGCGTCGTGCACGCCCCGGTGCCGGTCTCGGTCGCGCCGTAGCCCTGCAGGACCGTGATGCCGAGGTCTTCCCAGGCACCCTGCAGCGCCGGCGGCAGGAAGGCGCCAGATGAGAGGAACAGCCGGAAGTGGCCGCCGAGCTGCTGGTGGACGCTGCGGAACAGCCAGCGCCGGACGGGGTAGGGCAGGCGACGCGCGATGCCGCGTAACCGCTCGACGGTCGACGTGCGACCGCGCTTGGCGATCTCCCGCTCGATCGCGCTCCAGAACAGGTCGAGGATCTGCGGGACGACGACCATGCTCGTGACCCGATGGTCGCGGAGCGCATCGAAGATGACCCGCGGATTGCGGCTGCGGACGTACAGGATGTCCGCGCCCACATCGAGCGCGTAGAACAGCCCGACCGCCTGCTCGAGCAGGTGCGACAGCGGCAGCAACGAGACCAGGCGGTGCTCCATCGGCGGCACGATCCGGTGGAACGTCTCGATCGATGCGGCGATGTTGTCGTGGGTCAGCTTCACGCCCTTCGGCGTGCCGGTCGTCCCGCTCGTGAAGATCAGCTCGACCATCTCGTCGGGCTCGGGTCGTTTCCACGCCGCCTGCCGGGCCTCCCAGTCCGGGCCGAACGACGGATCGTCATCGGCCGGCTCGGCGACGAGGTCGTCGACGGTGGTCGTCGGGAAGTCCGCGAGACCGGCCGCGGCAGGATCCGGGGCGTCGCGACCGGTGCCCAGGACGAGGTGCCGCGCACCCGATGCCCGCACGATCGTGGCGACGGCGTCCGAGGACATGCGCAGGTCCAGCGGCACCAGGACGAGCCGCGCGTGCATCGCCCCGAAGTACGTGGCCGCGAGCGCGGGCGTCGACGGTCCCCACGTCAGGATCCGATCGCCGGGCTCGAGGTCGAGCGCGCGGAGCCGCCAGGCCGCGATCCGCGCTCGCCGGTCGAGATCGCGATACGTCCAGGCGGTCGTCGAACCGTCGTCGTGCCGCGCCGACAGCGCGTTCTTCGCGCCGTACCGGATCACGGCGCCGATCGAGCAGGTCAAGCAGGGTTCGCGACACGTGGGACCTCGTGCGGGGTGGCTCGCATCCTACGACGCGGTCGCCGGTGGATCGTCACGGCGAGATCGCGCGGACGACCGACCGCTACGATCGTCGCGATGCATCCGATCCTGGTCGAGCTCGGGCCGATTCGGATCCTGACCCACGACGCGTTCACGGTGCTCGCGCTCGCGGTGGGTCTGGCGATCTACTACCGGGAGCTGCGGCGCCGCGGCTGGCTCGATTCGACGATCGTCTGGATCTCGCTCGCGGCGATCCTGGGGGCCGGCATCGGTGCGCGGCTGATCACGGCCTGGGAGCACGTCGAGTACTACACCGCCCTCGAGGGCGTGCCGCTGACGGTCGCCATCGAGCACAGTGGCAAGAGCCTGCTCGGGGCACTCGCCGGCGGGTACGTCGCGATCGTGCTCGCCAAGCGCGCCTTCGGGTACCGCCGGTCGACGGGGGATGCGTACGTCCTGGCGATCCCCGTCGCGACGGCGATCGGGCGGGTCGGCTGCTTCCTCTCCGAGCTACCGCTCGGGACGCCGACGACGCTGCCGTGGGGCATCTCGGTCAGTCCCGAGGCCGCGGCTGCCTTCGCGCGTTGCCCGGGCTGCGACGTGCCCATGCATCCCTCGATGCTGTACGAGATCGCGTTCAGCCTGCTCGCGGCCGTCGTCATCGTCCGCTATCGCGATCGGGTCCCTGTTCCCGGCGATGCGCTCAAGCTCTACCTGCTCGCGGCGGGCATCTTCCGGTTCCTCGTCGAATTCGTCCGAGGGAACGAGCCCCAGGCCCTGGGTCTGACCGGTCCGCAATGGGTGCTCATCCCCTTGGTCGCGCTCCTGGTCGTGCACTTCGTGCGCCGGCTTCGCGCCGACGCCTACCACGTGCCGGCGCCACCGGCCACGGTCCTCGAGGGACGGGTGACATGAGCGATCCGACGCGCCCCGATGACGACACCCGACCGCACGCGCCGGTCGTGGCCGACACCGACGATCGAGTCGCCGCGCTGGCCGCCTACTTCCGTACGAACAGCACCCGCTTCACGGACGAAGCCCTTGCCCGTGCCGCGCTCGACGGCGGCTTCGGGCAGGCCGAGATCGACGCCGCGCGGCAGCTCGCCGCCCCGGGCTGGCAGGCCGCCGCTGCCGCCAGTGCGGGCCCGAGGAAGAACTACTGGGTCGTGGCGGGGGTCGCCATCGCCTACGTCGTGGCGTTGTACCTCGCGATCTTCGCCCTCGCCTCCATGTCCAGCGACGTGTCGGGCACGGTCGGTCTGGTCGGGCTCCTCCTGGGGATCGTCGGGTGGGCGCTCCTGCGCAACCGGGAGCCAGCCATCGCCCAGGGTCTCGGCTGCGGGGTCGTGCTCGCCGTGACGATCCCCATCGTCGCGATCCTGGTGATCATCGGCATCTGCGTGGCGAGCGGCGCGTTCCCGACCAGCGGGTAGCGCGTCGCTCGGCTGGCAGGCAAGCAGCTGGAGGATGGCAGCGTGAGTGGATCGACGACACCGCCCGAGCGACCGGACGCATCCGGCTGGACCGCCGGTCGCGGTGACCGGGTCGAGGCCCTGAGCCAGTACTTCGTCGCGCATGCGGATCGGTTTACTGCCGATGCCCTCCGACAGGCGGCCGCGGAGGCCGATTTCACACCCGAGGAGATCGATCGCGCCACGGAGCTGATGGCGGCCCGCCAGCGCGCCGACGAGCAGGTCCTGCCACTCCGCCGGCAGGCACGATGGATCGTCATCGGCGCATACGTGATCGTGTGGCTGTTGTTCGGGGCGGTGTATCTGACCCAGCGAATGGTCTACAACGCCGGGCCGATCCTCCAAGGGATCCTGACCGTGGCGCTGCTGATCGCGCTCGGTCTGTCGCTTGGCTGGGTCCGCGGCCGCCACCCCGATCCGAGCACGGTCGGTCGAGCGCTGGTCGTCTTCCTGCGTGGTGCCCTTCATCCTGCTCGTCGGCATCGCCGGCCTCTGCCTCCCGTTCACGAGGAGCGTCTGATGCTCGCCCTGCGCCCGTACCTGCCGCTCCGCATGGTCCTGACCGTGTGCGGCCATTGCTTCAGCGACGACCCCGACCGGGAGATCGACTACGAGACCGACATCCTCCAGGGGAACCTCGTGGCGATGGACGGGGCCGTGTACCTCCGGCGGACCTGCCGACGCGGCCACGGCGAGGTCATGAGCCTCTACGAGGAGGACCACCGGCGCTGGGAGTACCTGCAGCAGTGGCGGACGCCGACCCGCGAGATCATCCCGGACACGCAGGGGAACGCGGCGCCGATCCCGATGGGCTACGCGGACGGCCTGGGTGACCTCCAGACCCAGCACTCGTGCGTCCTGCTCCTCGACATCACCGAGAACTGCAACCTCGAGTGTCCGACGTGCTTCGCCGCCGCGGCACCCGGGATCGGTCGGTTCGCCCGGCTCCCGCACATCCTCCGATCGCTCGACGCGTCGATCGAGCGCGAGGGTGGCCGGGTCGACGTGCTGATGCTGTCCGGTGGCGAGCCGACCGTGCACCCCGAGGTCGTCGAGATCATCGAGGCGGCGACGGAGCGGAACGTCACGCGCGTGATCCTCAACACCAACGGGATCCGGATCGCGCAAGGACGACCGATTCGTCTCGGCGCTGGGCCGGCTCCGCGGCAGGGTCGAGGTCTACCTCCAGTTCGATGGCTTCGAGCTCGAGTCGCACCTCTATCACCGCGGGGAGGACCTGCGGGACGTCAAGGCCGATGCGATCCGTCGCCTGGCCTCGGAACGGGTCTTCACGACGCTCGCCGTCGCGGTCGCCGAGGGCGTGAACGATGTCGAGGTCGGCGCGATCGCCGACTACGCGCTGGCCACCGACTACATCGCCGGCGTCGCGTTCCAGCCGGTGTTCGGGTCGGGCCGGATGAGCCCGATCGACCCGATGCGTCGGGTCACGACGACCGGGACGTTGAACCGGCTCGGTGCGCAGACCGCGGATCGTGTCGGTCCGGACGACTTCATCGCGCTGCCGTGCTCGCATCCCGACTGCTCGTCGATCACGTATTTCATCCGCGGCGATGCCGGGGAGTGGCGATCCGTCCCGAGGATGCTCGGCGAGGATCGGCTCAAGGAGTACCTCGGGCTGGTCTCGAACCGGATCGCGCCCGACGACGCGATGTGGGCGGCCCTCGTCGGGATGATGTCCGAGACGACGCTGGTCTCGCGGCCCGAGCTCGTCGATCACCTTCTGCGGATCTGCGACGCCTGCGATCTCGGCGTCAACGGCTTCCTCAAGAGCCTCGGGCGATGGCTGTTCGATCGGGATGCCGCAGTCGAGGAGATCGCGCTGCGGGTGAAGCGCTTCTCGGTGAAGGCGTTCATGGACGCCTGGACGCTCAACGTCGAGCGGCTCCAGCAGTGCTGCGTGCACGTCGGCTCGACCAACGGCGAGGCGAACCCGATCCGCGTGCCGTTCTGTGCCCGGCAGCTCTTCGGGGGCTTGCGCCGGACCACGTCCGCCGGGATGGTCCCGGCACGCGAGCTCGTGTCGCTCGATGACGTGCGTGCCCGCCGGCTCGGGGCGGTGCGGTCATGAGCACGGTCGGGCCCGCCACGTACGTGCGTCCGCCGCTGACCCAGCCGGAGAAGTACGAACGCATGGCGTTCACGTTCTGCCGCATGGGCACGGTCGGCTTGCTGGCATGGGTCGTGACGCCGCCGATCTTCGTCCTGGCGGTCGCCCTCATCGCGATCGCGCTGTACGCCAAGTCGATCACGCTGGGCGTGTCATGGAGCAAGTGTTTCCTGCGCCGCCCGACGCTGATCATCGGTGTGTGGGCCGCCATCGCCGCGGCCGATCTGTACTGGCTAGTCGTGCTCGGCGGACGCCTCCCGAGCGTTTGACCGGCCCAAACCCCTCGGGTAGACTCCGGCGGCTCTGGCGGCCCGTCCGCCCGAGCCTGCATTCCGGCCGGTCGGCCGCGCGCCGGATGCACGATCGCGAGACCCGGGTCGGAGGAGGTGAACACCGATTGGCTGAAGTCCGAGTGGGAGAGAACGAGACGTTCGAAAGCGCCCTGCGCCGCTTCAACAAGAAGATCCAGCAGAGCGGCATCCTCGCGGAGGCTCGCCGACGCGAGCACTACGAGAAGCCGTCCGTGAAGCGCAAGCGCAAGGAAGCCAAGCGCAAGAAGAACGCCCGTACGCAGGCCGGCTGAGCGGGACCACCCCGCCGCCACGATCCTGCGGCCCCACGGGCGAGTGCGACGACCGCCCGAGGTAGCCAAGACCGGTGTCCCTTCGCGAACGAGTCCAATCCGACATCACTGCCGCCATGCGCGGCGGTGATTCGCTGCGCCGCGACGTCCTGCGCATGGCGGCCAATGCCGCCTACAACGTCGAGAAGCGCAACCAGCAGCCGCTCACCGAGGACGAGTTCCTGGCCGTCCTGACGCGGGAGGTCAAGACCCGGCGCGAGTCGGTCGAGGCCTACACGAACGCCGGACGGTCGGACCTCGCGGCCAAGGAGCAGGCGGAGATCGACATCCTCGGCGAGTACCTGCCACAGGCGATGACCGAGTCCGAGATCGACGCGCTCGTCGGCGAAGCGATCGCCTCGACCGGGGCGTCCAATGCGCGTGACCTGGGCAAGGTGATGGGCTGGCTCGCCCCGCGGACCCGTGGCCGGGCGGACGGCAAGGTCGTCAGCGGCCGCGTCGCCGCTGCGCTCGCCCGCGCCGATCTGTCGGCCCACGACGGCGGCACGCACTGAGCCGCGGAACGGAAAACTGATGCTCACCCAGCGCGCCCCGGTCCTCGCCCGCTTCACGCGGAGCGATGCCACGCGCCTCACGATCGCCGCCGGCAGCCTCATCGTGGCGCTGACGGTGATCCTCGCCGCGGACATCCTGCCGAGCCGCTCCGTGCAGTACTCGGTCGGCGACGTCGCCGCCGAGGACATCGTCTCCCCGAAGGCCGTCTCGCTCGAGAGCACGACCCTCACCGATCAGGCCCGAAAGGCCGCACGTGACGGCGTCGCCTTCCAATACGACTACACGTCCGAGAAGGCCATCGCCATCGCCGCCGAGCAGGCGCGAGCGTTCAGCGAGCGCGTGCGGCGGGTCGACACGGCCTTCGCGACCGAGATGAAACCCAACGAGCGGGCGTCGCTCCTCGAGGTGGCGATCCCCGGGTTGGCGGATCGCGCCGAGACGACGCTGCTCGGGCTCGACGCCGCGCGCTGGGCCGCCGTGCGCACCGAGGCGGCGCGGATCCTCGACGCCACGGAGCGGACCGAGCTGCGCGACACCGAGGTCGCCGACACTCGCACCAAGATCGAGGGCCGCATGGGCGGCGACCTCGACGAGGCGGAACGGATGCTCGCTGCTGAGCTCATCGCGCCACTGGTCGTCCCGAACTCATCGTTCGATCAAACGCTCACCAACCAGGCCAAGGACCGCGCCGCAGAGAACGTCCAGCCCGTCATGGTCAACGTGGCGGTGGGCCAGGTCGTGGTTCGAAAGGGCTCCCCGATCAGCGCGGCGGATATCGAGGTCATCAACGGCCTCGGCCTCGGGCAGGCGTCGCCGGTCAACGTGTCGAGCTTCGCCGGCTGGTTCCTGTTGTCGGCGCTGATCGTCACGATGCTGCTGGCCTGGATCTGGCGGTTCAGGCCCACGCTCTGGCACCGCGACAACGTGCTGATCATGATCGGCTTGCTGGTCGTCGGCACCACGCTGGCGCTCAAGGTGACGGCGGGGCGCGAGGTGCTCGGCTACTTCCTGCCCACGGCGGCGATCGGGATGCTGCTCTCGATCCTGCTCGATGCGTCGCTCGCGACGATCGTCATGGCGATCATCGCGATCACCGGTGGCACGCTGACCGGTTCACTCGAGTTCGCGACCTACATCTTCTTCGGCGGCCTGGCCGGGATCATCTCGGTCCGCAAGGGCGATCGCCTGCAGGTGTTCGTCCAGGCGGCGATCGCCGTCTTCGTCGTGAACGCGATGGTCGTGACCGTGTTCTCGTTGCTCGGGACGCGCGACGTTCGCGGGGTGATCGAGCTGTGGTTCGCGTCCGCGGCGGCGGCCGCCGGATCGTCGGTGGCGGCCGTCGGCACGTTTGCCGTGCTCGGTTCGGCCTTCGGGATCCTCACGGTCTTCCAGCTCCTCGAGCTGGCGAACCCGTCGCAGCCGCTCCTCCGCCGCCTGCTCGTCGAGACGCCAGGCACGTACCACCACTCGCTCATGGTCGGGAACCTCGCGGAGCGCGCCGCCGAGGCCATCGGCGCCGATCCGCTGGTGACGCGTGTGGCGGCCTACTACCACGACGTCGGCAAGCTTGCGAACCCGCTGGCGTTCATCGAGAACCAGGCCGGCGGCGAGAACATCCACGACCAGCTCGAGCCGGAAGTGAGTGCCCAGGTGCTCAAGCAGCACGTCGCGGATGGCATCGATGCGGCGTATGCCGCGAAGTTGCCCAAGGCGCTGATCGCGTACATCCCGCAGCACCACGGGACCGCCGTCATGAGCTACTTCTACGCGCGTGCCAAGGAGCGCGCCGCGGAGCCGTACGGCGGGTTGTCGACCGTCGAGGGCGCCAAGGCGGCCGCGGCCGTCGACGAGCGCCGGTTCCGCCACGCCGGCCCGAAGCCGCAGACCCGCGAGGCCGCGCTGATCATGCTCGCCGACAGCGTCGAGGCCTCCGTCCGGTCGCTCGCCTCGCGCGACGAGCCGGCGATCCGGGCGATGGTCACGCGGATCATCGACGAGCGGATCGGCGACGGCCAGTTCGACGAGTGCGACCTCACGCTGCGCGACCTCGAGCGGATCAAGAACGCGTTCGTCGAGCAGCTGCTCGGGATGTACCACACGCGGATCGCCTATCCGCAGAACACGGTGGTCGAGCTCGAGTCGCGACGGCGAGCCTCGGGCGAGGGCGGTTCGACCGGCACGTGACGCGGTCGATCTATCGGTCGCCATGGCGGATCGATGTGGATGTGCGTGACGGCGTCCCGCGTCTCCTGTCCGGGGAGCGGATCGCCCAGGTCGTGGCGGCGGCACTCGACGCCGTCAGGGCGCCGCGGCCCGCCTCGATCGGCGTGATCCTGTCCGATGACCGAGAGCTGGAGCGGCTCAACACGACGCACATGGGTCACGAGGGCCCGACCGACGTGCTGTCGTTCCCGTTGCTCGATCCGTCGGCGTTCGCGCCCGGCGCCGCGTCGCCCGAGGTGCCCCGACCGCCCCGCTCGCGACTGCACCTCGGCGACATCGTGGTGTCGGTCGAGCGGGCCATCGAGCAGGCCGATGCCGGCCGCGGCGGTCAGACCGGCGACGTGCGCTGGTCGCCGGCCGACGAGCTGCGACTGCTTATCACGCACGGGGTGCTGCACGTCTGCGGCCTCGACCACGCCACGCCAGCCGAGGAAGCATCGATGCGGGCGCTCGAACGGCGCCTGCTGTCTTCTGGGACGAGCGCGCCCTGATAGCGACGGCAGCACTTACCCCGTGATCGCCCGCAGCCTCACGCGGTCACTGCCGGCAGCCCATCGGCGGTGCGCACCGGCTCGGGCAGGATGCTTACGAGGCGCCCGTGGCCCCTCAGCCCCTCGAACAACGCCTCCCGATCGTGGGGCTGGGCCGCGGATTCGAGATCGATCTGGATCGCCCTCGCGATCCGCACCGCGGTGAAGCCGGGTCGGGTCGGCACGAGGTAGCGGGTCCGTCGATCGCGTGGATGGGGCTTCGTCTCGAGGTATCCGCGATCGATCAGACGTCGGACGAGGCTGTTGAAGGTCGACTGATGCATGCCGAGGTGCTGTCGGATCGCCGCCGCACTCGGTCGGAGTGGATCCAACGAAGTCCACATGACGAGCAGCTCATTCGCGGAAAGCCCGAGTTCGGCGATGTAGTGGTCGACCCGGTGCGCGAGCTCGTTGCGGGACTTGGTCAAGGGCGCCAGGAACGGTCGCATCGGTGTGTCCTCGATCGCGGCGGATGGGGTGGCGGGCTCGGTGCCAGGGGGCGGGCATCGGTCGCCAGCCGTTCGGACGAAATCGTCGTTCTGGGGTCGACGGTACGCGCGGCGTCTCATCTGCCACTCACCAGGTCGACGGATCGAGCGTCAGTCGGAGCGTGTAGCCGCACCCGCGATCGGGCGCCGCCTCGACCGCAAGGACCAGATGCGACGAAATCGTCGCAATCGCGGGCCGGGAAGGCCCGGGCCCGGTCCGCCCGCTCCGCGCTCCGCGCTCGGAAACCGGCGGCGACGCCGCATCACGGGTACCATCGGGGGACGGCCCACCCGTTCGGGGCCCACGGAGGTGCTTCGCGCCCCCGCCGAACGGGTTTCGGGCCGAATCGTGCTGTCCGCGACAGCGGAACGGAGAACTGGTGAAGGTCGTCGTCGGGCTCGGGAACCCCGGATCGCAATACGCTGGAACGCGCCACAACGTCGGCTGGCTCGTCCTCGACCGGGTCGCAGAGCGGGCCGGCTGGAGTGGTCGTGGGCGGCAGCGTGACAGCAGCAATGTCGCGATGGGCAGGTTCAACGGGCTCGACCTGACCCTGGTCAAGCCGCTGACCTGGATGAACGACTCAGGCACCGCCGTTCGCAAAGTCCTGGCCCGTGAGCACGCACCCCTCGGCGACCTCCTCGTCATCGCCGACGACTTCGCGCTGCCGTTCGGGAAGCTGCGGTTCCGCGAGGCCGGGAGCCACGGCGGCCACAACGGCCTGCGCTCGATCGTCGAGGAGATGGGGACCGAGAAGTTCAGCAGGCTCCGCGTGGGGATCGGCGATCCGGTCCGCAACGGCCGCGACCACGTCCTCTCCCGCTTCGAGCCGGACGAGGCGGAACGGCTCGACGAGCTGCTCGACGCCGCGGCCGACGCGGTCGAGGCCTGGGCACGAGACGGCACGAGCAAGGCGGCCAATCGGTTCAACACGTTCCAGCTGCGCGAGGCCGACATGAGCCGGATCGCCCCGGCTGGCGAGATCGACGGCCCGCCGAACGAGGACGGGATCCGCCGGACGAAGACCGGCTGGCGGCGCGTGCTGCCCTTCGCCGACCGCGACCGCGGCCGGTCGGGCGACAAGGAGCGCGATCCCGATGCCTGAGTCGACGCGCCCGCCGCTGCGCGGGCGGCGCGGTCGCGATCGGCGGATCGCGGAGCGCGTCGCAGCCGACTTCGCGACCCGGCACGCGCCGTCGACCGAGGATGAAGCGCTCGGTTTCGATGTCGCGGGGGTCGATGCCGAAGTCGAGGCCGCGCGTCGGGAAGCCGCGCCGCGCACCACGCAAGCCCCGTCGACCCGAGGAGCGCCGTGGCCTCGGGCATCGGCTGCCCGATCTCTCGGCGCTCCCGCCGCTGCTCGCCGCCACGGGCACCTACGCGTCGATCACGGAGCGCCTCGGGAGTGCCGGTGACATCGGTCGCGTCGGGCGGCATGCCGGTGTCGTCGCCGTGCCGCACGGCGCCAAGTCGTACCTCGCTGCGGCCCTCGCACTCGAGGAGCGGATCGTCTGGATCGCCCGCGACGCGGAGATCGGCGACCGCGTCGCGGAGGAGTTCCAGGCGTGGCTGGGCGATCCCGACGCCGTCGCGGTCCTCGACCCGCGGACCGCCCTCGCCTACGAGCGCAGCGAGCTCGTGGCCGACGAGACCGCCGCTCGCGTGGCGGCACTTGCGGCGTGGCGGCACGGCAGGGCGCGGGTGCTCGTCGCGAGCGTCCAGGCGCTCCTCCAGCACACCATCTCGCCCGACGACCTGCCCACCGAGCCGCGTGAGCTGCGGGTCGGTGCCCGGCTCCACCAGGACCGGCTGCTGCGCGACCTCTTCGATCTCGGGTACAGCCCCGTGCTCGAGGTCGCCGGACGGGGCGAGTTCGCGCGACGCGGCGGCATCGTCGACGTGTTCCCGCCATCGATGGACCTGCCGATCCGGATCGAGTTCTTCGGCGACGAGATCGACTCGCTGCGGGCGTTTGATCCGACCGACCAGCGCACGACCGGCAAGGTCGATCGGGCGGTGCTCCTGCCCGCGTCGGAATTCCTGCTCCCCACCGCGGGCGTGGCCGCGATCCGCGAGCGTCTCGGTCGATCCGCGAATCGGCTCGGCGAACGACTCACCGGTGACCTCGCGCGGTTCGAGGGCACGACCGACGACCCGTTGCGCCCGGTCGTCGCGGGCGAGTCGCGTGCCCTGGCCGTCGGCGATGCCGCGGAGGTGTGGGCCGCCCACCTCGCCCCGGCCACCGGCCTCGACCACATCGATCCGGGCTCGGTCCTCGTCCTGGACGAACCCGGTGACATCGCCGAAGCCGCCGCGTTCCTGTGGCGCCAGGCCGATGAGCGGCGCTCCGAGCTGATCGACGCCGGGGAGCTGCCCAAGGACTGGCCATCGACCTACCTCCCGCCGCGCGATTGGAAGAGCCGGCTCGTCGCGTCGCGCACGCTCGAGCTGACCTGGGAGTCCGAGCCGGCGGCCGACGTCGCGATGGCGTCCGGCACTCGCGGATCCGGTGACCCGTTCGGGTGGCGAGAGCCGACGCTGCCACTCGGCCGTGCCGGGCGGCTGGCCGACGCGATCGACGGCTGGCGCGAGGACGGCGCCCGGATCGTCCTGGCCTCCGACCAGGCGCCGCGGCTGGCAGACATCCTCGAGCAAGCTGGTCATCCGGTCGCCGTGATGGACAGCATCGACGAGCCGCCGCCGCCCGGCGCGATCGCGCTCGTCGGTCGGAGCCTGAACGGCGGGTTCGGCGGCGGCCCGGACGGGCTGATGTTCGTCACGGACCGCGAGCTGTTCGGTTCCGTCCGAGTCCGACGACCCAAGGCGCTTCGACGGGTCGTGCCGCGCGACATCCTCGAGCGGTTGACGCCGGGCGACCTCGTGGTCCACATCGACCATGGCGTCGCTCGCTACGAACAGATGCTGCGGCGCGGGGGATCGGGCGAGGAGCGCGACTACCTCGAGCTGTCGTTCGCGGGCGGCGACCGGATCTTCGTGCCGGTCGAGCAGATCAGCCGGGTCACGCGCTACGCGGGCGGGGAACGGCCGGCGCTCAGCAAGCTCGGTGGAACCGAGTGGCTGCGGGCCAAGCAACGCGTCCGCCGTGCGGTCGCCGATCTCGCCGACGAGCTGCTCGCCCTGTACGCGGCCAGAGAGCGCGCCGACGGCCATGCGTTCGGCGACGACACGCCGTGGCAGGCCGAGATGGAGGCCTCGTTCCCGTACGAGGAGACCGTCGACCAGCTGCGCGCGAGCGCGGAGGTCAAGGCCGACATGGAGCGGCCCGTACCGATGGACCGGCTCGTCGTCGGCGACGTCGGCTACGGCAAGACCGAGGTCGCGCTGCGCGGCGCCTTCAAGGCGACCCAGGACGGCAAGCAGGTCGCGGTGCTCGTGCCGACGACCGTCCTCGCGGCCCAGCACCACACGACGTTCAGCCAGCGGTTCGCGGCGTACCCGATCGAGGTCCGCATCCTGTCGCGGTTCGTGTCGTCGAAGGAGCAGGCCGCGACGCTCGAGGGCCTGGCCGACGGGAGCGTCGACGTCGTGATCGGCACGCACCGGCTGCTGTCCAAGGACGTGCGCTTCAAGGACCTGGGCCTGGTCGTGGTCGATGAGGAGCAGCGGTTCGGGGTGGCCGCGAAGGAACGGCTCAAGCAGCTCCGCCGCGAGGTCGACGTGCTGACCCTCTCCGCGACGCCGATCCCGCGAACGCTCAACCTGGCGATGGCCGGGATCCGCGACCTGTCGGTGATCGAGACGCCACCCGAGGACCGGCTGCCGATCCAGACCCGGGTCGCCGAGGCGTCGGCCGGGCTCGTCCGCGATGCGATCCTGCGCGAGCTCGACCGCGGCGGGCAGGTCTTCTACGTCCACAACCGGGTCGAGACCATCGAGGCGCAGGCCGAGCAGCTCCGACGGCTGCTGCCGGACGCCCGGTTCGTCGTCGGCCACGGGCAGATGCCGGAAGGCGCGCTCGAGAAGGTGATGATCGAATTCGCCGACGGCCACGCGGACGTCCTCGTGAGCACGACGATCATCGAATCGGGGCTCGACATCCCGAACGCGAACACGATCATCATCGACCGCGCGGACACGCTCGGGCTGGCGCAGCTCTATCAGCTCCGCGGCCGGGTGGGTCGGTCGGCGCGGCGGGCCTACGCCTACCTGCTGTACCGGCGCCGCGAACGGCTCTCCGACGAGGCGCGCAAGCGGCTGCAGGCGATCTTCAACGCCTCGGAGCTCGGGGCCGGGTTCCAGATCGCGCTGTCCGACCTCGAGATCCGCGGCGCCGGCAACATCCTCGGCGGCGAGCAGTCGGGGCACATGGCCGCAGTCGGCTTCGACCTCTACTCGCGGATGCTGGCCGAGGCGGTCGAGCAGCAGAAGGCGTCGCGCGAGGGCCGCGCCCCGATCGTCGAGGCGCCGCAGGCCGTGGTCGACCTGCCGGTCGACGCGCACCTGCCCGACGACTACGTCCCGGACGAGGCGCAGAAGCTTGAGCTGTATCGACGGCTCGCCCGTGCTCGATCGGCCGGCGACCTGGCGGCGTTCCGCCGGGAGGTCACGGACCGGTTCGGGCCGCCCCCCGCATCCGTTACGCGCCTCGTCGAGGTGGCCGAGCTGCGGCTCGCCGCCGAGGCCGCCGGCGTGTCGTCGATCTCGCGGGAGGACGGACGGTTGGTCGTCCGGTTCGGGGAGGGCATGACGCGGTCGGCCGCGATGCGCCTCCTCGGCGACGGGGGATTGCCGGGCGTCCGTCCCGCCGACGTGACGTTCGCCTCGAACCAGGTCCGGATCCGCGTGCCGAGCGGGCCGAATCGTGCGTGGCAGTTGACGCAGGCGGTGGTCGCGAGGCTGGGCTCCGGGGACTCGAGACCCCTTGGAACATGACGTGTTACGAGCGGCGCCCGAGATGGGCTCCCAGATGCGGATCGGCACAACCCACGTTCCAAACGGCGAAAGAAGGCCCGGATTCGGCGCTCCCTCGGCCGCTCAGCCCGAGTTCGTAACATGTGATGTTCCAGGACGTCTTCACGAACGGATGATGTAGTGCCACGCGACGAAGCGCCGAGGCACATGGCGCGAAACCCGTGGCAGACTTGGACCATGACGCTCAGCCAAGACCCACGACAGCCACAGCGACCGCGGCGCCGCAAGAGCGACGGCCTCTGGTCGCCTGAGCGCCGCAACCTCACGGTCGGGCTCGTCCTGACGATCACGCTCGTCGCGTTCGAGGCGCTCGCGGTCTCCACTGTCATGCCGATCGTCGCCAACGAGCTCCACGGCATCGAGCTCTACGGCTGGGTCTTCACCGCGTTCATGCTCGGGTCGCTCATCGGGATCGTGCTGGTCGGTGGGCTCATCGACCGGCGCGGGCTCGGCGGGCCGTTCGCCGCGGGAATCGGCCTGTTCGCGATCGGCTTGATCGTCGGTGGCCTGGCGCCATCCATGGAGGTCCTGGTGGCGGCACGGTTCGTCCAGGGGCTGGGTGCCGGCACGGTGCCGCCCATCGCGTACGTCGCGATCGGGCGCAGCCTGCCGGAGCACCTGCGGCCGCACATGTTCGCGACGCTGTCGACCGCCTGGGTCCTGCCGGGCGTGCTCGGCCCGGCCCTGGCCGGGATCGTCGGCGAGGCGTTTGGCTGGCGCTGGGTGTTCCTCGGGCTGTTGCCGCTGATCATCGTGTCGTCATCGATCGCGTTTCCGGCCGTGCGTCGCGTCGGACCGAATCTGTCCGAGAGCGCGAACGCCGCCACGCTCCGCCAACGAGCGCCGCTGGCGATCGTCGTCGCCCTCGGCACGGGGCTGCTGCTGGCCGGCATGACCAGCGGGCAGCCGACGCTCATCGTCGTCCTGGGTCTCGCCGGGGCCGCGCTCGCGATCTTTGCGCTCCGCCGACTCACCCCGCCGGGCACGCTGACCGCGGCCCGCGGCCTTCCGGCGGCGGTCCTGATGCGCGGCATCATCACGTTCGCGTTCTTCGCGGTCGACGCCTACGTCGCGCTCGCCCTCGTCGAGTGGCGCGGGCTTCGACCCGCTGAGGCCGGGATCGCGCTGACAGCCGCGACGATCAGCTGGACCGCCGGTTCGTGGACCCAGGCCAGGCTGTCGTCGAGGTTCGCCCCGGAGCGGTTCGTCCGCGTGGGCCTCCTGGTCCTCGTCGCGGGTCTCGCGAGCTTCGAGCTCGTGCTGCTGCCCAGCGTCACGCCGTGGATCGCGATCCCGACCCTGGCGCTCGCCGGCTATGCGATGGGCCTCGCGTATTCCCCGCTGGCGCTCATCGTCCTCCGCGAGGCACCGGCCGGCGAACAGGGCCGTGCGTCGTCGGCGATCTCGCTCACCGATTCGCTCGGTACGGCGCTCGGGACCGGTATCACCGGGGCACTGGTCGCCGCGTCGGTTCGCTCGGTGGGTGACCCGTCGACCGGCCTCGCGGCTGGGTTCGGCGTCGCGATCGCGGTGACGGTACTCGGCGTCGTGATCGGTGGTCGCCTCCACGGGGTGGCTGCCAGGGAACCAGTCTCGGGGGCGCTCGCCGCTCCGGGCTCGTGACGCACGGAGGGCAGGCACGCCTGCGGTAGACTTTCGGCCGGCCCAAGGACCGTGCGACAGCCCGCACGGCCGCCATCGAACCACCGAACTGCCGACCCGCTGGAGGTCCCATCCCGATGTCCGCCGAGGCGCTGCGCGAGCGGATCCGCGAGATCCCCGACTTCCCCAAGCCCGGGATCCTGTTCTACGACATCACGACCGTGCTCAAGGATCCGGCCTCGTACAAGGAGGCCATCGACCTGATGGTCGAGCCGTACAAGGACGAGGGGGTCGACATCGTCGTCGGCATGGAATTGCGCGGCTTCATCTTCAGCGCCCCGTTGGCCTACCTCCTCGGCGCGGGCCTCGTCCCGGTCCGCAAGCTCGGCAAGCTGCCGGCGGAGACGATCACGGTCGAGTACGCGCTCGAGTACGGCTCGAACACGCTCGAGATCCATCGTGACGCGATCCAGCCAGGGCAGAAGGTGCTGATCGTCGACGACCTGCTCGCCACCGGGGGAACGGTCAAGGGCACCATCGAGCTCATCGAGCGGCTCAAGGGCGAGGTGATCGGCCTGGCCTTTCTCGTCGAGCTCGACTTCCTCAAGGGCCGCGAGCGACTCGACGGACGTCGCGTCACGAGCGTCATTAAGTACTGAGCCAGATCGCGTGACGGATCCGGACGTCGATCCCGAGGGCGCCGACGTCGGACGACGGCGGTTCTTCCGCCAGTTCGCCGGGGAGTTGATCCAGGGCGCTGCGGGTGTGGTCGGTGCCGCCCAGGCGATCCAGCGCGTGTCGGCCGAGGCGGCCGGGGCGATCCTGAACCCGTCCTCGGTCGCGAGTCCCGACGTGCCGGCCGTGACGACACCGACTGGGTTCCGCGCGGCGTTCCGCGAGGGCCCCGGCGTCCTCCACATCGTCGACCAGCGCCAGCTCCCGGACCGGCTCGAGGAATTCGATGCGAAGTCCGCGGCCGAGGTCTCGTACGCGATCAAGGAGATGATCATTCGCGGGGCCCCGGCCATCGGCCAGGCCGCGGCGATCGGCATGGCGCTGACCGGGAACAAGAATTGCGACGCCCGGCCGTACGCCCGGCGGGCCACGCTTCGCGGCGCGGCCAACCTGCTACGCAACGCCCGGCCGACGGCGGTCAATCTGCGCTGGGCGGTCGACCGGGTCATGGCCAGGGTCGACGAGATCGGCGACTTGTCCGAGGACGGCAACGCGATCGCCGACGCGATGCGCGCCGAGGCCGACGCCATCGTGTACGAGGCGACCGAGGATCACGGTCGGATGGCCGCCGCTGGTCTTGCCGCCCTCGAGTTCCCGGACGACCGCCCATTGCGGATCCTGACCCACTGCAACACGGGGCCGCTTGCCTGCGGCCAGTACGGCACCGCGCTCGGCGTGGTCCAGGCCGCGCACCATGCCGGCCGCGACGTCCACGTGTGGGTCGACGAGACGCGCCCATACCTCCAGGGCGCTCGTCTGACGGCCTGGGAGCTGGCCCAGGCCGGCGTGCCGCACACGCTGATCCCCGACGTCGCGGCGGGCCACCTCATGGCGCGCGGCGAGGTCGATGCGGTCCTCGTCGGGGCCGACCGGATCGCGGCCAACGGCGACACGGCCAACAAGGTCGGCACATACACGCTGGCCGTGCTCGCGGCTCGGCATGGCGTCCCGTTCTACGTCGTCGCCCCGATCAGCACCGTCGACCTCTCGACGCCCGACGGCGCCTCGATCCCCATCGAAGAACGGCCCGGCAGCGAGGTCGTTACGTTCCGTGGCGTCCGCACGGCCCCGCCCGACACCGAGGTCCGCAACCCGGCGTTCGATGTCACGCCGGCGGAGCTGATCACCGGGATCGTCACCGAGGAGGGCGTGCTCAGGCCGCCGTACGACGGGAGCCTCGCGCTCGCGGTCGCCCAGCGCGAGGAACGCCGTGCCACGACGCCCCGGTTCGCCGATCTCGCGAGCTCGGCCTCCTGATGGCGACCGTCGCGATCGGGCGGCGCGCGACGACGATGGCTCGCCAGACGACAAACCGTGACGAGCTCCAGGCGTTCCTTGCCCAGGACCGGCTCTACTCGGCCTACGCGATCTGCGACCTCGAGGACCGCGAGTTCGCGCGGACCCGCTGGGGCGCGGCGTACGACGGCGACGAGATGGTGGCCGTCGGTCTCGAGTACCTCGGGCCGACTCCCCAGCCACTGTTCGTGATGGGCACGACGGATGGGATCTCGGCGGTCCTGCGCGACGTGATCAAGCCACGTGCCGCCTATATCGCGGCTCGGCCGGGCATGCTGACCGCGATCCAGGCGCATTACCGCGTCGACGCCGGGCCCGAGATGCTGCGGATGTGGGTCGACCGTGCGCATTTCCGGCCGTACCCGGCGACGGTGCAGCGCCTGCTACCGGTCGAGATCGGCGAGCTGAACCGGCTGTACCAGCTGGGGTTCGCCTCGTGGCTCCCATCGACGGCGATCGCCGATGGCGTCTACTACGGGATGCGCGTCAACGGCCGCCTGATCGCGGCCGCCGGCACGCACGTGGTCAGCCCCACGGCCCGTCTCGCGGTCGTCGGCAACGTTCTGACCCACACCGACTATCGTGGACGCGGCTTCGCGACCGCCGTCACGGGGGCTGTCACCGCAGAGCTCCTCCGAACCTGCGACCAGGTCGTGCTCAACGTCCGGTCCGACAACCCGCCGGCGATCAACGCCTACCGGCGACTGGGATACGCCGAGCACGCTCGCTTCGAGGAGCGCCTCATCCATCGACTCGGTCCGCCGTGGGCCGATCTCACGGCGCCGCTGCGGCGCCTGTTCATCCGCAAGGAGACCGACCGCCCATGACCATCAACGCGACCCTGCCAGCCCACGACGTGACCGACCTCGGGCTCGCCACCGAGGGCGTCCGGCGCATCGAATGGGCCGAGCGGGAGATGCCGGTGCTGCGGCTCATCCGCGAACGCTTCGAGCGTGATCGACCCCTCGAGGGCCTGCGCATCGGCGCGTGCCTGCACGTCACGACCGAGACCGCGAACCTGATGCGCACGCTCAAGGCCGGCGGCGCCGACGTCGTGCTCGCGGCATCCAATCCGCTCTCGACCAAGGACGACGTCGCGGCCGCGCTCGTCGCGGAGTACGGGATCGCCACGTTCGCCCGGCGCGGCGAGGATCGCGACACGTACTACGACCACCTGAACTCGGTCGCCGACACGCACCCGCAGATCACGATGGACGACGGCTGCGACCTCGTCTCGCTGCTCCACAGCGACCGGCCCGAGCAGGTGAAGGAAGTCCTGGCGGGCACCGAGGAGACGACGACCGGGGTGATCCGCCTCAAGGCGATGGCCGCGGACGGCGCGCTCGGGTTCCCGGTCGTGGCGGTGAACGAGGCCCAGACCAAGCACCTGTTCGACAACCGCTACGGCACCGGCCAGTCCACCGTCGACGGCATCGTCCGCGCGACGAACATGCTGATCGCGGGTCGCAAGGTCGTCATCGCCGGCTACGGCTGGGTGGGCAAGGGGATCGCGGCCCGGATGGACGGCCACGGCGCGCACGTCGCGGTGGTCGAGGTCGACCCGGTCCGCGCCCTCGAAGCGCTCATGGACGGGTACGCGGTCATGACCCATAGCGACGCCGCGCGCTGGGGTGACCTGTTCGTGACCGCGACCGGCAACCTCAACGTCTTCCGGCGCGAGCACTTCGAGGCCATGCACGACGGGGCCGTGATGGCCAACTCCGGCCATTTCGACGCGGAACTCGATCTTGCCGCGCTCCGGGCACTCGCCGAGGGGCACGTCCGCGAGGTTCGCGACAACGTCCAGGAGTTCGATCTGGGCGGCAAGAAGCTCCACCTCATCGCCGAAGGGCGGCTTGTCAACCTCGGCGCGGCCGAGGGCCACCCGGCCGCGGTCATGGACATGAGCTTCGCGAACCAGGCGCTGTGCGCCGAGTACGTCGCGCTCCATCACGACGAGCTCGAGCCGAAGGTCTACGTGGTGCCCGAGGCGATCGACGCCGAGGTGGCTCGGCTGAAGCTGGCAGCGCTCGGCATCGAGCTCGAGCCGATGACCCCGGAGCAAGCCGACTACGTCTCATCCTGGCAGCACGGCACCTGAGCCGGACCCGCGTCCGGCCATGACGCGCTAGGGTTCGAGGATGGATCCGCAGCCCCGCCCCGAGGCGCTCGAGGCCGCCCCCGGCGACATCGATCCTGGGGCGGCAGCGGCCGAAACGGCTGAGGATCCGACCGCCCCTGCCGGTCCGATCACGCGGCCCTTCGGGAGCTGGCCTTCGCCGATCCGGGTCGACGACCTCGTGGGGGACGTCGTGCGCCTGTTGGAGCCGTGGATCGACGGCGATGACGTCTACTGGATCGAGAGCCGGCCGACCGAGGCCGGGCGGAGCGTGCTGGTCCGCCGTGGCGCCGACGGCATGACCGTCGACGTGACCCCGCCGCCGTTCAACGTGCGGACCCGGGTCCACGAGTACGGCGGTGGCGCGTACACGGTCGCGGGCGGGACCGTGCTGTTCTCGAACCTCGCCGATGGGCGGCTGTACCGGCTCGATCCCGGCGACGCCGAGCCCCAGCCGATCACCCCGGACGGCCCGTACCGGTACGCCGACCTCCGCTTCGACCCTGCACGCAGGCGGTTCGTGGCGATCCGCGAGGATCACTCGGGCGATGGCGATCCCGTCAGCACGATCGTCGCGATCCCGCTCGATGGGGAGTATCCGCCGCGGGTCCTGTACGAGGGGCCGGACTTCCTCGCCGCGCCGCGCCCGTCACCCGATGGGAGCCGCCTCGCCTGGCTCGAATGGGATCACCCGGACATGCCCTGGGACGCCACCCGCCTCCGCGTCGCCCCGATCACCGAGGACGGGTCGCTCGGCACGAGCGATCTTGCCGCGGGCGGGATGGACGAATTGATCGCCCAGCCCGACTGGTCGCCAGACGGCGTCCTGCATTTCGCCAGCGACCGGACCGGGTGGTGGAACCTCTATCGATTGCTCGACGGGCCGAGGCTCGAGCCGCTCACGCCGATGGAGACCGAATTCGCCGATCCGGCCTGGATCTTCGATCGCTCGTCCTACGGCTTCCTCCCCGACGGCTCGATCGCCGCGGTCGGCCGTGCCCGTGGGCGCGATCGTCTGTTCCACGTCGCCCCGGGCAGCATCGTCGGGGAGATCGACTCGCCCTACACCGAGATCGGGACGCTGCGCGTCGGCCCGACGGCCGTCGTCGCGGATGCCGGCACGCCGACCGATCCGCCGATGTTGGTGTCGTTCGACCCGGCGACACTGGCGACGTCCGGGGTGCTGCGGCGGTCGAGCTCGATCGACATCGACCCAGCCTTCATCTCGGTGGCGGAGTCGATCACGTTCCCGACCGCCGGCGGGCGGATGGCTCACGCGCTGTTCTATCGACCCGTCAATCCCGAGTCGGTCGGGCCCGAGGGAGAGCTGCCGCCGCTCCTCGTCCGGTCCCACGGCGGCCCGACGTCGAATGCCGCGAACTGGCTCGAGCCGGCGTACCAGTTCCTGACGTCGCGAGGCATCGCCGTCGTGGACGTCGACTACGGCGGCAGCACCGGCTACGGCCGGACGTACCGGCAGGACCTCGACGGCAACTGGGGCGTCGTCGATGTCGACGATTGCGTCGGCGCGGCACGCTATCTCGTCGACCGCGGCGACGTGGACGCGGATCGCCTCGCGATCGAAGGCGGCAGCGCCGGCGGGTACACGACGCTCGCTGCGCTGGCGTTCCGTGACGTCTTCGCGGCCGGCATCAGCCTCTTCGGGGTCGCCGACCTCGAGATGCTCGCGCGCGAGACCCACAAGTTCGAGGCGCGGTATATGGACCGTCTCGTCGGCCCCTATCCCGAGGAGGCGGAACGCTATCGCGAACGCTCGCCGATCCATTTCCTCGACGACATCGATCGGCCGGTCCTCGTGCTCCAGGGGCTCGACGACAAGGTCGTGACGCCGGCCAATGCCGAGGCCCTGGTCGAGGCCCTGGCACGCAACGGCATCCCGCATGCGTACATCGCGTTCGAGGGCGAGGGTCACGGTTTCCGCGGGCAGGTCGCCCAACGGCGCACGCTGGAGGCCCGCCTGGCGTTCCTCGGTGCGGTCTTCGGCTTCACCCCGGCGGACGAGCTGGAGCCGCTCGACGTCGTCGGGCTCGAGGCTGCGCGCTCCGGGCGGACCGGCGTCGCCGTCGGATGACCCGGCCCTAGACCCAAGCCCAACCCACCGCCGCCCGGAGCCCCGTCTTGCCGACCCCCAGCCATGCGTTCGGACCGATCGGGCTCGTGCTGCTCATGCTGGTCGTCGCCGTCGCGATGTCGTACCTCGCGCGACGGCTGCGCATCGCCGAGCCGATCCTGCTGCTGCTGGGCGGCCTCCTGCTTGGTCTGGTCCCGAACCTGCCCACGGTCGAGCTCGCGCCGGACCTGGTCTTCCTGCTATTCCTCCCGCCGATCCTGTTCGCGGCGGCCTACTTCACGCCGATCCGTGACTTCCGTGCCAACGCCCGCCCGATCCTGTTCCTCGCGGTGGGGCTCGTGCTGTTCACCACGGTCGCCGTCGGGCTCGTCGCCAGCGCCACGATCCCGGGCATGGGTCTGGCGGCTGCGCTGACCCTCGGGGCGATCGTCGCGCCGCCCGACGCCGTGTCCGCGACCGCCGTCTTCCAGCGACTGGGCGTCTCCCGACGGATCGTGACGATCCTCGAAGGCGAGAGCCTCATCAACGACGCCTCGTCGCTCACCGCGTACCGCGCCGCCGCGGCCGTCGCCCTCGGGACCGCGTCGTTCTCGCTCGTCGAATCGTCGGTCTCGTTCGTGATCGTGGCGCTCGGCGGGGTCGCGGTCGGCGTGGTGATCGGTCTCATCGTGACCGCGACGATGCGCAAGACGGCGGACCCGCTCCTCGAGATCGTGGTGTCGCTGATCGCGCCCGCCGCGGCATACGTCGCGGCGGAGTCGCTCGGCGTCTCGGGGGTGCTGGCGACGGTGGTCGCGGGGCTCATCACCGGGCAGCGGGCCGCGCGCGTGCTGTCGCCGGACGCGCGCCTCTTGGGCAGCGGTGCGTGGCAGATCGTGATCTGGGCGATCAACGCGTTCGTGTTCCTGGTCATCGGCCTGCAGCTGCCATCGATCATGGCCGGGCTGTCGTCGGTGCCGGCCGCGGACCTCATCCGGTACGGGCTGATCGTGAGCCTCACGGTCATCGTCGCGAGGTTCGTGTGGGTGTTCCCCGCCACGTATCTCCCGCGCTGGCTGAGCGCCAAGATCCGCGCCAAGGATCCGCCACCGTCGCCTCGCGCCGTCGTGATCGTGTCCTGGGCGGGCATGCGCGGCGTGGTGTCGCTCGCAGCCGCGCTCGCCCTCGCGCCGGAGTTCCCCCAGCGTCCCTTGATCCTGTACCTCACGTTCTGCGTCATCGTCGCCACGCTGGTCGGGCAGGGGCTCACCCTGCCCTGGCTGATCCGGCGGCTCGGCGTGACCTCGACGGGTGACGGGCTCGAGGCGGAGGAGACGCATGCTCGACTGGTCGCGGCCGAGGCGGCACTCGGCCGGCTCGAGGAACTGCGCGCCGAGTACGCCGATCACACGCCGCTGATCGACCAGATCAAGGAATTGCTGGAGCACGAGGTGAGCCACGTGTCACCCGGCGAGGACGTCGCGGTCGACGAAGCGCTCCAGGAACAACTCGACCACCGGGCGATCCGGGTCGCGGTGCTGCTCGCCCAGCGCGAGGCGGTCATCCAGTTGCGCGACGATCGGGTCATCAACGACGAGACGCTGCGACGGATCGAGCTCGAGCTCGACCTGGAGGCTGTGCGCAACGGGGCCTGATCCGGGCCCCGCAGCTCCGTCCGCGGTCATCGCCGGGAGGCGGCCGGTGCCGTGCTACCCTTCGCGCCCATGAGCATCGTCGACGCCTCGCAGTACCTGTTCACCTCCGAATCCGTCACGGAGGGCCACCCCGACAAGATGTGCGACCAGGTCTCGGACGCGATCCTGGACGCCATCATCCGAGAGGACCCAGACGCCCGCGTGGCGTGCGAAACGGCCACGACGACGGGGCTCGTGCTCGTCCTCGGCGAGATCACGACGCACACCTACATCGACTTCCAGGCCATCGTCCGGGACACGGTCCGCGACATCGGCTACACCCGCGCCGACTACGGCTTCGACTACCAGACCTGCGGCACGCTGGTCTCGGTCAAGGGCCAGTCGCCGGACATCGCCCAGGGCGTGGATGCGGCCCTCGAGGTGCGCGACGATGCCGCCTCGGCCTTCGAGCTCGGGGCCGGCGACCAGGGGATGATGTTCGGCTTCGCCTGCCGCGAGACGCCCGAGCTGATGCCGCTGCCGATCGCCCTGGCCCACCGCATGGCCCGCCGGCTGTCCGAGGTGCGTCGCTCCGGCCAGCTGCCCTACCTCCGGCCCGACGGCAAGACCCAGGTCACGGTCGAGTACGAGCGTGGCGTGCCGGTCCGGGTGCGCACCGTCGTGGTCTCGGCCCAGCATGACCCGGACGCCCGCCCCGAGCGGCTGCGCTCGGACATCGTCGAGTCGGTGATCCTGCCGTCGATCCCGCGCGAGCTGCGCGACACGGATCCGGTGATGCACGTGAACCCGACCGGGCGCTTCGTGACCGGCGGTCCCATGGGCGACGCCGGGCTGACGGGTCGCAAGATCATCGTCGACACGTACGGCGGCATGGCCCGCCACGGTGGTGGTGCGTTCTCGGGCAAGGATCCGACGAAGGTCGACCGCTCAGCCGCGTACGCCGCGCGCTGGGTCGCGAAGAACGTCGTCGCGTCCGGGCTCGCCGATCGGTTCGAGGTCGAGGTCGCGTACGGCATCGGTATCGCCCGACCGATCAGCTTCAGCGTCGACTCGTTCGGGACCGGACGGATCGACGACGCCGAGATCCAGGCGCTCGTCGAGCGCCATTTCGACCTTCGACCCGCGTCGATCATCGCGGCGCTCGACCTGCGCCGGCCGATCTACCGGCAGACGGCGGCCTACGGCCACTTCGGCCGGCCCGACCTCGACCTCCCGTGGGAGCGCACCGACAAGGCGGCGCTGCTCGCGAGCGAGGCCGGGCTGCCCGAGCCGGAGCGCGTCGCGGAGAGCGCGACGGCCTGACCGGCCGGCCGGCGCCGTCCTGAGCGGCCGGACCGCCGGGCGCCGGTCATGACCGAGCGGTTCATCCTCGCCCTCGACCAGGGCACGACATCGTCGCGCGCGATCCTCTTCGACCGCCATGGGCGACCGCGCGCGACCGCGCAGCAGGAGTTCCCCCAGCAGTACCCGTCACCCGGGCACGTGACCCACGATCCAGAGGCGATCTGGTCGTCGCAGCTGGCCGTCGCGCACGAGGCGATCGCGAACGCCGGGATCTCGGTCGACCAGGTCGCCGGCATCGGCGTGACCAACCAGCGCGAGACGACCGTGGTCTGGGATCGCGCGACCGGGCGTCCGATCGCCGATGCGATCGTGTGGCAGAGTCGGATCACCGCACCGTTCTGCGACGAGCTGCGCGCCGCGGGCCACGAACCGGCGGTGCGGGCGAAGACCGGGCTGCCGCTCGACGCGTACTTCTCGGGCCCCAAGGTGCGCCACATCCTGCGGTCGGGGGAGGGGCTGTCCGAACGCGCCACGCGCGGGGAACTGGCTTTCGGCACGGTCGATGCGTTCCTGCTGTGGCGGTTGACCGGGGGTCGCGTGCACGCCACCGACGTCTCGAACGCGAGCCGGACCTCCCTGTTCGACATCCACCGGCTGGCGTGGGACGACGACCTGCTCCAGCTGATGGAGGTGCCGCGAGCGGTGCTGCCGGAAGTGCGTCCCTCGTCGGGTGTGTTCGGCGAGACCGACGCGGCGCTGTTCGGCCGGGCGATCCCCATCGCCGGGATGGCCGGCGACCAACAGGCGGCGACATTCGGGCAGGCATGCTTCCGGCACGGGCAGGCGAAGACCACGTACGGCACCGGGGCGTTTCTGCTGTGCAACACCGGGGAGCGGCCGGTGGCCTCCACGAACGGCCTGCTGACGACGATCCTCTGGCAGCTCGGCGACGCGGCGCCCGTGTACGCGCTCGAGGGATCCGTGTTCATCGCCGGCGCGGCCGTGCAGTGGATGCGCGACGAGCTGCGGGCATTCGATCGGTCGTCGGACATCGAAGCGCTGGCGGCATCCGTGCCCGACGCCGGCGGCGTCTACGTCGTCCCGGCGTTCGTCGGGCTGGGAGCGCCCTACTGGGATCCCTGGGCGCGTGGCGCGATCCTCGGCCTGACCCGCGGCTCGGGTCTCGCGGAGATCGCCCAGGCGACGATCGACTCGATCGCCTACCAGGTCGCCGACGTGCTCGAGGCGATGACCGCCGATACCGGCGAGCGGATCGGGACGCTCCGTGTCGACGGCGGCGCGGCGGCCAACGACGCGCTGCTCGCCTTCCAGGCGGACATCCTCGACGTCCCTGTCGAGCGCCCGGCCGTCACCGAGACCACCGCGCTCGGTGCCGCGTACCTCGCCGGGCTCGCGGTCGGGTTCTGGGACGACCTGGCCGACATCGAGGCGAACTGGTCGCTCGATCGGCGGTTCGAGCCGTCGATGGAGCCGGAGCGGCGCGAGCGCCTCGTCCGTGACTGGCGTCGCGCCGTGGAGCGCGCCCGCGGCTGGGCTGAGCCCGGTTAGCCGGCTGACTGTTCGGTGATCATCCCCGCGACCGACGCCTGCGCCCCGCGCTGACCGGAGCGCCGCGCGTTCCGCCAGACCAGGAACTGCCCGACGACGAGGATCGTGAGCGTGATCAGCAGCATGAGCGCCGCGACCGCGTTGGTCGCCGGCGTCACGCCCTTCTTGATGGTCCCGAAGATGTACAGCGGCAGCGTCGTCGTTCCCGCGCCGGACACGAAGTTCGTGATCACGTAGTCGTCGAAGCTGAACGTGAACGACAGCAGGAAGCCGGCGACGATGGCCGGCAGGAGTTGCGGGAACGTGATCTGCCAGAACGTGCGCCAGGGCGTGCCGTACAGGTCGAAGCTCGCCTCGACGTGCGTCCGGTCCATGCCGGACAGTCGGGCGCGCACGAGCAGCATCACCAGGCTGATGTTGAACAGGGCGTGCGCGCCGACGATCGTCTCGTACCCGAGCTTCCAGCGGACGCCGGTGATCTCGCGGACGATGTCGAACGAGGTCGAGTAGAAGACGAGCGTCGCGAGGGCGATCACGATCTCGGGGACGATGATGCTTACGAACGTGAGCGCTTCGAACGGTCGGCGGAACCAAGCCGGCGCGCGCGCCAGCCCGAGCGCGGCCATGCTCCCGACGAGCGTCGAGAGGATCGCCGTGGCCAGGGCGACGCGGAAGCTGTTCGCGAGGGCCCCCTGGACGACCGTATCGTGCAGCACGCTCTCGTACCAGCGAAGGCTGAACCCCTCCCATTGGGTCACCCGCCGCGACGTGCCGTTGAAGCTGAAGATCACGACGACCGCGATCGGGATGTACAGGAACAGGTAGATCAGGAACGTGTGGCCACGGAGCCAGCCCTCGACCAGGCTGTCCCATGTCCGAGGGCGGCCCTTGGCGCGACCGGGCGCGACGTCGACCCCGGTGACGATGTCCGGGCGAGCGACCGGCGTTGCGGGCGCGGTCACAGGACGCTGACCTCACGGGTCTTCCGACCGCGGTTGACGAACCAGAGGTAGAAGACCACCGACACCAGCATGATCACGATCAGGACCACGGCGCGCGCAGCGCCCTGCGGCCAGTTCCGCGACTCGAGGAACTGGAGGACGAGCTGGTTGCCGATCAGGAACACCCGGCCGTACCCGAGGATGGCCGGGATCACGTATTCACCCATCAGCGGGATGAACACCAGGATGCTGCCGGTGATCAGGCCGGTCGCCGTGATCGGCAGGGTGATCTGGCGGAACGTCGCCCAGCGGCCGGCGCCAAGGTCCTTCGACGCCTCGACGAGCGTGCGGTCCATGCGCTCCATCGTCACGTAGATCGGGAACACCATCAGCGGCAGATAGCCGTAGACGACGCCGAGCAACACCGCCGCCGGTGTCCCCAGGATCCGGAAGCTGTCGTCGCCGACGATCCCGCCGAAGAACCCGGCCACGCCATCCGGGCCGAGGATCGTCAGCCAGGCATAGGTCCGGATCAGGAAGCTCGTCCAGAACGGGACGATCAACAGGATGATGAACAGCGACTTGCGACTCCCCCCGCGCGTCGCGATGAAGTAGGCGATCGGCAGTGCCGCGAGCAGACAGATCAGCGTGCCGCCGATCGCCAGCGCCAGGCTCGTGGTGAAGGGTGAGACGCGGTTGGGGTCGAGCGCGTCCCCGTAATTCGCGAACGTGAAGCCCGGTTCGTATCCGCCGAACTTCGACTTGGTGCCGAAGCTCATGACCACGACGATCAGCAGCGGCGCGACCAGCAGGATCAGGTACCACGCGCTCGCGGGCAGCAAGAGCACGGACGGTGAGCAGCCCCGATCGGAAACGCCTCGACCGCGCCGACGAGGTCGACGCGGTCGTGGATCCGGCGGTCATGACTCGGGCTCAGCCCTGCAGCTGGGGCTTAGCTCTGCCCGATCTTCGACTTGAACTCGGCCCAGATGTCCTGCCGCTGCTGGATGCCCGAGTTGTCCTTCTGGGCCTCGAGCTTCCCCATCACGTCGTCGGAGACGAAGATGGCCGGGTCGGCGAGCATCTTGGGGTCGATGAACTCCTTCGCCGCGTCGTTCGGCGTCGCGTACTGGTTGGTCTCGGTCTCGAGGGCCTGCTGCTGCGGCTCCTGGATGAAGTTCAGCCAGGCGTGGGCCGCGATCGGATGCGGGGCATCCGCGAGCACCACCCACGTGTCGAGCCAGAAGACCGTGCCATCCGTCGGGATGTTGTAGACGACGTCCGCGGTCTCGGGCTTGTCCCGCAGCTCGAGGATGCCACCGGTCCAGGTCAGCCCGAGCACGGCTTCCTCGGACGCGATCTTGGCGTTGTACTGGTCCGAGTCGAGCGCGAGGACATGCGGCGCGAGGGCCAACAAGTCGGCGCGCGCCTCGTCCAGCTCGGACTTCACGTCCGAATTCAGCGAGTAGCCGCGGGCCTTGAGCGGCGCGATGAACACGTCATCCGCCGAGTCGACCAGCACGACCTTGCCCGAGTACTTCGGCGCGAGCTCGAGGAACTGCTTCCAGGTCTTGACCTCTTCCTTGACGTCCTTGGTGCGGACGGAGATGCCGGTCGTGCCCCAGTCCTTCGGCACGCTCCACTCGTCGGTCGGATCCCACCACTGGCCCTTGAAGGCCTTGTTGATGTACTTGAGGTTCGGGATCTTCGCGGGGTCGATCTTCTGGATGAAACCCTGATCGCGCATCGCCGGCACGTAGTTCATCGTCGGGCAGCAGATGTCCCATTGGCCGGTCGCCCCGCCCTGGAACTTGGCCATCATCTCGTCGTTGTTCGAGAAGACGTCGTAGGTGAACTTCTCGACCCCGAACACTTCCTGGAACTGCTTCATGTTGTTGGGGTCGACGTAGTCGCCCCAGTTGTACATGAAGAGCTCCTTCTCGATGTCGGGCGGCACCGTGAACGACTCTTCCGGGGTCACCGAGGCGACGGCCTCGGATGGGGCCGTCGACGCTGCGCTCGATGGCGCGCTCGACGCGGGGGCGGCGCTCTGGCCTCCGCCGGCGCTGCATGCCGCGAGGTACGCGGCGCTCGCGGACATCGCACTCGCCCACATGAAGCCACGTCGGCTCAGCGGCACCTGCTGCAGGCGCGCGACGCGCCGCATGACTCGCTCGATCTCCTGGTCTGCCACCGTCGTTCTCCTCCTCCCGGTCGACCCGGGTGCGCTTCGAACCTCATCCGGCGAGGATCAGGTTCGCCTCCTCCTGCCACCGGACGACTACCGAGTCACCCGGACCGACCCCCGGGGCGCCACCGGCGCCCGCTGCGTTCTGATGCCGGACGATGAGATCGCCCGCTTCCTCCGTTGCCACCCGATACTCCGTCTGGTCCCCCAGGTACGTCCCTTGCTGGACGCGGCCGCGGACCTTGCTGAGGCCGGGCTCCGTCGTGCCCGCATCGTCCCCCGGCACCACCTGGAGCCGCTCCGGGCGCGTCGCGACCGTGACTGAATCGCCGACACTCGGACGGGCGCCGCGGTCCGTGAGCATGCCGCGCATCGTGACCCCCCGGCCCGTCTTGACCGTCACCCAACCGTCCGCGTCGGCGGCCTCGACCACCGTCGCGTCGAAGAAGTTCGAGGTACCGATGAAGTCGGCGACGAACCGGTTGACCGGCCGCTCGTACAGCACCGTCGGGTCGCCCTGCTGCTGGATCCGGCCATCACGCATGACGACGATGACGTCGCTCATCGTGAGCGCCTCTTCCTGGTCGTGGGTCACGTAGACGAAGGTGATCCCGACCTCGCGCTGGAGCGCCTTGAGCTCGAGCTGCATCTCCTTGCGCAGCTTCAGGTCCAGGGCCCCGAGCGGCTCGTCGAGGAGCAGGACCGTCGGCCGGTTCACGAGCGCCCGTGCGAGCGCCACCCGCTGCTGCTGTCCGCCCGACATCTCCCAGGTGCGTCGCTTCCCGTAGCCGGACAGGCGGACCAGGTCGAGCGCCTCGTCGACCCGACGGGCCTCCTCCTTGCGATCGACCTTCCGCTGGCGGAGGCCGTACCCGACGTTCTGGGCGACGTCCATGTGCGGGAACAGGGCGTAGTGCTGGAAGACGGTGTTGACGTTGCGCTGGTACGGCGGGACCCCGGCGATGGGCTGACCCGCCAGGAAGATCTCGCCCTCGGTCGGCTGCTCGAAGCCCGCGATCATCCGCAGGGTCGTGGTCTTGCCGCAACCGGACGGGCCGAGGAGCGAGTAGAACTCGCCGCGTTCGATCGAGAGATCCATCGCATCGACCGCGGTCACGCTATCGAAGCGCTTGGTGACGTGCGAGATCAGGACGTCCGGGGCGTCCGCGCGCGACCGGCGCGTGTCGGTCGCGGCGCCAGGAGCGTCGCGACTGGCGTCGATCGACGGGGAAGCGGTCAACGGCGAGTCCTCGCGCGATGGTGCCGGGCATCGTGCTTGCCTGTAGCGGTGCTACAGGTCCCCGCATCCTAGGGGTGAGGCCCCGTCGCGTCAACGAGCAGGACGTGCGAATCTCGCAGGTCTGGGCCGACACGTGGTTACCCCCTCGTGGCATGCTGAACCTATACTTCAGGAACCCGAACGCCGTATGGGGAGTCGGAGGTTCGAGCGGGTGATCACCGAGGAGCTGCAGCTCGGCACGCGGATCCGGTCGCTTCGGCAGGCGCGCCACCTGACGCTGCGCGACGTCGCCCAGCGCGCCGGCGTGACCGAGAGCTTCCTGTCGCAGGTCGAGCGGGACGTCGCCAGCCCATCGATCGCCACGGTCCACCGCATCGCCCGGGCGCTCGACCTGTCGATCGCCCAGCTCTTCGCACCCGACGCTGACACCGGCCGCGTCGTCCGCAAGGAGGCACGCCGGCGGATCGTCTACCAGGGGCTCAAGTCGGTCGACGAATTCCTGACCTCGAACACGGCGGGCCGGTTGCAGGTCATCCTCTCGACGATCGAGCCCGGTGGGGGGACGGGGGCCGAGCCCTACACCCACGAGTCCGACGAGGAGGTCGTCGTCGTCCTGGCCGGCGTCCTCGACCTCTGGGTCGCCGACGAGCACTACGTGCTTCGCGAGGGTGATGCGATCACATACCCGTCCCGGTTGCCGCACTGGAACGTCAACCACGGCGACGTCCCGGTGACCGTGCTGTTCTGTCTCACCCCGCCGAGCTTCTAGTCGCGCACGCCTGCACGGTGCCTGCAAGCACCGTGTGGCCCGGACCATCGATATCGCAAGGGTGCGGACCTTCGGGTCTGGACGAGGGGTAGCGAGGGTTCGGTAGGCTAGGGGCATGGATGACCGCGGAGCCCGCATTGCTCGCGCGCGCCGGGTCATGCTCTCGGGCGCGCTTGGTCTCATGGTCATGGGTGCCGCCCCGTGGTCCGCGCTGGCCGCCGACGCGAGTCCGCCGCCCGAAGCATCCGCCGACCCGACGCCCGATCCGACCGACGACCCCACCCCGCAGCCGACGTCGGCGCCGACGCCTGAGCCGACGATCGACACCGCTGCCAGCGCGACACCCGGGCCGTCGCCGGTAGCCGATGAAACGCCGACGCCCACACCGGACCCGACACCGACCGCCAACCCGTCGCCGACGCCGAGCTCACCACCGCCGTCGCCAACGGCCACGATCCGGGCGCTGAACCTCTATCGCTGGAGCGCGATGGTCCGCCAATACACGAACTACTGGTGCGTGCCGGCGGCGACCCAGTCGATGGTCAACCTGGTCCGCGGCACGAGCAATCGCACATACGTGACGCAGAAGTACTACTACAAGCTCACGCGCCAGCACAACCGGTACACGTACGCCACCAAGGGCAACGATCCCCAGGGCTGGGAGTGGTCGCTCGACCACTTCATGCGAGGCGATGCGAACTACACCGCCCGCGCATTCACCGACAAGACGAAGGCCATCAACGCGATCGCCGACGCGCTGCGACGGACCCGCCACCCGGTCGGCGTCACGGTTCGCGGCGGCACCCACGCGTGGGTCGTGCTCGGCTACCGGATGTCGCAGAACCTCGAGGATCCCGACAAGCGGACGCTCCTCGGCCTCTACGTCAGCGGCCCGCTCGGCACGTCGGCCGACCGCTGGCCGTATCGCTACCTCACCGTCTCCCAGTTCCGCGATGTCTTCACTCGCTACCACGAGTGGCAGCGGCGGGTCATCTGGGAAGGCAAGTGGGTCGTGATCTCCGAGTGACCCTGGCGCCGAATTGCGGCGCTACGATGGTCGGTGCATGTATGCCGTCATCATGGCGGGCGGGGGCGGCACCAGACTGCACCCTCTGAGCCGGCCGGAACGCCCGAAGCCCTTCCTGCCGCTCCTGCCCAGCGGGGAGACGCTGCTCCAGGCGACCGCCCGTCGGCTGCCGACGCAGGACATCACCGTCGTCACCGAACGCCGCTACGAGCGCTTCGTCCGGGACCAGCTTCCTGACGCGCACGTCCTGCTCGAGCCGATGGGTCGCAACACCGCCGCCGCCATCGCATTCGCGACGATCGCGATCGACAAGCCCGACGACGACGTGATGCTCGTCGTTCCGGCCGATGCGTACATCGCCGCGGAGTCCGAAGGCTTGTACACGTCGGTGCTCGACAAGGCCGAACGCCTTGCGACGGACGCATTCGAGATCGAAGAACCGCTCGTCACTTTCGGGGTCCAGACGACCCGACCCGCGATCCAGTACGGCTATCTCATCCCGAAGCTCGAGACGAAACGGGACGTCGATGGGCTCGTGGCGTACCAGCTCGATCGTTTCGAGGAGAAGCCGACCATCGAGCGAGCCGAGATGCTCCTCAAGGAGCCGGGCGTCGCCTGGAACGCCGGCATCTTCCTGTGGCGGCGCGGGTCGATCGCGGCGGCCCTCGGGCGGTTCACGGGGCTGCTCCAGACCCTTCGACCGATGGTCGGCGCGCCCATGCTGCTCGAGGCTGCCTACGAGGCGATCCAGCAGCCGAAATCGATCGATCACGCAGTCATGGAAGGCGCGGCGAAGACCGGTCGGGTCGTGATGGGCGCGATGGATGTCGGCTGGTCGGATCTCGGTTCGTGGACCGCGCTGCTGGCGGCGATCGGCGCGCGAGGCGAGGGCTCGGTCGTGCAGGCGGGCGAAACCGTGGAGGTCGGCGACGACGACCTAGTGGTCAGGCGAGTCGACGGGCAGCTCGGCGTCATCGCGCCGCTGGGCCGCGGTAGCATGACCGCCACGCAACCGATCGCCGTGCTGCGCGGCACGGCCCCGGACATCGGGCGGGTCCGCGAGCTCATCGAGCGCTGCGCAGAAGCGGGAGGCTGAGTGACGACGACCGCCGGACCGAGCGCCCCCACGACGATCGTCTTCGGGACCGACGGCTGGCGAGCGCGGATCGCCGACGATTTCACCTTCCAGAACGTGCGTCGCTGCGCGGACGGCGTGGCCGCGTACGTCGCGGCGGAGGGCACGGCGGCGAAGGGCGTGGTGATCGCCTATGACCGGCGGTTCGCCTCGGAGCATTTCGCGGCGGCCGCCGCCGAGGTGCTGCTCGCCCACGACATCCCCGTCGCGATCGCCGCGGGGGCCGTGCCGACGCAGATGAGCTCGTACGAGGTCGTGCAGCGCGGCGCCGCTGCGGGGATCGTCATCACCGCCAGCCACAACCCGTGGGTCGACAATGGGTTCAAGGTCAAGGCCCCGACAGGTGCCGCGGCGGGTGCCGAGATCCTGTCGGTCATCGAGTCGCGGCTCGCGGCCAACGGCAGCCACGACATCGAGCGTCGGCCGCTCGCCGATGCCGAGGCGGCCGGTCTGGTCGAGTGGTTCGATCCGTTCCCGGGCTATGCGACGTTCGTCCGCCGGACGATCGATGTCGACGCGCTCCGAGCGGCGGACATCTCGGTGCTCGTGGATCCGCTGTACGGCGTCGGCGCCACGTGGATCCCGCGATTGCTCGAGGGCGGTCGGATCCGTATCCGCGAGATCCACCAGGAGCGGAACCCCTACTTCGGTGGCATCAATCCAGAACCCATCCGGCCCAATGTCGACGAAGCGCTCTCGATCGTGGCGGCGGGCGGGTACGACCTCGCGCTGCTGCTCGACGGCGATGCGGACCGGGCGGGTGCATCCGACGAGCGCGGCACGTTCATCCATCAGCTGGAGGTCACGGGTCTGCTGATGTACTACCTGGCCGAGCATCGCGGCTGGCGCGACCCGGTCGTGGTGAGCGTCAACAACACCTCGATGGCCGCGCGCCTCGGGGAGCGCTACGGTATCGCCACGTACGAGACCCCGGTCGGCTTCAAGTTCATCGGTCCGAAGATGATCGAGACCGGCGCGATGATGGGCGCAGAGGAGTCCGGAGGATACGGTTTCGGGATGCACCTGCCGGAGCGCGACGGGGTCTATGCCGATCTGCTGCTGCTCGACCTCTTCCTGCGCGAGAAGGCTGCCGGCCGCTGGCCGGTGTCGCGCGCGATGGCCCACTTCCACGAGATCGCGGGGCCGTCGTTCTATCGGAGGATCGACGTCCACGTCGAGCGATCGGAGTACCCCGAGGTCAAGCGCCGGCTCCTGGTCGACCTCGCGGCGTCCGGCCCGTCGGAGCTGGCCGGCGAACCGGTGGCGCGGACGGTCCCGCTCGATACGGGCGACGGCTTCAAGTTCTTCCTGGCCGATGGGTCGTGGCTGCTGATCCGGGCCTCCGGCACCGAGCCGCTCGTCCGCGTGTACACGGAAGCGACCACGCCGGAAGGTCGCGATGCGATGCTCGCCGCCGGTGAGCGGCTGGTGCGCGGATCGTGAGCGAAGCGACGTCGGGGGCGCCCGCCGGGGCTCGTCGGGTCGACAAGCCGTGGGGCCACGAGCTGATCTGGGCCCTCACCGATCGCTACGTCGGCAAGCGGCTGGTGATCGAGACCGGCAAGCGCCTCTCGCTCCAGCGGCACGAGGTCAAGGACGAATCGATCCTCGTCATCGAGGGGCGTCTCCGCCTCTACCTCGAGGACGAGGATGGCATCGTCCGCGACCAGGAGCTTGGCCCGGGCGAGTACCGGCACATCCCGACGGGGCGGATCCATCGCTTCGAATTGATCGAGCGATGCGAGCTCATCGAGGTCTCGACCCCGGAGCTCGACGATGTCGTCCGGATCGAGGACGACTATGGCCGCGAGGGGACCAACGCGCCCTGATCGGGGGACGATTTGGGGGTGACCGGACGGGCCTCGGGGTGTAGGCTGTCAGGGACGCGACCGCCATCACCGGTCGAAGGTGCATGACCGGACGGCGGCCTCGGGAGCGCCCCTCGGGCGACGGAGGTTCGGCACGATGCACAGTTCCCTGATCGGCAAGGTCGAGAAGGCGAATCGCTACGCGCGAGAGCTCGATCGGATCACCATCGATCGTCTCTCCCTCACCTTCCGCGGCGACAACGACACGCATCATGTCGCCCTCGACGCCGGTCAGTGGCGCTGCACCTGCCACTACTTCGAGAGTTGGGGATCGTGCGTCCACCTCCTGTCCCTGCAGAAGGTCTTTGGGGTGATGCTGCCCGAGGACGCCCAGGTCTCGATCTTCGCCTCCGGCACCCCCGTCGCCAGCTGAGGTTCTCGCGGCGCCAACCACGGCGCGCCGGGTGCGGCGCCGGCGGGCGTTGCTCGGCTCCGCTCATCGCTCACGCACCTTGGGGTGCGCTCGCTGCCGTGCTCGCTCGCGCCTTCGCCGGACACCGCCCAGTCGGCGCGCTCGGTAGTTCGGGCGGCGGCGCCGGCGGGCGCCGTCACCGGACGGTGAGCTGCCAGAAGTAGCTCGCGTTGCCGGCGGCGTCGGCGAAGACCAGGTGGACCTCGACGGTCCATGAGCCAGGCGCTGGCGCGTCGAACCGTGGCGGGCCCGCACCCTCACCGAGTGATGTCGCGCCGCCGGGTGCCTCTGCGGTCGCGGCCACGAACCGAGCTGACCATTTGGCGATCGGCTCGTCGGGCCGAAGCGCGAGGCTCAATGGCTCTCGAGCCCCGACCGTGATCGAGGCGCCGTGGAGCCACGGGCTGTCGGAGCCGCCGTCGCCCCAGACGTACGACCCGAGCTGACCGTCGACCGGGTCGCCACCATCGACGGCGAGGGCGGCGGTCGGCGGTCCTGCGGGAGCCGTCGCATCAGACGTCGGAACGGCGGTCGGCGTGGCGGTTCCGGCAACGGGGAGTTTCGATGCGACCGACGGCGCGGACCCGCTCGACCCCGCTGATGTCGAGCAGGCCACGACGATGAGGATCGCGCACGCCGCGGATGCTGCGTGGCACAGCCTGGAACGCATGTCCGAGCCTCCTGGCATTCAGCGTTCGACCGACAAGGGACAGATGTAGGTGCACGGGAGGACCCGGACCTGGACCGTGCCGCTGGTGTCGCCGCGGAGGCCCTCGTTGGACGGCTTCGAGAAGACCGCGCGGTAATCGGCGGTCGCGTGGAGGCCGATCGACACCGTATAGGAGCCCGTGGGCGAGCCGGACACCATCGTGGCGAGCGTCGTCCACGTCGTCGAGCCCGACGGGCGCCGCTGCAATCGAACGACGCGCTTCGAGAGGTAGTTCGCGGAGAGGCGCACGTAATCCGCGTCGGTCACGGTCCGCAGCATCGCGGTGAACTTGACGACACCGCCATCGCCGACGAGCGACGAACCAGCCTCCAGTGTCAGCACCGTGGCCAGATCGAGACAGCTCGAGATCAGTGAGGACGCGGACGCGATGTCGTACTGGAGCTGCAGGGTGGCCGTGTCGCACGGCGCGAAGGCATGGGCGTTGTACCCGGCCTTGGGTCGGGTCCGCGAGAACGTCTGGACGACGGCGTCCTCGTAGTCGCTGTCATCCGCGTAGTTGCCGTGATGGTCAAGGATCTCGACGTGGCCGAACTCGTCGAGGGCGATGGTCTCCGCGTCGTAACAGCCGTTGGTCACGGTCGTCAGCATCTGGCACCAGCGGAGGGTGCCCCAGTCGTAGACGCGTCCGTGCTCCCGGAGCCACATCGTGAAGGTGTCGGGCGCGCTTCTGGTGAAGCAGCCGATGCCGTTCACGCCGCAGGTGCCCGTGCCGTAACCGATCGGGTTGGCTCCCGAGCTGCTGTAGGCGAACGTCGCGGCCCGCGATGCACGGCTCTGGCCGACGTCATCCGCCGCATCGCGGATCGCGGTCTTGATCGCCGTCGGCGGCTCTGCGCCCGCGCGCCAGCGGAATGACAGGACCTCATCCTGGGTGAAGCGGCCACCGCCCAGGATCGGGTCAGGGCCGTGGGCAGTCGCGGATGCGACCGTCGTCATCGCCAGCACGACGGCGATGGCTGTGGCGGTCAGGCCGGCGGGCGCCGGTCGGTCGGAGCGTCATCGCTGCACCTCGCTGAACGGGACGGTGCGACCGTCCGAGATGCGGCGGATGGAGGCCCCGATCGGGCCGTCGATCGGCAGGCGACCATTAGGCCCGAACGCGATCCAGCCGATTGGCAGCTGTGCATGGCCCCCGGCCCACGACGGTCCGGCGATGAGCCGTCGACCAGTGAGATCGGCGGCGATCGCTTGATCGCCCGCGCCATCGAGTCCGACCGAGCGGAGGGTCCGCCCGTCGGGGTCGGCTTCATAGATGATGCGCCCGGCACCGCGAGCGTCGTGGACCACGACGGCCTGGCCTGCCTCGGCGATCAGCGTCGTTGCGGTCCCGCCGGCGAACGTGCGCGACTTGATCGAGCAGGGAAGGCCGCGGCACGCCCCGTGGGCGACGATCCGATCGCGCGTCATCGCGATCATGTCGCCGAGACCCGGGTCGGCCACGAGACCGGATGTTCGGGTAGCCAGGTCGAGCCAGCGAACGCGACACGCGACCTCGCCGCAGGACTGGACCGCGAGCAGCGAGCCGTCGTCGCTCCACGAGAGCTCGGTGAGCCAGGTGGGGCCGAACCGATCGTCCGCCGGGATCGGCGGCAGGATCCGCTCCGCCGCGCCACGCCCGTCGATCCTGCGGCGCCAGACGCCGAGGTCGGCGCGCGTCCGGCGGGCCACGCGGAACTCGATGATCGCCGACCCGTCCGGGGACAGCGTGGCCCGGCGTACGACGTCCGTCGCCCGACCGAGTGGCCATGCGCAGCCGGCGTCGACGTCGATGAGGGACAGCTGGGACGCGGCGCCGTCATCCGTGCCCTCCAGCACCGCGCCTGCGAAGGGTCCTGCCGCGAACGACTCCGGGTCGAGATCGAGCGACCGCACACCGGTCGTGCCGGCCAGGCCGACCGACAGTCGCTGGCCGGCGTTCACGCCGTCGACGATCCGCGTGTCCAGTCGATACCAGGCGCCCGTCGGAACCGACCCGATGTGGGCCGGCCCGGCGCAGGCCGGTGGCCGCCATGCGGCCGGTGGGGCACCCAACGTCGTCGACGCGACCAGCGCGACAGCACCGATCGCCGCGACGCCGGGTCCGGCGCGTCGAAACCATCGTGACTCCACCATCTCGGTGACCTCCAGCCGGCGGAGTCGGATGCCGGCGGGGAGGCGAGGTCCGCATCCTATGGACCACCGCTTATCGGCGACTTATCGGTGCGGAGGGAGTGCGCGCGACGGTGTGCTACGCTCCGGCCGACGTTCCGTCGAACGCCGTGAGGCCGCGAAGCCGGTGTGATTCCGGCACAGTCCCGCTACGGTGAACCGCCCTCGGGCGGAAGTCCGGTCGCCGGCCCACGGTGCATGCTCGAACCTTCGAGAGAAAGGTAGGCAGGACCGTGCACCGCATCACCTGACCCCTCCCTTCGACGACATCGAAGCGAGGGGTTTCGCGTGCCACGCGACCCCTCCGGCTCGCCCACATCGCTCCGGAGATCTCGATGCCCGCCCGTTCTCGACGCCCCGGCGTCACGCTGATCCTCGTCGCCGTCCTCGTCGGCTTGCTCGCCGCCTGCTCGAGTGCCGGCGCGACCGCCAGCCCATCCGTCGCCGCGACGCCGACGCTCGCGCCGTCGGCGAGTCCGACAGCGGAGGCGACGCCCGTCGCTGCGTTCCCCGTCACCGTCACCGACGACGAGGGCACCGCCGTCGACCTGCCCGCAGCACCCCAGAAGATCGTGTCGATGACGCCCGCGACCACCGAGATCCTGTTCGAGCTCGGCGCCGGCGATCGGATCGTCGCCACCGACGGCGGCAGCGACTACCCCGATGCGGCCAAGGCGCTGCCGCACGTCGCCACGTTCGACAAGGTCGACGTCGAGAAGGTCGTCGCCCTGGAGCCCGATCTGGTCATCGCCGGTGGGCTGGGTTTCACCCCGGCCGATTCGATCACCAAGCTCCGCTCGCTGAAGGTGCCCGTCGTCGTCGTGTATGCGAAGTCCGTCGACGGCGTCTACGCCGACATCGAGCTGCTCGGGACCGCGACGGGCACCGTGGACGCCGCCGACGCCCTCACCAGGAAGATGCGCACCGACATGCAGGCCGTGTCCACGGCCGTCTCGGCGGGCGGCACCAAGCCCCGCGTCTACTACGAGATCGGCTACGACGACACGACCGGGGCGATCTACGCGCCGGCGGACGACTCGTTCGTGGCCGAGATGGTCACGCTGGCGGGCGCCGACGCGATCACGACCGGAGACCCCGCGAGCTACCAGATCCCGCTCGAGACGCTGATCCAGCGCGACCCGCAGATCATCGTCCTCGGCACGAACCCGTTCTACGACCCGACGCCGGAATCGGTCCTGAAGCGGACCGGCTGGAGCGCCATGACGGCGGTCAAGAGCAAGGACGTCCGGCCCGTCAACGACATCGAGATCACGCGTCCCGGTCCGCGCCTGCCGACCGGTCTGCGCAGCCTCGCCGCCGCCATCTGGCCCGACCTCACGCTGCCGCCGGCGCCATAGCGGATGGCCGCGACGACCGTGACCCGCGACATCGACGCCGGCGCCGGAGCTCGCTTCCGGCACCGGCCGCTGGCGATCGCGGTCGGCGGTCTCGTTGCGCTGGTCGTCCTGCTGGTCCTGGGCGTTGGTCTCGGCTCGGTCCGGATCGGGCCGCTCGACACCGTCGGGGTGATCCTGTGGCGGGCGTTCGGCATCGATACCGGTGCCACCTGGTCGCCGGCGACCGAGGCGATCGTGTGGGACCTCCGGCTGCCGCGGGTCCTGACGGCGATGGTCATCGGTTGCGGTCTGGCGGTCGCCGGCGCGACGTTCCAGGGCCTGCTGCGCAACCCGCTGGCCGATCCGTATGTCCTCGGCACCGCCTCCGGTGCCGCGCTCGGGGCCGCCGTTGCCGTCCTGCTGCCGATCCAGCTCGTCCTCGTCGAGTTCGGGCTGCTCCACGGGCTCGCTTTCCTGGGCGCGCTCGTCTCGGCGTGGGTCGTCTTCCGGCTCGGAGGTACGAGCGGGAGTGGCGGGCTCACCCGATTGCTGTTGACTGGCTACGCGGTCGGCTCGGTCCTCGCGGCGCTGCTCACGATGGCGATGTACGTGTCAGGCGTCGAGCTGCGCCAGATCTTCTCCTTCCTGCTCGGCGGGCTCGGGGGCGCCTCGTGGACGCGGCTGCTTGTCGCGACGCCCCTGATCGCCGGGGCCTGCCTGTTGATCATGGCCAGGAGCCGGGTGCTCGACGGCTTGCTGCTCGGCGACGCGGCGGCAAGGCATCTCGGCTTCGACGTCCGCCGCGAGCGCGGGATCCTGCTCGGCCTGGCATCGATGGCCACCGCGGCGGCCGTCGCGATCAGCGGGCTCATCGGGTTCGTCGGGCTCGTCGTGCCGCACGTCGTGCGGCTGGCGGTCGGGCCGCAGGGTCGCCGGGTCGTGCCGCTCTCCGCGATCCTCGGTGCCGGACTGTTGAGTGCCGCGGACATCGTCGCCCGGCTGTTCGGCGACGTGCCGGTGGGCGTGGTCACGTCGCTGCTCGGAGCGCCGTTCTTCCTGTTCCTGCTTCGCCGGAGCCGGTCGGGGTACGAGCTGTGACCGCGTTCGAGCCGATCCCCGACTCGACGCCGGAGCCGATCCTCGCGGCGTCGGCTGTGACGATCGCGTACGGGCCGCGGATCATCGTCGACCGCGGAGACCTGGTCATCCGCGCCGGCGAGCGCCTGGCCCTGGTCGGTCCCAACGGGGCCGGCAAGTCGACGCTCCTGCGCGCGCTCACCGGTGTCCTCGAGCCACGCTCGGGCGGCGTCAACCTGTGTGGCGACCCGATCGGATCCGTTGACCGGCGGGCCGTTGCCCGGACGATCGCGGTCGTTCCGGAGCTCGCCGATCTGCCGTTCGCGATGCCGGTCGAGGACGTCGTCGCGCTCGGCCGGCTCCCGCACGAGCCGCCACTCAACGGACTCCGGCCCACCGACGTCGCGGCCGTCGACGGCGCGATCGACCGGGTCGGGATCGGGTCGCTCCGGCACCGCGACGTCCGCGAGCTGTCGATGGGCGAGCGCCAGCTCGTCTTCATCGCCGTCGCGCTCGCCCAGGCGGCACCGATCCTGGTCCTCGACGAACCGACTGCGCACCTCGACATCCGCCATCAGGTCGAGGTGATGGAGCTCCTCGTCGAGCTGAACGAGCGCGACGGCACGACCGTGCTGGCGGTCCTGCACGACCTTGCCCTGGCCGCGCATTTCTTCCCGCGGGTCGTCGTACTGGACGGCGGTCGGATCGTCGCCGACGGATCGCCGTCGGAGGTCCTTGACGCCGGTCGGATCCGCGGCGTCTTCGGCGTCGACCCGGCGCTCGTCCGGCTGCCAGTCGGTGCCGCGTGATCGCGCGGGTCGCCGAGGAATCGCGGGCGGCGATCGGGCTGCTGACGCGCATCCCGGTCGCGACGGCGAGCGTCGATCGGCCGGGCGCCGCCGCCTTCGGGATCGTGGGGGTGCTGCTGGCCGGTGTGGCGGCGATCCCGCTCGTCGTCCTTGCCGGTCCGGCGGACGAGCCGGTCCTCGGATCGATCGCCGCGATCGCCGTGCTGACCGTTTTGAGCGGCGCGATGCACCTCGACGGGCTGGCCGATACGGCCGATGCGCTGGTGGCGCGCGATGCCGAAGCCGCGGAGCGAGCCAGGAAGGACCCGGCGGTCGGACCCGGCGGGCTGGCCGCCGTCGTGTTGGTGCTCGCCGCCGACGTCGCGGCACTCGCGAGCATCGCGACGACCAGCGCCCCGATCGATGCCGCCTGGACGCTCGTCGCCGCGGCCGGCGTGTCACGCGTGCTGCCGGTCGCGCTGGTCTGGGCCACGCCGGAGCCGGCGACACCGGACGGCTTCGGATCGTGGTTCGCAAGCCGCATCTCGACTGCCCAGGTGACGGTCGCGCTCGTGACGGCCGTCGCGGCGGTCGTGGCCCTCGGCATCGCGACCAGGCCGAGCCTCGCCATCGCTCTCGCGATCGGTGCCGCCGCTGGCGGGGTGGTCACCTGGCTCGTCGCCCTGCGGCGCGGATCCCTCGACGGCGACGTCCTGGGCGCGTCGATCGAGCTCGCGCTCGTATCGATGCTCGGCGCGACGGCGATCGCGATCCGCTGACGTGGCGTCTCCGCTGATCCTCGCGCTCGGCGGTACCCGGAGCGGCAAGAGCCGGTTCGGCCTGGCGGCGGCGCGCCGACTCGCCGGCGACGGTCGTGCCTCGTTCCTCGGCACCGCCTGGCATGGCGACCCGGAGCTCGACGACCGGATCCGTCGGCACCGAGCCGAGCGACCGGCCGACTGGCCGACGATCGACGTCGGCGCGGATCTGGCCGCCGCGATCCGGTCGGTCGACGATGCCGAGCCGATCCTGCTCGACGGGTTCACGCTGTGGCTCAGCTCGGTGCTCGGCGACGACGAGGCCCCGGACATCGATCGCCTGCTCGACGGCCCGGTCGCCGAGGCGCTCGCGGCGATCCAGGCGCGCCCGGGGCCGGTGGTCGTCGTCAGCGACGAGGTCGGCCTGGGCATCGTGCCGATGCATCCGAACGCGCGCGCCTACCGCGACCTGGTCGGGATCGCCCACCAGCGGCTGGCGGCGATCGCCGACGAGGCGTATCTCTTCGTGGCCGGTCTCCCGGTCGTCCTGAAGGGCCCACCGACGGCGTGAGCGCGGACGACCAGATCGTCCGGCGAGCGGTCGATACGATCCAGGCCCTCGGCCCGCTCGACGCTGGCGCGATGGCGGCGAGCGGCGCGATCCTGGACGGCCTGACCAAGCCGCCGGGCAGCCTCGGTCGCCTCGAGTCGATCGCGATCTGGCTCGCCGGCGTCACCGGCACGCCCCGGCCGACCGTGGCGCGCAAGGCGATCGTGGTGGCCGCCGCGGACCACGGCGTCACGCGTCAGGGCGTGTCCGCGTACCCGACGGATGTCACCGCCCAGATGGTCGCCAACTTCGTCGCCGGTGGCGCCGCGATCAACGTCCTGGCCGCCCGGGTCGCCGCCGAGGTGACCGTCGTCGACGTCGGTGTCGCGGGCGCCATCCCGACCGGCCCTCCCGCCGGCGAACGCGGCGGTCGGCTCGTGGATCGTCGTCTCCGACCCGGCACCGACGACCTGTCGGTCGGCCCCGCGATGTCGCGCGACGATGCCCTTGCCGCGATATCGGTCGGCGTCGAGGTCGTCGCCGACCTCCGTCGCGACGGGGTCGAGCTCGTCGGGATCGGCGAGATGGGCATCGGCAACACCACGGCCGCGAGCGCCGTCACCGCCGCGCTGACCGGCACGGCACCGGCCGACGTCACGGGGCGCGGGACCGGCATCGACGATGCCGACGCACCTGCGCAAGATCGCGGTCATCGAGGCAGCGCTGGAGCGGCACCGGCCGGACCCGAACGACCCCGATCGGCGTGCTCGCCGCGGTGGGCGGACTGGAGATCGCGGCACTGGTCGGGGTGATCCTCGGCGCGGTCGGTGCCAGGATCCCGGTCGTGCTCGACGGGTTCATCACGGGAGCTGCTGCACTGCTCGCAGCGGGTCTCGCGCCGGCAGCGCCAGCGCGGATGCTGGCGGCCCACCGGAGCGTCGAACCGGGGCACCGGATCGCCCTCCGCCACCTCGGCCTCGATCCGTTGCTGGACCTGGAGCTCCGGCTGGGGGAGGGGACCGGGGCAGCACTGGCCTTCGGCCTGATCGATGCGGCGATCGCGATCCGGGACGAGATGGCGACGTTCGCCTCGGCCCGGGTGTCCGGCCCGTCCGCGCCGGAAGCCTGAGCACGCCAGCATGGAGATCGTGCTCGTCCGCCACGCCTCGACGAGCTGGTCCGGCCGGCGCTACTGCGGTCGCAGCGACCCGCCGCTCAACCGCCCCGGGATCGTGGAAGCGGCCGACCTCGGCCGGCGGCTCGGCCCGACGCTGGTGTCGACGACGCGGATCGTGACGAGCCCGTCGCGTCGGGCCGACCGCGACCGCTCGCGCGATCGCCGCTGCAGCCGGCGGGCTCGAGATCGAGCGCGATGCGCGCTGGCTCGAGACCGACTTCGGCATCGCCGAGGGGCTTCGGTTCGAGGAGCTGGAACGCGTCGCGCCCGACATCGCGTCGGCGGTGCTCGCTGGCTCGGCCAGCATCGACTGGCCAGGCGGCGAGACCGCGTCGGCCCTCGAGGCCCGGGTCGCTGCCGCGTGGTCGGATCTGCTCGCCGCGGGACGGGACGCCGTCGTCGTCACGCACGCCGGTCCGCTGATGCATGCGCTGGCGTTCGCGCTCGACCGGCCGGTCGATCTCGGTCGCGTTCCGGCGCCGGGCACGGCGACGCGCGTCACCATCGCCGCGGCCGGGCCATCCCGCGGCGACCCGTGCTACCCTCCGGGACGTGACGCGACCCCGATCGAGGGCGCCGGGCCGCCGAGGCCAGGTGTATCGCCGGTCCCACCTGCTCGTTCCCATCCTCTTCGCGATCGCCGTGAGCGCCTGCATCGGCTCGAACACGCCGGCTGCGGCGCCGTCGTCGAGTTCAGGCGCCCCGAGCGCGACCGGTACGCCGTCCAGCGCGCCCAGCTCCGCCCCGGCGTCCGAATCGACGGCTCCGGAGAGCACGGCTCCCGAGACGCCGGCCCCGACACCGATTCCCACCGCCGCGACGAGCCCGAGCGCCTCGCCGTCGGGTGGCGCCGGCTCCGTTGCGGGCTGCGCCGGCAACGACGACAACCGAACGTTCTGGGGGAACGCCGCGAAGGCGATGTCGTGGCCCGTCTATTGCCCGTCGCTCCCGGCCCGCTGGGTCGTCGTCCAAGGCGCGTACAGGGGCCAGATGATCGACATCACGTACCGAGGACCTGGCGGCGCCACGTTCCAGCTCCTCGAGGGCACGTTCTGCACCGCCGCCGACGGCTGCGTCCCGGACGGCAACGAATTCGGGAACGCGGCGTTCGGCGATCAGACCGCGACGCTGCTCCACCTGGCGGATGGCCGGATCGCGGCCGTGGTCGACCGCGGCGAGCAGATCAGCTGGCTGGCGATCGGTGACGGGCTCGATGACGCCCAGTTCGCCGCGTTCACGGGAGCCCTGATCCGCCTCGACTGATCAGGTCGTGGCCAGCGCGGCCTCCGTGAGTGCCACGACCGCGTTCGTCGTGGCGTCCATGTCCCCGCCCTCGCGTGGCATCGCGGCGGTGGCCCCGAAGGCGATGACCGGCGCGCCGCTGGTGGCGATCGCACGGATCGTCCGCACGGCATCGTCGAGCGACAGCCCGTCGGGCTCCGGCATCGCCACGGCCCAGTGGCCGGAGGCGTCGAGCGCGTCGAGGTCGAACGCGATGTACCACGCGTCGATCCGCGCCGACACCGCGGCGGCCCAGGCGCCCACGGCGGCCTGGCCGGCGTCATCGGCGAGCATCCCTGACCCGAACTGGGCCACGCCGCTGGCGGCCAGCATGCGCGACTCGGTCTCGTCGAGGACCTGACCGCCGAACAGCCCGGCATCGAGCTCGCGAACGGACGGTCCCTCGGAGGCCGCGGACCAGGTCGGGGTCGCCACGGCCACACGCCATCGCGAACGGCATGCCCCAGACGTTGCCGGACGGCGTGGTGTCGGGCGTGTTGAAGTCGCCGTGCGCGTCGAACCAGGCGAGGCCGAGGCGGATGCCGGGTCTGCGCGCGCCGGATCCCGGCCATCGAGCCCGGGTGGGTCGTGCAGTCGCCACCGATCGCCAGGAGGCGTGCCCCGTCGCCGGCCTGTGTCAGCCCCGCCTCGACGTGCGTCGCCAACCGCCCGAGGTACGCGACGATCAAGTCGCGGTTCTTTGCGCGCGGATCCGGGTCGGCGACCCAGCCCGGGTCGTTGGCAGCGTCGCCGTGGTCCAGCCATGTGGTGCCGATGAATGCGGGTCGCCCACCCAGGCGATCCCACAGCCCAGCGTGCCGCAGCTCCGCGGGTCCGCGATCCATCCCCGCGAAATGCCCACCCAACGCGGTCGGCGAGCCAGCGATCACGATCGTGCCATCGGCCATGCGATGCAGGATACCGGCGCGGATACATGACGTCGCCGCGCCGGATGGTGCGCGATGATGCCCGCGATGCGCATCGCCGACTTCGCCCTCGAGCGCTACTTCGCCCGATGGGAATTCGCCGTCGACCACCTCCTGTGTGCCTCCGACGTCCAGGGCATGCCGATGGCCGAGCTGCTCGCGCTGGCCGATGCCGAGACCCGGGCGATGTGGGACGGGCTCACGCTCGGCTACACCGAGTCGACGGGTCACCCGTTGCTGCGCCGCGAGATCGCGTCGCTCTACGACGGGCTCGACGCCGACGACGTCCTGGTCTTCGCGGGGGCCGAAGAGGCGATCTTCTGCCTCGCCAACGTCATGCTCGGGCCGGGCGATCACGCGATCGTGACCTGGCCCGGCTACCAGAGCCTGTATGAGGTCGCGCGGTCGACCGGCGCCGACGTCACGCTCCACGAGCTCCGCGAGGACGCGGGCTGGGCGCTCGACATCGACCTGCTCCGCCGCCAGGTCACGCCCGCGACGAAGCTGATCGTCGTCAATGCCCCGCACAATCCGACCGGGATGCTCCCGGATCGGGCGGCCTTCGACGCGCTGGTGGCCATCGCCGAGGACGACCGGGGCGCACCTGCTGGTCGACGAGGTCTATCGATTTCTCGAGTTCGACGAGGGCGACCGGTTGCCGGCGGGAGCCGACGCCCTCGAGCGAGGGATCTCGCTCGGCGTCATGTCGAAGTCGTTCGCGATGGCCGGGCTGCGGATCGGCTGGCTGGCGACGCACGACCGGGCGCTCCTGGCGCGGTGCGCCTCGTTCAAGGACTACACGACGATCTGCTCGTCGGCGCCGTCCGAGGTGCTGGCGCTCATCGGTCTGCGCGCGCGCGACGCGGTGCTTGTCCGGTCACGGGCGATCGTGTCCGCCAACCTCGAGCGCCTCGACGCCTTCTTCGACGAATGGACCGATCGGTTCACCTGGGTGCGACCGCGGGCCGGCTCGGTCGGCTTCCCACGGCTGACGGTGCCAGGCGTCGGCATCGACGAGTGGGCCGCCGGGCTCGTCGAAGCCGAGGGCGTGCTGTTGCTGCCCGGCTCGCAGTTCGGCTTCGGCGGCAACCACTTCCGGCTGGGTTTCGGGCGCACGGACCTGCCCGAAGCGCTCGCGCGGCTGGAGCGACACGCGGCCAGGACGCTGCGCTGATCGCCCTGGTCAGCGGATCCTGATCGCGGTCACCTTGGTCATCGCTGCCCGAGCCGCGTCGGTCGGCGATTCGACGATGGCCGGCTCCCAGACATAGCGCCCAGGCGAGATCACCCGCGCGTAATAGCGAAGCAGGACGGTCCGATGCTTCTTCGTCGGCTCGGCACAGAACGTGACGCGCTGACCGACGACCGACACGGGACTCGCCACGCCGCCAGCAGGACGACTGTCCTCGTCGCCGTAATACCAGCGCGTCATCGGGCCCATCGGGATCAGGCCGGATGGCACGAGCTCCGTGACCACGAGGCAGCCCGTCGGCGCCTTCGCATCGACGGTGACCCTGAGGTCGACGCGCACCAGGTCCGACGTCCTGATGTCCGCTGGCGTCCGCGAGCGAGTGATGGCGATGGTCGGATCGCGTTTGATCGACGATGCGGCGACGGGTTCGCGCCACGTCGACGTCACGACGATCGAGCCACCGATCGGCTCGATCCTGAGCGCGGATCGCTGCGGCGCGGTCAGCGCGAGCTGGAACGAATGACCGGTATCGAGCTCGATCACCGTCCGCTGGCCATCGAGGACGTAGGCGAAGCTCGCCGGCTCCACAGGGAGGCGATCGATCAGGTGCTCGACGAAGGCGACCCCGAACAGCTCATACGGTCCAGTGGCGCTCGGGTTCGCCTCGACATACGCCCACAGCGCCGGCGCCCGGGCATCCCCGATCGCGGCGGCAAGGACCGCCATCAAGGCCGTTGCATCGGTGACGTCGTCGGCATCCTCGCCGACCCGCAGTCTCGCCTGACCTGCGGTCTCCTCGCCGTGACTCGCCCACAGCGAGGCGGCGATCGCGCGCGCGGTCCCCGCATCGCCGATCGCTGCGGCACCGAGACCGGTCATGAGCGACTCGCGGATCGTGAGCTTGGGATCGGCCGCTGCAGCCTGCAGCTGGGGCAGCACCGGGGCTCCGAGGCCCGCCAGCCCGGCCAGCGCGTAGACGCGCCGCTCGCGGGTCGACTTCGGGTTCGCCAACACGGAGTCCAGGTAGGTCCGAAGCGAGCCTGCGTGGAAGCGCTCGGGTGCGACGATCGCGACGAGCGCCGTCAATCGGAGTTCGGCACTCCCGTACGGGACCGGGGCGATCCCGCCACCGGGGACCTGATAGGCCGTGCCGTCGAAGTCGCCGGCCGGCGGGGCGCCCTCGGATCCCCCGTAGTGGCGCGACAGCAATGCCGACGCCATCGCGGCGCCGAGCGCCCGCTCGAGGCGGGCGCCATCGCCCCCGGCGACGCCGAGCAGCATCGGGAGGTACCTGCCGGCGCTTGCGTCGGCCACGACGAGGGTCGTCAGACCGGCGCCACCTGGGATCGGCTTGCCACCGGCGCCGTCGACGAGGGCCGTCCTGGTTCGCTCGAGGCGCGACTCCCGGACGGTGAACGATCGCGTCAGCGTGTCGCTGATCATCGTCGCTCCGCTGCCCGAGGTCGCGGTAACGGTGAGCGTGTGCGCGCCACGTGTCAGCTTCGGGAGGGGCACCGTCACGGTCCCGAAGGCCTTTGCGCGGAAGGTCTGCTTCGCCAGTCCGAGGCTGGTGGATTCCACCGCGATCCGCACCTCGGATCCCGCCGCCAGCGCTGAGCCATAGGCACGTACCTGGATCGAGGGACGGTCGCCCGCGAGATACTCGGGTGCGATCGACGCGTCTGCGAAGAACGGCAATCCGACCGGGACATCGATGGACGTGCTCCCAGCCCACAGGTCGGCGTTCACGGCAGCCGCGCTCACGCGCCACGACGTCAGGTCGTCCGACAATCGGAACGTCGCCCGGGCACGTCCGTCACTGCCCGTCTGGACGAGCTCGAAGAGCAGGGCATCCCGGAATTCGCGGCGAACAGCATCGCCATCGCCACCACCCGTATCTCCGCCCTCGCCGCCCAACTGTTGCTGGACGCGATGCGAGACCGATGTCAGGCGGATGCCACTCCCGACCGCTGCGTACAGGTCGGACAGCGGTTCGGCCTCCTCCGCCGCTCCGATCGCGAACATCTTGACGTCGACGGCCTGGACCACGACCGCGGCGGCCATCGGCTTCCCGGACCGGTCGCGGGTCTGGATATCGACCGAGACCGCGTCGCCGGGTCCGTATCGCGCGCGGTCGGTCGAGAGGTCGACGTCGATCGCGCGGTCGCTGCTGCGGAACCGGGCCTCGAACTCGTCGGCCCTGACGTAGCGGGTGCCGGTGAAGTGCACGGCGAGGATCGCCATGTTGGGCACGGCCCACGACCGGAACTCGGTCTGCAGCCGGCCCGTCCGCTGGACGACCGCGTCGCGCAGCCCGCGCTGGGCGAATGCAAAGAGGTAGCGGCCGGTCCCGGCCGGTCGATTCGCGTGGAACGTCAGGTCGATGGCGTCGCCGACGGCGTAGCCGTCCGAGGGCTTGCTGGGCGCAGTCGTCGGCTCCAGGTAGGCGTAGTCATTGAGCTCGGTCTCGGCGCGATCGCCACTTGCCCAGGTTTGCACGCCGACCGAATGGCCGTCGCGATCGCCGACCTTGGCCTGGATCGAGTAGTCGTGCTGCCTGCCCGAGTCGGGGATCGAGGTTCCGAATGACCCATCGGCAGCGGTCCGAACCTTGATCGTCCGGCGCGAGTTCTCGTGGTTGCGATACTCGTAGACCGGGACGACCCGCTTTTCGATCCAGTCGTATTCCGTCCCGACCTGGAGGCGTTGGGACTCGTAATCCACGAATGACACGGTGACTGTGGCGCCGGCGACCGGCTTCCCGCGCGGGTCGACGTCGTACGCCGATCCGCCGGCCGCGATCTCGGCCTCGATCCGGTCCCGGTCAAGCAGGTGGACCTTGCCCGTGACTCGGACGCGTCCCGTCCGTACCGTCGCTGTCGCGTCGATCGTCCGCGTGCTCGGGTAGACGACGAACGCCTTCGAGCTGCCGGCGATGTCGCCCTCCTCGGCGCGAGCCGGATCCACGGAGATGGACTGCTCCTCGAACGCCTCGTATTCGAGATCCGGATCGACGCGCGCTGTGGTCCGATAGACCGCCGTGCCGCTGGCATCGGTCTTCACGTTGCGGGCGATGGCGCCGTCGATCCGCAGGGGGACGCCCGGGACCGGAGAGCCCTCGTAGAACGAGGCACGGGTCGTGATCCTGATCCGGTCGCCCTGGATGTAGACGTTGCGGCCGGTGTCGACGCCGAGCCGGTACGCGGGCTTGAGGATCCGGTCGACCTCGAGGCTCGTCGAGCCGACGACCGTCGAGCCGACGCGCAGGACGACCTCGTACGGCGCCTCTGGCAGGTCCTGCAGTGCAAGTGAGCCGGTGAACGCTCCAGTCGGCCCGGGTCGCGCGGTGAACGACGCGATCGACGGCCGTTGCGACGAGCCGGTGCTCGTGACGAGCTGGACGTCGACGTTCGCGGGTACGGCGCCGCTGGCTCGGTCGCGGATGACGCCCCAGACGTGCACGGTATCCGTCCGTCGGTAGACGAGGCGATCGGTGTGGAACGTGAGCCAGTGATCGTCGGAGCCGACGGACTCGTAGCCGTACGACTCACCGTATCGATCCTGCTCGGCCGCCGGCAAGAACATCGCCCGTCCATCGACCGTGGTCACCACGACCACCGGTTCGGGAGCCGTGGTGCCGCTCGTTGCGCTGGAAACAGGATCGGACGACAGCTGTGTCGGGGTCATCGTGAGGAGCAACCCCGACGCATCGGTGCGGCCCAGTGCGTCGTTCCCGAGGGTCACCGTCGCACCATCGAGCGCGCGACCGTTCGCGAGGTCGTTCGCCCAGACGAGCGTCCGGCTCTCGGACACGGTCAGGTATCCAGCGACGTCGGTGACCTGCAGCACGACCTGCGTCGGTCGCTTCGGTGAGGGGCGTTGGACCAGGTACCAACCCGGCGCGAGCCGAGCCGGCAGCCTGAACCACAACGAGTCGGAACCGCGTCGAAGCTGGGCATCGAACGCCATGACCCGACGGAGACCACCGGTCGAGACGGCGTCATCCGTGGACCATCGCGCCCAGCGGGCGGACGCTCGGAGCGCGTGGAACGCATCGATCGCCGCTCCGATCCCGGTGAGTCGATAGACCTCGATCCGTGCGGTCGTCGGCCTTGGGCCGGTCTCCCGGTACGCCCAGATCGGGAGGTCGGCGCGCCCGGCGGTGGCGACCTCCATCAGTTGATCCGGAAACGAGAAGATCGCGTCGCGCGTGCCGGCACGAGCCGCGGTCTCGAAGCGGAATCGGACGTCCTGCGCGAGCACCTCGCCGGTCCCCTTGACCGCGATCCCGCGCTTGACCGTGACCGTGTAGACCGTCGCGGCCCGCAGGCGCGTCGGGATGAACACGAGCGTGCGGCCGCGCTGCTCGAATCGGCCCTTGGTCGCGGGCCGGATCGTGACGTGCGATGCCGCATCGACCGTGCCGTCCTGGTCAAACGTCATTTCGATGCCGGTGTCGAGCGGGACGTCGGTTTCGGTATCCCGAGGGACGGTGGCCACGATCTGCACGGCCTGCTTCGCCTGGAAGGCCCAGCTGTCGACCGGTCGCCCGTCCCTCCCGGCCAGGGTGAACCGGTATACGACGCCCGCCTCGAGCGGCGCCAGGGGCCGGAGCCGAACCGACGATCCGTCGGCTGCCGGCTCGACCCCGAGCTCGATCGGCGGTTCGACGGTCACGCGCGCGGCAAGGTCCGCGGCCGGTGTGCCGTCGGTGCTGACGAGTCGGAAGTCGCTGTCGGGCGCCACCACGCCTCGATCGATCGAGCCTGCCGTGAGCTCCGCCTGCTTCGCGTAGGCGAGGATCGGTGGGCGGTCGGTGGCTCCCGGAACGGGCGTCGCAGCTGGGTTCGCTGCTCCAGCCGAGGCACGCGGCGACGGACTCAGTGCGGCCCCGTCTAGGGCGGTCGACGCCCCCTGCCACGGCAGCGTCGCCGCGAGGACCGCCACGGCCGCCGCCGTCGCGATGAGCGCCGCCGGAAGGCGGTACTTCCGCGGAAGCAGCGATCGGAGGCGGTCGGACACGCCCGATCGAGGGCGCGGTCGGTTGATCTCGACTTCGATGGTGGGCGACGCCTCATCCGACGCGTCGTCCAGGTCCGGTGCACGCGGCGTCGACTCGTCCACGAACGGTGGCTCGTCGCTGGAACGGTTCATCGTGTGACCCCTCGGTCAGGGCCCGGGTCGGCTCGTCGCCGACTGATCGGTACGCCCTGCTTCACCCGGAGAACGCCTGGCGGGCGGCGATGTGGCGCCCAAAAGGCGAGGTGTCGGCTGGATGACAGGTGCCGGTTCCTACGCAGCACCACGTGCGAACGGTCGTGCCGAGTGTGCGCCGGCGGCGTTTGGCGGCTCCGTGATCGACTGCTGGAGGGGGCCAGCCGTCAGTTTCGGCATGGGACCCGAGCCCGTCGCGACCGGTGCCTGCCGCCCCGGACTCCACCTCCACCGGTACCTTCGAGCCCCCCTCGATCTGGGACGTGCACCGACGCACCGTTGCGCGGGTGCACGGTCCTGCCCGAACCGTCCTATGGCGGGTACGTGATTCCCCCTTAGAGGAATAGGACTGAAGACCTAGCGTTCGTCCTCCATCGGGGGATGGCCGCCGTGTCACGACGACGCGGCGGTCGTGGATCTGAAAGGACGACTGGTGCCTCGAACGAGGGGATCAACGAGAACCGATCGACTCGCAGCCGCCTGGGCGGCCGCCCTCCTGTCGATCGCCCTGTCGCCGATCGCGCCGATCGTCCCGGCGGTCGCCTCTGCCGTCGGCAACGCGTCGGTCGACGTCTCGCCCGAGCACGGCTACGGGCCGGTCGGCGGGCTGGTCGTCCTGACCGCCCACGTCGTCGACGACGATGGCAATGACGTCGATAACGCCCACGTTCGCTTCTTCTTCGACCCGTCGAGCGCGAACCGCATCGACAGCCCAGGCAACAGCCCCGATCTCGATTGCAACACCGACGCATCCGGGATCTGCACGGTCTCCTACGTGGCGGAAAACGAGGGCGCGGACATCATCTGCGCGATCATCGGCGGCCCGTCGTCCCAGTGCGACGCCGAGGGCATCGACGACCCGGAGCTCGACGATCGCGCCGACGCGGTCGAATTCGAGACCGGCGACGGCCCCGATGCAACGCCGACACCAACGCCGACGCCGACACCCGATCCGACGCCGACACCCGATCCGACGATCGAGCCGGCTGGGACGGCTGCGCCCACCCCGACTCCGACTCCCGATCCGACCCCGACGCCACCTCCTGCCCCGACGCCGACGCCGACCTCGGATCCGACGCCGAGCCCGGAGCCGGCTCCATCGCCGACCGCAACGCCAACGCCGACGCCAACGCCGACGCCCACTGCGACGCCAACGCCTACACCTGATCCGACCCCAACGCCGACAGCAGATCCAACCCCGACCGCGACCCCGGATCCGACGCCCTCGCCGACGCCTGACCCGACCCCGACTCCGGCACCGACCTCGACGCCCGCCCCGACGCCGACGCCAACGCCCGCCCCGACCGCCACACCGACCGCCACCCCGACGCCTGCGCCGACTGCCACACCGACCCCAACACCGACCGCCACGCCAACGCCGACCGCCACACCGACCGCCACCCCGACGCCGGCGCCGACCGCCACGCCGACGCCGGCGCCGACCGCCGACGCCGACCGCCCGCCGACCGCACGCCGACCGCCGACGCCACGCCGACGCCGACGCCGCCGACCGCCGACGCCGACCGCCACGCCGACCGCGACGCCCGCACCCTCGAGCGCGCCGACGGCGCGGCCGACGCCCGATCCCGAACTCATCGTCGAGCAGACACCGTCGCCAACGGCCACGCCGACCACCGCGCCGGCCCCGCCGGCGAGCCCGACCGAGTCGGTGCCGCCGCCGTTGGCCGGTGGGACTGGCAGCGCATCGGGTGGCTCGGATGGGACCGGCGGCGGCTCGACGCCCTCTGACCGCGGCACGAGCTCCGAGGGCAGGCCGGCACCGACCACGCAGCCGGCGCCGAACATCGGGCTCAGCGCCGGAGACGGCGCCGTCCAGCGCTTCGTCGACGACGTCACCCGCCAGTTCGAGGCGACGATCCAGCCGGCGGCCGTTGCCGCGGTCGCCCAGGCCTTCACGTTCCCACTGATCCTCATGGTCGCCGTCCTGCTGTTCCTGCTGGGGCAGTCGCGGATGGACGACCAGAAGTTCCGCATGGCACCGCTGAACCGTGCCGAAACTACGGTTCGCTTCGAGGAGGAGGACGCATGACCCGGATGCCGGCCCAGACGCGGCACGACTACACGCCGCTGACGGATCGAATGAACGCCCTGATCGGTCTCCGCGTGGTGATGGCCGCGTTCGTGCTGATCTGGGCGTGGGTACGCCCCGATGTCAGCGCGGTGCCGCTGACGACGCTGGCCGCACTGAGCATCGGCTGCGTGACCGCGAGTCTCGCTCTCGAGGCGGTCCGCCGCCGTTCCGGTCGTCGGGCGCTTTGGGTGATCACCGGCCTGCTCCTGGTCGATGGCGTCTACCTGATCGGCGCGATGTACCTGACGGGCGGGATGGGCAGCCCGATCCGCTTCCTCGTCTACCTGCACCTTGTCGCGGTCTCGCTGCTGGCCTCCTATCGAACGGGCCTCAAGCTCGCGTTCTGGGACTCGCTGCTGCTCCTGGTCGTCCTGTACGCCCAGGCAGCGCAGCTCGTGCCCGCGGTCGACGTCGTCCCCGGCCAGGCCATCGAGTTCGAGCACATGCCGATCGCGAACCTGATCTCCTTCTGGCTGTTCGCGCTCGCGACATCCGTGTTCTCCGCGATGAACGAGCGGGAGCTGCGACAGCGCCGTGCCGATCTGCAGGCCCTCGTCGATGTCGGCGCTCGCCTCGACGACGTCAGCGACCCGGTGCGCCAGTCGGGCGTGGTGCTCGATGGGCTCATCGAGCGGTTCGGCTTCAAGCGCGGTGTCGTCCTCGGGTCGGTCGACGACCAGGTGCTCGTGCTGTCGTCGGCCGGCATCCCGACCCCACCCACGACACCGACCACCCCCGACGCGATCATCAGCCGCGCGATCAGCGGGCGCGAGACGCTCGCGGTCCGGTCGCTCCAGCCGGAGATCGACCCCTTCCTGACGAGCATCCTCCCGGATGCCCGAAACCTGCTGGTCGCGCCGATGGTCGCCGACGGGCGAGCGGTCGGGGCGGTCGTCGTCGAGCACCCATCGCCGGCCGTGCGGCAGATCGATCGTCGAGTCACGACGGTCCTCGAGCAGATGTGCGCGATGGCCGCGCTCAACCTGCGCAATGCCGTCCTGCTGCGCCATGTCCAGGACCTCGCCGAACGCGACGCGCTCACCGGCGCCGCCAACCGGCGGACGTTCCAGCTCCACCTCGAGCGGGTGCTCGATGGCCGGGAGCTGCGCGATCGATCGACGATCACGGCGGTCCTGTTCATCGATCTCGACGACTTCAAGGTCGTCAACGACACCCTCGGCCACGCCGCCGGCGATGCGTTGCTGCAGGCGGTGACCGAGCGGTTGGCCGACTCCGTGCGCGACGGCGACCTCGTCGCCCGGCTCGGCGGTGACGAGTTCGCGATCCTCACGAGCGATGCCCCGGATCTCAAGCGGTCGCTGGCCATGGCCGAGCGGCTGACCCAGGAGCTGCGGGCGCCCTACCTGCTCGGCGATGACCACGTGACGGTCACCGCCAGCATCGGCATCGCGACGGCGCGCGACATGACCGAGCACGCCGCCGACGTCGTCCGCAACGCCGACGTCGCGATGTACATGGCCAAGGCCAACGGCAAGGCCGGCTTCGCGGTCTTCGACCCGGGGATGCATGCCGCCATCCGCGAGCGGCACGAGATGGGCGCCCTGTTGCAGCGTGCCGTCGAGCTCGAGCAGCTCCGGCTGAGCTACCAGCCGATCGTCGACCTCGCGGACAGCGCGATGATCGGCATCGAGGCCCTCGTCCGCTGGGAGCACCCCGAGCGGGGCCTCGTGTCACCCGCCGAATTCATCGAGATCGCGGAGGAGAACGGCGCGATCCTGCCGATCGGTCGGTGGATCCTGCGCGAGGCCTGCCGCGAGGCGGCATCGTGGAGCTCGGTCGATCAGTCGGTCTTCCTGTGCGTCAACGTCTCGGCGCGGGAGATCCAGCAGCCCGGGTTCGTGACCGCGGTCAGCGAGGCGCTGTCCGACGCGGGGATGGCGGCGAGCCGTCTCAGCCTCGAGATCACCGAGACCGCGTTGCTGCGGGCGACGCCCAAGACCGTCGGGACGCTCGAGGAGCTTCGCCAGCTGGGCGTCCGCATCGTCATCGATGACTTCGGGACGGGCTACTTCTCGCTCAGCCACCTGCGGCAGTTCCCGGTCGACATCCTCAAGATCGCGAGCGAGTTCGTGCAGGTCCCCGAGAGCGACGCCAAGACCTCGGCGCTCGCCGGGGCGATCGTCGCGCTGGGCCGCTCGCTCGACATCCGGACGGTCGCCGAGGGCATCGAGACCGACGACCAGGCACAGCGCATGCGCAGCCTCGGCTGTGCCTACGGCCAGGGCTACCACTTCGCCCAGCCGGTGCCGGGCAGCGAGGTCGCGGCCGGGGCGTTCGATCGACTGAGCGGTCGCGGAGACCGCTCCCGTTGCCGGCCTCGCCGGCATCGCCGGCGACCCTGTTCCGCGCCCCCTTCGGCGGGTTCGCCCGTCGCCGTGGCGCCCCGCGACCGAGCTCAACGGCGGCGTGACGTCCAGTCGGTGACCGGCCGACGGGCTAGATCCGGCCCAGCGAGAAGGTCGACGCCCCGAAGCTGAGCGCGTGGCCGTTCATCGATGATCCGCCGCGCGGCCGCGATCACGGACTGCGGCGTCGCGCGACCGTGCCAGCCAAGGGCACGCGCCGGCGTGAGGCGGATCGTCGCCGAGTAGGTCCGGGCGAACTCGTCGGGCGTCAGGCCGAGGCCGGCGATCCGGTCGCGGTATTTGGCGATGAACGCCGCGGGCAGGGGATCGGCCAGCGCCGGCGTCTCGACCTGCGCGGTCGCCTGCGAGCAGGCCGACATCGAAGTCGTCCTCGGCGTCGCCCAGCGCGAGCATCGTGCGCGGGTCATGGCGCAGGTTGCGCACCTTGCGGGCGTGCGGCTTCGAGCGGATCACGATCGACTGCCCCGTCCCAGACGAACCACGTCGGCACGAGATACGGCGCGCCGTCGGCCGACGTCGTGGACAGCCAGATCACCGGCTCCCGTTCGAGGAACCGCTCCAGGCGGAGGGCGGCGACGGCTGATCGGTCCATGCCGCAACGATGCGCGGCGTCCTGTGCGCGGTCCGCCGACGCCGGTCGCGCCCGCGCATGGACAAGTGTCAGGTGCGGTCAGCGACCCGCGTCATCGCCCGAGGAGCCGCCGAGGCCCTTGAGCAGATCCTCGAGTCCGCCGGCACCGCCCTGGGCGCCGCCACCCATCAGGCCGCCCAGCAGGCCGCCGAGGTCGCCGAGCCCGCCACTTCCGGCGGCGCTGTCGAGGCCACCGGCGGGCGTCTGGCCGTTCGGCGTCAGCATGTTGATGAGCTGCGGGAGGAACGCCGCGAGCAGCGGCAGCAGCGCCGCCATGTCCAGCCCCGTGCCGGTCGACAGCCGCTGGACGGTATCCGGTCCGAGCGCCGCCCCGAGCCGGTTCGGATCGACCGGCTGGTTCGCTCCGGTCGAGACCCAGGAATTGACCTCGTCGCCCAGGCCGCCCTGCCGCAGGCGGTCGACCAGCCCGTCGATCCCGCCGGTCTCCTGGATCGCGCCGGCCAGATCGCCCATGGTTGCACCGACCTGCGCGCCACCGGCGCTGCCGAGGCTCTGGCTCAGCTTCGAAAGATCATCCACGTGGGCGCCTCCGATCGATGTCGTCGTGTCGTTTCGAGCCGATCGTACGCCTGGGAGGCACCAACGTCGGTCAGCGGCGCCTCGAGCCTTTGGGCCGGTCGCTGCTCGTCGTGGTCGTCGACGACGCCTGCTTCGAGGCCGCGGCGTCCGGTTCGGGCAGGTCCCACGCCCACGTCTTGAGGCGGCGCAGCAGCCGCCGGCCGGTGAGATCGAGATGGATCGGCGTGACCGCGATCCGTCGGTTGACGACCGCGTGGAAGTCCGTCCCGGGGACCGCCAGACCCGACGGTGGTGGCCCGCCGATCCAGAAATACGGGATACCACGCGGGTCCATCCGCTCGACGAGCTGGTCGGAATACACGCGCCGGCCGAGCCGCGTCACCTCGATCCCCTCGCACTCCTCCAGGGACACGCCCGGGACGTTGACGTTGATCAGCTCGCCGCGCGACAGGCCCTCGGCCAGGATGTTGCGGGCGACGATCGTCGCGGCGTAGCCCGCGAGGGTGAAGTCGGGATGCTCGTAGTACTCCTGCGAGATCGCGAATGCCGGGCAGTTGTTGATGACCGCTTCCATCGCCGCGCTGACGGTGCCCGAGTACGTGATGTCATCACCGAGGTTGGCGCCGTAGTTGATCCCCGACGCCACCAGGTCGAAGCCGTGCCCGAAGAAGCCGAGGAACGCGATGCTGACGGCGTCGGTCGGCGAGCCGTCGACGGAATAGGCCGGCGACCCGTCGCTGAGCACCCGTTCACGCACCCGGAGCGGCCGCATCAAGGTCTTCTGGTGACCGACCGCGCTCTGGTTGGTGTCGGGGGCCACGACCGTGACGTCGCCCATCGGTTCGAGCGCCTGCTTGAGGGCGAGCAGCCCGCGCGACTCGACGCCGTCGTCGTTCGTGATGAGGATCCGCGGCCGGCTGGTCCACTCGGGCACGGGTCGACCGGGCGTTCGCAGCGCCCGCGGGCCGCCGCGGGCCCCACCACCGGCGAGCGGCTCACCACGCTCCTTGTCGAGGTCCCGCCGTTCTGACCGGGCCCGCTCCCGGGTCATGTCCGGGACCTCCTCCCGGACGGCCTTCGTCTCGCGCGGGGTGGACACGTCGTCGGGCGGGCCCGCCGCGTCGTCGCTCATGGCTCGGGGACGTCCGCGGCCTGGCCTGGCGCAGGTTCGCGGGGCGCCTGCACGGAGCGACCCTCGCGCTCGCTCACGACGCGTGCCGCACGGCCGGCGACCGTGCGGTCGCCGACGGTCCGCTGCAGCGCGTGGAAGAAGAACGAGGACACGACCGCGGCGACCGGGATGCCGAAGATCGCACCGGGGATGCCCGCGATCTTCGATCCGATCAGCACCGACCCGAGGACCACGATCGGGTGGATCCCGACGGCGCCCTGCATGATCCGGGGCTGGAGCACGTTCATCACGATCATCCAGCCCGCGGCCATGATCACGACCGCCGGGATCAGGGCATCCGGCTTCGTGACGAGTGCCACGAGGACCGGTGGCGCCCAGGCGATGAACGGCCCGAAGAACGGGATCGCCATGAGCAGGCCGGAGGCCGACGCACTGAGCGCCGTGAGCGGCAGGTCGAGCACGAGGTGCGTGACCAGCGCGATCGCGAAGTACACCAGCCCCAGGACCGCCTGGCCGCGCAGGAAGCCACCAAACGATCGGGCGACCGACGTCTGGAGCAGCCGCGCCTCATCGGCGTACCGCGGCGGGACCAGCCGGAAGAGGAAGGCCATGATCGCGTCGCGGTCGATGACCATGTAGATCGACAGGATGAACACGATCAGCATCGTCCCGATGGCCCCGACGCTGGCCACGGCGATCGACTGCAGCGGGACGATGAGCCGTGCCGCGATCTGGTCGAGGTTGTCGAGGATCGCCAGGGCCTGGGTCGCGAGATCGACCTGGTGGAGGCCGATCGAGTCCAGCCAGTTCTGCAATGGCGCGACGATCGTGTGGATGTCGGCGCGGATCTGGGGGATCGAGGCGACGAACTGGGTGATCGAGGTGGTCAGCGCCTGGGCGATGACGAGGATCAGGAAGACCAGCAGGACAACGATCGCCGTGTAGACGAGCACCGTCGCGACGACGTGGGGCAGCCGCGGGATGAGCGACGCGATCCGCGTGACGATCGGGCTGATGACGAAGGCCAGCAGCCAGGCCAGGAAGAACGTCAGCAGGATGTCGCCGAAGAAGCCGATCGCCGACGCTGCGAGGTCGACCGCGATGAAGAAGAGGACGATCGTCCCGAGCACGAGGATCGCGCTGACGAGACGTCGGTCGCGACCACCCGGAGCGATCGCGTCGATCACGTCGATCTACCGCAGGCCCATCTTGATCCGGACCTCGTCCATGGTCGCGGTCGCGAGCGGGCGGATGCGCTCGGCCCCGTCCTCGAGGATCCGCGCGATCCGCGCGGGGTCGGCCATCAGCTCGCGATACCGCTCGCGCGCCTCTGCGTAGTGGGCGAGCACGCGCTCCGCGAGCAGCTTCTTGGTGTCGACGCAACCGGTCCGCGCGGTTCGCTCGCCGTCCCAGATCTCCTCGTAGTCGTCGCCGAACGACTTGTGCAGCTGGCAGACGTTGCAGACTTCGGGCCGGCCCGGATCGGTGCGCAGGATGCGCTTGGTGTCGGTGACCATGCTCATGATCTGCTTCCGGATCACGTCCTCGGGCGCGAAGATGTCGATGGTGTTCTTGAGTGACTTGCTCATCTTCCGAACGCCGTCGGTGCCGAGGATGATCGGCGACTCGGTGAACACCGGTTGCGGCTCCGGGAACGTGACGCCGTAGCGGTTGTTGAACGCGCGGACGATCTCCCGGGACAGCTCCAGGTGGGCGAGCTGGTCCTTGCCGACCGGAACCAGCGACGCCTTGTAGAGGACGATGTCGGCGGCCTGCAGGACCGGGTACGTCAGCAGCCCGTGGTTGACGTCCTCGGGCTGGTACTCGCGCTTTTCCTTGTAGGTCGGCGTGCGCTCGAGCCAGCTCACGGGCGTCACGGTCGTGAGCAGCCAGGCGAGCTCCGTGCATTCGGGGCGGTGGCTCTGGACGAAGAGCGCGCACCGGTCGGGGTCGAGACCAAGCGCGAGCAGGCCCGCGGCCATCTCCATGGTCTGGCGCCGCAGCACCTCGGGGTCGTGCAGGCTCGTGAGGGCGTGGTAGTCGACGATGCAGTAGATCGCCTCGTATTCCCACTGCAGCTTCACGTAGTTCCGGATCGCGCCGAGGTCGTTGCCGATGTGCGGCACCCCGGTGGGCTGGATACCGGAAAAGATCCGCGGCCGGGGCGCTGGGGCCTGCACGGGGGAAGGGGCAGGCAGGGTCTCGGTCGTCATCGAGTGCCGAGTGTAGCCGACGGTCCGGGCCCAACCAGGTCGGCTCCGCGACCGCATCGGACTGCAATGCGTCTGCAACCAACAGCACGCCCGATGTCATGCGTGCGCACGCCCCCGCGGGGCTTCCTTCGACCAGCCCCAGGCGTCGGTCGGAGATCGGCGCCGCCAGAGGGGAGGTGAGCGTCCCGAGCTCGAACGTGCTCCGCGCGCCCCCAGACGCGCGTGCCCAACGCTTGCTCGCCCGCCCGACCAGCGGGCCATTGGAGGATGGTCCCTTGGCTACGACTGCCGCCCCGCTTCCCGCGGCCGAGTCCCCGGTCTACCGCTTCAAGCTGCCGTTCGTCATCGCCGCCTCCGCCGCCGGAACCGTCATCGAGTGGTACGACTTCTACCTGTACGGCGTCCTCGCCGCGTTCTTCGCCACCCAGTTCTTCCCGCCTGGCAACGACGTGACCGCGCTCCTGTCGTCGCTGGCGACGTTCGGTGCCGGCTTCGCGGTCCGACCCTTCGGCGCCGCGGTCTTCGGCCGGATCGGCGACATCATCGGCCGCAAGTTCACGTTCCTCGTGACGATCACGCTGATGGGCGGCGCGACCGCGCTCGTCGGCGTGCTGCCGACCTATGCGCAGATCGGGATCCTCGCCCCGATCATCCTCGTCCTGCTCCGCCTCGCGCAGGGTCTCGCCCTCGGTGGCGAGTACGGCGGTGCCGCGATCTACGTCGCCGAACACGCGCCGGACCACGAGCGCGGCAAGTACACGAGCTGGATCCAGACCACGGCGACCGTCGGGCTGCTGCTCGCGCTCGCGGTGATCCTGATCTTCCGCCTGTCGCTGGGTGACGCGGCGTTCAAGGAATACGGCTGGCGCATCCCGTTCATCCTGTCGGCCGTCCTCGTCGCGCTCGCCTTGTTCATCCGCCTCCGCCTGCAGGAGACGCCGCTCTTCACGCGGCTCAAGGACGCCGGCAAGTCGTCCACGTCGCCGTGGCGCGAGAGCTTCGGCGACCCGGCCAACCGCCGTCTCATCCTGCTGGCGCTGTTCGGCATGACGGCCGGACAGGCCGTCGTCTGGTACCAGGGCCAGTTCCAGGCGCTGTTCTTCATGCAGAACATCCTCGGCGTGAAGTTCAGCAACGCCTATCTCATCGTCGGGACGGCGATCGTCCTGGCGACACCCTTCTTCATCTTGTTCGGGCGACTATCCGATCGAATTGGCCGCAAGCCGATCATCCTCGGCGGCTGCCTGCTCGCCGCGCTCAGCTATTACCCGATCTACAACCTGATGTTCGCCGCGGCGAACCCGGTCCTCAACCCGAAGACCGACCCCGCGATCACGTCGACCTACATCAGCGCAGACCCGAACTTGCTCGCGCTGACCGTGCTCGTCTGGATCCAGGTCGTCTTCGTGACGATGGTCTACGGCCCGATCGCCGCGTTCCTCGTCGAGTTCTTCCCGGCGCGGATCCGGTACACGTCGCTGTCGATCCCGTACCACATCGGCAACGGCTGGTTCGGTGGCTTCCTGCCGCTGATCGCCGCGAGCCTGTTCGCGGCGACCGGCAACATCTATGCCGGGCTGATCTATCCCATCGTCGTGGCCCTGATCACGGCGGCGATCGGCTGGCGGTACGTCCCGGAGACGAAGGACGTGCGCATCTGGGACGAGGTCGGTGGACGTGCCGACCCCGATGCGAGCCAGGCGCCCGCGATCACCTGAGCCCGACTCGAGTGGGCACACGGGGGGCACGTGGGGGTTCGATCCGAGGGCCGCGGCAGCGGCCCTCGGATCATGTTCGGTGTTCGCGTCGGGCTTCCCGGTACGGTCGCGGATGGCCCGGATCGGGCGGACCGGTCCGCTACCATTCCGCGATGCGCGTCGCTCGCCCCACTCCCTGCCGATGAGCCGGGCGCCGCTGCGTGTCGGTGTCCTCGGTGCGGGGACCGTCGGGCGCGCGGTGATCGACGGCCTGACCCAGCACCCCGAGCGGCTGTCCAGCGCCGACGGTCCGGGACTCTGCCTCGCTGCGGTCGCCGTCCGCGACCTCGAGAAGGGCCGTGCTGCCGGCGTCGACCCGGCGATGCTGACCGACGCGCCCGCGCACCTCGTCGCGGATCCGGCGATCGACGTCATCGTCGAGCTGATCGGCGGCATCGAGCCTGCGCGGACGCTCATCGCGGCGGCGCTCGGTGCCGGCAAGCCGGTGGTGACCGCGAACAAGGCGGTGATCGCCCAGCACGGGCCGGCGCTCGAGGCGATCGCGCGACGGACCGGGGCCGCGCTGCGGTTCGAGGCGGCGGTCGGCGGCGGCATCCCCGTGCTGGGTACGCTCGCGTCGGACCTGGCGGGCAACGAGATCGTCCGCGTTCGCGGGATCGTGAACGGCACGACGAACTACATCCTGTCCGCGATGGCGGAGGACGGGCGGCCGTACGACGAGGTGCTCCGCGATGCGCAGGAGCAGGGGTTACGCCGAAGCCGACCCGAGCGGCGACGTCGAAGGCGACGACGCGGCCAACAAGCTGGTCATCCTGGCCCGGCTCGCGTTCGGCGTGTGGCTCGATCCGCCGACGATCGGCCGGCGACCGCCGACGGTGGGCGGGCTCGGTCCGGCCGGCATCACGGGCGTGAGCGACGCCGCACTGCGGGACGCGGCGGACCTCGGGATGGCGATCAAGCTCCTCGCGATCGCCGCCCGGGGCGAGGACGGGATCGAGGCCGCGGTGCTCCCCACCGCCGTCCCGGCCGACGGGGCGTTCGGGCGCACGACCGGCGTCACGAACCGCGTCGAGATCGATGCCGTGCCCCTCGGGACCGTCGGTCTGTCGGGCCCGGGCGCGGGCGGCGCGGCGACGAGCAGCGCGGTGCTCGGCGACCTGGTCGCCATCGCCCGAGGGCAGGGGTCGACCTGGGCCGGCCTGCCGGCTGCCGAAGGACCGGTCGCGGCGCTCGATCCGCTCGATCGGCCCAGGGCGTGGCTGGTCGGCGACGCGCGGATGCCGCGTCGTCGTGACCGAGCCGATGTCGTTGGACGATGCCCGTCGATCCGCCAACGCTGCGGGGGCGGACGTCGCCAGCGCCATCTACCCGATCGATGGTTGACCGGACGATGTCGCCCGAAGCCGCGCCGCGGACGCCGCCACGCCCGAGGCTCATGGAGCGCTACGCCCGGTTCCTGCCGGTCTCGGAGGCAACGCCCGCGCTCAGCCTGGGCGAGGGCGCCACGCCGCTGGTCCGCGCGCCCCGCCTCGGTCGATCGATCGGCGTTCCGAACCTGCACCTCAAGATCGAGGGCCAGAACCCGACCGGGTCGTTCAAGGACCGGGGCATGGTCGTGGCGGTCGCAAAGGCCCTCGAAACGGGTGCCCGAGCGGTGGTCTGCGCCTCGACCGGGAACACGTCCGCGTCGGCCGCGGCCTACGGGGCGGCAGCCGGTCTCGACGTCATCGTGGTGTTGCCGCGGGGCCAGATCGCGCTCGGCAAGCTGCTCCAGGCCCTCGCGGCCGGGGCTCGCGTCGTCGCGGTCGACGGCAACTTCGACGACGCGCTGCGGATCGTGCGCGCCCTCGCCGAACAGGACGAGCACCCCGTGACGCTGGTCAACTCGGTCAACCCGTTCCGCCTCGAGGGCCAGAAGACCGCCGCGTTCGAGGTCTGCGACGACCTCGGCCGCGCCCCGGACATCCTCGCGATCCCCGTCGGGAACGCCGGCAACATCAGCGCGTACTGGCAGGGGTTCCGGGAGTACGCCGCGGCTCGTCTCGTGGACTCGACACCGGCGATGTGGGGCTTCCAGGCGGCCGGTGCCGCACCGCTCGTCCGAGGCCGGCCGGTCGAGCGGCCCGAGACGGTGGCGACCGCGATCCGGATCGGCAAGCCCGCGTCGTGGGACAAGGCGATCGCGGCCCGCGACGAGAGCCGCGGCCGCATCGACGCGGTGAGCGACGAGGAGATCCTCGCCGCGTACCGGGATCTCGCGAAGCTCGAAGGCGTGTTCTGCGAGCCGGCGTCGGCGGCCAGCGTGGCTGGCCTGCGCAAGCTCGCCGCGGCCGACGTGGTCGACCCCGACGCGATCGTCGTCGCGGTCATCACCGGCCACGGCCTCAAGGACCCGCACACCGCCGAGCGCCAGGTCCCGGGGGTCATCGAGACCGCCCCGACGCTGGGCGCGGTCGCCGTCGCGCTGGGCTGGGCCTGACGTGGTCGCCCATTGGCTGGCCGAGCTCGACGGTCGACGGGTCACGGTCGACGTCCCGGGGTCGTCGGCGAATCTCGGCGCCGGGTTCGACTGCCTCGGTGTCGCGCTCGCGCTGACCAACCGCGTCGAAGTCGAAGTCCGCGGCTGGAGTCGCGGCGAGATCGAGATGACGATCGAGGGCGAGGGTCGCGACGAGCTCAAGGACGATCGCGACAACCGGTTCGTGCGCGGCCTCGAGGCCGCGCTCGGGGCGGCTCGCGGCGAGCTGCCCGAGGGCGTCGGCTGGCGGATCGACATGCACAACGCGATCCCGCTCGCCCGCGGGCTTGGGTCGTCGGCGGCCGCCACGGTCGCCGGGATCGTCGCGGCGAACGCCCTGCTCGGCGGACCACTCGACACCGGGGCCCAGCTGCGGATCGCGGCCGGGATCGAGGGCCATCCGGACAACGCCGCGGCCGCACTGCTCGGCGGGTTCGTGGTGACCGCCGCGACCCCTGACGGCATCGAGGCCATCCGGTTCGACCCGCCGCGCGACCTGCGCGCGGTGCTGTTCATCCCGGAGCGACGCCTCTCGACCGACGCGATGCGCAAGACGCTGCCGTCGACGGTGCCGTTCGAGGACGCCGTCGCGAACCTCGGCGCGGTCGCGCTCGGCGTGGCCGGCATGGCGGCCGGTCGCACGGACCTGCTCGCGCGCCTCACGGTCGACCGGCTCCACGAGCCGTATCGGGCCGTCGCCTATCCGGAGCTGCCCCGCTTCGTCGCCGCGGCGCGCGAGGCCGGCGCGCTCGGGGCGTGCCTGTCCGGAGCCGGCTCGACGATCATCGCGTTCACCGACTCGGTGTCGACGATCACCCGGATCGAGGGTGCGTACGGCGCCGTCGCCGCCGACGTCGACATGGACGGGCGGGTCCTGGTCGTGGAGCCGCGAGCGGCGGGAGCCCGGGTGGTGCCCGCGGGCTGAGGTGTCGGGTCCGGTGCGGTCCGGTGCGGTTGACGTCCAGCCCAGACTCTGCGCATGGATGGGCTCGTCCGGTCCGTCGGGAACGGCATCACCGGTCTGGTCTCCGGGGCATTCGACGCGATCGGCGCGGGGTTGCGCGGGATCGTCGATGCGGGTGAACGCGCGCTCCCGAACGGGCTGCTGTGGGCGGTGGTGTTCGTGGTGCTGGTCGCGAGCGCCTGGACGCTGGCCAAGCGCTAGCCGAAGCGCCGACCGTCGACTACGGTCCGGCTACTCCCGATCCGCGCCGCCGGCCTCCGCGGCAGCACCGATGAACGCCAGCACCTCGTCCCAGGCCGCGGCACTCTCCGCCGCGAAGTCGGCGGCCTTGCGGTCGAAGAAGCTGTGCGGCGCGCCTGCGTACGTCACGATGCGGTGCTCGACGCCGCGTTGGGTGAGGCCGTCGTCGAATGCCGCCACTGCGTCCGCCGTGATGCCCTCGTCGGCACCGCCGAACAGCCCGAGGACCGGTGAACCTACCTCGTCGAGGCGGTCGAGCGGCGCCGGGGCGTCGTTCCGCCATGGACCCTTGAGCGTTCCGTACAGCCCGATCACCCCGGCCAGATCGAGTCCGAGCGTGGAGGCGAGAAACGACATCCGGCCGCCCATGCAAAAGCCGATCGTGAAGACCCGTTGCAGGCCGTCGGCCCGGAGCGCCTCGACGGCCGCGGTGATGTCGGCCGCGATCCCCGCCCAGGTCGTCCGAGTCGTGTGCGGCAGGTACTCGAAGGCTGCGTCGCGGGCGACGGCGCCGGCGGTCCGCCCGTACCAGTCGATCGCGAGGGAATCCACGCCGCGCTCCGCCAACCGAAGGGCGAGTTCCTCGTAGAACGGATGGAGGCCGCGGACATCCGGGAGCACCACGACCCCGCTATCCGTCGGGGCCGCCGGTCGTGCCCGAAACGCCGCGAACCGGTTCCCGTCGGCGGATTCCAGCTCGACCAGCTGCCCATCGAGGGCGCCGCCGAGGATCGGCGCGATCGGGGGTCGGCTGTCGTGGTCGAAGCACATGAGCGACTCCTGGGGCGGCCGCGGAGGTCGTTGCGCCGAGATCCGACGAAATCGTCGCATCTCGGGTCGAGATCCGCCTCCCCAAGCGTGGCGGCACCGCCTGGTGCGTGCTCGCCCGTGTGGATCAACGGACCTCGCCGGGAAATGCGACGAAATCGTCGCATCGGTTCGGCGGAGGCGCGGCCGGCGCTCGCAGATCCACCTCGGCTGGAACCCCTGAACCCGGCAGTAGAATGCCGGGCATGCCCGGTTCCCTCGTCGTGCAGAAGTTCGGCGGCTCGTCCGTCGCGGACGCCGACCGCATCCGTCGCGTCGCGCGACGGATCGCGCGCGAGCGCGCGGCCGGCCACGACCTCGTCGTGGTGGTCTCGGCGATGGGCGACACCACCGACGAGCTGCTCGGCCTGGCGGCGGCGATCACCGACGAGCCGGATCCTCGCGAGCTCGATGTCCTGCTCGCGACCGGGGAGCACCAGAGCGCGACACTGCTGTCGATGGCGCTGCATGCGCTCGGTGTCGCCGCGATCTCGTTGACCGGCCCCCAGGCCGGCATCACCACCGATGGCACGTATGGGCGGGCACGCATCGCCGGCATCGAGCCACGTCGGGTCCGCGCGGAGCTGGAGAAGGGTCGGGTCGTGATCGTCGCCGGCTTCCAGGGCCAGAGTGCGACGGGGGCCGACGACCAGGAGATGACCACGCTGGGCCGTGGTGGGAGCGATACGACCGCGGTCGCCCTCGCCGCCGCGCTGGCGGCCGACCGCTGCCAGATCTTCACCGACGTCCGCGGCATCTTCACGGCCGACCCGCGGCTCGTGCCGGAGGCGCGGCAGTTGCCCGTCATCGGCTACGAGGAGATGCTCGAGCTCGCCCACCAGGGTGCGCAGGTCATGCAGGTCCGGGCGGTCGAGCTCGGCTGGGTCAACGACGTCGTCATCGAGGTGCTGAGCTCGTTCGAGGACGCGCCGGGCACGCTGATCAAGGAGGACCCGCTCGTGGAGCAGCGCAACAAGGTCCGCGGGCTCGCCCACGACCGGAACGTCGCCAAGGTCACGGTCGTCGCGGTCCCCGACCGGCCCGGCATCGCGCGCGCGATCTTCGATCCGCTCGCGGTGGCCGGCGTCAACGTCGACATGATCGTCCAGAACGTCGGGCACGGCGGCGAGACCGACCTCTCGTTCACGGTGCCGCAGGTCGAGCTCGGCAAGGCCAAGAAGGCGCTCGAGCCCGTCGTCCGCGACCTCGGTGCGCGCGAGCTGACCACGGACGGGTCGGTGGCCAAGGTCAGCATCGTCGGAGCCGGTTTGCATAACGCCCCGGGCTACGCCGCCCGCATGTTCGGGACGCTCGCCGACGCCAACGTCAACATCGAGATGATCTCGACCTCGGAGGTCCGGATCACCTGCATGATCGCCGAGGAGGAGCTCGAGACCGCGTTGCGCGCGCTCCACGACGCGTTCGAGCTCGAGCAGCCGGCGGCCGTCGAGGTCGCGGCGGCCGGTTGAGCGCCGCCGCATCGTGACCGACTTCCTCGCCCGGCGACAGCACTTCGCCGTCGTCGGGTCCACCAACGACGTCGTCCGCGAGTGGCTCGCGAGCGGCGTTCCCGAGGTTTGCCTGGCGACGGCCGACGAGCAGACTGCCGGCCGTGGTCGGGAGGGGCGCGCCTGGCTCGGGCCACCCGGGTCGGCGCTCCTGCTGTCGCTGGGTTTTCGCCCGGCGTACCTCCCGCCGGACCGGTTCTGGCAGCTGCCTGCCGTGATCTCGCTGGCGATGGCCGACGCTGCCGAGGAGGTCGCTGGCCTCGCCTTCGGATCGGTCGCCCTGAAGTGGCCCAACGACCTCGTCGCCGCCGGCCGTGCCGACCGCGACGTCCGCAAGCTCGCCGGGGTGCTCGGGGAGAGCGACGGGATCGGGTCCGACGACCCGCGCGTCGTCGTCGGCATCGGCGTCAACGGCGATTGGCCCCGCGTCTCGTTCCCGACCGAGCTCGCCGGCGACGATGACCTCGCTGCACGAGCTGGCGGGCGGCCCGATCGATCATGGGCCGCTGCTCGACGGCTTCCTGCGGCGGCTCGAGCCTTCGATCATCGGGCTCCGGCGAGGCGCGTTCGACGGCGCCGCCTGGGAGGAGCGACAGATCACGACCGGGCGCGACATCGAGCTCGTGGCGCCGGACGGCACGGGATCGGCGGTACGGGCCGTCGGCGTCGATCGATCGACCGGCGCGCTGCTGGTCGAGGATCGAGGCGCGCCGGACGGGCGGCGCGCGGTCGTGGTGGGCGAGATCCGTCACGTCCGCCTCGCGCGACCGACGCAGGTCGGGGTGTAACGCCATGGCCCGCCCGGCATTTGGAAGAGCGCGGCCGGTGGAGGCCGCCCGCTCACGCGTCGCCCACCTCGATCGCGATCGGTCGCTCGTGGAGGCCGCGCGAGCCGACCCCGCGCAGTTCGACGCGCTGTATCGGAAGTACGTGGCCCAGGTGTACAACTTCGCGATCTACGAGCTCGGCGACCATCACGAGGCGGAGGACGCGACGGAACGCACGTTCCTGTCGGCCCTCGCCGCGTTGCCGCGGTTCCGCGAGCGGGCCACGCCGGACGACGGCGAGGGCGCCTCCACGTTCCGCATCTGGCTGTTCCGCATCGCCCGGAACGTCGTCGCGGAACGTCGCCGGCGGGCTCGGCGACGACCGGAAGCGCCGCTCGAGGCCGCCCTGGACGCGACCGCACCCGGTGACGTCGAGCGGACCGTCGTCCAGCGCGAGTCCGTGGCTTCGGCATGGCGCGCCATCGACCGCCTGTCGGGCGACCGGCGGCGGGCGATCGTGCTGCGGTTCGTCCACGAGATGTCGACCGGCGAGATCGCGGAGATCCTCGGGCGGTCGGAGGGCGCCGTGCGCGTGCTGATCCATCGCGGGCTGCGTGGCGTCGCCCGCGAGCTCGGTGACGGCGGACCCGAGCGTCCCGTCGAGGGGAGGGCGTGACCCTCGGCCCGACCGCGCGTGACGGGGAGATCGAGGCGTTCGTGGTCGATCGATATCTCGAGTCGCTGCTGCGTCGCGACCCCGACGGCAGCGTGGACATCCCGCCGGACGTGCGCTCCACGGCCGACAAGCTGGTGAGCGGCCTCCCGCGGTTCCATCCGTCGTTCCGCTTCGAGGAAGACCTCGCCGCGCGGCTGCAGGCCGCCGCGTCCGGTCGCGTCGGCAGCCTGATCGAGTTTCCGCTGACCCGGTCACGGGACGCGTTCGGCGCCGTCGACGAACGAGCCGTTCGCCCGGTCGTGATCGGCGGCGTGCTGACGTCCGCAGCCTTGTCGCTGGCGGGCGCCGCGTACGTCGCCTGGCGCCGCGGGCGGCCGCCGGCCAGCGCGATGACCCGTGCCGTTCGCGCGGTCGCACGGGCGAAGACGGTCTGATGCCGCTCAAGCTGCCGTCGTTCCGCGCGCGTCGCGACGTCTACCCGCCCGACCTGTGGACCAAGTGTCCGACCTGCTCGACGATGCTGTTCAACAAGCAGCTCGACAAGAACCTCCGGGTCTGCACGACCTGCGGCCACCATTTCCGCTTGTCGGCCGAAGCGCGGCTGGGCCATCTGCTCGATCACGGGACGTGGACCGAGCGTGACGCGGGTCTGCAATCGGTCGACGCGCTCGGGTTCGTCGACCAGAAGCCCTACCCGGACCGGCTCGCGGCCGCCCAGACCGCGACCGGGATGCGCGACGCGGCCCTGTGGGGCACGGGCGCGATCGCCGGCACCGAAGTCGCGATCTGCGTGATGGATTTCGGGTTCATGGGCGGTTCGATGGGTGCCGTGGTCGGCGAGAAGGTCGCCCGAGCCGCCGAGCACGCGCTGGCGGCGCGCGTCCCGCTGATCGTCGTCAGCGCGTCGGGTGGCGCCCGCATGCAGGAGGGCACGCTCGCGCTGATGCAGCTGGCCAAGACCCTCGCAGCGCTCGAACGATTGCGAGCCGGCGGCGTGCCGTACATCTCGGTCCTGTCCGATCCGACCACGGGCGGCGTCTTCGCGTCGTTCGCCGCCGTCGGGGACGTCAACGTGGCGGAGCCCGACGCGCTGATCGGCTTTGCCGGCGCCCGCGTCACCGCCGGGACGATCGCCGCCGAGCTGCCGCCCGGGTTCCAGCGCTCGGAATTCCTGTTCAGCCACGGGTTCGTCGACCGGGTCGTGCCGCGCGCGGAGCTGCACGACGAGCTGGCATCGATCCTGCGCTTGCTGCCGGCGCGCGGCTCGTTCCCGCAACCCGAGCCGATCGACGACAGCGTCCCCGCGTTCCGTCCGTTCTCGTTCCTGACCACGATCGCCGATCGCGTCGGCGAGCTGGCGAACGGCGACAGCCAGTCGTCGGATGGCAGCGATACGCCGACGTCACCACCGGCCACGGTGCCGGCCGTGGCGCCCGACGGCGCGACGATCGTGCCGACGACGACGCTCCCACCGACGAGCCGCGACGACGTCTGGGCGCGTGTCCAGCTCGCGCGCAACCTCGGCCGGCCGCGCACGCTCGAATTCGTCGATGCGATGGCCGACGAGTTCATCGAGCTCCACGGGGATCGGCTGTTCGGGGACGACGCTGCGATCGTGGCCGGGCTCGCCCGTATCGACGGACGACGGATCGTGGTGATCGGCCAGCAGAAGGGCGCCGACACCGAGGAGAACATCCGGCGCAATTTCGGCATGCCGCACCCCGAGGGGTACCGCAAGGCGATGCGGGTCATGGAGCTCGCCGAGCAGGCCGGCCTGCCGGTCGTCACGTTCGTCGACGTGCCCGGCGCCCATCCGGGCCCGGAGTCCGAGGAGCGCGGGATCGCCGAGGCCATCGCCCGCTCGATCGGGCTCATGAGCCGGCTGCGGACGCCGATCGTCACGGTGATCACGGGCGAGGGTGGCTCCGGCGGTGCGCTGGCGATCGCCGTCGGCGACGTCGTGATCGCGCTCGAGAACGCGGTCTATTCGGTGATCAGCCCGGAGGGCTGTGCCTCGATCCTGTGGCGGACGCCGGACGAGGCCGCCACGGCGGCCGCGGCCATGCGGATGTCGGCCGCCGATCAGCACGCCCTCGGGGTCATCGACATCGTCGTCCCCGAGCCGGGTGCGGGTGCGCACGCGGAGCCGGTCCAGACCGCCGAGCGGCTGAAGGCGATCATCCTGGACCGTCTCGACGCGCTGTCGGCCTTGACGATCGACGAGCTCGTCGACCAGCGCTACCGACGCTACCGGGCGCTGGGCGCCTACACTGAGGTGTCCCGTCCCGACGTGCCCGGCCGCGTCGACCGGAGCCTGGCAGATCGCCTCCGTGACCTGCTGGACCCGGCGCGACGAAGCCTCGTCGGTGTCGAGGTCTGGTCGCGCGATGACCCGCCGGCCCGGGAGGAGGTGTAACGCGTGCCCGATCGGGCCCGACCCAAGGGCGATCGCCCCGTCGATGATGCTGCCTCGCGCGCCGTGGACCACGCCGCCATCGACCGCCTCACCGAGGAGCTGCTACCGGCGCTGATCGCCAAGCTCGGCGCCACCGGTCTCGGTGAGCTCGAGGTCCGGCAGGGCAGCTGGCGCATCCGACTCCGACGCCCGGCGACGGCCAGCGCCGGGGCCCGCGAGCGCCGTCCGATCGACCGGTCGGCCGGCGACCGCGCGTCCGACCGTCCCGAACGCCCGCCGCGCGCGCATCAGCACCCCGATCCGGCCCCCTCGGTGCGAACGGACTCCCGGAACGTCGCGACGTCGCCGGCGGTCGGGGTCTACCAGCCGCGCAAGGACCTGACGGCGGGTGCCAAGGTCCAGGCAGGCGACCGGCTTGGTGCCGTCGACATGCTGGGCATCGCCCAGGAGGTCGTGAGCCCCGTGGATGGGATCGTCGGTGTCAGCCTCGTCGAGTCGGGCGACGCCGTCGAATACGGGCAGGAGCTGATCGTCATCGAGTTCGCGCCGCTCCAGATGTCGACCAACGGCACGGGCTCCTAGGGAGATGTTCCGCAAGGTCCTGATCGCCAATCGCGGGGAGATCGCGCTGCGCATCCTGCGCGCGTGCCGGACGCTCGGCGTCGAGGCGGTCGTCGCGTACAGCGAGGCGGACCGCGAGTCGCTCCCGGTCGGGCTCGCGGACGAGGCGATCTGCATCGGCCCGTCGGACGCGAAGCGTTCCTATCTGTCCGCCCCGGCGGTCATCTCGGCTGCGCTGGTCACCGGGTGCGATGCGATCCATCCCGGGTACGGCTTCCTGTCGGAGGACGAGGGCTTCGCCGAGGTCGTCGCGGCCCACGACCTCACGTTCATCGGTCCGCCGGCGAACGTGCTCGAACGGTTCGCGAGCAAGGCCGGCACGCGCCAGCTGCTCGGCGCCCACGGCCTGCCCACGATCCCCGGCTCGGACGGGATGCTCCGCGACGACATGCACGCGCTGGCCGAAGCCGAGCGCATCGGCTATCCGGTGCTCGTCAAGCCATCGGCCGGCGGCGGCGGGAAGGGCATGCGCATGGTGCGCACGCCGCGCGAGCTCGAGTCGGTGCTCAAGGTATGCCGCAGCGAGGCCAAGGCGGCCTTCGGTGACGACTCGCTCTATCTCGAGAAGTGGCTCGACGAGAACCGCCACGTCGAGGTCCAGGTCGCGGTCGATCGCTACGGTCATGGCGTCCACCTCGGCGAGCGCGACTGCTCGGTGCAGCGGCGGCACCAGAAGATCCTCGAGGAGGCGCCGACGCCGGCCCTGTCCGATGCGGCACGAGCGGACCTCGCCGAGCGCGCCGTCCGCGCGGTCGTCGCCGCGGGGTACGAGAACGTCGGGACGCTCGAGTTCCTCGTCGACGGTCGCGGCGATTTCTACTTCATCGAGATCAACTGCCGGATCCAGGTCGAGCACCCGGTGACCGAGGCGCTGACCGGCATCGACATGGTCGCCCTGCAGATGCGGATCGCTGCCGGCGAACCGCTCGGGCTCAACCAGTCGGACATCGGCTTCGACGGCCACGCGATCGAGTTCCGCATCAACGCCGAGGACCCGGCCCACGATTTCCGGCCCGGCGCCGGTGTCGTCGAGCGATACCACGCTCCCGGGGGACCCGGCGTGCGGATGGACTCGCACCTCTTCACCGGATACGAGGTCCCGCCCTATTACGACTCGCTGCTGGGCAAGCTGATCGTGTGGGGCCCGGACCGGGCGACCGCGATCGCGCGCGGCCGTGTGGCCCTCGAAGAGCTCGTCATCGACGGCATCACGACCAACGTCGACATCCACCAGGCGCTCCTCGCATCGGAGACGTTCCTCGAGGGCCGGATGACGACCAACCTGCTCGACCGCGTGGGCAGCGCCGCCTTCCTCGCCGCTGCGGCACGGGTCTGACCGGTTCGTCGTCGAGACTGAACATGCAGACCTGCACACGCCGTCGCGCAGGCGCGCGCGGTCCACGCCCAGACTTGACCGCCATACCGCAGCGGAGCCGCCCGTGACCGAGACCATCCACACGACCGCCGAGATCGAACGACTGATCCCGCATCGCCATCCGTTCCTGCTCGTCGACCGGATCGTCGAGTACGACGCCGAGGCGAAACGGATCGTCGGCATCAAGGGTGTCGCGGCGACCGAGTGGTTCTTCGCGGGGCACTTCCCCGGCTTGCCGGTCATGCCGGGCGTGCTCCAGGTCGAGGCGCTTGCGCAGACGATGGCGGTGTATGTCGCTAAGCAGCCGGGCTTCGGGGACCGGATCGGGCTCTTCGCGGGCATCGACGAGGTGCGCTTCAAGCGCATCGTGTCGCCGGGCGACACGCTCCGGCTCGAGGTCACGATGGAGAAGCTCGGGTCGCGGTTCGGCAAGGGCCGCGGTGTGGCGACCGTTGACGGCGAGGTCGCCTGCACGGGCCTGCTCAGCTTCGTCATCCCGCCCGAGGGCACGCTCCGATGACGCGGATCGCGGCGCTCTCCGACGTCCATGGCAACGCCGCCGCGCTCGAAGCCGTGCTCGGCGACGTGGCGAAGAGCCGGCCGGACGCCGTGATGATCGCCGGCGACCTCGTGCTCAACGGTCCCGACCCGGCGCTCGTCGTGGACGTGCTGCGAAGCCTCGCCGACGATGGCGCGCTCGTGATCGCGGGTAACACCGACGTCGCGGTCGCGGACTTCGATTACGCGGCGGCCTTCCCGTGGATGACCGACGGCGTCCCCGACGCGATCGTCGACGCCGCCGAGTGGGCGCACGACGCGCTTGGCGCGGAGCGGCTCGACTGGCTCCGCCGGCTGCCCTCGGAACGGCGCTGGCGGATCGACGACGAGACGCTCGTGCTGGTCTGCCACGCGTCGCCTGGCTCCCAGACCGCCGGGTTCGACCAGGGCCTCGACCCGTCGGTCACGATCGAGCGGGTCGCCCGGACCGATGCCCGCGTGATCGTGTGCGGCCACACCCACCTGCCGGAGGTCCGCGACCTCGGCTGGAAGATCATCGTCAACGACGGCTCGGCGGGGTACGTCTTCGACGGCGACCCGACCGCATCGTGGGCGCTCATCGACATCGTCGACGACGCGGTGACCGCCGAGATCAAGCGCACCGAGTTCGACACGCTCGCGGTCGCGAACGCCATCTCGGCCCGGGGCCTGGCCGGTGACGTGTACCGGGCGGCGACGGTCCGAACCGGGAAGCTGGTCCGATGACCCGACGCGTCGTCGTCACCGGCATGGGTCTCGTCACCCCGCTCGGCAACGACCTGCCGACCAGCTGGGCGGGGCTCGTCTCGGGGCGATCGGGGATCGGCACGATCCAGGCGTTCGACCCATCGCGGCTGACGAGCCAGATCGCCGGTGAGGTCAAGGACTTCGACTCGAGCCATGTCCTCGATCGGAAGGACCAGCGTCGCGTCGATCGCTACATCCAGTTCGGTCTCGTGGCGACCCGCGAGGCGATGGACCAGGCCGGGCTGCCGGAGCGCCTCGAGGGTGACCTCGCGGAGCGGACCGGGGCCATCCTGGGCACCGGGCTCGGCGGCGTCGGGACGCTCCAGGACGGCATCACGACCAACGTCACCCGCGGGCCTGACCGGATCAGCCCGTTCCTCATCCCGATGGGCATCCCCAACGTCGGCTCAGGCCAGATCGCGATCAACTACGGCATGACCGGCCCGAACTTCGCGACGGTCTCGGCGTGCGCCACCGGCGGTCACGCGGTGGGGGAGTCGTACGAGACGATCCGGCGCGACGATGCGGACATCATGATCGCGGGTGGCGCCGAAGCGGGGATCTTCGAGTTCCTCGTCGGCGGGTTCGCCGCGATGCGCGCGCTCTCGACGCGGAACGACGACCCCGAGGCTGCCTCGCGGCCGTTCGACGTCGGTCGCGACGGGTTCGTGTGCGGCGAGGGCTCGGGCGTCCTCGTGCTCGAGGAGCTCGAGCACGCGATCGAGCGCGGGGCGACGCCGCTCGCCGAGGTCGTCGGCTACGGCGCGACCGCGGATGCCTCGCACATCACGCTCCCGGCACCAGGCGGCATCGGCGCTGTCCGGGCCGCACGGCGGGCACTCGAGAAGGCCGGCCTCACACCCGCCGACGTCGATCACGTCAACGCCCACGCGACCTCGACGCCGGAAGGCGACAAGTCGGAGCTCCAGGCGATCAAGACGATCCTCGGCGAGCACGCAGCCGACGTCCCGATCACCGCCAACAAGTCGATGATCGGCCACACGCTGGGCGCGGCCGGGGCCATCGAGTCGATCGTCTCCGTGATGACGATCCGCGAAGGCTGCATCCCGCCGACGATCAACCTGACCGACCCGGACCCCGAGGCCGCGGGTCTGGCGATCGTGGCCAACGAGGCCGCGCGACACGACGTGTCGGTGGTGCTGTCGAACTCGTTCGGCTTCGGCGGTCAGAACACCGCGCTGCTCTTCCGGCGGTGGACCGCATGACCGACGACCTCCAGCCCGCCGCGATGGCGACCGGCGCGGACACCGATCTCGAACCCGGGGTCATCGAGGTGACGCCCGAGGCGGCTCGATCCGCCGAGCCGCCGCGCGATGGCGGGGATCTCGAGCTGCTCGGCCTGATCGACCGGCTGGCCGCGCTCCTCGATCGCTCCGACCTCACCGAGCTCGAGGTCGAGGCGGGCACCACGGGTCTCGTGCTGCGCAAGCCGTCCGCGCTCTCGCCGATCACCGTGACCAGCGTGGCGGCGGGGTCGCCGGCGGCGACACCGGAGCCGTCCGGACCGGTCGTGCCCGGTGAGCCGTCGACGGCCGGTCGCGAACCGGCGACACCCGCGCGGCCGTCGATCAAGGCACCGCTCACCGGCATCTTCTACGCGTCGCCGGCGCCCGGGTCGGCGCCCTACGTCGCGGTGGGCGGTGAGGTCGCGATCGGACAGGTGATCGGGCTGATCGAGGCGATGAAGCTGTTCAACGAGATCAAGTCGGACCTTGCCGGGCGGGTCGTCAAGGTCGTGCCCGACAGCGGCACGCTGGTCAAGGCCAAGCAGCCACTGATCGAGGTGGATCCGCTGTGACCACGGAACAGCCCCGCGCCCACATCACCGGCTGGGGTCGCTATGCGCCCGAGCGCGTGCTGACCAACCACGACCTCGAGAAGATGGTCGACACGTCCGACGAGTGGATCGTGAGCCGCACCGGGATCCGGGAACGACGCGTCGCGGCAGCCCACGAGACCACGGCGTCGATGGCCGCGGTGGCGTCGCTGCGAGCCATCCGCACCGCCGGCATCGAACCCGACGACATCGACCTGATCCTGCTCGCGACGCTCACGCCCGACTACTGGATGCCGTCGACCGCGGCGCTCGTCAAGGAGGCGATCGGCAACACGCGCGCGGCCGCGATGGACATCGCCGCGGCATGCTCGGGGTTCGTCTACGCCTTTGCGACGGCCCAGGCGTACATCACGGGCGGGCTCGCGAAGCACGTCCTCGTGATCGGGGCGGAGCTGCTGACCCGCTTCCTCGATTACACCGACCGCAGCACCTGCATCCTGTTCGGGGACGGGGCGGGCGCCGTGGTGCTCTCGGCGAGCGAGGAGCCGGGCGGGGCCCTCGGCATCGAGCTCACGACCGCGCCGCAGGGCGCCTACATGATCTGGCTCCCGGCCGGCGGGGCGAAGAGCCCGCCGTCGGCCGAGACGATCGCCCGGGGCGAGCACTACATCCGGATGGAAGGCAAGGAGACGTACCGCTTCGCGACGAAGACGATGGCCACGACGGCCCTCGAATTGGTGCGCAAGTCCGGGCTCGACCCCGACGACATCGACCTGTTCATCCCGCACCAGGCCAACATCCGGATCGTCGAGGCCGTGGCGAAGGGTCTCGACCTGCCGATGGACAAGATGTACGTGAACCTCGACAAGTACGGCAACACCTCGGCGGCGTCGGTGCCGATCGCGCTGGCCGAGGCCGTCAACGAGGGCCGTGTGCAGGTCGGCGACCACATCGTGATGGTGGCGTTCGGCGCGGGGTTCACCTCTGGAGCCGTGACGGTCGAGTGGACCGCGGATCCCGCCCGCGGGCCTGCCGGCGACGCCGCGGTCCGGCCGGACGACGTCCAGGTCCGTTTGCCCGTCGACTGGGATTCGGTCGATCCGATCCCACCGGCCCTGGCGGCGCTCATGGCCCAGCCCGGCCCCGTGGACGTGCCGCTCGACGACGTCGTCCCAGGCGAGCCCGAGCACGCCCGCGCGGAGGTCCGCTCATGATCGACCTGACCGGCAAGACGGCACTCATCACCGGTGGCTCCCGCGGCATCGGCCGCGCCATCGGGATCCGCTTCGCGCGGCAGGGGGCGGACGTCGCGTTCACCTACAAGGGCAACGCGGCGGCGGCCGCGGACACGGCCGCCGAGATCGATGCGTTCAAGCGACGCTCTGCGCCGATCCAGGCCGACGCGTCCGATCCCGAGTCGGCCGAGACGGTGGTCAAGGCCATCCTCGAGGTCTTCGGCAAGATCGACATCCTCGTCAACAACGCCGGCGTCACCCGCGACGACCTGATCATGCGGATGTCCGCCGAGGCCTGGCGCGAGGTCCTCGAGACCAACCTGTTCGGGGCGTTCTGGATGACCAAGGCCGTGACCCGGCCGATGCTCAAGGCACGCGCCGGCCGGATCATCAACATCACGTCGGTGTCCGGTCAGGCGGGCCAGACCGGCCAGGCCAACTACAGCGCCGCGAAGGCCGGGCTGATCGGGCTCACCAAGGCGACCGCGCGCGAGCTGGCCTCCAGGGGCATCACGGCGAACGCCGTGGCGCCCGGTTTCGTGCTGACCGAGCTCACCAGGGACCTGCCCGAGGCCCTCCAGGCGGAGATCACCAGCCGGACGCCGCTCGGGCGCTTCGGGACCACCGAGGAGATCGCCGACGCCGTCGCGTTCCTCGCGTCGGACGAGGCCGCGTTCATCACCGGCCAGGTCCTCGCGGTGGACGGCGGCCTGGTGATGATGTAGCCGGTCGACCGCCCGTCGGCCACCGCGACCGCTGCCCGTAGGTCGAACGCCCTAGGACCTCCATCGCCCGGTACCCGTACCGCTGGCGAGGCTGGCACGACCGGCCTGCGATGGGACCATCTGTCGGATGAGCGCGCGCGTTCGACCCCGCGATCATGCCGCGCCGCGCCCCGAGCGGGGCCCGGCTCGTCCGTCGTTGTTCCGACGCCTGCTCTCGGAGCACGGCCCGACCGACGACGCGCTGGTCCGGACGACCCCCCAGTCGGGTCTCGAGTCGGAGCTCGCCGAGCGCCTGGACAGCCTCCTGGGCATCGCCGAGCGCCTCGCCGCGACGCATGACCGTGCGGACCTCTTTCGAACGATCGTCGACGAGACGAAGCGGGCGCTGCGGGTCGACTACGTGACGATCCGGATCCTGGGTGATGACCGGCTGCACGTGGCCGCATACGCGGGGCTGCCCGACGACGTGGCCGCCGCCCTGCCGCCGTTGGGTGCCGGAGAAGGCTGGGTCGGCGAGGTCCTGCGTACCGGTCGGGTCGCCGCGTGGCGAGATGTCCGTGCGGATGGCTCATTCGGCATGGATCGATACGGGGACGTGCTCGAGTTCGTCGGCGACCTCGTGGCACCGCTCACCCATCACGATCGGGTGATCGGCTCGTTGTCAGCGGCCACGCGCGAAGCGCGCGACTGGACCGATGGCGATGTCGCGTTCATCACCACGCTCGCGACCCACGCCGCGATCGCGCTGACGAACGCCGAGCTCTTCGAGCAGACCGAGGCCCGTGCGGCGCAACTCGCGGTGCTGCAGGCCGCGTCGGGCCGGCTGAACCGGGCCACCTCGGTCGAGGCGGTCGGCCGCACGGTCGTCGAGGAGACGCGCCGGATCATCGACTACCACAACGCCCGGGTGTACCTCCTGGAGCCGCCTGACGCGGTGGTGCCGATCGCGTTCGAGGGCCGCGTCGGGGCGTACGAGCACGTCGACTTCGACCTGCTGCGGACCCGCCTCGGGGAGGGCTTCACCGGTTGGGTCGCCCAGCACGGCGAGCCGCTCCTGATCAACGACGCGAACAGCGACCCGCGGGGCCAGACGATCGCCGGCACCGACGACATCGACGAATCGATGCTGGTCGTCCCGATGCGCTACGACGGCATCACCGTCGGGGTCATCACGTTGTCGAAGCTCGGGCTCGGCGGCTTCGACGATGACGACCTGCGGCTCCTCGGGATCCTCGCCGACCACGCGGCGACCGCCGTCGAGACCGCCCGGCTGCTCACGCGCAGCCACGAGCTCACGGGCGAGCTTCGGCGCCTGCTCGACATGAGCGGTGAGCTGTCGGAGAGCCTCGACCCGCGCCAGGTCGCCAACCTGATGGCCGGCCACCTCGCCCGGGCGATGGGCGTCGACGAATGCGCGATCAGCTACTGGGACCGTCCGTCCGGCCGGGTCGAATTGCTCGGTTACCACCCGGCGCCCAAGTTCGAGGATCTCGAGCCCTACTTCGACGTCGCCGGCTTCCCCGAAACGCTGCGCGTGCTCGAGCGCGGGATCACGACGATCATCGATGCTGACGACCCGGCTGCCGATGCCGCCGAGGTCAGGCTGCTCCGCCGCGACGGCAACCGGATGCTGGTCATGCTGCCGCTGGTGGCCAAGGGCCAGGCGATCGGTCTCGTCGAGCTCTTCTCCAAGAGCCCGGTGCGCTGGGACGCGCAGCGCCTCGAGGTCGCGCGGACGATGGCCAACGAGGCGGCGATGGCCCTCGAGAACGCCCGCCTCTACGAGGACGCGCGGAAGCGCGCAGACCGCGACCCGCTGACCGGCTTCTACAACCACCGCTATCTGCACGAGCGGCTCGGCGAGGAGGTCGTTCGCTCGCAGCGCGGCAAGCGGCCGTTGAGCCTGCTGATGCTCGACCTCGACGACTTCAAGCTCGTCAACGACACGTTCGGCCATCTGTTCGGTGACCGTGTCCTGACGTGGGTCGCCGAGCTGATCCGCGAGACGCTGCGGATCTCCGATGTCCCGGCGCGCTACGGCGGCGACGAGTTCGCGGTGATCCTGCCCGACACGGACCCCGTCGAGGCGCGCCACGCCGCCGAGCGCATCCTCGACACGTTCCGCGACCGACCGTTCGTCGGGGAGCAGCGTGGCCCGGTCCCGATCGCGGCGTCGATCGGCATCGCCACGTATCCAGGCGACGGCCGGACCGCCACCGAGCTCATCGCCGCCGCGGACCGCGCCCTCTACCAGGTCAAGGGCGAGGGCGGGCACGGTGCGGCTGTGGGCACCGGCGGAGCCGCGGCCTAGTACGGAAGTACCAGTCCCGGCGACCCCTTCGGTACTGGGTCGGAGAGTGGACGCGCGGCGCCCGGAGCCGCATCCTGTATTCCCGATGTGAGTTCACCCACCACGCGCTCGATGCGCCACGTGGATCCGTCGGATCGCCGCATCCGCCGGTCCTGGTGGATCTTCTCTCTCGCGTTCCTGTTCGTCGCCCTGCTGGCGGTCGTCCACGCCCTCGATCCGGCGGCGACGCTGGCCGACCGACTGCTCGTCGGCGTCGTCCTGATCGCCGGGATCGCGGCCATCGTGCACGGCTCGGCGGTGCGCGAGCTCGACGAGCGACGGCGCGGCGAGGCAGAGTCCTTCGCCCGCATCCTGAGCGGCCTCTCGCGTTCGGTCTCGCCGGACGCGATCGTCGAGGCGATCGTCGAGGAGCTGGGCCAGGCGACCGGCGCCGACCACATGGTGGTCGTCCGTCGCGCGGAGGACGGCCGCTCGCTCGCAGCGCACCTCGTCAGTGCCAGGGTGGGTATCCCGGACCACTCGACTCCGTTGCCGATCAGCGACCTGATCGATCCCGTGGGCGGCCTATCGCCGACGCCGGCGGAGATCGCGGACCGGATCGCGCGCCGCGTCCGCAGCATGTACGGGCTCACCCAGGTCATCGCCGCGCCGCTCACGACGGTCGACGGCGTCGTCGGGGCGATCGTGGTCTCGCGACGCGTCGGGACCGCCTGGCCCGAGTCGACGCGGCGGATCCTCGGCGGTGCCGCGGTCGAGGCGGCCGCCGCACTCGCCCGGGCCTATTCGCATCGCGACGCCGAGGCACGCGCCTCCACGGACTCGCTCACGGGGCTCCCGAACCGCCGCTATTTCGACGAGTTCGTCGGGTTGCTCGCGCAGCGTCGCCGGGCGGGCGACGCCGTCGGGATCGTGATGGTCGACATCGATCGCTTCAAGGCGCTCAACGACCGTCACGGCCACGCGACGGGCGATGCGGTCCTGCGGGCCGTGGCCAGCGCGATCGTCGCGGCGGTCCGCGAGGACGACGTCCCGGCGCGGTTCGGCGGGGAGGAGTTCGTCGTCCTGCTGCGGAACGCCGGACCGGGCATCGCGCTCGAGGTCGGCGAGCGGGTCCGCGCCGCGGTGCGCGACCTCGACCTGCGGCGCCTCGGCGTCGATGCGATCAGCGTCTCGGTCGGCGTCGCCGTCGCCGATGCGCCCGACGTGCCGATCCAGGAGCTGGTCGAGACCGCCGACCAGGCCCTCTACCGGGCGAAGCGCGCCGGTCGCGACCGGGTCGTCGCCGCGTAAGGCAGCGCACCGAGGCGCGTGAGCAGAGGCGCGCCGGTACCATCGCGGCCATGCCACGCCGCGTCGCCCGGACGGATCCGGTGCCCGCCGCCGAACCGGGGGCCGGATCGCCGCCCGAGCTCCAGCCCGAGCCCGAGCCCGAGTTCGCCGACGCGGACCTCCTGGACACCGATGACGAGGCGCCAGGACGCGACCTGACCAACGGCGACCTCGCCCGGATCTTCCACGAGATCGGCGACATGCTCGAGGTCAAGGGCGAGCTGGTGTTCAAGACCGTGGCCTACCACCGCGCCGCCGACGCGATCGGACGCAGCCCGGTGGATCTCGTCGCCGCCTACCGCGACGGCACTGCCCCGAAGATCCCCGGCGTCGGCGCCGCGATCAGCGACAAGATCGAGGAGCTGGCGACGACCGGGCGGATGGCCTTCTACGACAAGCTGATCGCCGAAGTCCCGCCGAGCCTCGTCGACCTGCTGCGCATCCCCGGTCTCGGCCCCAAGACCGTGCGCCAGATCTGGCTCGAGCTCGGGATCCTCTCGATGGAGGACCTGCGTCAGGCGGCCGAGGCCGGCACCCTGCGGGGTCTGAAAGGCCTCTCGGCCAGGACGGAACAGCTGATCCTCGAGGGGATCAACCGTCTCGAGACGACACCGAAGCGGATGCTCCTGCATCGCGCCGAGGCGCTCATCGACGGCCTGAGCGACGCCTTGACGACGCTCGACGAGAGCGCGGCGGTCGAGTCGGCGGGGTCGTTCCGCCGCAAGCGCGAGTCGATCGGCGATCTCGACCTGCTCGCCGAGACCGATGATGGCCCGGGCCTGATCGACCAGTTCACGTCGCTCGGGATCGTCGACGAGGTCATCAACCGCGGCGCGTACAAGGCCGCGGTGCGGCTGCTGCGCGGTCCGCAGGTCGACCTGATGGTGATGGCGCCAGGGACGGCGGGCACGTACCGCATCCACTTCACGGGCTCGAAGGAGCACAACGTCCGGCTGCGCGAGCGGGCACGCGACATGGGCTGGAGCCTGTCCGAGAAGGGGTTCCTGCGGATCGGCGAGGACGGCGAGCCGCTCACCGGCGCGGATGCCGAGCTGCGCACGTTCGCCACGGAGGCCGACGCGTACGCGTTCCTCGGGCTGCCGTTCATCGAGCCGGAGCTGCGCGAGGACCATGGGGAGTTCGAGGCGGCCCTCGCTGGCACGCTGCCCCAGCTGGTCACGCTCGGGGACCTGCGTGGCGACCTGCACAGCCATTCGGACTGGTCCGACGGCACCCACAGCATCGAGGTCATGGCCGAGGCCGCCCGGCGCCGCGGCCACAGCTACCAGGTCCTGACCGACCACAGCCAATCGCTGGCGATCGCCCGCGGGCTGACGCCCGACCGGGTCGAGGAGCAGCGCGCGATCATCGCCGACCTCAACGCGCGGTACGTGCGCGAGGAAGCCGACGGGACCGCCCCACCCGAGACGCCACCCGAAGGGTTCCGCCTCCTGCACGGCTGCGAGCTCGAGATCCGTGCCGACGGTGCGCTCGACTATGAGGACGAGCTGCTCGCCCGGTTCGACCTGGTCGTCGCGTCGGTCCACGTCTCGCGCCGGCAATCGAAGGCCGAGCTGACGCGGCGGACGCTCAACGGCATCCACAGCCCGCACGTCGACGTCATCGCGCACCCGGCCGGGCGGATGATCGGCAGCCGCGACGACCTCGACCTCGACTGGGACACGGTCTACGGCGAGGCGGCCAGGACCGGGACCGTGCTCGAGATGAACGGTTCGCCGCATCGCCTCGACCTCGCCGTCGAGCGCGCCCGGCGCGCGGTGTCGATGGGCTGCGTCCTGTCGATCGACTCGGACGCGCACAAGACCGCCGAATACGACCACCTCCGCTGGGGCGTGACCCAGGCGCGTCGCGCGTGGGTGGAGCCCGCCACCGTCCTGAACACGCGCTCGCGTGCCGACGTGCTCGACTACGTGGCGGGCAAGCCGGGGCGCGTGTGACCGCGCCGCGTACCATCGCCGCCATGCACGAACCGAGGGTCGGGGCGCGGCACGAGTCCAGGGCGGCCCGGCGCGACCTTGCGCTCGCCGCGGTCACCATCGTCGGGCTGTCGCGGCTGATCGAGCCGCCCGGGGTGTGGTTCGTGGCGATCTTCCTGCTCGGCGCCGTCGTGCTGGGCAGCCTCCAGGTCCTCGGCGAGGAGACCGCCCACACCGAGCACCACGCGCTCGGCGTCCCGATCGAGTCGCTGATCCTGCCGGCGGTCGCGGCCGTCGCCTGTCTCGGCGCGATCCGCCTGGTGCCGTTCGGGCTGTGGCTGGCTCCCGCGCTCCTCGTGACCGGCGTGCTGGTCGAGCGCTGCCTCGCGCTCGAGGCACGGATCCTGTCGTCGCCCCGCGGGCTCGACGAGGAGGGCGGCACCACGGTGCTGGTGACGACGCTGCTCGTGGCGTTCCTCGCGTTCATCGGGGTCGCCGCCACGGTCCCCGGTGGCCTCGCCCAGCCAGGCACGAGCGGCGCGGCCGGCGGACCGCTGCCACGTGGCGACCTGCTGATCCTTGCCACGGGTGACGCCGTGGTCGCGACGCTGCTCGGCTACCGTGCCGCGGCGCTGCGAGTCGGCTCGCTGCGGGACGCGCTGTGGTCCGCGGCCACGTACGGGGTGGCGATCGCGATCGCTGCCGCGGCGCTGCGCTTCGTCGGGATCCCGCGGCTCATGGGCCCCGCGATGCTGACACTGACGTTCTACCTGTGGGACGCCTTCCACGCAGCGACGCCGGCGCGCCGCCGCGACGCGCGCTGGATCTGGCAGACGATCCTGCTCGTCGGCCTCGGGATCGCGGTGATCGCGCTGAACCTGTTCGTGCAGGACTGACGCGCTTCCGTTTGACGCGACGGCCGAGCGATGCTAGAAAGCAAGGCCGATACCGACCGATCGTTCCGCCCCTCCGACCGACCCCCGGACTGCAGCGCGGATCGATGGTGCCCGAAAGGACGACCGCTCCGTGACCTTCCCTGACGTCGAGGCGACTGCCCAGACTCCGGTCAATCTGACCCGCACCAAGCGCCAGCTTGCCGAGCAGGCCATCGCCCAGGCCTCCGCCGCCCAGTGGGAGGAGGCCTCCGAGACGAACCGCAAGCTGCTCGAGCTCGGACCCGATGCCGAATCCGAGAACCGGCTCGCCAAGGCCCTCTGGGAGCTGGGCATGCTCGGGGAGGCCCGCGAGCACTACCAGACCGCCCTGGCCCTCGACCCGACCAACCGCATCGCCGAGCGCAACATCGACCGGCTCAAGGTCCTGCTCAACGCCGCCGGTGAGCGGACCGTGCCGGCGCAGGAGGGCAGCAAGGCGCCGGTCAGCATCTTCGTCGAGGAGACCGGCAAGACCGGGTTCGCGTTCCTGACCGACCTCGCCTCGCCGAAGGAGCTCGCGCAGGTGAACCCGGGCGACGCGGTCGAGCTGACGCCGGAGAAGAACCGCCTGATCGCGTTCAGCAACGGGATGCGCATCGGCGTCGTGGAGCCGCGCGTCGCGGCCAGGCTGCTGAAGCTCATCGCGGACGGCAACAAGTACGCGGCGGGCGTGACGAGCCTCGGCGACAAGGACGTTCGCCTGATCATCCGCGAGACCTTCCAGGACCCGAGCAACTACGGCAAGGTCAGCTTCCCGACCGCCGCGAAGTCGACCGACCTCCGTCCCTACACCAAGGGCACGCTGGTGCGCGAGGAGATGGATCTCGAGGAGGATCTCGAGGACGACGAGGAGGACGAGGAGATCGAGGACCTCGATCGGGTGCTCCCGCCGGAATCGACCACCGACGAGGCCTTCGAAGAGGAGCCCGACGAGCTCGACGAGGCCTGAGCCTCGCGGGCTCGCGTCCGTGGGCTAGCATCTGTCCCAGATGACGCTTCGCCCCCACGCCTCCCGCGCGGACGTTGGCGGGAGTCTGCCGGTCTTCGAGCGCCTGGCGCCGGCCCCGTCGCCGGCCCTGCTCGCTGCGCGCATCGATGCCCACACGGGCCCGGGTGACGTCGTCGCCGATCTCGCCGGCCGCGGTGGCTGGGTCGCCCGCGCCGCGGTCGACCGCCAGCGGCGTGCGATCTCGATCGAGTCGAGCCCCCTGACGAGGATGCTCGCGGAGGTCGTGCTCCGCCCACCGGACGTGCGCCATCTCGATGCCGCGTTCCAGGGCATGTCTGCCTCGCCCCGCGGTCAGTCGAGCCTCAAGGTGTCGATGGGCGACCTGTTCGCGACTCGCTGTGCGACCTGCGGACGGATGCTCGTCGCCGACGAGTTCGTGTGGACCGCCGAGGGCACCGACGGTCCGGCACGGCCGGTCCTGCGGCACTATCGCTGCACGGTCTGCCGGGACATGCGCGGCGGCTCCGAGGCCCGCCACGGGCCGCTCGACACCGACGACATCGAGCGCGCGCACGCGGATTCCGATGCGGCCGCCGCTCGCGCCTGGGCTCGTGACCGGTTCCCGGTCGTCGACGGCGCACCGGACCTCGTCGACGAGCTGCTCGACCTGCATACCCCGCGCCAGCTCATCGCGCTCACCGCGATCATGGAGCGCATCGAGGCCGACCTGCGCTCGGCCCAGGTCCTCGCCGCGCTGCGGCTGGCGGTCTTGCACGCGCTCGTCCCGTCGAGCCGGCTGGCTACGGGCGCCGGCCGCGGCGGAGCGTTGCGCATCGCCGGCGGCCACGTTCGGTTGCCGACGACGACCCAGTGGCGCGAGCGCAACCCGTGGCTGGCGTTCGAGGATGGCTTCCGGACCGTCCGCGGGTTCGTCCAGCACCTCGAAGGCGGCGCGCTCGGCCCGCTCCAGGCACGCCTCGGCGAAGACCTGCAGGCGCTGGCGGAGGGCTCCGCGACGGCGGTGCTGGCCGTGGCCAGCCCATCCGCGCTGCGGGCGCTGAGCGACAGCACGGGGCCTGAACGGAGCGGGATGGCGCCGCGCATCCGCCTGGTGCTCGGCCAGCCACCCATGCGCCCCAGCCTCGACCGGCTCGGCGTCGCCTACCACGGGACTGCGTGGACCCTCGGTCGCGAGGCGGCCTCGCTGCTGCCGATCGATGCGCTGGCCGATCCGTCGCTGCGCGCACCCTGGTCGTGGCAGGCCGTGACCGTCGGGCGCGCGCTCGCGGCGGTCGAGCCGTCGATGGCGCGCGACGGCCGGGTAGTCCAGTTGGTCGATGGTGGGGCCGAGGCCCTCGCGGCGGTCGCGATCGGTGCGGCGTCCGCCGGCTATCGCGTGGTCGTGGCACGCCAGTCGGACCCGGATGACGCCGGGGCCGGCGTGATCGAGCTCCTCCCGCCGGGTGCCGTGATGCCACCCGGACCACGCTCACGGGCCAACGTCGCGCTGCCCTCCGTCGGCGATGGTCCCGGCGACCCGGAACGCGTCCCAGGTCCCGGCCTCTTCGCGCCGCCAGAGCGGTTCGATCAGCGGCCGTTCTCGGCCACCGATGCCGCCAAGGTCGTGACCGATGCCGCGGTCGACACGCTTCGTGCGCGCGGCGAGCCGGCACGGATGGAGCGCCTGTTCGGCGAGATCCTGGTCGGCCTCGACCGGTCCGGGCATCTCCGGCGGCTGGCGACCGGGCCGCGCCCGTCGACCGGCCCGACACCGCCGGAGGAGCCGACGCTCTCGCCGCCGAGCCTCGGTGGCGGAAGCGGGTCGCCGCCGCGCCTCGCTCGTGCCGAGGTCGCCGACGGCGCCTCCGAGGGTGGACCTCCGGTCGCCGTCAAGCGGGCCACCGCCGAGGACGCCACGCCGGATCCCGTCGAGCGGCTGCTGACGCTGATCCGCGAGGAGCTCAGCCGCCCGGGCCAGCGGCGGCTCACCGAGATCGAGCCCGGTCGCTGGTGGCTCGCCGAGCCGTCGGACCGGGATGCGGCCGCCGCGCCACTGGCCGATCGCGTGGAGTGGGCCGTGTACAGCCTGCTGTCGACCGCGGGACCGCTCTCGGAGGCCGCGTTCTACGATCGGATCGCGACGCTGTTCACCGGGCACGACCTGCCCGACGAGACGCTGGTCCGCGCCTGCCTGGACAGCTACCGGAGCCTCGCCAGCACCCCGGACCGCCTGGTCACCTCCGACGACCTCCTGCATCGAAGCCAGGAGCACACCGAGCTGCTGGCCGCGATCACGGAGGCCGGGCATCGCCTCGGGCTGCGCGTCTGGCTGGCCGAGCGCGAGCAGGCGCGTCGCCACGGGCGCGGGCACCTCGGCGACCTCCTCGACGATCGCGAGCGGGGCGCGTACCTCGGGAGCATCGGTCGGGCGGTCGATGCGCTGTCCCAGGTCGATGCGATCTGGTACATCCGCGGCAAGGTCGCGTTGCTGTTCGAGGTCGAGTGGACCGCGATGCTTGGCGAGCCCCTCCTGCGGCGGCACGCCCGGATCGGGTCGGAGGACCGGTTCATCCGGTTCCTCGCGATCGCGCCGGAGCGCACCGACCTCGTCCGCCACAAGCTCGATCGCTCGCCGCTGCTGCGCAGCGCGATCGAGGAGCAGTCGTGGAACATCATCAAGTGGGACCACCTCCGCTCGTTCCTCGCCGCGGACAAGCCTGACCTCGACGACCTCGAGCCGTTGCTCGGCCTCGACCCCGTGGTCGAGCGCGGCGGCGAGCAGATGCACCTCTTCGGCGGCTGACGGGCGGCGGCGGTACCCTAGCGCGCCAGACCGCGGCCGCGAGCCCATCGCCAGCCGCCAGATCGACCATGCCTGGACCGGGAGGCCAGCCTTCGTGACCGACCCACGCAGTCCCGTGGATGACCTCGCCCATCGATTCTGGGAGGGCATCCTCGAGCTCAACCCGACGACCGCCACGTTCTACGGCGACGAGCGCTATGCCAGCCGTCTCGAGGACCCGTCGCCCGAGGGTCGCGCCAGGACCCGCGAGCTGATGTCGCGAACGGCCGCCGAAGCGGCGGCCATCCCGATCGAGGGGCTGTCGACCGAAGAGCGTGTCACCCGCGACATGCTCCAGGTCATCGGCGAGCTCGCCGTCGAGGAGGACGACCAGGGGCTCTACCAGTTGCGCGTGGTCGACCAGATGAGCGGACCACAACAGCTGCTCCCGCAGCTGACCTCGTTCCAGCCGGTCGACACGCCCGAGCGGCTCGACGCATTCATCGACCGGCTCCACGCCTACCCGGCGTTCATGGCCGCCAATGCCGACATCCTCCAGGAGGCGCTTGGGTCAGGGCTCACCGCGCCATCGATCGTCACGGAGCGGGTCATCGCCCAGCTCGAGCGCATGCTGTCGATCCCGATCGAGAGCGCGATCATCCCGGGCAGCATCAAAGCCGGCTCGGAAGCGGATCGCGAGCGGGTGCGCGATGTCGTGCGGGACGTCGTCTACCCGGCCGATGCCGCCTTCCTCGAGCAGCTGCAGGGCGAGTACCGCCACGCCAGCCGGGAGGAGCCCGGCATCTGGTCCGCGCCGAACGGCGACGCGATCTATCGCACCGCGATCCGCAGCTGGACGACGCTCGAGATGGACCCAGAGGAGATCCACGGGATCGGGCTCGAGGAGCTCGCCGGCATCGACGACGAGCGGCGCCAGATCGCCCGAGGCGCGGGGTTCGGCGACGACGTGGCGGGGTACCGGGCGTCGCTGGATTCGGCGCCGGGCAACACCCCGGGCACGAAGGACGAGCTCGTCGAACGGGCGCGTGAGGACATCGATCGGGCGATGGCCGCGGCGCCGCGCTACTTCGGCGTCCTGCCCAGGGCCGGGCTCGAAGTCCGCCCGGTCGAGGAGTACAAGGAACGGGACGCACCGTTCGCCTACTACTACCCGCCCGCCGCCGACGGGTCGCGCGACGGCATCTACTACGCCAACGGCTACGACCTGCCCTCGCGCAAGTTCAGCAAGCTCGCCTCGACGACGTACCACGAGGCCGCGCCCGGCCATCACTTCCAGATCGCGCTGGAGATGGAGAACCCGAACCTCATCACCTTCCGCCGGCTCGGCGCGCGGATGGTCGGCGGCGCCTACGTCGAGGGCTGGGGCCTCTACAGCGAGCGGCTGGCCGACGAGATGGGCCTGTATCGCTCGGAGGCCGAGCGGTTCGGCATGCTCGACGGCCAGGCGTGGCGCGCGGCGCGGCTCGTGGTCGACACCGGGCTCCACGCTCTGCGCTGGGAGCGCCAGCGCTCGATCGACTTCCTCCGGGGCGCCGGGCTGTCGGAGACCGACGCCGTCATCGAGACCGATCGCTACATCTGCTGGCCAGGCCAGGCCCTCACCTACATGCTCGGCAAGCGCCAGATCGAGGCACTCCGTCGCGAGCTGGCGGCGCGGGATGGCTCGCGCTTCGACCTGCGCGGGTTCCACGACCAGGTGCTCGGACACGGCTCGCTGCCGCTGGCGACGCTCGCGCGCGAGCTGCCGACCTGGGTGACCGAGCCGGTCTGACCGGGTAGCGCGGCGGTCCTCGTTTTCGGCGGTGCGTCGGCGCACCACCCTGGGGTGCGTGAACGGGACGTTAACGTTGCGGCGTCGCTCGATGCCCGCCACCATGAGGTCTCGACTCCGCGGGTCCCAGGCCGCACCCGTCCCTCACCCCCCACGAGGAGGACGCCATGCGCCGATCCCGAGCATCGCTGCGCGGATCCATCCATCCCCGCCTGATCGTCGTCGGCACCGTCGCGATCCTGTTGCTTGCCACCGTCCCGGCCAGCGCCCACGACGGCGTGGACCGCGGCAGGAAGACGCGCCAGCCGGCGATGTTGACGGCCATCGCCGACGGCATCTCGGTCACGCCGCTGATCACAACCGGCGAGCGGATCGGTGACGACGGCTACCGGTTCGAGGCGATCCCGGATGGGATCTCCGTTCGCAACCGCACCAAGAACACCGCCGAGGTGTACGTCAACCACGAGACGTCCCGTGTCCCGTTCCCCTACGCGGCGGTCGGAACCGACCCGACGGCGGCCAACGGCCAGAACGACTTCACGAACGCCCAGGTCGGCCGCCTGATCGTCAACCGCAAGACCGCCGGCGTGCTGGACGCCCGGTACGTCATCAAGAGCAACCTGAACTACCAGCGATTCTGCTCGAACTTCCTCGCGACGGCCGCCCAGGGGTTCGACCGCGAGCTGCTCTTCACCAACGAGGAGACCCCCGACTGGGTCAACCGGAAGGGCAACGCCTGGCCGACCACGGTCGGGGCCGCGACCGCCCGTGAAGGCGGCGTGGTCGTCGCCTATGACGTCGCGAGCCGCACGAGCCGCCCGATCTGGGGCATGGGTCGCCACAACCACGAGAACTCGGTGGCGATCCCGGGGTTCGCCGAGCTGGTCCTCCTCTCTGGGGACGACACGTTCACGAACAGCCCGTCGCAGTCACAGGTCTACTCGTACAGCGCGTCCAACGCGACCGCGATCTGGAACGATCAGGGCACGCTTCGGGCGTTCGTGTCGGACGGCGCGAAGCAGAAGTACGAGGACTTCGTCCCGGGCGACACGACACCCGTGGCCGGGCATTTCATCGACGTCCCCCGATTGATCGCCACGGGGCGCAAGGCGGACGGGACCGAGCTGATGGCGGCTGACGTTCCGCCCGAGCTCGGCGGACCGTATCCCTTGCCGCCCAGCAGCGGTTGGCAGAAGGACCTCGTGACCGGCGTCCCGATCGATGGGCCCCAGTGGGTCCTCGAGCACTGGTCGCAGGTCAACCACGTCTTCAACTTCATCCGCGTCGAGGACATCGCGTACGACAAGCGAGCCGGGATGTCGAACGTCGCCTACATCGTCGACTCGGGGCGCGGTACCGCACCGACCCAGCCAGCGCCGCCGACGCCGCCGGTGCCGACGTTCGGGCCCGGGCTGTCGACGAACGGTCGGGTCTGGAAGATGGTCTTCGATCCCACGGACTCGACGAAGGTGACAGCGCTGTCGATCCTCATCGAGGGTGATGACGCCCCGGTCAAGACCCTCAACGAGATGCACCAGCCGGATAACATCGAGTCGACGCCCAACGCCCTGTACTTCACCGAGGATCCGGGCGGCAGCCAGCAGTTCCCGGCCGGGTCAACGGACGCCAACGCGACGCCGGCTCGTGTTTGGCAGTACCGCTTCGACACCGGTGTCAACACCCCGATCCTCAAGGTCGACCAGTCGGCCGACGAGGGCAAGACCGACGTCGATCCGGCGACGACCCCGGGTAACTGGGGCGCCTGGGAATTGACCGGCATCGTCGACGCATCGGCGGCCTTCGGACCCGGCGCATTCCTCATCAATGTCCAGGCGCACACGCTCTGGATCAGGGCACGTCCGGGCGCGGATAACTTCGCGCCGAAGGGCGCCGACTTCACCGACAAGCGTGAGGGCGGCCAGATGATGCTGGTCCGTATCCCGAGCGGCTGACGATTCGGCCGCAACGCGCGCACCCGAGACCCCGCCACCGGCGGGGTCTCACCGTGTCTAGGAGTCGTACCCCACGCCGATGGCGTCGAGCGTGCGCAGGATCAGGCCGCGCCGGCCCTCCTCGCGATCCGCGCGGTCGAGCTCGTGCCGCACCGTGTCGACCAACGGCGAGCGGAGCGGCTCGGGCGGGAACGGGATCGGCGGGCTGGTCACGAGACGCAGACGCAGCCGGTCCTCGTCCGGGCGGAGCAGGAAGTCGCGGACGACGCCACCGGCCCACCGGCTGGCGCCGACGCCCAGCCCGTGTATCCGAGCGCGTACGTCACGCGGCCGCCGAGCAGCTGCCCGAACGTGACCGTGAACCGCGAGGTCGTGTCGATGGCACCACCCCAGCGGTACGGGAACGCGAGGCCATCGAGCTGCGGGAAGGTCCGGAAGAACTGCGCCTCGAGACGCTCGAACGTCGCCGGCCGCTGGTCGAGCTCGGGCGAGACGCGACTCCCCCAGTGGTGGATCGCGTCGTAGCCGCCCCACAGGATGCGGTCGTCCGCGGTCAGCCGGAAGTAGTGGAACTGGTTGTTGCCGTCGGACAGGCCCTGGCGCCGTCGCCAGCCGATGGCCGCCCGCCGGTCCGGGTCGAGCGGCTCCGACACCAGCGCGTAGTCGTAGACGGGCACGAACGTGCTACCGAGGCGCGGGAGCCACCCGGAGTAGGCCGATGTGGCCACGACGACGTGATCCGCGTGGACTCGCGCACCACCGGCGGTCGTGACGACGATCCCGCCCGCCCGCCGGTCGAGTCGGACGACGCGCGTGCGCTCGTGGATCGCGACACCGCGCTCGCGGGCCACGCGCGCGACGCCACGGCACAGCTTGGCCGGATCGAGCAGGACGTCGCGCCCCGGCGGTCGATAGAGGCCGGCCTGCCAGAGCGGTGAATGGACCTCGGCCCGCGCCGCCTCGCCGTCGAGGAACTCGAGCCGCTCGCCGTGCTCGGCGGCCTCGTCGACCCACGCCCGGAACTCGTCGACCTGGTAGGGCTGGTCGGCGAGCGCGAGGGTCCCGGTCTCCTCGAGGTCGCAGTCGATCCCGTGCTCGCGGGTGAACGCGATGAGCGCCCCGAGGTTGTCGATGCCCTCGCGCTCGAGACGGTCGAGCTCGTCGGGAAAATGGCGGATCCCGTTGCCCAGCCCGTGGGTCAGGCTGGCCTCGCAGAAGCCGCCGTTCCGACCGCTCGCGCCGAACCCGACCGTCTCCATCTCGAGCACCGCGACCCGGAGCGACGGGTCGGTGTCGGTCAGGGCGATCGCTGTCCACAGGCCGGTGAAGCCGCCGCCGACGATCGCGACGTCGACGGTCAGCTCCTGCCCCGGGTCGAGTGGCGGATCGGCGCTCTGCGGGGGCGCCGGGTCGCGGAGCCAGTAGGAGACAGGAGATGCGTCGTTCACCTGTCCATGCTGCCACGCGGAGGGCGACGGTCGTGCTGCGGGTCGCCAACGACGGGTTGGTCTCTCCCCTCGCCATTCGCACGAAATCAGACCACTCGCGACGAATCTCGCGTTGACGACGCGGTCCGCCGTGTGTCAGCATGCGGGCACGCCGTCCCGTATCGCGCAACGCCCGTCCCGCGGACCGGGCCTTGCCGACCGTCCGAAATCGCCGCATGAGGGTCCGTATGACGACCGAGCCCGCCGCCCACCTGACCCCGAGCATCCGCCGCGACCGCCAGAACGCGATGTACCGGCGCGCCCTGCAGCACCTGCCCGGCGGCACCGACTCGAACTTCCGCGCTTGGGGCGAGAGCACGATCTACGTCGATCGGGGTGAGGGTGGCTTGGTCTGGGACGTCGACGGCAACGAGTTCGTCGACCTGCGGATGGGCTATGGGCCGGTGATCCTCGGGCACGGCGACGCGCGCGTCGACGACTACGTGAACGAGCGCATGCGCAAGGGCGTCAGCTTCAGCCTCACGAGCGAGGACGAGGTCCGCACGATCGAGCTGATCTCGGAGCTGACGGGCTGGGTGGACATGGCCCGCATGACGGTGTCGGGCACCGAGGCGACGATGCACCTCATGCGCCTTGCCCGCGCCTTCACCGGCCGCGAGCGCATCGTCAAGTTCGAGGGCCAGTACCACGGTGTCCACGACTACGCGCTGATCAGCGTCGGGCCCGACGACATGTCCGAGCTCGGCGACGCCGACGCACCGGTCGCGCTCGCCTGGGGCCGCGGCATCCCGGGTGCCGTCGCCGACACGATCATCCCGGCCCGGTACAACCGGATCGACCGCCTTCGGACGCTGTTCGAGCAGCGCGGCGAGGAGATCGCGGCGGTCATCGTCGAGCCGGTGCTCGGCAACGCCCAGGCGATCATGCCGGAGGAGGGGTTCCACCAGCAGATGCGGGCGCTGACCGAGGAGTTCGGGATCCTCCTGATCTTCGACGAGGTCAAGACCGGCTTCCGTCTCGCCCGTGGCGGCGCGGCCGAGTTCTTCGGCGTCACGCCCGACCTCGCGTCCTTTGCCAAGGCGATGGGCAACGGCTATCCGGCGGCCGCGTTCGGTGGCCGACGCGAGATCATGGAGCTTCTGCCCGACAAGGTCAGCCACGGTGGCACCTACGCGGGCAACCGCGTGGCGGCGGCGGCGGCCGTCGCGACGCTCGGGATCATCAAGGACACCAACGCGCTCCAGACGATCCACGCGACTGGCCGGACGATCCAAGACGGTCTCAAGGAGATCCTCGACCCCGTCGGCGTCCCGTACCACTTCACCGGTCACCCGTCGATGTTCGGGATCATGTTCCGCGAGGAGCTCCCGACCGAGTACCGCGACTGGGCCAGCAGCGACCACGAGCTGTACGACGCGATCGCGATCGGCATGCACGCCCGAGGGGCGATGCCGGAGCCGGATTCGCGCGAGCCGTGGTTCATCTGCGAGGCGCACGCCGACGCCGACATCATCGATCGCGTCCTGACCGCGTTCTCCGACTCGCTCGATGCGGCGCTCGACGAGCGGGCTCACGGCGGCCCCAAGCCCATCCCGCACGGTGGCATGGCGTCACCGGCGGCCGGCTGAGCCGGGTCCACCGAGATGGTCCTCGACGGCAACGCGGTCCGCTCGGTCGATCGCGCCGCGGCGCTCCTGCTCGCGCTCGGTGACTCGCAGGGCGAAGCCGGCGTGACCGAGCTCGCCCGACGGCTGGGCCTCCACAAGTCGACGGCCTCGCGGTTGCTGGCGACGCTGCAGAAGCGCGGCCTGGTCGAGCAGGACGATGAGACCGGCAAATACCGGCTCGGCCTCGTCGTGATCCGCCTGGCTGAGCGGGCCGAACGGACGCTCGACCTGCGCGGCATCGCGATGCCCGAGCTTGAGCGGCTGGCGAGGCTGACGCACGAGACGACCGGCGTCGGCGTGCTCGACGGCGAGTCGCTGCTCACGGTCGCCCAGGTCGATGGCCCGAACCTCATCGCGGTGGGGGACTGGACCGGTCGATCCACGCCGCTCCATTGCGTGGCATCCGGCAAGGTCCTGATGTCGTCGCTGGCGGAGCGCGAGGTCCTGCGCATGGTCCGGCGCGGCCTCGTGCAGTACACGGAACGGACGATCGTGGAGCTCGAGCCACTCCTCGAGGAGCTGGCACGGATCCGCCGGCGCGGCTACGCGACGGCGATCGGTGAGTACGAGCTTGGGCTGAACGCGGTCAGTGCCCCGATCCACGACGCGCGCGGGAACGTGATCGCGGCGGTCGACATCTGGGGCCCGGCCTTCCGGCTCACACCGCGGCGCATCCCCGAGCTCGCGGCCCAGGCCCGCGAGGCCGCGGCGGCCATCTCGGTCCGCCTCGGCGGAACCGTCCCGGAACGCCAGCCGGCCGCGCCAGCCTCCGCGACCGCGTAGCCCAGCCCATCAGCCTGACATCGCCGCCCGCGCCGCCCGCGCCGCCCCCTTTGTACCCACAGACACGATTTCCGCACGAACGTGCAGGGCTGACCCCAAGAACGTGCAGAATCCGCACGAAGTGGCAGTCGGCCACGCTCCTTCATCCAGATTTGGTGCCTCAGCCTGACATCGCCTTGGCGGCAGCCGCCCCCCTCGTCACCCACAGGCACGACTTCTGCACGAACGTGCAGGGCTGACCCCAAGAACCTGCAGAATCCGCACGAAGTGGCCGTCGGCCACGCTCGTTCATCCAGATTTGGTGCCTCAGCCTGACATTGCCGCCACCGCGGCCGCATAGTCGCGTACGGTGCCGGGCTCGACGGCCGTCAACCGGCTCGGCATCAACCAATCCCGCCGGCGGCGGCGGGGATCGACCATTGCGAGCCCGTCGGCCACGGAGATATCCGGGGGTCCTCTCCGGCCACGAGCGTCCGCATCGCCCCTGCTCGGGAGGGGAACCGCGCCGCTAGGCATCCCGATTGCGGTGGATCGCGAATCCACCTCACCCGTCGCCAGGAACAGCAGCCAGCCGACCGTTCGGACCGGCCGAACGCCGAACGACTCCGGACTGGCTGGCGCTTCGCCGCTTGTACCAGTCGAGTTGTCGCTCGATCGCTCCCAGATCATCGAGCCAGGTCTTGACCTCGATCACGAGCAGGATGTGTCGTCGAGGATCGAACGCGAGGACATCGATCCATCCGCGGGTTCGCCCGCTCGCGATCGCGACTTCGCGACGAGTCTCCCAGCCGAGGCCGGTCAGACGTCGGGAGACGTAACCAGAGCATCGCGCGTGGACCAGGTCGCGCTGCTGTGGGCCATTGAGGATGACCGGCTGGCGCGCAAGGAGATCGGGGTCGAGCCCAAGCGCACGAAGGATTCGCCCGACGACGTCGAGTGTCGGATTGGCGCGACCGGTCTCGACCGAGGCGATGTATGGCCGAGAGACGCTGACCGCATCGGCCAGCTCCTGCTGCGTGATATCGAGCATGACCCGCGTCTCGCGGCAGAGACGGGCGAACGAGATCCTCAGGGGCGACGTCACGAACCGAGTCAACCAGACGCGTCTTAGCTGCCACGTAACTCGGTACCCTTGCGCCCATGCCCGAGATCACGCCCGCTGACCTCGCCGCGTTCGTCCGGCAGACGCTGCTGCCCGCTGCGCTCGTTCTCGTCGTCGCGATCATCGCGCTGCGGGTCGCGAGCCTGTTCGTGCACGGCATCGTCAAGGCCTTGCTCGATCGCGAGGCCACGGAGGGCACCTCCCAGGAGCTGAGCGCGGTCGAGCTCAAGAAGCGCATGGACACGCTCGATGACCTCGGGATCCGTGTCATCCAGGTCTTCATCGTGGCGATCGCCGGCCTGATGCTGCTCGGCAAGCTCGGGCTCGATATCGGGCCGGCCGTTGCCGGACTCGGGGTGATCGGCATCGCCGTGGGGTTCGGTGCCCAGACGCTCGTCCGCGACTACCTCAATGGGGCGCTGATCCTCGTCGAGAACCAGTTCAGCAAGGGCGACGTGGTGCGGATCGCGGGCGTCTCGGGAACCGTCGAGGACTTCACGCTTCGGCGGACGACGGTGCGCGACATCGATGGCGTCGTCCACACCGTGCCCAATGGCGAGATCAAGGTCGCCTCCAACCTGACCCGCGTCTGGGCACGGATCAACGAGGACGTCACGGTCGCCTACGGCACCGATATCGACCGGGCGATCGACGTCGTGGACCAGGTCGGCCGCGAGCTCCACGACGATCCCGTCTGGAAGCGGCGCATCCTCGAGCCGCCACGGGTCGAGCGGGTCGAGGCCCTTGGCGAATACGGCGTGACGTTGAAGATCCTCGGCTCGGTCAGCGCCCCCGAGCAGTGGGCGGCGGGCGGCGAGTTTCGCAAGCGGCTGCTCGCCGCGCTCGAGGCCAACGGGATCGAGATCCCGCGACCGCAGCGCGTGATCCTGTCGCGTGACCCGGCGGCAGCGCTGGCCGGCTCGGGCGCCGCGGGTGCGGCGGTGTCTGGCACCGCGATCCCTACCAGTGACGACGACGCTGCCGTAGACGGGCTTGCAGGCGACGCCGACTGATCCGGCGGCGACCCCCACCGCAGCCGCCGCCCCTCGCGCCGCGGTAGGATGACTCGGCCAGCCCTGACTCTCTGAGGTATGCCTCCGTGAGCCTCGACCAGTCCGACACGCCGACCGCCGAGATCGAGAATCTCCTCGCCGAGGACCGCACGTTCCCGCCGGACCCGGCGTTCACGGCCCAGGCCAACGCCAAGGCCGAGCTCTATGCGGAGGCGGAGGCCGACCCGGAAGCCTTCTGGGCGCGCCTCGCGCGCGAGCGCATCGATTGGTACGAGGACTTCCACACCACGCTCGAGTGGGACCTGCCGTTCGCGAAGTGGTTCACCGGCGGGAAGCTGAACATCGCCTACAACTGCATCGATCGCCACGTCGAGCGCGGGCTCGGTGACAAGGTCGCCTACCACTGGATCGGCGAACCCGGCGACACTCGCACGATCACCTACGCCGACCTGCAACGCGAGGTCAGCAAGGCGGCCAACGCCCTGCTCGAGCTCGGGGTGACCACCGGCGACCGCGTCGCGATCTACATGCCGATGATCCCCGAGCTGCCGATCGCGATGCTCGCCTGCGCGCGGATCGGTGCCCCCCACACCGTCGTCTTCGGCGGCTTCTCGGCCGAGGCCCTGAGCGGCCGGATCAACGACGCCCAGGCGAAGCTCGTGATCACCGCCGACGGCGGCTGGCGGCGCGGCAAGCCGGCGCCCCTCAAGCCCGCCGTCGACGACGCGCTGACGCAGACGCCGACGATCGAGCACGTCCTCGTCGTGCGCCGTCTCGGCGATGCCATCGAAGGCGGCACGTCGATGCAGGAGGGCCGGGACGTCTGGTGGCACGACCTCGTCGACCGCCAGTCCGAGGAGCACGAGCCCGTCCCGCTCGACAGCGAGCACATGCTCTACCTGCTGTACACCTCGGGCACGACGGCCAAGCCCAAGGGGATCATGCACACGACCGCGGGCTATCTCCTGGGTGCGAGCTTCACGCACGAGATGGTCTTCGACATCAAGCCCGACGACGTGTACTGGTGCGCCGCCGACGTCGGCTGGGTGACGGGTCACAGCTACATCGTCTATGGGCCGCTGGCCAACGCGACCACATCGGTCCTCTATGAGGGCACGCCCGACACCCCGGACTGGGGTCGCTGGTGGCAGATCATCGAGGACTACAAAGTCAACATCCTGTACTGCGCACCCACGGCGATCCGCGCCCACATGAAGCAGGGCGCGCAGTGGGCCCAGGCGCACGACCTCACCAGCCTGCGCGTGCTCGGCTCGGTGGGTGAGCCGATCAACCCGGTCGCCTGGCTCTGGTACGACAAGCACATCGGCGGCGGGCGAACGCCGATCGTCGACACGTGGTGGCAGACCGAGACCGGCATGATCATGATCACGCCGTTGCCCGGCGTGACCGTCACGAAGCCAGGCAGCGCCACGTTCCCGTTTCCGGGCATCGAGGTCGACGTCATCGACCGCGCCGGCAATTCGGTCCCGCTGGGCGGTGGCGGGCTGCTCGTGCTGAAGCGGCCGTGGCCGGCGATGCTGCGTGGGATCTACGGCGATCCCGAGCGCTACAAGGAGACCTACTGGAGCCGGTTCCCGGGGCTGTACTTCGCAGGCGATGGGGCGAAGCGCGACGCCGATGGGTACCTATGGCTGCTGGGCAGGGTCGACGACGTCATGAACGTCTCCGGCCACCGGCTCTCGACGACCGAGATCGAAAGCGCGCTGGTCTCGCACCCGGCCGTGGCCGAGGCCGCCGTCGTCGGCGGCCCGGATCCCATCACGGGTGAGGCGATCAACGCGTTCGTGATCCTGCGCCTCGGCAACGAGGCGTCGCCGGCGCTCGGCGAAGAGCTCCGCGGGCACGTCTCGACGAAGATCAGCCCGATCGCGAAGCCGAAGACGCTGATGTTCGTCCCGGACCTGCCCAAGACGCGCTCGGGCAAGATCATGCGTCGGCTGCTGCGCGATATCGCGCAGGGGCGCACGCTTGGCGATACGACCACGCTTGCCGACGCGAACGTCGTCGAGCTCATCCGCACGAACACGGGGGCCGCGGAGGACTGAGGTGCCATTCGACTTCCTCAAACGGAAGAAGACCGACGGGGGGGCGCCGTCACCGACACCGAGCACATCGCGTCGATCACGCGAACGGGGCATCCCGTTCGACGGTCTAACCGAGGAATGGCGGATCGTCGGCAACATGCACGTCGACAATCGGTTGTCCGACGCGCTCAACAAGCGCGAGGCCGTGATGATCTCCGACGTCCAGTGGGCGCCGATCGACGGCTCGGCGCCGCTCGCGCCCGCCCCTGGGCTCAAGGCCGTCGACCCGTACGACCTGATCATCGTGCTCGCCGGCGAGGCCACGCTCCCGCCGCTCACCGACGCGGAGCGCACGGCCCACAAGGTGCACAAGGTCGCCTACGACGTCGCGCTCGAAGTCCCGCCGTTCCGGGTGATCGGGACGGTCTATCTCCATCCCGGCTCGGAGCCGGAGCGGCTGCTCGACCGGGCGACCGAGATGTTCGTGCCCGTCGTTGGCGCCACGGCATTCCTGAACGACCAGCCGATCGGGCCAGAGATGGACGCGGTGCTCGTCAACCGCTTCTACCTGCGCGGCATCGAGCAGGTCGATCGGCGCACCGGCGAGCGCCACCAGAAGCTGCCAGGGGCACCCATGGGCGGCATCAGTTGGCAGGACCGCAGCCGCTGACCGCGCAAACTGCCTGGGCGCCGGCTGGCGGTGCCGGCGAAGGCGCCGCCGAGCACGCGAGCGAGCGCACTCCGACGTGCGTGAGCGAGCGCGCGGAGGAGGCAACGAACGCCGGCGGCGTCAGGTGGCGGCCCGGAATGGCCGCCTCGTATCAAACCCGGGCGGGCACCTTGGTGCGGTTGAAGAGCCCGAACGGCACCTTCATCGCGGGGGCCGCTGACGGCGTGCCGAGCACACGATCCGCGAGGGCGTCGAAGTCCTCGGTGATCTTTTCCTTCGGGAACATCTCGATCACGGTCCGGCCCTCGTTCGCCGCGCGGACGAAGAGCAGCCCGCCCGAGCGGATCAGCGCCAGCGACGGCATCCCGACGGTGCGCTCCATGTCGGCGACGGTCACGCCGCTGTTGGCGCGATTGATGACGAGCGCCAGCCGCTCACGCACACCGACCTCGGCTGCGTAGTCCGAGAGCTGGACCGCGGCCCGGATGGCCGGCACGTCGGGCGTGACCGGGACGAGGATGCGGTCGGCGATCTCGAAGATCGCCCGGTTGAGCTCGCTATACGACGGGTGCAGGTCGACGACGACGAAGTCGAACCCGCGCCGGGCGGTGTTGATGGCATCGGCGACCCTGGCCGGCTCGAGGATCTCGATGTTGAGTGGCGACGAGCTCAGGGACACGACCTTCATGCCCGAGGAGTGGGCCGACGCGATGTCGGCGATCGTCTCGAACGGCCCGCCTTCGGACATGTCCAGCCAGCTGTCGGCGAGCGTGCGGACGCCGTCGATACCCAACGACGTCGCGACATGACCGGTGACGGTGTCGGCGTCGACGAGCAGGACGTTCTGGCCGCGCCGGGACTGCAGCGCTGAGGCGAGGTTGGTCGCGAGCGTCGTCTTGCCGACGCCACCCTTCGGGTTGAACACGACGATCACGACCGCGCGCTGGGCCCAGCCATCGGTCTCGATCGGGCCGCCCTGCAGGACCGGTCCGGATCCATCGTCGACGGTCTGGCTGCGGATGCACATCGCCTCGACGCGCCAGCGCAGCGACTCGGCGGAGTACGGCCGCGTGAAGTACTCGTCCTCGACGAAACCGGACGCGTTGCTGAGCTTCGCGAGCGTGCGCTCGCTGACGACCATGAGGGCCGGGATGGCCCGGCCGTTGTCGCGGAGCAGCGAGTAATACTCGAGCGACTGGTCGAAGTCGGTCTCGCCGTCGAGGATCGCGACCGCGATGTCGCGCCGGCTGGCGAGGAGCGCCTCGAGCTCGTCGGGGTGGTTGACCGTGGCGGCCGTGAATCCCGCGGCTCGCAGCTCGGCTGCGACCGGTGCGGACTCGCCGCTCGGCAGGGCGACGGCGATCGCGGGACGGGCCACGGTCTAGCCCTCGGCTTCTGGATCGCGGGCAGCGACCGTCAGCTCTCCGGGTGCTTCGTTGGTGACGCGAGCTCCGAACCCAGGCAACGTGGCGATCGACTCGCCAAGGGCCATCGCGGCGTCGTGGTTGACCGCGAAGACGAACTCGCCGTCGGGACCGGACGTCACGCCGACCGAATGCACGCCCGACACGCGGGCGAGGTTGCGCTTGAAGCCGGCGATCGACGCGACGCTCACGAGCCCGGTGACGACGACGCGGGTCGTGGCGTTCTCGCCGCTCGTATCGGTCTCCGGCACGAGGCCGGCCAGCCGCGCCGCGAGGGCATCGTCGGCGATGACCGGGATCTCCTCGTCGGAGTCCTGGCTCTGGACCGGGAAGTCCCCGGCCTCGGCCTCGGCGGCGGCGAAGTCCGGATCCAGGCCGAGCGCGCTCAGTCGGGGATCCTGCTCGGCGGGCGCAGCATCGTCATTGGCGATGCCGAACAGGTCGCCGTTGTCCTCGGCAGCCGGCGCGCTCTCAGCAACGGTCTCCGCGACGGCCTCGGTCTCGGTGGCGGGCTCGCCCCAGCCGGGGGCGGGCGTGTCGGTCGACTCGACACCGATCAGGCCGTCGTTGCTCGACTCGGCGGGCTCAGGCGTCGCGACCTCGGCGGTCACTTCGGTCTCGGGAGCGGCCTCGCTCGGCGACTTCCTCCGCGACGGGCGTCTCGACCGGCGCGTCGGCGATGGCCGTCGCGGCGCTCGCCTCGACCGGGGCGGGCTCGTCCGTCCAGGCGCTGTCGGCATCGAATGGCGGCGGCTCGGGCAGGCTCTCGGCCATGGACGCGAAGCGCGTCGGGTCCTCTTCGGCCAGCAGCCGCTCGAAGAACGTCGACATCTGGCTCTCGAAGCTCGCGACCCGCTGCTGGACGCGCTCGATGCGCGCCTCGATCTGCGCGGCGTGCGACTCGATCTCGCGCTCGAGGACGTCCTTGCGGTGGGTGATGCGCTCGTCGGTCTCCTCGCGGATCCGGGCGATCTCGGTCTTCGACCACTCGCGGATCGAGGCGATGTCGTCGTCGGCCTTCTTGCGCAGCTCGACGGCCTCGTCGGCCGTGCTGGCGTGGATGCTCTCGATGTGGGTCTTCGCCTCGGCACCGAAGCGCTCCAGGGTGTCCGCGCGCGCGGACTCGGCCGCGGCCTGCATGGCCTTGGTGAGGTCGGCCATGAACTTGTTGGGCTTGCGCGTCGCGGGAGCGGCGCTCGTGGCCACCGGCGACTCGGCGCTCGAGGCAGCCGCCGACGACGGATCCGATCCGGTCTCGGAGGAAGACGGCGCGGTGTCGGTCATCGTGGGCGTCTCGTGCTGCGAAGCATCCTGGGCCTGGTCCTCGCTGGACGGTTCGCCGACGACATCGTCGACCTGGGTATCGGACTCGTTCCGGTCCGCGCTCCAGGGGAGACGGAAGCCGCTCTTCGCGTCGGTCGTTGCCATACGGTGGACCCTCGTGAGGTGATGTTGCTGCTGGTTCTGGGGCGTGTCGGCATCGTGCCAGCGGTGTCTGGTGTGGTGGAGTCCGCTAGAGGTACCAGCGGTCTACGCCGGTCGTACCGTTGCCGTGCCGCGTCCCGGGGCCTGGTGTATGGCTGCACCGCGTTCAGGGGTAGGATGGGCGACCCATGAACCCGCTCGACCGCCTCGGACGACCGCTGCACGACCTCCGCATCTCGGTCACGGACCGGTGCAATTTCCGATGCACCTACTGTATGCCCAAGGAGGTCTTCGGCCGCGATTACGCGTTCCTGCCCAAGGAGCAGGTCCTCTCGTTCGAGGAGATCACGCGCGCGGCGACGGCGTTCGTCGAGCTGGGCGTCGAGAAGCTGCGGATCACCGGTGGCGAGCCGCTCGTGCGTCGCGGGTTGCCGGCGCTGATCCGGATGCTGGCCGAGCTGCGGACGCCGGACGGCCGGGCGCTCGACCTGACGCTGACCACCAACGGGGCCGCACTGCGGTCGCTCGCCGCGCCGCTGGCCGATGCGGGCCTGCGCCGGGTGACGGTCAGCCTGGACTCGCTCGACGACGCGGTCTTCGGCGCGATGAACGGCGTCGACTTCCCCGTGGCCCGGGTCCTCGAGGGCATCGACGCGGCGCTCGCCGCCGGGCTCGGCCCGGTCAAGATCAACATGGTCGTGCGGCGGGGGGTCAACGAGGCGTCGATCCTGCCGATGGCGCGCTGGGCACGCGACACGGGCGTGACGCTGCGCTTCATCGAATACATGGACGTCGGCCATTCGAACGGCTGGCGGCTCGATGAGGTCGTCCCTGCCGGCGAGCTGATCGATGCGGTCACCGGGACGTGGCCGGCCGAACCGGCCGAGCCCGGCTATCGCGGCGAGGTCGCCGGCCGCTGGCGCTATCTCGATGGGCGCGGCGAGTTCGGCGTGATCTCCTCGGTGACGCGGCCGTTCTGCCGCGACTGCACGAGGGCGCGCCTGTCCGCCGACGGCACGCTCTACACCTGCCTGTTCGCGGTCGCCGGTCTCGATGTCCGGGCCGTCCTCCGCGACGGCACGACCGACGAGGCGCTCGTCGAGTTCCTGGCGGCGGCCTGGCGGGTGCGCGACGACCGCTATTCCGAGCTTCGGTCGCAGTCGACATCCGATCTGCCCAAGATCGAGATGTTCGCGATGGGCGGCTGAGAATCGCGCTCGTCCACACGGTTATCCACACCTCGACCACAGCCTCGCCGAACCCGTGGACAGCGTCAGCGCAGTCGGTTCGATCTTCGTGGATAAGCGCGTTGACCCAAGGCTGACGCGGCCGATACCGTAGGTCTTGCCCGAAGGGGCCGACAGGGACGCAGGAACCGAGATCGCATCAAGGGCTTGCGTTTCGCCGTTCGGTCGCTTCGGGCGCTTCGTTGCCCGGGGCTCGCGGCCGTCTCACCACGGCCCGTCCGCGGGGGTCCGCCCGACGGGACGCGATCGGCATCCCGGTGTCGATACTTCCGTCGGGCGCACGGAGCCCTCCCCGATCCCGCCCACCGCCTGTCATGCTGGGCGCCACGCTCGGAGGGTTCTCTTGTCGGACGTGGCCGCCCCGATCGATCCCGCGCGCCCGATCCCGCCCATCGCCCAGCCCGACCGGATCGCGGCATTGGTCGCCGCCGTGCGGGCGAAGACCGACCTCGTCCCGGACGTCGGGATCGTGCTGGGATCCGGGCTCGGTGGGCTCGCCGACGACCTCGATGACGCCGTCACGATCCCGTTCTCGGAGCTCCCCGGGTGGCCCGCGGCGACCGCGCCCGGGCATGTCGGCCGGCTGCTGATGGGCCGGCTGGGGGGTCGCGGCGTGGTGATGCTCCAGGGGCGTTTCCACCTGTACGAGGGCAACGACCCCGGTCTCGTCGTCGAGCCGGTGCTCCTCTTTCGGGCGCTCGGTGCCCGGATCGTGGTCCTGACCAATGCGTCTGGCGGGCTCGATCCGTCGTTCGGTCCGGGCACCCTCATGGTCATGACCGACCACATCAACCTGACCGGTCGCAACCCGCTGATCGGACCGAACGCCGAGGAGCTCGGCCCCCGGTTCCCCGACATGACCGAGGCCTGGAGCCCGAGGCTGCGGAAGCGACTCCATGCGGCGGGCGCGCGCGAGGACGTCGAGCTGCGCGAGGGTGTCTACGTCGGACTGACCGGTCCGGCGTACGAGACGCCGGCGGAGGTCCGGATGCTGGCCGCGCTGGGTGGTGACGCCGTGGGGATGTCGACGGTGCTGGAGTGCATCGCCGCGCGCTGGGTCGGCCTCGAGGTCTGCGGCGTCTCACTCGTGACCAACGCGGGTGCCGGGTACACCGGGGAGCCGCTCACCCACGAGGAGGTGATGGAGGCCGGGGCGACGGCCGGCCCACGCCTCGCGCGCGTGATCCGGCGGTTCCTCGCCGATCTCGACGCGGACGACGCCGCGGGCTGATGCCACGGGGATCCTCCGCGCCGGTCCTGAGCCGGCGCGCCCTGAATCGGACGCTGCTCGGCCGACAGCTGCTTCTCGAGCGGGTCGAGCGACCGGTGGTCGACGTCGTCGAGCACCTCGTCGGGCTCCAGGCCCAGGAGCCGATCGATCCGTACGTCGCCCTCTGGACGCGGATCGTGGACTTCGACCCGATGACACTGAGCGACGCGATCGAAACGCGGACGCTCGTCCGGATGGGAACGCTGCGGACGACCCTGCACCTGCTGACGATCGAGGACGCCCTGGCCATCGCCCCGCTGACCGCGGAGGTCCACCGCCGGACGTTCGACAACACGCCGTTCGCGAAGGCGCTGGTCGGCCTCGATCGCGAACCGGTCCTGGAGGCCGCGCGCGCGGCGCTCGCCGATACGCCGTTGACGCCCAGCGAGCTCGGGAAGCGCCTGACGGGAACATGGCCCGACCGCGATCCATCGGCGCTGGCGTACCTGGCGCGGTACCACCTCTCGCTCGTCCAGGTGCCCCCGCGCGGCTTGTGGCGGCGGGCGGCGCGTACCGCGAACACGACGCTCGAGACGTGGGCCGGACGAGCGGCCGAGCCGACGCCGATCGAGGAGCTGCTCCTGCGCTACCTCCGCGCGTTCGGGCCGGCGGCGGTCGCCGACATGCGGACGTGGTCGTGGCTCACCGGCCTGCGCGAGGTCGTCGATCGGATCCGGCCGGGGCTGCGGACATTTCGTGACGAGGCCGGTCGCGAGCTGCTCGATGTCGAGGACGGCCTCCTGGTCGACGAGGACGTTCCGGCCCCCATCCGGTTCCTGCCGCAGTACGACAACGTGTTCCTCTCCCACGAGGACCGTGCCCGGATCAGCGGCGAGCTGTCCTGGGGCGTCGACTTCGGCTGGAAGGGTCCGATCCTCATCGACGGCGGTATCGCGGCGGCATGGCGCGTCCGTCGATCGGGCAAGAGCGCGGTGATGACCATCGAGCTCGGCCGCCGCCCCACACCCGCCGAACGTCAAGCGCTCGAGGCGGAAGCCGAGCGCCTGGCCATGTTCCTGGATCCGGATCGGCAGCGCGAGCTCGTGGTCGTCGAGCCCGGCGACTGACCGGAGCCCGGCCCACCGGCACTAGGCTTGTGGCAGCTCGCGGCCGGCGGCTCGCGCGGCGGCAGCCTTCTCGGACCACGCGCCGAGCACGGCGTCCTTATGTGGCCGGATCGGGCAGTGGCCGTCGCGGTTGTTGAACTCGTCGCAATAGCCGAGCGGCACGCATTTCGGGGCGAGGAACGAGCCCAGGAACGGCGAGACGTTGAAGATCTGCTGGCGGATCAGCTGGAAGAGCCGGCGGATCTCCCACTGGGCCATCGTGCACAGGCGCAACCCGGACATGTGGATCAGCGCGCGGAGATTGGCCGTCATCACGAGGTTCGTCCGCGTGGCATTGGGGAAGACGAACCGGGCATCCTCCCCGGGCAGCCCCGCCTCGAGCATCTCGCCGTACAGGTCGAGCGCGCCGGTGACCTGCGTCTCGTAGCGCTCGCGCAGCTCGGCGTCGCCCTCGGCGATCGAGTGCGGCAGCATCGTCGCTGCGCCCTTGAACTTCACGTAGCGCTGGCTCTGCTGGTCGAAGGCCACGCCGGCGCGATGGCGGACGAGCTGGTGCGACAGCGTCCGCGAGACGCCCGTGATGGCGAACGTGAACACGATGTGCTCGATGGTCGAACCGTGCCCCGAATTCGATCACCGAAGAGATCAGCTTCTGCATCTTCGCGGGGTCGTACTCGCCGGCCACGGACTTGCGGAAGATCTCCTCGGGCGCGATCTCCGAGTAGCACGTCTTGCATGCCGTGTAGATGATCGGCACGTAGTACTGCTCGACGATCTCGCGGTTCGGGAAGAGCAGCGTCGCCGTCATGCCGAGCTCGCGCCGGCCGGGGTTCTTGGGGATGCCGCTCTTCGGCTTGGGCGTCGGGTTGGTGACGGGCTCCGCGGTCATCGATGGCCAGTCTAGCGGTTCGGCGGGACGGCGCCGGCCGTGGGCCCGGTCGGGACTCAGTAGTAGTCCGAGCAGGACAGGAAGTAGCCGCAGCGGCAGATCAGCTTGCACTTGCGCTCGTCCATCGCCGCGCCGCAGTTGGCGCAGGTCAGGATCACCGCGGCGGGGTCGATGGCGGGAGGCGGATCCGCATCGTCGAGCAGAACGATCGGCGGGACGTCGATCTCTCCATTGGGCTGACCGAACTCCGGCACCTAGGCCACCTCCACATGCGGCTCGGGCGGCGTGCCGCTGGACGGTCCGAGGGCGAACGCCGCGATCTCATCGAGCGACATCGCCGCTCCCCGCTTGGATGCCTCCTCGAGCTGGTCCGCCGGCAACGCCTCCTTCGGCGTCTGGACGCCGAAGAGCGAACTGATCTGCTCGACGTAGTCGGCCAGCGCGGTCCCCGTCGATTGCTGGAGGTGACGCGCCGCGCCCCACAGCAACGCGGCCCGCTCCAGCTCGTCTCGACCGACAGCGGCGATCGACAGGTCGTCGAGCGTCAGGATCACGCCCGAAACGTCGCCGGCGTCATGAAAGTGCTTGAGTGCGTGCCGTCCGGTCTCGTCGGCATCGTCGAAACGGCGCTGCCCGTTCTGGGATGACGCGAGCATGTGCAGCGACCACGCCTCCATGGTCCGATCCGACGCCGCGCGATGCAGCTCGAGCGAGCGGCGGTACCAGTCCTCGGCTCCGGCCGCATCCGAGCTGAAATAGTAGAAGCTGCCGAGCCCCCAGAGGATGTTGCCCTCGCCACCCTTGTCGCCGAGGTCCTGGTAGATCTTGAGGGCTTCCTCGAGGAGCGGACGACCCGGCCACTGATCCATGTTCCGGATCTCGCCCCCCATGACCCCGATCATGTCGGCATAGGCCCGGTTGTACAGCGCGTTCGCGATCTCCGCGCGGTCGCCGATCGCGCGCCAGATCGCCAGACCCTCGTCGTAGAACCGCGTCGCCGTCGCCTGGTCTGACTGCCAATACGCGATGCCACCGAACGCTTCGATGAAGCGTGCGCGGTCGACGGGGTCGAGGTCCCAGCCCTGCGAATCCAGCTGCTCGAACCGGGCCCGAGCCTCGTTGAGATACCCACGCTGCTGCCAGAACCGCCAGAGCGCCGCCGCGAGACGAGCGCCCAATCGCGGGTCGGGCCGGCTGACCGACCAGTCCAGCGCCGCCCGCATGTTGTCGTGCTCGCGTTCGAGGCGCTCCAACCAGGCGCGCTGATCCGGGCGCGAGAGCTCGGGCGCCGCCTCCTGTGCCAGCGCCAGCATCGCCGCGGCGTGGCGATCGCCGATCGCCTCGGACTCGCCGCTCGCGGCAAGCATCTCTCCGGCGTACTCGCGGATCGTCTCGAGCATCGTGAAGCGGCCGTCGCCCTCTTCATCCGGACGGACCAGGCTCTGGTCGACGAGCTCGCCGATCCGATCGAAGACGTCGCCACCGATCTCCTCGGCCGGCCCACCGACCCGCTCGGCGATCTCGAGCTCGAAGCCGCCGCGGAACACCGACAAGCGGCCCAGCAGGCGCCGGGTACCGTCGTCGAGCAGGTCGTAGCTCCACGCGATGGCGCCACGCAGCGTCTGCTGCCGCTCAGGCAGGTCGCGTGATCCCGCCGTCAGCACCGCCAGGTGGTGTTCGAGGCGGGCGAGGATCTGGTCGGGGGTCAGCAGCTTGATCCGCGCGGCTGCGAGCTCGATCGCCAGTGGCATCCCGTGGAGCCGCGCGGCGATCCCCGCGACGGCCGGGGCATTGGCGTTGGTGACCTCAAAGCCCGGCCGGACCAGCGTCGCGCGGGCGATGAACAGCCGGACCGCCTCGAACTGGCCGAGGGTCGCGAGGTCGAACTCGCGCTGCTCGCGGGGCAGGTTCAGCCGCTCGATCTCGGACAGGTGGCTCGTGTCCGGCGGTGCCGGCAGCCCCGGGACGGGGTACTCCTGCTCCCCGGAGACGTGGAGTGCGATCCGCGTCGTCACCAGGCACGTGACGTTCGGGCATCGGCGGAGGATCTCGGCGACGTCCCTCCCCGCGTCGACGACCTGCTCGAAGTTGTCGAGCACCAGCAGGACCCGGCCATCGCCGACGGACTCCTGGATCATGTCGACCGCGGTGCGCGTCACGTTGTCGGCGATGCCCAGCGTCCTGGCGATCGTCGGCGCCACGAGCGCCGGGTCGCGGACCGCGTCGAGGGCGACGAACCACACGCCGTCGGGGTAGTCATCAGCCGCCGCCGCGGCGACCTGCAGCGAGAGCCGGGTCTTTCCCGTGCCACCCGGCCCGGTCATCGTCAGGAGGCGCGTATTGCGCAGCAGTGCGCCTGCCTCGGCGAGCTCGCGATCGCGCCCGACGAACGTCGTCAGCTGCGTCGGCAGGTTGTTCGGCCGGGCGTCGAGCGAGCGGAGCGGGGGAAACGCGTCGGGGAGCCCGTCGATCACCAGCTGGGTCAGTCGCTCGGGCTCGCGCAGGTCCTTCAGTCGATGGGTGCCAAGGTCGCGGGCCGTGGTGCCGTCCGGCAGCTCACCCTCGACGAGCGCGCGGGTCGCGTCGCTCAGCAGCACCTGCCCGCCATGCGCTACGCCTGTGATCCGCGCGGTGCGGTTGATCGCGTAGCCGATGACGTCGTCGCCGATCCGCTCGACCTCGCCAGTGTGGAGACCCATCCGGACGCGGATCGGCGCATCCGGTGGCCACGGTTCCGCGGCGATCGCCCGTTGCGCGGCGACCGCCGCGAGGACCGCGTCGGGCGCGCGCCGGAACAGCACGAAGAACGAGTCGCCTTCCGTCGACTGTTCGTGCCCCTCGTGCGCGACGAAGGCCTCGCGGAGCAAGGCGCGGTGCCGCTCGCGGACGTCGCGGTACGGCCCGGTCCCGAGGGCGAGCTCGATGCGCGTGGACCCCTCGATGTCGCTGAACAGGCAGGTGACGAGCCCGCTGGGGGGCGGCGTCGCGGACATCGGCGAGCTCGAGGGGAGTGTCAGTGCCGGTCGAGCTCGGTGAGCTCGCGCAACCGGCCGGCGAGCCCGCGCATGACGCCAAGCGCCACCGCGGGCTGCTCCCGCACGGCGGCCTCGAACTCCCAGGTCGCCAGCCCGAGGCAGGTCGTCGGCTCGTCCGCGACCACCTGCGCGACCCGCGGTCGCCCGTCGAGCACGGACAGCTCCCCAAAGAAGTCGCCCGGCCCGATCCGGGCGATGGTCTTGCCGTCGCGAACGACCCGGACCGAGCCCGATGCGACCAGGAAGAAGCCCGTACCGACCTCGCCCTGGCGGGCGATCACGTGGTCCTTCGGGAACTCGACCTCGACCATCCGCTGCGCGAGCATCGCGATCCCCGCGGCATCCACGCCCGCGAGCAACGGGGTGCCGGCAAGCAGCTCCGCCCGATGGTCGGTGGTCAGGGTCATGCCGCCCTCCGTGCGCGCTCCGTGCATCGGCGTGATGCTGCGCCGCTGTCCAGAGAGCGTCAAGGATGCGCTCTTGCGTCGGTCGCCGTCGTCGACGGCTATCGCGCGGATCGGCGGCGTGGCACGATGCGCACGATGATCGATCGCGACGAGCTGCTCGACGCCATCGCCGGGTTCGGCCTCTTCGCCGACCTGACCGCGCCACAGCTCGAGGCGATCATCCACATCTTCGACGAGCGCGTCTTCGTCGACGGGGAGATCGTCGTCCACCAGGGGCTGTCGGGCTCGGCCTTCTACATCATCGTGGACGGCGAAGCTCAGGTCCTGGTCGACGGCGTCGAGCGTGCCAAGCTCGGGCGCGGCGATTTCTTCGGCGAGGTGGCGATCCTGTTGGGCGTCCCCGCGACCGCCGATGTCAAGGCCACCCGGCAGCTGCGCTGCCTGGTCCTCGCCGGCCCGCGCGTCGAGCCCTTCCTCATCGCGAACCCGAAGGTGATGTTCCGCATGCTCCAGGCGTCGGCGCGGCGGCTGCGGACGGCGAACCGATGGGGGTCCTGAGCCAGCCCACCCGTCCGTTCCCGCCCGGCGCGTATCCGGTCGTGGTCATCGGCTCCGGGCCCGGCGGCCTCCAGATCTCGTACTCGCTGCGTCGTCTGGGGATCCGCCACGCGCTGATCTCCGATGACACGTCCCCCGGCGGGATGTTCCGGCGCTGGCCGTTCTTCCAGCGGCTGCTGTCGTGGACCAAGCCGCACGCGCCCGCGGCGCGCGGCACGCGCGCGTACGAGCGGTACGACTGGAACAGCCTCCTCGCAGAGGAGCCCGAGGCGCGCGCGATCCAGCCCGAGCTGATGGACGGCACCTCGTACTTCCCGTCCCGCCCCGAGATGGAGTCGAACATCGCGGCCTTCGTGGACCGTACGAACCTGGAGGTCCGGTTCGACTGTCGGTGGACCGGGACGCGCCAGGTCGACGACAAGGACGGGCCCGGCTTCATCGTGACCACCAGCGACGGGGACTACCGCGCGCAGGCGATCGTCGTCGCGGTCGGCGTCGCCCAGCCGTTCACGCCGGCCGGCATCGGCATGGAGCTCACCCATCACTACGCGGACGTCCGACCGGTCGAGACCTACGCCGGGCACCGGGTGGTGATCCTTGGCAAGCAGAACTCTGGCTTCGAGCTCGCCAACGGGCTGCTGCAGTGGGCCAGCGGCATCGTGCTCACGTCGCCCTCGCCCGCGCGCTTCTCGGTGGAGACGAGGTCGCTCGCCGGCGTCCGCGCGAGGTACGTCCAGCCATTCGAGGACTACGTCCTGGGCGGCGGCGTCGGCATCCTCAACGCGACGCTCGACCGGATCGAGCGGGTCGAAGGCGGCGACGGACGCTTGCTCGTCCGCCTCCGACGGACCGACGGTGGGAACGACCTCGCGATCGAGGCCGACGACGTGATCTCGGCCACCGGGTTCGTGACGCCGCTCATGGATCTGCCTGCGATCGGCTGCTCGGTCGCCGGGCGCAGTCGGCTGCCGATCGTCACGCCGTGGTGGGAGAGCACGACGCTCCCCGGCGTCTTCTTCGCCGGGACGATCGGGCAGGCAGCCAAGGGTCTCGAGAAGCACGGCGTCCCGGCCAACTCGGGGGCCGTCCACGGCGCGCGCTACAACGCACGGGCCCTCGCCGGGCGGATCGCGTCGACGCGCTTCGGTGTCGAGCTGGCACGCCCCTCGATCGACGCCAACGGTCTGGTCGACGCGATCGCGTCCGAGCTGGCCGAGGCACCCGAGCTGTGGCACCAGCGCGCGTACCTCGCCCGCGTCTACACGATCGATCCCGACGCGGGATTGGTCGATGACGGCGTCCAGCCGCTCAGCCACGTCCTGGCTGCGGGCGGTAACGACGCGATCGCCGTCACGCTCGAGGCGGACGGGACCGGGGCGATCTACCCGGTGCTCTACACGCGGCGGAACGGAGAGATCGACGAGCGGAACCTGGATCCGGACCCGTTACTGCGCTACGACACGCCCGATGTCCGCCGGGCGATCTCGCAGATCGTGCGCGAGGTGATCCCGCAGGTGGCGGTCGAGACCTAGATCCTGGCCAGCCGCTCTGCGGCGGCCTGGAGCGTGTCGATCCGCTTGGGGAACGCGAAGCGCAGCTTGGTCGCGCCGAGCTCGGGTCGGGAGAAGAACGACGACCCCGGTACCGCCGCGACTCCCGGGTCGCGGATCAGCCGGTGGGCGAACGCGACGTCATCCTCGCCCGGTCGAGCGAGGTCGCGGATGTCGGTCATCACGTAGTAGGCGCCCCGCGGCTCGTGGACGCGGAAACCGGCGCTGCGAAGCGCCGGCACGAGGACGTCCCGTCGCTCGCGGTAGCCGGCGACCAGGTCCGCGTAGTAGCGATCCGGGAAGCCGAGCGCGGTCACCGCGGCCGCCTGGAGCGGCGCCGCGGCACCGACCGTGAGGAAGTCGTGGACGCGGCGGATCCCGACCGACAACGTCGGGGAGGTGATCGTCCAGCCGATCCGCCAACCGGTGACGGAATAGGTCTTCGACATCGAATGGATGCTGACGGTCCGTTCCGCCATCCCGGGGAGCGTCGCGAGCGGAACGTGCTCGCCGTCGAACACGAGATGCTCGTAGATGTCGTCGGTGAACGCGATGACGTCGTATTCGATGCACAGGCCCGCGATCAACTCGAGCTCAGCCTGCGTGAAGACCTTGCCGGTCGGGTTGTGCGGCGAGTTGACCACGATGCCCCGCGTCTTTGGACCGAAGGCGGCTCGCAGCTCGTCCGGGTCGATCGACCAGTCGGGCTCGTGCAGCGTGACGTAGCGCGGCACGGCACCGGAAAGGATCGCGTCGGGGCCGTAGTTCTCGTAGAACGGCTCGAAGATGACGACCTCGTCACCTGGGTCGAGCAACCCGAGCATCGCCGCGATCATCGCCTCGGTCGCCCCGCACGTGACGGTCACCTGGGTCTCCGGATCGATGGTCCCGAAGCCCGGGAAGTGCCGCGGCGTGGTCGCCGCGATCGCGTCCCGCAGCGGTTTCGAGCCCCACGTGATCGCGTACTGGTTGATATCGGCGTCGACGGCCTCCGCGACAGCGTCCTTGAGCTCGGGCGGGCAGGGGAAGTCGGGGAAACCCTGGGCGAGGCTGACCGCCCCGTGCTGGACCGCGACGCGGTTCATCTCCCGGATGACCGACTCGGTGAACGACGCCGCCTTGGTGCTGATGCGGAGCATCGGCCGAGTGTACGGGCCCGCGATCGGGTCAGGTCGTGGTCGAGAGCGACCCCCGGAAGAACTCGACGAGCCGCGACTCGTAGCCGGCCGGATCCTGGCGCATCGCGCCTGTATGGGTCGCACCCGGCACGATCCAGGACTCGACCTTGACGCCCGCGCCCTCGGCTGCTGCGATGAGGTCGTGCGCGTAGGTCACGCTGAGCCGAGCGTCGGCCGTCCCGTGCGTGATGAACAGCCGGCGGCCCGTCATCTTCGTGACCGCGCCGAGCGGGCTGCGCGACGCGAGATCGTCGCCGCTGATCAGCCGGGCCATCATCACGCCGCCGGTCTCGAGGAACTCGGGATAGCCGTTGCGCCGGAGCTCGGCCCTGATCGCCACGCCGATGTCGCCGTAGCTCGAGTCTTCCCAGGTGGCGGCGACGCCGGGTTCCTCCCCGGCCGCGATGAGCACGCTTGCGGCACCGAGCGAGATGCCGACCAGCCCGATCCTGTCGCGCGGTAGCGACTGCGCCGACTGCAGCCAGTCCCACGCACCGAGCACGTCGCGGTACTCCTCGGTGCCACCCGCGAAGCGGCCGTCCTCGTCGGTCGAGTCGCCATGGTCGCGCAGGTCGATCAGCAGCACCGAGAACCCGGCTCGATGCAGCATCCCGGCTGGCAGCAGCACGTCCGGATCGCGCTTGCAGGCGGTGTGGCCGTGGACGACGACGACCGCGGGCGCGGCGCGATCCGCCGCTGGCACCCACCAGCCGCTGATCGTGATCGCCGGGTCGCGGCTGGGGAACGAGACGTCCTCGGGTTCGGGCATCAGGTAGGGCGTCGTGTCGACCGGCGGCTGATCGATCTCGAAGTGCGTCGGATCGTTCGCCAGCCACTCGGGATGGCACTGGCCGTCGACCCGCGTCAGCTTGTCCCAGACGACGGCCGACGCGCCGCCATACCCGACCAGCGCGAGCAGGCCGAGGACGATCGCCAGGTTGCGCAGGCGTCGGGCGATGACGGGATGGCCTCCTTCGAGACGAGTGGCGCCGCGTCGATCCGGCTGGGTCGCGCTGACCCTAGCGCGTGACCGTCAGACGCCCTGGCGCGGGATCCGTTGCGCCCACGTGCGCTCGAAGAACCGCTGGCCGTCGACGTCGACCTCGAGCTCGATCCGCAGCTCGAAATCGGCCAGGGTGCTGGTCTGGAAGCAATGCGCCCGGATGTCGATCGGGATCAGCGCCCCGTCTCGGTCGGGATCGAGCTCCTGCCATCGATAGACGACGTCGGCATCGAGCTCCGCGCGCGCGGGATCCTCGTCCCACGCGGTCATCCGCAGGGTCTCGGCGACGTAGAGCCGGCGCCCGTCGGGGACGATGTCCTCGCCCCCGTCGTGGACGTGCACCGTGGTCGACCCGCCGATCACGTCCTCGTCGATCCGCCAGACCGGCGTGTCCGTGATCGCTGGGCCGTGGCCGTCGAGGGCCTCGGCGACCGGCCAGTCGAGGGCCGGGGGGTCCGTGCGGAATGCCGGGGGAGGGACGTCGCCGGGGCCACCCCCCGGCGGCACGATCGGGAGCTCCAGCCGCGACGGCGTGGCGGGTCCACGGTGGATCGACAGGGTGCCCGGATACGGCGTGGGCCAGAGCACCGGCCACAGCGACGATGCGATCGCGACGCGGAGCCGGTGGCCCGCTGCCCAGCGATACCCCGCGGTGCGCAGCGGGACGCGGATCTCCTCCACGACGCCGGGCCGCATCGGCTCGGGATCGGCGTGCGACCGGCGGTGGGTGAGGTTCAGGACACCGGCGCTCACGAGCGCGGACGTGCCGTCGGGGGCGACGTCGGACAGCCTGACCGAGAGCATCACGACCGGGGCGTCGGCCTCGACATGGACGACGACCTCGGGCACGCCCAGGACGTGCAGCGGCTCCGCCAATGGCTCGCTCGTGTACGTCGGACCGGCGGTCTCGTCCGGCCGCAGGTCGCGTGCCAGCCCGTTGGGCGCACCGCCGGCGCCCCACGACAACGGCCCCTGCGTCCCGGCCGTCGGCTTGTGCCGGAACGTGTCGACATCGGCGGGAGCGGAGGGGGCGTCACCCGCCTCCAGCCGCCCGTCGCCGAAGCGCCATTCACGGGTCGTCGTCGACGGGTGCGGGTACGCCTCGGCCGCCCGCCACCGCCCGGGTAGCGAGGCCGGGAACGGCTCGGGCGGCGCGTAGTCGTGCTCGAACCAGACGACGGCCGGCTCCCTATCCCAGCCGTTCGCAGCCCCGTTGAGGTGCCGATCGAAGAACCGCGCGATCTCGTGCAGCTCGTCGAGGTTCGGGCCGGGCGTGGCCGAATGCGGCCACGAATGCACCCAGTTGCCGACCAGGGTGTGCGACGGCGCGGGACAGTGGGCCTGCATCCGGAACGCCGGATCGACGTACGAGTCGTGCCAGCCACCGATGTTGAAGATCGCGGCCTCGATCGCGTCGTAGTCCGGAGCGAGCGAGCCCTGCCGCCAGTACGGCCCGTCGGTCTGGTGCTCGAGCCAGGCGATCGGCCATGGCGGTGTGGCCTCGAGCCGAGCGAGCCACGCGTCGCGCCAGCCCGGCCCACGCAGTCGCGCGTCGGGCGGCATCGCGTTCATCGCCACCTGGCTGACCGCGTACTGCGAGAGCTCGCTGACCGTGACGCAGCCACCGCGGTAATGGACGTCATCGAGGTAGCGGTCGTCGGTCGCCATGACCGGGACGATGGCCTTGAGATGCGGCGGTCGCAGCGCGGCGACCTGGATCGAGGTGAAGCCACCGTACGAGATCCCCCACATCCCGACGTTCCCGCTGCACCACGGTTGGGCCGCGAGCCACTCGACCGCGTCAAACCCGTCGAGCGTCTCGTCCGCCGTGTACTCGTCGAGGGCGACGCCACCCGACGACCCCGTGCCCCGGACGTCGAGGCGGCAGAGCGCGAACCCGCGAGCGGCGAACCACTGCCCCCGCGTCGCGTCCGCCGCTGCGCGCCAGTCGTCCTTGCGGTACGGGATCATCTCGAGGATCGCCGGAAACCGGGCCGTGGTGCGATCCCCGTCGGGGATCGGCAGCCAGAGGTTGGCGGAGAGGCGCACGCCGTCGCGCGCTTCGATCGGCACGTCGCGCTCGACGCTCACCGCGAAGCGCGCCTCGGGCGCCGGTCGTGGCTCGCTCACGTCCCGAGTCTAGGTGGCCCACCGACGCGCCCACGAGGGCGCCCGCGCCGTGCGACGATGCGGCGATGGAGGGCCGATTTATCCGGCACGCGCGCCGCGTCGCCTATCAGAACCCGTGGATCACCGTCTGGCACGACGAGGGCTCCCGACCGGACGGCAGCCCCGGGATCTACGGCGTCGTGCACTTCGAGAACCTCGCCGCCGGCGTCGTCGCCCTCGATGACGATGACCGCGTCGTCCTCGTCGGGCAGCACCGGTACACGTTGGACGAGCCGTCGTGGGAGCTCCCCGAAGGCGGCGTCCCGCCGTCGGAGACGCCGCTCGAGGGCATCGCCCGCGAGCTCCGTGAGGAGACCGGTCTCGAGGCCGATGTCTGGCGCGAACTGTGCCGCGTCGACCTGTCGAACTCCGTCACCGACGAGCGAGCCGTGCTGTTCGTGGCCAGCGGCCTCCGCCAGGGCGAGGCCGCACCCGAACCCAGCGAGTCGATCGAGGTGCGTTGGGTCCCGTTCGATGAGGTGCTCGCGATGACGCTTGATGGCCGGATCACCGACGCGATGACCGTCGTCGCGATCCAGCGGCTGGCCCTGGAGCGGGCCGGGGCGACACCCGACACCCGATGACCGAGCTCCATGTCCTGAAGGTGTTCATGGGGCCGGACGGCCGTGGCGGCAACCCGCTCGGCGTCTTCCTCGACGGCCGATCGATCGTCCCGGCCGTGCGGCAGGCCGTCGCGGCCGACCTCGGGTTCAGCGAGACCGTGTGGGTCGACGATCACGCCGACGACGTGGCCACGATCCGCATCTTCACGCCCGGCATCGAGATGCCCTTCGCCGGCCATCCGACCATCGGGACGTCGTGGCTGCTGCGCGAGATCGGTCGGGCGACCTCGATCCTTCGCGTGCCAGCGGGTGACGTGACCACATGGCACGACGGCGAGCTGACGTGGATCCGGGCACGGGCCGCGTGGGCCGGCGGGCTGCTCCAGCCCCGCCAGTACGCGACCCCGGCCGAGGTGGACGCGCTCAGGCCCGGGCAGCTCGGCGATCCGAGCCTGTACGCGTGGGCGTGGCAGGACGAAGTGGCTGGGCAGGTCCGGGTCCGGTTCTTCCCGACCGATGTCGGCATCATCGAGGACGAGGCCACGGGGCTCGGTGGCGTCGTCATGGGCGACCTGCTCGGCCGCCCGCTGACGATCGACCAGGGTGTCGGCTCCGAACTGTATGTGCGTCCCGATCCAGCAACCGGCTTCGTCGACGTCGGCGGCCGGGTCGAGCTGGTCGAGGTCCGCGACTACGTCCCCACGGTCGGGGCGCCGTGACACTCGGAGGTGGCGCCTTCGACGTCGTGGTCGTCGGGCTCGGGGCGTTCGGTTCCGCAGCGGCCTACTGGGCATCGACGCGGCCCGGGGTGGGCGTCCTCGGGCTCGAGCAGTTCGAGCTCGGGCACGCCAACGGTGCCTCCGCCGATCACAGCCGGATCATCCGGTACTCGTATCACCGGCCCGACTACGTCCGGCTGGCCCGGCGCGCCTACGCCTCCTGGTCGGCGGTGGAGGCCGAGTCGGGGGATCGGATCGTGACGATCACCGGTGGTCTCGACTTGTGGCCCGCCGACCCGGCGATCCCGCAGATCGACTACGTCGACAGCCTCGCGGCCGAAGGTGTCCCGTTCGAGCAGCTCGACGCGGCCGAGATCATGCGGCGCTGGCCGCAGTGGCGGCTTGCCGACGACGTCGCGGGACTGTGGCAGGCCGAGGGTGGCATCGCCGACCCCTATCGAGGGAACGCCGCGCATCGGCGGCTGGCGACGGACCGTGGCGCGACCCTTCGCGATCGCGAGCGCGTCAACGCGATCCGGCCGGTCGGTGGCGCGTACGAGGTCGAGACGGCGCAGGCGACCTACGAAGCCGGCGCCGTGATCCTCGCGACCGACGCCTGGACGAACCAGGTCCTCCAGTCCTTCGACCGGCAACTGCCGCTCGCGGTGACGAAGGAGCAGGTCACGTATTTCCGGGCCGCTGACCCGGCGGCGTTCGCACCCGAGCGGTTCCCGGTCTGGATCTGGATGGACGACCCGTCGTTTTACGGGTTCCCGGTCTACGGCGAGGCGGGACCCAAGGTCGCGCAGGACTGTGGTGGACAGCCCACGACCCCCGACACGCGAACGTTCGAGCCCGATCCAGCGATCCTCCAACGGGTGCGCGCGTTCCTCGCCTCGCACCTTCCCGGCGCGCTCGGGCCGGAGCTCCTGACGAAGACCTGCCTGTACACGCTCACGCCCGAGCGCGACTTCGTGGTCGATCGACTGCCGGATGCACCGGGCGTTGTTGTCGGGCTCGGGGCCGCCCATGGGTTCAAGTACGCATCGGTCATGGGTCGCATCCTCGCCGAGCTCGCGCTCGACGACTCGACGCCGTCGGCCGGCGAGCTGGAGGCGTTCCGCATCGACCGCCCGGCGCTCCTCGCGACGAACCCGACCTTCTCGCCCCTCGTCTGAACCGACTCGTCCGGGGACGCGCCCTGCGAGTCGATTCGTTGCGGCCTGCCCCGACCTGTGCCACCGTACGGCCCATTCGACCGTCAGGTCAGGTCGCGATGCGATCAACGGTGATCCGTGGGAGGCAACGGATCGCCATGGAGGAGGAATCGATGCGTTCATCGATGCGCGCCAGGTTGGGTCGGGCGCTCGGAGCCGGCGTCCTCGTGATGAGCGTGCTCCTGCCGTCGGCGGCCGCCCCGGTGGGTGCGGTCGGCGAGAAGACGCTGACGCTCGGCGTCCTCCAGAGCCTCGACTCGATGAACCCGTACGGCACGGCGCTCGTCGTCGGCTACGAGGCCTTCGAGCTGAGCTACCAGCAGATGGTCGGGTTCGGGTCCGAGATCGAGCCGGTCGCGGACTACGCGATCTCGTGGGAACGGGCAGCTGACAAGCACTCGTGGACGTTCAAGTTCCGGCCCGACATGAAGTGGTCGGACGGGCAGCCCGCGACCTCCGCGGATGCCTGTTTCTCGTGGCAGCTCGCCCTCGACGCGATCAAGGCCGAGAGCTACATCGGCCTCGGTTACCTCGACCCGGGCCTCAAGAACGCCGGTGTCACCAAGGTCGATTGCCCCGACGCCACGACGATGATCGCCACCACCGACGACAACTCGCAGCGCATCCTCCAGACCTACCTGCCGATCCTCCCCAAACACATCTGGGGCAAGTACACCTACGAGACGATCGCCGGCGACAAGCTGTTCGACCCACCCGCCGACGGCTCCGGGCTGATCGGTTCCGGCCCGTACCAGGCGGTCGAATGGAAGACCGGCGAATTCGTGCGCTTCAAGCGCAACCCCAACTACGCTCTCGACAAGGGCTTCGAGGACGAGATCGTCATCAAGTTCTTCGGCAGCAACGACACGATGGTCCAGGCGCTCAAGGCCGGCGAGATCGACTATGCCCGGGTCATCAGCCCCGACCAGTTCAAGGCGCTCGGGACGGAGCCCGACATCAAGACCGTGAACGGTGCCGCGAACGGCTGGACCGAGCTCGGGTTCAACACGTACGGCACCGGGACCGGCAATACCATCAAGGGTGGCGGTCCCTCCACGAAGGCCCTCCAGGACCCCTTGTTCCGCGACGCGCTCGGCTATGCGATCGACAAGCAGAAGCTCGTCGACAACGTGATCGGCGGGTTTGGGACGATCGGCAGCACGCAGGTCCCCCCAGTCCTGAAGGCATGGCATGTCGACCCGACGACACCCCGCACGTTCGACATCGAGATGGCGAAGTCGAAGCTGGAAGCGGCCGGTTACAAGGCCGGCGCGGATGGGACGCGGACGGACAAGGAGGGCAAGCCGATCAACCTGCGGCTGGTGATGCCCGACTCGGACGCGAACTTCGCCAAAGCCGCCCAGTTCATCGTCGAGTGGTTCGGCCAGGCCGGCGTCAAGGTGACGCCCAAGGTGTACGACGAGGACACGCTGATCGACCTGATGCTGCCGCCGGAGGCCGGCGATCCCAAGTACAAGGCCGACTACGATTTGTTCATCTGGACGTGGTCGTGGGGTCCGGATCCGAGCGATCCGCTCCAGATCTTCACCTGCGACCAGATCGGGTCATCCTCGGACAGCATGTGGTGCAACAAGGACTACGACGCGATGTACGAGCAGCAGCTCGTCGCCCCCGACGACGCTGCCGCGACTGGCGATCGTGACCCAGATGCAGCAGATGTTCTACGACCAGGCGCCTTATCACGTCCTCTATTACGACGACAACCTGCACGCCTACCGGACCGACAAGTTCGCGGGCTGGCAGAACCAGCCCTCGAACGGGACCCCGCTGTTCTCGTACAGCATCCGCGGCGAGACGCTGCTGACCGACGCCACCGCGGTCGTCGCGACGGCGTCCCCGGCCGCGAGCGGCAGCGCCCAGGCGCCGGCATCGGCCGCGCCGTCGGCCGCACCGACCCCGTCGAACACGGGCGACGGCGGCAGCACGACACCGATCCTGCTCGCGATCGCGGCGCTCGTCGTGATCGTCGGCGGTGGTCTCGCGCTGTCACGCCGACGCCGAACCGGCTCCGCCGAGGAGGAGTGAGCCGAGATCCTCACCCACGCGGCAGCATCGAAGACTGACGGGCCCGGCGGGCCGATGAGCCCGCGCTACCTCGCACGTCGGCTCCTCCAGGCCGTCCTGACGATCCTGTTCGTCGTGCTGCTCAACTTCGTGCTCTTCCGGATGATGCCGGGCTCACCTGAGCGCGTGCTGCTCCGGAACCCGCATCTGACGCCGGAGCTGATCCAGGCCGCGCGCGAGCGATGGGGGCTCGACAAGGCGAAGTTCCCCATCTCGATCTCGACCGACCCGCCGTCGATCACGTTCGAGCCCGAGAACCAGCTCTTCGATTTCATCGCCTCGTCGTTCCAGGGTGACCTCGGGTACAGCCTGCAGTTCCGCGGCCGGTCGGTCGTCGAGGTCATCATCGAGCGCTTCTGGCCGACGATCCTGCTGATCGGTCTGGCCGAGATCATCGCGATCGCGGTCGGGCTGGCCCTCGGGGCGTACACCGGCTGGCGCCGGGGCAGCGTGGCCGATCGGATCGGCAACGGGCTCAGCCTGATCCTCTATTCGATGCCGTACTTCGTGATCGGCATGCCGCTGATCATCATCTTCGCCGCCGAGCTCCACTGGTTCCCGACATCGGGCATGTCGACACCGGGGCTTGCGACGGCACCACTGATCGACCAGCTCATCGACATCGGCAAGCACACGGTGCTGCCGCTGGCCACGATCAGCCTCGGGCTCATCGGGGGGTACTCGATCCTCATGCGCTCATCGATCATCGAGACGCGCTCCGAGGACTACGTCACGACCGCGCGGGCCAAGGGCCTCTCGGACCGGCGGATCCTGACCGCCCACGCGTTCCCCAACGCGCTGTTGCCGACAGTCACGATCGTCGCGATCAACCTGGGCTACGTTGTCGCCGGGGCGATCACCGCCGAGATCGTGTTCAACTGGCCTGGTCTCGGGACGCTCACCGTCGACGCGCTCAAGGCGCGCGACTACCCGCTGCTCCAGGGCGTGTTCCTGCTGCTGTCGGTCACGGTCGTCTTCGCCAACTTGTTCGCCGACCTGCTGTACGGCGTGCTCGACCCGCGGGTCCGGACGTGACCGCGACCACCGTCGATCGGGGGGCGCTTCGTGGCCAGCGGATGCGACTTCGGATCCGCGACGCGCGCGGCTTCGCCCGGCGCTTCCTGGATCGGACCGACGGCGTCGTCGGGCTCGTGATCCTCTTGGTCTTCGCGATCCTCGCGATCGCCCCAGAACTGTTCGTCGGCCGCCTCGAGAACGTCACCACGGCAAGCACGACGGCGCTCGCCCACCCGAGCGCGGCCCACATCTTCGGGGCGGACGAGCTCGGGCGCGACATGCTGAACCTGACGGTCCACGGGGCGCGGGTGTCGATGTTCATCGGACTGTTGGCGACCGTCATCACGGTGGTGCTCGGCGTCGCGATCGGCATCGCCTCGGGGTACATCGGCGGCTGGGTCGACAACACGCTGATGCGCATCACCGACTTCTTTCTGGTCCTGCCGACGTTCGTGCTCGCGGTCATCCTCGCGCCGCTCATCCTCGAGCTCGTCGGCGACGAGGCCGAGCTGTTCGGGATCAAGGCGACCTTGATCGTGATCGTCGTGGTGATCGGCATCACGAGCTGGGCCACGACCGCGCGGATCATCCGGTCGCAGACGCTGTCGGTGAAGGGCCGCATGTTCGTCGATCGCGCTCGGGTGATCGGCGGGGGATCGGGGCACATCATGTGGCGCCACATCCTCCCGAACGTGATGAACCTGATCGTCGCCAACGCCGTGCTGACGTTCGCGGGTGCGGTCTTCACCGAGACCACACTGTCGTTCATCGGGCTCGGCGATCCGTTCCAGCCGTCGTGGGGCCAGATCCTGTTCGCGGCCGAGGGTTCCGGAGCGCCGGGCCTCGGAGCGTGGTGGTACATCGCGCCTCCGGCGACGGCCGTCGTGCTCGTGATCCTGTCGTTCACCCTGGTCGGCAACGCCCTCGACGAGATGCTCAACCCGCGCTCGAGGGTGCGCCGGTGAGCGGCCTCCCGCCCGGCGTCGACGAGAGCGAGGTCGCCTCCGGCCCGACGCTGCGCGACGACCCCGAGGAGCAGGACGCGACGGAGATCGCCGCGGCCGCGCTCGCGGCGATCCCGGAGTCGGCCGCCCGGACGCGCCAGTGGCCGCTCCCCAAGCAGGCGGATCCGAACGCCCCGCTGCTCGTCGTCGAGAACCTGCGAACCCACTTCCGGCTCGGCGACGCGACGGTCAAGGCGGTCGACGGCGTGTCGTTCCGCTTGGAGCAGGGCGAGGCGCTCGGCATCGCCGGCGAGTCGGGCTGTGGCAAGACGACGACCGCGCTGTCGCTGATCCGGATCCTGCCCGGCCAACGCGTCGATCGTCGACGGCTCGATCAAGCTGATGGGCATCGACCTCGTGCCCAAGTCCGAGAACGCCATGCGTCGCTACCGCTGGCGCGAGATCAGCATCGTGTTCCAAGGCGCGATGAACGCGCTCAACCCCGTCCGGCGCGTGCGCGACCAGATCGCCGAACCGATCGAGCTGCGGCTGGGCGTCTCGCCATCGGCGTCGCGAAAGCGGGCCGGCGACCTCCTCGAGCTCGTCGGCATCCCCCGCCAGCGTGGCCGTGCCTATCCCCACGAGCTGTCGGGTGGGATGCGGCAGCGGGCGATGATCGCGATGGCCCTGGCGTGCGATCCGGCGATCGTGATCGGCGACGAGCCGACGACCGCGCTCGACGTGATGGTCCAGGCGCAGATCCTCGAGCTGCTCGAGTCCCTCCGCCACAAGCTCGGGCTGTCGCTGATCCTGATCACCCACGACCTGTCGGTCATCGCGGAAACCTGCGACCGGGTGATGGTGATGTACGCGGGCAAGGTGGCCGAGGAGGGCCCGGTCGGCGAGGTGTTCCGCCGGCCCCGCCACCCGTACACGCAGAAGTTGCTCTCGGCCTTCCCCAACATCGCCTCGGATCGGCGGACGCTGGACGTCATCCCGGGGGCGCCGCCCGACCTGCGCGACCCGCCCCCGGGTTGCCGGTTCGCGCCGCGCTGTCCGCTGGCGATGGCGGTGTGCACGGAGGTCGTCCCACCGGAGACGACGTTCGATGGCGTGCGCGTCGCCTGCCATCTGTACCCGGCCGGGAGCGACGGTCAGCCGGTCAGCGTCCCGGCGGCACCGGCGATCGCGTCATGACCGAGCCGAGTCTCGACGCCGCCCGAACCGATGAGCTGATCGAGCTCCACGACCTCGAGGTCCACTTCCCGGTCCGCCGCGGCCTGCTCGAGCTGCTGACCCGCCAGGCGCCCCCGGTCATCCGGGCAGTCGACGGCATCGACCTGACCCTCCGGCGCGGCGAGGTCCTCGGCCTGGTCGGCGAGTCGGGGAGTGGCAAGACCACGACCGGGCGGGTGATCGTCAAGCTCACGCGCCAGACGCACGGCACGCACCGTTTCGAAGGCACCGACGTCAGCGACCTGTGGGCCGTGGACGCGCTCAAGGCCTACCGCCGGCGGGTCCAGGCGATCTTCCAGGACCCGTACGAGACGCTGAACCCCAAGCAGACGATCTTCGACTTCGTGATGGAGCCGCTCGAGGTCAACCGGATCGGCGATCGGGCATCGCGCGAGGCGAAGGTGCTCGCGACCCTCGAGGCGGTCGGCCTGCGACCCGCGGCCGACTACGCGTTCCGCCACCCCCACGAGCTGTCCGGCGGGCAGCGTCAACGCGTGGTCATCGCCGGGGCGCTCGTCATGGACCCCGAGGTGATCGTCGCGGACGAGCCGGTATCGATGCTCGACGTGTCGATCCGGACCGAGCTGCTCCGGCTGATGCTCGACCTCCGCAAGGAGCGCGGGCTGACGTACCTGTTCATCACCCACGACCTGGCGCTCGCGTGGGTGATCGCGGACCGGATCGCGGTGATGTACCTCGGCCGGATCATGGAGATCGGGCCGGCCGAGGCGGTCATCCGCTCGCCGCAGAACCCCTACACCGAGGCGCTCGTCTCGATCTCGCCGTCACCAGAACCGCCGACACCGGGCGAGCGCGCCCGGCGCACGATCCTCAAGGGCGAGACCCCGGACGCGGCCCACATCCCGACGGGCTGTCGATTCCACCCGCGCTGCCCGAAGGCCTTCGATCGCTGCACGACCGAGTCGCCGCCGTTGTTCGACCTGGGCGGCGGGCACGCCTCCGCGTGCTGGCTGGCCGAGCCGGGCCGAGTCGAGGCGAGCGCGCCCGAGCCCGAGCCTGCGAGTTCGCCGCCGGGCTGCGGGGCCGCCCGAACCGGCGATCCCGCCGGAACCGACTAGCTGAGCGGCTCGTCTCCGCCGCCATCGATGGCGCGGAAGATCGCCCAGCCGCCGACGGCGCCGACGATCGGGGCGATGATGTAGATCCATAGCGACGTGAGGTCCTGCGCGAGCAGGGCCGAGCCGATCGACCGCGCCGGGTTCACCGAGGCGCCGGACACGGTCGCCGATGCGAAGTGGATCGCGACCAGCGTCAGCGGGATCGCCAGCGGCGCGAGCATCGGTGATCGCTTGGTCGACGTCAGGATCACCAGGATGAAGCCCGCGGTCAGGACGATCTCGAGGATCATCGCCCCGATGTCGGAGATGCCGCTCCCGGGCTTGGTCACGCCCGTCGCGACCGCGGCCTGACCGGCAACGACGAGGACGACCGCCGCCGCGGCGACTGCGCCGATGACCTGGGCAAGGATGTAGCCGATCGCGTCCTGTGCGGTGGTGCGTCCGTCGAGAACCGCGGCGACCGTCACCGCCGGGTTGAAGTGGCCGCCCGAGATGTGGCCGACCGCAAAGATGGCGGCGAGCAGCCCGAAGCCGAACGAGAACGGCACGACGAGCAGACCGGGGACCGTCGCGATACCGAACGCGGCGACCGACGAATACCCGATCGTCATGAACAGGAACGTACCGACCAGCTCGGCGAGGTACTTGCGGGTTTCCATGATCCCTCCTGTCTGGGGCCGATGCGTCAACGCACCGGGTAGGGGCGTGACGATGCTACTTGGTCGGTCCACCCGGATCGGGGCGATCCGCAAGGCTCGCGCGAGCGGCGCGGATGAGCAGGCTGTCCCGCCATGTCCTGCACAGCACCTCGACCAGCTCCAGCCGGTCGACCGCGGCGACAGGGTCGGCCCCGACCGACACCGCGCCGTGGCGCTCGAGCAGCGCGACATTCGCGAACGGCTCCGGGGGCTCTGTGAGGGCCGCGGCGATGCGGCCGGCAAGATCGGTGCTGCCGGGCTCGCCGAACGGGACGAACGGCAATCGCGGGATGAAGAGCGCGGTCTCCGGCAGCGCGGTCGGGTCCGGGATCTCACCGGCGAGCGTCAGCGCCATCGCCGCCGGAAGGTGCGCGTGCGCGAGCGCCCCGATGTCCGGGCGCGCCGCGTGGACCGCCAGGTGGATCGCCAGGTCAGAGGACGGTGCGAGCCCGGATCGCGACCGGGCGGCCGGCGCATCCCCGGCGATGGCCACGACCACGATGTCATCGGGATCCAGCTCGTCCTTGCGACGGCCCGATGGCGTGAGCGCGATGTGCTCCTCGTCGAGACGGACCGAGAGGTTGCCCTCGCCAGCCGAGATCAGACCGCGCGCCCCGAGGCGTCGGCCGGCCGCGACGATGGCCACTGCAGCATCCATCAGCTCCACGGCCGGCATCGTAGGGCAGGCGTCGGCGTGCCCGTGACACGTACCATCCCGTGGTGTCTGCGACCACCGTCGACTCGCTGCCGGCGACCCCACTACCGCTCGCGCGGAACCGGGATTTCAAGGTCCTCCTGACCTCCCAGGGCGTGTCGGCCCTGGGCGACGCGGTGACGTTCACGGCGCTGCCGCTGCTGGTCCTCGCGCTGACGGGATCCGGGCTGGCGATGGGCATCGTCGGTGCGCTCCAGACGATCCCCGACCTCGTGTTCGGGATGGTCGCGGGCGCCCTGGCCGACCGGACCGATCGCCGCCTGATGATGCTGCTCGCGGACCTTGGCCGGGCGGTGCTGACTGCGCTGATCCCGTTGTCCGTGCTGCTGAACGGGCCGACCATGGTCGTGGTCCTGCTCGTCGCCGCCCCGATGAGCGTGCTGCGCTCGCTGTTCCTCGCGGGGTACACCGCCTCGGTGCCGGCCCTCGTCGGGCGCTCGCAGGTCGCCCGCGCGAACTCGATCTTCGAGGCGATCTACTCGCTCGGCTACATCGTCGGGCCGGCCATCGCCGGCTTCCTGTCCGCGGCCATCGGGCCGGGGCCGACGCTGGCCATCGACGCGGTCTCGTTCACGGTGTCAGGCATCGCGCTGGCGGCAGTCCGGCGCGACCTGCGAGCGCCGATCGATCGGCCGACCGCGGGTATCGTCGCGGACATCCGCGAGGGCATCGAGTACATCGTCGGCCACCCCCTGCTCCGCTCGATGATCCTCTTCTGGGGCCTGATGTCGATCACGCTGGCGCCGCTCGTAACGGCCCTGGCGGTCCACGTGACGCGCGACCTGGGCTACGAGGACTCCATCCTCGGGTTGCTGCTCACCGCCTATGGGATCGGCACCGTGACCGGTGCCCTCCTGACCGCGCGACTGACCAGGCGGCGGATCTGGCCGTTCCTGATCGGTGGCAGCGCGACCACGGGTGTGCTGCTGCTCGCGCTCTCGATCGTCTCGAACGTGCCGATCATGCTCGGCCTGGCCGTCGTCGCCGGCGTGGCCCAGAGCATGGTGCTACTGACCTACATCACCGCTAGAACGGCCCACTCGCCGGACGTCTTGCTCGGTCGTGTCGGCAGCACCGCTCGCACGATCTCGCTGGGGTTGCAGCCGCTCGGCTTGCTCGCCGGCGGCGCGCTCATCGACCTCACCAACGGATCGACCACGATCGCCACGATGGGCGTCGCGCTGCTGATCCTGAGCGTCGTGTTCGCGCCGGTCGCCTCGCTCCGGCGGGGGACCGTCGTGCCGCCGCCGCGCGTCTAGGCGGCCGCCTCGAGGACGGTCGCGTGGTCGGCGGCGACCTCGACGCTGACGCCGCAGCCGTCGCACGTGACCGCGGTCAGGCCGTCATCGGTGTGTGCCTCGCCCGCGCACAACGGGCAGTCGATCGTGATCATGTCGGGGTTCACTCCTGCATCGCTGGGTCCGATGCGGCGGAGTCTCCGTGCCCGGTGTGACAGCTAGCGTGTCACGCCATAGCGGAAGCAGCCCGGCAAGTGGTCGTCGACCAGGCCCACGCTCTGCATGAAGGCGTAGACGATGGTCGAACCAACGAACCGGAAGCCGCGCGTGCGCAGGTCCTTCGACAACCGATCGGAGACCGGTGTCGTCGCCGGGATCTCTCCGCCGCTCGTGCCGGCGGGCAGGCGGGCAGGCGGCCCCGGGACCATCGAAGCCAGGTAGGCATCGAACGACCCGAACTCGTCGGCGAGGGCCAGCACGGCGCCCGCATTGCCGATCGTGGCATCGATCTTGGCGCGGTTGCGCACGATCCCGGCATCGGCCAGCAGCCGCGCGCGATCGGCGTCGTCGAACGCAGCCACGACACGCGGATCGAACCCACTGGAATGCGGCCCGGAAGGCGGCCCGCTTGTGCAGGATCGTCGACCACGACAGGCCGGCCTGGAACCCCTCCAGGGCGAGGCGCTCGAAGAGCTCGGCGTCGTCATGGCACGGCACGCCCCATTCCGTGTCGTGGTACGCGACCATCTGCGGATCCGGCTGGTCATTCGTAGCGCCCGACCACCAGCAGCGGACGAGCCCGTCGGTCATCACGGATCGAAGGCTACGGCACGGGCCACGTGTCGAACAAACACCGAACGGGCCACTACGCTAGCAAGCGATATGGCGCTCCACTGCTATCTCGGTCACGGCGCCTCGGGGACGGCGGCCAGCATGACGCCGTTCGTCCAGGGGTTGCGCGCCCGCGGCGTCCCGGCCACCGCGATCGAGCTCCCCAAGCGCAAGGCCGAGGAGGCGATCCCGGCGTTCCACAAGGTCGTGCCTCGATCGCTCGAGACCGTCGTCGGCGGCCATTCCTACGGCGGCCGCGTCGCCTCGCTGGCCGCCGCGGAACCAGACGCCCCCTATGCGGCGCTCGTGCTGTTCTCGTATCCGCTCCATCCACCGGGCTCGCCCGACAAGGCCGGGGTCCGCACCGCCCACTTTCCGTCGATCCGCTGCCCGGTCCTCCTGCTGTCCGGCGAGTCCGATCCGTTCGCCAAGATCGAGCTCCTTCGACGGGCCGTGTCGACCATCGGGGGTCCGTCTGAGCTCGTCACGTATCCGAAGCTCGGGCACGGCCTCATTCCCGTCCTCGACGACGCGCTGGACCGCGTCGCCGCGTTCCTCCGCTCCGTCGAGCAGCCCAAGAGGGCCTGACCTCACCGGGGCATCCGTCCTATTGCCCGTCCGACGACGCGGTTGCTAGGCTCTGCCGTCCCCGCGGTCGGGATGACCCCCACCGACCGCTGCCGCCCCCAGATGCGCTCACCGCGACCCCCGCGGCAGGAAGGAGCCGGTATTGCGAGCCCCCGCCCTGAGCGGCCGCCCCGTCGCGGTCGCCGCTGCCACCCTCATCACGGTCCTCGCGCTCAACATCTCGAGCCCGGCCGTGGACGCAGCGAAGGCACCACCCGGCCTGTCCCGGTTCATGGCGGCCGTCGGCAGCATCGAATCCGGTGGCGACTACGCGGCCCTCAACCCGGTCACCGGCGCGTACGGCAAGTACCAGATCATGCCCTCGAACTGGCCCGCCTGGGCGAAGCGCTACCTGGGCGATGCCAAGGCCAGGCAGACCCCGCGCAACCAGGAGCGGGTGGCCGCGGGCAAGATGACGTCGCTCCACGGCTGGCTCAATTCGTGGCGGCGCGTCGCCTACTGGTGGCTGACCGGTTCGTCGAAGACCACCGGCTGGTCGAGCCATGCCAAGCGCTATGTCGACAAGGTCATGGATCGCTACCGTCACGGGGCGGCGGCGGCGGCGGTGCGGGTCCGGACCAGTGTCGGTCCGAGTCCTCAGCGAGCGCTCCAGCGCGATCGTCTATCGCGGTCCGTGGCGCGTGGCGCGCCACGGCGGATACGGCGGTGACGCCGTGCGCTATGCGCAGGCGCGCGGCGCCAGCGCGACGGTGCGTTTCACCGGTCGCGGCCTCGTCTGGCACGGTCCGACGGGCCCCACGCGCGGCAAGGCCAAGGTCTATGTCGATGGGCGATACGCGAGGACCATCGACCTGCGGCGCGGCACGTTCGATGCGCGAGCGACGCTCTACCGCACGACGTGGTCCAGGTCCGGACGCCATTCGGTGACGATCGTCGTGGTCGGCTCGAAGGGCCACCCGATGGTCGCCATCGACGACTTCACGGTCCTGCGCTGAGCGGGGACGTCGGGCTCAGCGCGCCGCGGTGACGTCGATCTCGATATCGAAGTCGGCGGCGAGCCCGCTGACGCCCACGGTCGCCCGGGCGGGCGGCTCGGTCGGGAAGTACTCGCGATAGATCGCGTTCATCGCCGCGAAGTGCTCGAAATCGCGCAGGTACACGGTGCACCGGACGACATCGCCAAAGCCGAGGCCCGTCGCGGCGAGCAATCGACCGACGTTGTCGAGCATCGCCCGGGTCTGCGCCTCGATGCCACCGGGGACCGCGCCGTGGCTGCCCGGCGCATCGCCCACCTGGCCCGCGAGGAACACGAAGCCGTTGGCCTCGACGATCGGCGAGAACGGATACGGACCCGGTTCGACCCCGGCGTACTTCGGCACGTGCTTGGGCATGGCGTGTCTCCTTCCGGCTAGAGCAAGCGATCGGCGGCGTCGGCCGCTTGCCGGCTCCACCATGCGAGGTCGTCCGCGGCGCTGACGCGCGCTGGCAGCATCTCGCCGGCGTCGGCGTCGAGGCCCTTGCGCCAGCCGCGGAGCAGGAGCCCGATGATCCAGCTGAGCCCGAGCTGCGCGTCCCAGTCGCCGGCCAGACCGGCGAAGTCATTCGGCTCGTCGCCGTAGGCCCACCGGCCGCTGTCCCAGTCGAGCGCGTCGCGGTAGCCGGCCATGGCCTCTTCGGGCTCGAGCGGGAGCGACCCGCTGTTCGACACCAGGAACCAGCCCATCTCGACCGCGAGTGGCGCGCGCAGCATCATCTGCCAGTCGATGAACCCGACCCGATCGTCGGGCAGCAGCGCGATGTTGGCGAGCTTCAGATCGCCGTGGAGGCCGAGCGACGGCAGGCGGTCCAGGGCGGCGACGAGCGGCGTGACGTCGGTGCTCAGCCGGTCGACGAGATCCCGAGCAGCCGGCGTCGCCAGTCGATCGAAGGCGCTCCAGCCGGCGAGGAATCGATCGCCCACTGCGTTGCCCTCCGCGACGTACCGCGCGGCGGAGACCGGCGTTAGCAGGGTGAGTCGCTCGGCGAGCGGGCACCACGGCGGAGCCGGTTCCTCGTCCCGCTCGGCGGTCGCCTCGAGCATGCGGCTCCACGGCGTGGAGTGCAGCCGGGCGACGGCCTGGATCACCCGGGTCAGGGTGTCGCCGTCGATCGCCGGGTCGTGGCCGGGTCGCTCCCAGGCGATCAGCTCGGTCGACAGGTCGGGCACGAGGATCGCGACGCCATCACCGTCCGCCGCGGCCCCGAGGTACGGGACGACCGCTCGCGGGATCCAGGACAGGGCGCCCGACGGCCGAGACGCGAGCCAGGCCTCGCGCAGGTCGTCGTCACGGGTGGACCGGGCGATCCAGTCGCGCGCGAGCGACGTGCGCTTGAGGATGAACCGGCGGCCGTACTCGTCGAGCAGGCTCGTGAAGGTCGCGCCCGACCAGCCATCGTTGGGGAAGTCGTGCTCGGGTAGCAGCTCGAGGCCGTACTCGGTCAGCAGGTCGAGCAACGTCCGATCGCGCCATCCCCGGGTCATCGTCGTCAGCCGCTCAGCACGGTGCCGGAACGTCCTCGGCGCCGTCCGGCCCGCCGTCGAGATACACGACGTGGGAATCGGGGCAGTTCCGCGTCAACACGACGACCAGCGGGTCGGTGGTGCTGGCGTTCTCCTCGACGTGGATCTCGCCCGCAGCGATGTAGACGAAGTCGCCGGCCGCTGCGGTCATCTGGTGCTCGAGCCCGGTCGGGCCCCACGTGTAGCGCGCCGATCCCGACACGATGTAGATCGACGTCTCACAGTCCCCGTGGTGGTGGACGCGGGTCTTGTCGCCCGGCGCGGTCGACACGATCGATGAATACAGCTGTTCGGACCCGACGGTCGGTCGGGAGATGGCGATCGATCGCTCCATGCCCGCGTGCTGACCGACGGTCGTGACACGGTCGGAGGGCGTGACGCGCGTCGCCATCAAGCGCGCCTGGGCAAGGGCATGCGCCGATGATAGGTCGCTACCATCGACTCGATGGCGCCCCCGCCGCGATTCCCCCTGTTCGACGAACCTTCGCCGCTGCAACCGCTGCCACGGTTCTGCGAGCGGGTGCTGGACGGCCGGGTCGAAGTCTGGATCAAGCGCGAGGACCTGCTGCCCGTCGCGTTCGGCGGGAACAAGCTGCGCAACCTCGAATACCTCGTCGGCACGGCGCTCGCCGAGGGATGCGACACGCTGATCACGAGCGGGCGTCGCTGGTCGAACCACGCCCGCCTGACCGCCGCTGCCGGGGCGATGGCCGGGTTGGCCGTCCACCTGGTCCTGTCGGGGCCGCCCGTCGAGCCCCCCGGGCCGGGCGTGCGGCTGGCGACGGCCCTCGGCGCCACCGTCCACCAGCTCCCGACCGCCGACCGCGCCCTGCGAAATGACACCGTCGCGCGACTGGCTGCCGAGCTGACGAGAGCAGGTCGACGTCCGTATGTCATCGAGACCGGCGGGTCGGGTGTCATCGGCGCGTACGGGCAGGTGCTCGCCGGGCACGAGGTCATGGCGCAGGCGGACGCCCTCGAGCTGGGGATCGATCGGATCGTGCTGCCGTCGGCGACCGGGGGCACCCAGGCCGGCTTGCTGGTTGGCGTCCCGCAGGCGACGAGGGTCACTGGCATCGCCGTGGCCAAACCGATCGACGAGCTGCGCCCGGCCATCGCCTCGCTGGTGACCGGACTCGGCGGGGCCGTCGAGCCCGAGGCGATCGATCTCGACGACATGCAGCTCGGTGCGGGCTACGGGCGCCCCAGCGAGCCAGCGACCGAGGCCGGCCAGCTCATTGCCCGCTCCGAGGGGATCCTGGTCGACCCCATCTACACGGCAAAGGCGCTGGCCGGCCTCATCGCCGGCGTTCGATCAGGCAGGTGGGACGGCGAACGGATCGTGTTCTGGCATGCGGGCGGTCTGCCCGGTCTCTTCGAGCCGCTCGACTGAGCAGCCGATCTACTGGACGGTGAGCGTCCCCGTCATGTTGGGGTGCACCTCACACCAGAAGGTGTAGGCGCCGGCGGGCAGCGCAGCGACGTTGTACGTGATCTTGGTCGCCGTGATGATGTCGCCCTTGAACTTCTCGGCACCGCTCGCGTCCTTGATCGCGAGGTTGTGCGGGGCTGAGTCCTGGTTGTCGAAATCGATCTGGAACGCGGTGTCGGCCTTTGCGGTGAGTGTCGTCTTGTCGAAGGCGAGGTCCTTGGCGGCGATCGCCAGGCCCGAGCCGGCCGGTGCCGACGCGCCGGCCGACGGCGCGGAGCTGGCGGGTGCGCTGGTGGCACCACCACCGCCGCAGGCCACCGCGACGATGGCGATGAGCGCGAGGGCGAGTCCCTGGGCGAGTCGTTGCATGCGATCGGACCTCCTTGGTCGTTGGGGAGCCTGGGGCGTGAAAACGAGCCGCGTCATGGACGCGGCTCGTTGGTCGCTCGTCGTGTCGTGACAACCGTACCGCGGATCGTTACGCTCCGGCGCCGGCCGAGCCGCGCCGTCCGCCGACGAAGTCGGTGAAGGCGGCGAACTCGCGCTTGACGACGTCGACGGGGTTGCCATCCATACGGGCGAAGTCGATGGCAACCAGCGCGATCAGTGCGACTTCGATGCCCTTGGCGATGTAGGCGGTCGTGAAATACGGACCCTGGATGGCCCAGGCGACGATCGTGGTCATCGCGTAGGCGATGAGGCCAAGGCGGACGACCCAGCGGAACCGGACGGCGAGGGCGAGCGGGATCGCGATCGCGACGGCAGCGGTCGCATAGCCGATGGCATTCAGGGTGAACAGCAGGCCACCGAGGGTGAAGTGGATGTAGCCGGTAGCGAGCGCCAGGCCGACGATCGCGGCGCGAAGGACGACGTCGGAGGCACGAAGGGGCGTTCGGGTGGCGAACATCGTGGGTTGGACCTCGTTTCTCGGGTGATGTCGGGCGTGGCCCGTTTGATGAGCCCATGCTCGGCTCGTGGCCGCCCGACCGCCCCCGGCAAGGGACCTCCACCTGGACCGACGCTCGCCGCCTTCGTCAGAGGCGTGTCGTCCATGACCGCCTCGGCCGGATGACGTAGGCGACATCGCCGGACGGCGATGCCCCGTGTTCAGCGGCCCGGCGTATCCTCGACCCGCCCATGAGCGCCCCGACCCGACCTCGCCGACCCCGCAAGGCCAGCCCGAAGCCGGCGACCGCCGCGTCCTCGAAGTCGCTCGCCGCGAACGAGGGGCACACGACCGATCCCGACGGTGGCGCCGGCGTCCTGCACGAGCTGCTCCAGTCGGCGGTCGACGAGACCGCCCGCCTCCTCGAGGCGGACGGCGCGATGGTCTACCTCATCGATCCCGCGACCGGGCACCAGCGGTTCGCGCACGATGCCGGCATCGACAAGCCGCGCACGCGCGCCTGGATCCGGTCACTCGACCTCGCGCCGGGCGTCGGCATGTTCGGTCGGGCGGTCGTCGACCGGACCGTCGTGACCACCTCGGACTACGCGGCCGACCCGTCGTTCCGCCACGCACCGAAGACCGATCGGATCGTCGACGACCTCGGCATCAAGTCGATGGTCGTCGCGCCGCTCAAGGCCGGCGACGAGGTCTTCGGGGCGCTCGGCACGTTCTCCCGCCACGCCGACGCCTTCGACGCCGCCGACGTGGCGCTGGTGCGGTCGCTCGCCGAGCACGCCGCGAGCGCGATGGCCAACCAGCGGCTGATCGAGGAGCTCGATCGGTCGCACCGGGAGCTCGATCGATCGCGCAGCGACCAGGCTCGTCGGGCAGACGCCGAGCAGGCGCTACGCGAGATCGCCGCGCGCATCACCGCGCTGCGCGACCCTGGACGAGATCCTCCAGGCGGTGATCGAGCTCGCCAGCCGCCTCGTTCGCGGCGATGGCGCGATCCTCGACCTGCTCGATCCGGAGACCGGCAACCTGCGCTGGGCCTACGACGATGGCATCCGCCGGCTGTTCTCCGAGGAGGAACGGGCGAAGCTGTGGATCTCGGTCGGCGAGGGCGCGACCGGGATCGCCGTGGCGGAGGACCGGGTGATCGTCGCCGGCGACGATCTCGACAGCCTGTTCCCGCCGGGACCCGAGAACACGAACTTCTACGAGCGCACCGGCTTCCGATCGATGATCACCGCCCCGATCAGCGGCGAGACGGGTCCGCTCGGCGTCATCGAGGTCTATTCGCTCCGCCCGAATGCCTTCGACGACGCCGACGCCCGGTTGATCCGGGCCCTCGCCAGCCAGTCGGCGATCGCGATCACGAACGCCCGGCTCATCACGGAGCTCGCGGCGTCGAAGGCCGAGCTCGCACGTACGGCGGAGGCCGAGCGGACGCTGCGCGAGATCGCCGCCCGGGTGTCGTCGATCCTCGATCCCGACGAGGTCCTTGGTCGGATCGTCGAGGAGGCAGCGCGGCTGCTCGAATCCGATGGCTCGCGCATCGACCTCTGGGACGAAGGGTCGGAGACCCTGAAGTGGGCGTATTCGGCGGGCGACGCGATGGCCATCGTCCCCGACTGGGCCCCGACTCGCGGGATCAAGCCCGGCCAGGCCGTCGCCGGCCTGGCGTTCGCCGAGCAGCGACCCGTGATGACCCCGGACTACCTGTCGGACGACCGCTTCGAGGCGGCCCCGGAGATCCGGGCGTTCATCGACGAGGCGGGTATCCGCGCGGTGATCGCCGTGCCGCTGACGGGCGAGGACGCCCGGCCGCTCGGCGTGCTGTCGGTCGTGTCGCGCCAGCCCGGCGCGTACTCCGAGACCGAGGTCGAGACGCTCACCGCGCTCGCCACCCACGCCTCGATCGCGATCGGCAACGCCAAGCTCGTCGACGCGCTCGCCCGGTCCCAGGCGGACGTCGCGCGGCGCGCCGACTCGGAGCGCAGCCTGCGCGACATCGCGGCACGGATCACGGCCCTGCGCGATGCCGACGAGATCCTCCAGGACGTGGTCGATGCTGCGCGCCGCCTGCTCAGGGCCGACGGCGCGCACCTGACCCGGATGGCGCCGTCCGGCGGCTACCTCATCCCGGCCGTCGTCGCGGACGACGCCGATACCGAGACCCGGGAATGGCTGATCGGGATGCGCTTCCCGCTTGGTGGCGGGATCAACGGGCTCGCCGCCCAGGGGGGCAACCCGATCTGGACCTCGAATTACTCGACCGACGCGCGCATCCCGCACGACGAGGGCGACGAGGGCGTCGCGCGGCGGATGGGTCTCGTGGGGATGGCCGCGGCGCCGCTGCGCGCCCCGGGCGGCGAGGTCATCGGCACGCTCGCGGTGTCGACCGAGACCGAGCGGACGTTCGATGCGGACGACCTCGATCTGCTCCAGGGACTCGCCGACCAGGCCGCGATCGCCCTGACCAACTCGAACCTGCTCGAGCGGGTGACCCAGGAGGAGGCGCGCTACCGGTACCTCGTGCAGAACGCGCCGGACCTGATCTGGTCGATCGGCCCCGACGCCCGGCTCACGTTCCTCTCCGACGCGGTGGAACGCCTGACGGGGTTCCGCCCGGACGAGCTCATCGGCGAGCATTTCGGCGCGCTGGTCCACGACTCGTCGCGCGAGGTCGCGGAGATCGACTGGACGCGCCAGATGGAGCACGAGTCGCAGGAGGTTCGCGGGCGGCTCCACCTGCGTCACCGCGACGGCTCGGCGGTCCCCGCCGAGTTCATCGCGATCGCCAGCCTCGATCCCGATGGCCGGTTCGCCGGTGCGAACGGGTCGGTCCGCGACATGCGCGAGCGCGATCGCCTCGAGCGCGACCTGCGCGAATCCGAGGATCGGTATCGAAACCTGGCGTCGTCGTCGCCGGATCTCGTCTTCGCGACGGATGCCGAGGGCCGCTACACGTTCCTCTCGGATCGGGCGGCGACGATGCTCGGCTGGGATCGCGACGCGGCCGTCGGCCGCCACTTCACGGAATACGTGGCACCCGGCTGGGAGGCCGAGGCGGCCGCGAGCTACGGAGCGGTCATCGCCGACCCGACGACCGTGCACTCCGCGCCGCATCGACTTCCGTCATGGGCGACGGCTCGCCGATCGAGCTCGAGATCAACGTGCTCGGCAAGGTCGAGGACGGCGTGCTCGTCGGCATCAACGGCGTGGCGCGCGACATCTCCGAGCGGCTTCGTCTCGAGCGGGAGCTCAGCCAGTCCGAGGAGCGCTATCGGTTCCTGATCCAGAACTCTCCCGACATCGTGTTCTCGACCGACGCCGAGGGAAAGTTCACGTTCCTGTCCGACGCGATCGAGCGGATGCTGGGAACTCGCGCCGCCGATGCGATCGGCCAGCATTTCTCGATCCTCATCGACCAGAGCACGCTGCCGCTGGCCGGCAACCGCTGGGCGGAGCTCGTCGCGAACCCGGGCCACGAGACCCAGGCCGACCTGTTCCTCAAGACCCGCGACGGGGCGAGCGTGCCGGTCGACGTCCGGGCGATCGGCATCGTCGAGGACGGCAAGTTCGCCGGCATCCAGGGCGCGACCCGCGACGTCAGCGACCAGGTCCGGCTCGAGGGCGAGCTCCGACGGCAGGCCGGTGAGCTGGCGGCCGGCGAGGAGCGCGCCCACCTCGCGCGCGAGCTCCACGACTCGGTCACGCAGGCGCTGTTCTCGATGACGCTGGTCTCGCGCTCGATCGAGATGCTGCTCGACCGCGACACCGACGCCGCCCGCGGGCAGCTCGGCCAGTTGCGAGAGCTCCAGCGCGAGGCCCTTGCCGAGATGCGCGCGCTGATCTTCGAGCTGCGCCCGGGCAACCTCGAACAGGAGGGGCTGGTGCGGGCGCTCAAGACCCACGCCGCCGCCCTCCAGGGCCGGCTGGGGCTGCCGATCGTCGTCGAGAGCGACCTCGACGGGCGTCCGCCGCTGCCGGCCGAGGAGATCCTCTATCGGATCGCCCAGGAAGCGCTGCACAACGTCGTCAAGCACGCGTCGGCCCGCCAGGTCCGCGTCGACGTCCGCCGCGAGGCGGCCGGCGGCGTCCGATTGCGCGTCGAGGACGACGGCAAGGGCTTCGATCCGTCGAGCGTCCCTGACGGACATCTCGGCCTCGCCGGCATGCGCGCCCGCGCTGATCGCGTCGGGGCGGTGTTCTCGTGCTCGAGCCGGATCGGCGAGGGCACGACCGTCGAGGTGACGATGGGGCCTGACGTCCTTGCCCGGCTCGCGGCTGCGAGCGAGGCGTCGCGTGCCGACGCCGCGACCGAGGCGACCTCGATCCGCGACGGATGACGTAGTCGGGGCGCCGTCGTTCCGCCGAGCGGGCCTGCGGCGAAGGTCCCTTTCGTCGCGCGGGCATCGACCGCACGATCACGACATGACCGAACGCAGCACCCGATACGACGGCCCGCTCCGCGTCCTGGTCGTCGATTCCGACGATCGGGTCCGCGAGAGCCTGACCGGACTCCTCGCCATCGGAGGTCGCTGCATGGTCGTCGCCAGCGCCGGCCACGTCGGGGCCGCGCTCGATCTCGCGGTCGACCATCGACCCGATGTCGTCGTCGTCGATCCGCGCCTGCCCGACGTCGCCGAGGGTATCGCCTTCGTCGCCCGGCTCCGCCTCCTGCAGCCCGATGTCCGGATCCTTGCCATGAGCTGGTCCGACACGCTCGAGTCGGCCATGCTCGAGAGCGGCGCCGACGGCTTCATCCGCAAGACCTTCCGTCCGACCGAGCTAGTCGCCGCCGTGCTTGCTGCGACGAGGTCGCTCGACGAGCCAGCGAGCGAATCGGCGTGACCGGCAACCGGCCGCAGGTCCGTCCTTTGCTAGACTCGATGGCGCCCCCGTACAACCCATCCCCGACCGACTCGACCAGCGCCATGCGTGCGCCAGGAGCCGATGTGACCGACCCCGCCCCGATCCGGGTGCTCATCGTCGACGACCACTCCGTCGTCCGGATGGGCCTCAAGATGTTCTTCGACCACCAGCCCGACATCGAGGTCGTGGGTGAGGCGGCCGACGGGTCGGAGGGCGTGGCGATGGCCCGCCGGCTCGAGCCCGACGTCGTCCTGATGGACCTGCTGATGCCGACGATGGACGGCGTGACGGCCATCGGCCGCATCAAGGCCGAGCGCCCCGACATCGAGATCGTGACGATGACCTCGTTCATCGAAGAGGAGAAGGTCACGGCCGCACTCGAGGCCGGCGCGTCTGGCTACGTGCTCAAGGACGCCGAGGCCGAGGAGGTCGCCAATGCCGTGCGTTCCGCGTTTGCCGGCGAGGTCCACCTCGATCCCGCCGTCGCTCGCCTGCTTGCCCAGCGGATGCGTGCCAAGAAATCGCCCGAGGACGAGCTCGCCGAGCCGTTGACCGACCGCGAGAAGGACGTGTTGCGCCTGCTCGGGCAGGGGATGAGCAACAAGGAGATCGGCAGCGAGCTGTTCATCACGGAGCGGACCGCCCGGACGTACGTGTCGAACATCCTCGGCAAGCTGGGTCTCGCGTCGCGAACGCAGGCGGCGCTCTACGCGGTCGAGCACAAGCTGGTCGACGGCGCCAAGTCGTAGCGCCCCGCCGGTCCGGGCACGCCCGGCCTACGGCGCGGGCGCGGCCCACCGCGGCGCGGCACGCCCCGTCCGGCTCCGGGCACGACGACCCGGTCCGGGCACATCCCGGGCCGGCTCCGGCCACCCCCCGGCCGTTCCGTCATTTGCCGGTCCCACCGGCACGAGACGACAGCCAAGCTCAGGTGCCCGGGCCGATCACGCACGAACGGACGCGATCGCTCGTCAATTGCACGCTGGAACGTGCCGATGCCGGAGCATTGGTCGTCTCGTGCCGCGCTCACGAGCAGGTGACGGAGGTTGGCCGCACAGAAACCGGCATTCGTTACTCAGGCGACCGCTGGTCACCCTGGGCCGGGTGGATCACCTCCCCGCACGCACGGTCCGATGCTCGAAGGCTGTCACGCGTTTCCCAGGCGGTCCGTTGCCGGAAATCGGCCGTCGTATGACCGCCTGAGGGACATCTGACACGGGACGGGGCCACTCGTGACGCGGGACGCTGACACGCGCCCCGCGCCCCCGCACCGCCCCCCGCCCCACGCCGCCCCCGCACCGAGCGCCTTACTCGACCCGCGTCACCAGGTACGGCACCGGCCCGCGCGGCGTCTGCACCACTACCTCGGTCCCTGCCACGGCACCGACCAGCGCCCGCCCGACCGGCGACAGCACCGACAGCCGACCCGACGACGGATCGGCCTCTGCGGACCCGACCAGGGTGTAGGTCACGCTGTCGCCGTCGACCTCGACCGTGATGGTCGAGCCGAGGTCGGCCCCGGCCCCCGCGGTCGGCACGGTGGCGATCACCGCGCCACGGAGCTGCGCCTCGATCGCCTGGATCCGGCCCTCCAGGAAGGACTGCTCCTCGCGCGCGGCGTGATAGTCCGCGTTCTCCTTGAGGTCGCCGAGCTCCTTGGCGGACCGGATGCGCCCGATCACCTGCGGCCGCTTGACCTCGGTGAGCTCGGTCAACTCGGCTTGCAATCGCTTGGCCCCGTCGGCTGTGAGCGTCGCGCTCGGTCCGGCGCTCCCCGCCGCACCACCCGAGCGTGACTTCGCCGGCGTGGCCCGGGGCGTGGCCCGCGGCGTGGCCCGCGCCGCTCCGGTCCGGCCCCGCGGCGGTGGCGGTTCTCCGCGCGCGCCCTCGGCGTCGCCGTCGGCCACGACCACCACGTGGGTCGCTGGCGCGGGGATCTCGGCAGGATCGCGCAGCAGCGAACCCGAGATGCCGGTGACGCGGCGCTCACCGGTCGGGCGGCGGAGGTTGGCGAACGGCAGCACGACGCCGGCGTCGCTCTGGTTCGCCCCGCCCGCGCCGACTGCTGCCCCGAACGCAGCGAGCAGCGCGTCCTCGTACTCCTCGACGGCGTCGGTTTCCGCCCACCAGACGCGGGCCTTCGGGAGCGCCGTCAGCACCCCCAACCAGTGACCGCCGGACGCGGGCCGCCGGTCGCCGAGCGCGGTCTTCTGCATCGCGCCAAGCCGACCGCCGATCGATCCCTCGCTCGAGCCGACGTAGAGCACGACCTGGTCGGGCAGCCAGAACGACGCGAGCCGCGCGCTGAGGGCCCGTGACGAAGGCCGCTCGCCGTCCAGGGTCAGGGTCGGGACGTGTTCGAGCCACTTCCCGACGCGCGTCAGCTCGATCGGCGCCGTGGCCAGCGGGGCCGGCAGCTCGACGACGAAGACCCCGGCTCGGCGCGACGGGACGGGGCGGCCCCACGGGACCGGGCCGTCGGGCATGAGGCCGACCTCGCGCAGGAGCGCCGGTGCGGTCAGTGGGGAGGGCACCGAGGGATGGTACCCGTCGGGGCGCCGCGGTATGGTGCGCGCTGCATGGCCACGTCCGCGGTGCGCCGGGCGGGGGTCCGGCGGACCACGCTGATCCTCGTCGCTGCAGCCATGACGGCCATCGTCACCGTCACGCTCGGCCCGGTCGTGTCCGCCGATCGCAACGGGTTGCTCGGTGCGTTGACCGCGACGCCCACGCCGCAGCCGACCCCGGTTCCGTCACCCGTCCCCTCACCGTCGCCCGCCGCCACGCCGAGCGCGTCGCCGACCCCGTCCGCCGCCGCAACCGCGACCGCCTCACCCAGTCAGGCGCCGGCCAGCTCGGCATCGCCCGCGGTCGGTCCTTCGGGGAGCCCAGGCCCGGCAACCCCGTCCCCCTCTGCGGTATCGGTGCTCCCCGGTGGTGCCGGCACGCCGGTCGGCCCGCCCGTGCCGGCGCCGATCCCCGCGGACCTGCGCCTGGGGTTCTGGACGCAGATCGCCCTGCAGTCGCGCCTCGAGACGCTCCGCGCCCGGTACGGCATCCCCGGCATCTCGGTGGCGATCATCACGCCCGACGGCACCGAGTGGATCGGGGTGAGCGGTCTGGCCGACGTCGCCGGACGCCAACCGGTCACCCCGAAGACGTCCTTCGCGATCGCCAGCATCAGCAAGACGTTCACGTCGGCGTTGATCATGGCGCTGGTCCAGGAGGGCAAGATCCGCCTCGACGCGCCGGTCCGCCGGTACCTGCCCGCCCTCAAGAAGGTCAGCTCCAGGATCCTGGTCCGCCAGCTGCTCGACCACACCAGCGGCCTGCGCGACTACTTCTTCCACGCGTCGATCGACCACCTGCTGCTGTCCGACCCTGATCGGCGCTGGGATGCAGCGACCGCGCTGCGCTATGTCGGCAAGGCGTACTTCAAGCCGGGCACGGGCTGGCACTACTCGAACACCAACTACCTGGTGCTCGGCCTGCTGGCCGAGGCCGTGGGCAAGCAGCCCCTCGGGACCCAGATCCGCACGCGCTTCCTCGCGCCGCTCGATCTCGACCGCACCTGGTACCAGCCCACCGAGGAGGCACGGGCCGATGTCGCGCACGGTTACCGGTTCACGTCGATCGCGCGCGACGCGAAGCCGATCGATCTCTCGGACAAGAGCCCGATCGTGCCGTTCACCTCGGTGATCACCGCAGCGGGTGGTGCCGGCGGATACGCCTCGGATGCCCGCGATCTCGCCCGCTGGGCTCGCGCCCTGTACGGCGGCGGCGTGCTCGCGCCCACGACCATCGCGCAGATGACCGATGCCACGACGACCGTAGGCTACAAGGCGGCCGTCCCATACGGCCTCGGGGTCCAGGTCATCGACATCGACGGACGACGGACATTCGGCCACTCTGGCCGCTTGCTGGGCTTCCGCTCGGCCGTCCGCTACATCCCGGCGGGCGACGTCTCGATCGCCGTGCTCACCAACCAGAGCCGTGTCGACCCCGGCCCGATCCTGCGCTCGTTGCTCAAGATCGCCTTGGCCCCCGGATGCGGGTGCGCCGACCGGCCCTGAGCACGATCAGGACCACCGGCAACATGCCGTGGTACCGATGGGTTGCTTGCGTCGCGCGCGCGCGACGACGACCGTGACGGCACGCTTGCGAGGGGACGCATGCCGATCGCCGTCGACGCCTACACATTGGGGGGTGTAGCCAGTGGCGTGTCGCCGCGCGCGGGTCACCTTCGCGAGATCCTCGAATTGGAAGGCCGGCTCGTCCTGGAGCAGGTCCAGTGGCGGCCGCTCGACGGCAGCGCCCCGCAGCCGCTGCGCGAGGTTGCGATCCCGATCGACGACATCCTGATCGCCGTTTCCGGCGAGGACGACACCCTGCCGGTCCACGCCCAGTGGCACGCGATCCGTGTCGAGCTCGGCCCCTACGTGGTCGAAGGCGAGATGGCGACGATGCCCGGGTTCGACCCGGGTCGGGCCCTGACCCGGCCGTCCGGCGAGTTCGTGCAGTTGCGCGACGTCCGTCTCGGGGAGCGTCTCGCCGGCGTCGCCGCGCCCGCCGAGCGACGCATCGGCGACCACGCGCTGATCAACCGCTACGTCGTGGAGTCCGTCGCCGCCGACCTGATGCTGGGCTTCTTCTTCCCGGGCGCGGAGATGGTGTCGACCGAGCCCGATGTCCCGGAGGTCCGGACCCCGGGCGAGCCGAAGGCCAGCGCCACCGACGTCAGCGCCGGCTCCGTCGAGGCGACGGCCGGCTCCGGCGAGACGACCGCCTAGCCTCGACCTCCGCGCGACCGGCCGCGACCGCGCGATCCACGTCCGCTCCCTGCGCCCACGCCGGCGCCCGTTCGCGGACGGACGACCTTGCGGTGCGCGTGGTGGACGGTGGTGACCCGCGCGTGACCTGCGCGCATCCCGAGCGGCCGCGGCTCCGCTGACCGATCCGGCACGAACCCCTCTTCGACGGTCCACGGGATCGCGTGCTTGAGCATGCGCTGGATCCCGCGCAGCAGGTCGACCTCGTCGATGCAGACGAGGCTGATCGCCTCGCCCGACGCCCCGGCCCGGCCAGTCCGCCCGATGCGGTGGATGTAGTCCTGCGGGTTCCACGGCAGCTCGTAGTTGACGACGACCGGCAGGTCCTCGATATCGAGGCCACGGGCGGCCACATCGGTCGCCACGAGCACCCGGATATCGCCGGACTTGAAGCCCTCGAGGGCACGGGTGCGTTCGGGCTGCGATCGGTCGCTATGGATCGCGACGGCATCGACGCCGACGCGATCGAGTCGCGAGGCGAGCCGCGAGGCCGCGAGCTTGGTGCGGGTGAAGACCAGCACCTGGTGCAGGTTCCCGGTCCGGATGAGGTGCGCGAGCAGCTCTTCCTTGCGGTCGCGGTCGACCGGGTAGACCAGCTGCTTGATCCCCTCGACGGTCGTGTTGCGCGGCGCCACCTCGACCGTGGCCGGATCGCGCAGGATCGTGCCCGACAGCCGTCGGATGTCGTCGGAGAACGTGGCCGAGAACATCAGGTTCTGGCGTCGCTTCGGGAGCAGCTCGATGATCCGCTGGATGTCGGGCAGGAAGCCCATGTCGAGCATCCGGTCCGCCTCGTCGAGGACGAGGATCTCGACCTGACCGAGGTTCGCGACCTTCTGGCCGACGAGGTCGAGCAGCCGGCCCGGGGTGGCGACGAGGATCTCGATCCCGCCACGCAGCGCCTTGATCTGGGGATCCATCGGGATCCCGCCGTAGACCACGGTCGAGCGCAGCGGCACCGTTCGCCCGTAGGTCCGGACGCTTTCGTCGACCTGCATCGCGAGCTCGCGGGTCGGCACGAGGATCAGCACCCGGACCGGATGGCGGGCGGGCGAGAACGACGTGTTGGCGTGCTGGCGGAGCCGATCGAGGATCGGGAGCGTGAACGCGGCGGTCTTGCCGGTTCCGGTCTGGGCGGCGGCGAGGACGTCGCGGCCGGCGAGGACGAGGGGGATGGCGGCTGCCTGGACCGGCGTGGGCTCGGTGTAGCCCTCTTCCGAGACGGTCTTGAGCAGATCGGCCGAGAGGCCGAGCGAGTCGAAGGTCAAGCGGTACTCCTGCGTGGATCCTTGGCCGTCGCGTGGCGGGATCCGCGGGAGCGACGACGGCACGTCCGTGCAGCGGTTGGGCACCGGCCGCACGTCGGCCGTCCGGAGCATAGCCGATATCGGGCCTCGACCACGGAACGCGGCGGTGCGTCGAGGCACCGCAATGTCGGCGTGACCCGCCTGTCAGGGCGCCGATAGGACCTCCGGCGGCAGACACCGAGCGTGACCGCTGGCATACTCGGCCACGGCCCCCAGGTCGCATCCCCCTGACAGACAGGCTCAACAGAAGACTCGCCGCCCCCCACGGCAGGGATCCTGTCAACCCCGTCGAGCATCGCGCCCGACGGCCTCTGTCCGGCTCACCCGGACCGTCGTTCGCCCATCGATCGCGCCACCGCGGTCGACCGTTCGTCCGACCTCGCGCCTCGTCACCCTCTGTCGCCGGCGGCATACACCACCGTCACTGCGCCCCCGCGCGGTGTTCCGGCAGAGAGGAGGCAAGGATCTTGCAGGTTCGTCCCAACGGCGCTCAGCGGGCGTCCTTCCGCACATCGCATCGCCTGACCGTGTTCGCATTGCTGGCCGGTCTGGCCATGAGCCTGGGTACGCTGGCCGTCCCCCAGGACACCCGCGCGGCGGGCGTCAAGGTCGTCGTCGTGGTCGGACCCGTGGGTTCGCAGACGGCCGATTACAAGAGCAGCGCGAGGGCCTACGCCAACATCGCCCGTAGCTACGGCGCCTCCGTCACCGAGATCTACAGCCCCTACGCGACGTGGGCCAAGGTCAAGCCCGCACTCCAGGGGGCGAACCTGCTGATCTATCTCGGTCACGGCAACGGCTGGCCGAGCCCGTACGGTCCGTTCCAGCGCCTGACCAAGGACGGCCTGGGCCTCAACGCCACCTACGGGAACGGCAACTACAACACCAAGTATTACGGCGAGTACTACATCGACCGCGACATCCAGATGGCGCGCAACGCGGTGGTGATCCTCAATCGCCTGTGCTACGCCTCAGGCAATTCCGAGTGGGGATCGGCCAACCCGACGAAGGCGACCGCGATGAAGCGGGTCGACAACTTCGGGGCCGGGTTCCTGCGGGCCGGGGCCAGGGCGGTATTTGCCGAGGCGATCACGAGCGCGTCGTATGAGATCCGCGCGCTGTTCACGTCGAATCGGACGATGAACAACATCCTCATGACGCACCCGAGCGCGAGCAACGCCCGCGACTTCTACTTCGAGTCGTCGCGGACGAGCTGGGCGCGAGCCCACATGGATCCGCCCAAGCCGGGCAAGTACTGGCGATCCGTCATCGGCAGCCTGGCGCTGACCGCCGGGCAGTTCCGCGCCGGGGGCTGAGCCCTCCGGAGAGCGCGCTTCCCCTCGAGACCCGAACCGAAGGCCCGGCCCGACAGCCGGGCCTTCCGCTTACCATGCCGCCATGCCAGCCACGATCGACAAGCTGCCGTTCACCGGTGACGACGACGCCGACCGCCTGCTCGTCAGCGAACCGCTCGCGCTGCTGATCGGCTTCGCGCTCGACCAGCAGGTCACGGTGCAGAAGGCGTTCAGCGGCCCGGCCGAGCTCAAACGCCGGCTCGGCCACCTCGATGCTGCGCGGATCGCGACCACCGACGCGGCGACGCTCGACGCGGTCTTTCGCGAGCGACCGGCGCTCCACCGGTTCCCGGGCTCGATGGCCGGCAAGGTCCAGCAACTGGCCGCCGCGATCGCCACCGACTACGGCAACGACGCGGGCCGGATCTGGACCGAGGCACGCGACGGGAAGGATCTCGAGCGCCGGCTCCTCGGGTTGCCCGGGATCGGCGAGATGAAGGCGCGCAGCCTGATCGCGATCCTCGGCAAGCGACTCGGCGTCGCGCTCCCGGGGATGGCCGAGGTGATGCCCAAGCACCCGACGCTCGGCGACGTCGACACCGCCGAGGCGCTGGCGTCGTACCAGGCCGGCAAGCGAGCGCACAAGGCCGCGATGCGCGCCGGGAAGGCCTGACCCCCGGACGACCGACCGAGACACGAAACGACCCCGGCCAGGACCGGGGTCGTTCGCCTGCGCTGGAGACGAGAGGTCTGGCGGTCAGGCGCCCGGCATCCACCGGTGCGGACCGCGGTCATCGATGCTGGGTCGCGAGTCGACGCCGAAGGCGAGCGCCGCGAGTGCGAGCGCGATGAACGGACCGACGAACAGCGCCACGGCGACGATGGCCTGGACGGTTGCTGGCATCATCTCGATCACGCTGGTCCTTTCCAGTCCACCTAGGTAGCTGGGATGCCGAAGGGCTTGACAGTGGACTGCTACTACGGGCATATTGGCCCGCATGACAGACCAGTCCAATAGCCAATTCGGACCAAGTGGACTGAAAAGGCAATCGATGGTCTCGGCCGCTGCGCTGGTCGAGCTGATGGGCGCCTGGGCGGACGGCGCCGACCCCCTCAACGAGCAGCTGGCGGACGCGCTCGCGCGATCCATCGAGATGGGATTGCTGCCTCCCGGCACGCGTCTCCCGGCGGAGCGAGAGCTCGCTCGCGAGCTCGCCCTGAGTCGGACCACGATCGTGGCGGCCTACGATCGGCTGCGTCTCGCCGGCCTCGCTCGCAGCCGCCAGGGGAGTGGCACCCGCGTCGCGACCCGGCGCCCTGGCCTCTTCCCACCGTTGCCCACCCCGGCCGAGGACACCGACACGGAACGTCCCGTGCGTATCGGGCGCGCGGCGGTCGAGCCCGCCTCGATCGGCCTGCTCGGCACCTCGGATCCAGCCGACGCGATCCAGTTGACGCTTGGCGCGCTGCCGGCCGGCCCCGCCGTCGCCGAATGCGTCACGACCGCCCTGCGCGAGGACGTTCCCGCCCTCCTGCACGAGCTCGGCTACGACCCGTTCGGGATGCCTCGCCTGCGCGTGGCGATCGCCGACCACCTCGGACGGCTCGGCGTCCCGACGGACCCCGACCAGATCCTCGTGACGAACGGCGCCCAGCAGGCGGTCCACCTCATTGCTTCGCAGCTCGGCGGTCCGGGCAACGCGGTCGTGCTCGAGAACCCGACCTACATCGGGGCGATCGATGCGTTCCGCACGACCGGCAACCGCCTGTTGCCGATGCCGGTCGACCCGGACGGGCCGCGGGTCGGCGTGGCGGGTCTGCTCGCCGCCGGAGCGCCGGTCCGTCTCGCCTACGTCGTGCCGACGTACCACAACCCGACCGGCGCGACGATGCCCGAGGAGCGCCGTCGCGAGCTGGCCCGGACGGCCGCCGAGTACGGCTTCCAGATCGTCGAGGACCTGACCCCCGACGCGAGCCTCGGCAACGGCACCCCCCGGCCGATCGCGGCGTTCGACCCCGGCGACCGGGTCATCACGATCGGCTCGCTCAGCAAGCTGGCGTGGGGCGGACTGCGGATCGGCTGGATCCGCGCGCCGCGCGCGGACATCGATCGGCTCGTGGCCGGCCGGATCGTCGAGGATCACGCGAGCAGCCTGATCACGCAGGCGATCGCGGTCCGAGTCCTCGAGCGGATCGACGAGGTCGCGGCCTGGACGGTCGCGGCGGCCGACGAGCGGCGCCGGGTCGTCACCGATGCCCTCACCGCACGACTGCCCGAGTGGCAATGGGAAGCGCCCGCCGGCGGCCTGGCGCTGTGGGTCGGGCTGCCCGATGCGGACGCCGTCGCGTTCAGCCGGCTGGCCGCGCGCCACGGGGTGATCGTCCGGCCGGGACCGCTCGCCTCACCCGACGGCGCCTTTCGGGACCACATCCGCATCGCGTGCGGCGCAGAGCCGGACCGGCTCGCCGAAGGCATCGAGCGACTTGCGACCGCGTGGGCGGCGTACTCGCCCGGCCGGCGCCTCGGACGAACGCCACTCGCGGTGAGCGTGTAGCCGCTGACTCGCCGCTTGCGAGCGGGTGTAGCAGTAGTTGTAGACGCAACCACATCGCCGGCCTCGTCAGCCGACGCCAGGCCAGGAGCAATTTCACCATGCAGGATGCCGTTCGGCGCGCGCTCGGGCGCGGCCACGTCATCGACATCACGACGACCGGTCGCAAGAGCGGCCGGCCCCGCCGGATCGAGATCGTCTTCCACAACATCGATGGCCGCATCTACATCAGCGGCACCCCGAACCCCCAGCGCACGCGGGCTTGGCTGCTGAACGTCGGCGCCGATCCCCGGATGACGATCCACCTCAAGGGCGCGGTCCACGCCGACGTGCCGGCCACGGCGCGCGTGGTCACCGACCCCGAGGAGCGCAAGCAGGTCTTCGATTGGATCGTCCAGCACGCGTGGCGCTCGATGGATGTCGAGGCCATGGAGGCCTGGAGTCCGCTGATCGAGGTCGAGCCGGAGGGCATCGCCGCCTGATCCCGGCCGTCGGGCTAGACTTCGGGAATCCCCATGTCCGAGCTGCCCGACCAGCCGCCGCCCTCGCGACGACGCGCGCCCCGCAGGGGGCAGCGCACCAGATTCGTGCTGCCGGCTGAGCACCACGATGAGGACGAGCGAGCCGACGAGGTCATCGAGGCGTTCCTCGACGGTCCTCCGGAGAGTGTTCGGAAGGTGTCGCGTGCACGGCCGCGACGAGTCGACCTGCGGGCAGTCCGCGCCCCGGTTCCGATGGACACGCGAGCGGACTGGGAGACCGCGCTCCGCCACGAGGACGCGCGGTTGGCGCGCTACGGCCGCCCAGCGACGATCCTCGTCATCCGCCTGGTCCTGCCGACGGCCGCCGTCGCCGATCGGATCGCCGGCCGCGTCGGCGCGATCGTCCGCGAGCACATCCGCGAGACCGACCGCGTGACTCGCACCTCGCCGGACCAGTTCCAGGTGCTCCTGCCCGAGACGGAGGAACCAGAGGGCGACATCCTCGCGGAACGGATCCGCGATGCGTGCGCCGAGCAGATCGTGATGCGCTCGGGGCGTGGCCTGGAGATCAGGGCCGCTGCGGTCAGCCCGGGGAGCGGCGAGACACTCCGCGACGCGCTCCGCGTGGCGCTCGGGGCCGTGACCGCCTGACGCCCGTCAGATCCGGGTGTTGACCAGCAGGTCGACCAGCGCGCCGAGCGCAACGAACCCTAGCCACAGGACGCCGGCGATGACCAGCAGCAGGCCGAGGAAGAACGCGCGCTCGCCACGCGTCGAGGCCTCGGGATCCAGGGCGTGGCGTCGGAACAGCTCCAGGTTTCGGGTATTGGAGCGGAAGGCAACGTCGTAGAGATCGCCGAGCAGCGGGATGGCGCCGATCCCAAGGTCGACCAGCAGGTTGAGGATCATCCGCCCAAGGACGACACGCGGCACGCCGAACCGTGCCGCCTCGGCGATGACCCACGCACCGACCCCGGCCGCGACCGCGTCGCCCACGACAGGGATCAGCCCGATGACCGGATCGAGCCCCACCTTGATCGGCGTCCCCGGCACGCCGACGAGCTCGTCGAGCAGGTGCGTGACACGCCCGATGCGTGCCTCGGCAGAACGGAATCGCTCAGCGCGGGAGGCGCCGACCACCTCGCCGATGGTGCTCATCGGCCGAGTATGGACGGATGTCCATGTCGGTTGACGACGCTTGTCCGCTGGTCAGGGCTTGCACCCGCCATACGGTATGGCCAAGCACGAACGGACCGCCGGACAACGAGACTCTCGACCGGCGGCGCGTCGATCCTCCGGCGGGATGCCGGGCGACGGCGGAGCCGGCAATCCTTGCCGGACGGTGGTCCGGGTCGCGTGGACAACCGAAGAACAACAGAAGAACAACCGAATATCGCCGCAGGGCCGCTCGAGTGTGGGGACTCCGAGCGGCCTTCGGCTTTTTTGGTTGTTCGTCGACAAACATGACGAGATCCGGCATGTACAGGCGTCAGGATCGACGCATGATGAACATCGAACTCGCCCGCATCCTCCTGGCAGACCGAGAGCGCGAGATCGAGGCGGCGCTCCGCGTCCGCCGTCAGCTCCGCACAGACGACACGGCCGTCGCCGACCAGCACGACCGGCGCGACTCGCGCGAGTTCCGGTCGACTCAGCGACCGGCGTCGACTGGGGCCACCGCTCGATAGCGAGCCGCGACGAGATCCGCGAGCTTGATGACTTGCTCGCGGATCTCGGGCGGTCCGATGACCTCGAGGTTCGGGCCCATCGCGAGCAACTGTCCGGGTACTTCGTCCGGGTAGTCGAGAGCCAGGCGCAATCGCACCATCCCGGGCGCTTCGCCCTCGGTCGTGCGCTCGGCCGCGTCGACGACGGCGTGCCCGACGACGTTGCTGATCCGCCACAGCCGATCATCGGCGATCCGTACGTCGACGGCGATCCTCGGGGCATCACGCTCATAGGCGGCGCTCGACTCCGCCCAGTACGCCGCGAGCTCGAAGTCGGCCGGGCGCTCGAAGGCCTCATCGAGCAGCTCGGCCGCCGCGACCCGCGATGCCCGATACGTTCGGATCTGGCCCTCGACGGTCCCGATCACGTACCAGATCCCGCCCTTGAGCACGACGCCCAAAGGCCCGACGGTGCGATCGACGTCCTCGCTGCCGCGCCGGTAGATGATCCGGACGAGCCGACCGTCCCAGACGGCCGCGGCGAGCGTCGCCAGGTGCGGGACGGGTTCGCTCGCCTGGAACCACCCTGCCGCATCGAGGTGGAAGCGCTGGACCAGCCGCGAGGCACGTGACCGCAGCTCGGGTGGTAGTGCGGCCATGACCTTGAGCTGTGCCGCCGCGACGACCGTGCCCAGACCAAGCTGCGCGGCTGGACCGGGGAGCCCTGACAGGAACAGCGCCTCGGCCTCGTCGGCGGTCATCCCGGTGAGCCGCGTTCGATAGCCGTCGACGAGGCGGATCCCGCCATGCGGGCCGCGTTCGGCGAAGATCGGGACGCCGGCGGCGCTCAGCTCCTCGACGTCGCGATGGATCGTCCGAACCGAGACCTCGAGCTCACCGGCGAGCTCCGCAGCGGTCAGCCCGCCGCGGCTCTGGAGCAGGAGCAGCAGATTGACGAGGCGACTCGCTCGCACGGCGTCAGCATACGACCCGACATGACAGGTCCTGTCATGAATTCGACGCGTGGAGGGCGCCTAGTTCGGGCGTCCCTCGGTGCCGCCCTCGCGCAGGAACCGCTCGATCTCGCCGATCAGGTCGTCGCCCGACGGCAGCCGTTGCTCATCGACCATCGCCTCCAGGCGTTCGACGTACGTCCTCGTGGTCTCCTCGAGCGCGGTCGCGGTGTCGAGCCTGGTCCGCAGCTGCTGCGCCTCTTCCTCCAGATCGCCGGTCGGCAGCTCGAGGCTCAGGTGTCGCCCGAGCGCGCGCAGGAGCTCGCGCGACGCCCCGGGATACGGCCCCGACACGTAATGCGGGACCTGCGCGAAGTAGCCGACGGCCGGGATGCCGCCCTCGGCCATCGTCATCTCGAGCACGCTGATCGCCGCCGCCGGGACGCGCAACAGCCCGGCCGGGCCGGGTTGGATGTCGCCACGCAGGCGGCCGGGCTCGGAGGTCGTGCCGAGGATCGGCACGTCACGGGTATGCGGCACCGCCGCCGGGATGGCCCCGAGGCTGACCCACTCGACCACGCCGAGCCGCCGCGCGATCTCGAGCACGGCCGCCGCGAACGCCTGCCAGCGATCGTCCGGCTCGGGTCCGGCAAGGATCAGCAGATCGCGCGAATCGATCGTCACCCGGCGGATGGCCAGCTCCGGCCAGGTCAGCAGCGCGAGACGTCCGTCGACGATGTCGAGCGTCGGCCGGCGGGCGCGATAGTCGAAGAGCGCGTCGGTGTCGAAGGTGGCGATCGCCGGCGCGTCGTCGAGCAACTGGTCCAGCGCCACGGTCGCGGCACTCCCCGCGTCGACCCACCCGTCGAAGGCGCCGATCAGCGTCGGCGCGATGAGGTTGCCCGGGTCCCCGGGCTCGCCGGGCCCCGCCATCGCGTAGAGGCTCACCCGCGAAGGATACGCGGGCGATGGTCCCTGCTCGTTCGTCGGAACGGGCGGCGCATTGTGGTTCAGTAAACACAACCAACCGTGAATCGAAGCGGAGTTGTATCGTCTGCGCGGTCTTTGGCAGATTCGTCGGTGGTCCAACGGACCCTGAAGTCGACAGACGGTCTCGAACCCCAGGAGGACACCTGTTGCGCAGCCCGGTCGCGCGGCGTGCCCATGTCACAGCCGCGCTCATCTCCTCGTCGCTCATCCTCGCCGCGTTGGCACCGGCCGTTTCGGCCAGCAACGGGCTCGAGGTCACGACACCGTTCACCGCCGTATCGGTCGCCCCGGGGAACAAGGTCAGCTTCGACCTCACGATCACTTCGACCCGAGATGCGAACGTCGATCTTTCCCTGAGCGGCGTGCCGACCGGCTGGACGGCCAGCATCTTCGGCGGCGGCTTCGTCGTCGATGGCGTGGCGGTCACACCCGATGCGCCCGCCAAGGTGCGCCTCGACGTGACGGTCCCGGCGGACGCCCAGGCAAGCACGGCGACGGTCCGTGTCCTGGCCCGCGGCGGGGGTGCCGAGGACACGCTGCCGATCGCGGTCCGCGTCAACGCCGAGGCGGCCGGCGACCTCACGCTCACGACCAACACCCCCGAGCTCACCGGCGCGTCCGACAAGTCCTTCAAGTTCGACCTGCAGTTCAAGAACGACACCGCGCAGGACGTGACGGTCTCGGCGGCGGCCACGGGGCCGGACGGCTGGACGGTCGACGCCACGCTGACCGGCGCGACCGATGCCGCCTCGACGGTCGTGAAGGCCGGCTCGACGCAGTCGATCAGCGTCTCGGCAAAGGCGCCAGAAGGCGCGGCGGCTGATACGTATCCGATCAAGGTGACCGCCACCGCGGGCGATCGATCGGTCGAAGCGGACCTGTCGATCGCGGTGACCGGCTCGTATTCGATGACGCTCGCGACCGCCGGCGGCCGTCCGCTGTCCACGTCCGGTTCGGCCGGCTCCCCGACCACGATGTCGTTCGAGGTCAAGAACACCGGCACCGCCCCGATCACCCAGGCGACGCTGGAGGGGACCCCGCCGAACGGTTGGAAGGTCACGGTCGATCCGGCCGACGGTGTCGCGACGATCGCCCCCGATCAGACCGCGACGATCAACGCGACGATCACCCCATCCAATGACGCCGTCGCGGGCGACTACGTCGTGACGTTCAAGACCGCATCGACCGAGGACACCACCGGTGCCACGGCGCAGATCCGGTTCACGGTCGAGACTTCGCCGATCTGGCTCGTGGTCGGTGTCGGTCTGATCCTGCTGATCCTGGCCGGCCTGTACTACGTGTTCCGGACCTACGGGCGCCGATGAGCGCATCGCCCGGGCGGATCACCTCGAAGAAGCGGCAGGGCCGCCGGCCGTCGTCCGGTCCGGCGGTATCCGCCGCCCCGAGCGTTCCCGCCGAGTCGATCCGCATCCGGACGCGCGGGCTGACCAAGCACTACGACGACCTGATCGCGGTCGACCACCTCGACTTCGAGGTGCACGCCGGTGAGATCTTCGGGTTGCTCGGTCAGAACGGTGCGGGCAAGACCACGACCATCCTCATGCTGCTCGGCCTGACCGAGCCGACCGAGGGCACCGCCCGGGTCGTCGGCCTTGACCCGTCGCGCGGCCCGCTCGAGGTCAAGCGTCGGGTCGGCTATCTGCCCGACGCCGTCGGCTTTTACACGGATATGACCGGGCGCGAGAACCTGCGCTACACGGCTCGCCTGAACCGCCTCGAGCGCGACGAGATCGAAGGGACCATCGCATCGGTCCTCGACCAGGTCGGCCTGACCGATCGAGCCGACGACAAGGTCGAACAATATTCGCGCGGCATGCTCCAGCGCCTGGGCATCGCCGACGCATTGATCAAGGATCCGGACGTCCTGATCCTTGATGAGCCGACCACGGCGATCGACCCCCTCGGCGTGGCCGAGATCCTCGACCTGCTGCGCGGGCTCGTCCGTGATCGCGGTATGGCGATCCTGCTGTCAAGCCACCTGCTGAACCAGGTCCAATCCGTCTGCGACCGGATCGGGATCTTCTCGGCAGGCCGGCTGATCGGGCAGGGGACGATGGCCCAGCTCGCGCAGCGGTTCGGGGACGGCAAGCAGGAGATCGAGCTACAGCTGGATGTAGAGGCGAACGACGAGCGGTCGCGGGCACGGAACGTGCTGGCGGCCGTCCCCGGTGTCGCGGCGGTCGATGCCGGCACCGGGCCGTCGGATCCCTGGATCCTGACGATCGACCAGGGTGCGAGCATGGCCACGGTCCGCTCCGCCGTGCTGGCGGCGATCGCCAGCGAGCACCTGCCGCTGGTGTCGATCCGCGCGGTGGTCCCGTCGCTCGAGGACGTCTACCGCCGCGCCGTCGCGGGTCCGGCCGGGAGCCGGCCAGCCGCGGTCCACACGACACGAGGTGAGGCATGACCGCCGCGACGATCAAGGCCGAGCGAACACCGGCTCGAAATCGGGCGGTGCCGCGGGCCGGCTGGTCGGTCATCGCGTCGAAGGAATTCGGCGATCACGTGCTGTCGGCACGGTTCGTCGTGCTGGGCCTGATCATGGCGATCGCCGCCGCGCTACCGCTGTACTTTCTGGGCGGGGCGATCCGGTCCGCGGCCGAGGCCGCGAAGGACACGCCGGCCCTCTTCGCGGCGCTCTTCGCGTCGTCCGCGCCGGTGAACGACCAGATCACGCTGCCGTCGGTCGTCGGGTTCCTCGCGATGGTCGGACCGCTGCTGGGCCTGGCGTTCGCGTTCGACTCGATCAACGGCGAGCGGGCCGACGGCACGCTGCCGCGGCTCCTCTCGCAGCCGATCCATCGCGACGACGTCATCAACGGGAAGTTCGCCGCGGGTCTTGCCGTCATCTCGCTCGTGCTGGTGGTGATGGTGCTCGCCGTGACGGCATTCGCGCTGATCCGCCTCGGGATCGTGCCGGGCCTGGCCGAGCTCGTCCGCGTCCTGCTGTGGGTGCTCGTCACGATCGTGTACGTCGGTCTATGGCTCGCATTCGGGCTGCTGCTGTCGGTGGCGATCCGCCGCGCCGCGACGTCGGCACTCGTCGGCTTCGGCATCTGGTTCCTGCTTACGATCTTCGGCAGCCTGATCGTGTCGCTGATCGGTGGCTTGATCGCCCCGATCGCCGGTGCCCCCGAGGACCAGTTGCGCAGTGTCGGCGTCCAGCAGACCCTGACCCGGCTGCTGCCGGACACGCTCTACAAGGAGGCGTCGTTCACGCTGCTCAACCCGCAGGTGTCGACGGTCTCGACCCCGGACACGCTGGGCCAATACGCCCAGGCGCAGCAGCGGATCCCGTCGCTGTTCTCGCTCGACCAGAGCTTCCTGCTCGTGTGGCCGCAGATCGTGACGCTGGTCTTCCTGATGGTCGCCTGCTTCGCGGTGGCGTACGTGCTGTTCATGCGCCAGGAGGTCCGGGCGTAGCGTCGGGCCCGGGCCGACCGCGGACGTCGCGGTTCTCGTCACATGCCGGTGGTACCGGCACGAGACAGCGAATCGGGGGTGGTGAGGCGCGTCAAGGCCCGACCTCGTGCACGATCGACGCGCGGATCGGGCGCCGATGGTCGGATCTGGTCGTCTCGTGCCGCTCCCACGAGCAACTGACGGCGATTTCCGGCGAATGTCACGTGGGCGACCGTTCGTCACGTGGTTTCGTCATCCCACCGCGTAGCCACGCTCGCGGAGGCCCGCCCGGCTCGTGCCGTCCGTGTCAGATGCTCACCTCACGAACGGATGGCACAAATCCGCTGACGAGCGGTCGCCTGGCAGACGTTTGACGGAAATTGCCGGTGGCAAGTCTGCTCGCCTAGCGCAGGGCTCCCGCGGCCAGCCCCAATTCGCGCTCCGCCGCGGCAGTCGACCACGCGACGACGTCGGCGCGGCTGATCGTCGTTCCGTGCGCCACGACCTGGAGCGCCAACCCGTCGAGCAACGACAGGATCCGCCACGCGGCGCCGGCGGGATCTGGGCACACGAACGCCCCTGACGCGACTCCCGACTCGATCGTCCGCTCGAGCAGCGCCTGCCACTCGAGGTTCAGTCGTCGCGACGTCGCCTGGACGGCGGGACGGCGAGCTGCCTCGGCCCAGGCGTCGAGCCACAGCTGGAACGCCCAGTCCTTATCGGCCGGCGTGTAGGTCCGGAAGAAGACCCGCAAGGCCTCGACCGGAGAAGGGGCCTCGGCCATGAGTCGCTCGGACAACCCGAGATCCTGCGTCGCCACCCGCTCGAACGCGGCGGCGAGCACCTCGTCCATCGAGGCGAAGTAGTGGTGGATCAGCCCGGACGACGTGCCCATCCGCGCCGCCACGTCGCGCACCGTCGTGGACGCCAGGCCCTTGACCACCGCGACATCGAGTGCGGCGGCGACGATCGCGTCACGTCGCGCATCCGGCGCCATCCGCCGCGCAGCCGATCCCGACGTCATGCCCGCAGGGTAGAACGATATTGCGCAAGCGTCCAATAGCCGCTATGGTCGGGGCGACAGGCGCGAACGAGGCACCCGCGCCCACGAGGGACCGTCACACGATGATCCGTGGCACACCGTTCCACGAGCGCACCAGCGCGCTGAACGAGACCCAGCTCTGGAGCCATTGGTCCGGCCATCTCGCGGCCGACCGCTACCAGATGTCGGACAAGCTCGAGTATTTCGCGGTCCGCAACGCCGCCGGCCTGTTCGACTCGAGCCCGCTGTACAAGTACCGGATCACCGGCAAGGGCGCGGAGGGCTTCCTCGCCGGCATCCTCGCCCGCGACATCCGTGCCTGCGCCACCCGGCAACGCGCAGTACACGTGCTGGCTCGACGATCGCGGCTTCGTGATCGAGGACGGCGTGATCCTCAGGCCCGGCAAGGACGAGTTCCTGCTGACCAGCGCCGAGCCGAACCTCGCCTACTTCGAGGATCGGATCGGGCGGCACGACGTCCGGATCGAGGAAGTCAGCCACGACCTCGGGACCCTCGCCCTCCAGGGGCCGCGCAGCCGCGACCTCCTCAAGCGGCTCGTGCCGCAGATGGAGCACATCCCGTACTTCGGGGTCGCGAAGGGCGAGATCGGCGGGGCAGGGGTGACCGTCAGCCGGACGGGCTACAGCGGCGACCTCGGGTACGAGGTCTGGATCGACACGCCTGACGCGCTCCATGTCTGGGACACGCTCTGGGATTCGATGGACGGCCATGGCGTGCTGCCATTCGGCCTCGCCGCGCTGTACATGCTCCGGATCGAGGCCGGCCTGCTGCTGCTCGAGGCCGACTTCGACTCGAGCCGCTACGCCTGGAACGACGCCCACCGCTCGACCCCGATCGAGCTCGGCTGGTCGTGGATGTTCCGTGACCTCAAGAACGACGATCGAGCATTCATCGGCCGCAAGGCGCTCGAGCGCGAGATCGCCGACAAGACGTCACGCTGGAAGATGTCCGGGCTGATCGTCGACTGGCAGGACTACGATCGGGTCTACAACGAGGCTGGCCTCATCCCGCCGAAGGATCACGCCCCGGTCGTGGAGGACTGGATGGTCTACGACGACGACTACCAGCGCGTCGGCTACGCCACCAGCTTCATGTACTCGCCGATGCTCCAGCGCCACATCGCGATCGCCCGGATCCGCCCCGACATGGCGGCGCTCGGCACGAAGGTCAACCTCGAGTTCACCGTCGACCATCACTACGAGCAGGTCGCGGCGCATGTCGCGCGGCAGCCGCTCTACAACCCGGAGCGAAAGACGGCCTGATATGACGATGACCGCGCCCAAGCCGACCAAGAAGACCGCCAAGAAGTCGCCGCCGACCAAGGCGGGCCGCAATGGGTCGACGCGATCGACCTCGCGCGGCGACCGGACGTACGACGCGATCGTCATCGGCGGGGGTCACAACGGGTTGGTGAACGGCGCCTACCTCGCGAAGTCGGGCCTGCGGACGCTGATCCTCGAGCGTCGCAACGTGGTCGGCGGCGCGGCGATCACCGAGGAGCTGCGACCGGGGTTCTGGTTTACGACGTTCTCGTACGCGCTATCGCTGCTCCGGCCGGACATCATCCACGAGCTCGAGCTGACCAAGCACGGCTTCATGCCGCTGCTGATGTCGACGACGTTCGCACCCGACGAGAAGGGCGATTACCTGCTGTTCACGCAGGACCACGCCCAGAACCTCCAGGAGATCGCCCGCCACTCCCAGCACGATGCCGACGCGTACGACCAGTACACGCACGACATCGAGATGGTCTGCCAGGCCATCAAGCCGCTGCTCGACATGGTCCCGCCGGACATCTTCAGCGACGACCCCGAGGAGCTGCTGGCCCTGGCCCGCCTCGGCAGCCGGTTCCGGAAGCTCGACAAGCGCGTCGTCCACAACATCGTCCGACTGCTGACCGGCAGCGCGTCCGACTTCCTCGACGACTACTTCGAGTCGCCGCTGCTCAAGGGCTATCTCGCGTCGTCGGCGATCATCGGCACGAAGGTCGGTCCGTTCTCGCAGGGCTCCGGGCTCGTGCTGCTGTATCACAACCTCGGTGAGCACGACGGCGAGTTCGGCGCGTGGGCGTTCCATAAGAAGGGCAACGGCGGGTTCACGCAGGTCCTCGCCCGGGCCGCCCAGTCGTTTGGCGCGGAGATCCGCCTCGATTCGCCGGTCGAAGCCGTCATCACCCGCGACGGCCGGACGACCGGCGTCGCGCTCAAGGACGGCACCGAGTTCTACGCGGACACCGTCGTCAGCGCGCTCGACCCGCGGCGCACGTTCCTCGAGCTGGTCGAACCGCGCGAGCTGCCCGACGACCTCGTCGAGAACATCCGGCGGTTCCGGTTCCAGGGCACGAGCTCGAAGGTCAACTTCGCGCTCGACGACCTGCCCACGTTCCCGACGCTCGGCAAGAAGGCCGACCACTTCCGCGGTTTCACGAACATCGGCCCGTCGATGGAATACCTCGAGCGCGCCTTCGACGACGCGAAGTACGGCTGGTACAGCGAGCGCCCGTACATCGACATGGCGATCCAGTCGACGATCGACGCCGATATGGCGCCTCCCGGCAAGCACGTCATGAGCTGCTTCATCCAGTACACGCCGTACCACCTGCGCGAGAGCGACTGGGATACCGAGAAGGAGAACCTCGGCGACACGGTGCAACGGACGCTCGAGTCGTTCTTCCCGGGCTTCGGCGATTTGGTGCTGCAGCGCGAGGTCCGGACGCCGCTCGACATCGAGCGGACGGTCGGCCTGAGCGAGGGCAACATCTTCGCCGGCGAGTTCCTGGCGCCCCAGATGTTCTTCTTCCGGCCCGCGCCGGGCTGGTCGCAGTACCGCACGCCGATCGACGGCTACTACCAGTGCGGCTCCGGCACGCACCCGGGTGGCTGCGTGATGGGCGCACCGGGCAAGCTCGCGGCGGGCCAGATCATCAAGGATCGGGCCAAATCTGGGTCGAAGGCGGGCGCCGCCAAGGCCTGATCGGGGCTCCGCGGCGGCCCCGGGCACACGCCGCCAGAGTCCGGCCGGTGCGCGGCCGCGGTGGGCGGTGGCCCACGGGCGATTCTGTCGCTGACGTGACATTTGATGCCGCAACTGCCCTAGGGACGTGCATCGAATGCACGCAACGGCCATCGCGGCTCGAAAGGCGTCCTCAACGTGGCATCAGGGGACGCACTTCCAGCCCGTTGACGTCGTTGCGGCCGGCACCAACTCATCCCGGTCTGTCCTGGCGCATCGAATGCCGCAGATCCGACGAGATTTCGTGCGTGAGCGTCCTTGCCGGGCGCGATGCGTGCATCTGATGCACGCGCCCGTGGGTGGCAGCGGGGCCGCCCGCACCTCCGGTTCCGGTGCGTCCTGGCACCAACCTGAAACGATATCCGCACGACTAAACCGGGTTAGGCCCGGAATTTCGTGACACAAGTCGTAGAATCAGTAGTGCATCCGTCACGACGCCGGGTGTGGTTCCGACGTCGCGCTCCGAGTGCTCACGCCAAGGAGCGTGTCGTATGCCTGCGATCGAGCAGGTTGTTCCGTTTGTCGCGCCCGCGCTTGTGGGAATCGGCGTTGCCCTCGCCACCCTGTTCGTGGTGTGGGCGACGAGATCGGTCCGATACATCCCCAACCATCGCGTGGGCATCGTCGAGAAGCTGTGGAGCTCGCGCGGCTCGGTGCCCGACGGGCTGATCGCACTGCGCGGTGAGGCCGGTTTCCAGCCGGACGTCCTGCGCGGTGGGCTCCACTTCTTTCGACCGTTCCAGTACCGGATCCACAGCGTCCCGCTGGTGACGATCCCGCAAGGCCAGATCGGCTACGTCTTCGCCCGTGACGGCGAGCCGTTGCCGCCCACCCAGACGCTCGGCCGCTTCCCGGCCGGTGCCGACTACGGCAACGTGGCCGCCTTCCTCGCGGAGCGCGGCCAGCGCGGCCCGCAGCGGCGGATCCTGCGCGAAGGCACGTACGCGATCAACCTCGCCCAGTTCGTGGTGATCACCCAGGGCCACGTGTACGGGCTCGCCCTCGAGCACAGCGACCGCGCGCTGCTCGACCGGATGGCGGACCTGATCGCCGACCGCGACGGCTTCGAGCCGGTCGTGCTGACCGGCCATGACGACGTCCTCGGCGTCGTGACGATCCACGACGGGCCCTCGCTCGACCCCGGCGAGATCATCGCGCCGACCGTCGGGCACGACCCGGCGGACGCCGCCACCTATCACAACAACTTCCAGGATCCCGAGCGGTTTCTGGCCGCCGGTGGCCGTCGCGGCCGCCAGCTGCAGGTCCTCGTCGAAGGCACCTACTACCTCAACCGGCTCTTCGCCACGGTCGAATACGTGCCGAAGGCGGTCGTCGAGGTCGGGCACGGTCGGCGTCGTCGTGTCGTACACGGGCGAGACCGGCGCCGACCTCTCGGGCGACACGTACGGCCACGGCGAGCTCGTCGAGCAAGGCGAGCGCGGCGTCTGGGAGATGCCGCTGCTGCCCGGCAAGTACGCGTTCAACACGTATGCGGGCAAGATCGTCATGGTCCCGACGACCAACTTCATCCTGAAGTGGAACAAGTCGGAGTCGGGCTCGCACAACTTCGACGAGAACCTCTCGGAGGTCGACCTGATCACGAAGGACGCCTTCGAGCCCAGCCTGCCGCTGTCGGTGGTCGTGCACATCGACTATCGCAAGGCGCCACTCGTCGTCCAGCGGTTCGGCGACGTCAAGCGGCTGGTCGAGCAGACGCTCGACCCGATGGTCTCGGCCTACTTCAAGAACATCGCGCAGACGCGCACGCTCATCGAGCTGATCCACGAGCGCGCCGAGATCCAGGACCACTCCGGTCTCGAGATGCGCGAGAAGTTCGATCGCTACAACCTGGAGCTCCAGGAGGTGCTGATCGGCACGCCGACCGAGGGTCGTGGTGGCAAGGATCTCGAGACGATCCTGACCCAGCTCCGCTCGCGGCAGATCGCCGTGGAGCAGGTCGAGACGTACGGCCGTCAGCAGGCGGCCGCGGTCAAGGAGCGCGAGCTTCGCGAGGCCGAGGCTCGAGCCCGCCAGCAGACGACGATCACCGAGTCGGAGCTGTCGATCGCGATCCAGTCGAACACAGGGCCGTGCCGACCTGGCACGTGCCCAGCAGCAAGCCGCCCAGATCACGGCGCTCGCCACGGCCGAGGCCGAGAAGACCCGGCTGATCGGTTCGGGCGAGGCGGCGCGCATCAGCGCCTTGGCCGGTGCCGAGGCCGAGCGTGCCGCACGGGTCGGTATCGCCCAGGCCATGGCGACCGAGGAGCAGGTGCGCGCCTACGGTGGGCCGCGCTACCAGCTCACGCAGCAAGTCATGGCGCGCTTCGCCGAGGCGATCGAGCACGCCGGGGTCGATGTCGTCCCGAAGGTCGTCATCGGCGGCCGCGATGGACGCGACGGATCGGGCGAGCCCGGGTCCGGGTTGTCGAGTGGCGGCAGCGTCCTCGAGGCGCTGCTCGCGATCCTGCTCTCGGAGCGGGTCGGGGTCGACGTCTCGGAGCCGGCCGCGGAACGGAGTCCTGCCGCGATCGCGGTTCGTGAGGAGCTCACGAAACGCCTCGCGTCGAGCACGACCTCGGGGACAGAGGCTGCCTGAGGCGGCCCGGCGCGCGATCGCCGGACACAAATCGACGGGGCCGGCGGTCGAGCGCCGGCCCCGTCGTTTCCCCCGCTTCGGGTGATTCAGCTCTTGATGGGCTCGCCGTCGGCGCCGACGACGTACCACTTGCCACCCTTGCCCTGTCCGTTGGTCTGGCCAGCGGCGGTGTCGGCGGCGAAGTAGTACAGCGGATACTCGCCGTACTTGACCTGCTTGCCACCGTCGGTTCGATCCGTGACGGTGACCTTGCTCTGGTCGAGGCCCGTGCCGGCGCTGACGGCGGACGCGTCATCGGCCTTGAGGGCAGGCCAGTTGGTGGCGCAGTCGTCGTAGCACGTCACCTTGCCGGCGTCCTCGTCGGGCGTGAACATGTAGAGGGTCTTGCCCGCGCCGTCGACGATGATCTTGCCGAGGGCGCTGTCGGCCAGGGCGATCGACACGCCACCCGCGGCCGGCGAGGCGGCCTCGGATGCCGCAGCCGACTCTGACGGGGCCGCGGCGGAGGCAGCGGTCGTTGGTGCGGCGACGGACGGCGCCGTGGTGGCGCCACCGCTACTCGAACAGGCGGCGGCGATCGCCGCGATCACGACGATCGACGGGAGCAGCAGCGAGCTGCGGACGTTCAGGGACATGTGTGGTTCTCCGATGCGAACTTGGGTCCACTCTCGACTACGTCAGGCCGAGTCCCGTCGGTTTCGGGGCGCTACCCTCAGCCGATGGCACGGACCTCCGGATCGCGCAGCAGCGCGCCGCCGACACAGCCCAGCGGCATCCTGTTCTTCGTCCACGGTGCGAACGAGACCGCCGAGGGGCTCGTCCAGAACGCGACCCGGATCGAGGATCAAGTCCGCCGCCGAGGCTGGGACGTCCGAGTCGTCGCTCCAGAGTGGCGTCGCCGGTCCGGGCTGCGGCTCGGCAACTGGCGGAAGGCGCTGTACCGGGAGGCGAAGCCCACGCCGATCGCGCTCTCGTCGTTACCGACCGGCGTAGGCCGTGCCGCGATCATGCGCCTCGTCACGAACTACTACGAGGGCCGGCGCGAGGCGATGTTCGAGGCGCTCGGTGCACAGCTGCTCGCCGACGTGCTCGGCTACCGGCAACATCGCGAGTCGATCCAGGCGGTCCTGCGAAAGGAGCTGTCGGCGGCGGCTCGCGCCGCAAAGGGGCGGCCGGTGCTGCCCGTCGGGTTGAGCCTGGGCGGGATCGCGCTCGTCGATCTCATCGGCGCGTGGCCGGAGGCACCCGTCGAGGCGTGCGTCACGGTCGGGTCGCAGGCGCCGCTGCTCTACACGTTCGATGCGATCCCGTCGATGCCCTACGACGAGGCCGACCCGCCGCGGCTCCCCGTTCCGTGGCTGAACGTGTACGACAGCCGCGACTTCCTGTCGTTCGTGGCCGAGCCGCTGTTCCGGCGATCGGACGGTCTCGCCAGCGTCGTCGACCTGCGGGTGCGGTCCGGTCGGGACTTCCCGCGATCCCACAGCTCGTATTGGGAGCTGGCCCCGGTCTGGGACGCGATCGCGACCGCGTTCAGCTGGAAGCGCACCGAGCCGCTGACCGTGAAGGAAGCCCGCGATCTCGGGTTCGAGGCGCGCAAGGCGCCGTCGCCGCGGACCTAGCCCTGCTCGCCCCTTGACTCGCGCGGCCAGACCGGTGGCTTCGGCGCGGAGGCAGGGAGCGTCTCCCAGTCGGTGCGGGCCGGCGCGAAGATGTCGATGACGACGGCGCCCTCCGGTCCCGCCACCGCGTGATGCGGGTGGTTCGACAGGATCCGCCACGTCCCGCCCGGCCCGAGGCGACGCTCCTCGTCGTCGATCGTGAAGGTGATCGAACCTGTGACGCAGATGCCGAGCTGCTCGTTCGGATGGACGTGCTCGGGCACGATCGCATCCGGTGCGAGCTCGACGACCGCGAGGCTTGCCCCCTCACCGACGATCGCACGCGCCTTGACCGTGTCGCCCCAGACGTCGACCGCGGGGACCTCGCCGATATCGCGCAGGTTCACCATGTGCCTCCTCCTGGGACCGACGACCCAAGCGTAGCGCCGGTACGCTTCGGGCCGTGGAGATCTCGCGCCAGACGGCCCGTCGGTTCATCCTCGGCCGGCAGGGCCTCTGGCCAGGTCGGCGCTGGCGCGGCCTGCGTGGCACGGAACAGGCGATGCGCGCCATGGAGCATCTCCAGCTCGATCCCCTCGGGATCATGGCCCGCGCGCAGGACCTGATGCTCCACAGCCGGGTCATCGACTACACGATCGACGACTGGGCCCGTCTCACCTACGGCCGGCGCAAGTTCTTCGATTGGGGCGGCTGGCTGGCCGTCCGACCGATCGACGAGCTGCCGTACTGGCGAAACCTCATGCGGCGAGAGCGGCAGAACGGGCACTGGCTCGAGGTCGAGCACGAGCACCACGACGCGATCGTCGAGATGCGCCAGGTGCTCCGCGATCGCGGCACCGTGGCCAATCGCGATTTCCAGATGGCCGCGCGCAAACGAACGGACAACTACCGCGGCCGCAAGGACAGTGCCGTCGCGCTGTACTACCTGTGGCGGGTCGGGGAGGCGATGGTCCACCACCGCGAGCGGTTCGAGCGCGTCTACGCCGCGACCGAGGCGATCGCGCCGGCCGACCTCCTGGTGGAGGCATCCGACGCCGAGACCGACGACTTCATGCGGCGCAAGCACGTCGCGTTCGAGGGCATCTCCGCCGTTACGGGTTCGTACACGATCCACGAGAAGGACGGGCGCGCGGCCGCGATCGCGTGGCGCAACCAAGCGATCGAGCGCGGCGAGTTGATCGAGCTGACGATCGAGGGCTGGCGCGGGCCGCGCTGGGCACTCGCCGAGGACGCCGCTGACATCGCGACCGTGGCCCGTGGGCGCGTGCCGCGCGCCTGGCGGCCGAAGGCGACGACGACCACCGATGAGGCCACGTTCCTCGCGCCGCTCGACCCGGTGAGCGCCCGCAAACGAGCGGCGCCGCTGTTCGACTTCGACTACATCTGGGAGGTCTACACGCCGGCACCGAAACGGAAGTTCGGCTACTACGCGCTGCCGGTCCTGTGGGGCGATCGACTGGTCGCCAGGTTCGACGGCCGGCTCGAACGTGCGACCTCGACCTTCGCGATCCTCGGCCTGTGGCTCGAGGACGAGTCACTCGCCCGCGACGAGGCGTTCATCGAGGCGTTCGCAGCGAGGCGTCGAGCGGATGCGGCGCTTCCTCGACGCGGAGCGACTGGACGTCGCCGGCGTCGGACATGTGTCGATCCGGCGCCGGCTGGAGGCTTCGCCACCGACGATCGACTAGATACCGGTCCCCACACCAAGCACCAGACCGGACCTGTCGCGAGAACCAGTATCGATGGATGATGCCTCCACACGGAACCGATTGGAGGCCATCCCGATGTACGAAACCCTTCTGCAGCTCCGGATCCACGAGCTCGAGCAGGATCGCCTCCGCGAGGCGGCCGCCGCCCGGCTGGTTCGAGAGGCCAAGGCGGCCCGACGGGACATCGCCCAGGCGGCCATCAACCCGCTCGCACGCGTCATCCGCGCGCTGAGCGCGCTCGCTCAGCCGACCTCCGCGAGCGCCTGAGCGACGAGGCTCACGCCCTCGTCGATCTCCGAAGTCGTGACGAGGCCGTAGCCGAAGATCAGCCCGCCTCGGGCGCGCTCCGCGTCGAAATGCGTGCCGGCGACGCCGGTCACCCGGACCCCGAGCGCCGCCGCCCGGTCGATGACGGCGGCCTCGTCGACGCCGTCGGGCAGCCACGCCAGGACGTGCAGCCCGGCCGATGCCCCGACCGGTCGGAGGCTTGGCAGGTCCCGGCGGAGCGCGGCTAGGAGCGTGTCGCGCCGTTCGCGGTAGATCGGGCGCATGCGCCGCAAGTGACGATCGAACTCGCCGCGCGCCAGGAAATCGGCGAACGCCAGCTGATCGAGGCTGGGCGACCCACGGTCATTGAGATCCTTGATCGTCGCCAGCGCCTCGACGTGCGCCTCCGGCACGACCATCCACCCGAGGCGCAGACCCGGGGCGAGGGTCTTGCTCGCCGAACCCGCATAGATGACGCGGTCGGGCGCCAGACCCTGGATGGCGCCGATCGGTTCGCGGTCGTAGCGGTATTCCGCGTCGTAGTCGTCCTCGAGGATCAGTGCGTCGCGGTCACGCGCCCACTCGATGAGCTTCGCGCGCCGTTCGGGCGCGATGACCGCACCCGTCGGGTAGTGGTGGGCGGGTGTCAGGACGACCGCGTCGGCGTCGACGGCGTGCAGTGCGTCGATCACGATCCCGCCCGCATCGACGGGGACCGGCACCGCCTGGAGCCCGTGACGGCGAACCGCCTGCCGCCCGTCGCGGTCACCGGGATCCTCCACCGCGATCCGGCGACCTTCCATCGACTTGACGAGCTGGACGACGAGGTCGATCGCCTGCGCGAAGCCATTGCAGATCAGCATCCGCTCGGGGTTCGCCACCGTGCCACGCACCCGATTGAGGTACAGAGCCAGTGCTTCGCGGAGCTCGGGTGCGCCCCGATGGTCGAGATACGTCAGTCGATCGTTCGGTGCTTCCTCGAGCACGCGACGGAGCGAGCGCAGCCAGACCTGGCGCGGGAACTGCGTGACGTCGGGTCGGCCGTAGGCGAAGTCGATGCGGATCTCCGGGCCAGCCGGCGCGGCTGCGACCGGTGTCGTCGGCTCCAGGACGCGCGCCGAGACTCGTGTCGCCCCGCCGGGCAGGCTCGTCAGGTAGCCCTCGGCGACGAGCTGCTCGTAGGCCTCCACGACGACGCCTCGCGACAGCTCCAGCTGTTCGGCGAGGACCCGGCTCGACGGCAGTGGGGTCGCGGCACCAAGCCGACCCGTCCGGATCGCGCCACGGAGCTCCTGCTCGAGCTGGCGGTGGAGGGGCAGGGGATCGTCCCGGCGCAGCTCGACGAGGAGCTCGGTCGGGAATCTGGTCCTCGTTCTCGCCATCAGAGCGGACCTTACCAGATGACCAGTCTGGCGGCATGATCGTCCCAACGAGATCAACAAACCCCGGGACACCAATGAAAGGAAGCACCGAGATGGAACTGCTCACGATCGTGACTGCGCTGTTCGGCAGCCTCGCCGCCCTCGGGATCCTGGCCGTGACGAAGGGCTCCGACTCACGCGACGGGATGGGCGACGACTGGGCCCGACCCGCGAACATCTGAACGGTCAGGTCGCGATGCCGCGGCCGCAGAACACGAAACGCCCGCCGGCAACGGCGGTCGTTTTCGCGCGCTCAGCGCTCACGCTGCGTTGATGTGGGTGCAACCCGATGGGTGGCACCATGAGCGGGCTACAGGAGGATCGATCCAATGCTGGATACGACCAAGGCCTACTCCGGTTTCGCCGCGAAGGACATCGAGGCGGAGCGGCGCTTCTACGGCGACACGCTCGGCATCGACGCGGAGTCGCTGTATGACGGACAGCTGCTCGAGCTGCGGCTCCGCGACGGGGTGCGCGTCCTCATCTATCCGAAGGACGACTTCGAGCCGGCGACCTACACGGTGCTGAACTTCCCGGTCGCGGACATCGACGCAGCCGTCGACGACCTGACCGGGAAAGGCGTGGTCTTCGACCGCTACGACGGCTTCCACCAGGACGAGAAGGGCATCGCCCGCAGCGACGGCAACGGTCCGGACATCGCATGGTTCCGCGACCCGGCGGGCAACATCATCGCGGTCCACAGCGACGAGCCGCCGCCAGCCTGAGCCGGCGACGGCCCGCGATCGTCAGAACGCCCGCCCGAGCCCTAGAACTGGGGCTTGAACGAGTTGTAGATCCGCAGGAACAGCTTGCGATCCGCTGCCTCGTGGCCCCGGTCGCTGAACATCTCGATGAAGTAGCCGACCTTGCCGCGCTTGATGATCACGACCTGGATGTAGAAGTTCCGGCCGTCGTCGACCCCATTGAACGTGAGGATCCGGCCGCTGTACGCGCCGACGTGGACGACCTTGTCGGTGAGCAGCTTCGCCTTGTAGTGGCTCTTGTAGAGGGCCTTCTCCTGGGCGACGGTTCCATTGAGGTCGACCGACGTCGAGACGGTGTCCCGGAACACGTACACGAAGTGCGAGCCGAAGTCGTCGAACTGGTCGCTGTGGCCTGACGTGCCCGGCGTGACGACCCAGTCCGGCGGGTACTTCATCGTGTACTTGTAGCGCTTGGACTTGTAGCTCTTCCACGGGACGGGCGTCGGCACGGGGGTCGGTGCAGGCGTGGCCGTGGGGATCGGCGTCGGTGTCGCCTCTGGTGTCGCGCTCGGCGAAGCCGTGGGTGACGGACTCGCGACCGCGGCAAGCGAACTCGCCGGCGACGAGGTCGCGACGCTGGCCACTGGCGTCTGGGTCGTTCCGCAGCCGGACGCAACGACGATCGCTGCCAACAGGCCGATCATCAAAGAACGCTTCGACATGAGGTTCCCCTCCCGCTGGGCCGGCGCATCCGGCTGCGGTCATCCTAGGTGGCACCCGTTCGTGCGGGCGACTCGACCGGCAGGGTGGCCCGCGCGCTTCATCGTGGGCCATGGCCCGGTCGTTCGATCGACGCTGGTACCCAGCGACCGTTACACGGCGCGAAAGGCTCCTAGCCCGGCCGCGATCCCCAGCTCGGACCACGGTCTCACCGCCGAACGCCAGCGGTTCCCCGGTCTGGTAGGTGTCCGCGATCGCGTTCCACGCCTCGAAGCCCGGATGCGCGTCGTGGGCGTGATGACCCTCGCCGGTCGCGAAGATCGCCGAGACCATGTACTGGACGGCGCCGGCGACGGGGCGCGATGAGATATCCAGCCGGTTGAGGGTCGCGCCGACCAACAGGCCACGGTCCTTGAGGTCCTGCCAGACAGCCAGCTCGTGGTCGCGGAACCCAGCCTCGAACGCCTGGACGTGCTCCTCCCTGACGTTCAGCACGACGGCCACGGTCTCCACGTCGATCGCTCCTTCCCGCCCTGGACCGCCGTGCTCCGACGCGCGCATCGGCCTCGTTGACGCCGTCCAGTCAGGCCACTGTCCGCAATTCGTTTCCGCGTATCGACGTTACAAGGTCGAGGTCGTCGACGTGGCTCGCGATGAAGTCAAGGTCGCGGAGCTGACCGGATCGACGGAGGTAGCCAACGCTGTTGCTGGTTTCGATGTCGTCGACGCTGGAGCCTCTCCAGCGATCGATGACCTCTTGTGTGCGGTCGGTGGCTGGCTCGAAGCCCGCCTCCACGAGGCGCTCGGCGATCCACGCACAGCACAACTGATCCTCTTCGCGGAACTCGCCGCGACTTCCTGCGCCGATCAAGGTGACGTCGTCGTCGCGCTCTGCGAGGTGGCGCGCCACCGCGCTCACGTTGCGCAGGCAGGCCACGTACGCATCGGCGGTGTGTCGGTGTGCCTCGAGCATGAGGTCAGCGCCCGACGACGAGAGGATGACGAGCGGGCGGTGGGGATCCGCCTCTGTCCGCTCGACCAGCTCAGCCGGACTGTTGTTCATGTCGAACTCGGGGGGTTTGTCGCCGGCCAGCTCCCCCGCGAGGAGGGCGTCCCCCAGCTCGCGCCGGATCGCCAGGGCATCGTCCACGTCCCGGGCCACGAGGCAGCGGCGGCCGACCGCGAGCGCCGTGACCGCCATCGTCGTCGCCCGGATCACGTCGATCGCGACGATCGTGCGACCACGGTGGTTCGGGGCACTCGATGGGAACGAATCGATGGCAACGGATCGTCGCCGTCGTCGGGCGATCAATCCGCCTCCTGATCGTCCGGGCGCGGTGGGCGCAGGTTGGCTTGACCGAAGGCGTCCGAGTGCAGCCCGCGTCGATAGATCTCGACCCGCAGGATCTCCTCGAGACGGACATTGCACAGATGGACGTCGGGTCCGAAATGGTTGAGGAGCGCGAACTGGCTCCGCTTGTCGGGGGCTTCGAAGGTGCTGGTATCGAGCCCGAACGCTCCGGCGAAGCGGTCCGCGGCGTCGGCCTGGAGCGCCCCCTCGTCATCGAAGATGCCGACGCCGCGCGCGCTCTCTCGCGCCTCGATCACGAGCTGGGCAGCTCCTGCACCAACCCATCGGCGCCCGAGCTCGATCAGGTCACCCACCACGTCCGACGTGAACGCGCCGCCATGCTTCTTGCCGAGCTCGAACTGGACCTCGAGACCGCGAGCCGCGGCCGCCAACATGACCTCCTCCGGGTGCAACGGCATGTCGGTGAAGCCCATGCCTGCTTCGATGCGCGTGATGCCGATGTCAGCCACGAGGTCGAGATACTCCGGCAGCCGGCCCTGGGCCACGGCGATCTCGAACGGGCCGCCGCCGGTCACGGTCGGGACCCCATGCTGGCGGCAGAGGGCGACCTTCCTGCGCGTGACCTCCTCGCTGGCGATGATCCAGCCCGCCATCGAGATCTTCATCATCTCCATGAGGTGGGCGCTCTGCTCGAGGTGGCCTTCGAACGTGTATGGGTCGTACCCAGGGTCGAACGGCGATGTCGCCCGGCGCCGCTCGGGCACACCGATCAACTCGAGGTAGTCGCGGGTGCGCAGTGATCCGCTCGGCACGGTCACGCTGGAGCGCATGGAGGATTGGTCGAGCAACTAGGCCACCTCCCCCGGGCGGCCACCAAGCTGGCGACCGCGTCGGCTGGCATTTTGGGCACCGGCCCGCAGGTCCTTGAGGACCCTACCGAATTCGTCCTTGCAGGAACGTTATCGATGGATCAACGAGCTGACCATCCTCACAATTGGCCAAACGTCGTCACGGGCGAAGTAGGCAAATTCGCGTACACCTCGCAACGACGCGACCCATTGGCGGAGGCCGAGCGAGCCCTCGCGTCGATAGCCGATCGATGACTTGAGGTCGGCGCCCTCGTTGATCCAGCGCCGCCCCGTCCACGGCTCAGCTGTGGGCACGGGTTGCCCGGTCAGATCGAGATACAGCGCACGCGCCACGTCCATGCCATTTCGCGACACGAACAGCCGGAAGGTCGCACCGATCCTCGGGTTGACATCGAGGACCTTGTAGCGCCCGTCGCGGGCATCGAATCGATAGCCGATGTCGAGGATCCCGCGATAGCCGAGAGCCTTCATCCAGCGGACCGTCGTCTCGTACACCTGATCGTTCGGCAGGCAGACGCCGAGGCTGGTGGCGCCCGTGTGGATCGGTGTCTGGCGGATCTTCCGTCCCGTGAACCCGACTAGGCACTCCGAGTCCGCGTCGAAGTAGCCGTTGAACATCCAGATGTCGTCGTCACCGCCGGGGATGTATTCCTGGAGCATGAGGTTCGGGTCGCTCGGATCCTCCATCTCCGCGTACAGCCGCTCCAGCTCGGCGGGCTCCTCGACGATCACCATCTTGTGGCCCGTTCTGACCCTGAGCCGAGCGCCATCGATGCCTTTGAGCATGACTGGGAACGTGGCTCCGCTGGCATAGGCACGCACGTCCTCGATGCTGGTCGGGATGACGAGGTTCGGGGTAGCGACACCGTGGGCCACGGCAAGTGCGGCCATCGATCGCTTGTCCGCAAGGGACCGCGCCAACCCAGCGGGTTGACGAGGCAGCAGCATCGGGCCATCGAGCACGGCCCTGTACTCGTCGACGAGCACCGTGCTCTGGTCCGAGGTCGGGATGAGGATGGGCGCGCGGTCGAAGGTGGTCGACAACCGGAGCAACTGCTTGACGATCGCATCCGACGACGATCCGACGATGTCGAAGGCCGTACACGAGCGCAAGTACCGCGAATAGGACGGCGCCGCCCTGGGCTCGGGATCGAGGGCGTGGACAGGGATGCCGAGCCGGCCGAGGCTCCGAAAGATGCCCAATGGGCCGTGGGCCTGCGCCCCCACGACGATCACGGGCGTGCTTGCATCGATCGCGCCGATCGTCGATGGTCGCGGGTCCTGGCGGCTGCGGCGGGGCGTCACGCTCGTCAAAGCGTCGTCACGGACAGGCACGGGACCGGCATCCTACCCGGTCGAGGCCGACCTTCGAGGGGATCTCCAACGCGTCGGACGATCTTCCCTCTTGACCCGGGGGCGGGGCTGACGGATGGTACCCACGACCCCGGACGATCCCAGACGTCGCGTCGTAGCGTGACGAGTCCGGCTGCCTGGCGAACGGCAAGCATCGTTTCGAGTGGAGGGGGTCGAACATGATCCGCAAGTTCGCGTTCCTTGCAGCCGTGGCGCTGCTCTGCCTGGGGCTCTCACCCGGTCTCGCGGTCGGTGCCGCGCCATACCGCGCCGGCTCGAGCGGGATCGGCGATCGCTACTACCCCAAGGACGGCAACGGCGGCTACCAGGTCCGCAGTTACACGCTCGACGTTTCGTACGATCCGGCGACCGACAAGCTCGTCGGCAAGGCGACGATCCGGGCGACGGCGACGCAGAACCTCTCGAGGTTCAACCTCGACTTCGTGGGCCTGAAGATCCGCAGCCTCAAGGTCAACGGCGAGACGGCACGCTACAAGCGATCGGGCCAGGAGCTGACGATCACCCCGAAGCACCGCTTGCGCGACGACGCCGGCTTCACGGTCGTCGTCCGCTACGACGGCGTCCCGAAGACCCTCGAGGAATTCGGGCTCTCGGGCTTCATCCACACCGATGACGGCGCGATCGTCATCGGCGAGCCGCACGTGGCATCGAGCTGGTTCCCGGCCAATGACCACCCGCGCGACAAGGCGAGGTTCGAGTTCCGCATCACGGTGCCCGCCGGCCTCGAGGCGATCGCCAACGGCCGACTGCTCGATCAGTCCACGAAGAACGGCAAGACCACGTGGCACTGGAAGGCTGATGAGCCGATGGCCACGTACCTCGCGTTCATGGCGATCGGCCAGTTCGACATGCGCTCGTACACGACCGATGGCATCCAGTACTGGGACGCGATCGACTCGAGCCTGATGGCCGAAGTCGCGCCGCCGATCACCCCGTCGCTCGGGGCGAAGTTCCTCTACTCGCAGGTCGGCGAGCCCGCCTATAAGCGACTGACAAGAGTGCTGACCGTGCCGCCCGGCGGCTCGACGCTGACGTTCCAGGTGAACCGGGATACCGAGCCCGGCTGGGACCACCTGTTCGTGGAATCGCGAACGGCAGCCGGCACCGATTGGACCACGCTGCCCGACGCGAATGGCCACACGTCACAGGACACCGGGGCCTGCCCGGGCTTCCTGGACGCCAACCCGTTCCTCGACCACTACCTGACGCCGGTCCTGGATCCGGGCGATCCGGCCGACCCGAATGACGATTTCTTCATCTGCAACCCGACCGGCACCACCGGGGCGTGGAACGCCGTGAGCGGCATGAGCGACGGCTGGGAGACCTGGTCCATCGCGCTTGCTAATCCGGGCGCCGCGCCGATCTCCAAGGAGATCTCGATCACGTACGCGAGCGATCAATCCGTCCAGGGTCGCGGTGTCGTCGTCGACGGCATCGTGGTCTCGTCGGGACCCGGCTCGACATCGTTCGAGTCGGACGGCGACGTGATGGACGGCTGGGTCGCACCGATCCCGGGCCCAGCCGGGAGCGCCGACAACCCCAACACGTGGACCGTGACCGACTTCGTGCCGGCGATCCCCGGTCCGGGCGTCGGGGCACTCAAGTCCTTCGACAAGCAGCCGGCGATCATCGCCTGGGAGGCGAGCAACTTCGGCCCGTATCCCTGGACCGCAGGGGGCGGGGTGGTCGACAACGCGCCGGTCGGGTTCGCATTGGAGAACCAGACACGGCCGACGTATTCGCCGTTCTTCTTCGGGCCAGACGGCAACGACTTCGTCGTCGTCCACGAGCTGGCACACATGTGGTACGGCGACAGCCTTGCCGTCGACCTCTGGAAGCACATCTGGCTCAACGAAGGCTTCGCGACCTATGCCGAGTGGCTGTGGAGCGAGCACGAGGGAATGGGGACCCCACAGCAGATCTTCGACGATTTCGCCACGATCCCGGCCGATGACCCGTTCTGGGCGCTTGGGATCGGCGATCCCGGTACCGACCAGCTGTTCGACTTCCCGGTCTACGGACGCGGCGCGATGACGTTGCAGGCGCTGCGGATGGAGATCGGCGATACGACGTTCTTCGCCCTCCTCAAGGAGTGGGCGAAGCAGCAGGCCGGCGGCACCGTGTCCACCCGGGAGTTCATCCGCCTCGCGGAGCAGCTCTCCGGCAAGGATCTCGACGACCTCTTCGACGAGTGGCTGTCGCCGGGCAAGCCGGCGTCACTGCCCGAGCCACCCCCGGCGCCGGTCTCGGCACAGGGTCTCGCCTCGGCGGAGCAGCGGACGATGGCCGACCTGCCCGCCGTCCGATCGTTGGCCGATCCGGCTCAAGGATCGTGCCGGCAACCCGTTCGTTGGTGGCGCTCCGCGCTGACCCAGCCACGGATCGCACACGGGTCGGGGAGGCCGCGAGGCCTCCCCGACGCACGTCCGGGCGACAATGCCCGTCGGAGGTGACGATGTCCTACCCAGCAGCCCGCTACGACGGCGAGGGCGGCCTCGCCAGCGCCACGTTCCGCCCGGCCGACGCCGAGCCCGAGGTCCGCTACAAGAACGGCGGCACGGCCCACTACCTCGCGACCGGAGCGCTGACCAACGGCCTGTTCGGGCTCTACCGATGGGAGATGTCGGCCGCCGCGAGCGGCCCCGACCCGCACTTCCACCGGTCGATCTCGGAGTCGTTCTACGTGCTCTCCGGGCACGGTCAGATCTACGACGGCACGGCTGGGCCGACCGCCATCCGGGCGACTTCCTGTTCGTGCCGGAGGGCGGCATCCACGGGTTCCGAAACGAGTCGGGCAACCGGCGTCGATGCTGCTGCTGTTCTCGCCGGGCGCGGCGCGCGAGGACTACTTCGAGACGCTGGCGCGAGCTCGCGCGAGGCCTGGTCATGACCGACGAGGAGAAGGCCGAGTTCTACCTCCGCCACGACAACCACTGGGTGGAACCGGGCGGGTGGAAGTGACGCGATCACGGGACGGGCACATCGTCCCGTTCGACGAGCTCGAGCACTCCGAGCACTCGCACGAGTTCGTCGGCGGGGAGCACGGGGACGTCCCGTTCTCCGTGATCCTCGTCCACTCGCGACCGGGCGTCGGGCCGAAGCTCCATCGCCATCCGTATGCCGAGGTGTTCATCGTCGAGTCGGGGCAGGCGACCTTCCAGATCGGCGAGCGGAGCATCGTGATCGATGGCGGGAACGTGGTGGTGAGCCCGCCGGGCGAGGCGCATGGGTTCACCAACAGCGGCGACGGCGAGCTCAGGCTGACCGCGATCCACGGCGGTTCGCAGTTCTCCACTGAGTGGCTCGCCGGCGACGACCCGACCTGGACCTCGAAGCGCCGTTGACAACGGAGGAACGTCATGGATTGGACCCTCGAAGTGGTGGTGCTGCCGGTCAGCGATATCGACCGGGCGATCGAGTTCTACCGTGACAAGGTCGGCTTCGACCTCGACCACGACACGAAGACCGAGCAGATGCACGTCGTCCAGCTCACGCCGCGCGGCTCGGGCTGCTCGATCGTCTTCGGCGACCTGCCGTCGCAGAACGAGATGGCGCCGGGCTCCATGCGCGGGCTTCAGCTGGTGGTCGCCGATGCGAAGGCTGCGCGCCAGGAGCTGACCGATCGCGGTGTCGAAGCCAGCGAGATCATGGTGTTCTCGCAAGACGACGGCGGCACCTTCTTCGGATTCAGCGACCCGGACGGCAATACCTGGGCGGTGCAGGAGCTCAAGGTCCGCGCCGAGAAACCGTTGATCCGGCTGGAGGATCGGGGCCGGTTCGGCGCCTGACGCCTACGCGGCAAATCCCGCGAGCTGGAGCTGCTCGACCGCGGCCTCGAGTTCGGGCGCCGGTCGGATGGGTCGAGCCCGGCGATCGGCGATACCGGCCTCGCGCGCGAGCTCGCGGACGCGGGCGCGAACCGGTTCGACCACGTCCTTCGCGACGTAGGCGCGCCCCGAGTACAGCCGCTCGTACATCGGCAGGAGGGCCGGCCAGTCGCGTGCCAGGTTGTCGAGGAAGTGCTCGCGCGTGCCCGGCCGCAGGTACAGCACGTTGGTCCAGATCGAGATCGCGCCGGCGTCGCGCGCGGCACGGACGACGTCGGCCATCTTCGCCGGATCGTCGGAGAGCCCGGGCAGGATCGGCGCCATGCCGACCGATGCCTCGATGCCGGCGTCGATCAGCGTACGGATCGCCTTGAGCCGCTTGGCCGGCGGCGCGGTGCCGGGCTCGGTCAGCCGCCAGATCGTCGGATCGAGCGTCGGGATCGAGAACGTGACGCCGACCTCGGCCTGGCTGCTCGCATACGCCAGCACGTCGATGTCGCGGACGATCAGCGGGCCGCGCGTGATCAGCCCGATCGGCGTCCGCGCATCGCCGAGCGCCTCGATCGCGCCGCGAGTCAGCCGGAAGTGGCCCTCGGCCGGTTGATACGGGTCGGTGGCCGTGCCGACGACGACCTGGTCGCGCTTCCACGACTTGCGAGCGAGCTCCGTGCGCAGGACCTCGACGAGGTTGGTCTTGACGCGGATCGACGTCCCGTATCGAGCGTCCGACGGCCGATCGGCCAGCTTCTCGAACGCGCGGACGAAGCAGAACGTGCAGCGATGGACGCAGCCCATGTACGGGTTGAGCGACCACTTGAAGGGCATGTTGCGCACGCGCGTGAGAGCGGTCCGACAGGGCTCGTCGCGATACTCGGGGCGCATCCTGCGGCCGAGTATAGAACAGATGTTCTAGTCGTGAAGGACCTCGATGACCGGGGCGAAGGCCTCGACGCCCTCGACGTTGTTCGGGCGGAGCTGGACCTGGAGGTGCTCGATCCCGAGGTCGCGCGTACTTGCGCAGTTCCGCCGCGATCGGCTCCGGGCCGCCACCGATCTCGCGGTCGTCCGCGCGCGCGCCGTCCGTAGCCGGCAAGGTCCGGACCAGCACCTCGATCGACTTCGTGAGCGTCGCCGGATCACGACCGACGTCGTGGCACGCCGCCTCGACCGCTTCGAGCAGGGGAGGGACCTCCTCGATCCGTCGCAGCCCGCCGTTCCAATGGTCGGCGAGCTCGGCGGTGAGGCGCAGCATCCGCGGGCCGGTCGTCCCGACCATGATCGGCAGGCCGTTCGGTCGTGGACCGCGCGGCTCGAGCCGCGCCGATCGGGTCTGGACGGTCTCGCCGGCGAGCGTCGATCGCCCGGTCCGCAGCATGTCGGCGATGATCCGCAGCGACTCCTCGAACCGCCGGAATCGATCGTCGAACGGCAGCCCATAGCTCGTGAACTCCGGCTCGTTCCACCCGGCGCCGAGGCCGAGGATGAGCCGCCCGCCACTCACCTCGTCGAGCGTCTCGGCCATCTTCGCGAGCAACGCCGGGTTCCGGAGCGGCACCGCCAGCACGTACGGCGCGAGCGTCACGCGAGTCGTGACAGGCGCCAGCGCGGAGAGCAGCGTCCACGAGTCCCAGGCGCCCCGCCATCGCCCTGCCGGATCGCCGAACCCGACATGGTCCGAGATCCACAGCCCGTCGAACCCGATGGACTCGGCCGTCTGGGCCATCGCCAGGATGTCGCGTCCAGCGCGGCGTCCCGCCCTCCATCGATCCCTCGACGTAGGGCAGGTTCAGCCCGAGCTCGAGCCGCCGGCTCAGCGCCGGTCATCTACGGGAAACGCCGTCCCGCGGTTGCCGCTAGCCCCGCGGCGCGTCGAGGAACGTCTTCGCGGCGACTGCGAGGACCGGCGAATAGATGACGTCGTAGTGGGTCGCGTTCGGGATGATCGCGAGCGCGTGCCCGCCCTCCGGACGACCCTCGCCCATCCACCCGCCGTCGCGCTGGCCGCCGCCCAGCAACTCGAACTGCTCGACGTAGTGGCGCGGTGGTGCCATGTCGGCGTCGGCGCAGGCGATCATCGTCGGGACCTGGAGCTGCCGGACCTCGTCGGCGAGATCGAAATCCTTCGCCATCGATTCGCCGATCTTGTCGAGGAGTCGCCCGAAGTCCTCCGGTCGCGGAGCGACACGCTGGTAGAGCTGGTACATCGGCGTGTCCTTCAGGAACTCGACCGATGCCGAGCCCACCTGTCCCTGCTGGGCGAGCATGTCGGCGTAGATCGCGTCCCGCCGCGTGTGGGCCGAGACCATGATCAGCCGACCGACGCGCTCCGGATAGTTCCTCGCCAGCCAGAACGCGACGCCGCCACCGAGCGAATAGCCGAAGACATCGGGTCGATCGAGGCCGAGATGGTCGATCAACGCGGCGATGTCGTCGGCCATGAGGCGCGCCTCGATCGGTCGATCCACGTCGGCGGTGCGTCCGTGACCCTGCAGGTCGACCACGGTCGCCTGGTGCCCATCCGTCGAGCGTGGGCAGGATCGCGGCGAACATCTCGCCGGAACCGAGCCCGCCGTGGAGCAGGAGCAGCGGGCGGCCCGTGCCATGGGTCTCGTAGTAGAACCTGATGCCGTTGACGTCGGCGTAAGCGCCGGCGCTGCCGACGTCGCTGCCCCGTTCGGTGGTGGTCATCGCGGCACCTCGCTTGGTCGTCGTGGGGGTCGATCTCGGGAAACGACCACCCTACCTCCGCACGCCGATCCGTGTCGGGTTCGCGGATTCGAACGACGGTCGTAGGATGAGCGGTCCATGGGAACGACCGCGGTGGCTGCCGCATGACGCTCGAGGTTCGGTACTGCCCCACGTGCGGCACGCGGCGCACCGGGTTCTTCCGGTTCTGTGGTCGATGCGGCTTCGACTTCGATGACCTGGCGGTCACCCGACCCTCGGATGACCCGGCCGCCCCGCCGAGGCCCGAACAGCCGACGACGCCCATCTGGCCGCCACCCGTCCAGTGGCCGCCGCCGGATGCGCTGCCGACGCCGCAGGTCGTGGCAGGTCGCGCAGTCCAGGCATCGACTCCGCAGACCGCGCCATCGATCGCGGCCGTGGCCGCGGCGCCATCGACTCCGGCCGTCCCGGTCACCCCGGCCGAACCACCGATCCCGGCAGCGACCACGGCGCCCGCGCCGATCGACTGGCCGCAGCCGGAAACGCCTCCGAAGAGTCGCCAGGTGCCGGCGGATCGACCGCTCCTCGCTCGCTCGCTCGCCGTTCCGGACTGGCCGACGACACCGGCGATGCCGGCGAAGCCGGCGACGCAGCGCGTCAGTCGGGGACCGATCGTCGCGCGCCGGCCGGCTGTCACGAAGACACGGCTCGCGATCGTCGGGCTTGCCTCGGTCCTCGCGGTCAGTGCGATCGCGAAGGCGACGAGCCCGTCGTCATCGACCGAGCCGACGCCGCTCCCCACGGTCGTGCTTGGGAGCCCGCTCGTCGGCGGCTCCCCGCCAGGCGTCGTCGTCCCGACGCCAGCGCCGACGTTGCCCGAGTCGACGTTCGGGCCGACTGGGCAGACCGATGCGGCGGTCGTAACCAAGATCGTGGATGGCGACACGATCCACGTCGACATCAACGGCATCGACCACGCCCTGCGCTACATCGGCATCGATACGCCCGAGCCGACCAGCGCCGACCCCAACGAGAAGAAGCTGGCCGACAGCGCGACTGCCGCGAACGCCGGCCTGGTGGAGGGGGCCCAGGTCTTCCTCGAGAAGGACGTGTCCGACACCGACCAGTTCGGTCGGCTGCTGCGCTACGTCTGGTTCGTGAACGACCTCGGCGACATGCTGATGGCCAATCGCGAGCTCGTCCGCCGCGGGTTTGCGCGGGCGAAGGCGTATCCGCCCGACCAGAAGTACGACGACCTGCTCATCGAGGCAGAGGAGGACGCCCGGCTCGACGGCTTGGGCGTGTGGGCACCGCCGCCGGACGCGCCCCCGGCCCCGACGGCTGCCCCGGCCGCACAGGCCACGATCCAGACGCTCGTCGGTGGCGGGTCCGCGTCCAAATGCCACCCGTCGTACACGCCATGCCTGCCGATCCTCGACGACATGAACTGCCCCGAGGTCAAGGCGCTGGGCAAGGCCCCGGTCCGACTCAAGGGACCAGACGACTACGCGCTCGACCGCGACCACGACGGCCTGGGCTGCGAGTAGCGGTCGTTCGGCTGACCCCCGGGCTGCGTCAGGACCCCGCTCGGAAATCCAGGACCGCGATCCGGATCTCGTCGTCGATCGTGGCGAGGTCGGGATCGACGCCGACGGCGACCGGGATGCTGAGCTGGGGATCCCATTTGAACTCGAGCTTGCCGGCGTTCGCGTTCTGCTCGGCGTAGTCGAAGAGCCCGTCGATCGTCGCGGGGAAGCCCAGCAATTGGTCGACCGGGAGCCCGCTGCCGGCGTGCTCGTCCTTCGCGCGCCACGACGCGGCCGTCGCGAACGGTCACCGATGAGCGACCGACCGCCGAGCGCGCATTCGCAACCGAAGATCAGGGTCATCGTGTAGTTGGTGATGCCCATCGATTCCCAGGTCGCGCGGTGGCGCTGCAGCTCGCCGACCTTCGCTGGATCAGGCGGCACCTCGACCGGAGGCGGGACGGCCGGCGGCGGCTTGTTCGGGTGCAGCGCATCGGGCGGCACCGGAGTGGGGAGGACGTTGGGCAGGCCACTGCACGCGACGAGGGTGACCGCGACCAGGGCCAGGGCGATGGATCGAACGGCGGCGAAGCGAAGCATCGACGTCGAGCGTGGCCTCGAGGCGGGACTCCGTCAAGTGCTCAGACGACCGGCAGGCGTGACATGAAACGGCGGTCGCCGCCGAAGCGACGACCGCCATCTCGCTAGGCGGGTTCGATGAGGAGCCCCTCGCTCAGTCGTCCCGCTCGAAGTAGTGGGTAGCGACGTAGTTGGCCACGTTTCGGCCGAGCTTCGCACCCTGGACGTCCGGCTCCCGGAAGTGGAATCCGAGCCAGATGCGAGCGTCGATGGTGTCCTTGAGGACCGCGGTGAGTCGGGTGTACGTTCGTGGCGCGGTCCCGGCGGGGCTGGTCAAGGTGATCGCGACACGGTCGGTACCGAAGAACGCCTTGCCCGCGTACATCATCGCGCCGGCAGCGCAGTTGAACCCGGACGGATGATCCGGATACGGAGGCGTCACCATGAACGGGAGCCAGTCGGCCTGCTCGGCCGTATTGGGGTTCCCATCCTCCGAGGCGTGGCGGATCGCAGTGATCGGACGCCAGAAGCTGTAGTGGTCCTTGTCATCAAAGCACGCGATCAGCGCGTCGGCGGTCGAGACGCTGAGCATCCCGAACAGTCGCGCTGCCCTGGTGATCGACAGATTCTTGGCTGATCGCGATGTTGCGGATATGCGCGATGGATCATCACGACCGGGCTGACCGAGTAGAACTTCGCGACCTCCGTCTGCGCGTCGGTCCGCGCGGACGGCACCTTGTTCGAGCCGAGGGTCTTGACCTCGTTGAACTCGGCGGCGTACTGGGCGCTGGTCAGCGAGAGCGGGCCTGCGGTTCGGAACTGCGAGGCGCGCCTGATGGCGAAGGGCTTGACGTTGCTCACCCACGCGAACGGGTCGCTGAGGAACACCGGCAACTCGGGACGCCACTGCCCGGCACCGGTCCCGGACGTGAACGAGAACGGGACGTACCGGCCGTCATTCACGCGCTTCGCGAGCATCTTCGTGGCGACGGTCGTGCCGAAGTTGATGCCAGCGGTCTTCCTCCAGCCGTTCGGGATCGTCGCGAGCGATGCGTCGTAGAGGACCTTGAGATTGGCCTTGATCGTGTCGCTCAGCGCGGGAACGAGCCCGACGAGGACCTTGTAGGCGGCGGTCGCTGCCGCGGCGGACTTCGACGCGGACCTCGACGGATGCGGGAGCCCGCGCAGATACGGCTCATGCGTCCGGGCGATGCCATTGACCGCGTCGTACATGGCGGCCTCGACCATCGCGAGGTGCAGCGACATGACCGGCGGCGTCTGGCCGGCTCCGATCGGAGTCACTGACCCGTCCCCCGGGTTCGCCAGCGCCTCGATCGCGTACTGGTCCCAATTCAGGAACAGGTCGCCGGCTCGGTCGCGGCCGCTGCGCCTGATGGGATGGCCGCACTCAGCGCGAGCACGGCCGTGACGGAGATGAGAGCCAGCCTGCGGCGGCCTCTCATGCGTAGATGGGGTCGGTTCATAACCGCCCTCCCCTCACTGTCGGCGCGGCACGCGTCCGGAGCTGCCGCTCAGGCAGCCGCGCTACCTCTATGAGGTAGTGGCGCCGCGGACGGTTCTATCTTTCCATCTGGCCGTTTCGTGAGGTCACGCCGGAACCGGCCGCGAGGGCGGCCAGGCGACCGATACGCGCACGGATTCTGATGGCATCAGCGTTTCAGGGCATCGAGCCGGGTTGGGGCCTCGATGCCGCCGCGAGTTGGATCGTCACGCACGAATTGCTGGTCGGCCCCACGTTGCGTGCCCTTACGGCTTGCCCAGCCCGAATCGTCGTGGGAGCAGAATCCCGTGCATAACCCGTTGGGCCCGTCGGCGAACAGGTCCGATCAGCGCAGACTGGACGACCCGAAGGAGGAGCTCGATGAACATCTTCGGACGTCGCTCCGGCGCGGCCCCCGCCTCCGATCAGAACGATGACCGATGAGCAGGCGCTCGCCCGCTATCGCTACATGCTCCAGACCGCGCCACCCGAGGACATCGAGCGTGCCCACGAGGAGGCGTTCGCGAAGCTGACGCCCGACCAGCGCCGCCAGGCGCTCGCCGCGCTCGCCGACATCGTGCCGCCGAGCGAGATCCGCGGTGACGATCCCGCGTCGCTGGCGCGGACCGCGACGCGGGCCGAGATGCGCCAGCCCGGGACGATCGAGAGGGCGTGGGGCGGTTCCGGGATGCCCGGCCTCGGCAGCCTGTTCCTCTATTCGCTGGCCGGCAGCTTCATCGGCAGCGCGATCGCCCAGAGCTTCTTCGACAACGACCCGGGGCCGGACGGTGGCGGCGACTCGGCCGACACCGGCGACCAGGGTGACGCCGGTGGCCAGGAAGCGAGCGACGACTTCGGCGGCGATTCCGGTGATGGCGGCGACTTCGGCGGAGGCGATGTCGGTGGCGGAGACTTCGGCGGTGGCGATTTCGGCGGCGGCGACTTCGGCGGGATCTAGCCGCCGATGACCCGGATCCTGCTCTACACCGGGAAGGGCGGCGTCGGGAAGACGAGCATCGCCGCCGCGACGGCGCTCCTCTGCGCCGATCGCGGCCTGCGGACGATCGTCCTCTCGACCGACATCGCCCACAGCCTCGCTGACGCCTTCGAGGTGCCACTCGGCCCCGAGGCGACGGAGATCGCGCCGAACCTCCACGGCCAGGAGCCGGACGTCTACTACAACATCGCCCGCTACTGGGCGACGATCCAGAACTACGTCTCGGAGCTGTTCGCCTGGCGTGGCCTCGACGATGTCATGGCCGAGGAGATGACCGTGCTGCCGGGCATGGACGAGCTCGGCAACCTGCTGTGGATCGCCGACCACGTCGACTCCGGGAAGTACGACGTCATCGTGGTCGATGCGGCGCCGACCGGCGAGACGCTCCGCCTCCTGTCGCTGCCCGATGCCAGCCGCTGGTGGATCGAGCGGATCGCGCCGATCGGCCGTCGCGTGTCGCGCCTCGGCCGGCCGATGCTCGAGCGCGTCCTCGGCATCCCGATCCCGCGCGACGAGGTGTTCGCGGCCGCCGAGCGGCTGCTCGACCGCCTCGGCGAGGTGCATCGGCTGTTGAGCGATCCCGATCAGACCTCGGTCCGGATCACCCTCGCGCTCGACAAGCTCTCGGTCGTGGAAGCACGCCGGTCGTTCACCTACTTCCACCTGTTCGGCTATCCGAGCGACATGATCATCGCCAACCGCGTGCTGCCGGCGGATGCGGGACCGTACTTCGCCGGGCTGCGCGAGGCGCAGCAGCGGTACCTCCCGATGGTCCACCAGGAGTTCGAGCCCGTGCCGGTGCGAACGGTCCCGCAGTTCGACCACGAGATGGTGGGGATCGATCAGCTCCGCGAGATCGGCCACGCGTTGTTCGGCGACGGTGACCCGACGGCCGTCCACTACCGTGGCCAGCCGTACCGGGTGAGCCGGGAGGACGGGATGTACGTGCTCCAGGTGGAGCTGCCGTTCACGGAACGACGCGAACTGCATCTGTCCCGTCGGTCGGACGAGCTGGTGCTGCAGGTCGGCGGCTGGCGGCGCACGCTGCTCCTGCCACGCGCACTGATCGATGCGCCGACGAAGGGCGCGAAGATGACCGACGGAACGCTCAGGATCAAATTCGAGGCACCGGCCAAGGCCGGTCGAACAGGAGGACGACGGTGACCGATTCGACTCGACCCACCCGCATCCGGCGTGCTGCCGCCGAGGCCGTTACACGCCTATCGAAGGACGAACGCCTCGCCGAGCTCGAGTCGCGCCTGGCTCGATTGGAGCGGGCGCCGAGCCTCCGCGCCCGGGGCCGGACGATGATGGACAAGGTGATGCCGCCCGAGGCCAGCGAGCACTTCCGCAACGCCGGCCGCGAGCAGCTCCTGGGCGTCCGCTCGATCGTCGACTTCTGGATCCAGCGGATCGACGACGCTGACACCCGCGCCGCCGGTCGACCGCGCGATCGCGAGACGATCGAGATCGAGTAGCGACCGCTGCTCCCCGGGCTAGGCAGCCCCGACCGGCGCGCCTGGCCGCGAGGGCACGACCCCGAGCTGGCGCATGAGCGTCATGTCGTCCCGAACGCTCCATTGTTCGACGGTCTTCCCGTCGCGGAACCGCAGGAAGTGGACGTACTGGTACGCGACCTCACGGCCGGTCGGCGGGATGCCCATCAGGTCGCCCGTGTGCCGGGCATGATGGGTCAGGTGCACCGCGACGAGGTCCCCATCGCCCAGGACGTCGTGGACTTCCCAGCGCTGATCGGAGAAGACCGTGGCCAGCCAGAGCATCGTGCGCTTCACGCCTTCGAAACCGGTCGGTTCATCCGGTCGGCGGCCGCGGCTGACGACGTCGGGTGCCACGATCTCAGCCAATGCCTCCACGTCGCAGGCGGGGAAGATCTCTTCGAAGCTGCGACGCGCGTTCGCCTTGTTCCGCTCGATGTCTTCCATCGGTTCGACTCCACTTCGCCGGTAGCACATCCAATTTGATGCAAGTATCATTCTCACCAAATGGTTGACGACGTCAAGCCCCGACGCGCGTATCGATCGACGAAGCGCGCAGAACAGGTCGCGCAGTCGCGTCGCGACATCCTGGCGACGGCCGGCGCACTGTTTCGGGCGCACGGCTATGCGGGCGTGTCGATGCCGTCGATCGCCGCCGAGGCCGGGGTCGCGGTCGAGACCATCTATCGCGGGTTCGGCAGCAAGGCCGGCTTGTTCGCGGCCGTGGTCGATGCAGCGGTCGCCGGCGGGACGTCACGCGCCGAGGTGCCGGTCGAGCAGCGGCCGGCGATCCGGGCGATCATCGAGGAGCCCGATCCGCGCCGCCAGGTCGAGCTGTACGCGGCGACCCAGCCGGGCATCCACCGCCGCGCCGGGCCGTTGTTGCGGGTGCTCCGCGACGCGGCGCCCTCCGATCGCGAGCTCCGCGCCCTGTGGGAATCGATCGAAACCGATCGACGCAACGGCCAGAGCGGCTTCGTCAAGATGCTGGCCGGCCGAGGCGTCCTGCGACCGGGTCTATCGATCGACGAGGCGACCGACGGGCTATGGACGTTGACGTCGCTCGACGTCTGGGACCTGCTCGTAACGAAGCGCGGCTGGACCGCCGAGCGCTACGAGCGCTGGCTGGCCGACGCGCTCATCGCGTACCTGCTGTCCGTCATCGGGCCGAGCGAAAGTCCCGGGCTCCGCGCTACTGAAGGACCGCGTACACGACCTTGACGCGCGCCTTGTAGATGGTGTGGGTCGAGTAGTAGCAGGACACCATTCCTCGCACGGTCCGACTGTGACGGTTGTTCGTCGGGCTCCCCGAGGTGCTCTTCCAGACCGGCACCAACGGAACTTGGCCGATCATCCTGAAATGGTCGAAGCACCCTTCGTACCAGCTCGACGAGTACGGGCAGGCAGCGAAGTTCTGCAGCCCGATGGACGTCGGCGGAACGCTCTGCGGGCCCTTCGAGTAGACCTGGAATGCGATCGATTTGTAGACGGTCGCGCTCGGAATGGAGAACTGGTAGCCGACCCCGACCCATCCGTTCGGGTATTTGCCGGTCAGCCTCGCGTAGCCGCCGCTTGTCGAGATGACGACCGATCCAGTGCCCGGATCGCCCTTGGCGGTTATCGCACTCCCGGCCTTGGTGACGTACGCGGTCTTGGTCACATGCCGCTTCCGGCTGAGGGTGACGTACGAGGTCACGGTTCTTCGCGAGCCCGCCGCGTCGGCCAGGACGCTGGACGACCTTGTACTTGCCACTCGCAAGCAGCGAACCGCTTGAATTGCGACCGTTCCACGCGTAGCTGTACGAACCGGCCGCGCGGGCCAAGTTCACACTTCGCACGCGTGTGCCCGTCGGCGAATAGACGCGGATCCAGACCGAGAGTGGCTCGAGGCGATTGCCGCGGATCGAGACGGTGTCGCGGTACCCGTCCTTGTAGGGGTAGAACGTTCCGTAGTTCGTGCCGACGCCGGTGGCCTCGGCGGCGTCCGTCGTGACGGTGACCGTGAACGTCTTGCTCGATGCCGCGTAATCGGCCGAGCCGAGATACGACACGAGGAACTGATGGGTGCCTGGTGTCATCGCCGGGATCGTGAACTGCATCCCGACCATGCCCGACGCGATCTCCGTGTCGCTCGCTACATCCTTGACCGTCATCGGCCCATCCAGCGGTGGGCCACCGCCCTGGCCGTTGATGCTGACCTGGGCCGGAAGCACATGGTTCGCCTGGACCGTCAGTTCACCGAGCCAAGTAGGCTCCGTGGCGCCCTTCGCCACGTGGACTGTGAGCTCTTCGGTCGCTCCGAGGTTGAAGTCGGTCGCTTCGATATTGGCGCGGAACTTGTGATCGCCCTCGCCGAGGGCGGACATGTCTCTCCAGAGGCTGCCGCCCATCGGGCCGGCGATGACATCCCACGCACCGTCGACCCACCGCTCGAGGGTCATCAGCCCGTCCGTCGCCTGGGCATAGATCCGAACGGGGTCGGAGCCCGGGACGATGATGTTCTGGTTCGGATTGAAGACCTGGAAGTTCGAGATCGTCGCTTGGCGGATCTGGACCGTTTGCGATTGGGGGTCGGAGTTCGCAGACAGGAACCCGGGTGAGCCGTCGTAGTGGGCCCGTAAGTACCTCAACCCCAGCGGGACGTGTTCATCGATCGATTGGCTCGTGTGCCAGAAGCCGTTCTGATGATTTGTTGCCGTCGTCAGGGTCTCCCACGTCACGTTGTCCGTCGACCATTCAACGGTGACGTTTCCGGATGCGAGATCCGTCAGCGTCCCCTGGAAGAGCACGATCCCGCCCCGATAGACCGTGCTCGCCAACGGCTCCATCGTGATGACAGTCTCAACGTCGGCCGCACGGACGATCGGCACGGGTAGCAGTGCGATCAGGGCGGCGGCGAGTAGCGATCGGCGGAGCACGCTTCGCCGCATGTTTCCCTCCCACTCCGCCGGCCCTAGGTCCCCCCGCGGAGGTGCGCAGTCTACCGATGGCGTTTCCCGATTGGAACCCTTACAAATCTTGAGTTGGCGCGACGGCGCACCACCGCCGGGAGGGCACTTGGCGCGGCAGCGGGGCTAGCGCAGCCCCGCGTAGAACGCCCGGATGTCGCCGATCAGCTCGTTCGGCGCCTTGTGCGCCGCGAAGTGCCCGCCACTCGGGTACATGTCCCCGGTCCGCCGCCGACGCCAGACGAGCTGGCGTCGCGATGGTTCCCCCGGCGGCTCGTCGGCCCGCGGGCAGCGTCCGCCCGTCAGGTCAAGAGGTAGGCAGTCAGCTGACCGAGGCCCTTGACGTCGACCTCACGAGGTATGGACGCCACCTCCTCGCCGAGAAAGCCGTGAGTCGACTCAGCGATCTGGATTCGCCCAGCAACGCCCGATGACTCCATCCTCGACGCGAGGTTGACCGTGTCACCCCAGAGGTCGAACTGCAGTCGACGCCGCCCGATGACGCCGCCGACCGCCGGACCGCTCGCCACGCCGATCCGGACTTCGATCGGGACACCGCTGCTCGCTCGGTGCGCGGTAACGGCGTCGATCATCGCCCGCCCGAACGACACGGCCGCGTCGGCGTGGTCGGGTCGCGGCTCTGGTGCGCCGGCCACCGCCATGTACGCGTCGCCGATCGTCTTGATCTTCTCGAGTCCGTGGCGGTCCGCGAGCTCATCGAACCGGGTGAAAAGGCCATCGAGCAACGCCACCACCTCGTCGGGCTCTGTCCGACGGGCGTATGGCGTGAAACCCACGATGTCGGCGAAGACGACCGACGTCTCGGGGTATAGCTCCGCGATCCGGCGCTCGCCACGGCGGAGGCGGTTGGCTATGGAGCGCGGGATCGCGTTCGTCAGCAGCTCGTCCGCGCGGGCTTCTGCCGCGATCCGTCGCGTGTCTGTGTAGAGCAGCAATGCGAACACGATCGACAGGGGTACGACCGCGTTGAAGACGATACCGAACACCAGGATCGCATCGGGCGGCGGCTCGAATAGCGAGCGAGCGATCGGGTCGACGACGACGATGATGACGACGAGCGCGAGATAGACGGCGAACCATCGGACGCTCCGCCTCGGTCCCAGCGCCAGCATCGCGTAGGCCGGGATCAGGAATGCCCAGACGAGGCCGCTGCCGGGGCCGCTGACGCCGCCCGTCAGGAACGTCGCCGCCGGGACGAACACCACGCCAGCGGCGATCAGCGCGACGACGAACCGTTCGAAGTTGCCGGAGCGCGCGAGCACGATCAGGTTCGCAACGGCGAATGTCGAGAGTCCGAACGCCAGGATCCAGCTTTCCGGACGGGCGCTCGCCTCGATCGGCAGCGTCAGCGGCGCGAAGATCGTGGCGTAGCCGGCGACGACGCCAACGCGCTTTCGCCTGCGGAGGTCCTCGTCGTCGGATGGCTCGTCGGCGATGGCGAGGAGTCTCGCCGGCAGTCTCGTCTCGGATCCCCGAACGCTCGTCTTCTCGCCGACGCTCATGGAGTCGATCCTACGTCGTCGCGGAGTCGTGCAGGCGAGACGTCGCTAGTGACTGCCGCTGGCCTCGTCCATCACGTCACGCAGGCTCTCAACGGGACCCAAGTGGCCCAGCTTGTCCGGGTTGACGACGGAACGGATCGTCGCGACTCTGCCGTCGACGACCTCGATCGACATCACCGAGAAGATGCCGCCGTGGGGGCCGCGGAAGATGACGCCCGGCTGGCCGTTGATCCGGTGCGGCTCGAACGTCGCGCCCAGCGTCTCGGTCTGGCGGCCCATCCGTGCGAACAGCCGGGCGACCTTGTCGGCCCCGACGATCGGCGCGTACCACTGCGGAACCTTGCCGCCACCGTCGCCATGGACGATCACGTCCTCCGCGAGCAGCTCGATCAGGCCGTCGAGATCGCCGCCCTCCGCCGCGGCGAAGAACCGGCTCACGAGCTCGTCGCGCGCGGCCTGATTTGTGTCGAAGCGAGGCCGGCTCTCGGCGATGAAGCGGCGCGCCCGGACCGCGTGCTGGCGGCACGTCGCCGCCGTTCGCTGGACGATCCTGCCAACCTCCTCGAAGTCGTAGTCGAAGACATCGTGGAGCAGGAAGACCGCCCGCTCGACCGGCGTGAGCTGCTCGAGCAGGACGAGGAACGACATCGAGAGCGAGTCGGCCAGTTCGGCACGTTCGGCCGGGTCGCCAGCGCCCTCGTCGGTCACGAGTGGCTCAGGCAGCCACTCGCCGACGTACGTCTCGCGGCGGACGCGGGCCGACTTGAGGTGGTCGATCGCCAGGCGGGTGACGATGGCCGAGAGGTAGGCCTTCGGCGATTGGATCGCGGCGTCGCCACCACGGACGGCCCCTTGATAGCGGACGAACGCCTCCTGCACGATGTCCTCCGCCTCGCTGACGCTCCCGAGCATCCGGTAGGCGATCGAGAACAACAGCGGGCGAAGGTCGGCGTACGCCTCGGCGACATCCGTTGCAACGTCGGGAGTCACGCTGCCGAGATTGCCTCATCGATGCGGTCGCTTGCACGCGGTGGGAGAGGCACCGGCGTGCTGAGTCCGTCCCGGAAGCCGTCGCGCCAGCTCGGCCAGATCGGCTGCCAGCCGAGTTCGCGCTTTGCTTTCGCGTTCGATGCGCCGCGGCCCTCGGTCATCATCGTGACCGCGACCTCGCCCGCGAACAGGCGGCCGAGCCAGGCGGGCACGTGGAGCGGCGGCTTGGCCCCGACCGCTTCAGCGATCGCTGGGATGAACTCACGGGAGGGTGCCGGCTCGTCGTCGACGATGTTGTAAATACCTGGCCGACCGCGCTCGAGGGCGGCGAGCGTGCCACTGGCCGCATCGTCGATGTGGGTCGACGAAACCACCCCGGCGCCGCTGCCAATGACCGGGAACATCCGTCGGTTCAGTATCTCGACGAGCGTTTCGGACGAGCCGGGACCGTAGAGACCCCCGTAGCGGACGACGATCCCCTCCAATGGCGCCCCGAGGACGGCCTGCTCGAGGTACTTGATCGCGGCGAGTGTTTCGGTCTGCGCCTTGACGGGGTGCGGATCGAGCGGATCCTCCTCGGTCTTGATCCACGAACCCTCGCGGCTGTTGCTCCAGCCAGTGAAGCTCTGGGCCACGAAGCGCTGGACACCACTGGCCTTCGCCGCAGCCAGAAGGTTGTCCGTGCCCTCGGTCCGAAGACGGTTCGTACGCGCGAACCATCGGTCGAAGTGTCGGAAGTCGGGCGTGCCCGAGAGGGCCGTCATCTCGTGGATGATCGCGTGCGGCTCCGCTCGAGCTACGGCCTCGCCGATCCCAACGGCGTCGAGCCCGCCGACGACGACCGGCTCCGCGCCCAGTTGACGGATCTGCTCCGCCGACTCGGGTCGCGAGGCCGTTCCCGTCACGTGGTGGCCGCGAGCCACCAGCATCGGGACCAATCGGCGTCCGACGGCGCCACCGGCGCCTGCAACAAAGACCCGCATGGTTGGGCCTCCTTTCTCGTCTCTGCACCCAAGACGAGTCGATACGGCCCTACGTGAAACGTCGCAATGCGGTGTCCAACAAGGATGGAACTTTCTGACGCCATTCCTTCCACATGGTCAGCAAGTAGGAGGGATGAGCATGCGAACGATCCTCGGTGTCCTCGTCAGCGCGGTCCTCGTCGTCGGCTGCGCCGGCGCAGCGGCCACGCAGGTGCCTGCCGCGTCCGCCCCAAGCAGCCAGGCGCCGGCCGCGTCGGCGAGCGAACAGGCACCCGCCACGTCCGCTACGGCCGCAACGCCAAGCCCGAGCGGCGCATTCGGCGGCATCGTCCACTACCAAATCGACGGAGGCCCCGCCACGACGGAGGTCAACGCCATCGCCGAGGGCGCAAGCCTGTCCGGCACGGCCGTCACCACGTTCCGCGAGGGCGTCCACACCGTTCGGCTGGGGTGTGCCACGCAGGGCGGTGGTAGCTGGGTCGTCGGCGGCACGGTCGAGACAACCACGGTCCATGGCGAGTCGGCCGGGGCCTGGTCGGCGGTCATCGTGAAGGACGGCTCGCCCGAACAGATCGGGATCTGGCTCTCCGCCGGCCCCGAAGCCGGTAGCGACTGCGCGGCCTTCTTGTCGTCGTTCGTCGTCGCCGAGCTCGACCCTGGGGCGTTCAATCCCGTGGAGTCCGGGGAGCTCGTTCCCCCGCCCGCACCCTGACGAGCGAGGTCTGAACGCCCGGAGGCGTTCCCAAGCGTCGTAGGTCGAGCGCGCCCGGACCAGCCGGGCGCGCTCCCTTTTTGGCGCCCGTCCTTCGTCCCTTGCGGAATCCGGAACCTTTCGAGACGGGGGCGCCACATCATTGGCAGCACGGCAAGTCGCCGCGCCGAAGTCGACGGGTGAGCAGTGCGCGATCTGGTGATCCGAGCGCGAGCAGGCGATCGAGACGCCTTCTCCGAGCTCGTGTCGCAGTCGCTCGGCCGGCTGACCGCGGTGGCGCGGATGATCCTGCGGGACGAGTACGCGGCCCAGGACGCGGTCCAGGACGCATTCATCGACGCCTGGCGGTCACTTCGCGGTCTTCGCGAACCGGACAAGTTCGATGCATGGATGCGCCGGCTCGTCGTGCGGGCGTGCTTTAGGAAGACGCGACGCAGCAAGCACGTCGAGGCACTCGAGATCCGTTTGACGCCCGCCCACGAACCCGCCGTCTCCGGCGCCGAGCGCGATCTCGCGGTTCACGATCAACTGGAGCGCGCCCTCGCGCGAATCCCAACCGATCAGCGCGCGCTCATCGTCCTCGTCTACTACCTCGACCTGCCACTCGCGGACGCCGCGCAGGCGATGGGGATCCCGATCGGGACGACCAAATCCCGGCTGTACCGGGCGACCAATGCGCTCCGAGCGGCGATCGATGCCGACGATCGCGAGCCGTTGCGCGTCGGGGAGCGGATCGCATGATGAACGACCGATTTTCCGTCGAGCTCCGGCAGCATCTGCTCGCGACGGCGAACGAGCGCCCTGCCGACGGCCAGTTTGCTGCGATCGTCGAGCGCGTCGCCGTTACGCCACAGCGTGGTGGACGCGTCGCACGGCTGCCCTGGTTCTCCGGGCGGACCGGGCCATTCGCCTCTCCTGCAGCGCGCTATGCCCTCATCGCGATCGCCTTGATCGTCGCGATCGTGGGGGCGGCCCTCGCCGCCGGCTTCTTCCAAGTTCCGCGCACGGTGTTCGAAGGGACATGGACCTCGACCGACGTCCCGGACGGCAGCACGCAGACACTCGTCGTCGGTCCCGGAACGGACCCCGCCGTGCACTTCGTCGATGATTTCGCGAGCGGTGCCGCATGTGTGGCCGACGAGGTCAAGGTCTTCACCATGGATGGCACCGGGACGATCGTCGACGACCACCTCGATGTCGTGTGGCCCGATGGCGGCGGATGCGGCCTGATCACGGTCGAAGTCGGGCCCGGCTCCTACATCTATGACAAGGCAACCGACACGATCAGTGACGGCCAGGAGCTGACGTGGACGCGAGCCCGAAATCCGGCCGTGCCGCCCAGCAGGGCTCCCGTCGCCGAGTCGACGGCTGGTCCAACGGGACTGCCGACGGCCGACCCGACCGAACCGCCAACGGACGCCGTCTGCGTCGATCTCGCGAACGGCGGCATCTACGCCCTTCGCCTCGGTTCCCAGCTGGTGAGCCATGGCTCGCTGCGCGTAACGATGACGGTCCCAGCCACGCCATCGATGCCGTGGCAGGGCTCACGTGACCAGTTCGAGCTCTCGGGCTCATGCCACTCCGGCAGCGCGATCGACATCCAGGCCACGATCATGACGACGGTGTACCGCGACGGGTGCGATACCGGAGGGTCGGGTGTAGCCGTCACGACCTACGCAGAGGCGGTCCAGCAGTTCATCGCCCAGCGGGGCCACACGACCGAGGAACTGACGGGCGCCGCCCGCGCGATCGGCGGCTTCCCGGCGAGGACGTTCGCGATCGACTTCGACCGGGGCGCCTGCGGCGCGATCGACCTGTGGAACGGTGCGCACCTCGACGACGGTAGTGCGATCGCCTACCTCGTAGACGTGGACGGCGTCCCGCTCGGCATCCTCTTGCGGATCCTCGGCGCTCCAAGCTTTTTGGTGGACCAGCGCAGCGAGGCCGAGGCGATCGTGGAGTCGCTCCAAATCGATACTGGGCTGGGGTCCGAGGCGACCGATCCCATCGTCCTTTCCGACTGCACCGAGTTCGACCAAGAGGCCACATACACCGCGAACGCCGGTTCGCTGCCGGTGAGCGTCACGGTGCCGGGGACGCCCGGCGCACCGTGGCGGTCCGGCCCGGGCGACTTCAGCTTGCGCAAGGCGAATTGCGCGGATGGCGTGGGGCTGCCCTTGATCCATGCGGCGGTGGTGGACCAGGTCTACGCCGATGCGTGCCACTGGAAGGGTCCAGTGGCGGAGACGCCGACTGCGTCCGATGTCGTGGCAGCGCTGCAGCTCCAGCAAGGCCACGACACCGTCGGACCGATCGAGACCACCCTTGGTCCCTACGCGGCGACCCGTTTCGATCTCTCCGTCCCGGAGGGCTTCGACCGTAATGCTTGCGATCGCGATGGATTGCCATGGGTCAAGATCTTCGGCGGCGAGATCCTCATCGGGGGCGGGACCAAACAGGTCTATGTCGCCGACGTCGACGGTGTGGCCCTCGTCGTCACGGTGGGCTATGACTCCAGCGAGATGACGACGACCGGGCTCGACGAGATCGACGCGATCCTTGCGAGCCTCCGCGTCGGCAGCTGAACCGACGAGCCGGATCAGAGCCTTGGATCGACGGGCTCGCTCTCCAGGGCCAACACGCCGAAGACGCATTCGTGGATTCGGCGGAGCGGCTCGTAACGGATGAACCGCTCGAGTCCCTCGATACCGAGGGCGAACTCACGAGAGGCTAGACCGCGCTTGCCGGCAAGACCCCGCTCGCGGAGTCGTTCGAGGTGCTCGGGCAAGGTGTACTCCGGGCCGTAGATGATCCGCAGGTACTCCGCGCCGCGGCACTTGACTGCGGGCTGCACCGGACGCTTCTGACCACGGGCCGGGATGAAGTCGAGCGGCTTGACGACCATCCCCTCGCCGCCGCGGGATGTCAGCTCCTCCCACCAGGAGATGCCGGCCGACACCTCATCGGCTTCGGTGACATCGATGACGCGGTACGGTGTGGCGAGGAGAAGACCTGCGTCTTGGCGGCAGATCGCCGCGAGGGTCTCCATGTGCCAGACGTGGTCGCGATCGGTGTGCGTCCGCCCTTCCGAGGCGAGGACGTGGAACGGCGCGAGACGCAGGTCGTCGATCGAATCGACCGGCCAGCTGTAGCGCGAGTAGGCCTCGACGTAGCGCTCGGCCAAGCCTTGCGGATCCGCATCCGTTCGGCGATCGGCGGCCGTATCGACGCCGCGCTGCGCGGCCGCAGTCCAGCGCCGGGATGACCGCCGCGAGGGCAGCACGAGCTGCGACGCCCGTGGCGCGTACTGCTGGCGGATCAGCTCCTGCGCCTTGGCCGACCAGGGCATGAGTTCGGCATCGATGAGGACCCAATCGGCTAGCAAGCTCGTCCCAGGTCCCGGCTGCGTCCATCGCAGCGCGGACACGGTCGAGGACGGCGACCTCGAGGTCCTCATCGAAGAACCGCCGCCCCGTCCGCGTGTAGATGGACCCGGCGCTGCCGTCTGTGATCCCAAACCGCTTCCGGGCGACGCCCGCGTCCCGGCACACGACCAGCACAGCCCGCGAGCCCATGTGCTTCTCCTCGACCACGACCTTTGGCACACCGTTCGTGCGGAAGTACGCGAAGGCATCCGCCGGATGCTCGAGAAGTCCCGGCTCCTGGCTCGTTTCGCTCGGTGACATCGTCGGTGGCAGGTAGATCAGCCAGCGAGGATCGACTGCGAACCGGCTCATTACCTCGATCGCGGCGGCGGCATTCTCCTCGCGGATCGTCACCTTGCCCGCGAGGCGTGTCTCGACCAGACGCTTGCCGATGACATCGGCCAGGTCGAGCGTGTCGTCGTTCTGCTGCTGGGCCGTTAGCCGCGGCGCATGGTCCTCGGGGGCAAGGAACGGGCGAGCCGGCTCGTAGTAGGTCTGCTGAGCGGGAACCGACACGAACTCTCGCTCCGGGTAGCGCAGCGCGGTCAGCTTGCCGCCGAAGACGCAGCCGGTATCGACGTCGGTCGTGTTGTTCAGCCACTCGGCTTCCGGAACGGGCGTGTGGCCGTAGACGACCATCGCCTTGCCGCGGTAGTCGGCGGCCCAGTTCAGGCGGACCGGCAGCCCGAACTCGTCGGTCTCGCCGGTCGTGTCGCCGTACAGCGCGAACTCGCGGACGGCCCCCGAGCCGCGGCCCTGCATCTCGGCCTTCAGCCCCGCATGGGCGACGACGAGCTTGCCGTCGTCGAGGACGTAGTGGCTGATCAGGCCATCCAGCCACGTCTTGAGCGCTTCGACGAAGGCCGGTCGATCGTCCGCCGGCAGCGCCTCGATCTCGGCGAGGCTCTCGGCCAGGCCGTGGGTGATCTGGACGTTTCGTCCCTGGAGGGCGCGGAGCAGCTTCTGCTCGTGGTTGCCCGTGACGCACCAGCCGGAGCCTGCGTCGACCATGTTGCGGACGATGCGCAGGGTGTCGAGGACGCGCGGACCGCGATCGACCAGATCGCCGACGAACACCGCCTGGCGGCCGTCCGGGTGGCGATAGACGGGGCCAGCGTCCAGAGCCGGTGCCACCTCGCCGCTCCGACGACCACGTACCCGAGCAGTCGCCAGCAGCGACTCCAGCTCATCGCCGCAGCCGTGAACGTCGCCGATGATGTCGAACGGGCCCGTGAACGTCCTTCTTGTTGTTCCACAACGGCTCGCGCGTGATTTCGACGCCCTCGACGTCCTCGGGCTTGAGGACCCACACGTGTCGGAAACCCTCGCGGCCGAGGCCCTTGATCGAACGCTTGAGGTCGAGCCGCTGGCGCCGCAGCACGTGCGGGCCGAATTGGCGATCGGGCCGCTCGCGGTTGCGGTCCTCGCAGATCCGTTCCGGGATGTCGAGGACGATCGCGACCGGCAGGACGTGGTACTTGCGGGCGAGCGCGACCAGCGGCTTCCGAGCGTCCTGCTGGACGTTCGTGGCATCGATGACCGTCAGCCGTCCGGCCGCCAGCCGCTTGCCGGCGACATAGTGGAGCGTGTCGAAGGCGTCGCCCGTCGCCGACTGATCGTTTTCGTCGTCGGACACGAGGCCGCGGAAGTAGTCCGACGACATGATCTCGGTTGGCTTGAAATGCGAGCGGGCGAACGTCGACTTGCCCGAACCCGTCGTGCCGACGAGGACGACCAGCGACAGCTCGGGGAGGTTGATCTTCATCGGCTCGAACACCGCCATCTGGGTCGGCGGACCAACCTCCGGATCGTCCGGACCGATCGGCAGGTAGCGGACCGAGTAGCCGAATCGCTCGGCCACGCGGTCGGCCCAAGTCGCGAACTCGGCTCGCGTCCATTCGAACCGGTGATCGCGATGCCGCAGACGACCGGCCGGCAGCGTCTCGAAGCGGACGTTGTACTCGGCATTGGGCGTGGTCACGAGGACGTGTCCCGGGTGGGCGGACTCGAAGACCGCGCGCTCCAGAGCCGGCAGGCGCCCGGGCTCAACGTGCTCGATGACCTCCATCAGCACGGCCGCGTCAAACCCGACCAGGCGGTCGTCGCGATAGGTCAGGGCACCCTGCATCAGCCGGAGCCGCTCGCTTTGGCGCTCGTTCATCCGCTCGACGCGCAGGCGTCGGGCGGCGATCTCGAGCGAGCGAGCCGACACGTCAACGCCCACGATCTCGGTGAAGGCGTGATCCTTGACCAGGTTGCTCAGGAGCCGGCCCTCCCCGCATCCGAGGTCGAGCACGCGCTTGGCGCCGCTGGCCCGGAGCGCTGCCATGACGGCGCCGATCCGCTGGTCGTGGAGGCTGATCCGCTCTTCGACCACCGCTTCCTCAGCATCGCGGGCGACGTCGCGCGCGTCCGGATCGGCGGCGTCCTCCTCGACGACGAGCTGGCGCAGCGCCTCGCGGGTCAGGTTGGGCTGACGCGCGAGGTAACGCCGGGCGATCAGCTCACGCTCGGGATGGTCCGGCAGCCAGCCCTCACCGCGCTTGAGGAGCTTCTCGATCTCGGGCGCGCTGACCCAGTAGTGCTTCTGGTCGTCGAGGACCGGGATGAGCACGTACAGATGGGAGAGCAGATCGCGGAGCCGCACCTCGCCCGAGAGCGTGACGGTCTGGTACGGCGCGTCGCCCCACAACGGAAACGTCGCGTCGAGCGGGTAGCCGGCCGACGTGACGGTGTAGCCGAGCGGCTCGAACAGCTTCCGGATCAGCGCGTCGCCGCCGCGCGCCGGCATGACCGGGATCCCGACCTCGAACGGGAGTGCCTGATCAGCCAGCTCCTGGCGCTCCTTGCTCCGACCGTTCATCGCGGTTCCGAACTGGTCCGCGAGCGCGACCGACAGGAACGACGAGGCGACGTAGGGCCGATCGTTCACGTAGGGCTCGAGCGATGGCCCGGGTCGCGGCCCCGGACGAGGCCGACCGGATCGATGTCGAGGAGGAGGGCGGCGGTGCATCGCTCGTCCGACGCCTCTGGGTAAAAGACGTGCGACGGGCCGAAGGCCAGCGGGCGCGTGTGCACGCGACCCGGGTTCTTGTGCAGCAAGTAGCCGAGGTCGGTGGCGGGCGGCTTCGTCAGCGTGATGGTCAGGAGCATCAGATGTTTCCGAAGCGGGGACCGCGATGCTACCGGGTCGAGTGGAGCTGAGCCCGAAAACCCGGACGTGCTCGAGGGTTCAGTCCCACGCTGACGTCGCCGTTGTGGGATGGGGAGGCGACGTACGGCACAGGTCAACGACCTCAGACCGACCGGCCGAAGTCCTTCGATCAGGATCGCCTGCGTGCCGAGCCACCGCGTGGAACGTTTCGGTTCAGCCGGCCCAGGCCACGCAGTTAGCTCAGATAGCTCGGGAGTTCGACGTCGGACGGCAATTTCATCCACTGGCTGCAACTGCAGCCGTAGAAGGTCGAGTGCTTGGAGCTCACTCGCTTCTGGGACGAGAGAACACTATCGTGGAGGTTCACTGACCTTGATGGTCCTTGGATGGCTCGTCGACCGCACGGACGTCAGGACGCTGGCAGCGTCCTCTGTCTCAAACCGGGCTCCGCACTCAGTGCATGACTGCTCAATTCCGCCGTGTTTTGAACGGACTTGCAGGCGGGACACTCGTAGGCGTATTTGCGCAGATCTCGTCCACAGGCTCCCCGGGAAGCATCGCGATCGCGAGGCGGGGGTCGGCCGCCCCGTAAAGGTACATGGGCCTGTTGCCCCGATTCGGGAGATCCCCGATCTGTCCGACGAGGCCGGTATTGGTCCATTTCTGCACTTTGCTTCGCGCAGCTTGTGTACTGATCCGGAAGATGTCGTTTGCCAGCCGGTTGACCGTGAACGTCGGGGACCCCACTCGTCAGCAGCTCCTGCAACATCTGAGAGTTGCCCAGCAGCTCGAGCGAACGCTCGTCGCTGAATGTTCGAATTCCCCGCCAAATCGATTGCATCTGAAGGCACTCGGCGTCATCGCTCAGCCGGGTTTGCTCTCCAACAATTCGGGAGGCCATACGAATCATCTGCTCGTGGACTTCCCGCCGCAAAATCGCGGCTAGCCGATGCAGCTCAATGCGGAGCTGTCAGGGCACAGTAGATCGTTGAGGCTTTCTACCCGGCGGTCGGAGTAAGTTCTCAGTCGGGCCGCCAGCATCTGCTCAAGCTCTGCCACGTTCCATTTCAAGTTGTGGATTTCGATCCGATCTGGGCGGCCTCCTCCCCGAGCGGTAGTCATCTTCGATCCGATCCCACAGGAAGAACTTGAATGCGACACCGACTGCGTCCAGCGTGGGCAAGTCGTTCACGAGCGGCCGGATGAACTCGTAGGCTGCGCTCGCATCCGTACTTGTGATGTCGATTTCGTCGATCTTGTCAACAAGTACGTAGACGGACGTATATCCAAGAGCTTGCGCCGCCACCACGAGACGCTCGAAATGGAACCGAAGCGACTCGTCAACTTTCGTCTCGTCGGGCAAGCGATCCGGCAATTCAAGGTCGGCAATCTGCGCTTTGCGAAGGATCGCCTCGATCACAGTCGCCACGGGTCCGCCATATCTATTCCAGAGATCTTTAGCCCTGTCCCCGAAGCTCTTTATTGACGAGATGCCTGTCTCAATTTCCTGAGCGCTCAAACTTCCAAGGAAACGGTTGACTTGGTACTTCAACAGGGACTTCTGTGCGCTGGTGAGTCGCTCGGCTCGCTCGGGCAAATCCTCCAGCGTCAATAGCGAGGCCCAGAAGGATGAGGCGGCAGACCTGATTTCATGTGGTACGACCAAGACGAGTCAGACGGCCTGAAGCCTCGTGGCTGATCAAACGTGTCGTACTTCACGCACAGGAAGCCGCCGGCCTCTCGGCTTCGCTGCTCAACCATCAACCGCTGTGCGGTCTTTCCGCCACCGCGGGGAGCAAGTCGGTCTCGACGATCTTGGGCGACGCCGCATGCCGATATCGACGCCGATCGCGTACGGCGGGGGCACGGCATAGTCGGCGAACAAACTCCTCTTCTCGGCCATCGACAATTCGAGCGACCGGCCAAGCGTGCGACCGGACTTGTGCCTTGTCGGAGGTGGCTAACCCTAGCTGCAGCCGGACGTGCTCCCGCAGTTCAGGCACTTGTAGCAGCTGCCGTTGCGGACCATGATCGAGCCGCATTCGGCGCACGACGGGGCGTCCGCCTGGGTCTGGAAGCTGACCTTCGTCGCCCCCAGGCTCAGCGAGATCGCACCGCTCCCGCCGCCGTTGCCGTTCCCGGTCTTGGCGTTGCCGTTGGTCGTGTGCCCGTTGGCGTGACCGTTGGTCGCGATCACCGCGAACTCTTCCTTCGGTGAGGCGTCGACTGCGGTAGGTGGAACCTCCGAGGCGGGTGGAGGAGTCACCGCCTCGGAGGTCCCGGAAATTTCCCCCTGCTCCCTGTTGGCCGACGTCGTCGGCCGGGTCGGGCTTGGTGATGGTGGTTGTCGGCGTCGGATCCGACTGGGACGCGACGCTGGTCACCGGGGCGGAAAGCGAAGGCGCCGGCGTGTCCGACACCGCTTCACTGATCGCCGAGCGATCGACGAGACCCAGCGAGGCCTTCTCGTCGGTCGACAGGAACCGGGATCCCAGCCACCGGAAGATGTAGTCGACGATCGACTTGGCGATCGGGATCTCCTGGTTGCCCGGTGAAGCCCGACGGCTCGAACCGGACGTGCGCGAACTTGTTGACCAGGTCGCGCAGCGGAACGCCGTACTGCAACGCAACGGAGACGGTCGTCGCGAAGGAGTCCATCAACCCCGAGACCGTGGACCCTTCCTTGGCCATCTTCAGGAAGATCTCGCCCGGCTGTCCGTCCGGGTAGAGACCGACCGTGATGTAGCCCTCGTGGCCGGCGATGTCGAACCGATGGGTCAGCGCCGCGCGCTCCGCCGGCAGTCGACGTCGATGGGGGAGGGCCGCCTCCTTCTGCGCCTTGGCCAGTTCCTTCTTGAGCTGGGCCACGGCCTCGGTATCGATCGCCTCGCCGCCGGTCTTCTTGCCGGTCGACAGCGGCTGGCTGCGCTTCGAGTTGTCGCGGTAGATCGCGATCGCCTTGAGGCCGAGCTTCCAGCCTTCGAGGTAGACCTGCTCGATCTCGTCGGCCGTCGCGGCCTCCGGCATGTTCACGGTCTTGCTGATCGCGCCGGAGATGAACGGCTGGATCGCGCCCATCATCCGGACGTGGCCCATGTAGTGGATGGACCGCACGCCGTTGGCCGGCTTGAAGGCGCAATCGAAGACCGACAGGTGCTCGGCCTTGAGGTGCGGCGCGCCCTCGATCGTCTCGCGATCGTTGACGTACTCGAGGATCTCTTCGACCTGGGTCGCGGTGTAGCCGAGCTTCTTGAGCGCGGCCGGCACCGTCTGGTTGACGATCTTGAGGAAGCCCTCGCCGACCAGCTTCTTGTACTTGATCAGCGCGATGTCGGGCTCGACCCCGGTCGTATCGCAATCCATCATGAACGCGATGGTCCCGGTCGGGGCCAGCACGGTCACCTGCGCGTTGCGGTAGCCGTACTTCTTGCCGAGCTCGAGCGCCTCGTCGTAGACCTGGTGGGCGTTGCGGATCAGGTTGGCGGGGACGCCATCGACCGGGATCCGATAGGCGGCATCGCGGTGCTTGCCGATGACCCGCAGGAACGGCTGCTCGTTCTTCTTGTACTCGACGAACGGGCCGCCGTGGTCGCGCGCGATGATCGATGACTGCTTGTACGCCTCGCCGTGCATGATCGCGGTCAGGGCCGCGGCGAAGTTGCGCCCCTCGTCGGAGTCGTAGGCGAGACCGCGGCTCATCAGCAGCGCGCCGAGGTTGGCGTAGCCGAGCCCGAGCGGTCGGAACTTGTGTGAGTTCTCTTCGATGCGCGGCGTCGGGTAGCTCGCGTTGTCGACGAGGATCTCCTGGGCCGTGATCGTCAGCTTCGCGGCGTACCGGTACGCCTCGGGGTCGAACTCGCCGTCCGCGTCGACGAACTTCATCAGGTTGAGGCTGGCGAGGTTGCACGCGGTGTCGTTGAGGAACATGTACTCGGAGCACGGGTTGCTCGCGTAGATGCGATCCGTGTTCGCGGACGTGTGCCAGTCGTTGATCGTCGAGTCGTACTGGATGCCGGGATCGCCGCAGACCCAGGCCGCCTCGGCCATGCGCCGGAAGATCTCGCGGGCCTTGTAGGTGTCGGCCGGAGCGTCGTCGACCACGTTGTGGGTCGTCCACTCCTGGTCCTTCTCGACGGCCTCCATGAACGTGTCGGTCACGCGGACGGAGTGGTTGGCGTTCTGGAAGAAGACCGATCCGTAGGCCTCGCCGGTGAAGCTCGGGTCGTAGCCCTGCTCGATCAGCGCCCAGGCCTTCTTCTCCTCGTTGAGCTTCGAGTCGACGAACTCGAGGATGTCCGGGTGGTCGGCATCGAGGATGACCATCTTGGCCGCGCGCCGGGTCTTGCCACCCGACTTCACGACGCCGGCGAAGGCGTCGTAGCCCTTCATGAAGCTCACCGGGCCCGAGGCGGTGCCGCCGCCGGACATCTTTTCCTTGGAGCTGCGGATCGTGCTCAGGTTGGAGCCGGCGCCGGAGCCGAACTTGAAGAGCATCGCCTCGGTCTTGGCGAGGTCCATGATCGAGGACATCGAGTCGTCGACCGAGTTGATGAAGCAGGCTGAGCACTGCGGGCGCTTCTCGATGCCCACGTTGAACCAGACCGGCGAGTTGAAGCTCATCTTCTGGTGGACGAGCAGGTGGGTGAGCTCGGCCTGGAAGGTTCTTAGATCTTCGTCGCTGGCGAAGTAGTGCTGCGTCTCGGCCCAGCCGGTGATCGTGTTGACGACCCGATCGATGAGCTGGCGGACGCTGGTCTCGCGCTCCTCGGTGTTGAGGTGGCCGCGGAAGTACTTGCTGACGACGACGTTGGTGGCGAGCTGCGACCAGAAGTTCGGGACCTCGACGTCCTTCTGCTCGAAGACGCTCTTGCCGGACTCGCTGGAGATGCCGGCCGTCCGGTACTCCCAGGTGATCTCGTCGTAGGGGTGGATGCCCGGGGTGGTCCAGCGGCGCTCGAACGTCAGGCCCTTGGTCGGCTTGGCATTGGGGTCCGTGCCATCGAAGCTCGCGCCGTAGGGGCCGGCGTGGCGGCGTACCGCAGTTCCGACACTTGTAGCAGCAGACTGCCCGGGGCTTCGCCTCAACCGACGTCGTGGTGCCGTTGGCTCGAGCCATCTGGTCTGTCTCCCTCACCGCTCCGGTGGTCAACTGCGGTAGCTGCCGCATCCTCTGCGTCGTCTGGTTCGTCGAGTGGTCCTGGGGGCGCATCACCGCCGCGTGATGGGGGCTGGCGGGAGCGTCAGGAAGGGCTGCTCGGGCGATCGTTCGACCCGGATAACGATACGCTTCGAGGGTTCGAGCGTCAACCCCTAAACACAAGATGTTGTGGTCGGTCGGCGTGCCGCGGCGCTAGATGTGGTGGTTTGGCGGTTTCCACGCACGATCGGTGGCCGTCCACGCTGAGCGGCGTCTCGTCCACACTCAGCGGTCGGTCTGTCCACGCGCGCGCAGTGCCTTATCGACCAGGTTTCCACGGGCATGATACCGAACGAACGTGCAGTTTGGCAGACACATTCACGGACAGAGCCTCGATCCGCCACAAGTCGCCCCCGGACGTCCTTAGGCTCGTCTGCATCCGATCCTGGCCGCTCTGACGCCACGCGCGTTCGGTCGAGCACGACCGGGTCCTTTCCGAGCCTGACTCGCCTCCATCGCACCTAAGGTCGCCGTGCGCCGACATTTGGCGGCATGGCCTCCAGTCCGCGCGCTGTGGCGGCTGCCAGGTAACTGCCGGTAGAGCGGCCATCAGCGAGACTCCGCCGTGGATGACGTGAGACTCGGTTCGACGATACGGGCCGTTCGGATAGGCGTGGCTGGCGCCAGGTCGATCTCGCTACACGCTCGGGCGTCTCCCGGCGACGATCTCACGAGTCGAACGTGGCCATCCGGGCTCCCTCACGCTCGCACGCTCCGGCAGATCTGCCGGCGCGTTGGACTCAAGCTCGATCTTGTCGCGCGATGGCGAGCCGGCGACCTCGATCGAATGCTCAACGCGCGCCACTCCCTGCTCCACGAAGTCGGTCGCTCGCTGGTTCGTCGACTAGCTGCCCGCACTGGGTCCTCGCGCCGGAGGTGTCCTTCTCCGATCTACCGCGAGCGCGGCGTCGTCGACATGTGGCTTGGCACCCCGGTCGCCGCGCGATCCTCGTCATCGAGCTGAAGACCGACATCGTCGACGTCAACCAGCTGATCGGGAAGGTCGGGGAGAAGGCGCGCCTGATCCGCAAGATCGTCCGCGACCGTGGCTGGGACCCGCTCACCGTCTCGACGTGGGTCATCGTGGCCGGCCGGCAGGACCAACCGCGCCCGATTGGCGGCGCACCGGATCCGTGCTCCGCGCCGCGTTCCCGACCGATGGCCGAGCCGTCCGGGCCTGGCTCGCGGACCCGGTCGGCGAGGTCGCGGCCGTCTCCAGCTGGACGCAGCTCGCCGCCCGCAAGCTCGCGCCGACGCGGCGGGTTCGGCGGCGTACGACGCGCCGGGTAGCGGACCTGAGGCACCCGCAACCTGGAAGAGCCGAAGAGGGTCGCGCGCGTAGCGAGGTACGTCTGACCCTGATGCCGTGACCCTCCTCGTCGGGACGTCCGGGTTCGACTACAAGGATTGGCGCGGGTCGTTCTACCCGCGCTTCATCAAGTCGGGCGATCGATTGGCGTTCTACGCCGAGCACTTCGACACAGTCGAGCTCAACGTCACGTTCTATCGGATGCCGGCGGCGTCGGCGTTCCGCGGGTGGCGCGACGCGGTGCCCGACGGGTTCGTGTTCGCGGTGAAGGCGAGTCGGTACCTGACGCACATCCGCCGGCTGGTCGATCCCGAGCAACCGGTCGAATTCCTGATGGAGCGCGCCGGCGAGCTGGGCGTCCGACTCGGGCCGATCCTGCTCCAGCTGCCGCCGTCGCTCGGGATCGACCTGGAGCGGCTCGAGCGGACGCTCGAGGCGTTCGGGCGTGACGTGCGGGTCGCGGTGGAGCCGCGGCACAAGAGCTGGTTCGTGCCGGAGCTGTGCCAGGTGCTTCGACGGCACGAGGCGGCGTTCGTGCTGGCTGATCGGCGGGGGCCGATCACGCCGCTGTGGTCCACGAGCGGCTGGACGTATCTGCGACTGCACCAGGGGAGTGCCACTCCACGGCCGTGCTACGGAGAGCGGTCGCTCCAGTCGTGGGTCGAGCGGCTGGGCGAGTTGCCGGACGGCGCCGGTCGATCCGGGTACGTCTATTTCAACAACGACCACCGAGCGTGCGCGGTGAAGAACGCGGCGGAGTTCGAGGCGATGCTGCTCGGCGAGTAGTCAAATCCTCGCGAGCCCGGCCGCTACGTGGCAGAACGTTCACCTGAGGACTGGTATGGCGCCTCGGCCACCGTTTGGCGGCAGAGCATTCATCCCGTGACGGGTTAGGTGAGGAAACCGCCCGATCTGCGGCTGTTGATCGGCCATAACAGTCTCCACGTGGATGTTCTGCCACGGGCGGCCCCTCAGCGCTGATGCGGCCCTCGGCGTTCACGCGGGCACCGGTGCCGCGGCGTAGGAACTTTGTCCGGCCTATTGACAAAGTGCGCTCCATGCCTACGATGCGCTTTGTCAACTCACCGGACGAAGTCGCTGCGGAGGTGCCGGCGGCGCGACCGGGAGGGACGGAGGGTCCAGCACCGACCGTGGCGCGCACCGAGTTTCCCAAGGCGACCCACGCCCAGACCCGCGCGCACAACGCCGCGCTCGTGTTGCGCGCGCTCTACGACCTCGGCCCGATCTCGCGCGCGGACATCGCCCGGCTGACCGGCCTCACCCGCACCAGTGTCGGCGAGCTCGTCAGCGACCTCGAGCGTGACGGCCTCGCCACCGATGTCGGCCGCGGCCCCAGCACCGGCGGCAAGCAGCCGACCCTCGTCGCCCTCAACGCCGACGCCCGCACGATCATCGCGGTCGACCTTTCCGAGCGCACCTTCACCGCGGCCCTCGCCAACCTCCGCGGCGAGCTGACCACGAGACGCCAACGCGATCTCGATGGCCGCGACGGGGACGACGCCGTCGCGCTCGTCCACGACCTGATCGAGGACGTCCGCGCAGAGGCGACCAGCCCGATCCTCGGGATCGGCGTCGGCACCCCAGGGATCGTCGACCAGGAGGGCACGGTCCGCTGGGCAGTCGGGCTCGATTGGCAGGACCTCCCCCTCGCCACGATCCTCGAAGAGCGCCACGGCCTTCCCACCGTCGTCGCCAACGACAGCCGTGCGGCGGCCTTCGCGACGTACCTCTTCGACGGCGAGGACCGACCCCACAACCTCGTCGCGATCAAGGTCGGTCGCGGCGTCGGCGCCGGACTCATCCTCAGGGACCAGCTGTTCGGTGGCGACGGCGACGGCGCCGGCGAGATCGGCCACGTGGTCGTCGACCCCGACGGCATCGAATGCCACTGCGGCCGCTTCGGCTGCCTCGAGACCGTGGCCAGCGCCCCGGCGATCCTCCGCGACGCCGCCGCGGCCGGTGCCACGGCCACCACCATCGACGACCTCGCCCGCGCGTCGGCCGACGGCGATGACCGCGTCCTCCCCGTGGTCCGCGCCGCCGGCCGCGCGATCGGGTCGGCGATCGCCAACCTGACCGGCACGCTCGACGTCCGCCAGATCTCGATCCTCGGGACCGTCACAGCGCTCGGCGACCCGTTGTTCGACGCGATCCGGGACGAGGCCCGCCGGCGCGCGCTCGGCCCGCTCGCGCGCGAGGTCCGGATCCTCGACGCCGGCCGCGGCGAGGACGTCGTGCTGCTCGGCGCGTGCGCCCTGCTGCTGACCCGCGAGCTCGGCCTGACGGTGCACCGATGATCGACGACCTCGACCAGGTCAACGGCCACCGCCCGGGCCTGGTCGCCGGGATCGATATCGGCGGCACCAAGATCGCAGTCCTCATCGTCGACGCCGACGGCGCCGTCCTCGGTCGCGCTACCCACGTCTCCTCCGTGGGCGACCAGGACGGCGCCGTACCGGCCATCGCCGCCGCGCTCGACGAGGCGCTCGCGAACGCGAGTCTCAGGCGCGACGACCTCATCGCGGTCGGCGTCGGCGTCCCCGGCCGGGTCGACCCGGAGCGCGGCCACGTGACGCTCGCGGTCAACCTCGGCTGGACGGATCTCGCGCTCAAGGACGGTCTCGAGGCGGTCATCGGGCGACCCGTGGTCATCGAGAACGACGTCAGGGCCGCGGCGATCGGCCTCCACCAGCGCGGGACGGCTGCCGGCACGCAACACCCCGCCACAACAGATCTCGCCTACCTCGCGGTCGGCACCGGCATCGCGGCCGGCGTGATCCTCGACGGTCGACTGCATCGCGGCGCGCGGGGTCTCGCCGGCGAGATCGGCCATGCCATCGTCGACCCCGACGGGCCGCGCTGCGCCTGCGGCCAGCACGGCTGCCTCGAAGCACTTGTTTCTGGCCCATCGATCGCCCGCCGCGCGAACGCCAACTCCCCCCAGGAGGTCTACGCGGCGGCCGTCGCCGGTGACCCGAGCGCCACGGACCTCGTCGAGGACGTCGGGCGCCGCCTCGCGTGGGCCATCCACACGCTGGTCATGACGTACGACGTCGAGCGCGTGGTCGTCGGCGGGGGCGTGTCCCACGCCGGCGAACCGTTCGAGCGCCCGCTGCGCCGGGAGCTCGCGCGGTTGCGAGCTGCGTCCGACCAGGCGGCCGAGCTGCTGCCGGCCGACATCGTCGACGTCCTGCCACCCGAAGCCGAGGCCGGCGCATGGGGCGCCGTCGCGGTGGCACGGAGCGCCATCCAGGGATCGGAGGTGGTGAGCCACGCCTGACCCGATCCCCAGACCCAGCCGGCGGGCGGAACCGCCCAGCCGGCACCCACCGGACGACCAACGACCACCACCACCCACCCGTCACCGCGGAACCACCGAACCGCAGGACCAACGGACCACCTAGGAGGAGCGATGGACACCAGGAAGCGACCCATCACGCTGTTGATGGCGACACTGCTCGCCATCTCGGCATGCACCGGCTCGACGCCGGCATCCCAGGCGCCCGCGTCACAGGCTCCGGCCCCGTCGACCGACGCCAGCACCGCCCCGAGCGAGGCACCGGCATCGGTCGCCCCGTCACCGCTCGCGGCCGACCCGGCCGAGGCGGTCATCCCGAACGTCGAGGCCAACGCCGAGATCGGCATGTGGACGTTCTGGCTGTCGCCGACGTTCGACACGTGGATCAAGGACGGCATCACCCGGTTCCAGGCGACGTACCCGGGCGTCAAGGTCAACTGGGAAGATCATCAGGCGACCTTCCAGGACGACCTCAAGAACTCGTTCGCGGCCGGCAACGCGCCGGACGTGATCAACCTGTCGGTCGGTGAGGGCTGGGTGTCCGATTACGCCACCCGCGGCCTGTTGCTCGACCTCGACAGCGGCGTCCCGCAGCCCGTCAAGGACCTGTACTTCGAGGGACTCTGGAAGTCGCAGAACGTCAACGGCAAGAACTACCAGTTCCCGTTCTACCAGGGCGTCAGCGTCGAGCTGATCAACAAGCGCCTCTACGAAGCGGCCGGGCTCAAGGTCGAGGACTTCCCGAAGACCGTCGCCGAGCTGCCCGCGCTGTGCCAGACCCTGAAGGACAAGGCCAACACGGTCTGCGACCTGCGGCTGACCGTCAACGACCTGCTCGCGCAGATGGTCTACGAGGGCAACGTCAAGGTCATCGCCGACGACGGGAAGAGCTTCACGTTCGACTCGCCTGACGCGGTCAAGTGGCTCCAGATGTACGTCGACATGGTCAAGGCCGGCACCGTGGACAACACCGCGCTGACGACCAAGGACGACCGCGTCGGCCTGCTGATCTTCTCGGCTGGGCAGGCGCCGTTCTACCAGACCGGCCCGAACCTGATCCGCGAGGTCAAGTCCAACAACGCGTCGCTCTACGAGGACCTGGCGGTCGTTCCGGCTCCGGTCGGTGCGTCCGGCGTCCTCGGCAAGGGCCTGATGGGCATGTCCGTCAAGGCCGACACCAAGTTCCCCAACGCGTCCATGGCGCTGGCCCAGTTCTTCACCAATCCACGCACGATGATCGAACTGGCCAAGCAGTCCGCCGTCTATCCCTCGTCCGCCAAGGCGTTCGAGGATCCGTACTTCAGCTCGACGCCGGAGAAGATCGAGGACAGCGCACGGCCGGTCGCTGGCGAGACCATCGCCAAGTACGCCGACATCGTGCCGACGATCCCCAAGAAGGCCGACGTCAACGCCATCGTCCTCGACGCGATCGAGAAGGCCCTGTTCGGCGACGTGCCGGCGCAGCAGGCCCTGTCCGACGCCGTCGCGGCAGCCAACAAGCTGCTCCAGTAGTCGCAGCAACCAAGCGGCCCGCCTCTCTCCCCCAGGAGGCGGGCCGCACCATCTCCGACCCGATTGAGCCGACTGAGCCGACGAGCCTGACCGACCGATGATCCACAAGCGAACCGCGACGCCGTACCTCTTCCTCTTGCCGGCGCTCGTCCTCCTCGGGATCTTCGTCTTCTACCCGATCGGTGCGGTCCTCTACTACAGCCTCACCGACTACGACATCGTCCGGCCGCCGGTCTTCGTCGGCCTCGACAACTTCGTCCGCCTGCTCGACGACGACACGTTCAAGCTCGCGCTCCTGCACTCATTCCTGTACCTGATCGTCACCCCGATCCTGATCGTGCTGTCGGTCATCCTCGCGATCGTCGTCAACCGGAAGCTGCGCGGCATCCACATCTACCGCGCGCTGTACTTCGTGCCGGCGGTGAGCGGCAGCATCGCGATCGGGCTGTCGTGGCGCTGGCTGTTCGACCGCAGCGGCTTCATCAATAGCGTGCTGCAGTCGTGGGGCGTCATCCACGACCCCATCCAGTGGCTCTCGACGCCGTCCCTCGTCCTGCCGATCGCGATGCTGCTGACGATCTGGGCGGGCATCGGCTACTACTCGGTGATCTTCCTGGCTGGGCTCCAGAACGTGCCCGAGGAGCTGTACGACGCGGCCCGCATCGACGGCGCCACCGACTTCCAGAAGCACCGCTACGTCAGCATCCCCGCGCTCCGGCCGCAGATCGTGTTCGTGGCGGTCATCTCGAGCCTCGCGGCGCTCAAGGTCTTCGACGAGATCTACGTCCTGACCAACCGCACCGGCGGCGTGCTCAATAGCGGCGTCACGATGGTCTTCTACCTGTGGGAGCAGGCGTTCGAACGGCAGAACGCGGGCTACGCCTCGGCCATCGCGATCGTGCTGCTCGTGGTCACGCTCGGCTTCTCGATCGCCAACGTGCGCGCGCTCGAACGCGGCAACCCCGAGGGCGAGCGGTGAGCGGCATCGACCTGGGTCGCGTGGCGCCCGCGACGGACGTGGTCGTCGCCGAGCGACCGGGCCGGCGGGCGGCGCGTCGTAATCGATGGCTCAAGGACGGCGCGTGGTATCTCGTCTTGACCGCGATCGCGGTGATCACGGTGTTCCCATTCGCGTGGATGTTCCTGACGTCGATCAAGGGGCCGACCGACCCGATCACCTCGGTGCCGCCGCAGTTCTTTCCGGCGTCGCCGACGATCGCGAACTACGTCAAGGTCTGGGACAGCCTCCCGATCCTGAGTTACTTCCTGAACTCGACGACCGTGGCCGTGGCGACCGGATTGCTCAACATGCTGGTCGCGGCGCTTGCCGCCTACCCGCTGGCCAAGATGCGGTTCATCGGGCGGGAAGCGATCTTCTACCTGCTGCTCGCGACGTTGATCGTGCCCGCGCAGCTCACCTACATCCCGAGCTTCATCCTCGCGGTCAACGTCTTCCACTACTACGACACGCTGCCGGCGCTGATCTTCCCGAACATCGTCAGCGCCTTCAACATCTTCCTGCTGCGCCAGGCGTTCCGTGGCGTGCCGAACGAGCTGATCGACGCGGCGCGGGTCGACGGGGCGGGGGAGTGGCGGATCTGGTGGTCGATCCTGTTGCCGATCGTCCGGCCCTCGCTGGCGGCGGTCGCGATCTTCACGTTCGTGACGTCGTGGAACGACTTCCTCTGGCCGTCGCTGATGCTCCACACGCCGAAGGGCATGACGCTGCCGGTGGGGCTGGCGGCCCTGCAGGGGTTCTTCTCGTCCGACTTCCGCTCGATCGCGGCGGGCGTGACGATGACGGTCGTCCCGATCCTCCTGTTCTTCATCGTCGTGCAGCGCTACTTCGTGCGCGGCCTGTCGGGGGCGGTCAAGGGGTGACCGACCCGATCCTCGGGCGGGTGATGCTCGCGTTCGAGGGCGAGGTGCTGCCGGGGCGGATCGCCGATCGATTGGCGTCGGCGCCGGCGGCGGGCGTGACGTTGTTCCGGCACCTGAACGTTCGGTCGCCGGAGCAGGTGCGGGCGCTGACGGCGAGCGTCCAATCGGCGGCGAGCGGCGCGAGCGGCCCGCTGCTCATCGCCGCGGACCAGGAGTGCGGGCAGTTCATCGCGCTCGGCGACGGCTCGACGCCGTTCGCCGGCAACATGGCGCTCGGCGCCGTCGACGACGTCGAGCTGACCGAGCGGGTCGGGCGGGCGATCGGTCTCGAGGCGCGGGCGATGGGCGTCAACGTCGTCTACGCGCCGGTGCTCGACGTCGCGTCGAACCCGGCCAATCCGGCGCTCGGCATCCGGGCGTTCAGCGACGACCCGGCGGTCGTTGCTCGGCACGGCGTGGCGATGGTCCGCGGCCTCCAATCGGCCGGCGTCGCCGCCACCGTCAAGCACGCACCGGGCGCCGGCGAGGCATCGACCGACCCGCATCACGGTGGCGCCACCGTGTCCGCTTCGCGGGACGTGCTCGAGGGTCGCGAGTTCGCGCCGTTCCGTGCCGCCTTCGCGGCCGGGGCACAGATGGCGATGTCCGGCCACTTCGCGCTGCCGGCGGTGAGCGGTCGGGCGGACCTGCCGACGACGCTGTCGCGGGCCGTGATGACCGACCTGCTCCGGCGGGACCTCGGGTTCGAGGGCGTGACGATCTCCGACGCGCTCGACATGCGGGCACTCGCCCAGGGCCCGGACCAGGCGGTCGATGTCGTCGCGGCCATCCGTGCCGGCGTCGACCTGCTGCTCGCGTCCGCGGATCCCGAGGCACTCGAGCGGATCGAGCACACGCTGGTCCGTGCCGCGGACCGGGAGCTGTTCGACCCCTCCGAGCTGGCTGGCACGGAACGGCGTCTTGCCGCGCTCCGTGCGTGGCTTCGGGCGGCCGCCTCTCGCGTCGCGACGCCCGACGTCGCGGTGGTCGGCGGCGCGGAGCACCAGGCCCTGGCCGCGGAGCTCGCCGCGCGGTCGATCACGCTGGTCGCGGATCCGGGCGGGCTGCTGCCACTCCGGCCTGGACGAGGGCGGCCGCGTCCTCGCGGTCATGCCCCGACCGACCGACCTCACCCCGGCCGACACGTCCTCGACCGTCCGACCCGCGCTCGCCGCCGCGCTCCGCCGCTACCATGCCGACGTGGACGAGGTGGTCGTCGAACCCGAGCCCGACGCGGCATCGATCGCCGCGATCCGCGAGCGTGCCGTCGCCGCCGACCACGTCGTCGTCGGCACGATCGACGGCCATCGCCTCCGGTCCCAGATCCAGCTCGTCGACGCCATCGCCGCGACCGGCACCCCGACGATCGCGGTCGCGATGCGCGGCCCGTGGGACGTCGCCGCGTACCCGGCCGGCGTGACCGCGCTCGCCACCTACTCGATCCTGCCAGGGTCGCTCGACGCGCTGGCCGACGTGCTCGCCGGCGAGGCGCGGGCCCGAGGCAGCATCCCGGTCCGCCTGCCCGTCCACGCGTGACGCTCCGCGACGAGATCCTCGAACAGCCCGAGGTCGCCGCCCGCTTCCTGCGTCGAGCCCCGGACGTCGTCGGGCCGTTCGCCGAAGCGCTTCGGGCCCGCGACGTCGACCACGTCGTCATCGCCGCCCGCGGCACCAGCGACCACGCGGCGATCTACGCGCAGTACGTCCTTGGTGTGCGGCACAACCTGTCGGTCGGGCTCAGCACGCCGTCGGTCATCTCGCTGTATGGCGCGCACCCGCGCCTCGATCGATCGCTCGTCGTCGGCATCAGCCAGTCGGGCGCGTCGCCGGACGTCGTTGCCGTCATCGATGCCGGCCGGCGGCAGGGCGCGCCGACGCTGGCGATCACCAACGACCCGGCGTCACCGCTCGCCACGGCCGCCGAGGCGTGCATCGATCTCGGCGCGGGCCCCGAGCTCGCGGTCGCCGCCACCAAGACCTACACGACCGAGCTGCTGGCGATCGCCTCGCTGTCGGCCGCGATGACCGGGGACGCGGCGGACGTCGGCGCGCTGGCCGCGATCCCGGACGCGATCGCCGGGGCGATCGGGCTCGAGCCCGCTATCGAGTCGATGGCCGCCGACCAGGCCGACGCCGATCGCCTGCTCGTCCTCGCGCGCGGGTACGAATACGCGACAGCCCGCGAGTGGGCGCTCAAGCTCAAGGAGCTGGCGCGGGTCTTCGCCGACCCGTATTCCGCCGCCGACTTCGAGCACGGTCCGCTCGCGCTGCTCGAGCCGGGCGTCCCGGTCCTCGCAACCGTCCGCCCGGGTCCGACCGCAGGCTCCGCTCACCGCGCTGCTCGAGCGGTTGCGCGACGACCTCGACGCCGTGATCGCGGTCGTCTCCGATCAGCCGGACGCGCTCGCGCTCGCGCGCTGGCCGTTCGCGCTGCCAGCGGGCACGCCGGAGTGGCTCGGGCCGATCGTGTCGATCGTCGTGGGCCAGCTGCACGCGCTGCATTTGACGCGCGCCCGTGGTCTCGATCCCGAGCGGCCCAGGAACCTCTCGAAGGTGACGCGCACCCGCTGAGCGCCCCGGAACCGGGCCATCCGGCGCGGCGTCCGGCATCCAACTTCGCGAGCGCGACGAATCCTGTGGTGACCGCAGGCCACGCCGTCGACGTCAACGTACGGCGAAGGGCACTACACTGCGCGCCACGACGCTCGGGATGGCAACCGAAGAGGGATCGATGCAGCGACGTCGAGTCTGGATGCGACGGATCACGAAGGCGACGGCAACCGTCGCCGTTGGGGGCCTGCTCGGGTTCCTCGTGCCGACGGTTGCGGCCGACTTCAGCGCGAAGCCGCAGGTCGAGTCAGGCACGGCCACCGAGTCGCCCGTCGCGCGGACGTTCATCGATGCCTACGTGAGCGACGACCAGCCGACGCTCGAGCGGTTCAACGCCAGCGCCGACACCAAGCTCAAGGCGGCGCGCTTCAAAGCCGAGTACCAGAAGGTCGATCCGCCCGTCCACCTCGGGTCGTGGATCATCGGCGGCGGGATCACGTTGCACGCCTACGCATCACACGTCGTCGATGGCAGTGGCGCGGACGACCAGCTCGCCTGGCGCGTGCTGACGGTCGCCGGCAACGCCGCGATCATCAACCCGCCGCCGTCGGTGCAGACGCCATGACCGCCGAGCCGATCCGGGAGCCCGTGCCCGACGAGCCCGAGACGCCAGCAGGCCGCGTCGACCGAACCTGCGCCGGCGACCGAGCCGGCCATCGAAGCCACCGCGAACGCGACGGTCGAGGCCGCGGCAGTCCCGCCGGTCGATGCCGGTGCGCCGGGCATCGAAGCCCCCGCGACAACGAGCGAAGCAACCGTCGCGGACGCGGTCGTCACCACCGATGCGCTCGCGGCGGTCGCGGAGGCCCCGGCGGTGGCCCGACCATCTCGGCGCCCGGTCGTCGTCGCGGTCCTGCGACGCGTCTTCCTCTTTGCGCTGACCCTGGTGCTGTTCGTCGGCGGCGTGACGCTCGGTGCGACGACGTTCCAACGGACGCGCCCCGTGCCGGTCGGCTTCGACGGGGCGATCGCGGTCACCGATCCGCCACCGGCGGTCGCCCAGGAGTTCATCGCCGCACTGGGCGCCAACGACTCCGACGCGATGCGCTCGTCGCTGAGCGAAGCGCCCAACAAGGACCTGACCAACGAGTTCACGCGCTTCGACATCAAGAAGGTGAAGTCGGTCGATACGTTGGGAACCGCGGTCGACGGCAGTCGCTCCGCCACTGAGGTCCTGCTGCACGCCGAGAAGTCGGACGGCCTGCCGTTCGAGGTAAACCTCGTCATCCTGGTGGATGGCGGAACGATCGAGGGCTTCCGATGACACGCATCCGCGGCTTCTTCAGCCACGCCGGCTTCGTCTGGGACAGGAACCTGTTCCGGTTGATGCTCGCGCTGATCGTGCTCACCGCCCTGATCGCAGCCAACGGGACCCTGCAGGTCATCCAGATGGGCATCGGGCTGATCGGTGCCGCCCCGGCGTTCGCCCTCCAGCTCTCGTTTGCGGCCACGTACATCATCTTCCAGTTCGGGATCCTGTTCTGGTTCCTGTCACGTCCGCGGAAGTACACCGTGACGCCCGACGACCAGCAGATCGGCTTCTCGTTCGAGAACTACCGGGGCCAGCCAGACCTGCTCGAGCACGCCAAGACGACGGTCGGCATCCTGCGAGGCGTCAAGGAGTTCGAGCTGCGTGGCGGCGAGATGCCGAAGGGCATGCTGCTGTCCGGCCGACCGGGCACCGGCAAGACGTTCCTCGCCGCGTGCATCGCCAATGAGGCGAACCTCCCGTTCATCTATATCGACGCGAGCTCCCTGCAGGGCATGTTCGTCGGCATGACCCAGCTGATGATCATGAAGCTGTTCCGCGACGCGCGTGGGTACGCGCGCAAGTACGCGGAGCCGGGCCGTCGCGGCGCCTGCATCCTGTTCATGGACGAGCTCGACTCGATCGGACAGTCCCGCGGTTCGCAGCAGGGCGGGATGTTCGTCGGCGGCTTCATGGGCGGCGGCAGCATGGGTCTCAACACCCTGCTCAACCAGATGGACTCGCTGAGCGAGCTCGTCGAGGACCGCTGGCGCTACAAGATCCTGCGCTGGTTCGGGCTCATTCGCGGCCCGGCGAAGTTCAAGCCGCTCGTGTTCGTCATCGGTGCCACCAACCGACCCGAGGTCCTCGACCAGGCGCTCATCCGGCCCGGTCGGCTCGATCGGATGCTGGTCGTCCACGAGCCCGATGCCGATGGTCGGCGCGACATCATCCAGCACTACCTCTCGCAGAAGCAGCACGACCCCGAGATCCCGATGGAGCTGCTGGTCAACGACTCGATGGGCTGGACCCCGGTCATGATCAAGACGATCATCAACGAGGCCCTGATCCAGGCCCATCACGGCGGTCGCGAGTTCCTGACGTACAAGGACTGGCTGGACGCCGCCGACGAACGCGCCCTCGGGCTCAAGCAGCCGATCCGATCCTGGAACCTGACGGACCGCCGCGAGGTCGCCTACCACGAGGCGGGTCACGCGGTCGCGGCCCGATACCTGCGGCCGGAACACCGGATCTCCAAGGCGACGATCATCCGCCGCGGCCACGCGCTCGGCTACGTCCAGCAGCGCCCGCGCGAGGAGCGGACGTCGTTGTACGCGCGCTCGATCGAGACGCAGATCATGGTGTCGCTGGCCGGGCACGTCGTGGAGGATCGGTTCCTCGACAAGCTTTCGACCGGGCCGTCGAGCGATCTCCTGGGCGCCACGATGGCGGCCGAGGACTATGTCGGCGCGCTCGCCATGGGACCGACGAAGGTCATCGTGCCGATGAAGAAGCTGGATCAGCCGCCGATCGGCCCCGTGCTCGTCGCAGCGCACGAGCTGCTCGACCAGCTCTACGAGGAGACCGAGCGACTGCTGCGCGAGAAGGAGCCGGCCGTCCACCACCTGGCCAAGGCGCTGATCGAACGGGACGAGCTGATCGGCGAGGAGCTGGAAGAAGTCTTCGAGGAGGTCGAGTCGGCGCATCCGGAGCTGCGCGCCACGTTCGAGCGCAAGATCATCCAGTTCCGCGACTTCGCACCGATGCCCCCGGTGAACGACTCGTGGTCGCCGGTCCCGCCGGACGACGAAGTCGAGAAGCAGGCCGCCGCGAGCGAACCAGCTGCCGACGAGCCGGCGGCGAACCGGCCGGCGTGGGTGCCGTCTGGCCGTGGCGGTGCGAGCCACCCGGGGATGCCCACGGACGTGATCCCACCCTGGGCCACGCCGCGCCACAACTGACCGCCGCGGGCCGTTAACCGGTCGGCGATCCCTCGATACGTCAGTGATGAGCGTCCGTCGCGAGACTCGGGTCGATGGACTCGATGCAGAGATTGGGTGCCTCGTTTCGGGCGGTTCGCATCAAGCGCGGCTGGCGGCAAGTGGACGTCGCGACCCGGGCCAAGGTCGACCGATCCGTGGTCTCAGCGATCGAGCGCGGTCACCTCGAACGGATATCGATCGGGACCCTCCTGTCAATTGCGCGGGTGCTCGAGATCCAGGTCACCTGGTCGACGCGATGGCGAGCCGGCGATCTCGATCGATTACTTGCGAGTCGTCACGCGCGACTGCACGAGGCGGTAGCGAACTGGTTCGCGACCTCCTTGCCGGAGTGGATCCTGGCACCCGAGGTCTCGTTTTCGATCTTCGGTGAGCGGGGCATCATCGACATCCTGGCGTGGCATCCCGGACGCCGAGCGCTTCTCGTCATCGAGCTGAAGACCGACGTCGTGGACGTGAACCATCTGCTCGGGTCGATGGACCAGCGCCGCCGCCTTGCACGGCAGATCGCGCGGGAGCGCGGATGGGACCCGTTGACGGTATCGACCTGGGTGCTGATCGCCGGTGGTCGGACCAATCGGGCTCGGGTCGCGGCGCACCGAGTCGTGTTGCGAAACGCATTTCCAGTGGACGGGCGTGCCGTGGCCGGTTGGCTCCGGCAGCCCGATCGGGCCATCGACGCGATGTCGTTGTGGGAACGACCCGACACAGCTGGCCGGGCGGACATGGCGGCGCGGCATCGGGTCAGCCGGCCCCGAAAGGGTCCCGCAGTCGCGAAGCCTCCGTCGGCATCATGAACAACGAGGATGAGAGCAGCCTTGTGGCGAGCGGGACGCCCAACGGAGGCTGCAGACCCGGCGAGATGTGGTTCAGGAGGCGCATTCCACCTGATCGAGAGCCGATTTGGTCGATTCGGCGACCTGAGTCAGGTCGATGGGCGCCATAAGGCTGTGGCGATCCGCATTGAGCCGGGTCGCCGGGGCGTGGAACTCGTCAGCGCGCCCTTACAGGTCGCGGCGCCCCAGCGAGATCGCGGCGGCCGCGAGCACCAGCACGACCCAGGCGATCGACCAGGCGATGAACGTCGTCGAGGGCGCCGCGATCGCGAAGAACGGGTTGGCCTGGGCGGCCGAGCCGGCGCGGCCCAGCGCGGCGATCACCACCGCCGGCGGCTCGAGGCTGTAGATCGTCCCGCGCCACAGGCCGTCGCTGGGCAGCAGCCAGCGCGAGGCCTCGGCGACGTCGACCAGCGGCCCCGCATCGAAGAACCGGCCGATCCCGGCGAACACGCCGGCCATCCAGCCGAGCCCGAACAGGACCACGCACACCGCCCCGCTCGCGATCGCGGGCAGGCGCGTGCTGAGCAGCATCGCGAACGTCAGCAGCACCGTGGCCTGCGCCGACAGGTACACGACCGCGAGCAACGGCTCCGGTGGCGTATAGCCCGAGACGAACCCGACCGTGGCGATCTCGAGCAGCCCGGACCCCGCGGCGTAGGCCGACACGATCGCGACCAGCCCGATCCAGCGCCCGACGATGAGGTCGGCGCGGCGGATCGGCCGTGCCAGCATCGCGTGCGCGACGCCCGACTCGAGATCCGCGGCGATCGCGGGCGCACCGAGGAACGCGGCGGTCATCGCCAGCACGAAGCTGAACATGAACGCGACGAGGATCAGGACCTGCGAGACCCCGACCTGGATCTCGAGCTCCGTCGTGTCGCCGCCCTCGCGGGCGAGCGACACGAGTCGCTCGACGCCCCACGTCGTCAGCGACACGCTGATCACCGTCAGCGCGAGCAGCACCCAGATGATCCGACGCCGAGCGGCCTCCGCTACCGTGAGCCGGGCGATGATCCAGATGGCCCTCACGAGGGGCGATCGCCGTGCCCGACCAGGCGCATGAACAGGTCCTCGAGGCTCGAGCGCCCGGCCTCCACCGCGTGCACGCGTCCACCCGCCGCGACGATCGCCGCGACGACATCGGGTACCCGATCGGGATCGACGCCGGCGATCGACAGCCAGCCGTCCTCGACCGCCTCGACCGCGCCGAACGCGCCCAGCCCGTCGAGCGCCGCCGGGGGCAGCTCGGTGACACGAACGCGAACCGTCGACTCGCCCAGCAGATCGTCCATCGCGCCGCTGGCCAGCACGCGGCCGTGGTCGACGATGGCGACCCGATCGCACACCCGCTCGACCTCGGTCAGCAGGTGGCTGTTCAGCAGGATCGTGGAGCCGGCATCGCGGGCGCGGCGGACGATCGACCGGACGTCGGCGCGGCCGACGGGGTCGAGCGCGGAGGTCGGCTCGTCGAGCACCACCAACTGCGGCCCGCCGAGCAGCGCGACGGCCAGCCCGAGTCGTTGCTGCATCCCCTTGGAGAACCCGCCGACGCCGTCGTTCGCGCGGTCGGCCAGTCCCACGTCGCCGAGCGCGGACTCGAACTCGCCGGGAGCAGTTCGCGAGCCACCGTCGGCGGAGCGCAGCGCCGCGTGGAGCTCGAGCACCTCCCGTGCGCGCAGCCAGGGCTGATACCGGAACAGCTCCGGGAGATACCCGATCCCACGCCGCGCCCGGCGGTCACCGAGCGGCGCGCCGAGCACGGTCCCTCCGCCGCTGGTCGCACGGGCGAGGCCCAGCAGCAGCTTGACGGCCGTGGTCTTGCCGGCGCCGTTCGGCCCGAGGAACCCGAAGATCTCACCCGCATCGACGCGCAGCGTCAGGTCGATCAGTGCATCGGTGTGGCCGTAGCGCTTGGCCAGGCCTCGGGTGTCGATGACCGGGTCGGTCACGCCGCCGCTCAGCCGACCTGGGTCGCTGAGGGGAGCGCCTCGAACGTGATCTCGGCGTCGAACGCCGGCTGACCCGTGATGTATGGCGGCTCGGGCGACTCAAAGCTGTTGCTCAGCGCATCCGCCCAGCGCAGGCCCTTGCACGTCGCCGTCCCGGTCAGCCCGGTCTGGTCGGCCCTGGTGATCGTGATGACGCAGCGGCTCGAGTCGAAGGTGGTCCAGTGCTGCTTGTCGACGATCCGGTCGATGGTCATGAACCCAGGCATCGAATACAGGCTGCCGCCCTTCGTCGCCCCGATGATCCGCAGGTACCAGCCGTCCGCGTTCCGGAACGTCGCGCTCGCGCCGTACGACGGATCCATCGTCCCGCCGTCAGCCAGGTCCGCGAGCTCCACAGCCGGTTCCTTGCCAACCGTCACGGTGGCGTGCCCGGTCTTGTAGGTCGCGGCGGGCTTGGGCATCCCGAAGTCGGGCGGCATGTTCGGATCCAAGCCGTAGAGCAGCGAGCAGCCCCCGACGACCGAGGCGGCGACGAACCCGAGCAACGCTCCGGCGATCCTGCGACGACCGATGTGCACGACGCCCCCCGCCTGACCCGCTACAAGCCGCTGTAGGCGTGCAGGCCGCTGAACCACAGCGACCCGGAGTACGTCACGAGCACCATCCCGAACCCGACGACCAGGAGCAGCGCCGCGGGTCGCCCAGCCCACGACCGCTGGTTCCGGGCGTGGAGGTAGACCGCGTAGATCAGCCACGTGACGAGCGCGGCGGTCTCCTTCGGGTCCCAGCCCCAGTAGCGGGACCACGCGATCGATGCCCACCACGAGCCGAGGATGATCATCGTCGCGAAGATCGGGAAGCCGATGATCACGGCTCGGTAGGCGACCTCATCGAGGACCTTGTGCGACGGCAGCCACGAGAAGCGGTCGGTCTGGCCCTGGACGAGGTACGCGACGCCTGCGGCGAACGACGTCGCGAAGATCCCGTACGAGAGGACCGCCATGCCGACGTGGATCGTCAGCAGCGGCGGGTTCTGGAGGGCCGGCACCAGCTGCGAGATCTCGCGCGGAAGCGATGAGGCGTACAGGAGCAGCGCGAGCGCGACACCCAGCGGCAGGAAGCCGATGGCACGGATCGGGTACCGCCGCGCGAGCAGCGAGTACCCCGCGACCATCGAGAACGAGAACGCGACGGTGAACTCGAACATGTTCCCCCACGGTCCTCGCCCGACCACGATCCCGCGAAGGAGCATCGATGCGCCGAGGGCCGCGGCGGCGGCGATCGTGAGCCAGGTGGCGGCACGGGACAGCGGGCTCGGCGAGGCGGCGAGCGTCGGGCCGCCCGTGGCAGTTCGCGTCGTCGAGGTCACGAACGAGCCGGTCACGACCCCGGCATAGGCCGGCCGCTGGGCGGCGCTCAACGCGGGCATGGCCACGCGGCGTCCGTTGGCGAGCATCACGGCGTGCCCGACGTGCGCGGCGAACGCGAGCGCCACCAACACGACGCCGATGGGAAAGAGGATCGAGGACAGTTCGGCCATGGTGATCGCCTCGTGGGACGCGGGAGCGGGGTCGATGGTTGCGCGGGGCCGTCAGGCCGCCGCGGCTCCTCCGGGCTTCGGGCCGGTGATCTTGCCGATCGGGACGGGTCGCGGCTTCACCTTCAGGACGAGGCCGCAGTTCGTGCAGGTATCGATCTCGGCGGGCCGGCCGAGGCCGCACATCGGGCAGATCACCGCGAGCGGTTCGCCCCCTTGCTCGCAGCGCAGCGCGCCCGACGGGTAGATCAGGCCGTGCTGGCGGCAATGCGGGAGGCCGGGCGGGAAGATCGGCTGGCCGTCCGCGCCGATCGCGGCGATCCGCGGGCCCTCGACGATGCTCACCTTCGTGCGTGGTTTCGTCGCCTGGTAGGCGAGCACCCCGAGCATCGTGAACGTGACCAACGGTCCGACGACGCCGAGGAAGATCAGCAGCGGCAAAAGACCGATCACGCTGCCCCAGTCGGGGATCACGAACATCTTCGTGATGTCGAGGATCGTGTTCCACAACCCGTTCAGCGAGTCGATGACGTTCACGGCCGCATGCTACCCGAGGACGGTCGCCCGCGACGGGGATTGCCACGCTTCGCGGTGGCGCCACGCCCCGGCTTCCAGGGCGTTCGCTCGGCGTCCTCGGCATCGGCGCCGGGGGCGGTCGGGCCGGGATGCGGTGGACGCCGGTTGCCGACCGACGGCGAGGCCATGCGCGGTCGATCGAGACGACCGAGCAGCCAGGCCGTGCCGGCGGTGCGAGCACCCTTCGACTGCACGGCGGCTCGCAGGTCGCGGTCGTCGGTGACCACCAGCAGCCCGGCGGCGGCCGCCGCGCCCGGCTACGGATCGCGCGTGGTCGACGAGATCGATCAGGAGGGCGTCCGCCGACCGACGCCCGCCGTGGCGCACGATCAGACCGGCTGCGATCCGCGTGTCGCGCAACCCGGGCGCGGGCGCGCCGTCGAACACCAGCTCGATGCCGACCGGCGCAGGGATCGCGGCCCGAAGCCGGCCGATCAGCGCCGCCTGCGGTGCCTGGCCGCCGCGGCGGGCGAGTGCCGGCAACAGGTTCGAGCCGTCGACCAGCAGTCGATCGATGCCGGTCAGGGGATCGCGCGGCTGGCTCACCCGGGCATCGTACGCGGGGCGGGACGCGAGGCTCCGATCGGCCCGTGCCGGCGCCCGGACCCGATGTCACCACCAGGCACACATTTCGCACGAACGTGCACGATCGCTGGCCCGATGTCACCACCAGGCACACATTTCGACGAACGTGCACGACCCCTGTCAGATCGACATGAATTTCTCGAGGTCGGCCACGCTCATTCATTCGGAATTAGTCACTGGTAGAGACATCGGCCGGGGCGAGCCCGGACCGCGACAGCACGCAGCGCTGAGGCCACGCTCATTCATCCGGAAATGGTCACTGGTGGTGACATCGTCCGGACCCGGCAGCGCTGAGGGCGCGCGGCTACGATCGGGCGCGTGAGCCTCCTCCTGCTGGTCGACCTCGACGGGGTCGTCTATCGCGGATCCGAGCCCGTCCCGGGCGTCGCCTCGGTTCTCGCCGCCAGGGCCGCAAAGGGCGACGACGTCGTCTACGTCACCAACAACTCGATGCACTACCGGACCGACTACGTCGCGCGGCTGTCGGCCATGGGTTGCCCGATCTCGGCCGAACGCGTCGTGTCGTCGGCACGGGCCACGGCCCTGCACATCGCCAACCACGAGTCGGGCATCCGGCGGGTGCTGGTGGTCGGGGCGGGCGGGCTCGAGCGCGAGCTGCGCGACGTCGATCTCGATGTCGTGACGGCCGCGCACGCCGCGACCCGGATGCACCAGGAAGGCGTCGATGGCTTCACCGCCGCCGGGTCGCCCGACGCCGTCGTGACCGGGCTCGACCCGACCCTCACCTACCTCCGGCTCGCGGCCGCCGCCGATTGCGTCCGGGCCGGGGCCCGGTTCATCGCGACCAACCGCGATCCGGTGTATCCCACGGAGCGGGGCCTGCGTCCCGGGGCGGGTGCGATCGCGGCCGCCCTCGAGGCGACGACCGGGGTCACGCCGCTGTCGATCGGCAAGCCCGAGCCGCACCTCCTGGAGCTGGCGGCCGAGGCGGTCGGCCGGTCGGCGTCGGACGCGATCATGATCGGTGACGGGATCGGAACCGACCTCGCGGCGGCCACGGCCGTCGGGGCGCGCTGCGTGCTGATGCTGACCGGCGTGACGACGCGCGACGAAGTCGACGCCCTGCCGGTCGACGAGCGGCCGACGGCGGTCGCGGCGGACGCAAGCGAGCTCGCCGAGATCCTGGATCGCCTCGCGGCCGACGCCTAGGAGCATCCGGCGACCGCGGGCTGGCCGCGTCAGCCGGGCGGCGACAGCTCCGGGATCCGCGACCCCCATGCGTCGAACTCGGCGCGGAGCGGCGCGAGCGTGGCCTCGTCGGCGAAGGCCACGTCGAGCGCCCGGCGGTCGATCGCCCACAGCTCGGGGAGCGTCAGGCCGATCTGTTCCAGCGCCGCGACGTATTCCTCCGACAGGGTCAGGTCCGAGACCGTCAGGTCGTCGGTGTTGAGCGTCACCGACACGCCCTGCCGATGCAGGTCCTTGATCGGGTGCGCCGCGACCGACGGCCACGTGCCGGCCTGCCAGTTCGAGTGCGGGGCGAGGTCGAGCGTGACCCCGCGATCGCGCAGCTCGGCGCACAGCGCCTCGTCCTCGATGGCCTTCGAGCCGTGGGCGATCCGTTCCGGTTCGACGATCAGCGCCCGGCGCACCTGGGGCGCACCACCCCACTCGCCGGCATGGACCGTGATCCGCAGGCCGTTCGCGCGCGCGACCTCGAACGAGCGGCCGTGGGTCAGCGGATCGGGGAAGGCGTGCTCCTGGCCGGCGAGGTCCCAGCCGACCAGGCCCTGGTCGATGAACCGCGAAGCGGTCTCGGCCAGCTCGACGTTCTGCTCCGGGTCGTGCGAGCGCAGCGCCGTCGAGATCAGCCGCACCGTCACGCCGGTCCGTTCCGCGGCTGCGCGCGCGCCGCGGCAGACCGCGGCGATGCCGTCCGCCAGCGACAACCCGCGCTGGACGTGCAGCAACGGGCCCCAGCGGATCTCCATGTAGCGCACGTTGTCGGCCGCTTTCGCCTCGACCAGGTCGACCGTGATCCGTTCGAGCGCCTCGGCATCCTGCATCAGTGCGATCGGCAGGTCGAAGCGCTTGAGCAGCTCCTCCTGCGACGTCCCGGGCATCTCGCCGATCAGCGCCGCCGACATCCCGACCCAGTCGAGCGGTGCATCGATGCCGCGCGTGCGCGCGATGTCGATCGCGGTATCGATCAGCAGCGAGCCGTCGAGGTGGAGGTGGAGCTCGGCCTTCGGCATCGCCTCGAGGAGCCGGCGGCGAGCCTGGCCCGCGACATCGTCGACGGCGGGAGCGGATGGGGCGGTCATCGGCCGATGCTACGATTCCGCCGCCCCGAGCGTCGACCGTGGAGGTATCCCTGGCCCGTATCGTCGCGCTGATCCGCCAAGCCGTCGCCGCGGTCGTCTGGCTCGTCGCGGTGCTCGCCATCGCGTTCGGATCCGCCGGCGTCGTCGCGGGCCTCGACACGCCCGCCGCCGACGGCAGCGACCGGACGGGTCGAACGGCGCAGGGTGATGCAACCGTCGATCGCGCATTGCTGCCGATCGAGGACCAGCTGCGCGCGATGGCCGATGAGATCCGGAACCTGACCGGCCACGCCCGAGGCGTCCTCGCCGGCTTGTCCGCTAACGACATGACCCTCGCCGAGACGGCCGTCGCGACCGGAACGCCGATCGTCAACGACATCGACACCAAGGCGCAGGCGATCCGCGAGGCGCTCGCCGGCGTGCCGCTGGTCACGACACCGGAGGCGGCGTACGGCGTCTCGTCGGCCATGCGCGAGCGCTACGCGAACGACCTCGATGCGATCGCGGCGACGGACGGGGTCACCGACGACTGGACGCGCCTGACCGTCGGCTCGATCAGCGCGAGCCGGTTGTCCGGCTTGCTGGCGTCCCACGATTTGGCCGTCGTGGGCGCCGCGGAACGTGGCCGTGCCGCGGACTACGCCGCAGCGCTGGACCGCCTCGACGCCGCCGACACCGCGATGACGAACGCGCGGGCGTTGCGCGACAAGCTCGTCGCGACGGTCGATGTGTCGACGCTCGACACGTGGCTCGATCGAAGCGCCGCGTACGACAAGGCGCTTCGAGCGCTGTACACCGCCCTCAGGGACTCGGGCGGGGTCGTGACGGACGCGGTGCGCAAAGCCGCACGCGACGAGCAGACGGCCAAGGGTCGACTGCCACCGGACACTCGGGCCCTCGTGCTGATCATGGGCGAGATCGGGCGGGGCGGGATGACCGACTCCGCGGTGGCGATCGAACAGGCTGCGTCGGACATCGACGAGGCGCTTTCACCGCCTGAGACGGAGGCGCCCTGAGGCTCGACGGAGCGGCCATTCCGGCCGTCGGACCGGCAGGTACACTGCGGCGAACGTACTCAGGACCGCCGCGCAGGGCACTCGCTGCGGCCGGCCATCCCGGGAGGATCCACACTGCCGTGCAGCTTCGTGTCGTCACCGACCAGCCGTGGGATGTCGCGGCCGACGTCCTCGTCGTCCCCATCGTGGGTGATCCGTCGTTCCAGGGGCCGCTGGACGAGCTCGACCGCCGGTCCGGTGGGGCGTTGCGGACGCTCGCCGAGTTCCGGGAGCTTCGCGCCAAGCGCCACACGACCGCGCTGACGACCGGCGGCGACCTGCCGGCGAAGCACATCGTCACGGTCAGCCTCGGCGACGAACCGGTCGATCGTGAGTCGGTCCTCCGGCTCGCCTCGATCGCCGAACGGCGCCTTGCCGGCCGTGCCGTGCACAGCCTGGCCATCTGGCTCGCCCCGCTCATCGACGCGGACGGCTTCGACGGCGATGCCGCGACAGCCGCCGAGCTCGCCGCGCGCGGCGTCGTCGAGGGGTCGTACGACCCGAAGGCGATCTACCGGCCCGAGATCGAGTCCCAGCCGCCGAAGATCGACGAGCTGATCCTGATCGTCCCGGGCGCGGATCGATCGGCTGCGCAGGCCGCCGCGGAGCGGGGCGTGATCATCGGCGAGGGTGCCAATACCGCCCGGACGCTGGCAAATCGCTCGGCCAACGACGTCTCGCCGGCGGTGCTCGCCGAGGAGGCGCGCGCGATCGCCGAGCGCAACGGGCTGTGGATCGACGTGATCAGCCCGGAACGCGCGACCGAGCTCGGGATGGGCATGTTCATGGCCGTCGGCCGCGGTTCCGATAACCCGCCGCAGATGATCGTGATGCGCTCTGGCGGGGAAGGGGAGCGCGACGCGCTCGACCGCCACCTGGCCATCGTCGGCAAGGGCGTCTGCTTCGACTCGGGCGGCATCAGCATCAAGCCATCCGACCGGATGGAAGAGATGAAGATGGACAAGGCGGGCGCCTGCACGGTCATCGCGGCGATCGAGACGGTCGCGCGGATCGCGCCGGGGACGCCGCTCCTTGCCGTCGCGCCCGCCGTCGAGAACATGCCCGGGCCGCACTCGACCCGGCCGGGCGACATCGTCACCGCGCTGAACGGCAAGAAGGTCGACATCACGAACACCGACGCCGAGGGTCGGCTGATCCTCGGCGACGCGATGACGTACGCGGAACGGCTCGGCGCGACGCATGTCGTCGACGTGGCGACGCTGACCGGCGCCGTCGCGCGCGCGCTCGGGCACCTGATCACGGGCGCCTTCGGGCAGCCGCAGGCGTGGTACGACGAGGTCGCCGCCGCGGGGCGCCGGGCGGGCGAGCGCTACTGGCAACTGCCGCTCATCGACGACTACGTCCCGGACATGGAGAGCTGGTACGCGGACCTGCAGAACGCGGGCTCGGCCGAGGGTTCGCTCGTCAAGAGCGCCTTGTTCCTGCGCGAGTTCGTGACGGTGCCGTGGGTCCACCTCGACATCGCCGGGACGGGCTACTACCGCAAGCCGCTCCCGTTCGGGTCGCGCGGCGCGACCGGCTCGTCGCATGCCACGCTCGTGGAGCTGGCGCTCGCCGGCGCGGGCGGCACGAATGGCAAGTAGCCGCTGACCGTGGACCCGCTCGCCCTGGCCTTCGCGGCCGCGGGCGCCGTGCTCGGGTTCGCCGCGGATCGGTTCGCGACCCGTTGGCCGGAGCACGACGAGGAACATCCGCCGGGACGCGTGATCGACTGGCGGACCGCGGTCTGCGTGATCACCGGGGCGCTGGCGTTCGGGCTGCTACCCGGGCGGTTCGCCGGCGACCTGCTGGCCTTCGCGGCGTTCGGGGCGTGGTTCGTGGCGCTCGTCGTCGGACTGGCGACGGACCTGGATCAGCGGGTCCTCCCCGATGAGCTGACGCTCCCCGTCATCCCGCTCGGGCTCGTGTATGCGGTGTCGGGGCTGAACCCGCTCGTGGGGTCAGCGCTGATCCCGGCGATCGCCGCCGCGATCCTCATCCCTGCGGTCCTCTACCTGCCGTCGATCCCGTTCGGGGCCGGCGCGTTCGGGATGGGCGACGTGAAGTACCTGGTGGGCATGGGGCTGCTGCTGGGCGGGGAACGGGCGCTCGGCGGCACGCTCGTCGGGCTGATCGTGGCCGGTGTCACGCTGCTCGCGCTGCTGCTGACGCGACGGATCGGCCGGAAGAGCTACATCCCGTTCGGGCCGTTCCTGATCATCGGCGCGCTCTGGGCGGTGTTGATCCGGGTCTAAGAGGCGACCGGGCTTCGGAGCTGTTGCCTGCCAGTCAACAAATCGGGCTCGAACGTGCACCTAGACACCGTCCCCGACCCGACGTTGTTGCCTGCCAGTCAACAAATCGGGCTCGAAGGGGCTCTGGACCCGCCCTCGACCCATAGTTGTTGCCTGCCAGTCAACAAATCCGGCTGGACCTGGCCCGGAACGCGCCCTCGACCCGAAACTGTTGCCTGCCAGTCAACAAATCCGGCTGGACCTGGCCCGGGACGCACGTTCGACCCGAAATCGTTGCCTGGGAGGCAACGCCGGGCTGGCGGCCAGTACCGCGTAGGACCATCAGCCCATCTGGTGCACGGGCCATGCCCGTCTAGACTGCCGCAGGACACTCGCTGGACCGGCCGGGTATCATCCCGGGCAGCCGGAGATCGTGGTCGTCCGATGGCAGTGCCAGTCGAGGACGACGACAACCGGCGGGTGAGACCGTCGCCCGCGCCGTGCCCCGCCACGACGGCGCTGACTTACGGAGCCTGCTCGCACGATGATGACGTCGCCAAGGTGATTGGCCGCCACCACGATCCGCTTCCGCGTTCGGACGCTGGACGCCCCGGACCGACCGGTTGGTCGAACCCGGTCGGCGCGCGCCCGAAGCCCAGGTTCCGCCGGCACCTGCCCACGCTCCTGCTGCTGATCCCGCTGGCCGTCGGCCTGCTCGGCGCGCCGTCGAACACCGGTGTCGTCCGCGGCGACGAGCTGTCGGACGCGAAGGCCAAGCAGGCGGCGCTCAAGAAGGAAGTCGCCGAGCAGAAGGCCCAGATCGCCGCGATCAACGACCTGCAGGCAGGCCTGTCGGCAGAGATCGCCGATACGAAGAGCCAACTGCGGAAGATCGGCGCGGACCTGGCCGCGGTCAAGAAGAAGATCACGAAGATGCAGGGCCAGATCGACGCCGTGAAGGCTGCGTACACCAGCCTCGTCGCGCAGCTCGCCGACATGGACGCCGAGCTGCAGCGTGTGACCGCCGAGGAGTCCGCGAAACGCGTCGAGCTCAGCGAGCGCCGCGCCCAGCTCGCCGACCGCGTGCGGAGCGCCTACGACACCGATCGCACCTCGCCGCTCGAGACGTTCATCTCCGGCGGGTCGTTCACGGACCTGCTCGCCGAGATGAGCTACTACATCGACGTCGGGGAGGCCGACAAGGCGCTGGCCGATCAGATCGCCAAGGACAAGGAGACGCTGGCGGCGCTCCACCAGACGGTCGCCGACACCCGCGTGCGCACGAACCAGCTCCGCCAGGAGACCGCCGCGCAGAAGCGCGATCTCGACAAGGCGATGCGTGCGCTCAAGGAGACCAAGGCGGAGCTGCGCCGGCTCGAGGCACAGGTCGCCCGGTCGCTCCGCGAGCAGAAGGCCCGCTACGCGGCCCTCATCCGCAACAAGCGCAATGCCGCGGCGATCATCCGGAAGGCCGCCGCCGAGCAGAGCAGACTCGCCAACGAGATCGACGACCTCATCGCCAAGCAGGTCGCGAAGGGCAACATCCCGAGCCAGTTCAACGGCACGATGCGCTGGCCGATGGACGACTTCACGATCAGTGGCGAATACGGCTGCAGCACGTTCGAGTACTACGCCCCGAGCCACGGTTGCGAGCACTTCCACAACGGCATCGACCTCGTCAGCTCCTATGGCACGCCGATCAAGGCCGCGGCCGCGGGCGAGGTCGTGTACGTCGGCTGGAACTGGGCCGACGGCGCGGATCCGGCCTGGATCGTCGTCATCGCCCACGCCGGCAACCTCAAGACCTGGTACGCCCACATGCAGCCGAAGCGACCCGTCGCGGTCGGCCAGTGGGTGAAGAAGGGCCAGGTCGTGGGGTACGAGGGCAACACCGGTCATGCGACCGGCGCGCACCTCCACTGGATGGTCGAGCTCAACGGCGACTTCGTGAACCCGAGGGCCTTCGTCTAGGTCCGTTCACGGATCGTTGACGCACGGGCGCGGGTCCCTCCGCGGACCCTCGTGCTAGAGTCGCGCCCACACCGACGAGCAGCGATGGGAGGCCGACCCTGACCGTGAAGCGGACGATGGCGGTCATCCTCGCGGGTGGCGAAGGCGAGCGCCTCTCGATCCTGTCGCAGGAGCGCGCCAAGCCGGCGGTCCCGTTCGGCGGCAAGTACCGGATCATCGACTTCACGCTGTCGAACTGCGTCAACTCCGACATCCACGACGTGGTCGTGCTGACGCAATACAACCCGCGCTCGCTCAACGACCACATCGGGCTCGGCCGGCCGTGGGACCTCGACCGCAACCAGGGCGGCGTGAAGCTGCTCCAGCCGTACATCGCGCGGGGCAAGGTCGCCGAGTGGTACCAGGGCACCGCGGACGCGGTCCTGCGCAACATGAACGTGATCGAGCACGACTCGTCCGACACCGTGGTCGTGCTTGCCGGTGACCACGTCTACAAGATGGACTACCAGCCGTTCGTCGCCGCCCACCGCCGCCGGCGCGCCGACGTCACGATCGCGGTGCGCCGGGTCCCGCTCGCCGAGGCCACGCGGATGGGCATCCTCGCGATGGACGAGAGCGAACGGGTCGTCGAGTGGCAGGAGAAGCCCAAGCTGCCCAAGAGCGACCTCGCCTCGATGGGCGTGTACGTGTTCTCGAAGAAGTCGCTCCGTCGCTGGCTGTCCGAGGACCGCGTCGACTTCGGGCGCCACGTCATCCCGGCGATGCTCGATGCCGGCGCCCGCGTCTTCGGCTACCGCTACAACGGCTACTGGCAGGACGTCGGCACGATCCAGTCGTTCTGGGAGACCAACATGGCGCTCCTCGAGGACGACCCCGAGCTCGACCTGTACGACAAGGGCTGGGTCATCCACACCCGATCCGAGGAGCGCGGACCGGCCAAGGTCGGGCCGACCGCCCAGGTCCACCGCAGCCTGATCAGCCACGGTTGCGAGATCGATGGCACGGTCGTGAACTCGGTGCTTTCGCCGGGCGTCCGGGTCGAGGTCGGGGCCGTGGTCCGCGACTCGATCGTGATGTTCGACTCGGTCATCAAGTCGGGCGCCGTCATCGATCGCTCGATCCTCGACAAGGAGGTCGTCGTCGGCCAGGGCGCGATCGTCGGGAGCGGACCCTACGACGACCGACCGAACAAGCAGGAACCGACCCGGCTCAACACCGGGATCACGGTCGTCGGCAAGCGGGCGGCGATCCCCCGCGGCGCGCGGTTGGGGCGCAACGTGAAGGTCGCCGCGGACGTGCGCACCAGCGACTTCGTGAAGAAGGTCATCCGCAGCGGTGAGTCGGTCGAGATGCGGTCCGGCGTCAAGCGCGCGCACGACCACGGGGTCGCCCAGGTACGGGAGGTCGCGGCCACCGCGACACGCGGCAGGCGGTAGCGGCGCCCGGCGGACGCGCGACCCGAATCGGCTAGACTCCGCGGGCCATGCCATCCGCCGACCCCGGCGCGCGTTCGAGCGCCGCTGCGCCGGCCGACGTCGAGCGCTGGCTCACCGACCTCGGCCTCGAGCCGATCGACCGAGCCGAGCGCGATGGGATCACCAGCTGGGATCTCGTGCTCGACGGTCGCCGTCGCTTCGATCTCCGCGTGACGGTCATCCTCGACCCGTCGCTGGCGATGATCTGCTGGGCCCAACTCGCCCCGCCGATCAGCGACATGTTCCGCAAGTCGTACCGGAAGCTGCTGCGCTGGAACGATGAGTTCCCCTTCGCGAAGTTCGGGCTGAGCGAGGACGAGCGACCGCTGCTCGCGATCGAGCTGCCGATCGGCGAGGTGCCCGCCGGCCGTGACGGGCCGGGTGCCGAGACGCTCGGCGCGGCCCTGGCGCGGATCGTGGGCATCGCCGACCAGCTGTTCGACGAGACCGCGGGCTGGCTCTGGATCGGCGGGCGGGTGCCGGATCAGACCGGCCGGACACCACGGAACGAAGCCTTCCTGGAGCGCTACGCGGCCGAGTTGGAGGCGCTGCTCCCCCCGGATCCGGACGCCATCGCATGACCGGGACCCGGCCGTTGCGCCTGCTCCTGGCGGCGATCGTCGCCGTCGGCGTGCTGGCCCTCCCCGCCGGACCCGTCGCGCCGCCGACGGCCCGCGCGGCGACCCCCGATCTCACGATCGTCAGCTCCGCGAGGTACGACGTCCAGCCGTCACGCCATCGCGTGCGCGTGACGGTCGACCTCACGCTGACGAACCACCTCAGCGACACCGTCACCAAGCGGTTCTTCTTCGACCACGCGTTCCTGGCCGTGCTGCCGGCGTCGAGCGGCTACGCCCTGTCGTGGGCCGGTGCCGGCACGCCGTCGGTGCGGGTCGCGCAACGGACCAAGAGCTACACGCTGCTGCGCCTCGATCTCGCGCAGCACCTCACCAGCGGCAAGACCGCCATCTACAAGCTGACGTTCGACCTGGCAGACCCGGGTGGCGCACCGACACGCGACCTGCGGGTCGGCGACACGCTCGTGTCGTTCCCGGTGTGGGCCTTCGCGAGTGACGCGACACCAGGCAGCTCGGTCACGGTCGTGTTCCCGGCCGGCTACCAGATCCAGGTCGAGGCGGGGGCGATCCCGGCGCCCACGACCAACGCGGATGGCCGCGTCATCTTCCACAGCGGCGTCCTGGCCAAGCCACTCGAGTTCTTCGCGTACCTGGTCGCCGATCGGCCCGGGGCCTACGCGGCCTCCACCGTCACGACGACCGTGCTGGACGCGCCCGTCCATGTGGCGGTGCGTGCGTGGTCGGACGACCCAGCGTGGGCGAAGAAGGTCGGCGCCCTCGTCCGCAAGGGCCTGCCCGTCCTGGGGCGGCGCGTCGGGCTGCCGTGGCCGACGTTCGAGCCCGACCTCACGATCGAGGAAGCCGTCAGTCGCTCGACCGGCGGCTACGCCGGCATCTTCGATCCGGGCGCCGGCAAGGTCGCGATCGCGTACTACGCCGACGAATTCGTGATCCTCCACGAGGCGTCCCACGCCTGGTTCAATGGCTCGTTGCTCGCCGATCGCTGGTCGAACGAGGCCTTCGCGTCGTACTACGGGTCGGCGGCCGCGAGCGACCTCAAGATCCGGATCCGCGCCGACGTCCTGACCGATGCACTCATGAAGTCCGAGGATCCCGCTCAACGCCTGGGGACCGGTCGGGTCCGAGAAGGTCGAGCAGGAGGACTACGCGTACGCCGCCGCCCTCGAGCTGGCGCGGCAGATCGCCAAACGAGCCGGGACAGGTGGCCTCCAGGCCGTGTGGAAGGACGCCGCCGGCAAGGTCGGCGCGTACCAGCCGGTCGGTGGCGGCGCCGAGGCCGTCGCGGGACCGCCAGATTGGCGCGGATTGCTCGACCTGCTCGAGGCCCGCACCGACGCGACCTACGAGGACCTGTGGCGGACGTGGGTCGCGCGCCCGGAGGATCTCCCGCTGCTCGATCAGCGGGGCGCGGCACGTTCCAAGTACGACGCGCTGCTCGCCGACGCCAAGGATTGGCGCGTCCCGAAGCCGGTCCGCGACGCGATGCGTGCGTGGCAGTTCGACGACGCCACGACACTGATCGACGCGGCTGAGGGCATCCTCGCGCTTCGGACGGACGTGCAGGCGGCCGCGACCAGCGCGGGTCTCTACGCCCCGGCCACGCTGCGGACGGCCTTCGAGAACGACGACGGGTTCGACGACGCGAGGGCGGAGGGCTCGGCCGAGCTCGCGACGATCGAGCGGTACGTCGCGGCGGTCGCCGCCCGGCCCACCCAGTCGAGCCCGCTGACGTCGCTCGGGCTGTGGAACGAGACGCCCGACGCCGACCTCATCGCGGCGCGCGAGGCCTTCGCCAAGGGCGATCTGCAGGCCTCGGCGCACGCATCGGACGAGGCGACCGCGTCGTGGGCCAACGCCGAGTCCGTCGGCCAGGGTCGCGCGATCAGCATCGTCACGCTGATCGTGTTCGCGCTGATGGCGTTCGGGCTGGTCGTCACGACGTTCCGCCGCCGGCGGCGACGCCGCCGGATCCGCATGGCCCGACCGATCGCCGGTCACTAGACCCGCGGGACGCCTACGGTACACTCGCCGCCACGCCGGACCCCGAGGACGCCTCTCCGACGATGACGGCGGTGTCGGACGAGCCCAGCCAGCACCACCGAAGCAGGAGCCGACCCCCAGCGATGGGCATCCAGCGCGGCCGACCTTCGACCGAGATCCTGTCCGGCGATTCCGCCGACGTCTATTTCGCGCGCGCCGACAGCATCCTCGCGGCGGAGGGGCTCGATCCCATCGTGACGATGGAAGTGTTCACCCGGCGCGAGGCGGTGCTGTGCGGGATCGACGAGGCGAAGAACCTCCTGGGCCACGTGCTCGCCGAGTGCGACCCCACCGAGACCAGCGTGCAGGCACTCGACGATGGGGATCGGATCGGGCCGCGCGAGGTCGTGCTGCGGATCCGTGCGCGATATCGCCGGTTCGGGCTGTACGAGACAGCCCTGCTGGGCATGCTCGCGCAGTCGACCGGCTGGGCGACCGCGGCGCGCGAGATCGTCGATATCGCCGCCCCGGAGCCCGTCATCAGCTTCGGTGCCCGGCACGTCCACCCGGACATCACCGACGTGCTCGACTACGCCGCGATCGTCGGTGGCTGCGTCGGCGCATCGACCCCCGCCGGCGCGCGCCTGGCCGGCCTCGCGCCGACTGGCACGATGCCCCACTCGCTGGTGCTCATCTTCGGCGACACCGTCGAGGCGGCGCTCGCCTTCGATCGACACCTCGGCCCCGACGTCGCCCGGATCGTGCTCGTCGACACCTTCAAGGACGAAGCCGAGGAGGCGCTGCGGGTCGCGCACGCCCTTGGCGATCGGCTGTACGGGATCCGGCTCGATACGCCGTCGGAGCGCGGTCGCGTGACGGCCGATCTTGTCAAGGAGATCCGCGCCAGGCTCGACCAGGAGGGCTACCAGCACGTGAAGATCGTCGTGTCGGGTGGCCTCAATCCCGACCGCGTGCGCTACTTCAAGGAAGCCGGGGCCCCGGTCGACTCGTACGCGGTCGGCTCCTACATCAGCGGTGCGGCGCCGATCGACTTCACCGGCGACATCAAGGATATCGACGGCCGGCCGATCGCCAAGCGCGGGCGGATCCCCGGCATCACCGAGTCCCCCCGGCTCAAGGTCGTCGACCTCGCCCAGTACCGGATGCCGGAGGGCGCCCGCGCCTAGGCCGGGACGGCCGGATCGCGATGACCGTGCGACCATTTGGTCGTGGATAGCGATCGGATCGAGGACGACGGCGAGCGCGAATCAGCCTATGAGCTGCTGCAGCGCGGCCACGCGCTGCTCGCGTCGCGGCATCACGCCCAGGCGGCCATCGTGCTCGAGCGGGCGGACCGGCTCGAGCCCGGCAAGGCGTCGATCCTCGAGGCGCTCGGTCGGGCGTATTTCAACTCCGGGCAGCACGAGCCGGCGCGGGCCACCTTCGAGCGCGTCCTCGAGCTCGACCCTTCCGCGCCCTACGCGCACTACGCGCTCGGGCAGAGCCTCAAGCGGCTCGGGCGTCGGCGTGAGGCCGGGACCCATCTCCGGCTGGCGGTCGCGCTGAGCCCGGACACGGGGCTCTACCGCGACGCGCTCGAGCGACTCGGGTTGGAGCAGCGACCACCGGGTTCGCGCGAGCGGGCGTAGTCGCGCGCTGGTTCGCGCGGCGCCCCCGCGTGGCGCGACCGGTCCGGGTCTACTTGCCGCCCATTCGTGAAGCGCATAGCCCGCGGGCCGATGCCTTCGATTCGGCCAGAATCGCAGCGATTAGCCTGCTGGATATTCGTGTCAGCGATGAGCAGCAAGTCCCGCGGGTCTGACACCTTCAAGCTATTCGTCTGAGGGATGAGCAGCAGGTAGCGCCAAGGCGCGAGGGTCAGGGGTTCGAGTGGCGAGTGCATTCGTTGCATGTGCGTGTGTGGGAGCGACGCGGGCGCGTGATCAGTGGTCGTCGAGGACTCGCGCGAGCCAGAACAGGCCGGCGACGGACTTCGCATCGCGGATCTCGCCCCGTTCCACGGCTGCGACGGCGTCGCGCCACGGTCGCCACTCGAGGATGAGCCGCTCGTCCTCGTCCGGCCCGAGGCGGCCGTCGGGATCGGCGGCCGAGAGATCCGTGGCCAGGAACAGGTGCATCAGCTCGTCGGTGAAGCCCGGCGCCGAGTAGAACTCCCCGAGCTTGCGCCACGAGCCGGCGCGCACGCCGGTCTCCTCCTCGAGCTCGCGTTTCGCGGCGACCTCGGGATCCTCCTTGACGCCATCGACGACGTCGAGTCCGCCCGCCGGGATCTCGAGGAGCGCGTCATGCGCGGCGAGGCGCCACTGGCGGACGAGCGCCACGCGACCCGCCTCGTCGAGCGCGAGGATCGCGACGGCACCGGGATGCGCGGCGAAGTCGCGGACCGCCCGCGATCCGTCGGCGCGCTCGACCGTGATGGTCTGGAACTCGATGAAGGAGCCCCGGTGGAGGACGCGCGTGTCGATGACGCGCTCACGAAGATCGGCCCCGGAGGGATCCTCCGGGGCCGATGGCTGGGACTGGTTCGGTCGGTCGGTCAGGCGACCATCCGACGTCAGGCGGCCGCCGTGGCGGTGGCCTGGGTGATCGTCTCGCCGGTCTCGCCGTCGAAGAGGTGAAGCTTCTCGAGCGGCAGCGTCAGGTTGACGATGTCACCCGGTCGGACGCGGTGGTCGGAGTCGACGATCGCGACGACGTCCTGATCCGCAGCGTTGACGTGCAGCAGCTCTTCGTTGCCGAGGTACTCGACGACGTCGGCGCGGGCACGGAACCCGGCCCGATCGCCACCGGACTCGCCGATCTCGAGGTGCTCGGGCCGGAAGCCCGCGACGAGCTTGCGTCCACCGGTGACCACGCCACGAGCTCGCGGCGGGACCGGGACGGTCCAGTCGGCCGGGCCTTTGAGCTGGCCGTCGACGTTCTCGACCTCGACGAAGTTCATCGACGGGCTGCCGATGAAGCCCGCCACGAAGCGGTTGGACGGGTGGTCGTAGAGGTTCTGCGGCGTGCCGACCTGCTGGAGGATGCCGGCGTTCATGACCGCGATCCGCTGGCCCATCGTCATCGCCTCGACCTGGTCGTGGGTGACGTAGACCGTGGTGGTCTTGAGCCGCTGATGGAGGCGGGCGATCTCGGCGCGCGTCTGCACGCGCAACTTCGCGTCGAGGTTGGAGAGTGGCTCGTCCATGAGGAACGCCGCCGGCTCGCGGACGATCGCCCGCCCGAGCGCGACGCGCTGGCGCTGGCCGCCGGAGAGCTCCTTCGGCTTGCGCTGCAGCAGGTTCTGCAGCTGGATGGTCTCGGCCGCTTCCTTGACCCGTCGCTCGATCTCCGCCTTCGGGACCTTGCGCAGCTTCAGGCCGAACGCGAGGTTGTCGTAGACCGTCATGTGCGGGTAGAGCGCGTAGCTCTGGAAGACCATCGCGATGTCGCGATCCTTGGGGGCGACGTCGTTGACGACGCGATCGCCGATCTTGAGGGTGCCGGCGGTGATCTCCTCGAGGCCGGCGATCATCCGCAGCGCGGTGGTCTTGCCGCAGCCGGATGGTCCGACCAGGACCATGAACTCGCCGTCACCGATCTCGATATTCATGTCATGCACGACATGAACGTCGCCGTAGTCCTTGACCACGTGGTCGAATGTGATGGTCGCCATGGGCGCGTACCTCCGACCCGTCTGACATCGCGGGTCCATGTATCCCAGTCGCCGAAGCGATGTCCCGCCGAGGCGGAACGCGGACGGACCCCGTACGTGGCAGCGCAGGGTGGAGGCATCGTACGGTCGAGGTGGCCACGGCGCAAGACGCAGCTTCGCCCGATCCACGGGCCCCGGCATCTCGTACCATCCTCGGAGGATGCAGCTTGCCGTGGACATGACGCGCCGCACGTTCCTCGTCCACGCGGGACAGGGTTCGATCGCGCTGGCCGTGCTGAGCATCGCGGGTTGTGCACCCGCCGCGATCGCCTCGAACGACCCATCGCGAGCGACGTCGACCGACGCGGCGGAACCGAGCTCGACCGGAGCCGCGGCGTCGACTTCCACGGGTGGGAGCGACAGCGCGTCGGACGGCCCATCGGACTCCGGGTCGGCCGTCACGTGGCAACGGGCGAACCTCGGGTTCGTGTCGGCCTACGTCCTCGCGCGTGGCGGGGAGGCGGCGATCGTCGATACCGGCGTCGCCGGGAGCGAGGGGACGATCGGCGACGCGCTCAGCGCGGCCGGACTCGGCTGGGACGCCGTCGCGCACGTGATCCTGACCCATCGCCACGGCGACCACGCCGGCAGCATCGACGCGGTCCTCGCCAAGGCCCCGAGTGCCACGGCCTATGCCGGCGCCGAGGACATCCCGAAGATCACTGCCGCGAAACCGCTCACGCCCGTCGCCGACGGCGACTCGGTGTTCGGGCTCCGCATCGTCGCGACGCCCGGACACACGCTCGGGCACGTGGCCGTGCTCGATGAGGTCGGCGGGCTGCTCGTCGCCGGCGACGCGCTGCGGACCACCGGCGGCACCCTCGGCGGCTCGCTGCCCGACTTCACCGAGGACGCCGCGCTCGCGAAGGCTTCGTACACGAAGCTCGGGGCGTTGCGCTTCGAGACGCTGCTCGTCGGCCACGGTGAGCCGATCCTCGACGGCGCTGCCGCACAGGTCGCAGCGTTCGCTGCTTCGGCCTGAGGGTCGCCCGATGCAGACGAGACCCGGGTTGCACATCTCGCGCGACCGATTCCACCTCGCCTGGGACCCGGCCATCGCGCCGATCGAGGAGGTCGAGAGCGGCTCGGTGGTGGAGTTCGACCTGCTCGATGCGTCCGGCGGTCAGCTGACCGGGACGTCGACGGTCGAGGACCTCGGCCGGCTCGACTTCGAGCGGGTCGACCAGGTCAACGGCCCGATCGCGGTCGTCGGTGCCGAGCCCGGCGACACGCTGCAGGTCGATCTCCTGGAGTTCGAGCCCGCCGACTGGGGCTGGACCGCGAGCATCCCCGGGTTCGGCTTGCTCGCCGACACGTTCCCTGATCCGTATCTGCGGATCACGCGCGTGCCACGCGCCGGGGAGCGCGCTGAGTTCCTGCCGGGCGTGCGCGTGCCGGTCGTCCCGTTCTGCGGCGAGATCGGGGTCGCGCCCGAGACCGGCCCCCGGTCGACGATCCCGCCGGACCTGCACGGCGGGAACATGGACACCCGACACCTCACGGCCGGCGCGACGCTGTTCCTGCCGGTCTTCCATGCGGGTGCCCGATTGTCGATGGGCGACGGTCACGCCGCCCAGGGTGACGGCGAGGTGTGCGGCACGGCCATCGAGACGCCGATGCGCGCGCTCGTCCGGCTCACGGTGCGCAAGGACCTGCATCTGACGGGCCCGGAGTTCCTGACCGCCGACGCGCCGACGACCGTCGGCCGCCGATACGCCACGGACGGCGTCGGGCCGGACCTGCTCGGTGCGGCACGGGATGCCGTGCGGCGGATGGTCGATTGGCTCGGGCGCGAGCACGGCATCGCGCCGATCGACGCCTACCTGCTGACGAGCGTCGCCATCGACCTGCGCATCAGCGAGATCGTGGACATGCCGAACTACCTCGTCACGGCGCACTGCCCGCTGTCGCTCTTCGAGTAGGGCGACTGGCGGCCGCTCGCACGACCGCCAGCGAGGTCGTTGCTCAGGTTTCCTGCATCACGTCGCCGACACGCTCGAGCGTCGACGCGTTTCGGGACCGAAGCACGAAGTACAGGACGATGCCGATCAGCATCCAGATGCCGACCAACGGCGGCACGATGTTGTATGGCGACGCCAGCGGCGGCAGCGTGATGTCGAGCAGCGGGATCGTGAGCCCGCCGAGGACGCCAAGGAACGCCGGGATCAGCAGGATCACCCCGACGATCGGCACGATCACGTGCTTGACCACGTTCAGCTCTGCCCGCCGCTCGCCCATGTAATAGCCGAGCGAGGCGATGTTGACCGCGATGTACATGCCGGCGAACAGCAGGCCGAGCGCGTAGCCGATGAAGATGTACGTCGTCAGCGGGCCGCCCGTGGTGACGTCCCTGAAGATCAGTCCCAGCGCGACGGCGAGGGCGATCCCGAGGATGCCCTGGAGGTGCACCGCATTCACCGGCGTCCGATACGTCGGATGCACGGCGGCGAACGCCTCCGGAAGGATCCGGCTGCGACCCAGGGCGAAGATCGCGCGCGTCGAGGCGTTGGCTCCGGCGTTCGCGTTCGCGAGCGAGCTGTTGATGATCGCGAAGGTGACCAGCAAGGCGCCGATCCCAGGAAGCACCTGGTCGGCCATCCCGCCCCACGGGTCGAAGTTGTTGAACGCGAGGAACTCGCCCTGCATCCGCTCGGGACCGAAGAAGACGGTCGCGGCGTAATAGCAGAACACGTAGAAGATCCCGATGAGGACCGCCGACAGGAGCACCGCCCGGCGGATCGTCCGCTTCGGGTCGCGTGTCTCCTCGGCGAGTGGCGCCGCTGCCTCGAAGCCCACGAACGCGAGCAGGCAGAACACCATGCCCTGCAGCGGGGGCAACAAGCCCGCGTCTCCAGGGATGAAGACCGAGAGCGTATTGCGCGAGCCGGCATTGATGATCAGCAGCGCGGAGATGCCGACGAAGATGCCGATCTCGATGAGGCCCAATGCCACGCCGACCCGAGTCGAGAGTGAGATCCCGCGGTAGACGAGCCACCAGACGAGCAGCCCGCACAGCACCGCGAGCGGCAGCCAGAGCAGGTCGTTGGTATAGCCGGTCAGCGTCGTGATGAAGGCCGCCCCGAACAGCCCGAATGACGCGTACAACGCCGCGGGGACGATCGGCTCCGCGAGCAGGAACGCCCAGGCCATCAGCCAGCCGGCGAACGAGCCGAGCCCGCGGGCGACGTAGGTGTACATCCCACCCGCAGACGGCAGGTGCTTGGCAAGCTCGCCGATCGAGTACGCCGTGAACAGTGCCGCGACCATCGCGAGGACCACGGCCAGTGGCGTGAGCCCACCGGCGAATGCGGTCGCCGCGCCGATCGACAGCGCCGTCGCGACGGCGGGCGCCATGTGGGTGATGGACTGGAACAGGACCTCGGTCAGCCCGATCGCATTGCGCTCGAGGCTGGCCCCAGCGTTGGGCGACGCCACAGAGAGACCTCCACTTCCTCCGCCGCTGCGGACAGTCCCCCCGATCCAGGCGCGGCTACTATGCCGCCCGGAACGGGCGAGGGCAATGCTGCAACCCACGTATCGATACACCCAGGCTTGCCCAGATTCGGGGTCGTATCCGGTGCGCACGGGCACCGATGCAACGAGTCTGTTAGCCCCATCTCGCGTGGGCGTCTCTAGACTGGACCACCCCGGTCGCGCGCCCATCCCGCGCGCGAGAGAGCCCCCCGAAGCTCGAGGTTGTTCGGATGCGCATCCATCGCTTCGCCCTCGTGGCGGCTGTCGCTGTCGCGCTCCTGGTTCCCACGTCGGCCAGCGCGTCGACGCCAGGCGCCGACGTTCGATTGAGCAATGACACCGCGACCGCCGGCGGTTACACCAGCGACTACACACTTGTCACTGGCACGCCATATTCCGACCCCACGATCACCGAGTGCTCGCGGTCGCGTGGTCGGCAGAACGAGCCGGCCGTCGCGGTCGATCCACGGAACACCAGCGTGATCGTGGGCAGCTCGAACGATTACTGCGCCGTCTTCAACAACGGCGACGACGCTGACGGCGCGCCGATCCCGTCAGGCCCCATCTGGCTCGGCTACTACCGATCCCAGAACGGCGGCTCGACCTTCACCAGCTCGCTCGTGCCCGGATATCCCGGTGACGCCTCGCCATACGCGGCTCGGGCCGGTATTCGAACGGCCTCCGCTGGCGATCCTGTCCTGGCATGGGATGCCCACGGCCGTCTGTTCGCTGGAGCCGAAAGCTCGGACGACCCGGCTGGGACGAAGAAGACCTTCGGCGATGTCTGGGTCGCGACGTACGAGAACCCCGGCGGCGCTAGCGGGGCGACTGCCGACGACGGCAAGGAATTCAAGCGGAGCGTCATCGTCGCGAAGGGCAGCTCCGCGCCGAACCTGCTCGGCAAGTTCAACGACAAGACCTCGATCGAGGCGGACCGCACGCTCGGTCGCTGCGATGGAAATGTCTATTTCAGCTACTCACGGTTCACCGGCAACGGCGGCGTCGGCATCTACTTCAGCCGCTCGACCGACCACGGCGCCTCCTTCAGCAGCGCGGCCAAGTTGAGCGCGAGCATCCACGACGTCCAGTTCCCGGACATCGCGATCACCGGCAACGGCGACGTCTACGTCGCGTTCAGGGAGATCGAGAGTCACGGCCAGGGCACGGACGCGATCAACTACGTGAAGAGCACCGACTGCGGGAAGACGTTCAGCCCCGTGAAGCGTGTAACCACATTCCTCCGTTACGACGCGACGGACATCTCCGACCCCGAAGCCATGCCTGCGACCAAGTCACCCGACGATCCGCCGGCCGAAGAAGAGGGCACGGAAGCCGGCGAAGCCCGCGACTGCGGTGACTTCGACGCGCATTGCCTGTCGGGCTACACGTTCTTCCGGCGGGACACGCAGGTGCGCGCAGCCGCCGATCAGACCGACGCGACCTCAAATGCGGTCTACCTCGTGTACGACCCCTCGAAGCCCGGCACCCAGGTGGCCACGGGGACCAGCTATGGATCGATCGATAGCGGGACCGGCAGCCAGTCGGGCATCTATTTCATCCGCTTGAATGGGCAGACCGGTTCCACGACGCCTCCGGCGCTGATCGATCCGCAATCGACCGGGCACCAGCTGTTCCCGGATATCTCGGCGGACGGTGGTGTGCTCCACGCGTTGTGGTGGGATAGCCGCCGCGACACCTGCTATTCGCGGACCCGCCCGGTCGGCAACTGCGCGAACCTGAGCACGGTGCCGTCGCTCGACGTGTTCGCGAGCAAGTCGACCAACGGTGGCACGACGTGGAGCGCGTCGACGCGCGTCACGGACGTGACGAGCAACCCGAACTACGAGCAATACGGGGGGCGGACCGGGCCGTTCGCGGGCGACTACCTGTGGGTCAGCTCGCTCGGGTCGTTCTCGTACGGTGTCTGGACCGATTGGCGCAATACGGTCGCCGGCGTTGACCAGCGGGAGACCGCTGCCGACGACAACGACGCCGCAGACGTCCACCAGTGCCGCACGTTCGACACCGCGGCACAGGCCTGGACCGGTGATACGTGCCCGCGCGACGGCGGGCTCGATTCGGACATCTTCGGCGACCTGACGCCCTGAACCTGACACGAGGCGTGGGCGGGCGATCGGATCGCCCGCCCACCTCGTTGCCGCCCGGGAGCGTGGGGTACCGGCGCGATCATCGGACCGCGCTCCCGCTCCGGACAGACTCGACCACATCGAGGATGGCTTGGGTCCAGGCCGATGCGTCGTCACCGACCAGAACCGACTCGTGGGTCGCGGTCGGGATTGTCCGATGGACACGGTTCGTCGAGAGGTCGACCAGTCGATCCTGGGCGGCGAGCCAACCCGCCTGCTGCCCGGATCCGGCCGAGACGACGGCGAGTGGTCGGGTACCGAGCGTCGTCAGCGTCTGCGCCTGTCGTAGTGCGTCAGGCAGTGCGATGACCTCGTCTCTCACGCCTCGAGCCGCGTGGATGCCAGAGGGATCGACGGGCGATGCAAAGGGGAACCCAAGGCCGATGCGGGCCAGGGAGGGCGCCACTGTCATGACGCTCCGGTACGGGCCGTAGAAGGCCGGGTAGTCGGGTAGCGCGGTGAAGGCGTCGGCCGGCTGCGCGTCGAGGAGCACCATGCCAGCGACCTCGTCGGGGTATCGGGCCGCGAACACCCGTACGTATGGTCCGCCCGAGGAGTGACCGACCAGGACGTAGGGACCGTCGACCCCGGCACGCTCGAGCAAGGTGTGCAAGTCCGCGGCGATAGCGATGCCGTCCTGTGGCCCGCCGGCATCCTCGCTCGATCCATGTCCCGCTCGATCGTAAACGCAGACCGTCGTAGATGCTGAAGCCGCAGGGACGATCCGACCCCAGTCAGCGGCCGTTCCGCCAAGACCGATTTGAAGGACGACCGCAGGGCTGCCAGATCCGTGGCACTCGACGTACAGCCGGTGGCCGCCAACGTCGATCATCTGGCCGGATGCGGACGGGGGGGGTGCGACCAGTCGCCGCAATGACGGTCGCGAATGCACCGCCCACGGCGATGAGCAAGAGGAAGGCGATCACCGGGACGAGGAGCCATCGGCCGCGGCCCTGGAGGTTCCGTCTCACCTCCATGAACATCCAGGCGGCGAGGACGGCGAGCGCCGGCGGCCAGATCCAACTGAGCAGGTCCATCGCGGCCGGACCGGGTTGGAACACGATGAGGCCGAGCCCGATGATGCCGAGGGACACCGCCGGCACCACCATCCAGCTCTGCGGCTGGGAGCTATAGCGGGTCGACAGGAGTGCCATGAGGCCCCAGCCGAGGCCGAAGGCGAACAACACGGACCCGGTGATCACCGGTTCCGAGGCGCCCGAAGCCGGGCCCAGGAGGAATGCGACGGCAAGTACTGCGCCCGCGGCGAGCGAGGCGAGGATGGCGAGCATGGGGGACCGGGCGCTTGTGCTGCGCTGGGAACCGCTCATGGCAAGGCCTCCGAGAACGCCGGTGAGGATGCGACGATGCGAAGACGATTGTGCGCGGACTTGACCATTCGAGGATACTGGGGGGGAGTATCGGAAGGCAAGGATGAAGATGGATCACGCCACCCATGCACAGCACCACAACCCGTCGGCTATCGCCGCGGGATCCGCCCACGGGGCTGGGCATGATCGGCACGAAGGCCATTCGGTCGCCATGTTCCGCGACAAGTTCTGGCTCAGCCTCGCACTGACTGTCCCGACCGTCCTGCTGAGCCCCGAGGTCGCGGGATGGATCGGCTATTCGGTCCCATCGCTCCCATGGATCGAGTACTACCCGGCGATCCTCGGCACGGCCATCTTCCTGTACGGCGGCGTGGTCTTCATCCGGGGTGCATGGGGCGAGCTGGCGGACCGCAAGCCCGGGATGATGACCCTCATCTCGCTGGCGATCATCGTCGCGTTCGGGACCTCATGGGCCAGCACGCTCGGCTTGTTCGAGGTCGAGATCTGGTGGGAGCTGGCCACGCTGATCACGATCATGCTGCTCGGCCACTGGCTGGAGATGCGCTCGATCGCTCAGGCCCGGGGCGCACTCTCGGCGCTCGCGGCCCTGCTGCCGGACACGGCCGAGCGGGTCACTGCAGATGGCACCGAGGAGGTGCCGATCAGCGCGTTGCAGGTCAGCGAGATCGTGCTCGTCCGGCCGGGCGCCCGCGTGCCTGTAGACGGAGACATCGTCGACGGCAATGCCGACCTGGACGAGTCGATGATCACGGGCGAGTCGCGTCCGGTTTCGAAGCAGGCGGGCGACGCAGTCATCGCCGGCACCGTCGCCGCGGGCGGATCGCTTCGCGTCAAGGTCACAGCGATCGGCGACCAGACGGCGCTGTCAGGGATCATGCGCATGGTCGCGCAGGCACAGGCGTCCGCATCTCGGGCACAGGCATTGGCTGACCGGGCGGCCGCGATCCTGTTCTACGTAGCGCTCGCCTCGGGCGCCATCACCCTGGTCGGATGGTGGCTCCTGGGCGACCCTGAAGGGGCGCTCGTTCGCACGGCGACGGTCCTTGTCATCGCCTGCCCCCATGCGCTCGGCCTAGCGATCCCGCTGGTGATTGCCATCTCGACGTCGCTTGGGGCCCAGAACGGGCTGCTGGTCAAGGATCGCCTGGCGCTTGAGCGGACCCGAACCGTCAACACCGTGATCTTCGACAAGACCGGGACCCTGACCAAGGGGGAGCCTGTCCTCGTCGACGTGGCGGCAGAATTCGATGGACATCGAACGTGTCCTCGGCCTAGCGGCTTCGGTCGAGGCCGACTCGGAGCACCCACTCGGCGAGGCGATCGTCGACGGCGCCAGGCAGCGAGGCGTCGAAACACGGCCAGCATCGGACTTCGAGGTCCTGCCTGGTCGTGGTGCCCGCGCCAAGGTCCACGGCCATGACGTCCTCGTCGGCGGACCCCGGCTTCTCCAGGAACTGGGTCTTGCGCCACACCCTCAAGCCGCGGACTGGGACCAGCAGGGGCGGACCGTCCTCCATATCGTCGTCGATTCGGTCGTCGCCGGTATCGTGGCCGTCGAGGACGAGCTCAGGCCCGAGTCGAAGGAGGCCATCGACGCGCTCCACGCGGCAGGGATCAAGGTGGCGATGATCACCGGCGACAGCCAGGCCGTGGCCGACACGGTCGCGCTTCGCCTTGGCATCGACGAGGTCGCCGCGCAGGTGCTGCCGGCTGACAAGGCGGCTACGGTCAGGCGCTTCCAAGAGGGCGGTAGCAGGGTCGCCATGGTCGGCGACGGCGTGAACGACGCGCCCGCCCTCGCGACGGCCGACGTCGGTATCGCCATCGGCGCCGGCACCGACGTCGCCGTCGAATCGGCTGGGATCGTCTTAGTTCGGAGTGACCCACGCGACGTCGTCGCGGCCATCGAGCTGTCGCGGGCGACCTACAGCAAGATGGTCCAGAACCTCATCTGGGCCACGGGCTACAACTTGGTCGCGATCCCCGTGGCGATGGGGCTATTCGTGCCCTGGGGGATCGACCTCCCGATGGCCGTGGGTGCCATCGCGATGAGCCTCTCGACGATCGTCGTCGCGGCCAATGCACAACTCCTTCGCCGTGCACGACTACGACCGGAAGCTCCGCCCCCACCTCCCCGCTCGCGACTTGCGACAGCCTGACTTGCGAGTTCGCGCGACCCAGGTTTTCCGAGCCACGACTCCGTAGAGCCATCAATGGCAGCGCGCGACTGACGAACAAAAGTGCGTGGCGGATCGACGAGCTGGACCCTCTGGGGATTTGGGGTGGCCTATGGGGCTCGAACCCATAACCTTCGGAGCCACAATCCGATGCTCTGCCGATTGAGCTAAGGCCACCGCGGCGCGTCCGTCGTGGCTGCGCACCTGGCGCCCTGGACGAAGCCTGCGGAGTATATCGGAGGCTCACACCGCATCGGGTCGCAGTAGAGTGCGACCCGCTGATGGACGTCCGTTGGATCGCGCCGACCGGGATCGAGGCACGCGACTGGTCGCGGAAGCCGAACGCGTCGGCGAGTTGCCGAGCCGTCGCCGTGTCGCACGCAAGGATGTCGACCCAGATGAAGCCGTCATCGCGTGCCAGGAGGGCCGGGACATCCGACCTCGCGTTGCGCGACATCGTCGAGCGCAACCACGTCCCGAAGCTGCACGCCTACCCGGACCACCTCTTCGTGGTGCTCCATGCGCCCGAGGCCGCCGAAGCCGGGCACATCCACCTCGTCGAGCTCGACCAGTTCGTCGGGGCGCGGTACCTGGTCACGACCCACGGACCGGCGGCGCCTGACGTCCACCTGGACATCGTGCTTCGCGAGACGCGCCATGTCATCGACCGGCTCGACTCGGGGCGGCTCACGGTCAGGACGCCGTTCGAGCTGTCGTACGCGCTTGTCTCGGCGGTGGCCCACCGGCAGGGCGAAGAGCTCGGCCGGCTTGCGACCAAGATCGCCGGGCTCGAGCAGCGTGTCCGGGGCGACGTCGGCGACCCGATCCACGTGCTGGAGGAGATGTTCCTCGTGCGCCACGAGCTGCTAACGGTCCGCACGATGGCGGCGCAGTCGAACGAGGTCTATGCCCGGATGTCGGCGCTGACCCGGATGACGAGAAGGAGTTCGTCCAGGGCGTCATCGATTTCTACCAGGCGCGAACCACGACTCGGATGAACGTGGCGATGGAGCGGCTCGCGCTGATCGCGGCCGTCCTGCTCCCGGTGACCGCTATCGCCTCGGTCTACGGGATGAACATCATCGTCGGCGACCACACCGACGTGCCCCAGCTCGGCGCCGTGCTGGCATTCATGGCGGTCGTGACCGGCGGGATGCTGGCCTGGTCGAAACGGCTTGGCTGGTGGTGACCGAGGCCTGACCGGGCGGCGGACAACGAACGACCGCGCTCGGGGCGCGGTCGTTCGAGTCAGATGCGTTGTTGCGGCGGCCGCGCCGCCACTCTGCTACTCGGAATCACCCTCCGGGCGGCTTCCGGCGTGCGTCGGCGCCGTCCACGGGGCCACGGATCGCAGCAGCCGGACCGCTGCGCTCGTGTGGTCGATCGTCGGTGCGATCCTCGCGGGCTCCCCGTCCGCGGGCGCGGGTTCCGGCCAGACCGGCGTGCGCATCGCGTCCTGGTCCATGACGCCGACCGGCTCCGGGGTCGCCGCGACGGCGGCGGCCGGTGCCGCCACTGGCTGTTCCTCGGCAGGTGGCGTCTCGGTCGGTGCCTCGACGGGAGCCTCCGTCGCGACGGCGGCGACCGGCTCCTCGCTCTCCGCGACGGGCTCCATGGCTTCGGCTGGCTCGACGGATCCGGCGCCGTCGTCCATGACGCCGATCATGGCCCCGCCCTCACCCGCGTCGGCGCTGACGTCGGCTGCGACGGGCGTCTCGGCTGTCGCCTCGACGGTCTCGGTCTCGACCTCGACGACGGCCTGGATCGGCTCCTCGACCGGGATGGTTTCGGCGGTCGCCTCGACGCTCCCGGCTGACGCCTCGATCGTCTCTGCGGCAGCCTCGGACGGCGCTCCCGCTTCCTCGATCGGCGACGCGCTCGCCTCGGCGACAACGGACGTCGCCTCAGCCGGCATTGCCTCGTCCTCGCGGGCAGCCAGTCGAGCCATGGCGCTCGAACGGGCCGCCGATCGGACCTCATCGAGATCCGGCGGCGGGGGTAGCTGCTCGGCTCGACGGGCGATGTCGGCTGGATCGGTCGTCGCGCCGAGGTCGGCGAAGAATTGATCGAGCGTCTCGCCGTACTCGCGGACGGCCGCGTCGACGCGCTCGATCTCGGTCTCGATGATCTCGTCGTGCTGCTTCAGGTAGTCCTCGAGGCTCGCGCGTCGATCGTCGATCCGCTGGGATGCCTCGCCTTTGATCCGCTCGATCTCCGACGCGGACCACTGCTCGACGTGCTCGACATCCTCCTCGGCGAGGCGTCGGAGCTCCTCGGTCTCGATCGCGGCACGGGCGCGGACCTTCTCGACGTGGGCGGCGGCGTCCTCGGCGACGACGCCGGTGATGCGGTCACGCTCGCGCGACGCGGCCTTGCGCATCGCGGTGGCGAGCCCTGCCATGAGACCCGGTTTGAGCCCGGTCGCGGCACCGTCGGCCTGCTTGGATGCCGATCCGTCGGCCGTTCCGGTTACGCCCGTCCCGTTGACGTGGGCGTCGGGAAGGATGGGAGCGTCGATGTCATCCATTCGGCTGCCTCGGTTTTGGGCGGACGAACGTACCAAGCGCGACCGTTCTTGGCAACACCTAGCGACCCTTTTCCACACCGTAGTCCACCGGCCATCCACAGTCCGGTGGTGCGATTAGGAACCAGTCCAGCCCTGGGACGCGCATGCCATCATGCGTGTCGTGGCCCTCAGTGACCGGGCGGGACAGCCTGCCGACCCCGCGACGCTCGTCGACGTCGACGCGCTGATCACCGCCTACTTCGAGCGCCGTCCGGACCCGGCCGATCCCGCCCAGCGCGTCGCATTCGGCACGTCCGGGCATCGCGGTTCATCGTTCCGCACTGCGTTCAACGAGGCCCACATCCTCGCCACGACCGAGGCGATCTGGCGCTACCGGGTGCAGCGGGGCTATAGCGGGCCGTTGTTCCTCGGCCGGGATACCCACGCGCTGTCGGAGCCCGCGACGGCCACGGCCCTGGGCGTGCTGGTGGCGCATGGCGTCGATGTCCGCGTCGCCGCAGATGACGGCTACACGCCGACCCCGGCCGTGTCGCACGCGATCCTCGTCGCCAACCGTCCGACCAATAGCTGGCGGCACCTGGCCGACGGCATCGTCGTGACGCCGTCGCACAACCCACCCGACGACGGCGGCTTCAAGTACAACCCGCCGAACGGTGGCCCGGCCGACACGGATGTCACGAGTTGGATCCAGGACGAGGCGAACCGGATCCTCGCGGCGAGCGGCTCGGACGGGATCGACGGGATCCCGCGCGCCCGCGACGCCGACGTCCGCGCCGGAGCGACCGGCTACGACTACCTCGGCACGTACGTCGAGGACCTCCGCGACGTGGTCGACATGGACGCGATCGCGGGTTCCGGTCTGCGCATCGGTGTCGACCCGATGGGCGGGGCGTCGGTCGCGTACTGGGCCGCGATCCGCGACCGCTACGGGCTCGACCTGACCGTCACCAACGAGACCGTCGACCCGCAGTTCGGGTTCATGACCGTCGATTGGGACGGCAAGATCCGCATGGATCCGTCCTCGCCGTACGCGATGGCCAGGCTCGTCGGCCTGCGCGAACAGTTCGACATCGCGCTCGGCAACGACGCCGACGCCGACCGGCACGGCGTCGTCACGCGATCGGCCGGCCTGCTGAACCCGAACCATTTCCTGAGCGCGGCGATCGCCTACCTGTTCGGTGGCAACCGCGAGTGGGGGAGCGAGGTCGGCGTCGGCAAGACGCTGGTCTCGTCATCGATGATCGATCGGGTGGTCGCGGACCTCGGGCGGCGGCTCGTCGAGGTGCCGGTCGGGTTCAAGTGGTTCGTCGACGGGCTGGTCGACGGGACGATCGGGTTCGGCGGCGAGGAGAGCGCGGGCGCGTCCTTCCTGCGCCGGGACGGCATCGGTCTGGACGACCGACAAGGATGGGATCATCGCGGACCTGCTCGCGTGCGAGCTGACCGCGCGGCTCGGGCACGACCCGGGGGTCGCGTACGCCCAGTTGACCGAGCGATTCGGCGCGCCCGCCTACCGGCGGATCGACGCGCCCGCGACGCCGGAGCAGAAGGCGGCGCTCGGTCGGCTCGAGGCCTCGGCCGTGACCGCGACCGAGCTGGCGGGCGACCCGATCACGGCTGTCCTGACGCGGGCCCCGGGCAATGACGCGCCGATCGGCGGGCTGAAGGTCGTCACCGACCAGGGTTGGTTCGCGGCACGCCCGTCCGGTACCGAGAACGTCGCCAAGGTGTACGCGGAGAGCTTCCGCGGCGAAGAGCACCTGGAGCGATTGCTCGAGGAGGCCCAGGCGCTGGTCGCGTCGGCCACCGGGGGCGTCGCCGGCTAGGTCCTGGGGTTCGACCGCCTTGTGGCGTCCGTCCGGCGGACGCCGAGTCGGTCAGCGCGGCTGGCCGGGCTGACCCCCACTGTTCTCCGTGGATCCCAACGTCAAGCCGAGCGATCGGAGGAACCGCGAGGCGGGATTGTCGTGGACCGCGGTCCCGTTCGTGGTCGCGGCCGCGACCGTGTCCTCGGCAACGGGCGCCTCCTCGGCAACGGGCGCGTCCTCTGGCGAGGTGGCGACCGGTGCATCGGACGTGGCCGGGGCTTCATCGGCGACGGGCGTCGCCTCCGCAACGGCTTCGGGCATCTCGGCGGTCGTGCCGATGGCCTCGGGGTCCATGACCGCGACGCCGGGACCGTCGGGCGATGCGTCCGCACCCTCTGCATGAGGATCTCCCGCGCCGTCGGCCGACCCAACCGCCACAGCGGCCGCCGTTTCGCCGCCCAACTCGTCGATGTGCGACATCGTCGCCGCCCTGGAATCGGCTCGAACCATCTCGAGGTTCGGGGGTTCGGGGATCAGGTCCGACTGCCGCGCGATGTGGGCGAGATCCATCGAGGTCGTCATGTCGTCGAAGAATTCGACGAGCGTCGTCTCGTATTGCCGCACCGCGGTCGTGACCGCGGCGACCTCCACGTCGATCATCGCCTCGTGCTGGCGCAAGATGTCCCGGAGGTCGGCCTCGCGCTGCTCGGCACGGCGCGCCGCCTCCGATCGGATCTTGTCGACCTCCGCCTCGGACCAGACCCGGATCGCGAGCGCGTCGTTCTCGGCGGATCGACGCAATTCGTCGCTCTCCACCGCGGCACGGCTCAGGGTCCGCTCGATCTGGCGCTCGGCATCGGCCCCCACGGCCGTTGCGAGCCGATCGCGTTCGTGACCGGCGACGATCTGGAGCGCCCTGGCCAATTCGGCCCTGAACGTATCGCCGGTGCGCGGCGCGGTCAGGCCCGCGTCGTGACCATTCGTTTCCCCACCGGACAATTCCGGCATCGAATCCGTCGTGTTGTCGGACACATAGTCCATTCGAACCACCCCCTGGACCGGACGAACGTACTGCCCAAAGAGGGATTTGCAACCTCGTCTGGCCGAATCTGGTGACCGGGGGAACCACCCGAGCCGGAGCGAACCACTCAGGACTGCAGCAGACGTCGGCACTCCCCACCGGACTCGCCGGTACGCGTGTGCCTCGTTCCCGGGACCTTCGCGCGGCAGACCGGACCGAACCCGCCGCCTACGGTGAGGACCCCACCGGAACCCTCGTCGACGCCCTCGCGCGTCGGCCCCAACGAGACCGCTCGAGCGCATGTCGAACCGGCCAGCCCGCAGCCCGCTGCTCCTCGTCGCCGTCCTCGCCGCGTCGTCGGTCGTCGCACTGGCGTCGCCGCGAACCGTGGCTGCCTGGTCGGGCGGCACGTTCAGCTCGGCATCCGAGCGCGAGCTGGTGTCGCTGACCAATCGAAGTCGCGCCAGTGCCGGACGGCGCTCGCTGCGCATCGACAGCACGCTGACCGCCGTCGCCCGCTGGCGGAGCAAGGACATGATCGATCGGGACTACTTCAGCCACTCCATCCCGGGCTACGGATCGGTGTTCAAGAAGCTCGACTCGAAGGGCTATTGCTACCGGGTCGCCGGCGAGAACATCGGCTGGAACACGTATCCGGACGACGAGGCCACCGCGGCGATCCACCAGATGTTCATGGACTCAGCGGGGCACCGCGAGAACATCCTGGGCAAGGCCTGGGAGGTCATCGGTATCGGGGCGTACAAGGGCTCCGACGGCAAGAAGATGTGGACCGTCCTGTTCGCCGACAAGTGCGGCTCGACCGGGAGCGTCTCGAAGCCAAAGCCGAAGCCGGCGGCAGCCAAGGCGACCCCGCGACCGACCGCGAAGCCGACACCGCGACCGACCGCCAAGCCGACGCCCGCACCCACCCCCGCGCCGACGCCGACGCCCACCCCGCTCGCGACAGCGCCGATCGAGGCGATCGAGCTCGACGCGGGCAGCGCGTCGGACGAGACCTCCACTCAGGCGGCGCCGACCACGGGTCTCCGCGTGGTGGAGGCGTCGGCACGCTCCGGCCTCGTCGACACGATCGTGGGCGGCGTCACGAGGCTGTTCTTCGGCACCTGAGCGGGCGTCGACATCGAGGTCCGTACTACCCGCGCACGGACCATCGGGCGAGTGTGTCGCGCGGCACCGCACCGCTACGGTGCCCTCCGGACCACACCCGACCGAACCGAGGCCAGATGACCGCACTGCTCGCGCGCCTGCTCAATTCACCCCACGACGGTCGACGGGACGGGATCATCCTCGAGGCCCGCTCGCTGACCAAGTCGTACCCGCTCGGCGGGACGACCGTGGAGGCGCTTCGCGGCGTGTCGCTGTCGGTCGAGGCCGGCGAGTTCGTCGCGCTCATGGGGCCGTCGGGCAGCGGCAAGAGCACGCTGCTCCAGCTCCTGGGTGGCCTCGATCGCCCGACGAGCGGCGAGGTCGTGCTCGACGGCGAGATCGTCAGCGAGCTGTCCGACGATCGGGCGACCCGCCTGCGGCGCGACCGGACGGGGTTCGTGTTCCAGTCCTTCAACCTGATCCCACTCCTCGACGTCAGCGAGAACGTCGGCCTGCCCTTCACGATCGCCGGACTGGACCCGACGCGCGAGCCGCTCGCCGAACGTGTCCGCGACGCGATCGCGCTGGTCGACCTCGACGGCAAGGAGCACCACAAGCCCGATCAGCTCTCGGCCGGCGAGCAGCAGCGCGTCGCCGTCGCCCGCGCGTTGGTCACGAGTCCCGCGCTGCTGTTCGCCGACGAGCCGACCGGCAACCTCGACTACACGACTGGAACCGAGATCCTCGATGCGCTCTGGCGGTCCTGCCAGGAGCGCCACCAGACGATCGTGCTCGTGACCCATGACTCCAAGGCGGCGGCCTATGCGGACCGGGTGCTGGTCATCGGCGACGGGCAGATCCGCGACACGATCGAGCTTGGACGGCGGTCCAGCCATGACGCGACCGCGCTGATCGCCAGGCTCGCCCAGCTGGGTCTCTGACCGGCTGATGCGCGGTCTGCACGGGCTCGCGTGGCGCGGTCTTCGGGCCCGACCCCTCCGGACGTCGCTGACGATCATCGGCGTCGCGCTCGGCGTCGCCGTGCTATCGGCCGGGCTGTCGACGAACGCCGGGATCGGCGCGTCGGTCGATCGCGCGGTCGGCACGCTCGTCGGGCGCGCCGACCTCCGGATCGCGGCATTCGGCGAGACGGGCCTCTCGACGGACAGCCTCGCTGCCGTCGCCGGTGCCCCGGGCGTCGCGGTCGCGGCGCCGTCGGTCGAGCGCCGCACGTATCTCGGTACCGGGCTGTTCGGGCCTGGACCGCTGCCCGACCCGGTGACGGTCGTCGGGATCGATCCCGACCTCGAGCCTCGCCTGCACGACCTGTCCCTCGCCGCCGGCGATGCGATCGCCCCGGGTAACGCGCCCGTGGCGCTCGTCAGCGAGACGCTCGCGCGCGAGGACGGGATCACGATCGGCGATCGCCTCGGCATCCAGGGCGTCGACGCCCCGACGTACCTGCAAGTCGTCGGGATCCTCGCCGGCGACGGACCGTGGAGCGGGGCGAGCGGTCGGGCGGTCGTGACCCGCCTGAGCGTGGCGCGCGATGTCTTCGGCGCCGAGGGCCTGACCCGGATCGACGTCGGTTTCTCGCCGGACGTGGATCGCGCCGCGACGATCCGCGCGATCGAAGGGGGGCTGGTCCGCGAGCCATATGTGCTGTCGTCGCCGCGCGACCTCGCCGCGTCATTGGAGGCATCGACCGCGGACTTCGCCGCCACGACCGCGCTGATCGCGGCGATCGCGCTCTTCGCCGGCGCCTTCCTGATCTTCAACACGCTGTCGATGACCGTGGTCGAGCGCGTCCGCGAGCTCGGCCTCCTGCGCGCGGCCGGGGCCACGCGGGCTCAGGTCATGGTCTACATCCTCGTCCAGGCGTTGGTCATCGGCGTGATCGGGTCGGCTGTCGGCCTCGTGCTCGGCGGTGCCCTCGCCGGTGGGATCGCGGCGTGGATGGGCTCGATCGGCTCGGTCCCGCTCGGCGCGCCGGTCATGACGCCGGTCGATGCGTTCGCGGCGCTGGTCGTGGGCGTCGGAGTCACGCTCGGCGCGGCCATCGAGCCCGCCCGGCGGGCGGGGAGGATCCCGCCGGTCGAAGCGCTCAAGTCGCGCCTCGATCTGCCGGCCGCCCGCCGTGCTCGACTCGGCTGGCTCGTCGGGGTCTTCGTGATCGTCGGCGTCCTCGGTGCGCTGGTCTGGCCCCGTGCCGCCGGCGACGCCGCGCTGCTTCGCGCGGGGTCCGTTTACGCCGTGCTCCTCGTGGTCGCGTTGTCGGTCCCGTTCGCCCTGCCCTGGCTCACCCGACTCGCCGGCGCGCCGTTCGCCGTGCTCACCGCGCTCGAGGAGCGGCTCGCGCGCGCGTCGGTGCTGCGCGATCGCGCGCGGGCTGCCCTGACGGTCGGTGCGCTCACGGTCGGTCTCGCGATGGTCGTCGCGCTCGGTGGCGTCGGCCAGCACGCCCGCGCCGTCGCCGGCGCTTGGGTCGCGGAGGTGGTCCCAGGCGAGCTCGTGCTCACCTCCATCTTCCCGCGTGGCCTGGACGAGGGGCTCGACGAGACGATCGGCGCGCTGCCCGGGGTCGCGTCGGTCAGTCCGCTGGCGACGTTCGACCTGGCCATCGACGGCGTCCGCGCCGATGGCGCGGCGATGGTCGGTGCCGATCTCGCGGACGACGGCCGATTGCGGTTCGTGGCCGGCGATCGCGACGCGGCATTGGCCGCGCTCGACGATGGCGGCGCCGTGATCGTGCCTGCGGGGATCGCCGCACGCGACGGGCTCGTCCCGGGCGGGATGCTGTCCGTGACCGCGGAGGACGGCTCGCTGCTCGACCTGCGGATCGTCGGCGTTGCCGAGCGCACGCTGCCAGGGCGGACCGGCGAGTCGCTGCTCGTCGGCTGGCCCGATGCCGAACGTCTCGGGGTGGTCGGCGCCGATGCCTTCGCCGTGCGCTTCACGCCGACAGTTGTGGCAGGGGAGCGACAGGCCCTTGCCGACGAGGCACGCTCGCTGGCGCTCGAACCCGTCGCGGTCGACCGCATCCAGGGCGCGATCGGAGCGGCGCTCGATCGCGTGTTCGGCCTGTTCGACGTGCTCTCGCTTGTCGCCGTCATCGTGGCGTCGCTGGGCATCGTCAACACGCTCACGATGAACGTGCTCGAGCGGGTTCGCGAGATCGGCGTCCTGCGCGCCGCCGGCATGACCCGTCGCCAGGTCTGGCGATCGGTGGTCGTCGAGGCCGGGATCACCGGGGTGGTCGGCGCGATCTGCGGGATCGCCACCGGCATCGTCATCGGTGGATTGATGGTCGCTTTGTCCGGAGGTCGTTGGGATCCTGCGGTCGCAGTCCCCTGGCTCGCGGTCGGGGTCGCGTTCGTCCTCGGCGTCGCCCTCGCGATGCTCGCGGCCGCCTATCCGGCCCAGCTGGCGAGCCGGATCTCGATCGTCCGTGCGGTGGGATACGAGTAGCGGATCGGGCGTTCGACCGACTGGCGGCGCTGATTCCTGATGCTAGACTCGTGTCCCGGTCGCGCCCCCAGCACGACCCGTCGACGGAGTCTCGATGACGATCGCGATCCCCCGCCTCGACCGGAGCCCGGCCGATGAGCGTGGCATCACCCTCGCCGATTTCCTCGTCCCGATCCGCGTCGGTGAGCGGACCCCGACTCGCCTGCGGCACATCGCTCTGGTCGTCGTGGGCGCGGCGTTCGTCGCGCTGTCCGCGCAGGTCTACATCCCGACACTACCCGTGCCGTTCACGGGCCAGACGTTCGGCGTCTTGCTGGTGGGCGGGGCCCTCGGCTTCCGCCGGGGTGTGCTCGCCCTGCTGCTGTATCTCGCCATCGGCGCGGTCGGCATTCCCGTCTTCGCACAGGGGAAGGCCGGTCTCGCGATCGTGCAGGGTGCCAGCGGCGGCTACCTGATCGGCTTCGTCGTCGCGGCCGCCATCGTGGGTCGCCTGGCCGAGCTCGGCTGGGATCGCAAGATCGGCGGCTCCCTGGCGGCGATGGCGATCGGCACCGCGGTGATCTACGCGATCGGCGTGCCTTGGCTGAAGGTCACGACCGGTCTCCCCTGGGACATCGCGGTCGCCGAGGGCATGACCAAGTTCCTGATCTGGGACGCAGCCAAGCTGGCGGTGGCCGCCGGGATCTTCCCGCTCGCCTGGTGGATCATCGGGCGCCGTCCCGAGGATCGTTGACCGCGTTCGCGAGCGATCGATACGACGCCCGCAGCAGACGGGCGACCTCCGGCCAATAGTCGAGTCGCTGACCCGTCGACCCGTCCGGGTCCCCGGCCGCTCCCCGATCGCGCACCTCGGCTGCCTGTCCGCGGAGCCGGCCGGCCTCTTCGACGCTCGCCTCCGGGAGCCGATAGATCGAGGCGTACAGCGACGTGATCGCGTCACCCGCGGCCGATCCCGCGGCCAGACCGATCTCCCGCCGAACGACCCACCAGCGCAGCTCGCGTCGGGCGACCTCGATCGCGTCGACATCGTCGGGTAGCCCGAGGAGCCGATAGCCGCGCGCGATGTCGGGCGCGAATCGCTCGTAGTCGCCATCGGCACGGGCGAACCCGGCCGCAGCCTTCGTCAGCCACAGGCTGGCGACGAGTGCCCGCAGCCAGGAGACGCGCGCCTGCTCGCGCAGGCCGAGGAGCAGCCAACCGAACAACCGGGCCGGCTGGCGGCGGTAGTACGCCTTCCACATCCGGGTCTCGAGCGTGGCCAGCCGGTCCGCGTCGAAGCCGGTGCCCCAGCGTCCCACAAGGTCCCTCCGTCGAACTCCGTTTATGGTGCCGCGGTGGATACGCACGGCGGCGACGCCGGGATGTTCGGCCCCGGGTCCGAGGCCTGGCGCCTCGACCGCGAGGCGATGCTGCTCCTCGGCGCGGGTCCGCGCGCGCTCTTGCTGCAGATCGCGCACCCGCTGGTCGCGGCGGGCGTCGCCGAGCACTCCGACTTCCGCGCCGATCCCTGGCGGCGGCTCGACGGCACGTTGCGCAGTTACCTGCGGATCATCTACGGGTCGACGGCGGCTGCTCGGACCGAGATCCGACGCCTCAACGGGCTCCACCGCACGATCACCGGCGAGGGCTACGACGCACGCGATCCGGCGTTGTCGTTGTGGGTCCACGCGACGCTGGTCGATTCGACGATCGTCGCGAACGACGCCTGGGCGGGCCCGGTGTCACGCGACCGGGCCGCGCGCTTCTACGAGGAGACCAAGCTGATCGCCCGCGCGTTCGGGGTGCCCGACGCGCTGCTCCCCACCGATCTGGCGGCGTTCGAGACCTACCTCGATGCGCAGCTGGCCGCGGACGGCCCGGTCCAGGTCGGTGACACCGCCCGCGACCTCGCCGAGGTGATCCTCCACCCGCCACTCCCCGGCGGGCTGGCACGGCTCGGGCTACCGCCGGTGGTCTACGACTGGACGCTGTGGCCGTCGATCGGACTGTTGCCGCCGGCAGTCCGCGAGGCGTATGGCTTCGCGTGGGGTCCACGCCAGCGCGTCGTCGCGGCGTGGCTCGTCGCCGGCTGGCGTGCCTGGAACCCGGTCCTGCCGACGGGCTTCCGGTGGATGCCGCAGGCGCTGGCCGCCGAGCGTCGGGTCCGCGCCTCGAGCGAGGGTCAGTAGAACCGCGGGAAGCGCGGCCGGAACATCGGCGACAGGTCGACCGGTGTCGCGTCGTCCAGGGTCTTGAGCAGGGTCGGCGTCGTGACGATCCCGTACCGATGGGCCGCGACGTACTCGCGCAGCGTCCTCCAGAACAGCGTGGACCCCATCTTGAGGCGCACCTGGTTGAGCAGGTTGCCGCCCTGGATGTAGACGATCTCGTAATAGCAGGCGCTCGAATACGAGTAGATCGACCGATCGAGCAGCCCAGTCGAGCATCGGCTCGAGCGGCGGGTCCCGGTGACGTCGCGTGCCACGAAGTCGGCAAGGGCCTCGTCGACGACCGGCTGACGGGCCTGGTCGTTGCCGACCAGCCCGTAGAACCACTGGTGCGCGGTCTCGTGGGCGACCAGGTAGCGCAGGTTCGCGCTGCCGACCCCGTACGGGACCCAGGTCATGCCCGGCGATTCCATGCCGAACCCGCCGGCGGATTGAGCGACCTTGTAGATCGGATAGGGGTAGGTCCCGAGGCGCGCCTGCATCGCGCGGAAGGCGTCCGCCGCGGCGTCGAGGATCAGCGCGGCGTTCGCCGAGGAGCGGTAGTAATAGCGGACTCTCGTCGAGCCGACGAGCACCGAGCGTGACCTGAAGTCGGGCGCCGCGGTGATCGACACGTCGCGGACGTTCGCGGCCTGGAAGACCTGGGTGAGCCCATTCGGCGAGATCGACACCCGATCAGCGGTCGAGGCGATGACCAGCCGCCGATCGGTCTGGACGGTCACCTTGACGAACGGGCTGACCGGCAGGACGAAGGGATCGCCGTGGTTGGGTCGGTCGAACGCCGTCTCGCGGCTGATCCAGGGGATCCAGCGGTAGGCGTCGACGATGCCGTTCGCCTTCGTGAACAGCCAGTTGGTGCCGCTGATCGACGTGCGCAAGGTGGACCGGTACTGGACGCGGACCTTGGCGCTGGCACCAGCGGGGAGGATCCCGCCGAGCTGGACGATCAACGTCTGGTCGACGAGACGCCGGCTCGCCGGCCTGCCATCGACCTCGACGGCCCGGAGAAACAGGCCGCCAAGCCTTGCGGGGACGAGGTTGAGCTCGACGCGATCGATCGGTCCGCCCGACGTGTTGGTGATCGTCGCGGTCGAGTTGACGTTGAACGCGCGCGATCCGTAGCGGAGGCTCAGTACGACCGAGTAGGTGGCCCTGAGGTTGACGCTCGTGCGGTTGACGCTCCCCGGCTCGATCCCGGCGGCGGCGGCAGGCGTGACGCTGACCACTTCCTTGGCCGGGACGGCGCCCAGCGTGTCGGTCATCCCCTCGGCGTCGAGGTCGTAGCGATCGCAGGCGAAGGCCCGTCCGGCGATGCCCATGACGAACACCACGGCAAGGGCGATGGGGAGCAGCGTCGGGGAGACGGCGCGCGTCGACATCAACCCGAATCGTACCCGGCCGCGTCCAATCGACCGGCCACAGCAGCGGCGCGCGGCCCCTAGACTCCCGACAGATGGCCACTGGCATCGTCACCGAACCGTTCCTCGCGGCGATCCGCGAGCGGATCCCAGACCTGCGAGTGCTCGACGATCCGAGCGATCGCGAGACGTACCGGCGCGACGAGACCCCGTTCCTGGCCGCCGGGCTCCCCGGGGCCGTAGCGCTCCCCACCGAGACTGCACAGGTCGCCGAGCTCGTCCGGATCTGCGGCGAGTTCGACGTGCCGATCGTGCCGCGTGGCGCCGGCTCCGGGCTGTCCGGTGGCGCGACCGGCATCGATGGCGCACTGACGATCGCTTTTACGGCGATGGACCGGATCGTCGAGATCGACGCGGAGAACCTGTGCGTCGTCACGCAGCCCGGGGTCATCAACGCCCGGCTCAAGGCAGCGGTTGCCGAGCACGGCCTCTTCTACGCGCCCGATCCAGCGAGCTTCGAGATGTGCTCGATCGGCGGGAACCTCGGGACGAACGCGGGCGGCCTGTGCTGCGTCAAATACGGCCAGACCCGCGAGTCGGTGCTCGGGCTCGAGGTCGTGATGGCCGACGGCAGCGTGATCCGGACGGGCGGCAAGAACGTCAAGGACGTGGCGGGGTACTCGCTGACGCACCTGATCATCGGTTCGCAAGGGACGCTCGCGATCATCACCGAGGCCACGTTGCGCCTTCGACCGACGCCACCGCCACGCTCGACGCTCCTGGCATTCTTCCCGACGCTCGAGTCGGCCGGTGACGCCGTCGCCGGCATCGCCGCGGCCGGGCTCGCGCCGGTCACGCTCGAGCTGATGGACCAGTTCACGGTTCGGGCGGTCGACGACATGCATGGGCTGGGTCTCGATCGAGACGCGGCGGCGATGCTGATGATCGAATCCGATCTGCCCGGAGTCGCCGCCGACGATGAGCTCGAGCGGGCCGAGGGGGTGTGCGTCGGCGTGGGTGCCACGACGACCGTCCGGTCGCAGACCCCGGCCGAGGCCGACATGCTGCGCCAGGCACGGCGGGCCGCGCACTGGGCGCTGGAGCGCATCGGCGAGGTCAAGATGGAGGACGTCGGAGTGCCCCGGTCCCGGGTGCCCGACATGCTCCGGGCGATCGAGGCGATCGCGGCACGCCACGACGTGCGGATCGGGACGTTCGGTCACGCCGGCGACGGCAATCTCCATCCGGATCTCGTCCTCGAGCGCGGCGACCCGCGCGCCGAAACGATCACCAAGGCCGTCCAGGCCGATCTGTACCGGGCCGCCCTCGATCTGGGCGGGACGGTGACCGGCGAGCACGGCATCGGTTCCGCCCGGCGCGAGTGGCTGGAGACGCAGCGGGGCGCGGACGCGGTTCGGTTCATGCGGGCGATCAAGAACGCCCTGGACCCGCAGGGATTGCTCAACCCGGGGCGCGTGCTGCCGCTCGCCGACTAGGTCGGCCTCGCCGCGCCGCGGCCCTGCGAATGATCCGCTGGGCGCCCGCGCGCGAATGACCATCGAGCCTTGGACGGAAGAGTCGCGACGACGTCCGGGCAGACCAAGCGGTCGGGCGCCGTGGAGGGTCCCGATCGCCACTTCACCCAATGGAGGGCCCGTATCCCACCATGACATCCAGGAAGCTGGCTGCGTTCGGAGCTGCCGTGGTCGCGCTGACCATCGGCGTCGCCCCGATCCTCACCAACGCGGCCGACCACCTTGACGCTCCCGCCCTCGGCGGGACTGTCGTCAACGGGCAGATCGCCCCGCATTCCGAGCACGGTGACCGCGACATCAACGATGTCTACGTCTTCCGTGCCCCGGACAATTCGAATCGAACCGTCATCGCGATGACCGTCAACCCGGCCATCAACCTGTTCGGTGGCAACTTCGGCCGGAACACCCGGTACATCTTCAACATCGATCGCAACGGGGACAACAAGGCCGACCTCGCCTACGTCGCGCGCTTCGAGCGTGCCGACAAGGGCGGCGATCAGGACTACCGGGTCAAGAAGTACACGGGCAGCCACGCCCGTGACCTCGAGGACGGCACCACGGTCGCGTGGGGCGAGTCCAACGAAGGCAGCGCCAAGACGAGGAACAACCTCAAGGTCTGGGCGGGCGTTCGTTCGGATCCGTTCTTCTTCGACCTGGTCGGGTTCATCGGGACCACGACGCTGCTCAAGACCGGCACCGCTGTTGGCGGCGACGCCCTCGGCAAGACCCCGACCGACTTCTTCGCCAACCTCAACACCAACGCGATCGTGATCTCGATCCCGAACTCGCAGCTTCCGAACACCATCGGCGTGTGGGCGACAACGACCTACAAGTCGGACGGGCACTGGAAGAAGGGCGACCAGATGGGCCGACCCGCGATCAACACGGTCTTCAACCCAGCGGCCGACAAGGACGCGTTCAACCGGACCGCGCCGGACCGACAGGCGACCGCCTTCGGTGGCAAGTTCCGCCAGAACGTCATCGACGGCCTCAAGTTCTTCTCGAGCCTCGATAGCGAGGGTGCGTACTCCGACGCGCAGGCCGCGGCACTCGCCAGCGTCCTGATCCCGGACGTCCTCGTCTACAGCCGCACGAGCACGCTGCCTGCACCGCTCAACGGTCGGGCCCTGGCAGACGACGTCATCGACGTCGAGCTGAACGTGACCACTGGTGGGGATCCGCTGGATCTCTTCGCCAACCGCAACGCGACCGGCGCAGTGCCGGGTGATGGGGTCGGTCCGCACACGGACTACCTCGCGCACTTCCCGTACCTCGGCAAGCCGCACTGAGCCGAGCAACGATCGAGGGTGGCCCGCCGCGGGCCACCCTCGTCGCCAATCCGACAGCGAATGGGACGACACTGATGACGACCAGCAACCCGACCGTGCCGAATTCGAGCCGCCGCCCCCGCTCCCCGCGGCCGCTCGCGATCATCGGGGCGACCGCCCTCATCCTCGTCGGCTCCTACGCCGTCGCCGCGCTTCGACCCACGACCGTGCCACAGGCGCCGACGGTCCCCTCGGCGGCCGCACCTGCCGCAGGCGATCCGGTGACCGGTCCCGACGCGGCGACCATCGACGCGGGCGAGACGGCCCGTCGGGTCGCTCCAGCAGATCGACCATTCGATCGCCGCCTGGTCGAAGAACCTGGCGGCCGACTCCCGGGATTACCTATCGGCGACGAATCTCGCGATCCTCTATCAGGGTCGCGGCCGTCTGAGCTATGACCTCTCGGATCACGAGCGCGCGCTGACTGCCGCGCGGACGGCCCTTGGCATCGAGCCGACCTACGGACCGGCCCGCGCCGCCGAAGCGGCGATCCTCTTCACGCTCCATGACTTCAGCGGCGCCTTCGCAGCCGCCGATGGGCTGCTGCGCGACGATCCGAGCCAGCTCGGCGCCCTCGCGACGCGATTCGACGCCGAGGTCGAGCTCGGCCGGATCGCCGATGCGAAGGCGGATCTCACGCGACTCGGTGGCGCCGCGAGTCCCGCGGTGCTGATCCGTGCCGCGCGGCTCCGGTCCGTCACCGGCGATCCAGCGGGTGCCCTCAAGAGCGCCACCCGGGCTCGCACGGCCGCCATCGCGGACGATGCAGAGGACGTCGGGTTCTACGACTATGCGATCGGCGAGTACGCCCGACTCGCCGGCGACGCCACGGCCGCCCGAACGGCCTATCGCGCTGCGCTCGACCAGCGGAGCACCGACCTCGCGGCCCTCGTCGGGCTCGCGAAGATCGACGCGTTCGCCGGTGACAGCACGTCGGCGATCGCCGGATTGCTCCGGGCGACGGCGATCGCCCCGCAACCCGAGGCGCTGGCGCTGCTCGGCGATCTCCAGCAGTCGGTCGGTGACGCCGCGGCGACGAAGACATTCGAGACCGTCCGGTTCATCGAGCAGCTCGGGGACATCCAGTCGACGACGTTCGACCGCCAGTTGCTGCGGTTCGAGCTCGACCATGGCGGGGCATCGGACGCGCTGTTGGCGCGGGCGCAGTCGTCCCTGGCGGCGAGACCCGACTGGACCGGCCACGACACGGTGGCCTGGGCCCTGTATCGGCTCGGCCGGTTCGACGACGCGGCCGCCGAGATCGCCGCGGCACGAGCGCTCGGTGCCGACGACGCTCGACTGCGGTTCCACGATGGGGCGATCGCCGTCGCTCGAGGCGACCGATCGGGTGGCACGACCTTGCTGCGGTCGGCGCTCGACCTTGGGCCGGCCATCGACCCGATCGAACGCGCGGAGGCGACGACGCTCCTCGGGAGCTGAGCGACCTGGTCCGACGGGGATCGCCCTAGGGGGCGGGGGCCGGCGTGCCGCGAAATCGGCCACGGTCAGCCAGCCGCGCGTGTGAAGGCCGCAGCACGAGCGCCGTTGACAGCCACCCGACGCGGCTCGATGATGCGCGGCACATGGCTGCACATCTGTTCTGCACATCTGTGCAGCGCGGCTCACCACGATGCCGCGCGTGACTACCGACCGCGATCTCCTCGTCCAGGCCAGCCGGCTGTACTACGAGCTCGGCGAGACCCAGAACGCCGTCGCGGATCGGCTCGGCGTGACGCGGCCGCAGGTCAGCCGGCTCCTGAAGCGGGCGCGGGCCGAGGGGATCGTCGAGATCCGGATCGTCGACCGTGACACCGCCGAGTCGCCAGCAGCCGACTCGCTGCGCCGGCGGTTCAAGCTCGAAGCCGTGCACCTCGCCCCGACCCTCGCTGGGCCCGAGGACCTGACCCGACGGATCGTCGGTCGGCTGGCGGCACAGGTCCTGCGCGCGAGCATCCGTGACGGCGCGATCGTCGGCATCGGCGACGGCGCGTCGGTCGGCGCGGTCGCCGACGCGCTTGACGACGCCGCGACCCCGGTCCGGGCCACGATCGTGCCCCTCGCCGGCGGCTACTGGTCGACCGGTCCGGAGCGCGATCCGTTCCGGCGCATCGCCGACGCGTTCGGGGCACAACCCCACGGGCTCATGGCGCCCGGCCTGCTCGACGATGCCGCCACGAAACAGGCGCTCGAGGCGCATGCCGGGGTCCGCGCGGTGATCGACCTGTGGGAACGACTCGACATCGCGCTGTTCGGAATCGGCGGGCGGTCGTGGAGCACGGCGTCGCTCGGTCCGGACGTGGCGGCAAGCCTCGATCACGCCCACGCGGTCGGCGAGATCCTCATCGCGCCGTTCGACGCCGATGGAGCGTTCGTGTGCCCGGCGCTGCGCGATCGGGTCCTGGCGTTCGATGCGCGCGGGTTGCGGGAGGTCCCCATCTCGATCGGGGTGGGCTCTGGCGCTCGCAAGGTCGCGCCGATCCTCGGAGCCCTGCGCTCGGGGGCGGTCAGGACGCTGGTGACCGACGTCGAGACCGCCGAGGCCGTCGAGCGTGAGGCGGAACGCACATGACGACGCCGACGACCGCGATCCTTGGGATCGACCTCGGCACGACCGAGGTGAAGGCCGGACTCGTCGGCCTGGACGGCCGGCTGCTGGCGATCGCCCGGGGCGGCTACGGGCTGACGGTCGGGCACGGCCCGGGCTGGGCGGAGCAGGACCCCGGGGCGTGGTGGTCGGCGGTGGTCGTCGCGGTCCGGGCATTGCGCCCGCCCGAGCCGGTCGAGGTCGTGGCGATCGGCGTCGACGGCCACGGCCCGACGCTCGCGCCGATCGACGAGCACGGCGAGGCGACACGGCCGGCGATCACGTTCCTCGACACGCGCGCCGCCGCGGAGGCCGGCGATCTGGCGGATGCGACCGGGATACGCGGCTGGGCACTCGGGCCGCTGCCGGCCGCGCTCTGGCTGGAGCGCCACGAGCCCGAGGTCGCCGCGCGGACGCGCTGGTACCTGACGACGTGGGAGTGGCTCGCGTTTCGGCTGACCGGCGTAGCCGGCGCGCCGCTGGCGCCAGGTCAGGAGCCGCCGGACCCGGACCGGGTCCAGGCGGCGACGGGGCTCCGGATGGATCGACGTCCGCCCATCGCCGCGATGGGTGACGTCGTCGGGCGCCTCTCGGAGACGTCCGCGGACGCGCTCGGTCTGCGGCCCGGCGTGCCGGTCGCCGGCGGCACCAACGACGCGTTCGCGAGCTATCTCGGCGCCGGTCTGCTCGAGGCGGGGGATGCGTACGACCCGGGCGGCTCGGCCGGCGGGTTCGGCGTGTACTGGGATCGTCCCGTCGAGGTCGCAGGCGCCTTCGTGACGCCGGCCCCCTTGCCCGGCCTGTACAGCGTCGGGGCCGCGATGGTGGCCACGGGGCGAGCGCTCGACTGGTTCCGCGACGGGATCGTCGGCGGCGGCTTGAGCACCGAGTGGCTGCTCGAGGAGGCCGGCTCGACACCGGCCGGAGCAGACGGCGTCGTCTTCCTCCCGTACCTCGCGGGCGAGCGCTCGCCGATCTGGGACCCCGACGCGACCGGCGCGTTCGTGGGGTTGACGCTGGCGCACGGCCGGGGGCACCTCGTTCGCGCGATCCTCGAGGCGAGCGCGCTCGCGATCCGTCACGTGGCCGAGCCGATGCTCGCTGCCGGCGTCCACGTCTCGGCGATGCGTGCCTGCGGTGGCCCGGCGCGCAGCGAGCTCTGGAACCAGATCAAGGCCGACGTGACCGGCTTCCCGGTCCTCGTTCCGGCCGTGCTCGAGACCGCCGTGCTGGGCTCGGCGATCCTCGGCGCGGTCGCGATCGGCGCCTGCTCGGACATCCCGGGCGGTGTGCGCCTCATGACCCGCATCGAGCGCCGGCTGGAGCCGCGGCCGGAGTGCCGTCCCGTCTACGACCGGGCGTTCGCGACCTACACGGCGCTCTATCCGGCGCTCAAGCCCGTCCTGCAAGGGCCGTCGTGACGATGCCGGCCGGATCGATCGTCGTCGACGGTGTCGACCTGTCCTTCCCGCGGCGCGACGGTGGTCGACTGCCGGTCCTCGATGGCATCGACCTCACGATCGACGGCGGCAGCATCGTCGCCTTGATCGGCCCGAACGGGTCGGGCAAATCGACGCTGCTGCGGGTGATGGCCGGGCTCCTCGCCCCGGACCGCGGCACGGTCGCGCTCGACGGCGACCGGATCACCGCCCCGGACCCGCGGATCGGGCTCGTGTTCCAGGAGCCGCGACTGCTGCCGTGGCGCTCCGCCGCCGACAACATCACGTACCCGCTCGAGCTCGCGGGCTGGCCGGTGGATCGGCGGGCAGAGCGGCTGGACGCGCTGACCGAGCTCGTCGGGCTCGAGCCATCGGTCCGTGCAAATCGACCGGCCGAGCTATCCGGCGGTCAGCGACAGCGGGTGGCGCTCGCCCGGGCGCTCGCGCTCGAGCCCGGCGTGCTCCTGCTCGATGAGCCGTTCAGCGCGCTCGATGCGCTCAGCCGGGAGCGCTTCGACCTCGAGCTGCTGCGACTCTGGGAGCGTGCCGGTTCGACGATCGTGCTCGTGACCCACAGCATCGCCGAGGCGATCCTCGTCGCCGACCGGGTCGTGATCCTGTCGCCGCGACCCGGGCGCGTGGTCGCGGATGTGCCGGTCGAGCTGTCGCGACCGAGGTCGATCACGGACCTCGACGCCGGCGTCGTCTCCCGAACCGACCGGGAGATCCGGCGGTGGCTCGGGGCGGAAGCCGCGGCATGAACCGATCCGTCCCGCTGTCGATCCTCGCCGCCCTCGTCGTGTTCCTGGGCGTCTGGCAGCTCGTCGTGATCGTGAGCGGGTTCCCGCCGTTCATCCTGCCGGCCCCTGGTGCGGTCTTCGCGCGATGGGTATCGGCGATCTCCAGCGGCACGCTCACGCCGCACCTCGTCGCGACCCTGCAGGAGGTCGCGCTGGGGTTCCTCGTCGGCGCCGGAGCGGGACTCGTGGCCGGGTACGCCCTCGCGCGCAGCGCGCTGATCGAACGCCTGCTGTCGCCCTATCTCGTCGCCGCCCAGGCCACGCCGATCCTCGCCCTGGCGCCGCTGATCGCGCTCTGGTTCGGGCCGGGGCTGCTCGGGAAGGTCGTGATCTGCTCGCTGATCGTGTTCTTCCCGGTGGCGGTCGCGACGATGGTCGGGATCCGCTCGGTCGACGCCGGCCTGCTCGAGCTCGGTCGGTCGTTGCGGGCGACGCGACGGCAGGTCCTGACGACGCTCGAGATCCCGGCGGCGCTCCCGAGCATCCTCGGTGGCATGCGAGTCGGCGTCACGCTCGCCGTGGTCGGCGCGATCGTCGGCGAATGGGCCGGCGCCGACCGCGGGCTCGGCGTGCTGATCAACCTGGCCCGCGGATCGCTGTTCGACATCCCACTCATGTTTGCCACGCTCCTGACGATCGCGCTCGTCGGGATCGTGCTCTATCTCATCGTCGTCCTCGTCGAGCGCCGGCTCGTCGGGGCGCGCTAGCGTTCCCGGTCCAGGAGGTCCCATGCCCTCGTCCCCACGTCATCCACTCGTCGTCGTTCTGCTCGCCGCCATCACTGTCCTGGCAACGGCCTGCGGGATCGGCACCACGGACGGCGGCCATACGACGCCACCGACGACCACTCCGCAAAGCGCGACCCCGAGCGAGGGCCCGAGCCGGCCGCCGGTCGCTTTGTCGGTCGGGCTCGGCTACATCCCGAGCGTCCAGTTCGCCCAGTTCTATCTCGCCGAGCAGAACGGCTACTACGACGAAGCCGGGCTCGATGTCACCTTCCGCCACGGCACCGACTACGACGTGGTCGCGCTCGTCGGCGAGGGCGACCTGGACCTCGGACTCGCCGACGGCACCAGCGTGATCCCGGCCGTCAGCCAGGGCTTCCCGGTCCGGTACATCGCCACGATCTACGGCCTGTTCCCCTCGATCGTGTTCGCGAAGGCCTCGTCGGGCATCGCGGCGCCGAAGGACCTCAAGGGCAAGAAGGTCGGGATCCCAGGCAAGTACGGGTCGTCCTGGATCATGCTCCAGGCGTTGCTCGACTCCGCAGACCTGACGCCCGCCGACCTCCAGATCGTCGAGTACCCGGACTTCGGACAGGGTGCCGCGGTGACCCAGGGCGCAGTCGATGCCGCGACCGGGTTCCGCAACAACGAGCCCGTGCAGCTCCGGCTGACGGGTGCCGAGGTCAACGTCCTGTCCGTCGACGCGATCACGCCGCTGCCCGGCAACGGGCTGATCGCCGGGACCGCCGCGATCGACGCCAAGGGTGACGCCCTTCGCGGTTTCGTCGCTGCCACGCTCCGGGCGATGGAGGAGATCAAGGCCAAGCCGGAGCTCGGGCTCGAGGCGGCGATCAAGCAGGTCCCGGACCTGGCCGCCAGTCGCGACGTGCAAGCGGCGGTCCTCGACGCGACCATCGAGGTCTGGACGGGCCCCGTCCAGCAGGCCAAGGGCCTCGGCGCGATCGAGCCCGCGGACTGGCAGAAGTCGGTCGACTACCTGACCACGCTCGATCTCGTGCCGAAACCCGTCATGCCGGCCGATCTCATCGATACCTCGCTGCTCCCGACCGGCGGCTGACAGCGTGCTCGGTGGCGTCCGGCCGAGTGCCGGTCGACGGTCGTGGTGGCTTCGCGAGGCGCTGGCCGCGGAGGCGGTCGCCGCACCGCACCTGGCCCCGGCCGCGCCACCGTTGCGCGGCACGATCACGGCCGATGTCGTGATCGTGGGCGGCGGCTACACCGGCCTGTGGAGCGCGATCCACGCCACGGAGCTGGAGCCAGGCGCGCGGGTCGTGCTGCTCGAAGCGGACATCTGTGGCGGTGGGCCGTCGGGTCGCAACGGCGGCTTTGCCACGAACTGGTGGGACGAGTACCCGACGCTGGTGTCGCGGTACGGGCGGGACGGGGCGCGGTCGGTCGGGGAGGCGATCGAGGCCGCCGTGGACGAGATCGGCTCGTTCGCGCGCGACCACGGGATCGACGCCTGGTACACCAAGGCCGGCTCGCTCACCGCGAGCGCGGCACCGGCGCAGGATGGGGCATGGTCGGAGTCCGTCGAGGCGCTTCGCGCTGACGGCCTCGGCGACCGTCTCGTGCCGCTGGACGCCGCGGCCGTCGCGGCTCGCGTCCGCTCGCCGGTTTTCCGCGATGGCGTCCTGATGCCCGGCGCGGCGACGGTCCAGCCGGCGGCGCTCGCGCGCGGTCTTCGTCGCGTGGCGCTCGAACGCGGCGTCGTGATCGCGGAGGGGACCGAGGTCGTCGAGATCGACGGACAACGGCCTGGCGTCCTCGGAGCCGTCGGGGCGCGCGCGCGACGGGCGCCCGCGAGGCGTGGCAGCGGACAGGGTCTTCGGCCGGTGCGGGTGCGGACGCGCTCGAGCGCCGGCGACGGCGAGGTCCTCGCGGGTGCCGCGGTGATCGCGCTGAACGCGTGGGCCGCGGCGTGGCCGTGGTTCGGCCGGCGCCTCGTGACGTGGTCGTCGTACATCGTGCTGACCGAGCCGATCCCCGATCGACTCGTCGAGCTCGGCTGGACCGGCGGGGAGGGCGTGGCCGACGCGCGGTTCACGTTGCACTACCTGCGGACCACGCCGGACGGGCGGATCGCGATCGGTGGCGGTGGTGGTCGTGCCGGGTTCGGCGGACGGATCGGTGACGCGTTCACCGACGACCTCGCGTCGGTGCGGCGAGCCGCGGCCGGTCTGCGGCGGCTGTTCCCGTCGCTCGCGGACGTGCGCATCGAGGACGCCTGGGGCGGCCCGATCGACATCAGCGCCGACCACCTGCCGTGGTTCGGGTCGATCAGCGGCCGGCCGATCCACTACGGCCACGGGTATTCAGGCAACGGCGTGGCCCCGGCGGTCGTCGGCGGTCGGATCCTCGCCGCACGGGCGATCGAACGTGTCGACGATCCTGCGCTCGCGCTGCCGCTGGCCGCAGGACGGCCGCCGCGGCCGTTCCCGCCCGAACCGGCACGCTACGTCGGCGCGCGGCTGATCCGCGAGGCCGCGGTCCGTCGAGAAACGCTGGAGGAGGCGGGTCGCGAACCGGGCACGGTGCTCCGCGAGGTGAGCCGGTTGTCGCGTCGTCTTGGATACCACCTCGGACCGGACTGATCGCGGCGCCGATCCGCAACCAGCGGAGATGGGCCAGTTCGGCTAGAATGTGGATATCCCCGTCAGACACGGAGCCGTGTCGATTCGTGTGCAGGAGTTCCCTTTGAACAGTCGCCCGCCCGTCAAGCCAGCCGTCGCCAACGAGCCGTTCAAGCACGTGATCGACGAGTACAAGCACCAGGCGCAGACCATCACATGCACCTGCGGCTGGCACGGTAGCTCGGCGACGATCGACCGCGGTGGCTCCGAGTGGACGGCGCACCTGCTCGAGGTTCGCGGCAAGAAGCGCTGAGCCCGACTCCGACCGACCTCCCGACCCGGATCATCGATCCGGGTCGTTTCGTGTCCGCTAGCCTGTCGCGGTGGATCTCCCTGTCGCGCCGCCATTCGCCCTTCGCGCGCGCGTCCTGACGCCGCTCGCGGCCGGCGGCTCGCAGTACGAACCTGATGGTCTGATCGAGGTCGACGCGAGCGGTCGACTGGCATTCGTCGGCGCGTTCGCAAAGCGTGCGGCGCTCGCGCGGTCTGTGATCGATCTGCGGCCCTGGGTCGTGCTGCCGGGGATGGTCGACCTCCACGCGCACCTGCCCGCAGCTCCCGAACGCCGGGCTCGGGGCGGGGATGGACCTGCTCGCCTGGCTCGAGCGGTACATCTTCCCGCTGGAGCGCGGGTTCGACGTCGAGACGGCCGATCGTGTCGCGCCGGCCGCCTGGCGCGCGTTCGCGGCGGCCGGGACGACGACGGCGCTTGTCTACGGGGCGGTCTACGAGGCGAGCCTCGATGCCACATTCCGGGCGGCCGAGGCGCACGGGATCCGGGCGATCGTCGGCAAGGTGATGATGGACCGGATCACGTACGACTCGACGATCGATCCGTCCACGATCCTGTCGCGGACGCTCGCCGAGAGTGCCCGCCTCATCGAGCGCTGGCACGGCGCCGACGATGGCCGGCTCCGCTACGCTGTCACGCCGCGGTTCGCCGTCTCGTGCACGGCCGACCTGTTGCGCGAATCGGCGTCCCTGGCCCGGTCGACCGGCGCGTACTGGCAGACGCACGTCTCGGAGGACGCGGGCGAGATCGCCGAGGTGGCGCGGCTCTTTCCCGAGGCGATCGACTACGTCGACGTCTACGACCGTGCCGGCGGGTTGGGGCCAAAGACGGTGCTCGCGCACGCGGTCCACTTGTCCGATCGGGAGCTCGCGCGGCTCGTCGAGACAGGGACGCGCGTCGCGCATTGCCCGATCTCGAACCTGTTCCTCGCGTCGGGGGTGATGCCGCTCGGCCGGTACCTGGACGCCGGGCTGTCGATCGGGCTCGGGTCGGATGTCGCAGGCGGGCCGGATCTGTCGATCTTCAGCGTGATGCGCGACGGGGTTCTACGCGCAGAACGCCCGCCGGGTCGCCGGGTTGGAAGCGGGTGCGGTGCTGGCGCCGCTGGAGTGGCTGCGCCTGGGTTCGCTCGGCGGTGCGGCGGCGCTCGGGCTCGACGACACGATCGGCTCGCTCGAGGCCGGCAAGGAGGCCGACATGATCGTCGTCGACCCGTCGTACGTCGCCCCGATCCCCGGCGTGATCGACGACGACCCCGAGGACCTGGCCAGCCGCCTGATCTTCCGCGCGCACCCCGACATGGTCCGCGGCGCATGGGTGCGCGGCCGTGGCCTGGACGGACCGGGACGTGCCTGACAGCGTCGATCTCCTGATCGTCGGCGGCTCGATCGTCGACGGGACCGGTTCGCCGCCGCGCTCCGGGACGATCGTCGTCCAGGGCGACCGGATGCGCGTGCTGCCGCGCGACGGGGAACCGCCACGCAACGTCGGCGTCACCATCGATGCCACGGACCGCGTCGTCGCCCCCGGTTTCATCGACCTCCACAGCCACGGCGGTCTGACGATCCTCGCCGAGCCGCGGCACGAGCCCAAGGTGCGCCAGGGCGTGACCACGGAGATCGTCGGCGTCGACGGCAATGGCTTCGCGCCGTTCCGCCGCCGCGAGGACCTCGAGGCGTTCGTACACATGGACTCCGGTCTGGACGGCCGCCCCGACATCGACTACGACTGGCGTTCGGTCGCCGACTACCTGGCGCGCTACGACGGCACGGTCAGCCTCAACGTCGGGACGCTGGTCGGCAACAGCCAGCTGCGGATCGATGCGCTGGGCTGGGACGACGTGCCCGCCGATGCCGCCGCCATCGACCGCATGCGCGCGACGCTGCGCGACGCGATGACCGACGGTGCCGTCGGCCTGAGCACCGGGCTCGACTACCCGCCCGGCAGCTTCGCCACGACCGAGGAGCTCGCGCAGCTCGCTCGGACCGCTGGGGAGCTCGGCGGCTTCTACCACACGCACGTCCGATACCCGCTCGGCGACCGCTACCTCGACCCGTTCAAGGAGGCGATCGAGATCGGCCGGCGGGGCGAGGCGCCGGCGCACATCACGCACTTCTATCACCGCCAGACGAACCCGGGCGGGCCCGAGCCCCTGTTGGCGCTGGTTGACGACGCGCGCGCCGAGGGACTCGACGTGACCTTCGACTCCTACCCGTCCGAGTGGGCCAGCACGAGGCTGCTGATCCAGATCCCGCAATGGGCGCAGGCAGGCGGCCCCGGCCCGCTCAAGGAGCGGCTTGCCGACCGGGCCGCACGCGACCGCATCCGCGACGAGTTCGATCGGCGCGGCGCCGCGTACACCGGGCCGGGTGGATGGGCGGACCTGCGGCTCGGCAACTTCCGGCGTCCCGACCTGCTCCAGTGGGAAGGGCGCGTGCTCGCGGACGTGATGGAGGCCACCGGACAGGACGCGGTCGACGCGATCTGCGACCTGCTCCTCGCCGAGGACCTCGGCGTCAACCAGGTCACGAGCGGTCCGTGGTCAGAGACGCTTCGCCCGTTCGTCGTCCACCCCGTCGGCATGGTCGGCACCGACTCCACGTTCATCGGCGCCAAGCCCAGCCCGCGGACCTACGGCTCGTACCCGCGGATCCTCGGCCAGTTCGTGCGCGACGAGCGCCTGCTCAGCCTCGAGGGGGCGATCCACAAGATGACCGGGGCCGCTGCGGCCCGGCTCGGCCTCACGCAGCGCGGCACGATCCGCGACGGCTCGTTCGCCGACCTGGTGGTCTTCGATCCGGCCACAGTCCGGAGCAATGCGACCTACGACGAGCCGCGCACGTTCCCCACTGGGATCGACCATGTGATCGTCAACGGCACGCTCGTCGTCCGCGGTGGCGAGCACACCGGCGCCACGCCGGGTCGCGGGATCCGACTCGGCGTCGACTGAGGGTCAGAGCCCTACGGCGTCCTCGAGCGATTCGGCGGCATCGAGCGCGTCGAGGTCACCCGACTCGTCGCCGACGCCACGGGCATTGCGGCGCTGCTCGACCCGCATCCGCTCGGTCGCGAGCCGGATCGCACCCTCGAGGGTCGCGTCGCCGGTCGTGCTCGCCCAGCCGATCGCCAGGCGCATCGCGATCGCGCTCGACTCCAGCCACAGGTCGCAGGCGCGCCGGATGCGCTCGACGTAGTTGATCGCGGCGACCTCGTCGGTCTCGGGCAGGAGCACCGAGTAGCGTCCCCGCTCGAGGCGCGCGACGTAGTCGGCGCGGCGGGCCAGACGCTTGATGGCGTCGCCGAGGGCGGCCTCGATCCGGTCGCCCGGGTCGGAGCCGAGACGCTCGACGAGCTTCGCAAGGCCGTCGAGCTCGAACACGATGACGGTCGCTGGTCGGCCATACCGCTGCTGTCGGGCATCCTCGTGCTCGAGGGCCTCGCCGAATGCCATCGCATCCAGCAGGCCGGTCAAGCCGTCGCGGCCGCGCTGTGCCGTCGACCGACTCGGCCCTCGGGATCGTCGTCACCTCGGCGCTCGCCGGGCGTTCCTCGGTGTTCGCGTCATCCACGTCAACCTCACCATCGTGCTGGTCGTCATCGGCATCGGCATCACCGGCCGCATTCGTGTCCGCCGCGTCATCGGCGGCCACTGCCTGGTCTGCTTCGGTCAATTCGACCTCGTCGACCTGATCGTCGAGATCGAAGGAGCGCTGTTCGAGCGACGTTGGAGCCGGATACTCGAAGGGTTCGACGGTGGATGCCTCGAAGCGATCGGCGTAGGACGACGACAGGTAGCCCCCCACATCGACGTACCGGCGGGCACGGTCGGCGCGTGACTTCATCACGACCGTCAACAGGATCAGGATGTTGGCCACCACGGTCGCGACGATGACGACCAGCAGCGCGCTCGGTGAGAGGTTCATCGGTCCGGAAACACCCCCTGCGTGCCGGCGTCCCGTGGCGACCACCGGACTCCAGCGCGCGGATGATACGGGCGCCCGTGTGCCTTGGGACCATCGGTCAGCTGGTCGTGGACGATTTGTCGGTGACCGATCGCACCGAGCGGGGGCGCTTCGGAGGGGTTGGATCGGGTCCGGTGGAGTGGGCCACGCGCGGTCCGGGACGGCGCCGCGACCGACCGATCACGAGCCGGGCCGATGGTATCGTCTGTCCGCATGACGACCCGGACGACCGTCCCCGACGCGCTCGTCATGCGACCAGGGACCACGATCCCGGGGCGTGCGCGCCCGGCTGCGCCACTGCGTCGTGAGGGGCCGGCCAAGCTCACCGGCACCGCGCTCTACACCGACGACATCGTGGTGCCCGGCGCGTGGTACGGCGCGACCATCCGATCGACCGACGCGCACGCGACGTTCGATGCGCTCGAGCTCGACCCGGCCTTTGACTGGACCAAGGTCGTGGTCGTGACCGCAGCCGACATCCCGGGCGAGAACATCGTCAGCTCGATCAAGGCCGACCAGCCGATCCTGGTCCCGCTCGGCGGGGAGATCCAGCACCATGCCGAGCCGCTGGCCCTGATCGCCGCCCCGGACCGGGCGACCCTCCGCGAGGCCCGGCACCGCGCGACGCCGCGCACGACGAAGCTCGACGCGGTCTTCGACCCCGTGGCGTCCGCCCACGTCTTCGCGAGCTACTCGATCGATCTCGGCGACCCCGATGGGTTCGCTGCGGCCTTCGAAGCCGCCGACCTCGTCGTCGAGGGCGAGTACCGCGTCGGTCACCAGGAGCAGCTGTACATCGAGAACAACGCGATGATCGCGGTGCCGACGGACGGTGGCGGCGTCACGGTGACGGGCTCCCTCCAATGCCCGTACTACCTCCACGCCGCGCTGAAGCGGGGGCTCGGGCTCGACGACGATGCGGCGCGGGTCGTCCAGGCCGAGACCGGCGGCGGGTTCGGCGGCAAAGAGGAATTCCCCTCGGTCATCGGGTTGCACGCGGCGCTGCTCGCCAAGAAGGCGCAGAAGCCGGTCCGCATGATCTACGACCGCCACGAGGACATCGCGGCGACGACCAAGCGTCACCCGGCGATCGTCCGTCACCGGACCGGGGTCACGCGCGACGGGCGGCTGATCGCCCAGGACATCGAGGTCGTGATGGACGGCGGCGCGTATTGCACGCTCACGCCCGTGGTGCTGTCGCGCGGCACGATCCACGCCGGCGGTCCGTATCGCTGTCCGAATGTCCGGATCCGGGCGAAGGCGACGCGCACGAACACCCCGCCCAACGGGGCATTCCGCGGGTTCGGTGCGCCCCAGACCGAGTTCGCCGCCGAGACGCACCTCAACCGGATCGCCGAACAGCTCGGCATCTCGCCGCTCGACATCCGCCGGCGGAACGTCTACCACCCGGGCGATACCACGCCGACCGGCCAGATCCTTCGCGACAGCGTCGCCGGCGAGGAGGTCCTCGAGCGCGCGGCGGAGGCCGCCGAGTTCACGCGGATGCGATCCCGAACGGAGGAGGCCCGCCGTGGTCGAGCGGGCTCGGGGTCGATCCCGGGCTCGGCGCTCAGGACGGAACGTGACCGGACGGCATCGGGGATCGGTCTCGCCCTCGCGTGGCACGGTGCCGGGTTCACCGGATCGGGCGAGGTCCACCTCGCGTCGATCGCCTCGATCGAGCTGACCGCCGACGGGAACGTCCGGATCCTGACCGGCTCCACGGAGATGGGGCAGGGCACCAAGACGATCTTTCCGCAGCTCGTCGCCGAGGCGCTCGGGCTCCCGTCGGACGCTGTCGAGATCGCGCCACAGGACACCGCCTACGTGCCGGATTCGGGTCCGACGGTCGCCTCGCGCACCGCGATGGTCGTCGGCGGGCTCCTGATCAAGGCGGCAGGGCGCTTGCGCGAGCAAGTCGAGACGACCACTGGCGGCTCGTTCGCTGAGACGGCCGTCGAGTACGCCCGCGAGCACGGCGCGACCCGGGTCGATCAGCAGTTCGAGCCGTACCCCGGTGGCACGCCGTTCGACGACGCGACCTACACCGGCGACGCGTACCCCGCCTTCGGCTGGGCGGCCTGCGTCGCGCGCGTGGATGTCGACCTCGACACGGGAGAGGTCCACGTCCGCGACGTCGTCGCCGCCGATGACATCGGCCGCGTGATCCACCCCGTCCTCGCCGAGGGACAGGTCGAGGGCGGGACGCTCCAGGCCGTGGGCTACGCGACGATCGAGGAGATCAAGCTGCGCGACGGCCGGTACCTCAACGACCGGCTGGCGACCTACATCATCCCGACGGCCCTCGATGCCCCGCGCATCTCGACGATCCTCGTCGAAGCGCCGTTTGCCGGGGCCCCGCACGGCGCCAAGGGCGTCGGCGAGCTGCCGATGGACGTCGGGGCGCCGGCCGTCGTCGCCGCCATCGCCGACGCGACCGGCGTGTGGATCACCGACCTGCCGGCCAGCCCGGAACGGATCCTCGCGGCGTTCGCCGACCGGCCGGCGGCCGCCGGTCCCCGCCCCGCCGAGTCCGAACCCGCCAGGCGGCTCGCCTCGTGACCGCGTACCGGTTCGTCGTCAACGGCACGCCAAGCGAGGTCGACGTGCCCGGCATGCGCCGGCTGCTCGACGTGCTGCGCGAGGACCTCGCCCTGACCGGCACCAAGGAGGGCTGCGGGGAAGGGGAGTGCGGGGCGTGCACGGTCCTCGTCGACGGCGCCCCTGTCGACTCCTGCCTCGTGCCGATCTGCCAGGTCGCCGGCGCGGACGTCCGGACCGTCGAAGGTCTCGCGCCGGCGTCCGATCGACTCGACGCCCTGCAGCACGCGTTCCTCGTGACCGGCGGTGCCCAGTGCGGCATCTGCACGCCGGGCATGCTCATGGCCGCGCGTGCCTACCTCGACGCGGGTGGCGGCCCGGATGCGGACGCGATCCGCGAATCGATCGCGGGCAACCTCTGCCGCTGTACCGGATACACGAAGATCGTCGAGGCCATCGCGGCCGTCGCTGGAGGTGGTCCCGCATGAGTGTCCCAGAGGATCGCGTCGCGGCACCCAGCAACGGGCATCAGCCCGCGCTGTCCCCGGACGATGCCCAGGCGACCAACGATGTCACCGACCTCGGGTCGGGGCGGCCGAGCCTGGTGCTCCCCACGATCCGATCGTCGGTCCCCGTGGTCACGCCGACCCAGGCGGTCGTCGGGTTCGGGATCATCGCCGCGCTGATCCTGTTGTTGCTGGGCCGCCGCCGCGGCCGATCCGACTGACCGGGCGCGCTCCTCACCGATGCCCATCGAGCCACCCGTCACGAGCCCGCGCGACCTCGCCGGCGCCTACGCGGCGCTGGCGACCGGCAGCGGCGAGGACCCGGTCCGGCCGATCGCCGGGGGCACCGACCTCATGGTCGCCCTGACCGGCGAGCTGGGGACGCCACCGACGAGCCTCGTCGACGTGTGGGCGATCGATGCGCTGCGGGGCATCGCCAACGACGGCGGCTCGATCTCGCTCGGCGCGCTGACGACCTACACCGACATCCGGCGCTCGGCCGTCTGCCGTGAGCACGTGCCCGCCCTGGTCGAGGCCGCGGCGACGATCGGCGCCGCCCAGATCCAGAACCGGGGCACGCTCGGCGGGAACATCGCCAATGCGTCGCCGGCCGGCGACACGTTGCCGGTGCTGCTTGCCGCGGATGCCGTGATCGTCGCCGGCTCGGAACGAGGTGAGCGCGAGATCCCGGCCGCGGCCTTCTGGACGGGCTACCGCCAGACCGCACTGCGTCACGACGAGCTGATCCTGCGGATCCGCATCCCGCTCGTCGCCGATCGCGACATGCGGTTCCGCAAGGTCGGCACGCGCCGCGCGCAATCGATCAGCAAGGTCGTGATGAGCGTCGCCTGGCGACTCACCGGTGACGCGCGCCCAGGCCCGTGGAGCGACGTCCGAGTGGCGCTCGGCTCGGTGGCCGCGACGCCGATCCGCGCGGCCGCCACGGAGGCCGCGCTCGAAGGCCGGCCGCCGACCCCGGAGACCGCCGATCGTGCCGCCGAGGTCCTCGCCGGCGAGCTCGCCCCGATCGACGACGTCCGCTCGACCGCGGAATACCGGCGCATCGTCGCGGCGCGCGTCCTGCATCGGATCGTCCGGGACGCCGGCGGCTGGTGATCGATCGACCGACGCTCGAGGCGCTGTTCGAGGGCGCGCCGCGCTTCCTCGACCGGCTGGAGGCCGCAGCCCCGTTTGCTGACGAGACGGCGCTGTTCGCCCGGGCCCGCCAGATCGCGCACGCGATGCCGGAGGTCGAGCAGATCGAGCTCGTCGACGCGCATCCGCGCCTCGGGGCCGCGCCCGGCTCGGTGTCGGCGATGAGCTATCGCGAGCAGGGCTACGACCGGGGCGCTGAGGCGGCCGCACCGGCCGCGCCCGCCGGGACGATCGATGTCGCCGCGGAGCTCGATCGCCTGAACGCGACCTACGAGGCGCGCCACGGGTTCCGCTACTGCGTGTTCGTCGCCGGTCGACCGCGCGAGGCGCTGCTCCCCGGGATGGCCGCCGCGATCGATGCGGACCGGTCGGCCGAGCTGCACCGCGCCCTGGACGCGGTGGTCGACATCGCCATCGACCGGCATGCGAAGCTGTCGCGATGATCGAGTTGCGCAGCAGTCGCTACGGCAAGGCGGCCATCCGGATCGTCCGGGTCGGGCGCGACACGAGGCCCCATCGACTGCGCGACGTGACCGTCGCGATCGCGCTCGAAGGCGACTTCACGGCCGCCCACGCCGACGGCGACAACGAGCTCGTCGTGGCCACCGACACCATGAAGAACACGGCGTATGCCTTCGCCGCCGACCACCTGACGGGGTCGATCGAGGACTACGCGGCGGCGCTCGGTGCGCACTTCCTCGAGTTCGACCAGGTCGATCGGGCGATCGTCAACGTGCGGGAGCACGCCTGGCGGCCGATCGATGCGGGTGACGGGCCGGCGCCCGACGCCTTCGTCCGCGCCGGCGAGGGCACGCGTGTCGCGACGGTCGCGGTGGGCCGCGACGGGACCCTCGTCGAGGCCGGCATCGAGGACATGGTCGTCATGAAGACCGGCCGGTCGGCCTTCGCGGGCTTCCCGCGCGACCGGTTCACGACGCTGCCCGACACCGACGATCGGCTGATGGCGAGCAAGCTCACCGCGATCTGGACCTACGGCGCGCCGGGCATCGACTTCGACGCGGCCTGGACCGCGATCCAGCGCACGCTGCTCGAGGTCTTCGCCGATCACGACAGCGAGAGCGTCCAGCACTCGATCTGGATCATGGCCAAGGCGATGCTCGATCGCCACGAGGAGCTCGACGAGGTCCGGATGGTGCTGCCGAACCTCCATCACTGGACGGTCGACCTCGAGCGGTTCGGCATCGCCAACGACCGCCTCGTCTACATCTCGACGAGCGAGCCGCACGGTCTCATCGAGGCGACGGTCCGCCGCTCCGAGGTGTCCTGATGCCACCGCCTGGGGTGGTGGTCAGCGGCCCGCCGGTCCCGGGTGGGGAGCGCGTCCTGACCGACGAGGCGCTGGCGTTCATCGCCGACCTGCAGCGGCGGTTCGGCCACGTCCGCATCGACCTGCTCCATCGCCGGCACGAGCGCCAGGCCGCGCTCGATGCCGGCGAGCGCCTCGACTTCCCGGCGGGCACGCAGCACATCCGCGATGCCGACTGGACCGTGGCTCCCGCGCCGCCCGACTTCGATGATCGACGGGTCGAGATCACCGGCCCGGCCGAGCCGAAGATGATGATCAACGCGCTCAACTCGGGCGCGCGCGTGTTCATGGCCGACCTCGAGGACGCGCTGTCGCCGACCTGGGCGAACGTCGTCGGCGGCCAGGCAGCGCTCATGGACGCCGTGCGCGGGACGCTGACCTTCGACTCGCCCGAGGGCAAGTCGTATCGCGTCGGCGATCGACCGGCGCAGCTGGTGGTCCGGCCGCGCGGCTGGCACCTCGTCGAGTCGCACGTCATGGTCGATGGCGTGCCGATGTCGGCGTCGCTGTTCGACGCTGGGCTCTACCTGTTCCACAACGCCGCCGAGCGGATCGCGCGGGGCTCGGGTCCGTACCTCTACCTGCCGAAGCTCGAGTCGCACCACGAGGCGCGCCTGTGGAACGAGGTGTTCGTGTGGGCCCAGGCGGAGCTCGGCGTGCCGCGCGGCTCGGTCCGCGCGACCGTGCTGATCGAGACGATCACGGCCGCGTTCGAGATGGACGAGATCCTCTACGAGCTGCGCGAGCACGCCGCAGGGCTGAACGCCGGCCGCTGGGACTACCTGTTCAGCGTGATCAAGCGCTTCCGCGGCGACACCGCGCTCGAATCGCCGGACCGCTCCCAGCTGACGATGACGGTCCCGTTCATGCGCGCCTACACGCGGTTGCTGGTGCGGACGTGCCACCGCCGCGGGGCGCACGCGATCGGCGGGATGGCCGCGTTCATCCCCAACCGGCGCGACCCCGAGGTCACCGAGCAGGCCCTCGCCAAGGTCCGCGACGACAAGGAGCGCGAGTCGGGCGACGGGTTCGACGGGACGTGGGTGGCCCACCCGGACCTCGTCCCGGTCGCGACCGAGATCTTCGACGCGGTGCTCGGCAGCAAGCCGAACCAGAAGGATCGCGTGCCGTCGGACGGGGCGGCCGCCGCCGACCTCGCCGACTTCCACGTCGACGGCGGGGCCGTGACCGATGCGGGGATCCGCGCGAACGTCCGGGTCGCGCTCGCCTACCTCGACTCGTGGCTGCGCGGGACGGGCGCCGCGGCCATCGACAACCTCATGGAGGACGCCGCGACCGCCGAGATCGCGCGGTCGCAGCTGTGGCTCTGGCGGACGCGGGGCCTGTTGAGCATCGAGCGGTATGCGGCGTTCCGCGACGAGGAGCTGGCGCGGCTCGGCGGTCCGGCCGAAGGCCGGCTCAAGGATGCCTGGGAGATCCTCGACCACCTCGTGCTCGACGACGAGTTCGCCGAGTTCCTGACGCTGCGCGGGTACGCGGTCCTCGAGTAGGGCTCTGCCCGCCGCGCGGCCGGCGCGTGCTCGGTTCCGGCGTACGCTGTCGTCACCGTGCCCTTCTTCGATGCGGTTCCGTCGGAGCTGCTCGCCGCCCGCTCCCAGATGGCGTTCACGCTCGGCTTCCACATCATCCTCGCGTGCCTGGGCGTTGGTCTGCCCAGCCTGGTCCTGATCGCCAACTGGATCGGCCTCCGCCGGCAGGACCCCATCGCGCTGCTGCTGGCCCGCCGCTGGTCGACGGTCATGGCCGTCACGTTCGCGGTCGGTGCCGTCACCGGGACGGTCCTCTCGTTCGAGATGGGCCTCCTCTGGCCGGTGCTGATGGGCCGGTTCGGCGGGGCGTTCGGGCTCCCGTTCGCGATCGAGGGCGTGTTCTTCTTCCTCGAGGCGATCTTCATCGCGATCTACATCTACGGCTGGGACCGGCTCGCGCCGCTCACCCATTTCCTGAGCGGCATCCCGGTCGCGCTCGCGGGGGTCGGCGGGACGTTCTCGGTGATCGCCGCCAATTCGTGGATGAACCAGCCGGGCGGCTACGTCCTCGGTCCGGACGGCCGCGTCGCCAGCGTCCAGCCACTCGACGTGATCTTCAACGGTGCGACCTGGTACGAGGTCCCGCACATGCTGCTCGCGGCGTACCTCGTCACCGGGTTCCTCCTCGCCTCGGTGTACGCGGCCGGGTTGCGGCGTGGCCACGCCGACCGCTACGTCCGGCTCGGGTTCCTGATCCCGTTCGTGGTCGCCGCCGTCGGCAGCACCGATCCAGGTCGCCGTCGGCGATGTCGCGGCTCGGGCCGTGTTCGAGGACCAGCCGGCCAAGTTCGCGGCGATGGAGCTCGTGACCAGGACCGGGCCGCACCAGCCCGTCACGATCGGCGGCGTGCTGGTCGGCGAGGAGGTCGTCGGCGGGATCCGGCTCCCGGAGCTCGGCTCGGTGCTGGCGGGCTTCAGCCCCGACACCGTCATCACCGGGTTCGACCAGATCCCGGTCGACCAACGGCCACCGGCGACGATCGTCCACCTGGCGTGGGACACGATGGTCGGCATCGGGACGGCGTTGGTGCTGCTCGGGCTGTGGGCCTTCGTGCTGTGGCGACGCCGGCGCGACTACGCGGCTGCGCGGTGGTTCCTGCGGGCCGCGTCCGTCGCCGGGATCGGCGCGATCGTCGCGCTCGAGGCGGGCTGGATCGTCACCGAGGTCGGTCGCCAGCCCTGGGTCGTGTACCTCGTGCTGCGGACCAGCGATGCCGTGACGACCGCGCGGTGGCGTGCGGGTGACGTTCGCGGCGGTGATCCTCCTGTATGCGGGGCTCGGGCTCGTGACGCTGATCGCGCTGCGGACCCTGCGGCGTCGCTGGGAGCGAGCCGATGCGGCCGCCGGCGGGAGGGCCACGAAGGACGAGGACGAAGGCCCGATCCCGTACGGGCCGTCGCGCCGGTCATGAGCACCGTCGACATCACCGCGGTCGTGCTGTGGCTCGGCGTGACCGCGTACGCGGTCTTCGGTGGCGCCGACTTCGGTGGCGGGTTCTGGGACCTCGTCGCGGGCCGGGGTGAGCAAGGCGATCGTGCCCGCGCGCTCATCGCCGACTCGATCGGCCCGGTGTGGGAGACCAACCACACCTGGCTGATCTTCGACCTGGTCGTGCTCTGGACGGCGTTCCCGGTGGCCTTCGCCGCGATCATGACCACGCTGTTCATACCGCTGTCGCTCGCGGCGTTCGGGATCGTGCTCCGCGGGGCGGCCTTCGCATTCCGCCCGTTGACCTCGGATCCGGCGGGACGGCGCGCGGCGAGCGCCGTCTTCGCGGCATCGTCGGTCATCACGCCGTTCTTCCTCGGCACCGCGGTCGGGGCGATCGCCGGCGGGCGCGTCGCGTCGGGGACCAGCCGGTCGATCTCATGGGCTCGTGGCTGAACCCGACGTCGGTGCTGGTCGGGTGTCTCGCGGTGTCGGCCTGTGCCTACATCGCGGCGGTGTTCCTGGTCGCCGACGCGCGCCGGCTCGAGCCTGCCCGATCTGGCCACGTACTTCCGTCGACGGGCCACGATCGCGGCCTTCGTCGCCGGCGCGGTGTCGATCGCCGGGATCATGGTGCTGCCTGATCGATGCCCCGTCCATCGCGGACAAGCTGATCCGCATCGGCTGGCCGTTCGTGCTGGCCGCGATCGTCCTCGGGAGCGCCGCGCTCGTCCGTCTCGCCCGTGGCGGGGTCGCGCGGGACACGGGTCCTGGCGGTCGGGGCCGTCGTCTCGGTCGTCTGGGGGTGGGGCATCGCGCAGTTCCCGGACATCCTCCCCGGCGAACTGACGCTGGCCGATGCGGCCGCGCCACCGGGCGCGCTCGACGCGTTGCTCGTCGTCTTCGTCGTCGCGGCGCTGCTCATCGCGCCATCGATCGCGCTGCTCTACACGCTCACCCAGCGCAACCGGCTCGGCGGTCACGGGCCCGAGACGGGAGCGACGACCATCGCCGACGTCCCGGGCACCCGGAACGCTCCCTAGGACGCTTGACATCTCGCGTCGCCACGGCTATATATCGGTCGACGATCTATCGCGGACGTGAGGATGAGCCCGACCCACCACAGGAGCACGACCATGGTCGACCGGATACTGGGCGCTGCCGGGATCCTCGGTGGCGCCGTCCTGTTGGCGGCGTTCGTCGTCGATATCCCGGGTTCCGTCGAACGTCCTCCGACTCGTCCTCTTCAACCTTGGCGCGATCGGCGTCGTCGTCGCGATGTCCAGCATCGACAAGCGCCGCCTGGATCTCGGCTGTTCCGGCTCGTCGCCTCGGCGGCCGTCCTCGCCAATGCGTCGGTACCTGGTGATGGTCCTGCTCTCCGTGGGCCGGCCCGGTGCTGCCCGAGCCGGACCCGGACTTCCGGCTCGTGATGTTCTTCGCCGGCCTCGCGATGTGGTTGGCGGATTCGGCCTTCGGCTTCGTCGTCGCTGCGCGTCGGCGGGCGTCGCGCGCTGGGGTGCGCTCGCGCTCGCCGTCGGGTCGCTGCTGGCGATCCTCGGGATGAGCCACCTCGAGCTGACGTCGCCGACGAACCCCACGATCTTCGGAACCCTGGCCCTGATCGGCATCGCGCTGAACGGGATCGGCTGCGATCCTGCTCGGCGCGGCGATCGTCACCGGCCAGGGTCCGGCACGGCTCCCGTCGCCCACGGCGGCAACGCAGTCTAGCCGGCGATCGCCCCGCGCTCCACGTACCGGCCGAACCCGCGCCGGCCGACGAAGGCCCCGTCGCGCACGACGTCGGCGCCCCGGACGACCACGTCCCGGACGGCCCCGTCGACCTCGAACCCCTCGTACGGCGTGTAGTCGCTGGTGTGGTGCAGGTCCGCGGCACGCAGCGTCCGGCGCGCCGCCGGATCGAAGAGCACGATGTCGGCGTCGCGCCCGACCTCGAGCGCGCCCTTCCGGGCCATCCCGAAGCGCGCCGCCGGCGTCGTGGCCAGCAGGTCGACCATCCGCTCCAACGTGATCCGGCCCTTCGCGACACCCTCCCCGTAGACGAGCGACAACAGGGTCTCGATGCCGGGCGCCCCGTTGCTGATCCGGTCGAACGAGACGCCCGCCGCCGCCTCGGCCTTCTCGACACCCAGGCGGTCCGGGACGTGGTCGGTCGCCACGAGGTCGAGCGAGCCGTCGGCGAGACCGGCCCACAGGGCGTCGCGATCGGTCGCGGACCGGAGCGGTGGTGCGATCACGTACGCCGCGCAGCGCACGGGATCAGGCTCGAGGTAGCGCTCCTCGGTGAGGGTCAGGTAATGCGGGCACGTCTCGGCGGTGACGCGGACGCCGGCCGCCTTCGCGCGGCGCACCTCGTCGAGCGCCGCGGCCGATGAGAGGTGCACGACGTGCACCGCCGAGCCGGTGGCGCGCGCGAACGCGAGTGCCCGCGCCGTCGCGACCGCCTCGACGTATGGCGGCCTGACGGCGGCGTGATAGCGCGGAGCGGTGTCGCCACGCCGCAGCGCCTCGGCGATCCCCGCGTCGAGCAGGACGGGATCCTCGCAGTGGACCTGGAGCATGCCGCCGCTGCGTGTCCATGACCCGCAACGCCTCGAACAGCGTGCGATCGTCGAGGCGGAAGTCGAACACCATGAAGGCCTTCGACGTCGCCACGCCACCGTCGATCGTGGCGGGGAGCTCGGCGAGCGGCTCGTCGGCATGACCCGAGATCGCGAGCGACAGCCCGTAGTCGATCGCGCTGTCGGCGTCGGTCGCGGCGCGCCACTCGGCGAGCCCGGTCCGCAGCGAGCGCTCCGCGGCGGGAGACGAGCCCGTCCCGGGGTTGTTGAACGAGAGGAACGTCGTCGTGCCGCCATGGGCCGCGGCCACGGAATCCTGGAAGAAGCGGTCGGGTTCGGCGTCGCTCGCGACCCGGGTGTGGGTGTGGACGTCGACCACGCCGGGGAGCACCAGCATGCCGGTCGCATCGATCACCCGCTCGGCGGCCGCGGCCGGACCCGCGAGCGACGGCTCGATCGCGGTGATGACGCCGCCGTCGGCCGCGAGATCGGCGCGGCGCGTCCCGTCGACCGTGACGATCGTGCCGCCGGTGATGACGAGGTCGGTCAGTCGTCGACCTCGCGGATGCGGATCGACTGCGCGCCGTCCCACAGCGCACGGCGACCGACTTCGCGCAAGCGGTCCGCCCAGCCGTCGTCGGGGACGACCGACGCGAAGTGGTTCGCCGCGAGCTGACCGACCTTCGACGACGTGGTGCACGCCCCGTACGGGAAGAAGATCTCGCACTCGCTGATGCCGCCGGGGTACATGGCGAGCATGCCGGGGGCGGGGTGAGACGTGTGGTTCTCGTAGTCGATGCCGGGCCGGAAGTCGCCGTAGGGGATCCACGTCGACTCGCCCGACCAGCGGCAGTGGATCAGCTTGGAGTCGATCGGCAGCATCCGCCGGATCGCCTCGATCGTCTGCGGCGCGGCAGGCTCCCACCGGGCGCTAAAGTGCAGGTCACCGACCTCGATCTGCAACGTCCCCATCGCTGGAGGATAGCGTGGCCGCTGACGCGGGACAGCCTCGGCCGACCATCAGCACCCACGTCCTCGACACGGAACGTGGGGTGCCGGCGACCGGTGTCCGCGTCGCGCTCTATCGACTGGGGGTCGGCGAGGACAAGCCGATCCGCATGACGCAGACCCTGACCGATGGCGACGGACGGGTGCGCGACCTGCTCGAGCGGCCGCTCCAGGTCGGCGACTATCGACTCGAGTTCGATGTCGCGAACGCGGACGGCTCGTTCTTCACGAAGATCGCGCTCGACCTGCACATCGACGATCCCGAGCGCAGCTACCACGTGCCGCTGCTGCTGGCGCCGTTCTCGATGACGACCTACCGGGGGTCCTGAAGCCCCTAGCGGAGGAACGCGAAGGCGTCCACCTCGACCCGCGCATGGCCCGCGGTCCCGACGACGACGAGCTTGACGCTGTGCACGCCGTTGGCCGACCACGACTTGTTGAAGACGACGACCTTCGACTGCACGCTCGATCGGTGCAGGTCGATCGTCTGGACATAGGCGCCGTCGACGTAGACCTTCGCCTGCCCGTTGGACGGGCCCTTGCGACCGACGACGGCGATCGCGCGTGCCGTCGTCTTGAACTCGACCGAAGCGCCCGTGCGTGTCGTGCTGTGGAACTTCCCGTTGCTCGCCGAGCTCGAGCTGACGAGCGACCAGGTGCCCGTGTACTTCGCGAGGCTGGAACTGTCCTGGAGGAGCACGGCCGTCACGGGTGGTGACTCGGCTTGCGGCCCGACGTTGCCCACGCCGTCACGCCCGGCCACGGCGAACTGCTGCGCCGTGCCGAACGCGAGGGCCACTTTGAACGACGTCGTCGCGTTGGCGGAGGTGATGATCGACCACGAGCCCGAGCCCACGCGCCGGCGGACGACGTAGTTCGCGACGCCCGAGTGGTCGTCGGTCGCGGGCGGCCAGGCGAGCGTCGTGCTGAGGCTCGAGCCGATGATCGACCCGACGTTGATCCCGTGGCGGTCGATCGGCGCAGCGATCGGCCCGACCGCGTCGGCGACCCGCCAGGCGTTGACGAGCTTGCCAGTAACGGTCTTGCCGACGACCCCGGCGAGTGTCACGCCTCGGGTCATGATCCGTGACTTGAGGGCGGCGGTCGACAGACTTGGCGCCACGCTCAGGCCGAGCGCGGCAACCCCGGTCACGTGCGGAGCCGCCATCGACGTGCCGTCGGCCCAGGCGTATCCACCCGGGTAGGTCGAGAGGATGTTCGAGCCCGGCGCCGCGATATCCACGGTGGCCGCGCCGTAGTTCGAGAACGGGGCGCGGTTGCCGCGCTGATCGATCGCCGCGACGCTCAGGATGTTGGCGACGTTCAATTCGGCCGGGTAGAAGTTGTACGCGGTGCTGTCGAGGTTCTTGCCGCTATTGCCCGCGGCAGCGACGAACAGGGCTCCCGAGTCGAAGATCGCGGCATCGAGGACCGAGCTCCGCGACGACCCACCCCACGACGCGTTGATGATCGGCACGCCGAACGACGCCGCATAGGCGATCGCATCGATCGCCATCGAGTCCTCGCCGCAGCCGTCGTTGTCGATGAACTTGAGCGCCATGATCTGGATCCCTGGCGCGACCCCGACGATGCCGTTGCCGTTCAGCGAAGCCGCGATCGTGCCGGCGACATGGGTCCCATGGCCGTCGGCGCCCGCGTCGTGGACGGTCTTGTTGTTGTTGCAGAAGTCCCAGCCGTGGACGTCGTCGACGTACCCATTGCCGTCGTCGTCGACGCCGTTGTTGGACAAGCCACCGGCTTCCCCGGGGTTCGTCCAGGCGCGCGCGGCGAGATCCGGATGGCTGAAGTCGACGCCGTCGTCGATGACCGCGACGATCACGTCTGGGCTGCCGGTCGTAATGCGCAGCGCCTCGAGACCATCGATGTCGACGTCCGCGACCCCGGTCTCCAGGTGGGTCCCGTTGAGCTGCTGGCCCGTGTTGTGGAGGCCCCACTCGACGTTGAAGTACTGCTCGTCGGTGATCTCGTCGGCCAGCTCGCGGGTGTAGTTGGGCGCCACCGCCTCGATGCGGGGATCCTCGGTCAGCAGGCGACGGACCGTCGCCGCGGACGCGCCCTGGCCCATCACGACCTGGTTGCGGGCGTCCGGACTCGAGTGGACCACGCGCAGACCGAGGTCGCGTGCGACGCTGCCGCGCTCGGTCCGGCTGGTGTCGGCGCGATAGCGAACGAGCACTTGATCGGCGTTCTGGCTCGGCGCGGGAGGATCGGCCGCCGCGACCGTGGCAGGCAGGCCAAGGCTGACGATCAGGCCGACGATCGCGGCGAGCTGGAGGCGGGACGCGCGCATCTGACGCCATCCTACGGCGGATCGGCGATCGAGCGTGACAGCCTAGATGTCACGGGTGGGTCCCACCGTCCTGCCTATGGAAGCCCACGTCATCCCACTGCACCAGTCGGTCCGTCTCGAGGGCGATCGGATCGTCGTCGAGCGCCTCACGCTCAGCGACCCAACGCTGGCCGCGTTCCTCGGCGACCGAACGGCAGCGGATCGAGGTCCACTCGTCGAGCGCGCGTTGCGCATCGGCTTGATCGCGCTGCAGGACGCCGGGGTCACGGTGAACGTCGACGCGGTCCGCACCGAGTTCGAGCGCATGGTCCGCCAGGCGGAACAGGTCAACGAGCGCGCCGCCCAGGCCCTCGAGCAGACGCTCCGCGCCAACTTCGCCGATGGCGACGGTCGACTGCCGCGCACGCTCGAGAAGTTCCTCGGCGATCGCGGCGCGCTGCGCTCGATGGTCGACGAGCTCTTCGACGAGAAGAAGCGCGATAGCGCGATCGGTCGCATCGGGTCGATGCTCGAGCGCTATTTCGACGGCGACGCATCGAAGCTCGCGCTGCTGCTCGACCCGACACGCCTCAATTCGCCGATGCACCAGTTCCGCCAGGAGATCGCGGCGGGCTTCAAGGGTCTCGAGGAGCGGCTCGTGGCCATCGAGGCGGCGGCAGCAGCACGTGGCGCCGAGCGGGCACGGTCCGCCGCCAAAGGCATCGACTTCGAGGATCTGCTCGCCGCGCTGCTGGGCGAGATCGCCCGCGGCTCCGGCGACCTGCTGGACCGGACGGGGTTCGACGCCGGCGCCGTGCTGAAGTCCAAGAAGGGCGACTTCGTCCTGACGCTCGACCCGTCGGTCGCCCGGGGTTGCGACCTGCGCATCGTGGTCGAGGCGAAGGACCGGCCCATGTCCATGCGAGCGATGCGGGACGAGCTGCGCGAGGCGCGCGAGAACCGTGGCGCGGCCGTGGCCGTCGCGGTCTTCACGCCGGCGCACGCCCCGACGGGCATCGCGCCATTCAGCATCGTCGCCGGCGACGTCTACTGCGTGATCGACCCGGACGACCCCGAGGCCGCGACCCTGGAGGCCGCGATCCGGCTCGCACGCCTGCTCGCCCTCGCGACGCTCGCCGAGCGCGAGCTCTCGGTCGACGCGGCCGCGATCGGCGCGGCGCTCACGGCCATCCGGGAGCAGCTCGAGGTCGTGCGTCAGCTCAAGTCGCAGCTGACCTCGATCTCGAACGCGACGAAGGCCGTGTGGACGGGCCTCGACACGATGCGGGCCGGGATCCTGGCCCGCGTCAACGAGGCCGAGACCGAGATCCGCGCCGTCAACGACTGATCCGGCTCGTCCGGGCGCGCATGGGCGTCGAACGCCACGAACGCGTTGCCTAGCGACGACCCGGACCACGGGGTCCTGCCGTCGAGTTGGCAGGTAGGCGATGATTACCCCAAGTCCAGCGCACGTCGAGGCGAGCTGGCGGCTCTCGCGAAGTCCCCCGAGCCGGAGAACCGATGCGTCGAACCACGGCCCTCGCCCTCGTCCTGCTGCTGTCGCTCCCGGCCTCCGCGCGCGTCGCCGCAGCCGATCGCGGGCTCCCGCCGCCGCAGGTCGACCCGGCCCCGACGACGACCCCGTCAGCGACCGACGCGCCGCCGATCGACCATGCCGGTCGCGAGCCCATCGCCCGAGCCGACTCCGGCCCCGACCGCCGAGCCGGTTGCCGAGCCCACTGCAAGCGCCCCGAGCACAGCGCCGTCCCGGGCCCCGGCTGCCGCCGCGTCGAAGGACGGCGGGCTGAGCGCGGCCGGCCGCTACATCGTGATGCTCCGCGGCGACGCCGACACGGCCGCCGTCATCAGGCAGCACCGCCAGCGCGAGGGGATGCGCGTCGATCGCCGGTTCAAGGCCGCGTTCCGCGGGTTCGCCGCCGCCCTGGACGCCGGTCAGCGGGCAGCGCTCGCACGCGGACCCCGAGGTGCTCGCGGTCGTCCCGGACGAGGTCGTCAGGATCGCCGCCCAGGTCAATCCGACCGGCATCTCGCGCGTCGGTGCCCGGACCTCGAGCGTGGCCGCGATCGACAACGTCGACCAGCGGGTCGATGCCGACATCGCGATCGTCGACACCGGCGTGGCGCTGCACCCCGACCTCAACGTGGCAGGCGGTTACAACTGCTCCTCGAGCGACCCGAACGCCTGGCGCGACCAGCACGGCCATGGCACGCATGTCGCCGGGACGGCCGCCGCGATCGACAACGACGCGGGCGTGGTCGGCGTCGCGCCAGGGGCCCGGATCTGGGCGGTCCGGATCCTCAATGCGAGTGGTTCGGGCCTGCTGTCGTGGTACGTCTGCGGCCTCGACTGGATCCTCGCCCAGCGCGACCCGAGCGACTCGAGCCGGCCGCTGATCGAGGCGGTGAACATGAGCGTCGCCAAGACGGGCAGCGACGACCTGAACTGCGGCATTTCGAACCACGACGTCCTGCACCAGGCGATCTGCCGGCTCTATCGCGGCGGGATCACGGTCGTCGCCGCCGCGGCCAACGAGCACTCGAGCGCCTCGAACTACGTGCCTGCGGCCTACAACGAATCGATCACGGTCTCGGCCCTGGCCGACACGGACGGGCGAGCCGGGGGGCTCGGCGGCCATCGCTGCTACTCGTTCGGTGGCTATGACGTGGACGACACGTTCGCCGACTTCAGCAACTACGGCTCGGACGTCGACATCATCGCGCCCGGCAAGTGCATCTGGTCGACCACGCTCGGGCCGTCGTACGGCTACATGACGGGCACCTCGATGGCGACGCCCCACGTCACCGGTGCGGTCGCGCTCTACAAGGCCAGTCGGCCGCTCGCGACACCAGCCGAGGTTCGCGAATCGCTCCGCTACCTGGGCAACTTCGGCTGGCGCACGTCCACCGATCCCGACAGCATCCACGAGCCGCTGCTCGACGTGAGCCGGATCGCCTCGCTCGGGACGTTCTCGATGGGCACCAACGGCTCGACCGTGCAGATGTCGTCGCACGGCGGGTCGGTCGCGGTGCCGTTCACCGTCACGCGCAGCGCGTCGTTCTTCGAGCGGGTCCGCCTGAGCTACGACCAGGTCCCCACCGGCTGGAGCGTCAGCTCACCGGTCACCAGCCTGTACGGCTTCACCTCGACCGCGGGCACGGCCGTCGTGACCGCTCCGTCCACCACGAGGCCAGGCACGTACCACTTCCGGATCGTTGGCAGCAACTGGGGACGGGTGAAGACGACCACCGTGACCGTCGAGGTCTCGAGCGACCTGCCGACCGCCAAGGCCCCGACGATCACCGTCGCGACGAGCATCAGCCTCGGGTTGTTGTCGAGCGGCTCCAACACCGTCACGTTGCGCGCCAGCTGGCCCGCGGCGACCGATCCATCCGATGCGATCGTCGGCTACCAGGTCGAGCACAGCCAGAACGGCGGGGCATACGGCGGCACCGTCGCCACGACCGCCCGAACGCGCACCGCGGCGTTCCGCAGCCTGTCGTTCTCGACGACCCACCGGTTCCGGATCCGGGCCCAGGACAGCGACGGCGACTGGAGTCCCTGGGTCGAGACCGCGGCCACCGTGTGGCCGACGGCCGTCGGCGATCGATCGTCGGGCGTGACCTACCACGGCGCATGGCGCCAGATCGTCTCGACGCCCGCCACGGGCGGCTCGATCACCAGCTCCACGTCCCGTGGCGCGAGCGTGCGCTACCGCTTCACGGGGGTCGGGATCGCGATCGTCGCGCCGACCAGCGCGATCCGTGGCAAGGCCAGCGTGTACATCGACGGCGTGTTCCGCACCACGGTCGACCTGCGGACGTCGAGCACCCAGCATCGACGGGTGGTGTACGCGCGGACGTTCGGGTCCTCGGGCACGCACACGATCGAGTGGCGGGTGCTCGGGACGTCCGGGCGGCCGATGGTCTCGCTCGACGCGTTCGTGGTGCTCCGCTAGGTCGGCCGCCCCTCTGGGGCCGTGGCGCGCGCGCCTCCCGCAAGCGCGTGGCAACCCCTGCATGCAGCGTTCTTGACGGGCGCGATTGCCCCGGTGCGCTATCGTGACCCTCCCGCTGCACCGGGCCGGGTGACCCGGGTGCGCGCGGAACGAGACTCGGAGGTCACGCGCCGATGGCGAGAGCGATGTGGAAGGGGGCCATCCAGTTCGGCCTGGTCACCATCCCGATCAAGCTCTATCTCGCGACCGAGTCCAAGGGCATCAGCTTCAACATGCTCCACAAGAAGGATCTGTCGCGGATCCAGATGAAGATCTTCTGCCCGGTCGAGGACGAGGTCATCTCGCGGAGCGACACCGTGAAGGGCTACGAGTACTCGTCCGGCGAGTACGTGGTCGTCACCGACGAGGACCTCGAGAAGGTGCCGCTCAAGACCGTCCGGTCGATCGAGATCGAGCAGTTCACCAAGGCCGAACGCGATGACAACGCCGTTCGGTTCGTGAAGTCGGCCTACTACGTCGAGCCCGACAAGATCGGTCGCAAGGCGTTCTACCTGCTGAAGTCGGTCCTCGAGGAGGACGGCCTGACCGCGATCTGCAAGGTCGTGATCAAGGACCGCGAGGCGCTGGCCGCGCTCGACCCATTCGACGAGACGATGCTCCTGACGACGCTCCACTGGCCTGACGAGATCCGCTCCGTCAAGGAGCTGGACCTGCCTGAGGAAGACTTCACCTTCAAGCCGGCCGAGCTCACGATGGCCAAGCAGCTGGTCTCCGCGATGACCGGCGAGTTCGACCCCAGCCAGTACAAGGACGAGTACCGCGAGGCGCTCGAGAAGATCATCGAGGCCAAGGTCGAAGGCAGGGAGACGGTCGAGATCGAGGAGCCCGAGGAGAGCGGCAAGCTCATCGACCTGATGGCCGCGCTCGAGGCGTCGGTCTCCGCAGCCAAGGCTGCCCGCGCCGCAGGTTCCGAGGCCCCGGTCTCGGTGGCCGAAGCCCGCGAGGCCCGGGACAAGGCAGCGACCAAGAAGCCCGCGGCATCCCGATCACGAGCCAAGGCTGCAGCCGAGGAAGAAGCCGAGGAAGCGCCGGCGAAGCCGGCCCGCAAGCGCAAGTCGGCGTAGGGAGCCGCCCACTCCCTACGCAACGCCGCGGCGGGTAGCGCGTCTTCGCGTCACGAGGCTGAACGACGCGTGCGGCGTACCGTTCGGCCGCGTCCGACGATCGAGTCGTTGCTCGCACAGCCGGGGGTATCGACGATGGGCACTGACGAGGGCCAACACGAGGGCCTCGAAGCACGCCTGGCGGGCCTGGAAGCGCGGATCGCCCGACTCGAGGCCAGCCGGGTGCCAGGGGCGCCCAATGCACAGGACATGCACGGCGCGCCGCCGGCTCCCGTTGCCACTGCGCCATCCATCGATGCCCAGACGCCTCCGAGCGCGGCGACCACCCAGCCGGCCCGGCCATCCTATTGGCGGTCGCCGGACACATCCCCGGCGCAGCCGTCGCCCCAGGCGGCAATCGTCTCGGCGACTCAAGGACCTGCCTCCGTCCCGGTGCAGACCGCATCGTCCAGCCCCGCGTCCCCACGACTCGCGGTGTCGCTCGGTGATCTCGAGGAGCGATTGGCCGGTCGGGCGCTCGCCGTCGTCGGCGGGATCGCGTTGATCCTGGGCGCGATCTTCTTCCTGAGTCTCGCGTTCAGCCGGGGATGGATCGGCCCGGAGCTCCGGGTGCTGATCGGCCTCGCCGCAGGATCCGCGGCCGTGGCAGGCGGTGGGGTCTTCCTCGAGCGGGGCGATCGACTGCTCGGCAACGTGCTGACGCCCGTCGGTCTCGCGATCATCTCGATCAGCCTCATCGGCGCGACCAGGCTCTATCACATCGTCCCGACCGAGCTCGGCCTCCTCGGCGCGCTGCTGAGCGCGGCTGTCGTCGCGCTGATCGCGGTCCGCAACGACTCCCAGCTCGTCGCCGGGTTCGGGTCGATCTCCGTGCTGCTCGCGCCACCCCTCCTCGAGGCCAGCCCGGACACGACGACGCTCGCGTTCATCGGCGTGACGCTGATCGGCACCACCTCGATCGCCCTTTGGCGGTCGTGGCGCTGGCTTCCGCCGATCGCCTTCCTCCTGACCGTCCCGCAAGCCGCGGCATGGATCGGGTCGCACCCGGCCACGGGCGTGGGGTTGGCGGGGATCGGCGCCTACTGGGCGCTGAACATCGTCGCCGCCGGCGGGGAGGAGTTCCGGCGACATCGCAACGACCTGCGATCGTCATCGGCCACGCTGCTCCTCGGGAATGCCGCGTTTGCCGTGTGGGCCGGCTTCACGGTGCTCAGTGGTGACTCGGTCACGTACCGCGGCCTGTTCCTGCTGGCCATCGCGGCCGCCCATCTCGCGGTCGGTGGCTTCTTCGTGGCGCGGGACGGCGAGCGGAACCTGTTCGGTCTGCTCACGCTTGGAACGGGCATCGCCGCCCTCACCATGGCGATGCCGATCCAGCTCGGCGCTCCAGCGGTGCCCGTCGCCTGGACCGCCGAGGCGGTTGCCTTGGCGTGGGTCGCTGTCCGGCGTGGGCACCCCTACAGCGCAGCCGCGTCGGCGATCCTCTTCCTGCTCGCCGGCGTGGCCGTCGCCACGCTGTACCCCATCGGTCAGGTGGCGTCGAGCGGCTTCCCGTTCTTCGATGCGCGGGGCGGGGCACTGGCGTTCTTCCTTGCCGGCGCCGCCATCGGCGTGTGGATCATCCGGGACCGTAGCCTTCGATCGGGGCTCGGTGCCCTCGGCCTCCTGATCGCGATGTACTGCGCGGCGGTGGTCCTGACGGGCCTCGCGGTCGTGCTGGGGGCCGGCGTTCTCATGCTCGTCGCCGCGCTGACGATCCGGCTCCTGCCGATGCTGCCGAGCCGCCCGATCGGCTGGCTCGTCGACGGGCTCATTCCGGAGGCTGCTCGAGATATCGCGTGGCGAGCGCCCCTCGATCTGGCGCTGCCCGCCGTGCTGCTGCTGTTCGGCGCGGTCGCGGGCGGTCACCTCGCCGCGGTCGAGCTTCCGCTCGCGCAGTTCGGCGCCGTGACGCCGCCACCGATCCCGTTCAGTGACGCCGGCGCCCTGGGCGCCGGGATCTTGCTGGCCGCCGTGCTTGCGGCAGGCTGGATCGTCGGTGGCGGCCTCGCACGACGAGCCTCGATCCTGATCGCCGGTGGGATCGCGGCGTACACGATCCCGTTCGAGGTCTACGCATGGGCGGTCTCGATCCTGTGGGTCGGCCTGGGGCTCGGTGCGCTTGCCATCGCGCGTCGGGATCGGATCGCGGCGGTCGCGTTCGAGATCGCCGCCACCGTCGCGGTCGTCGGTGCCGGCATCGTCGCGCTCGGGATCGTCGCTCCACCAAGCCGGCTCGTCGTCGGACCCGCGGCCATCCCCGTGGTCCAGGCGCTGCAGTCGTTCGCGGCACTCGGCGCGGTCGTCATCGGTCTGGCGGCGCTGGGTCGCTCCTGGCCAGAGCCGACCGTCCGGCGATCGATGCGCTACGGCGCCGCCGCCCTCGCGGTGTACGCCCTCTCGGTCCTGGCCGTCGACATCGTCGGCATGCGTGCCGGTGGTGGGATCGAGCTCGCCGAGCTGCATACGCAGGGTCACGTCGTCCTGAGCGTGCTGTGGGCGGTCCTCGGCGTCGGAGCCTTCGTCTACGGCATCCGATCGAAGCTGGCGGAGGCGCGCCAGGGCGGTTTGCTCCTGCTTGCGCTGGCAACCACAAAGGTCTTCCTGTTCGACCTGGCAGCGCTCGACGTCGCCTATCGCGTGATCTCGCTGATCGCCCTCGGGTTGCTGCTGCTCGCCAGCGCGTGGCTCTGGCAACGAGCCCAGCCGAAGCACGAAGCCGGGCCGCCCTGATCGCCGAGGGTCGTCCTGCGGCACACTGACCGCGATGCCCCTCGAGGAATATCGGCGCAAACGCGACTTCGCGAAGACCCCCGAGCCCGCACCCGATCCGGGCACGGCGTCGAGCGGTCGGAGCGGGCGGTTCGTCGTCCAGCGCCACCGGGCCTCGCGGCTCCACTACGACTTCCGCCTCGAGATCGATGGCGTGCTCGTGTCGTGGGCCGTCCCCAAGGGTCCGACCCTGGACGCGAAAACCCGGCGGATGGCCGTCCACGTCGAGGATCACCCGGTCGAGTACTTCGACTTCGAAGGCGTGATCCCCGCCAAGCAGTACGGCGGCGGCGACGTGATCGTCTGGGACTGGGGCACGTGGGAGCCCGAGGCCCCGACGCTCGACGGACGCAAGAGCGTCGCCGACGGGGAGCTCAAGTTCCGCCTCAACGGCGAGAAGCTCAAGGGTCGGTTCACGATCGTCCGCACGAGCCGGCGGCCGGGCCAGGCGCCGACGACCGCTTTCGAGGACGACCAGGGCGAGCAGTGGCTCCTGATCCACAAGGCCGACGACGCGGCGACGCCCGGCTGGGACGCCGAGGACTTCCCGCAGAGCGTCAAGACCGGCCGCACGAATGACGAGGTCAAGGCCAATCGCGACGCGATCTGGATCAGCCAGGCACCCGCGGCCAGCGCCGAGATCGACCTCCAGGGCGCCAAGCCGGCGCCGTTCCCGCAGAAGATCGAGCCGATGCTCGCGACGCTCGCGACCAAGGCGTTCGACGACGACGACTGGCTCTACGAGATCAAATGGGACGGCTTCCGGGTACAGGCGCTGCTCGACGGGGGCAAGGTCCGTCTCCTGACCCGCAACCTCCACGACGCCGCGAGCTACTTCCCCCGGCTGTTGACCAGCACCAACTGGATCGACGCGCAGCAGGCCGTCGTCGATGGCGAGGTCGTCGCGGTCGACGACGAGGGCCGGCCCGACTTCAGCCTTCTCCAGACGAAGCTCGGCGACAAGGCCGCGACCGGCCTCGTCTACCAGGTCTTCGACCTGCTGTACCTCGACGGGCGGAGCCTGCTCGACGTCCCGCTCGAGGACCGCAAGCGCCTGCTCAAGAGCGTGCTCAAGGACCATCCGCGCGTGCGCTACGCCTCGCACGTCGAGCGGGAGGGGCTCGCGTTCTTCGAGGCCGCCAAGGCGATGGGCGTCGAAGGGATGGTCGCCAAGCTCCGCCGGTCGCGCTACGAGCCCGGGCGACGGACGGACGCCTGGCTCAAGATCAAGATCCGACCGGAGCAGGAGCTCGTGGTCGGTGGCTGGACGCCGGGGCAGGGCAGCGCGAAGGACCTTGGCGCGCTCGCGGTCGGCGTCTACGACGACGGGAAGCTGACGTTCGCAGGCAAGGTCGGGAGTGGCTTCACCGGCGCGATCCGGGCCGACCTGCTTCGTCGGCTCGCGCCGCTGGTGCAGGAGGAGCCGCCGTTCGATCCGGCACCACCGCAGGACTACCGGGGTCGATGGGGTGGCGATCTCAAGGACATCACCTGGGTCCGGCCCGAGATCGTGATCCGTGCCGAGATCGGCGGGTGGACCCGTGACGACCAGGTTCGCCAGACCGCGTACAAGGGCATCGATGCCGGGCGTGACCCGACGACCGTGACGCGCGAGACCGCGGTCGCCACGACCACGGCGGTGCGCGCCGCCGAAGCAGCCGAGCCACCGCGACAGGAGGAGGCACCCATGTCGCCGAAGCCATCGACCGCAGCGCCCAAGACGCGCTGGCACGCCCGCCAAAGCCGCGAAAGCGGCCAAAGCGGCCAAGCCCACGAAACCCGCGACGACCTACGCGGGTGCCACGCCCGGCGAGCTCGCGGAGCTCGATGCCCTCACAAAGGAGGGCGTGTGGCACATCGGCGGCCGCGAGCTGAAGCTGACGAACCTCGACAAGACGCTGTTCGAGGGCCGCCCGGGCGCGAACGGCGCGGAGGAGCCACCCGTCACGAAGCGCGATCTCATCCGCTACTTCGCCACGATCGCGCCCACGATGCTGCCGCACCTCGAGGACCGGCCGCTCAACCTGCAGCGGTTCCCGAACGGGGCGGGCGCGCCGGGGTTCTGGCAGAAGGACATCCCCGAGACGGCCCCGACCTGGCTCAAGCGCTGGCACGAGACGGGTGTCGACGGCCGCACGGACCGCGACGCCAACGATCACCTGCTTGCCGTTGACGCCGCGAGCCTCGCGTGGCTCGGCAACCAGGCGAGCTTCGAGATCCATGCCTGGACCGGGAAGCTGCCCGAGCCGTGGCAGCCGACGTTCGCCTACATCGACATCGACCCCGGCGAGAAGACGACCCTGGAAGAGACGTTGACGCTCGCCCGGCTCTACCGGACGGCCCTCCAGCATCTCGGCGTCCGCGGATACCCAAAGACCACGGGGAAGCGCGGAATCCAGATCTGGATCCCGATCGTCCACGGCAAGTACGACTTCAGCGAGACCAGCAGCTGGGTCGAGCGCGTGTCCAGGGCGATCGGGTCGACGGTCCCGGACCTCATCTCCTGGGAGTGGGCGAAGGGCGCGCGCAAGGGCAAGGCTCGCCTCGACTACACGCAGAACGCCAGCATCAAGACCCTCGTGGCGCCGTACTCGGTCAGGCCCGCGCCGGGAGCGCCGGTCAGCGCGCCGATCACGTGGGACGAGCTCGATGACAAGGAGCTCCGACCCGATCGCTGGACGATCCGCACGCTGCCGGATCGGATCGCGAAGGTCGGCGACCTGTTCGCGGAAGCCCAGACCGACGCGCAGGAGCTCCCGCCCGTATGAGGTTCATCGCCGCCTTCGCAATCGTGCTGGTCGTCGGCGCCTGCGCCGGTCCGCCCCCAGCCACGCCCTTCCAGCCGGTCATCCTCGCGTTCCAGTCATCGACCTGCGACGACCTTGCCAAGGAATTCGGGGCGATCGGTGATCCGTCGCTGCGATCGGTCATCGACGGTCCGGACCAGATCGCCGACGAGGGCAAATCGGTGCTGATCAGCAAGATGCAGGGGCTGCTTGTCGTGGCCGTGGCTGAACGCGCCCGGGAAGTAGGCGTGATCGCCGGGTGCGACATGCCCGATTGGCTGCAGCGCGCCGAGCAGGGATTTTCCGAGGATCTTCGACGCACGGTCGGCAGCGCCGCGTACGACGCGAACCCGGTCATCACCTACGACGCGTGGCTGCTCGAGCTCAACGATCAGCTCGTCAGGGCCGGCATGGGCAAAGGCTGAGCCAGGACGAGATCCTCCGCTCCGAGCGGCCGCTACGTCTCCTGCCGCCGCTGAGCGGCGAGCTGGAACGCACCGATCAGCGCCGCGATGTCGTCCCGGGCGCGCTCTACGGTCGAGCGCACCGGCGCACCGGTCGTGACCGAAGCGTGGAAGGCCCGCAGCTCGTTGCGGAACGCCTCCTCGTACGAAACCCGGATCTCGGTCTCGGCCAGGCCGGTCACCGACCCATCGGTCCGCCGCTCGACCAGGCGGGTGGGGAAGTGGCGCAGGTACGGTGACGGGAACGTCAACTCGAGGATGCGGTCGCGGCAGTACACGGTCAGGCGCTCGCGGTAGTCGCTGACGCCGCGGAGATTGTGGTGCTCGAGGTGGCCACGGCCGTCGTCCGGCAGCCGCCAGTCCAGGCTGACGGCGCGGCCTTCGTCCCAGTACGCGCCGTCGACGAGCGGCAGCGGCGCCTCGATCGCCACCGATCGGAGCACGTGATGGCTGAGGCTCACGTCGTGGACCAGCGACCCCAGATATGCCCCGAACGCCCTGGTCGCCGCCGGATCGGGCTCCGCGCCGAGGGCCTGGCGCACCGCCTGCAGCGAGCTCGCTCGGGTCGCGGCGATGAGCGCCGGGTCGACGTCATCGGCGACGACGATGCCCAGGTGATCGACGAAGGGCAGCTGATCGGGATCGGTGGTCTCGACCGAGAGGTACACGATCTCCGCCGGACCGTCGGCGAGCCGCTCCACGATCCGCTCGACTGCCGGGTCGTACAGCTTCATGTAGCCGACCTGCACCACCCGATCGCCGCGGGCCGCGAGGATCGCGTCGCAGTCCTCGACCGACTCGGCCAGCGGCTTCTCCACGAGGACGTGCACACCCGCCCCGAGCGCGGTGAGGACCGCGTCACGATGGGCGCCGTCGGGCACCGCGATCACGACCGCGTCGAGACCGAGCTCGAGCGCCGCCTCGAGCGTCGCCGCGGTGTGCGGCACGTGGTGGCGCGCCGCGACCGCTTCCCGGACGGTCTTCGAGGGATCCGCGACGACCACGAACTCGAACCGCTCGCGATCGTCGGCAAGGTGGGGCGCGTGGGCTGCCTGTCCGATCAGGCCGGCGCCGAACAGCCCGACCCGGATTCGATCGGTCACGATGGCCTCAGGCTCCGAGCTGGGGGATGCATGGCTGCAAGCCGTGGAGTGTAGAGCGTTCCCGGGACCGCCACCCGACCGGGGCAGTTCCCCCGGGACATCCGACGCATGGCACGATTCGCCGATGCCCAAGCGCCCGAAGCCCGACGCCGCGAAACCCGAACCTGTGAAGCGCAAGCGCCGCGCTCCCGACGTGGAGTTGCGCCATCCCACGCCCGATGAGCTGCCCGAGTACTTCGCGGCGACCGGCGTGGCGTTCGGCGAGATCCTCCACGACGATGAGATCGCCCGTGAGCGGCCGCTGATCGACTTCGAGCGGTTCATCGGCGCTCGCTCGGATGGCGAGTGGGTCGGCACCGCGGGCGCGTACTCGATGCGGCTCACGGTGCCCGGCGGCGAGGTCGGCGCGAGCGGCATCACCGGCGTCGGCGTGCGGCCGGATGTCCGCCGACGCGGTGTCTTCCGCCGGATGATGGACTGGCTGGTCGACGATGCCCGCCGGAGGAACGAATCGGTCGCCGTGCTGCTCGCATCCGAAGCCGCGATCTATCAGCGGTTCGGGTTCGGGCAGTCATCGACCGCGTCGTCGTTCTCGATCGATGTCCGGCGCGCGGCCTTCCGCGAGCCGATCGACCTAGGGCCGACGGCCCGGATCCGCCTCGTCGACGTCGACGAGGCGACCGAGGTGTTCGCCCGGATCTACGACCGGGTGCGGCCCACGATCCCCGGCGCGCTCAGCCGTGAGCCCGAGCGGTGGCGGCTGTGGCTTGTCGGCGATGCCGAGTGGATGCGCCAGCGCGATGGGATCAAGTTCAACGCGCTGCTCGAGGTCGACGGCCAGGCTCGCGGCTTTGCGATCTACCGGATCAAGCAATCGTGGGAGATGACCGGCCCCGACTCGACCCTCAATGTCCTGGAGGTGACCGGCCTCGACCCGGCAGCCGAGCAGGCCCTCTGGGAGTGGCTGTTCTCGATCGATCTCGTCACGACGGTGGCCGGCCGCCGTGGACCGTCACCGCATCCGCTCCAGCACTGGCTGCTCGAGCCCCGCCGCCTGGCGCTGACGATCAACGACGGTACGTGGCTGCGGATCCTCGACGTGCCGGCCGCGCTCGCGGCACGCCGCTACGTCGGGTCGGGATCGCTCGTGCTGGACGTCGCCGACGAGGGGATCGATACGAACGCCGGCCGATGGCGCCTCACGGTCGATGGCGGCGCCGCGACGGTCTCGCGAACGAACGCCGCGGCGGATCTCGAGCTGGACATCGCCGCGCTGGCCGCCGCGTACCTCGGCGGGTTCCGCTTCGCCGACCTGGCGGTCGCGGGACAGGTCCGAAGCCGCAAGCGGGGTGCGCTCCAGGCCGCCGATGCGCTGTTCACGCCGCCGCGCGCGCCGTGGAACTCCACGCCGTTCTGAGCCGCGGCGCTCAGCCCAGGTCGATCACCCCGAACAGGGGCTCGCCGGTCGACTGCATGAAACCGCCACCGAGCAGCGTGATCGATACGTCGTCGCGATCGGGCCAATTGGGGTCATAGAGGCGCAGGGTGTGCGGGCCGGCCGGGCCGGCCGACTCGTACGCGAACGCCAGCACCTGGTGATCCCTGGTCAGCTCGAAGGGGTTCCAGCCGCGGTGCCGGACCAGCCCCAGCATCGGCAATCGGCCGCGGTCGATCGCGGCACGGATCCGCGGCCATTCGCGCTCGAGCGTGTCTCGTTTCAGCCGCTCGGCCGATGCACCAGCCGACAACCAGAAGCGGAGCGGTCCGCGCAGCCAGTCGAGCGACAACACCTGGCGGCGGACGATCGCCCGGAAGAGCGGCGAGCCGTTGTCGGGCGCGGTCGTATCGGCGGGGGTCGGCAGCCCGGACTCGAACCGCTCCCTGACGAACCAGCTCATCCCGCCGCACAGCCCGGCGGAGGCGTCGCCGACGCCGACCCAGCGCGGGTCGATCATGCCAAGCCTGACGGTCGGCCCCGACGGATAGCGGTTGGCAAAGTGCAGGCCGTGGATCGAGGGCTTGAACCCCGTGACGGCGTTGGACTCGGTCATGGTGGCGGGCATCCTACCGCCGGGTTCGTCTTACGGGGCGGCGGTGCCTGCCGGGCTCGGAGCGGGAGTCGCTGATGCACCCGGATCCGGCGACGCGGACGAGGTGGACCCCGCGGACGACGTGGACGCCGCGGACGCGGCCCCGACGTGGACGCGCACGATCGTCGGATCGACGCCCTGCGCCGACAGCGAGCCGACACCGGGTGTCAGGATGTCGAGCATGAGCAGGTAGTCACCCGGCGCCGTCGGGGCGAATGCCGTGAGCTCGACCTTCGTGACACTGCGCGGCGCCATCCCAGCCGGCAGCTCGACCGGGGTGACCGAGGCGGCCGCGGCGGCGGCCAGCTGTGCCGGGTCGTCCAGACCGCCGAGCGCGACCCACGTGCCCGCAAGCCGGGCATGGGTCGCGTCATCGAGGTCGGTCTGGCGCAGCGCGCCATCGGGGCTGCGCTTGATCGGCTGGGGCTTGCGTCCCCACGCGGCCTTGCCGAGGTTCGCGACCCAGACGCTCACTCGCTGCGCCTGGCCGGGCGTGGCCTCGATCTGCGATGGGGCGATGACCCCGGCGTCGAGGTCACCGGTCACCCGGACGATGAGGGTCGAGACCATCGCCTGCGTGGCCGCGTCGTAAGCGACGCCATCGCCGTCGTGCAGCGTAACGGTGAGCCGGTACCGGCCGGGCGTCGCTGGGGTGGCGACGTGGAAGGACATCCGGGTCCGCGTGATCGTCAGGCCGGTCGGGGACACGACATCGCCCACGCGTTCCGGCGCGATCAAGCCGAAGTCGGGCGTCGTCTCCGTGCCGCCGGTCATTGCGCTCGGGTCGGAGACCACCGGGTCGAGCGGATCCCAGCGGACGCTGGCCTGCACCTTGTCGGGGAGCTGCGAGCGGTCGGCGACCGTGAAGGGGATCCGGTAGTAGACCCGCGAGCCGGCCGCGGTGCCACCGGCGATCGCCGGCGTCTTGAGCGCGATGCCGTGGGTCGCGAGGCTCGGGACGAGCACGGTCGCGTCGACCGGTGGACTGCCACGGACACTGCCACGACCGCCACGGAGCACGTCCGCCGACGCGAGGCCGGCCTTGAGCACGATCGAGCGGCTGAACCCGGACGAGCTGTGCTCGGGATCCATCTCCACGACGTATCCCGCGCTCCGCGTGCTCTCGAACCCGAAGGAATGCCCGTTCGCAGACGGCGCGTGCCGCCACGCCGACTCGATCGAGCCGCGACCGCCGAGGACGCTGCGGACCATCTGGTTCGGGCTGGCATACGCCTCCGCGACGACCGCCGATGCCCCCGCCTTCACGAACCCGGCGGCGAAGTTGTCGACCCGCTGCTTGGCCATCGCGAGCGTGCCCTCCGCGAGCCCCGGCTCACTGTTGCCCGACGCGTAGCAGAGGTGGTTCAGGAGGACCACGGCGTCCGGTGCGAGCCGGATGCTGGCGGCGATCTTCGACTCCCCGAAGTACTGATGCGTGTCGTCGCCGCTGCCAGCCGACGGGTTGAGCCCGAAGCCGTTCTGGGTCGGTGGAAACAGCTCGTCGCGATAGGGGCTGGGCCAGCCGTTGCCATGGCCCATGTAGATGACCAGGCTCGCGCCCTGGAGTGCCCGCCGGACCGCGGGCCACGTCGCTTCGGGCGAGTAGATCTCGGTGACGTCCGGCGTGTACTTGCGGGCGAGGTCAGCAGCCTGGCGAGCCTCGGCACGGTAGCGATCGGTCGCGGAACCGGCGGGTCCGACGATGACGACGACCTTGGCCACGCCAGTCGTCGGGGCGGCCGCGCTTACGACCGCGGGAGCGATCAGCCCCGCGATGAGCAGCGATCCGATGAACCCGGCGATGACCTGTCTCACGACAGCCCGTACCCCACGACAGGCGGACCCCCCACCATCGGCGGTGCTCCCTCAAATCCGTTAGGCCGGCAGCCTACCGGAAGCGGAGACACCGCCACCATACTCCTTAGGGCGTTATCGACGCCTTATCCATCCGGTCAATCCTTGATTCGGTGCGGCGCGGCACCGCATTCGAGCGCGAGGATGCGCCGCGCAGGCCGCCGGCCTCCACCGACTACCATCGACCGATGCCCAACCGGCTCGCGGGCGAGACCAGCCCGTATCTCCTCCAACATGCGAACAATCCGGTCGATTGGATGCCCTGGGGCGGCGACGCGCTGGCCCGGGCCAAGCTGCTCGATCGCCCGATCTTCCTGTCGATCGGCTATGCGGCGTGTCATTGGTGCCACGTCATGGAGCGCGAGTCGTTCGAGGACGAGACGACCGCCCGGCTGCTGAACGATCGATTCGTCTCGATCAAGGTCGACCGGGAGGAGCGCCCGGATCTCGACGCGATCTACATGTCGGCGGTCCAGGCGATGACCGGCGGCGGTGGCTGGCCGATGTCGGTGTTCCTGACACCGGACGGACAGCCGTTCTACGGCGGGACCTACTACCCCGACGAGCCGCGTCACGGGATGCCGTCGTTCCGGCAGGTCCTCGAGGGCGTGTCGGAGGCGTGGACGACCCAGCGCAGTGACGTGTTGGCCGCCGGGCAGCGGCTGGTCTCTGCGCTCGTCCAGCAGTCGCGCGTCGCATCGGGCGGCGAGGTCACCATCGACGGCGACTTCTTCGAAGCCGTCAACGGGGCCCTCGATGCCAAGTTCGATGCCCGCAACGGTTCGTGGGGCGGCGCGCCGAAGTTCCCCCAGCCGATGACACTCGAGTACCTGCTCCGGCGGATGGCGGCCGGCGACGAACGGCCCGCGGCGACGGTCCAGTTCACGCTCGACAAGATGGCCGACGGCGGGATCCGCGATCAGCTGGGCGGGGGCTTCCACCGGTACGCCACCGACACCCGCTGGCTCGTGCCCCATTTCGAGCAGATGCTCTACGACAACGCCCAGCTTGCCCGCGCGTACCTTCATGCCTCTTTGGCGTTCGACGGGGCCGATTCGGTTCGATATCGGTCGGTCGCCACGGGTGTCCTCGACTACATGCTCCGCGAGCTGCGCCGGGACGATGGCGCGTTCGCGTCCAGCCAGGACGCCGACACCGACGGCGTCGAGGGGCAGACGTTCACGTGGCACGGATCGGAGATCCGCGAGGTCCTCGAGGATGGCGAGGCGGCCGCCCGATTTCGAGGCGGCGTACGGCGTGACGGACGGCGGCAACTGGGAGGGCGTGACGATCCTGTCGCGGGTGTGGCCATCGGTCGATGCGCCACCAGCCCGCGACGACGAGGCGCTCGAGGCATCGCTGGCGGCGTCCCGGGCGCGCCTCCTCGAACGCCGGGCGTCGCGGCCACCAGCCGGCGCGCGACGACAAGGCGCTGGCGGCCTGGAACGGGCTGGCGATCGCGGCGCTGGCCGAGGCCGGTCGATTGCTCGGCGAGCCGCGGTACACCGACGCGGCCATCGCGTCCGCCGAGGCGATCACCGGCGGCCTGCTCGCGGACGATGGCACCCTCAAGCGCTCGTGGAAGGACGGCCGGGCCGTCGGGTCGGGCGTGCTGGAGGACTACACGCACCTCGCGGATGGCCTGCTTGCGCTGTACGAGGCGACGTTCGACGAACGCTGGTTCCGCCTGGCCCAAGGGCTGATCGACACGGTCCTGGCGCGGTTCAGCGACCCGGAGGGCGGGTTCTTCGACACCGCCTCCGACCACGAGCAGCTCATCACCCGGCCGAAGGATCCGCAGGACAACGCCGTCCCGTCCGGCGGCGCGATGGCGGCGACGGTGCTGCTCCGGCTCGCGGCATTCACCGGGGAGGGGCGGTACCGGGACGCCGCGGAACGGGCGATCGGCACGGTCGCGGGCTTCCTCCCGCGCTACCCGACCGGCTTCGCCCAGTGGCTCGTGGCCGCCGCGTTCGCTGCCGGCGACGCCGTCGAGGTGGCGATCGTCGGCGACCCCGACGACCCGGGCACGCGCGATCTCCTCGAGCCGGTCCTGGCGGACTGGCGACCGTTCCAGGTCCTGGCCGTCGCTGCACCGAACGACGTCGCGGACTCGGCCGTGCCGCTCCTCCACGATCGCGTCGCGCTCGACGATCGACCGACCGCGTATGTCTGTCGCGACTTCGTCTGCTCGCTACCCGTCACCACGGTTGGCGCACTGATCGACCAGCTCGCAACGCCCCCGGCGTAGCCCGTCACCCGGTCGGTCCACCCCCCTCCTTCTCCTCCAGCGAATGCGACGATTTCGTTGCATCTGGGGTCGACTTCGAACCGATCCGTGCGTGACCGTCACTCCGATCCCCCTCCTGGAACGGCGTCCGAGCACGCGGACTCGCATCGTCGACCCCGAATCGGACGATTTCGGTGCAATCGCGCGCGCGGAGGGGCTTGTCGGGGGTAGCCGGCGCCGCCTCCCCGTCGTCCGGTGCTCGCCCGTACGATGGCGGTGTGTCTGCGCCACGACCTGCCGCGACCGTCGTGCTGCTGCGGCCGGGCCCCGCCGGCCTCGAGGCGCTGCTGACCCACCGGCCGACGACGATGGCGTTCGCGCCCGACGTGCAGGTGTTTCCGGGCGGTCGCGTCGATGCGGCCGACGCCGATCCCCGGCTGCAGGCGCGTTCGGTCGTGTCCGCGGACGACGCCGCGGTCGGGCTGGGCGGCGATCTCCCGCCAGTCGATGCCCTTGCCGCAAGCGTGGCCGCGATCCGCGAGGCATTCGAGGAGGTCGGCGTGCTCCTCGCCGATCCCGCTCGAGGAGAGCGGTGGTCGGTGCCGGAGCTGCTGGCCGCCCGGCGGCGCCTTATCGGCGAACCCGGATCGTTTCCCGCGATCGCCGAGGCGCTTGATCTGCGCCTCCGCACCGACGTCCTGGTCCCCCTCTCGCGATGGGTGACGCCGCCGACCCTCGAGCGACGGTTCGATGCGCGGTTCTTCGCCGCGGCGTTCGTCGACGGCTCAGAGATCACGCTGGTCGGCGACGAGGTCGTCGCACACGCGTGGCATCGACCGATCGATGCGCTCGAGTCGATGGCGGCAGGCGACCTCGCGATGTGGCTGCCCACGTCGATGACACTCGCCCAGCTCGCGTACGTCGCGGTCGATCGACGAGATCCGCGAGCGTCTGGCGCCCGGTCACCTCGGTGCCGTGGCCGCCGAATCGATCGATCAAGACATCGTTCGGATCGAGATGCCGGCCGGCGGGGGCGTCGCCGGTCAACCGGTCCATGCCTACCTCGTTGGCCGACGGCAATGCGTGCTGATCGATCCTGGCGACCCGACCGGGGAGGGGCTCGATCGCGCGGTCGAGATCGCGGCGTCGCGTGGCGGCGAGATCGTCGCGATCGCGCTGACCCACGCCGCCCCGGATCATGCCGGTGGTGCCGAAGCCCTCCGCGAGCGGCTGGGGATCGACATCCTCGTCGGGCGCCGCGGTGGGCGACACCTGCCCCACGCGGTGACGGACCTCGACGACGGGTCGCGGATCACCGCGGGCGACGTCGACCTGCACGTCCTCGCGACTGCCGGACCCGGCTCCGGAGCACCTGGCGTTCGTCATCGGGGAGGGGCAGTTCGCTGTCACGGGTGACCTCGACGGCCATCGTGGCGCTCGGTCGGTGCCCGGGCCGGCGGACGATGCCGCGTGGGAGCGCTCCGTGGCACGACTCCGTTCCGTGGCACCCGACGCCACGTGGCTCGGTGGACATCCACCGCTAGACTCGCCGGCATGACCGATACGTACGAGGCTCGCGGCCCGCACCTGCCGGATGTCCTGGCGCGCCAATCGCCGTGGGTGTACCTGTTCGTGGGTGCGGCCCTCGTGCATGCGCTGCTGGGCGTGTGGGAGTTGAGCGGGCGAGGGCTGTCGGTCGACGTCGACGCGGTCCTTCAGGTCAGGAACAGGATCGATGACACGCTGGTATCGCTGCTCGGGGCGGCGCTGTTCATCCGGCACCCGGACGCTCGACGCACCAGGCCCGTGCTGGCGTTCGGTCTGGGCTTGCTGATGCTCGGCACCCTGCTCCGCGTGGCGCAGGGGCCCGTCGAGGGCTTCCTGAACGCCACGCCGACCGACGACGCCCTGACCATCCCGGCCCCGACGTCGTTCGCGTATCACGTGTTCAACTCGCTGGTCGAGATCGTCGGGATCGTCTATGTGGCTGCAGGTCTGCGTGCGTCCCGCGAACAACCTGGCCGACCTGGCGAGCGCATGGCGCTCGTCTGGCTGGCGTCGATCGGGATCGTCATCGTGCTGCTTCCGTACGCTGCGGTCGGGATCGACCGCGCCTCGAGCCAGGCCGATTCGATCCTCATCGCGATCACGATCGCGATCGCGCTGCTGAACGCGCTTGCCTGGGCCTACCTGATCGCGACGACGATCGGCGGTTGGCTGAACCGCGAGCAGCCTCGACGCGCATGGGCAGCGATCTCGCTGGGCGGGCTGATCCTCCTGGCGATCCAGCTGCTCAGCACCGTGCTGATCATCGCCGCGAACGTCAGCAGCGAGCCGCTGCAGTTCACCGGTCTGTTCATGCTGATCGGCGTTGCCACGACCCTGGTCTGGGTCCTTTTCCTCGCCGCGTTCGCGATGGGATTGCCAGCCCGAGCAGAGCGCCCCGTTACCGCGGAGTCGACGGCCGCGACCGGGGACTGATCAGGGTCGATCGACCGGCAGCGACGCCGCCAGGTTGCGCAAGAGGTTGAGACCCTCCTCGACCTGTTCGGTCGGTGCGTACGGCCCGGGCATCAGGAAGCAGGGCCGACCGGCCAGCGCGACGCCGACGAGCTGACCCCACGGCTCGCTCAGCGGCCGACCCGCGACCACCTCGGCTGCGCGCTTGTAGATGAAGACGACCGCGCCGGGCCGCCACAGCGCGATCTTCTGCCACAGCGGCCCGACGCCCAGGCGCATCTCCTCGTCGGTCGCCACGTCCCGCGGGGTCGGCACCTTGAGGAGATCGGTGATGCCATGACCGGCGGCGATCAGCGCGTCGTCCGCGGTCTCGATCTCCGTGCCCGGCGGCAGGATCCCGGTCCGGATGAGGCGCTTCCAGAACGAGCGACCGAGCTGCCCCTGGTGGTAGTGGCCCGTCGCAACGCTCACCGGTGACGGGTTGAGCCCGACGAACAGCAGTCGGTCGCGCTGGGGCGGCAGGTCCGCCAGCGTCGGTGTGTCGACCCCATCGATCGTGATCGTCGACAGGTGGGTTCCGGGCTCGGGTCGGCGCGTGAGCGCCTCGAGCTCCTCCGGGGTCACGCCGTGGTGGGCGGGTTGGGTGTGGTTGGCGGCTTGTTCGCGTCGGCGACGTCCGTGGGCTCGCCGGCGTCATCGGTGGTGCGTGTCTGGATCTCGGACTGGGCCTTGGCGGCCTCCTCGCGGGCCTCGCGGACACCACGTCCCAGCGCGTTGCCGAGGCTCGGCAGGGTCTTCGGCCCGCGCCAGATCACGACGAGGATCAGGATCACGATGAGGATCAGCAGGAAGTCGGGCATGCGCGGATGGTAGTCCGCCGGGGAAAGCCGCGGTGTCGATCCGGCCCGGGCGGCTATCGTGCCGCCCATGCTGCTGGTGTTCGGGCCGCGATCGACCGACTACGACTTCGGTCCGGAGCACCCGCTGACCCCTCGTCGGTTCGGTCCGGGCATCGACCTGTTGCGGTCCGTCGGGGCCGAACCGGGCATGGCTCCCGAGCCGGCCTCGGACGACGAGCTGCGCTGGTGCCATGCGCCCGAATACATCGAGACCGTCCGGCGCTTCGCCGCGGATCCGTACGGGTTCCCGGAGGCTGGGATCGGCGACGGTGGTGACTGTCCGCCGTTCGCCGACATGCATGACGCCTCGGCGGCCGTCGCCGGCGGGTCGATCCGCGCCATGGAGGCGATCCTGCGCGGCGACCACGAGCACGCCTTCCACCCGGGCGGTGGCCTGCACCACGCGCATCGCGCGCGGGCCGCCGGGTTCTGCATCTACAACGATCCTGCCCTGGCGATCGCGCGGGCCCGCCGCGACGGGCTTCGCGTGATGTACATCGATCTCGACGTGCACCACGGCGACGGCGTCCAGGAGCTGTTCTGGGATGACCCCGGCGTCCTCACGTTCTCGATCCACGAGAGCGGCAGGTACCTGTTCCCGGGGACGGGGGACGCCAGCGAGGTTGGCGGGCACGCCGCAGCTGGGACCGCGATCAACGTCCCGCTCCTCCCGGGGGTCGGCGAACGCGCCTGGCTCGCGATCCTTCGGTCGACCCTCCCGGATCTCGCCGAGGCCTTCCGGCCCGACCTCGTCGTATCGCAGCACGGCGCCGACTCGCACGCCTGGGATCCGCTCGCCCACTTGCTCGTTACGACCACCGCCCACGGCGAAGCCGCGCGGCTCGTCGATGAGATCGCCCACCGCCACGCGGGCGGTCGCTGGCTCGCGACGGGTGGCGGTGGGTACGACGCCTATCGCGTGGTTCCGCGAACATGGGCGCTCGTGTGGCTCGCAGGTGCGCACCGCGAGGCGCCGGCCTCGACGCCGGCGGCCTGGCGCGATCGCTGGGCGGGCGAGGCGGCACGCTTCGGACAGGCGCCGCTCCCCGAGGCATTCGACGACGGCCCGAACGCCGGGTTCGAAGTCGGCGCAACTCAGGAAGCCGCCGAGGAACGCGCTCTGGAGACGGCGTCCTTGGTGCGGCGCGAGGTCATGCCCCTCGTGGCCCGCGCCTGATGGCGAGCGATCCTGCCGCGCTCCCGCAGCGCGACCTCGTCGACGTCCGGCTGGCAGCCGCGATCGACGTCGGTGGTTGCGCGATCTGCGTCGTGCGTTCACGCGCCGAGGCGGCGTCGACCGTCGCGGTGCTGGATGGCGAGCGGGTCATGGACATCGGGTTCCGGGCGAGCCTCGAACGAACCGCGTCGTTCTGCCGTCGCCATGCTGCGGCGCTGATCGTCGCCGACCGGCGCAACTCGGGGATCCTGTCGACGTCGATCCTCTACGGAACGCTGGTCTCGCGGCGGGTCGCCGGCCTGCGGGACGCCATCGGATCGCGCGGGCGGACGCGCCGCCGCCGGTTGGATGCGGCCCAAGCCCGTCCGCCGTGCGTGATCTGCGCCGAAGGCACGAGCGCGGCGGAGGTCGCGACGCAGCGGCTGGTCGAGCGGAGCAGTGAGGCAGCCTGGGCCGCGAAGATCGACGACATCCCGTTCTGCCTCGACGACCTCGTCGCGCTGTTGGCGACGGCCGGCGACTCGCCATCGTTCGCGCCGCTCGCCGATCGCCAGCTCGCGCGGCTCGACGACCTGGCTGAGCGGCTCGACGAGTACGCGCACAACTCCGCCCCAGAGCGCCGGCACCTGATGACCGACGAGCAGCGGAAAGCCGCCGATGAGGCGGCCCGCGCGCTCGGCGGCGACTGAAGGCCTACGACTCTCGAGCCCCGACGAGCCGATATCCCAGCCCGAACTCGGTCGTGATGTACGCCTCGCCAGGCCCCGCCTGATCGAGCTTCATGCGGAGGTTCCGGATCGTCATGCGGAGGAGGTGGACATCGCGGTCATAGCCCGCGCCCCACACCGCACCGAGGATCTGCCGGTGGGGAGCGAGTTGGCCCGCGTGCTCCATGAGATGCGTGAGCAAGCGGAATTCGGTCGGCGTCAGATGCACCTCGGTCCCGCGCAAATGCGCGCGATGATCGTCGATGTCGATGACCAGCTCGCGGTGTCGAAGCTGGCGCGGCCGCTCCGGGGTCGCAGTCGATGCACGACGCAGGGCCGCCTCGACGCGGGCGATGAGCTCCGGGAACGACAGCGGCTTCGTGATGTAGTCGTCCGCCCCGAGCTTGAGGCCGCGGACCTTCTCGGCCTCGGATCCGCGCGCGGTGACCATGATGATCGGGACGCGGCTGAATTCACGGAGCCGGCCGATCAGCTGCCACCCATCGAAGCCGGGCAACGCGACATCGAGGATCACGAGGTCAGGTCGCTCCTCGTAGAAGCGACGGAGCCCGTCGGGTCCGGTCCGGGCGAGGACCGCACGGTAGCCGGCCTGGGAGATCCACAGCTCGACGAGGGCCGCGAACTCCGGCTCGTCCTCGATGACGAGGATCGTGTCAGTCACCACCGTGCTCCCGGGACGAGGCCAACGGAAGCGTGAAGCGAACCCGAGTGCCGGGCCGGTCGTCCGGTCGGTCGAGGATCTCGAGTCGCCCGCCATGCGCCTCGACGAGGCGGCGACAGATGAACAGGCCGAGCCCGGTGCCGGGTATCCGCGACTCGCGGACGTTCCAGGCTCGATGGAACGGCTCGGTGACCAGGCTCCGTTCGGCCTCCGGAACGCCGATGCCTTCATCGTCGACCGTCACCGCCAGCCATCCGTCATCCACCGAGGCCCCGATCACGATCGGACTCTCGGGTGCGTACTTGTGGGCGTTCCCAACGAGATTGGAGAGGACCTGGCCGACGCGACCGACATCGACCTCGAGCATCGGAAGCTCGGCCGGGAGGTCGAGCACGAGCTGGTCGGTGCGACCCGCGACATCGAGCTCGCCCTGCAATCGAGCGACGAGCGACGAAAATGTCGTGCGCGTGCGCTCCAGGATCAGGGGGTCGGCCTGGAGGTGGGTGATATCGAGGACTTGATCGACGAGTGCCGACAGCCGTCCTGTCGCCTCATCGATGCGCTGGACGTACACGTGCTGCCGCTCCGGGTCGAGATCCAGGTGCAGCAGGGACTCGGCGTAGCCGCGGATGAGCGCCAAGGGAGTGCGCAGCTCGTGACTGACGGTCGCGACGAACCCTTCGCGCAGGTCTTCGAGCGCCTTGGCGGCACTGATGTCGCGCAGGATGGCCGTGGCGCCGGCGCCGGCGCCTGCACCTGATGGGGTCGCTGCATAGGAGCCCGCTACGCGGACCGGGATGCCTCCAGCTCCCCGGACCGCGGTCTCGTGGTACGCGATCGGCACGCCGCTGCGGCGGACCTGGGCCAACGGACACTCCTCGATCCGGTGCCCGCCGGCAGCTTCGCAGCCCAGTACCTCGCCGCACATTCGGCCGATGGCGTCGGTCGACGAGATGCCGAGCTGCCGCTGTCCGGCCGGATTGAGGCGAACCACGACGTCCTTGGCGTCCACTTGAAGGATCAGGTCGGTCGCGCCGTCAACGATCGCGCCGAGCTCATGGCGCTCCTGGGCGAGCGCTTCGCGAAGACGCGCGCCGGCAAAGGCGACCGCAAGCTCGTGACGGGCAAGGAGCGCCACTCGAAGACCGTCGTCATCGAGCGCGGCTCCGAGATCCGGCCACACCGCAAGCAACATGCACGGGTCGGCCTCCGATAGCGCGATCACCCGGCCGGAGGGTATGCCGGCGATCCATGCCCGCGCCGCCTCGATGTCGTCCAGCAGCGGAGCAACACGCTCCGGACTCGCACTCGGTGGAGGCGACCCCGCTGCGGCGATCTGGATCAACCTCGCATCGCCCTCGCGCTGGAGGTACAACGCGGCACCAGCGGCATCGGCGAGGCGCAGGAGCTCGAGCAACACCGCCGTGCCCAACTCCGAGACCGTCCCACCCGAGGCCAACAACTGGCTCAGCTGGTATTGGGCGAACAAGGCATCGGCTTCGCGTTGTGCGTCCTCGAAGGCCTGCCGACGCTCGCGCTCGAGTGCACGGATCCGGTGGTGGAGCTGCTCGGCGTCCGTGGGACGATCGGGCGGATCGTCGGCAGGCCGATGGTCCACGTGTGGACCGCTCAACGGGCGCCGAGCGCGCGCAGCAGGAGCAGGCACGAGACCGCCCCGGGATCGAGATGACCCGCCGACCGCGTGCCGAGACGCAACGCCAGGCCGCGCCGGGCCACCATGCCGCGGGTCGAGCGGGCACCGCGAGCACCTGCGCGCACTGCACGAGCCGTGGCGACCCGAGGTTCCTCCCCATCGGCGATGGCCTCGGCGAACACGGACGCTGCCGGCGCCAGCGTATCGAGGATCGTCTTGTCGCCGACTGCCGAGCGACCGCGACGCGCGAGCCCCTCCGCGGCAGCGATCAACATGGCCGCGACCAATCGACCGTCGAGGGTCGTGGCGTCGTCGGCTCGCGAACCGGCCTCCAGGAAGGCGGTGCCATAGAGCGGGCCGGACGCACCACCGACCGCGGCCACGAGTCGATGGCCGACGGCCCGAAGCAGCTCCCCGGGGAGCGCATCGGTGGGCATCTGCCGGAGCATGTCGTCGACGGCTCTGAATCCGATGACCAGGTTGTCACCGTGATCGCCGTCACCGAGAGCGGCGTCAAGTCGGGTCAGCCACGACGCATGGCGTTCTACGACGGTGCGACAGCGAGCCATCGCCGCCCGGACCGCGGCGGCGTCGATGACGTCGTAGGCCGTCGTTTGGGCGCTCACGGTCGGCCGAGTGTAGGTGCCACGCCATCGAGCGGCAACGGACGATGAGGCGGGATCGCGACCGAACCAGCGCTTCATCGCATCTCTTGATGGCGTCTTGCTTTGTTCTTGACGACCTCGGCCCGAGCATGCGTCGCAACCACAACCTGGGGGCAATGAAAGGAGGCGCAATGGTGGGCCTGGTCCTGATCTCCCACAGCGGGACGCTCGTCGAAGGGCTGCGCGACATGGTCGCTCAGGTCGCCGGCGCGGATGTCCCCGTGGCTGTCGCCGGTGGGACGCAGGACGGACGCCTTGGGACGAGTGCGCCGAACATCGCGGCGGCGATCCGCAGCACGCTGGATGCCGGTGTCGATGATGCGCTCGTCCTGCTGGACCTCGGCAGCGCGGCCCTCAGCCTTGAGGTCGCCCTCGAGGAGTTCGACGACGCCGATCGAGCCCGGGTCCGTGTCAGCGAGGCGCCCCTCGTGGAGGGCGCGATCCTCGCCGCGGTCCAGGCGAGTGTCGGCGCGACGATCGACGAGGTCGTGGCCGCCGCCGAGAGTGCGGCGACCATGGCCAAGCTCCCTCGATCCTGAAGGACGGCGAAATGCCAGATCTTCGACTTACCGTCATCGACCCGTCCGGGCTCCACGCCCGACCCGCCGCGCGATTCGTCCAGGCAGCGACGAGGTTCGTCAGCCGGATCACGATCCGGCATGACGGCCGCGAAGCCGACGCGAAGAGCCTCATCGCGTTGCTCGGCCTGACGATCCGCCCGTCGTCCGAGATCACGTTGACGGCGGACGGACCTGACGCCGAGGAGGCGCTGTCTGCCCTCGCCAACGAACTCACCCCGTACGTCTCCGCAGCCGCCGAACCGGCTGGCTGACCCATCCGCAACACGCAGAGGAGGAACCGATGTCGTCCCCGACCTTCACCCAGAAGCTCACCGCCGAGGCGATCGGCACCGCGATCCTGGTGTTCATCGGCGCGGGCTCCGTGCCGTTGACCGTGTTCCTGACCGCTGGGGCAGGAGGCACGGGCATCGACGGTACGGCCGGTCTGTCGACGATCTCGTTCTCGTTCGCCTTCGCGATCTTCGCGGCGGTCTACTCGATCGGCCACATCAGCGGCTGCCACATCAACCCGGCCGTGACGATCTCCCTGCTTGTCACCCGCAAGATCGACAGCCGAACGGCGGGCAGCTACATCGCGGCCCAGCTCATCGGTGCGTTCATCGGCGCCGCGCTGACCCTCATCATCCTGACCGGCAACGACCCGGCCGCGCTCGGCCTGGGTGCCGTATCGGTCAACGACAAAGCTGGGCTGGCGGTCGGGTTCGCTGCCGAGGTCATCGGCACCGCCATCCTCGTCTTCACAGTCTTCGGGGCAGCGGTCTCGGGCAAGGCTCCATCCGGGTTCGCCGGGCTGATCATCGGGTTCATCGTGTACGGGATCATCATCCTCGTCGGCCCGATCACCGGCGCCTCATTGAACCCCGCCCGCGAGCTCGGACCGGCCCTCCTCGGCCAGGCGATCGGTGCGAAGCCCGTTCCGCTCGACCAGCTGATCGTCGTCTACATCTTCGGCTCGACGATCGGTGGCGTGGTCGGTGCCGTCCTGTACGAGTTCATCGGACGCGAGGTACCTGCCGCGGTCCCGGCCACGTCACCGGTCCGCGATGTGGCTGCCGACGCTGCCTGACCAACCTCCTGCACAACCCCCGACGACCACCGAAGGAGACGCTCCATGGCCACCAACGCACCCAGCCGGGTGAAGAAGCTCATCAACGCGGTCGAGGACATCGTCCCCGAGAGCCTCTCCGGGCTCCAAGCGGCGCATCCCGACATCGTCAAAGTCGACCTGTCCCAGAACCTCGTGTTGCGTGCCGGCGGGCCGAAGCGGGGCAAGGTCGCCCTGATCTCGGGCGGTGGCTCGGGCCACGAGCCGCTCCATGGCGGTTTCGTCGGGTTGGGCATGCTCGACGCGGCCGCCGCGGGTCACGTCTTCACGTCGCCTGTGCCCGATCAGATGGAGGCCGCGACGCGCGCCGTCGATGGCGGCGCCGGCGTCCTCCACATCGTCAAGAACTACACAGGCGACGTCCTGAACTTCCAGATGGCGGCGGAGCTCGTCGCCGGCGAGATCGAGGTCGCGACGGTCGTGACCAACGACGACGTCGCGGTCCAGGACTCGCTGTACACGGCCGGTCGGCGCGGCGTCGGCGTGACCGTGCTGCTCGAGAAGATCGCCGGTGCCCGCGCCGAGGAAGGTGCGTCGCTGGCCGACGTGACGACGACGGCGACGCAGGTCAACGACCGGGGCCGCTCGATGGGCCTGGCGCTGACGTCGTGTGTCGTCCCGGCGGCTGGTACGCCGACGTTCGAGCTCGGCGACGACGAAGTCGAGGTCGGGATCGGCATCCATGGGGAGCCAGGGCGCCGACGCGAGACGCTCGCGCCGGTCGATGAGATGGCCGAGTGGCTCGTCTCGCCGATCGTCTCCGACCTCGGTCTGACCCGGGGTGACACCGTGCTGGCATTCGTCAACGGGATGGGCGGCACGCCGCTCATCGAGTTGTACGTGGCGTTCAACAGCGTCGCCCGTATCCTGGGCGGCCAGGGCATCTCGATCGGGCGTTCGCTCGTCGGGAATTACATCACGAGTCTGGAGATGGCCGGCTTCTCGGTGACGCTCCTGCGGCTCGACGATGAGTTTGCTCGGCTTTGGGACGCCCCGGTCAGGACCCCGGCTCTGCGCTGGGGCGTCTGAGCCACTCGCTGATCCCAGTGCGACCGCCGCCGCGCCTCCCACGAGGCGGCGGTCGCTATCACCAATCCGTCTAGACTCGACGTCCGTTCGAGTCCGAGGTATCTCGCGAATGCTCGAAGTCATCGATGCCTGGCTGCGGCTTGCCGCCACCAGGCTGCACGACCAGGCTGGCGCGCTGACCGCGCTGGACCAGGCCATCGGAGATGGAGATCACGGCACCAACATGGACCGCGGCTTCGCGGCGATCGTCGCGATGATCGATGGCGGCGTGCCCGAAGGAAACGATGATCGGGCCATGACGGCGACCAGGCTGCGCTCGGCGGGTCGAACCCTGATCAGCACGGTCGGTGGCGCGGCCGGGCCGCTGTACGGCACGGCGTTCATGCGTGCTGGCGGTGCCCTCGCTGCCGCGGACGGCTCGACGACCGCGAGCGAAGCCGCCCTCGCCGGCCTGGATGCCGCGATCACCGGCATCCAGGGCCTGGGCAAGGCGACGGCCGGAGAGAAGACCATGCTGGATGCTCTCCTTCCTGCGATGGATGCCGGCAGGAGCGAGGTCGCCCGCGGCGCCGACGCCGTCACGGTCGCCACCGCCATGGCCACGGCTGCCGAGACCGGCGCGACGGCCACGATCCCACTGCTCGCGACGAAGGGGCGGGCGTCATACCTGGGCGATCGCTCGATCGGCCACCAGGATCCCGGGGCCACATCAGCAGCGCTGCTGCTTCGAGCGCTCGCCGATGTCGTCGCCCGCGCCTGACCGAATCGGCATGGCTAGACCCGCATCGGCGTCGAGCGCTCCGCCCGCCGTGCTGACCGGCCGCCCGGGCGCACCGGGCATCGGCGTCGGGCGTGTGCTCGTGGTGCAGCCGACCGCTGCGGTCCTGCCGCCTGGTGCTCTGGCACCCGACGAGGCCACGGAGGCACAGCGGCTGGACGCCGCGCTCGAGGCCGCCGCCAACGAGCTCACCGAACTGGCTGAGGAGACGAGCACGCGGGTGGGCGACGACGTTGGCGCCATCTTCGAGGCGCAGGCGCTGTTTGCGCGCGACCCGGGCATCGTCGAACCCACATTAGCCCGGATCGCTACTGGCGCATCCGCCGCCGAGGCCATCATCGCCGTCACCTCCAGCCACGCCGACAGCCTCGCCGCCGTCGACGACGATTACTTTCGCGAACGCGCCGCCGACGTGCGTGATATCGGCCGGCGTGTCGCCGCGATCCTCAGCGGTGGCCCCCGGATCGACCTGTGGCACCCGGATGGTCAGCCCGCAGTGCTGGTCGCCGCGGACCTGGATCCGTCGGCTGTCGCGACGCTCCGGCGCGAGCTGGTCGCGGGCATCGCCCTGGCCGGCGGGTCGCCGACTGGTCACGCCACGATCGTCGCGCGGGCCCTCGGCATCCCGCTCGTACTCGGGCTCGGCGAAGCCATCAATTCGTTGCTCGCGAACACACGAGCGGCTGTCGATGGGTCGACCGGTCGCGTGTTCGTTGACCCGCCGTCGGACGCCGTCTCAGTCTTTGCAGGTGCCCCAGCGACCGGGGCGCCAAGCCCGACTGCCCTGCCCGCACGGATACACGGCATCGCCGTGACCGCGAACGTGTCCTCGCCGCTCGAGGCGGCAGCTGCGGCGGCCGCGCTCGCGGACGGCATCGGCCTTGTGCGGACCGAGCTGCTCTTTCTTGGACGCCATGCGCCCCCGACGGTCGAAGAACAACGGGCCACGTATGCGCGGATCCGTGCTGCGCTTGGTGCCGGTCCGATCGCTTTTCGGACACTCGACATCGGTGGTGACAAACCGGCGTCGTGGGCGGCCGGGCAGGGCGAAGCGAACCCGGCGCTCGGCGTCCGAGGGATCCGCCTGGGCCTGGTGCAGCCCGCGCTCCTCGATGAGCAGCTCCGTGCGCTTGTCGAGGCATCGCCAGGCGTCGAGCTCCGGGTCATGCTGCCGATGGTCTCGACGGTCGAGGAGGTCGTCGCCGTCCGTGCCAGGCTCGATGCGATCCTGGCATCGACCGACGTGCAGCCCTCGTCCGTGCTGCTCGGGGTCATGATCGAGGTGCCGGCTGCAGCGCTGGTGGCCGATGGTCTTGCCGACGTGGCCGACTTCTTCAGCATCGGGACCAACGATCTCGTGCAGTACACGCTTGCGGCGGATCGAGTCAACCCATCGATGGCTGACCTCGCGACCCCGTTGCAACCGGCCGTCCTGCGCCTCATCGCGGGCGTCGTGGGGGCGGCACGGGCTCGCGGTCGCCACGTCGCGGTGTGCGGCGAGGCAGCCGGAGATGCCTCGATGATCCCGCTCTTGCTGGGGCTGGGCGTCGAGGAGCTGAGCGTGACCCCCGGGGCGATCGGGCATGTTCGCGAGGTGCTTTCGGGACTGGACCCGCGAAGATGCGAATCGCTCGCATCCCGAGCGCTCCAGTCCCGAAGCTTGTCAGAGGTACGCATCCTCCTCGCCGCGGAGGGCACGTAGGAACGGGTCCTCGACGAGGGCTAACGTGATGCGGCCGCGTTCGCCGCGTCAGTCGTCGTCTAGCGGGTCCAGCTGATGGAATCCTCCGACGCGGCGTCGTTCGTGAGTCGGCGCGCGTCCGTCCCATCGGCGTTCGTCGTCCACAGGTCGGTGGTATCACCCTCATGCCACGCGGCGAAGATGATTCGCGAACCGTCCGGCGACCACGCTGGCGAGTAGACGTATGACCCCGTCGGCAGATCCACGTTGATGAGTGACCGTTCCGTCCCGTCGGGCCTGACCTTGGTCAGGTGCCCATCGGGCGAGGCGAACAGCAGCCAGTGACCATCTGGCGACCAAGAGATCTGCGGCTCGCTCGAGTTGATGTCGCCCATCGACAGGATGCGCTCCGGCTCCTTGGCGTTGTCGGTGAAGCCGACATAGATGCTCGCGATCTCGTCCTGGACCGGATCAGGTGCGAGACCGCAGCGATGGCGGACGAACGAGAACATTCGCCCGTCCGGTGAGAACGCGCCCGGCGAATCGCCGCCTCCACACTCGCTGACGTCGCCGACCACGCCCGGATACGCGCCGCTCGAGAGTCGCTGCACGTCAGCGCCGGTGGCAGCGTCGATCGACACGATGCCCGCCACGCTCGAGTCCGAGGCGTCGGCGATGCCGCACAGGAGTCGTGACCCGTCCGGCGACCACGAGGCGCAGATCATGTCGCCGAAGCTGCCTGGCACCTCGATCCGACGATAGCCGGTGCCGTCGGCGTTGATCACGACCGGTCGGAAACCGAGCTTGGTATCGGGTGGTGAATTGCCAAGGAGGAGCTTGGTGCCGTCCGGCGACCAGACGACGCCGTCGCTGTCGGCAGGGAGGTCGAGCTTTCGGATGTTGCCGCCGGTGGCGTCCGCGACGAACGTCCCGAGGTACTTGCCGTACATGCCGACCTGGGCATCAGAACGTGTGAACGCGATTCGGCCGGTCAGGGCGGCGGCACTGGGGCCCGTGCTCCCTGTGGCGCTGGCTGAGGGTGAGGACGTCGATGGCAGCCCACCGACGGAGTCGGACGGTCGGAGCTTTCCATACACGGCGAATCCGACCACCGAGACAAGGATCAGCACGACCACCAGGGCCGGGCGCAGGAAGCCATTCATGTTCGGGAACCTCCACGGCCGGCCGAAGCCGAGCCGCCGTTGGGGCATCGTCCGCGTCGCCGTCTCGATCGCGCGTCGCGTTTCAGGGGGCAGGTCCAGCGGCCCTTCTTCGAGCCAGCTTGCGATCAGCACGTTGGGATCTCGCTCTGTGTTCATGCCGGTCGTGCCTCTGGGATATCGAGACGGTCATCGGCGGCGATCGCCGCTTGCAGGATTCGGGTCGCGTAGTGGAGCCGGGACTTCACGGTGCCCAATGGGACGCCGACGATCTCGGCGACCACGGTCAGCGGCATCCCGACGTGGTGGTGCAGGACGAAGACGGCGCGGTGCTCCGTCGACAGGCGGGAGAACGCTCGCTCGATCTGGTCGCGCTCCGCGACCGAGATGGTGGAGTCGGGCCCTCCGGGATCCTCCTGTGGGAGCGCGCGGACGTGTGTGCTCCAGCGTCGATTGCGCCGGTGCTCCTCGTAGCATGCATTCACGAGCAGCCGGTGCAGCCAGACGTCGAAGCGTTCTGGATCGCGCAGACCTGGAAGGTCGCGCCAGGCGAGTAGGTAGGCTTGCTGGACGGCGTCCTGAGCCCGTTCGGCGTCGCGCAGGATCCGATACGCGACGGCGTAGCAGCGGTTGCCCGTCAGGCCGACGAGCTCGGAGAACGCGACGTCGTCGCCGTTCCGCGCTCGCTCGACCAGGTGCGTCGCCACCACGGCAGGACTCCCTCCCGCGCCCGATGGTCGGGCGCTTCGAGGATCAAAGATGGTCGCGTGCCTCGAAAGGTTCGATCTTAGCCTTGGTGCGTCAGATTAGAACGGATGGTCGAAACCGATCCGAGCCCCTATACTCACTGGTCCCGTGGCCACGCTCGTCGCCGATCCCCTCGCGCCGTTCTCGCCGGCCGTCCGCGCCTGGTTCGAGTCGAGCTTCGAGACCCCGACCGAGGCCCAGGCCAAGGGCTGGGAGGCGATCGCCCGGGGCGAGCACACGCTGATCCACGCGCCCACCGGCAGCGGCAAGACGCTGGCCGCGTTCCTCTACGCGCTCGACCGGCTCGCCCGCGACCCGAGCCCGGAACCGACGCGCGCGGATCCGGGGCACGTCCGGGTCCTCTACATCTCCCCGCTCAAGGCCCTGACCTACGACGTTGAGCGCAACCTGCGGGCACCGCTCACCGGGATCGGGCTCGCGGCACAACGTCTCGGACAGGACGCGCCGCGGATCAGTGTCGCCAGTCGCACCGGCGACACGCCCAGCGAGGACCGTCGGGAGATCGCCCGTCGACCGCCGGACATCCTGATCACGACGCCGGAGAGCCTGTACCTGCTGTTGACCAGCCAGGCACGCGAGATCCTCCGAAACGTGGAACACGTGATCGTCGACGAGGTGCACGCGATCGCCGGCACCAAGCGCGGCGCGCACCTGGCCCTCTCGCTCGAACGGCTCGACCACCTCCGGGCGAGCGACACCGAGCCGGCGCAGCGGATCGGGCTGTCCGCCACGCAACGGCCGCTCGAGACGATCGCGCGGTTCCTCGGCGGTCTCGGCCCCGACCGCGAGGTCACGATCGTCGACGCCGGCGCCCGCAAGCCGCTCGAGCTCGAGGTCGTCGTTCCGGTCGATGACATGGCATCGCTCGGCGAGGTGCTGCCGCAGGAGCAGCAGCCCGGCGGGCCGGCGATCAGCCCGGACCTGCGGACGAGCATCTGGCCGGCGATCCATCCACGGATCCTCGAGCTGATCCGGAGCCATCGCAGCACGATCGTGTTCACCAACAGCCGCCGCCTGTCGGAACGGCTGGCCCAACGCCTCAACGAGCTCGCTGGCGAGGACCTCGTGCGCGCCCACCACGGGAGCATCGCCCGGGAACAGCGCCTCGAGATCGAGGAGGAGCTCAAGGCCGGTCGCCTGCCCGCGCTGGTCGCCACCAGCAGCCTCGAGCTCGGCATCGACATGGGCGCGGTCGATCTCGTCATCCAGGTCGAGAGCCCGACCTCGGTGGCGCGCGGCCTGCAGCGCGTCGGCCGTGCCGGTCACCAGGTCGGTGCGCCCAGCAAGGGCGTGATCTTCCCGAAGTACCGAGGCGACCTCCTCGAGGTCGCGGTGGTCACGCGCCGGATGCACGAGGGCGAGATCGAGCAGACGCGGATCCCGCGCAACCCGCTCGACGTGCTGGCCCAGCAGATCGTCGCCATGACCGTCATGGACACGTGGACAGGCGACGACCTGTTCCAGACCGTCACCCGTGCGGCGCCGTACGAGACGCTCACCCGCGAGGTGCTCGATGGCGTGCTGGGCATGCTCGCCGGCGCGTACCCCTCCGACGAGTTCGCAGAGCTCAAGCCGCGGCTCGTGTGGGACCGCGTCACCGACACCATCGATGGCCGGCGCGACGCGCGAGTCGTCGCAGTGATCAGCGGCGGGACGATCCCGGATCGCGGGCTGTTCGGCGTCTTCATGGAAGGGGAGACCGGCACGCCGGGTCGCCGAGTCGGCGAGCTCGACGAGGAGATGGTCTACGAGCTCCGGGCGGGGATGCACGGCGATGTCATCGTGCTCGGGGCGAGCTCGTGGCGCGTGCAGGAGATCAGCCACGACCGGGTGACCGTGACGCCGGCGCCGGGCGTGCCGGGCAAGCTCCCGTTCTGGAAGGGCGACGCCGTCGGCCGGCCGATCGAGCTCGGTCGGGCGCTCGGCGCGTTCGTCGGCGAGATGGAGGTCGAGCTCGGACGCGGCGCTCGCGGTCGCGAGGACGCCGCCACGCGGCTCCGCGAGCACCACGACCTCGACGAGCGGGCCGCCGAGAACCTGTTGTCCTACCTCGAGGACGAGCGCGACTCGACCGGCGCGCTGCCGACCGACAAGCGGATCGTCGTCGAGCGGTTCCGGGACGAGCTGGGCGACTGGCGGCTGACGCTGCTGACGCCGTTCGGCGGCCGCGTCCACGCGCCGTGGTCGCTGGCGATCGAGGCCCGATTGCAGGACCGCCTGGGCATGGAGGTCCAATCGATCTGGTCCGACGACGGCATCGCGATCCGCCTGCCGGAAGGGGAGGGGAGCGTCGACGGCGTCGAGGCGCTGCTGTTCCCATCGCCGGAAGACGTCGAGGACCTGGTCGTCGGGCAGGTCGCGAACTCGGCCCTGTTCGCGAGCCGCTTCCGCGAGAACGCCGCTCGAGCCCTGCTGTTGCCGAGACGACGCCCCGGCACCCGGACGCCGCTGTGGCAGCAGCGTCAACGCGCCGCCGATCTGCTGGCCGTCGCCAGTCGATACGGCAGCTTCCCGATCCTCGTGGAGACCTACCGCGAATGCCTGTCTGACGTCTTCGATCTCGATGCGCTGCGCGAGATCCTCGGTGGTGTCGCGAGTCGCGAGATCGCGGTCCACGCCGTCGAGACGCCAAAGGCGAGCCCGTTCGCCAGCAGCCTGCTGTTCGACTACGTCGCGGCCTACATGTACGAGGGTGATGCGCCGCTCGCCGAGCGACGAGCCGGGGCGCTGACGCTCGACCGCGACCTGCTGCGCGAGCTGCTCGGGCAGGAAGAGCTGCGCGAGCTGCTCGATCCGGACGCGCTGGCCGATCTCGAGCTGTCGCTCCAGGCGCTGACCGACGAACGGCAGGCGACGACCGTCGACCAGACGCACGACCTGCTGCGCCGGCTCGGCGACCTGTCGAACGACGAGGTGGCGGCACGCGTCTTCGAGGACCGAGCGACCGCGGATGCCTGGCTCGCCGAGCTGGCGGCGAGTCGTCGTGCCGTCCGGGTACGGATCGCCGGCGAGGACCGCTGGATCGCGATCGAGGACGTGGCGCGGTACCGCGACGGCGTCGGCGTGACGCCGCCGGTCGGCGTGCCCGATGCGTTCCTCGGGCCGGCGGCCTCTGCGCTCGACGGCTTGCTGGCCCGATACGCCCGCACGCACGGTCCGTTCCTGACCCCCGACCCGGCTGCACGTTGGGGCCTGCCCATCGGGATCGTGGAGGACGCGCTGGACCGATTGCTCGGCGCCGGCACGATCCTGCGTGGCGAGTTCCGGCCGGGCGGTGCCGAGCGGGAATGGTGCGACCCCGACGTGCTGCGGCTCCTCCGCCGTCGGTCGCTCGCCCGACTCCGTCGCGAGGTCGAGCCGGTCGATCCGGCCGCGCTGGGCCGGTTCCTGCCCGCTTGGCACGGGATCGCGCCGGTCAGCGGCCCCGGTGCGGATCCCGCGCCGTTCCGTGGATCCGGGGCGCTGGAGCGGCTGGCGGAAGTCGTCGATCAGCTCGCGGGCGTCGCGATCCCTGCCTCGGTGCTGGAACGGGACGTGCTGCCGGCACGGGTCCCGGGCTACAGCCCGCGCCTCCTCGATGAGCTCGGCGCGATGGGCGAGGTCGGGTGGGTCGGCCGTGGGGCGCTCGGTCGGGATGACGGGCGGATCGCGCTGTTCCGCCCGGGTCGCGAAGCCCTGAAGCCCACGATCGCGGCGGATGCCAATGACGACCCGGCGTCGCGTCCTGGTGGACCTCGGCACGACAAGATCCGCGAGCATCTGCGGACGCGCGGCGCGAGCTTCTACCGCGCGATCCACGCGACGGCGGGTGGCGGCTCGGATCGAGAGATGCTCGATGCCCTGTGGGACCTCGTCTGGGCCGGCGAGGTCACGAACGACACGTTTGCGCCGCTCCGGGCCCTGCGTTGGAAGCGTCCCACTGGCTCCGGCGCTGGCGCCCGCCGCGGCCGGCCGGGTCGCCTGACCGCGCTGGGACCGCCGGAGGCAGCCGGTCGCTGGTCGCTGGTCGAGCCGGCCGATGGCGTCGCCCCGACCGAGCGGCTGCACGCGCAGGCATTGGCGCTGCTCGAGCGGCACGGCGTCCTGACCCGCGAGGCGGTCGTGGCGGAAGGGCTCGAGGGCGGGTTCTCGGCCGTGTACCCGATCCTCCGGGCGCTCGAGGAGGCCGGGCGGATCCGTCGCGGGTACTTCGTCGATGGACTGGGCGCGGCGCAATTCGCGCTGGCGGGCGCGCTGGATCGACTGCGGTCGGTGCGCGACGGCGACGAGGGCAGCGCGGTGCCGGCCGTGTGGGTGCTTGCCGCAGCTGATCCGGCCAATCCGTATGGCGCGGCGCTCGCCTGGCCGCGACGCGGCGACGACGATCGACGGCCGTTCCAGCGGGCGGCCGGTGCCTACGTGGTCATGGTCGATGGGGTGGCTGCCCTGTACCTCGAGCGCGGTGGTTCGACGCTCCAGACGCTGCCCGCGTCCGACGACCCCGATGTCCGGATCGCCGCGCTCAGCGGGCTGCGCGCTCTGGTGATGGACGGTCGCGTGCGCGAGCTCGTCATCCGCAAGGTCGATGGGGTCGACGTCGCCACATCGCCGATGCGGCCGTTCCTGCTCGAGGCCGGCTTCAACGCGGGCTATCGCGGGCTCACGCTCCGCGCGCCGCGCTGAGCGACACGGACCGCCCATGCCCGAAGGCGACACGCTCTTCCGCACCGCGGCCGGGCTGCGGCCGTACCTGGTCGGTCGCGACGTCCGGGCCGCGCGCGCCCAGGGACCGGGCCCGGTCCCGCAGATCCAGCGGGTGGTCGGCAAGCGCGTCGACTCGGTCGAGGCCCACGGCAAGAACCTGCTGATCCGCTTCGATGGCGGGCTCGAGCTGCGCACGCACCTGCGGATGAACGGCTCGTGGCACCGCTATCGGCCGGGCGAGCGCTGGCGTCGACCGCCGGCTCGGGCGCGGCTGGTGCTCGAAGTCGATGGCGCCGTGGCGGTCTGTTTCGACGCGCCGGTGGTCGAGCTGTTCGAGTCGCGCGCCGAACCGCTGCACCCCTCGCTCTCGAAGCTGGGTCCCGACCTGCTCAAGCCCGACTTCGACGCGACGGAGGCGCATCGACGACTTCGCGCGCCGGAACGACAGTCGCTGCCGATCAGCGCCGCGCTGCTCGATCAGCGGGCACTCGCGGGGATCGGCAACATCTGGCGGAACGAGACGCTGTTCGCGGAGCGTGTCGACCCGTTCGCACCGGTGGCCGAGGTCGATGACGCGACGCTCGATCGATTGATCGCGACCGCGCGGCGGCTCCTCGTGACGAGCGCGGGCGTCGCGCCGGGCCGCGCGAGGCTGGCCGTCTACGGTCGTGCGGGTCGAGCCGTGCCCACGCTGCGGCACGGCGATCCGATCCGCGCCACTCAGCGGGGAGGTGCCGCGCACGACGTACTGGTGCCCGAGCTGCCAGGGAGCCCGTCGATGAGCGAGATCATCGTGCAGTGCGAGGCCGCCCCGGACGGATGGCGCTGCCGCGTCACGGTCCGCGACGCCGGATCCGCCAGCACGCACGACGTGACCGTGAGCGCCGAGGACGCGACCGACCTGGCCGCCGCAACCGATCCGAGCCACGTGCAGCGGCTCATCGAGGAGACGTTCGACTTCCTGCTCGAGCGAGAGCCGAAGGAGTCGATCCTGCGGTCGTTCGACCTCTCGGTCGTGAGTCGGTATTTCCCGGAGTTCGAGCACGAGATCCGGAGCCGGCTCGCGCCCTAGCGTCCCCACGGTCCCGCGTATCATCGCGGCCGATGTGTGAGCAGTTCGTCGCCAGATCCGCGACGCCCTTCCGCCTCGACGAGCTCTGGCCGTTCACCGAGCGGCTCGAACGGTTCGGGCTGGCCGGGTTCGGGTGGGGCGCGACCTGGCTGACCGACGATGGACGGTTGTGCAGCCATCGCGACGTGCGGGCGTTTCGTGACGATGCCGAGGGGTCGGCGCGGGTCGGCGCCCAGCGGACGACGGCGGTCCTCGTGCACCTCCGCCGACCATCGCGGTTGTCGACCCTGCAGCTCGCGGACACCCAACCGTTCGATGACCCGGCGGGCCGCTACAGCCTGAGCCACAACGGTGACTTCCGTGACTGGCGCTCGCTGCGCCCGACGTACCAGGCGCAGGGCAGGATCCACGGCCGAGCCGACACGGAGGTCGGCGCGCGCTGGCTCGAGGACGAGTGGGACGGCGCCGACGAGGAGTCGATCCCGGCGCTGTTGCCGGCATTGCACGAGCGGTTCGGTGGCCTGGCCAACATCGCGCTGCTCGATGCGAGCGGCGGCGCGCATCACTACGCCGGCAATGCCGACAACCCGATCTTTTCCTTCCGCCTCGGCTCGATCGGGATCGCCTCGACCGGGATCTACTCGCTCGACCGGTCGCTGTTCACGTTCGTCGCCCCGGACGCGACAGGCCGTCACCTGGTGCGACAAGGGACCGTCACCACGATCGACCGCAACGGAATGCCGTCGCAGACGTTCTAGCATGCGTGGCGGGGTACCGCCGAACCTCTGGAGGGAGGGGGCCCGATGGCGCTCGACACCGCTGTGGCCGGGGAGCCGCCCACCGAACCGGCCGGGGCAGAGGCCGGGTACCAACGCCCGACCGCGACGCTCCCGCTCGTCCACCTCATCCGGATCTCGCTCTACTGGCTCGGCCTCACCGCGATCGACGGCGCGGTCGGCCTGTTCAACCAGAATCGGCTCAATTTCGGGCCGTTCGCGCCCGATCCACTCGAGGTCGGGCGGGTCGCGTTCCTCATCTCGATCCCGGTCGCGGTGATCTCGATCCTGATCCAGCCGACGATCGGCTCGATCAGCGACTACACCGTCAGTCGGTGGGGCCGGCGCAAGCCGTACATCGTGATCGGCTCGCTGCTGGACCTCGTGTTCCTCGCCGGCATCGCGTTGTCCAACAGCATCCTGATGCTCGCGGCGTTCAGTGCGCTGCTGGCCGTGAGCACCAACATCGCGCGCGGCCCCTTCCAGGGGTACGTGCCCGATCTCATCGCCGAGAAGCAGGTCGGCATGGCCAGCGCGCTGGTCGGCCTCATGCAGATCCTCGGCAACGTCACGGGCTTCGTCCTCGTGACCGTGGCGGTCGCTGATCGGCCGGATCGAGCTCGCGATCTTCGCGGTCGCGATCGTGGAGCTCGTCACGATGATCGCCGTCGTCGCGCGGGTTCCCGAAGGCCAGCCGCCGAAGCCACGCAACGGCAAGTCGACGCTCGAGATCATCCGCGAGGTCTGGGGCACCGACGTCCTCAAGGAACGCTCGTACGTGTGGCTGCTGGCGTCACGCTTCTTCTTCCTGATGGGCGGGGCGATCCTCGTCAACCTGATCCTCACGTACCTGAAACAGACGCACGGGCTGGACGAGGACGCGGCCAACTCGACCAACCTCGTGATGCTGGTGACGATCGTGGTCGCCAACGTGCTCGCGATCATCCCGTCGGCCAAGCTGTCCGACCGCATCGGTCGCAAGCCCGTCATCTACGCCAGCTGCGTGATCGGGTTCGTCGGCGTGGCCCTGGCCGCCCTTGCACCGTCCATCCCGATCGCCATCGTTGGCGGCGCGTTGTTCGGCGCTGCAGCCGGCACGTTCCTGGCCGTCGACTGGGCGCTGATGACCGACATCATCCCGAAGGCGTCGTCGGGTCGCTACATGGGTCTCTCGAACGTCGCGACGACCTCGTCGACGGTCATCGCGGTGGCGACCGGCGGGCTGCTCCTCGACGCGGTGAACATCGCGTTCGGGCTGGGCGTCGGGCCGCGAGCCGCGTTCCTGCTCGGGTCGGCCTACTTCGTCATCGCCGCGATCACGCTGCGGCCGGTCGTGGAGCCGCCGTCGTTCGCGCGTCGAGCCGCCGGTATACCCACGGGATGAACGCCCACAGGTAGATCAGGTAGTCGAGCCGGATCGGGCGCGCCCCGAAGCTGAAGAGCGTCTGCAGCTGGACGATCGTCTGGGGGAGCACGATCAGGCTGAGGATGATCGACACGGCCAGCCAGGCCAGCCCCCAGAGGCGAGCCCGGCGCTCGAGGATCGGCCAGAACACGATCGGGAACCACTTCATCCAGGACGCCAGCGCCCACAGCGCCCCGCTGAGTCGCGGACCGCTGAACTGCGCCGCCCACAGGATCAGCGTGAGCTGCAGATTGATGTTCCCGGTGTCGAGGTTCGCGCCCAGCGGAAATGCCAGCAGCACGATGATCAGCGCGGTCAGCAGCGGCCGCCGGCGATAGGCCCAGTCGACCGTCCACAGGAACAGCAGGATCATCCCGACGCGCCACACGACCCAGGCGACGTCCCACGGCAGCAGCGCCCACGGCGCGAACAAGGGCAGCATCCACGGGGCGTACACGTACGGCAGGAACGGGCCGCTCGGATGGTACGGGTCGCCGCCGTTGATCCACATCCGGACCCCCGCCCAGTAGGCGCGGGCGTCCGCACCGGCCGCCTCGCCACGCCCGATCATCCCTGCGGCGAGCAGCGAGAAGACCAGGCTCAGCAGCACGATGGCGAGGAGCCGCTGGTGATCGCGGAGGCGTGAGACCTCGCGGCGCAGCGCCCGCCGGTAGACGCCGGCCCGCCGCCGCGTCGGTTCGCCGACGAGGTCGCGCCAACCGACGACGACCCGCCCTCGCCCGCGGGCCGTGCCTGGGACGGGGTGGAGTTCCGGCGGCGGCTGGGCGTCGGCCATGGCGCGGGCATTCTCGCACGGGGCCCATTGGGACTGACCGCACCGTTCTGGCCCTATCCAACCGTTGCATCTACGCAACGATCGGGTTGCGAATCGTGAGGCCGGCCGATTTTGCCCGTGCTAGGTTATCCACACGGAGGGCAATCGGGAGGAAAGAGCGCGCGCCGGGGGGTTCGGTCTTCGTCCCATTTGTCGTGCCCGCGTTTTGGTAGTGCGCCGGGCAAGGTTTGCTCGGTTCTGGAGGAAGTCGGGTCTGGAGCGGCATGGCAGGGGGGCCAGCCACATGGACGCCCAACTTGAACCTGCGCGAGTCGGTATCGGTCAGATCGACGCCAAGGGCACATTGGCGGCGCTGAACGCCGAGTTTGCGCGCCTGTTCGACCTCAAGGTCCCGGACGCACTCCATCGCCCGCTCAAGGAGCTCCCCAAGGAGATCGGTGCGTGTTGGCGGGAGATCACCGGATCCCAGAGCGAAACGCCCGGGCCGAGCAGGTGGATCGTCACCATCGGAGTGGCGCCCGACTACCGCCTGCTCAACGTGGTCGGATGGGCATCGCCCGAGGCAGATGGGGTGCACGCCGTTCAGTTGTTCGTCAGCGAGATCCGACCTGACCAGCTCCAGGCCCTGGGTGGCGTCGCGGAGCGTGCGCGACTAGCGCGCGAGATCCACGACGGCCTGGCACAGGATCTGTGGTTCGCGAAGTTGTCGGCCTCGAAGCTGGCCCGTCACCCGAGTCTCGACCCGGATGCGCGCGTCCTGGCGCTGGACTTGCTGCGCTCGATCGACGCCGGCCTCGCAGAAGCTCGGACCGCGGTGGTCGCCATGCGACCACATGCCGAGCCCGTCATCACGCTCTCCAAGCTCGTCGAGCGACAGGTCGAGGAGTTTTCCGATCGCTTCGGGATCCGCGTCGATTGTCACGTTGACGACGGCCGACCAGTTCCGGCCCGGGTTTCGATCGAGATCCTGCGGGTGCTGCAGGAAGGGCTGAACAACGTCCGAAAGCACGCGAAAGCGCGTCATGTCGTCGTGACCGTCAAGAGCCGGAAGGGTGCGATCAAGCTGACCGTCCGAGACGATGGCGTGGGCTTCGACTCGGCGACACTTGCGAGCGGCTACGGTCGCCAGAGCATGCACGAGCGGGCGCAGTCGATCGGAGCACGCCTCACGATCGAGTCGGCTCCGGGGCCGCGGGACCACCATCACCCTTCGGGTGCCCGCAAGCCAGCTCGTGACGCACCGATGATCCGGCGCGAGGACGCGACGACGCGAACGAGCGACAGCCGCACCTGCCCCGACCGATGGGAACACTACGCGTGATGCTCGTCGACGATCACTCGCTCATCCGGTCCGCCGTGCGCCAGGCGATCGAAGGCCCCGACGTCGTCGTCGTCGACGAGGCGGCGAGCCAGGCTGAAGCACTCGAGCGCGCCGTGCGATCCCGCCCGGACGTCGTCCTCGTCGACATCGGGCTGGGAGGTGGCGGGGACGGCGTGCAGCTGGTTCGGGAGCTGTCGGCCAGCATGCCGAATACCACCTTCGTGATGCTTTCCGCGTCACACTCGGATGCCGACCTCCTGGAGTCCGTGATGGCCGGCGCGCGCGGATACCTCACGAAGGACGTCAGCCCCGAGGCATTGCTGCGAGCCGTCCGCAGTGCTCGCCGAGGCGAGCTCGCGATGCCACGAGCGATGGCAGCCCGCTTGGTCGAGCGGCTCGCCGACGTGGCCCGCCAGCGCGGAGGGCTCACCGAGCCCGAGCTCATGCGGCTCAGCGAGCGAGAGCGGGAGGTGTTGCGCCTCGTCGCGAGTGGGCACACCGACCGAGAGATCGCCGAAGCGTTGACGATCTCGCCGAGGACCGCCGAGACACATGTTGCGGCGATCCTGCGCAAGCTCGATGTCCGCAATCGGTCCGAGGCGACGGCGATCTACCGCCGAGGTTGATCCGCCCCAGCGTCGGACCCATCCATCGATGACGCGGCCAGATGATCATCGGACCACCGCGCGCGGGCGGCGGCCAGCTCGACGCGCAGCAGTTGCGGATGCGCTGCGTCGATCGTCAAACCGACGCCACTCGTCAACATCACGAGGAGGCGGTTGGTCACGAGCGTGACGTCATCGAGCTCGTCGAACGAGGCGAGCGTGACCGGCTGACCATCGACCACGAACAGCCGGGAATTCGTGATCGCCAGGGGGCCTGAGAGCACCGACCGGACGCCATCCATGAGTCGCTCGATCCCCGCCGTCTGACGAACCGCCAATAGCTGCTTCGTCTGGCTCGCATCGCCGGGCGCATGTCGTCGTCGGGCTCGATGCCCGCCATGCCACCCGTCCGGAAACGGGCGCGCGCAGCGTCGGCGAGGGTTTCGTCCTCGACATCGCTGTCCAATGGGAGTCCGACGAGGTTCGAGGATGGTCCTCGCCCCGTCCTTTCGATCATGCGCGTTCCTGCTTCTGGCCGGCACGCCCACCTCACGTCAGCTGGAATGGCCCCATCGAGCGTAGTCGGACGACCACCCGCGGAATCGGGGGGAGTACCTAACCGACTACCGAAATCGCGCCGGTACCCGACCGACGCCGGTCGCATCGCCTGTCGGTACCGAGCGGATTTCCGTAGTCGCCTCCGCAGGTCCACGGATGCCGGCGAGCGGATCCGCTCTCGTACGTTGGACCGCCCACATGGGTGCGAGTCCGCCCCAACGTATTCGAGAGAGGGTCGCGCGTCGAATGATCAGACGGCATCTCTTGATGCTCAAGCTCGCACTGATGGTGGCCGATGGGGTCAGCGCCACGATCGTCTTCGTCACCGTGTCGCTCGTCCGCTTCGGCGATGGCGACGTCACGCAGCTCTGGCGTCTCATCGGCATCGATCTGCGGATCGCGGCGCTCCTCTTCGGGGTCGGTTGGGTGGGGGCCTTGTGGTACCTGGGCCTGTACCGGATGCACGCACGGTGGCGCCTCCTGACGGAAGCGCAGGACATCGTGAAGGCCACCCTGGTCGTGGCGATCGTGACGTTCTCGACCCTGTTCCTCTTCAACCAGGACCAGGTCAGCAGGCTGTTCCTCGCACTGCTCTTCATCACGCAGGCGCTCGTGACGCTTGCCGGCCGGACGTACCTCCGCTACGCATTCGGCGCCATCCGCCAGCGCGGCCGCAACATCCGATTCATGCTGGTCGCCGGCACAGGGACGCTCGCGTGCGATTTCGCCGACCGGGTCGAGGGCACGGGCCAGCCTCGGCATCCGCGTCATCGGGCACTTGTCGGTGCCGGGCGAGGTCCCGGGCGCGATCTCGCGACCGATCCTCGGCACGCTTGGACGAGCTCGAGCCCGTGCTGCACTCGCGCGTCGTCGACGAGGTCGCGGTCTGTCTGCCGCCTTCGGCGGCTCGCTACGTCGAGCCGCTTACCCGTCTCGCCGAAGACGAAGGCAAGACGGTGAGGATCCCGGTGGATCCGATGGACGACCGGCGCCAGAGCATCAAGCAGGAGGAGTTCGAAGGGTTTCTCGTCCGCTCCATGGTCCACGATCATCCGCACGAGGTCGGACTCGTTGCCAAGCGCGTGGTCGATATCGCGGGAGCGCTCGCGGGGCTGATCCTGCTGAGTCCGGTGCTGATTGTCACGGCAACGGTCATTCGGCTGCGCCAGGGATCGACGATCCTCTTCCGCCAGACCCGCGTCGGTCTCCACGGCCGGCCGTTCACGATCTACAAGTTCCGAACGATGGTGCCGAACGCCGAGGCCCTGCTCGAGGACGTCGCGCACCTCAACATGCGGAATGGGCAGGCATTCAAGGCGCTCAACGATCCGCGAGTCACCGGCCTTGGCGTGTTCCTGCGGCGGTCGAGCCTCGATGAGCTACCCCAGCTCTGGAACGTCCTCAAGGGCGAGATGAGCCTCGTGGGTCCACGCCCGCCCCTCCCTCACGAGGTCGAGCGGTACGACGTGTGGCATCGCCGTCGATTGAGCATGAAGCCAGGGATCACCGGCTTGTGGCAGGTGGAGGCCCGTCAGGAGCCCGAGTTCGACCGATGGGTCGAATGCGACCTCTCGTACATCGATCGCTGGTCCCTCGGACTTGATTTCAGGATCCTCGCGCGGACGATCCCGGCGGTTCTCGCCGGTACGGGGCGCTGAGGATCGGTCTGCTGATTCCGGCGGCTCGGGCCATCTACGCAGGTACCGAGCCGTTTCCCGTAGTCCGCTCGGGAGGTTCACGGATGGCGAGCGCCATCGGTGTCGGTACCGTGGCTAGTCCAGCCCTTGTCCCATCGCGACTCGATTGCGATGGCGCTCGCGCTCCGACGTGCCCTTCACATGTCCCAGGTGGCACGGACATATCGGGACCGTCACCTTCGGGGAGGAAGATCATTGCCAACTTCGACAAAGCGCGGACCTAGCGCCGCCACGCGGCTGCTCGTCGCGACGCAGACATTCCTCCTGCTGGCGTCGCTGATCGTGGTCCTACCGACCGCAGCGGCCAACCGCAATGCCCCACCGAGCGCGCCGCCGCCGAGCATCGAGCCATCGGCACAACCAACTCCGGCGCCAACCGCTGACCCGACGGCGGCGCCAACGCCGGCCCCGACACCTGACCCGACCGCCCAACCCCGAAATCCCACGGCTGCCCCGTCGGCGAGTGCGACCACGGCTCCGACTCAAGAGGTAGCCCCGACTGCGAGCGCCAAGACGGTTGCGCCGACGAAGCCGGGAAGGACGGCGCCCGGGCACGTCTCCGCCCTGGCCGCAGCTGGTTCGGAGATCGGCTGGTGGAAGTTCGATGGCAACCTCACCGACAGCTCCACCAATGCCAACAACGGGACGGGAGTGGGTTCGCCCACGTTCGCGACCGGCAAAGCCGGCCAAGCTGTCTCGCTTAATGGCACCAGCCAATGGGTGAGTGTCGCCGACGCGAACAGCCTGGACTTCACGACCGGGATGACCCTGGCCGCCTGGATCCGACCAACCGTGACAATCAACACGACCCAGGATGTCATCAAGAAGGCGTCCACGACCGGCACGATCGTCAATGGCTATGAGCTCTCCCTGTCCAGCGCCGGCAAGGTCTTCGTCCGACTGAATAACAACGCCGCCACGCGCGTCGACTCGCTAACCAGCTATCCGCTCAACAACACCGCCTGGATGCATATCGCCGCCACCTATGACGGCGCAAACCTCCGGCTGTACATCAACGGCACCCTGGAAGGGACCGTCGCCACAACGACGCCGATCGCGGTGAACTCACTTCCGTTAGCGCTTGGAGCCCAGAGCGACAACTCGCGCTGGTTCAGGGGCCTCCTTGACGACGCGCGCGTCTACGCGACGGCGCTGTCCGCCTCGGAGATCGCCGACCTTGTGACTCCCCCGGCCGCGGCCCCCGTTGCTGTCGCCGACAGCTACAGCACGCCCCAGAACACGGCCCTCGTGCAGGCTGCCCCGGGTGTCCTCGCCAATGACACCGACGCCAACGGCGATCCGCTGACGGCCGTGCTCGACGCGAACGTCGCGCACGGCACCCTGGCGCTCAGCGCCAACGGTGGCTTCACTTACACCCCGACCACCGGTTACAGCGGCCCCGATAGCTTCACCTACCACGCCAACGATGGCACCCTGAACTCGAACATCGTCACGGTATCGCTGACGGTCAATGCCCCCGCTGCGTCGCTTCGTGGCCAGTGGCATTTTGAAAACAACCTGCTCGACAGCTCGACCTATAGCAATAACGGAACGGCCGTCGGAGGCCCGCTAACGTATGCCGCGGGTCAGGTGGGTCAGGCGTTGACGCTGAACGGCACCACCCAGAACGCCACGGTCCCGGACGCGAATAGCCTGGATCTGACCAATGCCCTCACGATCGCTGCGTGGATCAAGCCGGGCCTCGCTGCCACGACCCAGGACTTGGTCAACAAGACGATGGCAACCGGCACCGAGGTCGACGGCTATCAGCTCGCCCTGTCGCAGCCCGGGAAGGTCTTCGTCCGGTTCAATCACGCGACCTCGGTCGATCTCTATCGCGTGAATTCAACGACGAACTACCCGACCAACGGCACGACGTGGATGCACGTTGCCACGACTTATGACGGGACGACGATCCGGCTCTACATCAATGGCGTGCTGGAGGGCTCCGTCGCAGGTCCAGCCTCGATCGCGACCAACTCATTGCCGCTCACGATCGGCGCCCAAAGCGACAACACCCGTCGCTTCCAGGGAGCGCTCGACGAGGTCATCGTCGAGGCGCGCGCGATGTCCGCCTCGGAGATCGCAACGCTGGCCACTCCCCCGGCCGGCAACACCGCCCCCGGTGGCGGTCGCCGACAGCTACAGCACGCCCCAGAACACGGCCCTCGTGCAGGCCGCCCCGGGCGTGCTCAGCAATGACACCGATGCCGACAGCAACCCGCTGACGGCGGTACTCGACACGAACGTCACCCACGGCACCCTGGCGCTCAACGCCAACGGTGGCTTCACCTATACCCCGACCACCGGCTACAGCGGTCCCGACAGCTTCACCTACCACGCCAACGACGGCACCGCCAACTCGAACATCGTGACCGTGTCGCTGACGGTCAATGCCGCCGCCCGTACACCTCGGTGTCGGGCACGGTCAGCAGGAGCGGCGGGGCCGTCCGCTGGTCGGGTCCTACGTGGTCACCTATGAGGCTGCCAGCCCGACCTGGACGAACTACGCCGTCGACCAACGCCAGCGGGGCCTACCTCGTCGTCCTGCCGCCGGCAACTACAAGCTCCTGATCCAGCCCAACACGGCGGGTTATCCCGACTCCTGGTACGGCGGATCGACCTTTGCCAACGCCACGGTCGTCGTGGTCGACGGGCCGAAACCGTGAACTTCACGATCGCCCCGTACACCCGGTGTCGGCACGGTCAGCAAACGGCGGGGCCGGTCCGCTGCTCGGGTCCTACGTGGCCACCTATGAGGCTTCCAGCCCGACCTGGACCAACTACGCCGTCACCGACGCCAGCGGGGCCTACCGCCTCGTCCTGCCGCCGGCAACTACAAGCTCCTGATCCAGCCCAACACGGCGGGTTATCCCGACTCCTGGTACGGCGGACAACCATGCCAACGCCACCGTCGTCGCGCTGACCGTCCAAAACCCTGAACTTCAGCGCGATCGCCCCGTACACCTCGGTGTCGGGCACGGTCAGCAAGGCGGCGGGGCCGGTCCACTGGTCGGGTCCTACGTGGCCACCTATGAGGCTTCCAGCCCGACCTGGACCAACTACGCCGTCACCGACGCCAGCGGGGCCTACCTCCTCGTCCTGCCCGCCGGCAACTACAAGATCCTGATCCAGCCCAACACGGCGGGTTATCCCGACACCTGGTACGGCGGTCGACCTTTGCCAACGCCACGGTCGTCGCGGTCGACCGTCCAAAGACCCTGAACTTCAGCGCGACCGCCCATACACCTCGGTGTCGGGCACGATCAGCAGGAGCGGCGGGGCCGGTCCACTGGTCGGGTCCTACGTGACCACCTATGAGGCTTCCAGCGCGACCTGGACCAACTACGCCGTCACCGACGCCAGCGGGGCCTACCGCCTCGACCTGCCCGCCGGCAACTACAAGCTCCTGATCCAGCCCAACACGGCCGGTTATCCCGACTCCTGGTACGGCGGCGACGCTATGCCAACGCCACCGTCGTCGCCGTGACGGTCCGAAGACCCTGAACTTCACGTCGACCGCCCGTACACCCGGTGTCGGGCACGGTCAGCCGGAACGGCGGGGCCGGTCCGCTGCTCGGGCCCTACGTGGTCACCTATGAGGCTCCAGCGCGACCTGGACCAACTACGCCGTCGACCAACGCCAGCGGGGCCTACCGCCTCGTCCTGCCCGCCGGCAACTACAAGATCCTGATCCAGCCCAACACGGCCGGCTACACCGACTTCTGGTACGGCGGCGATCAACTTGCCAACGCCACCGTCGTCGTCCTGACGGCGCCAAACACCCTGAACTTCACCGCGAGGGCAGCCGACAACACCGCGCCGGTCGCCGTCGCCGACAGCTACAGCACGCCCCAGAACACGGCACTCGTGCAGGCCGCCCCGGGCGTGCTCAGCAACGACACCGATGCCGACAGCAACCCGCTGACGGCGGTGCTCGACACCAACGTCACCCATGGCGCGCTCACGCTCAACGCCAACGGCGGCTTCACCTATACCCCGACCACCGGCTACAGCGGTCCCGACAGCTTCACCTACCACGCCAACGACGGCACCGCCAACTCGAACATCGTGACCGTGTCGCTGACGGTCAATGCCGCGGCCGGCAGCCTGCGCGGCTGGTGGACGATGGACGGCAACGCCAACGACAGCTCGGGCCTGGCCAACCACGCCAGCCTGATCGGCAGCCCGACCTTCGTGGCGGGCCAGGTCGGCCAGGCGCTGTCGCTCAACGGCACCAGCCAGAACGCGAGCGTGCCCGACGACAACAGCCTCGACCTGACCACCGGCATGACCCTGGCCGCCTGGATCCGGCCGAGGTGCGGCTGCCACCCAGGACCTCATCAAGAAGGCCACCAACGGCGCGACGAACGGCTACGAGCTCTCCTTGGCGAGCCCGACCAGCCCCGCCGGGCAGAAGGTCTTCGTCCGGCTCAACCAGGTGACCTCGGCGGACACCTTCAGGATCAATTCGACGACCACCTATCCGACGAACGGCACGCTGGATGCACGTCGCCGCCACCTATGACGGGACGACGATCAAGCTCTACGTCAACGGCGCCCTCAGAGGGCTCCCTCGCGGGCCCAGCGGCGATCGCCACGAACACCCTGCCGCTCGGCCTCGGCGCGCAGAGCGATAACACCCGCTGGTTCACCGGCCTGCTCGACGACGCCCGCATCTACGGCACCGCGCCCTGACTGCCGTCGGAGATCGCGGCGCTGGCGGCGTCACCCCCAACGGTCCCCCGAACGCGCCGACGCTCAACTCGCCAGCCGATGGCGCCACCGGGATCGGCACGTCGCCGACGCTCAGCGTCGGCGTCTCCGACCCGGACGCCAACCCACTGACCGTCACCTTCTTCGGCCGGCCGTTCGCCAGCGGCAACTTCGCCCAGATCGCCCAGAACACGGGCGTCGCCTCCGGCGCCAACACGACCACGCGTGGGCCTCGCTCGGCGCCGGCCAGAAGTTCGAGTGGTACGTCACCGTCAACGACGGCACGCCACCACCACCGGCCCGACCTGGACCTTCAACACCACTGCCGGGCGCTGACCCGGTCTTCGTCGGTGCCGGCGATATCGCCTCGTGCGACGTCACCAACGGACACGGCCACCGGCGAACTCATCGCCGGCATCCAGGGCACGTCTTCACGACCGGCGACAACGTCTATCCCTACGGCACCGCCGCCGAGTTCGCGAACTGCTACGAGCACGACACCGTGGGGCAGCACAGCCGTCAAGTCACGGACGCGTCCCGTCCCCGGCAACCACGACTGGGGAACGGGCGACACCGAGAACCTGACGGCTACTTCGGCTACTACGGCGCCAACGCGACCGATGCCGGCGGCAAGAGCTACTACAGCTACGACATCGCCGGCAGCAACTGGCACGTCGTCAACCTCGACAGCGAATGCCAGCTCGTGCCGCGGTGGCTGCTGGCGCGGGCTCGGCCCAGGAGATCTGGCTCGAGGCCGACCTGGCCGCGAACATCACGCAAGAACGTCATCGCTGTGTGGCACAAGCCGCGCTATAGCTCGGGCACCACCAACTACCAGACCTGCAGCCGCTGTGGGACGACCTGTACGCAGCCGGCGTGGACATCCTCCTGGATGGGCACGACCACATCTACGAGCGCACGGTGCCGATGAAGTCGGGCGCGACGCTTGCCAGCCCGCCAGTGGCAGACCCGACCTACGGCATCCGCCAGTTCACGGTCGGCACCGGCGGCGAAGCCGCATCACGGCCTCGGCACGCCGCTCCCGACCAGCGAGTCCGCAACGACAAGACGTTCGGTATCTTCAAGCTGACCCTGCACGCCACGACCTACGACTGGAAGTTCCTGCCGATCGCCGGCAGCACGTTCACCGACTCCGGTACCGGCTCCGTGCACGCCGCGCCGCCGCCGGCAACACCGCCCCGGTCGCGGTCGCCGACAGCTACACCACGCCCAGACACGGCGCTCGTGCAGGCCGCCCCGGGCGTCCTCGCCAACGACACCGACGCCGACAGCAACCCGCTGACGGCGGTCCTCGACACGAACGTCACCCACGGCAGCCTGACCCTCAACGCCAACGGCGGCTTCACCTACACCCCGACCACCGGCTACAGCGGTCCCGACAGCTTCACCTACCACGCCAACGACGGCACCGCCAACTCGAACATCGTGACCGTGTCGCTGACGGTCAATGCCGCGGCCAGCAGCCTGCGCGGCTGGTGGACGATGGACGGCAACGCCAACGACAGCTCGGGCCTGGCCAACCACGCCAGCCTGGTCGGCGCCCGACCTTCGTGGCGGGCCAGGTCGGCCAGGCGCTGTCGCTCAACGGCACCAGCCAGAACGCGAGCGTGCCCGACGACAACAGCCTCGACCTGACCACCGGCATGACCCTCGCCGCCTGGATCCGGCCGACTGTGACCGTGAACACCACGCAGGATGTCGTCAAGAAGGCGACCAACGGCGGCGTCAATGGCTATGAGCTCGTCCTCTCCGAGCGCCGGAAAGGTCTTCGTCCGGCTCAACCAGGTGACATCAGCGATACCTACCGGATCAACTCCCCGACCCGCTATCCGCTCAACAACACGGCCTGGATGCACATCGCCGCCACGTATGACGGCACGACCATCAGGCTCTACATCAACGGTGTCCAGGAGGGCGGCAACCTCGCCGGTCCTGCCGCCATCGCGACCAACACCCTGGCGCTCGGACTCGGGCGCGCAGAGCGACAACACCCGCCGGTTCACGGGCCTGCTCGACGACGCCCGCATCTACGCACGCGCCCTGTCGGCCTCGCAGATCGCGACGCTAGCGAGCACGAGCCCCAACGGCGCCCCGAACGCGCCGACCCTCAATGCGCCGGCCAACGGCGCCACCGGCATCGGAACGTCCCCAACCCTGAGCGTCGGCGTCACCGACCCAGACAGCAATACGATGACCGTGACCTTCTTCGGGCGACCGTTCGCCAGCGGCAACTTCGCCCAGATCGCACAGAACACGGGTGTCGCGTCGGGCACGAACTCCACCACCGCTTGGGCGCCCCTCGGCGCCGGTCAGAAGTTCGAGTGGTACGCGACCGTCAGCGACGGTATGGCCACCACGACCGGCCCGACCTGGACCTTCAACACCGCTGCCGAGCGCTGATCCCGGTGTTCGTCGGTTCCGGCGACATCGCCGACTGCGCCCGCACCGAGGACGAGGCCACCGGCAACCATCATCGGCGGCGTCCAAGGCAACGTCTGGACCACCGGCGACAACGTCTATCCGAACGGCACCGCGGCCGAATTCACGAATTGCTACGCGCCCAAGTCGTGGGGTGTCGCCGCGATCAAGACGCGGACCCGGCCGGTCCCCGGCAACCATGACTGGGGCACGGGCGCTCCGCGAGACCTCGCTCCGTACTTCGGCTACTTCGGCGCGAACGCGACCGATGCCGGCGGCAAGACCTACTACAGCTACAACATCGCCGGCAGCAACTGGCATGTGGTCAACCTGGACAGCGAATGCCAGCTCGTGACGGGTGGCTGCGGCGCAGGCTCCGCCCAGGACGTCTGGCTCGAGGGCGACCTGGCCGCCAACAGCAGCAAGAACGTCATCGCCATCTGGCACAAGCCGCGCTACAGCTCGGGCGCGACCAACGTACCAGCGCCATCCAGCCGCTGTGGGACGACCTGTATGCGGCGGGCGTCGACCTCCTCCTCGTCGGCCACGACCACATCTACGAGCGCACCGCGCCGATGAAGTCGGGCGCGACGCTGGCGAGCCCACCGGTCGCCGATCCGACGTATCGGGATCCGCCAGTTCACGGTCGGCACCGGCGGCGAGGCCATCAGCGGCCTCGGCACGCCGCTGGCCACCAGCCAGGTCCGCAACGACACGACGTTTGGCGTCTTGAAGCTCACGCTGCACGCCACGACCTACGATTGGGCGTTCATGCCGATCGCCGGCAGCACGTTCACCGACTCGGGCACCGGCTCGGTCCATGCTGCCCCGCCGGCCGGTAACGTGGCCCCGGTCGCGGTCGCCGACAGCTACAGCACGCCCCAGAACACGGCGCTCGTGCAGGCCGCCCCGGGCGTCCTGGCCAACGACACCGACGGGAATGGGGATCCACTGACGTCGATCCTCAACGTCAACGTCACCCACGGCGCCCTGACGCTCAACGCCAACGGTGGTTTCACGTACACGCCAACGGCCGGTTACAGCGGTCCTGACAGCTTCACCTACCACGCCAACGACGGCACCGCCAACTCGAACATCGTGACCGTGTCGCTGACGGTCACGGCAACCGGGGCAACGCAGCAGCTCAACGCGCTTGCGGCGTCCGCCTCGACGTCGGACAAGCCCCAGTCGAAGCTCTGGCAGAACGCCGGCGCCTGGTGGATGGTCGCTCCCAGCACGACCCAATCGCCCGCCGGGACCTGGATCTGGAAGCTCGTCGGACACAGTTGGAGTCCCGTCATCCGCCTGTCAACGGCGACCGACACCCACGCCGATGTCCGGGCGATCGGCAATGTGACCCACATCCTGCTCTACGGAGCGTCGCCGCAGCTCTATTCCGTGCAGTACAACAGCTCGTCGACCTGTATGAGCCGTGGGCAAGTCGCACCACTGGGACCTCGATCACGCTGACTGGCAGTGAGACCGCCGACGATCGACGTCGACTCGCAGAGCCGGATGTGGCTCGCCACCGAGAACGGCGCCGAACCTCAACGTCTATTACAGCGACTCCCCGTATACGTCCTTCATCGGGCCCGTCACGCTCGCCGAGCAACATCAACGGCGACGACATCGGCGTCGTCAAGGCCCTGCCGAACAACACGGTGGGCGTCCTATGGTCCAACCAGACGACCAAGCGTTTCGGGTTCAAGGTCCACGTCGATGGCGCCGCGCCAGGCACGTGGAGCGCTGACGAGCTCCCGGCGTCGCAGTCGGCCGATGACTCGCTCGGTGCGGCGTTCGGCATGGCCGACGACCACATGAACGTGAAGGTGTCCAGCAACGGCACCCTCTACGCAGCCGTGAAGACCACTACGACCAGGCCGACCACCCCAAGATCGCGCTGCTCATCCGCCGACCGAATGGCGACCTGGGACAACCTGTACGAAGTCGACAACGCCGGCACTCGGGCCATCGTGCTGATCAACGAGCCGGCGAACCTGGTGCGCGTCGTGTACAGCTCCACCGAAGGCTTCAGCTCGACCGTCTACAAGGACTCCGCCGCTGTCCTCGATCAGCTTTGGGCCCCGCCAGACGATGATGTCCGCGGCGTTCAACGATGTGACCGGCAGCAAGCAGAACTGGACGACGACCTTCGTCGTCGTGGCAAGCGATGCTGCCAACGGCATCGATGGCGTGATGTTCAGTTGCGCTAGCGCGGATCGGGCAACTCGGTACACTTGAATGGCCAGGTCCGCGGGTCACGCGTACAGCACAGACCAGCGCCCTGTCAGAGCTGGCAGTCTGACCGAGCGCTGGTTCGTGATGGCGGTACTCTGCTATCGTCCGTACGGCCCTGGCGGGCTGTCTCCCCGCGCCAGGGCAGTCTTCGTTGCCGCGTCCTCGAGGGCGAGTCATGCAGAAACGCCGACCGCAGCGCAGTGACCGCCACGGCTTCGACGGAGGCCGGCGGGTCGCCCCGGCCTTCGATGCATGTGGTCTCATGACGCCGGCAGGGGTGTCGGCCATAGTCGGGGGACCCGACCCGTCGCCAAGGCGGTGCCGGGGGGCGGATGGGTCGCTGGGCAATGTGCTAGAGAGCATGCCCCGAGGCCGCGTTCCTCCTTAAGCGTGGGGACGTCGGCCAGAACCTCGGATCACGGCCGAACCGGGAGTCGCCAGGCCAAAGGACAAACTTACGGAATTCGAACAGCAGATTCAGACCGAGTAGCGGTCCATCGCGGTGGGTGGGCGCGAGCAGGTCACGGCAAGGCCGGTATGGCCGCCTCCCAAGGCGACTCTACCTCGAGATAGTCAATCTGCGACTGAAAGAGGACCAGATGATCGAGATCATGAAGCTGGCAATTGCCGGCCTCTGACGACGGGCCCTCCGCCGCGAGTCAATGCTCCAACGGGTTCAAAATCCTGTACTCGAAGTCAGGGCGTTCGTACTAACGAGTCGAAAACGCCGGCATCGAAACAACAGTAATACGCCCGGACATCCCTGACGCGATGCTGTGCATCAGGATGAACGGCGACCATCATGAGAACGGTCCAGGGTTCCCGCTCGGCGGATCACCCGGTCCGATGCGGCGCCAGCCGCCATCTTCCGTGCCTATCCATCCGAATCGTTGTCATTTATGTATTCCAGGTCTTCGAGGAAGGCCATCGATGAGGTGATTCCATGTGCCGTTCACCTTGGCGCTCGAATTGCTCAGCTCCACATTGGTTCCCAAAAACGACAGGTTTTACTGCGGCGAGCGTCTCGCGACCCCCGACGAACACCTCCAGCTCCCAGCCTTCCACGTCGACCTTCATTACGCTTAGCCGCTGGCGATGGTCGGCTTGGCAAGATAACGAGTCGAGGCGCCTGATCGGAACCTTGTACTTGATACTTGGCTCGTGTGTTGCTGTGACACTTGCTAGCGTTCCGAGCGCCGGACGCCTCTCGGCACCGTGAGCACCCCTTCGCCCTCGTGAGCGCCGAGCGCGACGGGAGATCAGCTCGATGTTAGTCACCTTGCTGAGGGCCAGATTGCGCAGGATCCGCGCGTGGAGGCCCAGGTTGGGCTCCACAGCAAGAACCCTGCCTTGCGGTCCTGTTGAGGCTGCCGCCATGAGCGCGTATTGGCCAATGTTTGCGCCTACGTCGACAACAACCGAACCGGGCGTGACCTGACCGACGAAGGCGGAAGCGCGGATGCTCGTACGTTCCGTACAGATACCGTGACCGATCCAGAAGCTCGGGAAGGGTGTACTCGACGACGGCCCCAGCCCGATCTGGCGCCTCACCCGAGCCACGCGGTGCCTCAGTCGAAGGCTTCACGGACGGAGTAGAAGTCGGACGACCATGCGCACTGGGTCGCGACGGACTGCAGGTGTCCAGGCTCGCCTTAGGATCGCTGACCAATTTGGCCTCAATACGCGACGCGCTGCGGGCATTGTGCCGCCCAACATCTCCACTGCGCCTTGGGAACTCGATCGAGGTACTTCCAACGAACAGCTCAAGCAGAACCAAGTCGCCAAAACCGCGTTCCAAAGGCAATATAAACCTGACCGGCGTTTGAGCCGACGTCGACCTCTCCAACCGGCGCATCCACGCTACCGTCCGGGCGATTTGACGGTCTCCGCCATCTGTAAGGAAGCAGCCGACAGCATCTGGCCAGATCGGTGTTGTATGCCATATTCTGGGTGCGGTTCTTCAGCCGGAACGAGGTCAAAGGCGCATGGTGCACGCAGACCTTCTCGATTGCGTCCCCAACAATCGCCGCTCCGTGGAGAAGCCCTATTGCGCGCCGCGTCCCGGATCGAGGAGATCGCGAGGACCTCGCGTATGCACTCGGCCCACGCAGCTTCAGCGGAGGGTAGTCGGCCACGAGAAACGTTCTTCCGTGGACCTCAGACGGGGGATGCGAGGCCAGCCGTCGTAGCTGATGCGCGGTATTCGACGTCGCCCGTCAGGACTTCAGAGCGTCCCGGCGGGCCGGATGCATGTATCGACCGCGGCTGATCGCCACGAAGAAGTGACGATATGGCACGCCGGACCAGGCCGAATCCCTGTCGGTCGCGGATGGTCGGCGTGCCGAGGCTGGCTGGTGACGAGCAGACGGGCAGCTCGCCGCGTACTTTGCTGAGCCCGTATAAGGTCGAGGGCTGGTAGTCGACATCGTCTTTCGGCTTCATGGCCGACCCCGGCAGACAGAGGCGGCTCAGAACAAAGAAGGTTCGCTCCACGGTCCCCGCGGCCTGGACCGCATCGATCAGGTTCTGAACACCCGCGATGTTGGCCGCGTAGTACGCCGACGTCGTCCGCTCGTCTAAAACAGTCCTCGCGGCTAAGTGGATTACCAGGTCTGGGCGAAACGCAGCGACCGTCTGACGAATTCCGTCGCGATCCATCACATCGACCTGGCGCCACACAGCTTCGTGGGCGGAATCTTCGGGGGGTCGATATCCAGGCTCAGTACGACGGACTGGTCCCTCAAGAAGCTGTCGACGATATTCGTCCCGATGAAGCCCGACCCACCTGTTACCAGGATGCGTCAGCCGAGGGCGTATGCGGTCATGTCACTGGCGATGACGTGCTCGCGCGGGCTCTCTCGCCGAGAGATTCTTCTGAGTTGAAGAAAATCACTTGCTCATGATGCCTGCCGTCGTAGACGCGTCGTGGCTAGTCTTTGCAGGTGACGAGACCCGAGATGCGGCCGAGCAGTCGTGGCCGCCCATCTATATCGCGATTGAGCCAGCAACTGCGGGATGCCGCCGAAGTCGCTTCGTCGAGATTGTCCACGTAATTCCGTGGCTCGCCCCGCGGTACGGCGGGCCGGTCAGTTTTGCTCCTCAGCTCTCCCGGGCGCTGGCAGAACCGTGGACACGACGTCGAGATCGTCACGACGAACGTCGATGGAGGTGACGTTCTCGACGTTCCGACGGGCCGGTCGGTCGATTGGGGAGGGGTAGAGACGGTATTCCACAGGCTTAGTCGACCGAGGCGATACGTCACATCCTGGTCAATGCTCGCCGACCTTCTGGATCGAGGATCGGATTTCGATCTCTTCCACATTCACTATCTCTACCGCTTCCACGGCTTGGCCGCGGCCGCCGCGGCCAGATCCCGTGGGGTTCCCTACGTGATCCAGGCGCATGGCAGCCTCAATCCTGGCACCGACGACACAAGCGCAGGGCTAAGGATCTCTATCACCTCGCGATTGAAGATCGGATTATTCATGGAGCGCGGCAATGCTTTGCACGTCCGCCGTGAGGAGTTGGCCATCCGCGCTCTTGGCTATTCGGTTCCAACATCGGTCATACCAATCGGCATTCCGGCCGACGTATTGCGTATGCCAGGGACGTCGGCCTTCGAGCGCGAAAGCGGCGTTGATGGCGACGCACAACTCATCACATTCCTTCATCGGTGTTTCTACCAAGAAGGGCGTTCCGCTTCTGCTGGACGCGTTCCGCAACACGGCTGCTGTGTATCCACGGTCCCACCTCGTGGTCGCCGGCCCGGACGAAGGGGGTATCGCGCGTGACCTCCTCCCCGTTATCAACGATGCCGGTCTCGGCAACCGCATCTCCTTTGCGGGGGTCCTTGAAGGGGATCGCAAGCGGTCACTACTACAGCAATCCGCATGTTTCGTGCTCCCATCGGCAGACGAGAGTTTCGGCATCGCGGTCGCGGAGGCAATGGCCGTGGGCTGTCCCGTCGTGGTCAGTCCGGAAGTCGCAATTGAAGGCGTGGTGCGGTCATCCGGGGCAGGTATCATGGTCCATCGGGATCCCGTCGCCATCGCAGCGGCTGTCGCTCAGATCCTCAGTGACCCCGCAAAGGCCGCCGCAATGGGCGCCGCTGGTCGGCGTGTTGTCGATGAACAATTTTCGTGGCCGGTCGTCGCGGCCAGCATGGAGGCCTTCTACAATTCAGTGCTCAGCAGCGGACGACGGGTGGTTCCGGCTACGCCGACCGTTGGCGGCAGGGCGACAGTCAAGCGCGACGACCTTGTCGCCGTCCGATGCCCACAATGTCGCGGCGGTCTCAAGGGTGATGCTCTCGCTGCCACGTGGTGGTGTGCTGCCTGCGGTTGGCCAAGTCGAGGACGGCGGCGTTCCAATCCTCCTGTTGCATCCGGAGAGAGCCGCGCAAGACGAGTTAGGTCATGATCACGCGGACGCCCCAAGGACTCCCAGGCGGCACATTTCGACCGGCTGGCAGAAG
>CAWBFV010000007.1:120000-215550 GCA_963788235.1 uncultured Chloroflexia bacterium | reverse complement strand
CGGTAGCAGTGGACCGATTCGCTCCGATATCGCCGCCGCGTCGCGAATCGGTATGACGTACCCATTCACGCCGTCCTCAACAATGTCTGAGCCGAATGTGTTCTCAGACACGATCACAGGTATGCCGCACGCCATCGCCTCGAGCGCTGTGAGACCGAACCCCTCGATCAGGGACGGCAAGACGAGGACGTCGATCTCGGCATAGACCTCCGGCAAACTCGAGCGAGCAACCGGCAATCGATGCTCCACCCCCGGTCGAAGCCAGGCATCACGTGGCCCAACGGGGCGGCCAACCACGAGTAGCCGCGCGCCGCGGTGGCGGATCGCTTCGAATGCGTTGACGAGGTAGGAGATTCCCTTACGTTGGGTCACCTGACCGACGAACCCGATCGTGAATTCATCGGTTGTCCGTCGCGGCATCGGTCGGAATTGGTCGGTGTCGACGCCCAGCGGAACGAGGTGCAGGCGAGCCACCTCCACGCCCTCTTCCTCGAATGTTCGCCGCTGGAAGCTGGACAGGACGATCAATTCATCTGCGGCTTCGATCTCGAGATCGAGCCGCTCGCGGGCACGTACGGATGCCGCCGGGTACTGCATCGTGGCGGCGAACTCCGGTTCGAGTCGCAACTCCTCAGTGAGAAGGCGCCACGCGTAGCGATGGTGTGCGGTCGGACAGTCGAGCCAACCGCGGACGCCGAGGTCTCTGGCTCGCTGGAGCGGCCTGAGTGCGGACCCTGCTGGGACGATGACGTCGGTGTCTTCGGCCTCAAGGAGATCCGAGAGCCGGTCTTGCATCGCACGGTGACGCCATGCACCGAAACGCTCCCCAAATGCGGCGGGCCCCCGAGTCGAAGGGCCGCTGTTGCGGCCAGGTCGGCAACTCGAGCCGCGCCTGGTCGCTGCGATCGGCCCACCGCATCACTCACAACTCGACGCCCTAGTTGACTCAGGATCGCCCTGCCAAAGGGGCCGAGTCTCCCGTACGCGCTGGCTTCAACTTCAGACCTGGTGGGGGCAAACGGTGCGACATATGCCCGCAGGTGGCCAACTTCGGCGAACGCTTCGGCCATATGCAACATCTCGGGAGCGCCCGGACCGGCGATGACGACGCGGGAGTTCACAACCGACGCCTGGCAGACGATTGGCCACCCGGAGCACGTCGCGCGCGACGCGAGATCCGCCAGCCGCGCACAACAGCAGATACGCGACTGCCAGCACCGGCAACGCCAGGCCCAGCGGAAAACCGAGCTGGCGAATGAGCGCGGATGCGAACAGCACGCTGACCGCGCTTGAGGCCGCGATCCCCAGAGTCTCCCGCGACACGATGACACGTGGCCATACCGCGAGCCAAGCGTCGCGTCTTCCTCGAGCTAGTTCCACCAGCACTGCGAGCCAAACCGCGGCAACGGATGCGACGGCCAAGCCGACCACTTGGAAACCGGGAATGAACGCCACATCCAACGCCACCCAGGCGACGACCCATATGACCGTTGCCCTCAAGGCGCCATTAGGGTCCCCGACGCCATAGAAGCCGCAAATCATCAGGCCGATCAGAGCCACAGGGAAGAGGCTCACTGAGTAGATGGCAAGAACGAAGCTCATCAGCGACAACTGGCTGGATGACATCGCGGAGCTGCCGAAGAATGCTTGGACAACGATGTCCGGCATCAGTAGCAGGACGGCCGTGGCCGGAAGCACTGCGAAGACGACGGCCCTTACGGCGGATAGGGACGTCGAGGCGCTCGGACCGTCGCCATCGCGACCTACCTCTGTACTCCATCGGGAAAGGGCCACGACGCTTAGCGACACGCCGAATGTCATGGCGATACTGAAGATGCGACCTGCATAGGCGAGGATGGCGATCTGCCCCACCGGAAAGAAGGATATGAACCACCGCTCCACGAAACCAGGGACAGCCCAAAGCCCGGGCACCGCGAATGGCCCGACGGCCACGCCGAGGAGCCCCATCGACGACGGGCGTGTATTGAGTCGGTTTGGAACGAGGGATCGTTGATGTAGCCGGCCGAATAGCGCTAGTGATCCAGCGATGGTGCCGATCACCAGCGACAAGGGCAGCGCAGAAAAGCCGATGAAGCTGTAGCCGATCACCGAGAACGCCGCAGCGACGGTGTTCTGGGTGATCTGCGCAGCTGCTGCGAAGGAGAGGTCGCCGGCGGCGTACAGCGTCGCCGTATAGACACCGTTGAGAGCAGCGAATGGAATGGCCAGCACCATTAATCGCAGACTATCGACAGCGGTGGTGTGGCCCAATGGTGAGAGGCCTGCCGCCGAGATCGAAACAACAGCAGGCGACGTGATCCAAATGGCCACGGTTGCGACCGACGCCACAGCAACGACGTTGATCTGCGCCCAGAAGGTGAAGACACGGGAGCCGTCGGCTTCTTCATGTGAGTAGCTCGCCAGTCGCGGAACGAACGCGTTGACCAGGGCGGTTCCGATCAGTCCTTGTGCAATGAACACGACGATGGCCAGTGCGACCTGGTATCCATCCGTTTCGGTCGTGGCGCCCACGACACGCGCGATGAATATCTGCTGCACGAATGTCGCGGCGGACGCCCCGAATTGCAGCAGCGTGAGAACGAACGCGATGCGCGCCACAGACTTACTTGCTGCTGGCTCGACCGAGGTCTCCGTTTCTAGTCGATCGAACAACGCGATTTCGGGTCGAACCTGGGACCCCACTCGCTCGATGCCGCCGAACGAACTGGCAAAGAGCTCAGTCGCTGGATCCTCACGACGAAGCGGAAATTAGGGCGCTGTGAGTGGGGATCCCCATCAGCTTTCGCCAGAATGTTCGCTGGACGCGCGACGTGCGGTCATCGAGTTTTGATGGCATCCGAGCGAAATAGGCGTTGCACTCGACGATCGATCCGTCCGCCAGTCCAAGGGGGCAAATCGCAAGAAGCCCGAAACCCAGGCCCCGTAACCAGTCAAACATTGCCGGGAAGAGGGTCTCTCCACGATATGCGGGACCAGCCGCGACTCGAGCTCGATGGCGATCACGCCGTCGATCGAATCGCCCATGCCGTCCAGCACGTTTTTCTCAAAGCCCTGGACATCAATCTTCAGATAGGTTGGCGACGGCAGGGCGCCCTCAATGATCATTGAATCGATGCGCTTCGTCGTCACGGGCAAACGCGCAACAACCTCGCGACCGAGAGCCAGCCCAAGCGCCTGCAACGAAGGTAGATCGGGCTCAAGGAGTGAAGAGCAGCCTGGTTCGGTCGTCAGGTACATCGAGGCTTGCCCTTCGATATCGCCCACCGCCACGCCGATCACTTGTGCGTCTCCGTAGATATGCGCCAAACGGGCCCGTTCGGCAGGGTCTGGTTCAAACAGGAAGGGCTGGACAAGCCCACGACGGTGGGCCACAACCCACCTCTTATGCAATCCGCCTCGCCCTCCGATGTCGTAGAGCACAGGCCGACCGAGCTCGGATCGATGCCGAGTTGCAAAGGCGACTGCATCGCACACTTGGCCGAATTTCGCGGCGCGTCGCAGCCCGTCCGCGATGGTCATCGGGCCTCGGACCCTGGACGCCCCGTCGACGTCGAGGCGCGCGACTTGGGAATCGGCAGGTCGCTTCGTGACCACCGGTTCAAGCGCTTGAGGGCAGCCTGATGCTGCGCCTTACGAACCACCGGTAAGCCATCGGCCGTACAGCTCCACGTACCGCGTTGCCATCGATGCGGCGGTCTGCTCGGCTGTGATCAATTCGCCCTGCGAGACCATGGCTCGGGCGCGCGTTGGATTCGAAGCCACTTCCTTGAGGGCTCGAGCAAATGAACCTACGTCGGACCTCCCGGCCAACAACGCGGCTCCACGCGCGAGCTCAGGAATCCCACCGGCGTCGGTCGCGATGACCGGAATGCCCAATGCCATCGCCTCGATCACGACATACCCGGCCGGCTCGCTCCAGACGGACGGAACAATGACGGCGTCTGCAAGCCTCATCCGAGCGAGTGCCTGATTCGGGCCCACCTCGCCGACGAATGCGTATGCGGAATCGGGAAGTTCGCGCTGCGCGAGGTCCTCCAACTCCGCACGCTCAGGACCGTCACCATCACCTCTAGTCGGATGTTCGCCCCCTGTCGTCGGGCCTCGGCGACCGCTTGGATTGCCACGTCAACACCCTTCTCTCGAATCAGTCGGCCCGCATAGGCCACCGTGAGTTCGCCGTTGTTTGTCGCTCGCGCTTGATGGACCTCGACAGGGAAGGTCACGCCTAAGGGGATGACGGTCGCGGATGCCAGCTTCAGTCGGCGCTTCATGTGGAGAGTGGTGGTCGTGTGGGCGCTGACCAGCCGACGCGAGAGCATCCGCGCCCACGTGGCCACAATTCGGCGTAATGCGGACCGCCGGTCATACCCTCGATCCATTAGACATGCCCAGCACTGGGGAACGCGAAGGATCGATCCCGTCCTTGCCACCACCCGAGGCCCGTTGGGCAAAAGGAGTACTCGTGATGTGTCCAGATCAAGGGACGGCGCGTGAGCCATGCCGCTCCAACGAGCTGCGGCCCGGAACCCGTTCATATGGATGACTTCTGCCCATCGACACAGCCGCATGAGTTCGCGCGCCGTGACCTCCCAGTGAACTGGGAATGGCCTTGGCGCAAGGGACACTTCGCTCGAGGTTGTCGCTAGACGGACCCTGATGCCCAGATCGGCGAGGTTCGTCGATCAGGCCGTCTGTGAATGTCGTAAGGCCACCAGATCCCGGCGCGAAATATGCGAGTACAGCAGGACACGCATCAGGCGTCAGTGGGAGTGGTGCCCAGGCCGTGATGACCCCACGGCGGAGTCGCGGCCCGACGCGATCGGAGCCTGAAGGCAGCACTGCTTTGAGGCCCTGTAGGTACCTCGCGTTCAGCCCAGCTGACGATCGAGCAGCCGCAATCCCTGCCCCGAGCCAGAAAAACAGCGCACTGGGTGGATAGGCCAGCGGTGAGTATGCGACAGACAGGACCATCAGGAGGCCTGATAAATTAGGGTCGCCGCGAGAACGGTCCGCATGAACTGTACGCTCGCCTCTCCATGCGCGCAGGCGATCAGTGGCACGGTCAATATCGCCAGGCAGATGGCCGCCAGGCCGAACGGACCAAGTTCGTAGTAGGCGTTGGCGAAGTAGTTCTCCGTCAACTCCCAGATCGGACCGAAATAGCGCGCACCGATCGTCGCGGAGCCGGGTCCGTTGCCCAGGAGGGTCGCCGGCATCGATTACCGACGCGAGCTTTCAGTACGCCGAAGTCCCCGAGCGTGCTGCCGAAGATGACTTGGATCGGATCGACCGCGATCGTCAGTAGGCGATCAAGCAGTGCAGACCCCGCAACTAGCCGCGCCGATCGACAAAGCCGCCAACCGCGATCCCCCCAATCGAAGCCATCGGCCCGGACCTACGATCGACTCGTCATGACATACAGGAGCGGCATGCCTACGACGATGATCACGACCCAGGACCGCTGGTTGTTCGCGAAGAGCGCCACAGCGCTGGCAAGCAGTCCGATCGCCTCCAGCCAAGCGAGTCGCGTCGCGACTCACCAGCGGTCGTGGCTGCGACCGCCAGGAACGTGACAGGAATCATGAAACCCGCCAGATGGCCCGGGGCACTGAACGTTCCGTTGGTCGAAACACGCCCTCGCCGGAAAAGCCAGCCACCCCGACGTGGCCTGCGCGAAACCTGGCCCGAGACTCGCATACCAATTGGCGCCGAGGACGTACTCGAAGGCTGCCACTGCAGCGATGGGAATCGCGAGCGCCAGCGACCCAGCGGACTCCTCGCTCGAGCTCAGCTCGGCGGGACAGCAAGCGTGGCGCCAACCCATGCCAACGGTGCGAACGCCACCCAGGTGTAGATGCCGACCGCGCCGGCCAGTGGGTTGATCTGAGGTTGTACCAGCATGCTGACCAGGCCGAGTAGCACAAGCACGACGAGTCCGCCAAGGGCGCGCTGCTGACGCGAAGCCACGACAAGTCGCTTCTCTGGAATGCGGTCAGCACGTATAGGAAGGACAGAACGACAGGCGCAATCAGTTGCGGCCACACGCTCGGCCAGAAGAACAGTTTCACCAAGCCGTCGAAGGCGACGACCAACACAAGGACCGCAAGCCATATTCGAGCGCTCGATCGAATCAAGCATGCCAGGCCGACCACGCCCAAGCCGACAACGAGCGCGAGGGTCCCCGCATCGGTTACGGCGATCGCGGCGCCAGTGATGACTGCGGTGGACCCTACGATAACGAAGCTGCGTGTTTGCGGCTGGGAATCGAAGCCTGTGCGCAAGACGCCAAGCGCAGTTGTTAAGGATCCGGCCCTTTCCACTTGGTTCGCCCTCATCAGACGCGACGACCCGTCGAGCCCGAAGCGATCCGATTCGATCGTCCGCCGCAGCCCGTCCTCGAATGACGTGCGAGCGTCGAAGCCGAACAGCTCGCGCGCGCGGCTCGTATCCAGGGCGCGTCGCGGCTGGCCGTCCGGCTTCGTGGCGTCCCAGCGGACGTCGCCCTCGAACCCGGTCATCTCGACGATCAGCCCGACGAGATCGCGGATCGTGATCTCTGTCCGGTGCCGAGATTGACCGGCTCCGGCGCCGTCGTATCGCTCCGCGGCCAGCACGATGCCCTCCGCCGCGTCGTCGACGTACAGGAACTCCCGCGATGCCGAACCGGTGCCCCAGACCTCGATGTACGGTCGCCATTGGCCCGGGCGTCGAGGCACTTCTTGATGAGCGCCGGGATGACGTGGAGACGAGCGCGGATCGAAGTTGTCGCCCGGTCCGTACAGGTTCACGGGGATCAGGTGGATGACGTCGAAGCCGTACTGCTGCGCGATACGCCTGCCCCTGGACGAGCAGCATCTTCTTGGCCAGGCCGTACGGCGCGTTCGTCTCCTCCGGGTAGCCGTTCCAGAGGTCGTCCTCGCGGAACGGCACCGGCGTGAACTTCGGGTAGGAGCAGACCGTGCCGATCTGTCACGAACTTCTCGACGCCGGCCAGGCGCGCCTGCTCCATCAGCTGGATGCCCATGATCGCGTTCTCGTAGAAGAAGCGGCCCGGGTTCTCCCGGTTCGCGCCGATGCCGCCGACGACCGCCGCCAGGTGGATGACGAGCTGCGGGCCGGCCGTCGGCGAGCGCTCGGTCGATGCCCGTCCGTCGTCCGCAGGTCGTAGTCCGCGCTAGCGCGGAACGAAGATCTCGGTCAGCGCCGGCCGCCTCGAGGCGCTTGACGACCGCCTGGCCGAGGAACCCGCCGCCGCCGGTGACCATGACCCGACGGCCGGGCCAGAAGCTCACGTCGCAGCGCCGGCGGCTCGCCATGCGCGTCGGGTCGAGCCCGGCCTCGCGCAGATCGGCGTCCAGCATGAGCCGCGACCAGCTCGCCGAAGCGTCGTCGCGCGCGCCACCCGAGGACTCGCGCGGCCTTGCGAGGCGTCGCCGCACAGCTCGTCGACCTCGGTCGGCCGGAAGTATCGCTCGTCGATCTCGACGTAGCTGCTCCCAGTCGAGGCCCGACGAGGCCGAAGGCCACCTCGCACGAACTCGCGGACGGTGTGCGTCTCGCCGGTCGCGATCGACGTAGTCGTCGGGCTCGGGCTGCTGGAGCATCCGCCACATCGCCTCGACGTACTCCGGCGCGTAGCCCCAGTCGCGCCGCGCGTCGAGGTTGCCGAGGTACAGCTGCTCCTGCGTGCCGGCCAGGATCGCGGCGACGCCGCGCGTGACCTTGCGGGTGACGAACGTCCCGCCGCGCCGCGGCGACTCGTGGTTGAAGAGGATGCCGTTGCTCGCGTGCAGCCCGTACGCCTCGCGGTAGTCCACGGTCATCCAGTGGGCGAAGACCTTGGCGACCGCGTACGGGCTGCGCGGATTGAACGGCGTCGTCTCCGTCTGCGGCGTCTCGGCGACCTTGCCGAACATCTCGCTGAGCTGCCGGCCTGGTAGAAGCGGATCGGCCAGTCGGCGGTGCGGATCGCCTCGAGCAGCCGCAGCGTGCCCATGCCGGCCGTGTCGGCGGTGAACTCGGGCATCTCGAAGCTCACCTTGACGTGGCTCTGCGCGCCGAGGTTGTAGACCTCGTCCGGCTTGACCCGGTGCAGGTGACGCGATCAGCGACGACGAGTCGGTCAGGTCGCGCGTAGTGGAGGAACAGGCGCGTGCTCGGCCTCGTGCGGGTCGACGTAGAGGTGGTCGATCCGCTGCGTGTTGAACTGGCTCGACCGGCGGATCAGGCCGTGGACCTCGTAGCCCTTCGTCCAGCAGGAGCTCCGCGAGGTACGAGCCGTCCTGGCCGGTGATGCCGGTGATCAGCGCTCTGCTTGCCGGTCCCCGCCGCGGCGGTCACGCTGCCGTGCTCAGGGCGGTCTCGGCGCCCGGCGACCTCGACGCGATCCGATCGATCGAGGCGGCCCCGCGCTCCAGGCAGGCTGCCGGCGAGGTGTGCCGACTTCGCATACTCGGGCCCGGCAGCGGCGAGTCGCGCCGCCAGCGCCGGCTCCTCGCGCAGCCGAGCGAGAGCCTCGAGGAGCGCGTCGGGCTGCACCGGCCGGGACCACGAGTCCCGCTCCCGCCCGTTCGACCTCAGCGGCCGTGGCACCCGCCAGAGGAACCGCAGCGACGATCGGCCGCCCTGCGGCGTGATACGTCGTGAGCTTGCTCGGAAGGCTCATGTCGATCTGGCTGGCACGCTCGGACAGGAGCAGGACGTCCGCGGCGGCCAGCAGGCTGGCGTGGATGCCGTCAGGCTGGAGCCCGAGGAGCTGGATGTTGTCCATGCCCCGGCCGCCGCTGCGATCGCCGCCGCCTGGCTCCCGCCTCCCGACAAGACGAACCGCACCGGATCGCCTCGCCGGGTCGCCAGCCGAGCGGCATCGATGATCTGCTCGAGACCCTGCTTGAGCCCGATGTTCCCGGCATGGAGGACGACCTGTCGGTCATCCGTCCAGCCGAACCGCGCCCGCACGGCATCGACGGAGCAGCGTCGGCTTCGATCGCGCGGCTCCAGTTCGGCACATGCACGATCCGGTCGCTGCGGGACGCCGAACGACTCAGATACGGGCATGAACGACGTCGACACGACGCCGACGGCCGCGCGCCTGAGCCGCCGCCCACCGCTCTGCGACGGCCGTCGCGCGAGCAACGATGGCACCCCCGGCCATCCCCGACTGCCTCGCCGCAGGACCCATCAGGTCCTGGAACAGCAGTCCGTAGGGGGCGCCGAATCGCCGGCCCAGCAGTCGGGCGAGAACGCCGCCGGAGAGGCGTGGGAACGACGCCAAGGATGGCGTCGGGAGCGGCGACTCGTGATGCCGAAAGGAGCCGGTGAGACCGAATGTCGCCTCGTACCCGGCCCGTCGGACGGCATCCTGTGAGGCGGAACGTAATGGGCCGCACGGATGACCCGGACACGTCGTCGACAGTCTCGTCGCGAACGAGGCGCTCGAGGGGTGCCCTCGGCGCAAGCCGCCAGTCCGGGTAGTGTGGCAGGCCGGCGATCACCGTGACCGGTCACCGCCCCGACAGCGAGGTGCTCGGCGAGACCCGACGTGTACGGCCCGATACCAGTGAGCTCGGGTCGATAGTTGATGCCGATGATCAACACGCCGCATCGCGTCTGTCTCGTCATCGCTCCTGTCTCGACGGCCGTGCGCCGCGACGGGCTACCGTCTAGCCTCCTGTTCGGCTCCATGGCGCGCCGTACTAATCGTAGTAGTAGTCGCCGCCGCCCGACGTTCGCGGCAGTCGGTTGAGCGACGACGCCCAGAACGCGCGCGCCTGCTTGGTCCAGCGCCTCCCTTGCCGCGCCGGACTGCGCCCCGGCTGCGTGCGACCGGCATCGATGACGTAGAGCGTGCCGTCCGCGATCGACGACGAGAAGCGCGGCGTCTGTCACCGCCTGGAGTGGTGGGCTGTCGACGACGACGAGGTCTGCGGCTTCTGCGAGGCGCCCGAGGACCGTCCGCATCCGCTTCGATCCAAGCAGCTCCGCCGGGTTCGGCGGGAGCGGACCGGTGGTGATGATCCTGCAGGTTCTCCTGGTCGGTGGTCTGGGCGACATCGTCGATGCGTGCGCGGCATCCGAGCGCAGCAGGCTCGACAGCCCCTGCGCGTTCGGGAGATCGAAGATGCGATGGACGCCTGGCTTGCGGAAGTCGGCGTCGAGGAGGATCGTCCGCCGGCCGGCCTGCGCAAACACGACGGCGAGGTTTGCGGCGGTCGTCGTCTTGCCCTCGCCCGGGATGGCGCTGGTGACGAGCAGCGTGTCGCACCGGGCGCATCGACGGCCGCGAACTCGAGGTTCGTCCGAAGGCTGCGATACGCTTCGGCGACGGGCCCCGGTGATGGAGGAGGGTCGCGAGCTGGTAGAACTCCTTGCCACCTCGCTGCCCGTCCATCTTCGTGATCGTTCCAAGGGTCGGCAGGCCGGCCACAGCCTCGACGTCGTCCGGCGGACTTGACGGTGTCGTCGAGGGATTCGAGCAGGAACGCCAGGCCGAGGGCAAGCAGCAGTCCGACGACGCCGCGATGACGGTATTGAGCAGCACCCGCGGCGAGGCCGGCTCGGCGGGCGGCGACGCGGGATCGACGACGGTCAGCAGGTTCGCTCCGCTGTTCGACGAGAAGGCGAGCATCGTGGCGTACGTCTGGCGCAGGGTCACGATCCGCCCCTGCAGCGCCTGGAGTTGCTGTTCATCGCTCGTGCGATCGGACGGAGAGGCCCGTGAGTCGCTGGATCTCGGCCTGTGTCTCCTGGATCTGGGCCTGAATCGCGGCGAGGTCGGAATCGATGAACTTCTGCGTCTGCGAGTCGCGTCCAGCGATCGCGGGTGAGGCGGCGACCATCGCCTCCGCGAGCGAGTTGGCGAGAGCGGCGGCGCGCGCCGGATCGCCGATCCTCGACCGTCAAGTGGACCAGGATCGAGTCGCGCGGGGCGCTCGGCCGTCGACGCGCTTCCTGAACTCCTCGGGGTGACGTCGAGGCCATTCTTGGCGATGACCTGCTCGAGCAACGGGCTCGTCGTGGCGAGCTCGGCGTAGGTCTGGGAGAGCCGCTGGCTCGCGAGGAGCTGGTTGAGGTCCGGGTTGGCGGCCTGGGTGCTCTGCCCGACGATGAGGGTGACCTTTCCCTCGTACACCTTGGGCAGGTTGATCGAAACCAGATACGCCGCGCCGCCGGCCAGCACCATGCTGCCGACCAGCAGCCAGAACCAGCGGCGCAGGACGCCGAGCTGGCGGCGGAATTCCATGGCTGGTCCCTGAAACGGTTCGCGCGGAGTATAGACCGCATTTCGTGCCCGACCCGTTCGGCGCTAGGGGGTCGTGTTCGAGACGCGTAGCGCAGGTCCAGCGCGACGTCCTGGATCGAATGTCGTGATCAACGTGGCCGTATCGCCGGACACCTGCAGAGCCGTCGCCGGCGACGCGATCCGAAGCCATCCGGCACCCGGATCGTCACCGTGAGCGGTCCGGGCAGGAGACCTGGCTGCTTCTGGATCGTCAGCCGGTAGGCCCTGCGCGTTTCATCGGATGGCGATCGACGGCGGCGTCGTCCAGACGTAGCGAAGCGTCGTCGTGCCGGGCGGCACCATGAAATACGTGCCGAACACCGATCCGACCCGCCTCCTTGCCGACGGAAGCCGGCGCCGTCAGCTTGACGAGGCTTCCTCCCGACACCGAATTCGATGGGCTGTCCTTCGCGGGCGAGGAGCCGGAAGTACATCCCGAGGATCCGCAGGCCCTCCAGTGTCGGGAACCTCGCGGTACGGCTCGCCGACGCTGCGTCTCGATCGGGTTGTCCCAGGTCACGTCGAGCGTGTTCCGGGCGTTGCCGACCCGATCGATCGTCACGTCGAGCTGCAGGCTGCGCGTGGCGATGGCGTTGATCTTCGAGGCCGGGGCGACGTTGGAATCGACGGGGTAGACGAAGTCGCCGGGATCCTGGCGAACCGCGCCGTCGAAGCCGCCTGCGGCTGACGAGCGCCTGATCGTCGCGGATCCTTGAACCATGCCAGGAGGAGGCGCTGCTCGCGGAACGTGTCCGCCTTGCCGAGGACCTCGGCCCACTTCGAGCGGCGGAAGGCTGAGCAGGCCGGCGAACAGTCGGTCGGCGAACGTCGACAGGAACGCCTTTCGGTTCTCGCCCGGCTCGGCGACCCGCGTCAGCTGGAGCGTCTTGAGCGTCGTCTCGCCCGGACGCGATGGTGGCGCCGTATTCGGGCACCGCGATCGGGCCTGTGACCTCGAGCAGCTCGTCGATCGTGTACGTCGTGATCCCCAGGACGCCGTCGATCCGGTCGTCGCCCGACTCGTTCGTGTAGAGCCGGAGCGCGTCGCGGGCGCTCGTCGGGAAGTCGGGCGACCAGTTCGCGTCGGCCAGCTGCCACGGCTGGTCCGGTCCCAGGAGGTAGTTCGCCAGCTCGGTCGGCGGCTGATGAATGGAAAGTCCCAGGGAAGGTCGAGCAGGAAGACGTCCCGAAACGTCCGCTCCGTGACCCGGCCGCGATCGAACGTGATGATGCCGTAGCTCCCGGTAAAGCCGCCCGTCGGCCGAAGCTCGGCCGGGTTCTGGGTCAGCACGAGGTAGCGGCGGTGCCGTCCCATCCCAGGATCGCCGGCAGCCGTTCGCTGAGGTCCACGTAGGCGTCGATGAGTGGCGCGTACGTGGCGATGCGATCGGCCATCGCATCGCGTTGGCTTCCAAGGACCCCGCCGGGACCATCCGGGATGGTCAGCAACGACTGCTGGGCCGCGCGCAAGGCACCCTGGGCGGCAACGGCACGATCCCGCGATGTCGCCATGAGCTCGACGAGGGCCGGAAGCGTCGTCGTCTCACCAGGGCTCAGCTCGTGGGCTGCCTTGATCTCGACGAAGCGATCGGCGATCGCAAGCCCCTCATCAGCCGCCGAGAACAGCTCGCGCGAGGAGGCCACCAGGGAGTCCACCCGACGCACGTCGGATTGGTCGGCGGAAGCGCCCGAGCGACCCCGATCAGGGGGTCATTCGCGACCAGGTCGGCAAGCTCGTCGAGTCGCCGACGTCCCGCCGCGACGTCGTTCTTGAGACCCTCGATCGTGGGGCGATCGATCGCGAGTCCGGAGGTCATGGCGCGCGTCGCCACCAGCTCGATGTCCGCACGGAGTGCGCGCGCCTCATCGATCGCCGGTAGGTAGCGGGTGATGGCGAGCACACCCGCGATGGACACCAGGGCGAGCAGCCCGAGGCCGAGGAGCATGAGGACGACTCGACGGCGCCGACGCCGAGGCGGATATGGTGGTTCGCCGGTCACGAGCAACTGGATACCGCGCAGGGATCCTGGCCGATTACTCCGATCGGCGGCGGGCCCGGAACATCAATCGGGTACCCACGACCAGAGCCACGAACATCGCGAGGCCGATCGCGAGGAATGGGACGGGCTGTAGGGGAGACGCGTCCACCACGACCAACGATGTATCGGGGAGTCGCACCGAGGTGAGCCCCAGCACCGCGCCCTGTGGCTTGCCAGGATGGCCGAGGTTGACGTGGATCACGGCCGTCCCGCTGATGTTCCCCGCTGTTGCTTTGATCACTCGATCACCGGCAACGCACGCAAGCTTGACCATCGTGCGAGCGACCCCGTCCTTGTTGGTCTTGCTGGTCGCCTGGAGGATGCGGTCCGCGTTCGAGGGAGACGTCGCGAAGGACCAGGTCACCGTCACGCCCTTGATCGGCTTCCCGTCCTGGTCCAGCACGGTGGCCGATAACGGCGCTGGGGTGGCCGCACAGGAACGTTCCCGAACTGGGGGTCACCGTGATCGTGGTCGGGACCTGGGGGCCGTAGGCGAACGCTGTCAGCGCCACGGCAAGAAGCAGCCCGATGCTGGCGGGCAATGCGATCAGTCGATGTTTTCGGCGGCCCATCCGCTGGTCCTCCGACTTCCCCCGGGGTCCAGGACAGCGCGCCGATCTCCGGCCAGGGCGTTCGCGCGCTTTAGTGACACCCGGCCTTGTTTACCATACACCACAACGCCGCTCAGAATCCACACATATTCCGCGCAAATGTTCGGAATATCGTTCACGCGTGCCCGCGGAGTGGGTGTGGTGTCTACCCGGTGAGCAGAAGACGGATCGTCGGACCGAACGTCATCAGGATCACGACGGCGACGATGGCGACAGCGATGAGCAGGGTGAACCGGCGATAGACGAAGCGTCGCGTGCTCGATGGCGCTTCGGAGGGCAGCGCTTCGGGGGGCGACGCCACTGGCTCCGGAACGGGCTTGAGGATGCTGGGAATGGGCCCCCGCGGCAGGCTTTCGGGCGCGGGCAGACCTGGATCGGCGGCACCGACCGGACGAACCCGGTCCAATTGCTCGATCGCGGGACGCACCGTGTCAAGGATCGAGATCACGGAGTCGGTCTTGGCGGCCGTTTCGGCGGAGCGACCATCGGGCACCGGGTGGCTCGGGGCAGCGGTCGGCGTGGTCACGGGATGGTATCGAGGGCAGGACACGAATTGAGCCGAGAGGCAATAGCGGCCCTGGTGCTCGATGTCCACTTCAGCCGGCTTGCGCTTGGCGTAGCACCGATGAGCCGGCGTGGCGAACACGAAGCGCGAGCGTGGGTCGTCAGGCAGGCCGAGATACGGACACGCGGCCGGGTCTGTCGCGGGGTGAGCCGTTGCCGAGCGTCGGGTACGACCCGCTGCCGGGCGCTCCGCTTGGAAGCATGCCGGGCATGGTACGCGAGGGCCTATCTTCGCCTCGTCCAGCCCCAGGCACGCTGCCCCGGGTATCCTGTCGCGAACATCAACGCGCCCGGGAGCCCAGCCAAGCCCAGTGACCGACGGACACGTCATCATCATCGGCGGCGCGGAGGACAAGGTCCGTGACCGCGTGATCCTCAGCCGCTTCGCGAGTCTCGCCGGCGGCCGTGACGGGACGGTCGTCGTGATCTCGACCGCGTCGTCGCTCGGCGAGCTGGCCGGCGAGCGCTACAAGCAGGTGCTCGGCGAGCTCGGCGTCAAGAAGGTCCGAGCCATCCACGCGATCACCCGCGCGCAGGCCAACGACGACACGGTGGCGCTCGCGCTGCGCGACGCGACCGGCATCTTCATGACCGGTGGCAACCAGCTGCGGCTGTCATCGACGATCGGCGGCACGCGCATGGCCGACGCGGTCCTCGAGCAGTTCCGCAAGGGCGCCGTCGTGGCCGGCACCAGCGCCGGAGCGTCGGCGATGTCGAGCCACATGATCGCGTTCGGCGCCTCGGGCGCGACCCCGAAGCACCGGATGGCCCAGATCGCGGCCGGTCTCGGCGTCCTCCCGGGCGTCATCGTCGACCAGCATTTCCAGCAGCGGAACCGCCTCGGCCGCCTCCTCAGCCTCATCGCCCAGAACCCGAGCCTGCTCGGGCTCGGCGTCGACGAGGACACGGCCGGGGTCGTCGGCCCGGACCACGTCATGGAGGTGATCGGGCGCGGGTCGATCACGATCGTCGACGGCGCTCGGTCGCGAGACGGACGCCTGGGAGGTCAAGGGCCACCGGCCGCTGATGATCAGCGGTGTCGTCCTCCACTCGCTGCCCGCCGGCTACCGTTTCGACCTGCAGAAGCGGGAGCGGATCGTGACGCCGTCGCTCCATGCGCTGCCCGGTGGCGAGGCCGCGTCGAGCTGATCGACCCGTCGATGTGTCGGCGTTCCGGGCACGGCGACCCGCCGTACACTGACCGCCCTTCCGTCGACCGCAGGAGGGCGAGCGTGACCGAGACGGCCGAGCCAACGCGGACCAAGCCGAAGCGACCGCGCGCGACGCGCGCCGCGCCCGGCTGCGACCGCGGTCCCGACCACGCCGCTCCCGACGCTGCGGATCCTCGAGACCCGCGTCCTGCGCGGGCCCAACTACTGGGCACGCGAGCCGGTCGATCCGGCTGCTCGTCGATCTCGGCGTGCTCGAGGACTTCCCGTCGAACCGGCTGCCCGGGTTCAGCGATGCGCTGGTCGCGCTGATCCCGACGCTCGAGGACCACGCCTGCTCGCTCGGTCGCCGTGGTGGCTTCATCACGCGGCTCCAGGAAGGCACGTGGGCCGGGCACATCGCCGAGCACATCGCGCTCGAGTTCCAGAACCTCGCCGGCACCGACGTCCGCCACGGCAAGACCCGCTCGGCTGGTATCCGCGGCCAGTACAACTGCATCTACGAGTACCGCGAGGAGGCGGTCGGCCTCGAGGCGGGCCGGATGGCCGTCCACCTGGTCAACCACCTCGTCGCCCCTGACGACCCCGACGTCTTCTTCGACTTCGCGAACGAGCTCGAGAACCTGATCCGGCTCGCCGAGCGCCAGGCGTTCGGCCCGTCGACCCAGGCGCTCATCGACGAGGCGGTCAGCCGCGACATCCCGTTCATCCGGCTCGACCGCCACTCGCTGGTCCAGTTCGGCCACGGCGTCCACCAGCAGCGGATCCGCGCCACGATGACCTCGAAGACGTCCGCGATCGGCGTCGACGTGGCGTCCGACAAGAGCCTGACCAATCGGCTGCTCGACAGTGCCGGCCTGCCGGTCCCGCGCGCCGACGTCGTGACCACGGCCGACGATGCCGTCGACGGTCGCGAAGCGACTCGGCTTCCCGTGCGTGGTCAAGCCGCTCGACGGCAACCACGGTCGCGGCGTCCACCTCGACCTGCGCTCGGAGGAGGCCGTCCGTGACGCGTTTCCGGGTGCGCTCGCGCCAGAGCCGCTCGGGCGACGTCGTGGTCGAGACGTACGTGGACGGCAACGACTACCGCTGCCTCGTGATCGGCGGCAAGGTCGCGGCGATCGCCGAACGCGTGCCGGCATCGGTCACCGGCGACGGCGAGCACACGGTCCGCCAGCTGGTCGACATCGCCAACGCCGACCCGCGCCGCGGCATCGGGCACGAGAAGGTGCTGACCCGGATCAAGATCGATGAGGCCGCGGAGGAGCTGGTCCGCGCCCAGGGCTACGAGCTCGACGCGGTCCCGCCCGATGGCGCCTGGGTCAAGCTCGCCCTCACCGGCAACATGTCGACCGGCGGCACCTCGATCGACCGCACGATCGAGGCGCACCCCGACAACGTCGAGATCGCCGAGACCGCCGCGCAGATCGTCGGCCTCGACGTCGCGGGCATCGACTTCATCTGCCCGGACATCACGACGCCGGTCCGCGAGACCGGCGGGGCGATCGTCGAGGTCAACGCGGCCCCCGGGTTCCGGATGCACACCCACCCGACCGAGGGCGAGCCGCAGTACGTCGCGCGGCCGGTCATCGACTTGCTGTTCCCGCCCGGCGCCAACGCCCGGATCCCGATCATCAGCGTGACCGGCACCAACGGGAAGACCACGACCGTCCGGATGATCGCCCACATCCTCAAGCTGATGGGCCGCCGCGTCGGCATGACCTCGACCGACGGGATCGTGATCGACGGCCGGCTGATCAAGAAGGGCGACATGTCGGGGCCGAAGTCGGCCCAGATGGTGCTCCAGAACCCGACCGTCGACACGGCGGTCTTCGAGGTCGCCCGCGGCGGGATCCTGCGCGAGGGCCTCGGCTACGACCGCAACGACGTCGCGGTCGTGACCAACGTGACCGGCGACCACCTGGGTCTCGGCGGCATCGACTCGATCGGCCAGCTGGCCAACGTCAAGGGCGTCGTCGTCGAGGCCGTTCCCCGTTCCGGCACCGCGGTGCTCAACGCCGACGACACGCACGTCTACCGGATGGGCCGGCACTGCGCCGGACGGGTCGTGCTGTTCTCGATGGCCACCGAGAAGGGCGAGGACGGCTTCGACCGGGTCGACGGCCACACGTCGCGCGGCAACGCCGCGTTCTGCCTCGAGTCGACCGACCAGGGCGAGCTGATCGTGCTCCGCTTGGGCAGCCGCAAGATGCCGGTCCTCTACACGCACCTCATCCCGGCGACGTTCGGCGGCCGTGCCCGGATGAACGTGGCCAATGCGCTGGCCGCCGCGGCCGCCGCGTGGGCCGCCGGTGCGCATCTCCACGACATCCGCCAGGGCCTGCGGACGTTCTCGACGTCGTTCTTCCAGGCGCCGGGCCGCCTGAACCTGCTCGACGTCGGCGGCGTGCGGGTCGTGATCGACTACTGCCACAACGTCGACGGGATGCGCCAGCTCGCCGACTTCGTCGACCCGGATGATGGTCGAGCCGCAGACCAAGGCCGGCCGGATCGGTGCCGTCGGTCACGAACGGTCCGCAAGGGTCGCGCGATCGGCGTGATCGGCATCCCGGGCGACCGCCGCGACGACGACCAGCGCGAGTACGGGGCGATCGCCGCGGGCGCGTTCGACGAGGTCATCGTCCGCGAGGACAAGAACCTCCGCGGGCGGGCGCCGGGCGAGACCGCGACCAACGTGATCGAGGGCGTGCGGACGGCGAAGGCCAACGGGCAGGCCGCGGACGACGCAGGCGGAGAAGATGCTCGAGGAGATGACCGCCGTCCGGACGGCGCTCCGCCGGGCGATCCCGGGCGATCTCGTCGTGATGCTGCGTCGACGACGCGATCGGCGTCTACCGCGAGGCGATGGCGGCGTCGGGCGCGTCGCGCGGCGGGACCGCGTTCGCCGATCCGGGCGAGCTCGAGGCCCCCGAAGGATGAGCCGGCCCGGGGCGCCGCGCTACGTCCCGGAGGACTCGCTCAAGAGCCCGCGCTTCACCGGGCCGTCGATGTTCGCCCGCCTGCCCTACGTCCGGTCGCTCGAGGACGTCGATCTGGCGATCGTCGGCGTGCCGTTCGACACCGGCGTGACCTACCGGGCCGGCGGCCGGTTCGGGCCGACCGCGGTCCGGACCGCGAGCGTCATGCTCCGGCCGTACAACACGAACCTCGACGTCAAGCCGTTCGACATCCTGTCCTGCGTCGACTACGGCGACGTGGCGATCGTGCCCGGGCTACATCGAGCGCAGCTACGCGGCGATCGAGGAGGCCGTGGCACCGATCGTCGAGGCGGGCGTGGTCCCGCTGCTGATCGGTGGCGATCACGCGTGCACGCTGCCGCACCTTCGGGCGACGCGGTCGCGCGGACCGGTCGCGGTGATCGACTTCGATTCGCACACCGACGCCTGGGACAGCTACTTCGGGGAGAAGTACAACCACGGGACGTGGATGCGCCGCGCGATCGAGGAGGGCCTGGTCGACGTCGACGCACTCGATCGAGGTCGGGCTCCGCGGCTCGGTCTACGACTCCGGCGACTGGACGGGGCTGCGCGACGAGCTGGGGCTCGACTACATCACGACCGAGGAGGTGCTCGACATCGGGTTCGAGGCGACGGCGGCCCGGATCCGCGAGCGCGTCGGCGACGCGACCGCGTTCATCAGCTACGACATCGACGTCGTCGACCCGGCATTCGCGCCGGGGACCGGCACGCCCGAGGCGGGCGGGCTGTCGGCCCACGACCTGCTGGCGATCGTCCGGCGGCCTGACCGGGATCGACTTCGTCGGCTTCGACGTCGTCGAGGTCATCCCCGCGTACGACCCGGCCGGCCAGACGGCGTTCCTCGCGGCGAACCTCGCCTACGAGATGCTGTCGCTGGTCGCGCTCCGTCGTTCCGGGTCGTAGACGCGGCCGGCCGCCAACCAGCGTCAGCGCGACGCCGAGCTCGGCGATCCGATCCGGCGCCGTGTCGAAGAGGTCGCCATCGAGGACGACGACGTCCGCCAGCTTGCCCACCTCGAGCGAGCCGAGTCGCTCGTCCACGAAGGCCGACGCGGCGGCGTCGAGCGTGCACGCCCGGACCGCTTCGTCCACCGTCAGCGCCTGCCCGGGACCGATCACGGCGCCCGACACGGTCCGCCGACCGCATTGCCGCGACGATCGTGTCGAGCGGCCGATACGACGCGACGGGGGCGTCGCTCGAGAGCGCGAACCGGACGCCGGCCTCGATCATCTCGCGGTATGGCTGGAGTCGATGGGCGCGCTCGGCGTCGAACGCGCCGAGCCAGGCGTCGCCGGCATCCCAGAAGTAGCGCGGCTGGCCGACGGCCATGACCCCGAGCCGGGCCATCCGCTCGAGCTGATCGGGGCGCGGCCCGCCGCAGTGCTCGATCCGATGGCGGTGGTCCGTCCGCGGATCGCGCGGTGAGTGCCGCTTCGTAGGCGTCGAGGACCCGGTCGATCGCCCGGTCGCCCTGGGCATGCGACGCCGATCTGCCAGCCGGCGACGTGCGCCTGTCACGATCGCCTCGCGGAACGCCGCCTCGGATGACCAGTACAGCGAGCCGGTGAACTCGCCAGCCCGGCCCGTACGGCGTCGCTGAACGCCGCCGTCCCACCGGTCAGCGCGCCGTCGGCGTAGAACTTCATCGGCCCGATCGCGAGTCGGTCGTCGCCGAAGCGGCCCGGCGATGCCGAGCGCCCTGAACGCGTCGAGCTGCGAGGAGATCGGCATCGCGGTGACCCGGACGCCCAGCAGCCGACGCTCGAGGGCCGCGCGGTAGCCGCTGAGCTCGCGGCGGGTCACCTGCGCGTCGACGATCGACGTGATGCCCGCCGCGACGTAGCGCGGCCGACCCGCGCTCGATGTCGCCGACGACCTCGTCGAGTGGCGCGTCGTCGTGGAACCCTGGGCCGTGGTGGCCGATGTCGACGCCCGGCGGGACGACCAGCGCCTGGGCCGCGTCGAGGCAGTAGCCGGTCAGGCGGCCGTGGTCGTCGCGGACGAGGTGGCCACCCTCCGGATCCGGCGCGTCGTCATCCAGGCCGCGCTGCTCGAGCGCGAGGCTGTTCGCCAGCGCGTGGTGGCCGCTCATGTGCTGGACGAGCACCGGATGGACGCGCGTCGCCTCGTCGAGGTCCCAGCGCGTCGGCAGCCGCCGGTCGGGGAACATCTCCGGGTTCAGCCCGACCGCGCGGATCCACGTCCCGTCGGGGGTCCGTTCCGCCGCCTCGGCGATGCGCGCCACGAGGTCGGCGATCGACCCGACCCCGGGATAGCGCACGTCGACGGACGCCAGCTCGGCGCCGGTGAAGGCGAGATGGTTGTGCGGGTCGACGAAGCCGGGCAGGATCGACCGGCCCCCGACATCGACCAGGCGCACGTCCGGACCGAGCGCGGCGCGGACCTCGTCATCCCCGCCGACCGCGACGATCCGCTCGTTGCCGATCGCGATGCCGCCCGACCTGGGCGACTCGCCGGGTCGTGCCGTGAACAGCCGGCCGTTGACGAGGAGAAGGCCGTCCATCGGCGCCATCCTCGCACGCGTCCGATCGACGGCTCGCCGTTGTTCCGGCCTTGCGCGGCGGTCTACGATGCAGCCGGTCCTGGGGGAGGGGGACGAGACGGCCGGGTGCGGCCGAGGAGGAGGATCGACCATGCGTCCCTGGACGGGTATCGCCGCGTTCCTCTCGACGATCGCGATCGTCACGGGCTGTTCGACCGGAGGTGGCGCCGCGACATCGGCACCATCGTCGGCGCCGGCGGCCAGCGAGCCGGCCTCGAGCGAGTCGGCCCCGGCTGCCTCGGAGAGCGCAGCCGCCTCGGCGGCGTGCAACCCGCCCAAGCAGGATGGCGTGACGCTGAGCTTCGTCTCGTTCGGCGGCGCGTACCAGGAAGCCCAGCGCAAGGCCTGGCTCGAGCCCTATACCGCGCTGACCGGCGTCAAGTTCACCGAGGACGAGAACTCCTCGAACGCGACGATCAAGTCCCAGGTCGAGGCCGGCCAGGTGACATGGGACGTCGTCGACGTCGGCAACGACTTCGGCCTCGACGCGAACAGCCGCCCTGCTCGAGCCGCTCGACTTCAGCCTGATCCCGCGCGACGAGCTCAACGAGGCCTTGGGCTCGAGCAACTATCGGATCCCCGACATCACCTACGGCGTCGTGCTCGCCTACAACACCGACAAGACCGCCGGCAAGGTCCCCGAGGGTTGGGCCGACTACTTCGACACCACCAAGATCCCGGGCAAGCGTGGGGCGTGGGACTACTCCGAAGGTGGCATGTTCGAGTTCGCGCTGATGGCCGATGGGGTCAAGCCGGCCGACCTCTACCCGCTCGACCTCGACCGCGCGACGAAGAAGCTGACACGATCAAGGACGACCTCGTGTTCTGGGCATCGGGCGCCGAGTCCCAGGAGCTCATCGGCTCGGGCGAGGTCGCCATGTCGATGATCTGGAACGGGCGCGGCTGGAGCGCCAAGAACATCGACAAGAAGCCGGTCGAGATCCAATGGAACCAGCAGATCGTGACCGCCGACTACCTGGTCGTCCCGAAAGGCTCGCCGAACAAGGACGCGGCGATGAAGTTCATCGCGTACACGATCTGCGCGGCGAACAACGCCGGGCCTTCGCAGTACATCCCGTACGGCCCGACGAACAAGAACTCGACGCCGAACCCCACGATGCTCAACGACCTGTCGGTCACCAACGCCGACGAGAACTCGGCCTACTTCGACGACAAGTACCTCATCGACAACTTCCAGGCGATCGACGCCGCCTGGCAGGCCTGGAAGGGCGGGTGAGCGACTAGCCCGATCCGACAGATGTCGACCGTCGGCAGGCCGCGGCCGCCCCGCGCGGCCGGGCCTCGCCGGCTTGGCGACTCGATCGCTGGGCGCTGCTGGCCGTGCCGGCGGTGGTCTTCCTCACGGTCTTCTTCCTCGTCGCCGCTGCTCGCGATGGGCCTGCGCAGCGTCACTGACCCACCGGGCGCGGGGCTGGCGAACTACGAGCGGTTCTTCGCCGAGCCGGCCTACGTGCGGGTGCTGACCAACACGTTCTGGATCGCGCTGATCGCGACCGTCACGTGCCTGGTCATCGGCTACCCGTACGCCTACCTCATGACGATCGTGCCGGGCAGGGTCGCCGGCGTCCTGTTGATCGCGGTGTTGCTGCCGTTCTGGTCCAGCCTGCTGGTCCGGACGTTCGCGTGGCAGGTGCTGCTGCGCGACACCGGGGTCATCAACCGGTTCCTGCTCGACCTCGGGGTCATCGACGAGCCGCTCACGCTGATCCGGACGACCGGGGGCGTGATCGTCGGGATGTCCCACATCCTGTTGCCGTTCATGGTGCTGCCGCTGTACGCGGTCATGCGCCGGATCGACCCCGAGTTCGGCCGTGCCGCCGCCAATCTCGGCGCCTCCCCGACGACGGCGTTCCTCCGCGTGTTCGTGCCGTTGAGCATGCCCGGGGTGCTCGCCGGGTGCCTGCTCGTCTTCGTGCTGGCCCTCGGCTTCTACATCACGCCGGCCCTGCTTGGCGGGCTCAAGGACCAGATGATCAGCCAGGTCATCGTCCAGCAGATCCAGCAGCGACTCGACTGGGGCTTCGGGACCGCGTTGAGCGTCCTGCTGATCGGGATCACCTTGGTCTTCCTGTTCATCGCCTCACGGGCGATCCGGATCGGCGACGTCTTCGGGAGCGTGGTCGAGGACTGACGGTGACGACGCATGAGCCAGTCGTGAGCGAATCCTGGCGGCAGCCGCGCCGGCTGCTGATGGCGGCGCTCGGCGCGTTGACGGTCTTCTACCTCCTCGCCCCGACGCTGGTCATCATCCCGATGAGCTTCACCCAGGCCCAGATCCTGAGCTTCCCGCCCGAGGGGTTCAGCCTGCAGTGGTACCAGCGGATGTTCACCGACCCGCAGTGGGCAGCGGGGATCGCCCACAGCGCCCAGGTCGCGGTCCTCACTGCGGTGGTGGCCACCACGCTCGGCACGCTGGCCGCGCTCGGCTTGAGCCGTGCGCGGCGCTTCCCGGGGCGGACCCTCGTCAACGCGCTCGCCTTGTCGCCCTTGATCGTCCCGGTGGTCGTGATCGCGATCGGCATGTTCGGGCTGTTCGTCCAGTGGCGGATCGCGGGCTCACTCGTCGGTCTGGTGCTCGCCCATACCGCGCTCGCGATCCCATTCGTGATCGTCAACGTCGGGACGTCGCTGCGCACGATGGACCGCAACCTCGAGCTCGCCGCGGCGAACCTGGGCGCGAACCCGCGCCGCAGCTTCCAGCACGTGACGCTGCCGATCATCCTGCCCGGCGTCCTGGCCGGCGCGATCTTCTCGTTCATCACGTCGTGGGACGAGGTCGTCGTCGCGATCTTCATGACGTCCGCACGCTTCCGGACGCTGCCGGTCGAGATGTGGGAGCAGGTTCGCCAGGTGGTCGACCCGACGGTCGCCGCCGTCTCCACGACCCTCCTCGTCGTGACCACGACGCTGCTCGTCCTGCTGTTCGTGGTCCGCCGCCAGGCGCCCAGCCAATGACCGAGACGCGGCGAGCCGCCACCCCCGAGCGCACCGATCCGCCGGCGCTGGCGCTGCGCGACCTGCGCAAGTCGTTCGGGAGCACGGTGGCCGTCGACGGGGTCGATCTCGAGGTGCGGCGCGGCGAGTTCGTGACGCTCCTCGGACCGTCGGGATCCGGCAAGACGACGACGCTGCGCATGGTCGCCGGCTTCATGAGCCCGAGCGGCGGCTCGATCGAGATCGACGGGCGCGACATGACCCACACGCCGCCGTACCGCCGCGACGTCGGGATGGTCTTCCAGAACTACGCGCTGTTCCCGCACATGACCGCCGCCCAGAACGTGGCGTTCCCGCTGCGGATGCGCGGACGGCCGCGTTCCGAGATCGATCGACGGGTCGACGAGGCGCTGCGACTCGTCAAGCTCGGCGATCTCGGCGCGCGCTATCCGCGCCAGCTGTCGGGCGGGCAGCAACAGCGCGTGGCGCTCGCCCGGGCCGTGGTGTTCGAGCCGCGGCTGCTGCTGATGGACGAGCCGCTGGGCGCGCTCGATCGGAAGCTCCGCAAGTCGCTCCAGCTCGAGATCATCCATGTGAGCCGACAGCTCGGGGCGACCGTGCTGTACGTGACGCACGACCAGGAAGAGGCGCTGATGATGAGCGACCGGATCGCGATCTTCAGCGCCGGCCGCATCGAGCAGCTCGGCACGGGCGAGGACCTCTACGACCGACCGACGTCGCTGTTCGTGGCCGATTTCATCGGTGAGTCGAACATCCTGCGCGGCAAGTACGAGACCGATGGCGATGCGGGGGGCTGGATGACCCGCGGTCCGTCGCGCTGGCGGGTCGGACGGGCAACCGCCGACGGGGCGTCACTGGCGCACGGCGCCGCTGGCGCGCTGGTCGTCCGACCGGAACGGATCCGCATCGTCCGATCCGATGCCGCACTCCCGCCTGGAGCCAATGTCGCAGACGCGACGGTCGATGAGGTGCTCAACCTCGGGCCGGACACCCGGTACGAGCTCGTGCTCGACGGCGGTCAGCGCGTCGCGGCGCGGGAGTCCCGTGACGGCGATCCGCCAAGCGCTGGACCGTGGCGACAAGGTTCGCGTGGCGTGGGCGGTCGAGGACGGGTTGCTGGTGGCCGACCCGGCGTCGTGACGCGGCGGTTCCGGCGCCGCCCATGCACGGCGACCGGCGCCAACCCTCCGGGCACCCGGCAGAACATTCATCCGCGGACTGTTATGGCCGATGAGACGCCAGATTCCGCAGGTTTTGGCGCGTGACGCATCACGAGGTGCATGCGCCGCCACCAACCGGGCTGAGGCCGGCCATAGGAGTCTGGAAGTGCATATCTCGCCGCCATAAGCGCTCGGCGGCCCGGCGAGGAGTCAGGGGCGACCCATGTTCGCCTGGACCGTGCGCACGATGTACCAGATCTCGAGCGCCGCGATGACGATCAGCGCGATCCCGATCACGGTCTCCATGGTTGCGTACCCTCCCGTCGGCGGCCTGCAGGACGCCTACCGCGTCCGGTGCATCATGCGCCAGCTCCGGTGGGCCGCGCCAGCCGTCGGCGAGTGGCGCCGGCCGTTGGCGAGCGGCGTCAACGATGGCGAATGGCGCCAATGGTCGGCGGGCGCCGGCCATCCGCCTGGATCAGCCACGACGCGGGCGCTCCTGGAGCCGCGGCACGATCGTCGTGAGCTCCGAGGCGATGTCGACCGGCCGCGCGCCCATCTCCGCGAGCAGCTCGAAGACCTCATCGCGCTCCTCGTGGCACATCAGCACGATGACCCGTGGCGCGTCGACGCCACGACCATGGCCCGAGCCGCCGGCACCGTTCAGCTCCGCCCGGAGCGCCGCGGTCTCGGACGGATAGACCGGCACGTCGGCGGGCACGCCGCCGCCGGCCTTGACGCCGGCCAACAGCTCGCCGACCACCGACGCCGCGGTCCGGCCGCGAAGGTACTTCCGCGTCTCCTTGATCGCCACGCGCTGGCCGCGCTGGGCCGCGATCCGTCCGATGCCGCGGAGCGTGTCGTCCGGTCGATCGCCGGCCGTCCCGATGATCACCGTGATCGGCGCGGTCCGGCCGGCGCCACCTGCGGCCACGCCCTCGGCGACATCGAGCACGGCGTCGATGCCTGCCTCGTTGTGCGCGAAGTCGACGATGACGAGGCGGGCTCCCTTGCGGAACATGTTGAGCCGTCCCGGCGAGCGCTCCGCTGAGGGAGCAAAGTCGATCAGGCCATCGCGCACCTGCGCGAGCGACGCCCCAAGGCCCCGCGCGCCACCCGCGGCAGCGAGCGCATTGGCGACGTTGTGGCGGGCCAGACCACCGATCGTGATCGGGACACGGCCGACCTCGACGATCCGGGACTCCCGCTCGCCCTCGGCCTCGACGAGCCACCCGTCGGCAAGGAGATACGCGCGGCCACCCGCTGGCAACGTGCCGGCGGACGACCGGCGGCGGCCCGCCGGGAGCGATCGAGAAATACGCGACGTGGGCACGTACGCGCCGGCCGACCGCCGCCACCAGCGGATCGTCGCCGTTGAGGACGACCCAGCCGTCGGGCTTGGTCACCCGCGCGATCGTCGACTTGACCTCGGCGAGCTCGGGCAGCGTGTGGATGCCCTGCAGGTCGAGGTGATCGGACGACACGTTGGTGAGCACCGAGGCCTCGTTCGACTCGTAGCCCATGCCGCGAAGCACGATCCCGCCACGCGCCGTCTCGAGCACGGCGACATCGATGTCCGAGCGACGCAGGATCTGTTGCGCGCCACCCGGCCCGGTCCAGTCGCCCGGCTCGACCATCCGCTCGTCGACCAGCACCCCGTCCGAGGTCGTCGTCCCGACGTGACGGCCGGCCCCGACCAGGATGTGGGTGATGAGTCGCGAGACCGTCGACTTGCCGTTCGTGCCCGAGATCGAGATCGCGGGGATCCGCCGGTCGGCGTCGCGGATCCACGGTGGCGGCGAGGTCCGGGCAGCCGCGATCCGCTCGGTCCACCTCGTCAGCAGGCGTTCCTGCGCCCCGGTCAGCCGCGCGGTGCGTGACGGCGAGACGTCGCGCTCGGCGAGGGCGAGGGCAGCCTCGGTGAGGGTGCGCGCCCGCTCCTCGCCGACCCACGGGAACGTGACGATCCAATGCCCGGGGTCCGACGAGCGGTGGACGACGACCCCCGAACGGCCCTCCCCATGATCGACCCGCAGCCGGCGCACCCACGCGACGGTCGCGGCGATCGGGTCCGGCCACTCCTTGGCCGGCACCGCGGCACCGAGCTGGACCAGCGCATGCCGGCCCGGGTCGCGCTGCCCGTACCACGTCCGGCGCCGTCCGACGGCGAGCTCCAACTTCACCACCGGCTCGAGCCGGTAGACGTTGGGCCCCTCCAGCATGCGGATCTCGACCAGTCGCACGGTCCCGGCAGGATAGCAACGGAGGCGACGCGTAGACTGCCTCCGATGACGAGCCGGACGCCCGATTCGACCGCCGCGGCGACGTCGGCGACCACTGACCTGGAGCTCGAGGCGCTGCGCGCATCGATCACGGCCGACCTGCCTGCGTACCTCGAGGACCTCGCGCGGCTCGTCAACATCGACTGCGGGTCGTACACGCCGGACGGGGTGAACGAGGTCGGCCGCTGGACGGCGCGGTTCCTCGGGGAGCTCGGCGCCGAGATCGATGTTCGTCCCGATCCCAACGAGCGATTCGCCAACACCGTGGTCGCGACGTTCCACGGCAGGGCCGACGGCCCGCGCGTGCTGCTGGTCGGTCACATGGACACGGTCTTCGATCCCGGCACGGCCGCCGCTCGCCCGTTCCGCATCGACGATGACGTGGCCTACGGGCCGGGCGTCACCGACATGAAATCGGGCTTGCTCGCCGGGTTGTACGCGCTCAAGTCGATCGTCGCCGAGCTCGACGGGCTGCCGTTCGAGCGGCTGACGTTCATCGCCAACCCCGACGAGGAGGTTGGCTCGCCGAGCTCCCGCGACCACATCATGGCGGCCGCCGCGGACGTCGATGCGTGCCTGGTCCTCGAGTGTGCCCGCGCCAACGGCGACATCGTCTCGGCTCGCAAGGGCATCCTCGATACGCGTCTGACCGTGCACGGTCGCGCGGCCCACGCCGGGGTCGAACCAGAGAAGGGTCGCAGCGCGATCCTCGAGGCGAGCCGGATCGTCCGCGACCTCCACGCGTTGAACGGCCGCTGGCCGGGCGTCACAGTGAACGTCGGCAAGATCGCCGGCGGGACGCGGCCGAACGTCGTCGCCGAGCGGTGCGACCTGGAGGTCGATGTCCGGGCGACGACCGCCGAGGGACTCCGGGAGGCGGAAGCCGCGATCCGCGCGGTGTGCGAGGCGACCGAGGTCCCCGACACGACGGTCGAGCCGACCATCCTCGTGTCCTGGCTGCCCATGGAGAAGCTGGCCCGCAGCGGCCGGCTCGTCGAGCATGCCGAAACCGTCGCCGAGCGGCTCGGCTTCATCGTCGCGGATACCTCGACGGGCGGCGCCTCCGACGCGAACTCGACCTCGGGCATGGGCGTCCCGACCCTCGATGGCCTTGGCCCGATCGGCGGCAACGATCACTCGCCGGCGGAGTACCTCGACGTCGAATCGATCGTGCCGCGGACCACGTTGCTCGCCGGGCTGCTGCTGGCCATCGCCCGCGATCCCGAGGTGCTCGCCTGGCGGGCGGACGACCCGCGGTTCGGGGAGTGAGCGGCGGCCGTCGGCGGATCTCGTCGGGCGGGCCGTGGGAGGCGACCGCTGGGTACAGCCGGGCGATCGTCGTGGGCGACACGTGCTGGGTCGCCGGCACGACCGACGCCGGCCCGGACGGCCGCTCGATGCACCCGGGCGACGTCGCGAGTCAGGCGCGGGCGGTCTTCGCGATCATCGAGCGGGCGCTCGACGAGGGCGGGTTCGCGCTGGCCGACGTTGTCCGCACCCGCATGTTCGTCACCGACATGGCGTCGTCCGGCGAGCTGTCCGCCGTCCACGGCGAGGTGTTCGGCGACATCCGGCCCGCGGCGACCATGGTGGCGGTCGCCGGGCTGATGGACCCGAGCCTGCTCGTCGAGATCGAGGTCGACGCGCGCCGCGCCTAGGGCGCCCTCGCGACTCGGGCCGTCTCAGGCCGGGATCGGCGCCACACCCGTGTTGCGCGCGATGATCACGATCCCGACCGCGGCGATCAGCCCGAGGAGCAGGTTGCGCCGCCAGGCCGTGACCGCCAGGCAGGCCAGGACCGCGATCCATTCGATGCCGACGTGGAACTGCGGTCGCTTGGTCTCGTCGACCACGACCATCACCGCGACCGCGGCCAGCGATGCGAGGACGGCCGGGCCCACCAGCTGGAGATAGTCGAAGCCGGTCCGCGGCAGCCGCGCGAGCCACGGGGTGAGGAGTCCGAGCGCGCGGGTCGGATACGTCACGGCGAAGAGCAGCACCGCGAGCGGGACCAGCTCGGTGCTCACGGCCGGTCCTTCGGGTCGCGCGGCGGCCCGGGTTCGGGCGAGGACGCGGGACCGGGTGGGTCACGCGGATCCGGCGGGCGCTCGAAATGCGCGCCGGGCATCGCGTACCGCTCGGCCGACGGCTCGGTGCCGAGTGGCGCGGTCTCATGCGCCGCCGACGCCGGCACCAACAGCCCCACAGCCGGCCCGATCAGGCCGCCGGTCACGATGCCGACCGGCGGGCTCGTGGCGAGGGCGACCGCGACACCGACGCCCGCGCCGACGATCGCCGCGACGAGCTCGCGGCGACCGGTGATCAAGCCGACCGACAGACCGATCATCGCCGCCGGGAAGATCACGTCGACGCCGAACTGCTTCGGGTTCGGGATCTGGCCGCCGAGCAACACTCCCGCCGCGGTCGCGAGGTTCCAGGGGATCAACGTCGCGCCGATGGCGCCGAGCCAGTAGCCCCACTCGTCGGTGCGACCCAGCCGGCGGAAGTGGGCGATCGACAACGCGAACGCCTCGTCGGTGAGGAGGTGCGCGCCGACCGCCCGGCGCGCGAACGGGACATCCTTGAGCCACGGCGCGAGCGCCGCCGAGTAGAGCAGATGGCGCGCGTTGAGCAGCCCCGTCAGCACGATGATCGCCGGCCACGGCAGGCCGCTCGCGATGTAGCCGACCACGGCGAACTGGGCGGCGCCCGCGAAGAGGATCAGGCTCATCGCCATGGCCTCGATCGGGGAGAACCCGGCCTGGCGCGCCGCCAGGCCGAACACGAACCCGAAGCCGATCGCCGATGCCGCGATCCCGAGCGCGTCGACGAGCAGGCGGCGACGCGCGGCGGGGAGGTCGGTGACGCCCGATGTCACGGGCGTGCTCAGCGCAGGAAGGTCTTGCCGCAGATCCCGTCGCACACGACGTAGACGGCATGCTTGGCCGCCGCGTAGCCGGCAGCGTGCAGCAGGCCCGCGCAGCCCTTCGTCGGGCACTTCCAGACCCACCAGCGCTCGTCCCCGTTCAGCGGCGTGGTCTCCGCGCTCAGCGTCGCGGCCAGGCCGTCGCGCTCGGACACGAGGCGCGCGATCGTCGCGGCGCGGTCGGTCTCGGTCTCGCTCGTGTACGGGTAGTTCTGGCCGACGTTCGAGGTCACGGACTCTCTCCGGCTGCCGCGCTCGGGGGACGAAAGGGCCGGTGACGGCGTCGTGTGAGCGCTCGCCCGTCACCGGCGAGGCGGAGTATCGCACACGTTTCGTGCGGCGCCGAGCGTGCCGGACCGCACGGCCGAACGCGTCACCAGACCGCCGGCAAGCCCTCACTCCGCGGATCGGTGGCCGCGACGACCGAGCCAGCGGCCGCGGGGCCACCGTCGACGAGCTCGATGGCGTGTTCGTGCCCGAGATCGCTGTCGAATGCCGCGGTCGGGACCAGCTCGTGACCCATCGCCCGAAGCGTCTCCGCGATGCCCGGTTCGTGGCGTGACTCGAGATGGACGTCGATCGGCGGCGCCAGCAGCTCACGCGGCTCGACGTACCAGCGCGGGGCGGAGACGGCGGTACGGATGTCGAGGCCGCCATCGACGACCGAGCTCACGAACTGGGCGTGGATCTGCGGCTGGGCGTCGCCGCCCATCGACCCCACGACGATCCACGGGCCGGGCTGACCGGCACGGAACAGCATCCCGGGGAGCAGCGTGTGGAGCGTCCGCTTCCGGGGCGCGAGCACGTTCGGGTGCGAGGGATCCAGGCTGAAGTAGCTGCCGCGGTTGTGGTAGTGCACACCGGTCTCGGGATCGACGATCCCCGACCCGAACCCGGCCCAGTTCGACTCGATCAGGCTGACCGCGTTGCCCGCGGCGTCGACCGTGCCGAGGAAGATCGTGTCGCCGCCGGGCGGATTGGTCGCGGCCAGCGGCGCCATGGCGCGACTGCGATCGATGCGCCGGGCGAGGTCGTCCAAGTGCGCCGGATCGAGCAGTCGCTCGACGGGAACGTCGTCCGCCTCGGGATCGGTGAGGTACGCGTCACGATCGGCCATCGCCAGCTTGGCGGCCTCGATCCCGGCGTGGATCCAGGCCGGATCCGTGACGCCGTGCTCGGTGAAGGCCTCGCGCTGAGGGGGCTCGAGCCGCTCGAGGATGCCGAGGATCTCGAGCGCGACGATGCCGGAGCTGTTGGGCGGGTGGGTGGTCGCTCGAACACCTCGATAGTCGATGTCGATCGGCTCGCCCCACGTCGAGGCGTGGGCGCGCAGGTCATCGCTGGTGATCAGGCAGCCGGCCGCGGCGAGCGCGCGCACCTGGCGGTCCCCGATGGCACCCTCGTAGAACGCATCGAAGCCGTCGCGGGCGAGCCCCTCGAGCGTGTCCGCGAGCGCCGGAAAGCGGACCCGTTCGCCGGGGCGCCACGCTCGACCATGCGGTCGGAAGACCGCCTCGAACCCGCCGTCCGGGCCGGCCAGGCGTCGGGCGATCGGGGCCATCGACTCGACCGCGTCGACGAGGTCGTCGGACGCCGGGAACCCGTCGCGGGCCAGCTCGATGGCCGGGGCGAGGATCGCCTCGCGCGACAGCGTTCCGTGGCTGGTGTGTGCGTCGCCCCAGGAGCGCACGGCGCCGGGCACCGTGATGCTCAGCGGCCCCCGGAACGGGACCCGATCGTGGCCGACGGCTCGCAAGCCGGCGGCATCGACCGCCCCCGCCGACCGCCCGGACCCATTCAACGCAGTTTGCCGTCCCGTGGCCGCGTCCCAGATCAGCCAGAACGCGTCACCCCCGATGCCGCAGTTCTGGGGAGCGACGACCCCGAGGACGGCGTTGGTCGCGATCGCGGCGTCCACCGCGGAGCCACCCTGGCGCAGGATCCCGAGGCCGGCCGTCGTGGCCAGGTGGTGCGGAGCGACGACGGCACCGTGCGCCCCACGCGCCAGCGGGACCGGGACCCACGGACGCCCGTCCGGCGCCGGGCTCATGCGGCGGCCTCGGGTGCGCCGGTGAGCGATGCCTCGTCGCGCCGCAACTGGGAGAGGGGCAGCAGCGCGACCGCCAGCAGGATGACCGTCGCGACCAGCATCCCGTCGATGCCCCGGACGTGGGCGGCGTACCCGCCGATCAACGCGCCGGTGATCTGGCCGATCGCGAGGAAGACCGAATAGAGGCCCATGATCGCGCCGCGGTCCCGCGGGAACCGCTCCGAGATGTCGGCCAGGAGGCCCAAGCGCCGCCGGGGTGGCGCCGGCCAGCACGAACAACCCGAAGCCCGCGACGCCCGCCGCGGCGATCGGGACGATCAGCGGCAAGCCGTCCGCGTGGTTGATGACCAGGCCGGCAGCGACGAGCGCGGCACCACCGAGGATGCCGTAGAGGATGATCGTGGTCCTGCGCAGGCTCTTGAATCGACCGCCCCAGTAGAGCAGCCCGAGCCCGAAGATCACGCCGATCACGACCGCGGCCGCCGAGATCTGGACCGCGCTGAAGCCGCGCATCAGCGTCTGTTCGGGGAAGTCGGGGTTCGCCTTGGCGAACTGGAAGATCGACTGGCTGAACCACAGGCCGATCGATGCGTTGACGGCGATCCAGGTCGGCGCGAGCAGCCAGACGTGCGCGCTCCGGACGAGGTCGATGTAGCGCGACAAGTTGACATGGGGCGCGCTGACCGCGGCGCGCTCGCCCTCGGGGTCCTTGACCGTCCAGAAGATCGCCAGCGAGATGCCGTAGACGACGGCGTTCGCGAAGAACGCCACCGGGCCGAGGAGCTGGAACGCGATCGGGGCGACCGCGAAGCCCATGCCGAGACCGAGCAGGGTTGCCCCCTCGAAGCGCGCCGACATCTTGCCGCGCAGTGCCACGTCCCCCGCCGTGGCGATCGCGATGAAGCCGAGGATCGATGGGACGCTGGCGGCCGTCGATGCACCTTCCAGTGCACGCGTCACGCCGAGGATCGGCAGGTTCGTCGTCAGCCCGGTGAGGATCACGGCGATCGCCCCGAAGGCCGGTCCGTACAGCATCACCCGGTGGTGGCCGATCCGGTCGGACAGGACCCCGAAGATCGGGGAGAGGACCAGCTCGGCGAGGAAGAAGAGCGCGGAGAACAGCCCGACGACGATCGGATCGACTTCGGGGCCGCCGTGCCGCGGCAGCTGCGCGAGGTAGACGCCGAGCATCGCCCCGGTGAGCCCGGTGCTGAAGCGCAGCGTGAAGGTGCCGGCCAGCACGGCCCACAACGAACGATCCATTCGCGTACAGCGTAGCGGGAATGGTGCTGGACGCGGCCCGTATGATGCCCGGCAACCGCCGAGGGTCCGAGCCCCCGGCACGCCCGGAGGAGGAGCCCCGTGGCCCGCGTCGCGATCTTCACCGACTCCGCGTCCGACCTGGATCCGGCCGAGGCCGCAGCCTCCGGCATCACGATCGTCCCGCTGGTGGTCAACTTCGGGAAGGAGTCGTTCAAGGCGGGGGTCGAGCTGAGCGGGCCCGACTTCTGGAAGCGGATGACCGCGCCGGATGCGCCGTTCCCGACGACCGCGGCCTCGTCGCCGGGCGATTTCAAGGACGCCTACGAGGCCGCCTTCGAACGCGGTGCCGAGGCGGTCGTCTCGATCCATGTGGCGGCCACGCTGTCCGGGACCATCAAGAGCGCGCAGGTCGCGCGCGACATGCTCCCGGACCGCGAGATCCACGTGGTCGACTCGCTCGGCGCGTCGATGGCCGAGGGCATCCTCGCGAGGATGGGCATCGAGCTCGCCGAGGCCGATGTGCCGGCCGAGGAGATCGCCGCGGAGCTCGAGTCACGCGCCCCCGACATGCGCATGTACGTCGCGCTCGAGACCCTGGAATACCTCAAGAAGGGCGGCCGGATCAGCGGGACCCAGGCCGCGATCGGCACGCTGCTGTCGGTCAAGCCGATCATCCAGGTCAAGCACGGCGAGGTGACCACCGCGGAGAAGGTGCGCACCCGTTCGAAGGCCCGGGAGCGCCTGCTCGAGATGATCTTCGAGCGGCCGGTCGAGCGGATCGCGATCCTCCACACGATGGCGCCCGACGTCGAGGAGTTCCGCGCCGAGGTGCTGCGCCGGTTGCCGGACGTCGACCCGGAGACCGTGACGGTCGAGCTGGTCGGGGCTTCGGTCGGACCGCACCTCGGACCGGGTTGCGTCGGCGCGGCGGTGATGTACCGACCCAGCTGAGGCCCGCCACACCGGGGAAATCGCGCCGGACGCTATGCTCGACCGACCGGCCGGAGATGGCTGCGAACGAGCGAGGTCCGTCACCCGATGATCAACCTGTTGATCCTGCTCACCGGCGTCATCGTGCTGGGGCTGAGCCTGTTCCTCGGCATCGTGCTGCCGATCGGGCGAGCGACCCCGCAGCGAGGCGGCGTGCCGGCCGTTCCGCGCGCCCACGTGGCCCGCGGCGTCGTGGGCTCCGCGATCGGCTTGCTGCTCGTGGTCGTGGGCCTCTCGCAGCCGTTCGTCGAGGTCCCCGCGGGCAACGTCGGCGTCGTGACGAACTTCGGCTCGGTCCAGACCGGCACGCTCGAGCCCGGGCTGCATATCGTCATGCCGATCGTCCAGCACGTCGCGACCATCGACACCCGCGTCCAGCCCCATCAGTTCCAGGAGATCGACGCGGCGTCCGCCGAGTACCAGACGGTCAAGCTGACCGGCGTCATGAACTACCACGTCGACGGGCAGTTCGCGTCGGACCTCTACCAGCGTGTCGGCACGGACTTCGCATCGAAGGTGATCGACCCCGCCTTCAACGACTTCATCAAGACCGTCGTCCCGGCGTACAAGGTCGATGCGATCCTCGGGGCACGCGACGAGATCCGTGCCAAGGCCAAGGAGGCGCTGGCCGCCAACCTCGCCCAGTACCACATCATCGTCGACGACATCTACATCGCGAACATCGCCTTCAGTGATGCGTTCCAGCAGGCGATCGAGGCCAAGCAGGTCGCCCAGCAGCAGGTCCAGACCGAGCAGCAGATCCTCGCGCAGAAGAAGATCCAGGCCGAGCAGGCGGTCGCGCAGGCCCAGGGCCAAGCCGATTCCACGGTCGCGCTGGCCAACGGTCAGGCGCAGGCGAACAAGGTGCTCGCGGCGTCGCTGTCCGACCAGATCCTGCAGTACCAGTACATCCAGAAGCTCACCGACAAGATCCAGGTGATGCTGCTGCCGACCGGGACGAACTCGATCTTCGACCTCAAGGAGCTGCTGAAGCAGTCGACCCCGGCGGCCTCGCCGGCGCCGTAGGCCGACCGGGCCCGGCCGAGCCGTCCCCGGCCGGGCAGAGCCGTCCGCGGAACGAGATGCGGCATCGGGCGCCGCATCGGCCGCTTGCGCGTGCATCGAATGCACGCAACCGCGGCTGCCACGCCGGGCGGCGGTCCGAATGGCGCATCAGGTGCCGCGTGCAAGCCGTTCGTCAGGCGGCGACACCGGCCGATACGACGGATGCGGCATCCGGGGACGCATCCTCTGCACGGTGATCGTGGAACCGTCTCGAAGGTGGTCCGTTGCGTGCATCTGATGCACGGACGGGTCCGCGGCTGGCCGGCACCCGCCGAACGTCAGGTTGCCGCTCGGTTGCGACAACCTTGCGGACCGGTACCTCCGTACCGGCGCGATCGACCGACCTCGGGCTATACTCGCGCTCGCACATGAGTCGCGCGTCGCTGGTCCGGCGAGCTTCGATGGGACCGATCGATGCGCCCCGTGGGGTCGTCCGGGAGACGACCCAGACCGACGCGGCGGCCCCAGGATGGCCGCCCGACATGAGGTTCCTCCTTCGATGACCACCGAGAATGTCGCCGCGCCCATCAACGCGTGGGAAGTGGCGCAGCGACAGTTCGATCTTGCTGCCGAGCGCCTGAATCTCGACCCCGGATTGCGGCTCGTGCTGCGCGAACCGCGCCGCGAGTTCACCGTGCACTTCCCGGTCCACATGGACGACGGGTCGGTCCAGGTCTTCACCGGCTACCGCGTCCAGCACAACCTGGGCCGTGGCCCGGCGAAGGGCGGGATCCGCTACCACCAGGACGTGACGCTCGACGAAGTCAAGGCCCTGGCGATGTGGATGACCTGGAAGTGCGCGGTCGTGGGCATCCCCTACGGCGGCGGCAAGGGCGGCGTCATCGTCGATCCCAAGCGGCTGAGCCAGAAGGAGCTCGAGGCGCTGACCCGGCGTTACTTCACCGAGATCGAGATCCTCGTCGGACCCGAGAAGGACATCCCGGCACCGGACGTCAATACCAACGCCCAGATCATGGCCTGGATGATGGACACGTACTCCATGCATGCCGGCTACACCGTGCCGGGCGTCGTCACGGGCAAGCCGGTCAGCCTGGGCGGCTCGGAGGGTCGCAACGAGGCGACCGCGCGTGGAACGGTCTACTGCATCATCGAGGCCGCCCGCCATCTCGGGCTCGAGCTGGACAAGGCGACCGTCTCGGTCCAGGGCTTCGGCAACGCCGGATCGATCGCCGCGCGGCTGATCTCGGAGGAAGGCTCGTCGGTCGTCGCGGTGTCCGACTCGACCGGTGGCATCCACGATCCGAGCGGGCTCGACATCCCGAAGGTCATCGCCTGGAAGCAGGAGCACGGCACGGTCCAGGGCTTCCCCGGGGCGACTGACATCTCGAACGCCGAGGTCCTCGAGGTCGAGTGCGACATCCTCATCCCGGCGGCCCTCGAGAACCAGATCACGGCCGCGAACGCCGGCAGGATCAAGGCCCGGCTGGTCGCCGAGGCCGCCAACGGCCCCACGACACCGGAGGCGGACGAGATCCTGTTCAAGTCGTGGAAGACGTTCATGATCCCGGACATCCTGTGCAATGCGGGCGGCGTGACGGTCAGCTACTTCGAGTGGGTCCAGGACCTCAACCGCGACCACTGGTCTGAGCAGGTCGTCAACGAGAAGCTCAAGGAGATCATGGTCAAGGCGTTCCGCGAGGTGCTCGCCGTCGCCCGACGCGAGCAGATCGACATGCGCAGCGCGGCCTACCTGCTCGCGGTCAAGCGGGTTGCCGACGCCATGGACATGCGCGGTCTCTACCCGTGATCGATGTCAGTCGGCTCGGTCCTTCCTGAGCCGACTGCTACCATCGCCGCCATGCTCGATCACGAAGAGAAGTTCCTGTTCAAGGAGGAGATCCTCCACCTGTCGAACAGCGTCGCTGAGCCCGGCATCCTCGACAACGTCGAGGACCTGCTGACCGACGTCATCACCAGCCCACGGTTCGACTCGGAGGTCTTCACGCTCGAGCGCAGCCTGCAGGTGATGCTCGGCCCGCGGGCGGGCACCACGCTGGTCGGTCTCCTGACGGTCGCGCCGGAGGTCTTCGACGAGGTCGCCGAAGTCCGCATCCCGTCCGAGGTGCACGAGCGCCTCGTGGCGTGGCGAGCGCGGTTCGGTCTGGCGATCGACAACGCGCTGAACTTCCTGAACAACCCGGACGGCATCCAGGGCCACAACTTCGCGACGCAGGTCGCCCATGTGGAGGAGCGCCGCGTGCTCCAGGGTCGGCTGACGCTCGTCCGCTACAACAACGAGCCGCAGTTCTTCCAGGCCGACGCCAGCGTGTTCTTCGGGCTCGTCACCGACATCCTCGAACGCCTCGGCCCGTACCTCGAGTCCGACGCCGTCGACGCCGAGACCGTGGCCCGATTGCGCGATGCGCTGGCACTCGTCGAACGGAAGACCGGGACGCACAGTTAGCGCGGTCTAACCACCTATGCGGCACATCTACCTCGCCGCGACCGGTCAGAACCGTGGCAAGACCACGATCAGCCTCGGCGTGCTGGACGGGTTCCAGCGGCGCGGGCTGTCGACCGGGTTCATCAAGCCGGTCGGCCAGCGGACCGTGATCGAAGAAGGCGTCCCCGCAGACGAGGACGCCGTGCTCATGAAGACCGTCTTCGGTCTGCCCGAGCCGCTCGCGCGCATGAGCCCGGTCCACATCCCACGGGGCTTCACCCAGGCGTACATCGATGGGCGGGTCGTCGAGGACCTGCCGGCGCGGATCCGCCAGGCCCACAGCGAGTTCGCGGCGGAGCGCGACATCCTGCTCATCGAGGGCACCGGTCATGCCGGCGTCGGCGCGGTGATCGGGCTGTCGAACGCGGTCGTGGCCGCGATGCTCGGCTCCCCGGCGGTGATCGTGTCGGAGGGTGGTGTCGGCCGTCCGATCGACGAGATCGTGCTCAACAAGTCGCTGTTCGAGCGCTCAGGGGTTCGCGTCGCCGGGGCGATCGTGAACAAGGTCGATCTCGCCGCGAAACCGGACCTCGCCCGGACCCTGGAGCGTGGCTTGGCCCGCCACGACATCCCGTTGCTCGGCGTGCTGCCGTACCGACCGATCTTGTCGAACCCGACGCTCGCGATGGTCCTCGAGGGCGTGCGCGGCGAGACGATCCACCCCGGCCCCGACCTCGACCTCGTGATCGGTGGCGTCGCGATCGGCGCGATGGAGCCGATGCACATGCTCCAGCGCATCGGGCCACGATCGCTGGTCATCGTGCCCGGCGATCGCGAGGACGTGATCGCGGCGATCGTGCATGCACATCGGATCGGGGCGCCTGCCGGGGGCGACGCGCTCGGGCTCGTGCTGACCGGCGGCTATCGGCCGCGGAGCACGGTCCTTGACGCGATCCGTGCGGCGGATCTGTTCGCGACGATCGTCAACGAGGACACCTACGCGGTGGCCTCCGAGGTCCACGACCTGCTGGTCAAGACCCACGCCGCCGACCGCGGCAAGATCGAGGAGATCAAGGCCCTCGTCTGGGAGCACCTGTTCATCGATCGCGTCCTCGACGTCGCGGCCGAGGTCGAATTCGCGGCGTAGTCGGGCGTCGGCGCGGGCCTGGGCCGCGACCCGCGCCTCCGCCCGTCAGTCGCTCGCCGTCACCGCCCGGCGGCTTCGATCCCGACCTGGCGCCGTCGCGTGACGATCAGCGCAGCGAGTCCGCCGACCAGCGCGATGGCGACGCCGAGCGCGACGAGCGGCACGAGCCCGTTGCTCACGGAAGTGGTATCGGCAGCTGCGGGCGCAACCGGCGTGACCGGGCTGACCGACGCGGCCGGCTTCGCGATGCCCACCGGCCTCCCCGACACCAGCTGCGTCGTCGGTCAGCGGGAACGCGTAGTCGACGCGGTCGCAACCGACGGTGTCGATGCACGCGTCGCCGCGGACCGACAGCTGGATCTGCTCGATCCCGCCCTCGGGGACGGCCATCGAGACGCGGTAGTGGCCGGAATCGGCTGGGGTCTCGATGCCGATCGCTTCGGTCGAGTCACCACCCGGGCCGACCAGCCGCATCGTCTCGACCGAACTGTGGATCGGGTGCTCGCCGCCAGCCGTGAGCATGAACGTCGACCAGCCGACCTTGATCGTCGACCCAGGTTCGGCGTCGCGGTGGACGAACGTCTCGAGCTTGGCGATCGCCCCTTCCTTGCCGGCAACGGGGCTCACGGCGAGGGCGAGCACCGCCGCGACAGCGAGGAGGCCGGCCAGGGTGCGAGAACGGGACAGTGTGGACATCGGTTGACCCTCGGGATCGGGTGGTGTTGTCAGCCTCCGTACACCTGTGGGCGCGCCTCGGTTCCCGGGTCGTCAAGCGGCTCGTTATCGATCAATCGCGTCGATCCGAAGCGGACCGCGAGGGAAGCGAGCGCCGGGCCGTCGATCCGATCGAGCTCGGTCAGCGTGCGTCCGTCGGCGACCGATACGTAGTCGACCTCGGCGAGCGGCTCCCCGGCGAGGACGTCCCGCATCGTCGCCCGCAGCACCTCGGCGGATCGCTCGCCGTCGCGCCAAGCGTCGGCGGCTGCCAGGAGGGCGCGCCGGAGCACCGGTGCGGCTGCCCGCTCCTCTGCCGAGAGGTGGACGTTGCGTGACGACATCGCGAGCCCGTCGGGCTCGCGGACGGTCGGGCAGGTCACGACCTCCGTGCCGATCGCCAGGTCCCGCGCCATCTGGCGGATGACCATGACCTGCTGGGCGTCCTTTTGGCCGAAGTAGGCGCGGTCGGCGCGGACGAGGTTGAAGAGGATCGCCACGACCGTGGCGACCCCATCGAAGTGTCCGGGTCGAGCCGCTCCTTCGAGCGGCCCGGCGACCGCCCCCACCGACACCGTCGTGTCGAAGCCATCCGGGTACACCTCATCGACCCCGGGCGCGAAGACGATGTCGATGCCCTCGCTCTGGCAGATCTCGATGTCGCGCGCCTCGTTGCGCGGGTACTGCGTGAAATCGGCGGCCTCGTTGAACTGGCGCGGGTTCACGAAGATCGTGGCGACCGTGGTGGCATTCCCGGCTCGGGCGGTCCGCATCAGCGCCCGATGCCCCTCGTGGAGCCAGCCCATCGTCGTGACGAGCCCGACTGGCCGCGGCGCATCCGCGAGCGCCGCCCGCAGCTCGTCCCGCGTCCGGACGACCGTCGTGCGCGTGGCCTCAGTGGTCAAGCGGTCCGGGGATCTAGAGGTCTCGATCGAGCGGGATGCCCGCGATCGACGCGTCCGGGACCGGCCGATCCGGGGCGCTTCGACCGAGCGCCTCGTCGAGCACCGCGTCGTCCATGCGGACGCTCTCCGGATCGCCGGGGAACGTGCCAGCGGCGACGTCCGCGGCGTAGGCCCGTGCCGCTTCAGCGATCGTCTCGCGCAGATGCGCGTATGGCCGTGCGTGCCGCGGCACGAAGTCGCCAAGCCCCAGAAGGTCGGTGATCACCTGGACCTGGCCGCTGCACAGCGGACCCGCGCCGATCCCGATCGTGGGGATGCGCAGTCGGTCCGTGATCGCGCCCGCGAGCTGGGCGGGGAGGAGCTCCAGGACGATCGAGAAGGCTCCGGCTTCCTGCACCGCCAGGGCGTCCGCGAGCAGGGCCCGGGCCTGGCCACGGTCCTTGCCCTGGACCTTGACCTTGCCGCCCATCCCGAGCTGCGCCTGCGGGGTCCAGCCGATGTGCCCCATGACCGGGATGCCCGCCTTCACCAATGATTCGGTGATCCGGGCGGACCGGACGCCGCCTTCGACCTTGACGGCCTGGGCACCTGCCTCCTGCAGGAAGCGGCCGGCGTTGTCGAGTGCCTCGTCGGTCGAGGAGTAGGTCAGGAACGGCATGTCGCCGATGACCATCGCCTGGCGGGTGCCGCGGACCACGGCCTTCGTGTGATGGAGCATCTCGGTCATCGTGACCCGCACGGTGGACTCGTACCCGAGGAGGACCTGCCCGAGCGAGTCGCCGACGAGGATCATCGGGATCCCCGCTTCGTCGAGGATCTGGGCGGTCGGATAGTCGTACGCCGTGAGCATCGCCAGCTTCTGGCCGTCGGCGTAGCGCTTGGCGATGTCCGCGACGGTCAGGCGGCGTGGGGCGTCGTTCGAGGCACTCATGGCTCGCCAGTCTGCGCCGCGCTGTCGCGCTCGTCCAGCGCACGCGCCACCCGATCCAGGAGACGGTCGGCGACCTCGCGCTTGCTCAGCAGCGGCAGCTCGTCACGACCGCCCGCGGCATCGAGGATCGTGACCCGGTTGGTCTCGGTGCCGAACCCGGATCCGGGCTCCGCGACGTCGTTCGCGACCAGGAGATCGACCCCCTTGCGGCGAAGCTTGTCCGCGGCGCGATCGAGCGATCCGGTCTCCGCCGCGAACCCGACGAGGATCGGTGGCGGGGCCATCGGCTCGTAGGTCGTCGCGCCATCGCGGTCGGTGCCGTGCGCGATCCGCGCGACCTGCCCGAGGATGTCAGGGGTCGGCTCGAGCTCGAGCGTGAGCGAGGCGCCGCGCTCGATCTTCGTCGACGTCGTCGTCGATGGCCGGAAATCGGCCACGGCCGCGGCCATCACCAGGGCATCGAACCCGGCCCTTCCCTCGGCGTCGTGCGTCAGCCGATGGAGCGCCGCTCGCAGCTCCGCCGCCGACTCGACGCGGATCGTCGTCGCGGCCTCGGGGAGCGGCACCTCGACGCTCGCGGCGACCAACGTGACCTGCGCGCCGCGATCGAGCGCGGCCTCCGCGATCGCCACGCCCATCCGGCCGGTCGATCGATTGCCGATGAAGCGCACGGGATCGATGGCCTCGCGGGTCCCGCCGAGGCTCACGACGACGTGCCGGCCCGCGAGGTCGGCGTCGCGCGGCTCACCCGTGATCGGTGGTCGGGCCGCCGGGTCCGCTGCGCGAACCGGTCGCGTGCCGATCGCCCGAACGACCGCCTCGACGATCGTCGGCAGCTCGGCCAGCCTGCCCACGCCCGACTGGCCCGACGCGAGCTCGCCCGACTCGGGCTCGACGATCTCGTAGCCAAACCGGTCACGCAGCGTCGCGACATTGGTCTTCGTCGCGGGATGCGACCACATGTCGCCGTCCATCGCGGGCGCGACCACGACCGGGGCCGAGGTCGCCAGCGCCGCAGCGGTCACGACGTCCCCGGACAGCCCATTGGCCATCGCACCCAACCAGTGGGCGGTCGCCGGCGCGACCACCAGCGCGTCGGCCGAATCGGCGACCACGATGTGCCCGATCCGGCCGTCGGGCAGCAGCGCGAGCACGTCGGTCTCGACCGGATGCCGCGTCAGCGCGGCGAACGTCAATGGCCCGACGAACGTGGCCGCCGACGCGGTGAGCAGGACGACGACGTCGGCGCCCTCGGCGCGCAGGAGACGGACCAGCTCCGCGGCCTTGTATGCCGCGATCGAGCCGGTGACGCCCAATGCGACGAGGCGCCCCTCGAGTCGACCGGTCACGGCAGCCCCAGCTCCAGCCGTTCGCCACCCGCGACCTCGGCATGGAGGATCGCCAGACCCTTGAGCGTGAGGTCGGGGTCGATGGCGTCGACGCCCTCGAGATCGCGCGCCCAGGGTGCCGCCGAGAGCCCACCGGTCAGGATCGTGTGGACGTCGCTCGGCCGGACGCCGTCGATGTCGGCGAGCTCGCGGCGGATGCGCGTCAGCAGACCGGTCGCGAGCGCCTGGTACCCGAACACCGTGCCCGACTGCATCGCGCTGACGGTGTCCCGGCCGATCGCGCGGTCCGGGGCCCGGAGCTCGATCCGCGGCAGCTTGGCGGTCCGTGCCGCAAGGGCCTCCAACCCGAGCTCGAGGCCGGGGGCGATCGCGCCACCGACATAGGCACCGTCGGCGGCGACGCAGTCGAACGTCGTCGCGGTCCCGAAGTCGACGACGACGGCCGGCGTGCCGTACAGCCGGCCCGCCGCCAGGGCGTTGACCAGCCGATCGGCACCGACCTCGCCAGGCCGTTCGGTGCGGACCGCGAGTGGCACGACCCCGGCACTCGCGAGGGTGAGCGCTCGATCACGTCGCTCGGCGATCGTCTCGATGTGCGCGGTCAGGGCGGGGACCACCGAGGCACAGGCGATGGCGTGGACATCGGCGAACGACGCGTCGTCCAGACGGAGCAGGCTGTCGAGCAGCAGCTCGACCTCGTCGGCCGAGGCGCGTGTGGGCGTCGCCGCCCGGCGAGTCGCGACGAGCGCCCCATTTCGGACGAGCCCGATCGTGATGTTCGAATTGCCGATATCGATCGCGAGGAGCATGGCCGGGATGATACGCGGCGTTCCCGGGCACCTCGCCGTGCGGTACCATCGCGGGCAGTCCCGCAGCCCGTCCCGAGGCGCCGCCCAGGCACCCCTCGACCCGCAGGAGACACGATTGTCGACGTCGCCGGCCGCCAAGTTCTTCGTGAACCAGGGCGTCGTAGCCAGCGCGACCGACATGCTCCACCTGCTCCGCCCGCTCCTCAAGCAGACCGTCACGTACCGCTACCTGCGCGGCCGTGAGGTCGTCTCGCACGGCACCGGGTGGGTCGAGCGGATCGTGACCGACGCGCCCGACACCTCCACCTACTTCACGCCGCTGGCGATCACCCTCAACATCGACTCGTTCGAGCATCTCGAGTTCGAGACCCGACCCGACCAGCTGCTCGTCTATACGCTGGTCCAGGGCGACGAGCGGGTCATCGTCGAGTTTGCACCGATCGGCGCGGGGGCCGAGGACACCTCGCCGTTCGCGCCGCGTCAGCTCGAATTCGACACGTCGGACTTCGTCCAGATGGAGCTGCTCGGTCTCGAGGTCCGCGAGGACGAGCCCTAGGCGCTGCGTTCGCCCCGGACGTAGGGGAGGCCAAGGGCCGCTGGTGCGCCGAGCCGTCGGCGTAGCGCCTCGCGGGAGCCCAGGATGACCACGATGATCACGAAGGCGTAGGGCAACATGTCCAGGAAGAACGTCGCCGACCGGCCGGCCTGGAAGGGGTTCTCGAGCCCGAAGATCGTCTCGACCCCTTGGATGTCGACGACGAACCGGAAGATCGCCCCGAACAGGTAGGCCCCGAATGCGACCCGGACCGGGCTCCACTGGGCGAAGATCACGAGCCCGATCGCGATCCAGCCACGGCCCGCGACAGTCTGGTCGCCGAACCACCCGGGCGAGATCGCCAGCGTGATCGTCGCCCCCGCGAGCCCGGCCAGCAAGCCACCCACCAACACGTACACGTAGCGGAGCTTGACGACGTCGATGCCCTGGGCATCCGCGGCTGCTGGCCGCTCGCCGATCGCTCGCAGGTGGAGGCCGGGCCGCGTCCTCGCGATCCAGTACCACGCGAGCGGCACGAGGACGAACCCCACATAGGTCAGCACGCTCTGGTCGCGGAAGAGGATCGGGCCGAGGATCGGCACCTGTGACAGCACCGGGATCGTGAGCCGGGGGAGCGTTTGGATCGAGCCGGCATTGGACAGGCCGTCCCCAAGGACGCGCGCAAGCCCCGACCCGAGGAACGTCAGGGCCAGGCCCGAGATCACCTGCTCGGCCCGGAAATGGATCGTGATGACCGCGTGGACGACGCTCAGGAGGCCACCCGCGAGCATCGCGACCACGAGCCCGACCCACGGATCGCCAGTCGACGCGGCGACCGAAAACCCGGCCACGGCGCCCACCAGCATCATGCCCTCGACGCCGAGGTTCAGGACCCCGGCACGTTCGGCGAACACTTCGCCGATGGCGGCGAAGAGCAGCACGGTCCCGGTCGCGACACCCGCCGCAAGGATCAGCGTCAGGTCGATCATGTTGGCGCGATCGAGGGCCGTCGACCGATCACGACCCGGTAGCGGACCAGCGACTCGGCGACGATCAGGCAGAACAGGATCACGCCTTGGATCATCGCCGGGACACCCGACGGCTGGATCTCGCGACCCGCCAGGATCAGGGCTCCGAAGAGCACGGACGCGACCACGACCCGCCACGGCCCGAGCCGTGCGAGGTACGCGATGATGATCGCGGTGAAGCCGTACCCGGGCGAGATCCGGTCCTGGAGTCGGTGCACGACGCCCGATACCTCGCTCATGCCGGCCAGCCCCGCCAACGCTCCTGAGATCGCGAAGACCACGATCACGTACTTGGCAATGTCGATCCCCGCGTAGCGCGCGGCTCGGGCGTTGTCGCCGATCAGGCGCATCTCGTAGCCCCAGCGGGTCCGCGACACGACGATCGAGAGGATCCCAGCGGCGATCAGCGCGAACACCAGCCCGAGGTGTGTGGTCAGCCCGGACAAGGCGGGGATCTGCTTGCCGAAGTCGGTCAGTCGGGGCAGCCACGCCTCCTTCGGGAACGTCGCGGTCTGCTGGAAGCCGCCCTCGCTCCACGGTCCGAAGACCCAGAACTGGATCCAGGCGAGGGCGATGTAGTTGAGCATCAGGGTCGTGATGATCTCGTTGACCCCGAGCCGTGCCCGCAGGACGCCCGGGATCAGCCCCCACAGCGCCCCCGCGGCTGCTCCGGCGACCATCATCGCGGGGATCGTCACGATCGCCGGCGTCCCTTCCGGCAGCAGCGGGAAGAGGACGACGGCGCTGGCGCCCCACGCGCCGAGGAGGAACTGCCCCTCGGCCCCGATGTTCCACAGACGCATGCGGAAGGCGAGTGCGCACGCGAGACCGGTGAGGATCAATGGGGTGGCCTTCACGAGCGTGTCCGAGAGCACGCCGAGGTTGCCGAATGAGGCCTCGACGATGTGGCGATAGGCCTTGATCGGGTCGCCCCCGACGAACGCAAGTACGAAGGCCCCGATCAACAACGCGACGATCAGCGCGATCACGGTCAGCAGCGGCGACAGCCAGACCGGCGCTTCCCCGCGTGGCTCGAGTCGGATCACGCGTCGCCGCCAGTCATGTGGAGGCCGATCGCATCGATATCGGCGGCGCTCGGCCTATCGAAGCTGGCCGAGATCCGTCCCTCGTACATCACCAGGATCCGGTCCGCCAACGCGAGCAGCTCCTCGAGCTCCTCGGAGATCAGCAAGATCGCGGTGCCCTTGGCGCGCAGGTCGAGCAGCAGCTGGTGGACGCCCTCGATCGCGCCGATGTCGAGCCCACGTGTGGGTTGGACCGCAACCAGCAGCTTCGGTGCAGAGTCGATCTCGCGCGCGAGGATCAGCCGCTGGAGGTTGCCCCCCGACAGCACCCGGGCGGGTGTATCGATCGTCGGCGCGGAGATGGCGTAGCCCCGCTGGAGCTCGGTCGCCTTGTGGCGCGCCGCGCCGTTGTCCAGCAGCGGACCCCGGGCGAGCGGCGGGTGGCGAAACGCCCGCAGGATGAGGTTGTCGACGAGCGACAGGTTCGGGGCGCTCCCGACGCCGGCGCGGTCCTCGGGGACGTGGGCGACGCCCGCGTCGATCGACTCCCTGGCGGGCTGGGCGGCGACGTTTTGGCCGTCGATCGTCACGCGTCCACCGCAGGTCCGCATGCCGGTGATCACCTGGGCCAGCTCCGATTGCCCGTTGCCGGCGACCGCGGCCACGCCGACGATCTCGCCGGCCCTGACGTCGAGCGTCGCGCCGCGCAGCGCCGGCAACCCGCGGTCGTTGTCGGCCGTCACGTCCTCGACCGAGAGCACGACGCGGCCCGGCTCGACCGCCGTGCGCCGGAGCTGCTCGAGGATCGGCCGGCCGACCATCAGTCGGGCCAGATCGGACCGGGTCACGGTCTTCGGGTCGATGCCAGCCGCCGTCACGCGACCTGCACGCATGACGGTGATCCGATCGGCGATCGCCAGCACCTCACCGAGCTTGTGGCTGATGAACACGACGCTTCGCCCGGCATCGACCATCGACCGCAACGTCGCGAAGAGCTCCGCGATCTCCTGTGGCGCGAGGACGGCGGTCGGCTCGTCAAGGATCAACACCCGCGCGCCGTGGAACAACAGCTTGATGATCTCGACCCGCTGTTGCTCGCCGACCGACAGCTGCCAGATCCGCGCGCCCGGGTCGACGCGCAGCCCCACCTCCTTGGCCAGTCGCGCGACCTCCGCCCCGCTCTTCTGGAGGTCGAGCCGGAAACGGGGCGTGTCGAGGCCCAGCAGCACGTTCTCCGTGACCGTCTGCGACGGGACGAGCGTGAAGTGCTGATGGACCATCCCGACGCCGGCCGCGATCGCATCGCGCGGCGAGCGCAGGTTGGCGTCCTGCCCGCGGATCCGGATGCCACCCTCATCGGGACGGTACAGACCTGCGAGCACGTTCATCAGCGTGCTCTTGCCGGCGCCGTTCTCCCCGAGGAGCGCGTGGATCTCGCCCTCGCGCACGTCGAAATCGACGTGGTCGTTGGCGAGGACGCCGGGGAACGCCTTGACGACGCCGACGGCCTCGATCGCGAGGGGCGTCGCCGGCACGGCCGGCGTCGGCACTGCCGTCCCTGTCATCGAGCGGAGCGGAGCACCGGCGGACGCCCGAGGTCGGACGTCCGCCAGCGCATGCGACCTACGAGAGCTTCGGCAGCTTGACCGTGATGCCGTCGTTCCACCAGTACATGCACGTGGTGCACTCGGACCCGGGGGCACCCGGCGGGAACTGGTCGAGGTCGGACTGCTGGAGCTTCTGCCCGGCGGGCACCAGCTCCTTGCCGGTGTTGTCCTTGATCGGCCCGTTGAACACGATGTCGAACCTGGCCGTGCCACTTCCGAGCATCGTGGCGAGGGTGTCCTTGACCTTCTGCACGTCTTCGGCCGGCAGGTCGGTCACGCCCGGCTGGGGCGTCTCGCCCTCCATGAACCCGAACAAGCCCATGGCCTTGGAGTCGGCGTCGAAGTACTCGTATCCGGCCTTGTACGTCTTGGCCTTCACCTGCTCGGCGATGCGCGTGTATTCCGGGCCCCAGATCCAGTACGGCGCCGTCAGGCACTGCTGGACGTGGCAGGAGCTCGGGTGGTCGTACGTGACGCCCCACTTGTTCTTCTCGGCGGCGACGTCGGCTGCGGCCGGGGTGTCGGCGCCGGTGAAGACCACCTGCGCGCCCGCATCGAACAGCGACGCAGCGCCGTCACGCTCCTTGACCGGGTCGTGCCAGGTGTTGATGAACCGGACGTCCATCGTGCATTCGGGGCAGGTCACCTTGACGCCACGCATGATCGCGTTGCCGAGGCGCAGCTCCTCGGGGATCGGGAACGTGGCCATATAGCCGATCTTCGGGTTGCTGTCCTTCTTGGCGCGCGATCCGGCGAGCATCCCGGCCAGGTACTTGAAGTCCTCCATCGCACCGAAGAAGTTGCCGAAGTTCTTGCCGTTCGACTTGTAGCCCGTCAGGTGCAGGAACGTGATGTCGGGGAATTCTTCCGCGACGGTCGCCATCGGGTCCATGTACCCGAACGACGTGCCGATGATGAAGTTGAAGCCCTTGCGCGCGAGGCTCCGGAAGACCTGCTCGGAGTCCGCGCCCTCGGGGACGAGCTCGATGTAGGCGACATGGGTGTCGGCCACGTTCTGGCAGACGTACTGGAGACCCTCGTAATGGGCCTGGCTCCAGCCACCGTCGTCATGCGGGCCGATGAGGACCATCGCAACGTTGAACTTGCCGGCCTCGACGTCGGGGATCTGGAGGTCCGCGCCGCCCTGGGTCCCCGTGCCCGCACAGTCCGCGGAGCCGGTGGACGGCGATGCCGCGCCGCCCGATGGCGACTCGGCCGGCGCCGATGGTGCTTGCGAGGCCGCGCTCGGTGCGCTCGATGCAGGCGGGGTCGAACACGCGCCCATGATCAGGGCGGCGGTCACCAGGACCGTCAGCCACCCGAGTTCTCGCCTCATACCCACGCTCCTCCTCCACGGGCGCGCGAACGACCTGCCCGGAAGGCTGGACCGCGCTGCTCCGCGGACAGGATAGCCCGGTCGACCCGACTCCGAAGGGGTCGATCCGGTGCCGAGGCGTCGACGTCGGCCGGTCCTCCGGGGCGGGTCCGCATCGTCCTGTACCATCGGCCGCGATGTTCGAACGGACCGCGCTGGCCGAGGGGCCGCGCGTGATCAGCTCCCGGGTCCCCGGGGCGCGTTCGGTCTCCATCGCCGCGTACGTCCTGGCCGGTTCGCGCCTGGAGAGCACGGCTGAGGCCGGCGTCGCCCATTTCATGGAGCACATCACGTTCAAGGGCACGGCTGCCTACCCGACCACGCGGGCGATCAGCGAAGCGATCGAGGGGGTCGGTGGGTCGTTCAATGCCGCCACGGATCGCGAATCGACGGTCTACTGGGTCCGCGTGCCGATCCGCGAGGCCGAACGCGCGATGGACGTGCTCGGCGAGCTCATCGTCCGACCGTCGCTCGACGCCGGCGAGATCGAAGGCGAGCGCACGGTCATCATCGAGGAGATCCGCGGCTACCAGGACGACCCGTCGGAGCACGCCCAGACGCTGTTCCAGATGGCGCTGTTCGGCGACGGCCCGCTCGGCCGTGAGATCTGCGGCGACGAGGCCGGGATCCGGGCGCTGCCCGAGAAGACGATCCGCAACTTCTGGCGAACGACCTATCGCCCGGCCAATACCGTCGTCGCCGTTGCCGGCGACATCGCCCACGACCAGGCGGTCGATCTCGCCGCGACGGCCTTCGGGACCGGCAACGGGGTCGTCCCGACGTACACGGCCGCCCCCGCGTTGCCCGCCGGCGAGCGTCTGCTGGTCGACAAACGCCAGACCGCGCAGGCGCAGCTCGTCGTGGGGGTGCCCGCGCTGCACCGCGACCACCCGGATTCGTGGACGCTGTCGGTCCTCAACGCCGTGCTCGGCGACGGCATGAGCAGCCGGCTCTTCCTGTCGGTCCGCGAGGCGCGGGGGTTGGCGTACGACATCGGCTCGGGGTTGGTCGACTACGCGGATGCGGGCGCGCTCGTCGTGTCGGCCGGCGTCGATCCCGCCGGTCTCCGCGATGCGCTCGCGGCGATCCTCGAGGAGCTCGCCAAGCTTCGTGACGAGCCGATCCCGCCCGAGGAGCTCGACAAGGCGAAGCGCTACCTCTCGGGCGGGCTCGAGCTGCGGATGGACGAGACGCGTCACGTAGCCTCGTGGATCGGCGGGCAGGAAGCCCTGCACGACCGCGTGCTCACCGTCGACGAGGCCCTCGTCGCCATCGAGGCCGTGACCGCCGACGACATCCTGCGCGTGGCCGGCGACCTCGTCCGCGACGACGGCCTCCGCCTGGCGGCGGTGGCGCCGGCCCGCTACCTTCGTGGCATCGACCGCCACCTCCGGTTGCCCGCATGAGCGACGACCCCGCCGCATCGACCGCGCCCACGCCCCCACCCGCGCCTGCGCCAGCGACTGCGACCGCGCCCGGCCGTGCCGCGGACCTGGTGCTCGCGGGTGTCCACCTGCGGATGGGCTCGTACGCGCTCGCGCGCGCCGAGCTCGAGACGCTGGCCGGTCGCGATGCGCTCGACACGGGCGGGATCCTGGATCTCGCCGAGGCCCGATGGCGGACCGGCGACACCGAGGGGGCAGGGGAGGCCGCGGCGCTGCTGCTCGACGACGAGGACGGCCCGCTCGTTGCGCTGATCGTCGCCGCGGAAGCTGCCGCGGCACGGGGTCGACCCACCGAGGCGCGGCGTCTGGCCGCCAAGGCGCTGGCCGCGGCGAACGGGTCGATCGACCGGATCTTCGCGGGGATGCCGCGCAGCCAGGCGTGGCCGCCGGATCCGGCCGCGCCGCCGCCCTCGCCGACCACGATGTTCGATCCACCGCACGGCACGACCCCTCGGACGGTCCGTCAGGTGAAGCGTCCCGCGACGCGCGCGGCGGCTCCCAGCCGGGAGTCCCGACCAGCCCAGGAGCCGATCCTCCTCGAGCCCGCCGACGCAGCCGACACGATGGGCCTGTGGGGCGACGACGCCGCGCACGAATCGGCGGATCTCGCGCTCCCGAGTGCGACGGACGCGCTGGACCGTGGCGCGACCGCGCTGGAGGCCGGCGACCTCGCCGGCGCCGCGATCCAGCTCGCGCTGGTCCTGCGGCTCAGCAGCCCGCTGGCGCCGGCCGTGCTCGATCTGATCGGCGATCGACCCGAGGCGGCGCTGGCATTCGTTCGCGGCGATGCGTTCCGGCTGGTCGGCCGCGAGATCGATGCGCGCCGAGCCTACGCGCGCGCCGCGGGTCCGGCATCATCCGCGGACTCGGCGCCGCCCGCCGCCGACGACGCGACAGCCGACCACCCGCCCGAAGGAGATCGCCCGTGACTGAACGCACCCTCGTCCTCGTGAAGCCCGATGGCGTCCAGCGGCAGCTGGTCGGTCGGATCCTGGCGCGGTACGAGGAGCGCGGGCTCAAGATCGTCGGGCTCAAGCTGGTCCACGTCGAGGGCGCGCTGGCGGAGCGCCATTACGCGGCGCATCGCGAAAAGCCGTTCTTCACGGGCCTGGTCGACTTCATCACCTCGGCGCCGCTCGTCGCTGTGGCGCTGGAGGGGCCGAACGCGATCGCGGTCGTGCGGGCGATCAACGGCGCGACGCGCCCACACGAAGCGGCGCCCGGCACGATCCGCGGCGACTTCGCGCTCGAGACGGCGCAGAACATCGTCCACGCCTCCGACGGCCCGGAAGCGGCGACGGCCGAGCTCGCGCTGTGGTTCGACGACGCCGAGCTGCTCGAGTACGAGCGCGACGTGGACCGCTGGGTGCTCGCTCCCGAGGAGTGAGTCGCTCAGGGCGCCTCGGACGGCGCGGGGGCCACGGACGCCGACGGTGCCTCGGACGCCGACGGTGCCTCGGACGCCGACGGTGCCTCGGACGCCGACGGTGCCTCGGACGCCGACGGTGCCTCGGACGCGCTCGGTGACACGGATTCGATCGGCGCGTCCGACTCGACCGGTGGCTGCGGCTCGCCGGGCCCGAACGACTCCACGCTGGCACCGAGCGTCGGCGGCAGGCCGGCCGCGGCATCGGCGGCACCGAACGCCCCGGCCGAGACGACCAGCGCGAGCAGCGCCAGCAGCGCGGCCCCGCCGGTCGCGCTGACGAGGCGGTTGTCCGCCCAGGCGCGCGCGAGCGAGGCGCGGAGGTCGGTGAGGTCGATCCGCGTCAGCACCGGCCGCCAGCCGGCGACCCGTGGCTGCGTCCCGGGCCGTTCGATCCCGACCGCGATGAGCCGGCCGTAGTACAGCAGCGGCCCGAGCGTTCCGAGGAGGACCAGGATCTCGAGCGGTCCGTCCAGCACGCGGTCGACGAGCGTGCCCCGGGCGCTGGCGGCGGCAAGGCCCGGCAAGCCGATGCTGCCGACGATGACGAGGCCGAGCACGACCGCGAGGAGCGGGGCGCGGACCAGCCAGCCGCGGAGCTCGCTGACGCGCCCGGTGCCGAAGGTGGCCCGGGTCGCGGCTGCCCAGGCAGCGAACGCGCTGCGCACCACGACGAAGGCAAGGATCCAGATCCTGGCCGGGGCCCAGGCCGCGGGATCGAGGGCCGCGATCGCGAGCATGACGATGCCCGCGTCGCCGACGATCGCGTAGCCGACCATGCGCTCGATGTCGTCCTGGATCCATGCCGCCAACGATGCGAGCAGGATCGATGCGATCGCGACGCCGAGGACGACCGCGCGGACCGAACCGAGATCGAGCAGCAGCGGAGCGACTGACGCGTCTGCCCAGGCGAGCGCCACGATCGCCAGCGCCGCCGGCGCCAGCGCCGTCACGAGCGGCAGCGTCGTCTCCGGCACTGCGTCGGTGAGGCGTGCGGCCCACGTGTGCGCGGGGATCGCGCCGAACCGGATCGCGACGGCCAGCGCGAACGCGAGGTAGGCGAGCCCGAAGACCACCGGCTGCGCGGCGAGCTGGCTGAGGTCGCGCCCGATCCAGGCCGTCGCCGCGATCGCCATCGTCCCCGCGACCGCGGTCGCCCGCAGGACGCGCGTCCCGATCGTCGCACCGGGTCGTCCGCCGAGCGGCGCCATCGCGACGAGTGCCCCGAACGCCCCGCCGGCGGTCGCTGCCAGCACCGCGACCCGCGGATCCGGCAGCGACAACGCCAACGCCGACGTGGCGAGGATCCCGAGCGACGCCGCCGGCGCGTCACGACGACCGGACGTCGCCTCGCCGACGACCGCCAGCAGGAACGCGACGATCGACCCGAGGATCAGGAAGAGGCGCAGGTAGTCGGTCGTCGCGATGCCGCCGGACCCGATGACGATGGACTCGTTGGGGCGGATCGCCAGGGCCGCCAGCACGGCGAGGGCGAGTGCCAGCAGCCCGATCGCCCCGGCCAGCCGCTCGCGGGAGCGAACGAGGAGCGCGGCGATCGCCCCGACGCCGGTCACCAGCAGGAACGGCAGCAGGCTCACGGCTCGCGGCGCCTAGCGGGCGTCGAGCGGGTGGGCGTCGGGCTCGCGATGGCGCCGCGCCCGATCGAGGCTGAAGGCGAAGCCACCCGAGCCGTCCCCGCGGGCCCCGGCTGCCAGGGCCGCCACGGTCCCGGCGAGCACGACCAGCGTCGCGGCGGTGATGAGGTGCTCGAAATCGCCGGGCGTCCCACCAAGCGCGGTCCGGACGAGCAAGGCGGCGTCGATCAGCAGCAGGCAGCCGATCCCGACGCGCAGCACGTCGCGCCCGGTCATCGCCGCGGTCAGCGCAAGCGCAGCGACCGCGAACCCTGCAGCGCTCCCGAGCGCCGGGCCCAACGCGGGTGCCCCGAGCCCGTGCGCCGCGTACCCGACCACCAGTGCGGCCATCCCGAGCAGCACCTCGGCCGGCCAGCCGATGCGCGAGCCCTCCGTCGTCGCCGACGGCGTGCGCGGCCGGTCGCGGGTCACGATCCACAGCAGGTACGCGGCAAGGACCGCGCCCACCGACCGTGTCGCCAGACCGAGCGGTGCCGGCACCGGCTCGGCCACGACCGGCGTGGCGATGAGCACGACCGCGAGCCCGAGGATGGTGCCGCGCGGGTCCGGCGTGGAGACGGCGACGACGGCGCCGGCCACGACGGCCAGCGCGATGACCGCGAGGATCGGATTCACCGCCGAGCCTCGGTCGGGGTCATGGCGCGGCTGGTGCCACGTCCGGGTAGGTCGGCGTCTGCAGGATCCCGAAGGTGCCGAGCGGCCAATAGCGCAGCCACGCCCGACCGATCACGCGGTCGATCGGCACCGGACCGAACGTCCGTGAATCTGCTGAGTTCTGACGGTGGTCGCCCATCAGGAAGAGCTCGCCCTCGGGTACGGTCCAGGTCGCTTCGTCGAGCGGCGCCGTCGTCGCCTGGGGTGCGCCGCTCTCGTCAGCGTAGAGGTACGGCTCGTCGAGTGGTTGCCCGTTCACGTAGACGAGACCGTCGTCACGGATCTCGACCTTGTCGCCGGGCTCGCCGATCACTCGCTTGATGAACGGGGTGTTGCTGTCGCCCCAGTCCGCGGGCGGGTCGAAGACCACGATGTCACCGCGGTTGTAGGCGTCGAACCGCGGCGTCAGCTTGTCGACCAGCACGTACTGCTCGGGTTCGAGCGTCCGCTCCATCGACAGCTGCTGGACCTTGTATGGCTGGGCGATGAAGTTCTGGATGACGACGAAGATCAGGAGGGTCAGGACGAGCGTCTCGACGATCTCGAAGAGACACCCGAGCGCCGGTCGTTGGGTCACAAGTCCGGCAGTATAGGGGTGGCAGCCGAAGGCGGCCGCCGGATGCATATCCGGTGCCGGCCAGCGAGTTTGACCCGCCGAAGAGCGCCTTGTTACACTCGCCGCCGGCCTGAAAGGTCCCTCCCAGCGGCGCATGCCGACGGGGCCCACCGGCATCTCCCCGGACCCGTCCGCGACGGCGCATGCTCACGCGCCACGGCACGGTGCCGGCCAGACTTCCCATGGAGGACCGGAACACCTTGTTGGATGCCAGTGCGCTCCAGTTGATCATCCTGCCGGCCGGCATCATCGCCGTGCTCTTCGCCCTGTACCTCGCGCGCGACGTGCTGTCGCGCGACACGGGCACCGTCGAGATGCAGGCCGTCGCGGGCACGATCTTCGAAGGCGCGGTCGCCTTCATCCGTCGCCAGTACACGACGATCGCCATCCTCGCCGTTGTCGGTGCCGTCGTCATCGGGGCCGTCATCTCCGTGTTCGAGACGGCGGACGTGGCCGACACCAAGATCTTCGGCCTGGACCTCGGCTGGCGGACCGGGCTCGCGTTCATCGTGGGCGCCGCCTGCTCGATGGCCTCCGGCATCATCGGCATGTACATCAGCGTGAAGGCGAACGTCCGCACGGCCGCGGCCGCGCGACGGAGCCTCGTCGAGGCCGTCCAGGTCGCGATGCGCGGCGGAGCCGTCTCCGGCTTCCTCGTCGTCGCGCTCTCGCTGCTCGGCGTCTACGGGATCTTCAGCCTCTTCGGCGGGCTGTCCGGGGGTCAGGCGACGCACGACGCGCCGTTCCTCATCGTCGGTTTCGGTTTCGGGGCCTCGTTCGTGGCCCTCTTCGCCCAGCTCGGCGGCGGCATCTACACCAAGGCCGCCGATGTCGGCTCGGACCTCGTCGGCAAGGTCGAGAAGGGCATCCCCGAGGACGATCCCCGGAACGCGGGCGTCGTGGCCGACCTCGTCGGCGACAACGTCGGCGACTGCGCCGGTCGTGGCGCCGACCTGTTCGAGTCGACCGCGGCCGAGAACATCGGCGCGATGATCCTCGGCGTCGGTGTGTTCACGATCGCCCAGGCGGCCGGCTGGCCGAACCCTGCGGCCTGGATCTTCTTCCCGCTCGTCGTCCGGTCCTTCGGCCTCCTGTCGACGATCGTCGCGATCTTCTTCGTCCGCGGGAAGGAAACCGAGAACCCGCTGAACATCCTGAACCGCGGCTACTGGGTCACGACGATCCTGTCGGTCGTGGCGCTGTTCGTGACGACGAATGTGATGCTCCAGACGAACGGCAATGCGCCGTCGGGCGTGCCGGTCTGGCTGTACTTCTTCGGAGCCGGCGTGGTCGGCCTTGCGACGAGCGTCGCCTTCGTCTACATCACCCAGTACTACACGGCTGGTTCATTCCGCCCCGTGCGCGAGATCGCCGAGGCGTCCAAGACCGGGCCTGCGACCAACATCATCTCCGGCACGGCGGTCGGCTTCGAAACGACCTTGGTCACGGCCGTCACCATCGGCATCGCGCTCTATGCCAGCCACTGGCTTGGCACCCAGGCCGGGATCGTGAACGATGCCGGGCGCAACGTGGGTGGGATCTTCGGGACCGCCGTCGCGACGATGGCGATGCTGATGACCACGGCCTACATCCTGGCGATGGACACCTTCGGTCCCATCACCGACAACGCCGGCGGCATCGCCGAGTTCAGCCGGGCCGAGGCCGGTGCGCGCGAGATCACCGACCGACTGGATGCTGTCGGGAACACGACGAAGGCGCTGACCAAGGGCTACGCGATCGCCTCCGCGTCACTCGCCGCGTTCCTGCTGTTCTCGGCGTACATCGACAAGGTCAACCTGATCCAGACGAACCGCGGCGGCGAGCTGCTGGCGTCCGTCGACCTGGCCAAGGTCGAGGTCTTCATCGCGGGCCTCATCGGCGCGATGCTGGTCTACTTCTTCAGCTCGCTCGCGATCCGCGCGGTCGGTACGACGGCGCAGTCGATCATCGTCGAGGTGCGTCGCCAGTTCCGCGAGATGCCCGGGATCATGGACTACAGCCAGCGACCGGACTACGCCCGCGTCGTGGACATCACGACCAAGGCCGCCCTTCGCGAGATGATCGCCCCAGGCGTCGTGGCCGTGGCCACGCCGATCATCGTCGGGCTGCTGCTTGGGGCCGAGGCCGTCGCCGGCATGCTGATGGTCGGGACGATCGCCGGCGTGCTGCTCGCCACCGTGCTCAACAACGGCGGTGGTGCCTGGGACAACGCGAAGAAGTACATCGAGTCCGGCAACCTCAAGGACGCCCAGGGCAACGTGCTCGGCAAGGGCTCCGAGGCGCACGCAGCGGCGGTCGTCGGCGACACCGTCGGCGATCCCTTCAAGGACACCGCCGGCCCGTCGCTCCACGTGCTGGTCAAGCTGCTGGCCACGATCACCCTCGTCCTCGCTCCACTGTTCATCCGTTAGCGCCGGACGCGGCGAATCGGGCGCCTGACACGTGGAAACCGTCGTCCAGGCGCTGATCATGGGGATCGTGCAGGGACTCACCGAGTTCCTGCCGGTGTCCTCGTCCGGCCACCTGATCGTGGTGCCGTTCCTGCTCGGCTGGAACGACGCGTTCATCAACTCGCTGGCGTTCAGCGTGATGCTGCACATCGGGACGCTGGTCGCGTTGCTCGTCTACTTCCGGTCGGACTGGGTGCGTCTCGTGCCAGCCGGCCTCGCGGCCGTCCGCGATCGCTCGTTCCGTGGCGAGGAGGACCGTCGGCTCGCCTGGATCCTCGTCGCCTCGACGATCCCGGCCGCGATCGTGGGCTTGTTGCTCAGCGATGTCATCGAGGCATCGTTCCGCTCCGTCGGGCTCGTGGCGGTCACGCTGGTGGTCGGCGGTCTGGTCCTCCTGTTCGCCGATCGGTTCGGTGCGAAGTCGCGGGGGATCGAGGACGTCACGTTCCCGATCGCGATCGGTATCGGCGCGGCTCAGGCCCTGGCGCTCATCCCGGGCATCAGCCGGTCGGGGATCTCGATCTCGGCGGCCCGCATGGTGGGCATGGACCGCGAATTGGCGGCGCGGTTCGCATTCCTCATGGCGACCCCGATCACCGCCGGTGCCGGCATCTTCGAGGTCCGCAAGCTCATCGCGGGCGAGGGCGGGGTCCAGGTCGAGACGCTGCCCCTGGCAGTGGGCATGATCGCGGCCGCCGTGTCAGGCCTCGCCGCGATCCATTTCATGCTGTCGTTCCTTCGCCGACAGTCACTCGACGCCTTCGTCTGGTATCGCTTCGGGCTCGCTGCGGTGGTGCTGGTCTTCTGGCTGCGCCGCTGAGGGGCCGCCCGTGGAGGTGATGAAGCAGCTCCGCCAACGAGCGATCCGCGACCTCGTCGACCAGCGGCCGATCCGGACCCAGCAGGCGCTCGCCGCAGCGCTGCGCGAACGAGGCTTTCGCACCACGCAGGCGACGATCAGCCGGGACGTGGCCGAGCTCGGGCTCATCAAGGTCAGCCGCGAGGGCACCGCGGCGTACGCCCTGCCGCCGCGCCTGATCGAGGCCGAGACGTCCGGCGAAGACCGGCTCCGCAAGCTCCTGTCCGATCTGCCGCTCGAGATCCACGAAGCCGGCCTGCTGCTCGTCCTGCGCACGCTGCCCGGCTCCGCGCATGCCATCGCGGCCGCGCTCGACCGAGCGCGCTGGCCCGAAGTCGCGGGTTCCATCGCCGGCGACGACACCGTGTTCGTCGCGGCGAAGGACCGCGCGGGACTGCAACGCACGAAGCGTCGGCTCCAGCGGCTCTCCGAGGGTTCCTGACGACCGCGACGGGATGACCGCGTGGTACCGTCGCGGGCCTGACCGGGCGCTGAGGGACGGGCTTGGACGACGAGCTGCGACCGGCGATCGATCGGTTGATCGCAACCGGCGGTCGCCTCACGATCGAGGCCGAGAGCGCAGATGGCGCAGAGCGCGCCGCGTCGGTCGTCCTCGAACAGGCCGGCAACCGCTTCGGGATCCTCGAGGTCCGCGGACGCGCGGTCGTCTCGAGCGCCGATCGCGGAGCCGTGGTGGCCCTGGAGGCCGCCGGTTGGACCGATCCGAGCGTGACCAATCGCCTGGGCCGCGAGGTCCGGATCGGGCCTGAGCAGGCACCGACTGCTCCGATCCACCGCGTGCGGACCTGGCGGGTACCGCCGGCGCTCGCGTCGGAGATCGCGGCGGACGTCCTGTCCGGCATCGAGCAGATCGCCCGGATCGACTACGAGCCACTCCGCGGCAGTGCGACGACCACCACGCCGACGCCTCCCCGCGCTCCCGCGCCCGAGGCCGAGCAGATCGACACGCTGACCGATGGAGACCAGGGCAGACGCATGCTGGCGCGGACCGTCCCGGCCCCGATGCAGGGCATCGTGGCGATCGCCGTCGTCGCGCTGGTCGGCGTGGTGTGGGTCGGCATGCTCCGCTCACCGAGCGCGACCAGATCGGGTCAAGCGTCGCCGTCGGACGTCGCGATCGTCGAGCCGACCGTCGTCCCCGCGACGGCAACCCCGGTCCCGACGCCCACGGAGCTCCTCGTGCTCCGGCCGGAGCGTGTCGACGCATCGACCCAGGAGAAATCGGGGCTCGCCTCGTCGGCGGTCGACAACGATCCGTTCACGGCGTGGCATGCCGCGTTCGGCGTCCCGCAATGGATCGAGATCGTCCTCGAGACGCCGGCGACGATCAACGAGGTGTTCCTCTTGATCGCCCAGGAGGACGCGGGCATCACGCGCCACATGATCCAGGTCGCTGGGCCCGGTCAGGCGCTGCGGGTCGTCGGCCTGGTCGACCGACGAACCAAAGATGGCGAGTCGATCGTGTTCCGCCCCGAAACGCCGCTCGACAACATCGTCCGGATCCGGATCGAGACCATGGCCAGCCCGTCGAATGCGGGCTGGTACGAGGTCATCATTCGCTGATCGATACCTTTTGACACCCGTTCCTGCCGCGACTACCATTCGCGTCCGGCTGGGAACTTCAGGCGCGCGGGGACACCGCGAGTTGCCTGGAGTCCTTTTTGTTATCAGCTGTCCGACCACCGGTCGTGCACATGAGCGCGACCCGCCATGCGGGGATCGATCGTGAACAACAAGCCCACATACCTGTCCAAGGACGGTCTCGAGAAGCTGCGCGCTGAGCTCGAGGAGATGACCAACGTCAAGCGTCCCGAGATCGCCAATCGCATCCATGACGCGAAGGAACACGGCGACCTCACGGAGAACGCCGAGTACGAGGACGCCAAGAACGAGCAGGCGTTCGTCGAAGGGCGCATCCAGACCCTCGAGGCGTTGATCAAGAACGCGACGCTGATCGACGAAAACCACTCGACCGACCACGTCCAGATCGGCTCGACCGTCAGCGTCGAGAGCGACGACGGCAAGGAGACGTTCACGATCGTCGGCTCCGCCGAGGCCAAGCCCGGCGAGGGGCGGATCTCGAACGAGAGCCCCGTCGGACGATCCCTGCTCGGCCGCAAGAAGGGCGAGAAGGTCGTCGTCAAGGTCCCCGCCGGCGACTTCACCTACAAGATCACCAGCATCTCGTAGGGACGTGGTGGTGAACGGCCACCCTCAGCCATGAACAGGCACTCGCGCTCCGAGGCCCGAGGCGACGCTCCTGCGAGCCATCGGCGCGAGGATTCGGAAGATTGGGCCGACGAACTCGCGCTGCGGGTCCGAGACAGCGGCCCGCAGGTCGTCAACGACTCGAAGACGCCATCGGGGACGGTCCACGTCGGGAGCCTGCGGGGGCCCGTGATCCTCGATGCGATCACCCGGGCGCTTCGCGCGAACGGCATCGAAACGACCTTGCTGTACGGGGTCGACGACCTCGACCCGATGGACGCCCAGGCGCTGTTGACGCCCGACGCGGTCGAGCACGAGATGGGCCGGCCGCTGGCCCACGTCCCCGACCAGGCCGGCGACTGCCACGCGTCGTATGCGCGGCACCACGCCCAGACGTTCATCGACACGTTCGCGGGTCTGGGCATCAACCCGGATCGCTACTACTGGATGAGCGAGATCTACGACGCGGGCCAGATGGATCCCTACATCCGGACCGCGCTCGACCGGGCGCCGCTCGTCCGCGACATCTATCAGCGGGTGGCCAATGTGCGTCACCCGGAGACCTGGCACCCGATCAGCGTGATCTGCCCGAACTGCGGCAAGGTCGGGACGACGATCGTCACGAAGTGGGACGGCGAGCGGGTGTTCTACGAGTGTCGCGAGACGCTCGTCACCTGGGCGCGCGGCTGCGGTCACAGCGGCTGGGTATCACCGTTCGGCGGAGCCGCGAAGCTGCCCTGGAACCTGGAGTGGGCCGCGCAGTGGTCGCTGTTCGGCGTGACGATCGAGCCGTGCGGCAAGGACCTGGCCACGGCTGGTGGCTCGCGCGATCGGTCCGACGCGATCGCCCGGGAAGTGTTCGAGCGGGAGCCGCCGCTCAACGTGCCCTACGAATTCCTCAACATCGGCGGGAAGAAGATGTCGACCTCGAAAGGCCGCGGCGCCGCGGCGCACAGCATCGCCGAGGTCGTCCCGCCCGAGCAGCTTCGCTTCCTGTTCCTGCGCCATCGACCGAACCACGCGATCGACTTCGATCCCGAAGGGACCGACCAGATCCCGCGACTCTTCGATGACTTTGACAAGTTCGCTGCGGCGACCGCGGGTCGCGAGGTCCGCGGCGACCTGCCGCCTGGCTACGAGGCCACGTTCCGCTATTCGCTGCTCGACCCCGAGGCTGACGTTCCCGCGGAGGCGAGCGCGTTCCGACCGGCGTTCGGGCACCTCGCGCTGCTGATCCAGATCCCGGGCGTCGACGTGGTCGAGCGCGTCGAGGCCGAGAAGGGATCGGCGCTGACCGACCACGAGCGCGCGCTGCTCGACCAGCGCGCCGGTGCGGCGCGGGCCTGGCTCGACACCTACGCGCCGGAGTCGTCGAAGCTCACGATCCACCGCGACGCGGTGCCGCCCGGCGTGGCCGAGCTCGATCCCAGCCAGCGCCGGTTCCTGGCGCGTCTTGCGGATCGCGCCTCGCGGGAGCAGCCCGACAGCGGCGATGCGTGGCAGACGCTGATCTTCGAGGTGGCGACCGAGGAAGGCGTGCCCGGCCGCCGGGCGTTCGAGGCGATCTACCAGGCATTCCTCGACCGACCGAATGGCCCGCGGGCCGGTTGGCTGCTCGCGAGCCTCGATCGAGCGTTCGTGATCGGCCGGGCGCTCGACGCGGCCGGCTTGGCGGGAGCACCGACGTGAGCGTTGGGCTACAGCGCCTTCGCGACGAACCGGATGCGATCCGGCAGGGCGCGATCGACAAAGGCGAGGACCCGTCGATCGTCGATCGCGCGCTCGAGCTCGATACCGAGCGTCGCACGTCTGCTCGGCGAAAGCGAAGCGCTCAAGGCGGAGCGGAATGCCGCCTCGAAGCGGATCGGTGAGGCGATCAAGGCCGGCGCGCAGGCGAACGGTCCCGAGGTCGCGGAGCTGAAGGCGGCGTCGGTGCGGGCCGGCGAGCGGATCTCCGAGCTCGACGCGCGCTTGGCCGAGGTCGAACGCGAGGTCGAGGACGCCCTGCTGCGCATCCCCAACCCGGCCGATCCCGAGGTGCCGGTCGGCGGCGAGGACGCGAACGTCACGGTCCGCACCTGGGGCGAGATCCTGCCGAACGACGCGCCGCTCGAGGGCGAGGTCGGGGCGGATGCACCCGCCGACGGTGCCACCTGGACGCGACGACCGCACTGGGAGATCGGCGAGGCGCTCGACGTCATCGACAACGCCCGCGGCGCGAAGATCGCGGGCTCGGGCTTCCCGGTCTACAAGGGCGCCGGGTCCGCGCTCCAGCGGTCGTTGATCTCCTGGTTCCTCGACGTCCACACGCGCGAGAACGGCTTCACCGAGGTCTGGCCGCCGGCGGTCGTGAACACGGCATCAGCGACCGGGACGGGGCAGATCCCCGACAAGGAAGACCAGATGTACGTGATCCCGCGCGACGACCTGTACCTGGTCCCGACCGCGGAGGTGCCGGTCACGAACCTCCACCGCGACGAGATCCTCGATCCGGACGCCCTGCCGATCCGCTACGCGGCGTACAGCCCGTGCTTCCGCCGTGAGGCCGGGGCTGCGGGCAAGGACACCCGCGGGATCCTGCGGGTCCACCAGTTCGACAAGGTCGAGATGGTGCTGTTCGAGCGACCGGACGACTCACCCGCGGCGCTCGAATGGATGACGGAGCGAGCGGAGATCCTGCTCCAGCGCCTCGGCCTCGCGTACCGCGTGCTGCTGATGAGCACCCGGGAGATGGGCTTCGTCCAGGCGAAGAAGTACGACCTCGAGGTCTGGTCGCCCGGCGTCGAGCGCTGGCTCGAGGTCAGCTCGTGCTCGAACTTCCGCGATTACCAGGCCCGCCGGATGGCGATCCGCTATCGACCCGAGGCAGGCGCAAGGCCGGAGCTCGTCCACACCCTCAACGGGTCGGGGCTGGCACTCGCGCGCGTCGTGGCCGCGCTGCTCGAGACCTACCAGCGATCCGATGGCTCCGTGGCCGTGCCGGAGGTGCTTCGGCCGTACATGGGTCGCGATGCCATCACCGCCAGCGGCTGACCCCGTCCCGCGGCTTCGATCGGGGTGTTGACTGCCACGCGACAAAAAACCACGTCAAGCGCACCCTCCTGCTTCGGAACCACGTCTTCGACCGTGTTTGTCGACTCCCACGCGACAACGACGGTTCGAAGGCCGGCGCCCGGCCATGGAGTCGTTCCTTCGACTGGTTTCCGTCGACTCCCAGGCGACATCCGTGAGGCAGATACGGCCAACGGACCGCCTCGAGGCTGTTTCGTCGACTCCCATGCAACGCAATTGTCGGAGGCCGCAGTTGGTGGACTCGATCCCGCGGAGGCCGGGTATCCTCTCCCGCGGAGAGGTGGCCGAGCGGTTGATGGCGGCGCTCTTGAAAAGCGCAGAGTCGAAAGACTTCGTGGGTTCGAATCCCACCCTCTCCGCCAGGTCGTGACCAGCCCGGCGCCAGGTCTGTGCGGGACATGCCGCCATTCGCGCGTCATCGAGTCGCGTCGCGGCTCCACGTTCCGCATCTGCGAACGATCCGTGACAGATCCGCGGTTCCCGCGGTATCCCAACCTCCCGGTGCTGCGCTGCGCCGGCTACGAGCCGGGCGAGCAGCCGCCCACACCGAGCGCGCTTGACGCTCCCCGCTGACCGACCCATACTCCGCCGACATCACGAAGAGCGGGCTGTGAACGGGACGAGTACCCGTCGAGCGTCGGCAGAGAGACCCGGTGGCTGGTGGAAACCGGGGCGGCGGCGGCGGCGAATGGACCCGGGAGCCTCCGGACCGAACGGACGCGACGTCAGGCACGACCCGACGAAGCGACCCAGTAGGCTCCGGCGCAGAGCGCCAGCGATACAGGGCAGCGCCGATCGCCAGGACCGTCCGCTCGGCGGACAGCAACCGGGCCGTCGGTCACGCGAGTGCGGCATCGCCGAATGAGGGTGGCACCGCGGAAGGCACGACCTTTCGTCCCGGGACGATCGGTCGTTCTTGATTCTCGAGGCCAGCGATGACCACTTCCGACCCAATCAGCCTGGGCCAGGCAAAAAGGCTCTCCGGCAGCGCGGACACCGTCCGCCTGCGCGCGACCCGGCCGGCCGACCTCGAGACCCCGATCGGTGCGTTCCTGCGCCTCGACGACGGCAACCCCGCGTATCTCCTCGAGTCGGTCGAGGGTGGCGAACGCCTGGGCCGCTACTCGTTCCTCGGCGTCGGTCCCCGGCGGCTCCTCGAGGTCCGTGACGGCACGGCCCGCGTGCAGACACGACCGGTCACGGTGCCCACCTACGCGCCCGATCTGCCCGTCGAGACGGGGCCCGCCCCGGATCCGCTGGACGCGATCCGCGCGTTCGTGCCACACCGCCGAGTCGAGCCGAGCGACGGGATGCCACGGTTCACCGGCGGGGCCGTCGGCGCGCTGGCCTACGACGCGGTGACCGCCTTCGAGACGACCGTGCCGCTCCCGGAGCGTGATCCCGTCGGCGTGCCCATGGCCGCCTTCATCGAGACCGACCTCGTCCTCGTCTTCGACCACCTGACCCACACGCTCTCGGCCATCGCGTCGCTGCACACGGACGCCCCCGACTTCGAGGGGCGCTACCGGATCGCCGAGGCGGCGGTGTTCGAGGCGCTCGAGCGGACCGCCCGTCCGAGCGCCGCGGAGCTCGCCGGACCATCGACACGGGCGGCGGCGACCGCACCGCTCGCCCCGCCGATCGAGACCAGCCTCGGTCGCGAGGAGTACATCCACGCGGTCGACGTCGCCAAGGACGCGATCGCGTCCGGCGAGGCGATCCAGGTCGTGCTTGCGAGGCGCCAATCGTTCGGGCTGCCCGTCGATCCCGCGACCGGCCTCCCGCTCGACGGCATCGGGCTGTACCGCTCGCTGCGCCGCGTGAACCCCAGCCCGTACCTGTTCTTCGTGCGGACCCCGCAGTTCGAGGTCGTCGGCGCCTCGCCGGAGCTCCTGCTCCAGGCCGAGGGCGACAAGCTCACGACGCACCCGATCGCCGGTACCCGGCCGCGGGGTTCCGACCCACGCGAGGACGAGATCCTCGCCGAACAGCTCCAGAAGGACCCCAAGGAACGGGCCGAGCACGTGATGCTCGTCGACCTCGGGCGCAACGATCTCGGCCGCGTCTCGCGCCCCGGGACCGTGACCGTCAGCAAGTACATGGAGGTCGAGCGCTACAGCCATGTGCTGCATCTGGTGTCCCACGTCGAAGGTCGGTTGAAGCCGGAACTCGATGCACTCGACGCGCTCCGGGCCGTCTTCCCGGCCGGGACGTTGAGCGGCGCCCCGAAGGTCCGGGCGATGCAGCTGATCGCGGCCGCCGAAGGCGAGCGCCGCGGGCTGTACGGTGGAGCCGTGGGCTACCTCGGCTACGACGGCAACCTCGATACCGCGATCACGATCCGGAGCGCGGTGCTCAAGGACGGCCAGGCGCATGTCCACACCGGGGCCGGGATCGTCGCGGGCTCGGTGCCCGAGAGCGAGTTCGAGGAGACCGAGCACAAGGCCGCCGCCCTGCGTCGCGCGATCGAGCAAGCGGCGGGCATCCCAGAGGTGCCGCGCGAACCGGCGGGGTCGCCCGCATGATCCTCGTCGTCGACAACTACGACAGCTTCACGTTCAACCTCGTGCAGGCGCTTCAGGCCGCCGGCGCGGAGGTCCGCGTGGTGCGCAACGACGCGATCGATCGCGATGGCGTCGAGGCACTCGCCGCCGATCCCGATGCGCACCTCCGGGGGATCGTCATCTCGCCGGGGCCGGGCGATCCGGACGACGCCGGCGTGTCGGTCGCGACGATCGGCGTGGCAGCCGATCGCAAGATCCCGCTGCTCGGGGTGTGTCTCGGCATGCAGTCGATGGCCGCACACTTCGGTGCCTCGATCGTGCGGGCGCCGACGCTCGTCCACGGCCAGGCGACCGAGGTGACCCACGATGGGGCGGGCCTCCTCGAGGGCATGCCGCCGGCGTTCATGGCCGCCCGCTACCACTCGCTCGCCGTCGATCCCGCGACGCTTCCGGCAGAGCTGCGGGTGACCGCGATGAGCGAGGTCGACCGCGTGATCATGGGCATCCGCCACGTTGCGCTGCCGATGGAAGGCGTCCAGTTCCACCCCGAATCCGTGCTCACCCCGCAGGGCCCGCACCTGCTGGCAAACTTCCTGCGGCAGGCCGGGGAAGGGGAGGCGTCCAGGCTCGACGCCGCGACCGGATCGTTCGCGACGGCCGGGCTGGCCGTCAGCGAGACGACGCCATGAGCGACGCGGTTCGTGCCGCGCTCGCGACGATCGTCGAGGGTGGGACGCTGTCGGCGGACGATGCCCGCCTCGCGATGGGTGCGGTGATGGACGGCGAGGCAACGCCGGCACAGCTCGCTGCGCTGCTGATGGGCCTCCGGATGCGGGGGGAGACCGTCGACGAGCTGACCGGGTTCGCCGCGGCGATGCGCGAGCGAGCCGTCCACGTGGACGCCCCGCCCGGTGCGATCGACGTCGTCGGCACCGGCGGCGACAACAGCGGCACGTTCAACATCTCGACCGCCGCCGCGCTAGTCGCGGCTGCCGCCGGGATCCCCGTGGCCAAGCACGGCAACCGGGCGATCACGTCCAAGGCCGGCTCCGCCGACGTGCTCGATGCCCTCGGCGTCCGCATCGATCACGACGCGGCCTCGGCGTCCGCGTCCCTGGCCGACATCGGCTTCGCATTCATGTTCGCCCCGAGCTTCCACCCGGCGATGAAGCACGCCGGCCCGACCCGGCGCGAGATCGGGGTTCGCACGGCGTTCAACCTCGTCGGTCCGCTGACGAATCCCGCCGGCACGACCCGGCAGCTGCTTGGCGTGGCCGATCCGGGCGCGGCCGCGCGGATCGCCGAGGTCGCGCAACGCCTGGGCACAGAGCGGACATTCGTGATCCACGGCGACGGCGTGGACGAGCTGCCGCTCGACGACAGCGGCGTCCTGTACCACGTCAGCCCCGAGGGGATCGAGCGCCACGACATCCCGGCATCGAAGCTCGGTCTCCGGGTCACGCCGACCAAACGACTCGCTGGCGGGACCCCCGACGAGAACGCGCGGACGATCGAGTCGATCTTCCGTGGCGAGCCCGGCGCAAAACGGGACGTGGTGCTGCTCAATGCCGGCGCCGCGCTGCTGGTCGCCGGGGCGGTCGAGCAACTGGAGGCGGGGATCGAGCGCGCCGCGCTGACGATCGACGCGGGTCTCGCGACCGAGCTGCTCGGGCGGCTCCGAGCGGAGCGGGCCGCGCACGTTCCCGCAGAGGCCGCCACGTGAGTGCGGTCGCGACGCGCCAGGGCGTCGTCGACGAGATCGCCGCGCGCCGGCGCCAGGACCTGGACGGCGAGCTGGCTCGGTTCGCCGATCTGGAGCCCGCTCCGCCACCGCGGGCCATCGCGGAACGGCTGGCCGCTCCCGGCCTTCACCTGATCGCGGAGCTGAAGCGATCCTCGCCGTCGGCCGGTCGGATCGCGGCGGGCGACGAGGACCTGGTCGCGCGGGCGCGGGCCTACGAGGCGAGTGGGGCCGCGGCGATCTCGGTGCTGTGCGAACCGCATTGGTTCGGCGGGTCGATCGAGGACCTTCGCCAGGTCCGCGCCTCTGTCGCCGTGCCGGTGCTGGCCAAGGAGTTCGTCGTTGACGCTCGACAGCTCGACCTGCTGCGATCGGCGGGTGCGGACCTCGTGCTGCTGCTGGCGGTGCTCCACGAGCCCGATACCCTCGCGGATCTGGTCGACAAGGCGCTCGAGCTCGGCATGGAGCCGCTCGTCGAGGCGCACTCGGAGGCCGAGCTCGAGGCCGCCCTCGCGACGAACGCGAGGCTGATCGGCATCAACAACCGGGACCTCGCGACGCTCGACGTCGACGTCGAGCGCGCCGAACGACTCCGGTCGCTGGTCCCCGAGGACCGGATCGTCATCGCCGAGTCCGGCGTCCGCGATCCGTCGACCGTCGCTCGCTGGCGCGCGCTCGGGTTCGATGGCGCGCTCGTTGGCGAGGCGCTGATGCGATCCACCGATCCGGCCGCTGCGGCGCGAGCCTTCGTCGCTGCGGGGCGGCAACCGGACGATCTCGCCAATCGGGCCCGTCGCCCGTTCGTGAAGGTCTGCGGCATCACGGACGCTGAGGGCGCACGCGCGGCGGTGCGCGCCGGAGCCGACGCGATCGGGCTGAACCTCGTCGCCGGCACGCCCCGGGCATTGACGGTGCCCGAAGCAGCGGCGCTGGCCGCGGTGGTTCGCGAGACCGGCTCGGCGAGCCGGCGGCCGCGCATCGTCCTCGTCACCGCGGAGGCGGATGACGCACTGCTCGCGGAGGCGACGGCCGCCGTCGACCCCGACGCGATCCAGTTCAACGGCCGAGAGCCAGCCAGCACGATCGCGGCGTCCGCCCGGCCCGCTTGGAAAGCGCTGCACATCGCCGCCGATGGCGCCGGATCGACCGACCACGTCGCGATCGCGCGCGCGGCGCTCGCCTCGGGGGTCGAGCGGATCCTGGTCGATACCGCAGGCGGTCCCCATCCTGGCGGGACGGGGATGCGCGCAGATGCGTCCACGGCCGCGGCGATCGCCCGCGAGGTGCCGATCACGCTGGCCGGCGGGCTGAGCGCGGCCAACGTCGGTGAGGCGCTTCGGACCATCCCGGCGGTCGGGGTCGACGTCGCGTCCGGCGTCGAACGGCCACGCGTCCCGGGCGCGCGCCCGGCCAAGGACCCGGTCAAGGTCGCACTGTTCCTGAAGCGCGCCAAGGCCGCACGCGACGATCGACCGAACGTCCCCTTCGGACCTGCCCCGGTCCATGCCGGCCTGCTCGAGGCCGACGCCTCGGGTCGCTGGGGCATGGAGCGGGACTTCGGCGGCCGCTACGTGCCCGAGACGCTGATGGCGGCGCTCGCCCAGCTCGAGTCGGCCTATGACGCCCTGCGTCAGGACCCCGCCTTCTGGGCCGACCTCCGCGTGCTGCTCGAGCGCTACGCGGGCCGGCCGACCCCGATCTACCGGGCGGATCGCCTGGCGGCGGCGGCACGCGCACGAAGCGGGGCGCCTGCGCTTCTCCGACCGCCGCTCGGCCGACGACGTCCCCGCCGTCCGTCTCTACCTCAAGCGCGAGGACCTCGCCCACACCGGGGCGCACAAGATCAACAACGCCCTCGGTCAGGCGCTGCTGACGCGACGCCTGGGCAAGACGCGAGTGATCGCCGAGACCGGCGCCGGCCAGCACGGCGTCGCCACTGCGACCGCGTGCGCGCTCCTCGAGCTGCCGTGCGTCGTCTACATGGGCGCCGAGGACATCGAGCGCCAGGGCCCCAACGTGCTCCGGATGCGGGCACTCGGTGCCGAGGTGCGCAGCGTGACCTCGGGGACGGCGACGCTCAAGGACGCGGTCAACGAGGCGATGCGCGACTGGGTCACGAACGTCGAGACCACCCACTACGTGCTGGGTTCCGCGATGGGTCCGCACCCATACCCGACGATCGTGCGCGACCTGCAGCGGCGGATCGGCGACGAGGCGGCTGCGCAGCTGTTCGACGTCGAGGGCCGGCTGCCCGACCTTGCGCTGGCGTGCGTCGGCGGCGGGTCGAACGCGATCGGGCTGCTCGCCCGGTTCATCGGCGAGCCGAACGTCCGCCTCGCCGTCGCCGAGGCGGCCGGCGACGGGCTCGAGACCGGGCGCCACGCCGCGGCGATCCTCGGCGGCACGCCGGGCATCCTCCACGGGTCACGGTCGCTGATGCTCCAGGACCGCGACGGCCAGGTCGTCGAGGCGCATTCGGCGTCGGCCGGTCTCGACTACCCGGGGATCGGGCCCCAGCTCGCGGCGCTCGCCGAAGCGGGGCGGATCGAGGTGGCCGCGGCGACCGATCGCGAGGCCGTCGCCGCGATGAAGGCCACGACCCGGACCGAGGGGATCCTGCCCGCGCTCGAGACCGCCCATGCGATCGCGGCGCTCCCCAAGCTCCTGGCCGGCACCGAGCCCGGCTCCGGCCGACGCGTCGTCGGACCTCCTGGTCCTGCTCGGGTTCTCCGGACGCGGGGACAAGGACCTTGCCGCGTTGGTGCGGTTCGACGACGTCGAGCCGTGGGAGTCCGCGCCGGTGACGCTCGATGAGCTCCGCGCCTTCTGCATGTCGCTGCCCGGGACCCACGAGAAGGAGACCTGGGGCGACGCCGAGCACGCCGGCGACATCACGTTCCGAGTGCGCGACAAGATCTACCTGATCACGGGCCAGGACGGTGGGGGTGCCAGCATCCGCACCGACCGCGCCCAGCAGACGGACCTGCTCGCGTCGTTCCCGGACGCGATCTCGATCGCGCCGTATGTCGGGCGGTTCGGCTGGGTCGAACGTCCGGTTCGACGGGCTCGACCGAGCGATCCTCGAGGACATCATCCGCTCGGCGTGGCGGCGGACCGCCCCGAAGGCCCTCGTCGCCCAGTCGGAGAGCGCGTCGTGACCGCCGGCGCGGTGGCGTCGGCACCCTCGACGTCAGGCACCAATGACACGGCCGGCGCCCGTCGGATCGCGGCCGCGTTCGCGACCGCGCGCGCCGCAGGTCGATCCGCGCTGATCCCGTATGTCGTCGCGGGCTATCCCGACGCCGAGACGAGCTACGAGATCGCGCTCGCTGCGGCCGATGCCGGCGCGGACCTCCTCGAGATCGGTCTGCCCTACAGCGACCCGCTGGCCGACGGGGCGACGCTGCAGCGCGCATCGGGCACCGCGCTTCGTGCCGGTGCGACGCTCGAGGGATCGCTCCGCCTCATCGAGCGTGTCGGTGCCGCCCGGCCCGGCCTGCCGCTGGTGCCGATGGGCTACGCCAACCAGGTGATCGGCGGCGGCGATGGCGAGGCGGTCGCCCGCCGCCTGGCGAACGCAGGCGCGGCCGGCATCATCGTGGCCGACCTCACGCCGGATGAAGGGGCGCCGTTCGAGGCAGTCGCCCGAGACGTGGGCCTCGCCGTGGTCTACCTCGTCGCCCCGACGACGCCACCCGATCGCCGCGCGGCGATCGCGGCGCGGAGCGGCGGGTTCCTCTACTGCGTGTCATTGGTCGGCGTGACCGGGGCACGGTCGTCGCTGCCGAGCACTGTCGGGCGCCTCGTCCGCGATGTCCGGGCGGTGTCACCGGTGCCGGTCGGCGTCGGGTTCGGCGTCAGCAAGCCGGCCCATGTCGCGGCGATCGCGAAGGCCGGCGCCGATGGCGTGATCGTCGCCTCAGCGCTGGTCGATGCTCTCGGTCCGGACGGTCGAGACATCGCGGCCCTGGCCGACCTCGTCCGAACGCTCCGGGCTGCCACAACCGCCTGAGCCGGCGCGCCGGCGGCCCGTATCGTTGCAGCGTGACGAAGCCGCGTCTCGAGATCGGCGAGGAAGTCGCCGCCAAGAAGGCCTTCGCCTGGGCCGTCGACTGGCCCGGCTGGTGTCGCGCCGGCAAGGACGCCGACCTTGCCCGAACGGCGCTGCTCGACTACGCGTCGCGGTACGGGAAGGTCGCCAAGGCCGCCGGGCTCGAGCTCCCGGATCTGGATGGCGGCCGACATCGACGTCGTCGAGTCGGTCGACGGCGGGACCGGCACCGAATTCGGCGTCCCGTCGGCGATCACGCCGCTCGACCATCGAAAGGTCACGCCGAAGGAGGCAGAGCGGCTGGCCGGGCTCGTCGAGGCGGCCTGGACGGTGTTCGACCGTGTCGCCGCGAAATCGCCCGCGGAGCTGCGCAAGGGTCCGCGCGGCGGTGGCCGCGACCGCGACAAGATGATCGGCCATGTCATCGAGAGCGATCACTACTACGCCCGCGAGATCGGCATCCGCCTCCCGGAGCCCGACCCGAAGGACCGCGCGGCCGTCGCAGCCGAGCGAACCGCGGTGCTCGAGGTGCTGCGCCAACCGTCCGATGGCTCGCCGCTCGCCGACCGCAAGTGGCCGCAGCGCTACGCGGCCCGCCGGATCGCCTGGCACGCGCTCGACCATGCGTGGGAGATGGAGGATCGGTCGACCTGACGATCAGCCCTCGTCGGCCTGCCAGGCATCGAAGCCGGTCGCGGCCGAGGCCCGTTCGATGACCTCCGCTGCCGACACCCCGGTCGCCCGCATCTCGCGCACCCCGGTGTCGCCGGCCGACTTCGACAGCTTCGAGCCGTCCGGCCGGCGGATCAGCGGGTGATGCAGGAAGGTCGGCGGCGTGTCGCGTCCAAGGGTTCGGGCGAGCCGGATCTGCGTCGCGGTCGCATCGAGGAGGTCCCGACCCCGCACGACGAGATCGATGCCCTGGCGCAGGTCGTCGACCACCACGCAGAACCCATACGTCCAGTTCCGGTGGCGGTCGCGGATCGGCAGGTCGCCCGACGGGGCGACATCCGCCAGGCACGGACCGACGACCGCGTCCATCCAGGCTTCTGACCCGCCCCCGAGCGCCACCCGGAGCACCGGCCCGGAGACGCCGCGTCGTCGACAGTCACCCGGGCACCCCGGCCCGGACCAGGCCGTGCCGTGCGCCACCGCCCACGCGGCGAACGTGGACCGCGTGCAATCGCAGCCATACACGAGGCCCGCGGCGGTGAGTCGGTCCCGGGCCTCGGCGTAGGCGACGGAGGCATCGGCGTCGGATTGGCGGACCGGTCCAGCGTCCGGCCGGAACCCGAGCCACTGGAGATCCTCGAGGAGCGCGGCGTCGAACTCGGCCCGGCAGCGCTGCCGATCGTGATCCTCGATCCGCAGAAGCACCGCGGCACCGCTCGCGCGTGCGACGCCCCACGTCCAGACCGCGTTCGCGACGTGCCCGAGGTGCAGGAAACCGGTCGGTGCAGGGGCGAAGCGGGTCCGGGCAGCCTCCACCCGTCAGGAGCCGCTCGAGCCGTCGCCCTCTGCGCGAGCGCGGGCCCGGTCGCGCGCCTCGAGCTCGCGGGTCGCGCTGAAGAGTCGCCGGTAGAGCGCCAGCAAGTCGGCCTGCGGCAGCGGACCCTCGTTGGCCATCGACACGCGCAGCAGGATCTCGCGCTCGCGCTCGGGGTCGCGCACGACCCGCCAGCCGGCCGCAGCCTTCGCATCGCCCGCCTCGCGCGCGAGTCGCGCGCGCTCGTTGAGCATCGCCACGATCCGCCGGTCGAGCGCATCGATGCGCCGTCGCAGCCGCCGGAGCTCGGCGGTCTCCGCCACCCGGCCCCGCCGTCGGTCAGCCATGCGCGTCGCTCGAGCGCCGGGCGATCGACTCCAGCGCGAGGTGATACCCGCGCGCTCCCTGGCCGACGATCGACTCGAGCGCGACGTCGTGCAGGAAGTTGACGTGACGAAACGCCTCCCGCGTCGAGGGGTCGGAGAGGTGGACTTCGACGAACGGCCGCTGGACGGCGAGCAGCGCATCGCGCAACGCCACGCTCGTGTGCGTCAGACCGCCGGCGTTGACGATCGCGGCATCGAAGTCGCGCTGATGCAGGCGATCGATGAGCGCGCCCTCGTGGTTCGACTGGAAGAAGTCGACGTCGAGCCCGAGCTCCGCCGCCCGCGCCGCGATCCCGGCGTGGATCTCGTCGAGCGTCTCGTGGCCGTAGATCTCGGGCTCGCGGGTCCCGACGAGGTTCAGGTTCGGGCCCTGGAGGACGAGCACCCGGGTCATCGGGCCGTCCCGGCGGCGAGCAGCGACCCGGCCGCCTCGAGGACCGTGTCGTCGGGGACGTCGGCGCGAACCTCGACGCCGTCGGCGGTCGGCAGCACCCAGCGCAATCGACCCGCGGCGTGCTTCTTGTCGGTCGCGAGGTGGCTGAGCACGGTGTCGAGGTCGTATGGCAGCGGCTCCGTTGCCAGCCCGAGCGTGTCGAGGACCTTGCCGATCCGCTCGGCGCGATCGGGGGGCGTGACGCCGAGGCCCACACCGATGCGGCACGCCGCCCGCAGGCCGTACGCGACGGCCTCCCCGTGGAGCAGGTCCGTGAACCCCGCGGCCGCCTCGACCGCGTGCCCCAACGAGTGGCCAAGGTTCAACGTGATGCGGCCGCTGTTCGAGCCCCGCTCGCGCTCGTCGGCGATGACCACGTCGAGCTTGGCCAGCGCGCATCGCTCGACGAGCTCGGCGACCTCGCCGCGAGCCACGGACGCGGCGTCGCCCCGGGCGATCTCGTCACCGTGGCGCTCGAGCAGCTCGAACAGCCGCTCGTCGCCGAGGGCCGCCATCTTCACCGCCTCGCCCAGCGCGGCGCGGCGCTGGCGCTCGGGCAAGGTGGCCAGCATCGCCACGTCGATGACGATGTCGGTGGGCTGGTGGAAGGCACCGACGAGGTTCTTGCCCTCGGGCAGATCCACGGCGGTCTTGCCGCCGATCGACGAGTCGATCTGGGCCACCAGCGTCGTCGGGACGTGGATGAGCGGGACCCCGCGCAGGTACGTGGCGGCGAGAAACCCGGCGGCATCGCCGAGCGCGCCGCCCCCGACGGCGACGATCGGTTCGTCACGGGCGACGCGCAGACGCGCCAGCTCACTGGCGGCCGCCTCGATCGCCGCCAGCCGTTTGGCCGCCTCGCCCTGGGGCAGCATCACGGTGTCGACCTGGCGGCCGTCCGTGGCGAGCGCAGCCTCCAACCATCCACCGATCGCGGCCCACGCTCCCGGCTCCGACACGACGACCGCGCGGCGCGCCTCCAGCCGATCGAGCGCTTCGCGGACCGCCGTACCGGCGATGCCGTCGCCGATCACGAGCCGACCGAGCGGCGTCGCTGCGCGGACCAGCGTGGTCGGGTGCGTCCCGGCGCTGACCCACGCCCGGCGGCGAGCCTCGAGGGCGTCGACCACCGTCCCGACCTCGGCCACCCCGGCGATGCGCACGTCGGCCGCGGCGTAGAACCGCTCGCGCTTCGCGCCAAGGTCGCGGATCGTGCCGATGGGGTCGCGGCCCGTGACCAGCGGTCGGACATGGACGGATCGGCGCAGACGCTGGGCGAGCACCTCGGGTCGGCTGTCGAGCCAGACGCTCATCCGGCCGCGGTACAGCGACCAGCGGTTGCGTGGGTCGACGACGGCACCACCGCCGGTCGCCACGACCCGCCGAACGGCAGGCTCGGGATCGGCCGGGCCGAGGTCCGCGACGGCGTGCCGTTCGAGCGCCCGGAAGGCGCCCTCACCGTCCTCGGCGAAGATCGTCGGGATCGGTCGGCCGTCGCGGTGCTCGATCCGCTCGTCGAGATCGATGAACTCGGCGCCGTGCTTGGCGGCCAGCCGCTTCCCGACCACGCTCTTGCCGCTCCCCGGCAAGCCGACCAGCACGACGTCCATCGGGCTAGTCGTCGCCGCCGGAGCCGGCCTCGTCCGAGCCGGTCAGGCCATGGAGCGCCTCGACGGGACCATCGATCTCGGCCGTCCCGGGCGTGCCGCCAGCGGTCGGCGCGTTCGGCGGCAGCGCGATCCGGGCGCGATATGCAGCCAGGTTGGCCGCCGCGTCATCCACCGTATCCCCGCCGACCTTCTCCAGCACGAACCGGGCCAGCGTCAGCAGCACCATCGCCTCGGCCACGATCCCGGCCGCCGGCACGACGCTGATGTCGCTGCGCTCGTAATGGGCCTTCTCGACCGGCTCGCCAGTGATCAGGTCCGCTGAGGGGAGGGGTCGGGCCAGCGTCGAGATCGGCTTGACCGCGCCGCGGACGACCAGCGGCTCGCCGTTGGTCACGCCGCCGGTCAGGCCGCCTGCGTTGTTGGTCCGATGGACCCACCGCCCGATCTCGTCGCGACCGGCGATGACGTCGTGAACCGCCGACCCGAACCGTCGGGTCTGCTCGAACCCGAGCCCGAACTCGACGCCCTTGACGATGTTGATGCTCATGACCGCGGCCGCCAGCGCCCCGTCGAGCCGGCGATCCCAGTGGACGTACGACCCGAGCCCGATCGGCAGCCCGTGGGCGACCACCTCGAACACGCCGCCGACGGTATCGCCGTTCTCGCGCGCCTCGTCGATGCGGGCGATCATCGCGGCCTCGGCCGCGGGGTCCGGACACCGCAGCGGCGACGCGTCGGCTTCCTCGCGCGTCCGCGTGCAGTTCGCCGGATCGACCGCCACGCCGCCGACCTCGGCGGTGAACGACCAGACCTCGATCCCGAGCTCGCGGAGGAACGCGCGAGCGACGGCGCCCGCCGCCACGCGTGCCGCGGTCTCGCGCGCGGACGCGCGCTCGAGGACGTTGCGGACGTCGTTGAAGCCGTACTTCAGCGCTCCGGCCAGATCCGCGTGACCGGGCCGGACGCGTGTGACGGGAGTGGCCTTCTTGTTGCCACCCTCGGCGTCCTCGGCGAGCTGGCGGGCCTGCTCCGCGGACAGCGGGCCGACCTGCATGACCGTCGTCCAGTTCTCCCAGTCGCGGTTGCGGACGAGCAGGAGGATCGGCGAGCCGAGCGTCCGACCGTGCCGGACGCCGCCGAGGATCTCCGCTCGGTCCTGCTCGATCGTCTGTCGCGCGCCGCGGCCGTATCCCCGCTGGCGACGCGCGAGGTCCGCGGCGATCACGTCCTCGGTCAGCGCGAGGCCGGCGGGGACGCCCTCGATCGTCGCGCCCAGGGCGGGTCCATGCGACTCCCCGGCCGTGAGGAACCGGAACGCGGTCACTCGGCGGCGGCGACCGCCGGCTCCCCGGTCGGCTCCCCTTCGGCGGATCGCACGCCACCGGCCCGCGCCTCAGCGAGCTTCGAGCGCATCAGCTCGAGCGGTGCCGGCTGGCCGGTCCACAGCGTGAAGGCGGCGGCGCCCTGGTGGAGCAGCATCAGCTCGCCATCCGACGTGGTCGCACCGGCGGCATCCGCGTCTCGGAGCAGCCGCGTCCGCGAGTAGATCAGGTCGAGGACGAGCAGGTCGTCGTGGAGGGCACTCGCCGGGACCGGGCTGGTGTCGTTGGTCAGACCGATCGAGGTCGCGTTGATCAGCAGCTTGGTCTTCGCGATCTCCGCCTCGATGATCGACTCGTGCCACGGCATCGCCCGCAGCTCCATGTGCGCGGCCTGTCGACCGAAGTGCTTGACCAGCCCCTCGGCGCGATGGAGGTGCCGGTTGAACACGATGATCCGCTGGAAGCCCTCGCGGATCAGGCCGTACACGACCGCCCGCGCACCACCGCCCGCGCCGAGCAGGACGGCCTGCTTGGGCATCTTCTGCCGACCGACGAGCTTGTCGAGCGCGACCTTGAAGCCCTCGACGTCGGTGTTGTGGCCGATCAGCCGGCGGCTCTCGCGCGTGATCGTGTTGACGGCACCGGTGGCCGACGCCTCCTCGGTCTGGCGGTCGACCATCGGCACCACCCGCTCCTTGTGCGGGATCGTGACGTTCGCGCCGAGGAAGTCGTCCGTGCGCAGCTCGCCGACGGCGTCGGCAAGCTCGATCGGCGGGCGATCCCACAGCTCGTAGCGCGCGTCGATCCCGAGCTCGTCGAACGCGGCCTGCTGCATCGCGCCGGACAGTGAATGGGCCACCGGGTGGCCGATGAGGACGACGCGCTTGGTCATGCTCGCACCCCCTCGAGATCGGCAAAGAAGCCGGGATAGGACACCGCGGCCGACCCGGGCCGCTCGATCGTCGTCGGTCGGGCACCGACGAGGCCCGCGATCGCGAAGGTCATCGCGAGCCGGTGGTCGTCGAGGCTGTCGGTGGCGCCGCCACGCAGCGAGGCCCCGCCATGGATGCGGATGTCGTCGCCGTCGACCTCGATGTCGGCGCCCAGGGCGACGAGACCCGCGGCGACGCCGGCGATCCGGTCGGACTCCTTGTGCCGGAGCTCGCTCGCGCCACGGATCGTGGTGGTGCCGCTCGCTCGCGCCGCGGCCAGACACAGGACGGGGATCTCGTCGATCGCCGCCGCGACATCGGCCGGCGCAAGGTCGATCCCGTGCAGCTCCGCGGAGCGCACGGTCAGGTCGGCGACGGGCTCGCCGATCTCGGGATAGATCATGGGTTCGACCGTGCGCTCGTCGATGTCGGCGCCCATCTTGCGCAGGATGTCGATGATGGCCCGACGCGTCGGGTTGACGCCGACGTTGGGCATGGTCAACTCGGCATCGGGATGGATCGAGCCCGCGACGAGCCAGAATGCCGCCGCCGAGACGTCGGCCGGCACGACCTGATCGATCGCCTGCACCCTCGTCCCTCCTTCCAGCGTCGACGCCACGCCGTGATCCGTCGAGATGCGTTCGACGTCGACCCCGCGTGCTCGCAGCATGCGCTCCGTGTGGTCACGGGTGGCAACCCGTTCCCGGACCGTCGTCCGACCCTCCGCCCGCAGCCCCGCCAGCAGGATCGCCGACTTCACCTGCGCCGACGGTACCGGCGTCTCGTAATCCAGCCCCTGCAGCGGGGTGTGCCCGACCACGGTGAGGGGAGGGAGGGAGTCGTCGCGTCGACCGCGGAGCACCGCGCCCATCCGACGCAGTGGCTCGATGATACGAGCGACCGGACGGCGGCGCAATGACGCATCCCCGTCGAGGACGACCGTCATCGGCAGCCCGGCGACCATCCCGGCGATCAGCCGAAGGCTCGTCCCGGAGTTGCCGCAATCGATGGTCCCGGCGGGTTGGGTGAGCGCATCGGCACCGGCCGACATGACCCGATAGACCACGTTCCGTCCGTCGTCGTCAGGAGCCACGTCGACGATCGCGCCGAGCGCGCGCATCGCGGCCGCGGTGGATCGGACGTCGGCGCCATCCGAGCTCCCCGAGATGTGGCTTCGACCGGCCGCGAGCGTCGCGAACAGCAGCGCTCGGTGGCTGATCGATTTGTCGCCGGGTAGCCGTACCTCGCCGCGCAGGCGCGCAGCGGGTCGGACCGTGGCGACCTCGGTCGCGATCAATGCTTGCCCAGCCCGCTCGTACCGGCGGGCGCGTGCTCGACGACCGGATCGCCGTGCAGGCCGCGAACACGCTCGTGTACCGGGCCCACGGCCGCCATCAACGCCCGGAACTGCTCGAAGTCGATCTGCTGCTCGGCGTCGGACAGCGCCTGGTCGGGGCTCGGGTGGACCTCGACCATGATCCCGTCGGCACCCACCGCCACGCCCCCGATCGCGAGCGGCTTGACGAGCCAGCGCTTGCCGGTCGCGTGACTCGGGTCGACGATGACCGGCAGGTGCGTCAGGTGATGGAGCAGCGGCACCGCCGAGAGGTCGAGCGTGTTGCGAGTGTACGTCTCGAACGTCCGGATGCCGCGCTCGCACAGGATCACGTTGGGGTTGCCCGAGCTGACGATGTACTCGGCGGCCATCAGCCATTCCTCGACGGTCGCCCCGTAGCCACGCTTGAGCATCACCGGTCGGGCGACCCGGCCCACGTCCCGCAGCAGCGAGTAGTTCTGCATGTTGCGGGTGCCGATCTGGAGGATGTCCGCGTACTCGGCGACGATGTCGACCTGCGACGGCTCCATGACCTCGGTGATCACCGGCAGCCCGGTCCGCTCGCGCGCCTCGGCGAGATAGCGGAGGCCCTCCACGCCGAGACCCTGGAACGCGTACGGGCTGGTCCGCGGCTTGAACGCTCCGCCCCGCAACACGGTCGCGCCGGCGGCCATCACGGCCTCGGCGGTATCGAACAGCTGCTCTCGGCTCTCGATCGAGCACGGGCCGGCCATGACCGTGAGCGACCCGTCGCCGATCGCCGCATCGAGGACGCGGATCACCGTGTCGGTCGGGTGGAACTCGCGCGAGGTCAGCTTGTATGGGCGGCTGATGGGCGTGACGCGCTCGACGCCTGTCAAGGCCCCCAGCTGGTCGAGCAGCGCCGCCCGGCGATCGCCGATCTCGCCGACCACGGCGATCAGGGCGCGACCGCTGTCCTCATGGTCGAAGGGCGTGAGCCCTTCGGCCAGGATCCGGCTCTTGACACCGAGGATCTCGGCCTCGGTGGCGCCGCTGGTCATCACGACGAACATCGCGTTGTGGTCTCCTCGAAGGCGACGGTCGGCATCGAGATCGGCCAAACAAAAAAGCAGAGGTCTGGCCTCTGCTTCGTTCGCCCGGCACGACTCGTGCCCTCGGTCTCAGTGACCGAAGACGTTCATGCCGGGCATCGAAAGTAGAAGGTCTGGCGCATGCGTCCACGGAGTGTGCCGAGCGCGCCGTTCCCTGTCAACGCGACGGGGTCGAGTCGCCGAGAGTGCGTGGTAGGATGCGCCCGCTCGGCCTGCGGAGAGGTCGCATAGAGGCCTAGTGCAGCGGTTTGCTAAACCGCCATGTGGGGTAACCTGCATCGAGGGTTCGAATCCCTCCCTCTCCGCCACTCCAGTTGCCGCGATCCCCTTCCTTCGCGCACGGCGGAGCCTTCCGATCCATCGCGCTGCACGCGCCCCTTCACCGGTGACCCCGCGCCGCGGACCAGTCGCCACACCAGTCGATTGACGGTAGCGAGCGAAGGTGCCCGCGCCTAGGTTGTCGACAAGGGATCGCGAGCTCCGAGGCATCGTCGAACAGAGCCCAAAGCCGGAAGACTCGTGAAGGCCAAATGAGTCGGCGGCCGGTGGGCATGTTCGAACTGGCTCGGAGACACGGTCCCTCGTCCGGGAGCCCTTCGAGGCACCGGATCTGACAACAATCGGCGTTGGAGGGTCCGACATGTTGACCATGCTTGCTGCCCAGAATTGGGGTCTCTTCGTCCTCCGCGGCGTGCTCGCGATCATCCTGGGCGTGTTCGCATTCCTGCAGCCGGGCGCGACGCTTGCGGCGCTCGTCCTGCTGTTCGCGGCCTACGCGACGATCGACGGCATCTTCGCGATCGGTGCCGGCCTCGGGGCGCCAGGCGGCCCGCGGTGGTGGGTCGTCATCGCCGGCATCCTTGGCCTGGCGCTCGGCATCTATACCTTCCTGAACCCAAGCATCACGGCCGTCGCGCTGGTGATCGTGTTCGGGATCTTCTCGCTCGTTCGCGGGGTGGCAGAGGTCGTCACCGCGATCCAGCTCCGCAGCGTCATCGAGTACGAGTGGGTGTGGATCCTGAGCGGGGTCGTGTCGGCGATCTTCGGCGCGTACCTCGTCGTCCAACCCGGCAATGGCGCCCTCGCGCTGCTGTGGCTGATCGGCTACTACGCGATCCTGGCCGGGATCCTCTACATCGTGATCGGCTTCCGCCTCCGCGGGATCGCAAAGTCGGTCCAGCCGGACACGAGTCGAGCCCCGGCGTCCTCGTAGGCCGCCCAACCCAGGTCCCGATCGCAGAGGAGAACCGTCATGGATTTCGACCAGAAGCTCGATGAGCTGAAGCACCATGTCGATGAAGTCCAGGCGTCCGTCCAGGCCGCCGCGACCGAGAATCGGGCGAGCGTCAAGCAACGGATCGAACGGGCACAGCGCGACATCGACGAGGCGAGTAACCAGGCTCGCCAGGATGTCCTCAAGGCATCCGAGGCCACCCAATCACGATGGGCGCAGGTGAAGGCCGACGCATCCGCAAAGCTGGCCAGCACCAAGGCAAATGCCGAGCACCATGCGGATGCGCTCGACGCGCGGATCGCCTCGACCGAGGCCGACGCGGCCAAGGCCGACGCCTATTCGGCGATCGATTTCGCCGACTGGGCGGTGGAAAACGCGCGACTCGCGATGCTCGACGCGATCGATGCCCGCGTGTACGCGGAAGGGCTGGCTGTCACCGCCAAGGCGTAGCTCGATGACCTGAGATCTGGCGGCCGCCCTGGCCGCCTGCCGATCGCGGCTCGCAGCCCGCCACGCTACACTGCGCGGGTTCCGAGCCGCCTTCTGGTCCGGCGCGGACGAGGCAGGCGCCCGTAGCTCAGTGGATAGAGCGTTAGGTTGCGGACCTAAAGGTCGTGAGTTCGAGTCTCGCCGGGCGCGCCAACCCACCTGTTCCCCGCGGTCACGGGATGTCCGCCGTGCGCTCCAGCTGCGCCACATGGCGCTCCGTATCCGGGTGCGCTCGAAGCTGACCATCGGACAGGCCGATGAGGGCCGCCCCGACGATCCCCGCCAGTCCGACGAAGAGCGCCGCCTCGAACCCGAGCGTCTGCACGACCGGCGCCGCGCCGATGCTGCCGACCACGAGCGCCGACGCCAGCGCCGCCGAGAACAGCGAGAACGCACTCCCGCGGTCCTCGTCGCTGCTCCGCCCCGCCAGTTCGAGGAGGATCGGCGTCATCACGAGGCCGCCACCCGCCCCGCCGAGCAGACCGGCCGCGATCAGCAGCGGCGTCGTGGGTGGGGCCGTGAGCAGCACGACCGACGTGCCGCTCACGATCAGCCCGGCGAGGATCAGGTAGATCGACCTGACGTGGTCGGCCAGCCACCCGGCGGGGACTCGCGACAGCAGCACGGCGACGCCGTCCGCCGCGAAGAACAGGCCGATGTTGGCGCCGGCCGCTTCCGCCCGCTGGGGCAGGTAAGCCACGATCACGCCCCAGTGGATGATGTACAGCACGACCATCGCCAGCAATGGGATCCAGGTCGGCCGAAGCGCGAGGCCGAGATGGCGGCGCGCGACGGGATGCGCCGGCGTCGCCGGATCGATCGCGTCGGGCTCCCGGAAGTGGAACGGGATGAGCAGCACCAACGCGAGCCCCGCGGCCACGACCAGCGTCATCGTGAGTGCGACACCGTGGAGCGACGTCGCCGACAGGATCGCGATCGACACGGGCGGCATCGCGACCATCGTGAGGTTGTGAGCGCTGCCCACGAATGCCAGCCCGACCCCGCGACGGCGGAGCGAGGTCAGGTGCGGGACGAGCGACATCGCCGCCGGCAGATTCCCGGCGATGCCCACGCCCTGGAAGATGCGCGCGACCAGAAAGGGCACCGACGATCCGCCCGGTTCGACGCCAGGCAGGAGCAGGATCGCGCAGCCGACCAGGTAGGCGGCGCCCCCGATCGCCAGCACGCGGAGCCCGCCGATCCGATCGACGACCGCCCCGGCGACGAACGCCGCCGGGACCTGGACGAGCGCGGCCATCCCGACGATGAGCCCGATCTCGGCGTTCGACACGCCGGCTCGCGCGAGCGCGACCGGCAGCGACGCCGTGAACCCGTGGAAGCCGGCTTGGATCGCGAACACCGAGAAGCCGAGTCGAAGCATGCCGCCCCATCATCGGCGAGCGGCAGGTCGGCCGTGGCGTCGCCGGTCCCGGCCCTCGCTGTCGTGGGCGACGATCCTCTAGTAGGCTTCGGGGGCGACGTCGCCCTCTGCGGTGGTGTCCTGAACGAGGGGGTCAGCGGGTGTCCCGACGACGGGCGTGGGGATCGACGTGGGTCGCGGTTGCGAGCATCGCGATGCTCGTCACGCTCTTCCCGATGGCGGCGAGCGCGGCCAGCACGCTCACGTTCGTCCCGGTCGCCGACGCCCAGGTCAACTCGGGCAACGCCACCGCCAATTACGGCACCCTGACCTCGTTCCGCACGAGGCAGGGGACCGGGGGCGCGTCCGACCCCATCTACCGCTCGTATCTCAAGTTCGACGTGCAGGGCGTCGGCAGCAGCCCGGTGACGTCCGTGCGGCTGCGCCTGTACGTGACCGACCAGAGCTCGAGCAGCCAGACCGTCCACGTCGTCCCGAGCCCGACCTGGACCGAAGGCGGGGTGACCTACGCGACCGCGCCGGCATTCGATCCGAATGCGCTCGTCACCGCTGCGGCTCCGAACCTCAACCTGTACCTGGACCTGCCGCTGCCCACGTCGACCATCGGCGGGGACGGCATCGTGTCCTTCGCGATCAAGAGCGGCGGTACCGACTCGGCGATCTTCGCGTCACGCGAGGTGGCTGCGACCCCGCCGCAGCTCGTGATCGACACGGGCGATCCAGGTCCGACACCGACGCCGACTCCGACCCCCACGCCCACGCCGGACGGCACGCCCGTGGCGACGCCGACACCCACGCCGACCCCGGACCCGACACCGACGCCAACGCCCACGGCCACGCCGACGGCCACACCCCCGACGTCCGGCGTCACGTTCGAGCCGATCGCCGATGCCCAGGTCCAGTCGCGCTCGCCCGGGACCAATTACGGCTCGATCGCCACGCTGCGGACGCGCGAGGACCCGAACACGGCGAACTCGACCTATCGCAGCTACCTCATGTTCAACGTCACTGGCCTCGGCGGGGCTCCGCAGACGGTCCGTCTCCGCCTCTTCGTCACGGACGCCAGCAAGAACGTCCAGGGCGTGTACGCGATCCCCGACACGACCTGGACCGAGGCGGGCATCACGTATGGAAACGCCCCACCGATCACCGGCAGCGCGTTGGCCAGCCGCACCGCCACCACGATCGACGCCTACGTCGACATCGATCTCCCGGCCGGATCCGTCACGGGCAACGGTCGATACGCCTTCGCCCTGAAGAGCAACGGCACCGACAGCCTGCTCGCCAACAGCCGCGAATTGTCGACCGGACGCCCGCAGCTCGTCATCGATGGTGGCGGGTCCCCGCCACCGCCCCCGGCCCCGGTGGGGGCGTTCACCGCCAACCCGACCACTGGCAACGCCCCGTTGAGCGTGTCGTTCACCGACCAGTCGACGAACGCCCCGACGGCGTGGTCGTGGACGTTCGACGACCCGGGATCGGGGAGCGCGAACACGTCGACGCAGCGCAACCCGTCGCACACGTTCGCCAATGCCGGTTCCTACGACGTCACGCTCACGCCGTCGAATGCCGCGGGGACCGGCAGCTCCGTGACCCACACGATCTCGGTTACGACGGGCGGCGGCGGTGGCGACCCAGTGTTCGTCGGCGCCGGGGACATCGCCGATTGCTCGCGCACCCAGGACGAGGCGACCGCCAAGCTCCTCGACGCGATCCCGGGGACCGTGTTCACCGCGGGCGACAACGTCTACGAGAACGGGACGGCAGCCGAGTTCACGAACTGCTACGGGCCGACGTGGGGCCGGCACAAGTCGCGGACCAAGCCGGTCGTCGGTAACCACGAGTACCAGACCTCGGGCGCAAGCGGCTACTACGGCTATTTCGGTTCGGCGGCGGGTGATCCCTCGAAGGGCTATTACAGCTTCGACATCGGCTCGTGGCACGCGGTCGTGTTGAACAGCAACTGCGGCCAGGTGTCGTGTGGCACGAGCTCCGCCCAGACCAACTGGCTGCGGGCCGACCTGGCAGCCCACCCGACGAGCTGCACGCTGGCGATCTGGCATCACCCGCGCTTCAGCTCGAGCCAGTCGTCACCCGACGGCTCGACGTTGCCGTTGTGGCAAGCGTTGTATGACGCGGGCGCCGAGCTGATCCTCGTCGGGCATCGCCACAACTACGAGCGGTTCGCCCTGCAGACGCCGGCTGGTGCCGCCGACAGCACGTTCGGGATCCGCGAGATCGTCGTCGGGACCGGCGGCGCTGGTCTGGCGGGCTTCAGTGGCGGGACCATGTCGAACAGCCAGGTCAAGAACTCGAGCACGTTCGGCGTCCTGAAGCTGACCCTCCACTCGGGCAGCTACGACTACACGTTCATCCCGATCGCCGGGCAATCGTTCACCGACTCCGGTTCGACGTCGTGCCACGGCAAGCCGTCGGCCGCGGCCGCGACGACCGCACGGACGGCGACCGACGAGGCGATGCACTCGTGGGCCGTCGCCGTGTGGAAGCGCGCACATCACGCTGCGCGAGGCGACTCGCTGACCTGCCGCCTGGCACGAGCCGCCCCATGACCGGGACGCCGGCCCGTACCATGGCCGCGATGGACAAGGTCGCCTTCCTGGGCCTCGGCACGATGGGTGCCGCGATGGCCGCCAACATCGCACGCGCCGGCTACCCGGTGACGGTGTGGAACCGGACGCCCGATCGCGCCCCGGAGCTCGACGACCTCGGCGTGACCCGCGCAGCGACGCCGGCCGCGGCCGTCGCCGACACCCCGTACGTCGTGATCTGCGTCTCCGATACGCCCGACGTCGAGGCCGTCCTCTTCGGGCCGGACGGCGTGGCCGATGCCGCCCGGGCCGAGACGCTGATCATCGATTGCTCGACCATCGCGCCGTCAGGGAGCTGGGACTTCGCCGCGCGTCTCCGCGAGCGCGGGCTGCGCATGGTCGACGCGCCCGTCTCGGGCGGCAGCGAGGGCGCCCGCAACGCGACCCTGACGATCTTCGTCGGTGGCGACGAGCGGGACGTGGAGCACGCCCGGCCGATCCTGAATGCGCTCGGCCGGACCATCACCCATGTCGGCCCGATCGGTGCCGGGCAGGCCGTGAAGGCCGTCAACCAGGTGATCCTCGCCGGGACGTACCTCGGCGTCGCGGAAGGCATCGTGCTCGCGATCAAGGCCGGCCTCGACGTCGAGCAGGTGGTCGCGGCCCTCGGCGGCGGCGCCGCGCAGAGCTGGGTGCTGGCCAATCGCAGCGGCCGGATGATCGACAACGAGTACCCGCTCGGGTTCAAGGTCGCGCTTGCATCGGAAGGACCTCGGGATCGCCCTCGATCTCGCGGGGCAGCTCGGCGCGGTCCTGCCGGTCAGCTCGCTCGCCGCGCAGCTCGAGGCCGGGTTGATGGGCGGTGGGCACGGGGACGACGACATGTCGGCGCTGGCGCGCTCGATCCGGGGCCTGTCCGGGCTCGACGACTAGCCCGTGCGCCGCCGAGTCGGTCGACTGGCGATCGTCGGCCTGATGCTGGCGCTGGCCGGCTGCGCCGGACCGTCGACCTCGACCACGCCCGGGCCGACGTCAGCGACGCCGCCGACCGTCACGCCGCAGGTCCAGTCGACCAGCACGATCGGCGGCGGACCGGTGCCGATCGAATCCACCGGGGCCACGCGGATCGATGTGTCGGGCGAGCCCGACTGGATCGCCCTCGCCGGCGGCTCGGCGTGGGTCGCGGTCGTCGGTGGCATCCGCAAGATCGATGCAGCGACAGGGAAGGTCGATGGCCTTGTGCCCATCGACGACGTCGTCTGTCTCGCACTCGATGTCGGCTTCGACAGCCTGTGGGCCGGTGGCTGCGACCATCACCAGCTCATCCGGATCGTGCCGTCGAGCGGGCTGCTGTTCACGCCGCCGATCGACCTGCCGATCCCGGCCATCGTCAATGAATCGTCGATCGCCGCGGGCGAGGGCGGCATCTGGGTCGTCTCGACCGACCACCGCCTCGTGCGCGTCGACCCGATCACCAACCGCGCCGATCCGGACCCGACGCCACTCCCCGAGGGCGCGGCCGCGGCGCGTGCCGGGCTCGGGTCGGTGTGGGTCACGGTGCCTCGCTCGGACACGCTCCTGCGGATCCCGCCGGCCGACCCCAGGACGTCCCAGGCGATCCAGGTCGGCGACGGCCCGCGGTTCCTGGCGATCGGTGACGACGCGGTCTGGGTGATGGACCAGGGCTCCGGGAGCGTGACCCGCGTCGACCGGGACGGCAAGGTCGTCGCCACGATCAAGGTCTCGGACGTCTCGATCCAGGGCGGCGACATCGCCGTCGGCGGCGGCGCGGTGTGGGTGCGCATCGAGCAGGACCTCGTCGTCCGCATCGATCCCAGGACGAACGCCGTGACCGCTCGCTTCGGTCCGCCGTCCGGTAGCGGCAGCGTCGCGGCGGACGATGACGCCCTGTGGGTCACCGCCCACGACGTCTCGTCGGTCTGGCGGATGCCGCTCCGCTGAGCTCGGTCAGTCCAGCCCGACGAGCAGCATCGGGTCGCCGAGCTTGCCGTCGTAGCGCGGCCGGAACCGTTCGGCGTTGTACATGACCGGGACGTCGACCTTGCGCGGCCCGAGCGCCGGATCGGGCAGTGCCGTGTGGGCGTATTTCCCGTCCTGGATCGCGACCATCCGGCCGGTGGTGCCGCTCTCGACGAGGTCCATCGCCACGTTGGCGAACGTCGTCGCGACAAGCGAGTCGATCGAGTCGGGCTCGCCCGAGCGCAGGTCGTACGTCAGCTCGGAGGCGAGCGTCTCGATGCCGGTCCGCGCCCGCAGCTCGTAGGCGAGCGCCTCGCCGACGTTCGCCTTGTGCCGATGCCCGAACGAGTCGGCCTCGCCGACGTCGCTGATGTGGGCGCCTTTCCAGATCGCGCCTTCGGCGGTGATCACGAACGCGTAGTGGCTCGGGTTCGCGGCGTGATCGGCGAGGAGCAGCGCCGCCAGGGCGTCGAGGTCGTATGGCGCCTCGGGGATCACGCAGCGGCTGGACGTCACGTACGCCGTGTACAGCGCGGAGAACCCGGCATCCCGACCGAAGATGCGGAACACGCCGATCCGCTCGTGCGATCCGAGCGTCGTCCGCTGGCGGTTGATCGCCTCTTTCGCCCGGGTGATCGCCGTCGAGAAGCCGATGCAGTACTCGGTGCCCTGGACGTCGTTGTCCATGGTCTTGGGGATCGCCATCAGCGCGACGCCGGCATCGGCGAGGACCTGCGAGTACGACAGCGTGTCGTCGCCACCGATCGTGACCAGCACGTCGATGCCGAGCTCGCTGATGTGCTGGAGGACGAGCGGGGTCAGGTCGTGCCGGTCGTCACCGATCGCATAGCGGACCCGGTCCTCGGCCGAGAACCAGGCGGGCAGGTTGGCCGACCGGACCTTCCGCGGGTTGGTCCGCGAGGTGTGCAGGATCGTGCCGCCGGTCCGGTCGATCGTCCGGGTGTTGATCCGGTCGAGCGGACGGAGGTAGCCGCTGCCGCCGCCGTCGGGGAGCTCGGGCTGGACGTGGGTGAGGCCCTCCCAGCCACGGCGCAGACCGAGCACCTCGTAGCCTGCCTCGGTCGCGCGATAGACGACGCTCTTGATGACCGCATTGAGACCCGGCACGTCGCCACCACCGGTCAGGATCCCGATGCGCTTGGGGGTCGACATCTGCCCGAATCCTAGCGCTCCCGTCGCTGCGCTCGCGTTGTGGTTCGGTGGCGGGGCGGCCCCTCCGCCCGGACGGTGCGCCGATAGGTGTCTGCTAGCATCGGGCGGTGAACTACGAGCTGTTCATGGGGGAGGCCCTCGCCGAGGCGCAGCTCGCTGCGTCCCGTGGCGAGCGACCGATCGCGGCCGTCGCGGTGGTCAACGACGCGATGGTCGCGAGGGCCCACGACCGCGTCGAGCAGTCCGACGACCCGACCGCCCACGCCGTCGTCGTCGCGCTCCGCGAAGCGGCTCGTCGACTCGGCCGAGTCCGCCTGTCGGACGCCACGATCTTCACGACGATGGAGCCCTGCGCGATGTGCGTCGGTGCGCTGCTCGAGAGTGACGTCGAGGCGCTGGTCTACGCGCTGCCGAACGATCGCGATGGCGCCGCCGGGACCGTCGTGCAGCTCGCCCAGCACCCGTCGCTGCCGCGTCGGATCAAAGTCGTGAGCGGCATCCGCCGCGACGAGGCAGAGGCGCTGTTCGCAGCCACGCCGACCGTCTGAGGGATCCTGCCGCGACCGCGGCGAGGCGGACCACGCCGGGCTGTACCCGTCGCGGAGGCGGATCGTCGCCTGCCAGGCGACGGATCCCGCCGAGATCGCCATTCCAGCCTATCTCGCCGATCGGCGTCGACTGTCAGGCGACAGATCCAGCCCCAAGGACATCCGACACGCTTGCGTCCCCTCGCCTGGACCGAAGTTGTCGACTTCCATGCGACGATCGCCCTCGAGGTCGCTCCGCGAGGCCGTCGCGAAATCGTTCGACCCGAATCCGTCGACTGACAGGCGACACACCCATCGCTGATGCTGCGATCGAGCGCCTTCGACGGAGTTTCGTCGACTGTCAGGCGACGGATCGCGTCGACCGTCGCAGATCGATGTCGCCGCCTCGCGCGCGGGTGCTCGGAGGGAGGTTTGGTATCCTCGACCGCGGAGAGGTGTCCGAGTGGTTGATGGTGCCGCTCTCGAAAAGCGGTGTGCGAAAGCACCGCGGGTTCGAATCCCGCCCTCTCCGCCACAACGACGCGAATGGACCGGTCGGCACGTCCCCGGCCGGTCCTGATGTGTCCGGGGAGAGGTCGCCTAGTGGACTATGGCGCCGCACTGGAAATGCGGTTCGGGGCAACCCGTCGCGGGTTCGAATCCCGCCCTCTCCGCCAATACGCCCCACGCTCGGACGCCCATGGCGGCGTTGTCGGGTCCGCTTCTCACTCACGCACCTTGGGGTGCGCTCGTTTCCGTGCTCCCCTCCGCCTTGCCCTGAGCGCCCGCGCGCGGGGCTGGCGTCCCGTACCCCAATCCCTTTCCCCCAGTTCCCTGCCTCATGACCGCCATCGAGATCCTGCCCATGGAGCTCGCCACCTTTCGGTTTCCCGATCCGGGGTTGGCCGGGCGGCGCGGGGTCGTGATGGGCTACGCGGTCCGGCATGCGGCCGGCGTGCTCGTCTTCGACACGGGCTTCGGGTTCGGGAACGAGGAGCTCCAGAGTGCGTATGACCCGCAGGGCCGCCGCATCGCCGACGCGCTCCGCGACGTCGGCGTCGCGAGGGAGGACGAGGTGACGGCCGTCGTCAACTGCCATCTCCATGCCGATCACGCCGGCCAGAACGGCGCGTTCCCGGGCGTGCCGATCCACGTCCAGGGAGCCGAGTGGGAGCTCGCCCACACCCCGGATCACACGATCCTCGACTGGATCGAGGCGCCCGGGACGACCTATCGACAGGCCAGCGGCGACCACGACGTCGAGCCCGGCATCCGCGTCATCGCGACGCCCGGGCACACCGGTGGCCACCAGTCGCTGGTCATCGACACCGCCGACGGCCGCGTCGTCCTCGCCGGCCAAGCGTGCTACACGGTCGGTGAGTGGCTCGGCGATCCCGACGCCCTCGTCGGTCGCGACGGCGCACCCGACAAGCCTGCCTACGACCGATCGATCGATCGCCTCCGAAACCTCGGTCCCGTGCGCGTCCATTTCGGCCACGACCGCGACGCCTGGCACGCCGCACCGGCCGTGCCGCCGGCCCCTGCTATCCTTCCCGGGCCGTGCTAGGCGGGGAACTAGCGGTGCCCTGTAGCCTGCAATCCGCTCCAGCAGGGCCGAATCCCCTCTCGAGGTCTCCGTTCTCGGACGCCGCCCGACGGTGCGACGTTGAGGACCGGGTCCCGCGCAGCGGCGAACCGCGAACCGTGTCAGGTCCGGAAGGAAGCAGCACTAAGCGACCATCGTCGGGTGCCGCGGAACGGCCTGGTCCGAGCCGCCCGTCACGGTGGGCCCGAGCGACGGTCGATCGACGGAGGGTGCACGGCATTTCCGCTTCGGTGGCACTCGACCGGAGGAGGTCGTGACCTCGACCGTTCCGCATCAGGCGCTCTATCGCCGCTGGCGTGCCCAGACGTTCAGTCAGATCGTCGGGCAGGAGGCGGTCGTCGAGACGCTGCGCAACGCGGTCCGAACCGATCGCGTGTCGCACGCGTTGCTGTTCGTCGGCCCGCGCGGGACCGGCAAGACGTCGCTGGCACGCATCGTCGCCAAGGCCGTCAACTGCCTGGACCTGCGCGACGGTGACCCGTGTGACGTGTGCGAGGCGTGTGTCGCGATCCGCGAGGGAACGACGCTCGACGTCCTCGAGATCGACGCCGCATCCAACCGCGGCATCAACGAGGTGCGTGACCTGCGCGATCGGCTCGCGTATCCGCCGGGGCATCTCCGCCGCAAGGTCTACATCCTCGACGAGGCCCACCAGATCACCAAGGACGCCTGGAACGCACTGCTGAAGTCGCTCGAGGAGCCGCCCGACTTCGTGATCTTCATGTTCGCCTCGACCGAGCCGGCGCAGTTCCCGCCGGCCATCCTCTCGCGCTTGCAGCGGTACGACGTCCGGCGCCTGTCGATCCCCGAGATCGAAGGCAAGCTCACTCGCATCCTCGAGGCCGACAACCGGACGATCGAGCCTGACGCACTGACGCTGATCGCGCGACTCGCCGCCGGTGGGATGCGCGACGCGGAGTCGATCCTCGACCAGGTCCTGGCGTCGACGTCGGATGTCATCACCGAAGCGGCCGTGCGCGAGCTCCTTGGTCTGGCCGATGCTGCCGCGGTCAGCGGCTTCGTCGATGCGCTCCTCGCGAGTGACGCGGTCGCCGGGATCGGCATCCTCGATCGACTGGAGGAGCGCGGCCGCGACCCACGCGCGCTGCTCGACCAGGTCGTCGACGTCGTCCGCGCTCGACTCATCGACCCCGCGACGCCCGACGCTGCCGCTCTCGCCGCGGTCGGTCGCCGGCTCGTAGCGATCGATCCCGATCGAGCCGGGATCGGCGGTCTCCGGTTGCAGCTCGAGCTGGCGCTGTTCAGCGTGGCGCCGGCACCGCGTCAGCCCGCGCCACCGCCGCCGCGGAACGATCCGCCACCGACGCCCAAACCGCCGCGAACCGCCGTCGCTGCATCGTTAACCGCCGCCACGCCGTCGCCGGACACCGCCCAACAGCCGGCCGCGACTGCCCCAGAACCCGTCGCCGCCGCGGCATCGACCGCCCCGGCACCGGACCCGACGATCGCCGCACCGCCCGACACCCCGGCCACGACGGACACCGCCGGGACCGCCTCGAAGGGCGAGCCGCCCGACACGCCCGAGCCGCCCGACACGCCCGAGCGGGCCGACACGCCCGCGCCCCAGCCCGACACGCCCGACCGACCTGCGACCGCCCCGACGACCAGGGAACCCATCCCCGTGTCGATCGGCGTCGGTGACGAGCTCGATCGCCTCGTCGGCGACTGGTCCGAGATCGTGAAGTCGGTCAGCCCGGCGACGCGCGCCGTCCTCAGCGAATGCCGGCCGATCGCCATCGATGGCAACGTCGTGACCCTCGGCTTTCCCGAGGCGAAGGGGTTCCTCAAGGACCACGCCGAGCGCCGGCGCCAGGACGTGGAGACCGCGGTCGGCGGTCATCTCGGCCGGCCCGTGAGCGTGCGCGCCGTCGCGACCAACATCGAGGTCGTTCCCCTCGTCGCCGATGACTTGGTGAGCGAGTTCAAGCGGATCTATGCCGGGGACTACGTCGAGATCGCCGAGATCGACTGACGGGGTCGTCTTCGACGCCGGTCGGTCGCATCCGGCAGACTTGCTGAACGAACCGAGGAGGAACACAGGCGATGGGGATGGCCAACCTGCAGCGCATGGCGCAGCAGATGCAGCAGGACATGCTTCGAGTCCAGGCGGAGCTCGAGGCCGCCACGGTCGATGGGTCCAGCGGCGGCGGCGTCGTCAGCGCGACGGTCACCGGCAAGCAGGAGCTCGTCAGCCTGACGATCGATCCGTCCGCGGTCGACCCGGCCGATGTCGAGATGCTCCAGGACCTCGTGGTCGCGGCGGTAAACGACGCGCTGCGCGCATCGCGCGAGCTCGCCGAGCAGAAGATGGCCGGCGTGACCGGCGGTCTCCGTCTCCCGGGGATGTGACCGGGGCGTGGCCACCCCGCTCATCGAGCCGGTCGCACGGCTCATCGAGTCGTTCGCGCGCCTGCCGGGGATCGGCCCCAAGACCGCGCAGCGCCTGACGTACCACCTGCTCCGCGCCCCGGATGCCGAGGCGCGGACGCTGGCCGCCGCCCTGGTCGACGTGCGGGACAAGGTCGTCTTCTGCGAGCGCTGCTTCAACATCAGCGACCAGTCGCTATGCGCCATCTGTCGCGACCCGGGACGCGACCAGCGTCGGCTGTGCGTCGTGGAGGAGCCGCTCGACGTGCTGGCCCTGGAGCGAACCGCCGAGTTCAAGGGGCTCTATCACGTACTCCACGGCGCGATCTCGCCGATCGATGGCATCGGACCCGAACGCCTGCGGATCCGCGAGCTGCTGGCCCGGGCAGACGAGGCGTCCCAAGCCGGCGAGCGGTTCGAGGAGGTGATCCTCGCGACCAACCCGACGCTCGAGGGTGAGGCGACCGCGATGTACCTGGCCGAGCGTCTCGAGTCGGTGGTGGGGTCGGTCACGCGCATCGCGCGTGGTCTGCCGGTCGGCGGGGACCTCGAGTACGCCGATGAGGTCACGCTGATCCGGGCGCTCCAGGGCCGTCGCGCGGCCGAGATCCGATGAGCAACCTGCTCGCCGAGATCGGGCTGCGCCTGGCGAAGGCCGGCGCGGCAGCGGTCATCGCGCTCATCCTGTATCTGGTGCTGACCGGGGTCCTCGGCCAGCCCGGCTCGGTCGAGCTCGCATTGCTGAGCTGGCTGAGCGCCGCGGCGTTCCTGCTGCTCGTCGAGTCGAGTCCGCTCTGATCGAACCGGGCGGCCGGCCAGCCTGGAACCCCGCGATGACATCCCGCGACGTCGGCGAGGGTCGTTGAGCCAACCGATTCTGCTGGGACCATACGAATCGGGGCATCGAGACGCCTAACGCTGCCCCCGGCGTCGGCTGGTCTCGGGCGTTCGTGCTCGTTCGAGCGTCGGACGCCGTCCCGCCGGGCCGTTATCGAGACCGGTACGCTCAGCGCGCTGATGCCAGCAGAATCGGTGGCGACATCGGCCGCGGAGACTGCACGGCCTCCCGCGGGCCCTCGTGACCTGTCCGGGCCCGTGCCGGGACTGGCGGACTGCAGATCGACCTCGAAGGTCCGCCGGCGGGCACCCTCGGG
>CAWBFV010000007.1:0-117500 GCA_963788235.1 uncultured Chloroflexia bacterium | reverse complement strand
CGATGTTCGCATCGCGCCGTCGGAGGCCCTTCGGGGCCGCACCTTAACAACTGGATAGTGTTCGGCAGAAATGAAGAATCTTCGATTTCGCCGAGTAGTCAAGGAAATGATCCCGATCGATCCCGTCCGCGACTGGCCGCCTGGTCAGATGCTGGAGGGGGTCAAGCTACAAAGGGCACGAGGTGGATGCCTTGGCGCCAAGAGCCGATGAAGGACGTGGCAGGCTGCGAAAAGCTTCGGGGAGTCGCGAGCAGACAGTGATCCGGAGATGTCCGAATGGGGAAACCCGGCTGGGGTAATGCCCAGTCACTCCTGGCTGAACCAAATAGGCCAGGTGGAGGTAAGCCAGCGAACTGAAACATCTCAGTAGCTGGAGGAGAAGAGAATATTCCCCGAGTAGTGGCGAGCGAAAAGGGAACAGCGCAAACCCAACTCAGCGCGATAGGTTGCCGCCGTTTCTGAGTGGGGGTTGTAGGAGTCGATCGTGGAGGCCCGGCAAGGCGTCCGCGGAGTCAACAAGTCGATCGTTAGTCGAACTGCCCTGGAACGGCAGGCCATAGCGGGTGACAGCCCCGTAGGCGAAAACGACCGACCTCCGTGATCGACCACCTGAGTACCACGTGGAAGGTCTCTCATGTGGGAACCTGGGCGGACCACCGTCCAACGCTAAATACTCTTGGCGACCGATAGTGAACGAGTACCGTGAGGGAAAGGTGAAAAGCACCCCGGAAGGGGAGTGAAATAGTACCTGAAACCGCGTGCCTACAAGCAGTCAGAGGGTGTTGCCGGTTCGCCGGTAGCCTGATGGCGTGCCTTTTGAAGAATGAGCCGACGAGTTACGTGTGTGTGGCGAGGTTAAGTCCGCGAAGGACGGAGCCGGAGCGAAAGCGAGTCTGAATAGGGCGATCAGTCGCACGCAGTAGACCCGAAACCGAGTGACCTATCCATGGCCAGGTTGAAGCGGGAGTAATGTCTCGTGGAGGACCGAACTCACTAGCGTTGAAAAGCTAGGGGATGAGCTGTGGATAGCGGTGAAATGCCAATCGAACTCGGAGATAGCTGGTTCTCCCCGAAATAGCTTTAGGGCTAGCCTCGGGCGTTCAATCACGGGGGTAGAGCACTGGATGGGCTAGGGGGCTTCCCGCTTACCAACCCCAACCAAACTCCGAATCCCGTGATTTCAGAGCCCGGGAGTCAGACTGCGAGGGCTAAGCTTCGTGGTCAAAAGGAAAACAGTCCGGACCGCCAGCTAAGGTCCCTAAATCCAAGCTAAGTGGTAAAGGATGTGGATTCGCACAGACAACCAGGATGTTGGCTCAGAAGCAGCCATCATTGAAAGAGTGCGTAACAGCTCACTGGTCAAGTGGATCTGCGCCGAAAATTCAGCGGGGCTCAAGCTTGGTACCGAAGCTGCGGATCAGGTGATCGGTTCGCCGATCGCCTGGTGGTAGGGGAGCGTTCCGCCAACCGTGAAGGTCGACCGTGAGGACGGCTGGAGTGGGCGGAAGTGCGAATGTCGGCATGAGTAGCGCAATGTGAGTGAGAATCTCACACGCCGTAAGCCTAAGGTTTCCTGAGGAAGGCTTGTCCGCTCAGGGTTAGTCGGGCCTAAGCCGAGGACGAACGTCGTAGGCGATGGACATCCGGTTGATATTCCGGAACCACTAACGATCGTTTGCACCGCAAGGTGTCGCCTTGGGGTAGGAGCATGGAGGATGGCCGGCGCAAGCCGGTCGAGTCCATGAGCCGATCCAAGGTGGGAGCAATGGCATGACACGGTGTGGTAGTTCGAGCGCGTTTTGGCTATACGCGTCTAAGCCGGTAGGGGGATCGGACAGGTAAATCCGTCCGGTCATTCAACCCCGAGCAGCGAATGAAAGGGGCTTCTGTCCCGATTTGAGTGAGCCACGCTGGCAAGAAAAGTGTCTAGCGAGATCAATAGTGTCCGTACCGCAATCCGACACAGGTAGGCGGGTAGAGCATACCAAGGCGATCGGGAGAACCCTCGTTAAGGAACTCGGCAACATGGCCCCGTAACTTCGGGAGAAGGGGCGCTTCGCGGCTGCTTGCTTGCAAGCGGTCGATCGAAGCCGCAGTGAAATGGCCCAGGCGACTGTTTAGCAAAAACACAGGTCTCTGCGAAAGCGAAAGCTGACGTATAGGGGCTGACGCCTGCCCAGTGCCGGAAGGTTAAGAGGAGAGGTGCAAGCTTTGAATCGAAGCCCCGGTAAACGGCGGCCGTAACTATAACGGTCCTAAGGTAGCGAAATTCCTTGTCGGGTAAGTTCCGACCCGCACGAATGGCGTAACGATCTGGGCGCTGTCTCAACGAGGGATCCGGCGAAATTGAAGTACCTGTGAAGATGCAGGTTACCCGCGGCAGGGCAAAAAGACCCCGTGGAGCTTTACTACACCCTGACATTGGATTGGGATTTAGCTTGTGTAGGATAGGTGGGAGGCTGAGAAACTGGGGCGCTAGCCTCGGTGGAGCCGACGTTGAAATACCACCCTTGTTGAATCTCGGTTCTAACCGCGACCCGTGATCCGGGCGCAGGACAGTGTCAGGCGGGTAGTTTGACTGGGGCGGTCGCCTCCTAAAATGTAACGGAGGCGCCCAAAGGTTCCCTCAGGCTGAATGGAAACCAGCCGTAGAGTGCAAAGGCATAAGGGAGCTTGACTGCGAGACCCACAAGTCGAGCAGAGACGAAAGTCGGGCTTAGTGATCTGGTACCTCCGAGTGGAAGGGGTATCACTCAACGGATAAAAGCTACCCCGGGGATAACAGGCTGATGGTGCCCAAGAGTTCACATCGACGGCACCGTTTGGCACCTCGATGTCGGCTCGTCGCATCCTGGGGCGGAAGTACGTCCCAAGGGTTTGGCTGTTCGCCAATTAAAGCGGCACGCGAGCTGGGTTCAGAACGTCGTGAGACAGTTCGGTCTCTATCCGCCGTGGGCGTAGGGAACTTGAGAGGAGTTGCTCCTAGTACGAGAGGACCGGAGTGAACGAACCGCTGGTGTGCCAGTTGTCCCGCCAGGGGCACCGCTGGGTAGCTATGTTCGGTCGGGATAAGCGCTGAAAGCATCTAAGTGCGAAGCTCGCCTCGAGATGAGGTTCCCCACCGGGTCAACCGGGTAAGACCGCAGGGAGACCACCTGTTTGATAGGCCGCATGTGGAAGTTCGGTGACGGATGAAGCTAAGCGGTACTAACGGTCGAGGGCTTGACCTCTTCAGCAACTGACCAGGGGTCAGTGGCTGGGATCGCGATCGTGATCCGATCCTTGACGACTCAATCCGAGATCGAAGATCTCTTCCGGCGCCCGCCGGATCCCATGTGGATCCGCGCAGAGCCGCTGCCGACACGTCCAGACGCAACGAATCCCGGTGACTCGAGCGGAGAGGCCATACCCGTTCCCATCCCGAACACGGAAGTCAAGCTCTCCAGCGCCGAAGATACTGAGAGGGCAGCCTTTCGGGAAAATAGGTCGTCGCCGGGATTTTTGCGTTTCCGGAGGGAACCGTGACCGGTCGTGGCGCTGGACCGAGCGAGTATCCTCCGTGCCGATGAGGGGTCCGGAAGCTACGAGCGCCGCCACGCCCCCGGTCGCGCCCGCGACCTCGGCCATCTGTCCATATCTCCTGTCCGCGGATGGATCGTGGCGCGCCTCGACGGTCGCGCGCGAGCACCGCTGCACGGCCGTGTCGCCGCCCGCGATCCTTGCCGCCGATAAACAGCGTCGGCTGTGCCTGGTCGCCGAGCACGTCGACTGCGCCACGTACGTCGCTGCCCAGACTGCGCGCGATGCCGCGCTGGCTCGATGGTCGGTCGCGGACCGCAACGCCCGATGCCGCGAACCGTCCCCGGTCGTCCTCGACCACGGGCGGTTCGGCGTGATGCTCCCCGGGATGCCGGATCGTGGCGTCGGTCAGGGCGGGCTCGTCGCGCTGATGGCGGTGGCCTTCGGTGCGCTCGCCGTCGGTCGGCTGACCAGTGGCGGCCCCGACGTGACGCCGGCCGGCGGCACGGTCAGTGGATCCGCGCGGCCATCGGTGGTCGGCACGCCGCCCGCCGCGACTGCCCGACCGACCTCGCCGGACACGTCACCTGCCAGCGGTCCCAGTCGGACCCTCGTGCCCTCCGACGTCGATCCGACCCCGAGTGCCCCGCGGCGCGACACCCACGGCGCCCTGCGGCGGGTGCCACCTATAAGGTAAAGAGCGGCGACACGCTGAGCGGCATCGCGGCCGCCCACGGCACGACCTGGCAGGTCATCGCCCAGCTCAACAAGATCACCGATCCAGCCAAGCTCCGCGTCGGCCAGGTGCTGCAGCTCCCCTGATCGGTCTTGCCAGGCGGCGACCGCCGTCAGCGCTGGCAGCCCCGGCAGTACGACGTCACGAAGCCACCGGCCTTGACCTCGGTGATGCGCGTCCCGCAGCGCGGACACGCCTGCCCGCCCTTCATGTGCACCGCCAGGAAGTCGCGGACCTGCGTCTCGAAGGTCGGGGGCACGCGCTCGCGAAGCACGTCGATCGCCGTGCTGACCGTGTCGCGCATCCCGGTGTACAGCGCATCGATCTCCTCGGGCGCCAGCGACGATCGTTTCCGGAACGGCAGCAACCGCGCCGCGTGGAGGACCTCGTCGCTGTACGCGTTGCCGAGCCCGGCGACGAACTCCTGGTTGCGCAGGAGGTTCTTCAGCTCGCCGGGGTGGCGGCGGATCCGATCGCGCCAGACGTCGAGCGTCAACGCCGGGTCATCGACCTCCGGGTCCCATCTCACCCGGGCCGAGACCCGGGACGACGCGCTCGACACCGGCGGGCAGGAGATACACCTTGCCCATCTGCGTCGGGTCTCGATAGCGGATCTCCGGAGACGCGTCGTCCGCCGGCAACCAGTCCGCGCCCTTCGTCCACGGCTGCGGGCTTGAAGCCACGCGGCCGAACCCTCGGCCCGAACCCCAGGATCACGGCCGTCTTCGATGGTGCCTTGACCCCTGGGCCGGCCAGCTGGAAGCGACCGGTGAGCATCGGGTTCACGACGATCCGATCGCGGTCGAGGTCGATCGCCAGGAACTTCCCCTGTCTCCGGATCGCCGTCACGGTCTGACCGACGAGCGCCTCGAGCTCGGCCGGCGTGCCGCGCACGGCAAGGGGTCCGGGAGCCGTCGCAGACGCGATCGGGCGGCCCCGGAGCGCGGCGTCGAAGGCTTCCGCGACCACCGTCAGATCGGGTAATTCGGGCACGGCGCTCGATTGTAGCCGCGTGAAACGCTGTGCTAGACTCTCCCGGCCCTGAGAGGCATGGACAGCTGAAGAGCGGAAACAGGCCACAGCGAGCGCGAAGGAGCGGACCGCGGAGTTCGATCACCACGGACCACACCCGAACGGTTTCTGCACCGGCCTGAGCATCGCTCAGGTCGTTCGTGATTCTCCGGAGCAAATCCAGGACCAGGAGAGACCAAACCCTTGACCGATGAGCAGCCGGGCGGCACCACGCCTGACACCGACGCTACCGCGTCGATGAAGCAACAGGCGTCCGACCGACCCGACGGGGCGATCGCCGTCGCTGAGGAGCCGGCCGAGCCGGCCACCGCGGAGACCGAGACCCCGAGCGCCGATGCGACCGCGGCCGAACCGACGACCGAGGACGTGCCGGCGAGCACGAACGACGATCCCGTGGCATCTGCCGTGGACGCCGCTCCGGTCGAGCCGGTGACGGCTGCGTCCGACAACGGCCTCGAGCCGTCGTCCCCCGCCGAGGCGGAGAGCGAGACCCCCGTTGCCACCGCCGAGGCCCAGGCTGCCGAGCCTGAAGCTGCGAGCGCCGAAGCGACGAGCGAGCCCTCCGAGTCCGACACTGCGGTCGCCGAGGCTCCGACGGCCGAGGCACCCGCCGCCGAGGCCCCCGCGGCCGACGATGCCGCCGAGGCGCCCGCCGCCGAAGCACCCGCCGCAGAGCCCGAGCCCGAACCCGTCGCGCCGCCGCGCGACCTCGGTCCCGAGCCGACCACGATGGAAGAGCTGCTGGCGGAGCAGGACTCCGACATCAAGAGCTTCAAGCACGGCGACGTCGTCGAGGGCAAGGTCGTCCGGATCGACAAGGACGAGATCCTGGTCGATATCGGTGCCAAGAGCGAAGGCGTGGTCAGCAACCGCGAGCTGTTCGGTCGCCATGGTGGCGAGGGACAGGCCCCGCTGGCCATCGGCGACACCGTCCTCGTCTACGTGCTCCAGCCCGAGTCGCCGGAGGGCCACGCGGTCCTCTCGCTGCGCCGGGCCGGCCTCGAGCGCAAGTGGCGCGCGATGCAGGAGCAGTTCGAGGCGGGCGTGATCATCGAGGCCCCGGTCATCGACCACAACAAGGGCGGCCTCATCGTCGATTGCGGCATCCGCGGCTTCGTGCCGATCAGCCAGATCGTCGACTTCCCGCGCCGGCCGCAGAACGACCAGCCGCGCGACGCGGCCCAGGAGATCGCCGAGAAGCTGCAGCCGTTCGTCGGCCGCAAGCTCCGGCTGAAGATCCTCGAGGTCAACCGCAAGGCCAACCGCCTGATCCTGTCCGAGAAGGTGGCGCTCTACGAGGAGCGCCGCGAGAAGCGGGACGAGCTGTTCAGCAGCCTGCAGGTCGGCCAGAAGGTCAGCGGCACCGTCCGCTCGATCGCGCCATTCGGCGTGTTCATCGACCTTGGCGGCATCGACGGTCTCGTCCACAAGAGCGAGCTCTCGTGGAACAAGGTCAACAACCCCGAGGCCGGCTACAAGGTCGGTGACGAGGTCGAGGCCGAGGTCATCGACATCAACCACGAGCGCGGCCGGATCAGCCTGTCGATCCGTCGCCTCCAGCCCGATCCGTGGCATTCGACGGTGGCCGACTTCAAGGTCGGCGACATCATCGACGGCACGGTCACGAAGCTCGTCAACTTCGGCGCCTTCGTCCGCGTCCGCGATGGGCTCGAGGGCCTGATCCACATCAGCGAGCTCTCGCACCAGCGCGTCGCGCATCCGGGCGACGTCGTCCACGAGGGCCAGTCGCTCAAGCTCAAGATCATCTCGCTCGACTCCGAGCGCCATCGCCTCGGCCTCAGCCTCAAGCAGGCCGAGGAGCCGCCCGCCCGTCCCGCCCCGGAGCCCGGCCAGGCCGGTCCTGCCGCCGGCGGTCCGCGTGGCGAGCGCCGGCCGCGCCAGGAGCGTGGCTACTCGATGAGCGATGCGGTCCAGGAGCCGGAAGGCGGGATCGACAACACGCTCGCATCGGCCTTCGCCCAGGTCCGCCAGCAGCTTGCCGAGGCGGAAGGCGGCGACGAGCCGCCGGCCGAGGCATCTGCCGAAGCTCCGGGCCGCCGAAGCTCCGGCCGCCGAAGCCGCGACAGAGGAAGCCACGGCCGTCGCCGACACGGCCTCCGACGAGGCGCCACCGGCCGAAGCCGAGGCATCGGTCGCCGATGCGGAAGCATCGATCGTCGAGACGGCATCCGACGATGCGGAAACCCCGACCGAGGCGACCGCCGCGACCGAGGACGCCGCCGAGGCGCCGACCGCCGAGATCGAGGCGCCTGCCGACGAAGCAGCACCGGCCGACGAGGCACCCGACCGCCGAGGCCGAGACCGCCGAGGCCGAGACCGCCGACGAGCCAGCGACGACCGCAGTCGACGCCCCCGACGCCGAGGCAGACGCCCGGCCGTCGAGGAAGCGCCAGCCGAGGAAGCACCAGCCGACGACGCGGTCAGCGCGACCACGGAGACGGCCGACGCCGCGGATGACGCGACCTCGACCGAGGCTGCCGCGACGACCGATGAGGCCTCCGCGACCGACGAGTCCGCGGCGTCAGCCGACGCCGACGAACCGGCCTCGACCAAGGACGACGCCAAGGGCTGAGACCCGACGACAACCCCCGATCACGACCGACCCGCCGGAACCTCCGGCGGGTCGTTTCACGTCCCGGGGACGACCACGCATCCGGCGAGGGTCCAGCGGCGATTCCTCCGATAGGGACTGGTACTCCTGGCTTTCCCGTACTGGCTCGGACGGCGTGCTAGCATGAGTCGCAGGAGGCCCCCAAAGGGCTTGCAAGGGAACAGGCGTTCGACTCGATGGACCGTTTCGACAAATTCACGGATCGCGCGCGCAAGGTCCTGACACTCGCGCAGGACGAGGCGCAGCGGTTCAACCACAACTACATCGGCACGGAGCACCTGCTCCTGGGCCTCGTCCGCGAGGGCGAGGGAGTGGCCGCGCGCGTCCTCGAGAACATGAACGTCGAGCTCGCCAAGGTCCGGACCGCGGTCGAGTTCATCATCGGTCGGGGCGACCGCCCGGTCGTCGGTGAGGTCGGGCTGACCCCGCGCGCGAAGCGCGTCATCGAGCTCGCCATCGACGAGGCCCGCCGGCTCGGGCACAACTACATCGGCACCGAGCACCTCCTCCTCGGCCTGGTCCGCGAGGGCGAGGGCATCGCCGCAGGCGTCCTGGAGTCGCTCGGCGTCAACCTCGACAAGGTCCGCCACGAGGTCATCCGGGTCCTGTCGCAGAGCTCGTCGGCCGGGCCCAGCGCCCAGGAGACGAAGCGCGCCAGCAAGACCCCGACGGTCGATCAGCTCGGCATCAACCTCACCGAGGCGGCCCGTGCCGGCAAGCTGGATCCCGTGATCGGTCGCGAGAAGGAGATCGAGCGGGTCATCCAGATCCTCGGCCGCAAGACGAAGAACAACCCTGCCCTGATCGGCGAGCCGGGCGTCGGCAAGACGGCCATCGCCGAAGGCCTCGCCCATCGGATCGTTGCCGGCGACGTCCCCGACATCCTGCTCAACAAGCGGGTGCTCACCCTCGACATCGGCTCGCTGGTCGCGGGCACGAAGTACCGCGGCGAGTTCGAGGAGCGGCTCAAGAAGATCATCGAGGAGCTGCGCAACACGAACGACGCGGTGCTGTTCATCGACGAGCTGCACACGCTGGTCGGTGCCGGCGCGGCCGAAGGCGCCATCGATGCCGCCAACATCCTCAAGCCGCCGCTGTCCCGCGGCGAGCTCCAGTGCATCGGCGCGACGACCCTCGACGAGTACCGCAAGTACATCGAGCGCGACGCTGCGCTCGAGCGCCGCTTCCAGCCGGTCATGGTCGAAGAGCCGACGCTCGAGCAGACGATCGACATCCTGCTCGGCATCCGCGAGCGCTACGAGCAGCACCACAAGGTGACGATCACCGACGAGGCCGTGAAGGCCGCCGCCGACCTGTCGATCCGCTACATCACCGACCGGCACCTGCCGGACAAGGCGATCGACCTCATCGACGAGGCGGCGTCGCGTGTCCGGTTGCGCCACTCCTCGGCGCCGCCCGCCCTGCGCGAGGCGCAGCGCGAGCTCGACCGGATCACCAAGGAGAAGGACGCGGCGATCAACAACCAGGAATACGAGGAGGCCGCGACGCTCCGCGAGTCCGAGGCGACCGCCAAGGAGCAGGTCGACACGCTCCGTGGTGAGTGGCAGGCGACGATGTCCGGCGACCAGCCGACCGTCGGCGAGGAGGAGATCGCCCAGGTCGTCGCGATGTGGACCGGCATCCCGGTGACGCGGATCGCCCAGGAGGAGTCCGAGCGACTGCTCCACATGGAGGACGCGCTCCACAGCCGGGTGATCGGCCAGCAGGAGGCGATCAACATCGTCTCGAAGGCCGTCCGCCGCGCCCGTGCCGGGCTCAAGGATCCGAAGCGACCGATCGGCTCGTTCATCTTCCTCGGCCCGACCGGCGTCGGGAAGACCGAGCTCGCCAAGGCGCTCGCCGAGTTCATGTTCGGCAGTGAGGACGCGCTCATCAAGATCGACATGAGCGAGTTCATGGAGCGCCACAACGTCAGCCGGCTCGTCGGTGCCCCTCCGGGCTACGTCGGGTTCGACGAGGGCGGGCAGCTGACCGAGGCCGTCCGGCGCAAGAACTACGCGGTGGTGCTGCTCGACGAGGTCGAGAAGGCGCACCCCGAGGTGTTCAACATCCTCCTGCAGATCCTCGAGGACGGGCACCTGTCGGACGCGAAGGGCCGCCGGGTCGACTTCCGCAACAGCATCATCATCATGACCTCGAACCTGGGCGCGAAGCAGCTGCAGACCAACTCGAGCCTCGGGTTCCGGGTGCAGGGCACGACCGACGAGGCCCGCGCCGAGAGCTCATACGAGCTCATGAAGGAAAAGGTCGCGACCGAGCTGAAGAACAGCTTCCGGCCCGAGTTCCTCAACCGGATCGACGCGACGGTCGTGTTCCGCTCGCTGACGGTCGAGGAGATGACGCAGATCGTCGACTTGATGCTCGCGCGCGTGCGCGATCAGCTCCGGGCGCAGCAGATGTCGCTCGAGGTCACCGACGCGGCCAAGGAGCACATCATCAAGCTCGGCTACGACGTGGCCTACGGCGCCCGCCCGCTCCGCCGCGTCATCCAGAACATGATCGAGGACGTGCTCGCGGAGCACCTGCTCCTTGGTCGCTACGAGCCGGGCACCACGATCGTGGTCGACAAGGACCCCGAAGCGGGCCTGGACATCCACGCCGCCGAGTCGCGCACGCCCGTCGAAGCACACTGACGGTCCGTGGCGCGGCCGACGAGCCGCTTCGTCTGCCAGAGCTGCGGCGAAGCCTTCCTGAAGTGGGAGGGCCAGTGCCGCAACTGCGGTGAGTGGAACAGCCTTGTCGAGACCGTGGTCCGCGCGAAGCCCGCGGGACCCCGGCCCGTTCGCGGCCCGCTGACCCAGGGCGGCAGCTCGATCCCCCTGGCCGCGATCGGCGAGGCCGATCTTCCCCGGTCGGCAACGGGTATCGGTGAGCTCGACCGGGTCCTCGGCGGTGGCATCGTCCCGGGCTCCCTGATCCTGGTCGGTGGTGAGCCGGGGATCGGCAAGTCCACGCTCCTCCTCCAGGCCGCCGCCGGTCTCGGCGCCCCGGTGCTCTATGCCACGGGCGAGGAATTGGCGGCACAGGTCCGTCTCCGCGCCGGTCGACTCGGGTTGCTCGACACGCCGGCCGGCACGGCGATCGAGGTGCTGGCCGAACGGAGCGTCGAGCGGATCCTCGACGTGGCCCGAACGGTGCGCCCAGCACTGGTCGTGGTCGATTCGATCCAGACCGCGACGATCGACGAGCTCGAGGGAGTCGCCGGCAGCGTCGGTCAGGTGCGCGAATTGACCGTCCGATTCATGGAGTTCGCCAAGGGCGAGTCGATCGCGGTCGTGCTCGTCGGCCACGTCACGAAGGACGGCTCGATCGCCGGGCCCGAAGACCATGGAGCACCTCGTGGATGCGGTGATCGCCCTCGAGGGCGATCGGTTCGCCGCGCTGCGGCTCGTGCGCGCGTCGAAGAACCGGTTCGGCTCGACCGACGAGGTCGGCGTGTTCGAGATGGCCGGCAGCGGGCTGCGCGAGGTGTCCGATCCGGCTCGGGCCTTCCTCGCCGATCACCCCGAGGCGGCGCCCGGCAGCGTGGTCGCTCCGACGATGGAGGGCAGCCGGCCGCTGCTGGTCGAGGTCCAGGCGCTGGTCTCTGCGTCGGGGTTCGGTTCTCCGGCTCGCAAGGCGAGCGGCGTGGATCCCAACCGGCTCGGGCTGCTGGTGGCCGTGCTCGGGCGGCGGGCCGGCGTCGGCCTCGGGTCGCACGACGTCTACGCGAACCTGGCCGGCGGTCTGAGCGTCGCCGAGCCCGGCCTCGATCTGCCGCTGGCCCTGGCGCTCGCGTCGTCGTTCCGTGATCGCCCGGTGGTCGCCGACTCGGTGGCCATCGGCGAGGTCGGGTTGCTGGGCGAGCTGCGCAACGTGTCGGGTCTCGAACGACGGTTACGCGAGGCCGCCAGGCTCGGGTTCACCACGGCGATCGTGCCCCGACCAGGCCGCGGCGCCCCGCGGATCGAGGTGGACGGGATGCGGATCGTCGAGGTCGCGACGCTGCGGGACGCGATCGCGGCCGGCCTGGGCGAGGGCCCGCGGACCCGTGGCGAGCCCGTGCCCGCGATGCTAGGCTGACCAACCGTCCGGGCCCCTGCGGTCCGGTGGACGTCCGGGAAGTCCCACCGAAGGTGTCGCAGGCTTGATCCGCTATATCCGTGTCCTTGGTGCTGCGCTGGGCGGCCTCATCGGGCTCGTCCTCGCCGAGGCGGGCGGCGGCCTCTTCCGGGGCGCCGACTACGCGGGCTTCCTGCTTGCTGCCTGGGTCGTGGCCTGGGTCGTGGTCGGCTTCGCGATCCTGCCGTACCTGACGCTCGTCCCGGCGATGTGGCTGATCTCGCGGGTCGAGGACCTCTCGACCGCCGAGTTCGTGACCGCGGTCGTCGGGCTCACGCTCGGCCTGCTGATGGGGCTGTTGCTCGGCGTCCCGCTGGCGAACCTCAGCGAACCGTTCGGGAGCGTGTTGCCGCTGGGCGTCTCGCTGTTCCTCGGGCTCGGGATGCTCGGGCTGACCGTCGCCAAGCGACGCGACCTGATCATCGCGGCCCAGGCGGTGGGGTTCCTGCGGCGGCCGGACGACGACGCCCGGACCGTCGAACGGACCGGCGAACCGCGGATCGTCGTGGACACGTCCGCGATCATCGACGGGCGCATCGCCGAGATCGTCGAGAGCGGCTTCATCTTCGGCACGCTCGTGGTCCCGCGCTTCGTGCTCGATGAGCTCCAGCACATCGCCGACAGCTCGGACACGCTCCGCCGCAATCGAGGGCGGCGCGGGCTCGAGATCCTCAATCGGATGCAGAAGGAGCCCGGGACACCGGTCGAGATCGTCGAGGACCTCGTGCCGTCCGAGTCGGAGGTCGACGCGAAGCTCGTGGCGCTGGCTCGGACCCGCAGCGGCGTCATCCTGACCAACGACTTCAACCTCAACCGCGTCGCCGAGCTCCAGGGTGTCCGGGTCATGAACATCAATTCGCTGGCGAACGCGGTCAAGCCGGCCGTGCTGCCGGGCGAGGAGCTCCGTGTCCGCGTCATCCAGGAGGGCAAGGAAGCGGGCCAGGGCGTCGGCTTCCTCGATGACGGGACCATGATCGTCGTCGAAGGCGGGGCGCGGCACATCGACAAGGATCTCGACGTCGCGGTCACGCGAGTCCTCCAGACCGTGGCCGGTCGGATGATCTTCGCGCAGCCGCGACTGGAGTGAGCCCTCCGAGGGCTGCGGCGACGCTCCCGTGAGCCGTCAGCCCGAGGACTCCGCCGACGCCATCATCGTGGCGGCCGGCGGGTCGACGCGGATGGGCGGCACCGACAAGCTCCTCGCGCGGATCGACGGACGGCCGCTGCTCGTGCACACGATCGCCGCGCTCGCCGGCGCCGAGGAGGTGGGCTCGATCGTCGTGGTCACGACCGACGAGCGCCGTCGCGCGCTGGTGGCCGGTGGCTGGATCGACGCCGATCGGACCGTGTTCGCCGACGGCGGGTCGCGGCGCCAGGACTCCGTGCGCGCCGGGTTCGCCGCGCTGGAGCGAGCCGTCGCCTGACCCGGCTGGTGAGCGGGTCGTGCTCATCCACGACGGGGCGCGGCCGTGCCTCCGTGCCTCGTTGATCGCCGATGTCGTGGCCGCCACGGAACGGGGTGGTGCCGCGGTCCCGGTCGTGCCGGTCGCCGAGACGCTGAAACGCGTGGCCGATGGACAGGTCCTCGCGACCGTCGATCGGTCGGATCTCGTCGCGGCACAGACGCCGCAGGGTATCCGGCGCTCGGTGTTCCGCCAGGCGTTGGCGTCCCCGGTCGCTGCCGGCGGCACGTGGACCGACGAGGCCGCGCTGCTCGAGGCCTGTACCATCGCCGTCCATGTCGTTCCCGGCGATCCCGCCAACCTCAAGGTGACCGTTCCCGACGACCTGTCCCGCGCGACGGAGCTGCTGACGGGGTCCTCCCGTGCTCGCCGGAGCGGGATCGGCCAGGACAGCCACCCGTTCGGGCCGGGCTCACCGCTTCGCCTTGGCGGGATCGACATCACCGGGGCACCGGCGCTCCACGGCCACTCGGACGGAGACGTGGCGCTCCACGCGCTGGCCGATGCCCTGCTCGGGGCGGCCGGGATCGGCGACCTTGGTCGGCTCTTCCCGAGCGGACCAGCGACCCCCAAGGGCATCGACAGTCGAGAGCTGCTCGCCGCGGTCGTCGCGCGAATCGCCGGTGATGGCTGGCGACCGGCCGGGGTCGACATGACGATCGTCGCCGCGCGACCTCGTCTCGGGAGTCATCTCGACGAGATGCGCCAGGGGATCGCCACCAGCCTCGGGTTGGCCAACGAAGCGGTGAACGTCAAAGCCTCGACCGGCAACCTCGACGGTTCCGAAGGCGCCGGACGATCGATCTCGGCGCTGGCGATCGCGACGATCGAGGCGGCGGAATGAGCGTTCGTCTGCTCGACACGCTGAGCGGTGCGACGCGCCCGCTAGAGCCACTCGGCGACGTCATCGGCATCTATTCCTGCGGCCCGACCGTCTATGGCCCGGCCCACGTCGGCAACTTCCGCTCGTTCCTGTTCGCCGACCTGCTGGTCCGCCACCTGCGCTGGCGCGGGCACGCCGTCAAATGGGTGATGAACATCACCGACGTCGACGACAAGATCATCAAGGGCGCCGCAGCGGCGGGCACGACGATCGGCGACCTGGCGGATCGCTATCTCGAGCGGTTCCTGGCCGACGCGGAGACGCTGCGCATGACCCGACCGGACGTCCTGCCGCGGGCGACCGAGCACATCGATCGCATCGTCGGCCTGATCGAGACGCTGGTGGAGGGCGGGCACGCCTACCGTACCGATGACGGCTCGATCTTCTTCCGCATCGCGTCGTGGCCGGCGTATGGCCGCCTGGCGAGACTCGACCCCGAGCAGCTCCGGGTCGGCGAGCGCGTGGAGGCCGACGAGTACGCCAAGGACGACGTGCGTGACTTCGCACTCTGGAAGGGCAAAAAGCCGGGCGAGCCGTCGTGGTCGACGGCGATCGGCGAGGGACGACCCGGCTGGCACATCGAGTGCTCCGCGATGAGCATGGCCCACCTCGGTGAATCGTTCGACATCCACACCGGGGGGATCGACCTGATCTTCCCGCACCACGAGGACGAGATCGCCCAGAGCGAGGCGGCGACCGGCAAGACCTTCGTGCAGACCTGGCTCCATTGCGCGCACCTGCAGTCGAGCGGCACGAAGATGGCCAAGTCGACCGGGAATATCGCCCGGGTCGACGAGCTGATCGACGCCGGGATCTCGCCACGGGCGCTCCGCTACGCGTTGATCGCGGTGCACTACCGGGCGCCGCTCAATTTCTCCGACGCGTCGCTCGCGGCAGCGGGCGCGGCGCTCGAGCGGCTTGACACGCTGGTGACGACGCTCGAGTCGTATCGGGAGGATCGGGCCGACGACCCGACGCTGGTCGAGGCGCTGGACGTTGCGCGGGCGGCGTTCGGTGACGCCCTTGACGACGACCTCAACATCTCGGAAGCACTCGCGGCCCTGTTCGACCTGGTCCGCGACCTCAATCGACGGATCGAGGCGCGCTCCCTGTCGACCGCGAACGCGAGGCAAGCGCTGACGCTGCTGCGTGATCTCGACGTCGTCCTCGGCGTATTGGATGACGAGGATCAGGGGCTTCCGTCCGACCTCGTCGCGCTGCTCGAGCAACGGGGAGCCGCTCGCGCGGCGCGCGACTGGGCCGCCTCGGACCGGCTTCGCGACGAGCTCGCGGCGCGTGGCGTGGCCGTGGAGGACACCCGCGACGGACAGCGCTGGCGGCGGATCGCCGAGGCCGCGCGTGGCTGATCGACCGCCGGACGATCGTCGCCGGGGCAGCGGACCCAAGCGTGATCGGCCGCGACCCGACGGGCAGCGGCCCGGCCCTGGACGTGGGCCTGGCCCTGGACGTGGGCCTGGCCCCGGATCCGGTCCGCGCTTCCGCGGGCCAAAGCCGGATGGCGCGCGCTTCGACCGACCGCGCGACGCGGGTCAACGGGGTGGTGATCGCGGTTTCGACCGGCCGCGGCCGGACCGCTTCGGACCTCCGGGCCCGCGATCCGACCGACCCGGGCCTTCCGGGCCGCGATTCGACCGACCGCGACGCGAGGGACCGCCGACATCCGGGCCGCGGCGCGACTGGGCGCCCGGACCCGATCGACGACCATTCGATCGACGCCCACCGGGTGGTCGGCCGTTCGGTCCGCCCGATCGACCCTGGCAGGATCGCCCGCGCGATGACCGCCCGTGGGGGGATCGGCCGCGTGACGACCGAGCCGGTGACGATCGGCCGCCGCGCGACGACCGGCCGCCGCGCGGCGAACGTCCCTGGCAACCGGGCCCGCGCGACGACCGACCGTTCCGCGGCCGACCGAGCGGCCCGCGACCGCCATTCGATCGCCGGCCCGATCGCGGCGACCGCCCGCCATTCGATCGCCGGCCCGGCAGGGGACCGGACCGACCGTCGTTCCGGACCGCGCCGCTGCCGCCACCCGAGGAGATCGGCGAGGACGAGGAGCTCGTCGCGGGTCGCCGTCCCGTCGAGGAGGCCTTCGTGGCCCGCCGGCCGGCGATCCGCCTGCTCGTCGTGCCGCAGCGTCGAGCTGCCCTCGAGAAGCTCGTGCTCCACGCCACGAACCTGCGCATCCCGATCGTCGAGGTCGAGGGCGGGTCGCTCACGGCGCTCGCCGGGTTCGACGGCCATCAGGGCATCGCGCTGGTCGTCGAGCCGCGCCAGTTCGCGACACCCGACGACGTCCTCGCCCGGGCCGCCGAACGCGGCGAGCCGCCGTTCATCCTGGTGCTCGACTCGCTCGAGGATCCCGCACAACGTCGGTTCGCTCCTGCGCAGCGCGGAGGCGGCCGGGGTCCACGGCGTCCTGTTCCCGAAGCATCGGCAGGCGCCACTGAGCCCGTCGGCGGTGAAGGCATCGGCGGGCGCCGTCGAGCACCTGCTGCTCGCCCCGGTCGACGACCTGCCCGGCGCGTTGAGCGACCTGCATGCGCGTGGGGTGCGGATCGCCGGCTCCGACAGCGACGCGCCGCTGACCGCGCGCCAGACCGACCTGCGCGGTCCGATCGCGATCGTGGTCGGCAGCGAGGGTCAGGGTCTTGGTCCGGCCGTTCGCCGACGGGCCGATGCGTTCATGCGGATCCCGATGAAGGGCTCGGTGGGCTCGCTCAACGCGGCGGTCGCGGGTTCGATCCTGCTCTTCGAAGCGGTGGCCCAGCGCGAGGTCGATGGACCACCCGCGGCGCCCTCGGTCGCTCCACCAAGGGCGAAGGCCAAGTCGAAGGCGAAGGCGACGTCCGCCGCGTCGCCCGTTTCCGAAGCGCCAGCCCCCGAACCTCCGGGTCCGAAGCGCCGAACTCGCCGGGCCGCGACGACGGCCGACGTGGCGCCGTCAGTCGATGCGGCGGTGACCCCGCCGACGCCCGATGTCGCCACCCCGAAACGGCGAACCCGCAAGGCCACGACGCCCGAGCCGGCGACCTCGAATGACAGCGAGAGCCCGACCGAGGACCTCCTCCCGGGCGACGCGACCCCCAAGCCCGCGCCGAAACGTCGAGCCCGCAAGGCGCCCAAGCCAGCCGATCCCGCGACCGGGGACGACGGCTCGCACGCTTGACCCATCGAGCGGGTCCGCCATATCATTCCACGGCGCCGAATGGGTCCTGCTGCGGTAAGGCCCTGCCCGTCGCGCCGACGTAGCTCAATTGGTAGAGCAGCGGTTTTGTAAACCGCCGGTTCCGGGTTCGAGTCCCAGCGTCGGCTCCAACGCACATCCATCCGGTGGCCGGATCTAGCACGAGACCGCAGTCTCGACCGGCGCCGTCACAGTGGGTCGGTTGAGCAACGGCGGCTCGCCTGGCTGTAGACCAGGTCCGAAAGGCATGGGGGTTCGAATCCCTCCCGGCCCACCACTTCGCCACCATATCTCGCGATCGGCACCGGGCCCACATAGCTCAGCTGGCAGAGCACTTCCTTGGTAAGGAAGAGGTCATCGGTTCAAGTCCGATTGTGGGCTCCACCGCCCATCGCCCATCCCCTGCGGCATCGCCCGCAATCGACCTAAGGAGTGAACTGGTCACGTGGCCAAGAAGAAGTTCGAGCGCACCAAGCCGCACGTCAACGTGGGCACCATCGGCCACATCGACCACGGCAAGACATCGCTGACCGCCGCGATCACGAAGTACCTCGCCCTCAAGGGTGAGGCGGAGTATCGCGCGTTCGACACGATCGACAACGCCCCCGAGGAGAAGGCTCGCGGCATCACCATCGCGATCGCCCATGTCGAGTACGAGACCGACGCGCGGCACTACGCGCATATCGACTGCCCGGGTCATGCCGACTTCATCAAGAACATGATCACGGGCGCCGCCCAGATGGACGGCGCGATCCTGGTGGTCGCGGCCACGGACGGCCCGATGCCCCAGACCCGCGAGCACATCCTCCTGGCCCGCCAGGTCGAGGTGCCGTACATCGTCGTGTTCCTCAACAAGGTGGACGCGGTCGACGATCCCGAGCTGCTCGACCTGGTCGAGCTCGAGGTCCGCGAGCTGCTGACGAAGTACGCGTACCCGGGTGACGACCTGCCGGTCATCCGCGGCTCGGCGCTCAAGGCGCTCGAGGCAGGGGACGATCCGACGGCCGAGGCGTACAAGCCGATCCAGGAGCTGATGGATGCGGTCGACTCGTACATCCCGACGCCGGAGCGAGCGGTCGACAAGCCGTTCCTGATGGCCATCGAGGACGTGTTCGGGATCAAGGGCCGCGGCACCGTGCCGACCGGCCGGATCGAGCGCGGCATCGTCAAGATCGGCGACGAGGTCGATCTCGTCGGCGTGAAGCCGACCCGCAAGGTCGTCGTGACCGGCGTCGAGATGTTCGGCAAGACCCTCGACCAGGGCCAGGCCGGCGACAACGTCGGGACGCTGTTGCGGGGCATCGAGCGCGAGGAGATCGAGCGCGGCCAGGTGCTGGCCAAGCCCGGCAGCATCACGCCCCACACGAAGTTCAGCGCCCAGGTCTACGTCCTGACCAAGGAAGAGGGCGGCCGGCACACGCCGTTCTACAACGGCTACCGGCCGCAGTTCTACCTGCGCACCACGGACGTGACCGGCGCGATCGGCCTGCCCGACGGCGCGGAGATGGTCATGCCCGGCGACAACGTCGAGATGACCGTCGACCTGATCACGCCGATCGCCCTCGAGCCCGGCCAGCGCTTCGCGATCCGCGAGGGCGGCCGCACCGTCGGCGCCGGCGCGGTCGTGACGATCACGCAGTAGGGACGACATGGCCAGAGTCGAGGCGCGTCCGACGATCCAGCTCGCCTGCACCGAGTGCAAGCGGCGGACGTACACGACGCGCAAGAACAAGAAGAACGATCCCAACCGGATCGAGCTGAACAAATACTGCCCGCACGAGCGGCGGCATACACTTCACCGCGAGGCGAAGTAAGGGCCGGCGCGCGCGCTTCCGCAGGGGTGTAGCTCAATTGGCAGAGCACCGGTCTCCAAAACCGGCGGTTGTAGGTTCGAGTCCTATCGCCCCTGCCACACCCAGGCTGGCCCGGGCAGCTCGCCACGACCGCATATCCCTCGAACCGGGAAGCCAGTACGACAACGTAGCTGAGAGAAGAAGAACGATTTGAAGCGAATCCGCCGCTATTTCGATGAGGTCTGGTCAGAGCTCAAGAAGGTCACCTGGCCGACCCGTGAGCAGGTGCGCAACCTGACCGTGCTGGTCTTCGCGATCAGCCTGGTGATCGGGTTGTATATCACCGTGCTCGATCGGATCCTGGTGGGTCTGCTGACGTTCGTCACGCCGCCGACGGTGAGCTAGGGATCCGATGATGACCGACCTGACGACGACCACCGAGACCAAGGCGCCCGAGAAGCGCTGGTACATCATCCATACCTACTCGGGCTACGAGAACAAGGTCAAGACGAACCTCGAGCACCGCATCGAGTCGATGGGCATGGAGGACAAGATCTTCCAGGTGCTCGTCCCGATGGAGGACGAGATCGAGATCCGCCAGGGCCAGCGGCACACCGTCCAGAAGAAGGTGTACCCGGGCTACGTCCTCGTCGAGATGATCCTCGACCCCGACAGCTGGTTCGTCGTCCGCAATACGCCGGGCGTGACGAGCTTCGTCGGTGGGGCGAACATCCCGGGCGTCCGCAGTGAGCCGATCCCGCTCACCGAGACCGAGGTCAAGCAGATCCTGCGGCACATGGGCGTCGAGACGCCGAAGTACCGCGTGGCATTCACGAAGGGCCAGAGCGTCCGGGTCACCGACGGGCCGTTCGCCGAGTTCATCGGCACGGTCGAGGAGATCAACCCCGAGCGCAACAAGGTGAAGGTCCTGGTGAGCATCTTCGGCCGCGAGACGCCGGTCGAGCTCGACTTCTTGCAAGTCGAGAAACTCTAGAAAGGAACCGGAACCACCCCGTGGCCAAGAAAGTCCGCATCGTCCTGACCCTGCAGTTGCCAGCCGGCAAGGCGACACCCGCCCCGCCGGTCGGTACCGCGCTGGGTCCGCACGGCATCAACATCGTCGAGTTCACCAAGGCCTACAACGAGAAGACCGCCGACAAGAGCGGTCAGATCATCCCGGCCCAGATCACGATCTTCGAGGACCGCTCGTTCTCGTTCATCCTCAAGACCCCGCCCGCCGCGGACCTGCTCCGCAAGGCCGCCGGCGTCGAGAAGGGTTCGGGCCTCGCGGGTCGCGAGAGCGTCGGGCGCGTGAGCCGCGACCAGCTCCGCGAGATCGCTTCGATCAAGATGGCCGACCTCAACGCCAACGACATCGAACAGGCCGCGAAGCAGATCGAGGGGACCGCCCGCTCGATGGGTATCGAGGTCACCGGCTCGTAGCCAGCCACCGCCGCGGCAGCCACCCCGGGCCGCGACCGGATCACAGGGGAAGGTCGGAACGCCGACCGACAGGAGGAATGACCGATGGCCCACGGCAAGAAATACCAGGACGCAGCCAAGCTCGTCGATCGCGAGCGGCTGTACGGCCCCGAAGAGGCCGCTGACCTCGCGAAGCAGACGACGACCGTCAACTTCGACGCGACCATCGAGGCGCACCTGCGCCTCGGTGTCGACCCGCGTCACGCGGACCAGATGGTCCGCGGCACGGTCGTGCTGCCGCACGGCACCGGCAAGAGCGTTCGGGTCGCCGTCTTCGCCCAGGGCGAGAAGGCGCAGGAGGCGCTGAAGGCCGGCGCCGACGAAGTCGGTGGCGAGGACCTCGTCAAGAAGATCGAAGCCGGCTGGCTCGACTTCGACGTCGCGCTCGCGACGCCCGACTCGATGGGCCTCGTCGGTCGGCTCGGCAAGATCCTCGGCCGCCGCGGGCTCATGCCGAACCCGAAGGCCGGCACGATCACCTTCGACCTCGACCGGGCCGTCCGCGAGGTCAAGGGTGGCCGCGTCGAGTTCAAGGTCGACAAGGCCGCGATCATCCACGTCGCTGTGGGCAAGAGCAGCTTCGAGCCGGCCGCCCTCGTCGACAACCTCACGGCATTCGTCGACGCGGTGAACCGCGCGAAGCCCGCCGGTGCGAAGGGCCAGTACCTCCGCACGCTGACCATCACCAGCACGATGGGCCCGGGCATCCATGTCGACGTGCCGGCCGTTCTCGCGGCAGCCAACGCCGCATAGGCCACGCCGGCGTCCGCGCCGGCACCATTGATGTGGCGTCCGCCGAGAGGCGAGTCGCCTGACCAATATCGGTCCGACGAGATGATCGTTGGACCTAGACGGACCGCCGCAGACAGCCTGCGTCCTGGTGCGCGACAACCGTTGTCGTCGTGCCGGACTTGATCCGTCGGACCGGATCGGTCGACCGCCCGCAGGGGAGGAGACCGGGGACGACGACGAGCACGCCGAGGCAGTCGGTGCCTCCACCTTGTCGGTGGGTGCACCCCTGCGAGCCGGGGTCGGCCCTTCGGGGCCAGCCATGGGATCCGTCGCAGGGGAGGGCCGGACGCGATGTCCGACCGACCCACCGCCGCACGCCGGACCGCGTGCCGAACGACTGGAGGCTCGATTGCCGACAGAAGCGAAAAAGGAGACGGTCGCTGAGCTGCGCGAGGAACTCGCCAAGGCTCGCACGCTGATCGTGTCCGAGTACCGCGGCCTCACGGTGAGGGAGATCGCCGAGATCCGGCGCGCCCTGCGCAAGCAGGACGTGTCCTATCGCGTCGTCAAGAACCGCCTGATGCGCATCGCCGCCGAGGACTCGGTGGGTGAGGCGCTCAACCCGATGCTCAATGGCCCGACCGCGATCGCATTCGGGACCGACGAGGCGGGGACCGCCAAGGCCGTCCTGGATGCGACCCGTCCGTACAACAAGATCGTGCGGATCACGGGCGCCGTCCTGGGCGACAAGGCGATCGACGGTGACGCCGTCTCGCGGCTCGCCGCGCTCCCGCCGCGCGAGGTCCTGCTGGCCAAGCTGGCCGGTGGGATGCAGGCGCCGGTCGGGACGCTCGCTGGTCTGCTCGTCGCGCCGCTGCGCAACCTGGGTTATGCCCTTGCGCAGGTGGCCGAGCAGAAGCGCCAGGCAGCCCCCGAGGCGTGACGACCCACACCGCCGACCGCACCCCCGATCACGACTGACAAGGAGCACGACACCATGGCAACCCTTACCCAGGACGACCTGCTCGAAGCCATCGACAAGATGACCGTCCTCGAGCTGTCCGAGTTCATCAAGCGCTTCGAGGATCGCTACGGCGTGACTGCCGCCGCTCCGGTCGCCGCCGCAGCCGCGCCCGCCGCGGCCGCCGGTGGTGACGCCGGCGCCGGTCCCGCCGCGGCCGAGGAGCAGACCGAGTTCAGCGCGGTCCTGACCGAGGTCGGGCCGAACAAGATCCCGGTCATCAAGGTGGTCCGCGAGCTGACCCAGCTCGGCCTCAAGGAGGCCAAGGACCTCGTCGACGCAGCGCCCAAGCCCGTCAAGGAAGGCGTTGCTCGAGACGAAGCCGAGAAGATCAAGGCCGCCTTGGAAGAGCAAGGTGCAAAGGTCGAGATCAAGTAACGAGTCCCTCCGACGGCCGAGGTCAGGCGGTGCCAGCCCTCGGCCGGAGGATTGCGAAGGTCGAGATCAAGTAGCTCGACTGCTGGGGCCGGTGGCACGCGCGTCCGCCGGCTCCGTTGCCGCCCCACGGCAACGGGCGACACCGTCTCCGAAGGCCAAGCGTTCGTTGCCCGTCACACGGCATGGGATGGCATTCCGTGCCGTGGCACGGCGGGAACGAGACGAGGTCAGGTGGGCTGTGCCCTGGGTTGCCGTGGCACGGCAGGACGACGGGACGGGAGCGCCTGACCCGTCACCGAACCGTCACCTTGGCCCAATAGCATGTTCCAAGGTGTTTGACAAGACGCGAAATCGCGGTATCCTACTCCTTCTGTGAGCGCGGCCCCCCATTTCTCCTTCCTCCTCCGTCAAGGAGCGGTGTTTCATGCTGTCTTCCGCTGAGTCGTCGACTCGCGCCGTGACCCCCTCGGGTCGCATCTCGTACGCCCGCATCGACAAGAAGGTCGATGGTGTCAGCTACGAGAAGTTCGAGATCCCGAATCTCATCGAGCTCCAACTGGATTCGTTCGCCTGGTTCGTCGAGAAGGGATTGCGCGAGCTGTTCGACGAGATCAGCCCGATCAAGGACTTCACCGGCAAGGTCATGGAGCTCCAGTTCCTCGACTACGAGTTCGGTGAGCCCAAGTACTCCGAGGAGGAGTGCCGCACCAAGGACCTGACGTTCAGCAAGCCGCTGTACGTCAACGTCGAGCTCCTGATCAAGGAGACCGGCGAGATCCAGCGCCAGCGGGTGTACATGGGTGACTACCCATGGATGACCGACCAGGGCACGTTCGTGATCAACGGCGCCGAGCGCGTCGTCGTCAGCCAGCTCGTTCGCTCGCCCGGCGTGTACTACAGCGAGGCCGAGGACCTGGCGTCCGGCCGGATGCTGTTCAGCGCCAAGGTCATCCCGAACCGCGGCGCCTGGCTCGAGTTCGAGACCAACAACAAGGACCAGCTGTGGGTCAAGGTCGATCGCAAGCGCAAGATCGCGGCGACGACCCTGCTGCGCGCCGTCGGCTACGAAGAGAACGACGGGATCAGCCAGCTGTTCAGCTCGATCGACACCGACGCGGACCATCCCTTCATCGCCAGCACGCTCGACAAGGACCTGACCCACACCCAGGCCGAGGCCCTCATCGAGGTCTACAAGAAGCTGCGCCCGGGCGATCCGCCCACCGGTGAGAACGCGCGCCAGCTCGTCGAGAGCCTCTTCTTCAACTTCCGCCGCTACGACCTCGGTCGCGTCGGCCGCTACAAGTTCGACAAGAAGCTCGACGGCGTCGCCGGCCGGCTCGGCATCGAGCTGCCCCGCGAGCAGCGCACGATCACCAAGGAAGACATCGCCGCGATCGTCGGCCACCTCATCGAGTGCAACCGTGGGCTGCACCCGAAGGACGACATCGACCACCTCGGCAATCGCCGCATCCGGGCCAACGGTGAGCTGATCCAGAACGCGTTCCGGATCGGCCTGCTGCGCATGGAGCGCGTGGTCCGCGAGCGGATGACGATCCAGGAGATCGACAAGGCCACCCCGAACGCGCTCATCAACATCCGGCCCGTCGTGGCCGCGATGAAGGAGTTCTTCGGCGGCAGCCAGCTCAGCCAGTTCATGGACCAGACCAACCCGCTCGCCGAGCTGACGTCGAAGCGACGCCTCAGCGCGCTCGGGCCGGGCGGCCTGTCCCGCGAGCGTGCCGGGTTCGACGTCCGCGACGTCCACCACAGCCACTACGGCCGGATCTGCCCGATCGAGACCCCCGAAGGTCCGAACATCGGCTTGATCGGGTCGCTCGCGACCTACGGCCGCATCAACAGCTATGGCTTCATCGAGACGCCCTACCGCAAGGTCAAGCGGACCGTCGGCTACGACGAGTCCGGGCTGACCGCGTATCAGGCCGGCCAGGACCTGGTGTCGAAGAGCGGCGAGGTCGTCCTCAAGGCGGGCGACACCTTCACGAGCGCGGCCGTGTCCGAGCTCAAGAAGCAGAAGGCGCACGCCTTCCCGATCCGCCCGATCGTGACCGACGACATCGAGTACCTCCCGGCCGACGAGGAGGAGGAGCACGTCGTCGCGCAGGCCAACGCGCCGCTCGACGACGAGGGCCACTTCGCCGCCGACCGCATCCCGTCCCGCTACCGCGACACGTTCCCCGAGGCCCGACCCTCGCAGATCGAGTACATGGACGTGTCGCCCAAGCAGGTCGTCTCGGTGGCGACCGCGCTCATCCCGTTCCTCGAGCACGACGACGCGAACCGCGCGCTCATGGGTTCGAACATGCAGCGCCAGGCCGTGCCGCTCCTCGAGCCTGAGTCCCCGATCGTCGGGACCGGCATGGAGGAGCGCGCCGCGCGCGACTCCGGCCAGGTCCTCGTCTCGCTGCGCGGCGGCGTCGTCACCAGCGTGACGGCCCAGCGCATCGCGGTCGAGACCGACACCGGCGAGCTCGATGAGTACCGCCTCCAGAAGTTCGTCCGCTCCAACCAGGGCACGTGCATCAACCACCGTCCGATCGTCAACGTGGGCGATCGCGTGGCAGAGGGGCAGGCCATCGCCGACTCGAGCTCGACCGAGATGGGCGAGCTCGCGCTCGGGCGCAACGTGCTCGTGGCGTTCATGAGCTGGGAGGGCGGCAACTACGAGGACGCGATCGTCATCAGCGATCGCCTCGTCCGCGACGACCTGTTCACCAGCATCCACATCGAGAAGCACGAGATCGAGTCGCGCGACACGAAGCTCGGGCCCGAAGAGATCACCCGCGACATCCCCAACGTCGGCGAGGAGTCCCTCAAGGACCTCGACGAGGAGGGCATCGTCTACATCGGCGCCGAGGTCCGCCCCGGCGACATCCTCGTCGGCAAGATCACGCCCAAGGGCGAGACCGAGCTGACCGCCGAGGAGCGCCTCCTGCGGGCGATCTTCGGTGAGAAGGCGCGCGAGGTGAAGGACAGCTCGCTGCGCCTGCCGCACGGCGAGCGCGGCAAGGTCGTCGAGGTCCGCGAGTTCCGTCGCGAGCTCAATGACGACCTCCAGCCCGGCGTCAACCGGCTGGTCCGCGTGTCGGTCGCCCAGAAGCGCAAGATCTCGGTCGGCGACAAGATGGCCGGCCGCCACGGGAACAAGGGCGTGATCGCCAAGATCCTGCCCGCCGAGGACATGCCGTACCTGCCGGACGGCACGCCGGTCGACATCATCCTCAACCCGCTCGGCGTGCCGAGCCGGATGAACATCGGCCAGATCCTCGAGACGCATCTCGGCTGGGCCCTCCACAAGAAGGGCCTGAAGGCCGCGACCGCGGTGTTCGACGGCGCGACCGAAGCGCAGATCCAGGACGAGTTGCGCGATGCCGGTCTGCCCGAGTCGGGCAAGATCGATCTGCGTGACGGCCGGACCGGCGAGACCTTCGATCGACCGATCACCGTCGGCTACATCTACATGCTCAAGCTCCACCACCTCGTCGAGGACAAGATCCACGCGCGCTCGACCGGCCCGTACAGCCTCATCACCCAGCAGCCGCTCGGTGGCAAGGCCCAGTTCGGCGGCCAGCGCTTCGGCGAGATGGAGGTCTGGGCGCTGGAGGCGTACGGCGCCGCCAACATCCTGCAGGAGCTGCTCACCGTGAAGTCGGACGACGTCCTCGGACGCGTCCAGACCTACGAAGCCATCGTCAAGGGGGAGGAGATCCAGCCGCCGCGGGTCCCCGAGTCGTTCAAGGTCCTGATCAAGGAGCTGCGCAGCCTCGGGCTGAACGCGGAGATCCTGGACCAGAACGAGGAAGAGATCCCGCTCGCGGAAGACGACGCCTCCGGATACCTCCTCCCCGATCTCGGCGGGATCAACCTCGCCGGGTTCGAGGACTGACCGTCATCACGATCCCGCACCTGCCTCACCGACGCGAATCGGGTCATCGCTCGGCCGTGAGGCTTCGCCCGTCGCCCGCGTATCACGTCGCCGAGCCAGCCGGTGGCGTGGAGGAGAACCATGCTCGAGGTCAATAACTTCAGCGCGATCCGCATCTCGCTCGCCAGCCCGGACCAGATCCGGGAGTGGTCGAAGGGCGAGGTAACGAAGCCCGAGACCATCAACTACCGCACGCTCAAGCCGGAGAAGGACGGCCTCTTCGACGAGCGCATCTTCGGTCCGACCAAGGACTGGGAGTGCTACTGCGGCAAGTACAAGCGCATTCGCTACAAGGGCATCATCTGCGACAAATGTGGTGTCGAGGTCACCCGCAGCAAGGTCCGCCGCGAGCGGATGGGCCACATCCAGCTCGCCAGCCCCGTCAGCCACATCTGGTATTTCAAGGGCACCCCGAGCCGGCTCGGCATCCTGCTCGACATCAGCCCGCGCAACCTCGAGCGGATCCTCTACTTCGCGCTGTACATCGTCACGCACGTCGACGAGGAGGCCCGCAAGCGGGCGCTCGCGGCGATCGAGGAGGAGGCCGAGGGCCGCGGCGGCCAGGCCGGTGAGCGCCTCGCGGAGCTCGAGGACGAGCTGCGCGCCAAGGTCAACAAGCAGAAGGACGAGCTCAACGAGGAGCTCGCCAAGACCAAGGCCGATCTCGAGGCCCAGCGCGCCACGCGCACCGAAGAGATCGCGGCAGTCGCCCAGGAGACGGCCGCCCTCGTCACCGCGCTGAAGACCGGCACGGCCGAGGAGACGATCGCGTTCGCCCCGACCGGCGAGGTCATCGTCGCTGCCGGCGAGAAGGGCGGCAAGGAGGCCACGGCCAAGCTCCGCAAGGTCGTCGCCGACTACACCGAGCAGGTCAACGCCGATCTGCAGCAGCGCGAGGCCGACGAGGCCCGCGCCGTCGAGCAGAAGATCGCCGACCTCTCGAGTGGCGTCGACGAGGCGCTCCAGCACGAGCGCGCCGGCCTGCAGGAGCAGGCGCAGGGCCTCAAGGATGAGCTGCGCGTCCGGCGCGACGAGCTCGAGGGCCTCAAGGCCATGCAGACCATCGGCGAGACCGAGTTCCGGCTTCTCGACGAGAAGTACGGCTCCACCGCCAAGGGTGGCAAGGTCTTCGGTGCCGGCATGGGCGCCGAGGCCGTCCGCGAGATCATCAGCCGGATGGACCTCGAGGAGCTGGCTCGCCAGCTCCACGTCGAGGTGCGCACGAGCTCCGGTCAGCGCCGCAAGAAGGCGATCAAGCGCCTGCGCCTGATCGAGGCGTTCCGCCGCAGCGGCACGCGACCTGACTGGATGATCCTGTCGGTGCTGCCGGTCATCCCGCCCGACCTGCGACCGATGGTCCAGCTCGACGGCGGCCGGTTCGCGACCAGCGACCTCAACGACCTGTACCGCCGCGTCATCAACCGGAACAACCGGCTCAAGCGACTCCTCGAGCTCGGCGCGCCCGAGATCATCATCCGCAACGAGAAGCGGATGCTCCAGGAGGCGTGCGACGCGCTGATCGACAACGGTCGCCGTGGCCGCGCGATCGCGGGCACCGGGAACCACCGCCTCAAGTCCCTGAGCGACATGCTCAAGGGCAAGCAGGGCCGGTTCCGCCAGAACCTGCTCGGCAAGCGTGTCGACTACTCCGGCCGCTCGGTGATCGTCGTCGGCCCGGAGCTCAAGCTGCACCAGTGCGGGCTGCCCAAGAAGATGGCGCTCGAGCTGTTCAAGCCGTTCGTCATGCGCCAGCTCGTCGAGAAGGGCTTCGCCCACAACATCAAGAGCGCCAAGCGCATCGTCGAGCGCGTCCGCCCCGAGGTCTGGGACGTCCTCGAGGAAGTCATCAAGGACCATCCGGTCCTGCTGAACCGCGCCCCGACGCTCCACCGCCTGGGTATCCAGGCGTTCATGCCGGTCCTCGTCGAGGGCTCGGCGATCCAGATCCACCCGCTCGTCTGCACCGCGTTCAACGCGGACTTCGACGGCGACCAGATGGCGGTCCACGTGCCGCTGTCGACGGCCGCCCAGGAAGAGGCGCGGACGATGATGCTCTCGACCGCCAACCTGCTGTCGCCCGCCGACGGCAGCCCGGTCGTGGCACCGACCCAGGACATGGTCCTCGGGTGCTACTACCTGACCATGGACGCCACCGTGCCCGCGAAGCCGAAGAAGCCGGTGCGCGGGTTCGCGTCGGAGGATGAGGCGATCCTCGCCTACCAGCTCCGCGAGAAGACCAATGCCCAGCTCCACGAGGTCGTCGACGTCGAGGTCCAGAGCTGGGACGCCGAGAGCGAGTCGCTCCGGCCCGAGCGGCGACGGACCACGATCGGCCGGGTGATCTTCAACCAGGTCCTGCCCGACCGCCTGCGGTTCCACGACACCGTCATGAAGCGCAGCGACCTCAAGGAGCTCGTCGACCGGTGCTACCGCGACCTCGGTCCCGAGGAGACGGCCCACCTCGTCGACGGCATCAAGAGCGTCGGCTTCGAGTTCGCCACCCGCGGCGGCTTGACGATCGGCCTGTTCGACATCGAGATCCCGAAGGACAAGGCCGCTCGCCTGGACAAGGCCGACGACCGCGTCTCCGAGATCGATCGCCAGTTCCAGCGCGGCCTCATCACCGAGGACGAGCGCTACGAGCAGGTGGTCGACGTCTGGAAGGAGACCACCGACGACCTGTCCAACGAGATGATGAAGTCGCTCGATCCGTCGGGTCCGGTCACGATGATGACCGCGTCCGGCGCCCGAGGGAACAAGGGCAACATCGGCCAGCTCGGCGCGATGCGCGGACTCATGGCCGACCCGTCGGGCCGCATCATCGACGTCCCCGTGCGGAGCAACTTCCGCGAGGGGATGAGCGTCCTCGAGTACTTCATCTCGACCCACGGCGCCCGCAAGGGTCTCGCCGACACCGCCCTGCGCACGGCCGACTCCGGGTACCTCACCCGGCGCCTGGTCGACGTCGCCCAGGACGTCATCACCCGTGACGACGACTGCGGCACGGAGGAGGGGAGCTGGATCATCCGCTCCGAGTCGAGCGACGAGAAGGGCGCCTTCCAGCGCCGGCTCGTCGGGCGGCTCGCCGCGGCGGCGCTGCCGGATCCCCGGGTCAAGGTCAAGAAGGGCGAGGACGCACCCGTCCTCGTCGAGCGCAACGAGATGATCACCGAAGAGTCGGCGGCCACGATCGACGAGGCCGGCATCGACGAGGTGCTCGTCCGCTCGCCACTCACCTGCGAGGCCCGCTACGGCGTCTGCCGGGCGTGCTACGGCCGCAATCTCGCCACCGGCGGGATGGTCGGTGTGGGTGAGGCGGTCGGCATCATCGCCGCGCAGTCGATCGGTGAGCCTGGCACGCAGCTGACCATGCGGACGTTCCATACCGGCGGCGTCGCCGGGCTGGACATCACCGCCGGTCTGCCGCGCGTCGAGGAGCTCTTCGAGGCCCGCATCCCCAAGGGCAAGGCCGAGATCAGCCACATCGACGGCGTGGTCGAGATCATCCGCGGCGACGGCATGACCAAGGTCAAGGTCGTCTCGACGGAGGTCTACGACACCGCGCTCAGCCTGCCCAAGGGCGCCGAGCACCTGGCCGCGGCCGGCGACTCGGTGACGTTGGGCCAGGTCATCGCCCGCTCGGGCAAGGACGGGTCCACCGTCGACGTGACGGCGCCGGTCGCCGGGTTCCTCGTCTCAGCGGATGGCGGTCTCGCCGTTCGTGCCGAGGACGTGGTCGAGCGCGAGTACCTCATCCCCCACAACGCCAAGCTGCTCGTGGAGAACGGTACCCAGATCCGGGCTGGCGACGCCATCACGGATGGACCGATCAACCCGCAGGAGTACCTCGACACCCGGGGCAAGGACGCTGTCCAGCGCTACCTGGTGAAGGAGGTCCAGAAGGTCTACAAGAGCCAGGGCGTCACGATCAACGACAAGCACATCGAGATCATCGTTCGGCAGATGCTGCGCAAGGTGCGCATCGATCAGCCGGGCGACGTCGATCTGCTGCCGACGGAGCTCGTGGACCGGCTCGAGTTCGAGGAGCACAACAACCACGTCCTGGCCGAGGGCGGCGAGCCCGCCACGGCCCAGACGGTCCTGCTCGGCGTGACGAAGGCGTCGCTCAACACGTCGTCGTTCCTCGCCGCCGCGTCCTTCCAGGAGACGACCCGGGTGCTGACCGAGGCCGCCATCAACGGCGCCAAGGACCACCTGATCGGCCTCAAGGAGAACGTGATCATCGGCAAGCTGATCCCGGCCGGCTCCGGGTCGCCGAGCAACGTCGCGGCCCGCAAGGCGCGCGAGCGCCAGGCGGCCCTCGAGGCGCTCGCCGGCGAGGCCCTCGAAGGCCTCGGCGAGGCCGAGTACAACCCGTTCCTCGAGGACGGGAAGGGTCCGGAGACCGAGGAGACCGCCGGGCTCGCCCTGGCGGCGACCATCGCCGGTGGCGATGGCGACGGGGACGACGAGGCCGACGAGGCCAACCCGTTCCTCGCCGACGCGCCGAAGGCGGCGGTTGGTGCCAAGGACGACGACGGTAACCCGTTCCTGTCCGAGGAACCCGCCAAGGAGGACGAGCCCGTCTGAGACGGCGCTCGCCCACCAGCCGATCCGTGACCCCGGGGCGACCCGGGGTCACCGCTTGTCCGGAGTCGGTCCCGTTCGTTTGACACTGATTCCGGGCCACCGATATACTCCCCGTTCGTGGCCTCGGGAGGGGTCCGCCTACGGTGCTTGCGCTTCGGGGCTTGCGCCGACACCCATTCCGCCACCATCACACATCCCGGTCCCGGCCGGATCGCCCGAAGGGCGCTGACCGGCGACGCTTGGACCGGATCCCGCGGTCGGTTGCCGATCGCTACTGCATGGACATCGAGTAAGGAGCAACGTCTTCGTGCCGACGATCAGCCAGCTCGTGCGCCACGGTCGCCAGACCAAGATCAAGAAGGTCAAGGCGCCGGCGATGCGCAAGAACTGGAACAGCCTGCGACGCCGCCAGGTGTCGATCCCGGGCGCCCCGCAGAAGCGTGGCGTCTGTCTGCAGGTGCGCACGATGACCCCGAAGAAGCCGAACTCGGCGCTGCGCAAGATCGCGCGCGTGCGGCTCTCGAACCAGATGGAGGTCACGGCCTACATCCCCGGCATCGGCCACAACCTCCAGGAGCACTCGGTGGTCCTCGTTCGTGGCGGACGAGTGAAGGACCTGCCGTCCGTGAAGTACCACATCATCCGCGGCACCCTCGACGCCGCCGGCGTGCGCGACCGCAAGCAGGGTCGCAGCAAGTACGGCGCGAAGGCCAAGTAGCATGCCGCGACGTACCAGCATCCCGCGCAAGACCAAGTACGAGGTCGTGCCGGCCAACCGCATCAGCAGCCGCTTCTCGGCCAAGCTGATGAAGGGCGGCAAGCAGAACCTCGCCGAGCGCATCCTGCGCCAGGCGCTGGCCCGGGCCGAGGCCCAGGCCGGCCGACCCGGACTCGAGATCCTCGAGGCGGCGATGCGCAACGCGACACCGATCATCGAGGTCAAGCCCCGCCGCGTCGGTGGCGCGACCTACCAGGTCCCGGTCGAGATCCGGGGCGACCGCCGGCTGTCGCTCGGCGTCCGCTGGCTGGTCCAGGCGGCCCGCAAGCGCAGCGGCAAGAGCATGAGCGAGAAGCTCGCCTCCGAGTTCGTCGATGCCATGAACGGCCTCGGCGCGGCGGTGAAGCGACGAGAAGACACGCACAAGATGGCCGAGGCGAACCGCGCCTTCAGCCATTTCAAGTGGTAGATCCAGGAGCCTAGGAACACCGTGGCACGACAGGTTCCGCTCGCGAAGACGCGGAACATCGGCATCATCGCGCATATCGACGCGGGCAAGACGACCGTGACCGAGCGGATCCTCTTCTACACGAAGAAGATCTACAAGATCGGCGAGGTCCACGAAGGCGCCGCGACCATGGATTGGATGCCCCAGGAGCAAGAGCGGGGCATCACGATCACGGCTGCCGCGACGACGGCGTTCTGGGGCGACCATCGTATCAACATCATCGATACGCCCGGGCACGTGGACTTTACCGTCGAGGTCGAGCGCAGCCTGCGCGTGCTCGACGGCGCGGTCGTCGTCTTCGACGGCGTGGCCGGTGTCGAGCCGCAGTCCGAGACCGTCTGGCGCCAGGCCGACCGCTACGGCGTGCCGCGCTTCTGCTTCATCAACAAGCTCGACCGCACGGGTGCCGACTTCTGGCGCGGTGTCGCGTCGATCAAGGAGCGCCTGGGCGCCAACGCGGTGCCGATCCAGATCCCGATCGGGCGCGAGGACCAGTTCCAGGGCGTCATCGATCTCGTCGAGATGCAGGCGATCTACTACCGCGACGACCTCGGCAACAACATCGAGGTCACCGACATCCCCGAGGAGCTGCGGGCCGAGGCCGAGCAGCACCGCCACACCATGGTCGAGGCCGTCGCCGAGATGGACGACGAGCTCACGCACAAGTACCTCGAGGGCGAGGAGCTGACGGTCGCCGAGATCAAGCGCGGCCTGCGGCTCGGCACGCTCACGACCAGGATCATCCCGGTCCTCACGGGCTCGGCGCTGCGCAACAAGGGCATCCAGAAGATGCTCGACGCGGTCGTCGACTACCTGCCGTCCCCGCTCGACGTCCCGCCGATGATCGGGCTCGACCCCAAGAGCGGCGCCGAGGTCCTGCGGACCCCCGACGACAACGAGCCGTTCAGCGCGCTCGCGTTCAAGATCGCGGCCGATCCGTTCGTCGGCAAGCTCGCGTTCTTCCGCGTCTACAGCGGCACGCTCAAGTCGGGCTCGTACGTGCTCAACGCCACCAAGGGCAAGAAGGAGCGCATCGGCCGCGTGCTGCAGATGCACGCCAACCACCGCGAGGAGATCGAGACCGTCTACGCCGGCGACATCGCCGCCGCGGTCGGCCTCAAGGACACCTTCACCGGCGACACGCTCTCCGATGAGAGCCACCCGGTCGTGCTCGAGTCGATCACGTTCCCGGAGCCGGTGATCGAGGTCAAGATCGAGCCGAAGACCAAGGCCGACCAGGACAAGCTGGCGATCGCCTTGCAGCGCCTCGCCGAGGAGGACCCCACGTTCCGGGTCCACACCGATCCCGAGTCGTCCGAGACGTTGATCGCCGGGATGGGCGAGCTGCATCTCGACGTGCTCGTCGATCGGATGATCCGCGAGTTCAAGGTCGCGGCCAACATCGGCAAGCCCCAGGTGTCCTACCGCGAGACCATCCGGCGCGCGGCAGAGGGCAACGGCCGCTTCGTCCGCCAGACCGGCGGCAAGGGCCAGTACGGCCACGCCGTGATCAAGCTCGAGCCGGCCGAGAAGGGCGCGGGCTACGAGTTCATCGACAAGATCGTCGGCGGCACGATCCCGCGCGAGTTCATCAAGTCGGTCGACCAGGGCATCCGCGAGAAGCTCGAGACCGGCATCTACGCCGGCTTCCCCGTCGTGGACGTCAAGGCGACGCTGTTCGACGGCTCGTACCACGAGGTCGACTCGTCCGAGATGGCGTTCAAGATCGCCGGGTCGATGGCCGTCCAGGACGCCTTCAGCAAGGCCGACCCGGCCATCCTCGAGCCGATCATGCGGGTCGAGGTGACGATGCCCGAGGAGTTCATGGGCGACGTCATCGGCGACCTCAACAGCCGACGCGGCCACATCGAGGGGATCGAGGACCGCGGTGGCACGGTCGGTCACAAGACGCAGGTCGTACGGGCATTCGTCCCGCTGGCCCAGATGTTCGGGTACGTCACCGACCTGCGGAGCATGACCCAGGGCCGGGCCACGTCCTCGATGGAGTTCAGTCATTACGCCGAGGTGCCAGCCAACCTGGCCTCGGAGCTCGTCCAGAAGTCCAAGGTCTAGGGAGCACACGCACGATGGCGAAGAAGAAGTTCGAGCGCACCAAGCCGCACGTCAACGTGGGCACGATCGGCCACATCGACCACGGGAAGACGAGCCTCACCGCGGCGATCACCAAGTACCTTGCCCTGAAGGGCGAGGCGGAATACCGCGCCTTCGACACGATCGACAACGCGCCCGAGGAGCGGGCCCGTGGCATCACGATCGCGATCGCCCACGTCGAGTACGAGACCGACGCGCGGCACTACGCGCACGTCGACTGCCCCGGCCACGCGGACTACATCAAGAACATGATCACCGGCGCCGCGCAGATGGACGGCGCGATCCTCGTCGTGGCCGCGACCGACGGGCCCATGCCCCAGACCCGCGAGCACATCCTGCTCGCGCGCCAGGTCGAAGTCCCGTACATCGTCGTGTTCCTCAACAAGGTCGACATGGTCGACGACCCCGAGCTCCTCGACCTCGTCGAGCTCGAGGTGCGCGAGCTGCTGACCCGCTACGAGTTCCCAGGCGACGACCTGCCGGTCATCCGCGGGTCCGCCCTGAAGGCGCTCGAGGCCCCGGACGATCCCTCGAATGAGGCCTACAAGCCGATCCAGGAGCTGATGGATGCCGTCGACTCCTACATCCCGACCCCTGAGCGGGCGATCGACAAGCCGTTCCTGATGCCGGTCGAGGACGTGTTCGGCATCAAGGGCCGCGGCACGGTCGCCACCGGGCGTATCGAGCGCGGCATCGTCAAGGTCAGCGACGAGGTCGAGCTGGTCGGTGTCAAGCCGACCCGCAAGGTCGTCATCACCGGCGTCGAGATGTTCAAGAAGCTGCTCGACGAGGGCCGGGCGGGCGACAACGTCGGCTGCCTGATCCGGGGCATCGAGCGCGAGGAGATCGAGCGCGGCCAGGTCCTGGCGAAGGCCGGGAGCATCAAGCCGCACACCAAGTTCTCGGCGCAGGTCTACGTCCTGACCAAGGAGGAGGGTGGCCGCCACACGCCGTTCTACAACGGCTACCGGCCGCAGTTCTACCTGCGCACGACCGACGTCACCGGGGCCATCGGCCTGCCCGAAGGCGCGGAGATGATCATGCCCGGCGACAACGTCGAGATGTCGGTCGAGCTGATCACCCCGATCGGCCTCGAAGTCGGCCAGCGGTTCGCGATCCGCGAGGGCGGTCGGACCGTCGGCGCCGGCGCGATCATCAAGATCGACGAGTAAGAAGCGATGGCGAAGCAGCGGATCCGGATCCGCCTCAAGGCCTACGACCACCGACTGCTCGATCAGTCGGCGGCGCAGATCGTCGAGACCGCCCAGCGCACGGGCGCTGACGTGCTCGGCCCGGTCCCGCTGCCCACGCGCATCGAGAAGTTCACCGTGCTTCGCTCGCCGTTCATCGACAAGGACTCGCGGGAGCAGTTCGAGATCCGCACGCACAAGCGGCTCGTCGACATCCTCGATCCGAGCTCGAAGACCGTCGACGCCCTGATGCGCCTGTCGCTCGCAGCCGGCGTCGATATCGAAATCAAGATGTGACGGACGAGTGATGAGTATCGGTTTGATCGGCCGCAAGGTCGGCATGACCCAGGTCTTCCAGGACGACGGGACGATGGTCGCGGTGAGCGTGCTCGCCATCGAGCCCAACACCGTCACGCGCCTGCGCACGAGCGAGCGCGACGGCTATACCGCCGTGCAGCTCGGCACGGAGCCCGGCAAGAAGATCACCAAGCCCGAGGCCGGCCAGCTCAAGGACCTGCCCAAGGCGGCCCGGTCGCTGAGCACGGTGCGCGAGTTCCGCGTCGAGAGCGTCGACGACTTCTCGGTCGGCCAGACCGTGTCGATCGTCGATCTCTTCGAGGCAGGCGACGACGTGGACGTCTCGGGTGTCTCGAAGGGCAAGGGCTTCGCCGGCCACATCAAGCGCCACAACTTCCACCGCGGGCCCAAGACCCACGGCTCGGACCATCACCGCGAGCCCGGCTCGATCGGCCCCGGTACCACCCCGGGTCGCGTCTACAAGGGTCTCAAGATGGCCGGCCACATGGGCGACGAGACCGTGACGATCAAGAAGGTGCGCGTCGTGCGCACCGATCCCGACCGCAACCTGCTGCTCGTCAAGGGGAGCCTCCCCGGCGCGCGCGGGTCGCTGATCCTCGTGAAGAAGGCCTGACGATGCCGTCGACCCCCCTCTACGACCGGACCGGCAAGAACGTCGGCAACGTCGAGCTCAGCGACGAGCTCTTCGCGGCCCCGGTCAACAGCGCCGTGCTCCACCAGGTCGTGACGGCGCAGCTCGCCGCCCGGCGAACCGGCACGCACGACACCAAGACCCGCGGCGAGGTCCGCGGCGGCGGCAAGAAGCCGTACCGCCAGAAGGGCACCGGCCGCGCCCGGCAGGGCACCGTCAGCGCGCCGCACTACCGCGGCGGTGGTGCCGTGTTCGGGCCGCATCCGCGCTCGTACGAGCAGCGCCTGCCGCGCAAGATGAAGCGACTCGCGTTGCGCGGTGCGCTGACCGCCAAGCTCGGCGACGAGCAGCTCAAGGTCATCGACACCTTCGGCCTCGACGCGATCAAGACCAAGGACCTCGTCGGCGTGCTCGGCGCGCTCGAGGCGAACGGCCGCGTCCTGGTCGTCGCGCCGGGTCGCGATCAGAACCTCGAGCTGTCGGCCCGCAACCTGCCGACGGTCGAGATCATCCTGGCCGACTCGCTCAACGTGGTCGACCTGCTCAACGCCGACCTCGTGCTCATCGAGCAGCCCGCGCTGGCGCGGATGGAGACCGTCTACGGCGGATCGACCCGGGAGGTGGACGCGTGAGTGGCCTGACCGCGCCCGAGATCATCCTGCGCCCGGTCATCAGCGAGAAGTCGATCGACGAATCGACGCGGGGCAAGTACACGTTCGCCGTCCACGAGGACGCGAACAAGATCCAGATCAAGGCCGCCGTCGAGGAGCTCTACAAGAAGGAGGCCGTGACGGTCGTCGCGGTCAACGTGCTCTCGACCAAGGCCAAGGAGAAGCGACGCGGGACGAAGCGCGGCCGGATCGTCGGCCACACGACGCCGTGGCGCAAGGCCATCGTGACCCTGGCTCCCGGCCAGAAGATCGAATTCTTCGAGGGGGTCTGAGCGATGCCGTTGCGCAGTTACAAGCCCACCTCGCCGGGGCTCCGGCAGATGACCCGATCGACGTTCGAGGAGGTCACCACCAAGGAGCCGTACAAGCCGCTGCTCGAGCCGCAGACGCGCGGATCGGGTCGCAACAACCAGGGCCGCATGACGGTCCGCCACCGCGGTGGCGGCGAGAAGCAGCACTACCGTCGGATCGACTTCAAGCGGGACAAGCCCGGCGTGCCGGCTCGCCTTGCCACGGTCGAGTACGACCCGAACCGCTCGGCGCGGATCGGCCTGCTCCATTACCGCGACGGCGAGAAGCGCTACATGCTGCTCCCGCACGGCCTCAAGGTCGGCGACATCGTGGTGTCCGGCAAGGACGCGGAGGCGCGGCTCGGCAATGCCCTGCCGCTGGCCTACATCCCGCTCGGCACGACGATCCACAACATCGAGCTGACGCCCGGCAAGGGTGGCCAGATCGTGCGTTCGGCCGGGACCTCGGCCCAGCTGCTCGCCAAGGAAGGCGCCTACGCCACGGTCCGCATGCCCTCGGGCGAGATGCGCCGCGTCCCGGCGACCTGTATGGCCACGATCGGGCAGGTCAGCAACCTCGACCACGAGAACCAGAACCTCGGCAAGGCCGGCCGCGCCCGGCACATGGGCCAGCGCCCGGAGGTCCGCGGCGTCGTGATGAACCCGCGTGACCATCCGCACGGCGGTGGCGAGGGCAAGTCCCCGACCGGGATGCCGCCCAAGACCCCGTGGGGCAAGCCCGCCATGGGCTACCGCACCCGGCGGTCCAAGACGACCGGACGTCTCATCGTCCGATCGCGGCATCGCAAGTAGGCGGGGAGGTAGGAGTCCATGTCCCGTTCCATCAAGAAGGGCCCGTTCGTCGAGCCCCGCCTCCTCGGTCGCATCGAGGATATGAACAAGCGCAACGAGAAGAAGGTCGTCAAGACCTGGTCGCGCGCGTCGGTGATCTTCCCGACGTTCATCGGCCACACCATCGCCGTCTACAACGGCAAGAAGCACGTCCCGGTCTACGTGACCGAGAACATGGTCGGCCACCGGCTCGGTGAGTTCAGCCCAACCCGCAACTACCGCGGGCACGGCAAGCACACCGAGCGGTCGACGTCGCTGAAGTAGGCCGCCGAATGCGTGTGTCCGCCACCGCCAAGTACCAGCGTGCCTCGACCCGCAAGACCCGCCTGGTGACACAGGCGATCAAGGGCAAGAAGGTCGAGGAGGCGACCGCCCTGCTGCGGTTCATGCCGCAGAAGGCCGCGGCCGACGTGGCACGCGTGCTCAAGAGCGCCACCGCCAATGCCGAGAACAACCACAACCTGTCCGCGGAGGACCTCGTGATCGTCGATGCGATCGCCGACGAGGGTCCGACCATCAAGCGGTTCCAGCCGCGGGCACAGGGTCGGGCGTTCCCGATCCACAAGCCAATGACCCACATCACGATCGTCGTCGCGGACCAGGAGGCCTGACATGGGACACAAGGTCCATCCGTACGGCTTCCGCCTGGGTGTCTCGCGCACCTGGACCGCGAAGTGGTACGCGGATAAGGAATACACCGCCTCCCTCAAGGAGGACATCGCGATCCGCCGGCTCATCGAGCGGCGGCTCGCCAACGCCAGCGTCTCGGGCGTCGAGATCGAGCGCGGCATCAACCACGTGACGGTCACGATCCACACGGCCAAGCCCGGGATCGTCATCGGCAAGGGTGGCGCGAACGTCGAGGTCCTGCGCCAGCAGATCGGCGGGCTCAGCAACCGCAAGGTCAAGCTCGAGATCAAGGAGATCCGCCAGCCGGAGCTCGATGCGCACCTGGTCGCGATGAACATCGCTGGCCAGCTGACCCGGCGCATCGCCTTCAAGAAGGCGATGAAGCAGGCCATCCAGCGCTCGATGAAGGCCGGGGCGAAGGGCGTCAAGATCGCCGTCGCCGGACGGCTCGGTGGCTCCGAGATGGGTCGCCGCGAGTGGGACAAGGAAGGCCGGATCCCGCTGGGCACGCTGCGTGCCGACATCAGCTACGGCCAGGTCCACGCCCACACCACGTACGGCCGGATCGGCGTCAAGGTCTGGATCTACCGGGGCGACTTCGCCCAGGAGCCGATCCGTCGACCCGAGCTCGCCGGGGCTCCGGCAGCGGCCGGGCAAGGGGCCTGACGATGTTGATGCCCAAGCGGGTCAAGCACCGCAAGGTCATGCGCGGACGCATGTCCGGGCTGGCCAAGGGCGGCTACATGGTCGCCTTCGGTGAGTACGGCCTGGCGACGCAGGAGCCGGCCTGGATCACCAGCCGGCAGATCGAGGCTGCCCGGCGCGCGATGACCCGCTCGGTCAAGCGTGGCGGCAAGATCTGGATCCGGATCTTCCCCGACAAGCCGGCGACCAAGAAGCCGGCCGAGACGCGGATGGGTTCCGGCAAGGGCGCGCCCGACCATTGGGTCGCGGTCGTCAAGCCCGGCCGGATCCTGTTCGAGATGGCCGGTGTCGGCCATGCCGAAGCGGTCGAGGCGATGCGCCTCGCCAGCCACAAGCTGCCCGTCGCGACCCGCGTGGTCGTACGCGAAGGCGCGAAGGAGGCATAGGCGATGGACCTCAAGAAGATCCGCGCGATGTCCGACGCCGAGCTCGACGACGCGTTGCGCGAGGCAAAGCAGGACCTCTGGGGAGCGCGCTTCGCGCTCTCGACCCGACAACTCAAGGACTACAGCACGATCCCGCAGACGCGGCAAACGATCGCGCGGATCCTGACCGTCCAGCGCGAGCGCAAGCTCGGCCAGACGGCATGACGGAGATCACGCGATGACAGGAGTGATCGACAGAGTGCAGGGCAAGCGGAAGACCAAGGTGGGCCGCGTGGTCAGCGACAGGATGGACAAGACGATCGTCGTGTCCGTCGAGCGACTCGCGCGGCACCCCCTGTACAAGCGGGTCATCCGCTTGACCACGAAGTTCAAGGCGCACGACGAGACCAACGACGCGCGCGTCGGTGACACGGTGCTCATCGAGGAGTCACGGCCGCTGTCGGCGACCAAGCGCTGGCGCCTGGTCAGCATCATCCAGCGGGCCGGCGAGCACGGTCTGCCGGGCGAGGCCGTCGTCGGCGAGGAAGCCGAAGTGACCGAGGCCATCCATGCCGCGGCGCACCCGGGTCGCCGCTCGTCCGAAGGCGACGTCGAGGGCGAGGACGCCGCGTCTGGTCCTGCTGATGCGGAAGAGGGCCAGGGTGCTGCTGCGCAGCTCTCCGAGGACCGAGGCGACGCGACTGCGAGCGATCGGTCCGAGGAGGAGGCCGTCTCGTGATCCAGCCCCAGACCCGCCTCAAGGTGGCGGACAACACGGGCGCCCGGAGCATCCAGTGCATCCGGGTCATGGGCCGGTCGCTCAAGACCACGGCCGGCGTCGGCGACGTCATCGTGGCCAGCGTCAAGCAGGCCATCCCCAACGCCGCCGTCAAGAAGGGCGACGTCGTTCGCGCGGTGATCGTCCGCACGAACAAGGAATACGGACGCGCCGATGGCAGCTACATCCGCTTCGACGAGAACGCCGCCGTGCTCATCAACAACCAGGGCAACCCGCGCGGCACCCGGATCTTCGGACCGGTCGCCCGCGAGCTGCGGGACCGCAACTACATGAAGATCGTGTCGCTCGCCCCGGAGGTGCTGTGATGGCCGTCCGAAGCGTGACCCCCAAGGTGCCGAAGGTGCCGGAGATCCGGAAGGGCGACACGGTCGTGGTGCTGTCGGGCCGGGATGCCGGCAAGCGCGGCACCGTCGAGCGGGTCATCCGTCGAGCGCCGTCGCCACGTGGCGGTCGGAGCATGTTCCGACGCAGCTCACCGGCCGGTGGCGTGAGCGTCGTGGTCGAGGGCGTCAACATCGCCAAGCGGCACACCAAGCCGCGGCAGACGACCAGCTCGACCGATCGCATGCCCAAGATCCAGCAGGGCGGCATCCTCGAGATCGCCCAGCCCATGCCGATCGGCAAGGTCATGGTCGTGTGCAGCCACTGCGGCAAGCCGACCCGGATCGGCCATCGGACGCTCGACAACGGTCGTCGCGTCCGGGTCTGCCGCCACTGCGGGGAGCAGCTGGAGGTGAAGTCGTGACCAGCCGCCTCCACGAGCGCTACACGACCGAGGTCGTGCCGGCGCTCCGCAAGCAGTTCGAATACGGCAACCCCAACGAGGTGCCGAAGGTCAGCAAGATCGTCGTCAACATCGGCCTGGGCGAGGCTTTGAGCAACGCCAAGGCGCTCGACGCCGCGCTCGGCGACCTGGCCACGATCACCGGCCAGCGGCCGATCGTGACCAAGGCCAAGCGCTCGATCGCCCAGTTCCGAGTCCGGACGGGCAACTCGATCGGCGCCAAGGTCACGCTCCGCGGCGAGCGGATGTGGGACTTCCTCGATCGATTGACGACGCTCGCCTTGCCGCGCATCCGCGACTTCCGGGGCATCCCCGGCAAGTCGTTCGATGGCCGGGGCAACTACTCACTGGGGATGCGCGAGCAGCTCGCGTTCCCCGAGATCGACTACGACAAGGTTGACCGTCTCCGCGGGCTGGAGATCAGCATCGTGACGACGGCGAAGACCGACGAGGAATCGAAGAAGCTTCTCGAACTCCTCGGCATGCCCTTCGCGTCGTAACCGCGGGGGAGGGAGAACCATGGCCAAGAAATCGATGATCGCCAAGGCAAAGCGCACCCCGAAGCACAAGGTGCAGGCCTACCACCGCTGTTTCGTGTGTGGGCGCCCGCGTGCCTTCATGCGTCGGTTCGCGCTGTGTCGCATCTGCTTCCGGGAGCGAGCGCTCCTGGGCGAGTTGCCCGGCGTCACGAAGTCGAGCTGGTAGGACACCGATGAACATCTCCGATCCGATCGCGGACATGCTCACGCGCGTGCGCAACGCGTCGCGAGCCCGTCATACCGAAGTGGTCGTGCCGGCATCGCGCACGAAGCGCGAGATCGCGCGCATCCTCAAGGACGAGGGCTTCATCGCCGACGTGCGCGAGGAGCAGGACGGACCCGCCGCGGTCCTGCACCTGACCCTGAAGTACGTCGACGGCAAGGTCCCGGTCGTCTCCGGTCTCAAGCGCATCAGCAAGCCGGGCCTGCGCGTGTACGCGCGCAAGACCGACATCCCGCGCGTGCTGGGCGGCCTGGGCATCGTCATCGTCAGCACGAGCCAGGGGATCATGACCGGCCAGCAGGCGCGTCAGGCGCAGCTGGGCGGCGAAGTCCTGGCGTTCGTCTGGTAGGCGGCCCATGTCACGTATCGGACGCCTGCCCATCGCCGTGCCATCGACCGTCGACGTGACGATCGATGGGCGACAGCTCACCGTCAAGGGCCCCAAGGGGACCCTCAGCCGGGCGCTGCACCCCGACATGGCCGTCGCCCAGGAGGATGGCTCCATCGTCGTCAGCCGGCCGACCGAGCAGAAGATGCACAAGCAGCTGCACGGCCTTACCCGGACCCTCGTGAACAACATGGTCGTCGGCGTGACCGACGGCTACCGCAAGGGCCTCGAGATCACCGGTGTCGGCTATCGAGCCGCGCTGAACGGCCGGAAGCTGACGCTGAACCTCGGCTACAGCCACCCGATCGAGATCGACCCGCCCGAGGGCATCAGCTTCGAGCTCGAGAACCCGACCCACCTCGCGGTGGTCGGGATCGACAAGGAGCTCGTCGGCGAGATCGCCGCCAAGGTCCGCGCCACGCGCAAGCCCGAGCCGTACAAGGGCAAGGGCGTGCGGTACGCGGGTGAGTACGTCCGCCGCAAGGCCGGCAAGGCCGGCAAGATCGGCGGCAAGAAGTAAGCACGAAGGATTGACACGATGACGCAGGTCGCCAGCCGCGGCGCCGCCCGACGCAAGCGCCACGACCGGATCCGCCTCGACTTGGCGGGGACGGCCGGGCGGCCGCGTCTGGCCGTGTTCCGCAGCCTCAACCATATCTACGCGCAGGTCATCGACGACGCGTCCGGCAAGACGCTCGCCGCCGCCTCGACCGTGGAGAAGGAGCTTCGCGGCTCCAAGTCCACCAAGTCCGAGGAGGCCGCCTCGATCGGCAAGCTCATCGCCGAGCGCGCCAAGGCGGCCGGGATCGACCGCGTGGTCTTCGATCGAGCCGGGTTCCGGTACCACGGGCGGATCAAGTCGCTCGCCGATGCCGCCCGAAACGCCGGCCTCGACTTCTGATCCGGAGGAGTAATGGCACGCATCGACCCGAACAAGCTCGCGCTCGAAGAGCGCGTCGTCCAGATCAATCGCGTCGCGAAGGTCGTCAAGGGCGGCCGGCGCTTCAGCTTCAGCGCGGTCGTCGTCGTCGGTGACGGCGCGGGCCACGTCGGTGCGGGGCTCGGCAAGGCCGGCGAGGTGCCCGAGGCGATCCGCAAGGGCGTCGAGGACGCGAAGAAGAACATCATCAAGATCCCGATGGTCGGCACGACGATCCCGCACGAGGTCAACGTCGAGTTCGCGGCCAGCAAGGTGATGCTCAAGCCGGCCTCCCAGGGCACCGGCGTCATCGCCGGTGGCTCGGTCCGCGCCGTTCTCGAGGCGGCTGGCGTACGCGACATCCTCTCGAAGATCTACGGCTCGACGAACCCGGTCAACGTGACCCGGGCGACGCTCGAGGCGCTGCGCGGCCTGCACTCCGCCGAGGAGCTGTCGGCACGGCGCGGCGTCAAGCTGGTCAGCCGGATCTCCGGCCAGCCGGCACCGTCGCTGGAGGCCGCCGATGGCCGGTAAGTTGAAGGTGACCCAGGTCCGCTCGACGATCAGCCACATCGCGCGCAACCGCGCGACGGTCAAGGCGCTCGGCCTGCACGGGATCGGCAGCACCAGCACCGTCCCCGACAACGACGCCACCCGGGGCATGGTCCGCCAGGTCCGATTCCTCGTCAGCGTCGAGGAGATCGCCGACGGCAAGGCCGCGACCCGTGACAAGGCTCCGGCCGCGGATACGGCTCCGAGGGCGCGACACGGCCGCCGCGCCAGAGGAGACCACCGCATGAAATTGCACGACCTGCGCCCCGCGGAAGGGTCGCGGACCGAGCGCACGCGCGTCGGCCGCGGCATCGCCGCAGGCAAGGGCAAGACGGCGGGCCGTGGCACGAAGGGCCAGAAAGCCCGGGCCGGCGGCTCGATCCCGCCCTGGTTCGAGGGCGGCCAGACCCCGCTCCACATCCGCATCCCCAAGTTGCGCGGCTTCAAAAACCGCTTCAAGGTGCACTACGAGGTCGTCAACGTCGGCGACATCGGTGCGGCCGCGAGCCGCGGTGCGTTCGAGAGCAAGGCCGCGCCCGCCAAGACCGGCGGCAAGGGCGCGGCGAGTGGCGCGCAGATCACGATCAACCAGGACATCCTTCGGGCGGTCGGTCTCGTGCGCACGCTCGACAAGCCGCTCAAGATCCTCGGCAACGGCGAGGTCGACTCGCCGCTGTTCGTGGTCGCCGACGCGTTCACCGCGTCCGCGCGCACGAAGATCGAGGCTGCCGGTGGCAGCGTGAACGTGCTCGAGGTCCCGGCCAAGCCGATGCCGGCGATCGGTCGCGAGTCGACCACGCCGGAAGCGCCGGAGGCCCCGGCGAAGGGCGCCTCGCCCACGACCGACGAAGACACCGAGGCCGACACCGCCGCGCCTGCGCCGAAGCGCAAGGCTCGCGCGTCGAAGGCCGCGCCGGCCGAGACCGCGGAGTCCGAGGACGGGGTCGCGAGCGCCGACGGCGCGTCGACCGACGACACCGAGCCGGCGGTCGACGCTGACGCCGAGGCGGCGATCGAGCCGCAGGGCACGTCAGACCCCGACGCCACCTCCGACGACACCACCCCCGGCGACGACGCCTAACCCGTGTTCGAATCGCTGCTGAACGCCTTCCGGGCGCCGGACATCCGGCGCCGGATCCTGGTCGTCCTCGGGCTGCTGATCGTGTTCCGGTTCCTGGCCGCCGTGCCGGTCCCGGGCATCGATCGTGACCAGCTCGCCGCGTTCCTGGGCGGCAACCCGTTGTTCGGGTTGCTCGACCTGTTCTCGGGCGGCGGTCTATCGAACTTCTCGGTCGTGGCGCTGGGCATGAACCCCTATATCAACGCCTCGATCATCATGCAGCTGATGCAGGGCGTCGTGCCCTCGCTCCAGGCGTTGAGCCGCGAGGGTGAGTACGGCCGAAACAAGATCACGCAGTACACGCGCTACCTGTCCGTGCCGATGGCGATGCTCCAGGCGTACGGCTTCCTCGCGCTACTCAATGCCAACAACGTCCTGACCGGTCGGTTCGACCTCGGCAGCTTCGACACGCTGACCCAGATCGCCACGCTGACGGCCGGTGCCGTCGCCCTGATGTGGATCGGCGAGCTCATCACCGAGCGCGGCATCGGCAACGGCATCAGCTTCATCATCTTCGCCGGCATCGTCAGCCGGGCGCCGTCGGCGATCGGCGCGTTCATCGTGAACCCCAACATCGCGGCGCTCATCGCGTTCGGCGTGGTCGCCATCGTCGCGGTCGCGGTGATCATCTACATCCAGGAAGGCCAGCGCCGGATCCCGATCCAGTACGCGAGCCGTGTCCGCGGTCGGCGCATGTACCAGGGCGGCCAGACGTTCCTGCCGCTCCGCGTCAACCAGGCCGGCGTGATCCCGATCATCTTCGCGGTCAGCATCCTGCTGTTCCCCGTGCAGCTCGCGTCGTACTTCACGGCGTCCGAGATCGGGGTCGTCAAGAGCATCGCCGAGGGGATCGTCTTCCTGCTGAACCCGCGGTCGGTGCTGTACATCGGGCTGTACTTCCTGCTCACGGTCGGCTTCACGTACTTCTACACGGCGTTCACGTTCAAGCCGGACGAGACCGCCGAGCAGCTGCGCAAGAACGGCGGCTTCATCCCCGGCATCCGCCCCGGTCGCCCGACCCAGGACTACCTCGCCCGGGTCGTCTCGCGAATCACGCTCGCCGGTGCGCTGTTCCTGGGCATCATCGCCGTGTCGCCGACGATCGTCGGCCTGGCGTTCCCCGACCTCGGCGCGATCGGTCTTGGTGGCACCAGCCTGCTCATCGTCGTGTCGGTCGTCGTCGAAACGATGAAGCAGATCGAGGCACAGTTGATGATGCGCAACTACGAAGGCTTCATCAGATGACCGCCCGTGCCGAAGTACTGCCGATCGGTGACGAGGTGGCGCCCGAGGTCCGATGACGGTCATCGTGTTGCTCGGTGCACCCGGCGCCGGCAAGGGGACGCAAGCGCAGCTGCTCGCAGAGCGGCTCGGTATCCCGCATGTCGCAACCGGTGACCTGTTCCGGGCGGCCGTCCGTGACAGCTCGCCGATCGGGCTGGAGGCGCGCCGGTTCATGGAGCGCGGCCAGCTCGTTCCAGACGACATCACGATCCGCATGCTGCTCGACCGACTCAGCAAGGAAGACGCCCAGCCTGGCGCGATCCTCGACGGCTTCCCGCGCAACCGCGCCCAGGCCGAAACGCTCGATCGCGCGCTTGCGGAACGTGGCTCTGCCGTCGACCTCGCCGTTAACATCGATGTCCCGACCGAGGAGCTCGTCAAGCGGATGTCGGGTCGCTGGGTGTGCGAGGCAGCCGGCCATGTCTACAACGAATCGACCAACCCGCCGCAGGTCCCGGGGATCTGCGACATCGACGGATCGCCGCTCGTCCAGCGCGACGATGACAGGGCCGAGACGATCCGGACGCGTCTCGACCTGCAGCTCACCAGCCTGCGCGACGTGATCGACCACTACGCGAAGACCGGCAACCTGCGCACGATCGATGGCCTCCAGTCGATCGATGACGTCGCGACGGCGGTGCACGCCGCGGTCGTCGACGACGCGCCGGCCCGCTGATCGATGGTCACCCGCAAGTCGCGCGCCGAGATCGCCCGGATGCGCCGCGCCGGCCAGGTCGTGGCCGAGGTGCTGGCGCTCGTCGAGAGCGAGCTGAAGCCGGGCGTCTCAACCGCCCATCTCGATCGCATCGCCGAGGCGCACATCCGGGCCGCCGGCGCGACCTCGTCGTTCAAGGGCTATCCGGGGATCAACCCGCGCCGGCCGTTCCCGGCCAGCCTGTGCATCTCGCTCGACGACGAGATCGTCCATGGCATCCCGGGCGAGCGCACGATCCGCGAGGGCCAGGTCGTCTCGATCGACGCCGGCGCGATCGTCGATGGCTGGCACGGCGACGGGGCCCGCACGTTCTTCGTCGGCGTCCCGCCCGAACCGGTGCGCCAGCTCATCGAAGCGACACAGGCCGCGATGATGGCGGGCATCGCCGCGGCGGTCCCCGGGAACCACATCGAGGACATCTCGGCGGCCGTCGAGGACGTCGCGGCGCCGTACGGTTTCGGCGTCATCCGCCAGTTCGTGGGGCACGGCATCGGCACCGCGATGCACGAGGAACCGCAGGTCCCCAACTACCGGACGGGTCGTCGCGGCCGCAAGCTCGAGGCCGGGATCTGCCTCGCCATCGAGCCGATGTTCACGCTCGGCGATTACCGCGCCCACGTCCTCGACGACGACTGGACGGTCTCGACGGTCGATGGCTCGCTGGCGGCGCACTTCGAGCATTCGATCGCGATCACAGAAGACGGTCCTGAGATCTTGACGGCCGTCTGAGGCGCTTGCTCAGGACGCCCTCTTTTGATACGCTACGCGTTCGTGTGTCGGCCCGCCCGGGCCGGCACTCCGCGTGAGAAAGGGAAGCACCCCAGCCTGTGGCCAAGAAGGACGCGATCGAAGTGGAGGGCACGGTCATCGAACCGCTCCCCAACACGATGTTCGCCGTGGAGCTCGAGAATGGCCACCGGGTGCTCGCCCATATCAGCGGCAAGCTGCGGATGAACTTCATCCGCATCCTGCCAGGTGACCGTGTTCGCGTCGAGTTGTCGCCGTACGACCTGACGCGCGGCCGCATCACCTACCGACTCAAATAACACCACTGCGTACGAACACGATCGAGGATCCGTTGAAAGTCAGAGCTAGCGTCAAGGCACGCTGCGACAACTGCAAGGTCATCCGCCGTCACGGCACCGTGATGGTCATTTGCAGCAACCCCAAGCACAAGCAGCGGCAGGGCTGATCGATGGCACGCATCGCCGGCGTCGATATCCCGCGTGAGAAGCGGGTCGAGATCGCGCTGACGTATGTCTTCGGGATCGGCCTGCCCACCAGCCAGAAGATCCTGGCGCAAACGAATATCAACCCCGACACGCGGGTCCGCGATCTCACGGAGGAGCAGGTCAACCGGCTCCGCGAGCTGATCGACCGGCGCTACAAGGTCGAAGGCGACCTGCGTCGCGAGACTGCCCTCAACATCAAGCGCCTGATCGAGATCGGCTCGTACCGCGGCCTGCGCCATCGGCGCAACCTGCCGGTCCGTGGCCAGCGAACCAAGACCAACGCTCGCCAGCGACGCGGACCGAAGAAGACGGTCGGCATCCGGCGCAAGAAGTAACGAGGGACTGACCAGGTATGGCGGAACGCAAGAAGGCGCTCAAGCAGCGCCGGCGCGAGAAGAAGAACGTCCCTCAGGGCCAGGTCCATATCCAGGCCACGTTCAACAACACGATCATCACGATCACCGACCTCAACGGCGCGGTCATCAGCTGGGGCTCGGCCGGGGTGGCCGGGTTCAAGGGTTCGCGCAAGAGCACGCCGTATGCCGCGGCCCTGTCGGCGGATGGCGCCGCGAAGCGGGCCATGGAGCACGGCATGCGCCAGGTCGAGGTCTACGTGAAGGGTCCGGGCGCCGGGCGCGAGCAGGCTATCCGCTCGCTGCAGGCAGCCGGTCTCGAGGTCAGCGCCATCACCGACGTCACCCCCATCCCGCATAACGGTTGCCGCCCGCCCAAGCGGCGCCGCGTCTAAGCCCGGAGTTCCATGGCTCGTTACACCGAATCCGTCTGCCGGATCTGCCGGCGCGAGGGCGCCAAGCTCTTCTTGAAGGGCTCGCGCTGCTACACCAAGAAATGCGCCTTCGAGCGCCGACCGTCGCCTCCCGGCCAGCACGGCGTCCGCCGTCGCAAGGTCGGCGAGTACGGGTTGCAGCTGCGCGAGAAGCAGAAGGTCCGCAAGACCTACGGCGTGCTCGAGAAGCAGTTCCGCAACTACTTCATCGCCGCGGAGAATCGACCGGGCGTGACCGGCGAGAACCTGCTCCGCTCGCTCGAGCTGCGGTTCGACAACGTCGTGTACCGCGCCGGGTTCGCGCCGTCGCGCGCCGCTGCCCGCCAGCTCGTCAACCACGGCCATTTCGCCGTGAACGGCCGACCCACGGACATCTCGTCGTTCCAGCTCAAGCCGGGCGACAAGCTCGAGGTGCGCGAGTCGCGCCGAACGCGCGAGCCGTTCAAGGTCGCCAAGGAAACCTTGCGCAACCATCAGGCGCCGGAGTGGCTGTCCGTGGACCCCACCACGTTGTCGGCCTCCATCGCCACGCCGCCCAGCCGAGACCAGATGCCGCTCGATCTCAACGAGCAGCTCGTGGTCGAGTACTACTCGAGGTAACTGGCCCCACATGATCGAACTCGAGAACCCGCAGATCGAGCCCATCGAGGAAGTCGGCACGTACGCCAAGTACGAGGCCGGACCCTTGCAGGCCGGCTACGGTGTCACCCTCGGCAACGCCATCCGGCGCGTCCTCCTGTCCTCGCTCGAGGGCGCCGCGGTCACCAGCATCCAGATCCGCGACGTCTACCAGGAGTTCTCGACGATCCCGGGTGTCAAGGAAGACGTCACCCAGATCGTCCTCAACGTCAAGAAGCTGCGCCTCAAGAGCTTCGCGGCGCACCCTGTCCAGCTCCGGCTCATCAAGAGCGGCGCCGGCGCGGTGACCGCAGCCGACATCGCCGAGTCCGCCGACGTCGAGATCATCAACCAGGACCTCGTCCTGATGACGATCGACACCGACGACGTGACGATCGAGATGGACCTCACCGTCGAGCGCGGCGTGGGCTACCTGGGCGCCGAGCGCGCCGAGGCGCTGCCGATCGGCGTGATCGCGGTCGACGCGATCTTCACGCCCGTCCGCAAGGTCAACTACTGGGTCGAGAACATGCGCGTCGGCCAGAACACCAACTTCGACAAGCTCACGATCGAGATCGAGACCGACGGCACGATCAACCCGGAGGAGGCGCTGAGCCGCTCCGCGGAGATCCTCGTCAACCAGTTCCGCCCGTTCGTGACGGTCGGCATGGCCGCCGTCCCGCAGGCCGCCGCGACCGGTGTCGCCGCGCTGCCGCCGAACATGCTCGACATGCCCATCGAGGAGCTCGACCTCCCGATGCGCGCCTACAACTCGCTCAAGCGCAACAACATCGTGAAGGTCGGCCAGCTGCTGCAGCTCAAGGACGACGACCTCCTGCGGATGCGCAACTTCGGCAAGAAGTCGCTCGACGAGATGAAGGAGCGCCTCCGCATGCGCGGCTTCATCGTCCCCGACACGGAATCCGACGTCCTCGACGACCTCGAGGGCGACGAGCCGTTCGACGACGAGCCCGAGGCCTGAATCGATGGCGCATCGGATCGGCGGCAGGAAGCTCAGCCGCAAGCAGGGGCCGCGCCTGAGCCTGTTCAAGAACCTGACCGTGTCGGTCCTGCGCTACGAGCGCGTCAAGACCACCGAGGCCAAGGCCAAGGAGATCAGCGGTCGCGTCGAGAAGGTCATCACGCTCGCCAAGCGCGGTGACCTCGCGTCGCGTCGCGCGGTCGTGGCGCAATTCCCGAACGAGCCGCTCGTCGTCAACAAGCTGTTCGACGAGATCGCGCCCAAGTACGCCGATCGGACCTCGGGCTATACCCGCATCGTCCGCATCGGGCAGCGCCGTGGCGATGCCGCGGAAATCGTCCAGATCGAACTCGTCTAAGCCAAGCACGCTCGAGAGGGTGTCACCGACGCGCTACCGCGCGACGGTCGAATACGACGGAACGGACTTCGCGGGGTTCCAGGCGAACCCCGGGAAGCGGACCGTTCAGGGGGTCCTGGAAGATGCGCTGGCGCGCCTCGGTGACGGGGAGCGGCGGCGGGTCGACGGGGCCGGACGCACGGACGCCGGTGTCCACGCCGCGGGGCAGGTGATCGCCTTCTCGTACGGCGGGCGACTCACGGCGACGGCACTCGAGTCGGCACTGGCCGCGATCCTGCCAAGGGATCTCGCGGTCCGCGACCTGCGCGAGGTCCCCGAGGCGTTCAACCCTCGCTACGCGGCGCGGTACCGGGACTACCGCTACACCGTCTGGAACGGGCCGCACAGCCCGCTTCGCGAGCGCACGGCGTTCGGGGTGCGGGACCCACTCGACGCCGCCGCGATGGCGCGAGCCGCGTCGGCCTTCATCGGCCGGCACGACTTTCGGGCCTTCGGGGCATCGGACCGGTCGACGGTCCGGACCGTGACCGCGGTCCGGGTCCGACGGTCGGGTCGGTACGTGACGATCGACGTCCGCGCCGACTCGTTCCTGCGGGGGCAGGTCCGGCGGATGGTCGGCCTCCTCCTGGAGGTCGGTCTGGGCAACGCGAACAAGGATCAGGTCCGCTCGGCACTCGCCGAACCCGGATCGGCCCGCAAGGGCGCCGCGGCCCCGGCGAAGGGCCTGTGCCTCCGGCACGTCGCCATCGGGCGGCGGCCAGGCAAGCAGGACGGAGAACACGAGGAACGATGAACGCGAAGACCTATTCGGTCAGAGAGAGCGAGATCGAGCGGCGCTGGTACGTCGTGGACGCGACGGACGAGACCCTGGGTCGTCTCGCCTCGCGTATCGCTCGTGTCCTCGTCGGCAAGCACAAGCCGACCTACCAGCCCAACCTGGACTCGGGCGACCACGTGATCGTCCTCAATGCCGGCCGGATCGCGGTCACCAGCAACAAGCTTGAGAGCAAGGTCTACGTCCGCCACAGCGGCTATCCCCAGGGCCTCAAGGAGGAGACCCTCGGCCACCTCCTCGAGCGTCGGCCCGAGCAGGTCATCCGCCGGGCCGTCAAGGGGATGCTGCCGCACAACCGACTCGGTGCCCAGCAGCTGCGCAAGCTGAAGATCTACGCCGGCGCCGACCATCCGCATCAGGCACAGCAGCCTGAGCCGCTCGCCTGACGAGGAGCCTGCAACCGATGTCCATCCCTGCCTTCTTCTCCGGGACCGGCCGCCGCAAGACGGCGATCGCCCGCGTCCGACTGCTGCCGGGCGAGGGTGAGATCGTCGTCAACGGGCGATCGCTCGACGAGCACTTCGGCAACGCGGTGAACGAGGCGGACGTCCGCCTGCCGTTCCGCGTGACCAACACCGAAGGCCGCTTCAACGCGATGATCAAGGTCGAGGGTGGCGGCGTCACCGGCCAGGCCGGCGCGATCCGCCACGGCATCGCCCGAGCGCTGCTCGAGGTCGATGAGTCCGCAAACCGCCTGCCCCTCAGGCAGGCCGGCCTGCTGACGCGCGACCCGCGCATGAAGGAGCGCAAGAAGTACGGGCTCAAGCGCGCCCGCAAGGCGCCCCAGTACACGAAGCGGTAGCGGCGATCTGGCGGCCTTCGCCGGCGTTGGCCGCTGCGCGCGCTCGCTCACGCACCTCAAAGTGCGCTCGCTCGCGTGCTCCCGGCCGCCTTGGCGCAGGCTCGCCATATGCGCCGCTTCAACAGGACCGCGCTCGATCGACGCGATGACGTAGGGCGCTGATCGGCGAATGGGACTCGCGGGTGATGGCATCGCTCGGAATGGCGCCGTTAGAGTGACGCGGTGACCGCCGTCGACGATCCACCGATCTCCCTCCGCGGCCGGGACCTGCTGAGCGCCGCGGACTTCTCGCGGGCCGAGGTCGAGCGCGTCTTCGAGACCGCGGCGGCCCTCAAGCGCGAGTTCCGCGCCACCCGGCGACACGCCCATCCGCCGTTGATCCGCCGAACGCTGGCGATGCTCTTCCAGAAGCCGAGCCTCCGGACGCGCGTGACGTTCGAGGCCGGGATGACGCAGCTCGGCGGGTCCGCGATCTACCTGCCCGAGGACGCCGTGATGGGTGCCCGCGAGGCGGTCCGCGACGTCGCCCACAACCTCGAGCGGTTCGTCGATGCGATCGTCGCCCGGACCGGGCCGCACGAGGTCGTCGCCGAGCTGGCCGCACAGGCCTCGATCCCGGTGATCAACGGGCTGACGCTACGCGAGCACCCGTGCCAGGCGCTCGCTGATGTATTCACGATCCGGGAGCGCGTCGGCGCGCTCGAGGGCACGATCGTGACGTTCGTCGGGGATGGCAACAACGTGTACCACTCGCTCGCCCTGCTCGGCTCGGCGTTCGGGATGGAGGTCCGCCTCGCCCACCCGTCGGGCTACGGCCCGAACCCCCGGATCGTGGCCCTCGCCGAGGAGCGCGCGGCGGCGACCGGCGGCCGGCTGGTGTTCGGCGACGAGCCGACCGATCTCGTGCGCGGCGCCGACGTCGTCTACACGGACGCCTGGACATCGATGGGCCAGGAGGCCGAGGCCGAGGAACGCCGCGACGCATTCGCCGCCTACCGCGTCGACGACGCGTTGATGGCGGCCGCCGGTCCCGAAGCCGTGGCGATGCACTGCCTGCCCGCCCACCGCGGCGAGGAGATCGCGTCGTCGGTCATGGATGGCCCGCAGAGCCTGATCTTCGAGCAGTCCGAGAACCGGCTGCACGTGCAGAAGGCGTTGCTGGTCGAGCTCCTCGGAGCGGACGCGTGAGCGACGCCCTTTACGAGCGGTACAAGGACGCCTTGCGGCGTGGGCACGTGGCTGCCCAGCGCTCGCACTACGACGAGGCGCTCGAGGCGTATGGCGAGGCGGCCCGGCTGGCGCCCGACCGGGCGATGCCGCTGGTCGGGATCGGGTCCGTGCTCGACCGGATCGGCAAGCCGCACGAGGCGGCGCAGGCCTTCGAGAAGGCACTCGAGCGGGCGCCGACCGACGAGACCGCGCTCCGCGGTCGGGCCGAGGCGCTGCTGGCGCTCGGCGATCGCATCCGCGCCGCCGAGACGCTCGATCGACTGGCGGCGATGCTCGAAGGCGCGGGACGCGCCGGCGACGGTGTCGATGCCGCGCGACGGGCGCTCGACCTCGCCGAATCGCGCGACCGGCGCTCGACGCTGCGCTCGATGGTCGACCGGCTCGTCGGCGACCCCGCGGCTGCGGCGGCATCGACCGCCGTGGTCGACCGAGCCGAGGCGCTGCTCCGCGGGCCCGATCGGCGAGGAGGCACCGCCGCCTGAGCCGCCCCCGCCGCCATTCGACGGGGCGGCGGCGATGGCCGCTGTCGAGGATGCGGCGGCCCGCGGCGACGCCGACGAGGCCCGGACGGCGGCACTGGCTGCAGCCCGCGGCCATCGGGCTGCCGGCCAGTTCCACGCGGCGATCGATGCCTGCTACATCGCCCTGGCGACGAACCCCTCGGACCCGGGCCTGCACCTGTCGCTCGCCGAGCTCTATCTCGATCGCGGCTGGCGCTCGGTGGCCGCCGACAAGCTCGTGCTGTTGGCCCGACTCGACGACCTCGGCGAGGACGGATCGACCCGTGAGCGTGTCTGCGAGCTTGCCCAGCGGGTGCCCGACGACCCGCGTCTCGAGGCCATCTGCGCCTGACTCCGGAACGGCCGCCAAGCCGGTCGGAAGGGGGCGCGATGCTACACTCCACCGAAGATGTCGGAGCTCCTCGGATCGTTCGTCCAGCAGGTCCGCTTGACGACGCTCGTCGATATCGGCATCACCGCCCTCCTGATCTACTGGCTGTTCAGCCTGATCCGCGGGACGCGCGCGGTGCGCCTCGTCATCGGGGTCAGCGTGCTGATCGTCGTCTACGTGCTGGCGGTCGCCGCCGGCCTGGAGCTGCTCACGCGGATCCTCCAGGGTGGTGCCGTCGTCGGCCTCTTCGCGCTGGTCGTGATCTTCCAGCCGGAGATCCGCCGGGCGCTGGAGCGCATCGGACGCGTCGGGTCGTTCGGCTGGATGCTGTCCGGCGCCGACTCCCGGGTCGTCGACCACGTGGCGTCGGAAGTCGCCCACGCCGCAGCAGAGCTGTCCGCCGAGGGACACGGGGCCCTGATCGTGCTGGAGCGCGAGACCGGTCTCGAGGACACCGCCGAGACCGGGGTCATGGTCCACGCGGATGTCTCCGCCGACCTCATCCGCACGATCTTCGCCCCACGGACCCCGCTGCACGACGGCGCGGTGGTGATCCGCGGGGACACGATCATCGCCGCCGGCGTGCTGCTCCCGCTCGCGGAGACGTCGGTCCAGACCGAGCGCTACGGGACGCGCCACCGGGCCGCCCTCGGCATCGCCGAACAGACCGACGCGATCGTCATCGTCGTGTCGGAGGAGAACGGGCAGATCAGCCTCGTCGAGCGCTCGCGCATCGTGCGCAACCTCAACGAGTCGCAGCTCGCCAGGACGATCCGCATGTTGCTCGATCCGAGCCAGGGTCGTCGTCGCCGCGCCCTCGGTGGTTGGCGTTCGCCGCGTGAACCCGCGTCTCCGCCATCGCCCGTACGGGCTCCGCGGTGACCCGAGTCCTTCGCGTCCTCGTCCATAACTGGCCTCTCAAGCTCGCGGCGGTCGGCCTGGCGACCTTGCTCTATGGCGGCCTCGTGCTCTCGCAGAGCACGGTCACGCTCCCGTCGATCGTGCCGGTCGACGTGCGGAACCAGCCCACCAACGGGTTCATGCTCACCACGGTCAGGCCCGTGACCGAGATCCGCTACTACTCGCCGTCCGGGATCCAGCCGATCGCCTCGGACTTCGAGGCATGGATCGACCTGTCCGACGTCGAGCCGGGGAGTGGCGCCCAGAGCGTCCCGGTCCAGCTGCGGTCGGTCGACCCGCGGGTGACGGTCGTGGACTATCAACCCAAGATCGTGACCATCGACCTCGACAAGGTCAGCACCAAGTCGATCCCCGTCGTGGTCGAGCGCGGCGACGTCCCGACGAACCTGGAGCTCGGGACGACGTCGATGAACCCGCAGGCGGTCGAGGTCATCGGTCCCGCGTCGGTCCTCGAGCGCGTGGTGTCGGCCCGGGCCGCCGTGACGATCCAGCCGACCGGGATCGACGTCGACCAGGACGTCGAGCTCGTGGCCATCGACGCCCTCGGCAACGCCGTGGCCCAGGTCCGCATCTCACCGGCGACGGCACGCGTGACGATCCCGGTCTTCTCGGATCGCCTGTCGAAGACGCTCCCCGTCAGTCCGCAGATCACCGGCACGCCAGCCGCCGGGTTCGAGCTTGCGGCGGCCAGCGTCGTGCCGACGTTCGTGACCGTCGAGGGCGACGTCGACGAGCTCCAGAAGCTGCTCGCCATCGATACCGCACCCATCTCGGTGAGCGGCTACTCGTCGTCGCAGACGTTCGATGCGCCGCTGGTGCTCCCGACCGGCGTCGTGGCGCTGGATGCCCAGAGCGTCCGGGTCACGATCGTCGTCCGTACCGTCACCTCGTCGCGCAGCTTCGAGGTCGGCGTCCGGATCGTCGGTGGCCAGCCGGGGCTGACCTACGCGACCGACCTTGATCGCGTGCTGATCACCGTCGGTGGCAGCGTGGCCGACCTCGACCGCCTGATCGGCTCGACGCTCGCCGTCGATCTCGACGTCAGCGCGCTCGGGCCCGGCAAGGCCGATGTCACGGCCACCGCCGACCTGCCGGCCGGGCTCACGCTCGTGGCCGCCAATCCGGCCACGGTGTCGGTGACGGTCAGCGCGATCGCCAGCAGCCCACCCTCGGGCGGCTGACGGCGCCATGGGACGCCTCTTCGGCACCGACGGGATCCGCGGTGTCGCGAATGTCGACCTGAAACCAACAGTGGCGTTCGGCCTCGGCCGGGCGACCGCGCGGCGTCTTGCCGAGCCCGGCGGCGCGATCGTCGTCGGGCAGGACACCCGGCGCTCGGGTGACATGTTCGTGTCGGCGATCGTCGCGGGCGCGACCAGCCTCGGCGTCGACGTCCACGTCGTCGGCGTCGTCCCGACCCCGGCGCTCGCGTTCCTTGCCCGGACCGGCCCGTACCGGGCGGGGATCATGGTCTCCGCCTCGCACAACCCGGCGGACGACAACGGCCTCAAGGTGCTCGATGCCGATGGGCTCAAGCTCGACGACGCGATCGAAGACGAGCTCGAGGCCCTGATCTGGCGCGAGGGCGAGCTTGGCGGCGTCGGGAACGCGTCGCTCGGTCGGCGCGTCGACGCGACGTCGGAGCTCGCGTCGTACATGACGCATCGACGCGAGCTGGCCGCGTCGATCGATGCCAGTGGGCTGCACATCGTGCTCGATGGCGCGAACGGCTCCGGCGGCGCTGCCGGTCGCGAGATCCTCGAATCGACCGGCGCCCGCGTCGATGCGATCCACGTCGAGCCGGACGGCGTGAACATCAACGTCGATGCCGGGGCCACGGCCCCCGCGTCGCTGGCACGGGCCGTCGCGGAGCGCGGCGCCGATGTCGGGTTCGCGCTCGATGGCGACGCCGACCGACTGATCGCGGTCGATGGCGATGGGCGGATCGTCGACGGCGACCAGGTCCTCGGCATCCTCGCGCTGGAGCGGCTCACGCGGGACGCGCTACCCGGCGGCCTCGTCGTGTCGGTGCTCTCGAACGGCGGGCTCCAGGCGGCGGTCGAGGAGGCCGGCGGCGAGGTCGTGCGGACCCCGGTCGGCGACAAGTACATCCTCGAGGGCATGCAGGTGGCCGGGGCCATGCTGGGTGGCGAGAAGTCCGGCCACGTCATCGTGCTGGAGCACACCACGTCGGGCGACGGGATCGTCACCGCGCTCGAGGTCCTCCGGGTGATGACCAAACGCAACGCGTCGCTCGCCACACTCGCCGCGGCGATCCCGCTCCTGCCACAGCAACAGCGGGCGGTGAAGGCTCGTCACAAGGATCAATGGGAGGGCGATCCCACCCTCCGGCGCGCGATCGCGGAAGCGATCGCACGGCTGGGCGGTGCGGGACGCGTCCTCGTTCGGCCCTCCGGCACGGAGCCCGCGCTCCGCGTGATGGTGGAGGGTCCGGACGAGGCCCTCGTCACGGAGCTGGCCGACACGCTCGCGACCCTCGCGGGGGAGCGTCTAAACTAGTTTCGGTGCCCACCTGAAGGAGTCACCACGACCGCCTGGCTGCTGCCGCGGTCGCGAAGGGAGGACCTCACAGGATGTGCGGCATCGTTGGCTACACGGGACCCCGGGAGGCGGGTCCCATCCTCATCGAGGGCCTGGCGCGCCTCGAGTACCGCGGATATGACTCGGCGGGCATCGCGCTGGTCGACGATGGCGGCATGCTCTTCGTCGAGAAGAAGGCCGGCAAGCTCGCGAACCTACGAGCGGCGATCGCCGATCGAACGCCCCACGCCGCCATCGGGCTGGCGCACACGCGCTGGGCGACCCACGGTCGCCCGAACGACCTCAACGCCCACCCGCACCAGGACTGCACGGGCGACATCACGGTCATCCACAACGGGATCATCGAGAACTTCCGCGAGCTTCGCGACGGTCTCGAGGCGCGCGGCCATCGGCTGACGTCCGAGACCGACACCGAGGCCCTCGCCCACCTCGTCGAGGAGGCCTATCAAGGCGACCTGGCGGACGCCGTGCGCGACACCTTGCGCAAGGTCGAGGGCGCGTACGCGATCGCGGTCATGCATCGCCGCGAAGGGGAGCGCCTGGTCGGCGCGCGCAAGGACGTGCCGCTGGTCGTGGGTCTCGCGGACGGCGAATCGTTCCTCGCGAGCGACGTCGCCGCGATCCTCGCCCACACGAACCAGGTCATCTTCCTCGAGGACGGTGACGTCGCCGACCTGTGCCCGACCGGCGTGGTGATCACGGACGTCGCGGGTGCCCGTCAGGAACGCACGGTCACGACGATCGACTGGACCACCGAGGCCGCCGAGAAGGGCGGCTACGAGCATTTCATGCTCAAGGAGATCCACGAGCAGCCGGAGTCGCTCCGCCAGGCGATCGCCGGCCGCGTGACCAGCAACGACCGAATCTTCCTCGAGGAGCTCGAGGGGTTCGAAGAGACGCTGGCGCAGATCGAGCGCGTCGAGCTCGTCGCCTGCGGGACCGCCTCGTACGCCGCGCTGGTCGGGGCCGCGGCCATCCAGGACTGGGTCGGCATCCCGGCCCGGGTCACGGTCGGCTCGGAGTTCCGCTACAGCCCGCCACCGATCGATGGCCGGACACTGGTCATCGCCGTGACCCAGTCGGGCGAGACCGCCGACACGATCGCCCCGACGCGCCTGGCGCGTGAACGCGGCGCCCCGATCATCGCCGTCACCAACACCGTCGGTAGCGCCATCACCCGTGAGGCGCACCGTGTGCTGTTCCTGCAGGCCGGGCCCGAGATCGCGGTCGCGGCGTCCAAGACGTTCGTGGCCCAGGTCACGACGCTGGTGATCCTGGCCGCCGCGATCGCCAAGGCGCGTGGCGCGCTGGGGCTCGAGCAGGAACAGGAGCTCGGGGCCGCCCTCCGTGCGCTGCCCGCCGCCGCCGCGCGGACGCTCGAGAACACGACCGGGATCCCCGATCTCGCGCGCCGCTACGTCAACTCGCGCGGGTTCATGTTCGTCGGGCGCGGTTACACGTACCCGACCGCCCTCGAAGGCGCCCTCAAGCTCAAGGAGGTCAGCTACGTCCACGCCGAGGGCTACGCCGCCGGCGAGATGAAGCACGGCCCGATCTCGCTGCTGGACGCCGAGTGCCCGCTCGTGGCCGTCGCGACGCGCTCGTCGGTCTACGAGAAGCTGATCTCGAACGTGATGGAGGGCCGAGCCCGCGATGCCCGGGTGATCGCGGTCGCCACCGAAGGCGATCGGAACATCGAGCGGGTCGCCGACGACGTCTGCTGGGTGCCCGACACCCACGAGGCGCTCAGCCCGATCCTCGCGATCATCCCCCTACAACTGTTCGCCTACCACGTCGCGATCGCGCGTGGCACGGACGTCGACCAGCCGCGCAACCTGGCGAAGTCGGTCACGGTCGAGTAGGACAGTGGCTCCCCGGGATGCTGCTACAGGGCCCTCCGAGGTTCGAGGCGAGGCCCCGCGAGCCATCGATCCGAGGATTTCGCCCGAGGGCACCACTGAGCTCGGCATCGACATCATCCGGGTCGAGCGGATCCGCGCGTCGCTCGATCGCTTCGGTGACCGCTTCACCAACCGGGTCCTGACGCCGTCCGAGCAACGCTACGTTCGGGGTCGCCCCGAGACCATGGCCGGACGATGGGCCGCGAAGGAGGCCGTGTCGAAGGTCCTCGGGCTCGGGGTCCGCGGCATCGGCTGGCGCGACATCGAGATCGAGCGTCTGCCGACCGGCCAGCCGGCCGTGCGCCTGCACGGGCGCGCCGCAGCGCGTGCCGAGCAGCTCGGCATGGACCGGATCGCGGTGTCGATCACGCACGAATCCGACTACGCGGTCGCCATGGCCTTCGGCGTCAGGACGGCCGGCGGTCGATACCTCTTCCCGCCCGATATCGAGGATCGGCTCGACGATCGCGAGCGACGCATCCTCGCCCGCATCGAGCGGCTGCGCATGCAGGCCGAGGGCAACGGCGCCGAGACGCTCGCGTCCGACGCGCCGGGAGCGGCCGGAAGGCCACGCGGTGCCTGAACGACGCGCGCTCGGGTTCGGCCGTCGCACGGAGAACGGAACGCCGACGCTTGACAGCTCGAGCGACGAGCGGCCCTGGCCGGCCGGGGCGGTCCGCCTCGACGAGGACGCTGCCATGGCGCTGCTCCCCGAGCGCCCGGCACGCGGCCACAAGGGGTCGTTCGGGAAGCTGCTCGCGGTCGCCGGCTCGCTCGACTATGCGGGCGCGGCGCTGCTCGTCTGTCGGTCGGCGGCCCGGGCCGGCGTCGGGCTCGTGACGCTGGCCGTGCCCGAGACGCTCCAGCCGCTGTTCGCCGCCAAGGTCGTCGAGGCCACGACGATGGCATTGCCGGAGGACGACGTGGAGGAGCTCGACCCGGAGCCGGCACTCGCGCGCATCCTCGACCACGAGCACGACGCGCTGGTCGTCGGGCCGGGTCTTCGACCGGGTCTCGCCACGGCCGAGCTGGTGCGGCAGCTGATGATCGCGCCGCCCGACGAGACGCGACCGCCGCTGGTGCTCGATGCCGAGGCGTTGCGCTCGCTGGCGTCGATGGATGGCTGGTGGGAGGGCGACCGACGCGCGGCGGTCCTGACGCCGCACACCGGCGAGTTCGCCCGGTTGCGCGCCGGCAGCGGCGTCGATCCAGCCGCGGACGGCGACCTGGTCGATGACGACGACGCCCGTGTGGCTGCGGTCAAGAGCGCGGCGACGACCTGGCACCAGGTCGTGGTGCTCAAGGGTGCCCGCACGGTGATCGCCTCGCCCGACGGCGAGGTCGTCGTCGCCTCATTCGAGAACCCGGCGCTCGCCACCGGTGGCACAGGCGATGTCCTCGCCGGCGCCATCGGGGCGCTGCTGGCCCAGGGCCTGGCACCGTTCGCCGCCGCGCAGCTCGGGGTGTATCTCCACGGGACGGCCGGCGAGGCGATGCGCGAGCGATACGGCGACGCGGGCCTCCTCGCCTCGGACCTCCCGGAGGCGATGGCCATCGCGCGCCGCCGGCTCGCGACGCTCGCCGAGCGCCGAAGCAGCAGCAAGCGTCTTGGCTTCCGGGTCCGCGAACCGGCCGATCCGTCCGCCGCGGCACCGGAGACCCCCGACCCGGCACCCGCGTGACGGCGGTCACGTCGCGGTCGATCGAAGAGCGCCTCGCCGCGGCCGGATTGCCGCCGCTGCCACGCCTGGCGTGGCTGGAGCTCGACCTCGAGGCGCTCGCGTCGAACCTCCGCACGATCCGCGAGCTCGCGGGTGGCGTCATGGCTTCGCCCGTGGTGAAGGCCGACGCATATGGTCATGGCGCCGTCCCGGTCGCACGGGCACTGGTCGCGGCCGGCGCCGACGGCCTCAGCGTCGCCACGATGGACGAGGCGCTTGCGCTGCGCGAAGCCGGTATCGATGCGCCGATCCGGGTCATGTACCCCGTGCCGGCCGCGTTCGCCGCCGCTGCGGCGCGCGAGCGGATCTGGCTCGCCGGTGGCGACCTCGGGACACTCGGCGCGATGCTCGACACCGCCGACCGTGAGGTCACCGACGGCGAGCCGCTCGGGATCGAGCTCGAGATCGAGACCGGGCTCGGCCGCGGGGGCGTCCCGCCGGAGGACGTCGCCTCCGCGGCTGCGCGCATCGCGGCATCACTCCGCGGCCCGACTCGTGGGGATGTGGACGCACCTGCAGGCGAGCGAGGACGCGTCGATCACCGGCCGGCAGCTCGAGCGGTTCGAAGCGGCAGTGACCTCGCTGCGCTCGGCCGGTCTGCCGGTGCCGCCGCGGCATGTCGCGGCCAGCGGCGGTGTCCTGATGGGCGTCCCAGGGTTCGACGGCATCCGCCCGGGCCTGTCGATCTACGGCATCGTCCCCGACGAGCTGGGCGATCGTGGCGGCGAGGCGGCGAGTGCCGCCCGCGCGAGACTGCGCCCGGTGATGTCGATCCATGCCCGCCCGGCCCGCGTCGTCGACCTCCCCGCAGGGCACGGGGTGAGCTACGGCCCGACGTTCACGACCGGTCGGCCGAGCCGGATCGCGACCCTCCCGCTCGGGTATGGCGATGGCTTCGCCCGGGCCAACGCGAATCGTGCCGAGGCGCTGGTCCGGGGCGGGCGGGTCCCGCTCGTCGGGAACATCACGATGGATGCCGTCATGGCCGACGTGACCGACGTCCCGGGGGCCCCGGTCGGACTCGACGACGAGTTCGTCCTGCTCGGGTCACAGGGGCAGGAACGGATCACGGCCCAGGACCTGGCGCGGCTGCGCACCACGAACACCTGGGAGGTCGTAGCCCAGATGTCTGCGCGACTGCCCCGGGTGTACCATGCCGCAGCCGGAGCGGTCAGCCTGACGACGCTCACCGAGCGGAGAGGGTAGTTGGCCCGTATCGACCTCTGGAATGGCGATATCTGCGACCTCGAAGTCGACGCCATCGTCAACCCCGCGAACCTCTCGCTGTGGATGTCGACGGGCGTCGCCGGTGCCATCAAGCGCGCCGGCGGGGACGAGATCGAGTTCGCCGCCGTGCGCCAGGCGCCGGTGCCGCTCGGCGAGGCGATCGTGACGCCCGGTGGCACACTCGCCGCCGGCGCGGTCATCCACGCCGTGTCGCTCGATCGCGATCGACGCTCCAGCGGACCCGTCATCGAGGCCGCCGTACGAAGCGCGATGGCGCGGGCCCGCGAGATCGACGCACGGAGCCTGGCCTTCCCAGCGCTCGGCACGGGCGTCGGTGGGTTCCCGCTCGACGAGGCTGCGCAGATCACCGTCGATACCGTCCGCGACGAGCTCAGCCGCTCGCCCGGCATCGAGCACGTGACGTTCGCGCTCCGTGGCGCGGCCGCCTACCAGGCCTTCCACGCCGCGATCGACGCGAGCGCGGCGGTGCACGGCACGGTCGCCTGATGACGTTTCCCAATGCGTCGATGGACGAGCTGCGCAACGAGCTCGTCGAGCAGGTCGCCCGCGAGATCCAGCTGCGCGGCCTGACCTCGTCGGCGGTCCACTTCCTCGAGGCCAGCCGGCCGTATCGGGCGCTGGGCGCCAACGCGATGCTGTTCTTCGACCCGGTGCTGCGCGGGGTATTCGGTGGCGACCTCGCGTCGGCCAGCGAGATCCTCGCCGACGAGACCGGCATCGAGCTGCTCATCGCGCGCCTCGAGGAGCTCGACGACGAGCTGGTCTGGGACGGCTGAGGCGGCGACGCGGCGATCCCATCGGCCTGAGCGCGACGCCGGCGAGGAGCGCCAGCGGTCGAGCGACGACCACTCCGGGTAGCATCAAGCGGTGACACCGCAGCCGCACGCGTTCCTCATCGTCGATCACGGCTCCGCGACCGTTTCCGCGGCGCTGATCGGTCGTGCCGGCGGCGCCTGGCGCCTGATCGGCAACCTGGCCGTTCCTGCCGGGGCCGAGCTCGGACCGGCGATCGGGATCCTGGTCGATCGTGCCCGCGTCGCCGACCCTGCCTTGGCCGCGTCGATCGGGATCATCGAGACCGACGCGGATGCGCTGCCGCGCCTCGAGGTCCGCAGTCGCCGGCCGCGCCGCCTCGCCGTCGTCGCTGGCGCGGAACGGACGCTGGCGGGGCTCGTGTCGACCGCGGCCAGGAGCGGTTGGCGCCCCTCCCCAGCGAGCGCGGAGACCACCGACCCGCTCGCGATGTCGCGGCTGCTGCTCGAGCACGGCGTCGAGGCGATCCTGGTCGGCGCGGCGGACCCCCCGCGCGCCGACGAGCGCAGCGCGATCCGCGAGCTCGCGGCCCTCGTCGCGGCGGTCGCGCAGCGGCGTCCCGAGATCCCCATCGTGCTGTCCGGTTCGATGTCCGAAGGGCTCGAGGCCTTCGGGGAGCTCGAGGGGCGACCGGGCGATCTGCTGTTCGCACCCGCCGCCCAACCCGCAGCCGCGGCGGGCATCGCCGGTGCCGACCCGCTCGGCGAGCTCCTGCTCGAGCTCGCGCTCCCCGCCGACGACCCGCGGCGGGCGCTCGGCGCCGCGGCGCTGGCGGTCGCCGAGGTGCTCGACCGACGGATCGAGGCGATCGTGCTCGGACACGATGCCGGCATCCGAGCCGTGGCGGCGCCTGCCGCCGGCGGCCAGGCCGCCACGGTCCGGCTCGCGGTCGTACCCGAGGCCGCGGTGGCACCGGACGACCCCGACGATGCGGTCGTCGACGGCGTGCTGGTCTGGTCGACGGTGCCGGCCGATCGGCACCGGCTCCGCGATCGGATGCGCGAGCTGCGGATCGCGCCCTGGTCGGACGGGGCAGGCGATGGGGCCGCACTGCGGATGGCCGCCGCGCGTGCGGCGCTCGTTCGTCTTGCCGCGGCGACCCCGGGGTTCGATGCCGCGCCGGTGCCCGACCTCATCATCGTCGGCGGGGGCCTCTGGGGTGCCGTGCCGCCGCCGGCCGTGGCGCTGGCGCACGTCGACGTGATCCGCCGGCCCGGCGCGAGCCAGTACGCCTTCGACCACGCCCGGTTGCTCGGCGCGCTGGGGGCGATCCCCGATCCCGGCGAGCGACGGCTGCTGATCTCCGACCTCATCGACGACCTGCTGGCGCCGCTCGGCACGGTCATCACGCCCGCGGGACTCCGCGGCGGGCGCTCGGCCGGCAGCGTCAGGGTGCACATGACCGACGGACCGAGCGACATCGACCTGTCGCCCGGCGGGCTCGAGCTGGTCGACCTGCCACCCGGCGCCACCGCCGTTGCCGAGTTCCGGTTCCGTGATCGTGTCCGGCTGGGCACACGCGGACGCCACTTCGCCGTCGACGTCGCGGGCGGGCTCGGCGGGTTGCTCGTCGACCTGCGCGACGTCCCGCTGCGGCTCCCCGATCGGGCCGATCGCCGGCGGGACCTGCTGGCGGCGTGGCAGGCGTCGCTGTGGGCCGGGGCCGACGCATGACGGCCGTGGAGGGCGAGGTGACGCCGCCGCTCGCCGGTTCGCCGGCGGACCTCGGGCTCGTCCGCGTCCGGCGCCTCCTCGACGGCCCGATCGACGTGACGTTCCCGCTCGCGCCGGGCGACCGGGCGCTGGTCGCCGCAGGGGAGTCGGTGGTCGCCGGCACGCCGATCATCGAGCACGTTCGCGACGCGCGCCTCACCGACGTCGTGGTTCCCGATTCGTCGGCTCCGAAGCCCGGCTCGCGGATCGTCGACGGGGAGCTGCTGTTCGACTGGCGCGGGCGCTGGCGCGTCGCCGGCGGCGAGTTCCACGAGCCGATGGACAGCCCGGTGTCGGGGATCGTCCGCGAGGTGCGGCCCGGGAGCTCGATCGTGCTCCGGGCGACCGGACGAGCCATCCGCGGCATCGTGACGCTCGGCGGCCCGACGCGCGGCCGGCTGCACATCGCATCGTGGATCGAGGGCGAGCTGCGCAGCAGCTCGGTCGATGTCGGGCTTGCCGGCAACATCCTCGTGGTCGGCTCACGGATCGATGCCGAGACGCTCACGCGAGCCCGGGCGATGGGCGTGCGCGGGATCATCGTGGCCGGGCTCGCGAGCAAGGAGCGGCGCGACTTTGCGGCATCGGAGCGGCGGCAGCGAGCGGCACTCCATCGGCTGCAGCCATTCGCTGTGCTCGTCCTGGAAGGTGCCGTCCGGCGGCCGCTCGCCGGGCCGGTGCTGGCGATCCTTGAGGCCTTGGAGGGCCAGGAGGTCGCGGTCGTCGGTGACCCGCCGACGCTGATCTTCGACCTCCCCGAGCTCGACGTCCCGCCGCCCCGGCCCGATCACGTCCGGATCCGGGCCGGGCAGCTGTCCGGTCGCGAAGGCGCCTGGGCCGGGCTGGTCGGCCCGCGGCGGTTCGACGGTGGCGTGCATCTGGAGGCCGGCACGGTCCGCTTCGACGACGGCTCGGTCGTGGCGGTGCCGCTCGGCGACCTGGAGCGGTTCGCGTGACCGGCACGACCGCCGCGTCGGCGCCGTCGGCCGTGCCGACGCGTGTCGTCGTGTGCCGCGACCCCGAGGCGACGAGTGCGCTCGGCCGAGCGTTGGGCGCCGAGGCCAAGGCCGGTGACCTGGTGTGCCTGTGGGGCGACCTGGGGGCCGGCAAGACGCATCTCGCGAAGGCCTTCGGCGTCGGCCTGGGCGTGACCGAGACCATCACCTCGCCGAGCTTCATCCTGATGGCCGAGTACGAGGGCCGCGCTGCCGCTCTTCCACGTCGACCCGTACCGGCTGACCCGGGCCGAGGACGCCCTGCAGGGTGGTCTGCTCGATGAGCGCCAGGCGGGCGGCGTCACGCTGGTCGAATGGCCGGAGCGCCTCGGTGATGCCCTGCCGGCCGAGCGACTGGACGTCCGGATCGACGGTCTCGGGGACGAGCCGCGCACGATCACGCTCGAGGCGCACGGGGACCGCTACCGGCGCTACCTGGACGCGCTCCCGTGACCCACGATGGCCGACGGCGGGCGATCCTCGCCATCGATACCGCGACGAGCCGCGTGGTGATCGCCACGGGCTCCCCGGACGGTGAGGCGGACGGCGTCTCGACCTGGACGGCCGGGCATCGCCACGGGGAGACGCTGCTGCCGACCATCGGGCGGTTCCTCGGCGAGCAGAACATCCGGCGGTCGCGGCTGGCGGGCATCGTCGTCGGCACCGGACCCGGTGCCTTCACGGGGTTGCGCGTCGGGATGGCGACCGCCAAGGGCATGGCCCACGGGCTCAGGATCCCGCTCGCCGGCGTGTCCACCGGCGAGGCGCTGCTTGCAGCAGCCGGCGTCGAGCGCGGCGTGTTGCTCATGCCGGCCGGACCAAACGATCGACTGGTGGTCCGTGCCGGCTCGCCGGCCGAGCCACTGCCCGCCGGCGTCGAGCCGACCCTTGCGCCCGACGAGACGCTGATCGCGATCGACCTCGAGGATCGCGCGCCGGCCGAGGCGCTCGAACGGGGAGAGGCGGCGCGCGCGGGTCTCGGCCAGGCGCTGATCCGTCTCGGGGCAGCACGGCTCGCGGCCACCGCGGGTACGAGCGAGCTCGAGACGCTGGTCCCCGAGTACGTCACGCTTCCCCGGGGCGTCCGCGCCGTGGGGGATGCCGTCGCATGGTCGCGCGACCACCGCTGAGGGTCCTCGTCGAGCCGATGCGGCTCGAGGACCTGCCGGCCGTCCACGCGATCGAGCTCGCGAGCTTCACCGCACCGTGGCCGCCACACGCCTACCGGAGCGAGCTCGAGTCGAACAAGCTCGCGCACTACCTGGTCGCCCGGGCCGGTGGGACCGTCGCCGCCTACGGCGGGATGTGGCTGATGGTCGACGAGGCGCACATCACGACGTTCGCCGTCCATCCGGCCTGGCGCCGGCAACGGATCGGGGAGCGGCTGCTGCTCGCGTTCCTCGACGTGGCGATCGACCGAGGCGCCCACGAGGCAACGCTCGAAGTCCGCCTGTCGAACCTCGCCGCACGAAAGCTGTACGAGAAGTACGGCTTCCGGCCCGTCGGGCTCCGGCCGCGCTACTACAGCGACGACCACGAGGACGCGCTGATCATGACGACGACACCGCTCTCAGAGCGGGCGATGCGCGAGCGGATCGAACGATTACGCGCGGAGCTCGATGTCGCACCGGCGCCGACCGGGCCGGACGAGGACGACGGCGCGTGAGTGACTCGCTGCTGCTCTCGATCGAGTCGTCGTGTGACGAGACCGGGATCGCCCTGGTCGAGGGCGGCCGGCGGATCCTGAGCAACGTCGTGGCGTCCCAGGTGGCGCTCCACGCGCCGTCGGGTGGCATCGTGCCGGAGCTCGCGGCCCGCGCCCACCTGCGCTGGATCGTGCCGACGCTCGACGAGGCGTGGAACGGCGCCGGCGTCGAGTGGTCCGACGTCGACGCGATCGCGGTCACGTACGGCCCCGGGCTCGCCGGATCGCTGCTGGTCGGGATCAACTTCGCCAAGGCGCTCGCGTGGGTCCACGACAAGCCGCTCGTCGCGGTCAACCACCTCGAGGGCCATGTATATGCCGGCTGGCTGCTCGATCCGGGGGAGGACGAGGCAGCCAAGGTGGAGCCGATCTTCCCGCTGGTCGCCCTGGTCGTGTCGGGTGGCCACACGTTCATCGCGGAGATGACCGACCACCTCACGTACCGGCTCCTCGGCACGACCGTCGACGACGCGGCCGGTGAGGCCTTCGACAAGGTCGGTCGGTTGCTCGGGCTCGGGTACCCGGGCGGACCGGCGATCCAGGCGGCCGCCGACGGGGCGAATCGACGCGACACGGCGTTCCCGCGGGCGTGGATGGGCGACTCGTACGACCTGTCGTTCTCGGGGCTCAAGACCGCTGCCCGCCGGATCGTGACGGACGCCCGGGCGGGGGCGGGCCTCGCCGATGACCCGGACGCGCCGCTACCCGACGACGTCACCGCGGAGCTCGCCTGGGGGTTCCAGGACGCCGTAGTCGACGTGTTGGCCACGAAGACCGCACGGGCGGCCCGCGCCGCGGGGGCCCGATCGATCGTGCTCGGCGGTGGCGTGGCCGCGAACCGCTGCCTCCGCGAACGGCTGGCCGAGGAGGCCGCCGCGCTTGGCGTGCCGCTCATCGTCCCGCGACCGGGCCTGTGCACCGACAACGGCGCGATGATCGGCGCGGCCGGTGCGCGACGCTTCGCCGCGGGGGAGCGGGCCCGGCTCGACCTCGACGCCCGGCCGTCGCTGCCGCTGGCGAAGCGATAGCCGGCCGGCGGTGAGCGCGGCAAGGGCCACGATCGATCCGGAGCAGGTCCGGTCCACGCTCCGTGCGGCCGGGTTGCGTGCCCGGCACGCGCTCTCCCAGAACTTCCTGGCGGATCCCGACGTGCTGTCCGCGATCCTCGCGGAGGCCGCCCCGGCGCCTGGCGAGCGGGTCCTCGAGATCGGACCGGGGCTCGGGTTGCTCACCGGCGGTCTGCTCGACGCCGGCGCCGCAGTGACGGCCGTCGAGCTCGACCGCGGGCTGGCCGGGTTCCTGCGATCCCGGTTCGAACCCGCCCTCGATCGCGGCGATCTCCAGCTCATCGAAGGCGACGCCCTCGATCTCGACCTCGTCCGGCTCCTCGAGCCGCCCTACGACGTGGTCGCCAACCTGCCGTACCACATCACCTCGCCGATCCTGCACGCGCTGCTCGGCCAGACGCCCCGGCCACGACGGCTCGTGCTCATGGTCCAGCGCGAGGTCGCGGAACGGATCGCGGCGCCGCCCGGGAAGATGAGCTACCTGTCGGTGTTCGTGCAGTACCACGCCCGGGTGCGGATCGCGTTCCGCGTGCCGCCCGAGTCGTTCGAGCCGGAGCCTGCGGTCGAATCGGCGGTCATCGTGGTCGAGCCGTACGACGCCGACGACCGCCTCGACCCGGACGAGGAAGACGGGCTCTGGCGGCTCGTACAAGCGGGCTTTCGCGAGCGACGCAAGATGCTCCACAACGTGCTGGCGCGGCAGCTCCCCGTCGATGCGGCACGCGTCGACGGCGCGCTCGCCAAGGCGGGGATCGCCCCGGATCGGCGGCCCCAGACGCTCGCCGTCGGCGAGTGGCTCGTGCTGCGCGAGGCGCTCGGGCCGCTCGCCGCGGACCACCGCGGGAAACGGTCGTGACCGAGGCGGCCCACCGCACCCCGGTCATCCGGCTCGCGCCGGCGAAGCTGAACCTGACGCTGGCGGTCATCGGCCGACGGGACGACGGGTTCCACGACCTCCATTCGGTGTTCGTGCCGCTCGCGCTCGCGGACCGGCTCAGCCTCGCCCCGGCCGGAACGTCGGGGAGTGGCGCCGACGACACGCTCCACGTGACCGGGTTCGACCCCGGTCCGACCGCCGACAACCTGGTCCTGCGCGGCATCGCCGCCGCCCGCGAGGCGGTCGGGCAAGGGCCCGGGCGACCGGAGACGCCGCCACTCGCAGCGCGCCTCGAGAAGCACATCCCGGTCGCGGCGGGGCTCGGCGGCGGATCGTCGGATGGCGCAGCGGCCGTCGACGGTGCGCTCGAGGCGTGGGGTGCCGCCGACGCCGTCGACGACGAGCGCCGCGCCCGGGTTGCCGCTTCGATCGGCTCGGACGTGCCGTTCTTCCTCGTCGGTCGACCGGCGCTGGTCGAGGGTCGTGGCGAACGGGTGACGCCCCTCGGCGGCGTGCACGGCCACCCAGGCGTGCTGCTCGTGACACCGCGGATCGCGGTTCGCACCCCGGACGTGTTCGCGGTGTTCGACGGCGCGCTGCGCGGCGACCCCGCGATCCGGATGACGTCCGCGCATCTTGCCCAGGAGCTCGGCAACGGCCTGTCCGCGACGGACCTGCTGGCGCGTGCCGGGGTGCTCGCGGCGGCCAACGACCTGTTGGCGGCTGCGATCCTGGTCGCGCCGGCGCTCGTTGGCGTTCGCCGGGCGCTGACCCGGGTCCTGAGCCGGCCGATCGGGCTGTCCGGTTCCGGGCCGACGCTCTGGACGCTCTATCCTTCGCTGGGCGAGGCGCAGGCCGCGGCGGCCACCGTCCAGGAGGCCGTTCGAGCGGGGACGATCCCGTCGATCGGTGGGGAGGCGCCGTCGATCATCGCCACGACCATCCGAACCGGAGACGAGGGACCAGCCACATGACTCGACAGGCGATCTCGACCTCGAATGCGCCCGCGGCGGTCGGGCCCTACAGCCAGGCGATCGTGTCGGGCGATCTCGTGTTCTGCGCGGGCCAGGGCGCGATCGATGCCACGACCGGTGAGTTCCTGACGGGCACCGTCGAGGACGAGACCCAGCGGACGCTGCGCAACCTCGGCGCGGTGCTCGACGCGGCCGGCGTGGGCTTCGCCGACGTGGTCAAGACGACGGTCTTCCTCACCGATATGGACGATTTCGCCGCGATGAACGGCGTCTACGCCACGTTCTTCCCGGACCCGCCGCCCGCGCGCAGCACGGTCGCCGTGAAGCAGCTCCCGAAGGGCTTCAAGGTCGAGATCGAGGCGATCGCACGCAAGCCCTAGCCGGGTCCACGCGTCCCGTGGGGCGGGCTCACCTTGCTTGACGCTCCGAGCGGCCCGCCCATACCATCCGGCGACCGACTGATGACACGATCCTTCCGCCCGCCGGGCGATCGATGCCGGGGCGACCGCCCTCTGCACGCCCGGCATCGCGCATGAACCCTCCAAGTCCCGACTCGACGAGCTCGGCGAGGCCCGATACGGCTCGGACCACGGCGGTCGTGCTTGCCGCGGGGCTCGGCACGCGGATGAAGTCGACGCTGCCCAAGGTCCTCCACGAGCTGTGCGGCCGGCCGATGCTGGCGTACGTGCTCGACGCGTGGGCCGAGGCGAGCACGTCAGAGGGCGCCACGAGCGGCCGACCCGTCGTCGTGTACTCGCCGCCAGTCGATGCGATCCGCGAGCCGTTCGCCGACCGCGCCGAGTTCGCGCTGCAGCAGGAGACACGCGGGACCGGCGACGCGGTCAAGGTCGCACTGCCGGCGGTCCCCGACGAGGCGACCGAGATCCTCGTCCTGTACGGCGATGTGCCCCTCGTCACGGGCGCCGACCTCGTCGCGATCCTCGACGCAAGGCGAGAGGACGACGCCGCGATCGCACTGGCCACGGTCTTCGCCGCCGAGCCCGACCGACTCGGACGGATCGTCCGCAGCGAGTTCGGGACGGTCGAATTGATCGTCGAGGCCAAGGACGCGACCGAGGAGGAGCTCGCCAACAACGAGATCAACGCCGGCCTGTACGCGTTCGACGCCGCCTGGCTGCGCCGGCGGATCGGTGCACTCGAGCCATCGCCCGCAACCGGGGAGCTGTATCTCACCGAGCTGATCCGGCTCGCGCGCGAGGACGGTCGACTCGTGAGCGCCGTGGTCTTCGAGGACGACGGCCGCTTCGACGGGATCAACGACCGCGCCCAGCTGGCCGCCGCCGAGTGGAACCTGCGGGTCCGGCGCAACGAGCAGCACATGCGCGACGGCGTCACGATGCGCGACCCCTCGACGGTCTATCTCGACTGGGACGTCACGCTCGCCCCCGACGTCACGCTCGAACCGAACGTGATCCTGCGGGGATCGACGTCGGTGGGGGAGGGCAGCGTCATCGGCGCCGGCAGCCAGGTCATCGACAGCACGATCGGCCAGCGGACCCGTGTCTGGGCCTCGATCGTCGAGTCGTCGACCGTCGAGGACGAGGCCACGATCGGGCCGTACAGCCACCTGCGGCCGGGGAGCGTCGTCGGGCGCGGCGCGGAGGTCGGCAACTACGCCGAGCTCAAGAACACGCACCTCGGTGCGGATTCGAAGCAGCACCACATGAGCTACCTCGGCGACGCCGAGGTCGGCGAGGGCGTCAACATCGGGGCCGGGACGATCACCGCCAACTACGACGGGTCGCGCAAGAGCCGCACGACGATCGGCGACGGGGCGTTCATCGGCGTCGACACGATGATCGTCGCGCCGCGCGAGATCGGCGCCGGTGCGAAGACCGGCGCGGGTGCCGTCGTCACGAAGGACGTGCCCCCGGGCAAGCTCGCCGTCGGGGTCCCCGCGCGGATCCGCGAGCCACGGCCCAAACCGTCGGAACCCGCAGCGGATGAGCCATCGGCGTGAACGTGCCGATCGGGGAGCTGCTGGTCATCGCCCTCCTGACGTTGCTGGAGGGGTTCTTCGTCGCAGCCGAGATCGCGCTCGTGTCGGTCCGCCGCAGCCGGATCGAGCAACTGGTCGACGAGGGCCAACCGGGCGCCCGCCGCGTCCGTCGCCTGCTCGACGAGCCGGGCAAGTTCCTGGCGGTCTCGCAGCTCGGCCTCACGATCATCGGGTTCTTCGCGTCCGCGTACGCGGCGGTCAGCCTGACCGAACAGCTGACCGGGTTGCTGACGGGCGCCGGCGTGGACCCTCGCACCTCGGAAGGCCTGAGCCTGATCATCGTCACGATCGTCCTGGCGCTGTTCACGATCATCTTCGCCGAGCTCGTGCCGAAGACCCTGGCCCTCGCAAACGCGGAGCGGTTCGCGATCGCGCTCTCGCTCCCGGTCGAGTTCCTGGCACGCGTGCTCTCCCCGGTGATCGCGGCGCTGACCGGCATCACCAACGCGATCACCGGTATGGTCGGCGCACGGGTCTCGAACGAAGCCCAGATCACGGCCGAGGAGCTGCGCCTGATCGTCGAGCGCGGCGGCGAGCAGGGCATCCTCGAGGCCGAGGAGGAGCAGATGATCAACGCGGTCATCGAGCTCGGCACCCGCCGCGTCCACGAGGTCATGGTCCCGCGCATCGCGATGGTCGCGCTCACGGCGGACGCCACGATCGGCGACGCCATCGACACCATCGTGGCCGAGGGCCACAGCCGGATCCCGGTCTACGAGAACACCGTCGACGAGATCGTCGGCATCGTCTACGCCAAGGACCTGCTGCCGTTCCTCAAGCAGGGCGCCCCGGACCCGCCACCGCTCCGCGCGCTGCTGCGGACGCCGGTGTTCGTCCCGGAGTCGATGACCGTCGACGACCTCCTCCACGAGCTGCAGCGGCGCAAGGTACATCTCGCGATCGTGCTCGACGAGTACGGCGGGACGGCCGGGCTCGTCACGATCGAGGACCTGCTCGAAGAGATCGTCGGCGAGATCCAGGACGAATACGACGTCGAGGAGCCGATGATCGTGCGCCTGTCAGAGGACGAGGCCCGCGTCGACGGGCGTGCCTCGGTCGACGATCTCGCCGAGATCTTCGAGACGCAGGTCCCGCTCGAGGACGAGGACGAATACGACACGGTCGGTGGACTGATCTACCACCGGATCGGTGGCGTGCCGAAGCCCGGCGACCAGGTCGCGCTCGACGGCCTGACGCTCACCGTCGAGTCGACCGACGGCCGACGCGTGTCGAAGGTGCTGGTGGTCCGCAATCGCGAGGAGAGCGGCCCGGACGACGACGAGGTCGACCGCTAGCCTGGGCCGAGCGGGTCGCCCCGACCCCGCCCGATCAGGCCGAGATCACCCCGACGACGATCTCCTCGAGGCGCGCGCGTGCCGCCGGCGAGACGACGCCCGCCGCATCGAGCTCCGCGAGCGCCTCGTCCCGATACCGCCGCGCGGTGTCGCGGGTGTAGTCGCGCGCACCGACGCGCTCGAGGATCCGGACGATCTCCTCGAGCTCGGCACCCGTCGGCTCGCTCCGCCCGTAGAGCTCCAGCAGGCGCGCCCGATCCTCGGGTCCCGCGTGCTCCACCGCATAGATCACCGGCAGCGTCTTCTTCTTGTGCGCGACGTCCGACGCGGCCTTGCCGGTCGCCTGCTCCGCGCCCCAGATCCCGAGCAGGTCGTCGTTGAGCTGGAACGCGATACCGAGCGCCCAGCCGAAGCCGCGATATCGCGCGATGACGTCCTCGTCGTCGGTCGCGAGCAACGCGCCCGCCTCGATCGACCCGGCGATCAACGCTGCGGTCTTGCGCCCGATCATGTCGAAGTAGGCGTCGACCGACATCACCTCGTTCGATTTGCCGGTGGCGATGTCGATGTACTGGCCTTCGCACAGGGCGAGGCACGTCTCGTCGTAGAGGCGCATGAGCCGTAGGACCTTGGCGTCAGAAAAGCCGAGATCCGTCAGTCGATGGAGGGCGATCCGCGACAGGCTGAACAGCGTGTCGCCGGTGTTGATCGCCTGCGGGATGCCGTGGATCGACCACAGGGTCGGTCGATGGCGCCGCTCGGTGTCGCCGTCCTCGATGTCGTCGTGGACGAGGCTGAAGTTGTGCCCGAGCTCGACCGCCGCGGCGCCGGGCAGCGCGGCTCGGTGATCGCCGGCGATCGAGGCGTAGGCGAGCAGGCCGAGCAGGGGACGGATGCGCTTGCCGCCGTTCGAGCCGGTGCCGTCGAGCGCGAGGTGGTAGCGCACCATCTCGTACAGCCCGTGCGTCGACGGATCTCGGTCGCGCACGAGCCGAACGATCTCGCCTTCGGTGTCGGCGATCAGCTCGCTGAGGTCGAGATCGGTCGATGTCATGGTCATCGGCGGCAGTGTACAACGAAACGTGTCCACTGTAAGTAGCCTGTTGACCGCCGGCCGAGCGCCCGGCCGCCCGCATGGCTCAGGGGCCGCTCACCGCGCCGTCGCGGGCGCGACAAGACGCCGGCGCGGGGGACGCGTCCGCACCGGCGTCTTGCCCCCGGTACGCACCAGACCCCCGGACGGATGAATTGATTTTTCGAGGATGTTCGCGTGACGGTGACGACGGGCACCGGCCGAGCGTGGATCCGCGTTCCCGCACCCGATCCGCCGCGGTGATACGGTCCGTTTCGAGATGCCCGTCCCCCGTCGCTACACCACGGACGCGATCGTGCTGTCGCGCTTCGATCTCGGCGAGGCCGACCGGGTCCTCACGCTGATCACGCCCGCCGGCGGCAAGCTCAAGGCCATCGCCAAGGGCATCCGTCGACCGACGTCCCGCCTCGGCGGCAGCCTCGAGCCGTTCGCCGAGCTCACGGTCGCACTCGCCCGCGGCCGCACGTTCGACGTCGTGACCGAGGTGCGCGTCGGGCACGCGTGGCTGAAGCTTCGGGACGGCCTCGAGAGTGCTGCCACGGCCTGGTACCTCGCCGAGCTGGCCGATCGGTCGCTCGAGGAACGCCATGCGGCGGAACCGCTGTACGCGCTGCTGCGCCGGGCGTACGAGCTCCTGGACGCCGGGATGGCGCCGGGCCGCGTGGCGCGCTGGTTCGAGATGCACCTGCTCGATGAGCTGGGCGTGCGCCCGGAGGTCGATCGCTGCGTCGAATGCGATCGCGTGCTCGAGTCCGACGAGCGCTTCCGCTGGGTGCCACCGGTCGGCGGGATCGTCTGCGAGCGCTGTCCGGGCCCACCCCACGATCGTGCGGGCATCACGTTGGAAGGGCTGAAGCTGCTCAAGGCCTACCAACGGCTCGATATCGAAGCCTTGGCCGGGCTCCGGCTGGACCCAGCCGTCGAGTCGGAGGTCGAAGCCGCCCTTCGCGACTTCGTCCGCCAGGCGCTCGAGCGCGAGGCGCGCTCGCTGGCGTTCCTCGACGAGGTCCGCGAGCCCCGCGAGTCACGGCCGCTGGTACCCCGGTCATAGGACCCCTGGTGCGTGCGCGCACCACCGGTTTTCCCACGGCCGCTGCGGTGCAGTGCACCAAGAGCCGGTGTGGTGGCTTGCGGGTAGTACGCCCATTTGATGCGAATCGGCCCATTCGTACTAGACCCGGGGGCGACCCCCTGCGATGATGCCCCCGTCTTCATTCATCGGGTCGACCGGGGAATCCCGGAGCGGCCACAGGCGGGAAGTACCCGACACCAAGTTCAGGAGGTTCTCGAATGCGGGGGTTCCACAGGGGTCGTCGACGCATGCCGTCGATCCGCTCAGCGGCCGCGATCGCGGTCGGTTCCCTGCTTCTCCTGGCCGCGCTCGTGCCGGCCACCTACGCAGCCGCTCCGACACCCGCCGACGGTTCGGCGACGGTCGACGGCTCGACGGGGGACTGGTCCCTCGGATCCACGTTCTTCTCGGATATGACCGACGCCGGTGTCGATGGCCGGCCGGTGCGCGCCAAGCTGTACCTCCAGTACGACTGCGACGCCGAATCGCTGTACGCGCTCGTGCTCGTCCAGGGTGACGAGAAGGGTCGCCAGACCCGGACCGACGAGGCCTACGTCATGATCGATGGCAAGAAGATCATCGACTCGACGCACGGCCAATTCGCCTGGGTCAACGGTGATGGCGAGCTCGCCGACGGGTTCGAGGGCGGTGCCGGACTCAAGCCCGGTAGCTACACCCTTCGCGCCCACATCCTCGTCGCCGACGATAGCGCTGACGGCTACACGCCGATGGACATCGTCGGACGCAACGTCCCGCTCGAGATGGAGTGCGGCGAGGTCGGCCCGACCCAGGGCACGCCCACGCCGACCCCGACCCCGGCGGCGACCGATGGCACCAGGACGCCGAACCCGACTCCGGCCGAGACGGGTGGCGTGAAGCCGACGACGGGAACTCGCACGCTTCCGCCGACCGATGCGTCGGATGTGTTCGGGGGGACGTCCGGTGGCGACGGCATCCGCCTCGTGGCGGTCATGCTCGGTGTGGCCGTCGGCACGTGCCTCCTCTTCACCCCGCGACGCCGGCGGACCCCCGTCGAGCGGCCGGTCGAGGAACCCACCGAGGACGAAACCAAGAAGTAATGACCGCGGCTCGGTGGCGCGGCCGCTGATCCGCGCCGCCGCAGCAGCGGCGGGTGCTCTCGCAACGATGACGGCCGTCGCCGTCGGGATCGGCCGAGCCGGTCCCGCGGCGGCGGCCGTTGTTGAACGTCGTCTCAATCGCGTCCACCAGCGCGGCCCGTACCGAGCGTCGGCACGGGCCGTCGAGCTGCACCGGACCCTCACGGTCGTCGACCTCCACGCGGATTCGCTGCTGTGGGGTCGCGACCTTCGCCGTCGGGCAGGCTACGGTCACGTCGATATCCCACGTCTCATCGAGGGCGGGATCGCGCTGATTGCCCTGGCCGCCTCGACGAAGGTGCCGATCCGCCCGAACCTCGTCCGCAACGACGACACAAGCGATGCCGTCGCCCTGATCGCTGTCTCGCAACGCTGGCCCCGAGAGACCTGGCGGAGTCCGGCGGCCCGCGCCCTCCATCTGGCCGCGCGGCTGCGATCACTGGCAGCCGGATCCGACGGCAGGCTGACGCTGATCGAGTCGAGACGCGATCTCGACGCCTATCTCGAGCGCCGGTCGACCGACCCCGAGATCACCGCGGCCTTCCTCGCGATCGAGGGCGGCCACGCGCTCGAGGGCGACATCGACCGGCTCGAGCCGCTGGTCCGTGCGGGATATCGGATGCTGTCGCCGGCCCATTTCGTCGACACCCCGTTCGGCGGGTCAGCCCACGGCGCCGGTCCAGGGCGGCCTGACCGCGCTCGGTCGGGAATTACTCTCGCGCGTCGAGGCCAGTGGGATGGTGTTCGACGTCGCGCACGCGTCGTCGGCGACCATCGACGACGTCCTCTCGCTGGCGGCCCGCCCCGTGGTCGCGTCGCACACCGGTGTCCGCGCCGCGGTACCCGGCGTCCGCAATCTCCCCGATGACCAGGTTCGGGGGATCGCGGCGACCGGCGGGCTCGTCGGGATCGGGTTCTGGCCGGTCGCGTGCGGTGGTCGCGATGCCGCCGCGATCGCGCGTTCGATCGTGAAGGCCATCGAGCTCGCGGGCATCGAGCACATCGGGCTCGGGTCCGACTTCGACGGAGCCGTGGCGACGCCGTTCGATGCCACCGGGATGCCGCTGCTCACCGAGGCGTTGCTTGCCGAGGGCCTGTCGGACGACGACATCGCGGCCGTCATGGGACGGAACGCGGTCCGCGTGCTGGCGGGTGCGCTGCCCGGCTGATAGCATCCGGGTCCAGCCATCCCGCGCGGCCATGCCACGGTCGCGTATCAGCGGAGACCCCTCGTGACCACCCCCAACGGCGATCCGGACGACGTCGCGCCGGCGATCGCCGAGCTCGACACGATCGTGTCGCTCTCGAAGCGACGCGGCTTCATCTATCCCTCGTCCGAGATCTACGGCGGCATCAACGCGGTCTGGGATTACGGGCCGCTCGGCGTCGAGCTCAAGAACAACGTCAAGCGGGCGTGGTGGCGGACCATGGTCCAGGAGCGCGACGACATCGTCGGCCTCGACGCCGGGATCCTCATGCATCCCCAGGTCTGGGTGACGTCAGGTCACGTCGGGTCGTTCAGCGACCCGCTCGTCGAATGCCAGACCGATCACCGGCGGTTCCGGCTCGACGAGCTGCCGGGCACTGAGGGGCTCTCGGCGAGCGACCTGCGCGACCCCGGGATCGTCGAGCGGTTGGGTCTCAAATGCCCGGTCGATGGCGGCCCGCTGTCCGCGCCCCGCCGGTTCAACCTGATGTTCAAGACCTTCATGGGCCCGGTCGAAGAGGACGCCTCGGTCATCTACCTCCGCCCCGAGACCGCCCAGGGGTCGTACGTCAACTTCAAGAACGTGCTCCAGTCGTCGCGCAAGAAGCTGCCGTTCGGGATCGCCCAGATCGGGAAGTCGTTCCGCAACGAGATCTCGCCGGGCAACTTCGTGTTCCGGATGCGCGAGTTCGAGCAGATGGAGATGCAGTACTTCGTCCGCCCCGAGGGCGAGGCCGCCGAGGCGTTCGAGATGTGGCTGCCGGCGCGCCGCGCGTGGTACGAGCGTTTCGGCGTGACCCCCGAGCGCCTTCGCCTGCGCGAGCACGCGCCCGACGAGCTCGCGCATTACGCGAAGAAGGCGGTCGACGTCGAATACCGCTTCCCGTTCGGCTGGAAGGAGCTCGAGGGCGTCCACAACCGTGGCGACTTCGACCTGTCGCGCCACTCGGAGGCGAGCGGCGAGAGCCTCGAGTACTTCGACCAGGCGACCGGCGAGCACGTGATCCCCTGGATCGTCGAGACGGCTGCCGGTGCGGATCGTGCCGCGTTCACGTTCCTCATCGACGCGTACCGTGAGGAGGAGGTCCGTGGCGAGACGCGCGTCTCGCTGTCCCTGCACCCGGACCTCGCGCCGTACAAGGTCGCCGTGCTGCCGCTGCTCAAGAAGCGACCGGAGATCGTCGAGCTGTGCCACAAGATCAAGGCCGACCTGCAGCGCCACACGATGGCGGTCTATGACGACACCGCGGCGATCGGCAAGCTCTATCGCCGGCAGGACGAGATCGGGACGCCGTGGTGCGTGACGGTCGACGTCGACTCGCTCGAGGACGGGGCGGTGACCGTGCGCGATCGCGACTCGATGACCCAGGAGCGCGTGCCGGTGGAGGGCGTCACGAGGCTGATCCTCGATCGGCTCGAGGCGGCGCGCTCCGCATGAGCGCGTGGCGCGTCGCTGCGGCAACCGATCCGGCGCGTCGCGGGTTCTGATGGACATGGATACGAATATCTGTTCGATCGTTGCGTTCGACACGCGGCTCGGGATCTGCGCCATCCGGTGGACCGACGCCGGCGTGGCCGAGCGTCCGGCTGCCGAGCCCTCGGACGGCCACGCTGCCACGGCTCAGCGATGCGCCGTTCGTGCCCGACGCGGTCCGTGCCGCCATCGAGGGGATCGTGGCCGTCCTCGACGGGGCCCCGGCCGACCTCCGGTTCGTCGCCCTCGACGAGCGCGGAATCGACCACTTCCGTCGAGCCGTCTACGCCGCGACCCGGACGATCACGCCGGGGTCGGTGGCAACGTACGGCGACATCGCGCGGGCGATCGGCCGGCCCGATGGGGCGCGGGACGTCGGCACGGCACTCGCGCGCAACCCGTTTCCCATCGTCGTCCCGTGCCACCGCGTGGTCGGTGCGAACGGCAAGCTCACTGGCTTCTCGGCGCCGGGCGGCCTCTCCACCAAGCAGCGGATGCTGGAGCTCGAGGGTGCCCCGGGATACGGTCAGCAGGTCCTGTTCGCCGGATGACGGCGATGGACCTCACGCGCGCCGTCATCGATTGGCTCGATATGCTCGATCTCGAGCAGGGCAGGCGCGCACGCTTCGACTTCGACGACGCCGAGCGGTTCGTCTGGGCGTTCACGCCAGGGGAGCGTGCAGGGCTGGCGGTGCGTGACCTGCGCGCCGACCAGCGGGCGGCGGCGATGCGCGTGGTCGATGCCGCGATGAGCGAGCGCGGCGCCCGCGAGGTCGCCGAGGTGATGGCGCTCGAGACGATCCTCGGCGCGATCGAACGAGACACGGGTCGCTCGAACTGGCCGAGACGCGATCCCGAGCTGTATTGGTTTGCGGTCTTCGGCGATCCATCCGGGTCCGAGCCGTGGTCGTGGCGCGTCGGCGGGCACCACGTGGCGATCCACCTGACGGTGGCGGATAGGCGGGTGATCGGCAGCTCGCCCTCGTTCCTGGGCGCCAACCCGGCGGTCGTGCCAAGTGGCCCACGTGCCGGCGCTCGAGTGCTGACGGGGGAGGAATCGTTCGCTCGCGCGCTGCTGGCCGCGTTGTCAGCGACCGAGCGAACGACGGCCGTGGTCGATCGCGTCGCCCCACCCGAGATCCTGACCTCGAACAGCGCCCGAGCCGACCCCCGGGTCGTGCCGGTGGGTTTGCCCCACGCCGAGATGGGCGAGCCGGGGCGGGCCGGGTTGGAGCGCCTGATCCGGCACTACCTCGGGCGTGGCGCGGACGACGTCGCGGCGGCACAGTGGGAACAGGTCGTCGCGCCGGGGTTGGGTCAGACGACGTTCGCCTGGGCGGGACCGGTGGAACCGGGCAGGGGCCACTACTACGCGGTCCGCGGACCGCGGCTCCTGATCGAATACGACAACACCCAGAATGGCGCGAACCACATCCACGCGGTCTGGCGCGACATCGAGAACGACTGGGGCGAGGACGTCCTGGCGGCCCACTACCGGAGCGCGCACCGACCGATCGCCTGAGGCGATGGAACGTTTCGCGCCACGGACGACGACTACCATCTGAGCGCGACGACACCGCCGCGCCACCCCTAGTCGGTGGGCCGTGAACCAGCGTGAACTCGTGGAGCGGGCGCAGCGGGGCGATCATGACGCCTTCGCGGTGCTGGCTGGCGTGTTCGTCGCGCGGCTGGACGCAGCCGCACGGCTCATGCTGCGCGACCCCGAGCTTGCCCGCGACGCGGTCCAGGACGGTTTCATCCGGGCCTGGAAGAGCCTGCCGTCCCTCCGCGATCCCGATCGCTTCGAGGGTTGGCTGCGCAGCCTCGTCGCTCGATCCTGTCTCGATATCGTGCGCCGTCGCGCACGGCGGCCGATCGAAGTCGAGCTCTCACCGGTCGATGGACCATCGATCGATGACGTCTCGACGGTGACCGCCGATCGAGACCTGCTCGACCTGATCCTCAAGCGGCTGCCGCCTGACCAGCGGGCGGTCGTCGTCCTTCGCTACTACTTCGATCTCGAAGTGCCCGACATCGCTGCGACCCTGCAGATCCCTGTCGGCACCGCGAAATCGCGATTGCATCGGTCGATCGCGCTGATGCGCTCGACCCTCGCCGATATCGACCCGGACCTCGCGCCGGTCGTCAAGGGACAGTTCGCATGACCACCTTCGAGCGGTTCGAGCGTGACATCCCCGAGCTCATGACCGAGCTCGCGCCGGCGCAGGTCCCCGACTACTTCGATGACATGCTCCGGCAGACCGCCAGCAAGCGCCAGCGGCCGGCTTGGAGCTACCCCGAAAGGTGGCTTCCCATGGGCGTGATCGCCCGAACCGCTCCGATCCGAACCATCTCCTGGCGACCGATCGCGGTCCTTGCTCTGCTCATGCTGCTGATCGCGGCCGCATTGTTCGCCTACGCAGGCTCAGGGCCGAAATTGCCGTCGCCGTTCGGGCTCGCTCGCAACGGCCAGATCGTCTTCAGCGATGCGACCGGCACGATCCAGGCCGCGGATCCGTCCGCCGGCACCTATGCCACGCTGGTCGCAGGATCGGAAACCGAGTCTCGACCCCGCGTTCACCAACGACGGCACGCAATTCGCCTTCGCCCGCGGCACCGAGAGTGCCCGCGGCTTGTTCATCGCAAACGCCGACGGATCAGGCGTCCGTCAGGTCCTGGCTCCCGATCTCGAGATCAACTGGTTCCGGTGGTCGCCGACTGGAGATCGAATCGCCCTGTTTCGATACGGGGACGAGCTCGACACGATCACGATCGTGCAAGTCGCCGACGGCTCATCCCGAACGCTGCACCTTGGCGTCAATGTCCTCGATGCGATGTGGCGCCCGAATCGCGACGAGCTGCTGGTGACTGCCGATACCACCACGACCAGCGGGGCGACCGAGCATGGCTTCTACGTCGTGGGCGCCAACGGCGCCGGTCTCCGGCCGATCGTCGTCGCTGCCCCGACCGTCAACACGCCAACCGTTGCCCCCGATGGTGCGACCCTTGCCTACGCGACGTGGGAAACGGGAGCTGAAGGTCGCATCCATCTTGTCGACATCGAGAGCGGTATCGGACAAGGGTGTCGATTTCAGCCCGAACTATCCATTCACCGATCTCAGCCCGCGCTTCTCTCCGGATGGGACCAAGCTGCTCGTTGAGCGGTACGAGGACACCACCTACCAGCTCACGATCCTGGCGGCGGACGGCCGCGGGCCGATCGTCCCTCTCGGGACGATGCATCCGCAGGGCACAGACGGGGCGTGGGCCACGTTCTCACCGGACGGCACCAAAGTGCTGGCCACGTATCAGGATGACGGCACGACTTGGCAGTTCGACGTCCTCACGGGGCAAGCGGAGCGCCTGGACTGGTCGATCCCCAAGGGCTACGCGGCCAGCTGGCAGCGTCTCGCTCCGTAACGATCACTCGTCGTCGGCAGCTGCGGCCGCGTCCGCAGCGCCGGCGATGCCGCGCGGTTCCTTGCCCTTCGGCCAGTAGAGCTCCTTCTTGACGGCCGTCTCCGGCAGCCCGAGCTCGAGCAGCGTCTGCTCCGCGGAGATGATCATGTCCGGGTTGCCGCAGAGGTAGGCGATCGTGTCGTCGGGTCGAAGGCCCGAGGTCCTCGAACACCGGCGCCACGATCGACTCGACACGGCCGGTACGACCCGTCCAACCCGCGTTGGCCGCGTCGTCCCCACGCGACACGGTGGGAATGAACGTGACGGGGTACTCGCCGCTCGCCTCCCAGCCCTCCAGGATGTCCCGATAGCCAAGGTCGGCGACGTACGACACGCCGTTCAGGAAGACGGTCCGACGCGGGGCACCGGCGGCGAGGGTGTCGCGCATCATCGCGACGAACGGGGCATTACCGGTTCCCGACGAGATGAACAGGTGCGTCCGGTCGTCATCGGGTTCGAGGAGGAACTTGCCCTTCGGGCCGATCATCCGCATGCGGTGGCCGACCGGCAGGTCCCAGAGGATCGGCGTGAACGTCCCGCCCTGCACGCGGCGGAGGTAGAACTCGTAGCCGGTCGTGCCGGCCACGTGCGGCGGGGAGGCCACCGAATACGGCCGCTGCACGATCCGCCCGTCGACGAACACCCCGATCGTCATGTACTGGCCCGATTCGAAGGGCGTCGGCTCCGCGTCGAACTTCACCCAGAAATAGCCGAGGCTGTCGTGCTGGTCGACGCGCGCCACGAGCGACGCGTTGTAGCGCTCGTCCTCGGTCGCGATGACGCCGCTCGGCGCGGCAGCCGCGTCGGCGGCGAGGTCGGTCATTGGTAGGGATCATCTCCGATGCGATTGCGGGAGATGGTACCCGCCGACGTCGCCGTCGAGCGCTCTGGGCGAGGCGGTCGCCCTGCTCGGCCGCTGTCTAGCGGTGGATCCCGGTGGCGGCGGGCCGAGGCTTGGCGATCGGCCGTTCTACCACGGCCGATCCGGCGTGTCGCCGGAAACTCGCGAGACGACTCGCCGGATCGCCAACGATGCGACCGAGGCGGACGAACCCCTGCGAAACGATCCCGGGCCGTGTTGGACCGCTGGCGCGAGCCTGCGATCGGAGGGACTCCCGGGCCGACTCACGATCCAGGTCCCCTCTGTGCTCCGTCCCCAGCTGACCCTGCGTATACCAGTGACTCATGGTGGTGCCTCACTGCGTGCGGCCCGGCGATACGCCGGCGCCGCACGCCTGACTCGGGATGGTTCAGCCGCCGTTGTCCCCGTTGCCGCGACAGGAGACGTTGGGGTTCCAGTCGGCGAAGTCACCGGCCGGGTTTGGCTTGTACAGCCAGTAGTGCCGCTCGTAGAAGCCATCTGGCTCGATGCCGTAGCGGTTGCCAGAGGGCACGTGGAGCATCGTCTGACCAAGCACGGTCGGATCCGGGTTGGTCTCGGGGCCGACACGCACCCATTCGAGCGCGACGAGCTTGTAGCCACCGTTCGCCTGGGGCTCGTAGACGAGCGCCTCGGGCTGCAGCGGATCGATCGCCGGGTCGCCGACCAGCTTGAAGTTGACGTAGTGCTGGCCCATGGTGCCCTTGCCCGGCTGTTCCGTGCAGACGTAGAAGGCCTCGTAGCCCGCCTTCTTGGCCTGCTCGATCGAGTTGAACCGGGCCGTCACGCTGTGCACCTTCGACAGCACGTCCTGTCGGGCGCTCGCAGTCAGCGCCATGCCCAGCCCGATGATCGCGATGGCACCCAGCGCCACCGCCGTGATCAGGAATCGTCGTCGCCGCATCACTACACCTCGATCGGGAGTTCGTAGACCTCGGCGGTCGGGTGCCCGGCGCGCTCGTGGATCCGCATGATCGATTCGCGCGAGGGTCCGGTCGCGAGGCAGAAGACCTTGCCGGCATCGGGGTCGAGCCAGGCGCGCTCGAAATGGACGCCTTCGTCCTTCTCGATCGCCAGGTCGGCCTCGTGCGCGGCCTTGAGTTGATCGGCGGTCACGCCGAAGAACCCTGAATGCACGTCCATGAACTTGGCCATCCCGGCCCTCCTCGTGATCGGTCCCGATCCATCTGGCCGGGCTGCTGGACAGCGAATGTCGCGTTGCCACAAGGACCCGTCATCGGTCGTTCGACCGATGACCCGCCACGGGAACGCCCTACACTTCCGAGGCGATGGCAACCACGTTCGGGTCGGTCCGGTGTCCGCTCCTCATCGGTCGCGACGATCTGCTCGATCTCGCCGACCGGCGGCTCGACGCGGTCGTCGCGGGCCGCGGCCATTTCCTGCTGGTCGCCGGCGAGGCGGGCATCGGCAAGAGCCGCTTCCTCGACGCGGTCGTCCAGAAGGCCGGAGAGCGCGGTTTCCGCGATGTCTGGGGGTACCTCGCGCCGCAGGATCGCGACGTCCCGGCCGCATCGATCCTCGACATGGCTCGGACCATGCTGCGAATGCCCGACTACGAGGCCCTCGGACGCGACCTGCTCGCCCTGCGCGACGCGACGATCGAGGCCGAGTCGGTCCATCGTCGCCAGCTGGTCCAGGACGTCGTCGACCGGATCCTCGCCGAGGTCAACGGCCCCACGCTGCTCGGCTTCGAGGACCTGCAGTGGGCCGACGAGCTCAGCCTCGAGATCATCGCCGACCTCGCCCGCCGGTCACGTGACCGACAGCTGCTGCTGTGCGCCGGCTATCGGACGGACGAGGCACTCCCAGGCACGCCGCTGCGCGACTGGCGCTCGCGCTGGATCACCCAGCGGATCGCCGAGGAGGTGCGCCTCGCACCGCTCTCCGAGGACGAGACCGCGCTCGTGACCACGCTGATCCTGGACACCGGCCTGCCCGCCCCGCGCGAGGTCGCGGCTGCGGTGTACGAGCGCACGGACGGGATCCCGCTGCATATCGAGGAGCTGCTCGGCGCATTGAGCGCCGACGCTCGTGCGAACGGGCTCGCCATCAAGGAAGCCGCGGTCCCCGAGACCATCGAGGATGCGGTGCTCGCCCGGCTGTCGCACCGCACCCCAGAGGCGCAGGCCGTGGTCAAGGCCGGCGCGATCATCGGGCGCTGTTTCACCCACGAGGTCCTCGCCGGGATCATGGACGTGCCCCCTGAGGCGATCGAGGCGCCGCTCCAGGAGCTGATCGACAACTTCGTGCTCGATCCGCCCGGTGCCCGAAACGTCTACGACTTCCGCCACCAGCTCCTCCGCGACGCGATCTATCGCAGCGTGCCCGTCGGTGATCGCCGGCGGTTCCACGCACGGGCCGCTGAATTCGGCGCCCAGCTCGAGGGCGCGTCTGAGATCCATTCATCGCTGCACTACGAGCGCGCGGGCATGGGTCGCGAGGCATACGAGGCGGCGCTCGCCGGGGCGCGGGAAGCGTCGCGCCTCGCCGCACGGACGGAATCGTTCGACCTGTACCGCAGGGCCGTCGAGCACATGCCGGACGATCTCGACCCGGCGGTGAAGGCGGAGATCCTGGAGTCGTACGGCGTCGCCGCCTCGTCGATCGACGACAGCGGTCTGTGGATCGAGATGTCGCGCCAGGCGGCGATCGCCTATCGAGCAGCCGGGATGCCGGATCGCGCGATCATGGCCATGACCGGTGTCCTGGGCGCCATGCGCCGCGACGGCCGGCCCATCTCCGAGCGCCTCGCCCTCGTGATGGAGCTGTGGGACGAGCTCTCGGGCTTGCCGACCGGGACGGACCCGTCGTTCGACGCCAATGTCCGGGCCGACGTGTCGATCCACGTGATGCTGGCCCACCTCGATGCCAATCGGCTCGACGAGGCGTGGTCGTGGCTCGCGATCTGCCGCGGGTATGCGGAGGCCGGCGGAGACGACGACTGGCTGAACCTGCTCGAGTGGCAAGAAGGCGTGCTCGATGTCCTCGCCGGCAAGGTGTCCAGCGGGGTGCGGAAGGTCGGCGACGCGGCCCACATGGCGGAGCGAGCCGGGCATGAGATGAGCGGCGTCTCGGCGTTCCGCGACGCGGCGGTCTGGGCGGCGCGGTCGATGGACTACGCGGGTGCAGATCGATTCATCGCCGAGGGCTTGCGCTACGCCGACCAGATCGAGCAGTCCCACTGTGCCCACGTCATGTCTGCGACGAGCGCGATGGTCGCCTGGGCCGGCGGGCGCTGGTCGGAGGCGGCAGAGACGGCGCGCCAGGCGGTCGCGGATCACGGCTGCCTGAAGGCGGCCAACACCGCGCGCTGGGCGCTCGGCTACGTGCTCCTCGGGCGCGGCGTGCTGCACGAGGCCGCCGCCGAGCTGACGACGGCCCTGGAGTTCGGCGAGCACAGCGAGTCGATCGGGCTGATCCTGCCGCCGATGTGGGGGCTCGCGGAGGCCGCGCTCTTGCGCGGCGACGCCGAAGTCGCGTTCCAGCTCAGCCAGGACGCGCTCGCCAGGGCCCGAGCCGTCGACGAACGGCTGCTGCTCGCACCGTTCGTCGTGACCGGGGTCCGCGCCGCGCAGGCGGCAGGTCGCCCGGCCGCTGCCGCCGCCTTCTACGCGGACATCGCCTCCGAGCTCGATGACGTGCCGCAGGTCGCGGACGCGGCCCTGGCGCACGGGCGAGGGCTCGTGTTGCTGGCGGATGGTTCGACCGGTGTCGCCAAATCCTCGCTCGAGGCGGCGATCCGCGGTTGGGACGCCAAGGGCCGGATCTGGGAGGCGACGTGGGCACGGCTTGATCTCGCGTACTGCCTGATCCGCTCGAACAAGTTCGCCGAGGCCCTCGCACTCGCGGTCGAGGCGCGCGGGACCGGATCGCGCCTGAATTCCCGCTCGATCGCCGACCGCGCGGACGCGCTCGCCCGCATGGCCCGTGGTCGCGTGGCTGCCGACGAACCGTGGCGACCACTGACCGCTCGCGAGTACGCCGTCGCGCGCCTCATCTCCGAAGGCATGACCAACGCCGAGATCGCCGACTCGCTCGGGATCGCACCCAAGACCGCGAGCTCGCACGTCGAGCACATCCTCGCCAAGCTCGGTGCGGCCCGTCGGGCCGAGATCGCGACGTGGGCGAGCAACGTGGAGCGGAGCGCCGGGACGACGAACGGCACGAGCGGCGTGCACGCACGAGGCGCGGCGGTCCACTAACCCGCCCGCACCTGCCGCAACCCGCAGACGGCCGGAGCGCCGCCACCCACCCGCAACCCGGGCCGCCGAACCGCGACGCGTACAATCCGCACACATGACGACGATCGCGACAGCGCCGGCCGACCGCGCACACAAGGCGGCCAAGCGGTACATCTACGCCTGGGGTGAGGGGACCGCGGAGGGCAACGCGCAGATGCGCGACCTGCTCGGCGGCAAGGGCGCCGGGCTCGCCGAGATGACGATCGCCGGGCTGCCGACGCCGCCCGGGTTCACGATCACCACCGAGGCGTGCAACGACTACTTCGCCGCCGGCGAGCGGCTGCCCGACGGGCTGTGGGACGACGTCCTCGAGGCCGTGAAGGAAGTCGAGCGGCGGACCGGCAAGGGCTTCGGTGATCCGGCCAACCCGCTGCTCGTGAGCGTCCGCTCCGGGGCGAAGTTCTCGATGCCCGGGATGATGGACACGGTCCTGAACCTCGGCCTGAACGAGCAGACCCTGCAGGGCATGATCGGGCTGACGAACAACGAGCGGTTCGGCTGGGACGCCTACCGGCGCTTCATCCAGATGTTCGGGCGGATCGTGATGGAGGTCAGCGGCGAGCGCTTCGACCACGCGCTCGAGGAGTCGAAGACCCGGCACGGAGCGGCGCAGGACACCGACCTCGACGCCGCGGCCCTGAAGGACCTCGTCGGCGAGTTCAAGTCGATCGTCAAGACCGACACGGGACGCGACTTCCCCGACGACCCGTACGAGCAGCTCGATCTCGCGATCAAGGCCGTGTTCGCGAGCTGGTTCGGCAAGCGGGCCCGCGACTACCGCAAGAACCAGCACATCGCGGACGACCTCGGCACCGCGGTCAACGTCGTGACGATGGTGTTCGGCAACATGGGCGACGACTCGGGGACCGGCGTCGCGTTCACCCGCGACCCGAACACCGGCGAGAAGATGCTCTTCGGCGAGTACCTGACCAACGCCCAGGGCGAGGACGTGGTGGCGGGCATCCGCACCGCGCCGAAGATCGCCCAGATGCAGACCGACATGCCCGAGGTCTACGCCGAGTTCCAGCGGATCGGCCAGCAGCTCGAGTCGCACTACCGCGACGTCCAGGACCTCGAGTTCACGATCGAGCGCGGCCGCCTGTACATGCTCCAGACACGGTCCGCGAAGCGGACGGCGGCCGCGGCCGTGCGGATCGCCGCCGACATGGTCGACGAGGGCACGATCACCAAGGAAGAGGCGATCGCCCGCATCGAGCCCGCCCACGTCGACCAGCTGCTGCGCGCGACGTTCGACCCCAACGCGCTCCAGAGCGCGACCAAGATCGTCAACGGCCTCAACGCGTCGCCCGGCGCCGCGGTCGGTCGAGCCGTGTTCGATGCGGACACCGCCGTCGAGTGGGTCAACAACGGCGAGAAGGTGATCCTCGTCCGCATCGAGACGTCGCCCGACGACTTCCATGGCATGGCCGTCAGCCAGGGCATCATCACGGCCCGTGGCGGCGCGACCTCGCATGCCGCGGTCGTCGCCCGCCAGATCGGCAAGCCGTGTGTCGCTGGATCGGCGGACCTGATGGTCGACTACGCCGGGAAGCAGGCGCACTGCAACGTGACCGGGACCGAGTTCAAGGAGGGTGACTGGGTCAGCCTCGACGGCACCACCGGCGCGCTGTACATGGGACAGCTGCCGACGGTCGACGCGCGCTTCGAGGATCAGCCCGAGCTCCAGAAGGTGCTCAAGTGGGCCGACGAGATCCGGCGCATGGGCGTATGGACGAACGCGGACAAGCCCGAGGAGGCCGCCCAGGCCCGCAGCTACGGCGCCGAGGGGATCGGCCTCTGCCGTACCGAGCACATGTTCCGCGAGGGCGAGCGGCTCGAGATCGTCCGTGACGCGATCCTCGTCGCGAACCAGGCGACGCGGGCCAAGGCGAGGCGTGACGCCGGGGAGCAGCTCGACGCCGACGACCGCGCGGCGATCGACCGCTTCGATGCCGCGATGGCCAAGCTCGAGGTCCTCCAGCAGGGCGACTTCGAGGGCATCTTCAAGGCGATGGACGGCCTGCCGGTCGTCATCCGGTTGATCGACCCGCCGCTCCACGAGTTCCTGCCGAACCTCGAGGAGCAGCTCGTCAAGGTCACGAAGGCCGAGGCGGCGGGCGGCGCGTCCGAGGAGGACAAGGTCCTGCTCGCGACGATCAAATCGATGCACGAGCAGAACCCGATGCTCGGGCTGCGCGGCGTCCGCCTCGGGCTGATGATCCCCGACTTCGTGAAGGTGCAGACCCGGGCGATCCTCAACGCGCAGATCAAGGTCAAGGCTGCCGGCGGCAACCCGATCGCCAAGATCATGATCCCGCTCGTCGGGCACGCCAACGAGCTCAAGCGGACCAAGGAGCTGCTCGAAGCCGAGGCGCAGTCCGTCGAATCGAAGGCCGGCGTCGAGGTCGACTACAAGTTCGGCACGATGATCGAGGTCCCGCGTGGCGCGCTGACCGCCGACGAGATCGCGAAGGACGCCGCGTTCTTCAGCTTCGGCACCAACGACCTCACGCAGATGACGTTCGGGTACAGCCGGGACGACGCCGAGGGCGGCTTCCTCCTCAAGTACGTCGAGGACGGCATCCTGCCGGCGAACCCGTTCCAGACCCTGGACGACGCGGTCGCTGGTCTGATGCAGATCGCGGTCGACAAGGGTCGGGCGACGCGCCCCGACATCGAGCTCGGCATCTGCGGCGAACACGGCGGTGACCCGGCGTCGATCTTCAAGTGCGAGGCGCTCGGGCTCGACTACGTGTCGTGCTCACCGTTCCGGGTACCGGTCGCCCGACTGGCCGCCGCGCAGGCGACGCTGTCTTCGGCCGAACGGGACAAGTAGGGAGCTCTCCGAGGACCGAGGCGACGTCGCTGCGAGCCAGCGGTCGGAGGATCGAGCGAGACAACTAGGGAGCTCTCCGAGGACCGAGGCGACATCGCTGCAAGCCAGCGGTCGGAGGATCGAGCGAGACAAGTAAGGAGCTCTCCGAGGACCGAGGCGACGCTCCTGCGAGCCATCGGTCCGAGGATTTTCGACCGCGACAAAACTGCTACAAACGCGGCTTGCCCTTGCCATTACCCTGTGCGCTCCGGTGTAGTCTAGGGACGTACAGGGGGCGTGCGCGCTTGCAAATTCCGATTGGTGAGTGGATCGAGTCGCTGCGGGCCGGGATCGGACTGGTTCCACCGGCCTTGATCGCCATGGTCCTGCTCTCGGGACCGACGGCCTTCTGGCTGCTGTATCGATTTGTGGTGCAGCCCCGCACCGCCCGGCAGCGGGCGTTCGAGCGAGCCTCGTTCTGGGTCTGCCCCAACTGTCGTTCCGTGAACGATTTCCGCCTGGCTCGCTGCTATCGCTGCGATTCGCGGCCCGCCGACGCCGACCTCGAGGTCGTCGAGGCGCGACCGTGGGGTCCGCGGCGGCTGAACCCGGTCGGACCAGGCCTCGACCTGGGCGGACCCCGACCGCTCCGCCAGCCGCGGCCGATCACCCGGATCGATACGGCGTCGCCCGGCTGGGAGACCGTCGTCGAGCCGTGGGACGACACCGGGACCGGCTGGGACCAGGACTACGAGCAGGATCGCGCTGCCGTCCCCGATGTGGCGGCGATGACCGAGGTCATCGAGGCGCCTGGCCGGCGACGCACCGCCCGGCCGCCCAATTCGATCCCGGTCGGACCGGGACGCCCCGCCGTGGCCCGACCGCGGCGCGTCGCCGTGGCCGGCCAGACCTCCGATCGGGACGACGACCCGCCCGCCGCCTGACCCTCGCGTGACGCTCCCGCGCTCGGATCGAACCCGTCATCGGGTCCTCATCGTCGGTGGCGGCTTCGCCGGCCTCTACGCGGCGCGCAACCTCAAGAGCGACCCCGAGGTCGCGCTCACGCTGCTCGACCGGCGCAACTTCCACCTGTTCCAGCCGATGCTCTACCAGGTCGCGACCGGGGCGCTGTCGCCCGGCGAGATCGCCCAACCGCTTCGGTCGATCCTCTCGCGCCAGCGGAACGCCACGGTCATCCTCGGGGAGGCGGTCGGCATCGATGTCGACAAGCGCGAGGTGCAGGTCTCCGACGGCGGGTCGATCGCGTACGACTCGCTGATCGTCGCAACCGGCGCGCACCACACGTTCTTCGGCCACGACGACTGGGCGCAGTACGCGCAGGGCCTCAAGACCATCGAGGATGCGACCGAAATCCGGCGGCGGGTCCTGATCGCGTTCGAGGCCGCGGAACGGGAAGCCGATCCGGAACGGCGCGCCGAGTGGATGACGTTCGTGCTGGTCGGTGGCGGTCCGACCGGCGTCGAGCTCGCCGGCTCGATCGGCGAGATCGCCCGGGACACGCTGAAGCGCGACTTCCGGGCGATCGATCCGTCCGATGCACGGATCATCCTGGTCGAGGCGGTCGATCGGGTGCTCCCGACCTTCCCGCCCGGTCGATCCGCATCGGCGAAGCGCCAATTGGAGCGCCTGGGCGTCACCGTGCGCCTCTCGACGACCGTGACCGCGATCGACGAGGAGTCGGTCAGCGTCGTCCCGTCTGCCGACCGCGAGGCCACGCCCGAGCGGATCCCGACCCGCACGGTGCTGTGGGGTGCCGGCGTGATCGCCTCGTCGTTCGCCCGCAAGCTCGCGGAAGCCGCCGGCGCGCAGACCGACCGCAACGGCCGGGTGCTGGTTGAACCGGACCTGACCGTGCCCGGTCATCCCGAGATCTTCGTGGTCGGCGATGCGGCCGTGCAGCCGTGGAAGCCGGAACGTGCCACGCCTGGCGTCGCGCAAGGCGGCATCCAGGGTGGAGCCTATGCCGCCAAGGTGATCCGGCGCCGGATCCTGGGCCGCCCGTGGGAACCGTTCCGGTACAGCAACCACGGTGACGTGGCGGTGATCGGCCGGCTGTCGGGTGTCACCGACATCCCCTGGATGGGGCCGTTCGGCCAGCAGGGCGGCTTCCTCGCATGGCTCCTCTGGCTCGGCATCCACATCACGTACCTGATCGGGTTCGCGAACCGGCTGGTCGTGCTGGTCCGTTGGGCGTTCTCGTTCCTGACGCACGGCCGAGGCACGCGGCTGATCACGGGTCGCCAGCTCCTCCCACCGATCGAGGAGCCGGAGCCGCCGGTGATCGCGCCGCCCGAGGACGAGGACGAGGACGTCGCACCGCCGGCGCACCAGGAACCCAGGCCGGGCCCCGTCGTCGAAGCAGCTGCGAAGCGCAAGAAGAAGAAGCGAGCAGCCCGCGGCGGCTAAGCGCGTCTCGGGCACTCGGAAACGTCCCCATTCCTGACAAATGTGCACCACCTGCACGTTCGGCCGAGTGGGCTGCATAGCCGAGGACCAACTGCCTGCATCGTCATGCAGACCGCCGTTGTCGGAGCACGATCCGCCGCAATCGGTGCATATTCATCCGCGGTGGGGCCGAGAATTTCCCCCGGACCCGTGCCCAATGTCCGCCTGGGGCACATTTGACAGGATCGCCGCCATCGAGTGGCGATCGACCGTCTGGCGCGACCGGCAACCGTCGATCGACGACCGTCGACCGGCGGCAACAAGGGCCGCCGCTCGGACACTATCCTCACCCGATGAACGCTGCCAGAACCGGAACCCGCACCCGAATGCTCCTGCTCCTGGGGCTCGTCATCGGCGTCGCGGCCGTTGCTGTCGTCGCGAGCGGCCTGGGGTCGCGCGTCCTCGATGGGCCAACCGCGTCGTCCGCTCAGGGAGCGGGGGCGTCGGCATCGGTCAAGGCCGGAGCGGCTGTCGCATGGCCCGCCCCGCCAGATCCGCTGGAACGGACGGTCGCGGCCGGTCTCGAGCCCGGGCCGAGTGAAGGCAGGGCCAATCACGTCCACGCGCACCTGGATGTCTTCGTCGACGGCAAGCCGATCGCCGTTCCGGCGGGGATCGGCATCAACATCAACGATCCGGAGGTGATCCGGTTCGATGATCCCGGTGGGGTCTCGTACGGCGGCATCAAAGTGTGCGGCCAGCCGTGCATCTCGCCACTCCATACGCACGCCGGGACCGGGATCATCCACACGGAGTCGGACACCCAGGTGTCGAATACCCTCGGGCAGTTCTTCACCGAGTGGGGAGTCGACCTGAGTGAGTCGTGCGTCGGCACGTACTGCAGCCCACAGCCGATCGCCATCTACCTCAACGGCCAGCGCTACGCGGGCGACCCGCGCGCGATCGAGCTGACCGATCGGCGGCAGATCGCGATCGTGATCGGCACACCGCCGGCGCAGATCCCGAGTACGGCCGACTTCTCGCAGGACTAGCCGACAGCCGTCAGCCGAAGTCGATCACCTGGCGCACGTACTCGCCCGCGCCGCATCGCGGCGAAGGCGTCCTCGAGGTCATCGAGCCCGATCCGCCGATCGATCAGCCTTGACGCCGGGAGGCGTCCCTCGATCGACCACGCCGCATAGCGCGGGAAGTCGATCGCCGGCTCCGCCGAGCCGTAGTTCGAGGCGATGATCCGCCGCGCACCATCGACGAACGGGTAGACCTCGAACGAGGCACGGTCGCCGACCGGCGTCATGCCGACGAGCACGGCCGTGCCGCCGACCGGGAGCGCCGAGATCGCGAGCTCGACGGTCGAGGGTCGGCCGATCGCCTCGAAGACGTAATCGGGGCCGCCGTCGGTCAGGTCGCGCAGCGCCTCGATCGTCGCGGCCGGGTCGTCGGTCGCCACGATCGTGTCGGTCGCGCCCAACGATCGGGCCACGTCCAGTTTCGCGGGCACGCGGTCGATCGCGACGATCTGCGACGCGTCGCCGAGCACCGCGCCCATGAGGCACGACAGGCCGACGCCACCGAGCCCGATCACCGCCACGGAACGGCCAGCTGGCACGGCCGCGGTCTTGAGCACCGCGCCGACGCCTGTCGTGACGCAGCAGCCGATCAGCGCCGCGACCGCCGGATCCGTGTCGGGCGGGACCGGGATGGCGGCAGCAGCCGGCACGACCGAGTGCGACGCCATCGTCGCGATCGCGCAGTACGACCGGACGCCACGGAACGCCAAACTGCCGTCGAGCAGCGTGTGCCGGTAGGACGGTGAGTCGGGACACGCCCACACCTCGCCTCGTCGGCACGAGCGGCACACGCCGCACGGGATCAGCCAGGCGAGTGCGACGAGGTCGCCGACACGCGGCGATGTGACGCCCGGCCCGACCGCCTCGACGACGCCTGCGCCCTCGTGCCCCATCACGATCGGCGTCGGGCGGTCCCACTCCCCGTCGCGCACGTGCAGATCGGAATGGCACACGCCGGACGCCAGCATCCGCACGCGGACCTCGCCATCTCGCGGCTCGATCAGCTCGAGCTCGCGGATCTCGACCGGCCGACCGACCTCGGTCAGGACGGCCGCTCGCGCCGTGGCTCGAACATCGGGCAGGGGAGGCACCCCGCCAGTATCGTTCGCGCATGGACCCACTGCCCCAAGGTTTCCGCTGGCCCGACGGCTACCGCGCGGCCGCGATGTTCACCTTCGACGTCGACGCGGAAGCCGTGATGCTCACCGACCATCCCGAGGTCGTCGACTACCTCGACGTGATCGGCCACCAGCGATACGGCCCGCAGGTCGCCGTGCCGCGGCTGCTCCGGATGCTCGACCGACGGAAGCTGCGGACGACGTTCTTCGTCCCGGGCTGGGTCGCCGAGACGTGGCCGGACGTGGCGCGCTCGATCCGCGATGCCGGCCACGAGATCGGCCATCACGGGTACATGCACGAGAGCGTCCGCGGCAAGGACGAGGCGACCGAGGTCGGCTACCTCACCCGCGGGCTCGAAGCGCTCGACTCGGTGTTGGGCATCCGCCCGATCGGCTACCGGGCGCCGTCATGCGACATGAACTTCCGCACGCCCGACCTGCTGGCCAGGAACGGCTTCACGTACAGCTCCGGGATGATGGACTCGGACCATCCGTATCGATGGTCCTCGGGGCTGATCGAGCTGCCCATGCACTGGAGCCTCGACGACTGGAACCGGTACAACTACGTGCCCGGGTACGCGTCGTCGCCGATCCTGCGGCCGAGCGAGGTCTGCGCGGCGTGGGGCGAGGAGCTCGAGGCGATCGTCGAGGTGGGTGGGCTGTTCGACCTCACGATGCACCCGTTCATCAGCGGCCGACCGGCCCGTGCCGCCGCGCTCGAGCAACTGATCGCGCGAGCGCAGTCGATGGACGACGTCTGGGTCGCTGCGGGCGACGAGATCGCAAACTGGGTCTCGCAGCTCGATCTCCCGCCGGTCACCCACGAGCCGCCCGTCCTCGATCGCTGACCGTCAGCTTCTGCCGCCGGCGTCGGCCGTCAGGACCGGGGTAGCACCCGCAACACGCCCACCATCCCGTACTGCTCGTGGCCCGGCAGGTGGCAGATGTACAGGTAGTCGCCTGGCTGGTCGAAGACCACGGTCGTCGTGACCGTGGCGCCGGCCGGGATCGAGACCTCGGTCGGGCGCGCACCGTGGTGCTGCTCGGTGCCGGTTCGATGCCGCTCGTGGAACGCGGTGTCGCCCACGAGCCACTCGTGGTCGATCGGGTCGGTGTTGGACAGCGTGATCGTGATCGGTCGTCCGGCCGTCGCGACCACCTCGCTCGGCGTGAAGTGCGAGAAGTGGATCCCGATGTCGGCCGTGGTAGCCGGCTCGAGACCGATGCCGGGAGCCTGGACCCAGGCGGCGGCGATCCCCGCCAGCCCGAGCGACAACGCGATCCCGCCGACCAGGGCGAGACGCCCCGGCCGGCGGGCCTTGGAAACCATGGAAGTCGCGGCCGAAGCCGGGACGTCTACTGGCACGGGACTAGGCCGGCCGGAGCCGATCATTCGTGGTCCGTGCGATCAACAGCACGATCGCCCCGACCGACACGCCGACGAACGACACCGTCGCGAACCAGCGGAGCGCCGCCATCACGGTCGGGTCGGAGGCACCGGGCATATCGAGACCGGCCGCGACACGGGACGGCGAACCGGCACCGGACGCATCGACCGCGAGGTCATAGCCGAGCTGCGGTGCGTCGGCATCGATCGCGATCTTGGTCAACCACGCCGAGTCGGGCACCCACTCCATCCCGCGGTCGGACCGCAGGTCGGCGAGCAACGACTCCGTGGCCGCGCTCGAATGCTGGAGCTTCATGCCGTTGAACCCGTCGGGCTGCGGCAGCAGGGCCGGGGAGTGGTCGGTCATCAGGTACACGTCGGCATCGACATGCTCATTGCCGGTCTTGCCAAGGGCCAGGATCCGCAACGGGACCCACGGGTTGTCGGTCGGAATCGTGATGTGCACGGGCGTGCCATCTCCGACGTTCTGCCCGCGTGCCGCAGCGGCCTCGCCGTCGAACGCCGCGGCCAGGAAGATCTGGCTGCGCTGCGCGTAGAAGTCGAGCACCTCGGGCGCGTCCGGCGGGAGCCGGAAGCCGTGGTCGGTGGCCCACGTGCCGACCTCCTGGGCGCCGCCCTTGAGGACCGTGATGTCCAGGGCATCGATCGTGACTTCCATGAGGACCTCGGCGCTCGCCGCCGCTGACGCTCGCACCGCGCCGAACAACGCGGCCTCGGGCACGGGGTCCGTCTCGCGGATCAAGCGCTGGAGCGTCCAGTCGCCACCCTTCTCGACGCTCGTCGGTACTCCGGGGAGTGGCGTGAGGCTGCCGAAGGCACCCCCGCCCCCGGCGAACTCGAACGAGGTCACGTAATGCTCGACCCCGTCGTGGTAGCCCGCGAACGTCGTCGTCCGCAGGAGGTTGACCGCCCCATTCGGTCCGATGAGCCCGCCGCAGGCTAGAGCGGGGGCCGCGCTGATGGCGACCAGGAGGAGGCCGGCGGCGAGGGCGAAGGAGCGCCTGCCGGCACGAGTGATCGATCGCATCGTCGATCCTCCTGTGAACGGCCGCCCCGCCGTGGGCTCGGTCCGTCCCGGGTGAGACTCCCGAGGGCATGGATCAGTTCCGCGGCGTGCTCGTCGAGCCTCCGGGGAGGCCCTTCGTCGCCGCGAGATGCGACGAAATCGTTGGATTCGGGGTCGAGAATCTGGGCGGCCGCGCACGGCGCGGGCCGGCCCAGCGAGCGGAGTCGTCGGATCACGCACGAAGTCCAGGTTGGGATCGGAATCTCGGAGGCCGATGCAACGAAATCGTCGCATCGTGCGGGAAAGAGGTCGCCGCTCCCGGCGCCGCGCCGGCCGTGCCTGCCCATCGTCCGGGCGGGGCCTAGCCGGTTCGCCCGATTGGCATCCTGCGTGCCGACCCGGCAGACTGGCGGTCATGCGATCCCTGCCCGCCGCCCTGGCGCTGCTTGGCGCCCTCCTTGCCTCGATCCTCGGCACTGTGGCCGCCGTTCCCGTCGCGGCCGCCGAGCCGAACTTCCCAGCCAAGGACAGCCGCTACCACAACTACACCGAGGTCGAGGCTGCGATCGACTCGGCCGTGGCCGCCCACCCGGCAATCATCGCCAAGCGGTCGATCGGCAAGAGCTACCAGGGCCGCGACATCTGGGCCGTGAAGATCTCGGACAACGTCGGGACCGACGAGGACGAGCCCGAGGTGCTGTTCGACTCGCTGCACCACGCCCGCGAGCACCTCTCCGTCGAGCAGTCGCTGGCGATCATGCGCTGGCTGACCACCGGTTACGGCTCGGATCGGCGCGTCACGCGGCTCGTCGACCGCCGCGAGATCTGGATCGTGTTCATGGTCAACCCCGACGGCGGGCAGTACGACCTCACCGGCTCGCCCTACCGCGGCTGGCGCAAGAACCGCCAGCCGAACGCCGGCACGACCGCGGTCGGCACGGACCTCAATCGGAATTACGACTACCGCTGGGCGTGCTGCGGCGGCTCGTCGAGCTCGAAGTCGTCCGCGACCTACCACGGATCGAGGGCATTCTCGGCGCCCGAGACCCGCGTCATCCGCGACTTCATCGCGTCGCGCGTGCAGGGTGGTCGACAGCAGATCACCGCAGCGATCACGTTCCACTCCGCAGGCGCGCAGGTCCTCTGGCCGTATGGCTACACGACCGCCGACGTGCCGGCCGACATGACCAGGGACGATCAGGCGGCGCTCGCGGGGATCGGTCGGGCCATGGCCAGTAAGAACGGCTACCACCCGATGCAGTCGAGCTCGCTGTACATCACCGACGGCGACGAGATCGACTGGGCGTACGGGCGCCACCGCATCTTCATGTACACGATCGAGCTCTATCCCTCGCACTCGCAGGTGAGCAGCCTCTCCCGGTTCTACCCGCCCGACGAGGTCATCACCCGCGAGACCGAGCGCAACAAGGACGCGATCCTGTACCTCATGGAGCAGGCCGGCTGCCGGTACACGATCATCGGCAAGGAGAAGGCCGACTGCGGGCCGTTCTACGACGACTTCGAGATCTCCCGCGGATGGACGGTGAACCCGGACGGCACCGATGGCGTGCGCGGCGGTGCCTGGCAGCGAGCCGATCCAGCCCCGACCGCGTACCAGGCCGGAACGGCGCCATCGGGTCGAGCGTTGCTGGTCACGGGCGCGGCGGCCGGATCATCGGCGTCTGCCAACGATCTCGACGGCGGGCCGACCACTGTCCGCTCAGGGGCGATCACCCTGCCGGCCGCGCCGGTCGGCAGCCTGACGTTCCGCTATTACCTGGCGCACGCCTCGAACTCGTCGTCCGCGGACACGTTCCGTGCGTACGTCGAGGCGGAGGACGGGACGCGAACGCTGGTCAAGCGGGAGTTCGGCGCCGCGAACACCGATCGGCCGTCGTGGACGACCGTGTCGGTCTCGATGACGCCGTGGGCCGGCCAGACGATCCGGATCGTGTTCGTTGCCGAGGACCGGGGCTCAGCCTCGACGGTCGAGGCCGCCGTGGACGACGTCCGGATCACTCGCCCGTAAGCGGGAGCGTCGCGAGGAACGTCGTCCCGGTCGGGCCGGTCGATTCGACGTCGAGGGTGCCGCCGTGGGCGGCGACGAGGTGGCGGGCGATCGAGAGGCCGAGGCCCGAGCCGGTCGAGCCGGCGCCCTTGACGAACCGGTCGAAGACGTGGGGGAGGACGTCGGGGTCGATGCCGGGGCCGGTGTTGATCACACGGATCTCGAGTCGATCGTCCAGGGCCCGGGCACGGACCGTGACGGTGCCGCCGGGCGGGGTGTGGCGCACGGCGTTCCCGACGAGATTGGCGAGGACCTCGCGGAGTCGAACCGGGTCGACGTCGATGATCGGCAGATCGGATGGGACATCGGCCGTGACGGTCACCTCGGTCGTGCCTCCCGGCGCGCCGCCAGCGCCGGCGAACGAGCGCACGACCTCTTCGATCAGCACGTCGGGATCGGTGGGTTCGGTGTGCAGCGGCAGCGTCCCCGCCTCGGACAGCGCGACCGTGCGCAGGTCGTCGATCAGCCGCTCCATGACCCCGGCCTGCTCGAGGATCGCGGTGAGGTGCGGCTCGTCGGCCGGGTGGACGCCATCGATCATCGCCTCGAGGTTGCCGGCGATCACGCTCAACGGCGTCCGCAGCTCGTGGCTGACGTCGTTGAGCAGCGTCCGGCGCTGGTCCTCGTTCCGCTCGAGGCGATCGACCATCGTGTTGAACCCGCGCACGAGGTGGCGGACCGAGCGGAGTCCCCTTCGTGGCGGCGTCACGCGCATCGAGTAGTCACCGGCCTCGACCCGGGCCGTCGCCTCGACGAGGTCGTCGAGCGTGCGTGCCGAGCGGTTGAGGCGACGCCCGACCCAGGCGATCAGCGCGATCACCAGGATCCCGAGCAGGATCGCCGGCGGCGTGCCGATGTTCGAGATCAGGATCGTGGTCCCGGCGATGATCCAGCCCACGATCAGCGCGAACACGATGGCGAACAGGCAGCCGAACACCGGGGCGCGCCGTGGCCACTGTCCGCCGCGCCACTGCTGGCGTCGCCGCCACATCTCGCGGCGGTATTCGCGCCAATCCTCGGGGCCGCCCTCCTCCGACCACGGAGGTCCGCCGCGCCACGGGGGTCCGCCGCGCCAGGGTGGGCCGCGCTGCGGCTCGGGCCGGTCGCCGGTCGGCCGGTCCTGCGGGTCCGTCATCGATCGTCCGCCATTCGATAGCCGACGCCGTACACGGTCAGCACGTAACGCGGTTGGCGCGCATCGGGCTCGAGCTTGCGACGCAGGTTCTTGATGTGCGAGTCGATCGCGCGCTCGTAGCTCTCGAACGCCACCCCGTGGAGCGCGTCGAGCAGTTGCGAGCGCGTGAAGATGCGGCCCGGCTGGCGGGCGAGGGTGGCGAGAAGCGTGAACTCGGTCGGGGTCAGATCGATGGACCTGCCGGCCACCTCGGTCCGCATTCGCGGGACGTCGAGCTCGAGGTCGCCGACGCGGATCAGGTCGCCGGCACCGATCGGGCGATCGGCACGGCGCAGCACGGCCTTCACGCGGGCGACGAGCTCGCGCGGGGAGAACGGCTTGGTGAGGTAGTCGTCGGCACCGAGCTCGAGGCCGAGCAGCTTGTCGAGCTCGTCGTCCCGGGCCGTGACCATCACGATCGGGAGCGCCGCGGTCGACTGGCCTTGGCGGAGTTGGCGGGTGACGTCGAGGCCATCGAGCCCAGGGAGACCGAGGTCGAGGACGACGAGGTCGGGTGCCTTGTCGCGGGCCGCGGCGAGGGCCGTGGGGCCGTCGGAGGCGGTCACGACGTCGAAGCCGGCGTGCTCGAGATAGTCGCGTGCCAGCTCGACGATCCGTGGCTCGTCATCGACCACGAGGATGGTGCGATTCATCGATGGCATCGTAGCGACACGGAGGCGCCCTCCCGGGGTGCCCGGGAGGGCGCGAGTTCCGTGGGGGAGTGTCAGCTCGCCGTTCCGCCGGAGGTCGGCGGGGTCGAGCCGCTGGATCCGCTCGAGCCAGTCGAGCCGGACGAGCCGGACTCGCCGGTCGAGCTCGATCCGCCGTGCGACTCCCGGTGCCAGTCCTCGAAGGTCTGGTGGAACCGGCTGCGCGGGTCGTGCTCGCCGTTGGCCCATCGACCGGGACCACCGGGGCCCCACTTGCCGTAGCCGCCACCCCAACCACCGCCGCCCCAGCCACGGCCGCGCCCGAAGGCGGCGCGCAGCAGGCCGAAGATGATGAAGATGAACAGCAGGGTGCCGAGGAACCCGAAGATCGAGAACCCGTGGCCCCAACCCGGCCCGTAGCCGTAGCCATAGCCGTACGGGTAGCCGTAGCCGCCCGGGACGACCGGGGTGACGACGGTGCCGTCCGGCGCGTTGGCCGCGGCCGTGGTGACCGCGGTCTGCAGGCCGGCCTGGTAGGCCGTATTGGCGATGAACCCACCGCCGATCACGATCGCCGCGACGATCAGCAAACCGATGAACAAGTTACGCATGGATGCGTGTGCTCCTTTGTCTGTGGCCACTCGCTTGGTGGCCGTTCCATGCGTCGGATACTCGCGGGCGAATGTGGAGCGCCGATGGAGGCGCCGGGGAGGTTCCGTATGATCGGGAGGCACAAGGAGGGAAGCCCCATGACCGATCCAGCGAACGATCCCGGCGTGCTCGGTGGTCGAGACCGCCCGATGTGTCCGCTCTGTGGCAATGGCACGTTCCGACGCGAGGAGGGCAAGTTCGATAGCGCATGGGGCTTGACCGCCCACCGCGTGGAGATGCTCATCTGCCAGCGCTGCTCGTACGTGTTGACGTTCTACGAGGGCAACACGATCTTCGATTTCGACTGATGCGCGTGGGTCGCAGGCTCCTGCTCAGCGTCGTCATCGGCGGGTTGCTGACCACGGCCTGTTCGGGTGCTGCGACATCGACAGCGGCTCCATCCGGCGGAGCCGCGGGGGTCACGTCCGCGCCCGTTTCGGTCGCCCCGGAAACAGGCTCGGTGGCGCCATCGACGAGTGCGTCCGGCACGTCCTCGATCGTCGGGGAGTGGGTCGGCACCCACGATTGCCAGCGGATCATGACGATGCTCGACGAGGCGGGTCTGCCCGAATTCGTCGCTGAACAGGTCTACGGCAACGAGCTCGTCCCGGGCGTCACCGAAGCGTCGCAGCTCAAGGATCCGGCCCACCCGTGCGCCGGTGCCGTACCGCGAAAGCACTCGCACTACTTCACCGCCGACGGCGAGTTCGGGTCGAAGGACTTCAACGGCCAGCAGGTCGATGACGGCGAGTACAAGCTCGAGGGCGCCGACGGGATCGTGATCAATGACATGAAATTCAAGTACGAGATCCACGGCGACGAGCTGTCGCTCGAACCGGAGCCGGTCGATATCAGCACCTGCACGACCGAGGAGTGCCGGTTCGGCGCGACGTGGGTGCTGATGGTCGCGATGCCCGGCACGGTCTGGAAGCGCGGCACGATCTCGAGCTAGGCCGCCGTCGACCCGGAGGGCACGGATCGATCGGGGCGTCGGCGGGGATCGCAACTGTCGCGCGCAGCGCATGGAAACGCGAGGCCACGATCCGCCGATCGCACGGACTCCGTTGGACAATTTCCCTCGAATGATCGGGCTGATTCATTCAGTCACCTGATCCCGAGTGAGAGGGATTTCGTGCGGATTCTCGTTGTAGGGGCAAGCGGGTATATCGGGAGCCGCCTCGTACCACGGCTTCGCGAGCGCGGACACGCGCTGACTCTGACAAGCCGCGACACCCGGTCCCTCGCTGCGCGATTCCCGCTCGAGCGCGTCGTCGAAGCCGACCTTCTCGACGCGGCAACCCTTACTTACGCGCTCGACGGGATCGACGTTGCGTACTACTTGGCGCATTCGATGCGCGCTGGCGAGCAAGGATTTGCGGAGCGAGATCGCCGGGCCGCCAAAAACTTCGCACAGGCGGCCAGCCACGCGGGGGTGTGCCGGATCGTGTATCTGGGTGGACTGGGCGACGACGCCGCTGGCCTGTCGGACCACCTGCGGAGCCGTCACGTGGCCGGCGCCGAACTCGGCTCTGTCGGCGTCAGCGTCACCGAGTTCCGGGCCGCAGTGATCATTGGATCAGGGAGCGCCTCGTTCGAGATCCTGCGGCACCTTACGGAGCGACTCCCGATCATGATCACGCCGCGTTGGGTTGCAACTCGCTGCCAGCCGATCGGCGTTCGCGATGTGCTCGCCTACCTCGTCGGGGCGCTGGATCATCCCGAGGTGACGGGCATCGTCGAGGTGGGCGGACCAGACGTCCTGTCGTACGGCGACATGATGCGGACCTACGCTCGCCTTAGAGGCTTGCGACGCCTGATGATCCCCGTGCCGGTCCTCACACCGCGCCTGAGCTCGTATTGGGTGAATCTGGTCACACCCGTCCCCGCGGCGATCGCTCGACCGTTGATCGAGGGGCTTCGGAACGAAGTTGTGGTGCGCGACCCCCGGCCCGCTGCAGCGTTTGGATTGCATCCCCTTTCCTACGTCGACGCCCTCGAACGGGCGATGGACCGGAGCGATCCCGACCCCGTCGAATCGACCTGGTTCGACACCATCGCGACCCCTGACAAGGTGGACCTGACGTCAGTCACGTCGCGCGAAGGCATGATCGTCGAGCGACGCAAGCGAGCCATCGCTGCCTCGCCAGAGCGGGTCTTCGCTGAGATCGAGCGCGTCGGCGGTTCCGCCGGCTGGCCGTACGCAAACCGGTTGTGGCGCGTCCGCGGCTTGATCGACCGCATCGTCGGCGGTGTTGGTATGCGCCTTGGTCGGCGTGACCCTGAGCATTTGCGCGTTGGCGACGCGCTCGACTTCTGGCGCGTCGAGGAAATTCACCGCCCCGAGCTCCTCCGCTTGCGTGCTGAAATGCGCGTGCCTGGTCGCGCCTGGCTGCAATACGAGGTCGTCCCCAGCGCTCGTGGGTCCGATCTCATCCAGACGGCGTTCTTCGAGCCGAAGGGACTGCCGGGTCTGGCCTACTGGTTCGTCTTGTATCCGATCCATGGTCTGATTTTCCGCGGGATGGCACGGGTCCTAGGGGAACGCGCCACTCGAGTTGGCCCGGCACGAAGGTCGGCCTGAGCGGTCTCCCGTTCTAGCGAGCCCGCGAGGTGATACGTCGCTGCAATGGCAACGCAAGGTGGCCTCTTGGAACGGCGCTGCGCTGCCAACCCCATCCGGCCTAGGCTCGACGAGCCCGGACGTCACCCGCCGCACCCGAGGTTTGCCATGTCCCCGTCCCTTCGTCGCCTCGCGACGATCATCGGCCTCGTTCTGGGGCTGTCGGTCGCGCTTGCGCCTGCCGTCTCGGCGCACACCAGCGACCTGCCCGCCACGATCGACCTGCCGGCTGGCTTCCAGCCCGAGGGCATCGAATCGCGCGGCGCGCACCTGTATGCCGGCTCGCTCGCTGACGGCTCGATCTGGACGGCCGATGCCAGGACCGGGGAGGGGCACGTCCTCGTTCCGGGTGTGGCCGGCAACGTCTCGGTCGGTCTGCACATCGACGGCTGGGGTCGACTGTGGGTCGCCGGTGGTCCGACCGGCACGATCCGCGTGTACAAGGCGAGCACCGGGAAGCTGCTCCAGACCTACACGTTCACTGGCACGGGCTTCCTCAACGACCTCGACATCGCCCGCAATGCCGTCTACGCCACCGACTCGGTGAACCAGCAGCTCGCGGTCGTCCCGCTGGGCCGGAACGGCAAGCTGCTCGACCCCTCCAAGGCGCACACGATGAAGCTGCGTGGCGATATCACGTACACGACCGGCTTCAACGCGAACGGCATCGCGGCCCGGAACGGGTTCCTGATCCTCGTCCAGTCGAACACCGGTCTGCTGTTCCGGATCAACCCGACATCGGGCATCGCCCGGTCGATCGATACCGGCGGCTACCTCGTCACCAACGGTGACGGGCTCGAGATCAGCGGTCGAACGCTGTATGTCGTGCGCAACATGAACAACCTGGTCGCCGTACTGCGCCTGTCCGACGGCATGCGCCACGCCAAGCTGCTCGGCGAGATCAAGGCACCGACCCCAGGTGCCCTCGACGTGCCGACGACGGCGACCAAGACGCTCGGGGCGCTGTGGGTGGTCAACGCGCGGTTCACGACGCCGCCGACCGCGACCACCCCGTACTGGATCACGCGGCTGCCCGCTTCAGCCGTAGCGACGCCTAGGCACCGCCCTAGCGACGGACGGCCGCGAGGTGAACCCCTCGCGGCCGTCCCTGTGCGAACGGCCCAACGCGCTGACGGCCGAGGCCTAGACTTCGCCGACAGGCTGACCGGGTTAACGCCCGGTTAACGAGGAGGAGGAGATCCGTGGCGCGTCGACGATCTCGGTTCACTGTCCTGGCAACCGTCATGCTGCTGGCGCGGCGCTGTCCGGCAGCTCTGCCGTCGTTCGAGCGGCGGTGCCGGCGCCAAACCGCGTCGTGATCGTGCTGTTCGACCAGATGCTGTCGAAGTACGCCGACCAATTCGCGATGCCGAACTTCCGTCGGATCCGCGATGCCGGCACCGACTTCAAGAACGCGTACCTCGGCTACATGGCGTCCGAGACCGTGATCGCCCACAACGTGATCACCTCGGGCAAGTCCCCGAAGAACATGGGTTGGGTCGACGAGGCGTACCGCGATTCGGCGAACGTGTTCGGGAAGGGCGTCGATGCGATGCACATCACGGGCGACCTGAGCCTGACCGATTTCGGCACGCTCGTGACGCGCGAGGACTATCCGAAGCTCGCCGACTACCTGCACAGCACGTACCCGGGCACGAAGTTCATCACGGTCGGCGAGAAGTCGTATGCCGTGGAGTCGGCGACGGCCGCAACAGGGGACATCGCCGTTCGACTGTCCAGCAGGCGCACGAACGTCACGTCGGACTACCCGACCGGTTGTCGGAACTTGAGCGTCGACGGGGCCGGGCTCAACGGCCGGTGGCGTGAACCTGTCGGCAAGAACGTTCCCACCTACATCCGGAGAGCCGACGCAGTTGATCCGCTCTTGTGCGGGCGGTTCTTTATCAACTCCGACTCGAACCACGACTACGGCACCAAGGCCGCCTTCCCGTCGTTCATGTATCCCGAGGACGGCAATCGGTTCTTCCCGGGAACCGACGCCTCGGCCCAGGCAGGACATCTCGGTGGGGACACATGGGTGGCCGATGCCGCGATCGAGATGATGGGTGCCGAGAATTGGTCTGGCATGTTCATCACGCTCGGGGCCATCGACAAGTCCGCGCACATGTGGGGCGCCGACGCCGATGTCGCTCCAGCGTCCTGCACGACCGGCGCCCAGCAGACGCACGTCAAGTGCGCAGCGGAGAACGCCGACGTCCAGTTGGGCAAGCTGCTGACGGCGATCGCCGCCGTCGATACCGCGAAGGGTGGCGAAACCCTCGTCGTGCTGACGGCGGACCATGGCGCGACGTACGGGGCCAACTTCTACGGCAAGAACACGGCGGCCGCGGGTGACACGAACTGGTACTACGCGCCGAACGGCGTGTGGGACGCCGGATCGGGAGCGGCCATGATCGACACGACGACCGTACAACAATCCGTCGCCCGCACTGGCGCCGCTCCGGGCGACGAACAACCTCTCCTTCGTGTATGGGTCGACCGCGGTCGAGGCCTGGCTGATCAACCGATCGCCGGCCAAGATGCGTGAAGCTGCCGCGGCGGCCCTGCAGCTGCCCGGCGCGACCGCGACGTATTACCGCTCCGGTGCAGGCTACGCGTTGTATGGCACCAACAAGATGACCCAGTCCGAGAAGGACTGGTGGAAGGACCACGGCCAGGAGATCGTCGACACGATGGCCTCGCCGAACGGTCCGGACATCGTCGCCTTGCTCCACGACAAGACGAGCTACGGCGTCTACGGGGACCACGGCGGTGCGCAGGAATCGGTCCAGCGCGTGCCGATGGTCTTCTGGTCACCGAGCCTCGCGTTCGGGGCGGCGACCGGGCGGCCGTTCCACACCCCGGACGTCATGCCCACGATCCTCGCGACGATGGGCATCCCGCTCACCGACCCCGTCGACGGCACGGCCCGGAGGCTTGGCCACTAGGGATTAGATCGCGGCCGCCGCGCGATCGCGCGGCGGCCGCTCCGCGAGCCAAGGGAGGCCTGACACCCGAGGTGTAGGCTCAGTCGGCATCCCGACCGCCCAACTCGGTGTGGCCGTCATAAGGCGCTGTCGCGAGAACCGCCGGACGCGTCGGGGAGGGGAGTCGCACAGTGACGAGGCGAGCGCTCATCCTGGCCGCCGTGGTGGCGCTGGCCGGCACCGTGACCGGCTGCGGTACCCGCGGCGAAGGGGCGGTCACGAGCGAGACCCGCCAGACCGACACGTTCTCGCGCATCGAAACCGGTGCCGGGATCCACGTTCGGTCGGCATCGGCCCAGCGTCACCCTTCGAGGTGCGCGCGCAGGGCAACATCCTGCCGCTGATCGTGACCGAGGTGTCCGATGGCACGCTGCGGATCCGCAGTGCCAAGGGCTACACGACCTCGAGCAGGTCGAGGTCATCCTCGCCACCCCGACGTTGGACGGGATCGTCCTCAGCGGTGGGTCCCGCGGTTCGATCGACGGGCTCGCCTCGGACGGTTTCAAGGTCGAGCTCAGCGGTGGCTCCGTGCTGACGGCGACGGGCACTGCAACGACGATCGACCGGTGTCAGCGGCGGCTCCGTGGCGGAGCTTGACGGGCTGTCCGCGGGGACCGTTGACGTGGACCTGTCCGGCGGCAGTCGGGCTGAGCTCCAGGCGAGCGACGCAGTCACCGGCTCGGCGACCGGCGGCTCGCACGTGAGCGTCACCGGTAACGCCAACGCGCCAGTCGACACGACTGGTGGCTCGCAGGTGGAGCTGCGCTGATGGACCGTCGATCGAGGGCGCTCGACAAGGAAGTCGACTGGATCGTCGCCACCCCGCGCGGGCGCGAGCCTGGAGCGAGTCCGGCAAGATCTCGGCGGTTGCCATGAGCGCGACGCTGGCACTCGGCCTGTTCGTGCATGTCCTCGGGTATCCGATCGGGATCGGCACGGCGCCGATGCCCGATTGGATCCCACGGGAACTGGCGGCGACGCTCGTCGCGAACCTGGGGATCGTCCTGTGGACGTCGGTCATCCTGGTCGTCTTTCTGGACACGCTGCCGGCGCGGGTACGGCGCACGCGCCGAGTCGATGGCCCTCGCGGCCCGGAAGTTCGAGGAGCGCGGCCTGCCCGTCCCCGACGAGCTGGCCGGCGTCGATGCTCGGGCGACGCGGACGAGGCGGTCCCGACGCTCGAGGCCGTACTCGAACGACTCACAGCGATCGAGCGGCGGCTGGCCGAGAACGAGAGTCGGCAGCACGGACGGGCGGTCGACGGGTGATCGCAACATCGCCGACGAGCGACGTGTCGGAGGAGGGACGCCATATGACCGCGATCCGCAATGCCATCGTCCGGTGGCCGATCCCCGCCTATGTCCTGATCGCCTTCGCCTACAGCTGGGCGTTCACATTCCTAGTCGCGATCTCGGTCTTCTTCGGGTTGCTCGCGTTGTTCGGGCCAGCCATCGCGGCGATCGTCGTAACCCGGGCCGACGGCACGTTCGGTGAGCTGCGCCAGCGGATCACTGCCTGGCGCCAGCCGTGGATCTGGTACCTCGCCGCCGTCGGGATCCCATTCGGGGTCGCGGCCGCGGGTCGCCTGGCGCACCTGTTGTCTGGCGGCGGGGCGCTCGGGTTCGGGACGATCAGCGCGATCGAGGTGCTGATCTTCGTGCTCGTCATCGGTGAGGAGATCGGCTGGCGCGGGTTCCTCCAGCCGCGACTCCGGCGCCGATACAGCATCGCGGCCGCCGGCGCGATCACCGGCGTGATCTGGACGCTCTGGCACCTGCCGATCTACCTGCAGCCGAGCGCGGGCCTGCTCCAGTTCGCGGTCTTCGCGTGGTGGGTGGTCCCGCTGGCGATCGTCATGGGCTTCGTCGCCGAGCGCACCCGCTTCAGCGTGATCGTGGCGACGGTGATGCATGGGTCGGCCAACATCGCGACGCCGATCCTGCTCCCCGGGGTCGACACCACGTGGACGCGGATCGTGACCGGGGCCATCTACCTCGTGGTCGCGACCGCGTTCGTCGTCTACGAGGCGCGTCGTGGTCGGGCGGGCTCACCGATCGGGGCGACGACCGGCTGACCCCCGATCAGCCGCGGCGACGACGGCCTGCCGGCCCGAGTGCATCCCCAAGTGCCCTGGCCGCGGCGCCGATCCCGTCGGTCAGGCGCAGAACGCCGGGCAGCGTGACGTCCGAGGCCGCGCCGCCACCGATCGCGACCACGAGACCGTCGAGCGCGAGGGCGATCTTCGCGACCTCCTGGGCGGCGTCGAGATCCTCGTGGGTCGGCGCGCCGATCACGATCGCCCGGGCCTTGGTCCAGCGAGCGGCGTCGACCCAGCTCTGCAGCGGGACGTCCGGCCCGAGGTAGACCGCGCCGATCCCGCGTCGCCGCACGGCTGTTGCGAACGCCAGCGCGCCGAGCTCGTGCCGGCACCCGGGTGGGAGCCCGACCAGCACAGGCCGGCCCATCGCGCCGGTCCCCGTCCCCTGGAATGCCGCCGATAGCCGTCGCAGAACCGCATGGCTCGCGGCATGCTCCGCCGCCACCGAGACCTGGCCGGTCGACCAGGCGACACCGAGCGCTCGAAGGGCCGGCATCAAACGATCGTCGACCACGCGCTCGAACGAGCCGGTCGCGAAGATCTCGTCGAGGATCGACTCGACCCGCGGCTCGTCCAGCTCGGCCGCAGCATCGACGAAGGCGGCCGACAGGCCACCGACCGGGGTGGGGGAGGCGCCCGTCGACGCCGAGTCGCCTAGCGCGGCCGTAGCCGGCGGGACGCCCTCGACCTCGATCTGGCGCGCCGCCTGCGCCGGCGACCAGCCGCCATCGACGAGCTCGCGCATCGCCCGCAGGCGCTCGATCGAGGCCTCGTCATAGAGTCGATAGCCCGAGGCCGTCCGTTCTGGGCGCACGATCCCGTACCGCCGCTCCCATGCTCGGAGGAGCGGGACGCTGACGCCGGCGCGGATCGCGGCCTGTCCGATGGTGTACATCCTTTGTTGAGGATATCAGGTATCAAACCCTTGACAAGCCTTGCCCGACCGCGTACATTCCTGATCGAACCCTGTACATAGGGTGAACAAGCGTCTCGCATCGCGACTGCGAGACATAGCAGGAGGTTCTCTCAATGCAGTACGCGAAGGCCCTGGCCTTGCTCCTGGTGATCGTCGGTGGCCTGAACTGGCTGCTCATCGGCATCGCCAAGTTCGATCTCGTGGCCGCGCTCACCGGCAACTCGTTCGGTGAGACCAACGCGATCAGCGCGATCATCTACATCCTGGTCGGCGTCGGCGCCGTGGCGCTCATCCCGACCTTCGTCCGCTGGCTGACCGCGCCCGACCCGGCGCGCTGATCCAGCCTTCACTCCCTCGACGCGGCGTCCTCTTCGGAGGGCGCCGCGTTTCCGTGTGCATCGGAACCGTATGCTCGATGCCTGCGTCCGGCGGCAAACCGCAAGGAGATCAACCCGGGATGCTTCGTTCAGCCGTCACCCGCGCGCTGCTGCTGGCCGTCGTGGTCGCGGGCTGCGCCACATCGTCGTCCGCCACGCCGACCCCCACGCGCGGGCCATTGCTGACGATGGCCGAGCTTCGGTACTCGTTGATCGACACGTTCGGTGCGCTGTGGTTCTGCGACCCGGACTTCTACCCGGTGGCGCGTGCCGACGAGGCCGCCCTCGCCATCCAACGGTTCCCCGAGGTCCAGGGCGACGCCGACGCCTTCGCGGCGATCACCAAGCACCTGGACATCCCGGCGCACGCCGACCTCACGGACGTCCAGAAGCTCGCGATCTATCGGGCGTGGAAACAGCTCAACGGCGTCGCGCTCCAGGACACGGGCAACGGCACCTACCGCTTCGACTACATCAACATGCCGGCCGCCGGTGCGGCTGAGGGTCGCCGCACGACAGGCACGATCGACGGGCACGGCACGATCGCCATCGAGCAGCAGGCTCCCGCAGGCGAGCCGCCGTGCCCGATCTGCCTCGCACGCGGGACCCGCATCTCGACGCCGAGTGGCGACGTCGCTGTCGAGGACATCAGGGTCGGGATGCGGGTCTGGTCGATCGATGCGAACGGCCGTCGGGTCGTCGCCAACGTCACCCTGATCGGCCAGACCCGAGTTCCAGCCACCCACGAAGTCGTGCGCCTCGTCCTGGACGACGGCCGGATCGTCCGCGCGTCACCCGGGCATCCACTGGTCGATAGTCGCCTGCTCGGCGATATCAAGCCCGGCGACGTGGTCGACGGCGCGACCGTCGCGAGCGCGGCGCTCGAGCCGTACGACGGCGGATCGACCTTCGACCTGCTGACCGACTCGTCAACCCACGCCTATTTCGCGGACGGGATCCCGCTCGGTTCGACGCTCACGCCAGACTGACACTTCAGAATCCGCCGGGTCAGGCAAGACGCTCTAGACTGCCAGCACCCCAAGGGAACGCGTCCAACATGGCAGGCACGCCCTATGACTGAACGACCGAGCGAACCGACCACCGCCGATGCGCTCAACGACTGGCGCACGGCCGAGCGGAGTGTCGCGGTAGCCAGGCGTGGCAGACTCGCCGCCGAATCCGCCGTCGCCGCCGCGAAGGAAGCCGCTGAGGCCGCCCAAGCCACCGCTGAGTCTGCGCAAGCAGCCCTCGATGCCGCAAAGTCGGCGGAAGCCTCCGCGGGCAAGACTGCCAGCGCCGCCCGGGTCGTCATCGAGTCCACGAAGGCGAACCTGGCGGATGCCGATGCGGAGGTGGCCATGGCCGATGTGGACGAAGCAAGCGCGCAGCTTCGCTATCACGAGGCCGTTTCGACGGCCGCCGGACGCGTCGAACGCCGTTAGCCAGCCTCGGGACTCCTAGGGAGCATCGACCACGACGCGCGGCCGAGAGGCCAGGTTCTCGCGGCCATAGCGCGCGGCAACGACGAGGGCGACGATCCAGGTGATCAGCGGGTACAGGAACGAGGCCGCCCCCGCCGATTCCACCGCCGCCGGGACGAACGCGGCGAGGTTCACCGCGGCGTGGAACAGGATCGCGATGACGAGGCTGCCGCCCGTCTCGTTGAACAGCCAGGTGAACAGGACGGACAGGCCCATCGTCCAGACGACGAAGGCGGCGATCGCGAACGTCACGCCTGCCGAGGCGGCCGTCTCGTACTGGCCCGTGCCAAGCACGAAGTAGAGCGGGATATGCCAGAGGCCCCAGATGAGGCCGAGCAGGATGCTTGCGCTGAACGCCGATCGCTTCGTCTGCAGCCTCGGTAGGAGGAAACCGCGCCAGCCGAGCTCCTCCTCGAGTGGTCCGCCAAGGAAGAGCACTCGTACGAACTCGACGACGATCCTGCCAACGACGACACCCGAGACGACCGGCATTGCCGCACCCAGCGCACCGACGGCGATCGCGATCGCAGCACCAACCATGAGCAGCGGTAGGACGAGGGCCACGACCACCCATCGCGCCCTGAGCAGCGACGGCGAGAAACCAGCCGCGAGCCGCGCCAGCTCGCCGCCGCCCAACCGGATCGCCACCAGCACGGCAGCGATGCTCGGACCGGCTGTCGCGACAACGTTGAGCACGAGTCCCGGGGTCGTCGCGATGCTGACCCCGCCGGCGATCATCGCAAGCCAGATCGCCCACGAGATCCCGAACGTCAGGATGACGAAGGTTCCGGCAGTTCTCGATTGCAAGGCATTCCCCATGCTCGGCGGCCGCACGCCCGTGAGCAGAGTACGGCGGAGTCCCAACGGGCTCGTCGTTCAATCAGGGGACAGGCCGGGTGTAGCGTGGTGCACAGCATCCCGACCGCATGACTCGGTGTGGCCGCTCACCGAGGCGCTGTCGCGAGGAACCGCCGGACATGCGCTGGAAGGAGTCGCCACCCGTGGCCACCTCGTCATTCGTGCGTCTGACAGGCATTGCGAGCATCACCGCCGCTGCGCTCATGCTCGTGAACCAGACCTCGCAGCTCGTCTTCGCCCTCACGATGTCCCAACCAGTCGCGGTCGCGACGCATAGCCTTCGCAATGGCCTCGCGCTCGTAGCGATGTATGCGTTGCTCATCGCGCTCACGGGGCTATACGCAAGACAGGCGACGGCCGCCGGCAGGCTCGGCCTCGTCGGGTTCTTGCTGGCTGCCCTCGGCACGCTGCTTGTTGCCGGCGACTGGTGGTACGAGACATTCGTCACTCCAGGGATCGCGGCACAAGCGCCCGAACTCCTCAGGACGGCGCCGACCGGCTTGATCCTCATCGCCGCGGCAGCGACGTTCGGGTCGTTCGCCATCGGGTGGGTGATCTTCGGCATCGCGAGTTACCGCGCCCGGGTCTTCCCGCGCCGCGCGGCGATCCTCATGGTCGTCGGCGGGGTCGCGGGGGTCCTTGCGCTGTCGGCGCCATTCCAGATCCCTCTGGCGCTTGCGGTCGGTTGGATGGGTATTCGCTGCTTGGCTCCGTCGTCCCAAATAGCGGACGACTGGCCGTCGGGACGTCGCCCGGCCCAACCTGAGACCTGGCAAATCGGGGGCGTCAGCGTGTCGAACGACGTGACGGATTTCGAACGAGACTTCTGACGGCGCACCTCCGCCTGCGCCCGTCATCTCTCATAGCGCGTTAGCCGACCCGCCAACCCGCTGGACGGCACCTCCGGACCATCAGCGTCGCCGATGGCCGCTCGTGCTCGCGCTTGTGCTCGTCGGCGCAATTTTCCTTGGGGTTCCCCTCGGGGTGATGTTGTTCTTCGACTCGGCGGGGTCGGGACCGGAAATGCAATCACTCGGATTTGGCACGGGCGGATCTGGATGCAACCTCACGGACCAAGCGTCCAGCTTCCCCGTCGGCGTGCCGATCCGCGTCGTCCTGACGTTGGAGCCCGCCCTGCGGACGGGCGGCAGCGCACGTTTCACGATCGCAAAGGACGGGTCGGAGCTCACCGAGATGGGCGAGACGATCTCTGTGGCGGAGCCTGCCCCGTGCATCCATGGAACGCTTCCGGAGCTCGAGGTTGGCCACTACCGCGTGCAATACGCGATCGATCCGAGCGCGATTTCGCCGATCCGCGGCGAGTTTGACGTCACCCGGGCCGACGGCCCATCAGGGGTGCCGACGGCCAAAGTGGTCGTCCCGCCACGCCTGGCCGGGATCGGCGAAGCAGTCGCGGTCGTAGACGACAGCGGGGCCCAACTCGGTACGGCGGCCGTGCTCGAGGCCAGGGAGCCTGTACCAGACGACGTCATGGGATTTGTCCGGCCGCGGGGAACCGTCTGATCGTCGTCCGGGTCCGCTATATCGCCTCGGCGCCTTGGGAGACCAACATGTTCGACTGGGCCATGCATGACGAGGCGGGTCGGCGATACCACCCGACTGGCTTTGGGCCGACGCCCATCGTCGTCACGCAACAGGTCGCGCCGAACGAAACCTTCGAGGGATGGGTCGGTTGCGAGGTTCCGAGCTCGGCGAGCGTCTGGATCGACATGCTCGACGTCGATCCATCGACCCTCTTCAGCGTCGATCTGGGGCGTCAAACCTAGCAAGCACTTCGATCGACGGTCTCTCAATCGCGAGGA
>CAWBFV010000006.1:0-12438 GCA_963788235.1 uncultured Chloroflexia bacterium | reverse complement strand
TTGACAATTCCACGGGGGATGCCCACCCATACCGTGTGATGCGCGTCGGGACGAAGCCGACGCCGTCAGCGGAGAGGCATGGACACCGATCTCGTGGTTCGAGCCCAGCACGGTGACAAGGGCGCGTACGCCCTCGTCGCCACCGAGCACGCCGATCGGTTCCTTGCCGTGGCGCGCAGGATCATGCGCGACCTTGACCTTGCCGAGGATGCGACGCAGCAGGCGCTGCTCGCCATCTGGCAGGACCTCCCGCGGCTCCGCGACCCGGCCAACTTCGAGGCCTGGTCGTACCGGATCCTCGTGCGCGCCTGCTACGCCGAGGGCCGAAAGGCGCGTCGCTGGGCACCCAACCTGCGCCTGCTGCCGATGAACGAGTCGATCGTGGACGAGGACCTGAGCTCGGTCGTCGATCGCGATCAGCTCGAACGCGGCTTCAATCGACTATCGATCGACCATCGCGCGGTGGTCGTTCTCCACCACTACCTCGATCTGCAGCTCGACCGGGTCGCCGAGATCCTCGACATCCCGGTCGGGACTGCCCATTCCCGACTCCACCATGCGATGCGCGCGTTGCGTGCGGCGCTCGACGCCGACGCGCGACCGCCCGTGCGCGAGGAGGCTGCCAGATGAGCACCGATCTCGACACGACGCGCATCGTCCGGTCGTGGCTGCACACGGACGAGCACGAGTCCGCGGACCGTGTCCTCGACGACGTCCTCGCCCGGCTCGACACGACCCCACAGCGCCCGTCCTGGTGGCCGGCGCGGAGGTCTCCAACAATGAATGCCCTAACCAAATTCTCGATCGCGGCGGCCGCGGTGGTGGCCATCGCGATCGTCGGGATCAATCTCCTCCCCAGGGTCGGTGGCGACGTCGGTGTCGCGCCGACCGCGACGCCGTCGCCGACGCCGTCAGCATCGCAGGCGCCGTCCGCATCCATCGCCTTTCCGCCTCCCGGTGCGCTGGCTCCGGGCCGTCACACGCTACTAGAGGACGGCATCGTGTTCTCGCTCGAGGTTCCCAGCGGCTGGTCGAGCAGCGGTCTCAATTGCGGTGGCTGTGCGCCGGGCGCCGGCTGGCTGCAGCGTGGCGCTGACGCGTCGACCGATCCAGGCTCGGTCTGGATGCCGATCTGGAGCGTCGACGGCGTCGCGTCGGACCCGTGCACGCGCCAGGGCGGGCCGGCGGCAACGTCAGTCGCCGAGCTCGCCGATGCCGTCGCTGCGCTCCCGGGGACGAACCTCGTGACGGCACCGAAGGACGTGACCGTCAATGGGCGCCCTGCGAAGTACGTGGCCATCACCGTCCCGGACGACATCGCGTGCTCGCCCGACAAGTTCTTCATGTGGTACGACGGGTCCCCTGCGGGCGGCTTCCGCTGGGCGAACGCCCTGGGTCAGACGAACCGGGTCTGGATCATGGACGTCGATGGCACGCGTATCTGGATCGAAGCCGAGACGTACAGGGGAGCGAATCCCGAAATCGCGACGGAGATCCAGGGGATGATCGACTCGATCCGCTTCGAGTAGACGATGGCGATGGGTGGCGGCCGATTCCGGCCGCCGCCAAAGCCGTTCCCAACCAAGAGAGAACCGAATCCAGGTCGACCGCGGTCTTACCGTTAGTGCCGGTCGATTCGACCAGCCCGAACACGGCGGCCCAGATGCGAGCAGATCTCGTCGAGCGGGCACGGAGCGGGGATCGCGAAGCGTTCGCGCAGGTGGCAGCGGCCGAGGTCGACCGCTTGCTCGCGATCGCCCGGCTGATCCTGCGCGATAGCGACCTTGCCGAGGATGCCGTCCAGGAGACGCTGATCACCTGCTGGCGGCAGCTTCCCAACCTCCGCGACGTCGATCGTTTCGAGGGTTGGCTCTACCGGATCCTCGTCCATGCCTCCGCCGATGAGGCGAAGCGACATCGCCGGCTCGTTCGGAGCATCCAGGTCATCGATGCCGAGCCGGCCATCGACGCCGCCATCCAGGTCGTCGCCGACCGCGACCAGCTGGAGCGCGGGTTCCGGCGCCTGTCCATCGACCACCGCGCGATCGTTGTGCTCCGGCACTACCTCGGCATGCCGCTCGGGGACGTCGCGATCGCGCTCGGTATCCCGTCCGGAACGGCCAAATCGAGATATCACCACGCGATGTCGGCGCTCCGGGCCGCGCTCGAAGCCGAAGCTCGACCAACCGCCGAGCGGGAGGTGTTGGCATGAACCCGGAAACCGACGTCGGACGAGTCGTCACCGACTGGCTGCGCACCGAGGCGTCGTCTTCGGGCTCGGACGCCGTGCTCGCGGCGACCCTCGTTCGGGTCGCGACGGTTCGGCAAGATCGGCGACGGCCGGCCTGGGTGCTGCCAGCGATCAGGCCTGCGCTCAGGTTCGCGGCGCTGTCCGCGGCCGTCATCGGCGTGGTGCTCGTCGCCGCCAATCTGCCGACCAGCAACGATGGCGTGGTGGGCCGATCAACGACCCCGGTCATATCGCCCATGCCGTCGCCGAGCCCCGAGTCGACGTTCCAGTTCCCGACTGACGGCCGCGACCATGGCAGCCTGGATCCGGGCGACTTCGTCCTCGGATGGCCGCTCGGTCCCACCGACGCCGGGATCCGCGTGACGGTCCCCGATGGCTGGGCTTGGGGCGACTGGGGCGCCATGGTTTACAGGAATCACGGCCGCCTCTACGGGTTCCCTGCGGACTTGCAGACGCACATCGTTACGCGCGTCGTGACGTCGGTGTGTCCGCTCGATCAGGCGGATGAGGTCGGGCCGACCTTCGTCGATGTAGGCCCGTCGGTCGACGATCTGACGGGGGCGATCTCCGATATCGCCGGCACGCATTGGTCAGATCCGAGCGACGTCACGGTCGATGGCTATCCGGCGAAGCGGCTCGTGTCGACATACGCCGCTGACTGCCCTGGCCCCACTCGACGCTATATCTGGGCGAACGATGGAGGTTGGTTCTTCGTCGAAGAGGGCGCCAGGGACACGATCTACATCGTCGACGTGGACGGCAAGCGCCTGGTCATCACGACCGAAGAGCGGAATGCCTCACCGGAGTTGACAGGCGAGCTCGAGGCGATCGTCGCCTCCATCGATATCAGGCCGGGCTCGGCGGGAAGAATTGCACCGAGCACGTCGCCGGCACCGACCCGGACCGGGCACTTCCCGGAGGCCGTAGGTCCCGACGCTGATCTCCGCGTTGGCAGGCATCAGGCGATCGTCGAAGACATTCCCTTCTCGTTCGCCATCCCGATCCGGGGCTGGGAACCCCAGCTCGGCTTCTACATCAGCCGTTCGACGACTGGCCCGCAGGGTGCGGAGGGCACGATCCGCTGGACGACCCTGCCCAACGGCGAGCAAACGACGGCGTGCTCCCAGGTCCTCAGCGACTCCACGAGCGGCTCCCCAGACGATGTCGCCTCCCATATCGCCAGGGGAGCGGGCGTCAACCTGGTCAGCGGGCCGATGGGCACCACGATCGACCGGCACCCTGCCGCGCTCGTCGTCGTCGACGTCGAGACTGACCTCGGATGCGATCCCGCCTACTTCTATTCCTATGCGCCGGTCATCGGTGGCGCCCTTTGGACCGACACGAAACCCGGCGATCGGATCATGGTCTGGATCGTCGAGGTCGATGACAAGCTGCTGTTCATCGAAGCCGAGCTGCACGACGAGGCCATTCCCGGTCTCGAGGGGCAGATCCGCGAGATCGTCAACTCGATGCGGTTCGAGTAGTCAATCGCAGGGTTATGTCCGGCGGCGCTCCAAGCCGTCGAGGATGAGATCGAGGCCGAACGCGAACTCGAAATCGTCGTCGCACGCGCCCAGCACGCCATCGTGACTGACCGATTGGGCGAGCTCCGTGACGTGCGGATACGCGGCCAAGGCTCGGGCCATGGCCGCCGCGGCCTCGGGGGAGGTAGGAGGGTCGGCTGCGTCCTCGAACAGGTCCTGGTTGAACCCGAGGATGCGGCTTCCCAGGACGTGGATCGCGTGGTGAGCCATGTCGATCGAGAAGCCCCCGTCCGACAGCTTCGCCAGGACCGAGTCGATGTAGCCAAGCATCGTCGGGCTGACCGTCGGTCGCTCCTCGATGACCTTCGGTGCCCACGGATGGCGCAGCATCACCCCCCGTGCCGCCATCACCTGGGCGCGGAGCGCGGCCTTCCAGTCCCCTGGTCGAGTCGGGCAGCTCGATCTCGCCGACGATCACGTCCGCGATGCCATCGAGGATCTCGTCCTTGTTCCGGACGTGGCGGTAGAGCGCCATCGCATCGACGCCGAGCTCCTGGCCGAGCCGGCGCATGCTCAGGGAGTCGATGCCCTCGCGATCGGCGAGGTCGACGGCAGCCCGAAGGACGCGCTCCTTGGTCAGGGGCGCCCGACGGTCCGTGCTCGCTTCCAGCTTGTCTACCACTTGACCTCACGCCGACGGGTGGCTATGTTTACAGTGTAGTCTACGCCGTAGACATCGACGATCACCCGGAGGTCACCATGACCAGCCAAGCGCCCAGTCAACCGCTCGTGCCATCGCGGATGCCGCCACGCTGGCTCATCAAGACGATCTGGGTCCTGCATCGAGCAGCCTACTCGGTGACCGGCGGCAGGTTCGGACTGCGAACGCCGAGGAGCGATCGATGGGGCACGCTCCGTATCAAGACCGTCGGGCGCCGGACGGGCAGGGAACGGATCGCGATCGTGGGCTACATCGAGGACGGCGCCAACCTGGTCACCCCGGCCATGAACGGCTGGGCCGAGCCCGAGCCCGCGTGGTGGCTGAACCTCCAGGCACACCCAGAAGCGACGGTCGAGCTGCCCGACGGGAAGCGAGCGGTCACCGCGCGCGCCGCCACAGGCGATGAGCGAGCGCGTCTCTGGTCGATGCTCACGGATCTCGGTTCGGCGGCGTACACCGACGCGAATGCCGGTCTCAGGTCACGGGAGACCGCGGTGGTGGTCCTGGAGCCGCGACGCGCATAGGGCCGCGGCGGGTCAGCGGCTTGCGACCTCGGAAGCGGTGTTCGTGGCGAACGCTTGCAGGACGAGGTCGTGCCGGCCGCCGGTCGAGTCGACTGCCACCACGCGTTCCCCGGATGACGTGACGCGGCGGCCCGATCGATCGATCACCTCGAAACGGCCACCGCGGAGCTGGCGGACCTGGATATCCGGCTTCGCGCTCGTGTCGGCGACGATCCCGACGACCCGTTTGTCGGGGGCGCGGACGAACCCGATCCCCAGCCGCTTGCCGTGGCCGAGATTCGCGACGTGCACGACATCAACGACGGCCACCACGTACCCGCGAGTCCGCCCGCGGAAGAGCGCGATGAACACGGCGAGCAGCGCGCCTGCCAGCACGACGCTGAGGAACGCCAGGATCGGCTGCAGCAGGGAGTTGCATTCGAGGATCCCGCCGCACGGCATCACGGAATCGGATACCGCGGAGGGCTCGCTCAAGCCGGTGAGGTTCGCTGCGTATGCCCGGCAGACGTATCGGACGCCGTTGGTGAGGTTGCCGATGTCGAGGGTCGTGCCGGCAGAGCCCACGTCTCCGGCGCGGGTCCACGAGGCGCCGCCGTCGTTCGAACACTCGTAGGCGTACCCGGAGACACCCGCCTCGTTGGTCGGTGCGACGCCGATCCGCACGGCGCGATCCAATGCCTCGACCGTCGGCTTCCCAGGTGCCGCCGGACGTCCAAGGGGCGTCGCCGCCGACGTCGCCGGCGTCCACGCACCCTCTACGACGGAACCGACCGCCGCGACCTCGCAGCGGTACGCCATGCCGTTGGTCAGCCCCTCGACGGTGGCCGTCAGCTCGGTCGGGGCGACGTCCTGCGCCTCGACCCAGTCGCCGTCACCGGCGCGGCAGCGTGCTCGGTAGCCGACGATCCGCGCGGCCGACTCGACCGGGGCGACCCAGCTCAGCTCGATCCCGCCATCGTGGGCCGTGAGCCGGATGCCGCGGACCGCACCAGGCGTCGGTTTGGGCGCAGGCGGCGGCGCCTCCTCGACCGTGAACGTGCAGGTGGCTTCCTGGAGCGCGACCGCAACCGCGTTTCCTGCCTGGTCGGGTGACTCGAAGACGACCTGCGGCCAGTCGAACGTCTCCCCGCTGACGCACGGCGGCATGTTGGTGACGATCCGCATGCTGGTCAGGCCGCTCTCGAGGGTGGCCCGCTGCTTCGGGTCGAGGCCCATCCCGACCGGCAGCAGCGCGAACGGCGAGCGGCTCGCGAACAGGCGCTCGCGAACGATCCGCACCTGCCTGTTTGGGACGCCCTTGACGTCGTGCTTGCCGTCGGTGAACAGGATCATCGCCGGTCGCACGGCGTCCGCCGGAAGGTGGGTCGCCGCGCGCTGCATCGCCGCGACGTAGTTCGTGTCGACGCCGATCTTCCGGGTCAGCCCGGGATCGAGGCCCTTCCGATAGGCGCTGGCAACCGCGCGCAGGCAGCGGGCGAACTGCGCGACCGCGGCCTCATTGCCGAGCAATTTGAGACCCGTGCAACCGCGGTAGTCGGCGGCCCTCGAGGCGAATCGGACGATCGACACCGTGACATCCCCGGCGACGAGGTCCGACGTCGTCGCCACGACCCGATCCGCGATCCGCTCGAGCGCGGCACCGAACCGGTTTCGATCGGCCTTCTCCCGGAGGATCGATGCCGAGAAGTCGAGGACGAGGACGACGTCAGAGCGATCCGGCGTCTGCGCGCTGACGCTCGGAGGCAGAGCGCCGCCCGTGAGCAGCGCCGCGACGGCGACGACGATGGCTATGCGCGATCGGACGCGACCCAACATGTCCCCAGTGCATTCCTTCGGGTGAGATCTCACCCGCTCCCAGAATGGAGCGAAGCCCCAGTGCTGGTCACCCGTTTCTGGGAGTTCGGATTGTCGCTGAAGCTTCGCCGCACGACGATGCATCGCGCGCACGGTCCCAGCAATAGGGGAACCAAAGTACCGGGTGCGCCTGAGCAACGTGCTGCCACGTCTGCAGCCAGGTCATGAGTCATCCCAGCGGACGACGATCCGGCCCTGGACGCCGGGGAGGGGGAGGGAAGCGGCCTCGGCCTCGACGCTCTCGCGTTCCGTTGACGACAGGCGGCGCCACGGCTGGATTTGGACCTTCGCGTTCGCGCGCCGCCACGTGCCGGCGATCTCGCCATCGACGAGCAGCGCGCCGGGCCAGACGCGCGACGTCCACAGCTCGGCTCGGCGGGCGGAGTCGGGGACGAGCAGCTCGCGGTCGCGACCCCAGAGCAGGAAGAACGTGTCGCCGCTCGGGAGGAGGCGCGCAGCAGCTGGCGCGGCGGCCTTGGCACGGAACGTCGACTCGTCGCTCGACAGGATCCAGGCGTCGCCGATCGGCGTCCGCACCGGTGTCAGCGAATCCGCGAGCCCATCGAAGGCCGCTCGGCCACTGGCCGCCCCGATCCCCGCCCAGTCGGCGAAGGCCTCCGGCGTCGTCGGCCCGAACACGTGGAGGTATCGACGCGCCAGCTCGAGTCGGGCGTCCGCCGGCGTCGACGTCCGGTGCCGGGACGTCCAGATCAGCGGCGCCCGCGCGCCCTCCCAACGGATCAGCAGCGTGCCCGTCGGAGCCGCGTAGCGCATCGAGTTGCCGATCCCGAGCTCGCGGGCGAGCTCTCGGTCGGTGATGCGCCGACCGGCGAGCGTCGATCGCCATGCGATCGGCGATGTCGACGGCCTTGCGGCGACTCGATCCGGGCTCGTCGAGCCTGCCAAGCGTGAACGGCGCGATGTCCTGCTTCGGTACGACATAGGCGTTGAAGCGCGGTCCCCACAGCTGCACGAGCGACGGGTCCTCCCAGGTCGATCGGCTCGGTGCCCTCGACCCGCGCATGGATCGACAGCAATGCGGCACGCGGCATGCTGTCCGTGAGACCAGCCCAGGCCGCATGTCGCAGCGAATCCGCCCCCCGCGGCAAGCGCTCGTCGAGCGCGCTGACCCGCCGCCGGAAGGCGAGGATCCGCGGGCGGGTGAGGGTGAGTCGGGCCGTCACCGGGCGACGCGGCGGTCAGACGTGCTGGTCGAAGAAGACTGGATTGCCGTCCGGATCGTTGACGATGAAGATAGCCCGGACCTGAGCCGGACTCGTCGACCTCGGTCGCGATCTCGACGCCGTCGGCCTTGAGCCGACGCTGGAGCTCGCGGACATCGGTGAACGGGCTGATCGGCTGGGCGTTCCCATCCCAGCCCGGGTTGAAGGTGAGGGTGTTGCGCTCGAACATCCCTTGGAACAGGCCGATGACCGTCGGGCCGTTTCTGGAGGATCACCCAGCCCTGCGACGGGTCGCCGTGGAACATCGAGAAGCCGAGCTTCTCGTAGAAGGCACGCGAGGCCTCGAGGTCCTTCACCGCGAGGCTGACCGAGAATGCGCCGAGGTCCATGGTCACGGGTTGTCCCTCCTAGGTGGTCCGAGCCCTATGATGCCGCCGCGCTCGAGGGCATGATGGTGGCGTGACCGCCCAAGGTCGGCCCCTCCAGGATCAGAGCGCCTCCGGCTCCCTCCGCGCCGTCCTGACCAATCCCGGGCTCCTCCGGATCGTCGCCGGCTGGAGCGGCGGCATCGCCGGCGACAACGCGCTGCTGGTCGCGATCCTCATCATCGCCTTCGTCCAGGGTGGGCCGCTGGCGGTCGGCATCTTCGGCGTCGTGCGGATCGCGCCATCGATCATCGCGGCACCCCTCGCCGCCGGCCCGGCCAGCCGCTATCCGCCGACGCGCCTGCTCCTGTACGCCCAGCTGATCCGGACCGTCGCGGCGGTCGTCGCGGTCGGCGTGATCCTCGCCGGCAGCTGGCTACCAGCGCTGTTCCTCGTGAACGCGATCGGGGCCACGGCAGGTGCCCTCGTGCGGCCGTTCCAGGCGGGCGCGCTGCCATCCCTGGCCCGCACCCCGGGCGAGCTCGTCGCGGCCAACGTGGCGCTGGCGACCGGTGAGGGCCTGGGTGGCTTTGGCGGTCCGCTCCTTGCCGGGATCCTCGTCGCACTGTCGGGGCCACCGGCGGCCGCGGTGGCGGGCACGATCCTGTTCGGTCTCGCGACGCTGTCGATGGCCGGGCTCGGCGCATCTGCCGACGACCTGGCCGAAGCAGCCGCCGAGCAACGTGCTCGCGAGGCGCTCGTCAAGAGTCGATCGTCCGGCGGCCCGCTCCGCGATCTCACGGCGGGCCTCCGCGTGGTCCGCGGTCGACCGGGCGCGGCCGCCCTCTTCCTCGGTCTCGGCAGCCAGGTCGTGACGCGCGGCCTGATGACGGCGCTGATCACGGCGGCGTCGTTCAACCTGCTCGGGCTCGGCGAACCGGGCGTCGGGACGCTGAACGCCGCCTGGGGTCTCGGCGGCCTCATCGGCGCACTCGCGGCGGTCAGCCTGGCGAGCCGGCAGCAGCTTGGCCCGGCCTTTGCCGTCTCACTCGTGTTCTGGGGTCTGCCGCTGGCGGTCATCGGTGTCCTGCCGTTCCCAGTCATCGCGTTCGCGGCGATGTTCGTGTCCGGCGCCGGCAACGCGACGCTCGACATCTCCGGCTTCACGCTGTTGCAGCGAACCGTCCCATCGGCCGATCGAATGGCGGTCTTCGTCCTGCTCGAGGCGGTCGTCGGACTCGGCCTCGGCCTTGGGTCGATCCTGGCGCCGATCCTCCTCGTCGCGCTCGGGGACCGGGGCGCGCTCGTTGTGGCGGGCTCGATCACGTCGATCGCCGCGCTCGCGACCTGGCGTCGCGTCCGCCGGGTCGACGCGGACGCGGTCGTCCCAGCCAAGGAGTTGGCGATCCTCCGGAGTGCGCCGATGTTCGAACGGTTGCCGATGACCGCGCTCGAGCGGCTGGCGGAAAGCATGCGGGCGGTCGAGTACGAACCCGGACGCGACATCGTGCGGGAGGGGGAGAAGGGCGACTCGTACCTGATCATCGGCAGCGGGCGGGTCGAGGTCAGCGTGGTCGGCCACCGCGTCGCCGAGCTCGGACCGGGCCAGGCATTTGGCGAGATCGCGCTACTGCGGGGCGTTCCGCGCACGGCCACCGTGCGAGCGATCGATCCGGCGACGATCTACACGATCGCCTGCAGCGATTTCCACGAGGCGATCTCGGGCCCGACGAGCGCGGCGATCGCCAATCGCGTGGCTACCGAGACCCTGGCTCGAGACGCGTGAGCCCTGAGAATCGAAGAAGCCCGGCGGATCGCCGGGCTTCGGTGTGAACGGAGGGTCGGTTAGTAGCTCTGGCGCTGCTTCTGGAAGCAGTCGCTGCAGTACACCGGCTTGCTGCCGTTCGGTCGGAAGGGGACCTGGGCCTCGCGGCCGCAGCTCGAGCACGTGGCGCTGAACATCTCGCGGGGACCGCGGTCATAGCCGCCACCACCGCTCGAGTATCCGCCGCCACCGCCGCTCGAGTACCCGCCACCGCCACCGGAGTCACCGCGCGCGGCCTTTCGGCTCGCTCGGCAGCTGGGGCATCGACGGGGCTCGGTGAAGCCGCGATCGCTATAGAACTGCTGCTCGCTCGCGGTAAACGCGAACTCCTGACCGCAGTCCGCACACGTCAGGGTCTTGTCCGTCGTGGACTGAAACATGAAAACACTCCTGCTCATGCGACCTCAGCGAACCAATCTCGCCGAGAACCAGAGAGGAGTGATCGTGTAGTCGCGTTTTGGGTCGGCGCGCTGTTTGGCGCCGACAAACACTATAACAGGTCGCGAGCGCCAGGTCGAACAATCGTTCGGCTGACACGATCCCACCGAGCGTTGCCAATGGTCGGGTGCGGTGGGAGGATGACCGTTCGTTGCAGGCTGAACAACGAGGAGGAGCAATGGCGCATCCGAACGAGGATCTGGTCCGTCGCGGCTACACGGCGTTCGGGACCGGAGACATGGCGACGCTGAGGGAGTTGTTCGCCGACGACGTCGTTTGGCACGTCGGTGGACGCAGCCCGATCACGGGCGACTACAAGGGCAAAGACGAGGTTCTCGGGTTCTTCGCGCAGCTCGCGGAACGCACCGGGGGGACATTCCGCCTCGACGTCCACGACGTGCTGGCGAACGACGAGCACGTGGTCGTCCTGGTCAAGGGGACCGGGGAGCGTCAGGGGAAGACGCTGAATGACAACGGGGCGCAGGTCTTCCATGTGCAGGGCGGCAAGGTCACCGAGCAGTGGTTCCACCCCGGCGACCAGACCGCCACCGACGAGTTCTGGAGCTGACCCAGGCGGAGCCAACGACGACCACGTTGTCGCGTCAGCGTCAGGCTTTATTGCGTCGCAACAGGATCCCGAGGTACGCCTTCCACGGGCCAACATCGGCGTCGTGGCTGCCGGCAAGGGCGGCGTAGATCTGGGCGGTGTGATCCAGGTCGTGGATCGCCCACGTCGCGAGGTGCTGGCGCATCGTCACTTTGCCGAGCTCGGGATGGAGGCCGACGCGATCGAGGTCGTCCTCGCCGACCAGCTCGTGCAGCTGCACCAGGCTCTGCGCCCGAAGTTGTGCAAACCGCTCGATCAGCTCCGCCAGCGACACGTACCGATCCCGATCGACGTGCGCAAACCGATCGAACGTCTCGAAGGGTCGGCTCGCACCGTCGACCATGATGATCTCGGCCCGCGGGATCCAGTCGTCGAGCTCGGCCGAGATCAGGTGACCGACGACATCTCGCGGCGTCCAGCCGTCGGCCGTATCAGGCGTCGAGAGCCAAGCGTCCGGCAGCCCAGCGAGCAACTCCCGCACGACGCGCGGAGTGCGCTCGAGCAGCGCGACCGTCTCGGCCAGGAATGTGTCAGCCATCGGAGTCGAGGATAGTCGGCTCCTCGCCTGGGCCGCCTCAGATGCCAAACACGAATCGGAGTGCCGTATCGACTCGTTCGAGTGTCTCGGGGTTGAGTCCGCCACCCTTCGGACCTAGGAGGACGCCTGGGATGGTCGTCGGCTGGTCGCATTTGATCCATCCGTCGCGCGGCAAACCGGCCTCGCGGGCACGGACGTGCACGAGGAACGGCGGGTCAAACTCGGCTGCCTTGGCGGCACTCGTCATCGGCAGGACGATGACAGTCGACGATCGCCCGAGTCGATCGGTCTGGACGATCACCGCCGGGTGCGGCCCCCGGATCACGTGCCCACGATCTCGGGGAAGTCGACCCAATGGATGTCACCCCGACGCGGCCCGCGTGCCGCCGGCTCGTTGCCGATCCCTACCACTCGAGCTCCGACCAGAGTTTCGCGCTGATCGGCCGGAATGCCTCAGCCCAGTCGAGGTTCTCCTGTGCCTGTGCGTCGAGCGCTTGATCGATGTCGGCCTGTTCCGCGTCCTCGAGTGTTCGGCGCAGGGCGGCCGCGATCAGCGCGCTGACCGTCGAACCCGACTCGCGTGCCGTCTCCCGGACGACCTCGACGAGCTCAGTCGGAAGGCTGATCGACAGCTTCGTCGTTCCTCG
>CAWBFV010000005.1:0-141107 GCA_963788235.1 uncultured Chloroflexia bacterium | reverse complement strand
GGGACCCGGGTCCGCGAACCATTGCATGCATGGCAAGGACGCGGTGGTCGAGGAGATCCTCGACTGGCGCCCCTACGACTACGTCACGGACCGGACGATCCTCGAGACCCCGAGCGGACCCGTGAAGGTGCTCCACACGATCGAGCTCGAGCCGACCGCGTCCGGGACCACGGTCCATTTCCGGTTCGCCGCGCCGAGGACGCGACGCGAGCAGGCGCTGATGGAGCACATCGGCCCCGCATACGGCGCGGCCCTCCAGTCCGGCGTCCCTGGACTCATCGCGCAGTTGGACGCCCTGGTCGCAGCACGTGATGCTGATCGCGGACCAGAGCCCGAATTGGCGCGACCGGTGCCCGGTGGCCCGCTGTCCGGGCTGGAGCCGCTGACGATCCCCGGTTGAGGCGCCGAACTACTCGAGGTAGTCCTTGAGCTTCCGCGAGCGCGACGGGTGGCGGAGCTTGCGCAGCGCCTTCGCCTCGATCTGACGGATCCGCTCGCGGGTGACGTTGAACTCCTTGCCGACCTCCTCGAGGGTCCGCGCACGACCGTCCTCCAGGCCGAACCGGAGCTGGAGCACGCGTCGCTCGCGGCCGGTCAGCGAGTCGAGCACCGCCTCCACCTGCTCCTTGAGCAGCTGGTGCGATGCCGCCTCGGCTGGTGCCAACGCCCCGCGATCCTCGATGAAGTCACCGAGGTGGGAGTCCTCCTCCTCACCGATCGGCGTCTCGAGCGAGACCGGTTCCTGCGAGACCTTGATGATCTCGCGAACCTTCTCGGGGGTGACCTGGACCTCCTGGCCCTTCGACATGGCCTCGGCGATCTCCTCGACCGTCGGTTCGCGGCCGAGCTCCTGGAGGAGCCCGCGCGAGACGCGGATCAGTCGGTTGATCGTCTCGACCATGTGGACCGGGATGCGGATCGTCCGGGCCTGGTCGGCGATCGCTCGCGTGATGGCCTGGCGGATCCACCACGTGGCGTAGGTCGAGAACTTGAAGCCCTTCTCGTAGTCGAACTTCTCGACCGCGCGGATCAGGCCGATGTTGCCTTCCTGGATCAGATCCAGGAAGGACATGCCTCGGCCGATGTACTTCTTCGCGATCGACACCACCAACCGCAAGTTGGCACTCGTCAGCTGCTCGCGCGCGTCGCGCCCGATCTCGACGATCACGCCCTTGCGGTCGCGCAGCTTGGTGTTGAGCGGCACCTCGGGATCGAAGCCCATCCGCTTGAGCAGCTCGGCCTCGTTGCCGGCCAGGATGTAGCGCTCGAGCGCCGGCCAGGCCACGCCTTCGCGCGTCCAGTCCCAGATCGCCCGCAGGCCGACGTTGTCGCGCGAGTCGAGGTCGCCGTTGTGGACGGCGAAGAACGCCCAGTCGAGGAGCGGGATGAACGAGTCGGCCTTCGGCGCGGCGTTGTAGGCCGCAACGAGCTTCTTGCCCTCCCTGAGCAGGTCCTTGGTGCCCTCGGACTGGGCGTCGCGCCCGGCCTTGATGAGGTGGAAGTCCGGCGTCGCGACCAGCAGGTCCTTGGCAGCCTTCTGCGAGATGCCGGAGCGCACGAAGGCATGCGCCTCCTCGCCATACGGCAGGCGGTGCTGCGGCTTCGCGGTCCGGGTCTTGCGCTCAGTGTCGTGGAGCGTCCATTCATGGAGCGACACGCAGGCCCTTCCACGGCTCCTCGACGAGCTGCTCTCCGAGCTCGATGGCCTTGGCCAGGACGACCTCTTCCTCGGCGGTCAGCAGGGCGACCTTGCCGATCTCCTTGAGGTACATCCGGACCGGGTCGTCGATGCCGATCATGTCGGCACTGATGGCCTCGAGGTCCTCGGCGGTCGGTTCCTCGACCTCCTTGGGGTCGAGCTTGGTCGGCCCTTCGGTCGGCAGGCGCGACGCGGGATCGACCGTCCCGTCCTCGGGCACGACCTCCACGCTCACGACGCCGTCTTCCTCCGTCTCGCCGACCGGCCCGAGGTCGAGATCCTCGTCGTCATCGTCGTCGTCATCGTCCGGGGCGACCGCCACGGCGGTCCGGGCTCGCGACGGCCGAAGGCCGGCTAGCTTGGCCTCCTCGAGGTCGGCCTTGGCACGGCGGGGCCGCGACAGGACGGCCTCCACGAGTTGCTTGTCAAGCGGATCGGCGGGCATCAGCGCCTCCTTCTAGGACGGTCAAACACGCACGGCCTGCTGGGGCCGCGCGAGCAATCGGGTCGCATCGATGCGTCGATCGAGCGATCGACGCGCTTCATTGATCTGGCGTCGCTCGAGCAGCAAACGGTCGATCGAGTCGGTGTCACCGTCGCGTTCGGCCTCTGCCTGAGCGGCTTCGTTGTAATCGCTGCGGGCGCGCAGCTGGTCGTCTTCGAGCTCGAGCAGCAGCCGTGCGATCTCGTACGCGAGCTGGCGCGGTTCGAGCGTCCGCGGGTCCGGGCCCGACTTGGCATACAACGCGCGAGCGAGCGACGCCGTTTCGTCGTCGACCGCGAGCAGCAACGCCGCGCCATCGAACGGCGGGTGCACACCCTGATCGTTTGGCGCTCGCTGGAGGACGATCGCCCGATACAGCTCGCGCGCGAGCGTGCTCGGAAGCTGGTCCGGGCCGAGCTCGTCGGCGACCCGTACCTGCTGGTCCGGCACGAGCAGCAGCAGCCGGAGCAGCTCGGACTCGACCGGCGTGACCGCGCGGAGGATGTCGTCGACCGGCAGCGCATCCGGCGAGGCCAGCACCGCGTCGGCGGTGATCCTGGTGCCGACGCCGTTGCGACCGGGCCCGACCGCGGCCATGCGCCGCTCGAGCACCTGGCGTAAGACGCGCTCCTCGACGCCCGATACGCGGCGGACTTCCTGGAGCGCCTCGTCGCGGCGGAGCGGATCCGCGATGTCCCGGACCGCGGGGATGACCGCCTCGACGAAGCCGATCCGCCCGGCACTCTGCTTCAGATCGAACCGACCGGCGTGATGGCCGATCAGGTATTCGACGAGCGGCTTCGCCTTCGCGACGCCGTCCTCCCAGGCCTTCGGCTCCTCGCGGATCACCTCATCGGGATCCTTGCCGTCGGGCAGCCGCACCACGCGGACGTCCTCGAGCTTGACGCCCGAGTCGTCGGCCTGGAGCTGCCCGATGAGCCCGGTCAGCGCGGTGACGCCGACCGTCCCGGCCTTCTCGCCGGCCGGGTCGACGTCGTAGGCGAGCGCGATGCGGTTCGCGTACCGCGTCAGCAGACCGATCTGGTTCGGCGTGAGCGCCGTGCCGAGGCTGGCGACGACGTTGTCGAAGCCCGCCTGATGGGCCATCAGCGCGTCGGTGTAGCCCTCGACGATGACCGCCTGCTTGCTCTTGCGGATCGGGCCCTTCGCGCGGTCGATCAGGTACAGCGTGCGGCTCTTGTCGAAGAGCGGCGTCGCCGGCGAGTTGAGGTACTTCGGGCCCTCCCCTTCCAGCAGCCGTCCCGCCCATCCCCACCGCGTGGCCGTTGGCATCGCGGATCGGGAACAGCACGCGGGCGCGGAACTTGTCGATCGGGCCGCGGCCGCGCTGGCTAGGGCTGGCCAGCCCGACCTCGATCAGCTCCTCGGGTCGGACGTCGCGCTTGGCCTGGAGCTGGCGCGACATCTGGTCCCAGCCGCCGGGCGCCCAGCCGAGCTGGAACGTCTCGATCGTCGCGTCGGTGAAGCCGCGCTCCTTGAGATAGGCGAGCGCTCGCTCGCCTGACTTCGAGCTGGTCAGGACGGCGTGGTAGAAGGCGATCGCGGTATCGAGGACGCCGCGCAGTCGCGCCTTGCGGGCGTCTTCCCGCTTGGTCCGCTCATCGATCTCGACGCCAGCCTTCGCGGCGAGGCTGCGAAGCGCCTCGGGGAACGTCAGGCCGTCGCGCTCCATGACGAAGCTGAAGATGTCGCCGCCTCGGCCGCAGCCGAAGCAGTGCCAGGTCTCGCGCATCGGGGTGACGATGAACGACGGCGTCTTCTCACCGTGGAACGGACACAGTCCCTTGTAGGTCGTGCCCGCCTTCTTCAGGGTGACCGATTCGCCGACGACCTCGAGGACCGACAACTTGCTCTTGACTTCGGCAGTGGCGCCGACCGACAAACTCGTACCTCGCTCTCGCCGCTGACCAGGCGACGCCGTTTCCGTCTCGCCGGGGACCACCCGCATGGACCCGGACACACCTGTGGGCCTGTCAAGTCTTGACAAGCCCGGTACGTGAAAGGATGCCCCTTCGGATCTCGATCTGTCAAGGGTTCTGTCAATACTACTGGGGAGTATTCGGCGGCTCCCGAGGAGGCACACGGCGTATCCTCTGGCCGATGCCGCGCCTGCAGTTCAAGTCGTTCGCCACACCCGATGAAGAGCGCACGATTCCCGCACGGGAGCGCGCAGATCGTCGAGATCGGCGAGGCGACGGTCGGGCTGGCGCGGTGGGAGCCCGGCTGGCGCTGGTCGACCGATCTCAAGCCATCGGTCGGGACGTCGTCGTGCCAGGTCCACCATCTCGGCTACGCGATCTCGGGTCGGATGCGCGTCGACATGGACGACGGGCAGACGATCGAGATCCCACCTGGCTCTGCCTACGAGATCCCCGCCGGGCACGATGCGAGCGTCGTCGGGGATGAGGCCTGGGTGACCCTCGAGTGGACGAGCGCCAACGTCGTCGGGGTCGATCAGGTGGGTGGCGGCGAGCGGGTCCTCGCGACGGTGCTGTTCACCGACATCGTCGACTCCACCGGGACCCTGGCGCGGATCGGGGACGGGGCATGGCGCAACCGCCTCACCGAGCACAACCGGCGGATGCGCGACCAGCTCAACCGGTTTCGCGGACGCGAGATCGACACCACCGGCGATGGCTTTCTGGCGGTCTTCGATAGCGCCTCTCGGGCGGTCCACTGCGGCATCGCGATGACGGCCGCGGCCCGGGCGATGGACATGTCGATCCGCGTTGGGATCCACACAGGCGAGGTCGAGTTCGTGGGTGACAACGCTCGGGGCGTAGCGGTCCATGCCGCCGCGCGGGTGCTTGCCAAGGCGGGGGCCGACGAGGTGCTCGTGTCATCGACCACTCGCGACCTCCTCGAGGGCTCGGATCTGATCCTCGACGACGCCGGGTCGCACGAGCTCAAGGGGCTCGCGGGGCAGCGGACGCTCTATCGCGTCAGGGCGACGCCCCCTGGAACGAGCTAGCGCGAGAAGCCAAGCCCGTCGATGGCGATCGTCGGTCGGCCCGTCGTCGCCAGGTTGCGGATCGTGACGGTGTGGGCACCCGGTGTGAGCCGAACCGAGAACAGCAGGACGCGATCGTGGACGATGGTTGCCCGCCTCGTCCCGAGGAACCCCGTGTCGATGACCTTCGAGACGCCGTCGACCGTGACCTCGAGCTTGCCGTAGCCCGGTCCGACCCGCCCGAGCAGCGCGAAGGCGTCGCCATCGGTGCTGGTCGTCACGAGTTTCGCGTTCCTGACGCTGGTCGTCGTCAGCGTGCCCCGGTAGAACGAGGCGCCGGTTCGGCGCACCGTCCCAGCCGAGAAGCTGAAGGCCCGGTCGTCACGCGGCACGAGGACACGGACCGACCGCCACGGACTGGCATTCCCGACGGCATCGAGCGCGCGGATCTCGAGGTACCACGTGCCGGCACCGAGCCCGAACGACCCGGATCGACGTGTCGTCGAGACCGCCGACGACGGTGTGCCATCGGGGCTCTTCCGGACGCGCCACTGGTAGCGCGTCACGCCGACGTTGTCGGTCCCCGACCAGGCCGCTGTGAACCGGCCGTCGGCGGTCCGGACGACGCTCTGTGAAACCCGAAGCCCGGTCATCGCCGGGATCCCGGAATCGACCCGGACCGTGTCGCTCCGCCAGCCCGACAGGTTCCCTGCGGCGTCCGCCGCTCGGACCGCGACCGTCCAGGTGCCCGTCGTGAGCGGCAGGTTGACGCGCCGCGACGTCGTCGACGCGGTCGCCGACCATGCCCCCGAACCCTTTCGGTACTTGTAGCGGTACCCCGTCACGGCCAGGTTGTCCCGCGCGCTCCAGCTGACAGCGACCGGCGCGCGACTCGAGGTCGGCACCGACAGGCCGGTCATGACCGGGACGGCGTCGTCGGGAAGGATCTTCATCACCGCGACGATGTTGTTGAGGTAGCGCAGGTGGCGGTCGCTGCCCTCGATCGTCCCAAGCCAGTGCGCCGAAGCGGAGCTGACCGTCGTGTACCCGGCCACGTGGTAGCGGTTGAGCAAGGCGACGTATGCCCGGATGCTGGCCAGCCACGTCGGGTACTTCGCGTAGGTGTAGCCGTTACCGGGGGCGTACGGCGTCGCGCCGTACTCGATCTCCCAGTCGTAGAAGAGGATGTTCCCCCAGTTCTTCGTGGTGACGGCATAGCCACGGGTGCCGGAGTGGCTCTCGGCATGGAACGTCCCGAGCGCGAAGGCCGGGTTCACGCGACCGTCGACCAGGGTTCGATAGATCGCTCGACCCTCCGACAGCGCCGGCGAACCGACGGCGCGCAGTCGGTCGACGAACGACGCCTCGGTCAGCGTGGGACCGGCGAGGATCTTGTCGCGCGCATGCGGGACGTCGGGCGGCGGCGGACAGAGCGATCGATCGAGCGTGGCGGCAGCCGACCCGGTCTGGCTGGCGTTGTCGGTGACGGTCGCGGTCACGCTTTGGGTGGTGATCGAACAGTTGTTGGTGACCGTGACGCTGACGCTGGGGTCGGACGATGACCCGGAGGCGACGGTGGTCCCGCGAACCGCGACCGACCACGACCACGGCGCCTCGGCCCCGGTCGGCGTGACGGTCACCCTCACCTGGGCCCGGTTGGTGGAGGCGCTGTAACTGACGGCGGACTGCGCGAGCGCGACGGTGACCGCGGCGGCCGTGGTCACGGTCGGGCCGCCGGCCGCGCCCGCGGGGTGCGCCGGCTCCGGGGCGGGCGTGGGATCGGCGGCGGCAACAGGGCCGATGCCGAGCGTGCCGACCAGCACCGCAAGAGCGATCGCTTGGATCGACGCGTGGCGGGCCGGTGAGCGGCCGTGACGGGAGCGCGCGCTTCTGACGGGCATCTGACTCTCGGTGGCCGACGACGGGGGTTCGCATGTCACCAGCGGGTGACGGGGGTCATCCCGACCATGACGCGACGAGTCGCATCCGTCAACCGCACGCAACTCCCGCGCGTTGCTGGTACGGAAGTTCTCCGGGCGATCGGCTGGCGCGTCCCGGATGTGCCCTGGAACATGACGAGTTACGAACTCGGGCTGAGCACCCCGTTCCTTCGCCATTTGGAACACGCGACGTGCCAAACGGCCAAAGAGCCGCCGAATCCGGCCCTACGCCGGCCGTCCAGCCTCCGCTTGTAACACGTGATGTTCCAACGCAGGTGACTGCGACGACGCCTACCGCGTGCTTCGAAGTGCCTCGAGCAGCTTCGTCAGCGCGTCGTGGCGGAGCTGGGCGCGGCGGCCCTCGTCGTCGAGCACCTCGCGCGTCGTTGCGTCGCCATAGCCGGCCGTGAGGCGCACCTGGCGCCGGCGGACCTCGGTCAGCTCGGCGGCACGGGCCTTCAACAGCGCGCGTTCCAGCTCGTCGAGTTCCTCGTCGTCGACCTCGAGGCGCAACTCCACGGAATCGTCGTTCTGCCACGGAACGAATCATGACCGATGTCCGGGTACCCTGAACCCATGCCCGCCAAGGTCGACACGAACCCGCACGACCCCGGCGCCGACGCCGCGGCGACGGTGTTCGACGGTTCCTCGGACGTGGCCGCGAACCCGTTCCCCGCGGAGAACGGCGGCACGATCCGGATCGGCACCGCGTCGTGGACCGACCCGACCATGACCGCGGCCGGTGTCTTCTATCCGCAAGGCGCCGACTCCGCGGAGGAGCGGCTCCAGTACTACGCCTCGCGCTTCCCGCTCGTCGAAGTCGATGCCACGTACTACTCGCTCCCCGTGCGTCGGACCGCGGAGCTGTGGGTCGAGCGCACGCCACCGGACTTCGTGTTCGACATCAAGGCCCACGCATTGATGACAGGCCAGCCGACCGAGACCAAGCGCTTGCCGAAGGACCTCCGCGAGGCACTCCCGGGCGCCGTCGCCGAGAAGGCACGGATCTACGCCAAGGACCTCCCCGACGACCTCAAGGACGACGTCTGGGCGTGGTTCGCCGACGGCCTCGAGCCGCTCGCCGAGGCCGGTCAGCTCGGGTCGATCCTGCTCCAATACCCGCGCTGGTTCTTTACCTCGTCGGAGAACCGCGACATCATCGAGGACGCGGTCGATCGACTACGCCGCGTCGGCATGACGCCGGCCGTCGAGTTCCGTAACGCGACGTGGTTCAACGACAAGAACATCGAGCGGACGCTCAAATTCCTCGGTGACCGGCAGATCCCGCTGGTCATGATCGATGGCCCGCAGGGCTTCAAGTCGAGCGTGCCGGCGATCGTCGCGGCCACCTCGCCCGACCTCGCAGTGGTCCGGTTTCACGGCCGCCGCGCCGAGACGTGGGAAGCGCGGAACATCAAGACGGTCGAGCGCTTCCGGTACCTGTACGACGAGGGCGAGCTCGAGGAATGGGTCCCGCGCGTGCGCGAGGCCGCGGGCCAGGCGAAGCAGACGCACGTGCTCTTCAACAACTGCTACGCGAATTACGGCGCGACCAACGCCTTGATGCTGGCAGAGCTGCTCCAGGACCTCGACTAGCGAGCCGCGGCGAGCGCCTGCCCGGCGACCGAGAGGTCGCGCACGAGCCCGTCGAGCATCGCCTCGCGATCCCCGCGTGCGCGCAGCACGGCGGACGGGTGGATCGTGACGAGCACCGTCGGCGCGAGGTCTGAGTCGATCCGCTTGCCACGGTCACGCATCACGGCCACGCCCTTGCCGAGCAGCGCCTCGGCCGCCGTCGCCCCGAGCGCAACGAGGACCTCGGGCCGCACGAGCTCGAGCTCCTGCTCCACCCACGGCAGACAGGCGTCCACGTTGGCCCGGGTCGGGCGCTCGTGGAGCCGGCGCTTGCCATTCGGGCTCGGGCGCCAGCGGAAATGCTTGACGGCGTTGGTCACGAATGTCGTCTCGCGCTCGATCCCTGCGCGCTCAAGCGCCTCGGCCAGGATGCGCCCGGCCGGGCCGACGAATGGATGGCCCTCGATGTCCTCGTGGTCACCGGGCTGTTCCCCGACGAGCATCAGCGGGGCCGGCACCGGCCCTTCGCCGAACACCGTCTGGGTCGCGCGCGCCCACAGCTCGCAGCGCTTGCAACCAGCGGCCTCGCGCCGAACACGCGAGAAACGCCGCCGTACTGTCGAGGGCGCCACTGCGTCACGATTTTGCAATGTCCCGACCGCCGTCATGCATGGTGCGTGCAGTCAACACAGCCTACCGTGCGATCCGGCGACGATCGCTTGTTCGGCCTCCCCGCCACTGATCGTCGACCTGAGCCCGGCCTCACGAATTGGGCCGGGCTCCTCCATGTCCGTCAGGCGCGAACGGGGATGTTCAGCTCCTTGCCGGCTTGTGCCTTGCGAGCGGCCATCCGCTCACCCAGCTCCTCGAGCTCCTGGCGGTCGAAGACGGCGCGTGCCTGCTTGAACATCTCGCCCTCCTCTTCCTCCATGTGGTGCTCGACGTTCTCCTTCATGACCTTGGCCTTGGCGCCCCACGACTCGTCGTCGACGGGCAGGTCCTCGAGCTCGCCCATCACGAGGTCGACGACGTGGTGCTCTTCATAGCCCTCGAGCACGATGTCCTCGGCCTTGGGATGGCTCTTGAGGGCGGGATAGAAGATCTCTTCCTCGATGGTCTCGTGGAGCGTCAGCTCGCCTTTGATCGTGGCGAAGAGCTCTTCGCGCGTCTTGACGCCGCGCTCGGTCGTCGACTCGAGCTGGTCGAGCAGGCCACGCATCTTCTTGTGGTCGTCCTCGAGCATGGTGATGGCATTCATCCGGGCGGTCTCCGATGGCAACGGGGCGATTGGGGGCGTGCCCATTGCAGCATCCGCGGCGTTGCGGCCGATGGCTCGCGCTTCTCCCGTGACCCGTCAGTCGCGTTGCAGTCGCCCGTCCCGGGTCAGGACGGCCTCGCCGCCAGACGCATCTCGCGCCGATCGCGCAGGGTGTTGCCGACCCAGCGGATGGCCGCGCAGAGGACGGTCCCGAGGATGAGGATCGCGAGGACGTATAGCGCCACGGTCGCGTAGCCGCCGTTGGTCGGGTCGAGGAACGGATACGGATACCAACCGGTCGCTGCCCCACGGACCAGCGTGTACACCGCCCACGCGAGCGGGTAGATGAGCCAGCGCAGGCAGGCGGTGAAGGAGATCCGCGACCGCGGCGGATCGATCATCCAGTCGATCAGGACCGCGATGGGCATGACCCGGTGGACGACGAGGTCGACCCACAGGAGCGCCGTGTCGACGTCCGTGCCGCTGAGCAACAGCGCGAAGACGATAAGGGTGACGGTCATGACCAGCACGGCCGCGCCGCGGATCAAGTCCCACGTCGGGCTCGGCTCCGCGCGCCAGCGGGCCGCGCCGATGAGGAAGACCGCGACCGCGATCAGGTTGCTCTGGATCGTGAAGTAGCTCAGGAAGTTCGCGGGTACCAGCACGCCGCGGCCCTGCAGCTCCGCCGCCTGGACCGAGATCGCGACCAGCGTCAGGACGGCGAACCCGACTCGGTAGGCGACGAGGAGGAGACGTCGGTCCATCGGTCGCGAATGTAGCAGCGTGGCGGCCCTACCATGCGTGCCATGGACTACGGACTCGCCATTCCCAACTTCCCGGACGGCGCGTCGCGCGAGGCCATCGAGGCCGGCGCGGAGCTCGCGGTCCGCGAAGGCTGGTCGACCGTCTGGACGACCGATCACGTCCTCGTGCCGAGCAAGGATGCTCCCGATTACGGCCAGATCTACGAGGCGATCCTGACGCTGGCATGGGTCGGTGCCAAGTACCCGACGCTGCGGCTCGGAACCAGCGTCATCGTGATCCCCCAGCGCAACGCGGTGGTCGTGGCCAAGGAGCTTGCGACGCTCGACTCGCTGACCGGCGGTCGCGTGATCGCCGGCATCGGCGGCGGCTGGAACGTGGCCGAGTACGCGAACCTCGGCGTCGGTGACCGCTTCAAGGTGCGCGGTGCGTACATCGAGGAGACCGTCAAGCTGTGGCGCCACCTGTGGTCCGGCTCGACGGAGCCGTTCCGCGGCCGCTTCCACCAGATCGAGGATTTCGCGTTCGGGCCGCTGCCGGACCAGGGCGACCGGCTGCCGATCGTCATCGGCGGCCGAGCCCAGCCGGCGGTCGATCGTGCCGGTCGGCTCGCGGACGGGTACCACTCGAGCTCGACTGGCCCGAAGCAGTACGCCGAGCGCATCCCGATCCTGCGGGCCGCCGCCGAAGGGGCTGGCCGGCCGATGCCCTGGCTGACTGCCCGCGTCCGGGTCGAATTCGGCGAGCCGACCGACTCCTCCTATGCGTTGCGCGGTACGCCCGACGAGATGGCCCGCGAGATCAAGGCCTGGGAAGCGCTCGGCGTCGAGCACCTCGCCATCTGGTTCAACACCACCGACCCCGATGAGCTGGCGATCCGCGTCGAGCGGTTCAGCCATAACGTGCTGCCGCTGCTGGACTAGGAGCGCGCCGATGTGAGCCGGATCCTGGCGGCGTATCCGATCGGTGTCGCGGCCTTCCTGCTCGCGCTGCCCATCCTCGCACCACGATCCGGACCGCTCGCCCTGGCGAGCATCCTCTCGCTACATCTCACCCTCGCCGCAGTCGGACTCGTCCCGATCGCGCTCGCGGTCCGCCACGCGCGCTGGCTCCGCATCGGTCTACTGGTGCTGGCCGGCGTGGCACTGCTGCGCTTCGGTGGAGAGTGGGCATCACTGCCTCCAGGCGCCGACGAATACGACGATGTGGTCCAAGCGGCGACGTGGAACCTCGAACTCGGGTCGCGGGCTGGCGCCGACGCGGTCGACGGGTTGCGCGATGTCGACGTCGATGTCGTCGCGCTCCAGGAGCTCGGGCCCGACCACGCCGCCGCCATCGCGGCCTCGCCAAACTTGCTAGGACGCTTCCCCGCGCAGGAGCTCCATCCCGAGCCAGGGGTGCTCGGCATCGGGTTGCTGTCACGGGGCCCGATCCTCCGCGCCGAGCACACCACCGACCCATCGCTCATCGAAGCCGTCGTCGACATCGCTGGACGACAGGTCACGGTGATCACTGCGCATCCGTTGCCGGGTCGGATCTCGATGGCGGGTCCGCTCCCCGTTGCCTTCGATGCGTCGGAGCGCGACCGAGCCTTGCAGGCGATCCGCGCTCGGGTGGATGCGGCCATCGGACGAGGCGAGTCGGTGGTGGTCCTCGGGGACTTCAACGTCGCGCCGGACGAGCCCGGCTATCGCGACCTGGTCGCCGGCCTCCACGACGCGCATGCCGAGGTCGGTCAGGGGCCCGGGTGGACGTGGCGACCCAGCCGGTTCGAGGGCACCGGCATCGGCCTGCTGCGGATCGACCTGGCGCTCTCCGGACCGAACCTGCCTCCAGTAGCCGCTCGCGAGCATTGCGGGTTGCCCGGCGACCACTGTCAGTTCGAGGCGTGGTTCTCGCTCGCTGGTGCGAGCCTCGGGCAGCAATCATTCCAGTTGCTGCTTCCAGGACACGACCCGATCAAGGCCTTGCCGGTATCCATCCTGGACACGACCGGGCTCGTAGTCGACGCGAACGCGGCGATCGAGCCGTTCGCCAACCCCGATGGTGCACACCCGGTCCCTGGTTCGCCGGAGCGCATGCGGATCAATTGGCTCGGCGGCGCCTGCGACCGCGACGTCCGTGCTCGGGTGACTCGATCCGGCAGCGACCTGCTGGTCACGATCGACACGTTCGTCCCGGGCGACGGCGGATGCACCTTGGAGGGGATCAGTCGGACGTTCGAGCTCCAGTTCGTGCGCGCATTCGACCCCGCCCGGATTCGCGTCGTCGCGAGCTGAGTCAGTCGGCCGGCGTGAACAATGTGAGTTGCAACCCGCCCGGCGCGTCGAGGCGGACGTTGCGGTCCTTCCAGGGCGTCACGACGGGGCCATCGCCGAGGTACGTCGCTCCCGAGCCGGCGACCCGCTCCGCGACGGCCGACGAGTCGTCCACCTGGAGGGCGAGCCGGACGGGACCGGCGACCCGTCGGCCCACCTCCACCCCATCGACGTAGCCGGCCTGGGCTTCGTCGATCAACTCGAGCGTCGCGCGACCGCCGTCGAGCACCGTGACCTTGCCGTCCGGCGACGACCAGTCGGCGAGCTGCGGCAGGCCAAGCGCATCGCGGTAGAACGTCACGGCCGCCGCGTGATCGGGCACCGTCACTGCCACGCGTAGCTCGTGCACGGGCCGACGCACCGTGTCGGAGTCGTGCCCGCTCGCAAGCCACGCATCGAATGGACTCGCGGCGTCCTCGACCACGACGCGTTCGATCGGCACGAGCACGCCATCGACTTGCTCGGCGACGCCGCTCGCTTGGGGCATCCCGAACCCGCCGGCAGCCGCCTGGTCGCGAGTGGCCGCGTAGTAGATCCGCTCGATGCCGGTCGCCCCGGCCACCGCCTGGCAGATCGGGCAGGGATGACAGCTCGACGCGACGACCGCGCCCGACAGGTCGAAGGAGCCGAGCCGTCGGCACGCGTCCCGCATCGCCTCGACCTCGCCGTGCGCGGTCGGATCCGCATCGCGGCGGCACGTGTTGACACCGGTTCCCAACACGTCCCCCGCCCCGCCGTCGGCGACGACTACGGCCGCGAACGGGAACTGCCCCGCGGCGACGTTGTCCGCGGCGAGCCGGACGGCGGTTCGCACGTGCTCCTCGATCGAGGCCATCAGGTCTCCTTCCTCCAGCGCTGAAAGCGCGAGTAGACATTGGGTTCGTGCGGCGCCACGAACGTCGCCAGTCGATCGCCAAGGGCCTCGAGCGCCCGCCGATCCCGAGCGGCGAGCCGGCCGAACGGCTCGAGCTCGATTCGCGTGTCCTTGCCATCGGCGGTCGCCCACCACCGACCCGCGACGACACCATCGACCAGGAACACCGGCAGCACGTCACCGTTCCGCGCGATGACGCGCGCCCGATCCGCATCGTTGATGACCCGGCTCCGGTCGGCGAAGGCCAGGACCACGCTGTCCCACATCGGCAGCAAGCGTGGCGGAGCCGGCACGTCCTCGTCAGGCAACGGGGCGCCGGTGAGGTCGATCAGCTTCGCGCCGCTCTCGCCCGAGAAGCGCCGCAGATCACCGGCCGATTCGATCGCCTCGACTGCCGGTCGGATGCGCGCGACCGGGATCCCCGACCAGTGCGCCACATCGGCGAGCGTCGCGGGCCCGAACGCGCCGAGGTACCGCCGGACGAGGCGTTCGAGCGCGGTGGCCGCGTCCGCCCAGTCGCCGGCGGGCAGCCACGCGTCGGCGTGCGCGAGCTGCGGCCGACGGCCATACGACCAGCGCTCCCCGGTCGGCGTGTGGGCGAACGGCAGGCGACGGCGCAGCCACCAGACGACCTCGTCCGCGGTCATCCCATCGAGCTCCCCGACATGGTCGCGCAGGTCGGTGAGGCTCCGCGGTGTCGCGGTGAACGCCGTGACACGCCGCCGCAGCGCGGCAAGTCGCGGAGCGGTCGGTGGCTGGACGCGATCCTGTCGGCGGATCGCCTCGAGCATCGGCAGGATCGCCGGCCACAGCGCCCGGTAGTCGGCGGCCGAGACGAGGTGCAGCGTGGATCGCATCAGCGTGCCCTTGACGACGTCGCGTGCCTGGATCGCCGCGTCGAGGTCCCCGACGGCGAAATCGCGCAATCGAGCCCACAACCCGATGTACGGCGACGCCGGTTCCTGCGCCTGCAACCCGCCGATCTGCTCGACTGCGTCCACGAGGCCGAGCCGTGCCGGCTCGAGCAGCAGCTGGCGCGCGAGCGTGGCCCGGTTCAATCGACGCCGGGTGAGGACCTCGGTCACGGCCCCGCGAGCTTGCCGGCATGGAACGAGGCGATCAGCTCGGTGTACCCGGGAAGACCCCGCTCGTAGCCGATCGCCCAGAACCCGGCACCCGCGAGCCCGCGATCGTCGGCGAGCCGCAACTTCGGGGCCAGGCTGCGCGGCGAGTCGTAGTAGACCGCGTTCCAGGCGATCGGCTCGGGGGTGGCGCTCGGGGGCACGCCGGGCACGTTCGCGGACGGGATCGCCGTCGCGAACGCGGACGGCTTCACGTAGAACTCGACGCTCTCGGTCGGCTCGAAAGTCGGCGCAAAGCCCGGATCCTCGAAGACGCCCAGGTTCCGGCGCGGCACCCACGGCTCACCGCTGCCCGTCGAGGGTGACAGGAAGCCCGGACCGATCACCGGCCACGTGACGCCGTACAGCGGCAGCCCGAGGATCGTCCGATCGACCGGCACGCCCAGCGTGCTGTACAGATCGAGCGACCAGACGAGGTCCTTGGTCTCGCCGTCCATCCGATCGATCGGCGCCGATGCGCCTGGCTGCGATCCCGCTGATCGATAGTCGTAGCCCATCAGGAAGATGCGATCGGCACCGGCCGCAGACGCTGCCGCGGCCATCGCGGCACCGACCTCGTTCGCTTGCGTCGCCACCGATACCTCGGCATCGGGCACCGCAACCCGGAGCGCGGTCCGCAGCCGACCCACGAACGCGCCGTAATCGGCGACGTGCTCGGCCGGCAGGCCTTCGACGTCGACGTTCACGCCGTCGAGCTTGAGGTCGAGCACGAGACCAACGAGCTCGTCGATCCAGCGTGCCTGCGCCTTCGGGTCACCGTAGAACTGTCGATTCTTGGCGGCGCCGAAGCACGTATAGACGATCTCGACCTTGGCCCCGCGCTCGTGGGCCGCGCGGATCATCGCGCCCCCGACATCCCCGCGGATCCTGCGCAGTCCGTTCTGGTTGTCGACGGTGCCGTTCCGCTTGTGCGTGACCGAGAACAGCGCGAGCGTCGTGAGATCGGTTGCGGCGATGTGCTCGGCGATCGTGTCGTCCATCTCCCAGTACGGCACGAAGCCGTACACCTCGTGACCGGGCACCGGCTTGACCGTGGGTCGCGGACTCGGGGCGACCGCCGGATCGCTCCCAGACCGCTCCGCGCTCGGCGTCGTGCCGCCACAACCGGCGAGCAGCGCCACGAGCAGGACGATCGCGATCGGGCGGTACGCGGTCACGCCCTGGTCCGGATCGACGCCATCGTCGGGCCGGGGGTCGGGGCACCGACGTCGCGCGGGGGCGAGCAGGCGCTCACGAATCCGGCGATCGCAGCAAGGGTGAGCGCGGCGACGAGGGCGCCGGCCGCCGCCATGGCGGACTGCCGGAACGAGCGACGGAAGACGTCGGCGGTCATGGCGGTCCGGCCAGTATGCCCCGAACCGCGAAGAGGTGGTCCGGCGGGCCATCGACCGTGCGCGACGGGAGGAGGATCGTCACCGCACGGTGGGAGCCGATGCGCCCGCCAAAGGAACCAACGTGGCTCATTCCACGCTCCCGCACCTGAGAACCGCATGAGAAGCGCGGTCGAACTGACACGCCGTTGATCGGTTCCCGCACGAGCTGGGCATCCCGTGCGAACACCCCTGATGGGACGATGCAGCGACCCCAAGGAGGTCACGCTCGTGAACCAGCACTCGACGATGGAACGGCCGCGCGCGGCGGTCCAAGGGGAGACCTGGAACGATCATTGGCGCCGGAAGATGGCGCAGTACCCGCCTGGCGCGACCAGCACGCCGCCACGTGGCGACGCGACCAAGCCGGCGCAGCCCGACGGCACGACGCCCCTCGAGCGCGACGAGCGCCCGATCAACCAGAGTCGATGACGATGCGGTCCTCGACTGTCCGCCGAAGCCCCTCGCTGAAAGGCTGGGGGCTTCGGTCACGCCTGTCCGAACGCGGAACGACTGCCGGCCCGTCGGTCAGCAAGCCCGCAGCGGCCCGGAACCGGCGTCTCCCCTACTGGGCGCTGCTCTGCCTGGAGTCGATCACCCAGCCCGCGCGGGGAACGCTTCGACGAGGGCCTGCTCCAGGTCGCTGATCGTCGGCTCTGGCTCATGCCAGCGGTGGACCAGCACCGTGTGGCGACCCACGATGGGCATGTCCCGTTCGGCGATGTAGCGGATGAACACGGCCCCGGCGTCTGGCACGAGCCAGGGTCCCTCGCCTGACACGCGGCCCTCCTCGATCAGCGTCTGCCACGGCGCAGCGCGCGTGTCGGGGTCCGCGAGCGAGATGTCGAGCACCGACCGGCCCACCAGCTCGTCGGCCGGCCAGCCGATCGTGGCCGCAGCCGCGGCGGTGATGTCCACGATGCGCAGGTCCTCGTCGATGACGTAGATCGGCGGCCCGCTCGCCGCCGGCAACCGCGGCGCGATCTCGATCCCGTCGTATGTCTCGAGATGCGCCCGGTCGAGCCAGTCGACGAGGTCCTGCTCGAACAGTGGGCGCTCCGATCGGCCGCGTGTCGCCCGACGGATCGTGGCTCGATCCGGCCACACCCCGACCGTCACCGCCTCGCATTCCTTGCCAACGACCCGACGCCCGAGGTGCGACGCGACGAGCCCGAGGTCCACGAGCCGCGGCTGCTGGTCGCGGAGCGTCTCGACGAGACGCGCCTCCTCGTTCGGGCGGGCGCGGACCGTGAGGATGCGCAGGTACGCCGCCGACTCGGGCGGCAGTGCCGCGAAGGTCCGCCCGACGATCTCGTAATGCACCGCATCGTCGATCTCGAGGGGAAGGCGGAGGCGGAGCGCAAGGAAGCGCGCCCCCTCGTCGATCTCGGTCGCGCGGATCATCAGATCCACATCCTTCCAGACCGAGACGATCGCGGCCTCGACCGGGGAATCGGCATGTCCAGCCGCCCGTCGAGCACCGACGATCATGCTCTCCAGCCCAGGGACGTCACGAGCCGCCCGAGCCAGCCGACCACGAAGCTCGACGAGCTGATCGGCGTCGAACCCGGCCGGGAACCGGCCCGTTACGATGCGCAGGATCATCCCGCGGACACGATACCCCAGGGGTGGGCACGCGCCACGGTGTCCATCATCCGTCTTGCACAATACTTGTGCATAACTATTGTGCATGGTATCGTCGCCGCGTGGAACCGCCCCGCACGCCGATCACCTCGCTCCGTCTCGAGCCCAGGGCGCTCCGCGTGCTTGCCCATCCCCTGCGCTCGCGGCTGCTCACGCAGCTGCGCATGGGCGGCCCGGCGACGGCGACCGCCCTCGCCGAGGCACTCGAGACCAATACCGGCGCGACGAGCTACCACCTGCGCAAGCTCGCATCGGTCGGGCTGGTCACCGAGACCGAAGATGGCAAAGGTCGCGAGCGGTGGTGGCGCGCGAGCACCGACGCGCACGAGTGGCGTGAGCGCGACGTCGCCGACGATCCGGAGGCGGTCGTTGCGAGCGACTGGCTGAAGCGCCACTACCTGCGCAGCTTCATCGATCGATACGAGCGCTGGCTCGACGACGCCGATACTTGGCCGATCGAGTGGCGCGCTGCCGCCGAGTCCGGCGATACCACCCTGCGCGGCACGCCCGAGGACTTCGCGTCATTCCAGCGCGAGTTGCTCGACTTGTTCGATCGATATCGCGACCGATCGCCTGGCTCGCCAAACGCCCGGCGGGTCGAGTTCGACTACCACACGTTCCCGAGCCCTGATTCCGGCGACGGGCGGGCGCCTGCCGGTGCCGCCGAGGCCGATCGATGAGCTCGCTCGACATCGACGCGATCCGCTGGCGCTACCTCGCGCTGATCGCGCTCCGCTGGCTGCCGGTCGGTCTGATGATCCCGATCATCGCGCTGGTCCCGCTGTCCCGCGGCCTGAGCCTGACCGAGATCGGGGTCGTGTTCTCGGTCGTGGGGATCGTCGTGCTTGTCCTCGAGCTGCCGACGGGCGGTTTGTCCGACTCGATCGGACGCCGGCCGGTGCTGATCGTCGCGAGCGCGCTGTCGATCGTGTCACTGACGCTGTTCACGATCGCCCAGTCGTTCCCGATATTCGTCGCGGCGATGGCGCTCCAGGGCGTGTATCGCGCGCTCGACAGCGGCCCACTCGAGGCGTGGTACGTCGATCACACGCTCCATGCCGACCCGGACGCCTCGATCGAACGTGGTCTCGGACACGGAAGCTCGGTCCTGGGGGTCGCCATCGCGACCGGATCGTTGCTGTCCGGCAGCCTCGTAGCGCTCCACCCGATCGCGGCGCTCGACCCACTGACCTTGCCACTGCTCGTGTCGCTCGGGCTCGGCGTCGTCAACCTGGTCGCGATCGTCGCCTTGATGGATGAGCCCCCGCGGGCCCGCGACCCGCGCGCGATCGCCCGCTCGGTGCGGGCGGTGCCGAGCGTGGTCGCCGAGGGGCTCGCGTTGCTGCGGAGCTCGCGGGTGCTCTCCGCGCTGGTCGCGGTCGAGGCGTTCTGGGGGTTCTCGATGGTCACGTTCGAGACGTTCTTCCCGATCCGGATCGCCGGACTGGTCGGTGGCGAGGATGCCGCGGCGGCGATCATGGGCCCGGTCGGGTCGGCGGCCTGGCTCGCAGCCGCGGGCGGTGCGGCCGGCGTACTGCTCCTGACGCGGCGCATCGGCGTCGCCCGATCCGCAGCGCTGTTCCGCGTGGTCCAGGGCATCGCGATCCTGTTCATCGGCCTGTTCAGCGGCGTCGTCGGCGTGATCGGCGCCTACCTCATCTGCTACATCGCGCACGGAGCATCGAACCCCGTGCATACGACATTGCTGCACCGCCAGGTGGACAACGCGCATCGGACGACCGTGCTCTCGATGAACTCGATGGTGTCGATGCCCGCCGGCGCGCTCGGCGGCGTGCTGCTCGCTGCGCTCGCCGACGCGACGTCGCTGCCGGTGGCGATCGTGGTCGGCGCGGTCGTCTGCGCGGTCGCGGCCCCGTTGTACCTGCCCGCGTGGCGCCAGGAGCAAGCCGGCGCCGGCTCGTCGGTGGACTCCGACGCGGAGGCCCTCGCCGCGTAGACTCGGCCACGTGTCCGACGCCGAGCCCGATCGCGGCCAGACGCTGACCTCCTCCCCGATCGAGGTGGAGCGCTTCAACGACGCCCAGGTGTTCCTCGACGAGGCCGGCCCCTATCTCGCGGAGCACGAGGCAGAGCACAACCTGCTATTCGGGATCGCATCGACGCTCGTCGTCGACCCGGACCGATTCGCCGCCCGCGACACCCCGTACCTGGCCGTGGCCCGACGCGACGGCGAGGTCGTAGCCGCGGCGCTGATGACCCCACCGTACAAGGCCGTGCTGTCGATGACCGCGGATCCAGGCGCGATCCCGGCGATCGTCCACGACCTCGAGCGAAGCCGCTATACGGTGCCCGGGATCACGGCTCCGGTCGCGATCGCGCGCGAGTTCGCCGAGCACTGGACGGAGCGCCACAGCATGTCAGCCAGTCGGGTCATGTCCGAGCGGATCTACCGCCTGGAACACGTGACGACACCGGGCAGCGTCTCCGGTGAGATCCGCGTCGCGACCCACAAGGATCGCGAGCTCCTGATCGACTGGGTGCGCGCGTTCCTGGTCGAGGCGCTCCAGGGCGAGGGCGAACACGAGACCGAGATCCTCGTCGACAGCGCGCTCGACACCGGCAGCCGGACGTTCTATCTGTGGGAGGACGAAGGGCGGCCCGTCTCGACTGCTGGCGTCACGGGCCCGACACCGAACGGGATCCGTGTCGGGCCGGTGTACACCCCGCCCGATCTTCGGAGACGCGGTTACGGCAGCGCGGTCACCGCGGCCGCGAGCCAGCTGCAGCTCGACGCCGGTCGCCGGTTCGTCTTCCTCTTCACCGACCTCGACAACTCGACGTCGAACAAGATCTACCAGGCGATCGGCTACGAGCCGGTCATCGACATCGACCAGTGGGCCTTCGAACCGGTGGGCACGCGCTGACGACCGCCGCCGCCGCCCGGACGATCCTGCGCGATCCGGTCTTCGCCCGCCTCTGGTTCATCCAGGCGGCGAACCAGATCGGCGGGAACATGGCGCTGTACGCCCTGACCGTGCTGGTCTACTCGTCGACGCGCTCGAACAGCATGGTCAGTGCGCTGCTGGTCTCGTTCGTGCTGCCGCAGATCGTGCTCTCGCCGTTCGCCGGCGTCATCGTCGATCGTCTGGATCTCCGCTGGGCACTCGTCGTCCCGAACGTCGTGCGGACGGCGCTCACCGCGGCCCTGGCGCTCGCGGGCACGAACATCGCGCTGGTCCTCGCGCTGAACGTCGGCGTGAGCCTGATGAGCGTGGCGCTCACGCCCGCCGAGGGCTCGATGATCCCGCGCGTCGTCCCGAAAGCGCAGCTCGAGACCGCGATGAGCGTGTTCAACCTCACGCTACAGGCGTCGTTCGCGATCGGCTTTGCGTTCCTTGGGCCGCTGCTCGTGACGGTCGCCAATCCGTCGTTCGTGCTGGGCGTCGTGACCGCGTTCTACGTCGCGGCGAGCATCGCCTGCATTGGGCTGCCGAGCGCGCCCCCGGTCGAACCACAGCGCGGGGAGCACCGCGCATCGCTCCACGACCCGATCGACCAGCTGCGTGACGGGTTCGCCGTGGTCCGCCGTGACCGGTCCATCAGCCGACCGATCATCCTGCTGGCGACGGCCACGTCGGTCGCTGGCGTGCTCGGCGTGCTCGGGCCGTCGCTCGCGACGACCGTCGGTCTCGAGCCCGAGCACCTGGCGGTGGTCGTCATCCCGCTCGGCATCGGGGTGGTGCTCGGGGTCCTCGGGCTGCGGCGGTTCGGTGGCGATCTGCCGCGGCGCCGGATCGCCGAGGTCGGTGTGCTCGTCCTCGGCATCGTGACGACCGGCTTGGCCGGCGCGGGCTGGCTCGACGGGATGCTGCGCGCCGCGGGCGTATCGATCGGTGCGCTGCCGGTCGTCATCGTGATGGCGATGGCCGCCGGCGCCGCGTATGCCGTGACCTCGGTGTCGGCGCAGACGACGCTCGTCCAGTCGATGCCCGCAGAGGTCCGGGGACGGGTGTTCGGCGTGCTCGCCTCGATCGTGAGCGTCGGGTCGCTCGTGCCGTCGCTCGTGGCGGGTCCGCTGGCCGACCGTCTGGGGCCGCCGATCGCGATCGTGATCGCGGGCGTGGCGCTGGTGCTCGTCGGGATCTGGTCCTCCCGGACCGAATAGGCGGGCCGATGCCTGCAGCATCGGGTCGGGACCGCGACCCGATTGGGGCGCGACCGGATGGTCGTCCGATCGACCACCCGCCACCATCAGGCTGATCGAGCGCGCGAGAGGAGAGGCCGGGTGGAACACATCGACCTGTTCGAGGACGTCGCGCTCGCTGTGCTCGTCGCATCCACGACGGTGGCGACCCTCGACGTGCGCTGGCGGTCGGGCCGCGGGGTACGCCGGTGGGCGAAGGCGGGGCCGGTCGCGGACCGGCTCGGGAGTGACCGGCCCGACCCCGCCGAGGCGACCGACCACGCGGGCCAGGACGCGCGGCGAGAGTCGATCGCGGCATGGGTCCGTCGGCTGGTCAGCGAGCAGGCCCGGTGTATCCGCCACAACGCACCGGCGACCGTCGCCGCAGTTCGCGTCGGGACGCCGCTTGGGGCACTCAGGCGACGATCACCGGTCGAGATCCATCGCAACGTCGAGATCGCGACGGCCCTCGCCGCAAGCTCCCGAGCATCCGACGTTGTTCGCGTCACCGACGACGGGATCATCCGCATCCTCCTCGTCGAGACGTCCGAGGATGGCGCGCGCGCCTATGTCGACCGCATCTCGAGCACGCTCGCCGCGAACGTCGACGTCGGCGGCCAGGATGTCGTCGCGGCGTGGGCATCGATCCGGCCGACCCGGGATCTCCAGACGGCGGACCGACTCGCCGTTGCCCGCCTCCGGGGAGCGAGTGGTGGATGGCTGCGGTCACTCGCCGTGCGACACGCGGCTGAGGCCGAGCGCGAGGGTGTGGACCTCCACGGGTCCGAGAAGCCCCGCGAGCCACGCGGGGGCGCGCTCAACTAGCCCACCGCGAAGCCCTAGCTCGGGCGCTCGCGGACGAGACCCTCGCGGATCGCGTATTGGACCAAGGCCGCGGTCCCGCGGATCCCGAGCTTCGACGAAAGGTTGGCGATATGCCGCCTGACGGTGTGTGGGCTGATGCCGAGCCGGCGGCCCACGTCCGACGGTCCCGAACCCGCCGCGAGGAGGCTGACGATCTCCCGCTCGCGCGCGGTCAGGACCGCGTCGGAGTAGAACCAGCGAACGGAGTCGTCCACGACGATCCGCGTGACGCTGCTGTGCAGGTACCGCTCACCGCGCATGACCGCAGCGATGGCCTCGTACAGATCCGCGCTGTGGGCGCCCTTGACGACGTACCCGGCCGCACCGGCGCGCAGGGCCTGGCGGACGGTCTCGGGATCGCGATGCATGGTCACGACGACGATGTGGACCGAGGCGTACGCGAGCGAAGTTCGCGCAGGAGCGTCATGCCATCGGCTCGGCGAGGGAAAGGTCGAGCAGGATGACGTCCGGGCGTTCCCGCCGACGAGCTCGAATACGCCCTCGGCCGTGGGGCATTCACCGACCACGTCGATGCCGGTCGCGGTCAGGACCAGCCGGAGACCCTCGCGGAAGAGGTGATGGTCGTCGACGAGCGCCACGCGGACGGGCCGATCAGCGTCGATCGGTCGGTCGTCTCCCTGGTTCGGATCCGATCGGGATCGGCCGTCGCGGGGGTAGCGGCCGCTGAGCGTGGTCGGGAACGATAGGCATATCGACCCGGTGCGGCGGCGTCGACCAGGTCTCGAGTCCCGGCGGCTGATTCATCGCGTCACGACCGCTCGGGTTCGATTCAGTGCGATCGCGGGCGTCGGCCGGTGCTGCACGCAGCGGCGCCGCGACCGAGACGATCGTCCCCCCACCACGTCGCGACCGGACGACCAGTTCCGAGCGCAGGACGACAGCCCGCTCGCTCATACCGGCAAGACCGAGGCCGACCCGATCGGCGTCGTGGGGTCGAAGCCGATCCCGTCATCGATGATCGTGGCGGTCAGCGTGTCGCCCGTCCGCCGGAATGCCAGCTCGACCTCGGTTGCGACGGCGTGCCGGGCGGCATTGTTCAATGCCTCCTGGACGATGCGGTACACGTTCATCTCGTCCTCGGGCTCGAGCAGGCCGGGCACCTTGAGCGCCGCGTCGGCGACCACGGTCACGTTGCTCCCAGAACCCGCAGCCAGCATCTCGACGGCGGCCACGAGCCCCGTCTCGACAAGACGATCCGGGCGGAGGCGATAGACCACATCGCGAGTCTCCTCGAGGATCGAGCGCTGCGAGCTCCTGCCCGCGGCGGATGTTCGTGAGACCGCGCGGCGGGCCATCGTCGGCGTCGGCCCACACGTCCGATTCGGCAGCGTCAAGCGTCAGGATGAGCGCCCCGAGCGTCTGTCCGACGCCGTCGTGGAGATCCATCCCGAGGCGGCGTCGCTCGCCCTCCTGCGCGGTGAGCAGCTGTTCGCTTGCCTTCCGATACAGCTCGGCGTAGTGGCGACTGGTTGTCGCCAGTCGATCGGCCATCACCGCCACGATCACGGCGATCATCACCATCAACGGCCACTCGGCGAGATCGAGCGCGAGCACGCGAGACCCGTTGGGCGAGAGCGCGCCGAGATTGAAGTACAGCAGCAGCAGGAGACCGGCGATCACGATGCGCACCACCGTGGATCGGAGGCCGAACAGGAATGCCTGCAGGGTGAGGATCACCCAGATCACGTGGAAGAGGACGTCCGGGTCCCAGACCTGGCGCAAAGGTCGCGACGGCACAGGCCGCAAAGGCCACGTCCAGAAGCGACCGGAGCAGCGAGGTGAGGCGACGAGCCAGGGACCACGATGTGCAAGTCCTGCTGCCGGATGATCACTGCGAATGGTCATCGAACACCAGTACGAATGGGAGGGGCGTGAGTATGTCGGCGATACCAGAAGCGATGCAATGCTCTGGGCGGCCTCGGACCGCAAAAGGGCGCGTGGCCGCATCAGGCAGATGTTTCGGGTTCGCGCGTCCCGACCGCTTCCGCTCTCGTCTCCGACGGGTGCTACCGGCTCGATCGCGACCCCGCTGGGTGTCTGCGATGGATGGGGGGCATACCGTGACCGTCACGATCGGGCGTCGGAGCGAACAGGACATCCGTTCCTGGCCGCCCGACATTGAGGACAGACCAGGACCTCGAAGACGGCGGCGCGACGATCGCGCCGACGCCAACCTGCACGTCGCCGTTCCGAGGGTCGATGTGCCCCCGACCAACGATGCCGCGGCGGCGGACGAGACGATCCGCGGGCTCATCGCCGCGCACGAGCTCGAGCGCTCGCGCTTGGCCCGCGACCTCCATGACGTGGTGGGCCAGGCGCTCACGGCGATCCGCCTGCACCTGGACCTGGTCCGCAAGGACGAGTCCGCAGGGCGGACCGTCAGGGCGGAGGCGCACGAAGCGATCGAGCTCGTCGACGCGACCTTGCGTCAGGTTCGTGACCTGGCCTTCGAGATCCGGCCGGCGATCCTTGACGACCTCGGGCTCGTCGCAGCGGCCGCGCTTGTCTGACGCCGGCAGGCACGCATCTCCGGCTTCGCGCCGGAGTTCCAGGCGGACGTCCCGGACCGCTTGCTCGATCTCGAGATCGAGGCCGCTTGCTTCCGGACCCTCCAGGAAGCCCTGACGAATATCAGCCGGCACGCGGCCGCGATCGATCGTCGAGGTGTCGATCACCGCATGCGGGAACGCCTTGCTGTTGACGGTCGACGATGACGGGATCGGCTTCTGCCCGGAGCGGGTGCTCCGGACCAACGGCCGGTTCCGCAGCTCGGACTTGCCGGGCACGCGTGAGCGGATCACCCTCGTCGGTGGCGACCTGTCGATCGAGTCGGCGCCCGGCAAAGGCACGCTCGCTCAGGGCCTCGTTCCCGATCAGGAATGCTGGTTCGTACGAAGGACGGCTCGCATGATCGGGACCATCCGGGTGGCACTCGCCGAGGACCACGCGATGGTCCGGGCGGGGCATCGCTCGTCTCATCGAAGACCTCCAATGGGTGGAGCTGGTCGGGGTCGCGGTCGATGGTCATGAGGCGCTCGACCTGGTGCGCGATGCGACACCCGATGTGCTGCTCCTCGACATCACGATGCCCGGTCTGGGCGGCCTCGCGGTCCTATCCCGGATCATGGCCGACTACCCGCTGACGCGCGTGATCATGCTGTCGATGCACGACAACGAGGAGTACGTCGGCCAGGCCCTCAAGATGGGCGCCGCGGGCTATCTCCTCAAGGATTCGGACCTCGACGAGCTCGGCTTCGCGATCCGGTCGGTGCTTCGCGGCGGCTCATATCTGACGCCGGCCGTATCGCGGCACGTCATCCGAGACTTCACCCGCGGGGGGACCAGCGTGAGCCCCTTCGAGGGCCTGTCGCCACGGCAGACCGAGGTCGTGCAGCTCGTCGGCCGAGGGCCACCGGAACTCGGAGATCGCAGCGATCCTCGGCATGTCGATCAAGACCGTCGAGACCCACCGGGCGCAGGTCATGGCCCGTCTCGGTGTCCACGACGTGACCGGTCTCGTGCGCTACGCGATCCGCGTCGGACTCGTCCCCGCCGACAAGTAGCCCTCGCCTTTCCCGTCCGCTGCCGCGGGCCCCGCCGTCCCCCCGCGGCGGGGCCCCCGGCCGCGCTTCGAGTCCCGGCCGCGGCGCGACAGCACACCGGTGGGTGGTGCCTTCCGTCACCGACTCAGGTCCCCTCCCCATGAACCTCAGGTCCCCGCCGCCGCGCGACCGGGTCCAGCGGACCGATCAACGCCCGGCTGACCGGATACCGAAGGTCCCTGTCCGTTCGCGGACCATGCATCCATCGTCGCGGCCCAGAACGCGACCGTCGCCCGATCCGGGCCGGAACAGGACACGTTGCGAGGGAAGAGGGGGCACATGAACCGTCTCGCCGACGGGTCGACCGCACCGAGGGTGCGTTCGGAACTCGCTCGAACGCTCACGGCAGCCGGATCCTCGATCGATGCCGTGGCTTTCGTGGCCGCGAGTTGGTGGCTCGCCCTCGTGGCGATCGCCGTCCTCCAACAGGCCCATGAGGGCCTCCACGAGCACCTCCAGCTCCCCCCGCTCCTCCACCTCGTGCGGGATGGGGCGCTGGCGGTCCCCGCCGCGGCGGTCGCCGTCCTGGCAGGCGTCGTCTCGGCGCACGTCGTCGGCGGCGGCGTCGGGCGGCGACGGACCCGCGAGCGCCTCGTCTTCGTGGTCGTCGCGGCCGCGGCATTCGCCGTTCTGAGCATTCCCGGCAACCAGCTGCACGGCGCGCTGTTCGGGGCGGAGGAGGAGGAGCTCAGCTTCCTCGCCGACGCCCTGCTGGACGGTGGCCTCGCCTTCATCGGTGCATTGCTCGCCCTCATCCCCTTCGGCCTCGTCGTCGGGCTGCCCACGGCGGCACCGACCGATCCACTGGTTCCGGAACTGTCCCGAGGGCATCGCCCGGGACCAGGCGACGTCGTCGCAAGGAGCTCGAAGTGATGGCTCACTCGCAGATCGCTCGACGCCAAGGCTGGCGTCGCCTCGCTGTGCTCGCGGCCGGCGTGCTCGTTGCCGCAACCCAGATGACCGCGCCGGTCATGGCAGCCCCTCGCGCGAGCGCCCCGGCGCCGCGTGCCGCGGCGGCCCTCGTCAACCCGGTCTCGACGATCCAGCTCGACGTGCACGCCGCCCGGACCGAGCCTCGCGCGTTCGGCGGTGCCGGCGTGGACGAGGGGGATCCGGTCACCGCGTTCAAGTGGATGATCAACCTCGACAACACCGGCACGACGACACAGCGATCGGCGAACCCGGGCTCCGGGTGCTCGTCCCAGGACGCCGGGTATCCGGATTCCTGCAAGTGGGCGTCGATCGCCGGCCTCCGCAGTTCCGCCCCGGTCGTCGCACAAGGCGACGAGACGACGTTCCCGAGCGGTGGCCTGGACCTGCCGGACGGACGCTATCTCGTCTCGGTCCTCGCCGATGGCTACAAGCTCGACGGGACACCCTTCTCGGTGCCGCTCGAGGATCCGGGCACGGTCGACGTGCCGCTGCAGCCCCTGCCCCTCCCCACCGCGACGATCAAGGCCCAGGTCTTCTTGGACGTGACCGAGGCCAACGGCCAGTACGACCCGGGTGAAGACGGCATCTCCGGCTTCACCGGCAAGATCGCCGACTATCTCGGCCAGGTGAACACGGACGTGTTCGGCAACCCGCTGTGCACGGTCTACGCCTATACGGATGCGAACGGGAACCGCATCCAGGATCCCGGCGAGATCAACCTCAGCGGCCCCGACTACGAGCCGACCGTCGTCCGACTTGGCGGCAAGTGCCTGTCCGGCGATATCAACATGGACGGCGTCGTCAATGGGGCGGATACAAGCCTCTACAACAGCCTCGGGCTCGATCCGGCCCTCGCCCGCGGCGAGCTGACGATCCCGAACCTCGGCCCGAACCGCTACGCGCTCTCGGTCGTCCCGCCGACCGGCACCAGCTGGGTCCAGACGACGACGCTCGAAGGCAACCACGACTGGGATGCCTGGGTCATGGAGGGCGCGACCGGGCTCGACACCGAGTTCGTCGTCGCCGGCGAGCCGTTCCCGGCCACGATCTTCGGCTTCATGCCCGCACCCTCGAACACCTACTGGAACCAGGCGGATCACCAATTCCAGGCGGGTGGTCACGGCACGATCAAGGGCGTCGTCGACGCGATGGACATCTACATCCCGCAGAAGGGCGGGTTGAACCTGCCGACGCTCGGCTTCTCCGGCGCGAAGATCGATCACCCGATCGACAAGCCGTGGATCGCCCTGTCCGACCTCAACCGCGGCGACACGGCCGTCTGGCTCGGTCGCGGCAACAGCGACGGCACGTTCCAGATCGACAACGTCCCCGATGGCGACCTACACGCTGACGTACTGGGACGAGCCCCAGGACTACATCCTCGACCTGCTCAGCGTGACCGTCTCGAATGGCGAGGTCGTCGACATGGGCATCCTGCCGCTGGCCGGCTGGTGGACGAAGTTCGACGGCCACGTCTTCAACGACCTCAACCGCAACGGCAAGCGCGACGCCGGCGAGCCGGGCGTCCCGAACTTCGGGCTCACGCTCCGCAGTCGCGAGAACTCGCTGATGGACCGCGGCTCGACCGCGGTCAGCACCAACCAGTCCGGGTACTACTCGTTCGACCAGGGCTACCCGCTCACGCGAGTGGCTGGTCCTCGAGGCGTACGACGACCGCTACTACACGACAGGGATCACCTACCAGGCCGACAACCAGACCGAGCCCACCACGGTCATCGGCGCAGGCGTCGACGTCAGCGTGCTCCCGATCATCGGCCTGAGCGGCACGCTCGACTGGGGCGTCCACGCCTATGACGCCACCGGCACCAACGGCGTCGATCCGCAGAACGGCGGGATCGTCGGCTCGATCAGCTACGACACGACCCGCAACGAGCTCGACCCGCAGTACGCGGCCGCCGAGGACTGGCAGCCAGGCGTGTCCGGGATCACCGTCGAGCTGTGGTCGCCGGTCGACTGCGGCACGAACGCCGGGACGCCGTGCGACGCGAACGGTGACTACGAGCTCGCGCCGGACGGCTCCTACGCCCAGGGCAAGCTGCTGAACACCTACGTGTCGGAGACTGGGAGCGGCCGACCGACTGCGTCGCGCGCGACGTCGACGGCAACCCGCTCTCGAACCCGGGGGACCAGCGAGTCCTCCCGGTCGGCGATGGCAAGGGCTGCCTGGAAGGCCCGCTGATGGGCGTCCAGTTCGGCCCGTATCCGACCGATCAGGGAACCCCGGACGCCAACTTCGGGGCGGCGGTCGACGGCAACTATGGCTTCGGCGACGGCTGCTTCGACGGGACCCTCGACGCCAGCGATCCGTCAGCCCCGGAATGCAGCGGCGAGTTCACCGCCCTCGAGGGCGGTGACTACCTCGTCCATATCGACCTCGGCGACAAGGTCGACCTGCGCGGCGATCCCATCTACAAGGTCACGCGCGAGGAAGACATCAACATCGGCAACGGCGACCAGTTCGTCCCGCAGGTGCCGCCACCGGCGTGCGCCGGCGCGCTCCACATCGTGGACGTCGCGGACGACGGCACCGACGGCTACGCGGCCACGACCGTGGCCGATCCGTCGGGCAACGGCGGCAGCGACCTCTCCGTCCCGGCGTCGACGCCGACCCTGAACACCCACGTTCGTCGATATCGGCGCATCGCCCTACGAGGGCAACGCCCGTCCGCTGTGCGACACGAAGCTCGTGTCGCTCCAGAACGGCAAGTCGGTCGTCCCGATGTTCAACGTGTACACGGACGTGCCGCTGCCGGGCCGGTTCTTCGGGCTGACGGTCGACGACCTGATGTTCTCGACCGACCCCAAGTCCCTGCTCTTCGGGGAGAAGTCCGGCCTGCCCTTCAGCCCGGTCGGGATCTACGACTTCTCGAATCGGCTGATCACCACGGTCGAGACCGACTACAACGGCATCTACGACGTCCTCCTGCCGTCGACGAACCGGATCAATTGCCCGACGCCGTCCGGCGTCTGCGCGAACCTCTATCGCTTCGTCGGCAACGACCCGGGTACGCCGGGGCGGCTCAACCTGAACTACAACCCGCGCGTATCGGACGATCGCCGCAGAGTTCGAGGCGTTGCCCGGGCTCATCATCCCGGCAGACACCGCCCCGACCCAGGTCGGCGTCACCGTCCAACTGCCCGGCTCACAGCAGAACATCCTGCTCGCCTGCCCGGCGAATGACCCGGACGTGACTGCGGCCAACCGCGTCCCCGAGCTGTACGCGGTCTCGCGCCCGTACACGACGGGCTCCGCCACCGGGTTCACGGTCTATGGCAAGGGCTTCGGTGCCACCAAGGGCGACGGCAAGCTGACCCTCGACGGCACCTCGATCGCGACCGCGACCTGGAGCGACACCCAGATCACCGTCACAGCGGCCCTCTCGCCGTCGATCGGCCAGAGCCCGCATCAGCTCATGGTCACCGCCAACAACGGCAAGACCACGATCAACGGCCTGACCTTCCATCGCATCGGCGGTTCGTACAGCCCGCAGATCTACGAGGTCGGTCCGACCAACAACCCGAACTACTCGGCTGCCAAGGTGAGCGCCGGACGCTGGTTCACGCCGGCCGAGACGCTGCCCGCGACGGCAAACCACGCGATCCAGCGTGCGCTGGATGCCGCGCCCGCCGGTGCCCTGGTTGTCGTCTATCCCAACAAGCCGACCGCCAACCCGCGCCAGAACCCGCGCGGCGCCTACTACGAGAACCTGATCATCGCCAAGCGGGTGAAGCTCCAGGGCGTCGGCCCGGGCAGCCCCGACGGCGCCGTGCGCGGATCCATCATCGATGGTGGCGCGTTCGGCGGCGACAGCCCGGTCGAGGCCGATTGGTACGACCATCTCAACGACCTGACCTGGGCGGGCAACGACACCGTCTACGACGGCGCCGTCATCTCGCTCTACTTGCCGAGCAGCGGTGGGAACGCCTTCCCGACGTCCTACAGCGCCACGAGCGCGCCGTCGATCGACGGCTTCGATCTCCGTGGCGGCGACCAGATGGGCTTCCCGGGCAACCTGTCCGAGATCAGCGGTCTCCCCGCTGGCGAGGGCGGCGCGCTCACGACCCAGGGTGGCGCGATCTTCGCCAACGCATACGCGCGCAACCTCCAGATCACCAACAACGTCGTCCAGAACAACGGCGGCGCCTTCGGCACGATCCGAATCGGCACGCCGGACCTGGCCAGCCCTGACAACCAGAACGACGCGGTCCGGATCATGAACAACCGGATCGTCGGCAACGCCGGGACCAACCTGGCGGGTGGCATCGGGATCTTCGCGGGTGCCGACGGCTACGTCGTCCGTGCCAACGACATCTGCGGCAACTTCTCGGCCGAGTACGGCGGTGGCATGTCGGCCTATGGCCGGAGCCCGAACGGCTCGATCGACCACAACCGCATCTACAACAACCAGTCGTACGACGAGGGCGGCGGGATCATGATCGCCGGCCAGCTGCCGACCGATCCCGTCGATCCTCTCGCCTGGCTCGGGCCCGGTGTCGATCCACGACAACCTCGTCCAGCGAACCTGGCCAACGACGACGGCGGCGGCATCCGGTTCCTGATGGCCGGCAACGGGTTCCGCGATGAACGTCTACAACAACTTCGTCGTCAACAACATCTCGACCCACGAAGGCGGCGGGATCGCGCTCGACGACACGCCGAACGTGCGCATCTACAACAACACCATCATGAAGAACGTGACGACCGCCACGGCCGTCACGAGCAACGGGCAGCCCGCCCCGGCCGGCCTGTCGACGGCGCCGAACAGCGCCCAGCTGCAGGTGACCCTGCCGGCCGGCTCGCCGACGTTCAGCAAGCCGCTGCTGTTCAACGACATCTTCTGGGACAACCGGGCCGGCACGCGGACCCTCGGAACCGTCGTGGGCATCGGTGACCCTGATGACCCGACCCCCATCGACCGGTGGGACCTCGGCACGGCCGACGGCACCGGGCTGCTGGCACCGACGAACTCGATCGTCCAGCAGGTGGCCGCCGATCACCCGTACACGACCGCGGCATCCAATGTCGCGAGCGATCCGAACGTCCACGACCCGTATGACGTGTCGCTGGTGTTCGCTCCGTGGCGCACCAACCCGAACTTCCTCGGCGCGATCCTGGTCGGTCTCGACCTGCCGCCGAAGATGGCCGGCGATTACCACCTCGAGGACACGACCTCGCCGGCGTTCAACCTGGGCGCCGCGAACAAGGCGGTCCCGAGCTACCAGCAGCCGCCGTCGAGCCTCGCGGCCCCGACGACCGATATCGATGGTCATGTGCGGCCTGCCCGCGGCGGCTTCGATGCCGGCGCGGATGAGTTCCCGGCACCACAGGCCGACCTGTCGATCACCAAGACCGATGGCGTCACGACCGTCCAGCCGGGCGGGGCGCTGACCTACACGGTCGTCGTCACGAACGCCGGTCCGGCTCCCGTCACCGGCGGGCCGCTGACGGACACGTTCCCGGCCGGCCTCACGGTCGGCAGCTGGAGCTGCGTTGCGGTCGCTGGCTCGTCCTGCACCGCCACCGGGTCGGGCAACGCCCGGACCGGGACGGTGAACCTGCTCTCCGGTGACAGCGCGACGTTCACGGCGTCGGTCACGCTCGCGGCCAATGCCGCACCGGGCACCAACCTCGCCAATACAGCCTCCGTGGCGACGTCCGGCATCACGCTCGATCCGGACACGAGCAACAACAGCGCGACCGATACGGACGCGATCGTCCTGCCGCTGCCGTCGCTGACGCTGCTCGACAACTTCAACCGCGCCAACGCCACGACGCTCGGTGCCAGCTGGATCCAGCAATCGACGATCCGGGTCAACGGCAACCAGGCTCAATCGCAGTCCTCGGCGCCGCTGGCCTTCTGGGCCGGCGCGGGCACCCCGTTCGGGGCCATGCAGGGCGCTTCATTCACCTTCGTCCAGACCAGCGGGTCGCCCTCGTCACCGGTCGACGACACGTCCCTCCTGCTGAAAGCGAACGGTACGACCGCGACACCGACCACCTACATGCGGGTCCGCTACAACGCGGGCAGCGATGGGGAGGTCGTCGTCGAGACCACGACCAATTCCGGCGGCTCGTTCACGAACCGAGCCACCTTCGAGACGGGCACGTGGTCGACCGGCGACACCCTCACGGCTGTCGCCAACGCCAACGGCACCGTCGACGTCTGGCGCAACGCCGACCTACCTCGGCCGCAGCTCGGCGGCGTCGGGCTTCACCGGCACCGGTCGGATCGGCGTCCGGATGCCGAACAACGCGCGGATCGACAACTTCAGCGGGAAGACCCTGCCATGAGCCGATCGCTTCGACCACTCCATCCGACTGTCGAGGGAGAGACCGTCATGCGCGACCGACATCGGATGCTGCTCACCCGGCGCGACATCCTCAAGGCGGGTGGCCTCACGGCCGTCGCCCTGGGGGCCGGCGCGGCCGCTGGCGGACCGAGGCTCCTCGATGTCCTTGGCCGCCCGGCCAGCGCGGTCGCGGCGGATCCCCCGCCGAACCTGAAGCTTGTTGGCACCGACGGCTGGATCTCCCTGCCGCCGAGCCCGTCGATCTTCTCCAAGTCGCTCGGGGTGGTCACCCATCCCGATCCGTACGCCCCGGATGACCGCAGCACGTACATCTTCGGGTTCGTGAACGCGACCGGGATGAACAACGTCGACCAGTTCCGGCTCAAGAACAAGGCCCAGCACAGTGCGCCGCTCTTCTGGGCGCGCGAGGGTGAGGATTTTCGCGTCCAGCTGACCAACGTCGGACTCGCCCAGCGACCCGACCTCTTCGACGAGCACACCGTCCACTGGCACGGGTTCAAGAACGTCATCCCGTTCTTCGACGGCGAGCCGACCGGCTCGATCTCGATCCCGCAGGGTCAGACGTTCACGTACGTGTACCGGTCACACGACCCGGGCACGTATATGTACCACTGCCACGTCGAGGACACCGAGCATGTCCACATGGGCATGACCGGCCTCGTCTTCGTCCGGCCGGCCCAGGACGGCAACACGGCGCTCTATCCGAGCGGCAAGTACGCCTACAACGACGGCGACGGCTCGACCGGGTTCGATCGCGAGTTCGCGATGTTCCTGAGCGAGGTGTGGTGCGACTCGCACTGGGCGGACGCCCACATCCAGCTGCCGGAATGGAGCGACTACCGAGCCGACTTCAGCCTGCTGAACGGTCGGGTCTACCCCGAGACGCTGCTGCCGAATGGCTCGATCGCCCACGACGACACGTTCGTCGTCGAGCGCGACGAGAACGACGACCTGCTGCCGCCGGACGGCAGCCCGAACCTCGGCAACCAACCGCTGTCGGCGCTCGTCACCTGCAATGCCGGCGAGCGTGTCCTGCTCCGGTTCGCGAATCTCGGCTTCATGGAGGCCGCGATGACGGTCGCGGGCATCAAGCTCCGGGTCGTCGGACGCGACGCGACCTTGATGCGCGGCCGCACTGGCGCCAGTACCGCCTACGACACCAACTCGCTGTCCTTCGGGGCCGGCGAGAGCTTCGACGCGATCTTCGTCGCTCCGCCGCATTCCGGCGGGAGCGGACCCGACAAGTACGTCCTCTTCAACCGGGCGTACGACCGCGCGGACAACCTCGTCGGCGCCGGCGGCGGCCAGCGCACCGAGATCCACGTCTACCCGGGCGGCACCCTGGCGCCGCAGGCCTACCCCAACCAGCACCCCGACGACGCGGCGTGAGCGCGATGAGCAGCGGAGTGACGACGATGAGAGGCACCACGCACGCGGCCAGGATCTGGCTCGCGCTCGGCGCGTCGTTGGTCCTGGCGATCGGCCTCATGGCCGGTGCCGCCGGTGGACCGGCCACGGCAACGGCCAGCGAAGCGACGAACCGGACGGGCATCGCCTGCACCACCGATCCGGGTGGCGGCGACCATCCGACGTTCGACCTGACGACCCGCGCGGGGTACATCAACCTCGCCGACGGGACCACGGCCTACATGTGGGGGTATTCGGCCGACGGCAAGCCCTTCCAGCACCCGGGCCCTGTCCTGTGCGTCAACGAAGGCGACACGGTGACGGTGGTCCTGCACAACGCCTTCACGACAACGTCGCCGAAGAGCGCGCCCGCCGTGTCGATGATCTTCCCCGGCCAGGCCGACGTCCGTGCTGACGGCGCGCCGTCGCAGCCGGTCTTCGATGGCGGCGGGACCCTGACATCGCTCGCCAAGGCGGCCCAGCCGGGCGGCGGCACCGTGACGTACAGCTTCGTCGCGAGCCAGCCCGGCACCTACCTGTACGAGAGTGGCGGCGGCCAGAAGACGAGCGGCACGCCGAGCCTGTACTCCAGCCCCGAGATCCAGGTCCGCATGGGCCTCTTCGGGACGCTGATCGTCCGACCTTCGATTGGGCGCGAACTACGTCTTCGACCGGGCCGACTCGCGGTTCGACCCCTCGACGGAGTTCATGCTGCTCCTGTCCGAATCGACCCGAATCTCAACGCCAAGGTCCTCAAGGGCACCAGCGCCTTCAACCTGGCGACGTACCACCCGCGCTACTGGCTGATCAACGGACGCCAGTTCCCCGACAGCATCGCTGACAACTTCGCGAGCTGGCTGCCAACGCAGCCGTACGGCTCGCTCGCGACGATCCACCCGTACGACGCCACGACCAACCCGTGGCCGGCGGTGGACCGCTACCTGAGCGTCGGCACCCTCGACTATCCGTTCCATCCCCACGGCAACAACGGGAAGGTGATCGGCCGCGACGCCGTGCCGCTCGCCTCGACCGGTGGCGCCGACTTGGGCTTCGACAAGTTCGCCGTCAACGTCGGCCCGGGCCAAACGTGGGACGTCCTGTTCGATTGGAAGGACAACGAGGGCTACTCACCCTCGAACCCGATCCCCGCCAGCGAGCCCGACCTCCAGAACGTGACCGTCGGGATGTTCTACGGCGGCAGTCCCTACCTCGGCGTCACCGAGCCGATGCCGCCTGGCATCCAGACCCTCAACGAGTGCGGCGAGTTCTACATCATCGCCCACAACCACGCGCTCCATCAGCTCACCTCATGGGGCGTGACGATGACCGGGCCGATCACCTACACCCGGGTGGATCCGCCCCTGCCCAACCAGTGTCCGTGACGGGAAGGTAGGGGAACAACCATGCGACTGGACCATGTCATGAACCGACCCATCCTCTCCTCGACCGTGCTGGGCGCGGCGCTGCTGCTGGGGTCGCTCCTCGCCCCCCTCAGCGCCGCGGCCGCCGGCCCCATTTCCTCGACCGCCTGCGCGGCGGTCGGCACCGACGTGACGTGCTCGCTGTGGGCGAAGCCCGGGAGCCTCTCGCTGCCCGGAAACAGCGCCACGATCTGGGGGTTCAGCGAGTCGGCGGGCGGCAGCCCGGTGGTTCCGGGACCCACGCTGATCGTGACCCAGGGTGACCACGTCACCGTCAACCTGACGAACCAGCTGAGCCAGCCGACGTCGATCCTGTTCGGCGGCCAGGCGATGGTCCCGGACCAGGCCGGCATCGCCCCAGGGGCGTCCGACCAGTACGAGTTCACCGCCTCTCAGCCCGGCACCTACCTGTACGAGGCCGGCATGATCCCGGGCTCGCAGTACCAGGCAGCGATGGGCCTCCACGGCGTCTTGATCGTCAGGCCGAGCGGCGCGCCGCTCCAGGCCTATGGCGATGTCTCGACCGCGTTCGACGACGAGGCGACTGTCGTGCTCTCCGAGATCGACCCGACGCTGAACAACAGCGCGACGCCATGGACGGTCGACCTTCGCGCGTACAACCCGACGTACTTCCTGCTCAACGGCGTCGCGTTCACGAACGCGACGCCGCCGATCACGACCACGGCCGGGAACCGGCTCCTCCTCCGCGAGGTCAACGCCGGGCTCCGCCATCACTCGCTGGCCACCCTCGGCTTGCGCCAGGTGCTTCTCGCGGCCGACGGCAGCTTGCTCGCGGCGCCACGTTCCGTGGTCGCGGAGACGCTGGCCCCTGGCCAGTCTGCCGATGCGCTCGTCACGATCCCCTCCACGACCGCCACCTCGACGAAGTACGCGCTGTATGACGGCGCCCTCGCGCTGAACAACGCGTCGGCGAACGGGCTCGGCGGGATGCTGGCGTTCATCGACGCCGGTCCGGTGGGCTCGGAGACCGACGTCGTCGGCCCGACCACGTCCGCGGTCACCCTTGTGGAGACCGCTCCGGGTTCCGGCCTGTACACGATCACCGCCCACGAGAGCGACGCCGCGACCGGCGCTGCCAACGTGGCCGCCGCCGAATACCGGATCGACTCCAGCGTCGCGACGCCCGTCGCGATGACCGCGAGCGACGGGTCGTTCGACACGCCCGACGAGGACGTGACGAGCGGCACCGGCCAGCTCGACACCACGGGCTGGACGTCCGGTACGCATAGCGTCTACGTCCGCGGCCAGGACGGCCTCGGCAACTGGGGTCCACTAGTCTCGACGACCATCGCGATCGACCGGGCCGGGCCGGCAACCAGCGCCCTGTCCCTCAACCCGAACCCGTCCAGCGGCAGTGTCGGCGTCGCCCTCAGCGGGACGGCGAGCGACGCGGCCAGCGGGAACCACAACGTCGTGGCCGCCGAGTACTTCCTCGGTGCACCCGGCGCTGATGGCAGCGGGTCCGTGGTGACCCTCAACAAGATCGCCCCGATCGTGAGCCTCACGGCGACGATCCCGGCACCCGGCTCGAGCGCCGTGGTCTCCGTCCACGCCCGCGATTCGGCCGGCAACTGGGGTCCGTTCACGACGATCAGTCTGACCGTCGACTCGGCAGGCCCGACCACCTCGTCGGTCGCGGCCAACCCGCCGGCGAACAACGGCAGCTACGGCCAGAGCTCGACCCTCAACTCGGTCCGCGTCACCGCGATGATCAGCGACGCCGGTTCAGGCGGTGCGCGGGTGGTCGCCGGTGAAGGCTTCATCGACGGCGCGGTCGTCAACGGCACGGGCTTCCCGTTCAGTCCGGTCGATGGCGTCTTCGACTCGACCACCGAGACCGTGTCGGCGGACATCCCGCTGACCACGATCAATGCCCTCTCCAGCGGCAACCACGTCATCCGTGTCCACGGCAAGGACGCGGTCGGCAACTGGGGCGCGGCAGCGACGCTGACGTACCTCATCGACCGCACGCCACCGACGTTCTCGAGCATCTCGCTTGCGCCCAGCCCGACCTATGGCGCGACGACCGTCACGCTCACGGTCAACGGCGGGAGCGACCCGCTCGTCTCCGGGCTTGCCAGCGGCGTCGCCGGTGGTGAGTACTGGATCGGGACGACGGTCCCGGCGGCCGGATCGGGCACCAAGTTCACGGGACCGACAGCGGCGATCCCGGTCGGATCCCTGGCCACCGGTTCGTACACCATCGGTGCCCGCGTCCGTGACGCGGCCGGCAACTGGAGCACCGTGACGCGCAGCGCGACCCTGGTCGTCCTGCCCAACGCGATCTTCAGCAACGGGTTCGACACCGGTGGCGCGCCGTGGGGTTGGAGCTCGCGCTCGACCACTTCGACGACCCGCCTGAACGTGACCACGACCGCCCCGATGGTCGGGGCTCGCAAGCTCCAGGCACAGGGCAACAACACGAACTACGTCCAGTACAACTTCGGGACGTCGGCCCAACCGGCGACACCGACGTACGACGCGCGGTTCTACTTCAACCCGAACAACAATGCGTCGACCGGTCAGGACATCCTGGCGGCGGCCACCTCCAGCAGCTTCAATACCCAGCTGTTCCACGTCAGGTACCGCCGGAGCGGGGCGCAACCCCAGGTGCAGATCCAGGTCGGCAACACCGCGAACGCGACCTGGACGAACATCACGAACAACGCTGCCAACGTGATCGAAGTCACGTGGCAGGCGGGCGGCTCGTTCCAGCTGACGGTCAACGGCACGCTCGCGCAGACCCTCACCGCCGGCTCCGGCTCCGTCGGAGCAGTTCGGCTCGGCTCGGTCACCAGCGGCGGCAGCAGCACCCTCGAGTTCTTCGATGCCTTCGCATCGAAGCGGCTGCTCAGCCCGCTGTACGGACCGTAGCCATGAGCACCGATCAGGATCCGGAGGGCAGGCCTGCCCTCCGGATCGTCGACGCAGAACCGGAAACGACCGCCCCCGGCGCGAATGGCGCGACCGGCGCGGCCGGCTGGTCCAGCTATCGCCGCTTCGTGACGATCCTCGGCGGCATCATCATCGCGCCGCTCGCGGTGGTCGCGATGCTGACCCTGTCCTCCACGGTGTCGTCGAGGCTCGACCAGGCCGTGGCCGCCCGCGTCGTCGACGCCGCGACCCTCGAAGCCGAGTACGGCATCCGCGTCAACCTCGTCGCGGTGACCGCCGACGGCGGTCTCGTCGACCTGCGGTTCACGGTGCTCGATCAGACGAAGGCGTCGCACTTACTGCACGACCCCTCGACGATGCCCACGGTCTACGTCCAACGCAGCGGGCGTGTGCTGGCGGCATCGCACCCGCTCGCCCACAAGGTGACCGTCGTCGACGGCGCGAGTTATTTCCTCCTGTACCCGAATTCCGGCGGCGCGGTCCAGGGTGGGACGCCGGTGTCGATCGTGATCGACGACCTGCGCACGCCACCGATCACGGCGCAGAGCTGACAGGCCTCTCCGAGACCGGGGCATGACCAAGCTTGTCGTCCGACCGTCGCGGTCGGCGAAGACCCCGGGGCGTGGCCACAGTCGTGCGCTGCTCGCTGCGATCACCACGGCCGCGATCCTCGGGAGCGCCGTCGGCTCGGTCGCGACGTCCGCCCGGACCGAGGCCGGCTCCTCGTCATCGACGATCGACCCCGCTCTGGCGGCGGTGCTCGCGATCGCGGCACCGACCGACGACATCCCGGTCATCGCGGTCTTCCGCGACCAACTCGATCCAAAGGGCGTCAAACCGGGCCAAGGCGAGGCGGCTGCGGCGGCGATCGTCAAGGCCCTGAAGGGCAAGTCCACGAATGCCCAGAAGGGCCTGCGCAAGCTGCTCCGTTCGGCGGAGACGGACGGCAACGCTCACGCCGTCGAGCCGCTCTGGATCCGCAACGCGATCTCGTTCACCGCGCGGCCGGAGGTGGTTCGGGCCGTCGCGGCCAGACCGGAGATCGGCGCAGTGATCGCGGACGCCACCATCGCCGCTCCTGCTCCGATGGCCGGAGCATCCGAAACGGGTCCGGTCGAGCCGAACATCGCCCTCGTCGGCGCTCCCGACCTGTGGTCGCTGGGCTTCCGCGGCGACGGCGTGACCGTGGCGATCCTCGACACGGGCGTCGATCCATCGCATCCGGACCTCGCCATGCAATGGCGTGGCGGGACGAACTCCTGGTACGACCCGTACGGGCAGCACGGCACGCCGACCGATGTCAACGGTCACGGCACGCAGACGGCCGGGGTCGTGGTGGGCCGGTCGGCGGGAGGCACGGCGATCGGCGTAGCCCCGAATGCGGCCTGGATCGCCGCGAAGATCTTCAACGACAGCGGCACCGCCACGGCGACCGCCATCCACCTGTCGCTCCAGTGGGTCCTCGATCCCGACGGCAACCCGGCGACCAACGACGTGCCCTCGATCGTCAACAACTCCTGGACGCTCGGTGCGCCAGGCTGCACGCTCGATTTCGAACCTGACCTCGCGGCGCTCGTCGCGGCGGGCATCACGCCGGTCTTCGCCGCCGGCAACTACGGGCCGTCGTCCGGCACGTCGCCGAGCCCAGCCAACAACCCCGACGCCTTCGCGGTGGGTGGGACGACGTTGTCCGACACCATCGTCGCGAGCAGCAGCCGGGGACCGACCAGCTGCGGTCGCCCGGCGCCCGCGACCTACCCGAGCCTCGTCGCGCCCGGCGCGAGCATCCGGAGCAGCGATCTTTACGGGACGTACGCGGTCGCCACCGGCACATCGCTCGCGGCGCCGCACGTCAGCGGCGCCCTTGCCCTGCTCCGGCAGGCCGCGCCGTCCGCGACAGCGGACGAACTGCGGACGGCGCTCCGTGGGACCGCACGAGACCTCGGGGTGAGCGGTGCCGACAACACGTTCGGAGCTGGACGGCTCGACGTGCGTGCCGCGTACCAGCTGCTGAGCGCCGGTGGCCCGAACCCGACACCCACGCCGACGGCGACGCCCACGCCGACGGCGACGGCGACCGCAACGCCCACAGCGACCCCGACCGCAACACCGACGGCCACCCCGACGACCACCCCGACGGCGACGCCGACACCGACGCCGATCCAGCAAGACACCAGCGGGCCCCAAGTCTCGGTCCCCGTGGTTGCGCCGAACCCGGCGAACGGCACGAGCGCGGTCTCGATCGGCGCGACCGTCAGCGACACCTCGACGGGCAACTCGCCGGTCCTCGCCGCTGAGTGGTTCAGCGGCCCGGCGGGCGCACCCGGCACCGGTCGCGCGATGAGCGGGTCGTTCGGGTCGGTGACCGTGACCGTCTCGGCATCGATGCCAGCATCCGAGGTCGCAACGCTGCCCGACGGCAGCCAGCTGATCTCCGTCCGCGGCCGCGATGCCGCCGGCAACTGGGGCCCGGTGTCGACCGCCAGCCTCATGATCGACCGGACCGGGCCGACGACGTCGGGTGCGACGGTGAGCCCGATGCAATCGCAAGGCGCGGCGAGCATCCAGATCACTGCGACCCTCGCCGACGCCAGGTCGTCGATCAGCGCCGCGGAATGGTTCGTCGGCGCCGACCCAGGGGCAGGGCTGGGCGCGCCGCTGCAACCGGCGGACGGATCGTTCGATACCGCGCGCGAGACCGGGATCGCCACAATCGATCTCGCCGGCAAGCCGTTCGGCGAGCTCGTCATCTCCGTTCGGGCCCGCGATGCTGCCGGGACCTGGGGGTCGGCCGCGGTCGCGACGGGCCTCGTCACGCCGGCCGATGGGCTCTTCGCCGACGGCTTCGAGACCGGCTCATCGGCACGCTGGAGCGGCCAGAGTGGTTCGACCAGGCTAGCCGTCAATACGGCGGCGGCGATGACCGGTCGCTACGGACTGAGCGTCACGGTCGCGTCCGGCTCCGGCGGCTACCTCAGCGACACGACACCGACGGCGGCGACGGCGTACCACGCCCGGTTCGGGTTCGACGCACGGACGCTGGCGACCGCCGGCGCGGCGGTCGACGTGTTCGCGGCGCTGAATGGCAAGAATGCGAACGTCGTCGAGCTGCAGTACCGCCGGGACGCCAGCGGGCTGTCGCAGCTCCGCGTCGGTGCCGCGCGCAAAGGCTCGACGTCCTGGTCGGCCTGGACGACGCTGTCCAGTGGTCGACATACGCTCGAAGTCGGGTGGCAGTCGACGTCGAGCGCCACCGTCTCGCTGTGGATCGATGGCCAGGTGGCAGGCCAGCTGACCGGTCTCGATACGCGTGCGTTCTCGATCGAGACGGTCCGCCTCGGGCCATCGTCCGGCCTGGTCAAGGCTGCGTCCGGCGAGCTGCAGTTCGACCGGTTCGTCTCGACGCGAGGGTCGACGATCGGGCCCTAGGCGTGCTCGCGAGCGTCGGGATCCCCGACCGGCCCGGAACATGGCCATCCCGACAAATCCCAAACGCCATACTCCGACCCGAGGGACGCGAGACCGCGGGTTTGTCGACCGGGGTGCTCGCGAATGGTGGAGGGATCACATGCTCCGTAGCGGTAGCTCGCCAACCTGGGTCGTGGCGGCCCGGGACCTGTATCTCGTGGCGATGGCGGTGTTCGTGGTGAACATCGTGATCGGCATCCTCAACGGCGCGGACGCCGTGGAGTTCGACCGGAACCAGATCCTCACGCACGTCCACGCGGGGACGGTCGGCTGGCTGACCCTCACGATCGTTGCGTCCACGTTCCTGCTGTTCAAGGCGGCCGATCGGCGGCTGATGCTGGGTCTCGCGATCCTCGTCCCGGTCTATGTGCTGGCCTTCTACACCGGCAACTTCGCGTTCCGCGCGATCGGTGGCGTGGCGCTGCTGATCGCGATCGGCTGGCTGCTGTGGTGGGTATGGCAGACATACCTCGCCGGTGAGCGGAGCCTCCCGCGGCTCGCGGTCGTGCTCGGTCTGACCACGTTCGGGTACGGCGCTCTGATCGGCGTGCTGCTCCAGGTCGGCTTCGCCGCGGGCGTCGTGATCGTCCCCGGCAACGCGATCGGTGCCCATGCGAGCGCGATGACGTTCGGCTACCTGGTGCTCGTCGCGATGGGGCTCATCGAGTGGCGCGTGCTCGGGACGCGTGGGATGCCACGCGCTGGCCTGGTGCAGATCGGCGCGCTGTTCCTCGGCGGCGCGGTCATCTCGGTCAGCCTGCTGGTCGGCGCCCAGGAGGCAGGCGGCGCCATCTACCTGCTGACGTCGCTGATCGCCGTGGTGCTGTTCGCGGTTCGGGTCTGGCCGCGATCGTTGCGGACCGATTGGGTCGCCGCGAACCCGAGCCGCCACATCGCGGCGTCGTCGATCTGGGTCGTCGCCGCGATGGCGATCTTCATGTACGTCGTGTTCGTCGTCATCTCGACCGGCGTCGACCCGACGGCCCCGGACGGCCCAGGCGGCGTCCTGGTCGCCAGCGATCACGCCGCCTACATCGGGATCGTGACGAACATCATGCTCGGGCTCACGATCCTGCTCCTGTTGCGGGCAGAGGTCCGCGAGGGTTGGATCGGTCAGCTGGTGTTCTGGGGTGTGAACCTCGGCCTGCTGGTATTCGCGATCGGGTTGATCGCCAAGTCGTCGATCCTCAAGGAGATCGGCGCGCCGGTGATGGGCATCACGCTGCTGTTCGCGATCGGGGTCCTCGTATACGCGGCGTTCCGTGAGCCGCTCCAGACGACCGAGGCCGACCTGGAGCCGGTGACCTAGCCGGGTTCGTCGGGGGAACTCTGAGCGGCGATCGGTCGTCGTCCGGGGAACGCGACAGGGAGGATCGATCGATGCTGCGTGCCCCGTTCCGTGCTGCGGTGTCGTGTGTCATCGCGATCCTCGCGGCCGGCTGCGGCGGTTCGAGTCCGGCGGGGACGGGGCCGACATCGGGTACCACGGCGTCTGCGTCGATCGCGAGCATCGTGCCATCGGTCGAGCCGTCCGCGTCGGCGGCCCGGACGCCGGCGGCGGCAGCTGGCGCCGAGCGGACCGACGCCAAGGGCATCGGCCAGGTGCTGGTCCTCGCTGGCGCGTTCCGGATGGGCACCGACGAGACGGATCCGACCGGGGAGCTGGCACCGCCCGATTGGGCACGCGCAGAGCTCGCGGCCGAACGCCCCCAGCACGAGGTCGCGATCTCGAAGGACTACTGGATCGATACGACCGAGGTCACCAACGCCGCGTTCCAGGCGTTCGTCGATGCCGGCGGCTACACGGATCGATCGCTCTGGTCGGACAAGGGCTGGGCATGGCTGGCCGATCAGGACGTCACGCACCTGCCGCCCGATTGCGAATCGCAGGAGCCCGACCATCCCCGCGTCTGCGTGACCTGGTACGAGGCCGAGGCGTACGCGGCGTGGCGCGGCGGGACGCTCCCGACAGAGGCGCAATGGGAGTTCGCGGCGCGCAGCACCTCATCGGTGATCTTCCCGTGGGGCGACGCGTGGGATCCGTCGAAAGCCAACGTGGTCGATAGCACGGGCACCATGCCGGTCGGTCTGTACCAGGCCGGCGCGAGCTGGGTCGGTGCCCTGGACATGGCCGGCAACGCGATGGAGTGGGTCGCCGATTGGTACTCAGCGACCTACTACCGGGACCAGGTGCGGGACGATCCGCTTGGCCCGTCGTTCGGGGCAAAGAAGGTCGAGAAGGGTGGCTGGTGGGGATCGGTGCCGTACGTGGCACGCTCGGCCTACCGGCATTTCGAGGACCCGCCGACCTACCAGGATCACCACATCGGCTTCCGGATCGTGTCGCAGGCGGAATAGGCGCCGGCGAACTCGTCGCGAGCAAGTCGAAGGGCGGAGCTCCCACACTCCGCCCTTCTGGTGTTCCCCTCGCGGTCGGCTGGGTCGACCGCAACGCTTCGGTTCCTGACTGACTCCTCTAGCCGGCCGACGATCCCACGGTCGCCAACGCGTCGCGAGCAACGACCGGGTCGGCGGTCACGAAGCCGACTTCGATGTCGTCACCGCGCATGCCGAGCAGCATCACCGACTCGATGTTCACGCTCTTGCTGGCGAGCATGCGAGCGGCCTTGGCGAGGGAACCGGGCCGGTTCGGGAGCGCGGTCGTCGTGATCTCCTTCTGCTCGAAGGTGACCCCGAGGTCCGACAGCGCCGCCCGGGTGTTGGCGTTGTCGTCGGTCGCGACGGCGATCCGGCCCATGTCGCCACAGGTCGACCCGCTGACCGACACGATGTTGACGCCCTTCGCCGCGATCGCCTCGGCCACATCGGCCAGGGCGCCGGGCTTGTCGGCGAGCTCGATCATGAAGGCATGCATCGGCACTCCTCCTGACACTCGGCCCGTCCGAGCAACGGATGCGTCGACTCGAGGGCGGGTCGGGAGACTGCCGATTCTACGCCGGTCCACGTAGTGCAGCGTCACGTGCGGTGCGGCGCTCCGTGCCATGTGCGCCGGGGAACCCCACCTGTTACAAACCGCGGCTGACCGTGTCGATCGGAACATCACGTGTTACGAGCGGAGGCTGGGCGGGCCGGCGATGCCCCTGAACTGACCCTCGGCGGCTGTTTGGAACGCACGAGGTGCCAATCGGCGATGCACGATCCCCGTTTTCGGGTCTCCGCGACTGCCCCAGCCCGACTTCGTAACACGTCATGTTCCAATCCGGCGTGGCAGAGGCCGATTGATCGGCAGGTGAGCCACGACTCGCATGCTTCGATAGGTGCCTACCCGCGAGTCAGCGATCCAGCGAGCGGCGCATCGGACTCGGGCCCTGCTGCGAAAGGTCGGCGACGAGATCCGGATCGCCCGATTGGCGAGCGGCCTCAGCACGCGCGAGCGTCGGCCGGCTCGCCGGGATCTCGCATACGCAGGTGATCCGGATCGAGCGAGGTCTCGCTCCGCACGTCGATATCGAAGTGCTGTCGCGGCTCGCGTCGGTGCTTGGTCTCGAGCTCAGCCTCGGCGTCCACCCGATCACCGCACCCGTACGAGACAAGGCGCATCTCGCAGCTGCTGAAGCGTTTCGAAGGGCGCCTGCACCGGTCGATCCGCTGGCGAACCGAGGTTCCGATCCCCATCCCCGGGGACCTCCGCAGCGCCGACGCGGTCGCGACGGCGCACGCGTTCGATGCCACGATCGAAGCGGAGACTCGCCTGAACGACGTCCAGGCCACGGAACGTCGCCTCCGCGCGAAGCAGCGCGACCTCGGCACGAAGCGCGCGATCCTGCTCATCGCAGACACGCGCCACAACCGCGCCGTCATCCAGCAGGTCCCCGACCTGGGCGCGCAGTTCCCGATCGGGACACGCGCCTGCCTCGCCGCGCTCGGCCGCGGCGAGGATCCTGCCGGCGATTGCCTCGTCATCCTCTAAGGTCTGGCGCATGACCACCGACATCCACGAGCTGCCACGACCGCAAGCCGTGATCTTCGACCTCGACGGCACCCTCGTCGACACCGTCGAGGCGCGCATCGACGCCTGGGCCCAGACCTTCCAGGAAGTCGGCATCGAAGCAACCCGCGACACGCTCATCCCACTCATCGGCCTCGACGGCCGCCGGCTCGCCAAGGAGGTCGCCGCGCTCGACGGCCAGCCGATCGATGACCACCGGGCCGAGGAGATCGACAAGCGATCGGGCGAGATCTACGAGCGCCTGAACCAACCGAGACCCCTCCCCGGCGTCCGCGAGCTGATCGACACGATCGACGCCCGCGACCTGAAATGGGCCATCGCGACTTCCAGCCGCAAGGAGCAGGTCACGGGATCCGTCGAAGCGCTCGGACTCGAGCGCGAACCCCTCATCGTCGACGCCAGCCACGTCAAGCACGCCAAGCCCGAGCCCGATCTGCTCCTGGAAGCCGCCGAGCAGCTCGACGTCGTTCCCGGCCGGTGCTGGTACATCGGCGACTCGACCTGGGACATGGTCGCGGCCGTCGCCGCAGGCATGATCCCGATCGGCGTCACGGCCGGTTCCGCGGTCGACGCCCAGGCGCTCACTGGTGCCGGCGCCGCGGCCGTCGTGCAGACCCTCACCGACGTCGCCGAGTCGCTCCGCCGCTAGCCGCCGCACCCGAAACGGACGAAGGTGCCACCCACCCGCAGGACTAAGGCATGCGGGCCGTCGGGCACCGCATCCGGCACACTCGCGACGTGGATCCCGCGGCCGAAACCTTCGTCCAGCTGGTTGCCGTCCTGCTGGTCGGACTCCTGATCTTGCGCATCGCGATGAGCCTGCCGGGCTGGGTCACCCGCCGGCGACGGCCTGAGACGCGATCGATCCTCGTGGTCGGTGTCGGTGGTGGCGGCGGCAACGCCGTCGATCGCATGGTCCAGGCCGGCACGGCCGGCGTCGGCTTCGTCGCATGCAACACCGACGCCCAGGCCCTCCGCCGATCCCAGGCCGGCACGCGGATCCGGATCGGCGACGCCATCACGCGTGGCCTCGGGCGCCGGCGGCGATCCCTCGGTCGGACGCCGAGCCGCCGAGGCCGACCAGGACGAGATCGCCCGCGCGCTGAGCGGCGCGAACCTCGTGTTCGTCACGGCGGGCCTCGGTGGCGGGACAGGCTCCGGCGCTGCACCGATCGTCGCCGCGAAGGCCAAGGAGCAGGGTGCGCTGACGATCGGTGTCGTCACCAAGCCGTTCGATTTCGAAGGCGTCCAGCGCCGGGAGATCGCCGACGACGCCGCGGCGAGGTTGCTGGCCGAAGTCGATGCGCTGATCACGGTGCCGAACGAGCGCGTCGACGGGGTCATCCGCCAGGACGCGTCCGCCCTCGAGGCGTTCCGCGTCGTCGATGAAGTCCTGCTCCAGGCGGCCGAAGGCATCATCGACCTGCTGAACACGCCCGGCCTCATCAACCTAGATTTCGCCGACGTCCGTGCCGTCGTCCAGGACGCCGGCCCGGCGTTGATCGGGATCGGGCGCGGGTTCGGCCCGGATCGAGCAACCGATGCCGCACGCCAGGCGATCTCGAGCCCCCTGCTGGAAGCCAGCATCAAGGGCGCCCGCGGGATCCTGTTCCACGTGTCGGGCCCGCCCGACTTGCGCCTCCGCGAGGTGCGCCTCGCTGCCGACGAGATCCGCGCCGCCGCCGATCCGCGCGCGAACGTGATCTTCGGCGCGAACCTGAGCGGCGATGCCGAGGACGAGGTGCTGATCACGCTGATCGCCACCGGCCTCGACCCGAATGCAGTCGGCAACGACGTGCCGGTCGCGCGCCCGGCGACCGCCGACGAGCAACCCGCTGGTCGACCGTCCGTGCCGGCCGAGAATCCCCTCCCGATCGCGTCGCACCGGGAGTTCGCGCCCGAACCGCCACCGCAGTCGCCGAAACCGCGGGTCGACCTGCCACCGGAACCAAAGCCCGAGCCCGCGCCCGAGCGAGCGCCCAGGCTGACGCCGAAGCCGGGTCTCGCGGCGCGATCAACGGTCCCCAGCACCCGCCGCCGCGAAGCCCGTCGCGCAGCAGCGGTCGAAGACGACCTCGAGCTGCCGACCTTCCTGCGCAAGGTCCGACCCCCGACCGCCGGCGTCCGCTAAGGCCAATTTCGAACGATTCAGCCCTGCCCGACGCCCTTACTGACATGGGGCGCTCGCCGTTCTGGACCACGGTCTTCCGACTGCTGTTCCTGACCACGCCGAATTCGACTTGTGGGGGTCGTTCGGCGGCGCGTCGGGTTCGGGCCCGTCGAGGAGCTCGTCATCCGTGGTCGCAAGACCGGCGCGGAACACCACGTGTTCCTCGTCGTGGCGCGGACGGATGGCGGCTTGATCGTCGGCCATCCGAACGGCGAGCGCGCCCACTGGGTTCGCAATCTCACGGCGGCTGGGTCGGCCGACATCATCGACCGATTTGGTAGCACTACCCCGGTCCGGGCCAGGCTCCTCCTCCCGGGCCCGGATCGGGATGCCGCCATCACCGCCCACGTCCGCCAGCAGGTCCCCGGCCCGCGCGAGCTCTATCGACTCGCCGGTCGGCACACTCGTGCGGTGGGCGCCTACTTCCGCCTGGAGCCGACGACGGCCTAGCCAGCTCGCCACGGCGATTGCCCGCACGCACCATCGGCTCTGCTAGCCTCCCCGGTGCAACAGGGGGTCACCGGTTGAGCCGACCGCACGATCGACGCCGCGCCGTCCGCACCGCGCTGGTCATCTGGCTTGCCACGATCCTCGTCGCGTGCGGCCAGACGACGCCGTCCGCCCAGCCATCGACCTCGATCGTGCCGGCACCAAACCCCGATCATTCAGCGCCGGTCGAATCGCCCGCCGGCCCCGCCGCACCGTCAGCGTCCGCGTCCCCGGCCGCCGAGCTGCTCCCGATCGCGGGCACGTGGCGCGTCCGCAAGATCCTTTCGCCGAAGGATCGGTCCGGTCTCGTCGCCGGGCGGTCGTTCGACGAGGAGACCTACCAGGTCACACCGGGCTGCGATACGGAGCCATGCTCGACGGTCGAGGTCACGACGACCCCGCTCGGCCTCGCGTCGCCGGCCAAGACCGTTCGACTCAGTCGGACGGGGGCGACCTACTCGTCGCGCGAGTCGACCGCCGAATCGACCGATTGCAGCAACTTCGACGGCGACCGGGTCGCCGGCGGCGCGACCGCGACCACCAAGCTCACGCTGTGGATCGCGACCGATCGACCGGCCGGCACGTCGGTCTCCTCGACGGTCCTCCGCGGTGAGATCGAGCTCGACCTCAAGCCGACATCGATCGGCCAGTCCGCGGGCTGCGAGCCGACCACGGCGGCATTCGATCTCAGCGGTCGACGAGAAGCCGTCGCGGTTCGTGATCCCGACGGCGACACCGAGCTGCCCGATCTCAAACCGCCGCGGGGTGCGGTATTCGTGCGCCTGCCCAAGCTCAGCGCCAGCGTCCCGAATGCCGCGGTCCACTACTTCTCGATCAGCGGCGACACCGCGGCCGAGCTCGTGGTCAGCGTCGCGCGCGGCGGCGCGAAGGCGTGCGGGGCGATCGACTACGAATGGTTCCGCGGCGACAACCGCCCGTCGGCCTGCACGCTGACCTACCCCAGCGATACGACCGACGCGATCCAGACGCGGCTCCGCGGCGACAGCTGTACGGTCGCGAGCGCGAGGGTCGGCTCCACGTACGCGATCTACATCCCCCGCTGGACGGCGCCGGCTCGGGTCCCGAAACGGCTGCTCGATTGGTGGCGCAGGGTCGTCGACTTCATCGCGACCCATGAGGCCGGCCACGTGCGGATCGGTCGCGAGTACATGCGCAAGCTCAACGCGCGACTCGTCGGCATCGACTGCGACCAGGTCGATCCTGTCATCCAGGCCTGGGCGAAAGAACACGCGGCGGCCCAGGAGGCGTACGACCGGAGCGAGTATTCGAAGCCGTGGCCGCAGCCCGCGTCGGGGTACTGAGGCGCGCACCTCGGCTCGTGGTACCGGCCGCGGCGCCCGAGCCCGCGGCGCCGGCCGCGGCGCCCGAGCCCGCGGCGCCGGCCGCGGCACCGCACCCGCCGCGTGGAACATCACATGTTACGAACTCGGGCTGAGCGAACGAGATCGGCCCGGATTCGGGCGTTTATCCGCCGTTTGGCACATGACGTGTTACGCAACGCGGCTGACGAGGGTGCTCGTTCGTCGCTCGTAACACGTCATGTTCCAGGGACCGGACCGGACCGGGCGAGGCCCATGCCCGAGCGCCGTCAGCTCGGCGGTAGCCGCTCCCCGGCCTCGATCCGGATCGGCAGCCGGTTCTCCGCCGGCGTCAGCGGGCACGAGTATTTCGGGTCGTACACGCACGACGGGTGGTACGCGAGGTTGAAGTCGAGCGAGTACGTGCCGTCGTCCTCGGGCTCGAGGTCCATGTACCGACCCGCCCCGTAGGTCTCGCTGCCGCTCGTCCGATCCAGGAACGGCACGAACAGCGACTCGTCGTCGCCGGTGTCGAACGTGTACCCGGTCAGTCGATGGGTCGCCCCGTCGAGGGCGAACGACAGGTATCCCGCCCGATGCGCCGGCCTGAGCTGGCCGTCGGACGTCGGGATCTGGAAGTCGGACGGCTCGTTGCCCGTGTAGGGCTCCAACTGCAGATCCTCGAACCGCAGCGCCTCGTCGATCGCGTAGTACGGCAGGCCAGTGAACGAACCGCGCTCCGCCTCCGGGATCGGGCTGTGCGGGTTGTGCGCGAAGTACGCGTCCTTGTCCTCGCGGAACTCGGCGACGGCGTCCGGATAGGAGAGCGTGTGTTCGTGGTGGTCGTGCTCCCCGGTGCGCGTCGTGCTCCCCGTGCGTCGTGCTCCCCGTGCTCGTGCGCGTCGTGCTCCCCGTGCTCGTGCGAGTCGTGCTCCCCGTGCTCGTGCGCGTCGTGCTCGTGTTCAGTCATGCCGCTTCCCGTCCTGCTTTGATCAGCCGGAGCGCTTCCGGCAAGCCCGTCCACCACGCGTCGCCGTGCCCGGGCAGTACCCAGGTCGCGTCGATCTCATCCAGTGCATCCAGCGACCGCGCGGCCTGCTCCCGATCCACCGTGAACGGCGCCGGCGCTGGTCCGACCGCGCCCGTCAGCACCGATCGGGTCGTCATCGCATCGCCCATGAAGATCGCGTCGACGGCCGGCACGTGATAGGCGACCGATCCCGGGGTATGCCCCGGCATCGGGATCACGACCGGGGCGCCTGGAACGTCGAGCGTCGTCGACCCTTCGATCGGTCGAACCTCCTGCACCGGCGTGCGGCGCAAGCCGCCGTGCGTGAACCCATAGGCCATAAACCCGAGCAAGGGTCCGATCTTCAACGGATCCCGCGGCGCAGACGGCTTGGGAACCTCGCCCCGTGCCTCTGCCGCATCCGCCGCGCCGACGAAGACCGGCACCCCGGTCTCGCGTCGCAGTCGCTCGGCGTAGCCGACGTGGTCGGTGTCGCCGTGGGTCAACAGCAGCGCCTTGACGTCGCCGAGCGATCGACCCATCGCCGTCAGCTCATCGAGCAGGTCCTTCCACAACCCGGGCAGCCCGGCATCGATGATCGTCAGCTGTCGGCCGTCGTCGATCACGTAGCTGTTCACGAGGCTGGAGGTACCGAGGCGATGCAGATTCGGGGCGAGTTCCATCGGGGCTCCTTACGGCAGTAGTGTCGCTCAGCCGCGACGCCCGGGCTACCCTTTCGCTATGCGCCGTGTCAGCTACTTCATCACGATCAGCGCCGACGGCATGTACGCCGATCCGGACGGCGGCCTCGGTGGCTTCGAGCCCGACGAGGAAGGCCATCGCTACGCCAACCACCTGGTCGACGAGGCCGGCGACGCGGTCATGAGCCGTGGCATGTACGACGTCATGACCTACTGGGACGACGTCGACCTGGACGACCCCGACGTCTCCGACGTCGAGCGCGAGTTCGCCACGTTCTGGCGCAAGACGCCGAAGCACGTCGCGTCCCGCGGTCGACCGAACCTCCGGGAGAACGCCGTCCTGATCGAGGGCGACCCCCTCGAAACGGTGCGCGAGATGCGGCAAGGCGACGGGCCGGACATCATGCTCGGCGCCGGCGCCGGCTTCCTCGGCGAGCTCTCCGACGCCGGCCTCATCGATGACTATCGACTGCTGATCGCGCCGATGGCGCTGGGCCAGGGCAAGTCGTTGTTCGCGGCCTTGCAGCGGCCGCTCAATCTCAAACTGACCAACACCCGCACGTTCCCCAATGGCAGCGTGCTGCTCGAATACGTCCGCAAGGACCAGGAGGAACCCACGTGACGATCGCCCAGCGGCGCATGGATCGGATGGTCGACAGCGTCGCCCACGTCTTCTCCTGGTACACCGGCGGCTCGTGGGAGCAGCATCACCTCGACCCGGGCGTGGCCGATTTCACGTTCGGCAACCCGCAGGAGCTGCCGCTGCCCGGTCTCGTCAGCGCGCTCCAGCGCAACGCCGAGCCCAAGGACAAGGACTGGTTCGCCTACAAGCTCAACGAAGCCGAGCCCCGCGGCGTCATCGTCGACAGCCTCAAGGCGCGAACCGGCATCGACTATCGACCCGAGGACGTCAGCCTGACGGCCGGGGCATTCGGGGCGCTCGGTGTCACGATCCGGGCGCTCGCCGACGAGGACGACGAGGTCATCTTCCTGTCGCCGCCGTGGTTCTTCTACGAGCTGATGATCGCCTCGTCCGGCGCCCGGGCCGTCCGGGTGCGCCTGGAGGCTCCGAACTTCGATCTCGACCCGGCAACCATCGCGGCGGCGATCACCCCCCGAACCCGCGCGATCATCGTCAACAGCCCGCACAACCCGACCGGCCGGATCTACGGCGAGGCGGAGCTCCGAGAGCTCGCGAGCGTCCTGCGTGATGCCTCCGAGCGCAACGGTCGCCCGATCGTGCTGCTCTCCGACGAGTCGTACAACCGGATCGTGTTCGACGGCATCGACTTCCGCTCGCCCGCGCTCGACTACGAGGCGACGATCACGATCTACACGTACGGCAAGACGACGCTCGCGCCGGGTCAGCGCATCGGCTTCGCGGCGATGCACCCGGACTTCCCGGACCGCGAGGCGACCGGGTACCGGATCTTCGTCCAGCAGCTGGCCGCCGGCTGGGGGTTTCCCAACGCCTTGCTCCAACACGCGATCGCCGATCTGGAGACCCTGTCCATCGACATCAAGGCGCTCGAACGGCGGCGCGACCGGATGGTCCCGGCGCTGCGCGAGATGGGCTACGAGGTCACGAACCCCGAGGGCACGTTCTACCTGATGGTCCGCTCGCCGGATCCCGACGACCTCGCGTTCACGACTCGACTCGCGGAGCTCGGTGCGCTCGTGCTGCCGGGCACGATCGTCGAGCTGCCCGGCTGGTTCCGGATCTCATTGACGGCCAGCGACGACATGGTCGATCGCGGTCTCGAGGCGTTTCGCAAGGCCCGCGCGTGAGCGGCGCGGTATCGTCCCCGCATGCCTGACCTCGACCTGTTCCACCGGATCAACGCCCTCTCCAGCGAGGAGGAGCAGCTCTACGCCTCGGCCAGCGACGGCAGCGGGCTGAGCCAGGACGAGCAGGAGCGGCTCGACGCGATCAAGGTCGAGCTCGACCGCGTCTACGACCTCCTCCACCAGCGCCAGGCGAGGGCCGCGGCCGGACTAGACCCGAACGATGCCGAGCCACGGTCGGCCGCGACCGTCGAGGGCTACGAGCAATAGCGTCCGCGGCGAGCAGCCGCGTCACGTCGTCGAACGGCGCGGGTCGCGCGAACAAGTAGCCCTGCCCCTGCTCGCACGACGTCGCGGCGACGCGGGCGCGCTGGTCCGGTTCCTCGATCCCCTCGGCGACGATCTCCAGGCCGAGTGATCGGCCGAGCTGGACGATGCCGCCGAGCAGCGCCGACCCTTCGACCGACTCGACGTCGCTGGTGAACTCGCGGTCGATCTTGAGGATGTCGACCGGGAACCGGCGCAGGTAGCTGATCGAGGCGTAGCCGGTCCCGAAGTCGTCGATCGCCAGGCGCACGCCGAGGGCCTTGAGCGCCCGCAGGTGGACCTCCGCGCTCGGGTCGGTGACGAGGCTGGTCTCGGTCACCTCGACGATCAGTGACGCGGGGCCGACGCCCGAGCGCTCGAGGACGCCCTGGACGTGCTCGACGAGCGACGGGTCCTGGAGCTGCCGGCCGGACAGGTTGACCGACACGGCCAGGTCGGGGTGCGTCCGTTGCCACGTCCGCAGGTCGGCGCACGCCTGTTCGAGCACCCACGCGCCGATCTCGACGATCGCGCCGGTCTCCTCGGCGATCGGGATGAAGGCGGCCGGATAGAGCAGGCCGCGAGCGGGGTGCTCCCAGCGCACGAGCGCCTCGACCGACTGGATCGCGCCCGACCGCAAGTCGACGATCGGCTGGTAGTGGATCCGCAGCTCGTTGCGCGAGATCGCGGTGCGGAGGTCGTAGCGCAGCCGCGCGTCCTCGTCGGCGGTCCGGCGCTCGCCTTCCTCGTAGACGCGGTACTGGCCCTTGCCGGCGCGCTTGGCGCTGTACATCGCGAAGTCCGCGTTGCGGATCAGCGTCTCGGCCGTGTGCGACGTGCGCCGACCGACGTCGACCCCCGCGCTGACCGACACCGCGATCTCGCGACCGCCCGACTGCACTGGCGTCTCGAACGCCGCGATGATCCGCGCCGCGACGACGATCGCCTCCTCGGGCTCGGTGAGGTCCTCCATGAGGATGCTGAACTCGTCGCCGCTCAGGCGCGCCACGGTGTCGCCGGTCCGCACGTAGCGCTGGAGCCGGGCCGCGACCGCCTTGAGCACCACGTCCCCGATCTCGTGGCCGAAGCTGTCGTTCACGACCTTGAAGTCGTCGACGTCGACGAACATCAACGCGACGAGCGGCATCGTCGGTCCGCGCCCGCGCTCGAGGGCGTGCGCGAGTCGGTCGCTCAGGAGCGCGCGATTGGGCAGCGACGTCAGCGCGTCGTGGAACGCCTGGTGCCGGATCTGGGCGTAGAGCCGGGAGTTCTCGAGCATCACGCCGGCCTCGTTGGCCATCGTCTGGGCGAGCGCGAGCTGCCACTCATCGAGCGACTGCCCCGATTTCGCGAGCAGCTCGACCGTGCCGATCGATCGTCCGTTGACGACCATCGGGATCTGGAACATCAGGCTGCCGCCGTGCTTCTGCAGGAAGCCGACCTCCGCGGTATCGGCCTTCGGATCGACCGAATTGATGACCGACGGCATCCGGGCCATCAACACGCGGCGCGTCTCGGGATACTCGGCGAGCTCGTATCGATCGTCGAGCAGGTCGCGCTTCGCGGTCGGGTAGTAGCCCGCCGTGATCACCGCGTCCTCGTCGCGTTCCCAGGTGTAGATGCCGCACTCATCGAAGCCGACGGCCTGCGCGGCGTGGCGCGCGATGACGTCGGCCAGACCGTGACTGTCGAGGGCGATCGCCAGCTCGCGGCCCATCGCGACGAGGCTCTCGAGCTCGCGGGTACGCGACGCGATCTCCGCATAGAGGGTCCGGGTCGTGCGCTCGGCGATGGCCTCGGCCTCGCGGCGGGCTTCGCGTTCGCGCTGCAGCCGGCGCTTGAGCCGATCGACTTCGGTGATCGCCGGCGCGACCGATGGCCGGGTCGACGCGGGCAGGCGCGTCGACGCGGGCGTGCCGGTCGAAACCGGTCCGTGCCGGGCATCGACCACCTGGCCGGGCGCGCTACGGGAAGTCGATCTCAAGTTCGCACATCTCATCGCCGCGATGCATGCATCGTGGTTGGCGGATCGTCACGGCCTCGCCGTAGTGGGCGGCGGCCCCCTCGATCAGGCCCTCCGCGAACGCGCACAGCTTGCGCGGCGAGCCGTAGCACATGCGCAGCCCGCCACTCGGCATGACGCTCATCTCGAAGTCCGGCACGTCCGCGCCCGGATACAGCTTGCGGACCTCGGGATGGATGATGTCGTTGAGCGTCAGCAGGAAGCCGAGCGTGGTGGCGTGGGGCGTGAAGAAGCCCGGGTACGACGTCGCGAGGAGCGGCAGCGCCGACCGGCCGAAGTCGCGGATCACGGTGTCGGGTGTCGCGTCGAACGCGTCAGACGAGGCGCGGACCAGGCGGAAGAAGTCCTTGTCGGGATAGCTCCCGAGCGACGTGTACGCGCCGTCGAGGTCCGCCGATTCGAGCACGTCGTCCCACGCGTTCTCGCCGTGTGCCTCGGAGGTGACGTGCTCGAGCAGGTTGAACACGATCCCCTTCATCGGGGCGCGGGCGGATGCGGGATGGGCAGGTGGATCGGTGCCACCGAGCAAGCATGCGCACGCATCCCGTTGCCTCTATGACACGGCCGTTCGGCAGGAGGGAACGAAGGTCCCACGGGGTCCTACGTGCGTGGAGGCACCACGCGCGATCGCGCGTCAGCGAAGGCGGCTGACGAGCTCCAGGATCTCGGCGCCGTAGGTATCGATCTTGGCCGGACCGACGCCCTTGACGCGGCGCAGCGCGGCGGCCGACGGCGGCTTCATCTCGGCGATCGCGGCAAGCGTCTGGTCGTGGAACACGATGTACGCCGGCACGCCGTCCTCGCGGGCACGGACCGTGCGCCAGGCACGGAGCGCGGCGTACAGCGGATCGTCGTCGGCGACGCCGTACCCGGACGCGGCCGTGGCCGCCGAGGCGGCCTTGCGGACACCCTGGTCCGCGGCGTACCGATCGGGGAGCTGCGTGACGCGTCGCGAGCCGTCGAGCGGTCGCGGCCGCAGGTCGGCGAGGAACCGGCTCGGCGTGCGCCGGGTCGTGCGGCCGCGCGTGTCGCGTTCCGCGGCCCACGAGATCGCCAGGTGGCGCCGTGCCCGGGTGATGCCCACGTAGAGCAGCCGCAGCTCCTCGGCGAGCAGCTCGTCGTCGTCGAACGCCTGGCGGATCGGCAGGATCCCGTCCTCGAGCGCGGGCAGCGCGACCGCGTCCCACTCGAGCCCCTTGGCGCGGTGGTACGTGAGCAGGTTGACGCCGTCGGCCGAGCCCGCGCGCTCCGCCGCGCGTCGCCGGTCGAGCTCCGCGAGGAACTTGGCCGCCGTCACGCCGGACTCCGAGCGCGTCTGGGTGACCAGGATGTCGAGCAGCGTGTCGAGGGCCGCGGTCCGTTCGCGTGCCTCCTCACCGGCATGTCCCGCGACCGCGTCGTCGTCGTACCCCAATCGCTTGGCCCACAGGGCACGCACCGCCGCGGCGAGCCCGGATCCGGTCGCGTCGATCTCGGCGCGCCGGACGAGGTCGATCGCGCCGCGGACGTCGGCCCGGTCGTAGAAACGGAGGCCGCGGACCTGGTACGCGATACCGGCCCGCGTCAGGACCGCCTCGATCGGGGCGAGCTGGGCGTTCATCCGGACGAGCACCGCGATCTCGGACGGCGCGATCCCCTCCCCCAGCCGGTCGCGGACCCAGGTCGTGAGTGCGGCCAGCTCCGCCGATTCCGTCCCGTGCCGCAGGATCGTCGGCTCGGGGCCGGCGGGTTGCGTGGCCGCCAGCCGCTTGGCTCGACCGGTCGACGCGAGCAATCGATTCGCGAGCTCGAGCACCTGGGGCGACGAACGGTAGTTGTCGGCGAGCGTGACGACGCGCGCATCCGGGAACCAGCCGGTGAACCCGGTCAGGAACGCGCTGGTCGCGCCGGTGAACGTGTAGATCGTCTGGTCCTCGTCACCGACGACGCACACGTCCCGCCGATCGCCGAGCCACAGCTCGAGCAACCGCTGCTGCAGCGGGTTGGTGTCCTGGTACTCGTCGACGCTGAACCAGCGCTTGCGTGCCCGGATGGTCGCCGCGGCATCGGGGTCACCCTCGAGCAGGTCGACGGTCTCGACCAGCAGGTCGTCGAAGTCGATCCGACCGGCGCGCGTCTTGTTCCGCTCGTAGCCCGCGAAGAGCCGCACGAACAGGTCGATCGGGATCGGTGGCTCGCGCGATGGCGTCGTCGGGGAGCCCGCAACCGCCCGCTCGTACGTGGTCGGGGTCAATCGGCGGCTCTTCGCCCACTCGATCTCGTCGGCGAGGTCCTTCGCGGGCGTGAACCGGTAGTGGCCGGGCAGGGCCCGGGCGAGCGGCACGATCAGCGGCAGCTTCGAGTCGAGCAGCGCGGGCAGCGGTGCGCCATCGTGCATCGACGGCCAGAAGTGGCGGAGCTGGCTCAGCGCGTGGGCGTGGAACGTCCGCGCGGTGACGCCGGGCAGCCCGAGCGTCTTGAGCCGCTCGACCATCTCCCCCGCGGCCTTGTCGGTGAACGTGACGACCAGCACCTGGTCCGGCTCGACGACGCCGGTCGCGATCGCATACGCGGTACGGCGGCTGATGACCCGGGTCTTGCCGGTGCCGGCGGCCGCGAGGATCGCGACCGGACCCGCCGTCGCGCGGACGGCCTCACGCTGGGCGTCGTTGAGATCGTCGAGGAGCCGCTCGGGTTCGGGACGGGGCACCAGCTGAGTATGGCGGTCACGGCTTACCTCGGGCTTTCGCTCAGCCCTCCATCCGCAGCTCTTCGAGGTCGAGCTCGCGTTCGATCGTTCGCAGCGTCGAATCGTTGATCTCGCGCCGATCGCGAAGCTCGATGACCGCCGCCCGCTGCGCGGCGATCACGCCACGCTGGATCTCCTCGTGCTCGAGCCGCTCCTGGCGCCGCTCGTCGGTCTCTTCGGGGATCCTCGGTGGCGAGGTGGTCGCTCCTGTCCCGCAGCCCCGACTCCAGGCGATCGAGCAGCGGCTGATGGTCGGGCCAATTCGGGCGGGCGCGCTCGATCTCGTCGAGGCCGGCCTGGTACGCCGCGTTGCGGGCGAGGGTCGGTTCGTCACCGTCGAGCTCGGTGCCATCCCAGCCGGCCCAGCGCATGACCAGCGGCAGCGTCAGCCCCTGCCCGACGAGCGTGACGAGGATGACGCCGAACGTCAGCAGCAGGATCAGGTTGCGTTCCGGGAAATCGACCGGCAGCGCGAGCGCAGCCGCCAATGAGACCGCGCCGCGCAGACCGGACCAGGCCACGACGAACGTCAGCCGACTGGCGAGTCGCGGATCCTGCCGCGCGATCGCCTGCCGCGGCGAATTCGGGAGATAGCTGGACACGAAGACCCAGACGATCCGGGCGACCACCACGACGAGCGGGACCAGCACGAGGAGCCCGACGATCTCGCCCGGCGATCGACCCGCGAGGCCCGCAAGGATCTCGGGCAGCTCCAACCCGATCAGCACGAACACGAAACCGTTCAGCACGAAGCCGACCATCTTCCAGGTCGTCAGCCACAGCACCCGGCTGTTCGGCGTGAGGATCGTCCCGAGGCGGCTGCCGATCACGAGGCCGGCGGCGACCGCCGCCAGCACACCGGACAGCCCGAGCTGCTCCGCCGGCAGGTACGCGGCGAACGGGATCACGAGCGAGATCACGACCTCGACCGGCGGATCGTCGAGCCGGCGCAGGACCTGGCTCGCGACCCAGCCCACCGCCACCCCGATCGCGACCCCGCCCACGGCCGCGATCACGAACGTGCCGAGCGCCAGCGCGAGCACGAACGTGCCGCTCACCGCCGCCGTCACCGCCGCCCGGTACGCGACCAGCGCGCTCGCATCGTTGAGCAGGCTCTCGCCCTCGACGAGCGTCGAGACGATGCGCGGCGCCCCGAGGCGGCGGAACACCGAGGTGGCGGCCAGCGCGTCGGTGGGGGCCACGATCGCGCCGAGCGTGAACGCCGCCGCCCAGCCCATCGAGGGCATCGCCGACTGCACGACCACCGCGACGGCGATCATCGTGAACGCGACCAGGCCGATCGAGAGCCGCACGAGCGGCGCGATGTTGGCCTTCAGGTCCCGGATCGACGTATCGAATGCTGCCGTGAACAGCAGCGGCGGCAGGAAGACGAACAGCACGAGCTCCGGCTCGAGCTCGAGCCGCGGCAGACCCGGCACGAAGCCGAGCGCGAGCCCGCCGAGCACGAACAGGGTCGGATAGGGCACGCCGATCCGTCGCGCGACCTCGAAGAGGATCGCGATCGCGACGAGAACGGCGAGGACGGCGGTCAGGGTCTCCACGGTCGACCACGCGGTAGCGAGCGGTTACCGCCCGTGGGGACCCGGACCGTTGGGCTGGGCGTCCCTGGGCGGGGACTGGACGAGCCCGTATTGTCGCGCGTTTCTGCTTCCGGCTAGAACCCGAGGACCTCGTCGACGAGGACGACGGTGATCCGACCGGGCGCCACTTCCCGGTTGATGATCAGGACCTTGCTGACCCAGCTGTGGATGCCGTACGCGGCCTGCGCACGGGCGTCCTCGAGCGGGAAGGCGTATTCATCGATCCGGCGAAGACCCTCCTCGAGGTCGGCCACGATCTTCTGGGTGCCGACGACGAGGATCACCCGGCCGGCACCGCTGGCATACGGGCCGAGCTGGCTGCCACCATTCGATGCCGTGATGAGCGACCCGGTCTCGGTGACGGCGTGGACGCTGCCGAGCATCACGTCGGGCGACGCGGTCATCCGGCGAATGTCGTCGGCCTGCGTCCTGCGATCCATGCTCCAGATCCGGGGCCTGATGGCCTCGAAGCGACCGGAGCTCGCGACGGCGTCGGCGATCCCGGTCGTCTCGAGCGTCTCCGAGGCGCCGTGATGGACCTCCGAGCCGTCGGGGATGAGATCGAGGACGATGCGCTTGGCATCGGCGGCGTCGGCCGCACGGATGACGGTCATCCCATTGGATTCGAGCGCGGCGGTGGCGCGTTGCACGCTGCCCTCGTCCGCGAGCGTCGCGAAGCGACGACTCAGTGAGCGCTCGATGTCTGGGTTGAGTTCGGTGATCAAGACTGTTCCTTCCGGGCCCCAGGCCCGCTATACTTGCAACTGCAAATACCGTACGCCTATTTGGTTGCGCATGCAAGTACTTTCCGAGACCGACCCCGCCGCGTTCCTCGACCGACTTGTCGCGGAGCAGCTCCCCGACGGCCGCGGCCTCACCGCGTGGCGCTCGCTGCTCCACGCCCACGCCACGCTGCTGCGCCAGCTCGAGACCGACCTGGTCAGGGAGACCGGTCTCCCGCTTGGCGGACTTCGACGTGCTCGCCCAGCTCGCCCTCGGCGGCGGTCAGCTCCGCATGACAGATCTCGCGGCCAGGACCCTGATCTCCCGGTCCGGGATGACCCGGCGCGTGGCGCGCCTCGCCGAGGAGGGCCTGGTCCGTCGTGTCGGCGCCGACGCCGATGCGCGTGGCGTGGTCGTGGCCCTCACCGATGCCGGGCTCGCGCGGCTTGCGGAGACCGCGCCGGTCCACGCTCGCGGGGTCTCGAAGATGTTCGTCGAGCGCCTCGACGACCGGCAGCTCGGCGAGCTCGAGGAGGCGCTCAGCTCGGTCATCGTCGACTGCAACTTCGGCTGATCGGCGTCCGAAGCCGTCAGCAACCCGGCACGGTTTGCCCGGCTCGCGCTGCAACCCGGCACAACGTGGATCACCTCAACCTTATGGCGACTCGATGAGCACTGTTCTCCTGATTCGAGTCCCCTCAGGCGACACGATGCTTCCCACCAAGCGCGTTATGCCGGATCGAGCGCCCCGACTGGCCCGGACAACGCGAATGGGCGCCACAAGGCTGTCCTGATCCGCGTTATGCCGGATAAGCCGAGCTGGGCGCGCGCCGGAGCCGAGCCCGAACCAAGATTCCTGGTGACACCTGTCACCTAGAATGACCGGCACCCCCAGGGTAGCGCGCAAGAGAGGTGACCCTGATGCGTCGGCGAGCAGCGACCCTTGTTTCGGCCGTCCTCATCATCGGAGCGACGATCCTGGCGGCGGCGATACCCGTCGCGGCGCACGACAGCAGTTCGGCCCGCGTCCTGCTCAAGGACCTCAACTCCCCCAAGGGCCTCGCGCTGATCGATCGCAAGACGCTGGCGATCGGCCAGGGCGCCTACCTGCCGACACCTGCGCCCGCGCTGTCGTACGTCTTCAAGGGCACCGGCAAGGGGACCGTCACCCCGCTGACCGATCCCGGTGAACATCGTCGACGTCGCGGTCACCCCGGACGGTGCCGGTTGGGCGATCGGTAACGACCAGACCCTCTATCGCCAGGCCGTCGGTGGGCCGATCGAGGCGATCCTCGACATCGCGGCATACCAGAAGGCCGACCTCGATCCGTACAACAACCCGATCGAGGATCCCGCCGAGACCAACCCATTCGGCCTCGCGGCGCTCAAGTCGAACGACGTGCTCCTCGCCGACGCGGCCGGCAACGACGTGATCCGCGTCAAGCCGGATGGCACCGCCTGGACCGTTGCCCGATGGGTCCGCGAGCTGGTCAAGACCGACCGGATCGGTGACCCGACGCTCCCGGCGAAGCTGCCCGCCGAGGCGGTCCCGACCAGCATCGCGATCGGACCCGATGGTTGGGCCTATGTCGGCCAGCTCGTCGGCTTCCCCGGCCGACCGGGATCCGCGCACATCTGGCGGGTCAACCCGAACGCGAAGGACGCGCTCTGCGACATCAACCACAAGACCCGCAACTGCAAGGCCTGGAAGTCGCACTTCACGTCGATCATCGACCTCGCCTTCCAGCCGGGAACGTGGAACCTGTACGTCTACGAGATCGCCCGGGCCGGCTGGCTCAAGTTCGAGGAAGGCTTCGCACCGGGCGGCAAGTTCCCGGCCGCGGTCCTGCTCGAGGTGCGCCCCGGTCACTCGCCACGTGAGCTCGTCAAGGGCAAGTTGTCGCAGCCTGGCGGCATCGTCGTGACGCGCGCAGGCGAGATCTTCGTGACCGACGGGATGTTCACCAACGGGCGACTGCTCCGGATCCTGCGCTGAACCTGGTAGAGGCCTCGGGGCCGGCATGACAGCCGGTCCCGACGCCATCGCTTCGCCACCGACAGCGTTCGAGCTGCCGGACGGCCGGCGCCTCGATGTCTGGGTCGACGGTCCCGAGGGTGGCACGCCACTCGTGTTCCACCACGGGACGCCCGGATCCGGGTTGCCGTTCGAGCCGATGGTCCGCGCGATCACCGACCGTGGCCTTCGGTACGTCAGCTGGAGCCGCCCCGGCTATGGCGACTCGACCCGACAACCCGGACGGACCGTCGCCGACGTTGCCGACGACACAGCGGCGGTGCTCGATCACCTCGGCGTGGACCGGGCGTACGTCGCAGGCTGGTCGGGTGGCGGACCCGCACGCCCTCGCCTGCGCGGCGCTGCTGCCGGAGCGGGTGATCGGCACGACCACGATCGCCTCGGTCGCGCCCTACCCGGCCGAGGGGCTCGACTGGATGGCGGGCATGGGCGCCGAGAACATCGAGGAGTTCACCGCCGTGCTCGAGGGCGAGGCGAGCATCCGAGTCTTCCTCGACGGCGCCTGGCCGACGTTCCGTGACGTGTCGCCGGAGTCGAGTCGCCCAGGCCCTGGGCGATCTCGTCGATGACGTCGATCGCGCAGCGGTCTCGGGAACGTTTGCGGCCTTCCTCGCGGGCCAGGCGTACGAGGGCCTGCGAGAGTCATACGACGGCTGGTTCGACGACGACGTCGCGTTCGCGCGGCCATGGGCGTTCGACCTCGGGTCGATCCGTGGACCAGTGCACGTCTGGCAGGGCGCGCACGACCGGATGGTGCCGTTCGCGCACGGGCAGTGGCTCGCGGCGCACATCCCGACCGCCTGCGTCCACCTCTACCCGGAACACGGCCACCTGAGCCTCGCGGTCGACTCGTTCCCGGCGATCCTCGACGAGATGATCGCGTCCAGCTAGGGCAGCGGCCGCCAGGCTTGCCCGAGCAGGATCGCCAGGCCGATCAGGACGACGGCCACCGCCGTGAACGCCACGCTGATCTCGACCACGTCGTGCTGCAGGATCAGGTCGGTCGGGAGCTGCTCGAAGACCTCGGTTAGCTGGTCGGCGCTCTCCGCCGGGTAGTACTTGCCGCCGGTCGCCTCGGCGACGGCCATCAGCGTGTCCTCGTCGATCGCGCGGCGGAACCCGCCGCCCTGTCCTCCACCGGTGAAGCCGCCACCGAGCCCGGGGTCGAAGCCCTGCGCGCCGTTGTCGCCAGGCTCCCGCCCGATCTGGTTCTGGCCGCACAGCGGCGGCCGCGCACCCGGGTTCTCCGTACCGAACCCGATCGTGTAGACGCGCAGGCCTCGGGCCGCGGCCTCCTGTGCCGCCTCGACCGGATCGGGTCCGGCGTTGCTCGCGCCGTCGGTGAGCAGCACGATGATCGCCGGCGCGTAGGCGCCCTTCGGGCACGCTCGGTGGCGACGTCGCGGTCGGATCGTTCTCGTCGGTCGTCTTGGGGATCGACGGGTCGATCTCGGCGATCGCATCGATCGATTCGAGGATCGCGCTGCCGACCGCGGTGCGCCGGCCCGTCGCCAGCGCCGCGATCACGTCGAGCAGCACCTCTTCGTCGTTCGTCGGGACCTGGACGATCTCCGCGAACCCGGCGAACGCCACGATCCCGATCTGGGTGCCCGCGCCCTGGTGGCTGACGAACGACGACGCCGCCTCTTCCGCGGCGATCAGGCGGTTCGGCGGGATGTCGGTCGAGCACATGCTGCGCGACACGTCCATCGCCAGCACCACGGTCGTGCGGCTGGTCGGCACCGCGATGATCGCCGCCGGTCGGGCCATCGCGAGGACCAGGCTGGCCGAGCCCGAGCGCGAACAGCGCGAACGGCAGGTGCCGGCGGATCCACGACGAGCGCGGCGCGGCCTCGCGGACCAGCGACAGGCTCGAGAAGCGCACGCCGGTGCGCGGCCGGCGGAGCGCCCAGATGCGGATCCCGACGAGGATCGGCAGCGCGATGAGCAGCACGAGCAGCTCGGGCCACAGGAACGTCATGGCATCCGCCCGAACCAGCGCAGCGATCCGACGCCGCCGACCAGCAGCAGCAGGAACCCGAGCCCCGCGAGGATCGGCGTCAGCTCGAACGGCTCGGTGCGCACGACCAAGTCGACTGCCGATGTCCTGGTAGATCGCCGACAGGTCGGCCTCGTCCGCGGCCGCGTGGTACGTGCCGTCGGTCATCGTCGCGATCGACTTGAGCGTCGCCTCGTCGAGCTGGGTGTGGACCATGAACCCCTCGACTTCGAGCGTGGTCCCGGCCGCGCTGCCGACACCGATCGTGTGGATCCGGACGCCAAGATCCTTCGCGGCCTGGGCCGCCTCGAGCGGGTCGGGCCGCGCGGTGTTCTCGCCGTCGGTCAGCAGCACGATGATCGCCGGGTTGTACACGCCGGCGGGGACCGGGGTCGGAGCCGGCTCCGGTGGCGCCGACTCGTTCGTGTAGTAGTCGGTCTTGTTGGTGTCCTCGTCCGCCTGGATCGCTGCGAGCGAGGCGAGGATCCCCTGCCCGATCGAGGTGCCGCGCTCCGGCGCGAGCCGCTGGATCGCGGCGACGGTCTCGACGCGGTCGCCGGTCGGCACCTGGGTCGACAGCCCGGAGTCGCTGAACACGACGACGCCGATCCGAACGGACGGCGGCTGCGCCTCGACGAACTTGAGTGCCGCGGTCTTGGCCGCCTCCATCCGGGTCGGGGCGACGTCGGTCGCGGCCATGCTCCCCGACACGTCGAACGCGAGGAGGACCGTGCCCTCCATGCGCGGCACGCCGATCACGCTCTGCGGCCGCGCGAGCGAGAACACGAGGATCGTGACGCCGGCGACCGTGCAGGGCCGCCGGCACGCGCCGACGCCAACGAGCGGGACGGGCGACTGCGCCCGCCCGCGCCTGCCGACGAACCACCCCACCCGAACTGCGCCGCGCGCGTCGCCCGTCGCCGCTCGCGCGATCGATACGCCCACACCCCGAGCGGGACCGCGAGCAGGAGCAGCAGGAGCGGTGGCCAGATGAACGACACGGCTAGTGCTTGACCCGCTTCCGCCGAGCCGCCATCCGGACGATCGCGGCCAGCAGGTCCTCGTCGGTCGCGAGGTCGATGGCGTCCACCCCGGCCCGCCGGAACGCGGCTGTCAGCTCGGCCTCGCGCCGCTCGCTGGCCTCCTGGAACCGCCGCCGGAACGACTTGTCGTGCGTGTCGATGTACAGCTGCTCCCCGGTCTCGGCGTCGTCCATCAGCATCGGCCCGACGTCCGGCAGCTCGCGCTCACGCCGGTCGTACAGCCGGATCGCGATGACCTCGTGCCGTCGGGTCAGACGCTCCAGCGCCTTCTCCCAGCCCGGCGTGCTGATGAAGTCCGAGATCACGAACACCAGCGACCGGCCCTTGATCCAGCGCAGCCCGGCGTCGAGCAGCGAGCCGAGATCCGTGAACGGCGCCGAGCGCTGGCGCGGGTGGTTCTGGAGGTCGTTGATCAGCCGCAGGACCTGGACCCGCCCGCCGCGTGCCGGGATCGTCCGCTCGATGCGGCTGCCGTAGAAGATCGCGCCGACCCGGTTGCCGTGGCGCGTCAGCACCCGGGCCAGCGTCGTCACGACGTCGACCAGCACGCTCCGCTTCAGCCGCTCGGCCTCGACGGTCCCGAAGTCGACCGACGGGCTCAGGTCCAGCAGGAACCAGGCCGTGATCTCGCGATCCTCGAGGTACTCGCGGACGTACGGCACGTCCATCCGCGCCGTGACGTTCCAGTCGATGTGCCGGACGTCGTCGCCGTACTCGTACGCGCGCAGGTCGGCGAAGTCGACCCCGTTGCCCCGGAACAGGCTGCGGTAGTCGCCCTGGAGCAGGCCGTCCAGCCGGCGGACGACCGTCCAGTCGAGGCGCTGGAGGACGCGCTCAGGCGCGGAGGCCGGTGCCGGAGCGGCAGGCGCCGCCGGGACCCGTCATGCCGGGACGCGAACGCGGTCATCGTCACGGAGCGGGACGATCGGCACGGGCACCCGATCGATGATCGTGCGCAGGATCCGGTCGCTGCTGATGTCCTCGGACAGCGCCTCGAACGACAGCACCAGTCGATGGCGGAGCACGTCGAGCGCCATGTCGAGCACGTCCTCGGGCAGCGCGTAGTCGCGTCCGCGCACGAACGCCAGCGCGCGGGCCGTGAGCACGAGGTTGATCGAGGCGCGCGGGCTCGCGCCGTACGTGATGTAGCGCCCGAGCTCGCCCAGCCCGTGCGCGGCGGGATCCCGGGTGGCCGTCGCCAACCGGACCGCGTACGCCATCAGCGCCGGATCGACGAAGACCTTGTCGGCCGCTCGTTGCATCGCCAGCAACCCGTCGGTGGTCACGACCGGCTGGGCTGTCGGCACCTCGCCGGTCATCCGCTCGACGATCACGAACTCCTCGGTCTCGTTCGGATAGTCGACGACGACTTTCATCATGAACCGGTCGACCTGCGCCTCCGGCAGCGCGTACGTGCCCTCGGTCTCGATCGGGTTCTGCGTCGCGAGCACGAGGAAGGGATCCGGGACCTTGAACGTCTCGCGGCCGATCGTGACCTGGCGCTCCTGCATCACCTCGAGCAGCGCGCTCTGGACCTTGGCCGGAGCGCGGTTGATCTCGTCGGCGAGCAGCAGGTTCGTGAACACCGGGCCGAGCGACGTCCCGAACTCCCCGGTCTTCTGGTTGTAGATCCGCGTGCCGACGAGGTCGGCCGGGACGAGATCCGGCGTGAACTGGATCCGCTTGAACTCGCCGCCGATCGTGTCGGCGACGGTCTTGATCGCCATGGTCTTGGCGAGACCCGGCACGCCCTCCACGAGCAGGTGGCCGCGGCACAGCAGCGCGATCACCAGCCGTTCGAGCAGGTGGTCCTGGCCGACGATGACCTTCTTGACCTCGTACAGCAGCCGCTCCATCGGGGCGGAGCGATCCTGGGCGTCGAGCTGATCCACGCGTCGATCTCCTCGTTCGATTGGGGTCAGTACGGGGGCAGGCCGGCGGCACCGCCGGCGACATTGATCGGGACGGCGAGACCGATCCCGATGAACACGTTCTCCTGGGTCGGGTTGAGCAGCGCGGTGACGATCCCGATCAGCCGGCCATCACGATCGACGAGCGCGCCGCCGCTGTTGCCTGGGTTGACCGCGGCATCGATCTGGAACAGGCCCGTCAGCACGCGACCCGTGCGCGGCTCGCGGAACGAGCGGTCGAGCCCGGAGATGACGCCCGACGACACCGACCCATACAGCCCGAACGGGGAACCGAGCGCGTACGCCTCGCTCCCCTGGCGGACCGCGCCGGGATTGCCGAGCGTGGCCGGGACCAGCACGGGTGGCGGCTTGGTCGCCCGCACGACGGCGATGTCGTTCTGTGGCTGGGTCACGACGATCTGCGCCGGCGACTTCGAGCCGTCGGCGAACGTGAGGTCGATGGTCTTCGCCCCATCGACCACGTGCAGGCTCGTGAGGATGTCGCCGTCGAGGTTGACGACCACGCCGCTGCCGAGTCCGGCGTGGGGGTCGGGCTTGGCATCGGGATCCGCCGACGCCCCGCCATCGGTCTCGATCAGCACGAGCGACGGCTGGACCGCCTGGTAGACGACCTGCGAGAAGGCCGGCGGCGGTGTCACCGAGGCGAGCGCGTTGGCGATCGCCTCGTCGACCTGCTGCTGGGTGAGCGTCGGGGCTTTCGGAAGCAGGATCGCGAGGAGCGCGACGACCGCGAGCGTGACGACGGCCCCGACCCCGATCGGAGCGAGACGGCGGACGCGTGACGTGGCGACATCCGGCGGTGGCGGCGTCGCGGTTTCCGGAGCAGTCGGTCGTTCGGCCAACGGCGGGGCCTCGCGGTGGAGCGCGGATCGACGCGTGTGTCGGATCGAGACCCCGCGTCCGGCCAGGACTCGATGTCGTTCAGTGCGCAACCAGTCTAGCGCCGCGGGTAAATCGGCCCGTCCAGGATGGGATCCCAGGTGACCCGGATCAGCTGGAGCGGGCGCGGCCCCCCACCGCGCCCGCCCACGCCCCCTGGAGAGGGCTACTTGCTGGTCAGCGTCCGTTGGATCGGCCCCGTGCTCCGGTAGCCGCTTGCGCTGCAATCGTCGTTGCAGATCTGGAGCTGGACACCGATGGCCGCGTCGCCCTTGCGGAACGGCACGGTCTGCGACACGACGGTCAGGTCGAGCGGATTCACGGTCGATCCGTCGCAGACGAACAGCCCGCCGCCATCCGTTTCTCCGGCGGCGATCGTCTTCTTCGAAGCGGCCTGGACGACCTGTGCCCTCGTCCCCTCGCTGTGACCGCGAGTGGGATCGATCGACGGGTCCCACTCGGATGGCAGCGGGTCACACACCACGTCGACATGGATCGTTGCCACCACGCCGGCGACGAGCTTGACCGTCGGCGACACTGTCACCCGCGGTGCGATCCCGAACGTCGCCGCGGGCGGGATCGTGACTGGCTCCGCCGCAGCCGCACTGCCGACCGTGCCGACCATCAACAGGGCCGCCAGGACGGGTCCGAACAGGAGCGGGATCCGTGGGCGCTGCATCGCAGCCTCCTTGCTCGCTTGGACCACGCTCGACGAGCGCGGTTCATCGATGCCAAGGACGCCGAAGCGGGGCCGCCATTACACCTTGATGGCGACCCCGCTCACGGATCAGGGAGCGATCGACTACTTGGCGACGACTCGCTGCCACGACGAGCCCCCGGTGTCGACCCAGCTCGCCGGTCGGTGGCCACCGCCGGACGGATCGAGCAGCAAGGTCTCGTGCTTCTGCGGGTCGTTGACGATGATCGCCGTCGCGTCCGGTGACCACCCGACGAAGAATTCAGAGCCTTCGAAGGTCGGACCCGTCGTGACGACACCAGCCGAGCCATCGACCGGGATCACCGCGATCCGCCACGTCTTCGGCGTCTCCCCGACGGCCGCCACGATCCGCGTGCCGTCAGGCGACAGCGCGTATCCGATCGTCGTGTTCAGCACGACCGGGCCGATGGTCCGATCATCGGTGATCTGGCCATCGTCGCCGAGCGTCATGACATGGACGTGGTGAACGGGCGACGAGAGCTTGACGGTCTCGTCCCTCGTGGTCAGGATCCGCGAGCCGTCCGGCGTGAACAGCACCGGCGTGTCGTTGAGCGGCGTGCCATCCGTCTTGATGATCGGTCGAAGGTTCGACCCATCGGGTCGAACGAGAAACCAGCCGTCCTTCGAACTGTCCAGGCGGTAGGACCCGGCAACCGCGATATCGACGCCATCACGGGGACGCCATGTCGGGTAGCCAACGGCGTCGATCGGTAGATCAAGCGCCTTGGCACCGCTGCCGTCGGCGGCGACGATCCACAGCTTGCCGTTGATATACGCCAACTGCTTGTCGTCTGGCGACCACGTCAAGCCGTAGACCCCGATCGAATCGGGATTCGTCAACTTGATCTCGTTGCCGCCCGCGGCATCGACGGCGAACAGCTGTGTCGCGCCGTTGACACTTCGCCGTTCGAAGACGATGCGGGTTCCGTCGCGCGAGAACGTCGGGTAGTTGTCGTCGGTCGACCCCTCGACGACCGGCCTAACCGCGCGGGTGACGGGGTCGATCGCGAGGAGGTCGCCCCCCTCGGCGTACACGACCAATCCGTTGTCCGCGATCCCGAATGGCGGCGGCATCTTCGGCCGACTGCCGATGTACGCCGCGAGCATGGCCGCGATGAGGAGGGCGAGGACCGCCAGCACGGCGATCGCCCGCCATGGGACAGGCGCCAGTGAGCGCCTCGCGAGCGTCACGACGCTCATGGGAAGCCACCTTTCTGGGAAGCTCCAGCGTGGCCGCTGGGACGTGCCCGCGGTCAGCCGGATGAGGTCATCGGTGTAGTCGGGCACCCCCGGCGCGGCGGTCTCGGCGAACCAGACCGTCAGGTCGCGTTCCAGGTGGTCGTAGCGGTTCATGCGATCACCTGCCTACGGGCCTCGGCCGCGCGCTCATCGGCAGCCATGGCCGCCCTGAGCTCGCCGAGCGCTCGATGGAGACGCGATTGCGCGGTACCCACCGGGATCTCGAGCGTCTCGGCCACGGCCGAGATGGACATCCCGACGTAGTAATGGAGCACGAGGATCGCCCGGTGATCGGGCCCGAGCCGGCGGAAGCCACGCTCGAGCTCATCACGGTCCGCGACGAGCGCGGTCGGGTCGCCGGTCGGTGGATCGATGATCGGTGAGAGCTCCACCTCGATCGGCCGGCGCCGTTTCCGGCGGAGCGCATCGAGGCAGGCGTTGACGGTCAGTCGATGGAGCCAGGCATCGAACCGCGCTGGGTCGCGCAGACCGGGCAGGTCGCGCCAGGCTCGGACGTACGCCTCCTGGACGGCATCTCGCGCGAGATCCGCGTCGCGGAGGATGAGGCGGGCGACAGCCTCCAGCCGCGCGATGGACGCGCCGACAAGCGATCCGAAGGCGTCATGATCGCCTCGACCCGCTCGCTCGACGAGATCCCGCTGGTCCACAGTCACCCTCGGTGACGCGCCCATTCGGCCGCGTTCAAGGGTACTGGCGTCAGCAGCCCGGGAAGTTGTCCATTTACGGACGCACGCCGCGGTTCAGGGCCGGATGACGACCTTCACGGCGTCGCCGGATCGCAGGCTCGCGAGGCCGGCTGCGGTGTCTTCGAGCGGGATCACGGCGTTGATCATCGGGGCGAGATTGAGCGCGCCGGTCTCGACGAGGCGGATCGCGGCAGGGAACGTGAAGTTGCTGATGTACGAGCCGTGGATCGTCAGTCCCTTCTCGACGATCTCGATCTGGTGGACCGGCGGGTTGGCGTTGCCGTTCATCCCGAAGACGATCACCCGGCCGCCCATCGCCGCGGCACGGATCGCGTCGGGCAGCACGCTGCCGACCGCATCGACCACGACCGCCGCCCCGCCGGGCATCACATCGGCCCGTTGCGCCTCCCATTCGGCCGGGGTGAAGACGTCGTCGGCGGCAACGGCCCGGGCGATCGCCCCGCGTTGGGCGGTCGGCTCGACGGCCACGATCCGGCTCGCACCCGCGGCCCGGAACACCGCCATGAACAGGCAACCGATGGCGCCGCCCCCGAAGACCACGACCGGTTCGCCCGGGTCGGATCGGCCGCGAGGTTCGCGCCGTTGACCACGCACGCCAGCGGCTCCACGAGCGCGGCCATCTCCGCGGAGACGTCCGTCGAGATGGGGTAGGCGCAGTTCGCGGGGACGGTGACGTATCGGGCGAGTGCCCCGTCCCGATGGACCCCGAGGGCAACGATGTTCTCGCACGTCGACGGGCGGCCGGCTCGGCACGACGCGCACGCGCCGCACTTCGGATCAGGGTCCACGACGACGCGATCACCGACCTGCGGGCCACCCAGGGGGAGGTCGCCACCGAGCTCGCGAACGTGACCGACGAACTCGTGACCGAGCACGACGGGCGGCGTCGAGGGGTGCCCGGGCGGGACGTTGATGATCTGCAGATCGGAGCCGCAGACACCGCACGCCTCGACCTCGAGGAGGACCTCGCCAGCGGCCGGCGACGGATCCGGCCAGTCCTTGACCTCCAGCCGGCCCTCACCCTCGAAGACGGCAGCTCGCATCCCGCACTCCTCCCTCGCGCAAACGATTGCGCTTACCTCGGTCCGTAGCGTAGCGTCCCCGAGCACGCGTCGATGGAGAGCCCACGATGATCAGCGGCCGCGATCGGCGGCCAGGATCTCTCGAGTCGTTGGTTCGTCCTTCGCGGTCTTGGCGACGCGCTTTCCGATCGACTCCCAATGCCGCAGCCAAGCGTCCGTGGCTGCCTGCTGATCGACATCGCGCGAACTTTCGAGACTCCGGCTCGCCTGCGAGCCAGCGCTCGAACAAGGCCACGATGACGTCTTCAACCGACCGACCCTCGAGTGCCGCCTTCGCCTTCACGCGTCGATAGAGGCCATCAGGCACACCGATCGTGGCTTTCATGCTTGCTGGAGAGATCGGTCAACCACGCGGCCCCCACGTGGCTCGCTCACCCGCGAGATCAGCCGGCCGGATCGCCGAACTCATCGCGCAAGGCTCCCGCGTAGCTCGGTCGGAGACGATCAGACCGGCGAGCGACGCACTGCACCACGACAAGCCGCTCGACGTCGTCGATGCCGTAGATGACGCGGAGCTCTCCTGAGCGATCGCGCCAGTAGTCGCTGTCACGCAGCTTCGCCGATCGCGGTGGTCGCGGATCGATCGCGAGCGCCAGGATCGGTGCCCGGAGTAGCGCCGCATCCCCGGGGGCAGGCGACGGAGCTGACGCCCGGCGGCGGGCGAATCTCGACCTGATATCGGGGTTGCATCACGGCTCGCCGTATGTCGCCTTGGTCTCCGCGGCCAGTGATTCGAAGAATGTCTCTGCCGCCTCACCCCCGTCGCGGCGGTACTCAGCGAGCGCGACTTCCGCCGATGCTCGGTCCTCGTTCGCCTCGCGCTCCGCGAGCAGGGTCTCCAGGGCCTTGCCGACGATGTCGCGGACGTTCTCATCCGAGCGCGCCGCTTCGACCTTGATAGCGCGGTAGAGATCCGGGTCGATGTCGATCGTGACCTTCATGGTGCCACGATATCAGCCTTGCTTGCTAGCTTGCTAGCTGGGGGCTAGGCAGCGAGGCTCGGCTCAGCGGGCGTGTCGAATTCTGGGCATAGGCTCCGACCAATCGTGCGGCCCCCGACAACTTACGATTGCGCACCTCGGCCAGTCCATGAGACGGGCCGACTCGCCCCGGGTGGACGCCTCCATGCGCCCCGGCGGCATGGAGGATGATGGACCAGGACCCGCCGGTCCCCGGGCCGCAGTCGCGCGCGCCGGGGCGGATCGCCACGACGCTGTCCGCGTTCCGCGTGCCCGGCTACCCGATCGCGTGGGCTGCATACGGGGCCACGGTTGCCGGTTGGTCGGCGAGCATGGTGGTCGTCGGCTGGATCGCCCTCGAGCTGTCGAACTCGTCCTTCGTCGTGGGCGCGACGTACGCGGCCCGGCTCCTGCCGTCCCTGTTCCTGGGCATCCCCATGGGTGCCCTGGCGGATCGTCTCGATCGGCGAACCGCGCTGAGCGTCATCAACGCGATCGGTGCCGCGGCACTCGTGCTCCTCGCCGTCCGTGCCGCGACCGGCAGCCTCAGCCTCGCCGAGCTGCTGTTAGCGAGCGTCGTGCTCGGCATCGTGGATACGTTCCGCGGCACGCTCTCGCAGTCGTATGTGGTCGACCTCGCCGGGCCCGAGGGTGCGACCAATGCGCTGGCGCTCTCGAACCTCGGCGCGATGGTGTTCGGCGCGGTCGGCGCGGCGGTCGGCGGCGTCGTGCTCGAGCTGAACGGTCCGACCGCGGCGTTCCTCGTCGCGGCGGCCGGTGGTGCGATCGCGGCCGGGATCCTCCTCGCCGGCCGTCGCCAAACCGGCAATCGGCGGCCGCCCGGCGGTCCGCACATCGACCTCCGGCGCGCGATGACCCTCCTGTTCCGGAACCGATCCGTCGCGCTCGTCACGCTCGTCACGATCCTTGGCGAGGTGCTCGGCTTCTCCAGTCTCACGCTGTTTCCCACGTTCGCCCGCGACGTCCTCCACACCGACGCGGCAGGCCTCGGTGCGATGACCGCCGCGCGATCGATCGGCGGCATCGGTGGCGCGATCGCCCTGGCGAGTGGCGCCCGGTCGCGTGACGGCGCGTTGCTCCTGGTCACGACGGGGGTGTTCGGCCTATCCCTGGTCGTGTTCGCCGCGAGCTCCGTGTTGCTGCTGTCGATCGGCATCCTGATCGTGGTCGGTGGCGCGATGGCGGCGCTCGACACGCTGGGCCAGACGCTCGTCCAACGGCACGTCGAGGACCGCGAGCGAGGCGCGGCGATGGGCATCTGGTATTTCGCCATCGGGTTCGGGCCGTTCGGGCACCTTGGGCTTGGCGCGGCCGCGGCGATCCTCGGCGCCCCGCTCGCGCTGGCCGTGAGCGGCGGGCTGCTCGCCGCCTCCGCCGTCGTTCTGTCGGTGACCGCGCGGACCCGGCACCTCTGAGCGCTCCCCTCACGCGGCACAACAAGAATGAACCGCCCAGCGTTGTGCTCCGCCGTAGCGTGTAGACGACCAGATCGGTCGTTTCCGAAAAGGAGCGATGCGTGCAGGCGGAGCTCGTCGACAGGGCACGACGCGGAGACCGTGAGGCCTTTAGCGTGCTTGCTGCCGGCGCCGTCGATCGGTTGTACGGGATCGCTCGCATGGTCCTTCGCGATACCGAACTCGCGGAGGATGCGACCCAGGAGGCACTGGTGCGGGCATGGCGCGATCTGCCGACGCTTCGCGACGTCGAGCGGTTCGATGCCTGGCTGTACCGGCTGATCGTCCGAGCGAGCGCGGACATCGGCCGTCACCGCCGGCGGTGGCGGACCGAGGTCACGATCCTGCCCAAGGAACCGTCCGAGCCCGATGGCACGGCGGCACTCGCCGACCGCGACCAGCTCGAGCGAGGGCTGCAGCGGCTCACCGTTCCGCAGCAGACGATCCTGGTCCTGACCTTCTACGTCGGCCTGACCCCCAGCGAGGCGGCCGATGCACTCGAGATCCCCGTCGGGACCGCCAAGTCCCGGCTCCACTACGCCATCGAGGCGCTCCGGGCGGCCATCACCGCCGAAGAGCGCACGTCGGCTGGCGCGGCGCAGGAGGGCCGGACGGCATGAACGTCAACCGCGACCTCGAACGCCAGCTCGCCGACTTCTACGAGTCCGAGGCCCCGCCGCGCGCACCCGACTGGGTGCTGCGGTCGGCCCTCGAGACCATCGACAGCACCCAACAGCGGCGCGTGGTCATCCGCGTGCCGTGGAGGTTCCCGCACATGAATACCTTCGCCAAGGTGGCGGTCGCGGCCGTGGTCGTGATCGCCGTCGGGGCCTTTGGCCTGAGCGTGCTCAGGCCCTCGAGCGCGTCCAACGTGGGCGGTCAGCCGACGCCGCCCATCCCCGCCCGTCCCCGACCGTCCAGCCCGACCATCACTCCCGCGCCACCGCCAGCGCTCACGGAGTCATTCACTTCGCCGCGGTATGGGTTCTCGATCCAGTACCCCGCCGGCTGGGTGACGCGTCCCGCGACCGACGCGTGGACGACGGGCCTCCCCGATTTCGGCGCGACGACCGGTGATGTCATCTACGACCCCGCCCTCCAGGACCACCTCTGGATCATGGTTGCCTCGCAGCCACTGGCTGGTAAGCCCGCATCGCAGTGGCTCGACGATTCTGGACTCGGGGAGCCGGTGCGTGCGACACGCCTACCGAGCCCGTCACCATCGATGGGACCCAGGGACGGCTGTGTGGTGCGCACCGCGGCCACATCCGCCGGGGACCGGGGGTACGTGATCACGCTGTACACGTCCGGGGATAACCCGGCGGAAGTCGCGGGCTACGACCAGGCATATTTCAACGACCTCCTCGCCACGCTCCGGCTCCGGCCGGAAGACGCGGTCGACACCGCCCCGTCACCGACGGCCTGAGGCGTCGTTCCGAAACAGCAAGCGGCCCGGCGCCGACGGCGTCGGGCCGTTCTCCGCCCCCATCGCCCGTGGTCTCGCCGTACCCTTACCGACCATGCCCGCCGAATTCATCTACTCCACGTACCGGCTCGCCCGGCACTACCCGCCCGATCGAACGGTCCTCGAGGACATCTCGCTCAGCTTCTATCCCGGCGCCAAGATCGGCGTCATCGGGCCGAACGGCGCCGGCAAATCGAGCCTGCTCCGGATCATGGCCGGCCTCGACGACGGCTTCACCGGCGAAGCCCGCCTCACGCCCGGGTTCACGGTCGGCTACCTCGACCAGGAGCCGCAGCTCGACCCGAGCAAGGACGTCAAGGGCAACGTCCTCGACGGCGTCCGCCCGGTCCAGGACCTGATCGACCAGTACAACGCCGTCATGGCGAAGTGGTCCGATCCCGACGCCGACTACGAGGCCGTCGGTGCCGAGCAGTCGGCGCTCGAGGACAAGATCAACGCCGCCGACGCGTGGAACCTCGAGCGCAACGTCGACATCGCGATGGACGCGCTCCGCTGTCCGCCCGACGACCAGGACGTCACGACGCTCTCCGGCGGCGAGCGACGCCGCGTCGCCCTGGCCCGACTCCTCCTCCAGCATCCCGACCTGCTGCTGCTCGACGAGCCGACCAACCACCTCGACGCCGAGTCGGTCGACTGGCTCGAGCGCTTCCTCGACGAGTACGACGGCACGGTCGTCGCGGTCACCCACGACCGCTACTTCCTCGACAACGTCGCCAAGTGGATCCTCGAGCTCGATCACGGGCGCGGCATCCCCTTCTCCGGCAACTACTCGAGCTGGCTCGAGCAGAAGCTCGACCGCATGTCCAAGGAGCAGAAGACGGCCGACGCCCGCCAACGGACGCTCGCGCGCGAACTCGAGTGGGTGCGCTCGTCGGCGCGAGCCCGCCAGTCGAAGGGCAAGGCCCGCCTCAGCGCCTACGAGCAGCTCCTCGCGGAGTCGAACGACGCGAAGCGCACCGAGCGCGAGCTCGAGATCGCCATCCCGGCCGGGCCGCGCCTCGGCGACCAGGTGATCGAGGTCGATGGGCTGCGCAAGGGGTTCGGCGATCGGCTGCTGATCGAGGACCTGACGTTCTCGCTGCCGCGCTCGGGGATCGTCGGGATCATCGGCCCGAACGGCGCCGGCAAGACGACGCTGTTCCGGATGCTCGTCGGCCAGGAGCCGCCTGACGCGGGGTCGATCACGATCGGCGACACCGTCGTCATGAGCTACGTCGACCAGAGCCGCGACGACCTCGACGGCGGGAAGACCGTCTTCCAGGAGATCACCCAGGGCGTCGAGGCGATCAAGGTCGGTCCGCGCGAGGTGCCCGCGCGCGCGTACGTGGCGTCATTCAACTTCCGCGGCACCGACCAGCAGAAGATGGTCGGCCAGCTGTCCGGCGGCGAGCGGAACCGGGTCCACCTCGCCAAGCTGCTCCAGTCGGGCGGCAACGTGCTGCTCCTCGACGAGCCGACCAACGACCTCGACGTCGACACGCTGCGCGCGCTCGAGGCCGGGCTCGAGTCGTTCCCGGGCTGCGTCGTCGTGATCAGCCACGACCGCTGGTTCCTCGACCGGATCGCGACGCACATCCTCGCCTTCGAGGGCGATTTAGCAAGTCCGCTTCTTCGAGGGCAACCTCAGCGACTACGAGGCGTTCCGCCACAAGGAGCTGGGCACGGCCGCCGACCAGCCGCACCGGATCCGCTACAAGCGGCTCGTGGCATGAGCCTGGGCCGGGACGTCGCTGGCGGTGAAGCGGCGCGGCGAACGCTGGCGACGGTCGCCACGTTCCTGCTGACGCTCGCCGTTAACGGCGCCGCAAATGCGCTCCCCCTGAACGGGCAGACGACGGCTGAGATCAGCGATCGATTCCACGTGTTCGTCATCCCGGCCGGCTACGTCTTCGCGATCTGGGGACTCATCTATCTCGGACTCGCGGCTTACACCGTCTACCAGGCCAGGCATGCCGACGATCCCGTCGTGCGTCGCCTTGGTTGGCTGCCGGCGATCAGCAACCTGCTCAATGCGGCGTGGATCCCGCTCTTCCACTACGAGGCTGTTCGCGCTCACGGTCGTCGTGATGGTCGGACTGCTGGTGACGCTGGTCGCGATCCATCAGCGGCTGTGGTCGGTGCGGCACGAGCTGACTCGAGCCACGTTCTGGACGGTTCGCGTCCCGTTCTCCATCTATCTCGGGTGGATCACGGTTGCCACGGTCGCCAACGCCGCGCAGACACTGTCGGCGTCCGGTTTCGGCGGGTTTGGGATCCCCGGCGAGTGGATCGCCGCGACGGTGCTGCTGGTCGTGTTCGCGATCGCGGCGTGGTTCATCTGGCAGTTCGACGACGTCGCGTACGGCCTCGTGATCGTCTGGGCCTTCGTCGGCATCGCGGTCAAGGAAGCCGACGCGGCGGTGGTTCCGTGGGTAGCGGGCGCGGCGGCAGTCGGAACAGGTCTGGTCATCGCGGTGCGCACATTCCGTGGCGGGCAGCTTCAACTGCGTCGATAGGTCCGTTCGGACCGGCGCGCGACGCGCAGCACGGCGACGAGCCCGGCGGCGTCGACGATGTCGTAGATGACGCGGAGCTCGCGGGAGCGCACTCGCCGGAAGTCGCTGCCACGCAGCTTCGCCGATCCCGGGGGTCGCGGATCGATCGCGAGTGCCAGGATCGGCGCTCGGAGTCGCGCTGCGTCCCTCAGGGCTCCCGGATGGTGATCCCGTAGCGACGCTGGTCCGTATCGAACGTCGCCAACGGGAGCGCGTCGGCGGCCATCGCCGCGGCGACGATAAGCGCATCGGGGATCGGCCGACCGGGCATCGATCGCGCTCGGACGAGCGACTCGAGGACGAGGTCGGAGCGGACCTCGAGGACGCGGACGTTCTCGCGTTGGATCAAGCCGATGAGCGCGTCGACGATGTCGCGCGCCTCGACGTCGTACTGGGTCCGCAGGACGTGCGCGCACTCCGCGAGCGCCACGACCGAGACGCCGATGCTGACCGTCTCGTCATCGATCAGGCGGGCGGCGCGCCGAGCCTGTGCTGCTGGTGTCCCGACGAGATAGCGGACGACGACCGAGGTATCGACCGAGATCACGGGCGACGATCGGGGTCCGGCGTCTCCCAGGCCGCGTCACGCAATGCCGGCCAGGCCTCATCGGCGGGTCGACGGCGCGTCTTGTCCCGGAGGCTCCCCGCGAGCGACCGTCGATGCCGGCCCGGGAACGACCTCGATGACGATCCGCCCATCCTCGATGCGCTGCACGGTCTCGTCGCCGGCGTAGACGCCGAGCTCCTCGCGGATCGCCTTCTCGATCGTGATCTGGCCGCGCTCTCCTACTCTGCTTGCCATGATATGGATGCTACCACGACTTCATACATCGCGCGTCAATCCAGATTGCAGGTCTCTCGCTACTGCTTTGCCCCGGGCTGAGGCACGATCGTCTCATCTACTTGGATGCCGTCGACGATGTCGCGATAACGCTCGTCGAGGTCCTGGTCCACCAGCCCGCCAAGCTCTTGCACGGCGCTACGGAGCGTCGACTGCAACGTCCTCATGCCGATGGCGATCCCCTCGATCCCCGCGGCGCGTATCTCCTCGGGCGCGATCTCCGGCGCTCGGCCGCGCGCACGTTCCTCGATGTGCTGCTTGGCGAGGTCGAACATACCCGTAGCGATCCCGCCGACGATCGCCTGATTGACCATGGCTGCTGGCGGGCGAGTGAGTTCCTCCCACGCGACGCTCGGCCGAGCGCGCTGCGCCTCGCGGACCTGCAGGCTCTCGATCAGCGGGCCCACGAGCTCCGACACGATGCATTGCGGCGCGGTCCGACCGAGAACGTCTACAGCGCGTTTGCCCATCCCGTAGACGCCCAGTGCTGGGTGGAACAGGCCTGGTTGGGATCCGACGAGCACGCCCCAGGTCGCCCAGAACAGCATCGACGCCCGTTGCGAAGGGGTGGCCAACCACAGGCCCACGTTGCGGTAGTAGGCCTGCATGTTTCGGTAGTAACCGGGAGCGTGATCGCGAAAACCGACCAGGTTCATGCTGAACCAGTGATGCCACGTCGAATCGACGACGACTCTGCCGACGCCTGCGGGATTGCCGTCGTACACACTGACGAGCCCGAAGGCGCGGCGCGCCTGCTCCGGGTTCGTGGTCATGCCATGCGCGATGACCTCCGGTCTCGGGCGGCGTCCCAGTGTCTGTGGCCCGCCGCCGACGGGGGCCGCAGCGACCCCTGGCGCGACGACGATCGGCACGATCGGGTACTCGTCAGCCGCAGAACCGGGTAGAAGCTTGTCGGTCAGGACGACGTCGTCGTCTTCGAACACTGCCCCCTCGTGCATGTGATCCGGGAATTCGTCGATCACGCCGTCCTTGCCGCACAGGATCGGGTGGGGCCACTGCCCGAAGACGAACGGCCAGTTGGAGTCGCTGCGGAACACCGGATAGATCTGCTGCGGGTATTGATCGCCTTCCGCTGCGTATTCGTCGATCGCGGGGAGTCCTCGCAGCGTCTCATGCCGATCCGGCCCATCGAATGACGGGACGCCTTGCGCACGCGTCCATTTCCGCATCGAGCGGACACGCGGGATCTTGTGACACATCGATGCGCCAAGGAGGGCGTGGTCGCCGGTCGCAAACACGCCACCTCCGGCGTTCATCCACGCTGCGATCGCTGCGAGTTCGCCGGCCTCCATGTGCTGGTAGCCGTCATCCTCGATCCTGGTGTCGGGGAAGTCGGCCTCGTTCGCGTCCTCTCCAGGCCAGTCTCCGAAGAACCAGATCTGGTCGTAGCGATCGATGTCGAAGCCGGCCTCGGTGAACCGAAAGCCGGTGTCGCGATCCTTGTAGGTGAGATCGAAGCGGACCCACCACGCGAACGAGATGTCGGTCAGGGTATCGAGCACCAACCCGAGCCCGAATTCGCCGTCGCGGCGACCGGTCGTGATCCGACCGTCGGTCACGAAGAGGATCCGGATCCGCGTCGTCCACGGCCAGTCCGGCCATCCTGGCCAGGTGACGCCCCAGTCGTAGTCGAACGCCTTCCGATCCAGCTCGGTGGCGGGCACATCCCATGGCATCGCGTCACCCCTTCGCCTGGCACGCGCGCAAGGACTGTACTCCCACGTCGTCCAGATCCCTCAGTCTCAGCGGGTAGCCGTCGGCGAGCATCCGACTCGGGTATTCGCCGACTACGAATGGCGCAGGATGGCGCGGACATGAGCGACCGACGCGGACCACGCCTCAGCGAGAGCAATCGGGTCGAAGCGTTCAGTGATGGCGTGTTCGCGATCGCCATCACGCTGCTCGTCCTCGAGCTCGCGATCCCAGCCACGAGCGGGGAGTTCGCCAAGGAGCTGCGCGACGAGTGGGTGAGCTACATCGCGTACCTGGCGGCGTTCGCGAATATCGGCGTGCTGTGGATGGGCCATCACACGGTATTCACGCGGATCCGCGCGGTCGACGCGGGTGTCCTCTGGCGGAACCTGGTCCTGTTGCTCTCCGTGTCGATCGTCCCGTTTCCGACGGCGGTCATCGCCAATGCCTACCGCGTTGGGACAGCTGCGGACCAGGCCGCCGCCGTCGTCGCGTACGCGGTCGTCGGGATCGGCTCCGGCGTCGCGTGGCTTCTGCTGTTCGACTACCTGCGCCGCCATCCCGACTTGAGCGATCCGATCTCGGTCGAGGACTTCTTCCGACCGAAGGAGCCGCTGCTCACGCTCCTGGGCTATGCGTTCGCTGCTCTCATCGGCTGCGTTCGTCAACCCATCGATCGCGCTCGTGATCTTCCTGCTCTTCCCGATCCTCTACGTGGTCCGCGTGCGAAGCGCCGAACATCCCCGGGAGGAATGACGGCGCCGTGGCTCGCGTCCTGGTCCTCGGCGGTTCCGGTGAGATGGGGTCGGCGGCAGTCGCCGACCTCGTCGAGCGTACCGATCACGAGGTGTCGATCGGCGACATCCGGGTCGATGCCGCGCACGCCCTGCTCGATCGACTTGGTGCGCCCGATCGAGTCGTCCAGGTCGATGTCGACGACGCCGCGTCGCTCGCCGCGGCCCTCGCCGACACCGATGTCGTGCTCAACGCGACGTACATGCGCCAGAACGTGCAGGTCACCGATGCCGCGATCGCGGCGGGCGTCCACCTCGTCGACCTCGGCTCCTACTACCCCGAGACGCTCCAGCAGCTAGAGCGGCATGACGCGGCGGAGGCGGCCGGCTGCCGCATCGTCCCGGGCTGCGGCGTCGCCCCCGGGCTGACCAACATCCTCGCGCGGCTCGGCGCCGATCAGCTCGACACCGTCGACGCGATCCGCATGTACTCGTACATCACGCACCCGATGTGGACGTCGCCTGGGATCGTGGTGACCCGGTTCGACGCCAGCACCGGGACGTCGATCGCGTGGGAAGGCGGCCGGGCCGTCGAATACCCGTCGTTCACCCAGGAGGAACGCTTCGCCTTCCCGGAGCCGTACGGCGAGCAGGAGGTCCACCTGGTCCCCCACCCCGAGCCGCTGACGGTGCCGCGGACGATCGACGTTCGCGACGTCTCGTTCAAGGTCGGCTACCCGGCCGACGAGACCGCCCGGATCCGCGCGCTGCTCGAGCTCGGGTTCGATCGCGACGCGCCGTTCATGGTCGATGGTGTCGCCGTCTCACCTCGCCGGTTCGCTGCCGCGTACATCGGCCGGCGCGGCATCGGGCCCGACGGAGCGGAGCGCGAACGTCAAGCACGTCCGGGTCGAGGGCGTCCGCGACGGCGATACCGACGACGCTGACCTACGACTTCGCCGTGGAGCAGACCGGTCGATCGGCGTCGGCGGCGATCACCGGCACCGTTGCCGCGATCGCCGCCGACCTCGTCGCGCAGCGGAGGTCTCGCCGGCGTCCACGCGCCAGAGGCGGCGTTCGAACCGAGACCCTTCATCGACGCGTTGGCCGAGCGCGGACTCGCGGTCGAGGAGCGCACTCAGCGATCGATGCGGCGGTAGGTGCTCTCTGCCCGACGCGCCACCTTCAAGACGACGACGGTGTCGTCATCGATTGCGTAGACGATCCGCAGGTCGCCGACCCGCAGCCGCCAGAACTCGGTATCAGCGAGCTTGGTCGCGCCAGTCGGCATTGGGTCGAGACCGAGCGACAGGATCGGTCCGCGCAGTCGCGCGGCGTCGCCAGGCGGCAGGCGCCGCAGCTGGCGTTGCGCGGCCGGTGCAAGGACGACACGGCGTCGCCCTTGCGTCAAGGTTCTGGTTCGCCGTATGTCGCCTTGGTCTCCGCCGCCAGCGTCCCGAAGAACGCCTCCGCCGACTCGCCACCGTCGCGTCGATACTCCGCGAGCGCGGCGGCAGCCGATTCACGATCTTCGGTCGCTTCAGCGTTCGCGAGCCAGGCTGCCAGCGCCTCGTCGACAACGTCGCGAACACTGCGATCCCTTCGCGCGGCTTCGACCTTGATCCCGCGGTAGATGTCGGCGTCGACGTCGATGGTGACCTTCATGCCGCGACCGTACCAGTTTGCTGGGTTGCTGGCAAGCAAGGCCCACGCCACGATGGTCCGAAGGACGCTCAGTACGGGCGCGTGAACCGCCTACGCCACAGCGCCAGGATGACGACGCCGACCACGAATGGCAGGAGCGGCGGCAGCGTCCCAACACCTGTGAGTGGGTCCATTCAGCGCCGATACCGCCACGTCCGCTCGCCTCGTTCCGGGTCAAGGCGCGAAAGGCGCACCATCGCAGCGAACCCGAATACGAGACCGCCGATGGTGATCCACGGCAGGAGGCTGGCGAGCCGCTCCGTTAGCGATGGTTCGTGGGGAGCAAACATCGGGCACATACAGCTCGGCTGCGCGATCCACAGAAACCCCACGGTCAGGACAGCGGACACGGCGATCGCGAACTCAATGCGAAATCCAGTACCGGGCGCGCGCCAGCCGCGCTTCCCGATCTTCGTGTGTCATGGCCCGGAGAATACGCCCCCGCCATCGCGCGATGTCACCGCCGGTACGATGTCGAGATGCGGGTAGCCATCATCGGTGGCGGCGCCGTCGGGCTGTCGGTCGCGTGGCACCTGGTCGAGCGCGGCATCACCGACGTGGTCGTACTCGAGGCCGGCGAGTCGGTCGCCGCCGGGTCGTCGAGTCGATCGGCGGGCTTCATCGAGAGCCAGTACATCGACCCGTATGACATCGAGCTGCGCGCGCGGAGCATGCACACGTTCCGGCGCCTCCAGCGCGACCACGGACTCGAGGTGAAGGAGATCGGCTACCTCCGGCTGGCGCCGGACGACGCGACGCTCGAGGCGTTCGAGGCGAGCGTTCGGGTCCAGCGCGAATTCGGCATCGACGACGCGGAAGTGCTCGATGCCGAGCGTGTCGGCCAGCTCGTTCCGTGCCTCCGCACCGAGGGGATCGCGGGTGGACTTTGGGGGCCGCGCGACGGCCGCATCGACGGACCCGCCTACTGCCGACTCCTCGTCGGACTCACCGAGGCCGGCGGCGCCACGGTCCGGACCAACGCGCGGGTCGTCGGTGCCTCGAAGGCGACCGACGGCTGGCGCATCGAGCTGGCGGATACCGATGTCGTCGACGCCGATATCGTCGTCAATGCCGCGGGTCCGTGGGCGGCCCGTGTTGGCAGGCTGCTCGGCGTCGACGTGCCGGTCGTGCCGCTCCGCAACCAGATCGGCATTTGGCGACTGAAACGTCCGCTCGACCGCGTGCTGCCGATGGTCATGGACTACATCCCGCACTCGGGCGCGCGCGGCCTCTACGTGGCGACCTACGACGACGCCGACCACGTGCTGGCGGGCCTGCACAGCGAGGAGGTCGTCAGCGAGGGCGTGGACCCAGATGCGTACGACCAGCGAGCCGACACCGACTACCTGGCCGACACCCGAGCCGCCCTGGAGCGCCGCATGCCCGAGCTACCGCTGGGCGAGGTCGAGCGGGCCTGGGCGGGCCTCTATCCCGTCAGCCCGGACGGCCGCCCCATCGTGGGGCCGGCAGCCGACGACGGCACGGTCGTGAACGCGGTCGGAGGTGGCGGTTCGGGCATCCAGCTATCCCCGATCATGGGGGCGCTCGCCGCCGAGGCCATCGCCCCCTAGCCGAAGATCGGTCGCTGGGACAGCTCGTCGATCGTGTGCAGACCCGGCGGCAGCAGCCGGAGCGGTCGCACCGCGGCCATCGCCCGCGCCCCGGTCGGCGGATACGTGTCGAGGAAGAGGTCGCCCCGAACGATCGTCTCGAACGGCGGGTCGCCGTCGACGATGACCTTGGCGGATGCCTCCATGCCGTCGCGTTCCGGCTGCAGGTCGAACAGCCCGCGCCACACCGACACGAGCCGACCGCCGCCCCGGATGTTGACGGCCGCCTGCCGGTCGTGCCCGCCGATCGTCCCGGGTTCGGCGACGTAGCCGTTCCGCTCGCGGCGAACATTGGTCAGGACGGGGCTGCTCTCGAACGTCGGCTCGTCCACCTCGAGCCCGGCCGATTCGGCCAGCAGCATCAGCGCCTCGACGAGGAAGTTCCGCATCATGAAGCCGCCGCCGGCTGCCTCGACCGGGCCGCCGATCCCCTCGTCGCGCAGGATGCCGTGGCCCCACAACGACGTGTCGGCCACCCGCTCCAGTCGGATCTCGTCGAAGCGGATCACGTTGGAGAGCGACGCGAGCGGCAGGGTGATCGTGAGGTAGTCCCAGAGCCCGGTGCCGAGGATCCGGCCTCCGGCGGCACGCGCGGCCGCATCGAGCTCCGCGGCCGCGGTCGCGCCCAGGACGGTCTTCGGGTGGACGAGGCCGGAGATGGTGATCGCGTCCTTGCCGGCGCGGTTCGCGCGAAGGCACGCGTCGGCGACCTCGGTCGGGCTGCCGATCCCCGTGTAGAAGACGACATCGATGTCCGGGCGAGCGAGGACGGCGTCGACGTCGGTCGAGACCGGCACGCCGAGTCGGACGTCGAGCCCGCACGCCTCGCCGAGGTCCAGCCCGTCCTTCGCGGCGTCGTACACGATCCCACCGCGGAACTCGAGCCACGGTCGGGTCAGCCCGGCCTCGACGATCACCCGTCCGGCATGCCCCGTCGCCCAGACCGCGGCCCCGATCCTGTCCATGTCGCCTCCACGCTCCCTCGACGGTCGGAGTATGGCGCTGGCTGGTTCGCGCGATGGGATCGCAGGTGCTCGGCGGGGGTGGCCGCCTACCCCAATCGGATCGCGTCGAACCCCATCGAGCGCAGCAACGCCCGGAACTGGGCTTCCGAGGTCGCCAGGTCCGGTCCGCGCAGACACGCAAAGACCCACAGGTTCGAGATCGGCGTCGGCTGTCCGATCGGGATCGCGACGTTGATCGTTTCGTCAGCCCCGAGCGCCTTGCACGATCCCGGCTTGTCGATCTGGAGACGAGTCGGGCCGGAGCTGAGCACGATCGGCTCGCCCTCGTCAGGGATCGGCGTCAGGATCCGATCGTTCACCCAGGTCACCAGCACGCCGTTGGGGCTGAGCTCGTCGAGCGGCCATGTGCACGGATCGTCGCCGTATCTCGAGTTCGGCTTCGCGTCCGGCGGCACCGCGCAGGTCGACCGCAGCTCGTCCGTCGAGAGGTAGAAGAACGGTCCGCCGGCCATCCAGTCCATGTCGTTCGCCTGCCATCGCGCCCACGTCGTCGGCCGCTCGAAACCGATCCCGTTGCTCGAGTCGCGGACCGTCTCCGCGACGTCGGTCGGCGGCGCGTCTGACGGTGAAGGCGTGGGTGCGGGGGCGCACGCTCCCAGAGCCAGGACGATGGCCACGATCACGATCGAGATGCGGGGTGAGCCCTTCATCGACTCCCTGACGGTCGAGCGCGGGCTTGAGTTGCTCGCGGGCGCTCGGAACAATCCATTCGACTCGTTGCCGAGCGCACGTCCGATCTGGCTCTGGTACTTCTTGGAGATAGTCAGGCTCGGCAACAAACGCGAGTCTTCGCCCGCACACGGACTAGTGAGTCGTCGACTGTTTGGGGGAGCTTTGCCGCTAACGCGCGCGCGTCATGACGCAATTCCGGCCATCTTCGGCTCGCTGAACGCGCTCGTCGCGATCGGCGCCTTCCTTCTGATCGGCTGGCTCGTCGGTCTGGTGCTCATCCTCGTCACGGCCCTCGCCGATGGGATTGGCAAGGTCCAACTCCGTAATTCGGTTGCCCGCCGCAGTCCGACTTGGACTCGCGGCGCTCGTCGTGACCTACGGGTGCACCGTTGGTGATGGCTCCAATCCCGCTCGAACGACGGTCGAGAGTCCAAGAACCACAGCCCAGGCGATGCTTACAGTGACAACCGCGCCGCGTGCCGTCCCGGCGCCGGGGCCGACGCCCTCGCCGGCCGCCGACCGCGTCACCGAACCCCACCCCCGTCCGAACTCCGAAACCCACCCCCAAGCCCACGCCGAAGCGAACCCCACGACCTACGCTCGCGCCCGACTCCGCGACCCAAGAGCACTAGTCGTTGTCATCCCTCGTACAAGGATGTTTGCCTGAAGCAGGGCATCGGCGACTACGACTGCGCAGGTGGGTCCGGCAACGGACCGAACTACGTGCGCGGGCCGTTCCGGGTCGTCGGGTACGACGAGTTTGATCTTGACCGCGACAACGATGGCATTGGCTGCGAGCGCGGGTAACCCGGAGCCGATTCTCAACAGGAGGTCCTAAACATCTTCCCGATGAGGTTGCCTTCGACAAGAAGGAGCAATACGACCAGATCATTCCCTGGATCCTGTCGGGCGAGCGCCTGTACGTCGTGTTCGACTGCAAGGGAGCCGGCACAGGGTTTGTGGCGGTCACCGACAAGCGCCTGATGTTCTACGACAAGGCCTTCCTTGGTAAGCGAAAGGCCCTGACCAGCATCCCGTTTAGCAAGGTCACCGCAGTCGCCAGGTGGACGAGGGACGCGGTTTGTTCGGTGCTACGAGCGCGAGTTGGTCGTGAAGACTGGCTCGGAAGCCTTCTCATTCGAGTTTCGTGGAGGCGACAAGGCCCAGCGCGCGTACATGCTGATCATGCAGGAGCTCCTTCAGAGCGAGCCGAGCTGAACCTTCGCCGATGCAGCTGAAAGCCGCGGACGGACGAGGCTCGGACATCGCCGAGCTCGAGTCGCTGCTTGCGAGGCGCGACATCGCGGCAGACACGCGGAGGCGAATCGAGCAAGAGGTTCGCACGATCCGTGCCGGCGAGGCCGGCGAGCGCGAGGCTGCGTACGAGATCGAGTTCCACTACGGCCAACGAACGAACCGAGTCACGATCCATGACCTCCGGCTCGAAGTCGCCGACCGGGTGGCACAGATCGATCACGTGGTGATCGACAGGTTGCTCACCATCTGGGTCTGCGAGAGCAAACACTTCACGGAAGGTGTCGCGGTCAACGACCACGGCGAATGGTCTCGATTTTTTGGCGGGCGTCCGAGCGGGATTCCGTCGCCGATCGAGCAGAACAACCGGCACATCGCGGTCCTTCGAGATGCATTCGACAAAGGCCTGGTCGCATTCCCCAGGCGCTTTGGGCTGCTTAAGCCCGACATCCGGGGAGTCGTGCTCGTTTCGAACAGCGCCCGCATCACTCGGCCGAGATCCAAGGCTGCTGCGGCGGCCGCAGGGCTGGACGCGGTCATCAAGGTCGAGCGGTTCAAGTCAATGATCGATGCCGATCTGGACGCCCGCTCCATCACGACCTTGCACCGCCTGATCACCGAGGCTGAACTGCACCGGATCGGGCGCGAGCTGGTGAACCTCCACCGACCGATCAAGTTCGATTGGGCAGCCAAGTTTGGGCTGGCCGCGGACGCACCGCGCCGATCACTTCGCCGGCGCCGCGGGCTGCGAAATCCGGGCGCGGGCGGGACAGTGGAAGGGTCTGCGAGGCCTGCGGCATCGCCGTGTCGACCGGCGTTGCACGATTCGCGGCCGAGCATGCGGCACGTTTCGGCGGTCGAGTCCTTTGCATGGACTGTCAGCGCTCGTCGTCCCTGGCCTGACCCGAACCGCTCACCCGGCTCGACTATCCTGCATCCGATGGACGAGCAAGCCGTTCGCCAGCACGCCCAGGCCATGTGCGACGCGATCGTCGCCGGCGACGTCGATCGGGCGATCGAGGACTTCAGCCCCGAGCTCCGGCGCAACCTCGGCGAGGTGATCGGCCTGCTGCCGCTGCCGTCGAGCGAGGCGGCGATCGAGTCGGTCACCCAGGGCGGCTCGAGCTACGTCGTCGTGCTGCGCCTGACCGGCGAGAGCGAGGAGGTCCAGGTCCAGACGCGCTGGAAGGACCGCGACGGCCAGCCGACCGTCGTCGAGGCGAGCCACCTGAGCAGCCGAGAAGTTGCAGCCGAGGCTGCCGAAGCGAACGGTATCTCAGACGTCGACACGGAAGGCACGGCGACATCGTGGCCGTACGGGTGACTCCCACTCTGACAAATACAACACCGCGCTCGTCGGCAACTTGAGGCGGTCTCCTGCGTGCGAGTTTTCGACCTATACCGCTACATTAAGCCAAGTCCGGGTCCAGACGTTGAGTTCATCGACGGCGTCCGAAACATCTTCAACGCGACCCGATGGCCAGCATGGCCGGGTTTGGCGGGCGCAGGGCGCGTCCAGCTCGACCATGGGATCGACTCTGTTAAGAAGGTTCGCGCGATCGATGGCGTTCGGCGACCGGCGATCCTGATCGCGTCAAAACCCCATCAAGCCGGCTCGGATTGGACGCCGTGGCATGACGAGCTCGATCCGGACCGGGGGCACATCCGGTACTACGGCGACAATAAAGCCGAGACAGGGTTAGACGCCTTCGGCCCGGTCGGCAATCGGTCGATCATTGAACAGTTCCTGTTCCACCTCGGGGCAACGCGTTCGGACCGCCTTCAAGCCGCTCCTTTGCTGTTCTTCGAGAGTCTCATTCACGAGGGGAAGGCGAAGGGCTTCTGGCGGTTTCTGGGTGTCGGATTGGTCGAGCGAGCGGAGCTCGTCACGCAAATCGACCGGCACAATCGGCCCTTCGTGAACTACGTCTTCGATTGCATCCTCGTTTGATCTGAAAGCCGAAGGGCTGACATTGCCGTGGGACTGGATCGCCGCCCGTCGCGATCCCACGAAGACGCTCGAGGAGGCCCTTTTGCTCGCGCCGACGGCGTGGCGCACCTGGGTCGAGCAAGGCCCAATTGTCAAGGAAAAGATCCGCCAGGAGTTCAATCGGAGTACGACCCTCGCCGCCGCTGACCAGCGACCGGAGGCCGGGGACTCCGGCGGAGGCCGCACTGAAGCATGTAGTCGGCCACTACAAGAAGACCGGCCGTATCAAGGGATCGGCGAGCATCGATTTGAGGGCCTTGCCTCCGAAATCGCAGGTAGCGTCTTGCGAGACAGCGGTATCTATCGTCCGGGCTGGATCACGAAGCGCGCAGGCGACGGCGGCGATCGACTTCGTGAGCCGGCTCGACCTAGGCTCGGGTCCTGGCTCGTTGAAGCTCGTCGTTCTTGGTCAAGCGAAATGCATCGCTGGCGCGGCGCCCGTGACCAGCGGTTTGGATCTCGCACGAACGGTTGCACGGCTTGATCGCGGCTGGGTGGGCACCTTTGTCACCACTGGCTACTTCAGCGACCAAGCTCAGCGTGAGGTTGTGGCTGACCGTTTTCCCCTCCTCATGCTCAATGGTCGTCATGTCGGCGAGACGGTAGTGAAGGAGGCGGCCCTTCGTGGCGTGACGGTCGCCGACTATGTCGCATCGGTCGACGCTGAGTATGATGCGCGACTCTCGAGTCGACAGCCAGCTGAGATCCTTCGCGACTGATCGCGTCTGTCGCCTGCGACGACAATGGACGCCCACTCCCCTGCCCCATTCACCCTGGAGGCACCATGAACTTCAACGGCATCCTGATCGGGTCCGAGGACCCCGAGCGCCTCACCGACTACTACCGCAAGCTCTTCGGCGAGCCCATGTACGAGGGCGGCGGCTACACCGCCTGGCAGATGGGCTCGGGCTCGATCTCGATCGGGCCGCACAGCGAGGTCCACGGCAAGAGCGCCGCGCCCGGCCGGATCATCTGGAACATCGAGAGCGACGACGTCAAGGGCGACTTCGATCGATTCCAGGCCGCCGGCGCCATCGTCGTCCGCGAGCCGTACGACTTCGAGGAGGCGCCCGGAACGTGGATCGCCACGCTCGCCGACCCCGACGACAACTACTTCCAGCTGATGTCGCCGTTCGATCGAGGCGTCGATGGGCTCGGGCAGCTGAGCGAGACGCTCACAATAAGCGGCGCCAGGGCCTCAGGACCCCGGCGCCGCACGCACCGATCGAGGCTGATCAGCCCCAGCGGCCGAACACCATCGACCGAGGATGGCGTCGACCTCGGTCATCGACTTCTCGGGCGTTCCGGGGAAGAACGCGACGTCGACCACGACGCGCGCACCGGACCCGACATCGATCGCCCAGACGATGTCGCGCTGACCTGGACCCTGGTGATACCGACCCTTCGATCTCGGACCCCAGCTTCGGAACTCGCCATCGTGCATTTGCTGAAGTCGATGTCGCTGGGCACGCTCAGCTCGACCGACCCAACCCGGCCAGGCGTCGGGGCCCCCGAGGCCGGCCCCTTTTCGCTCGATCGGTGCCGACGCGTTCCGCGTCGGCTGGGCGGCCAGGGCATCGACCAGGTCATGCGCGGTCGGCCCAGTCGGTGGATCCGGTTCGGACAACCGCCATTGGCACGGGTCGGCGTAGACCTGCATGTCGCCGGTCCAAAAGGCCATTGCGACACCATCGGGCGGATCGAGTGATGTCGGTGTCAGGATCCACCCTTCCTCCCATTTCCATCCTGCGGGTACGGTGAAGCGCACGTTGATGTCTGTGCCGTTGAGGGCGTAGGACCGTGTATGTGCCCGGCTGCAGCGGGCCGGCCGGATCGCGTCGCTGGGGCCCCCACCGATGGATCCCGAAGCCGACGGCGACGGCGACGCGGAGACCGACGGTGATGGCGAGGCGGGCGCGACGCCCACCCCGCCTCGAACCAGGGAGCAGGTTGTACCCGACGATCGCGACGACCACCACGGCGGCCGCCGCCATCGCCAGCTTGGCGAAGGTATTCATGTCAGGTGTCCTCCACGGGCCGATGACGACCCGTTGACGGGTTCGGTCGATATCGGAGCGGACGACCTCGTAGACCCGATCCGGGAGCTCGTTCAAGCCCTCGTCGAGATAGGCGCGGATGAGGCGCTCGGTATCGGGTGGTCGAGTCATGCCAGCCGCTCCTCGGCGATGGATGGCGTCCGGTCGTCGGCCGAGAGGCTCGCCCGGAGCGCCGCTGTGGCGTGGTGGAGTCGGGACTTGGCGGTCCCGATGGGGATGTCGAGTCGATCCGCCACCTCGGACAACGGAAGGTCGAGGTAGTGGTGGAAGACCAGCACCGTGCGCTGTTCGAGCGTCAGCCGACGGAAGGCCCGATCGATCTGGTCTCGGCGTTGCACGGTCAGGGTGTCGTCGGGGCCGTACGTGTCCTCGACGGGGACGATCCGCACCGATGCCGACCACTGCCGGCGACGCCTGGCCTCGGCGTAGCAGGCATGGGTCAGGATCCGGTGGAGCCAGGGCTCGAACCGATCGGGGTCACGCAGCGATCGAAGTTCCTTCCAGGCGATGATCAGTGCCGCCTGGACGGCATCCTCCGACAGGTCGGCGTCGCGCAGGATCCTGTTCGCGATCGCCATGCATCGGTCGCCGACCGTGCGCGCCAGGGCGTCGAAGGCCTCTTCATCGCCCCGTTTCGCGCGTTCGACGAGCGCTCGCTGCACCCGACCCTCCTCTTTTCTCGCGGCCGGTCGATTCCGACCGTCATCTTGCAGAGCGGTCGGCGAAGCCTAAGGGTTCAATGTCGGCAGCCAACGGCCCCAGCGGTCAGGAAGGCGAGAGACCGTACTGGTCGTTTCCCCAGCAAGTGAAGGCCCGAAGCAGCCGCGTCTGTCTGACGGTTACCCAACGCCGGATCGCGCAGGCGTGGCCTGACCCGGCACTGACCGACGCGTAAGTCCCGCTCGGCGGGCTGGCCTGACCGAACTGATTGCCGCCCCAGCAAGTAAGGTGCTGATCCGTGGCGACCCCGCAGGAATACAACCCGCCGGAAGTGATCGACGTAAACGTGTCGGCGGGGGGTGTCGATTGGTGTCGCGAATTGTCGCCCCAGCACGTCACGGTGCTATTGGACGCGATCGCACAGGTATGCTGCCACCCTGACGCGATCGCAGCGAAGACGCCGCCTGGCGCGTTGGCTTGCCCGTAGAAGTTGTATCCCCAACACGTCGCACTGCCGTCAACGCGGATCCGCGCACGCATGGAACCGTCCGACACTGACGGCGAGGTAGGTTCCTGCGGGCGCGTCGCGTTGGCCGTTGTTGTTGTCGCCCCAGCAAGCCAACGTCTTGTTCGTCTTGATCGCACACGCCACGGACTGGCCCGCGCTGATCGAGGTGAATGTGCCGCTCGGCGGGATCCACTGGTCGGCGGCGTCGTGGATGCCCCAACAGGCGACTGTTTGATCGTCGCGGATCGCGCAGCCGTAATAGCTGCTCATGCTGAGGGCAATGAACGCGCCGCCAGGAGGGCTCGACTGTCCGAAATCATTCAGACCCCAACAAGTGATCTCGGTGTCTCGCTTGATCGCGCACGTGTTGTTGTCGCCAGGACTCACCGCCGAGATTGCAAGGCTCGTTGTGGTCACTGAGGAAGCCATCGATCTCAAGGCGCTCGACACGTCCTGGGCAGCCATGAACGGTGAAAGCCCGAGCGTCAGGGCGAGCAAAGCCACGAGGTGGAAACGGCGCACGAATTCCCCTTTACATGAGTCGGGCAATGACCGTAGCCAGGCTGCTGCGGTCGCGGCCATAGCCCCGTCGTCCGGCCGTACGTTCGTACCGCGATAATCGAATCGTGGCGGACACGTTCCTCGCCGACACGGTCGCGCTGCTCGAGCGCACGCCGCGCGTGGTCCGCGAGTTGCTCGCCGGACTGCCGGACTCGTGGCTCGGGACGCCCGACACCGCCGACGGCTGGAGGCCGCGCGACGTCGTCGGCCACCTGATCTCCGCCGAGCTCGACGACTGGATCCCGAGGGCCGAGGTCATCATGGTCGACGGGGCGAGCCGGCCATTCGAGACGTTCGATCGGTTTGCGCACGTCGAACGGGATCGATATGTGTCGCTCGCGGAGCTGATCGAGCGGTTTGCGAGCTCCGGGCGCAGAGCCTGGTCCAGCTGCACGAGCTGGTCGGCGAGGACGACCTCGATCGTCGCCGGCTCCACCCGGAGCTCGGCGACGTCACGCTGCGCCAGCACCTCGCGACGTTGGCGGTCCACGACCTGGACCACACCGCCCAGATCTACGCGGCGTTGGCGGGCAGCCACGACGGAGGGGTCGGCCCGTGGAAGGCGTACCTCGGGATCCTGTTGCGAAGGGATCAAGGCTGATGCGGACGCGAGAGCCATCGCAACATCCGATCGCTCCGAACCTGCCGGAGTCATACGACATCGCATTCGAGCGATTGCTCGAGGCCGTCGCATCGACGACAACGGACCCAGATATTCCGATCGCCCCGTTCTGGCCTCTTCGAGGCCGACGGTACCGATCGGAGTTGATGGTGGTGGGCCGTTCCGTCAACGGCTGGGTCGAGGACTGGACGATAGGACAGCTCCGCGACCCTGACATCCGCCGCAATGCCGTTGTCCAGATGCGACGTGACGCCGAACCAGCGGATCGAGACCGCATGGCCTGGGTGGAAGACCTCTGGGGTGCCGGGGCGGGCTACAACACGAAACGATCCGCCTTTTGGCGTGTGCTTCGACGCTTGCTCGGAGAAGACGGTGACGTCCCGGCTGGTCCGGCCTGCTTGTCTGGACCAATCTCTACAAGGCTTCGCCCGCGATGGGTTGGAACCCCGGAGCTGCGCTCCAGCGCGGGCAACGATCGCTCGCGATCGAGCTACTAAAATCGAGCTGGAGACGTTTGCACCTCGAAGGGTGCTCGCGATGACCGGAGACTGGATCCAACCCTTCCAGGACGAGCTGCACCTCTCGATCGACCGTCAGCTGGTCTGGTGGACGGCGTTGGCAGCGATGGCGAACGAGCGTGGGTGATCGCGAAACACCCGATGAGGAAACCCGAGAACGACTTCGTAAGAGCGTGTGACTGCGTTCACCGGCCTAGGTGTCCCGCTGCGCTAAGCGCAGGACGATTGTTCGACCAGGCGCTCGAGACCTGTTATAGTGTCTGTCGGCGCCAATACAGCGCGCCGACCCAAACGCGACTACACGATCACTCCTCTCTGGTTCTCGGCGAGATTGGTTCGCTGAGGTCGCATGAGCAGGAGTGTTTTCATGTTGCCATCCACGACGGACAAGACCCTGACGTGTGCGGACTGCGGTCAGGCGTTCGACTTTACGTCGAGCGAGCAGCAGTTCTATGCGATCGCGGCTTCACCGAGCCCCGTCGATGCCCAGTCTGCCGAGCGAGCCGCAAGGCCGCGCGCGGTGACACCGGCGGCGGCGGCTATCGGTGGCGGCGGTGGTGGCTACTCGAGCGGTGGCGGCGGCTACGACCGCGGCCCGCGCGAGATGTTCTGCGCAACGTGCTCGAGCTGCGGCCGCGAGGCCCAGGTCCCGTTCCGCCCGAGCGGCAGCCAAGCCGGTCTACTGCAGCGACTGCTTCCAGAAGCAGCGCCAAAGCTACTAACCGACCCTCCGTTCGAACCGAAGCCCGGCGATCCGCCGGGCTTCATCGATTCTCGGGCCTCAGGCGCCGCGCGCCAGGTGCTCGGCCGCGACTCGATTTGCGATGGCGGCACTCGTCGGGCCCGATGGCCTCGTGGAAATCGCTGCAGGCGATCGTGTAGATCGTCGCGGTATCGATCGCTCGCACGGTGGCCGTGCGCGGAACCCCGCGCAGCAGCGCGATCTCGCCGAAGGCCTGGCCCGGTCCGAGCTCGGCGACCCGGTGGCCGACCACACTGACTTCGACCCGCCCGCTGCCGATGATCAGGTACGAGTCGCCCTGCTCCCCCTCCCGCACGATGTCGCTATCGGGTTCGTACGTGACCGACTGCATGCTCTCCGCCAGCCGCTCGAGGGCGGTCATCGGCAAGCGCTCGAACATCGGCGCGCTCCGGAGGATCGCCAGCTTCCCGGCCGGCACGACGGCGTCGGCATCGACCCGGCGGATGCGACGCCAGGTGGCGACCGCGGCGATCGACGTGAGCGAGCCCGCCACGACGAGCGCGCCGCGATCCCCGAGCGCGACGAGGAGGATCGGCGCAAGGATCGACCCGATGCCGAGGCTCAGCCCGACGATCGCCTCGAGCAAGACGAAGACCGCCATTCGATCGGCCGACGGGACGGTTCGCTGCAGCAATGTGAAGCCGGAGATGTCGAGCGTCGCGTTGCCGGCACCGGACACGAACATCGCCGCGAACGCGACGACCGGCACGGGCAGGACGCCGATGACCGCCAGCGGCAGACCCCAGAAGACGAGCGAGACGGCAAACGCCGGACCGAGCCGCTGTCGGCTGGCGAGGCTGACCGCAGCCAGGGCGCCGAGGAGACCGCCGAGACCCCAGGCAGCGTTCAGCGTCCCGACACCCGGTTCGCCGAGCCCAAGCAGGTTGAACGACGCGGCGGTGATCAGCGCGGTCATCAGGCCGCGTGTCACGACCTGGCTGGAGAGTCCGACCAGGAGCGCGGCGGCGCCCGGTCGGTGGCGCACAACACGGAGACCAGCCGTGAGATCGCCGAACAGCCCGCCCGACGATCGACTCTTCGCGACCGCCTCCCGGGCTCGCTGCTCTGCGGCGGCTTCGGCCACGTCGTCGGCGGATGCCCCGAGCCCAGCCATCGACAGCGTCGCGAGACCGAAGAGGATCGTGCCCGCGACCGCTGCAGCGGGTGGGCCCGAGACCGCAACGAGGATCCCGGCGAGCAGTGGACCGCCGAAGGCACCCAGACCCTCGCCGGTCGCCAGCGCCACGTTGGCCGCGATGAGCTCGCCAGGCGTCCGGGCCAGTGATGGCAGCGCCCCGGCCTGGAATGGCCGCACGAGCGCACCCGCTGTTGCCCCGATCGCGTTCACCAGGAACAGCGCGGGGAGCCAGCTGCCGGCGAGGATCACGCCGACCGCGGCGACCGCCGCGACGGTCCTGATCAGCTGGACGTAGAGGAGCAGGCGGGTCGGCGGGTAACGGCTGGCCGGCCCCGCGGCCAGCGGTGCGGCGATGATCGATGGCGCGATGCGCACGACGCCGAAGATCCCGACCGCCAGCGGCCCGCCCTGGACGAAGGCGATGATCAGGATCGCGACCAGGAGCGCGTTGTCGCCCGCGATCCCGCCGCTCCAGCCGGCGACGATCCGGAGGAGCCCGGGGTTGGTCAGGACGGCGCGGAGCGAGCCGGATGCGCTCTGATCCTGGAGACGAGGACCCGCGGCCGTCACCTCGACATCATGAGCCCGAGCCCGGCGGCATGATAGGCATCCGACCACCAAGGAGGGACGACCCGTGACCATGGACCTCGGCGCGTTCTCGGTCAGCCTCGCGGTCAAGGACCTCGAGGCCTCGCGCGCGTTCTACGAGAAGCTCGGCTTCACGCGTTCCGGCGGCGACGCCGCGCAGAACTGGCTGATCCTGCAGAACGGCGACCACGTCATCGGCCTGTTCCAGGGCATGTTCGAGCGGAACATGCTGACCTTCAACCCGGGCTGGGACAGGCAACGCGCAGCCGCTCGCCGCGTTCACCGACGTGCGCGAGCTGCAGCGGCAACTCAAGGCGCAGGGCGTCGAGCTCGCGACCGAGGCCGACGAGGCCACGACCGGGCCCGGCGAGCTTCATGGTCGTCGATCCCGACGGCAACCCGATCCTCGTCGACCAGCACGTCTGACCGCCGCATCGCTCCGGTGGAGCCCCGGCTCACCCTTTCACGCGCACAGATCCTCGCCTTCCGGCGGCGAGTCGGCGCGCTCGACGAGCGGCTTCCGCGCGGCGCGGCGTCGCTGCGCAGGCGGCGTGGGCCGGCCTGACGGACAGCATGCCGCGCGCCGCGCTGCTCTCGATCCACGCGCGCGTCGAGGGCACCGAGCCATCGACCTGGGAGGACCCGTCGCTCGTCCAGCTCTGGGGACCCGGTTCAGCGTGTACGTCGTCCCGAAGCAGGATCTGGCGGTCTTCTCGCTCGGGCGCCTCGATGAGCCGGGGTCGAGCCGCCGCCGGCCGACGACATCGCCGACGCTGCTGGAGGCGCTCCTCGCCGGCCAGACGGACCGGCAATGACGAGGCTGGTTCCGCGGCTCGCCATGCATCCCAACCGGCTGCGCTACGCCGGCGCCTACGGGCAGGCTGCTCATCCGGTGGGATGGCGCTCGACAGGCGACGTTCTGGATGGTCCCGGCGCCCGACGTCGATCCCGCGCGAAGCCCGATGGAGCTCGCTCGTCGGTATCTCCACGTCTTCGGACCGACCACGGCCGAGGCCTTCGCCGCAGTGGGCGGGGATCGCGCACGGCCGCGGGCGAGGGCGTTTGACGCGCCTCGCCGGAGAGCTGACACCGGTCCGGACGCCCATCGGCGAGGGCTGGATCCTGTCGAGCGACGAGTCCACGTTCCGTGCCGCGGCCGGCGCCCCCGCTCCGGCTCGCCTCCTCCCGAGCGGCGACACGTTCTTCCTGCTCTGGGGTCGTGGCCGCGAGCTGCTCGTCCCTGACGCCAACCGCCGCGCCGAGCTCTGGACGTCGCGGGTCTGGCCGGGCGCGTTGCTCGTCGATGGCGAAGTCGCGGGCACCTGGCGCCGAGCGAACGCGAAGGTGTCGATCCAGCCGTGGCGGTCGCCTCTCCCCGGCGGAACGCGAGAGCGTCGAGGTCGGAGGCCGCTTCCCTCCCCCTCCCCGGCGTCGCGGGCCGGATCGTCGTCCGCTGGGACGATGTGTGACGCCTTGAGCGACGCTCGGAGGCGCTTCCGGACGGTGCTCCCGTGCACCCGGTACTTTCGTCTGCTATTGATGCGACCAGACGCGCGATGCATCGTCGTCTCGCGGAGCCTCAGCGAACGATCCGATCTCAACAGAACGGTGACAGGCACTGGGGCTTCGCGCCATCACCGAGCGGGCGGCGCCGTGGCCCGTCCGAACGCACTGGGGTCACATTGAGTCGCTTCGGTCCACGGGTGAATGTCGTCGTCTCGACCATCGTCGCGATGGTGCTGATGACCGGCGCGCCGCCCCCGACGGTCAGCGCGCAAACGCCGGATCGGTCCGACGTCGTCCTCGTCCTCGACTTCTCGGCCTCGATCCTCCAGGACGCAGGCGAACCGCAACCGCTTCGGCGCCGCCGCTCGAGCGCATCGCGGATCGGGTCGACGAGACGTCGGCGGACCTCGTCGCCGGCGACGCCACGGTCTCGATCGTCCAGTTCGCCTCGCAAGGCCGCCGACTACCCGGGCTGCGTCGATCTCAAGCTGCTCGGCAGCCGCCGAGACGGTCGCGCGGTTCGCCGACTGCCTGCGGCGCGTCGCGACCGCGTACCGGAAGGGCCTCGATCCCGAGCTGACCCGGCGGATCGGCATCGACACGAACTACGTCGCGGCGATGGAGCGGCGGCGACGCCACCTGCCCGCGGACGCCGTCCGGCCGGCGATGATCCTGTTCACCGACGGCAAGCACGACGTCGCGGGCGTCCCCGCCAGCCGGGTCCGCGTCGCCCGCGACCGCCTGTTCGGGGGCCGCTCGCCGTTCGCGCTGCTGCCGGTCGGCATGGGCCTCGACCCGAAGCGAGCGCGTGCGCTCGAGGCGGGCTCGCCAGCTTGCGCATCATCCGCGACATGCCGCCTGCGTCAGCGGCGCGACGTTCGACTGGCCGCAGGTCGTCTTCCAGACGGCCGACCAGGCCGGGCAACGCGGTCGCGGTCGCCCTCCAGGAACGCCACCTGCACGTTCACCGTCGCGCCGACGCCGACGCCGACGCCGCCCCAAGCCCACGCCCGGCGCCGGTCCGGGGCATCCGGCTCACGCCGCCGGCGACGGGGGATCGAGCTGACGCTGGGTCGCTCCGGCCGAGTCGGCCGCGCGCCGATCGTCGACTACCGGGCCCGCTGCCGCGCGCGGGCGATGGCGACTGGATCGAGTCGACCGAGGGCGTGTCGCTCGACGACGACGGCCACCGTCGAGGGGCTGACGCAACGGGACGGCGTACCGACTGCGAGGTCGCGGCGGTCGGCGCCGTCGGTCGAGGGCGCTGGACGGCCGCGTCGACGCGCGGTCACGCCGATCGGGCGACCGGCCGCGCCCGGCAAGCCGACGGTCGAGGCGCTGGACCGCGCGGTCCGGATCGGCGTCACGCCGCCCGAGAGGCGGGCGTGTCGCGGGTACCGCTACGAGTGCTCGAACGACGGCGGCACGACGTGGCCGCGCGCGGGGGACGTGGGCTCCGCCGGCACGACGCTCGCAGATCGACGGCCTCACCAACGGCGTCGACTACGTCTGCCGGGCGTTCGCCGCGAATCGCGACCGGGTCTGAGCGAGGCATCGCCGGTCTCCGATGCCGTCATGCCGTGCGGATCGATCCTCGAGTGCAACCCCCTGCTCCAGCCGATCCTCGCCGTCCTCGGGGTCGTGCTGGCGGGCGGGTTCCTCAGCCGTGCGCTTCGCGCTCTTCCGCGAGCCGCGCCACGGGTACGTCGTGGCGTCGTCGACGTCGTCCACACCGCCAATCTCGGCCACGGGAAGCGGCTGGGGATCGCGTTCGTCCGCGCCCCGGACAAACGGGTCGATCGGGATCGTCGCCGACACGAGCCCGAAGCCGGACGTCCGGATCCGCCAGCTCCGCGGCAACCGGTTCGAGGTGATCGACCGGTCGGGCCGCCGGGTCGCGACGTCGGGCGAGCGGGTCGTCGCGGTCGACTCGACCGGTGGGCGGCACGACCTTGTCCTGCAGGCGTTCGCGACGAACACGGCGTCGGAAGTCGCGAGCCGCTGACCGACTACCCGCGCCCGGCCCGAGGACGACCACCGCGGTCTCCCGTGACCTGAGGAAGGCGTTCGCGTCGGTATAGGCCGCGGAACCAAGACCCACGAGCATCCTCGGGTTCAACCAGGACCTGTTCGAGGACGCCGCCGACCCCACCCTCGCCCGATGCCGCCGCTGCCGCGGCCCGAGCCTTGGCCCCGTATCCCCACGTCACCGAGCTTGCCCAGTCGGTCAGCCACGATGGCGCGCTCGGCGCGTGCGACGACGAATTCGAATTCGCGTTCGGCCTCGATCTCATCCTGGACGGCCTGGAGCAACGCCGCACCTGAGGTGAGGCGGCGGCAACCGCCTGGGCCGCCGCCGCGGACCGTCTACTCGAACTGGATCGAAATCGACCACGTCCTGGACCATCGCGTCGAGCTGCGTTGGAGCACCCTTGTAGGTTTCGACCTCGATCCAGACGCGCTTGCCGTCCACGTCGACGATCCAGATCCAATTCGTCTCGCCGAGCGAGGACGCCCAACGGAAACAGGGCGCAGTGCCGTCACATCGAACGTTGTCGTACCAGAGGTAGAACTCGCTCGGGGCGCAACCGATGTCCTCGGGGATCGCGATCACGACGTGTTTCGCCGGGTGACCGCCGACCGTCACGTCGTTGGGTCCCGAAACGACCGTGACGCCGGGGATCGCCGCCACCGCTGATGCGAGGTCGGCCGTCGACGGGCCCGCCGGGGGCGCAGCCACGTGGCCGCACGGATCGGCGTAAACGCCATCGATGGTCCAACTCAATAGCCAGGCACCGCTAGGGCCCGAGGCGCCGCCCTTCGTGAGATGGCCACCATCCGGCGCCACGGCAACACCGCTGCTGACCCAATCGGACGTGGTCACCGCCAGCGAGTACTTCGCTCCGCCCTGGCTGATCGAGTGCCTGCCGATCGCGAGCTTGCCGGCCGGCGGGAAGGCACCAGCCTGCGGTGACGGCTCGGGTGGCACGGTCGGCGTGGCACTTGCCGACGGGCTCAATGCGGGCGAGGGCGATGCCGACCTGGCAACTCCCACGTCGCCACCGGACCTCGGCAAGCAGATTGATCCCGACGATCGCGATGGCCACCACCGCGGCGGCCGCGATCGCGAGCTTGGCAAAGGCGTTCATTGTGGCGACCTCCGCGCCGGCCACCAGGACGCGGCGCTGTGGGGTCGTGTCGAGCAGGGCGAGGACGTCGTCGAGGACGCGGTCCGCGGACTCGTGCTCGTCCGTGCGAAGCCACGACCGGACGATGCGCGTCGTGTCGCGATCGGTGCTCATTGGGCAACCTCCCGCGACGGGCGGCCGCGCGTCGGCGTCGAGCGCCGCACGCAACGCGCGCATCGCGTGATGTAGTCGGGAATGGGCCGTCCCGACCGGGATGCCGAGGATCTCGGCGACCCGGTCGAGCGGCAGGTCGAGGTAGTGGTGGAGCACCACCACCGCGCGATGGTCGATCGACAGTCGGCGGAAGCCGCGCTCGAGCTGATCGCGATCGACGACCGAGCTCAGGTCGTCGTCCGCCACCGGCTCGTCCGATCGGCAGCAGCCGCAGATTGGGTGCCCAGCGACGCTCCTTCCGGCCCTCGGCGTAGCAGGCGCGCACGAGGAGCCGGTACGACCAGGCCTCGAAGCGGGCCGGGTCGCGGAGCCGCGGGAGGTCCTGCCAGATGGCGAGCAGCGCCTGCTGCGTCGCGTCCTCGGCGAGGTCCATGTCGCGCAGGATCCTGCGCGCCACGGCAAGGAACCGATCGGCGATCTCGGTGGCGACGAGGGCGTACGCCCCCTTGTCACCGTGCTGGGCTCGGACCACGAGATCGGTATCCATGCCTCTCCGCTGACGGCGTCGGCTTCGTCCGACGCGCATCACACGGTATGGGTGGGCGAGTCCCGCGAGGAATTGTCAATCCTCGCCGTTGGCGATCGCGATCAGTCCTGCGCGAGCGTCGAGCCGAGGGGGATCCCGTCCGCGAAGTAGGCTTGGGTCGGTGCGTCCGTGAGCAGGTCGAAGGTCGACCCGCCGTCGTAGCGCTCGAGCGTCGCGCTCACGACGGTCGCGCCATCGACGACGTCGCCGGCCCTGATGTCGCCGAGCTTGCGGCCGTCGACCAGCGGATGCCCGGGTGATGCGCGCACGATCCGGCCGTCTTCGAGGGCGAGTCGCACGACCTGGTGCGTGGCAGGCACGCGGGTCTGCCCGATCAGCGTGACCTTGCGACGATGCGCCGGCCGGTCTCATCGATCGACCAGACGCGCATCCCGACCCTGATGTCCTCGACCGCGACGTTACCGCCCGGCGCCGCGATGCGAGTGCCGCGGGCGAGGCAGATCGGACACGGTGGCTCGCCGGCGGGAGCTTGCTGCTCGATCGTGATCGTACCTGCTCGTCGAGCGTGCCCGTCGTACGGCGACCCTCTGCGGCGCCGGCCGGCCGGCATGTTGATGTAGTCGAAGTGGTAGCCGCCACCGTTGGCCGCGCTCGAGGGCGATCGCCGTTGAGCTGCTTCCACGCCCGATAGATCGCGAGCTTCTGGTCGGCGTTGAGGTCGGCACCCGCCGGGATATCCAGGTGCTTGGTGATCGCTGCGAAGGCGTCGGCGTCGCCCTGGACCTCCGGGAACCGCTGGATGGCGAGCGCGGCCTCGTCGGCGCGTGCGACCGGGTAGAAGTCCGGGTCGCAGAACCAGAGCGGACCGAGCGTATCGATCACCTTGTACCGAAGCTCCGCCCGTTCAGCAGCGGCCGCGGGGTCGCTCGGGTCGACGTCGATGCGCATCCCGCCGTGACGACGATGAGCAGGAGCGCGGTGGCGATGACGGACCGGACCATCGTGTTCGATCTCCTGCGGTGTTGCCGCCGGACGCAGGGATCGAGCATACGGTTCCGGCGCAGCGCCGGGCGCCGTGCGGCGGCTGGATATTCACCCTGGGACTGGTATGCCAGGTCCGGCGCCGGTTCGGCCTCCGCACTGCCGTCAGACTCGATCGTCGTGCACGGATCAGGGCGCCGAGCTCGCCTTCGGCGTCGCAACCGCAATTCCTGTGACATAAGATCTGTGGGTGAATGTATTGCCGAGCCATGCCGGGGTCATCACACGACAAGAGGCGGGACGCGGACACCCACGGCCGCATCCCGCTCGACCTCGGCACTGGTCATGCCAGCGGAGCTCACGCCGATGACGGCCAGGAGCGTGAGGTCGCGAGCCTCGCCGCGGAAGGCCTCTCGAGCGAAGCGATCGCCCAACGGCTGTTCGCGTCGGTCCGCACCGTCGACAACCACAGGCAGCACGTCTACAGAAGCTGGGCATCGCCTCGCGCAAGGAGCTGCCAGAGCGCTCGGGTCGCGCGATCCAGGGCGGACCCTCGCCAGGGAATCGAGCGGCTGCGGCCGTAGCGGGTGGCACGGCCGCAGTCTGGTGCCGATCCGCGCGACTAGGGCCGAAGGGGCAGCCGCGTGATCCAGTACGGGGTGGCCGCGGTCGGTGGCGTGCTGAACCGAGCGTTCACGACCCAGAGCGCCCCGAGCGTCTTGGTCGCGGTCGTCGGGACATCGAGGGCGCCGGGCGTCGGCGACGTGATCTCGCCGATCAGCTTCGCGTGGCGCATGCCGTCCGACAGGCGCAGCACCGCGACCAGGTTGTTCATGTTGCGCACGACGTACAGCGTTCGGCCGCTGATCTCGAGCCCGTCGCCATTGGTGACGAGATAGCCGCCGGTATCGATCGAGCGGGCGATGCCCGACGTCGGGTTGATCCGGAACAGCAGCCCGGTGTTGGACTGGACGAGGATCAGGAACCCGTTCCGGGTCGCGATACCGTTCGCGTTGAAGCCGGTCGTGTACGCGATGTCGCCACGGAGCTTCATCGTGTGCGCCTTCGAGGGATCCGGCAGCTTGCCGTTACGGCCCAGCGGGACGACCGCGAGCTGCTGGTTCGCCGAGTCGGTCGCGTAGACGCCATTGCGGGCGATGTCGAGGTCGTTGAGGAAGCCAGTGCCGGTGAACGCGTAGGTCTGGAGCAGCTTCCCGGTGCTCGCCTTGTACACCCGGATCGTGCCGGTCGGACCGCCGGCGACCCACAGTCGACCCCACCCATCGACATGGAGACCGACCGAGACGTTGCCGGTCACGCCCGGAACGAGGACGTGCCCCTCGCCGGTCCTGGCGTCGGACGTCCAGATCGAGCCGTCCGCGAGCGAGCCGGCATACAGGTGCGCGCCGCGGGATTCGATGCCTTCGGGCTGGAAGCCAGCCGGCAGGTCGATCCTGGCGGGCAGGTCGCTGGTGTGCGCCGAGACGGCCGGCGCGAGGGCGACCGACAGCCCCATGACGAGGCCGATGATCGTCGCGAGGCGACGGAGGGACGGGGACATGGCAAACCTCGGGTGCGGCGGGTGACGTCCGGGCTCGTCGAGCCTAGGCCGGATGGGGTAGGCAGCGCGGCGACGTTCCACGGAACGGCCTTGCGTCGACGTTGCAGCGGCGGATGCGAGGACTCGATCGAACGGCCGTGCCGGTCAGGCCGAGCTCGTTGTGACTTCGGGTCGAGTCGCGCGTTCTCCAAGGGCCCGTGCCATCCCGCGGAAGATGAGACCGTGGATCGGGTACAGCGCGATCCAGTAGGCAAGACCCGGCAGGCCCTTCGGCTCGAAGAACGCCGTCTGGATCAGGCGGCTGCCGCTCGGGCTCGGCGACACCTCGTACTGGAGCCATGCCCGGCCAGGTACCCGCATCTCGGCCCGCAGGCGCAGGAGCTCGGGCGGCGGATCTCCTCGACCCGCCAGAAGTCGAGCGCGTCACCCACACGCAAATGTTCCGGATCGCGTCGGCCAAGCCGCATGCCGACGCCGCCGACGACGCGGTCGATCAGGCCCCGGACGCGCCACAGACGTTCGCGTACGGCCAGCCTGCCGCACCGCCGACCCGCTCGATCTCGGCGAACACCCGCTCAGGCGGAGCAGCGACGGTTCGGCTACGGCGCTCGACGATCATGCCCTCGCGCGGCCGTCACCGATCCAGATCCACCTTGTCGGGCGTCGCGATGCGTTCGAACCACGTCGATTCGACGCCGTCTGGATCGGCTCGGTCCATCGCCCTCCGGAGCGCCTCCAAATAGGAGAGCGGACGCAGATCCGAATGCCGCGGCCGGCCCGGGATCGCGGACGACCACCTCGTTGCGCAGACCTTCGATCAGCGGCCGGGCGATCCCGGCCGGAACGGGCGAGATCAGGTTCACCCAGTAGGAGGAGAGCCGCGGGGTGAGCACCGGGACGGGGATCATCAGCCGGCGTAGCCCGCGCAGGCGTGCGTATGTACGCATCATGTCGCCGTAGGACAGGATGTCGGGGCCGCCGATCTCGACGATGCCCGGTCGCCTCGGGATGGTCCAGCGCCCCGACGAGGTAGTCGAGCACGTCCCGGATCCCGATGGGCTGGCAGCGCGTGCCCACCCAGCGGGGCGTGATCATGACCGGCAGTCGCTCTGTCAGGTGGCGCAGGATCTCGAACGACGCGCTGCCCGAGCCGATGATCACGGCGGCCCGGAATTCGGTGACGGGCACCCCGTGCGCGGCAAGCTCGGCGCCGGCCTCGTGGCGGCTGGCCAGGTGGTGCGAGAGGTCCGCCCCGTCCTCGCCCAGGCCGCCGAGGTAGACGATCCGCGCGACCCCTGCCCGTCCGCCGCCAGCGCGAAGTTGCCGGGCGGCCCGGCGGTCGCGCTCCGCGAACCCCCGCTCGCCGGCGCCCATCGAGTGGGCCAGGTAATAGGCCACCTCGATTCCTCATCGCGGGGCGCGATGGTCGCAGGATCGAGGAGGTCGCCGCTGACGCCCGTGCGGCCGGGAACCGGTCGGCAAGGCGGGCGTCGCGGCTCATGAGGACGAGGTCGTGGCCGCTCGCGGAGCAGGGGGACCAGCCGGCCGCCGATATACCCGCTGGCGCCGACGATGAGGATCTGCACCCGCTCCCTTTCGCTGAGCTTGAACGGATTGGCCCGATCATGTCGTGAGATATATCCGTGACTAGCTCGAGATCCTCCCGCGCTTCCAGACCGTGCCGGGCATCGCGACCATCAGCACCCACGTCGCGCCGAACCGGCACTCCTCGGTCGTGCACGTGCTGATGTCGACCCGCTCCGGTTCGAGCGACAGCTCGTCGCCGTGGATCTCGTATTTGAACCGCATGTCGTTGATCACGATCCCGTCGGCGCCTTCGAGCTTGTACTCGCCGTCATCGACCTGCTGACCGTGGAAGTCCTTCGACCCGAATTCGCCGGGTCGTGAAGTAGTGCGAGTGCTGGCGCAGCACCGAACGGCGCACGGGTGGGCCGGATCCTTGAGCTGCGACGCTTCGGTCACGCCCGGAACGAGCTCGTTGCCATAGACCTGTTCGGCGATGAACTCGTGGAGGCCGGCGCCTTCGAGCATCGTCATGATCCGCTGGCAGTCGTGCGTGCCGACCCACTCCCCGACGATGGATCCCCCGGCGGAGGCTGTCGCCGGGGCCACGACCCCAGTCGCCGACGGCGATGCTGACACCGGCAGCGGGCGGGGCCGAGGAGGGCGCGGATGGCGCAACCGTCAACACGGGTGAACCTGAGCACGCCGCGATGAGCAGCCCAGCCACGACGACTGCGAGCACGTGCCATCGAGCTCGGCGACTGCCCCGTTTCGTCATCGGTCGATCGTAGTCGCGCGTCGTCGAAACGGCGCGATCGCGTCCGTCAGTCGAAATCGAAGATCGTGTTGCCCTCGTAGAACGTCAGCACGTACGAGCAGCGCTGGCAGATCAGCATCTCGACGCGGTGGGCCGTCAGGCCCAGGCGCTGTCGAACTTGCCCTCCTCGCGCGGAACGTGCCGTTGCCACAGAGCGGGCACATCGGGCGATCACGCCCACCGAGCATCCCTGGATCGTTCGCCGGTTCCATCATCGGGCGTCCTCCGTGGCTCCCGATCATACGGAACCTCCCCGGCGCCTCCATCGGCGCTCCATATTTGCCCGGAGTATCCGACGCATGGATCGGCCACCGAGCGTGTGGCCACAGACAAAAGGAGTTCACACATCCATGCGTAACTTGTTCATCGGATTGCTGGTCGTCGCGGCGATCGTGATCGGCGGTGGGTTCGTCGCCAACGAGGCCTACCAGGCCGGGCTATATACCGCGGTCACCACGGCTGCGGCCATGCCCCCGCCGGCACGGTCGTCACGCCGGTCGCCCCGGGGCCTATGGCTACCCGTACGGCTATGGCTACGGATACGGCCGGGTTGGGGCCACGGGTTCTCGATCTTCGGGTTCCTCGGCACCCTGCTCTTCATCTTCATCATCTTCGGCCTGCTCCGCGCCGCCTTCGGGCGCGGTCGTGGCTGGGCGGCGGTGGCTGGGGCGGCGGCTATGGCAAGTGGGGCCCGGGCGGTCCGGTCGATGGGCCAACGGCGAGCACGACCCGCGCAGCCGCTTCCACCAGACCTTCGAGGACTGGCATCGGGAGTCGCACGGCGGATCGAGCTCGACCGGCGAGTCCGGCTCGACCGGCTCGACCGGCTCGGCGGCTCGACCGGCTCGACCCCGCCGACGCACCGGCGGACCGGCCTCGAGCTGAGCCATCCCCGCGGACCTCGCGCCCTCCCGGACCCCCGGGAGGGCGCATCCGTGTCGCTAGGATGCCGTGATGAGCACGATCCTGGTCGTAGATGACGAGCCGCGCATCGTCGAGCTGACACGCGACTATCTCGAGCACGCCGGCTTCGAGGTCGTCGCCGCGTCCGACGGCCCCGCTGCGCTCGAGGCCGCACGCACACGTCCCCCCGACCTCGTCGTGCTCGACCTCGGCCTGCCCGGGCTGGATGGCCTCGATGTCGCGCGCGCACTGCCGGGCCGCGACTCCGACGTCCCCATCGTGATGCTCACCGCGCGCGACGACGAGGTGGACCAGCTGCTCGGCCTCGAGCTCGGCGCCGACGACTACATCACCAAGCCGTTCAGCCCGCGCGAGCTCGTCGCGCGTGTGCAGCGCCGTGCTCCGCCGCGCCGAGCGGCAGGAAGCCGGCCGGCGACGTGATCCGGGTCGGCGACATCGACTCTCGACGTCCCGCGCATGCAGACCGACGTCGCCGGCCGCGCCATCGAGCTCACCCCGACCGAGTTCACGCTGCTCGCCACGCTCGCGCGCCAGCCCGGCCGCATCTTCACGCGCTCGCAGCTGCTCGATGCGCTGCACGGCGTCGCGTTCGAGTGCTACGAGCGCGCCATCGACTCGCATGTGAAGAACCTGCGCCGCAAGCTCGAGCCCGATCCGCGCCCGCCGAGGTACGTGCTCACGGTCTACGGCGTCGGCTATCGATTGGCGGACGATCGATGACGGACCCGCAGGACCGCCCGACCGGCGAGCGCCCGAGCCGCAGCGCGGCCCACCCTGGCGCGACGGACCCCCGTGGCGCGGCGGCCCGCCGTGGTCGGACGAGCCGCCCGAGGACTGGCGCGCCTACCGCCGCGAGATGTGGCGACGGCGTCAGCAATGGCGCGGCGATACCGCCCTGGCGCGCGCGGCCGGCGCCCGTCTTCGGATGCCTCTTCCTCATCTTCTTCGGGCTGCTTCGTCGGCGGATCGTTGCTAGCGTCGTCGCCCTCGTCGCCAATCTCGGCCGCCTCCGGCGCTCCTGCTCGGGGTCATCGCGATCGTGCTCGTCGCCCTGGTCGGGCGCCGACTGCGACCGATCGGCGCGCACGCTCGACGAGCTCGTCGACGCGACGGCCGCGGGTCGAGGCCGGCGACTACTCGATGCGCGTCACGCCGCCACGACGCGGACTGCCGCTCGGTCCGCCACCTCGTCGCGCGGCTTCAACACGATGGTCGATCGACTCGAGCGCAACGAGGACCAGCGTCGCACGCTGCTCAATGACGTCAGCCACGAGCTGCGCACGCCGCTCGACGGTGATCGCCGGGAACCTCGAGGCGATGATCGATGGCGTCCACCCGGCCGACGAGGCGCACCTCACCGCGATCCTCGAGCAGGCCGGCGTCATGGAGCGGCTCATCGATGACCTGCGCACGGTGGCGCTCTCCGAGGCCGGCACGCTGCCGCTGCACCGCGAACCGACCGATCCCGACGTCTTGATCGAGGAGGTCGTGCGCTCGTTCGCAGGCGCGGCGGTGCACCGGGAGCACGACCGAGGTGACCGTCACGGCCGATGTCCCAGCCGACCTGCCGATCATCGATGTCGACCCGGTCCGCCTCCGCGAGGTGCTCGCCAACCTCGTCGGCGAACGCGTGCGCCACACCCCGTCGGGCGGCACGGTCACGGTCGCGCGCCAGCGCCGACGCGCCGATCGACTCGAGATCCGCGTCATCGACACCGGCCCCGGCATCGACCCCGACGTCGCTGCCCCACGTCTTCGACCGGTTCGTCAAGGGCGCCGGCTCGACGCGGCTCGGGCCTCGGCCTCGCGATCGCCCGCGGCCTCGTCGAGGCCCACGGCGGGTCGCTCGACGTCGAGTCGACCGGCCCGGGCGGGACGACGTTCCGTGCGCGACCCTGCCCCTACGGCCGAGTGATCCGGACGTCCTCCACGGCGGCCTCGACGGTCGAGGCCGGCCCCGATCCTCGGCCACGAACACGATCCGGATCGTCTGACCGGCCCACGGCGCCAGCGAGCACCGAGACCGTCGTCCACGACGGCTTGTCGATGTTCGCGGCGCCGACCTCCTGCTTGACCAGCGTCCGCGTCCCGTCCTCGCGCCTCGACGTACGCGCGGAAGAGTCGGCGGACGACGAGTTCGAGGCGTGGGCCAGGTAGTAGCGGAACGTCAGGCTCCCGACCGGCGCGGCGGGCAGCGTGATCGCGCGTCGAGCGGATCGTCGTCGGGCCGCCGTCGAGATCGTTGGCGCGCGCTCGATGCCCGGCGGCCGCGCCCGTAACGAGCGCGCCCGAGCCCGAGGGCGCGGTGCCGGCCTGGTAGGCGGTCGGCGCCGGGTTGGCTCGTTGCCATGCTCCGCCGCGCGCGCCGTCGGTCCCATCCGGGTCGACCGTCCAGCCACGGGCGATCTCGAAGTCGTCGAAGAACGGGCCGCAGTCGATCTTGTCCTTGCCGATGATCGTGTACCGGCACCCGGCCTGCTCCATCAGGTACAGGATCGCGTCCTTGTTGCGCTCGGTCTCGCGGGTGATGACCTCGTCGGGCGGGTAGAACCGGGCGAGTCGGCTGACCTGCGCATGCGACGGATAGAGCTCGAACGTGTACATGAAGATCCGGTGGCGGCCGTACGCCCAGTCGATCTCGTCGCCGTCGGTGATGTACAGCGAGCTCGACTGCATCGGTGTGTAGCCGTTCCGGCCGGCCATCGCCCGGCCGAGCGCCGCGAGCGCGGCGTGGTCGTCCTTGGTCATGTCGGCCGGCACGTCGGTCGTCGTGTAGCCGTACGGCCACAGGATCTCCTCGCCGGCCGTGTGGAACGTGATGGCCGCGGTGATCTGCTGTCGACCGCCCTTGACGCGCGGCTGCGATGAAGTCGCGCATGACGCGGGTCTCCGGCGCGGAGAACGCATTCGGTCCGTGGTAGGTGATCGACGACTTCGAGCTCGACGAGCCGCCGCAGCACGCCCAGTGGTAGTCGTAGTTGCGGTTGAGGTCGGTGCCGATCGCGGTCGTGCCGGCGTTCGGCTGGCGGTTCTTGCGCCAGCCGCGGTACGGCGAGCCGGTCAGGTCGTACTGCGCCGCCATCGGGGTTGACCATGAACACGATCCAGATCTCGCGCGCGGTCGACGAGCCGCGTGACGCGCGTCGATCGAGCCGTAGCCGGCGGTCAGCCAGCGCAGGATCGCGAGGGCCTGCTCCACGCGAGAGGTGCTCGCGGGCGTGGTGGAGGCGCGTCGAACAGCACCTCGGGCTCGTCCTCGTCGGTCCCGACGTTGTCCGAGATCTTGACCGCCCAGATGTCGCGGCCCTGGTAGCTCTTGCCGATCGAAACTTGTCGACGATGGCCGGGTGGGCGGCGACGCCGGTCGATCGCGGCCGCGACCATCTCGGGTAGTTGTGGTACGGCTGTCCTTGGCCGGGAAGTCGGCGGCGGCGGGCGGCGCGGGGCCGGCGGCGGCGGCCGCGAGGACGAGCGCGAGGGCACCAGCGAGCGGCCAGGACGAGGGCGGCGGGTCGGCCGTGCCTGGCGCAAGGGCGCATGCCGGGCATCGGGCCGTCCGGCCATGCCGCGATGGGGCCACGCACGGGCCCCGGGACCCGGGAACACTCGCGGCCGTCTCGGGAGTCTCAGACCCGAGACGGACCGGCCCGACGGCGGGGCCGGCCGTCCACAGGAGGATCGACCATGCGATCGATCACCCGTGCCGGCAGGCGTCCATCGCCCTCGCCGCCGGCCTCCTCCTGGTCGCCATCAGCGCGGCCCCCGCTCTAGCCTGCGGCGGGCTCATCGGCCCCAACGGGGCCGTCAACCTCCTGCGGACCACGACGTTCGCGGGCTACCACGACGGGGTGGAGCACTACGTGACCTCGTTCGAGTTCGCCGGTGGCGGCGGGTGCGTTCGGCAGCCTGACGCCGCTCCCCGGGGTCCCGACGAGCGTCGAGAAGGGCGGCGACTGGACGCTCCAGCGCCTGCTCCGCGAGACCGATCCCGTGCCGGAGCGACGCGTTCTTCGGCGCCGCTCGCGAGCGTCGCCGCGCGCGAGCGCCGAGGTCCTCATGGAGGTCACGATCGACGCGCTCGACATCACGGTCCTCAAGGGCGGCGCCGAGGAGGTCGGCCAGTGGGCCACCGACCACGGCTTCCGCCTCCCGCCCGACGCCCCCGAGGTGCTCGACTTCTACGCGCAGCGCAGCCCGATCTTCCTCGCCGCCGCGTTCGACGGCGACGCGGCCGCGGAGCGCGGCCAGCACGTCGGCGACGGCACGCCGGTCCACATCACGATCCCGACCGACAACCCGTGGGTCCCGCTGCGGATCCTGGCGCCTCGGCAAGTCCGGCGAGCGAGCGCGTCGAGGCCGACGTGTACCTGATGACCGACCAGGCCCGGCCCTGCTGCCGGCGCCCGACGGGTTCAACGGCATGAAGCTCGACCACAGCGCGCCCGCGACCGAGCTCGCTGCTCGCCGACCTGCGGTCCGACCGCGGCATGGAGTGGGTGCCGCGACGCGGCTGGCTGACCAAGATCGCGATCGACGCCGACGCCGCCGCAGCTCGGCTATCGACCTCGCGGTCGATGCGACCGGTGCCGGTCGCCGTCCCGTGTCGCGGCCGGGCTCGACCTGCCGGGCGCCGCCGACCCGACCGTGATCGCGGCGACTCCGCTGGTTCGCGCGCTGTCGTTCGTCGGCGTGTCGGCATCGGGGCGATCGTCGCTGTTGATCGCGCGCTCGACCGGCGACGGCTGGCCGATCTAGTCGACGTGCCAGTGACGTCCCGGCTTCGGCCGCGCCCTCGAGCGGTCCCAAGGCCCGCCGGCCGGGGCGTCTCGCCCTGGTCGGCGGGATCGCGCTGTCGCTCGGGCTGGCGGCGATCGCCGCGGCCTGGGTCGAGGCTCCGGGCCTGCGCTCGACCGGCCACCACGGCCGACGATCGGGATCCACTTCTCGCAGTTCACGCCGGCCGAGGTGGTCGCGCACGGCCGGCGTCCCGATCACGATCGTGCTCGTCAACACCGACCCGATCGACCACGAGTGGCTCGTGGGTGACGCGGCGTTCCACGAGCGCCACCGGACCGGCACGGAGCCGCATCCACGGCGCTCGCCCGACCGAGGTCTCGATCCCGGCCGGTACCACGGTCACGACGACCGTGGCCTTCGATCAGCCCGGGGACTACCTGTACATCTGCCACCTGCCCGGGCCACGAGGCCTACGGCATGGTCGGCGTGCTGCGGGTGCTGCCCCGCTCCTGACGTCAGCGTCAGCGGTCGACCACCGGCGCCTCGTGGCTGACCGGCGGTAGGTCGAGCTGCGAGACCCAGTTCGCGATGTCATCGGCGGCGGCGACCCAGACACCATCCATCGACTGCGCTCGCGCGATCAGCTGCTCGAGCGCGACGGCGCGGGCCGGCCGGCCGCTGATGAACGGGTGCATCGTCAGGTCGAAGAGCCCACCGACCTCCACGATCGCGTCGAGCTCCTCGCCCCAGGCCGCGCAGACCTCGCTCGGCCGCAGGATCGGCGACGACGCATAGCCCGGGGACGTAGTTGTACCGGTTCCAGTCGTCGAGGCTCCAATGCATCGGGAGCTCGATCAGACCCGGACGACCATCGATACGGGTGGTCCGAGTCCATCATCCCGGAGCTGTACGTGAAGCCGTGCCGGGCGAGCAGGTCGGGCGTGCGGAAGTTCATGTCGCACGACGGCGCGCGATAGCCGATCGGGCGGATGCCGAGCACGGTGTCGAGCGCCTCGAGGCCCCGGTGCAGGTAGCCGACCTCGGTGGCCTCGTCCTTGCCGCGCACGCTCTCGTGCATGTACCCGTGATGGCCGATCTCGTGGCCGGCGTCACGGATCGAGCGCGCCACGTCCGGCCACGTCTCGGCGACCCAGCCCGGGATGAAGAACGTCGTCCGCAGGTTGCGCCGATCGAGCATCCGAAGCAGTCGCGGCACGGCGACCTGTGGCCCGTAGCGCTGGTGGCCGATCACGTCGAGGTAGTCGACGACCTCGGGATGGTCGGTGAGCATCACGGCTTCCGCGTCGACGTCGAACGTGAAGATCGCGGCCGCGCGGTAGCCGTCGGGCCAGCGGAAACCCTGGGGCAGTGGCTCCATGCGGCAACGATACTGGCGGGGTGCCTCCCCCGCCCGATGTTCGAGTCACTGCGCGAGCGGCGGTCCTGGCCGCGGTCGGCCAGCCGGTCGAGATCCGCGAGCTCGAGCTGATCGAGCCGCGGGATGGCGAGGTCCGCGTGCGCATGCTGGCATCCGGCGTGTGCCATTCCGACCTGCACGTCCGCGACGGGGAGTGGGACCGCCCGACGCCGATCGTGATGGGCCATGAGGGCGCAGGCGTGGTCGAAGCGGTCGGCCCGGGCGTGACCACGCCACGCGTCGGTGACCTCGTCGCGTTGGCCTGGCTGATCCCGTGTGGCGTGTGCCGGTCGTGCCGTCGGGGCGAGGTGTGGGCGTGCCCCGACTCCCCGTCGTACCGGCACACGCTGCTCGACGGCACAACGGCGTTCCGTGGCGTTCGGTCGTACTGCGCGATCGCGACGATGGCGTCGCACTCCGTGGTGCCGGCCGCCGCCGCCATCACGGTTCGACCCGAAACGGATCCGGCGGTCGCGGCGCTGATCGGTTGTTGTGTCACGACGGGCGTCGGCGCGGTGCTCAAGACCGCGGCCGTGCCAGCTGGCCGTTCCGTGGCGGTGATCGGGCTCGGCGGCGTCGGCCTGTCGTGCGTCATGGGCGCGGTCCTCGCAGACGCGTCGCAGATCGTCGCCATCGACCGGGTGGCCGCCAAGCTCGACGTGGCCCGATCCGTCGGTGCGACCGACACGCTCCTCGCGACCGACGACGCGGCCGCTACCGTCGAGGCGACGCGCGACCTGACGGACGGCGGCCCCGACTACGTGTTCGAGGCGATCGGCCGACCGTCGACGGTCGAGCTGGCCATCTCCGCCCTACCGGTCGGCGGAACAGCCGTGCTCGTCGGCATGACGCCGGTCGGTACGCGCGCGTCGTTCGAGGTCTACCCGTTCGTCGACGGCGCGCGGCGGATCATCGCGTCGAACTATGGCTCAGCCGACCCGGCCATCGATTTCCCGCGCTACGCCGCGTGGTCGATCGAGGGACGCCTGCCAGCGTCAACGCTGATCGATCGGCGGGTCGGGCTCGCCGACCTCGAGGACGCGTTCGCGGCGATGCGCCGCGGCGAGTACGTGCGCCAGGTGATCGACTTCGACTGACGGCTGTCGGCTAGTCCTGCGAGAAGTCGGCCGTACTCGGGATCTGCGCAGGCGGCGTGCCGATCACGATCGCGATCTGCCGCTGATCGTTCAGCTCGATCGCGCGCGGGTCGCCCGTGTACCGCCGGCCGTTGAGGTAGATGGCGATCGGCTGCGGGCTGCAGTACTCGCCGACACAAGACTCGCTCAGGTCCACGCCCCACTCGGTGAAGAACTGACCGAGCGTATTCGGTTCCGCGGTGTCGGCCTCCGTGTGGATGATGCCGGTCCCGGCGTGCGTGTGGAGCGGCGAGATACACGGTTGGCCGCACACCTTGATGCCGCCATACGCGACCCCACCGGGATCGTCGAACCGGCTCACCTCCGGATCGTTGATGTTGATGCCGATCCCGCCGGCACCGCGATCGGCTTGCCGTCGACGAAGACGTCCAGGTGCGCGTGGACGTGATTGGCCCTGCCCTCACTCGGCGCTGGCTCGAGACCAGCTGCGACCGTCCGTTCCAGCGGATCCGACGGGGCAGGCCATTCGACAGCCGCTCCGGCACCGGCAGATGCCGAGGCCCCCGCTCCCTGGGCGGACGACGCCGCCGGTCCATCGAGGATGCGCGACCCCAAGCCGCTCGCGACCACAGCAATGGCCGCGACGCCGATGACGAGCCCGAGCAGCAGGAGCATTCGGGTTCTGGCTGCGGTCATTGGGTGAGGATAGTGGCCTAGCCGCAGCCCTTTGGCGGGATCCTGTCGAATGTCGCGCCAGCTGGACATTGGGCACGGTCGGGAGGGCAATTTCCCGGGCGACCGGATGAACATGCACCGATTTCGGCGGATCCGGCCCTTTGACACGAGCGGCCTGCATGACGATGCATGCGAGTACGGCACGGTTATGCATGACAACCGGCCGAACGTGCTGGTCACGAAACATTTGGCAGAAACCGGGCCGTCGTGAACCCGAAGTGGCGGCGCTATCAGCCGCCGCGGGCTGCTCGCTTCTTCTTGCGCTTCACGGCGGCTTCGACGGCGGGACCCGACCTGGGTACCAGCCGCGCCGGCTGGACGACGTTCTCGTCCTCGTCCTCGAACGGTGCGATCACCGGCGGCTCCGGCTCCTCGATCGGTGGCAGCAGCTGGCGGCCCGTGATCAGCCGCGTGCCGCGGCCGTGGGTGAGGAACGAGCACGCCCAACGGACCAGCACGACGAACCGGTTGGCGAAGCCGATCAGGTAGGCGATGTGGATGCCCAGCCACAGCAGCCACGCCGTGAAGCCGCCCTGCTGCCCGAACGGGCCCATCCAGGGGATGTCCGTGACGCCCGACAGCCGCCCGATGACCGCCACGTCGCCGTGGTTGCTGTAGCGGAACGGCTCCCACGGGCGACCGAGGATCCGACGGCGGATCACCTTGGCCGCATACGAGCCGCCCTGGATCCCGCCCTGCGCGACGCCCGGCGTCGCGCGGTCCGGCTTCCACGGCTGCACGGCCGCGTCGCCGACCACGAAGATCTCGGGATGGCCGGGAACGGTCAGGTCGGGCTCGACCAGGACCCGGCCGTTCCGGTCGGTCTTCGCGCCGGCGGCCTCCGCGACCTTGCGGGCGAACGACGAGGCGATCACGCCCGCGCCCCACAGCACGGTGCGCGTCGGGATCGGCTCCTGCGTCGCCTCGCGGTCGGCCGACGGGACCACGCTGACCGAGTCGTCGTCGATGGCGGTCACCGTGTCTCCGAGCCGCACCGTGACCCCGAGACGCTCGAGTTGCCGCTTCGCCGACGCCGATCGACCGGGCGGGAAGGTCGGCAGCACCCGGTCCATCGGCCTCGACGAGGATGATCCGGGCGTCGGCCGGGTCGATCGCGCGGAAGTCGCGCTTGAGCGTGTCCCGGGCGATCTCGCCGAGCGAGCCGGCCAGCTCGACGCCGGTCGGGCCGCCGCCGACGAGCACGAACGTCATCCACTCGCGCGCGCCGGTCCGGATCGGCTTCCCGTTCCGCGGCCTCGAACGCGATGAGCACGCGCCGCCGGATCTCGGTCGCGTCCTCGATGGTCTTGAGCCCCGGCGCGTAGCTGCGCCCACTCGTCGTGGCCGAAGTACGTGTGGTGGGCGCCGGTCGCGACGATCAGCGTGTCGTAGCCGATCGGTCCGCCGTCCGAGACTGGACCTGCGCGCCCGTCGACGTCGATCCCGACGGCCTCGCCGAGGATGACCGTCGCGTTCCGCTGGCGCGCGCAGGATCGAGCGCAGCGGCTGGGCGATGTCGCCGGGCGACAGGGCGCCGGTCGCGACCTGGTACAGCATCGGCTGGAACAGGTGGAAGTTGCGGCGGTCGAGCAGCGTGACCGCGACCTCGGGGTCGCTCTCGAGGCTTCGCGCGGCGTACAGGCCCGCGAAGCCGCCGCCGACGATGAGGACGCGGTGCGGCGGGTCGATCCGAGCGCGGGGGCGTCACGCGAGGGTCAGGCGGCGGGCGGGTCGTCGTCCCGGTCGGGGTCTGCGCCGGCCACGGCGACGCGCCGCGGCCTGGCCACGGCGGGGCGTCCGGTCCGACCGGGATCGGCGCGGCGCGCGGCGCGTCGCCGGGCGGGCGCCTCGATGACCTCGGTCATCGCCGCGACATCCGGCACTGCCGCACGATCCTCTCGAATTCCTCGTCCAGCCGTCCCGGTGTCGTCCCACGGCTCCACGACGTCTCCAGCGGGCGCGCCGTGTCGATCTGCGTGATCGGTCGCGGCAGGCGGAGCGCGGCGCCGGGCCACCCAAGTCGAGGCCGGGCCCGACCGGGTCCAGGCGACGCGGCCCACGGCCGTGCCTCGATGACCTCGAGGTCGGCGCGCCGGTCGGCGAGTCGCAGCGGTAGCAGCGGAGAGCCGGAAATCGTTGACCGACCGGCAGTTGGGGCAGACCCAGAACGACGCCGCTCGAAGGCTCGCTGTCGGGCGGTGCGCGGCTGCACGACAAATCGATACAGCAGCCAGGCGGCCGTCGGTCCACCGAGCAAGACCATCGCGATCAGGGCCGGCGGAACGAGTCCGATCCCGACCCGCAGCGTCTCGATCCGACTCGCCGATCGGCAGTTGCAAGCGCGCATGCCCCCTGTACGACCCTAGACTACACCGGACCGCCAGGGTCTTGGGCTCGGGCAGCCCATCGCGCTACTTGTCGCGCTCGATCCTCGGCCGATGGCTCGCGGAGCGTCGCTCGGCCTCGGAGTCCGCTACTTGTCGCGCTCGGCCATCCTCGTGAGCGCGGCCTGCGCCGCGGCCAGAGCGGGCGACCGGGACGCGGAACGGCGAGCACGACACGTAGTCGAGCCCGATCGCCTCGCACTTGAAGATCGACGCCGGGTCGCCGCCGTGCTCGCCGCAGATGCCGAGCTCGATGTCCGGGCGCGTCGCGCGACCCTTGTCGACCGCGATCTTCATGAGGCCCGCCACCGCGTCGTCGAGGGTCTGGAACGGGTTCGCCGGCAGGATGCCGTCCTCGACGTACTTGAGGAGGAAGCCGCCCTCGGCGTCGTCGCGGCTGTAGCCGAACGTCATCTGGGTCAGGTCGTTGGTGCCGAAGCTGAAGAACGCGGCGTCCTTGGCGATCTCGTCCGCGGTCAGCGCGCCGCGCGGGACCTCGATCATCGTGCCGAACTTGTAGTCGACCTCGACGCCGGCCTTCGCCTCGACGGCCTGGGCCTCGGCCTCGAGCAGCTCCTTGGTCGCGCTCGAGCTCGTTGACGTGGCCGACGAGCGGGATCATGATCTTGGCGATCGGGTTGCCGCCGGCCGCCTTGACCGCGATCTGGGCGTTGAGGATCGCCCGGGTCTGGATCTTCACGAAGTCCGGGATCATCAGCCCGAGGCGGACGCCGCGCAGGCCGAGCATCGGGTTCTGCTCGTGCATCGACTTGATCGTCGCGAGCAGCACCTTGTCCTCCTCGGACGCGCCGCCGGTCGCCTCGGCCCGCGTGACCTTGACGAGCTGCTCCTCGAGGTTCGGGCAGGAACTCGTGGAGCGGCGGGTCGATCAGCCGGATGACGACCGGCAGGCCGTCCATCGCCTTGAAGATGCCCTCGAAGTCGCCCTGCTGGAGGACCTCGAGCTTGGCCATCGCGGCATCGAAGCGGTCGATCGCCGCGCGGTCGTCGGCGTCGAGCTGCCTCCCCGGCGTCGCCGCTTGCGCCTTGGCCCGTGTCGCCTGGTTCGCGACGAGGATCGCGTCACGGACGATCTCGAGCCGCTCGCCCTCGCGGAACATGTGCTCGGTGCGGCAGAGGCCGATGCCCTGGGCGCCGTAGCTGCGGGCCTGGGCGGCCTCCTCGGGCTTGTCGGCGTTGGTCCAGACGCTCCATGCGGCGGATCTCGTCGGCCCAGCGTGAGGACCTTCTGGAGCTCGGGCTGGTCCTCGAAGCGCGCGTCGACCGTGGGCAGCGCGCCGACGTAGAGCGCGCCGGTCGTGCCGTCGAGGCTGACCCAGTCGCCTTCCTTGAACTCCGTCCCGGTCACGTTGCAGTGCGCCTGCTTGCGCGCCGTAGTCGACCAGCAGGTCGCGCCGAGCCGGCGACGCACGGCTTGCCGATCTGGCGGGCGACGACCGCGGCGTGCGACGTCGCGCCGCCGCGGGCCGTGATGATGCCCTGGGCCGACGGCCATGCCGTGGAAGTCGTCGGGCGACGTCTCGATGCGGACGAGGATCGACCTTCTCGCCGCGGCTCGACCCACTCGACCGCCGTGTCGGCGTCGAACACCGCCCGACCGACGGCCGCGCCCGGCGACGCGTTGAGGCCGTTGACGATCTTCGTCGCGCTCTGCGAGCGCCTTGCGGGTCGAACGTGGTCGCGCAGCAGCTGGTCGACGTGCGCGGGCTCGATCCGGGCGATCGCCTCCTCCTTGGTGATCGTGCCCTCGTCGACCATGTCGGCGGCGATCTTGCACGGCGGCGGCCGCGGTCCGCTTCGCGGACCGCGTCTGGAGCATGTACAGGCGGCCGCGCTCGATCGTGAACTCGAGGTCCTGGACGTCGCGGTAGTGCGCTCGAGCTGCTGGCCGATCCGCTGGAACTCGGCGTAGACCTCGGGCATGTCGGTCTGCATCTGGGCGATCTTCGGCGCGGTCCGGATGCCGGCGACGACGTCCTCGCCCTGGGCGTTGGTCAGGTACTCGCCGAAGAGCACCTTCTCGCCGGTGTTCGGGTCGCGGGTGAACGCGACGCCGGTCCCCGAGTCGTCGCCCATGTTGCCGAAGACCATCGTCACGACGTTGACCGCCGTGCCCGAGGTCGTCGGCGATGCTGCTGGTTCTTGCGGTAGTCGCGGGCGCGCTTGCCGAACCAGCACGCGAAGACGGCCTTGATCGCGAGATCGAGCTGCTCGTACGGGTCGTCGGGAAGTCGCGGCCGGTGTCGGCCTTGACGATCGCCTTGAACTCGCCGACGAGGTCCTGCAGCGCGGCGGCGTCGAGGTCGGTGTCCTGCTCGGCGCCGTGCGCGCGCCTTGGCCGCGTCGAGCGCGTGGTCGAAGCGCTCGCCGCTGACCTCCATCACGATCCGCCCGAACATCTGGATGAAGCGGCGGTACGCGTCCCAGCCGAAGCGCTCGTTGCCGGTCAGCGCGATCAGCCCTGCGAGCGTCTGCTCGTTCAGGCCCGAGGTTGAGGACCGTGTCCATCATCCCGGGCATCGAGAACTTGGCCCCGGAGCGGACGCTCACGAGCAGCGGGTTGGCGGGATCGCCGAAGCCCTTGCCGGTCTGCCGCTCGACCTCCTTGACCGCCTCGAGCACGTCGTCCCAGAGCCCGTCGGGCAGCTGCTCGCCGGCGGCGAAGTAGTCGTTGCAGGCCTCGGTCGTGATCGTGAACCCGGGCGGCGTCGGCAGGCCCGGCGATCGTCATCTCGGCGAGGCCCGCGCCCTTGCCGCCGAGCAGGTCGCGCATCTGCGCGTTGCCCTCGGCCTCGCCCGTCGCCCCAGGCGTAGATGTAGCGCTTGGCCGCCTTGTGTGCGCGGTCGGCCGGCGCTGTCGCGGTCGTCGTCATGTGTGCGGATCGTACGCGGCGCGGTTCGGCAACCGGCGGTTGCGGGTGGGTGGCGGTGGACGCGCGGTCCGGCGCACGCGCCAGCGGGCTAGTGGACCGCTGCGCCTCGCGCGTGGACGCCGTTCGGTGCCGCTCGTCGTCCCGGAGCTGCGCTCGACGTTGCTCGCCCAGGTCGCGATCTCGGCCCGCCGGGACGCTCCGAGCTTGGCCAGGATGTGCTCGACGTGCGAGCTCGCGGTCTTCGGAGCGATCCCGAGCGCGTCGGCGATCTCGGCGTTGGTCATGCCCTCCGAGATGAGGCGCGCGACGGCGTACTCGCGGGCAGTCAATGGTCGCCACGGCTCGTCGGCCGCCACGTGACCGCGGGCCATGCGGGCGAGCGCGTCGGCGCGGTCGGCGAGCGACGCGCGAATCCAGCCGCGATGCCCGTCCGCGCGCCTCGACCGCGATGCGAGCGCCTCGGCGAACTTGTTCGAGCGGATCAGGCAGTACGCCAGGTCGAGCCGGGCCCAGGTCGCCTCCCAGACGCGGCGCTTGGCGTCCCAGCCGCGGATCGGCCGCCTCGAGGGACGACTTCGGCGAAGCCGGTCGCCCCGTCGGCGAGCACGACCAGACCACGGCCGTGGGCGAGCGCCGCTACGGCGAGGTCGGCCACTGGCTCCGAGCTGCCTCGGCAACGTCCGCATGCCACGCGGCAGCGGCCGCCGGTCGACCGGCGGCTTGCCCGGCCCGGACGCCTGTCACGACGAAGGGCACGAGCAGGAAGCGCTCGCCGACCGCCGTCGCACGCTCGAGGGCGTCCTTGCAGATCTCGAATGCGCGCTCCCGCTCGCCGCGCAGGAGCGCCGCCTCCGCGAGTCCCCACATCGGCGGCAGGATCAGCTCGATCGCTTCGCTTCGCTCGCCGAACGCCGAGCGCCGACGTCAACTCGGCGGTCGCCTCGTCGAGCATCGCCGCGGCCCATCGCGACATAGCCGAGCGCCCAGCGGGCCATGTTCGCGCCCTCGCGCAGCCGTGGTCGGCGACGGCTTGTCGCGCCTGTTTTCGCGGCGTCGGACCAGCCTGCCGTCGGCCCACGCCACCATCGCGTCGGTTGCGGCCATGACGTGGGCACAGTGTGATTGCTCGATCGGTCGGCGTAGCGCAGGCCCTCATCGATCAATCCGGTCGCGCGTCGTCGTAGTCCATGTCCGCGCAGCCGACAGCCGCGGCGTCACGAAAGGCACTCACGCCTGTCATCTCGAACCAGCCTTCTCGGCGCTGTGCGCCGCGACACTGATCCGCTCGATCCCCACGACCGGTCGACCTGTCATCACCTCGAAGACCCCCTCGTGCCACTCGAGGACGGCCTTCCAGTCGTCGTCGGCGGTGGCGATCGGCGGCCTCGCGAAAGATCCCCAGCCAGTGCTTCGACGCCGCGAGGGCATTCGCATCGAGGTGCGCGAGCATGACGTTCAGGGATGCATCCGCCCGGGCCGTAGCCTCCAGCGACGGTTCATCGCACCTGGGAGCGCCATGAGCTCGGTCCACAGCTCCATCGCGAGCGCACGTCGCTGTGAGATCGGCTCGACCTTCGCGACGCCACGCCGCGAGGACCCCACCAGCGAGAGGATCGCCCTATGCGGCATCGCCGGCTGTCGCGGAAGGCCGCCGCCCGACGCAAGCGATGCCTCGATCGACATCGGGTTCTCCTCGATGGAGGACGCCGCGACCGAGAATGCCTCGAGGATCTCGCCACGCGCCGCGGGGTCGAGATCGGCCGGCATGTTGTCGACTGCGCGCCTGTAGAGTCGAAGGACTCCGTGCGGCCGATAGCCTGGCCGCCTCCTTGGCGCCCGCCAAAGCGGACTCGAACGCCTCTCGTCCCAGGCCAGCCCGCTCGTAGTGCAGCGACGAGTGGATCTCGGACGCACCCTCGAGCAGGGCGCCGAATTCGGCCGCACGGGCGTGGAACCGTCGCCGATCGGCGACCGGGCACGCTCCGGTACACCGCATCGCGGAGGAGCTGGTGGCGGAAGTCGTAGACAGCCCCGGGCACCGGGTGGCTCGAGGACGAAGTTGTCGATCAGCTCCTGGAGCGGCGCCTCGATCGTCTCCGCCGGCACGTCCATGATCCCGGCGAGGACCTCGGGCGTGAAGCAGCGCCCGATGATCGCGCCGGCCTTGACGACGGCCTGCGCCTCCGGCGTTCGGTGTGACAGCCGGGCCAGGACTGCGTCCTCGATCGTTTCGGGGACCTGCCTCCCGGATCGCGAGCCCGTTGGCGCGGGCGTCGGCACTCAGCGCACCCAGCAGCTCCTCGATGTGCAGCGGGATGCCGTCCGTCGCTCGTATACCGCAGCGGCGACTTCGCGCGGCGCCGGCAGGCCCGTATCGAGGATCAGCGTCGTCACCAGCGCGGTCTCGTCCTGGGACAGCGGCGCGAGGCGCACCTCCTCGGCGATCCGCTGCGTGAACAGGCGTGACCGCCAGTCCCGCAGGGTGGTGCCGGGCAGCGCCTCGTCGGTGCGATACCCCGCCGCACACAGGAGCTGCCGGTCCCGCGACCGGCGAGCCAGCTCCGCGATGATCTCGAGGCTGAGCTCGTCGGCCCACTGGAGATCCTCGAAGCCGAACAGGGTCGGGCCGTTGACAGCTCAGCGAGGATCCGGTCGACGACGTCCATGGACCAGCTGGCGGCGATCGGACCGATTCGGCCTCGATCGTCGCGTCCCGCAGGCCAGCAGGTCGCGCCCAAGCGCCGCGAAGACGCGGCGATCCGCAGCATCGTCCGCGCCATGTCGAGGATCGAGGCCGCCGGGACGTCGCGGTCCTGCGGGGCGAGGTAGCCCCGATCGACCGCGAACCCGCGCTCCTCGGCCTTCTGCGTGACCGCGTCCAGGAAGCGGGTCTTGCCGATGCCGGCCTCACCGGCGACCAGCAGGAAGTGTCCGCGGCCGGCGACGACCTCGTCGAGGCGGCGGTCGGCGAGATCGAGCAGGTCGTCGCGACCGATCAGGAGGGGGCACGCACGGGATCCGACGTGCGCCATGAGCCCGAAGTGTAGGGCGTTCGCGTGCGAGCGTCATCGGTCGTTCGACCGATGACGGCGTCCTTCTGCCGACGCGAACGCTGCCGCAGCGGCCCGGCCGATGGGCCGGGCACCGACGAGGAGGAGGCAGCGATGGCCAAGTTCATGGACGTGCATTCCGGGTTCTTCGGCGTGACCGCCGAGCAGCTCAAGGAGGCGCACCAGGCGCGACCTGGCGATCGAGAAGGACGAAGGCGTCCATTTCGAGCGCGCCTGGCTCGATCCCGACGCCGGCAAGGTCTTCTGCCTCGCGACGGGCCCATCGCAGCGAATCGATCATGCGGATCCACGAGCGCGCCGGGCACCCGACAGCCGAGGTCTACGAACTCCCGATCGAGGTGTGAGGTGACATCGATGAAGGGCAAGGGTTTGCTCGGCGTCTGCCGAGCCGCCTCCGGACCGCTCGAACGGCCATGGTGAGCGCGATCGTCGTGACGGCGATCGTCGGGACCGCTGCCGTCGTGGCCGGAAGTGCGGCGAAGCCGCGACGACCCAACTCAACCAGGTCCGTGCTGCCACGGACGCGTTCCATAACCTGGACATCGCCGATGGCCGCCGGCTACGGCGGTGTTCTACCAGTGCACCGACAAGACCGGCACCGGCGGCATGGGCCAGCACTATGTGAAGGGCGCGCTGGTCGAGGACCCGGCGCTCGATCAAGCTCCGTCCAGAGGTGCTCGTCTACGAACCGCGCAAGGACGGGGGCTATCAAGCTGGTGGCGGTCGAGTACGTTGTCCTCAAGGACGCCTGGCAGAACGGCCAACGGAGCGACCGTGCCGCGGCTCTTTCGGCCAGCCGACTCTCGCTGGTGACGGCGCCGCAACCGCTACGGGCTGCCCGATGTTCTATGAGATCCACGCCTGGATCTGGAAGACCGAATCCCCGTGGGCGTCTTCGACGATTGGAATCCGAACGTGTCGTGCCGGGGGCATGGCGGGATCCCGCGTAGCGACCTTCACCGAGGGTTGGCTCCCTGCCACCCGACTCGCTTGGGCCGTTCGCGCAGGACGGCCGGCGGTCGGGTGGCGCGACCCACGTTCCGGGCGGGGTCGCGCCGCAGCAACCCGTTCCGCGATCGTCACCGGTGCCGGCCCCGTCGCCGGGTACCATCTTCGGAACCCGCACCGGAGATGCGTCCTTCCCATGACCGACCTCGCCGCCGACGCGGCTGCCGCGCCGAGCGGCGTCATCGCGACCGACGACGAGCGCTACAACGCGACGCTCCTGGCGCGCGAGGACAAGCACGAGAGCCTGGTCTACTTCTGGGTCAAGTTCGACGCCGAGCCCACGCCGTTCGTGCCGGGCCAGTACATGACGATCGGCGTGTTCGTCGACGAGCAAGATCGTGCAGCGGCCCTACTCGGTCGCATCGGCTCCCGCGCGTGGCCGGCGACGACCGGCTACGAGTTCTACGTCCGCCTGGTCCAGCGGCGGCACGTTCACGCCGCTGCTGTGGCGGCTGCCCGTCGGCCACCGGATGCGGATGATCGGGCCGAAGGGCAAGTTCATCCTCGAGCCCGACGACGATCGGACGCACCTCTTCATCTCGTCCGGCACGGGCAACGCGCCGTTCGTGTCGATGATGCGTCGATGCCCTGCGCGACGGGCGGCCCGCGGAAGGCCGTCTTCCTGAACGGCGTGTCCTACGTGGCCGACCTTGGCTATCGCGACCTCCTGGAGGGCTGGGCAGCGTCGGGCGACTACCCGGTCACCTACGTCCCGACCGTGTCGCGCCCGGACGATCCGGCGAATGCGGGCTGGAGCGGCCGCACCGGTCGCGTCGAGGCATCGTCGCGCCGGTCCTCGACGATCTCGGCCTGACGCCCCACGAACACGATCGCCTACATCTGCGGCAACCCGGACATGATCCTCGCCGCCGAGGCAGACCCTGCTCGAGCGCGGCTTCCCCGAGGAGCAGATCAAGAAGGAGCTGTACTGGCCGAAGGGCAAGGAGCCGCGCGGCGTGCGCCGGCGCCGCGGACGCCGCTGCGGCCGCCGAGGACGAGTAGGCGTCGCCTGTCGCATCGTCCGTGCCCGCGAATACCGGATTTGTCGCTGACATCAGCCCCGGCGGTCGTCGAGCCAGCCCCGGCTCAGCGGCACCGCGATTTGCGGCGCCAACATCAACGGACCGGGTGCTAGCGCCCGGATCAGCCATCTCCGGGCTCTGGCGCCGGACTCTGACCCGGTGCACGCCCACGCTTCTGGCGTTTGTACCACGCATGGTGGTGTCCGCGACAAACACGATCCCCGACAGGTTCCCGGACGGCTTCCGAAGCCATCGCCGAACGCGAGGGCCGCGAGCCGGGAACGCACTAGCGAGAATGTCCTCGTGGGCTGCGATCAACCGACGGGCGCGATCGGTGTCGGGTAGAACGAGGATCCGCCCCACGGCTAGGGGACGCCAACCAAACCGATCAAACGCGATTGGTCGCGGACGAGTCGCGCCTTCTCGTCGAGCTTGCGGAGCATCTCCTCGATCCGAGGAATGTCGGTCTTGACTTCCTCGACGACGAAGTTCGGTTCTCGTGCATGCCGCCAAGCACGTCGATCGACCCGCGCTCGCCGTAGATCGAATAGGTGGCTTCGACGACCGTGTTCCAACCGATGCGGCGCAGTGTTCTGACGGAGGCTTCCACCAGCGCGGCGTGCCGGGCGTCGAGGAGTCGGTCGATATTCGCTCCTCGCCAAAGCACCTGCCCATCGAAGCGAGCGCCGAGCGCAGTAAGCACTCGCCGAAGCGTCGCGACCGTCGAGGTCTCGAGGCGCCCGCATTCGATCGACGAGATCAACGACTGGGACACGCCCGCGGCCCGTCCGAGGTCGACCTGCCGCATACCCGCGCGGATCCTGAGTGCGCGGACCAGCGCCCCGATCCTGACGTCATCCATCGGCCGATCGTGGTCCCCGGCGATCGACCAAGCTTCAACCGCCCTTCAACTCCTGGCTAACCTGGTCACCCGAGCCGTGATCGGCGCCGCCGCGTCCGCGGGTCGGCGCCGCACGGTCCCTTGGCAAAGGTCTGACCCCTGGCCGCCGCGGCTTAAGGCGTGACCCGCTGCCAGCTCGGGAGGTACGGCACCTCGACGCCGAGATGCCGATCAGCGCCGCCGCCAGTCGCGTCGAGGACCCACAACTCACCGGCGGTCTCACTGGTTGCACCAGGTGCTGCGTCGATCGTGTTGATGCCGTGGAAATCCGTGGCTTGCGACTAGAGTCGGTCGAGCCCGGTCCCGTCGGCATTCACGATGAACAGCGCGCATGGCTCCACATTCGGATCGTCCGACGGGCACCGGTAGCCGGGTCGTTCCTGCTGCGATGATCGCCAAACGACCGTCCGGCAGATAGGCGATCTGCCACACGTCGAGCCCGAGTGACAGTGTCTGGGCCGTCGAACCGTCGGTCGCCGCGACGGTGAGCGACGCCTGATGGCCGTCGGAGAAGGACGTAAAGGCGATATGGTAGCCGTCTGGCGACCACGCGACGGGATCGATGCTCCGATACTCGCCGGCAAGTGAATCATTATTACTCCGAGCCGTCGATGCGGCTCACGACGATCCGGCCCAGACCATCGGATCTCGGAACATATGCCACACGTTGCCCATCGCGCGAAGGGATCGGCTCGCCGAGCGCGGAGGACGCGGGCGCGAGCGTTGCGAGCGCTTCCGTACGCGGGTCGATCGAGACGATCGATCCGTCCGGACTCCGGTACAACAGCACGCCGCCGTTGCCGGCAACGCCGAACGGTGGCGGCAGTCACGTCGGACGCGAGCCGACGGAGACGGCGAGCCCGGCGGCGATGAGTGCGCCGATCAACGCGAGGATGAGGATGGGACGCCACGAAAGTTGGGCCGCATCGGTCGGTTCGGGCGAGGACGCCCATGGGAAGCCACCTTTCGGGGTAGCTCCAGGCCGGCCGCTGCCGAGTCGCGCGGTCTGCCGGAGCATGTCGTCGAAGTAGTCAGGGACACTCGCCGGGGCAAGCTCGGTCATCAGTTCGGGGATGTCACGCTCGAACCGCTCGAAGGTGGTCATGCGTACTGTCCCTCGGCCGAGTACCGGGGCAAGGTCCGGGTCGATATCAGTGAGGGCCGAGCGCATCACGGCGATCGACCGGTGCAATCGCGATTTCGCGGTGCCGACGGGGATCTGCAGGGTCGCAGCGATGTCGGGCACTTCGAGATCGAAGTAGTAGCGGAGAACGACGACCGCCCGCTGTTCGGGTGGCAGTCGCTTGAGGATCAGATCGAGCAGGTCTCGATCGGCGGTGATCGTCGAGACGTCGTCGATCGACGGTCCATCGACCGGCGATAGCTCGACTTCGACGACTCGTCGACCGCGACGGCGGAGGATGTCAAGGCAAGAGCGGGCTACGAGGCTGCGCAGCCACCCCTCGAAGCGATCCGGATCGCGAAGGGATGGCAGGCTGCGCCATGCTCGGATGAAGCCGTCCTGAACCGCGTCTCGCGCGAGCTCGGGGTCCCGGAGCATGAGCCGGGCGGCTGCGTCCAGCCGCGCGACGAAGACGCCGGCCAGCACCGCAAAGGCGTAATGATCGCCCCGCTGCGCTCGCTCGACGAGTTCACGCTGGTTCACGGCCCACCGACTAGGGGTGGCGCGGCGGTGTCGTCGCGCTCAGATGGTAGTCGTCATCCGTGGCTCGAAACGTTCCATCGCCTCACGCCGTCGGTCGGTGCGTGCTCCGGTAGTGGGCCGCCAGGAGGTCCTCGCCCCAGTCGTTCGCCAGGTCGCGCCACACCGCGTGGATGTGGTTGGCGCCGTTCTGGGTGTTGTCGTACTCGATCAGCAGGCGCGGTCCGCGGATCGCGTAGTAGTGACCGCGCCCGGGCTCTGTCGAGCCGGCCCAGGCGAATGTCGTGTCGGGCAGCCCATCGGCGACGGCACGTGCCCACTCGTCGGCTGCGATGTCGTCCGCGGACCGCCCGAGGTAGTGCCGGATCAGCCGTTCCAGCGCCGTCTGCGCCGCCGCAGGGATGTCCTGGTGTCGGCACGCCTCGCGGGACGCGGTCAGCATCTGCCCGCGCCGCGTTCGATGTGAGGATCTCGGGCGGTGCGACGGCGTCGACAACGGTCGCGCGACGAAGCTCGTCCGGCAGCGACGCCAGGAGCTCCCGGGCCAGGGCTTCCTCCCCGGTCAGCACTCGGGAACCGGCGCGATCGCCAGCGGGCATCACGGCCGGGTTGGCGCCCAGGAACGACGGTGCGCTCCCGAGCGCGCGACCGTCCGCGACCGTGAGCTGGATGGCGACATGGTGGCCACCCACCGCCACATCCAGGGCGCGGTCATCGCCGGATCGCCCAAGACGGCGAACCAGTACAGCTCGGGGTCGCGCCTCGGCCAGTTCGAGCGACCCCCTCCGTTCGAGCGCGCCGAGGATCGTCTCGAGTGCCATCACCTCGGCGACCTCGCGGGCGCCGCGATCGCTCATCGCAATTCCGACCACGCGCATCGCTGCCGCCCGCTGATCGTCGCGCATGTCACGCACCGGCAGCCCTTGACGCTCGCCCGGCGTGAACGCCCAGACGAACCGTTCGGCATCGTCGAAGTCGAAGCGCGCGCGACGGCCCTGGTCGAGGTCGAGCGTGGCGAGCCAATCGATGACGACGCGGCCGAGCCTGCTCGCCGTCATCCGGCGAACAGGACCTGCTGGCCGAAACCCGGAGCACCCTCGAGCTGGAGCATGCGCTGTTTGGTCGCGAGGCCGCCCGGCGCCGAGAAGCCCGTGAGCTTGCCGTTCGCCCCCAGCACGCGGTGGCACGGGACGACGATCGGGAATGGGTTGCTGGCGAGTGCGCACCGACGTCGCGGGCACCGTCAGGCCGGCCGATCGCCCGGGCGATGTCGCCGTATGTGGCGACCGACCCCGGCATGATCGCCCGGGTCGCCGCATAGACCGCTCGACGGAAGGGATCGATCCCGCGCTCGTCGAGCTGGACGAACCGCAGGTCTGCGGCCTCCCCATCGAGGACCACGACGATGCCGCCGATCGCAGCGCGGACCTCGTCAGGCACGGATGGCGAGTCGGTCAGCCGAGGCAGCGCCGCGGTCCAGTGGGCTCGGCAGCCGCACGCTCGCCAGGCCTGCGTCGGTCCAACGGATCGCGCAGGTCCCGAGCTGCGTGTCAAACGCCACGGTCACGTGTGTGTTTCGTATCCAGTGTCCATCAGAACCCGCGTCGTGCTCGATCCGTTGCCACGACGACGCCCCCGGCGGTCATCCGGCGCGCGCCGCCTCGAGTCGATCGAGGATCAGGCGCTTGACGCCTTCGACGGGGACGCGCTCCTGGGTCATCGAGTCGCGGTCGCGAACGGTCACCGCGTCGTCGTCGAGCGAGTCGACGTCCACCGTGATGCACCACGGCGTCCCGATCTCGTCCTGCCGCCGGTAGAGCTTGCCGATCGAGGCCGTGTCGTCGTAGACGGCCATCGTGTCGCGCCGCAGGTCGGCCACGATCTTCTGGCACAGATCCACGATCTCCGGGCCGCTTCTTGAGCAGCGGCAGCACCGCGACCTTGTACGGGGCGAGCTGCGGATGGAGCGCCAGCGAGACGCGCTTCTCGCCGCGAACCTCCTCCTCGCGATACGAGTCGATCAGGAACGTGAACGCGGCGCGATCGGGGCCACCGGCGGTCTCCACGATCCACGGGATGACGTCTCGTTCGTCGCCGGGTCGAAGTACTCGAGGTTCTCGCCGCTCGCCTCTGGTGGCGCGACGAGGTCCCAGTCGCCGCGGTTGTGGATGCCCTCGAGCTCCTTCCAGCCGAACGGGAAGCGGTACTCGATGTCGATCGCCTTCTTCGCGTAGTGGGCGAGCTCGTCTGGCGCGTGCTCGCGGAAGCGCAGCCGCTGCCGGGTCGCGCCGTAGCCGCTGTACCAGGCCCACGCGCGCGGCAGCCACTCCTCGAACGCCGCGGCGGCGTCGGCTGGGCGGCACGAAGTACTGCATCTCCATCTGCTCGAACTCGCGCATGCGGAAGACGAAGTTGCCGGGGCTGATCTCGTTGCGGAAGCTCTTGCCGATCTGGGCGATCCCGAACGGCAGCTTCTTGCGTGTCGACTGCTGGACGTTCTTGAAGTTGACGTACGAGCCCTGGGCGGTCTCGGGGCGCAGGTAGACGACCGCGGCGTCCTCCTCGACCGGGCCCATGAACGTCTTGAACATCAGGTTGAAGCGACGCGGCGGCGACAACGGACCGCCGTCGTCGGGGCATTTCAGGCCCAGCCGCTCGACGATGGTCGGATCGCGCTTGTCGGTCTCCGACAGGCCCTCGGTGCCGGGCAGCTCGTCGAGTCGGAAGCGATGGTGGTTGGTCTGGCACTCGACGAGCGGGTCGCTGAACGACGCCGACGTGACCGGACGTCACCCAGACCTGGGGGTGCATGAGGATGCCGGCGTCCAGGCCGACGATGTCGTCGCGCACCTGGACCATCGCCCGCCACCAGGCGCGCTTGACGTTGTTCTTGAGCTCCACGCCGAGTGGCCCGTAGTCCCACACGGCGTTGATGCCGCCGTAGATCTCGGAGCGGGAAGATGAAGCCGCGCCGCTTGGACGAGCGACACGATCGTCTCGAGCTCGGCGACGGCGGGCGCGACGTCGTTCGGGTCGGTCGTTGGGCATGGTCACGAAGGGCTCCGTGGGCGCCGGCCGTGGCATGGCCGGTCGCGGGATGCGGGCTCCGATGCTAGCCAGGCGATCGCTGACGTCAGAAAGGGTCTTGACACTGCCCGTTCCGGGTGTAGTTCGGTCGACCGACCGATATCGGTCAGTCGACCGACCGACGAGTGCGAGCGGAGGACACCGTCATGGCGTACGAGATCGAGGGGCGGCTGCTGGAGGTCTGCACCTGCAACGTCCTCTGCCCGTGCTGGGTCGGCGAGGACCCCGACTACAAGACCTGCGACACGGTGATCGCCTGGGGCATCGAGAAGGGCATCGATCGAGGGCGTCAACGTCGACGGCCTGACGATGGCCGTGTCGGCCCACATCCCCAAGAACATCCTCATCCCCAAGTCGTGGAAGGCCGTCGTCTTCGTCGACGAGCGCGCGACGGCCGACCAGGAGGGCGCGCTGCTCCGCCTGTTCACCGGGCAGCTCGGTGGCGCCGTCGCCGATCTCGCCGGCCTGATCGGCGAGGTCGTCGCCGTCGAGCGCGCCCCGATCACGCTTCACCGTCGACGGCGGCAAGGGCCGCTCTGACGATCGGGTCGCTCGTCGAGGCCGAGATGGCCCCGTTCGTCGGCGCGACCGGCAACCCGACGACGCTGGCCGAGACCGTGTTCAGCACGATCCCGGGCTCGCCCGTCTACGCGAGCAAGGCGAGCCAGTACACCCGCGACGGGAGCGGTCACGGGATCCCGAGCGTCGACCTGAAGGACCACAACGCGCTCCAGGGCCACTTCCGCTTCGCCGCCTGACGGCGCGACGGCGGAGCGCGACCGATGTTCACCCCGGCCCACCTCCGCTTCGCCCGATCGCGATCGGGCGATCCTGACCGGGTCGCTCGCGCGCTCGCCGTGGCGGCCTGGCTCGCGCTGTGGCTGCTGGGAGGGGTCGCCGTACGGGCGCTACCTGCACCACGACGTCGGCGGGCCGGCGCCCGCTGGCCGCTCGAGCCTCGCGCTCTTCACGGTCGGCTGGGCTGCTGATGATCGTCGCGATGATGCTGCCGAGCAGCGTGCCCGCTGGTCGTGACGTTCGCGGCGCTCGTCGGCCGGCGGCGACACCCGGGCCGGCTGGTCGTCCTGCTGCTCGCTCGGCTACCTCGCTGGTCTGGGCGGCCTTCGGGTTCGCCGCCTGGATCGCCGATCGGGGCGTCCATGCCGCGGTCGAGGCCCTCCCCTGGCTGGCCGACCATCCCGCAGCTCATCATCGGGGCGACGCTGCTCGCGGCCGGCCTGTGGCAGTTCAGCCCGCTGCGAGACCGCTGCCTCGACGAGTGCCGCAGCCCGCTCGGCTTCGTGCATCAATCGCTGGCGCGGGACGTCGGAGCGGCGCGAGGCGCTCGCTGCATCGGCATCGCCCACGGCGCGTTCTGCGTCGGCTGCTGCTGGTCGCTCATGCTCGTGATGTTCGGCGTCGGGCTCAGCAGCCTCTCGGCGATGCTCGTCCTCGGCGGCCTGACCGCCGTCGAGAAGAACCTGCCGCGGGGACGGCGCCTACGCCGTCCGCTCGGCGTCGTGCTCGATCCTCGCGCCGTCTACGCGGTCGCCGGCTGAGCGGCGAGTCGTATGCTCCACGCGTGGTCGAGCGACACGGCCACGACCAAGGACGCCGCGCCGAGCGCCGCGATCGAGGCGACGCGCCGACACGCGTTCGCGCATCCTCGCGGCCGCCCGCGTCGGCCTCCTCGCTGACGGCTACGCCAACCTCTCGACCCGCGGCGTCGCCGACGCCGCGGGCGTGCCGCTCAGCCAGATCCACTACCACTTCGGCTCGAAGCGCCAGCTCATCCTGGCGGTCCTCGCGCCGAGAACGAGCGCCTGCTGGATCGGCAGCGCGCGATGTTCGACGCGCCGGAGCCGCTGTGGGTCCGCTGGGAGCTCGCCTGCGACTTCCTCGATGCCGACCTCGAGTCGGGCTACGTCCGGATCCTGCAGGAGATGATCGCCGCCGGCTGGTCCGACCCGGAGGTGGCGGCCGCCGTTCGCGGGCATGATCGGCGGCTGGTACCAGCTGCTGGCCGACGTCGCGCGGCGCGAGGAGGAGCGCGGCGGCGACCTGGCGGCTTCACGCCCGACGAGGTCGCGCCCTGATGGGCATCGCCGTTCCTGGGCGCCGAGGAGCTGATCCTGCTCGGCGTCACCGAAGACGACGCTGCCGATCCGCTCGGCGCTGCGCAAGGTCGGCGGCTGCTGCGTCGCATCGCCGAGACCGCGACGCGGCGGAACGGCACCCGGACGGGCGAGATGACACGATGCGTCGACATGGCCTGGACGGCCCCGCCGATCGACGAGACGATCACGCCCGAGGACGAGGCCGCGATCCGGGCATGCCTGCTCGACTATTTCGAGGGCTGGTTCGATGGCGACGCGCGACGGATGGACCGGGCGCTGCATCCGGCGCTCGCCAAGCATGCCCTCGGCCAGGACCGCGGACCGTTCGGACCGCTCGACGTGACGACGCAGGGACGAGATGGTCGAGGCGACCCGGCGCGGGATCGGCCGCAGCGGGACGTTCGCCGATCGCGCGATCCGGATCGACGTCGCCAGCGTGTCGGGCGATATCGCGAGCGTCGATCGTCCATTCGGCCGTCTACGTGGAGTACGTGCTTCGTGGCCCGGACGCGCGACGGGCTGGCGGATCACCGCGACGCTCTGGCGCTGGGCCGACCGGCCATGGTCCACGCGCCGGCTGAGCCGCGGCGCGCACGGCGCCCGCGACCGCCGCGACTGGCGCCGGCGCGAGCAGACGCGCGCCCGCTACCCGGACGACGACGGGCTTCGTCGAGCGCGACGGCGTCCGGTCGTTCTACGAGGTCTACGGCGACGGGCGAGCCGACGATCCTGCTGCATGCCGACCTGGTCGATCATCCACTCGCGGCACTGGAAGCTGCAGATCCCCTATCTCGCGCGTCACTTCCGGGTGGTCACGTTCGACGGCGCGCGGCAACGGCCGCTCGGACCGCCCGGCCGACGCCGAGGCCTACGCCGACGACCGAGTTCGTCGCCGGACGCCCTGGCGGTCATGGATGCGACCGGCACGGAGCGGGCGGTGATCGTCGGGCCTGTCGATGGGCGGCGCATCGCGTCCTGCTGCTCGCCGCAGAGCATCCCGATCGGGTCGGCGGCGCCGTCTTCATCGGCGCGGCCGTGCCGCCTCGATCGACCGGCACGCGTGCCGCGAATCCAGGTCGACCGGCTTCGACGACCGGAGTGCCGACCGACGAGGGCTGGGCGCAAGTACAACGCCACTACTGGCGACGCGACTTCCGCGGGCTTCCTCGCGTTCTTCTTCGGCGAGCAGATCTACCGGAGCCGCACTCGACCAAGCCGATCGAGGACGCATCGGCTGGGCCCTCGAGACCGATCCGAGACCCTGATCCCGAGCGAGTACGCCGCGTAGCTGTGGCCGCCGCGAGTGGGGCCCGCGCGACCTCGCCGAGGCAGGGCGCTCCGTTCGCCGCGTGTCCGCTGCCCGTCGCTGGTCGATCCACGGCGACCGACGACCACATCAGCCGATCGCGCGTCGGCGAGCGGCTGGCGCGAGCTGCACCGGCGCGCCGCTGGTCGTCGTCGAGGGCGGCGGCCACATCCCGCAGGCTCGCGACCGGTCCTGGTGAACCTGCTGATCCGCGACTTCGTGCGCGGTCTTCGGGAGCGACGCGGTGACGGCCGCGACGACGACCTGCGCCGACCGTCGCGCCCAGGACGACCTGGACGAACGCGCTGCGCCCGACGACGACGCGCGCTGTACATCTCGTCCCCGATCGGGCTCGGTCATGCGCAGCGCGACGTGTCGATCGCCGGCGAGCTGCGGAAGCTCCACCCCGACCTCGAGATCGACTGGCTCGCCCAGCATCCGGTCACCGCGGTCCTCGAGACCCACGGCGAGCGGATCCACCCGATGAGCGCCGAGCTCGCCTCCGAGTCCGCGCACATCACCGCCGAGTCGTCCGAGCACGACCTCAACGCGTTCCAGGCGATCCGCCGGATGGACGAGATCCTCATCAACAACTTCATGGTCTTCCACGACGTCGTCGAGAGCGGCGAATACGACCTCGTCATCGGCGACGAGGCGTGGGATATCGACCACTACCTGCACGAGAACCCGGAGCTCAAGCAGACGGCCTTCGCCTGGCTGACCGACTTCGTCGGCTGGCTGCCGATGCCGGCCGGCGGCGAGCGCGAGGCGTTCCTGACGGCCGACTACAACGCCGAGATGATCGAGCACGTCGAGCGCTTTCCGCGGATCCGCGACCAGGCGATCTTCGTCGGCGAGCCCGACGACATCGTCCCCGACGACTTCGGCCCGGGCCTGCCGTCGATCCGCGACTGGACCGAGCGCCACTACGCCTTCAGCGGCTACGTCACGGGGTTCGATCCCGACGCCGCTGATCGAGCGTCGCGAGGAGCTGCGTCGGGAGCTCGGCTATCACGACGACGAGCGCGTGGTGATCGTCACGGTCGGCGGATCCGGCGTCGGCGAGTCGCTGCTGCGGCGGGTCATCGCGAGCTATCCGGAGGCGGCGGACGGGTCAACGGCCTGCGGATGATCGCGGTCGCCGGGCCACGCATCGACCCGAGCTCGCTCGGCGCCGCCCCGGGCGTCGAGGTCCGCGCCGTTCGTGCCCGACCTGTACAAGCACCTCGCGGCCTGCGATCTCGCCGTCGTCCAGGGCGGGCTCACGACGACGATGGAGCTGACCGCCGCCCGCCGGCCGTTCCTCTACTTCCCGTTGCGCGACCACTTCGAGCAGAACCGCCACGTCCGCCATCGCCTCGAGCGCTATGGCGCGGGCCGCTACATGGACTACGACGCGTCGCCGCCGGAGGTGATCGCCGAGGCGATCGCCGCCGAGATCGACCGCCCGTCGCCTATCGACCCGTCGAGTCGCGACGGCGCGGCCCGCGCGGCCGCGCTCATCGCGGCCCTCGTCTGACCGATGTCGCGCGCGGCGGTCACGCTCGGGAGTGACGCGCCGAGCACCCGATCGCGTTCCGCCCATGACGGCCGCGATTCGTCGTCCGACAGGCCCTCGGCGAGCAACGCCTCGGTGAGCAGCGCCATCCCGGTCGCATCGAACGGCGTCGCCACCGCGCCGTCGAAGTCCGAACCGAGCCCGACGTGCTCGATGCCCGCCAGCTCGATGGCCGTCACGATCGATCGGGCGATCGCGGCGGCATCGTCGCCACCGCACGCGACCGGCCAGAACCCGATCCCGACGAGCCCGCCGGTCGCGGCGATCCCCGGACCTGGTCGTCGGGGAGATTGCGGACGCTGCGGACGGCGGCGCGGACACCGGTGTGCGACGCGACCACGGGGCGGGCCGCCAGCGACAGGATGTCGTCGATCGTCGCCGACGACGCGTGCGCGACGTCGAACACCATCCCGCTGGCCTCGACGCGCGACGAGCAATTCGCGACCGAGCGCCGTCAGGCCGCCCTGGACGACGCCGTGGGCCGAACCGCCGAATGGCGTGTCGACGAAATGGGCCGGCGACAGCATCCGATATCCTGCACGGACCAGGGTTCGAGTCGCTCGAGGTCGCCCTCGAGCGCGTGCGCGCCCTCGATCGCGAGGAAGGCCGGCGGTGATCCCGGGGTCGGTCGACCGCCGTTCGAGATAGGCGTCGAGATCGCGTCGCGACTCGATCAGCGTCAGCCGACCGTCCGATCCGCGCGGCCATCGATCGCAGCCGCGCGGCCAGATGGAGGGCGCGGGCCGCCGGGCTCCGCCAGGTGCGCGGGGCCAGCGCTGCGGCGACCGCGAGCAGCGCGACGTCGTCGCTTGGGTCGTCGTTGCGCTCGAGATTCGGGCGGCGCGGCACCTTCGTCGAGGCGGCCAGGGCCATCAGGGCGACCCGCCCTCGATCAGGCGCGGGATGTCGACGTGGCCGTAGCCGACCCGCGCGGCGGAGGTCGCGACCCCACAGCAGCGATCCGCGTGGAGGTCGACGACCGTGAGGGTCCGATGCAGCTCGACGGCCCGTGCCGACGCCCGGTACGGGCCGCGCTGGTGGACGCGATTGAGACGACGTTCAACGACGGCCGCCGCCGCGTGCCGGCCGACCGATCCCGACGGCGACGGCCGTCATCGTTGCGAGAGCACCCGCCGCTGCTGCGGCGGCGCGGATCAGCGGCCGCGCCACCGAGCCGCGGTCATTACTTCTTGGTTTCGTCCTCGGTCGGTTCCTTGACCGGCCGCTCGACGGGGGTCCGCCGGCGTCGCGGGGTGAAGAGCAACACGTGCCGACCGCCACACCGAGCATGACCGCCACGAGGCGGATGCCGTCGCCACCGGACGTCTCCCCGAACGCGTCCGACGCATCGGTCGGCGGAAGCGTGCGAGTCACGTCGTCGGCTTGACGCCACCGGTCTCGGCCGGGGTCGGTTTCGGCGTCTTGGTGCCATCCGTCGCCCCGGCCGGGGTCGGCGTGGGCGTGCCCTGGGTCGGGCCGACCTCGCCGCACTCCATCTCGAGCGGGACGTTGCGTCCGACGACGTCCATCGGCGTGTAGCCGTCGGCGCTGTCATCGGCGCACGAGGATGTGGGCACGAAGGGTGTAGTGGCCGGGCTCGAAGTCCTGTGCCGCCCTCGAACCCATCAGCGAGCTCGCCATCACCGTTGACCCAGGCGAATTGGCCGTGCGTGGAGTCGATGACTCTTCTTGCCATCGATCATGATATAGGCCTCGTCGGTCCGGGTTTGGCGACCCTGTCCCGATCACCCTGGACGAGCACGAGCCCGTAGAGGGCTTCGGCGTCGCAGTCGTACTGCAGGTACAGCTTGGCGCGCACCTGCCGACCATCGACACCGGCGTCGACCATGTCCGCGAAGAACGTGGCCCCGAAAGACCAGTCGCCAGTCGAGCCGTCGACCGTCGCCGAACC
>CAWBFV010000004.1:0-1160726 GCA_963788235.1 uncultured Chloroflexia bacterium | reverse complement strand
GCCACGGTGAAGATCGCATAGCCGAACCGGACCGTCAGCTCCACGATCGTCGGCCCGAGGATGTTCGGGAGGATCTCGCGCGACATGATGAATAGACCGGACTCGCCGCGGAGCTTCGCGGCGGTCACGTAGTCCAGTTGTCGCTCCGACAAGTACCGCGGACCGCACCGTGCGAGCGACGATCGGTGTGAACAGGATCCCCACGACCGCCGATCACGACGAACGGTGAGGTGCCGAGGACGACGAGTGTCAGGAGCGCGACCAGGATCACGGGCAGCGCGAGGAATGCCTCCACGAGTCGGCTGAGTACGTCGTCGACGATCCCGCGGTAGTAGCCCATGACCAGCCCGAGGACGTCCGGGCGACCCCGACCAGGGCCGCCAGCGGGGCCACGATCAGACGTCGCGAGAGCCGTACATCACCGAGAGAGCACGTCAGCCCGAGGCGGTCCGTCCCGAACAGATGCGCGGCTGCTGAGGGGTCGAGCGGGCCTTCGCGATGAGGTCGTGCCTGATTGGATCCTACGGTGTAGTGGACGCCGAGCTCCGAAGACCGCGCAGACGACCCAGAAGAAGCACGACGATCGACCCGATCGCCGAACCACGGGCGACGGACCAGTTGGCGAAGCATTCACGGCGCGCCTGGGCTCGCTCCGATGTCGGTGAGCTGGGTCGCGGCTTCGGGGGCGTTGACAGGCGCCGGACGTTCGGTGACTCTCATCAGCGTTCCTGGTCGAGGCGGACGCGGGGGTTCATCCACACGATCGTCAGATCAGCGATAAGGGTCGCCACCATGTAGACGATGCCGATGATGACGGCGCCGGCGGTCAGGTCGGGATGTCCTTGCGCTGCGCCGCGAACACATCGTTTGACCCATCCCGTTGTAGTTGAAGATCTTCTCGACGCCGATGATCCCGCCGAACAGGTAGCCGATCTGCACCGCGATGACCGCGACCGTCGGCGACGAGGGCGTTTCGGAGGACGTGGCGGCGGATGACCTGTCGCTGTCGTGACAGGCCCTTCATGGTCGCGGTCCGGGCGTAGTCGGCTTCGAGGACCCGATGGTGCCGGCGCGCGTCATCCGAGCGATGTATCCGAAGTACACGATCGCCATCGCCAACGCGGGCATGAGAGATAGCGCAACTGGTCCATGCCAGCGTCCCCGCCGAGGGCCGGCCACCGGAGCCAGCCGAGTCCGACCCCGAACGACGACGACCAGGAACGTGCCGGTGACGAACTCGGGGATCGATGACGAGGTCACGCCGACGCAGCACGATGCCCGATCGGCCGCCTTGTCCCGCGTGCGCGCGGCGTACACCCCGGCAGCGATCGCGATCGGGATCGTGATGAGCAGGGCGAGCCCCGCGAGCTTGGCCGGAGCGCCGATCGCTGCCCCAAGAGCATGCGGCAAGACGGGTTGGTCGTGATAACGACTCGCCGAAGTCGAACGTGACCAGCGCCTTCATCGACGCGCACGTATTGCTCGAGGAGCGGGTCGATCGGTGCCGAGCCGCTGTTCAGGGCGTCGACGCGTCTCCTGCGGCGCGAACGGGCCCAGGATCGTCCGCCCGACGTCGTTCGGCAGGACGTTGGCGATGACGAACACGATCGTCGCGAGCAGCCACAGCGTGATGAGCGACAGGACGCAGCCGGCGGACGAGGAACCGGGCCATCGGCGGCTCCCCCCGGTCCGCTGGTCAGATTGATACGACGCAGGGCGACGGCGCTGACGCCGTCCGCCCTCGTCGACGATGCGGTCAGCCTTGGACGCCCTGCTCGAGGAAGATCTGCCCCAGTGCGCTCGAGTACACGCCGGTGAATTTCTTCAAGTTGCCGGCGAGGTAATCGTAGGTGTACGGCATGCCGACGGGCTCGTCCTCGTTCAAGATCGTCTCGATCTTGGTGCAGGCGGCCTTCTGGGCATCGACGCCGACTGCCTGCTGGAACTCGCGTGAAGGCTGCTCGAATTCCGGTGACAGTACTGCGACGAGTTCCAGATGCCGTTGGTCCTGAGCGCCGAGTTCAGGTAGACGTCGGGCGCCGCAGCGGTGGCCGTAGTCGACGATGCCCAAGCTCGGCCGCACCTGAGCACGGCGGGTCCTTCGGCTCGGCCGGGCACCACTGGGCGCCGTAGAAGGTGTCGAGGCTCTCGACGCGCGTTGTCACCTCGATCCCGGCTTCCTTGGCCTGGTCTGGATCAACACGGCGAGATCCGGGATCTCCTGCAGTCGTCCGCCTGCAGCGTCGCCGTCAGGCCGGTCGCCCGCGTCGGAGAGGAGCTGCTTGGCCTTGCTCGATGTCCTGGGCCGCTGCGGGACGAGGGGTCGAAGTACGGGTAGATCGGCGCGATGACGTGATCGTTCCCGAGGTCCCCTTGCCCTTGAACAGCTGCTCGATCGAGGCCGGCCGATCGATCGACTGGGCGAGCGCCTGCCGCACCGCGCTTGTCCGCGAATTGGCCCGTGTCGCGCGCATCCAGATCTGGCGGTGATTGGTGGTCGGCGTCTCGACGCGTTGAAGTTCGGGTCGTCGAACAGCTCCGCGCCCGAGGACATCGAACTGGACGATGGCATCGATCGGCCGCCTTGGTAGGCAGTGACCATGGCCCGGTCTCGTCGAAGAACGTGAATTCGATCGTGTCGAGCGGCGTCCTGCCGCCCCACCAACTCGTCATTGCGCGAGAACGTGGCGCCCGTCGCGCTGGTCGTAGCTTCGAGCTTCCACGCCCGGTACCTGTCGGTCGGCATCGAGGGTCGTTCCCGGCACATAGTCGGCCGGCGTGATCGAGGCCTGGGCGTTGTAGACCGAGACGAGGTACGGGAAGTTTCCGTTTGCGCTGACGAAGTTGAACGTGACCGTGTTCGTCGTCGGTCGCGACCGCGCGAGCCCGCTTCGATCACGCCCTTGAGCCCGGAGTTGCCGGCTGTGACGAGCCGCTCCATGGTGGCCACGACGTCGTCGGACGTGAACGTCCTTACCGTCCTGCCATTTGACGCCCGGCGCAGCTTGAACGTCCAGACGCTGTTGTCGTCGTTCGGGGTCCATTCCGTCGGCCAAGACCGGGGCCATGTCCTTGTCGCCGGATCCAGGCTGCACAGGAACTCGAATGACTGCGCCGTGACGCCGTAGCGCCGAGGTCCTGCATCGCGACGGGGTCGAGCGCGCCACCGGGCGCTGGACGGCAACCCTGATCGTGCCGCCCGGTGCCGGAGCCGCGAGCTGCGCTGGCGCTGGGTCGCGCTCCACGGGCGCTGGTGGGCGCGACGATGCTGCCGGCGCTCTGTCGCAGGCGGCGATCACGGCGCCGATCGCGGCCAGCGACAGCCCGACGACCGTCGCCCGCTTGATGAACTGGCGGCGACTGATCCGGCCCTTGGCAAATTTCTCGACGAGGTCCAGCTCGAGGGCGTCGCCGATCGGCGCACCCGATCCAAGCGGGAGTAGTCCATGGCGCTTGATCCTCCTCGACCATGTGACGGACCCGTGATGGCTCGCAACCATCCAGCCGGACGGTCCGCGTGAAGAACTCCTCCGGAAGCCGCCACGGTAACGGCGCGTTCTCGACTATGTCAACGAATGGCGGGTGGTTCCTCCGAAACGAGACGACCTCGCAACGCGTACGGACCTGCATGCTCGATGTGGACGCGGACCTCGCGCCCGAGCAGGCGAGCGTCGGCCACGACGTGGACGAGCTTGTTGCCGCGCGTCCGGCCGGACATCGCGGTGCGCACCAGCGATTCCGCGGAGGCGTCAGGCGCCGCGTCGGCGAGGTCGTGGTCGTGCGATCGCTGTGGCGGTGATCGTGTCGACCAGCACGTCCACGTCACGCCCGAGCCAGGCTTCGTTCCGCGACCGACCGATCTCCTCTTGGAGCGCGAGCAGCTCGTTGAGCCGGCGCCGCTTGACGTCCGGCGGGACGTCGTCGGCGAGCCGGGTCGCCGGCGTGCCCGGTCGTGGCGAGTACGCGGCCGCGAAGACCTGGTCGTAACGGACCGTCTCGAGCAGACGGAGCGTCGAGCGGAACTGCTCGTCGGTCTCGCCGCAGAACCCGACGATCACGTCGGTCGAGACCGTGATGCCCGGGCACGGCTTGCCGGATGCGATCGAGCCGTTCGAGGTAGTGCTCGATCGTGTACTGGCGGCCCATCCGGCGGAGCACCGCATCGTCACCCGACTGGACCGGCAGGTGCAGGTGCTCGCAGACGCTCCGGCACTCGGCCATCGCCGCGATCAATCGATCCGAGAGGTCCCACGGGTGCGAGGTGACGAACCGCAGCCTGGGATCGCCGGGCGGCCGTCGGCCGTGCGGAGCCCGTCGATCGCGCGGATCAGCTCGGCGAGGTCGGGCCGACCGTGCAGGTCGAGCTGCCGTCCGGCCCACCGTTCGGCGTCGACGTGCGCAAAGCGGCCCTCGGCCGGCAGGTCGTGCCCGTAGGAATTGACGTTCTGGCCGAGCAGCGTGACCTCGCGGTAGCCCTGTGCGGCCAGGTGCCGGGCCTCGTCGAGGATCTCGTCGAACGGCCGGCTGCGCTCGGGTCCGCGACTGAACGGCACGATGCAGTAGGTACAGGTCTTGTCGCAGCCGTAGATGATCGGCAGCCAGGCGCTGATCGCCGAGCCGCGCGCGACGGTCCCCTCCCCGATCGCCCGGGCGCGGGTCGTCGCCAGCCCATCGGCGACGCCGACGACCGCCCGACCGACCGTCGTGGTCGCACCGACCGCTCCGACCGGGCGCATCGATGCGATCGCGCCCTGCGCCGATGCCAGACCGAGTCGATCGACGAGCTCGGGCTCTTCGTCCGGCCGCAGGAACAGGTCCACGGCTGGGTAGCGCTTCGTCAGACCCGCCCGATCCGGCTCACGGACCGAGCAACCGGTCAGCACGACCCGCATTGCCGGCTTCGCCGCCTTGAGCCGGCGCGAGGTGGCCCTGTCGACCGATGACCTTCTGCTCGGCCCCTTCGCGGATCGCGCACGTGTTGATGACGACGAGGTCGGCCGTTTCGAAGGAGTCGGCTTCCTCGCAGCCCGCCGCGAGCAGGCGCCCGGCCATCTCCTCGGAGTCGCTCCGGTTCATCTGACAGCCAAGCGTCCACATGTGGAAGCGCGGCAGGGCAAGCGGATCCGGCGCGTATTCCTGGAGTCGCGCGTCGGCGGCTGGGATCGGCGCTCTCGGCGGGCCGGCCGACGCTGGCGTCGCATCGAGGACCGGCAGACTCCGGCTGCCTCGGGTGATCGTCATGGCCGGCAGATGGTACGCCTCAGGCCCGCGGGCCTGACGCAGCTGCGTTTCCACGAGGCACACATTCGGAACGAACGAGCGTGGTGCATGCCAAGAACGTGCGATCCCTGTCGAAACTCGCCGTCAGGCACGCTCGTTCGTGCCAATTGCGTGCCTACGAGTGACATCGCTACGGCTCGTAGCCGGGCAGGAAGCCCTCCGTGGCCTCGACGACGCGCCAACCAGCGGTCGTGCGCTCCATTCGATACCTGAACCAGTTGCCCACGGGCAACCTGTGTCCAGCCCCGTACGACACCCACCCGAGGAAACGTCCCGAGATCACATTCGATCGATCGAATGCGAATGGATCCCACTCGACCGAGTCGACGCCGAACGCAGCGACGAACGGCGCGCAATCACCACAGTCGTAGTTCTCGTCGAGCAGCGCGACCATCTTCGAGTAGAGCGGGTCCGCGTAGTAGCGCGCAAGAACGGTCCGGAGCTGCGCACGCATCGTCGCGATCCTCTCAGGAGATGCCTGCGACACCACCAACACGTGCTCGCCACGAGGCGGGACGAACGCCTCCTGGACGGCGAAGAACGCACCGACAGCGACCGCTCGGGCGGCCTCGACCTCCGCAGTAGAGACGGGCACGGCTCCGCTCGGCGCGAACGCCATCACGGTCATCAGTGCCGTGATCCGGATCGGCAGGTGCATGCGATCCAGACGATCGGCACGAGCTCGTCGGTGCGTCAGCCGAGGCGTGCCATCAGGTTCGTTGCCACTTCCGGGGGCACCCACAGGCTCGCGTGCGCGCCCGAATAGGGGCCGAGATCGCCGTGGTAATCGCTCCCGCCAGTCGGGATCAGCCCGAAGGCCGCAGCGACCGTCTCCATCGCGGCGACCGTCGCGGCGTCGAACGTGCGGTAGTACACCTCGAGCCCGCCCAGACCCGCATCGACCAGCTCACGAATGACCTCCGGTCGGAACGGCCCCTCACGGAAATGGGCGAGCACGGGGACACCACCGGCGGCACGGATCGCGGCGATCGCCTCCTCAGGTCCGAGCCCCTCACGTCGGACGTACCCAGGCCCGCCGTGGCCGATGATCCGGCTGAACGCGTCCTCCACGGTCGATGCGAAACCTGCCCGGATCAAGGCGCGGGCGATCGTCGGCCGTCCGAGCGCATCGTCGTCGTCCTGGACGAGCTCTGCCACCTGGGCATCGATCGGCATCCCGATCTCGTGCAATAGCGCGACCGTCCGATCGAACCGCGCCCGGCGGGCGCCTCGTTGCCGGGACAGGGTCGCTTCGAATGCCTGGTCGTCCGGGTCCATCCCGAAGCCGAGGATGTGCAGCTCCCATTCCCACAGCCCGAGATCGCGGGTGACGAGCGCGTTGATCTCGACGCCGGGGATCAGCGTCATCCCCGGCGGTACGGCCCCCGCCACGATCAGGTCCCGGTAGCCGGCCAGCGTGTCGTGGTCGGTCAGCGAGAAGACCCGGACACCAGCCGCGGCGACGTCGCGGATGAGCTCGGTCGGCTGCAGCACGCCGTCGGATCGCGTCGAGTGGGTGTGGAGGTCCACCGACGACGGCCTCGGCGGGACCACCGCGACGGCCGCTCCTGGAGCGTGCCGGCGTGACCGGCGCGCGGCGGGTCGATCGGGCATGGTCCCTGTGCCTACAGCTCCACGAGCTGCTGGATGCGCTCGATGGCGAGCGCGCGGCCGGTCGCCGCGTCGATGTCGATCTGGGCGGCGTTGAACACCACGGCGCCCTCGCCCACCTCGAACCGGGTCGGCAGGGCGTTGATGAAGCGCGGCAGGACCGTCGTCGGATCGAAGCCGATCACGCTCCACACCGGGCCGGTCATGCCGAGATCGGTCTGGTAGGCCGTCCCGCCGGGCAGGATCCGCTCGTCGCCGGTGACCACATGCGTGTGGGTACCGACGACGGCGCTCACCCGCCCGTCGAGGTACAGCCCGAGCGCGTTCTTCTCCGAGGTCAGCTCGCAGTGGAAGTCGACCAGCCGGATCGGCGGCAGCGGCTCCGGCGCCGACGATTCGTCGAGCAGGGTGTCGGCATCGGTGAAGGGGTTCTCGATCGGCTGCATATACGTCCGGCCCTGCAGGTTGATCACCGCGACGTGCGAGCCATCGAGGGCGTCGAACGTGCCCCAGCCACGACCGGGGACCTCGTGCGAGCCGTAGTTGTGCGGCCGCAGGACGCGCTCGCTCGACTCGAGGTACGGATAGATCTCGCGCTTGTCCCAGATGTGGTTGCCGGACGTGATGACGTCGACGCCGGCGGCCAGCAGCGCGTCCGCGGTCGACGGCGTCAGGCCCATGCCACCGGCGACGTTCTCGCCGTTGGCGGTCACGAAGTCGATGCCGCGCGCCTCGCGGAGACCCGGCAGCAGCTGTTCGACGGTCTGCCGGCCCGGCTTCCCGATCAGGTCGCCGATCATGAGCACCCGGCAGGCGCCGGGTGGTCGCGGGGTATCGCTATTGGGGGCGTTCCCGAGTCGGGTCAGGCCGATCGGGGCGGCAGCGCTTACTTCGCGTACTCCACGGCGCGGGTCTCGCGGATGACCGTGACCTTGATCTGGCCCGGGTAGGTCATCTGCTCCTCGATCTTCTTGACCACGTCACGGGCGAGCCGCGTGGCGGTCAGGTCGTCGATCTCCTCGGGCCGAACCAGGATGCGTACCTCGCGACCGGCCTGGACCGCGAACGACTTCTCGACGCCACCGAAGCTTTCGGCGATCGCCTGCAGGTCCTCGAGTCGCTTGACGTAGGTGTCCATCGACTCGCCGCGCGCGCCCGGTCGTGACGCGCTGATCGCGTCGGCGACCTGGACGATCGGCGCCTCGAGGCATGCGTATTCGACTTCCTGATGGTGAGCCGCGATCCCGTTGACCACCTTGAACGGCAGGTTGTGGCGCTGCGCGATCTGGGCGCCGATGGCCGCGTGCGGCCCCTCGACCTCGTGGTCGACGGCCTTGCCGATGTCGTGGAGGAGCCCACCCATCTTGGCGATCTGGACGTCCGCACCGATCTCGGCCGCGATGATCGCGGCGAGGCGGCTCGTCTCGACGACGTGGTTGAGCACGTTCTGGCCGTAGCTCGTGCGGTACTTGAGCCGCCCGAGCAGCTTGATGATCTCGGCCGGCAGACCCGGCACGCCGGCCTCGTATGAGGCCTGCTCGCCAGCCTGGCGGATGACGAGATCGACCTCGGCGCGCGCCTTGGCCACGACCTCCTCGATCCGACCGGGATGGATCCGACCGTCGGCGATGAGCTTGGTGATCGCGATGCGGGCGACCTCGCGCCGGACGGGATCGAAGCCGCTCAGCACGACGGTCTCGGGCGTGTCGTCGATGATCAGGTCGACGCCGGTCGCCTGTTCGAGGGCGCGGATGTTGCGACCCTCGCGGCCGATGATCCGGCCCTTCATCTCGTCGGACGGCAGGTGGACGACGGAGACGGTGTGCTCGGCCGTGTGGTCGGCGGCGACGCGCTGCATCGCGGTCAGCACGATGTCGCGGGCCTTGTCCTGGGCCTCCTCGCGTGCGGATCGCTCGATCGCGCGGGCGAGCCCGATTGCGTCGTGCTCCGCCTCGGCGCGGACCGCCTCGAGCAGCATCGCCTTTGCGTCATCGGCACTGAGCCCGGACACGCGCTCCAGCGCGACGACCTGTTCCTGGGTCGCGCGGGCGAGGTCCTCGCGAGCCTTGTCGAGATCCCGTTCACGCTCCAGCAGCTTGCGATCCCGCTGCTCGAGCATCTCGCTGCGCTGGTCCAGCTGCTCGTCGCGCTGGGTCAGGCGCCGCTCCTGCGCGGTCAGCTCGTTCCGCCGCGCTCGTGCCTCGTCCTCGGCCTCGCGACCGAGCCGGAGCTTCTCGTCCTTCGCCTCGAGGATCAGTTCCTTTTGGCGGGCCCGCGCTTCTGCCTCGATCCGGCGGGCCTCGGCCTGCGCGGCCTTCATGCCCTGGGATGCCCACATCGAGCGGACCAATGCGCCCAGCAGGACGCCGACGGCGGCGGCCAACGCGGCCACCGCCACCACGACCGGTGTCTCCATCGGTTTCCTCCCATCCGGACCGGATCATGCGGCCGGACGCGTCAACGTTGCGACGACACGATCACGAGACGAGGAGGAGGAGCGGTCGACCGCCTGGGGCGGTGGCCTGGTCCGGGCCGCCATGACGACGGTCCGGCCCCCTCGATGGGCCGCGATCGGGCCGGTTCGTCGTTCGGAACGCCGTTAACGATCGGCGCCTGGAACGTTGCCGATTAGCCTAGGGCCGGGATCGGAACGGGTCAAACACGGTGGACGACGGCAACGCTGTCAAGCGCCGGACAAACGACGACGGCGCCGAGGTCCTGGCGCCGTCGTCGTGTCGCGGGGGATTCTGCGTTCAGTGCTGCTTGGCGCTCCCCTTGGCCTGCTTGGCAGCCGCCCTCGCGGCGGCCCGCTCGGCCTTCGCAGCATCCTTGGCGGCCTTGGCCGCCGCGTGGTCCTTCTTGGCGGCCTCGCTCACGGCGCCGCCGTGGTTGCAGTTCTTGCCACCGATCGCGCCAGACTGCGCCACCGTCGAGACCCACTTGCCGTGGCCGTTCTTCTGGGCATCGAGCGCGGGATCTCGCGCCGGCGGCGCGACTTCGACGCAGTCGGTCGTCGGCTCGTCGGCCGTGGGCGCCTCGGTGGTCGGCTCGTCGGTGCTGCGGGCGACGCTGCTGACGTAGCCGCCGTGATTGCAGTTCTTGCCGCCGACGCGAGGGCTGTGCGCGGCTTCGGAGACGGAGATCACGCCGTCGCCGTTCGCGTCGACGGCCTTGAGGGCCGCTTCGACGGCCGCTGCGTCGGCCACTTCGCCGTCCTCGCAGTCGTCATCGATACCGTTGCCGTTGACGTCCTCGAACGTCGCGGTCGTGTCCGGCGCCGGGGCGTCGGCGGTCGAGGTCGTCGGAGCGGAATCCTTGAGGACGACCGCACCGGCGGCGAGGCCGGTGAACATCAGCACAAGCGCGACCGCACCGGCGCTCGCCAGCCAGGTCGCCCGTAGCCGCGTGAACATGAAGTCCCGTCTCCTTCCCCCGGAGTCAGGATGATTGCCGGCGATCGCCGGGATGTGTACGAGGCAAAGTATCGCCAGCCGGGGCGCCGCCGGGGACCCTGACCATCGGTTCATCCGGGCGATGGGTCCGCGTGAGTCGGGACCGCTCTGGTGCGGTGTACCGCGACAACGGAGGTATCCGGGGCAGCATGAGTGATCTTCCATCCTCGATCCACACGGTCGTGGTCGGCGGCGGTCACAGCGGGCTGATCATGAGCCGGTTGCTCCGCCAAGCCGGCCGCGAGCACGTGGTCCTCGAGCGACGCGACACGCTCGGCGGCGGCTGGCAGGACCGCTGGGACGCGTTCCAGCTCGTGACGCCGAACTTCCTCACGGATCTGCCCGACTTTCCGTACGACGGCCCAGAACCGGATGGCTACATGACGCGCGACGAGATCGCCGGGCGCACGGCGGCGTATGCGGGCGCGATCGAGGCGCCCGTGGTGACCGGAACGACCGTCGAGCGGCTGAGCGCCGGCGGCGACACCCGATCACGGTTCCGGGTCGACACCGCGCGCGGCCCGATCCTCGCCGACGACGTGGTCGTCGCGACGGGTGCCTTCCACAGCCCGAGGATCCCGGCCACCGCGCGATTCGGCCCGCGGATCACGCAGCTCCACGCGCACGAGTACCGCAATCCCGACGCGCTGCCCGACGGTGGGGTGCTGGTCGTGGGAACCGGGCAGACCGGCGTGCAACTCGCCGAGGAACTGCAGGCGGCCGGCAGGAAGGTGGTGCTGTCCGTCGGCCACTGCTGGCGCGCCCCGCGTCGCTTTCGAGGGCACGACTACTTCTGGTGGGTCCGGCAGCTGGTCCAAAGCGGGGAGGCCGTCGGGACGACACTGCCGACGGTCGACACGCTCCCGGATCCGCGGATGAAGCTCGCCTGCAACCCGCACCTCTCCGGCCACGGCGGCGGGCACGAGACCAACCTGCGGCAATTCGCCGCGAATGGCATGCGCCTGGTCGGGCGGTTCCAGGCCGGCGAGGGCGAGATCGCCCGGTTCGGCGCCGATCTCGCCGAGAACCTGCGCTACGCGGACACGTTCTTCGATCAGCGGTTCCGACCGTTGTTCGAGTCGTACGCGGAGCGTGCCGGTCTCGACGTGCCGCTCGACGAGCGCGAGACCGTGGATCTCGAGGTGCCCGAGGTGACCGAGCTCGATCTCGCGGCCGAGGGCGTTTCGACGGTGCTGTTCACGACCGGCTATGCGCCGGACTACGCCTGGCTCGACCTGCCGGTGATCGACGAGCTCGGGATGCCTCGCCACGTCCGGGGCGTCACCGACGTGCCCGGGCTGACGTTCATCGGCCTGATCTGGCAGCGCAACAACGCCTCGGCCAACCTGGCAGGCGTCGGATCGGACGCCGACTACCTCGCGTCGCGCTGGAGCTGACGCGCTAATCCTCGGCGGTGCCGGCGTCGTCGTCCCAGGTGGCGACGCGTGCCGCGATCTCGCGGCAGATCTCCGGGTCGAAGCCGTTCCGTGCCAGGAGGGCGTACGCGCGCTCGCGCCGCCGCCGCGGATCGGCGATCCGATCGAGCGCCCGGCGCTGCTTCTCGATCAGGCGTTCAGCCGCGATCCGATCCGGTGACGGCAGGTCATCCGGCTGTTCGCCGTCGCTTGCCCCCGGACGCTCCCGCCGCTCGGTGAGAACGATGTCGACCAGCGATCGGTCGATGCCCTTGAGCCGCAGCTCCTCGCGCAGCGCCCGTTCGCCGCGCGGCCGCGCCCGATCACGCGATTCGACCCACGCTCGGGCGAACGCCTCGTCGTCGAGAACGCCCAAGTCGCCGAGCTTCCCGATCGCGCCCTGCACGAGATCGGATTTGTAGCCGGCGGTGGTCAGACGGCGTCGCACCTCGCTGACGCTGCGCGACCGAGCCTCGAGGAATCGCATCGCGGCTTCCAGCACGACGGCCGGGTCGTCGACCGCGGCGCGTCGCTCGCGACGCTCGGCGATGGTCGGGCGCCGCGGGTAGCGATCGCCCATTCAGAACGGCTTGGCGATCATCAGCGCGAGGACCGCGACAAGGATCACGAGCTCGTAGACATGCCCGGCGAACACGACTCGATCATGAAAGGCAGCCGTCAACCTCGGCGTGACGATGCCCTGCTGGTCGGCCTCCGCGAGGGCGGCCCCGAACACGCGACCGCGCGGAAGGAACACGAGCGGGATCCACGGCAGGACCGACAGGTACAGGACCAGCGACACGAACAGCCAGTCGAAACCGGCGCCCTGGAACGGGCCGAGGAACGGGCGGTTCTGGGCGATTGCCGTGACGATCCCAAGGAGCAGCACGACATTCGGGATCAAGCGGACCCACCGCTCGAACTGATCGCTCAGCCCGAGCAACGTGTGGACCGCGCCAAGGTCGTTGCTGGCTGCAGCCCGGGTCAGCGTCACCCAGCGGCCGACGACGACGGCGATCAACCAGACGCCGAATACGGCGTGGACGACCTTCAGGACCATCGTCAGATCCACGGTCACCTCAGCTCGGCGCTAGGTGGCTTGGATGCAAGGCGTCCGCGAGTAGCCGACGCGAGCGCACATCCTGTGCGTGAGCGCCGGCGCGCAGCGGACAACGCCGCAGACGGGCCGCATCGCGCCGAGCTACTCGGCTTCTTCGATGCCTTCGACGGGGATGGGTGTCTCGGTGATCTTGCCGCGGATGCGGCTCTCGATCTCCGCGGCGAGCTCCGGGCTCGTCTTGAGGAAGTCCTTCGCGGCCTCACGACCCTGCCCGAGTCGCGTCTCGCCGAAGTTGAACCATGCCCCGGTCTTGCTGACGACATCCATCGCCACGCCGACGTCGAGCAGGCCGCCTTCCTTCGAGACGCCCTCGCCGTACATCACGTCGAACTCGGCGACGCGGAACGGCGGCGCGACCTTGTTCTTCACGACCTTCACGCGGACCCGGTTGCCGACGGATTCCGTGCCGGTCTTGATGGTCTCGATGCGACGGATGTCCAACCGCACCGACGCGTAGAACTTCAGCGCGCGGCCGCCGGGCGTCGTCTCGGGATTCCCGAACATCACGCCGATCTTCTCGCGCAACTGGTTGGTGAACACGAGGGCCGTGTTCGAGCGCGACACCGCGCCGGTCAGCTTGCGCAGGGCCTGGCTCATCAGTCGCGCCTGGATGCCGACGAACGAGTCGCCCATCTCGCCTTCGATCTCGGCGCGCGGCACGAGCGCGGCGACCGAGTCGACCACGACGCAGTCGATGCCACCCGAGCGGATCAGCGTCTCGGTGATCTCGAGCGCCTGCTCACCGGTGTCGGGCTGCGACACCAGCAGCTCGTCGACGTTGACGCCACAGGCACGCGCGTAGCCGGGATCGAGGGCGTGCTCGACGTCGATGAAGGCGACGACCCCGCCACGCTTCTGGGCTTCGGCGAGGACGTGCTGGCAGATCGTGGTCTTGCCCGACGACTCCGGTCCGAAGATCTCGGTGATCCGGCCGCGCGGGATGCCACCGACGCCGAGCGCCAGGTCAAGCGCGATCGACCCCGTCGGGATCGAATCGACCGCCTGTCGCTCGGCCGAGCCGAGCTTCATGATCGCGCCGCGACCGAATTGCTTCTCGATCGCCGACAGCGCGGCGTCGACCGCCTTGCCGCGTTCCGCGAGAGCTCGCTCCGCCGTTCGCTCGTCCGTCATCGCCATCCGTTCGTCACGCTCCTCATCGATCGGTCCGATCCGTCAGCGGAGCCTTCCACGGTGGCGTCCGTACGGCCGGTCAGGCCTCGTCCGTGTCGTCCTCGACGACCGGCTTTTCCTTGCGCGGTTTGCGGATGACCTCGACGTTCTGCGGAGGCTCCGACAGCGGCGACAGGCTCGGCTGGGCGAGCTTGGCCTTCGGCTTCTTCTTCGCCTCCTTGCCGGGACGATTGCGTGAGCCCATCGTGTCGCCTCCGCGTCGTCGTGCAACGTACCGAGGGCCCCTTCACGCGGACTGCTCGGCCACTTCACTGCCACGTATCCGGCCCGCGCGCGAGCGGAGTGCGGATCGATCTGCGGGGAAGGTACCGGCCCGTATCGAGGCTCGGATCCTGGTCATGAAGTCTAGGGTGAAGGTCAGGTTGTGACAAGTCGCGAGCCGGTACGCGAGGAGCTCCTTGGCCCGGAAAAGATGAGCCAGGTAGGCCCTCGAGAACTGCCGGCAAAGGAGGCATGGACAGTCGTCCTGGATCGGCGCGGGATCGTCGAGGAACACGCGGTTCCGCAGGTTCAGCCGACCGCCTGGCACCCACAGCTGCCCGTTCCGTGCCACCCGCGCGGGGAGCACGCTGTCGAACAGGTCGATCCCACGATCGACCGCCTCGAGCAGATCCAGCGGTGAGCCGAGACCCATCAGGTAGCGCGGCCGCGGGTCGTCGGCGAGCACCCCGACCGCCACGTCGATCGCGGCCTCGCGCTGGGCGGGCGTCTCGTCGCCGGCCAGGCCGCCGATGCACACGCCGTCGAACGGCAACGCCGCGATGAACGACGCTGACGACGCCCGAAGCTCGGGGTCCAGCCCGCCTTGGACGATCCCGAACATGGCCTGGTCGGTCCGCTTGTGCGCGGCCAGCGAGCGCTCGGCCCAGCGGTGGGTGCGCGCGGTCGCATCGGCCACCACGTCGCGCGGTGAGCTCGGGTACACGGGCTGGTCGAACGCGACCGCTACATCTGAGCCCAGCGCCTCCTGGACCGCCGTCGCGTGCTCCGGCGTGAATTCGATGGATCGTCCCGTCGAGGTGCGAGCGGAACGTCACGCCCTCCTCGTCGACGACCCGCAGGTCCCCGAGGGACACGACCTGGAAGCCACCCGAGTCGGTGAGGATCGGCCGGTCCCAGCCCATGAACCGATGCAGGCCACCGAGCCGCTCGATGCGCTCATGGCCGGGTCGCAGGTACAGGTGGTAGGTGTTCGCGAGGATGATCGAGGCGCCGACGTCGTGGAGATCGTCGGGTGAGAGCGCCTTGACGGTCGCGTTGGTGCCGACCGGCATGAACTGCGGCGTCTCGACGGTCCCGTGGGGGAGCGTCAGTTGCCCGACCCGTGCCCGCGTCGAGCCGTCGCTCGGGGCTGGCGTCGTGACCTCGTAGCGCGTCGACGATGAGACGAAGGGTCCGGTCACGCCCCGTCCGTTCCGACGGCCTCGTCCGGGTCGATCGGCTCGGGCGCGTCGATCGGCTCGTCCCACAGGCTCGGCATCCCGGGGTCGACGCGACGCGGCGGCGGGATCTCGTACCCCAGGCCGGAGAGGTGCCCTCGCCCGAGATCCGTCGCGATCCGCCCCTGCGGTGTGCGATCGATGAAGCCGAGGCGGAGGAGGAATGGCTCGTGCACGTCCTCGATGGTGTCGACCTCCTCGGACAGCACCGCGGCGAGCGCCGCGACCCCGACCGGCCCGGAGGCGAACTTCTGGATGATCGCCGCGAGCAGCTTGCGGTCGGCGGAATCGAGGCCTTCGTCGTCGATCTCCATCCGGCGCATCGCGTCGCGCGCGGTCTCCTCGTGGACGCGGCCGTCGCCGTGCACCTGGGCATGGTCGCGGACGCGCTTGAGCAGTCGATTGACGATGCGCGGCGTTCCCCGGCCGCGCCGGGCGATCGCGCGGGTCGCGGCAGCATCGATCGGCACATCGAGGATCGTCGCCGATCGATCGACGATCTCGGCGAGCTCGTCCTCGGTGTAAAAGTCGAGCCGGTACGTGGCGCCGAAGCGGTCGCGCAACGGGGAGCTGATGCGACCCGCGCGGGTCGTCGCGCCGACCACCGTGAAGGGCTTGAGGCTGAGCCGCAGGCTGCGGGCGCTCGGTCCCTTGCCGATCATGACGTCGAGCGCGAAGTCCTCCATCGCCGGGTACAGGATCTCCTCGACCGCGCGATTGAGGCGGTGCACCTCGTCGATGAACAGCACATCGCGTTCCTCGAGGCTCGTGAGGACCGCGGCGAGGTCGCCGGCCCGCTCGATCGCGGGACCCGAGGTGTAGCGCACGTTCACGCCGAGCTCGCGGGCGATGATCGTGGCGAGCGTCGTCTTGCCGAGACCCGGCGGGCCGTACAGCAGGATGTGGTCCGCGGCCTCTCCCCTGGCCTTCGCGGCCTGGAGCAGCACCGAGAGGTTCGCCTTGACCTCGGCCTGGCCGATGTACTCGGTCAGCGTCCGCGGACGGAGCGACGTTTCCACGACGACATCCGCCTCGTCCTCGAGATCGGCAGACAGGATTCGCATGCCCGTGGCGTCGTCGACCATCGCGCGGGATGGTAGCACAGGCGATGCCCATTTCGCACGCATGTTCTACGCGCGCGAGGGCCCCTCTTCCCGTGTCCCGTGCCGGCAGACGGTGCGCCGCAGGAGAGCGATCGCGCGAAGCCGTGCTCCGCGGCAAAACATTCACCGAGGGACTGTTACGCCACCTGAAAGCCGGTTTCGTGGCAAGAAATGCACCGGGAGACGACTTACAGCCCGAATTCGGTCGCAACGCGATGCTCGATCGGTCATAACAGTCTCTGGGCGCATTTCCTGCCACGGTCGGCACGGGCCGCGACAGAGATTGCGCCGGAGGACCGTTATGTCATCTCGATGCGTGAATCCGGCAGGCGTGGCGGCCGGCGGGTGCCGGCCACGGCCGCTCGGCGGACGCAGCGTCCGAATCCCCACCACGCGACTAGGGCTTCCCGGCTACCATCGGCCGATGCGCCTGTCCCGCCGGTCCGAGTACGGCCTCCGAGCGCTGGTCGATCTCGTTCGGAACAACGGCTCGGGTCCGGTTCCCCTGGCGACCCTCGCCCAGCGGAACGTGCTGCCGATGAAGTTCCTCGAGCAGATCATGGCGACCCTCAAGCACGGCGGCATCGTCCAGACGACGCTCGGGGCGCATGGCGGCTACGCGATCGCGGCAGATCCGTCAACCGTCACGATCGGCCGCGTCGTTCGACTCCTCGACGGGGCGCTGGCGCCAGTCCCCTGCGTCTCGCTGCGCTACTATGAGCGCTGCTCCTGCCCGGACGAGGCGACGTGTCCGCTGCGCGACGTGATGATCGACGTGCGCGACGCGATGCTCGACATCCTTGATCGCGAAACGATCGCCGAGATGGCGGCACGCAAGGGCCACGCCTCGATCGATCCCCGCGGCATCCACGCCGACGCCCTTGCAGGCCGCCGACCGTAGGGCTCAGTCCCGGACGAGACTCCGCAGCGCGGCCTTGACCCGATCCTCCAGCGTTCCGCCGATCGTGGCGTCGACCAACGCCGTGTGCGACGCGTCGCGCGCCTCCGCGAGCGAGTAGCCGAGCGCCTGGAGCGCGGCGACCACCTCGCTCTCGGCCGCGCCCCCGCCGACCGCCGAGCTCGCCGCGACACCCGCGGCCGCGACCTTCTCCTTGAGCTCGAAGATCACGCGCTCGGCGAGCTTCTTGCCGATCCCGGGGATCGATACCAGCACGGCCTGGTCGCCGGTCATGATCGCGAGCTGCAGGTCCGCGGTCGGCCGCGAGCCGACGATCGCGAGCGCCACCTTCGGGCCGACCCCGGTTACGGTCAGGAGCAGGTTGAAGAACCCGAGCTCCTCGGGCGTACGGAATCCGTACAGCGCCTGCTGGTCCTCGCGGACGAGGTGGTACGTGTGGAGCTTGAGCGTCCCGCCGGGCGTCGCCGTGGCGATGATCGCGGGAGCGGCGAACACGCGATAGCCGATCCCACCGACCTCGATCACGAGCGAATTGGCAGCGACCGCCCCGACCCTCCCCTCGACCGACGCGATCATCGGTCGGCGACCTGGTCCGAGCGATCGTGCATCGAATGCACGCAACGGAGCGCTCGACAGTCGCGATGGTCCCGCGGCTGCGCGTTTCGCGTCAGTTGATGCCGCATCTGGAGCGAATGCCGGCGATCGGCCGACGCCCAGGTGCTCGATGTGCACGTGATGCGGCATCAAACGCCGCGCGACGGGCGCCGACCGGGCGCACATCCGCAACTGCGTGCATCTGATGCACACGCCGGCAGGAGATGCGGCACGAGATGCGTCATCGAGCGACCAGAGCGGCTGCTACGCGCCCGTCGCGGGCTTGGGACGACGTGGGCCCGCGGCCGACGTGGCCCCCGTCCCTGCCCGTTCGCGGGCCATCGCCTCGTGCACTGCTCGCTCGTAGCCCGACCGACCGCGCCGGATCGGGGCAACCGCCGCCCGGTCCATCACCGGCGACAGATCCGCCCGGCCGGAGCCTGCCGTGTTGGCCGCCCAGACCGCGATGGCCAGCGCGTCGGCCTCGTCATCGGATCGCAGACGCTCGGCCATGCCCAGCACGACCTGCACCATCCGCTGGACCTGTTCCTTGTCGGCCGCGCCGTAGCCGGCGATCGCCGACTTGACCTCGTTGGGCGTCGCCTCGAGCACCGGCACGTCGTGCTGGGCTGCGGCCAGCAGCACCACCCCGCGCGCCTGCCCGACGGCGAAGGCCGTCTGGACGTTGCGCGAGAAGAACAGCCGTTCGACGGCAAGAAGGCTCGGCCCGTGCGCAGTCAACAGGGCGTCGACCTTCGCGTGGATCGCCAGCAGCCGCTCGGGCAAGGTCGCGTCGGGGGAAGTCACCAGCACGCCGTGATCGATCGCGGTCAACCGTCCACCGGTCGAGTCGACGATCCCGTATCCCATTGCCGCAGTCCCGGGGTCGATCCCGAGAACGATCACCCGGCGACCTCGGCGAAGACCTCTTCGGGGATGTCGAAGTTGGCGGTCACGCGCGACACGTCCTCGAGCTCTTCGAGCTGCTCCACGAGTCGAAGCGCCTGGCGGGCCTTGTTCGCGTCGAGCTCGACGGTCTGCTTGGCGACCATCGTCGACTCGGCCGACTCGACCGCCACCCCCGCCCCCTCGAGCGCGGAGCGGACCGATTCGAGCTCCGCGGGCGCCGTGTAGATCTCGATCGCCTCGTCATCATCGGTATCGACGTCCTCGGCGCCGGCATCGATCGCCGTCAACGCCACCTCGTCGGGGTCGATGCCGTTCCGGGCGACCGTGATAAGGCCGCGCGGCTCGAACTGCCAGGCGACCGCACCGGAACCCGCCAGCTGGCCACCCGACTTCGTGAACATCGATCGGACATCGGCCGCGGTGCGGTTGCGGTTGTCGGTCTGGGCTTCGACGAGGACGGCGACGCCACCGGGCCCGTAGCCCTCGTAGACGATCTCCTCGTACTGCTCGGCGTCGCCGCCACCAGTCGCCTTGTCGATGGTGCGCTTGATGTTGTCCGCCGGCATGTTGACCGAGCGCGCCTTCTCGATCGCCAGCCGCAGCCGGTAGTTCGCATCGGGATCGCCGCCACCAAGTCGCGCCGCGACCGCGATCTCGCGCGCGACTTTCGTGAACAACGCGCCGCGTTTCGCGTCGTTCGCGCCCTTCTGGCGCTTGATCGTCGACCACTTGGAATGCCCTGACATCGCGGGCGGGAGTATAGCCGACTATGATGGCCGGACCCGCTCCGAGGCCGGGTCCCGAGGCCTGTCCGGCGCCCATCCGAACCCCTGCTTGGCAACCCTCAGGAGGATCGTCGATCCGATGACGATGAAGAGCGTCGACCTGCCCCACCTCCGAAGCGTCGTCCTCGCCGGCCACGCCGGTGCCGGGAAGACGACGCTCGCCGAGCAGCTGCTGCACAAGGCAGGGTCGATCCCGCGTCTGGGGCGCGTGGATGACGGCACTGCCCACCTCGACTTCGAGCCCGAGGAGCAGAAGCGGCGCCAGTCGCTGAGCCTCGCGGTGGGGACCTTCGAGTACGACGGGACCCGGATCTCGCTGCTCGACACCCCCGGGTATCCCGACTTCGTCGCCGACATGGTCGAGGGCTTCGCCGCGGCCGACGGCGCGCTGTTCGTCATGGATGCCTCGGCGGGCGTCGAATTGGGTCTGGAGCAGGCCGTGGCACTGGGCCGGTCCACCGGCCGGGCCGCGTGCTTCTTCATCAATAAGGCCGATCGCGAGAACGCCGACCCCACCGCCGCCCTCGATGCGCTCCGGTCGACCTTCGGCGACAAGATCGCACCGCTCCAAATCGCGATCGGGGCGGCCGAGTCGTTCACGGGCTACGTGGACCTCGTCCACCGCAAGGCCTACACGAGCGACGGCACCCAGCTGACGGAGATCCCGATCCCGGACGAGCTCACCGGTGAGGTCGCCAAGCGTCGGGAGCAGCTGCTCGCGGCCGCGGCCGAGGCCGACGACGACGTCCTCGTCAAATACCTCGACGGCGAGGAGGTGTCGGACCCGGAGCTCGAGGCGTGCCTGCGCAAGGGCGTCAAGGAGAGCATCCTCGCCCCCGTGCTGGTCGGGTCGGCCGCGAAGGGGATCGGCCTCGACGCGCTGCTCGATGCCTTCACCCGCTATCTCCCCTCCCCCGCCGACGAGCCGCCCGCCAAGGCGACCGACAAGTCCGGCGGCACCGTCGAGCTGCCCGCCGACGAGAGCGGCCCGCTGCTGGTCCGCGTCTTCAAGACGACCGCCGACCCGTACGTCGGCCGTCTCACCTATCTGCGGGTGCTGTCGGGCACGCTCCACTCCCAGGCGCACGTCTGGAACACGACGCGCGACGAGGACGAGCGCATCGGCCAGCTGTTGCTGCTCCACGGCAAGGAGCAGGAATCGATCGGCGAGCTCAAGGCCGGTGAGATCGGCGCGGTCGCGAAGCTGACCGTCACCGAGACCGGCGACACGCTCGGGGCGAAGGAGAAGCCGCTCCGCCTGCCACCGCTCGACTTCCCGGAGCCGTCGCTGACGGTCGCGATCGATCCGGTCTCGAAGCAGGACCTCGACAAGATGGGTCCGGCGCTCGCCCGGCTCCTCGAGGAGGATCCGACGGTCCGGCTCGAGCGGACGGCCATCGGCGAGCAGGTCCTGCGGACGATGGGCGAGGCCCACACGTCGGTGATCCTCGAGCGGCTCAAGCGCAAATTCGGCGCGGCGATCGGGACCAACGTCCCGAAGGTGCCGTACAAGGAGACGATCCGCGGCACGACCAAGGTCCACGGCCGGTACAAGAAGCAGACCGGCGGCCACGGCATGTTCGGCGACGTCTGGCTCGAGCTCGAGCCCAACCCAGACGGCGGCGTCGAGTTCGCCGAGCGCGTCGTCGGCGGGTCCGTGCCGAAGGGCTTCTTCCCCGGCGTCGAGAAGGGCATCCGCGAGGCCGCGGCAGAAGGCGTGCTGGCGGGCTACCCGCTGTCCGACTTCAAAGCCACGCTTTACGACGGCTCGTTCCACACGGTCGACTCCAACGAGCTGTCGTTCAAGATCGCGGCCTCGATGGCGCTCAAGGACGGCGTCCACCAGGCGAAGCCCGCGCTGCTCGAGCCGATCATGCTCGTCCAGATCCGGATCCCCGAGGCGTATATGGGTGAGGTCAACCGCGACCTCAACGGCCGCCGCGGTCGGGTCCTGGGCATGGACACCGACAACGGGGTGCAGGTCATCACCGCCCACGTCCCGCAGGCCGAGCTGTTCTCGTACGCGACCGAGCTGCGGTCGCTCGCCCAGGGCCGGGGCTCGTTCAGCGCGCAGCTCGACCACTACGAGGACGTGCCCACGCACCTCGCCGAGAAGGTCATCGCCGAGCATCGCAAGACCGTCGAGGCCGCCGGGCACGGCGGTCACTAACCGACCAGCTGGGCGCTGACCGCGATCCCGCCGATCGTCGAGCGATGAGCCCGACTCCCGTCACCTTCACGTCGCCCGACCAGCCCGCCTCGTACAGCTGGGAGGCGACCAACGAGGAGGTCGCGGCACGGTACGGCGTGCCGGTCGAGTCGGTCCTGCGCTTCGATCTGAACACGGCACCCGCGCCGCCGGCGCTGGCCGACCGCGTCGTCGCCGCCGGACGCTTCGACCTGCCGATGTCGGAGTACCCGCCGGCGGACTATCGACGGCTGATCGCCGCAGCTGCCGATCGATACGGCGTCGGCACCGATGAGCTCGTCGTCGGGGCGGGCGCGGACGAGATCCTCGACATCATCGGCAAGGTGTTCCTCGCCGAGGGCTCGAGCGCCGTCGTGCCGATCCCGACGTACGCGATGTTCCGTGTGATCACCGAGCAACGCGGCGCCCGGGCGGTGGCGGTGCCCAGGCTGGGCGAGGGCGAGGGCTACGCCCTGGACCTGCCGGCCGTTCGCGACGCCGCGCGCGAGGCGAGCGTCGTGTGGCTCTGCTCCCCGAACAACCCCACGGCGCTGCCGGAGCCGGATGGCGCGATCCAGGCGCTGCTCGGCCAGATCGCGGCCGATGCGGCAGGGGCCGGTCGCGAGCCGCCGATCGTGGTCGTCGACGAGGCGTACGCCGAGTTCGCGGGCCGATCACTGGCCGATCTGCGCTTCGACCACCCCAACGTCGTGGTCATCCGGACCGCGAGCAAGGCGTATGCCCTCGCCGGGTTGCGTGTGGGATTCGCGATCGCCCGTCCCGCGCTCGTCGCGCGTATGAACCCGTTCCGTCCGCCCGGGTCGGTGTCCAACGTGTCCGTCACCGTCGTCACGGAGGCGCTGCTCGATCCCACCCTGGCCGCCGACAACGTCGCCCACATCACCGCGGAACGGGAGCGGCTGATCGAGGCGCTGCGCGGTGCCGGTTGGTCGGTCGGGCCGTCGACCACGAATTTCATCCTCGTCGATTTCGGCACGATCGAGCGGGCCGCGGCCGTCGCCGAGGGCCTGCTCCAGCGCGGGATCGTGCCGCGTGCGTTCCCGGACACGCATCCGCTCGCGGATCACCTGCGTCTGACGGTCCGCGATGCGGCGCAGGACGATCGATTGATCGGCGCCGCGAGGGAGATCGGCACCGGCTAGCGCACCCCGGCGGCGGCCGGCGGATCCCCGCCGCCCCGGCCGAAACCGCCAAATGTCGTCCCTGGGCTACCTAAGGCACGACCCAGGGCGCGGAAGGGCGGAATCCGCACGAAGCTCGTGCACAAGTCCCCGGAATGGATGAGCTTATCGAGCGAGATCCGCGCCGAACGTCGCCCCGGGCCGACATTTGGCGGAACCGCGACGCGGGCGGGAGATCGGCGCCGCCGGGAGCGTCTAGCGCTCCGCTCGGCCGATCTCGCGCCGGCGCTTGCCGATCTTCACGTCGAGCCACTCCCCCGCGACGAGCTCCGGGACCTCGTCGGGATCCGTGACGCGGACGCCGTTGATGGTCAGACCTCCGCCAGCGATCAGGCGACGCCCTTCGCCCTTCGATGCGAACACGCCAGCAGCCGTCAGCAGCGTGTTCGAGCCATGCGCGAGCTGATCTCGCGGGAACGTGAACCCACCCGTCGACTCGAAGACCGAACGGAGTACGAACGGGATCCGTGATCGGCCCGCCGGAAAAGAGCGCCTCGCTGTCGGCCTCGGCACCCGCGGTCGCCGCCTCGCCGTGCGTGCGGGCCGTGATGTCGCGGGCAAGCGCTCGCTGGGCACTGCGCGCCTCCGGTCGATCCGCCGCCTCGGCCTCGAGCGCCTCGATCTGCTCACGACCGAACTCCGTGAACCAGCGCAGATACGTCCCGACGTCGCGATCGTCGGTGTTGAGCCAGTACTGGTAGAACGCGAACGGCGTGGTCTTGCGCGGGTCCAGCCAGATCGACTCGCCCGCCTCGCTCTTCCCGAACTTCGTGCCCGACGCCGACAGCAACAGCTTGTAGGCCATGCCGTGCGCGGGCTGCTCCGCGGCCTCCTCATCGACCCCCGCCCTCCGGCGGATGAGCTCCAGACCGGCCGTGATGTTGCCCCACTGGTCGGCACCGCCCATCTGCAGCTCGACGCCCATCGATCGATGCAGGTACCAGAAGTCGTACGCCTGCAGTGTCATGTAGCTGAACTCGGTGAACGACAGTCCCCGGTCGAGACGGACCTGGACGGAGTCCTTGGCGAGCATGTACGGCACCGTGAAGTGCTTGCCCGTGTCCCGGAGGAAATCGATCAGCGATAGCTCGCCGAGCCAATCGAGGTTGTTGACGAGCTCGGCGCCGCCGCTGCCCGGCGTGAAGTCCAGGAACCGCTCGAGCTGCGCACGGATCGAGGCGACGTTGTGCTCCAGCGTCGGCACGTCGAGGAGGTTGCGCTCCGCGGATCGACCGGATGGGTCGCCGATCATCCCGGTGCCTCCGCCCACCACCGCGATCGGCCGCCCGCCGGCCCGCTGGAGACGGAGCAGCCCGAAGATCGGCACGAGATGGCCGACGTGGAGCGAATCGGCGCTCGGATCGAAGCCGATGTAGCCCGAGATCAGCCGGCCCGAGGCCAGTCGAGCGGGCAGTCCGGGCGTCGTCGCGTGCAGGATCCCGCGCCACTCGAGCTCGCCGAGGAGGCCCCCGAGACCGCCTTCCGCAGGCGTTTCAGCGGGGTCCGCCGTCACAGCGTCACCCGTCGCATCGTCTGGAGACGGGCGACCGCCCGTGAACGGTCGTTCACGACCCCTATGCTATCGTGCGGCCTCGAATGCAGACCACCCTAGCCAGGCGGCAGCGCCATCGGCGCGTCATCAACCGCCGGCCAGCAGGGAGTGGCGGACGCACCGTCACTCGCATCCTCATCGCCATCCCCATCATCCTCCTGCTGCTCAGTGGGTTGCTGGCCGGCGCTGGCGGATTGTTCACCGTGGCCGCGTACAACCACTACGCGACGGGGCTTCCGGACCCCAAGTCGGCGCTCAACGACCTCAACTTCGAGCAGCAGACGATCGTCAACGACCGCACCGGCAAGGTCGAGCTGGCGCGGCTCGGGACGCTGCGGCGCGAGATCGTGACGTTCGACCAGATCCCCGCCGAGATGCTCGATGCCACGACGGCCATCGAGGACAAGGATTTCTGGACGAACGCGGGCTTCGACCCCATCGGCATCGTCAGCGCGGGCCTGGACACCTTGTCGGGACGGCCACGAGGCGCGTCGACGATCACCCAGCAGCTCGTCCGCGCGCGGCTCCTCCCTACGACGGCCTTCGAGGGATCCCGGGAAGACCGCAAGGTCCGCGAGATCATCCAGTCGATCCGGCTGACCGAGGCGTATCCCGGTGACAAGGGCAAGCAGGACATCATCACCGCCTACCTGAACCAGAACTTCTACGGGAACCAGACGTACGGCGTGAAGGCGGCTGCACGCGGCTACTTCGGCAAGCAGCTCAAGGATCTGACACTCGCCGAGTACGCGATCCTCGCCGCGATCCCCCAGTCACCGACCAAGTTCGACCTCGTCCGCAACGCCGAGGAGGTCTGCGTGGACGCCACGCCACCGCCGGCCGACTCCCCCGAGGACTGCAAGGAGACCCAGAACCAGGTCCCCCTCACGAGCGAGATCGCGCTGCGGCGCAACTACATCCTCGACCTGATGAAGACTCGCCACCCGCTGACCGGCACGAAGCACACCCCCGATGAGTACGACGCGGCCAAGCTCGAGCCGATCGTCATCCGGCCGCAGGTCTCGGCGACCTGGCGCGCGCCGCAGTTCGTCTGGCAGGTGCGTGAGGAGCTGGCACAGATCGTGTGCCCGGAAAACCCGACCGACTGCGAAGAGGTTGACACCGGCGGCTACCGAGTGACGACCACGCTCGACTGGGACATGCAGAAGACGGTCGAGAAGTGGGTCCTCGTCGCGGCGCGCGCCCCGCAATTGAAGGATCCGCGCACGCTCCTGCGGGCCAAGAAGATCCCGAAGTCCGAGTGGAGCTGGATCCTCGGGCTGCGCGGTCGGAACATCCACAACGCGGCGTCGGCCGTCATGGACTACCGGACGGGCGAGGTGCTGGCGTACGTCGGCAGCGCCAGCTACACGGCGAAGGGCAACAAGAAGTTCCAACCGCAGTTCGACGTGCTGTCGGACGGCTGGCGCCAGCCCGGATCGTCGATCAAGCCGATCGATTACGGCATCGGGATCGACGACGAGACGTTCACCGCGAGCTCGATGTTCATGGACGTGGTGACCAATTTCGGCCGGGGCTTCACGCCCACCCAGGCCGACAAGCTCGAGCGCGGGCCGGTCCGGCTGCGCAGCGCCCTGCAGTTCTCGCTGAACATCCCCGCGATCAAGGCGACGATCATCCAGGGCCTCGATCACACGTTCGAGCGGTCCAAGGAATTCGGCCTCGTCTACCCGAGCACGGCGGTCCCCGTCCTGTCGATGGGCATCGGCACGCTCGAGACCCATCCCATCGACATGCTGTCGGCCTACAGCACGATCGCGAACGGCGGCGTGCGGATGCCCCGCCAGCTGATCACCAAGGTCGTCGATGAGAACGGGCGCCAGGTGTGGCCGCTCGACGAGACCAAGCCCGAGGGGACCCAGGTCATCAGCCCACAGGCCGCGTACATCATCACCGACATCCTGGCCGGCAACACCCAGGTGAAGGTCAACCCGTACTGGGGCAAGTTCGCGATCTACAAGGGCGGCACGCGACGACCGGCGGCGTACAAGACCGGTACGACCAGCGACAACCGCGACGTGCACGCCTACGGGTACCTGGCCCCGCCGAAGGACAAGACCAAGCCCGCCCTCGCCGTCGGGGTGTGGATGGGCAACAGCAACAACGAGCCCAACCGCGGCAGCCTCTCGCTCGACTCGTCGGCGCCGCTCTGGTCGGCCATCCTCCAGGACGTCAGCTCCGACTACGGGATCGCCAGCTTCCGCGCACCGAGCGGCCTCGTCACCGCCACCGTCGACGCATTCACCGGCCTGAAGCCAGGGCCATACACCAAGAAGACCGTCAAGGAGCTCTTCCTGAAGGGCACGGTCCCGAAGGCGCGGGAGACGATCCGCGTCGCCCGGGAGATCGACCAGGCGTCCGGACTGCTCTGGCAGGACGGCTGCGTCGGTCCGAAGGTCACCCGCGGCTTCTTCAACCTCAATGAGGTCGAGAGCAACTTCCCGGCCTGGCAACGGGCGAACCGTGGCTGGGCCGCGCGCGCGGCGAAGGGGCCGGGTGTGCGCGGCGGGCCGGAGGGCACCAGGACCTCGTACTTCTACGCATCGGCTTCCGGCCGTTCGGCAGTTCCTGGGGCGCGCCGTTCGCGCCGCGCGAAAAATGCCCGCTCCGCCCGAAGGAGACACCGCCTCCGACCTGCGACCCGCTGTTCCCCGACACCTGCCTCCCACCCCCTGGGCCGCCGGGCCAGTCCGGGAAGCCGCCCAAGCCGCCCAACGGCTAGAGGCTGACGACCGTCGCTCCGTCACCGCCCTCGCCGCGCTCACCCGGTCGTGCCTCGCGGACGAGCGGATGGGCCGATGCGGCCGACCGCACGGCGTCGCGCAGGGCACCCGTGCCGAGCCCGTGGATCACGGTGACCGAGCGCAGACCCGCGACCGAGGCGTCGTCCAGGTAGCGATCGAGCGCCTCGAGCGCCTCCTCGACCCGAGCCCCACGCAGATCGAGCGACGACGCGACGGTCCGGGCGCGGGCCAACCGGAGTGCCGCCGCATTCGACGTCGCGCCGGCATCCGCCGCGGAGCGGCTCCCCGTTCCGCTGCCGCTTGGCGAGCCGACCGCCGGGTCGAGGTCGTCGACCTCGACCGTGACCCGCATCCCGCCGGCCTCCAAGGTCGCGCGCCGGCCGCCCCGGTCGAGCGCCGCGATCCGTCCTTCCCAGCCGCCCGACCGGCTCCGCGCGCGATCGCCGACCTTCCAGCGCCGCGGTTCCGCGGCCGGCGCCGTGACGACCGCGGGCTCGGCCGCAGGCAAGCGCCCCGCGATCGACTCCGCCCGGGACAGGGCGGCATCCAGCGAGGTCGCCGTGACGGTCTCGCGTTCGAGCGCCCGGCGCATCGAGGCGACCTCCGCCCGCAGGTCGTCGATGACGCGGTCCGCTTCGGCACGGGCCGCGCTCACCGCCTCGTCGCGTTCGCGCCTGGCGCGGCGGCGCTCCTCCTCCGCCGTCCGCAGCGCGTCTGCGGCGCGGGCCTCCGCGGCACGCGCTCGTTCGAGCGCGTCGCTGGTCTCGCCCTCGGTCGCACGGATCGCCGCGAGCGTCGCCTCGAACGAGCGCTCCGACTCCGACAGGCGCGACCGGGCGTCGGCGACGATCGCGTCGGGCAGCCCGAGCCGCTCGGCGATCGCGAACGCCTGGCTGCCGCCGGGTAGCCCGATCGTGAGGTGGTAGGTCGGCGTCAGCGTCTCGAGGTCGAACTCGACCGCGGCGTTCGTGGCACCAGGCGTCGTATGCGCGTACGCCTTGAGCTCCGCGTAATGCGTCGTCGCGGCGACGATGGCACCCGCCCGGATGAAGTGGTCGAGGAGCGCCTGCGCGAGCGCGGATCCCTCGGTAGGGTCCGTGCCGGCACCCAGCTCGTCGAGCAGCACCAGCGTGCCCTGGCCGGCTTCCGCGACGATCGTCGTGATCCGCCGCAGGTGGCCGGAGAACGTCGAGAGCGACTGCGCGATCGACTGCTCGTCGCCGATGTCGGCGAACACGTCGCGCCAGATCGGCAGCCGGCTGCCCGCCTCGGCCGGGATGTGCAGACCGGCCTGGTGCATCAGGCTGAGCAGCCCGACCGTCCGCAGCGTCACGGTCTTGCCACCGGTGTTCGGACCGGTCACGACCAACGCCGTGTAGCCGTCGCCGATGCGCACGTCGATCGGGACCACTCGACCCGTGAGCCCGGGGTGGCGCGCTGACAGCAGCACGACCTCGGGCCGGTCGGCGGTCTCTGCCCGGGTCGCGTCCAGATCGGCGGCGAGGGTTGCCTTGGCAGCCCAGAAGTCGAAGTTCGCGAGCGCGTCGAGGGTCTCGCGGAGCGCCGCGGCGTTGGCCGCGATGAGCGCCGAGAGCTCGTCGAGGATGCGCTCGACCTCCTCCTGTTCGGCGACCTGCGCCTCGCGCCACGCGTTGCCGAGCTCGACGGCGACCAACGGCTCGACGAAGAGCGTCTGGCCGCTGCCCGACGCGTCGTGGACGATGCCCTTCACGCGCGAACGGGCCTCGGCCTTGACCGGGACGACGTACCGCCCGTTCCGCAGCGTCACGATCGGCTCCTGGAGCGCGTTGCCCAGCTCCGCGCCGACCAGCGCGTCGAGGCGCCGGCGCAACCGGTCGTAGGCCACGCGAACCGCGGCCCTGAGGCCGCCCAAGCGCGGCGAGGCGGTGTCCAGCAGCTCGCCGACCGGGTCGAAGCTGCGTGCGAGCGTGCTGCGCACCGCGGGCAGCGGGTGCAGCGCCCGGCCGAGCTCGCGGAGCAGCTCTCGACGCTCGTCGGCGAGCGATGTCGCCAGGCGAGCGGTCGCGTCGAGCGTGTCAGCGATCGACAGGAACGCCTCGGGATCGAGCCGCCCGCCGCGAGCGGCACGCTCGATCAGGGGCCCGATGTCGTGCGCCGCCCCGATCCCGACGCCCGGCCGCTCGACGAGCAGCGCTCGTGCCTGATCGGTCTCGTCGAGCGCCCGCGTCACGATCACCGGGTCGGCCGACGGCTGGAGCGTCTCGGCCAACCGCCGGGAGGGGCCGAACGAGGTCAGGTCGGCCAGCCGCTCTCGGATGAGCGGGAATTCGAGCAGGACCTGCGAGCGGGTGTCCATCGCGGCGTCAGCGCGCCGCGGGACCCGACACGGAACGGTGACCCGCGATCGTGAACCGCCACGGACGCGCGGACCAGTCCGGCCCGGCATAGCCAACGCCGATCCGCGGCGTGGCGAGCACACCGTCGTCGGCCACTTGGTCCGCGCGGGCATCCAGGTCGCGTTCGAGCCGCAACGGCGCATCGGGCGTACAAAGGTCGCGGCCGGTCCACGACGTGTCGACGCCGAACGCTGCCGCGACCATGCCGGGACCGCTCGCGAGGCGGTGGTCGGGTGTCCGCTCCAGTCGTGTGCGGGCCGTCTCGATCCCGGCAGCGGATCGCCCCGCCCGGCGACGCATCGACACGGCCAGGCGGTCGGCGCGCATCCGCTCGAAACCGATCAGCGGCTCTACCGCGCGGATCAGGACGGCCGAGGCGGCGCCATCCGGGCCCGTCACGACGTTCAGGCAGTCGTACATCCCGTAGACAAGGTACACGTAGGCCACGCCCGGTTGCCCGAACATGACGCGGTTGCGCAACGAGCTCCCGAAACGGGCATGGGACGCCTGGTCATCGGGGCCACCGTAGGCCTCGACCTCGACGATCCGACCCTCGCGGCGCCCGGTGTCGTCCTCGCGGACGAGACGGGCGCCGAGCAGCGTGATCGCGACCTCGGGCGAGCCGCTCGCGAGGAGGGCCCGATCGAGGACGCTCAGGCCGGCTTGCCTGGGTAATACGCCTCGATCGAATCGGGGATGAACAGCCCGACCAGCGTGAAGAACGCCGGGATCACCGTTTCGCGGAAGATCCGCACGATCTCGGAGCTGTTCAGCGCGGTCCACAGGTCGCGCAGGAAGCCGATCTCGTCGGGGTCCTTGGCGATGTTGCGCAGGAAGAACGTGTCGAGGATCACCACGATGGCCAGCAGGATCAGCCCAGCCTGCAGGAGGCCGAGCAGGCCGCCGATGATCTCATCGACGAACCGCGCCTTCTCGAACAGCGGCTGCGGTCGATAGAAGCCCTGGACCACGATCGCGAACGCGAGGGCCGCGGCGACGAAGACCGTGCCGAACCCGACCATGTACGCGTATTCCCTGGGCAGATGGGTCCAGTTGTTGCCGAGAAAGGTGCCGAGCGGCTCGGCCACGTTCGCGGCGACCAGGAACGAGAAGAGGATCGACCCGATGCCGATCAGGCGTCGGATGGTGCCCTGGGCGAAGCCCAGGACGAAGAATGCCAGGAAGAAGACGATGAGCAGCCAGTCGACGGTCTTGACGCCGCCGAGGTCCCCGAGATCCACCGAACCTCCTTGGGTGACGGTGCGCCCGGGCAAAGGCCCCGGAGCCGCGCAAGCCTAGCAGCGGCTTCTCCGCGCTCGCAAGCAGTCCGGCGAGCCCCCCGACCGGTACTTTCGGGTCACCCGCGGAGGCGACCTCCGACGTCCGCGGCGAGCCCAGCGGTGACCGCCGCGACCGCCGAATCGACATCCGATTCGACCAGCGTTCGATCGTCCGCCTGGAACGCGAGCCGATAGGCGAGGCTCTTCTCGGAGGCCTCGAGCGGCCGGCCCCGATAGATGTCGAAGAGCGTCACGGCTCGGAGCAGCGGGCCGGCGCTGGCCCGGATCGATGCCTCGACGGTCGCAGCCGGGACGGCCTCGGCGACGATCACCGCGAGGTCACGGTCCACGGCCGGGTACCGCGGCAGCGTCGTCGTCCACGGCACGGACGGCTGGCCGCCAGACAGACCGGCGACCGCCAGCTCCGCGACGATGATCCGCTCGGAGCGAAGGTCGAGCGCCTCGACGACGAGCGGGTGCAGCTCGCCGACCAGGCCGTCGATCGATCCGGATGAGCGGGCGCGCGCGGCTCGACCAGGGTGCAGCGTTGGATCGTCGGTGTCCGCCGAGTACGTCGGTGGCGGGAACCCGAGCCCTGCCGCGAGCAGCTCGATGATGCCTTTGGCGTCGTCGAGATCGAACGGTCGTGCCGGGCGGTTCCACGCTGCGGGCTCGATCGCGCCGGTCAGTGCCAGCCCCAGACGCCACCACTCATGGGTCTCGCCGTCGTCGGTCGCCCCGTACCCCTTGCCGACCTCGAAGATCGCGATGTCCTCGCGGCCCTGGCGCTCGTTCGTCGACACGACCTCGAGCAGGCTGCCCAGCAGGCTCTGGCGCATGACGGAATGCTGGCTCGACAGCGGGTTGGTGACCCGGATCGGTCGCCCGTCGGCGATCTCTTCCCCGGGTACGACGATGTCCCGGATCGGGCCAAAACGCTCGACCATGGCCGGCGACACGAGCGCCGATGTGACCGCCTCGGACAGCCCGATGCCGGCGAGCAGATCGCGCACCCGGTCCCGGAGGCGCAGCGGGGAGTGCCGGTAGGGCGGCATGGGCGTGTGCGGCGTGATCCCGGGAACGGTGTCGTAGCCGCGGACCCGCGCGACCTCCTCGGCGATGTCGGCCTCGATCATGAGGTCGCGTCGCCAGGTCGGGATCGTCGCGAGCACCGTCTCGGCGTCGCCCGGGTCCACGCTGAGTGGCTGTGGCGCCGTCGCGACGAGCACCTTGGTGCCCGCCGGGGCGTCCTCGGTCACGACACCGACCCGGGCGAGCAGCTCGCGCTGCTCCCCTGCTGACACGTCGGTGCCGAGCAGTCGATCGACGCGCGCGGGTCGGAAGGCGACGCGGGTCGGCGCCGGGTCCTGGGGAGCCGTGTCGACCACACCCTTCGCGACCTGCCCACCGGCCCACTCCGTGATCAGCCGCGCGGTGCGATCCGCGCCCAGCTTCGCCAGCCGATGCTCCTGGCCCTTCTCGAACCGGAGGCTTGCCTCGGATCGCAGCGCGTAGCGGAACGCGGTCCGACGGATCGAGACCGGATCGAAGATCGCCGACTCGATGACGACGTCGCTGGTCGTGTCCGAGATCTCGGAGCTCGCCCCGCCCATGACCCCGGCGATGGCCAGCGGGCCTTCGGGATCGGCGATCAGCAGGGTCTCGGCCGTCAGCTCGCGATCGACGTGGTCCAGCGTCTCGAGGCGCTCGCCCGGACGCGCCGGTCGCACCACGATCCGACCGTCATGGACGGCCGCCGCGTCGAAGGTGTGGATCGGCTTGCCGAGCTCCAGCATCACGTAGTTGCTCACGTCGACCACGTTGCTGACGGGTCGCTGGCCGGCGGCGATCAGCCGCATCTGTACGAGATCCGGCGACGGGCCGACCGAGACGCCACCGACCCAGCGGCCGACAAATCGCGGACACAGGACCGGATCCTCGATCTCGACCCTAAGGCGGTCGGTGATCGGCGGGCCGTCCTCGACCGGCTCCGTCTCGGGGAACCGGACGGGCGCTCCGGTCACGGCCGAGACCTCGCGTGCCAGCCCGATCAGGCTCAGGGCATCGCCGCGGTTCGGCTTGACGTCGACATCGAGCACGACGTCGCCATACAGATCGACGAGATGGGTCCCGATCGGCGTATCCGGAGGCAGGATCAGGATCCCGTCGGCGTCGGCGGTCAGATGGAGCTCGTCACCCGAGCACAGCATGCCGTTGCTGACGACACCCATCTTCTCGGTGCGCTCGATGCGGCGCTCGCCGGGCAGGACGGCGCCTGGCAACGCGACGGGAACGCGCTGGCCAGCGGCGATGTTCGTCGCGCCGCAGACGATCTCGAGGGGCTCGCCCTCCCCCACCGTGACCCGCGTCAGCGAGAGCCGATCGGCGCGCGGATGTGGCGCGACCTCGAGCAGCTCACCGACGACGACGTTCTGCCAGTCGGCGCCCCACTGCTGGACGCCCTTGACCTCCATGCCGAGCAACGTCAGCCGCTCGGCCAGCCGTTCCGGCGTGAGGTCGACGTCGACGTACTCCCGCAACCAGGACAGCGGCACCCTCACGAGAGGCCACCCTCAACGGCCTGTCGCCGCTCGCGCACCGAGGCCCGAGGCGACGCGACTGCGAGCCATCGGTCCGAGGTTGGGACTCTCATGCGTGCCGCCTCATCGGAACTGCTCGAGGAAGCGGAGGTCGTTCTCGAGGAAGAGGCGCAGGTCGGTGATGCCGTGCTTGAGCATCTTGATTCGCTCCGGGCCCATCCCGAACGCGAACCCCTGGTAGCGCTCCGGGTCGAGACCGCCGTACTGGAGCACGACCGGATGCACCATCCCCGCCCCGAGGATCGTCATCCAGCCTGTCCGACCGCAGGCTGGGCAGCCCACACCGCCGCACACCAGGCACTCCACGTCGAACGCCACGGACGGCTCGGTGAACGGGTAGTAGCCCGGTCGGAACCGCGTGCGCTTGTCGGCCCCGTACATGGCCTTCGCGAACTGCTCGAGGAGTCCCTTGAGGTCGGCCATCGTCGTGCCCTCATCGACCATCAGCCCCTCGACCTGGAAGAACTCCGAGCCGTGACTCGCGTCGATGGACTCGTAGCGGAAGCAGCGCCCGGGCAGGAGCGCGCGAATCGGCGGTTTGACTGACTGCATGACCCTGATCTGGCCAGGCGACGTATGCGTTCGGAGCAGTCGCCCCTCGACGTCGACGTACAGCGTGTCCCACAAGTCGCGCGCCGGGTGGTCCGGGGGGATGTTGAGCATCTGGAAGTTCGTGAGGTCGTCCTCGATCTCGGGTGACTCGTAGGTCACGAACCCGAACTGCTCGAAGATCTGGGCGATCTCGCGCATCGACTCGATGCTCGGGTGGAGCGTGCCTCGGCGGATCGGCCGACCCGGGGTCGTGACGTCGACCGTCTCGGCCGCCAGTCGCTCGGTGAGCTCGCTGCCGCGCAACGACGTCCCGCGTTCGGCGAGCGCCGCTTCGATCGCCGTCCGAACGGTGTTGGCGACCGCCCCGACCCGCGGTCGGTCCTCGGCCGGCAGACCGCCGATGCCCCGCAGGACGCTCGTCAGCCGACCCTTCTTGCCAAGGACGTCCAGCTCGAGCGCGTCGAGTGCCGCGGCGTCCGGGGCAGCAGTGATCGCGTCAAGCGCCTCACGCTGCAGGGTCTCGAGGTCGCGGGTCAGTTCAGCGAGATCCACGCTCTTCCTTGGCTGCTGGGGACGGGTCGAGGAATCATGAACCCTCGACCGTTGCCGGACCGAGGGTTCCTGCGGCTATCGGGCTGATCGCGAGGTCGTCAGGAACCTTTCGCCGCTTCGGCGATGCGACCGAACGTCGCGCTGTCGCGCACCGCGAGGTCCGCCAGGATCTTGCGATCGAGATCGATGTCCGCGCGCTTGAGGCCGCTGATCAGCTGGCCGTAGGTCAGGCCGTTCTGGCGTGCCGCCGCGTTGATGCGCACGATCCACAGCTCGCGCATCTGGCGCTTCCGCTGCTTCCGGTCGCGGGTCGCATATGCGAGCGCGTGCAGCAGGGCCTCGCGAGCCGGCTTGATCAGCTTCGACTTGGTGCCCTTGCGGCCCTCGGCGGCCTGGAGGAGGCGCTTGTGACGCTTGTGGGCGGTGACGCCTCGCTTGACTCGTGCCATGACGGGTGGTGGCTCCTAGAGGTACGGCAGCATGCGACGCGCCTGCTTCGCATGCACGGGCTTGAGGATCGCCTTGCCCGCGTAGCGACGGGTGCGGCGGGACGACTTGATCTCGAGGTGGTGGCCGCGCCACGACTTGACGCGGAAGAACTTGCCGCTTCCGGTCACGCCGATCCGCTTCTGGGCGGTCTTGTGGCTTTTGATCTTCGGCACCGCGGCCTCACTCTCCTGCTTGCACGGGCTCCGGCGTGGCGGCCGGCGCCTTTGGCGGGACGACGGCTGCCGGCTGGGGCACGACGGTATTCGTATCGGGTGCGGGGGGCGGTTCGGCCACGGCATCTGCCGGTGTCACATCCGGCGGGTGCCGGCGGTCCGGTGCGTCGTGGCCCTTGGGCTTGTGGACCGATGCCATCGTGATGTGCATCGACTTGCCCTCGAGCAGCGGCGTCCGTTCCGCGACCCCATGTTCCTTGACGCGTTCCACGAACTTGGCGATGAGGTTCCGCCCGATCTCCGGGTGGGTCAGTTCCCGACCCCGGAAGCGCACGGTCACCTTGATCCGATCGCCATCCTCGAGGAATTCGATCGCTCGGTGGACCTTCGTATCGAAGTCGCCGATGCCGATCTTCGGCGTGAGGCGGACTTCCTTGAAGGTGACCGAGCGCTGCTTGCGCTTGGCTTCCTTCTCTCGCTTGGTCAGCTCGTACTTGTACTGACCGAAATCGAGGAACCGGACCACCGGGGGCTGCGCCATGGGTGCGACCTCGACGAGGTCGTATCCCCGGTCCTGCGCCATCTCGAGGGCCTGCGGCGTGGGCATGACGCCCAGCTGGGCACCCTCTTCATCGACCACCCGGACCTGTGGGATCCGGATCATCTGGTTGACTCGCAGGTCTCGGCTGATGGTTTGCCCCTTGTCGTGCTTGGATATCGACTCGACCGGCACGGCTGACGGGCCTCACCGGACGAGCGGGGAGGATAGCACAGCCCCTCAGAGACCGACAACGAAACGACCGGTCGAAACCGCCCCGTCACCGCGCCCGCAGAGCCTGTCACGGGGGCTGACATGTCGGCTTGGCTGACACGATCGGGACGAACGAGCACGGGCCAGGTACCCAGGCGACGTACCGGCGCATTCTGAGGAGTGGGCCGTGCGGATCCGTGCGATTCGTGTCAGTGCCAGTGACCGCCCAGGGTCGCCAATCGTCGCGTCCGGCACCTTGGAACGTGGGGCGTTCCAATCGACGACGGACGGAACGTGCGGCGTTCCAAACTCGGGCTGAACGCCCGATCGAGACCTGCGATCGACCCGAAACTCCAAGCTCAGCCGCCGGTTGGAACGTAGGGCGTTCCAAACGGAGCACGGGATCCTCGCCCTCCGTCGCTTAGCCGCCGGTTGGAACGTGGCACGTTCCAAACGAGAGCGATCGCCGCGCCCCGTACAGTTCGCCTGATGCGTGCGACCGATATCCAGGCCCTCTTCGACTTCACGTACTGGGCCGATCGGCAGCTCCTCGCGGCCGCCGAAGCCGTCGGCACGGAAGCCTTCACGCGTCCGGTCACCATCACGTATCGCAACCTCCGGGACACGCTCGTGCACACCCTCGATGTCGAAGCGAGCTGGCGCCGGCGACTACGCGGCGAGCCGAAGTCGAGCTGGGACGTCTCGCTTACCCCCGAGTCGTACGCGACGGTCGCTGACCTCGCGTCCGATTGGGCGCGCGACGAGGCGGACATGCGGGCCTGGCTGGCCTCGCTGACCGACGCCGACCTCGGCGCGATCCAGGACCTCGGCGACGGCGATCGATACCCGCTCTGGTACTACCTCGTCCACATCGTCACGCACAGCGAGCAGCAGCGCCGCGACGTCCAGATCGTGCTCCGGCACCTTGGCCACGAGCCGCCCGACCTCGAGTTCCTCTACTACGCGGACAGCCTGCCCATGGACGGCGAACGCTGATCCGGGTCGGTCGCCGGACCGAGCCTGCTGACCAGCACCGCCGCGATCGTGCCGCCCAGCAGCCCGAGCGCCAGATCGCCGATCGTGTCGCCGTACGCGGTGGCCGCCTCCGGGGAGTTCTGGACGAACGCCACGTACTCGGCGACCTCCCAGAGGATCGCGGTCGACGCCGCCCAGCCGATCGCCAGCCCGACCCGGGTCCATCGACCCCAGCCGCCCAGCCCGAGGAGCACGGTCACGCCCGCGGTGTGGAGGAACCAGTTGACGAGGTGGTTGGCGTCGTCCCACCACTCGATCGTGTCGTAGAGGTTCGCGGCGTTCCCCGCGACATCGATGAGGAACGGCAACCCGAGCAGGATGTCGACGACGACCGGGAAGGCGATCCCGCGCGGCCGACCGACGATCCACCACGCGACGGGCACGACCAGCAGACGCGACCGGGTACCCAAGCGCCCGACCGGTGAACGCCTTGCTCGTGAATTGGGGCAGATCCGGATTGAGGACCGCCCAGGCGAGCAGGCCCACGGTCGCGACTTTGACCGCGACATCGACCCAGACAAGCCGACGGTCGACGCCCGGGCGAGCGCCGCGGGTCACGCGATGACCCGGCTGCGCGACTCCTCCGCCAGGCGATCCGCGAACGACTCCCAGCCCTCGGGCGGTTGCTGCTCCCCGGCCCTCGTGCGCGGGGAGGCCGTGCGCGCCTCGATCTCGCGATCGCCGAGCACGACCATGTACGGCACCTTCTGCTCCTGGGCCGTCCGGATCTTGTACTGCATCCGGTTCGACGAATCGTCGACCTCGACGCGCAACCCCCGCGACCGCAGCACGCCGGCGAGCTCGTTCGCCGCCTCGATATGCCGATCGGCGATCGGGATCACCACCGCCTGGACCGGTGCGAGCCACAACGGGAACGCCCCCGCGAAGTGCTCGATCAGGATCCCGATGAACCGCTCCAGCGACCCGTAGATCGCCCGGTGGATGGCGATCGGCCGCTGCGGCTTGCCCTCCTCGTCGATGTACGTCAGGTCGAATCGCTCGGGGAGCATCGTCAGGTCGATCTGGATCGTCGCCATCTGCCACTCGCGCCCGAGCGCGTCATCGATGTAGATATCGATCTTGGGCGCATAGAACGTGCCGTCCTTCGGCTTCAGCTCGTAGCTGATGTCGGCGGCGGCGAATGCCTCGATGGTCAGCCGCTCCGCCCGCTCCCAGAGCGCGGGATCGCCGATCGCCTTGTCGGGCTTCGTCGCGAACGTGAACCGAGGCGTCAGCCCGAACCAGCCGTAGGACTCCTGCACCTCGCCGAGCAGGGCCACGATCTCGTCGGTCAGCTGGTCCGGTCGGACGTAGATGTGGGCATCGTCCTGGATGAACTGGCGAACGCGGGTGAGACCCGACAACGTGCCGGATCGCTCGTTGCGATGCAGCCGCCCGAACTCGCTGAAACGGAGCGGCAGGTCGCGGTACGAGCGCAGACTGCGATCGATAGATGTAGGTCGACTCCGGGCAGTTCATCGGCTTGAGGCTGAACGTCTGGTTCTCGGACTCGATCAGGAACATGTTGTCCCGGTAGAGGTCCCAGTGACCGGACTGGCGCCAGAGCTTCTCGGACACGACGATGGGCGTCGAGACCTCTTGATAGCCGCGCCGCTCCTGGAGCTCGCGCATGGCGGTCTCGAGCGTGCGCCAGATGCGCTGGCCCTTCGGATGCCAGAACGCCGCCCCGGGCGACACGTCGTGGAACGAGAACAGGTCGAGCGCCACGCCGAGCCGGCGGTGGTCGCGCTTCTTCGCCTCTTCGCGGCGCCACAGGTAGGCGTCGAGCTCTTCCTGCGTCGCCCACGCGGTGCCGTAGACGCGCTGGAGCATCGGGCGCTTCTCGTCGCCGCGCCAGTAGGCCCCGGCCGTGCCGAGCAGCTTGAACGGGCCGATCTTGCCCGTGCTCGCGACGTGCGGGCCACGGCACAGGTCGATGAACGGCCCCTGCCGGTAGAAGGTCGTCGGCGGCATCGGCGTGCCGTCGCGCTTCGATGCCGCGAGCAGGTCGTCGATGATCTCGACCTTGAACGGCTGATCGCGCTCGACCAGCGCGGCGCGCGCCGCCTCCGGGGTCTCCTCGCTGAACTCGAACGGGTGGTCGGCCGCGATCGATTCGCGCATCCGCTCCTCGATCTTCGGCAGGTCGTCCGGCGTCAACGGTCGAGGCAGCAGGAAGTCGTAGTAGAACCCGTCCTCGATCACCGGCCCGATGCCGAGCTTGGTGCCCGGGAAGAGGTCGAGCACCGCCTCGGCCAGCACGTGCGCCGCGCTGTGGCGCATCGGACCGAGCTCGCCGGCGGCGCCGTGATCCATGAGCTCGGTCGCGCTGCCACGCTCGGGTGCGTCCAGCTCGATCGGAGTCTCGTCGATCTCGTTCTGCTCGTCGTCTGCCATGCACCTCTCCCAGGAATCAGCAAACCCCTCGTCCGTGCAGGACGAGAGGTCCGATCCTCCCGCGGTTCCACCCGCGTTCGCGGTGCCATTCCGGCTCCGCGCTCTCTGGCCGCGCTATCGGGCGGATCCCGGATCGGTTCACCGATCGCTCGCGGGTGGTGTCGATCCGGATCGGTCGTCGGGCTTCCAGCCTTGGCCCGGCTCTCTGGAGACCGTTGGAACGGATCGCTGCGTCCCGCTCGACGCGTTCGTTCAGGATGTGGTGGGCGACACTGGACTCGAACCAGTGACCTCTTGCATGTCAAGCAAGTGCTCTAACCAGCTGAGCTAGCCGCCCGGCGGTTCCTCTGGTCGTCCCGTGTGGCTACACAGGGCGACTGTCGGAACCTCCCTTTGCATCTCGGCCAGACCGTTCCCAACCCCCTTTTGCTGCGAGGTGTTCCATGTCTCGCAAAGGGCTGGGACCGCCAAGGCCTCGATTCAAACGGTACCCACGATCGTAGCGGAAGCCGACCACTCCGACAATCGGGGCGACCTTGCCTGCTGGTCGAAGGCTATCGGCCCGACATGTAGGCAGCGACCGCGATCACGATGATGACGACCACGACGACGAGTACAAGGATCGGTCCAAGGGCGACATCCATCGCCGCATCCTACTTGGTCGGTCGTGCCAGATTCTGTAACGCGACTCGACCGAGGACGGCTCAATAGCCGCCCTTCGTCGGCTCGGCGCTTGGCGCCGCTGCCGGGGCTGACGCGGCTGGAGCCGCCGATCCCCCGCTCCCGCCGGACGGGCTGGTGCAGGCCGCGAACACGGCCGTGGCGAGGAACAGCAACGCGATGAGCGATCGACGAGCCACCGAAACCTCCTTCGTCTCCCCTGCCAGGGATTCGACGCCGGCCTCCCCGTGGTTTCGATGATGATGCACCGGTGGGTGGTTTCGAGGTCCTCGATGCGGGCGCCGGGCGGCGGCTCGAGCAGTTCGGCGAGCACGTCGTCGATCGACCGGCTCCGGCCGCCTGGTTCGATCGCCGCGCGCCACAACGATGGGCCGATGCGGATCTGCGCTTCGACCGGGAATCAGGTTGGGGCGGCACAGGCCTCGCGGCGGCGCGCCAAGACTGGACGGTCGAGCTCGCCGACCTGAAGTTCGAGCTCCGGCCGACCGACTCGGGCCAGGTCGGGCTCTATCCGGAGCACGCCGACATGGCCGACTGGCTCCACGAACGCCTCGCCGCAAGGGAGGAACCGAGCGTCCTCCACCTCTTCGCGTCGACCGGGTTGCTGACGCTCGCGATGGCCCGTGCCGGAGCCTCGGTCGCGCACGTCGATGCCGCTCGTTCCGCGATCGCCTGGGCGCGTCGCAACGCCGCGTTGAACGGCCTCGACGACCGTCCGATCCGCTGGCTTGTCGACGACGCCGCCGCATTCGTGGCGCGGGAGGTGCGGCGCGGCCGAACCTACGACGGAGTGGTCCTCGACCCGCCGACCTATGGGCACGGATCGTCCGGCACGGCCTGGCGGCTCGAATCGGACCTCCCGATGCTGCTCGACGACGTCGACCGGCTCCTCGCACCCGACGGGTTCCTCTTGCTCACCGCGCACGCCGAGACGCTCGACCCGTTCGCGCTCGGAAGCTTCATCGGCTCCAACGTCGAGGTCGGCGAGCTCGACCTGGACGCGGCGTCCGGCGCGCAGCTCCGACTCGGCGCCTTCGCCCGCATCGACCGGCGGGCATGATGGCATCGATGCCGACGCTCGCCAGCCCATCGAACCCGCGGATCAAGTCGACCGCGCGGCTCCGTGACCGCCGCGAGCGCGAGGCGACCGGGCTCACGCTGGTCGACGGTGCGCGCGAGGCCCGGCGCGCGCTCGAGTCGGGCGTCGAGGTCGTGGAGGCCTTCGTGTGCGAGCCGCTGCTCGCCGGTGCGGATGCCCGTGCCGCACTTGACCAGCTTCGAGATCGAGGCATCCCGGTCACCACGACGACCGAGGCCGGCGTTCGCGAAGATCGCATTCGGCGAGCGCACCGAAGGGCTCGTCCTGATCGTGCGGTCGCCGTCCTTCGATCTCGACTCGCTGACCCTCGCGGACCCGCCGTTCATCGCCGTCATCGAGAGCGTCGAGAAGCCCGGCAATCTCGGGGCGATCCTCCGAACAGCAGACGGTGCCGGGGTCGACGCGCTGATCGCCGCCTCGCCGCGGACCGACCTCGCCAATCCGAACGTCATCCGGGCGAGTGCCGGCACCGCGTTCTCGGTGCCGATGGCGGCCGCATCGACCGCCGAGGTCCTCGACTGGCTGACGACCCGCGGCATCCGAATCGTCGCGGCGCGGGTCGACGCGGGGCTCGCCTACACCGATGCCGATCTCACCGGCCCGCTGGCGATCGCGCTGGGCAGCGAGGCCGACGGCCTCACCGACGCGTGGCGATCACCAGGTGTCGAGGCGGTTCGCGTCCCGATGGCGGGCGTGGCCGACAGCCTCAACGTGTCGGTCACCGCGGCCGTGCTGCTGTACGAGGCGCGACGGCAGCGCGACGGTCGCGTGTACGGGCCAGACTGAGACGATGTCAACCCAGGATGAGCCCGGCACCTTCGACGTCGTGATCATCGGCGCCGGTCCGGGCGGCGAGGCGGCGGCGCACAAGGCGCGCGAGCTCGGTGCCTCCGTCGCAATCGTCGATCGACGCTGGTTCGGTGGGAGCTGTCCCCACATCGGGTGTCTTCCCGTCGAAGGCGCTGCTCCACGGGGCGGCCGAACACCACGCCAACCCTGTGCGCTACGAGTGGCCGCGGGCATCGGCCCACCGCGATTTCATGATCAACCGTGCTGCCGACGCCGCGGAGCCCGACGACACCAGCCACGTCCGTTCGCTCGAGAAGGCGGGCGCCGTCGTGTATCGCGGCGAGGCGCGCATCGTCGGTCGCGGCCGCATCGGTGTCAGCCACGAGGGCGCCCGCCACGTCCTGGCCGGCGCCGATGTGATCGTCGCGGTCGGGTCGCGATCGCGGCCGATCACGATCCCCGGCATCGAGGGGATCGGCGTCTGGACCAACGAGCAGGCGACGCTGACCCGGGAGCTGCCACGGAGCCTGCTCATCCTCGGCGGCGGGCCGACGGGCTGTGAGCTTGCCCAGGTCTACGCCCGGTTCGGCGTGTCGGTGACGATCGTCCAGTCGGGGCCGCGCCTGGCGCCGACCGACCATCCGCGCAACTCGGACGTCGTGCGCAAGACGCTCGAGGCCGACGGCGTCACGGTCACGACCGGCGTTCGAGCGGTGGCGGCGCGGGCCGGTGCGGGTCGGGATGGCGCGCATGTGATCGATCTCGATGACAGCTCGTCGGCCGAGGGCCACGTCGTGCTGGCCGCGGTCGGGCGCGAGGTGCCACTCGACGACATCGGGCTCGAGCACTACGGCCTCGACACGAGCGGCCGAACGCCACCCTACCCCCGCGACGGCCGGCTGCGGATCGCCGACGGGCTCTATGCGGTCGGTGACGCCGCCGGACCCGAGCTGCACACGCACCAGGCGCACTACCAGGGCGAGCTCGCGGCGCGGATGGCGCACGGCGAGCACGTGACGCCCGACTACCGGGCGCTACCCCGGGCGACGTACACGGATCCCGAGGCGGCGTTCGTCGGGGTGACCGTCGAGGCGGCGAAGGAGTCCGGCCTCGACGCATTCGAGCTCGTGGCCGACTTCCCGAAGAGCAGCCGCGGCTACGCCATCGAAGCGACGCTCGGGCACATCACGATCGTGGTCGATCGAGCGACCCGTGAGCTCGTCGGCGCGGCGATGGCCTGCCCGGACGCGTCCGCCGCCATCCACGAGTGCGTGCTGGCGATCCAGGCGCACGTGACCGTCGACGTGCTCGCCGAGACGATCCATGCGTTCCCGTCGACGTCGCGCATCTTCAACGGCCTGTTCGCGGACGCGCTCGAAGGAGCTCGAGCGACGCGGCAGCATCGTGAAGGACGCCTAGACCTCGAACACGACCTTTCCGTCCATCAGCACGATCTGCGGTCGCGTCGTCGACAGCGGGCCGCCGGGCGTGACCGGCTCGTCGATCGATGCCGCCGGGATCACCACGACGTCCGCCCGCTGGCCGACCGTCAGCCGGCCGCGATCCGGCTCTCGCGCCGAGACCGCCGGGTCGACGCAGTTCGCACGCAGCGCCCGGTCGAGCGTCAGCGACTGCTCCGGCGCGTACGTTGCGGTGCCGCTCGGCCAGCGCGGATCGTCGCGGCGCACGGCCAGCGCGAGCCCGGGCCACGGGTCGTACGACTCGACGGGGGCATCCGTGCCGAACGGCATGACCGCGCCGGTGTCGGCGATCGACTTCCAGGTGTAGCCCTCGGCCTCGGCGCGGGCTCCCCAGAGCTTGCGGGCCGTGATCGCGTCGGACCCGAGGTGCACCGGCTGCACGCTCGCCGCGATCCCGGCGGCCGCGAACCGTGGCCGATCGTCGGGGTGGAGCATCTGGACGTGCTCGATCCGCGGCATCAACGGCGACGTCGACGCGAGCGGCGTCAGCACGTCGAGCGCGGCGCGGATCGCCGCGTCCCCGATCGCGTGGATCGTCGTCGCGATGCCCCCGGCGGCCGCCCGATCGGCACGCTCGCGCAGGGCGTCGGCATCGGTGACCCAGACGCCGCGACGCAGCTCGGGCGGGAGCGGGCGATCGGCTTCGGGTTCGATGTCCTCGAGGAGGGCCGCGGATCGAGACCCGAGCGACCCGTCGGCGAAGCACTTCTGCCAGCCGACCGTCGCCCGCCCGCTCGGGTTGGCGCCGAGGCGCTGGCCGCTTCGGTGACCCGCTGCGATCGCGGCCGGGACCGCGTCGTCGCGCATGCACGCGTGGACGCGCAGCGGCAGGCGACCGCTGTCGGACAGCCGGGCGTAGGCCGGGAAGGAGTACGCGAGCGCCGGGTCCGGGGCGACGCCGCCCGGATCGTGGCAGGCCACGACCCCGAGCGACACGAGATCCCGCCCGACCTCCATCAGCGCTGCATCGATGTCGTCGGCCGACGGCGGGTCGACGTGGATCGTCACCAGCCGCGTCGCCGACTCGAGGAGCACGCCCTCGGGCCGGCCGTCGCCACCGCGCCGGATCACGCCCCCATCGGGATCGCTCGCCGGCAGGCCAGCCGCCGCGATCGCGGCGTGGCTCGCCCACAGCGCGTGGTGATCGTGCGCCCAGATCGCCGCTCGACGACCGGGCGCGACGGCCTCGAGGTCATCGGCGGTCGGCCAACGACCCCATCGGTCGCTGTCCCAGCCATGACCCTCGAGCCACGCACCCTCCGGGCAGTCGCTCGTGCGCCTCGCGCAACTGCGCCAGGCCGTCGGCCAGCGTCGGCGCGTCCTCGAGATCGACCTGCCGTGTGGCCATCGCCGCCTGCGCGAGGTGCAGGTGCGCGTCCGTCAGGCCGGGGATCGCGACCTGGTCCGGCTCCAGGCGGATCCGCTCGGTGAACGGGTCGGCTCGGGTCTCGAGATAGACCTCCGTGCCGGCGAACGCGATCCGTCCGTCGCGGATGCCGATCGCCTCCACCCAGCCGAACCCCGAATCGCCGTCGAGGGTCGCGATCCGTCCGGTGATCAGCATGTCGAGGGGCATGGCCGGTCAGGGTAGCGGGTCGGCCAGCAGGGTCGCGAGACCGTCGCGGTCGAGGCCGGCGCCAAGCCCGAGGGCCAGCGCGACTCGGGCCTTGATCGCACACAACGTCCCGCACTGGATCGCTCCGGCGCGGATCCACGTCGCGCCGCCACCCGGGAACGCGTACGCAGTCGACACCGCACCGGCGGGACAGCGCGACGCGAGCACGACCGGGATGCCGCCACGGATCGCGCTCTGGGCGGCTTCGAGCAGCCCGACCGCGGTGTTGCCAGCCCCGGTCGCTGCCACCACGATGCCCTGCGCTCCGAGGGCAAGCGCGGCGTCCAGCAAGCCGCCGTCCGACCCGATCCCCGCCTGGATCAACTCCACGCGAGCACCGAATGTCGGCACCGGCCGCAGCCGCCGCCGAGGCCCGCGAACCCGATCGACGGCCACCGCGCCATCCGCCACCACGCGCCCGAGCGACCCACCATTCGGCGACTGGAATGTGTCGAACGCGCGCGTGTGCATCTTGGTCACGTCGTCGGCCGCCTCGATCGTGCCGGCCAGGCTCACGACGACGCCGGCATCACGCAACGCCGAAGAGGCAGCCACCGCGACCGCGGCCCGCAGATTGGCCGGCCCGTCGTAGCCCTCCTCGTGCGAGGCGCGCATGGCTCCCGTGACGACGACGGGCTTTGGCGAATCGAGGACCAAGTCCCAGGCGAACGCGGTCTCCTCGATCGTGTCGGTGCCCTGGACCACGACGACGCCATCGATCGACGGATCGTCCAGTGCTCGCTGCGCATCGCCGGCGATCGCCAGCAGGTCGTCCCAGCTGAAATGACTGGCCGGCGTCAGCCCCCGGTCGATCGGCAGGACGTCGGCGATCGCGTCGAGCCCGGGCGTCCGAGCCAGGATCGCCGCGCCGTCGAGCGACGGGACGTTGCCGCCGGCGACCGGGTCGAAGCCCATGCTGATCGTGCCGCCGGTGAACACGACGGCGACCCGCGGCATCGCGCTACTCGCGCTCGGGATCGGGACGGAAGGCGGGCCGGTCGGCGCCGAGCGCCGCCGCGAGCGGGTCCTCGGCGTGCGGATCGGCGTACCCCGTCGTCGGTGGGTGGAGGAACACGCTTGCGAGCCCCGACGCGAGGACCGCGAACGCGACCAGTAGCATGACCGTCGCCGTCCCGACGAGGTCCGAGATCGGGCCGACGATGACGATCGGCAGGAAGCTCGACACCGAGACGAGCATGTTGAGTACCCCGAAGACGCGCCCACGGACGTCCTCGGGCAGGTCCTCCTGGAGCTGGGTCTGCGCAGGGATCGCGACACCTGCGTAGGCGATGCCGGCGACGAACGCGATAAACACGACGATCGCCAGCAACGAGGTCACCGCCGACAGGTCGAGGAGATTGCCGGCCCGGTCGACGTTCTGCAGGAACTGGCTGATCGGCCCCGCGATCGACAGCAGCGACAGCGAGACGCCGAGCAGGATCAGGCCGCCCTCGATGACGCGTCGGCGTGGCAGGAACTTGCCGTACGAGTTGAGCAACAGGATGCCCATCACGATGCCCGCGCCAAGTGGCAGCACGATGATCGAGGTGTCCTTCGGCTTGAGACCCAGGGCGTTCTTGGCGAACCCGGGCCCGAGGACCCCGAGCACGCCAACGAGCGACGCGGTGATCCCGAGGTAGAGCAACGACCAGCCGATCGAGCGATGGCCACGGATGAACGTGATGCCCTCGCGCAGCTGCGCGATCGTCGATTCCATCGCGCGGGTGGTGGCACTGACCGCCGTCCCAACCTGCGCCGTCTGCGCCGGCGGCGGCGACGACGGGAGCGTCGAACAGAACGCCGCGGCAACGAAGTAGAGCAGCGCGACGATGAGGATGACCGCCTGCGGCCCGGCGATGTTGATCACGAGCGGACCGAGCAGCGCGAAGCCAAGGGCGAACGACGCGTTGAGTGTCAACGTGAAGATCCCGTTGGCCGAGAGCAGCTGGTTGCGCGGCACGACCTCGGGGATCATCGCAGCCTCAGCCGGCGCGAAGAACACCGTCACCGTCGAGATGAAGACGTTCAGCAGCAGCAGGAGCAGGAAGTGGTCGCCGACGAGCAGTAGCCCGATCACGGCGAGACCACGCAGCACGTTGGTGGCGATCAGCACGAGTCGTCGATCGATCCGGTCGACGTAGACGCCGGCGACGGCCGAGAACAGCACCGCGGGCACCAGGAACGACAGGATCAGCAGGCTGACCGCGGTGTTCGGCTGGGTCTCGACGACGATGACCGTCAGGCCGAACAACACCATGTTGCCGCCGATCTGGGTCGCGGCCTGGGACAGCCAGAGGCGCAGGAACGACGGGTTGCGGAAGGCGGCGAGCGCGCCGCTGGGAGCGGTGTCGGCGCCGTTCGCGCCAGGACCCGGACCCGCGCCCTCGACTCCCGCCTCGAGCGGCACGCCCGAATCGGTCACGAGGTCCGGTCCCCGGTGGACGCGTTCGCGGGTCGATCGACCTCCGGTAGGCCTTCGACCGCCGCGGTGATCGATGGGTCGCCGCGCCGGACGAATTCCGCGAACCGTCGCTCCAGCGTCGGTCGCTCGATCAGGATGTGGCGATCGCACGTCTGGCAGCGCAGCCCGATGTCGGCACCGAGCCGATCGACGAGCCACGTCTCGCCGCCGCACGGATGCGGGCGACGCAGTCGGACCACGTCACCGAGCAGCAGATCCATGATGGGTCGGTCCGGCACGGCGGGCAGGGTATCAATCACAGGCGGGGATGGCCATGCGCGGGCACGAGCTGGCGCTCCGAGGCGGGCACGCTGATGTGGTCCAGCGGCGTGACCTCGACCCCGACCTCGGGGAGCGTCGCAGCCAGCTGCGCGATGATCCCGCCCGATCTCGTCAGCGAGCCGGTCAGCTTGTCGGGGGCGCCGATCGCCACCAGCGTGAAGGGGTCGCCCAGCGGCTGGTCGGCGACCGACACGGCCCCTGGCGAGCCGACCAGGACGACCCCCGGCACGATCCGCACGTCGTCGATCGCCATCGCCTCGGCTCCGGCGTTGCGGAGCTCGTTGATCAGGTCCTCGAGCCCGCCGCCGTCGATCGGCCCCTGGACGAGCACCGAGACGCCGGGACCCTGCGCGGGGTCGATGCCGGCATAGAGCCGGACGCGTCGCAGGTCGGCCCGCAACTCGTCGACCGATGCATCACCGCGCTGCTCGTTCTGGCCGAGGACCTGGAGCTCCCGCTCGAGCGCGGTGATCTCGCCGCGGAGCTGGTCGTTGCGATCGTTGAGGTTCGCGACGAGCACCGTCAGGTCCTGCGAGGACAGTCCGGCGAAGGCGGTGCCGGCCGCCTGGGTCCGCAACTGGACCACGACGAGGAACCCGAGCACCAGCGTGACCGCGGCGATCGTCAGCTGGTTGTTTCGACGGCGCATCGGGCTACCCACCCCCGTCGATCGCGCGGGCCGCTGCGCTGGCCGTCGGCGAGGGTTCCGCGGACGCCGAGGGCTGGGGCCGCGCGTAGCGGAGCGTCACGGTGCCAGCGAACGCGGGCATGTCGACGCTCTCGGGCTCCGCGACGGAAACCTTGATGCCGAACCCCGAGGCGCGTGCGCCGATGAAGTCCGCGAACCGGCGCGACGCGCTCAACCGCGGGTAGAGGTCGTCCGGGCCGATCGCGGTGATCTGGTACGGCCCGGCGAGGTAGGCGGCATTGGCCAGGATCGACGGCCCGACGTCGATGATCGCGGTCGTCGCCGTGATCCGCTCGCCATTGATCGCGATCGCCTCGGCACCGGCTGCCCACAGTTCCTCGGCGATCGTGCGCAGGTCGTGCGCCCCGACCAGGTAGTCCGACTCGTCGGCGCCGGGCGCCGGAGGCTCGCTCGAGTCCTCGAGCTGGACCACGATGCCGGTGCCGGTCAGCGGGATCAGGCCGGCCGCGATCCGCGCGTCCTGCAACGCGTCATTGAGTTCGCGGACGAGGGCCGCCGACCCCTCCCCCGCGTGTTCCGTCGCCTGGATCCGGTCGCGCAGCTCGAGGATGCGCGCCTTGAGGTCGTCCTGGCGATGCTGCAGCTCGGTGGCCGTTTCGACGAGCGGGGTGCGCTCCTGGGTCGTGTAGCGCACCCGCGGACCTTCCGACGCCAGCTGCGCGGCGATCAGGAACCCCAGACCGAGCAGCGCGGCACCGAGCGTGATCTGCCAGCTCGGGATCGTGCGGAGCCTGGCGATGGGGGTCACGGGCCGGGCACGATCGAGCGCGGCTTTGACCCGCGATCGCGAATCCGCTCCCGCCAGAACAGCAGGCCAGCCCCGATCGCCACCAGGGCGAGGAGCACGAGCAGCAGCGGGGTTCGCACGGTCGTGACGGCCGCCGGATCGACGGGATCGCCGAGCACCGGTGCGGCGGATCCGCCCCACGCCTGCGGCACCGGACCGGGCGGAGCCGGCTGCGGACCATAGCGTTTCGGGGTCGCCGCCTCGAGATCCGCCAGCCAGGCGTCGTTGAATGCCGATGTGTCGACCCCGATCGCGGCGACGAACGCCTCGTCGTCGGTCCGACCGGCCTTGTACGAGCGGATCAGCTGGATCAGCGCGTCGCGACCGTGCTCGCGGACGAAGAAGTCGACGGCACTCACGCTCTCGGAGTAGGCAAGGCTGAAGCCCGCCCCCGTCGGGAATTGGCCGGTCAGCCCGTCGAGCGGGATGAGGCGTCCGGCCTTCGCCCCGGACTCGACATCGCTCCGATCGCTGGCCTCGTACCCGACGCTCAGATAGACCGCGAGCCCCTCGTTGAGCCAGCGCGGCGGGAAGTGATACGGGTTCTTGACCGCGGTGTCGAAGACGAGGTGGGTGAGCTCGTGCGGCACGACGTTCTCGACCCACGGGTCGTCGATCGAGGACGGTGGGATGTGGGCGAACAATGTCCGGATATCGGCATTGGCCTGGCCACCGACGTTCTCGCGCGTCCCCGGCCCGAGCGCGTCATAGAACGCGCCCTGATCGGCGTAGATGAAGAAGTCGACCGGTTGGTCTTCCGTGACGCCGAGCAGATCCGCGGTCTCCTTGACCGCGCGCTCGCCGATCGTCAGCGCTCGCTCCCCGAAGGCCCGATCACCCTCGTACCAGTGGACACGGACGATGTCGCCGCTCACGGTCTGCCACTCAAAGCGCGTGTCGGCGAGGACCGTTCGAACCTCGGGCCCGACCGTCGCGACGCCGTCGGTGGTGATCCGCCAGCGCACCCTCACCGGGGTGTTGGGCAGGAACGGGCCTCCGGCCGGCGCGATCGTGTGCTCGAGGGTGGTCGACCCGGTGCTCGATGGGGGTGAGACCTCGTCGACGAGCGGCGCGGGGCTGTCGGCGATGGTCGTGAGGACCTCGACCCGGTCCGGCACCACGCTGAGCGTGACGGGTTGCGTGACGACCACGTCCTTGTCGAAGGAGCCTTCGATCGACGGCGTCCCGAAGCTGGGCTCTGCGGCGAGGATCGGCGGCGCGGCGATCAGCCAACCAACGCCGAGCGCGATGACGAGGGCCGCGCGCGACCTGCCGGCGCCGCGAACGCGCCTCATCGCGCCCACGCGAGACCCGCCAGCCGAAGCCCGCCGAGCCCGTTCTCCGCGGCACCGAGGAGCCCCTTGCGCGAGAGGGCCCAGGTCGCGCCGTAGCTCACCGGGATCACCGGCACGTCGCGCTGGACGATCCCCTCCGCGACGTCGTAGGCGGCGGACCTCCCGGCCTCGTCGGTGGTCGCACCGGCATCCGCGACCGCCCTATCGAACTCCGCCGAGCTCCAGTGCCCGTAGTTGTTGCTGGCTCCGCTGCCGAGGAGGACGCCGAGGAAGTCGTTGCGACCGGGATAGTCGGCGACCCACGACAGGAACCACATGCTCGGCGGATCGCTGTCGAGGCGCTCGAAGTACGGCTCGAACTCCATGATCTCCGGCCGGACCGTCACGCTCAGCTCGCGTTCGAGCTCCGTCACGACGGCCTCGTCGTAGGGACTGCCGCCGGTCGTCAGCGTCACCTCGGGGAATCCTTTGCCGCCCGGGAAGCCGGCGACGGCGAGCAGCGTCCGGGCCTTGTCGGGGTCGTGGACGGGCAGCGTGTCCCGGTCGCTGCGCTCCGGGATGCCCGGCGGCACCATCGAGGTGGCGATCATCGCCTCGTCGGGCACGCCGAGCTTGGCGATCCGCCGCCAATCGACGGCGGCGCCGAACGCCTGGCGAACCCTGACGTCGTCGAACGGCGGCTTCGCGACGTCGAAGCCGTAGTAGTCGGTCGACAAGGACGGCGCTGAGCGCAGTTGCGGCCCGAGGCTCGAGTCGTAGGCGATCCAGGTCGCGTCGTCGCTCGACACGGGCACGTAGTCGAGCGTGCCGCGCTCGTAGCCATCGACGGGGCTGGCGCCACCGATATCGGTGATGAGCGTGATCGTGGACAGGGCCGGCCGGCCGGCCCAGTAGACCGGGTTCGCGGCGAGCACGAACGAGGTGTCGTCCTCGGACACGGGCCGGTACCCACCGCTCGCGACGAAGCCCGCCCCTGGGCGCACACCGTTCGGGCCATCGATGCCTGGCGGGACGACGCCGAACGTCGGCCCGGCGACGATCGTGGGGAACTCGGCAGCCGGGCGCAGCAGGTCGACCGTGACCGTGCCCCGCTCGTCGTCGGCGGTCAGTCCGACGTCACCGGCCGCAGCACCACCGTCGAGGTACTCGCGTGCGCCCGTGACGTCGAGCAGGAGGGTCGCCAGGGGCGAGGGCCGATCCGGGTTGATCACCCTGAGCCAGCTCCGGACGACGTCGCTCGCACGCAACGGCGTGCCGTCGCTGAACCGGAGGTCGGGTCGGAGCCGGAACACGATCCGACGACCGTCTCCCTCGAGACTCCACGACTCGGCGAGCGCCGGACGCAGCTCGAGGCCGGCGTCGACGGTCGTCAACGATTCGAAGAACTGGCCGATCAGCGCGCTGCTCTGTGCATCGCCCGAGAGCGCCGGGTCGAGCGTCGTCGGGGTCCCGGTCAGGATGCGTGCGGCGGTGGCATCGGGCGTGATCGGCGTGGGCGTCCCGCATGCACCGGCGAGCAGGGCGACGAACAGGATCGCGATCCGGCGGCGCATCGCGCGGAGTATACGGGCGACCCCTCGAAGAGCCCGGCTCGACGCCGGACACGGTATGAGGCCTCGCAGGACCCACATCGCCGGGGGAACGATGCCTGAACCACGAGGCCTCTGATGCGATAACGAGGTTTTGGCCCGCCCGTTAGGGCCGCGCTCGCCGACTACCATCAGGGGCGTGACCCTGCGCATCAGGAACACGCTCACGCGGAGCGTCGAACCGGTCGAGCCCCTCGAACCCGGCCGCGTGCGGATGTACACGTGCGGCCCGACGGTGTACCGCTTCGCGCACGTCGGGAACCTGCGCTCGAACCTGCTGGCCGACCTGATCCGGCGGGTGCTGCTGTACCACGGTATCGAGGTATTCCACGTCAAGAACATCACCGACGTGGGGCATCTCCGCGAGGACCAGTTCGACCGGGGCGAGGATCGGATGCTGGTCCAGGCGGGCCTCGAGCACAAGACGACGGCCGAGATCGCGGACGCGTACGAGGCCGCGTTCCATGCCGACGAGGCGCTCGTCAACATCCTGCCGGCGCACGTATTCCCGCGCGCTACCGACCACATCACCGACATGGTCGAGCTCGCCGAGGCGCTCGAGGACCGCGGGCTTGCGTACGCGACCGACGCCCGGAACGTGTACTACGCCGTCGGGTCGTTCCCGGGATACGGGCAGCTCTCCGGCAATTCCCTCGACGACCTGCGGGCCGGCCATCGTGGCGAGGTCGAGCCGGACAAGCGCGACCCGGCGGATTTCGCGCTGTGGAAGGCCGCGGGCCCGCGTCGGTCGCTGAAGTGGCCCACGACGCGCTGGGGCGACGGCTTCCCCGGTTGGCACCTGGAATGCTCGGCGATGGCGCGGCGATACCTCGGGGACCACTTCGATCTGCACACCGGCGGCATCGACAACATCTTCCCGCACCATGAGGACGAGATCGCCCAGTCGGCGCCGGTCGTGGGCGGTCCGCCGGCGCGTGTCTGGGTCCACGGTGAGCACCTGCTGATGGCCGGTCGCAAGATGGCCAAGTCGGCGGGGAACTTCCAGCGAGTGACGGAGCTGATCGACGAGGGCATCGACCCGTTGGCGTTCCGGTACCTCGTGCTCACCTCGCGCTACGGGCACAAGCTCAACTACTCCGACACGTCGATCGGCGGCGCGGCGGCGGCGCTCTCGTCCCTGCGCTCGCGCCTGGCGGCACTCGGCCCGCCACCCGCCGACGGCCCGTGGGCGGCGCCGCCGGTCCTCGCGGCCGGCGCAGCAGGTGACCGACCCGAGGGCACGGCCGGCGGGGTCGCCGGGTTCGGCGGCGACGATGGCTACGAGGCGACGGACCGCGCGCACGGGGCAGCCGGACTGCCGCTCTCCCCCGCTGGACGCGAGCTGCACGACCGCTTCGTGGCGGCGCTCGACGATGACCTCGACCTCCCGGCGGCGCTCGTCGTGGTCCGAGAGGTTCTGCGGAGCGATCTCCCGGCCGATGAGCGGCGCTGGCTGGTCCTCGACGCCGACGCCGTCCTCGGGCTGGACCTGCACCGGGTCTGGGAGCGTGACAGCGCCCGCGCGGACGAGGCGATCCCGGCCGAGGTCACAACGCTGCTCGCTCAACGTGAGGCCGCGCGCTCGGGTCGTGACTACGCGAGGGCGGATGCGCTCAGGGACGAGATCGGGGAGCTTGGGCTGGGACGTGGTCGATGCGCCCGAGGGCTCGACGGTGCGTCGCCGCTAGGACGTCCCTGGGCCGCTACCAGCCGCCGAAGACGGTGCGGATCGTCCGGGGATCCTGGTTGGCCCATTGCGCGACCTTCCGGGCCAGGTCGTCCCAGGCCTCCTCCTCGGATGGACCGGTCGCGACGACGTGGTGCGCCTGCGTATCGCGCAGGAGCGACGCCTCGATCGTGACCGGTGGGCCCTCGTCGATCGACTGGACGATGATCCCGACCCCGAGCGCCTCGCCGAGGCGCGTGATCGCCTCCGGCCCGGTCCGCGGACGGCGTCGAGCGGGTCGTGCCCGTGACGCGACCGGGCGGCCGAGGATCGCGATGATCACGATCAGCGCCAGGACGACGAACGGGACGGTCCGGTCGTCGATCACGGCGCGCCGCCACCGATCAGCAGGTCCCGCCGCGAGCCGAACCGGTCGATGATCCGATAGAAGTTGCGCTTCGACTGGCGGTCGCGGTCGGCCTCCGGCAGGCTGGCCCAACCACGGTGCTCGTGGCGGATCGTCGGGAGGCCACCCAGGCTGACTGCCCGACGTGCAGGCTGGTCTTCGCCCTCGTCGCGGAGGACGAGGCTCCACCAGATGTCCAGGTTTCGGTAGAAGCGAAAGCGTTCGTCGAGCGGTCCGCGATCCGCGTAGTCCGCGCGTCGGAACGCGAGCGCGTAGCCCTCGACCGCATCGACATCGCCGGCCGGGGCATCCGTGAACGTGCGCAGGTCACGCGAGGTGATCCCCCAGCCACCGGCCAGCGCCACGCTCGGGTCGTCGAGCGCCGCCGCGAGCGGCGTCACGATGTCACCGGTCGGCTCGACGCTGGTATCGAGCAACACGACGACTGGGCCGGACGCCCGCCGGACACCGATGTTCCACGCGGCCCCCTGACCGAGGCGCTCCGAGGTCCACACGACCTCGACGTCACTGTCTGCCTCGGCTTCGAGCGCCGCCAAAGCCGACGCCTGCTCCTCGGACGGCGCATCGGCAACCACGACGATCGAGGTGCCTGGAGGCGCCAAGGAGCGGAGTCCCGCCACTGCTCGCTGGAGGTCGTCCGGCCAGTCGGTCGCCACGAGGACGACGGTGGCCAGCCCGGTCGGCGGTTCCTCGAGCCGTGATGGCACGTTGCGCGACGCGCCGTAGCGGACGCGACCCGTGTCCTCGACGTCGGGTGGTGCCGAGGGCGACAACGCGAAGTCCGTGCCGCGGTCTACGACGGTCCAGCCGGCCGCCTCGATCTCACCCCGCAGGCGATCCGCCGTCGCCCAATCGTGCTCGGCGCGGGCACGGGCGCGCTCGTGAGCCGCCGTCAGCACGGCCTCGGGGATCCGCGGCCGTGCCACGCGGTCAGTTGCTCCGGCGAGCGAGGGTCACGTAGTAGAGCAGGGTCAGGATCGATCCGATCGCCGCGGCCACGTACGTGAATGCCGCGGCCCTCAGCATCGATGTCGCGCCGTCGCGGTCCTGCTGCGTCACGATCACCCCGGTGCTCCCAAGCATCGCCAGCGCCTTCTGGCTTGCCTGGATCTCCACCGGCAGCGTAAGCAGCGAGAACAGCACGGCCAGCGCGAACAGCGCGATCCCGATGAGGAACAAGCCGGACATCTGGAAGATCAGCCCGCCAACGATGAACAGATACGCGAAGCCCGGACCCACGCTGACCGCAGGCACCAGCAAGGATCGGATCTGCATGAGCGTGCTTCGCTCGGCGACCTGCTGTGCGTGGCCGACCTCGTGGGCGGCGATCGCCATCGAAGCGACCGATGGTTGGTGGGCGACCGCCTCGGACAGCGTCAGCGATCGATCGCGCGGGTCGTAGTGATCGGACAACGCACCCGGCCCCACGTTGATGGCGCGGATCGCGTCGCGACCGGACCCGTCGCCGAACCGGGCGTGGTCGCGCAGGAACTCCGCGACTTGCGCGCCGGACAGGCCCGCGCCGTTGGCGATACGGCTCCACCGTCCATAGATCGAGCGGATATACAGCTGGGCGGCCCCAGACACGATGAGGATGACGACGAAGAAGATCAGATACGCCTGATCGAAGATCACCTTGCAGCTCCTGGACGCGCGTTGTGCCCAGCATCGTAGGTCAAGCGACGGCCAAGCAGGATCAGCCCGGCGGCTGCTCCCCGGCCGCGACCTTGCTGACGATCCAGCGGATCCCGTCCTCCCAGGAATTCGGCGCTCGGCTCGAGGCCGCGGCGCTCGGCCTCGGCCTCCCAGGCATCGCACCAGCGGCCGATGGCGAAGTTCGGCACCTGCATCGAGACCAGCCGGGCCTTTGTCAGGATCCGCAGCGCGGTCTCCAGCCGTTCGTTTCGGTCGTCCACGACGGGTATGGTACGGGCGACGCTGGTGGCTCGAGGAGGCGGATGAACCCGTTCGACGTGCTGATGTACGGGCAGCGGACCGTGCGCGCGACCATCGATCGCTACGGTCCCGACGACTGGGATCGCATCGCGCTCGGCGTGTGGACCGCCAAAGACCTGCTTGGCCATCTCGGCGCCTTCGAGGTGCGATTCGCCGACGTGCTCGCGACGTTCGCGGGCAAACCGACCGAGAGCGACCTGATGGCGGCCGATCCGCGGACGTTCAACGACGATCAGGCCGCGATCCGCAAGGGCTGGCCGATCGACCGGATCCGTGCCGAGTTCCTCGATGCGCACGAGCGGGTCATGCACAACGCCCGGCTGATCGAGGTCGACGCCTGGCGCGAGGTCGGATCGATCCCGTGGTATGGCCCGGAGTACTCGCTCGAGGACCTGCTCGTCTACCAGATGTACGGGCATAAGCGGGAGCACGATCCGCAGCTCAGCGCGGTGCTCGAAGGGCGCTAGCTCATGCCGCCAGGCGATCGAGTGCGTCGAGGATCGCCGCGATGACTGTCGGGGTCGGGGCGGCCGGCAGGTCGAGACGGATCGTGGCGGCCTGGGCGAGCATCGGGTTGTACTCGCCGGCCGAACCGGCGAGATCGCGGGAGTCGGTCCGGACGAGCACGATCGGCTTCTTGACGCCGTAGGCATAACCGACTTCCCAGCACGTCCCCGAGTCGGGGTCGGGGCCGTCCATGATCGCGACGAGACCATCGGCCCAGTCGATCCCGCCGACATCAGTCGCGAAGATCCCCGGAGCGTCCTTGCCCGGCTCCTGCTCCTGCGGCAGGAAGATCTCGTGACCGGCGGCCCGGAGCGCAGCGGTCACCTCGGCGTTCCAGGTGCGTTCCGGGGTCGTGAACAACGGGCCGGCGAAATACAGCTTCATCGCGGGAGTATCGCGGAGCGCGACCCGGCGCCGCCGCGCGGACGCGACGACCTACATCGCAGCTTCCCAGCCATCGAACTCGCCGGAATGGGCGTCGGCGATCCCCTCGAACAGGTCGTCCGCTCCACGGACGCCGTCGATATCGAGCACGGCGTCGGGCCGCTCGCACACCAGCGACCACTGGCCAGGGTAGGCCGGGAGCGGATCGCGGACCTCGCAGGAATACCCGCCGGCTCGACCCTCGACCGCGCCGGCTTCGGCCGCCTCCCGGCTGCCGAAGTACAGGTAGTACAGCGCGTGACGCGGTGCGCGAAGGTTGGCGCCGCCCTTGATCATCTGTCCGAGCAGCGCGATGTCCTTGTACTTGAGTCCGGTCTCCGGCGATCGCGCGTTGAGGTCGACGAGCTCCTCATCCTGCTTCTTGCGCTTGAACAGGAACATCCAAATACCTCTCGATTCGGTCAGACGCGGCGGTTGAGCCAGCGGCGGATCACCGGCAGCCATGCCGCTCCGACCGCCACCTGTGTGGCCAGGATCCCGATCAGGATGATCGCGGGGACCCCGAGCACCAGACCGGGCAGCGTGATCTCGTCGAAGAACGATCCACCGATCCCCACGGTCGGCGTCACCGTCCCTGGATCGATCGACGCCGCACCGGGCCCGGTTTGCGGAGGCACACCGATCGTCTCGGCCGATCCGATCGGCCCGGCCCCGAAGACGGAGATCGACGGGCTGGCCGACGCCGTCGAGGGCAGCGTGGCGGTCGGAACCGGTTGGCTCGACGGCGGGCGCGTGGGCGTCGCGATGGGCAACGTCGGGGTCGGCAGTGGCGGCAACGTCGGGGTCGGCGGCGGGGGCAGGGTCGGCGTGGGCAACGGCGGCAACGTCGGGATCGGTGGCAGGGTCGGCACGATCGTCGGAGGCGGCGGCAGCGTCGGGGGCCTCGGCGTCGCCACCGGCAATGTCGGCAGGGCGACCGGCAGGGACGGGAGGAGCGGGTCCGCGGCCGCGACCGGTCGCACCAGCAGCAGGAACGCGGCGACGACCGTCCACCCGACGGCGAAGCGGCCGGAACGGCTGGTCACGCGGCGCGGGTCGTTGGCGTCCACAGCCCTGCTCCGTTTCGATCCGAGCCGGGCATCGGCGCATCGGGGTCGTGCTCGATGCCATCGACGAAGACAGCCGCCAACTCCGGATCGAGCTGGGTCCCCGCGGCCGCACGGAGCTCGTCGAGCGCCTGCTGGACCGACAGCGCCTTGCGGTACGGGCGCGTCGTCGTCATCGCCGAGAACGCGTCGACGACGGCCAGGATCCGGGCGACGAGCGGGATGTCTGCCCCGGCGAGCTTGTCGACGTACCCGGTTCCGTCCCACCGCTCGTGGTGGTGGCGCACGCCGGCTCGCACGACATCGATCTCGGGCAGGTCGCGGACGATCAGGTCACCGAGCGCGACGTGCTGCTTCACGATCTCGTACTCGTACGGGCTGAGTCGCCCCGGCTTGCGCAGGATGTCGTCGGGGATGCCGATCTTGCCGATGTCGTGCAGGAGGCCGGCCGTCCGCAGCACGGACAGCTCGATCTCGTCGAGACCCAGCTTCGAGGCAAGGAACAGCGCGTAACACGCGACGTCCTCGGAATGCCGCTTGGTGTACCGATCCTTGTTGTCGATCGCGACGACCAGGCCCTGCAGCACGTCGAACGTCGACTGCGACGCCTTGGGTTCTGACGACCAGGCATCGGCGATGACGGTCCGATCGCCACCCGCCGTCTTCGCCTCCCCGAGCGCGATCGTGCCCATCGACAGCAGCTCGATCGCACCGGTGGCGTGGAAGGGGAAGTAGGTCACGCCGGCACTGACGGTGAGCGGCAGCCGTTCGGAGTCCTCAAACTGCAGGCTGGCGGCATCGAGCGCTTCCTTGACTCGCTGCATCGCCGCGGGGAGCTGCCGCGCGACCTCGGCTGGGGCGATCGCCAGGAACTCGTCGGGTCCGAAGCGACTCAGCTCGAGCCATGGGCCTGACTGATCGCGAAGGGCCTTCGCCACGATGAGCAGCGCTTCGTCGCCGGCCGACGACCCGTAGGTCTCGTTCAGCAGCCGGAAGTTGTCGATGTCGACGAGCGCGATGCCGACGGTCGCCCTGCCGTCCCTGGCCTCGGCCAGGATCTCGCTGAGCCGCGCCGCGGCCGTGCCGTGATTGATCAACCCCGTCAACGGGTCGCGTCGCCGCCCTTCGACGAGCTCTTCGGCCTGTCGACGTAGTCGTGCGTTCGCGGCCGAGAAGATGGTGCGCAGAAGGACCGCGAGGACGATCGCGGCGAGGCCGGTCACGATCACGACATCGCGCCAGGCCTCATCGACCGCACTCACCACGAACCGGGCGTCGCGGTCGATCCCGACCACCATGCGCACCGCGCCGTCCGCCGTCACAGGGAAGGTCTCGACGAGGATCGGCTGGCCATCGGCGGCTGCCGACAGGTCGACGGTCGACTGAGCACCGGATACCCGCTGGTGCATCGCAGCACCATCGCCTGCGTCCTGAGCGCCCGCGGCGCTCGCGAGCACGGACCCATCGAGTCGCGAAAGCGTGATCACCCGGTAGCCGTGGGTATTCGCCAGCCTGGCGAGGGACGTATCGAGGTTGGCGCGCCGCTCCGTGTCGAGCGGGGTCGACCCGAGGTCGGCCGTGGTCAGCTCGGTAGCGACGAATTCGGTGATCGCCGCCTCGTCGCCCGCCACCGTGGTGCCGATCGCTGTGGTCCGCACATGTTCGGACCCGAGCACGGCGAGTGCAGCCGAGCTGACGCCGATCAGCGTGAGCGTCGCCACGTATACGAGTGGCAGTAGCAGCGGCCTTGCGGTCGCCTGTCGTCCCGATCGAACCACGATTGCTCCCCCCAGAGCACTAGGAGTTCGTGTATCGGGCCGGGGGGGTCGGGCAGTCAATAGGACCATCGAACGCGAGCGCGAAACCAGACGGGTCACTCAAGCAGGTGATCCCGACGCCACAGAGATTGAGTCGCCTGCACGTGGACGCTGCCCATACCGTGTAGACGCCCGGCTCAACGGGCGCCGCCAACCGCGGAAGTGACGTGGATACCGACCTGATCGGACGAGCGCAGCACGGTGACGAGGAGGCCTTCGCGAGCCTCGCCGTCGCCGCCGGCGACCGACTCCACGCGGTGGCGCACAGGATCCTGCGCGACACCGACCTCGCCGAGGATGCGACGCAGCAGGCGCTGCTGACCATCTGGCGAGACCTTCCGCAACTCCGCGACCCGGCGCGCTTTGACGCCTGGTCGTACCGGCTCCTCGTGCGCGCCTGCTATGCCGAGGGGACCCGTGCGCGCCGCTGGGCGCCGAACGTCCGACTGCTCCCGGCCGACGAGCCGGAAGTGGCGGAAGGCCTGAGCTCGGTCGTCGATCGCGACCAGCTCGAGCGCGGCTTCCGGCGTCTCTCCATCGACCATCGTGCGGTGGTGGTGTTGCACCACTACCTCGACTTGCCGCTCGACGAGGTCGCCGACGTGCTCGGCGTCCCCGCCGGGACGGTCCGCTCCCGACTACATCACGCGATGCGTGGCTTGCGCGCGGCCCTCGAGGCCGACGCCAGGCCGACGACGCGGGAGGCTGCGCAATGAGCACCGATCGCGACGTCACGGGCATCGTTCGGTCGTGGTTGGAGGAGGGCGCCACGGCGCTCCCGGACCGCGTCCTGGATTCCGTGCTCGACCAACTCCCCGCGACCTCACAGCGCCGTCCCTGGTGGCCGGCGCGGAGGTTCCGAGAGATGAACAACGTCTGGAAGCTCGCGATCGCAGCAGCGGCCGTCGTGGTCGTCGCGATCGTGGGCATCAATCTGCTGCCAGGGCGCGGGGGTGTCGGCGTCCCGGTGGCCAGCCCGACCCCGTCGCCAACGCCAAGCTCGACACCGTCGCCTTCGCCATCTCCGGCCACGATCCCGGAAGGCCCTCTGGCGGCGGGCACGTATACGTCCCAGCCGTTTGCGGGCCCCGGGGGCCTGTGCATGGGGCAGGCTGGCTGCACCGAAGCGGGCGCTGAGGACGACTCCATTCGTGTCACGTTCCGCGTGCCGGATGGCTGGACAGGGTTCGGCGGCACTGTCCATCCCTCCGTCGAGGGCTACTTGGCACCCGCCGGAGCGGGTCTACTCTTCCACCGCGGCGGCTGGTTGTACTCCCAGCTTTGTGGGGGGCCTGCCGGACCAGACATCCCGACCGGCACCACGGTCGACCAGTTCGTGACAGCGCTCGTGGATCATCCGGATCTCGACGTGACGAGTCCCGTCCCCGTCACTCTGGGCGGGCACTCTGGGAAGTACCTGGAGCTCCGGGCGCCCGCGAACACCACCACCGACGAGCTGGGACCGGATCCCAGCGGGTGCAACTACTACTTCGTGTGGGAGCCGGGGATCTACGCCCAGGGGCCGAACGCCCTGTGGCGCATCTGGGTCCTTGATGTGAACGGGGTACGGGTGGTGGTCCGGGCCGACAGCTTCCCCGGCACGACCGCACAGGTCCAAGCGCAGCTCCAGGCGATCGTGGACTCCATCCAGATCGAGACCTGACATCGCGCCGGGTCGAGCAGGCCTCGTCCGCTCGACTCGGCCGCCCGCCCCGCATCGGTAGACTGGGATCTCCATGACCACCCAGGTGATCGTCGTCGGTGGCGGGATCGTCGGCTGCGCGACGGCGTATTTCTGTGCCCGCGACGGTATGCAGGTCACGCTCCTCGAGCGGGAGACCGTCGGCTACGGCGCATCCGGGCGGAACGTCGGGTTCCTGTGGCTGCATTGCCGCTCGGCGGGGTTCGCGCTCGACATCGCCAAGGCCGGACGGGCGATGTACCCGCAGTTGCTCGAAGAGCTGCCCGGCGGCTTCGAGTACCGGGCCAGCGGCGGGCTCATGTACTTCACGACACCGGAACAGGGTGTGGTGTTCGAAGAGTTCGTCGCCGCTCGACGGCGAGACGGCCTCGACATGACCCTGATCGACGGCGCCGAGGTGCGCCGACTCGTCCCACCGATCCGCCAGGACGTGCTCGGCGCGAGCTACCTGGCCGACGACGCCCAGATCGTCACCGCCACGGTCGTCGAGGCGCTCGCCCGCGGTGCTCGTGCCGAAGGCGCGACCGTGCGCGAAGGCGTGACCGTGGATGACCTCGTGTATTCGGGCGATCGCGTGGTCGGCGTCGAGACCAGCGAGGGCCGGATCGACGGCGACGCCGTCGTGATCGCGACCGGCGCGTGGAGCACCGGGCTCCTCGCGAAGGTGGGCATCGACGTCCCGATCGGTGGCGAACGGCTGCAGATGGTCCTCACGACGCCGCAGCGCGTTCTGGATCGAGCCGCTCGTCTTCGGACCGGCTGCCACGCGCCAGTACGAGCTCTTCCGCGACCTCCCGTCCTGGGACCCCGCCCACTTCACGATCGCCGGGCAGGATCGCGACGGGCTCGTGCTGCTGCCACTCCTGGTGCAGCGCGCATCGGGCGAGGTCTGCCTCGGCTGCGCGACCGATTACCCAGCCGGGCTCGACGCCTCCCCCACCCTGGCCGGACTGGCCCAGGTCGCCGATGGGCTGACGGCCGACTTCCCGTCACTCCGCGACGTGCCGATCACGAGGACCTGGGCCGGGTTGCTGCCGTTCACCTCGGACCAGGCGCCCGTCATCGACGAGGTGGCGCCGGGGCTGTTCGTCGGCGCAGGGCACGTGTTCGGCAACACCGCGGGACCGGTCACCGGGAAGGTGCTGAGCCAGCTCATCGCCGGCCAGGAGCCGGAGTTCGACATCTCGTCGTGCCGCTACGGCCGCCCGCTCGATCCGATCGTCCCCGGCGAGCCGACGCACTGGTAGGGCCGCGGCGCGATCAGCCGGCGTCCAAATGCTTCCGAAGGAATGCCACGGTCCGGTCGAAGGCGAGGTCGGCGGCCTCGGGCCGGTAGGCGTCGCGCGACGGCTCGGCGAACCAGTGCCCGGTGTCCGGGTATCGATGGATCTCGACGTCACGTCCGGCGGACCGCAGGATCGCCTCGAACTCGGCGACCCACTCGGTCGATTCGTACGGGTCGTGCTCGGCGAAGTGGCCGAGGACAGGCACAGACGCCTCGGTGAGGCCTTCGCCCGTGGTCCCGTAGTACACGACGGAGGCGACGACCTGGTCGCGCTGCGTCGGGCTCCACATCGTCCAATGGGCACCGAACGAGAACCCGACCGCCGCAAGCCTCGAGGTCGGCCCGAGGCGTTCGGTCAGGCGATCGATGGCGGCCAGGACGATCGCGTTGACCGCGTCCTCGGCCTGGTCGGCCGCCCTGGCCGATCGCTCGGCGTCCTCGATCGTGGTGGCGACGTGCCCGTCGCCGTAGAGGTCCGGCGCCACGACGGCGAACCCGGCATCAGCGAGTCGATCCGCGAACGCGGCGATGTCGTCGTTGAGCCCCCACCACGCGTGGAGCACCACGACGCCGGGCGTCCCGGGCGTGGCGTCCCCAGCCACGTACTGCCTCGTCGATGTCTCGCCGACCGTGAGCATCTCGAACTCGCCCATTCGTCCTCCGGGTGCTTGACGGAAGCGTATCGGACCATCTCGACGGCCATAGCTGACGGGCGCTGTCATGTTTCGCAGTAGGCTCGGGGTATGAGCGAACACATGACGCCCGCGCAGTTCCTCGAGTCCGACGGCGCCGAGGACTGGCGCATCCTCAGTGACGGAGCGACCGCGTACTTCCGGACCGCGTCGTTCTCCGAGAGCAGCCGATTGGTGCACGCCTTCGGCGAGATCGACGACATCGATGCCAACCCGCCCGCCGTCGACGTCCGAGCCGGCGGCGTCACCGTTCGGCTGATCACGCTTACGACCGAGTTCGCCGGCATGACCGATCGCGACCTCGAGGTCGCGCGGCAGATCTCGGCGACGGCCCGTGCGCTGGGCGTCGCGGCCGATCCCTCGGCCGTCCAGTCGCTGCTGGTGATCCCCGGCGCGCCCGACATCGCGGAGGTCACGCCGTTCTGGCGGGCCGCGCTCGGCTACGAGCCTAGGCTCGACAGCCCGGACGAGGACCTGGTCGATCCCGTCGATCGCGGCCCGGCATTCTGGTTCGAGTCGATGGACGAGCCGCGTCCCGGCGGCCTCGGCGCGATCCACGTCGCCGTCTGGCTGCCGTACGAGCAGGCGAGGGCCCGTGTCGCGGCGGCGCTCGCGGCCGGTGGCCATGTGGTCCGCGACGATTTCGCGCCGGCGTGGTGGACGCTCGCGGACGCAGCCGGCAACGAAGTCGACATCGCGACGGTCCAGGGTCGCGACTGAGCGTCAGAGGACGTGGCCCCGGACGTCATCGCCACGGGCTTCGGGACCATTAGGCGGGTGTTGCTGCGCTCCTGCCGCGCCTAGGGTGATGAGCGTCGGGTACCTGGCGGCTCGTAGTTGCGGTCCGGGGACGGGGCATCCGACGACGACAGGCTCGTCCTGTCCCACTGCCCTTCGGCAGGGAGGAGCTCCCCGTGAAACGACGAACTGGCCTTGGCTTGGCCATGGCGCTGATCGCCACGATCGCGCTCACCGGACCCGCATGGGCGTTCACCGGCCTGATCAACGGAAGCTTCGAGGACAACGGCAATTACGTCGACGTGAGCGGCGGCTTCGAGGAGCTGAACGCTGGAGACGCCAGCCTGGCGGCTGGACCGTGGACGCTGGGAGCATCGACTGGATCGGCACGTATTGGCCCGCCCAGGACGGCGCGATGAGCATCGACCTGAGCGGCACCGAGCGCGGGCACGCTCAGCCAGACGTTCGTGACGACGATCGGCAACACCTACACCGTCTCGTTCGCCTTGTCCGGCAATCCCGCCGGCGACCCGGTGGTGAAGACGCTCGACGTCAGCGCGACGGGCGGAACGCCCGCCAGCTACACCTACGACGTGACCGGGAACGACCTGACCAACATGAACTGGACGCCGGCGACGTACTCGTTCCTGGCGACGAGCGCGAGCACGACCCTCAGCTTCATCAGCACGACGGCCGGGGCATTCGGGCCGGCGCTCGACAACGTCGTCGTGACCGAGACGGTCCCGACCAAGGACGACTGCAAGCAGGGCGGCTGGCAGACCATGATCGACACCGCCGGAAACGCGTTCAAGAATCAGGGTGACTGCGTCAGCTTCTTTGCCACGAAGGGCAAGAACCTCGGCGCGCTACCACCGGTAGCGGCTGCCGGCGCGGCGGAGGCGGCCAGCTCGGCCAAGCACGCCGACAAGAGCAGGCCAAGGTCACCAGCAAGCACACGACGGAACGACACGCCCCGAAGGCCAAGGCAAAGGCCAAGAGCCAGCCAGCCATGGCCACGGATCGAAGAAATCGAAGTAGTCAGCTGAAGCGCTAGCGCCGTCGGCCCCTTCGGATCAATCCGGAGGGGCCGACGATTTTCAGGCCGAAGACGTGCTCATCCCGATACCCCCATTGGCGCCGGCACCCGGCCGGGTACTGTGTACCGATGGAGGAGACGGGGCCGGCGGTGGAACTCGATGCCTATCTGCCCCGCGACGTCCGGACCTTCCTCGAGGAACGCTTCTGGCGGCCGATCGAGGCCCAAGCCACGCTCGAGGTCCTGCGCGACGACCCTGAGTTCCTCGCGGATCCCGGGAGGCATCCGGCGATCTTCGCGGACCACGGAGTCGTCCATGTCCGGGACGTCGCGATCGGTCTGACGCGCCTGTTGGACACGATCAATGGCGTCCTCCTCCCCTACCGCCCCGCGCACCGTCAGCACTTCGTCCAAGCGCTCGGCGTCGGGCTTGCGTATCTCCACGACATCGGCATGGTCGACATGACCCGGTCGGGGCGGCGGGTGCACGCCCTCTTCGCGGCGCACGCCGCATTCGGTCCGGACGTCACCCCCCTGGTCGAGCACCTGCTGGCGACCGCGCCGGTCGGCGCCCGACTGGTCGAGATCGCCGATCGTGCGCCGTTCGCGACGCCGCTCGAGATCGTCCTGAGAGAGATGCTCAGCATGAGCGTCGCGCACAGCAAGTCCGCCGTCCCGTCGGATGTGCTCGATGACCGGGTCGCCTTCCGACGACTCCTGCAACGCGTCGTCTTCACGAACCTCGACGACCTTCGCGCCGCCCCGCAGCTGCCGCGGGCGACGGACACGTCGCCGATGCCGGCGGATGCCAACGCGGCCAGCTACGACGATCCCTCCCGCTCGTTCGAATGGCTGACCGCGCAGAGCGGGCCGCAGGCCGAGCTCGCCGACGACGTCGTGGACAGCCTCCGCGCGCTGCGTGCAGCGGACGTGCTGCGCCAACGCGGAACCGCCCTGCGCACGTCCGGTGGGTTCGAGGTCTGCATGGATGCCGAGACGGCCCATGCCGTGTGTACGCTGCGCCCGGCAACGGGCGACGCCGCGTACGTGATCATCTACGACGACCGCCGCGGCGCCGGCGAGGCCAACGTGAGCGCCGCGTTCGTGACGCCGCAGGGCCACTTGCGCATCGCCTTCCATCGGGGCGGCTTCGGCAGCAAGGAGGCCGCCGAGCGGGCGGCGGCAAGCGTCGCGGACGTGATCGACGACATCCAGGCGGATGTCATCCCGTCGTTCGGTGGGGCCTCGGTCGGGGACGGCCTGATCGCCCAGAGCCGCTCGATCGACGACGTGCAGATCCAGCTCGAACGCCCCGACGATCAGCCGGACTTTGCCGACGATGTCCTGACGCTGGTCGCGGCCCTCGACCCGGCCATCGCCCGACGCCTTGTGACGGTCGCCGACACCGAGGGTGCGGCACCAGCCGAACAGCAGCGCTTCTTTGCCGCCGCGCCGGTCGACGGCGCCGGCCCAGAGGCCGACGAGCTGCTTCGATTGATGGCCCAGCATGGCGTTGCGACGGAGGGGCTCGACCGCGCGGCCGCGTTCGCCGAAGCCTGCCGCGCGACGATCCAGCCAGGCGAGGTCCTCGTCGTCCCCGGATCCTCACCGTCGTTCGTGTACATCCCGACCGGCCCCGGGCTGGTGGTCCGCCCGGACGGTGGCTACGCGCCGTCGCCCCTGCCGCCGTGGGTGCCCGTGGGTACGACGGGGGTGATCCGCCGGGCCGAACGGAACAGCGAGATCGTCGCCGAACGCGAGGTCGACGTAGTCATGATCCCGGGCGAGCTCTATGCCCGGGCCTGGCTGCGCCCGCTCCGTGTCGACGAGCTCGCCGCGCGACTGCATCCGCCGGTGATGGCCACATGACGATGACCACCGTCGAGCGCGTCGTGGCGCTCCAGCGGGTCGGCCTGTTCGCCGATGTACCGGGACGAACCCTCGCGGCCCTCGCTCGGCGAGCCTCCGAGCTGGAGGTCGCGACGGGAACGCTCGTGATCGCCGAGGGTGCGGTGGAGGAGCACATGTACGCGGTCGTGCGCGGGCGCGTACGCGTCCACCGCGGCGAGCGAGAGGTCACCGTACTGGGTGCCGGGTCGACGGTCGGCGAGCTTGCGGCACTCGTGCCCGAGCCGCGAGCCGCGTCGGTCACGGCGCTCGAGCCGACGACGCTGCTTCGGATCGACCGGCCGCTGCTCGAGGAGCTCCTTGCCGATCGGCCGGCGCTTGCCCACGGGATCATCGTCGCGCTCGTTGCGATGGTGCGCGAGCGAGCCGTCGCCGAGGCAGACACGACGCCATCGTGACGGGCCCTCCCCGGTCGAGCCGCGGCGCCGTTTGGTGGCTGACGGCCCAAGCCGTCGTCTTCGGCGCCATGGCCGCGCTGCTGGGCATCGTCGCCAACGCGATGTTCCTCGACGCGTACGGATCCGCCCTGCTGCCGGTTACCTATATCGTGATCGGGGCGGCCGGGATCCTCGTTTCCGGTGCGGTCGCCCGCGCTGCCCAGCGCTTTGACCTTTTCAGCATCTCGCTCGTCGTGCTCGGCGGCGCTGCGATCGGGATCGGCGCCTCCTGGATCCTCGCCATCGGGGGCGACGCGGCGTGGGTGTCGGGGCCGCTGCTGGTCCTGTTCCCGATCCTGGTCCAGCTCGGCTTCGTGTTCATCGGCGGGCAGGGAGGCCGGCTCCTCGACATCGCCGGGATCAAGGCGAACTTCCCGCTGATCATGGCCGGCTTTCCCGTCGGCGCCGTGCTCGGGGGCGTGCTCGGTGCACAGCTGGTGACCTGGCTCGGTAGGACGGAGGACCTGCTGTTGGCGACGGCGCTCGCCCAAGCCGCGTTCGCGGCGCTCGTGTGGGCAACCGGCCGGCGGTACGCCTCCCTGCTCGGCTCGCCAGGCCCGGCACCTGCCCCGAGCGCGAGTGCCGCCGACGATGGTGACCGGTCGCCCGGGTTCTCCCTCTGGCGATCGCTGACCAGTCCGTTCGTGGCGTTGATCCTCGCGTACCAAGTCTTCTCGGCGTTGGGCAGCCAGCTCTCCGACTTCCTGGTCTACGACCGTGCGGCCGCCCAGTACGCGGATCCCGCGGACCTTGCTGGGTTTCTCGCCGGTTACACGGCGGTCATGAACATCGTGGCGATCGCCTTCCTGGCCCTGGTCGCCGGCCCGTTGCTCGGTCGCTTCGGGCTCCGGCTCGGCATCCCCGCAAACCCGGTCGTGCTCACGGCGTTCGCCCTGGCCATGGTCGCGGTCAGCGCGGTGAGCAGTGGCACGTCCTTCGTGCTGCTGGCCACCGTCTCTGCGGCGCGGATCGCCGACATCGCGCTGACCGATGGCATGACCCGCACCTCGATCAACGCCACCTACCAGGTGCTCCCGGAGCGCGGTCGCCTGTCAGTGCAGACCGCGGTCGAAGGAGTCGGCGTTCCGGTCGCGATCGGCATTTCAGGCGTGATGATCCTCATCCTCAACGCCCTTCCCTCTCGCCCTCGCCGCGACGATCCTCGTCACCACGATCGTCTGTGCCGTCTGGACCGGAGCGGGGATCCTCCTCTATCGCGCTTACGGGCCGGCACTCGTCGACGCGATCCGACGTCGGCCGCTCCTCGTCCCGCTGGCCGATCTGGACGCCACCGCCGAGGACGAGGCGGTCGCGCGACTGCTCCTCGAGAGCCATGACCCACGGGCGACGCAGCTCGGTCTCGACCTTCTCGGGATCATGTCCTCGCCGGCACTTGGCGCGGAGCTGCGTGGGCTCGCGGACAGCTCGAGTCCCGACGTCCGGATGTCGGCGCTCGCCGGGCTGGCGGCATCCGGCGACGATGACGCCCGGCGGCGGCTCGCGGCCGATGTCCGGATCGCCGCCGGCTCGACCGACCCAGCCATCCGGTTGCGCGCCGCTGCTGCCCTCGAAGTCCTCGACCCCGACGACCGGGCCGCGGCCGCCCAGCTCCTGCAGGACGAGGACGTGGCCGTCCGAAGCGCTGCGCTCGACTCGGTCCAGGCCGGCGACCTGTTCGCCGTGACGCCCACGATCGCCGCGCTCGGTGACGCTCGCTGGGCCGGGGCAGCCGCGGGCGCGGTCGGCCGACTCGGGGACGCTGTCGTTCCATCGCTGGCGAAGCTGCTTGATCGCGCGGGATCGCCGGCTCCCCTGCTCGCGATCCGCCTAGTGCGGGCGGCCACCACGAGGTCGGAGGAGCGCGACGGGGTCCTCATCCGGCACCTCGGGCACAGCGATCGCGAGCTCGGACTCGTCCTCATGGAGCGCCTCGGCGCCCCCGAGCCGCAGCCTGACGCGGTCGCGGTGGTACTCGAAGGCGTCCTGGAAGAGGATGTCCGCCACGCTGTCCGGATCCTGGCAGCGCTGGCTGCGATCGACGCCGCGGGGGACGACAAGCGGGAGACGGATCAGCCGGTCCAGCGCGCGCTTCGCGACGAGCTTGATCTTGTCTGCCTGCGCGTGAAGACCGGCCGCCTCGCGCGACACGGCTCGACGCGACTCGGGCCCCCGATGGTCGAGCTCGCTGCCGGGGGGTCGAGCGGCCCCCTGGCCTTGGAGGCACTGGAGGTCCTCCTGAGCCCCATCGAAGCGAAGCTGGTCCTGCCGCTGCTCAAGCCCGACTTGGCCGACGCAGAGCGGCTGGACCAGCTGCCCCCGCCGGCGAGCGATGCCCCAACCGACGTCACGGGATGGCTGAAGGACCTGGTCGAGGACGTCGATGGCCACTGGCGTTCGACTTGGCTCCGCGCCTGCGCGATCCACGCCGCAACGGCTCGCGATGTGCTCGACCAATTCGACCTGGACGCGATCCGCGCGCTCGGCGACCCGATCATCGACGAGCAATTGGAGGCAGCGGCCGTTCCAAGTTGAAGCGCCCCGTATGGACAGAGGCCGCCTTCCCCTATTGCGGCGGGGGCGTGAAGATCACACGAAGCCGCTTCTCCGTCGATCGATCGTCACCGATCCGGAACACGAGGTCGTTCTGGCCCTCCTGGAGCCCGACGTTGATGGCCCAATGGCCCGTGCCGTCCGCGGTCGCGTGCTGATCGAGGCCGAAGCTGACGTCGCGGGTCACCGTGAGCCCGGGCGGAGCGAGACCGATCACGGTCACCTCCTTGGTGGCGATCACCTGACCGTCCTGCGGGCTCTGGATCGTCAGGCCGACGATCGGTGCCGACGGGGCGACAGGGGACGCAGTCGCTCCCCCGATGCCACCGAGGTCGGGAAATCCGGGAGATCCGCTCGTTGGCCCATTCGCATCCTGGGGGCGTGTGAGCAGAAGGAAACCGGCCAATGCCGCAGCGATCACGACCGCGGCGAGGATGATCGGGGCACGGGACAAGCCTCGCTCGAACGGCTCGACGCGCCGCTCGCGTCCAACGCCATCAGCGGTGGGCGGCGGAAATTCCTCGGCCGGTTCGCGAGAAGCACCGATCTCGGCGACGTTGAAGCCGCACTTGGGGCAGTACGGCAGGCCCGCGACGAGGGCGGTCCCGCAACGAGGACAGAAGCGAAATCCCTGTTCTGTCATCCGTTCCTAGCGTGTATGTGGCGCCCCCGGACGGATTCGAACCGCCGACGCCAGCCTTAGGACGGCTGCGCTCTATCCACTGAGCTACGGGGGCGCGGCCGATATCGTACGCCGGACCTGCGGGCACTCGGCCGCGAGCACGGAACCCGCCAGCGCACATCGGCGTCTCCCCGCCAAGCCGTCGCGCCTCCCTGCGACGGCTTTCTCCTTCCCGGGTTTCAGGGCTTCCACCCGTACAATCCCAGCGCGATGGCCGACCGTCCCCTCCCCGACCTCATCCTCTACGGCCGTGCCGATTGCAGCCTCTGCGACGAGACGCGCGACCTCATCGACGCCCTGCTGCAGGACCGCGAACGCCGCAACCTCCCGACTCCTGCCTTCGTCGAGCGCGACATCGACGGCGACCCAGCCTGGCAATCGGCGTTCTTCGCATCGATCCCGGTCGTCGAGCTCGGCGATCGCCGGATCGAGATGGCCACCAGTCTCGGGGCGCTCCGGCGGCTGCTCGCTGAGGTCCTCGACGGCCAACCGACGACGGCATGACCACCGGCTCGAACCTGACGATCCTCATTGCGCTTGGGGCCGGACTGATCAGCTTCCTGTCGCCGTGCGTGCTGCCGCTGGTGCCCGCCTACCTCGGGCAGCTGAGCGCGATCGCGGTGGTCGGCGGTGAACCCACCAGTCCGAGCCGCTGGCGAGCGCTCCGCCAGGCGCTCGCGTTCGTCGCCGGGTTCACCGTCGTCTTCACCCTCATCGGCATCACGGCGACGTATCTCGGCCAGGGCCTGGTCGACATCCTGCCGGCCCTTCGGATCATCGGTGGCGCGGCGCTGATCGTGCTCGGGCTGAACCTGGCGGGGATCCTGCGCATCCCGGCGCTCGAGCAGACCTGGCGTCCGCTCGACACGGGCGCGGCGGGGAGCCTTGCGACGACCACCGGCTCGATCGCGCTGAGCCAGCCCCGGCACGCCGGCCCGCCCGAGCTTCGGCGATCGGCTTGGTGGCCGGCTCGTCGGCACGCGCGGCGGTTGGCTCGCTTCGCTCGGACTCGGCGCGATCTTCGCGATCGGCTGGACGCCGTGCATCGGGATCATCCTCGGCGGGATCCTCACGCTGGCCGCGACCTCCGGCACGGTCGCCCAGGGCACGGTGCTGCTGATCGCCTATTGCCTTGGGCTCGGGCTCCCGTTCGTGGCGATCGCGCTCGCCTACGACCGCGCGCCAGGCCTGCTCCGGCCGCTCGTCCGACACGGGCGCACGGTGTCGCTGATCGGCGGTCTGCTGGTGGCCGGGATCGGGCTCGCGATGGTCCTCGACCTCCTGCGGCTCCTGCCGCGGTACTTCACGTTCAACACCGCGATCTGAGCGGCGTGACCTCCGAGCGACCCGCGTTCAGCCACCAACGAACCCGTCACGGGCTGATCGGGCCGTTCAGCGGCCGGCAGATCCTGGCGGGCGTGCTGGTCGTGGTGGTCGTGGCCATCCTCGGCGTCGTCGTGACGACGCCGCTCGGCAACACCGCGACGAACCCGGACCTCACCAACCCGCTCGCCACGCCGTTCATCATCGGCGAGGCGCCGCCCGAAGGCCTTCGGGCGGGCCAGCGCGCCCCGGAGTTCACGATCGACCTCGGCAACGGCTCGACCTACCAGCTCAGCGACCTCGACGGCCGGCCGATCACGCTCGCTGCGCTCCGCGGCAAGGTCGTCTGGCTGAACTTCTTCGCGTCATGGTGTCCGCCCTGCCAACAGGAGACGCCGATCCTCCGCTCGCTCGCCGACACCTATCGCGCGCGTGGGCTCGAGGTCGTCGGGATCAGCGTCCAGGAGACGACGAAGACCGATGTGTCCGCCTATGCCGATCGATATCGACTGCGCTACACGATCGGGTTCGATGGCAGCGGCGACGTCCTGCGCGAGTACAGGGTCTTCGCGCTGCCCACGCAATTCTTCATCGATGTCAACGGGGTCATCCGCCAGGTCGTGAGCGGCCCGGTCGACGAGCAGGGCGCGAAGGCGCTGATCGAATCGATGCTGACCGACGTGACGGCGAGCTCGCCGCCGTCCTAGAGCGGCTCGAACCGGAACCGGTCGCGATCCCGCTCCAGCCGGCCCACTGGCTGGTCCCGCTCGTGGGACAGCGCGATCAGCCAGCCCTCGTCGGCGGCCTGGGCGAACAGCTCGGCCTTGCGGGCGACGGAGTCGAGCGGGAAGTCGTCGAACGCGGTGACCCAACGCGGATTGGCCGCCCATGGCCGCATGAACAGGTCTCCGAAGAACACCAGCGTCCTGGCCCCGCTGCCGGTCCCGCGGACCACGATCGCCTGGTGACCGGTCGAATGGCCGCCGGTCGGGATCACCGAGACACCGGGCAGTAGCTCGCGCTCGCCGTCGGCCCAGCCCTGGGCGCCCCAGTCCTTGACCAGCTCCAGCTCGGGCTGCACGTACGAGGCGACCAGGCGGGGGTTGTCGCCGAGCGCGATCTCCCACTCGGCGCGTTGCGCGACGATCGTCGCGTTCGAAAAGGCCTTGGATCCGTCGGAGCGCAGCAGCCCGCCCGCGTGGTCGAAGTGCAGGTGGCTCATCGCCACGATGTCGATCGTTTCGGGGTGGAACCCGGCCGTCTCGAGCGCCGGCACGATCGCGGGACCGTCGTATACGCGCATCGCGCGGGTCTTCTCGTCGACCCGCTCGCCGATCCCCGTCTCGACCAGCACGCGCCCGGCGGGTGTCTCGATCAGCAGGCAGTTGAGCGCCTGGAGCAGTCGATGCTCGGTGTCGAGCTCGTCGGTGACGAGCTTGCCCCAGAGCAGCCGGGGCACCGGCCCGAACAACGCTCCCGCATCCGAGCGGAACGTCCCGGCCTGGACGAGCGCGACCGTCGTCCCGCCGCCGAGATCGGCCCGCCAGTCGACGGCGTCGTTCACCGCCACCGGCTAGCCCTTGCCGTCGAAGTCGCGGTGGTAGGCCGAGGCCGTCGGCTCCTTCTGGCCCTGGTACCGGGAGCGGAGCTCGGGCGAGCCGTATGGCCGCTCGACCGGCGACGACATCTTGAAGAACGAGATCTGGCCGATCCGCATCCCGTAGTACAGCGCGATCGGCAGGTTCGCGACGTTCGACAGCTCGAGCGTCAGGTTGCCCTTCCAGCCCGGGTCGACGTACCCCGCGGTCGAATGGATGAGCAGCCCCAGGCGGCCGAGTGAGCTCGACTTGCCCCTCCAGGCGGGCCACGAGATCATCGGGCAATTCGACCCACTCGAGCGTCTGACCGAGCACGAACTCACCCGGATGCAGGATGAACGGCTCGTCGTCGGCGACGTTCAGCAGTTCGGTCAGATCGGGCTGCGGCGACGCGGACGTCGATGTACGGGTAGCGGTTGTTGCGGAAGACCCGGAACGACCGATCGAGATGGAGATCGACCGACGAGGGCTGCAGGTCCTGTGCGTCGTACGGCTCGATCCGGACCGCGCCGGCCTCCAGGGCCGCGCGGATGTCACGGTCGGACAGGACGCTCACTTGCCGTGTCCGTTGCCCTTGTCGGCGTACAGCGTGTCGACCTCGCGCTTGAGGTCCTCGAGGTCCTCGAAGCTCTGGTAGACGCTGGCGAATCGGATATACGCGATGTGGTCGAGGCCGCGCAGCGCCTCCATCGCGAGGGCCCCCACGCGCGACGATGGCACCTCGGTCACCCCGGCGGCGCGCAGCTCGGCTTCGATCCGGTCAGCGGCCTGTTCGGCGGCGTCATCCGCCACCGGTCGGCGGGTCAGCGCCTTGCGCAGCCCCGTGACCAGCCGATCGCGATCGAACTCCTGGCGGGTACCGTCCCGCTTCACGACCACGAGCCGGGCCGCCTCGATCCGCTCGTAGGTGGTGAACCGCATCGAGCACGTCATGCACTCGCGTCTGCGTCGAATGGTCGCTGAGTCATCCAGGTCGCGCGAATCGACGACACGGGTGTCCCGCTCACCGCATTGGGGGCAACGCATCGCTCTCCTGTCGCTCCACCACCACTACCACTTGTGGTGTGCGACGAGGATACCACTACATGGTGTGGTCAGGAGCGCGGCTCACCGGCTGGCACGGAGGGCTTGGCCGGCTTTTCGGGCGGCTTCGCCGGCTTCTGGTCCGGAGCATCGATCGGCGGCAGCTTGAGGTCCTCGGCCGCCGCGGCGTGGCGGAGGATCGCCTCGCGGGCGTGGATGAGGTTGAGATACCCACGCTTGATCGAGGTCTGCGCCTCGAGCTCTCGCCCGCGGCGACGGACCTGGGCCAGGATCTTGGCGCCGTGATCGACCATCGCGAGCGCGCGCTCGGCGCGCTCGAGCTCCTCGACCAGCGCGTCACGCAGCTCGATGGCGATCGCCGGCGCCTTCAAGGCGCGCGCCTCCTCCGTGTACCGGGTCACGGCGTCGGTCGCGGCGTCGATCGTCGGCCCGATCGTGTCGGCGCCGAGCTGTCCGCGACGAACGGCATCGATGCGACCGGTCGCCCCGTCGAGCGACGTGTCGATCCGTGCGGTCAGGTCACGGACCGACGAGCGGAACCCCTCCATCTCGCGCGTCCGCGCCACGATCCGGCCGGCCCGCCGCAGCACGATCGCAACGCCGATGGCAAGCGCGAGGAAGGCCAGGACCGGCAACAGCACGGCCAGCTCGGTCACCTCGACGTCTCCCCGGCCCCGCGGTCAGCCGGACCGAGCCCGCAACTGGGCGAGCAAGGCGTTCCCGACTTCGACGAGGTCACCGATCACGATCATGTCGGCGAAGTCGGCGATCGGTGCGTCGGGATCACGGTTCACGGCGATGATCGTCGAAGCGGTCTGCATCCCGACCTTGTGCTGGATCGCGCCGCTGATCCCCATCGCGAGGTACAGCTGCGGCTTGACGATCTTGCCGGTCTGACCGATCTGCTGGCTATAGGGAATCCAGCCCGAATCGACCGCCGCTCGGGTAGCCCCGACCGCACCACCGAGCGCGCCGGCGAGGTCCTCGATCAGCTTGAAGCCGTCCGGGCCACCGACACCGCGACCGCCGGCCACGATGATCCGCGCGTCATCGATCGAGGCCGCCTTGCTGGCGGCCGGCAGCCGATCGACGATCGGCACGGCCGGCTGGTCGAGCGCGCCGTCCACGGACACCGACTCGACCGACCCCGTGGAGCCGGCCGGTTCCGCGGTGACGCTGTTGGGGCGCACCGTGATGATGCCCTTGCCGGTGGTCAGCCCGCTCTCAGTGATGAGCTTGCCCCCGAACACGCTGTGCGTGGCGATCGGGCCGTCGGCGGAGCCGCGGACAGCGGTCGCGTTGGCGAGGACGCCCCAACCGGTCAGCGCGGAGAGCGCGCCGGCCAGGTCACGGCCTTCCGAGCCTGCGCCGGCGAGGACCAGGTCAGGCTGCTGCTGCTCGACCAGTGCGGCAAGCCGCTGGGCGACGATCATCCCCGCGGCATGATCCGCGGTCTGCGGCTCCGTGACCGTGAGGACCTTCGGCACGAAAGCAGCGAGCTCGGCGGCCGCCTTGGCCGGATCGGCACCGATGACGATGCCGGTCACCTCCGCCCCGCCCGACTCGGCCGCCAGGTTCCGCGCGAGGGTCGCGACCTCGGTGCTGAGCTTCGCCAGCGAGCCGTCGCCGGCGAGCTCGCCATGGACCCAGATGCCGCCCATCAGATGAGCCTCCGCTCGGCGAGCAGCGCCACGACCTGGCGAGCTGCCTCGTCCGGCTCCTCGCGCACGACCTTGGTGGCGCCCCGTGGCTCGGGTTTGCGCGAATCGACGACCTTCGTTGCGGCGGCGGCCAGCCCCACAGTCGACGGGTCGATGCCGAGATCGGCGAGCGACAGCGTCGTGATCTCCTTCGAGCGCGCGGCCATGATCCCCTTGAGCGAGGGATAGCGTGGCTCACCGAGCGCCTGGGTGCCCGAGATCAGGGCCGGCATCGGCGCCTCGAGGACGTCGTATCCGTCGGCCGTGATCCGCTGGACGCGCACGGTGCGGGCGTCGGGATCGGGATCGATCGTCGCGGCATACGAGAGGTATGGCAGACCGTTCAGGGCAGCAATCCCCGCCGGGACCAGCCCCGCGACGCCGTCGGAGGTATCGACGCCCGCGAACGCGAGGTCGAACTCGAGCGTCTTGAGCGCAGCCGCGAGGATCCGCGTGGTGGCGACGACGTCGGACCCTTCGATGGCCGGGTCGGTGACGAGGACGCCGTTCGTGGCGCCCATCGCGAGCGCACGGCGCATGGTCTCGGGTGCAGCCGCGGGCGCCATCGTGAGGAGGATGACCTCACCCTCGCCGGCCGCCTCGATCAGCTTGAGTGCCTTCTCGAGCACGTACTCGTCGTTGCCGTTGACGACCGCCGGGCTGTTCGCCCGATCCAGCCGCCCGTCCGGCCCGAGTCGCTCGCCGCCGGATGCCGGATCCGGGACGGGTTTCGTGAGGACGACGATGCGCACGAGCCGATCGAACCTCCCCTTGGGCGTCCCCGCGATCAGCCGCCCTTGCCGAGCAGTGCCCGCGCGATGACGAGTCGTTGGATCTGCTGCGTTCCCTCGTACAGCTGAGTGATCTTCGCGTCGCGCATCATCCGCTCGACGGGGAACTCGTCGATGTAGCCATAGCCACCGAGGACCTGGACCGCATCGGTGGTGACGCGCATCGCCGTATCACCGGCGACGAGTTTACACATCGCCGACCATCGACTCGCGTCGGGTGCCCCGGCATCGATCTCGACGCACGCCTTGTACAGCAGCTGTCGTGCGGCCTCGGTCCCCGCGTCCATGTCGGCGAGCATCGCGCCGACCTGCTGGAAATCCCCGATGCGCTGTCCGAACTGCTGGCGGTCGCGCGCGTACGCGGTCGCGACCTCGAGCGCACCCTGCGCGATGCCGACCGCCTGTGCCGCGATCCCGGGCCGGCTTCGATCGAACGTGCGCATCGCGATGTCGAAGCCGTCACCTTCTACGCCGAGGCGGTTCGCCGCCGGGACACGGACCTTGGTGAACGCGAGCTCGGCGGTGGGGCTGCCACGGATGCCCATCTTGTGCTCGAGCCGCGTGACCGCGAAGCCATCGGTGGGCACCTCGACCACGAAGGCGGACAGGCGGCGGTGCCGCGGGGCATCGGCATCGGTGAGGGCGAACACCACGATCAGGTCGGCGACGGAGCCGTGGCTGATGAACCGTTTCGAACCGTCGATCACGTAGTCGTCGCCGTCCCGTTTCGCCGTGGTCCGCGCGGCCACCGCATCCGAGCCCGCCTCGGCCTCGGTCAGCGCGAAGGCGATGAGCTGCTCGCCGCTGGCGAGCTTCGGGAACCAGCGTGCCTGCTGCTCGGGAGTGCCGGCGATCGTGATCGGGAGCGAGCCCAGCTCCTGGACGGCGACGATCAGCCCGGTGGTGGCGCAGGCACGGCTCAGCTGCTCGATCGCGAGGCAGATGCTGAGCAGCTCGCCGCCCAGTCCACCGTGCTCCTCGGGGAACGGCAGCGCCAGGATGTCCTGCTCCGCGAGGCGTCGGCGCAGGTCCTCGGGGAACTCGGCGGTCCGGTCGATCTCCGCGGCTCGGGGGGCGACGACCTCGTCGGCGAGCACGCGGACGGCGTCGCGGAGCAACCGCTGCTCCTCGGTCAGCCGGTATGGCCCGCTGGTGGGGCTCGCGGTGCTCACCGGCCGCATCGTACCGCGCGCTCCACCGGGTGGTCGGCACCCGCTCGACGCAATACGATGCGGTCACGCCAACCGTCGGCTCGGGGGGGCCGGCGAGGGCCACGGGGAGATCGCGGATGGACCAGACATACCTGCTCTTGTCGATGATCGGCTTTGCGATCATCGGCATCTTCGCCGTCCTCCTGATCGCGCGCCGCAATCGGCACGACACCGAGGTGTCCGGGCGCGAATCCCCGTTCGCGACGAGCACCGAAGGCATGAAACGGTGCCCCAACTGCGGGACCGCGAACCTCGTGACCGACTCGAACTGCTCGAACTGCGGAAAGCGGCTACCGGGCTAGTCCGCGACCCGTCGGAGGCGCCAGATCTCCTCGGCCGGCCAGCGTCGTGACCAGGCCAGCTCGTCGGCGTCGCGATACGAGCTAACCGCGTCCTCGGCGGGTCGTGGTTCGACGAGATCCTCGACGACGAGGCCATTAGCGCGGAAGAGCCGGATCCACTCGCCGTACGGCAGCTGGAAGGTCGTCGTCTCGCCGTCATCGAGCGCGTGCATGCCGAAATAGTCGATCACGAGCCGGTCACCGGCACGATCGGCGTCGAGCGGCCAGGCGATGGTCTCGATCGGCGTGTGGTGGCTGAACGCGAACAGTCCTCCCGGCCGAAGCAGGCGGGCGGCCTCGGGCACCGTCCGGTACGGATCCGCGAACGTCATCGCCCCGTGGTCGCAGAACACGATGTCGAACGAGGCGTCGGGGAGCGGGACCGCCTCGGCGCTCGCGTGGAGCAGCGGGAACTCGACCCCGGCCTCGGCCATGAGTCGTCGGGCGTGCGCGAGCTGGCGCTCGGACAGGTCGATGCCAACTGGCCGTGCGCCGAGCTTCGCGAGCGCGATCGACCACTGCGCGGCGCCGCAGCCGAATTCGAGGATGTCCTTGTCGGCGACGTCGCCGAGGATCCGCAGCTCCGCCTCGGGGATCTGCGTCACGCCCCAGGCGAGCCCGGTGCTCTCGGCGAGCTGGTCGCCGTGGCGCGCCTGGTAGGCATCGCTCTCGGCGTCCCAGGCTGCCTGGTTCTGGGCTTCGTGGCTGCTCAACTCGGGCAGGTTGGGGCCGGGCGGCCCGTCATCCGGAATATCGCGGATCACCCCAGCCTTATGGCTGTTCAATTCGCCGTTCCAGGTCACGGGCGAGTGGCTCGTCGGTGTGCCCGTGCGGGGGGCCAGCCGTGGATCGGCCAGGATCTGGCGGAATCTCGGGTCAGACACGCTGTAAGGCTGCTGTGATCCACGTTCTTCATGGTCGCGTAGGTCATCCGGCGCGTTTCGCCACGAAGGCTTCGGATTCGGTCGCCAGCGAGTGCCACGCAGCCGGGTCCTCGCCTCGCACCGACAGCCACTCCTTCTGGATCCGGCCGTGACCGGGGTCGAACGGCTCCCCGACGCCCTCGGCGACCAGTGCCGAGACCCGCGGCGCCGACAGCTTCACGACCAGCCGATCCCGGACGAGCATCGCGAAGATCTTGCCGTCGGTCTTGAGCGAGGTCGATCCGAACGCGCGCCGCGGCCCGTCCGAGTTGCCGTACGTCGCGCCTGCCACCGGCCAGCATCTCCTCGACGAGCCGCTCCCAGCGAGCCGTGGCCGCCGGGCTCGATGGCGCCGCCACGTCAGACGACCGGCAGACGCCGGTCCTCGGGGACCGACGCCAAGCGCGCCGCCAGCACCTCGCTGATGTCCATCGCCGCGACCGCCGAGCCGCCATCGGCGGCCGCGAGCCCGTCGCTCATCATCACCATGCAGAACGGACAGGCCGTGGCGACCGTCGAGGCGCCGGTCTCCAGCACCTGCCGCGTGCGCTCCTCGTTGATCCGGGTGCCGCGCGTCTCCTCCATCCACATCCGGCCGCCACCGGCCCCGCAGCAGAATGTGTCCTTGCCGCTCTTCGGCATCTCGGTGAGCGCGACGCCGGCGGCGCCCAGCACGGAACGGGGTGCTGCGACGATCCCGTTGTAGCGCGCCAGGTAGCACGAGTCGTGGACCGTCACGCTCCCGGGTCGATGGTCGCCGGTCGTCGACGTGGCGTCCTCGGGCAGCGTCGCGAGACGGCCCGAGGAAACGAGCTCGGCGAGGAACGTCGAGTGGTGGACGACGCGGAAGTCGCCGCCCAGCTGGCCGTACTCGTTGGAGATCGTGTTGAAGCAGTGCGGGCACGCGGTGACGATCGTCCGCTCGGCCATGCGGTAGCGATTGAGCGTCTCGACCGCGCCCGACGCGAGGATCTGGAACACGTAGTCGTTGCCCATCCGCCGAGCCGGATCGCCTGTACAGGACTCCTCCTGCCCGAGCACGGCGAACGACACGCCGGCGGCGTGGAGGCAAGTGGCCACCGCCCGGGCGACCTTCTGGTTGCGCGTATCGAAGGCCGCCGCACAGCCGACCCAGTACAGCACCTCGAGGTCGTCGAGCCCACCGTCGGCAGCCAGCGATGCGACGGTCGGCACGTCGAACGGCAATGGGCGTGTCCAGTCGAGCCGCTGCGAGGCCGGCTGGCCCCACGGGTTCCCCTGCCCTTCCATGGCACGGAACGCCGCGTTGAGCTCCTGCGGGAACCGCGACTCCTCGAGCACGAGGTTGCGACGCAGCCCGACGATCTTGTCGACGTGCTCGATCAGCACCGGACAGGCCTCGACGCAGGCGCCGCAGGTCACGCAGTCCCACACCGCGTCGTACGGGATCGCGTCATCGACGATGGGCTTGATGAGGGCCGCCTCGGCCGGCCGGGCGTCGTCGAGGCCGTACGTCTCGCGGACGATCGGCGAATTCGGGATGAGGTTGAGGCCGTGCTCGGCCTCGACCGACATGTCCCGGATGCCCATGATGAAGGTCTTGGGGTTGAGCGGCTTCCCGGTGTTATACGCCGGGCACGCCTCCTGGCAGCGACCGCACTCGGTGCACGTGAAGCCGTCGAGGAGGTCCTTCCAACCGAGGTCCTGCAGCGACTTCAGCCCGAATGTCGCGTTCTCGTCCTCGAGATCCATCTTGGGCAGCTCCCCGCGCGGGGCGAGCTTGCGGAACCAGATGTTCGGGAAGCTGGTCGCGATGTGCAGGTGCTTGCTGAACGGCAGGTAGATGAGGAACGCGGCAACCAGCGCGATGTGCGCCCACCAGAGCACGGCGAAGATCGTCTCGAGCGTGCCCTGGTCGAAAGCGGCGCGGAGCGGGCCGGCGATCGCCGCGGACACGAACGCGCCGGGTTGGTCGCCGTGGGCCGCGAACTCGAACGCCTCGGCGAACAGCTCGGTGGCGACGACGCCGCCGATCATCGACAGGATGATCAGCGCGTCCCGGTTGTAGGTCAGGCGCCGTGGCTTGGTGACGAGCCGTCGGAGGAACGCCCAGCCGATCGAGATCAGCACGATGACCGCGACGACGTTCTGCATCCCGCTGATCAGCGTCCACAGCAACCCGCCGAACGGGATCGACAGGACCTGCTCGATGATCCCGCCGGTCACGACATTGGCCGTGCCGATCGTCAGCAGCACGAAGCCCCAGAAGATGCCCGCGTGCATCAGGCCAGCCCTGACGTCCTTGAACATCTTGACCTGGAGGAACGCGTACTCGATCAGGCCGACGAACCGGCGCGGGATGTCGCCGAACGGGCTCGGGCCCTCGGCGCGAACCGCTGCGAAGACCCGCAGGTGCCGCGCCATGGCGAGCACGAAGATCGCGAACGCGCCCCAGAAGAGCACGAACACCAACGGGTAGTACGGCACGGACTGGAACGGGCCGAAGATCGTCATCCGTCGTGATCGTACGGACCGGCGAGGGTGTCCAACGCATGATCCAGCACGGGCTCGATCGCGGCGAGTGACTCGAGCGCACCGGTCGGGCTGCCCGGCAGGTTGACGACGAGCGTCCGACCGACCACTCCGACCACGCCACGCGACAGGTCGGCGAACGGGGTATGTGTCCGTCCCTCGGCGCGCATCGCTTCGGCCAGGCCCGGGACCTCGTAGTCGATCGCGTCCTGCGTGGCCTGCGGCGTGACGTCGCGCGGGGTCAACCCGGTGCCGCCGGTCGTGACGATCAGGTCGTGCGCAGTGGCACTGGCCCGAAGGACGTCCGTGAGCGCGGCTCGCTCATCCGGCAGGACCGCGCGCTGGACCTCGAAGCCGAGCGCCTCGAGCCGCAGCCCCACGCCCGCACCGGACGTGTCGTCGCGGACGCCTTCACTCACCCGGTCGCTCGCCGTGATCACCAGGGCCCGTCTCATGCCTGGCGCTTGCCGCCGGGTCGTGCGCCCTTGCCGATCCGGCCCGCAGCGCGATCCCCGGGGCGACGCCCGTAGACGCCCGGTTCGTCCCGGTCCTGGCGGATCCAGTCCCCGCTCTTGCCGCCACTCTTGGAGACAAGGCGGACGGTGCCGATCGTCACGCCGCGCTCGACGCCCTTGACCATGTCGTACACGGTCAGCGCGGCGACCGATGCCGCGGTCATCGCCTCCATCTCGACCCCGGTCTGACCGGTCGTTGCGGCCTCAGCCCGGATGCGCAGCGCGCTGGCCGCCCGATCCGGGGTGATCGAGACCTGGAGATCGGTCAGCGGCAAGGGATGGCAGAGCGGGATCAGATCGCTGGTCCGCTTGCCGCCCATCACGCCGGCCAGCTCGGCCACGCCGAGCACATCGCCCTTCGTGCCGCCGCCATCGATGACGAGGCTGAGCGTCTCGGCGGACATCGACACCATCGCCTCCGCCACGGCCCGCCGCGCCGTGACCGGCTTCGACGAGACGTCGACCATGCGCGGTCGACCGCTCCGATCGAGGTGCGACAGTCGGCGGCGCTCGGCGCGGGGCGCCTTGGATCCGGGCGGTCGATCCATCACGCCCCGAGGATAGCGACCCCATCGAGGAGTCGCGGCGACATTCCGGACCCGCGGCGCGGGGTCAGGCCCGGTCCAGCCACCACAGCTCGACCTCGGCGCCGGCCTCGAGGGAGTCCGTCGCCTCGGGGATCACCGCGAGGGCATCGGCGATCGAGAGGGCCGACAGCACGTGGCTGCCCTGCCCGCCCGCGCCACCGGCGAGATGCACCTGCACGCGGCCACGGTCGTCGCGGCTGGGCGTGCCGTTCGCCTCGCGCTCCGTGAACACGCGGATGTACCCGCGCCGTCCCTTGCTCTTGCTCACGGGTTCGCGCAGGACGCCGCGATCGCGAGGTCGATACAGGTCGACCTCTCGGTGACCGGCCAGACGGCGCAACGCGGGTCGAACGAAGAGCTCGAACGTGACGAACGTCGACACGGGGTTCCCGGGGAGCCCGAACAGCAACGTCGCTGGGCGGTTCGGATCCGAACCATCGTCCCCCGGCGCCCTGGCCGTACCGAACGCAAACGGCTTGCCCGGCTGGACGGCGACCCGCCAGAGCTCGATCTCACCGAACTCTCGGAACGCCTCGCGGACGACGTCATACGGGCCGACCGATACGCCACCCGAGACGATGATCGCGTCGGCGCCGCCGACGAGCCCGGCACACAGGCGACCGCGGACGTCGTCGAATCGATCCGCGGCGATCCCCAGGGTGCTCGGATAGGCACCGGCCGCCTCGACCATCGCCATCAGTGCCGGTCCATTCGCGTCGGGGATCCCGGCCGGACCGAGCTCGGCGCCGCGGGTCCGGATCTCGTCGCCGGTGGCGAGGATGCCCACCCGCGGCACCCGGTGGACGATGAGCTGGTCGAGCCCGACCCCCGCCGCGAGGCCGATCACGGCCGGCGTCACGGTCGTCCCCTCGTCGAGGATCCGCGTCCCGGCGGCGAGATCGCTGCCCTTCCGGCGGATCGAGCCGCCGACCGAGACCGCGACGTGCGCGGCGACGCGTGCCGGCACCGGACCCGTGGCGTCGCGGCCGCGCTCCCCGGCGACTGCGCCCGCGGCGTCGAGCGGCGTCGTGCCTTCGACGGGGATCACGGCATCGGCGCCGGGCGGGACCGGCGCACCCGTGGCGATCCGCACCGCGCTCCCCCGAGCGACCTCGGTCTCCGGCGGTTGCCCGGCACGGACTTCGCCGATGACATCGAGCGCCACGGGGCGGTCCTCGGTCGCCGCCGCGACGTCGGCCGCGCGGATCGCGTAGCCATCCATCGCCGAGTTGTCCCAAGGCGGCAGCGCGATCGGGCTGTCGACGGCCGTTGCGACGACGCGCTCCCGCGCCTCCGAGAGGAAGACGAGCTCGGGCTCGGTCGGACCGGCGATGGCCGCAAAGATCCGCTCGAGCGCCTCCTCGACGCTGAGCAGCCGCTCGTCGCTCACGGTCTCGACCGCTCCAGCGTTGCGGTTGACGCCGGGGCGGCAGTCAACGTCGACGAGGCCAGGCGGCGGTTGGCGACGAGGGCCACGACGAGCGCGGCGACGATGGCGACGGCGCCGACGGCGATCGCCGTCTCCTGCCAGAACTGGAACGGGAAGAGTTGGACGAGTCGTTCGGTTTGCGGATCGAAGTCGAAGGAGCCGCTCGGGAACAGCAGTCGATGAAAGAGATCGAACAGCGTGTCGAACGCGACGATGGCCACGATCCCGAGCACCACCAGCGCCTCGACGAGCCAGGTCGCACCGCCGCGGACCGCCCGCCAGGTCGCGCGGCGCCGCTCCGGTGGACGGCGCCGGGCGATCGCGATGCCGACGACCGCGACGACCGCCGCAAGGGCAAAGAAGCCGAAGAACACGCTCCGAACGTCGCGCATGTGGGCGCGTTCACGCTCGTCGAGCACCGGGGCGCCACCGACCTCGACGTCGAAGTCGGATGCGGCCCACGAGGCCCGCGAGGATCGCGTTGGTCGCGGCCCGCAGATCCGGTTCGGAGAACCCGGTCCACGCCGCCGCATCGGCCCGACCCTGCTCGAACGCGACCCAGATCGGGTTGAGGAACAGCGCGACGGCCAAGGCGATGATCGTGAGGGCGGTGGCGATCGCGATCCACATATCCGTCAGGCGGTCCAGCGGCGTACGCACGGCCGCATCGTAGCCCGGCCGGGGCTACTCCTCTTCGAGCGTCTTTGCCTGCTCCCACCAGCCCTCGACCGTGAGGTCGCTCGGCGGTTCGACCTTGAGCTCCGTGGCAGCTCGGTGGATGCGCTCGCGGAAATCGTCGAGCGAGAGCGCGAGGATGTCCTTCAAGCCCTCGATCTCGGCCTGGATGAGCAGCAGGTGATCCCCGGGTCCGAAGCTCGCCAGGTTCAGCATCAGCGCCTCGTCCCGCCAGTCGAGCACGTCGTTGGTCGTGGCATCGACCTGGTCGGCGAGGTACTGGCGGCGGGTCGGCGTCTCGGACCGCTCGAGCAGGAGCCCGGTCGTGAACGTGCCCTGCTTCTCGAGTCGATCGAGGTGGTTGGGCTCGATGCGCGTCAGCTCGGTGATGGGTGGCATGCGCGCATTATCGAGGATGGACCGGCCCGCGGGCCGGTCAGGGCGCAGGTCGAAGGGCGATCGACTGACCGATGCTCGACGTGGCCTTGCTGACGGTCGCCGTTCGCGTCCCGGTACTCCCCGCCCCGACGAGCTGCTGATCCGCCCATTCCTCGGCCACCTTCGACGATCCGTTGCTCGAGACGTCGTACCGCTCGGTCATCCCGGTGGGCGGCGTCGCCGTCACGAGGCTCGCGCTCCCGAAGATCCCCGTCAGGAGCGTGCCGCCCGTGGTCGTGGTCACCGCGGGGGCGACGACCTGCGTCGCGTTCCTGGTATTGACCTGTCCGGCCTGGGCGTTGATGGGGTTGGTCGGATCGACGCCGGCATAGACGGCGATCCCCGCCGTGGACGCGGTCGTCGACTTCGAGAACGTGAACGTGTAGGACGCGGGTTCAGTCGCGACCGCGAACCGCCGGTACGTCGAGACGCGCATGGTCGATCCATTGACGTCGGTGCGGACGAGCGTCCAGCCGGTCGGCGTCGCGATCGTGGCGCTGCCACGGATCACGATCGACGCGAGCATGAGGCGGCCGGTGGTGGCGCCGGTCGGCACGGGCACGATGATCGACGTGGAGGCGACCCGCGACGTCCAGCTCGCATTCACGAACGTGACGCGGCCGGTCGCCGGCGGCGTCGGGGTCGGTGTGGGCGTCGGGCTCGGGGTCGGGCTGGGCGTGGGCGACGGCGTCGGGCTGGGCGTCGGTGACGGCGTGGGACTTGGTGTCGGTGTGGGCGACGGCGTCGGTGTCGGCGATGGGCTGGGCGATGGGGTCGGACCCGGGGTCGGCGTCGGCGGCGGCGTCGGCCCGGGTGTCGGGGTCGGAGACGGGGTCGCGGTGGGCGTTGGCGTTGGCGTCGGGGTCGGTCCGGGTGTCGGGGTCGACACGTCCGGCGTCAGGTCCGGCGTCGGGGTCACGGCCGGCGTCGGTGTCGGATCGCCGGTCGGGGTCGGGACTGGCGTGTCGGTCGGCGTCGGTGTCGGGGTCGGCGTGGGCGTGGGTGTCGGCGTCGGGACCGGAGAATCGCTGGGCCCGAACATCCAATCGGTCCAGCCCATGCCCTCGCCCATCGGGATCGGGCTGGTCTGTGCCAGCGACGTGGCGTACCCGCGGTTCAGGACCCAGGGCATCCACGCGTCATCACCGGTGGGGAGCCATTGGCCCCCGAGCCCGTACAGGAAGTTCGTGGCTCGGAGGACGGCCCGGTCGCTCCAATTCCACGCGTCGTACCCGGCACGCGACAGGATGTGCGCCTGGGCCACCGCGCCCTGCAGCCCCTCCCAGGGATAGTTGGTGTAGGCGGGCGGCCAGACGAACGACGACGCGCGGCGCATGTCATCGGGCAACACGCCCCCGAGGTCCACGCCGTACCGCACGCATCCCGTCGGGTTGATCCCAACGGGGTTGAGCGGATCGCACTGCCACGACAGGTCGCCGTACTTGAAGCCCGCGTAGGCGGTCCGGTCGCCGAGCCAGCCGCGGAACACGACCGCGGTCCGGGCCAGCTCCGCGGCATCAGCGAGGTAGACGGCGACCGCCGCTCTCGAGCCGCCCGCGAGGGTGCCCCAATTGTTGGGCCGGATCTCATGCGTCGACTGGAGGGTCTTGCTGTCGAGGACCTCGGTCAGCAGCGTGCGGAGCCAGGGCCGGAACGTGTTGGCGTCGAACGCCTCGTCGTACACGCCGAGATCGATGAGGTCCGCGGCGATGACCCAACCCAGCAGGTTGCGCCCGAGGGCGAGGGTGCGACCACCGACCTCGGTGCCGACGGCCTGTCCCAGCGCTGTCCTAACCCCGGCGCGGTATGACCGGGTCGCCGGTTCGCGCGTAGACCAACGCCTTGGCCAGGACCTGGACGTCCGAATTGTCGTCCTGGTTGGAGATGTTCGGCGTGACGGTCGCGTTGGCGGCCGCCAGCATCTGGGTCCAGGCCGGGCCGCTCATGGGCAGCGACGCCACCTCGGCCGGCGAGATCCAGATGTAATTGCCGGCGGCGTCGGTGGGGTTCAAGGATCGCCACACAGGTGCCCCGACACTGATCAGGACACCGGCGAGGACGGCGACTGCCACCAGGCGCAGATCGCGCCGGCGCGTCGTTCCACTGTGCTGCGCGCTCACGGCGTCGAGCCCCCTGGACTCGAAGCCGCCCCGGACTCGGTAACCGGTCGGCCCCCTCCCTGTGGACGTCACGCTGGCACCGGTGTGACGGGGTCTCGCCGGCCCGATCCGGCGGTCGCTGTGGTGCCTGATGTGCGTTTCCGACTGGGCGGTCAGTCCCTACCGGGCAACCCTACCACCCCGGACAACCCTGTTCGTCACCAGACCGCACCGGACCACATCTCGTAGGCCTAGACTCCGCTTGCGGCGCCCGCCGCTCGGGGATCGGAGGGACACGATGCGTCTTCCATGGCAGGAGCAGCTCCAGGTCGACGGGGCAAGCCCGCCGACGAGAGCGGCAGGCCTCATTCGATCGATAGCACGACGCCGGATCGCAGCGATCGGCGTCGTTGTCTTGATGCTCGCCGTTCCGGTCGCGGTCAGCGCGAGCCACATCTTCAGCGACGTTCCGAATTCGAATACCTTCCACGCGTCGATCTCGACGCTGTACGGGGCGCGGATCACCGGTGGCTGCGCCCCCAACAAGTACTGCCCGAATGCCGCGGTGACGCGCGGCCAGATGGCGGCCTTCCTCGTCCGCGGTCTCGGTCGCGTGGCGACAACGTTCGATAGCGACATCGATGATTGGGCGACCCTCATGCAACCCGCGCAGGGAGTTGGCCAACCGCATCCGTTCGGTTCCGTGGCCCTGCTCAACTTCCGCCACGGCGGTGGTGGCGGCGGCACCGCCCACGTCGTTGCGACCGGTACGGTCCAGGTCTCGACGCCCGAGGCCAACGTCTGCCCGTGCGAGGTCCAGGGGTTCCTGTTCAACGACACGACCGGTGAGTTCTCACCGCTGTTCTTCGACATGGTCGGTTCGGAGCAGGCGCCGGCCGATCCGGATCTGAATATCGATCCACCAGGCCCGCCCTTCGACCCGACCCTCGAGTACGCCGAGATGACGATGACGATGTCGTACACGTTCTCCGTCGACTCGGGGGCACTCAACACCTACGGCATCGCGCTGAAGGTGATCCCCACCAATGACCCGACGGTCGACGACACGGATTCCCTGACGACGGGTTGGGCGGCCTCGCTGCAGACCCTGTACGTCCCGTTCGATGCGAACGGCCAGAATCCACCAGGCTTCTCGACGCAGGGCAAGAGCCTGCCGCGCAACCCGCGCCTGCCGACCAACTGACCAACAGCCATCGCGGACACCAGCGAGCGCCGTCCCTCCGGGGCGGCGCTCTTCTCATGTCTGCGGGTTGCGCCGGCTCCCTCCGCGACGAAGCGACCGGAAGGGTGCCACGAGCTGCCCAGCCGCGGAATCCGCGATCAGCGCCTCGAGCCGTCTGGCCCGCGTTTCGGGGCGCTTCGCGCTCGAGACCCAGAACGTGACGGTCCGCCGGTATGACGGCGAACGGCGCCCCCAGTCGGCCCAGGCAGCGTCGTTGGCCCGAAATCGCGCGGTCTCTGCATCGGTCAAGGCCGCCGCGGCCCGCTCGTAGGAGTAGATGGCCGTCCGTTCGGGTGTTCGCGCTTCGAAGGCCGCGAGACCGGCCGGTCGCATCCGGCCCTCGGCGATCAGCCGCTCGGCGATCGCGACGTTCCGGGCGCTCCAGATGCTGCCCGGGCGGCGCGGCGTGAACCGCCGCGCATAGGTGGCGTCGTCGATCCGGTAGACGGTGCTGTCGACCCAGCCGACACACAGCCCCTCCTCGATCGCCTCCATCACGGACGGGCCCGGCACACCCATTGACGTTCGATGGTGGCCGAGCCACAGGCCGTCGGCGGTATCCGGCGTTCGCATCGAACCAGTCGCGCAGTTCGGCCGCCGAGTCGAAGAACCGAACGTCCGTCGGTCGCGTGACCGGGCTCACTCGCCGGCGGCCTCGCGCAGCAGCTCCCAGGCCCGCTCGACGTGGCGCCGCTGCGTCCGGATGTTGCCGATCGACAGGCGGATCACGAACCGACCGCGCAGCCGCGTGTGCGAGAGGAACACCTCACCGGTCCGATTGACCCTGTCCATGATCGCCGCGTTGCGCTCGTCGAGCTCGTCGTCGCGATCGCCGCCGGCCCGGGTCCCAGCGGAAGCAGACCGTCGAGAACGGCACCGGCGCGACGCGCACCCAGTGGGGATCGGCGTCGACCCACGCGGCGAACGCCTGCGCGAGCTCGATGTGCGCCTCGATCCGCCGGCGAAGGCCATCCAGGCCGAACCAGCGCAGCTGCATCCACAGCTTGAGCGCACGGAACCGGCGCCCGAGCTGCGGCTGGTACTCGTTGTAGTCGCGTACCGGCGAGTCACGATCCAGCGTCCGCAGGTATTCCGGCACCAGGCTGAACGCGGCGCGGAGCACCGGCATCCGGCGCGTCAGCAGCAGCGACGCGTCGAGCGGCGTGAACAGCCACTTGTGCGGGTTCACGACGATCGAATCGGCGCGCTCCCAGCCATCGAACGCGGCCCTGCGCTCGGGGATGATCGCCACGGCCCCGGCGTACGCGGCGTCGACGTGCAGCCAGAGACCCTCACGCTCGGCGATCTCGGCGATCTGTTCGACGGGATCGACCGCCGTCGACGATGTGGTGCCGAGCGTCGCGACGATCGCGATCGGCCGTCGGCCCGCGCCACGATCCGCGGCGATCGCCGCCTGGAGGGCATCGGGTCGCATCGCGAAGGCCGAATCGGTCGGGATCCGGACGAGCGATCTCGCGGCCGAGCCCAAGCGTCATGCAGGCCTTCTCGATCGAGCTGTGGGCCTCCTCGGACGCGTACACGCGAAGCGCCGGCAGGTCGTCGCGGCCGGCAAGCCCGCGTGACGCGATCTCACCGCCTGCCGCCTCCCGTGCGGCGGCGATCGCGATGAGCGACGAGGTCGACGCGGTGTCGGTGAGCAGCCCGTCGAAGCCCTCGGGCAGACCGAGCGCCTGGCGGAGCCAATCGACCACGACCTCCTCGAGCTCGGTGCCGATCGGCGACGTCCGCCACAGCATCGCGTTCTGGCCCAACGCGGCCGTCAGCATCTCCCCGAGGATCCCCGGGCCAGACGCCGTCGTCGCGAAGTACGCCAGGAAGCCCGGGTGCTGCCAGTGCGTGGCGTTGGGCACGACGAGGCGATCGACGTCGTCGAGGATCGCGTCGAACGGCTCCGGGAGCTCGGGCGGACTCGCCGGGAACAGCGGCCGGATCGAGCCTGGCTCGACGTCGGGGAACACCGGCCAGGCTTCGACGTCGGCCAGGTAGTCGGCCATGCGGTCGACGACCTGGTGCGCGGCGGCGCGGAAGGCCGCCACGTCCATGTCGGTCAGGCCATCGGCCCCACCGCGATCGCTGGGTTCCTGGGTCACCGCGTCAGACGGATTCCCCGACGGCCGAGAGGATCGAGCTCACCTGGCCTCCGAGGCCGATCAACGCGACGATCGCGATCAGCGCGATCACGATCGGAAGGATCAAGAGGACGATCAGGCAGGTCCACGCCAGACCGTCGCCCGCGGTCGACGGACGAACGAGCGCGCTGTTGGCGAATCGGTCGTGGAGACCCTGCTTGGTCGGGCTCGTCGCCGTCGTGATCAGCAGGATCAGCGACCAGATCGCCGACAGCGTTCCGGCGGCTGCGACCGTGGCCGTGGAGAACGCGAATACGTTGAGGAACTGTCCAAGCCCGAGCCACCGCTTCGACGGCTTGATTCGTCGATAGCGGCTTGCCGTCGAACGCGTTGCCGACCTGGATCTTGAAGAGCATCTGGCCGAGGGTCGCGCGGCGTCCGCCGGACCAGAACGCGATGAAGTACGCGGCATTGATCGCGAGCGAGATGAGCGTCCCCAGCGAGCGTGCCCGTCGTGACGTTGATCTGCCCAGTCGACGTGATCGGTTGCGGCGGGTTGAGCGGACTCGTGACGATGCCTGCGACGATCGCCAGCAGCACTCCGTCGACGATGTATGCCGCCAGACGAGAGACGGTGCTCGAGAAGACGAGGCCAGGTGCAACCTCGCGCTGACCCGAGGTCGGCTGGGAGGTCCAGCCCCCGGGAGATGGTGCCGACGGGGTCGCCGAGAGCAGCGGCCCCGAAGCGCCGGGAGCGGACGCCGGCTGCGACCACTCACCTCCGGCGGGTACCGGTGGCGCGGGCGATGCGGGCGGGGTCGGGTCCGACCAGCCGCTCCCGGCCGCGGGCAGCGGCGGGTCGATCGGCGGAGGGGGCGGCACGCCTGCGGTGGGTGGCACCGGCGGGACCGCTCCGGGCGGGATCGGTGGATCGCCGGGCTGGGTCGGCACGGTCCAACCGACGGTCGGTTGCTCGGGCTCGGGAGTGGGCTCGCCATCGGGCTCGCCGCCTGGCTCGGGTGGACGTTCCTGGTCCGTCATGTGGCACTCCTTGGGAAGCGGTCGAAGATCTCGACAAAGAACGGCGACATCATGGAGAAGAATGCGATGCTGGCGACGATGCCGATGAGGATGATCATCACCCCGTACACGAGGCAGCCGACGATCGTCGCCCCGCTCCCGCTGGTGACCGATCGGATCACCAGGGAGTTCGCGAACTTGTCGTGGAGACCCTGCCTGCGCTCATTGGTGACGGTGGAGAAGAAGAGGAAGACGGTCAGCGCGAACTGGGCAAGGCTCGCCGCGCTCTGCAGTACGGGGACGACGACGAGGAGCGACAGCGGGTACCCCAGCGCGATGAACCGTTTGGACGCCTGCACCACGTAGAGCGTCCCGCCGGTGTTGGCGTCGACGACCCGGATCTTCAGACCGATCTGGCCGGGCGTGGCCTGCCAGCGGCTCGTCCAGAACCCGACGAAGTAGATGAACTGGACGCCCGAGACCGATCAGCGTGACGAGGACGAGGTCGGTGGAGAACGGGATCGTGTACGTCGCGCCGTAGTTCGGGATCAGGTTGCCGTTCGCATCGAACTGCATCTGGTCGATCATCTGGCGAAAGAAGCTTTGCCAGTCGAAGACGTAGAAGAACAAGATCCCGGGGACAAGAGCCGAGAGCAACTCATCGATCAACCACGCGACGAACCGCCCGCCGAGGCTGGAGATGACGTAACCGGGTCGGCCGACGACTACGGCCCCCCCGGAGTATGGCACCTGCCAGCCGCCGCTGCTCGCCGGTCCGGTCGGGAGCCCGGAGCCTGCCAGCCACCACCGACTTGCGGTGGAAGCGGGGGTGGTGCGCCCGGCACCTGCCAGCCAGGCGCTGGGTGGCGCGAGCGTCGGCGCTGATGATCGGGCTCGCGGCGTGCAGGTGTTGCTCGGCGTCGGGCGGCTCGGCGCTGGCGGGCCCGGCGCTCCGGCATCGAGTCGGGCGTCGTTTCGGTCTCGGGCGGCGACCAGGCGACGGTCGGCGCGTTCTCCGGAGCGATCGCCTCGTCGCCGGACGCCATCGGGCTCGCTCGAGGGCGGCTGGGCAGCGTCAGATGACGGATCGGGATCGCTGGGCGGCGGCAACCGATCGTCCGGTGGCTGGGTCATCGTCCTCCACTCCCCGTGGTGCCACCCATCTTAGGCGAGCCTACTGCGGCCAGAACCAGCGGAACGTCTGCTGCATGTACTCGAAGAATGAGTCGTTCCGAATGGACGGGCGGCGTCGACGTGAGCGCGACAGCGATGATCAGAACGTAGAACACCGTCAAGAGAACCAGCAGACCGAGACATCCCAAGGCCCACCGGTTGCCAGCCCCCGCGGGCCGGACCACAGCCGATCCGGCATATCGATCGTGCAGGCCCTGCTTGGTCGGGCTGATCACGGCCGAGATCGTCAGCACGATGTACCACGCGAAGCTAGCGACAACAGTAAGTAGGGCGATCGAGAGGTATGGCAGCACGCTGAAAAGTCCCAGCCATTGCCCCATGCCAAGGTATCGATTGAAGGCTTGGGCAGCCGTCAGCGATTGGCCATCGAACGCGTTCGCGACCTGGATCCCAAGCACGCGCTGCCCAGGCGTGGCCCGACGGCCACCGCTCCAGAACCACACGAAATAGGCAGCATTGATCGCGAATGCGATGACCGTGCTCGCCACCCAGACGTTTCGATCCGGCAATACGCCCGGACCGAACCTCGAGTAGTCGAAGCCAAGCAACGCGAAGATCACGCCATTCGCTGGGCCGAGTACCAAGCCGTCAAGGAGGAACGCGACGAGGCGCGAAGGGGTGTCCGAGAAGACCAGCCCGGACGGGAGCAGGCTGCTCGACGCGTACCTGGGATTCGTCATCGGATGAGCGCGTCGTAGGTGGTCACGGGTCCCCCTGCGCGTTGGGCACGGCCGGTTCGCCGATCCGAGTCTACGGGTGCGCTCGTGGAGCCGTGGCCTCGCCGGCGCCGCGATCCATCAGCCGATCGTGACGCTCACCTCGTCCATCCGGCCCTTGTACCAGTCGCCGCCGCTGCCGGCCTTGGCACCGATCGAGAGTTGCGCCGTGTTGTCGATCCGCCCGACCGTCTTCGTCGAGCTGTAGCGATGGCCGTCGACGACCAGGGCAACGGTGGTCGCATGCTTTTCGCAGGTGATCTTGTGGTAACGGCCGTCGGCGAGGTCGGGGCCAGCCGTCTTGCTCTTCGACGCGATCGACCCCTTCCAGTAGCAGTAGGCCTGCGAGCCGACACTCGTCGGCATGATCTCGATCTTCCAGTCACCGCCGCTCGATGAGCTGAGACCCTTGCGGATGAGGTCGTAGTCGCCGCTCGGTCGCTTGGTGAACGAGACGTTCACGGTCACCACGAGGTCCTTGTCACCCGCTCGAAGCCCGGGTGCGTCGTTGACGATGATCCGGGACGAGGTCCCGTTGAATTCGAAGCCTGTCCCGCTGACGCCGGGCACGCCGCGCTTGATGCTCTGCATCGCGCCGTCGTAGCCGTGGCCGGTGCTGTCCCTGGCAACGGACCCGGACGTCTCGTCCATGTGCCAGACAGCCGTGGGTGACGCGCCGAGTGCGGTCATGGTGCTGGCCGCGACGACTGCTACCACGAGACCGATCGACGTCACGCCGATATGTGCACGCATGGCCATCCTCCCCCCGGAGTGGTGACGGAACATCGCCATCCTAGACCAGTCGGTCGGTCGCGACGTCTTGCTATGACCGTCACGTATTGCGAAGACCGTCACGTACCTTCGCGCACGATCAGCATCATTGGGGAGAAAAGCTGGCTCAGCTGCACTGATGTCACGCAGCCGCGCGGCCCAAGGCACCTTGCTCGCCTCGTTTCGCCCCCTCGATCAGGAGCCATACGAACGGGATCAGGAGGGCGAACGCCCCGAGATTCGGGACACTGATTGCGAGGAGCGCGCCAGCCAGGCTGATCACGTGGTACGCCGTAAAGATCGGAATGAGGGCCCAGCCGATGAGCCGTGTCCTCCCTTGGGTGCCCAGCAGTAGGAGACCCAGGAACCAGACGTCGATCCCCAGGACGAGTACACGCTCGGGCCAATTTCCGAGCAACCCGAAGGCGACGTCGTACAGGGCGGCGTTCTCCGGGAAGAGGCGGCTGAGCGCCTGCAGGAGAAAGACCACGGCAAACAAGCCCGCGGATACGGCCCCGATCACGTTGATCCAACCCGGTAACCCGAAGTCAAAGACTGCCTTGACGAAGAGCAGCATCCCGATGCCCAGCACCACGTGAACGACGACTTCGGGCGCGTTCTCCCCGAGCGCCTGAGACGCAACTGCCAGGGGTAGGGACAGCAGCAACGTAATGGCGGCCGCAACTGCCCATCTGGATCTCATCCTGCACACCTCTATTGGCGGGATTGCCAGTACTGGGGCCAGGCTCCACGCACGCTAGCCGCGACCGCGAACCTTTGGGAATAGGGGCAATCCCCTAGCCAGTTGGCACGACGCTGCGATCGTCGAACGCCCGGCGTAGTCACGTTCTGGGTCGCCCGCGTGGGCGACGAGGCTGCGTTCGCCATCGTTCCGAGCGTCTCGCCGCTCGGTGGTGCGCATAGGGCTAATCCGGCGACCAGCCTCGCGCCAGGAGCAGGGCGAGGGTCGAGAGTGCCCGGCGCTCGTCTCGCTCGGCGGCCCGACGGGTCGCGGCATCGAGTTCACGACGCATCAAGCGCCGGACATCCTTCGCACTCATGCGCTGACCATAGGCGCGAGGACACCTGGACCCGCAATAGGTAGTCCGACGCATACCTAGCGGCAGATCGACCCGAAGCGCTTCCGTTTTTCGTTAGTTCAGCCGCAGGGCGTCTCGTTCGAGGCGATCGTGTCGCCAGCCCGATTCACGATCGTCCATCTGGCAAGCGCCCAGTCCGTCCCAACCAGCGCTGGCCGGACGACGTCGCAAGCGAGCCTGGGCCCGTCCGGCACGTCGATGCCGCGCGAAGCTTGGAAGGTCACGGTTGTTTCCGCCCCGTTGGAGAAGGCGCGGAAGCTTTCGATGTCCCCGCTGCTCGCGGCCATGACGGCAAAGCCGGTCCCGAGCAGCCGCGACGCGAGGAATCCAATCGCGACGACGACGATGACGACGAGTAGCGCGCAGCCGAGCAGCCGCCGCCGTCCCGACCCCGGCCGTGCCTCGGAAGGCGAAGTCCACAATGAGGCGCCGGACTCTGGCTGGCTCATGCGTCTGACTCTAGCGTTGCGCGGCTGATGCGCAATCGGCGGGAGGTACTCCACGCCTTGTTGCTATCGGCAAGAAAAGAACCGGCCCGAAGGCCGGTTCTGTGCATGATTTCTGGTCGGGGCGGCGGGATTTGAACCCACGACCACCAGTCCCCCAGACTGGTGCGCTACCAGACTGCGCCACGCCCCGAGAGCGCCCGCAGTCTAGCACGGGCCCTCCCCCATCCCGACCGCGGACGACCTAGCCGAGGGCGCCCAGCTCGTCCTTCGATTCGCGCGACAACAGGTCGATCAGGCAGCGCTGGACGCTCTTGCCCTCGAACAGCGCGTTGTGCACTTCGCGGGCGATCGGCATCTCGACGCCCAGTCGATCGGCCAGCGCGAGCGCGGCGTCGACGGTGTACGCGCCCTCGGCGGTGCCGGGCAGCGTCGACTCGATGTCGGCCCACGGATCGACCCTTGGCGAGCTCCTCGCCGAGTCGATGGTTGCGCGACAGTCCCGACCCGCAGGTCGCGATCACGTCGCCGATCCCGGCAAGACCGGCGAACGTCAGGGGGTTCGCGCCCGCCGCGGCACCCATCCGCATCATCTCGGCGAGCCCGCGGGTCATCAGCCCGGCCTTGCCGTTGTCGCCGAACCCGAGCCCGTCCGCTGCGCCGGCGGCGATCGCCAGCACGTTCTTGAGCGCGCCGCACAGCTCGGTGCCGACGATGTCGCGGTTCACGTAGAGCCGGAATTCGCGGCGGCCGAGTCGATCGGCCACGCGCGTCGCGAGCTCGGGATCATCGGCGGCGATGACCGCGGATGCGGGCAGTCCGCGGGCGATCTCGGCGGCCAGGTTCGGGCCCGGACAGCGCCGCGATGCGCGCCGGGTCGATCCCGCCCGCCTCCGCGATCACCTCGCTCATCCGCAGCAGCGTCCCGGATTCGAGGCCCTTCACGACCGACAGCACGTCCGCGCTCGGCGGGATCAGCGGGGCGACGCGCTCCACGGTCGAGCGCAGGTGCGTCGACGGCGTCGCGAAGATCACGAGGTCGGTGGCGTCTCGAAGGGCCGCGGCGTCGGCGGTCGCGACGAGCTCCGCCGGGCAGGTCGATGCCGGGCAGCCGGCGCTCGTTGCGGTGCGTGCTGTTGATGGCGTCGGCCGTGCCAGCGTCCCGCACCAGCAGCGTGGTCGGTTCCTTGCGCGCGAGCAGCGCGGCCAGCGTCGTGCCCCAGGCGCCCGCGCCGACGACCGCGACGCGCGGACCGTCGCCCATCAGCGCGACCGGCGGGTCCGCGGCGTCGACGAGCGGCGAGTCGGCTTCGCCATGCGGCTTCGATCTCGTGCCGCGACGACGCGGCAGCTTCACCGATGCGCGATCCCGGAACACGAGCCGGATCGGCGTGCCATCGAAGCCGAACGTCTCGCGCAGCCGGTTCTCCAGGTAGCGCCGGTACGAGAAATGCACCGCGGCAGCGTCAGAGGCGAAGAACACGAACGTCGGCGGCGCGATCCCCGCCTGCGTCGCGTAGAACAGCTTTGGCCGCCGACCGCGCACGAGCGGCGGTGGCGTGCGATCGGTGGCGGTCATGAGCACGCGATTGAGCTCGGCGGTCGGCACGCGCTTTCGTCGTTCGGCCCAGATGTCGATCGCGAGCTCGAGCACCCGGCCGACGCGCTGCCCGGTCTTCGCGCTGATCGACACGATCGGGGCGAACTCGAGGAACGGCACCTCGTTGCGGATCCACTCGACGTACTGGTCGAACGTTCGATCGGTCTTCTCCTCGACCAAGTCCCACTTGTTGACCGCGACGACGAGACCCTTCCCCTCCTCGATCGCGTAGCCCGCGACGTGCGCGTCCTGCGACGTCAGGCCCTCGACCGCATCGACCACGAGCACGGCGACGTCGGCACGCGACAGCGCGGTCATCGCGCGCATCGTCGCGTAGCGCTCGGCGGCCGCTCCCGAGGCGACCTTGCCACGACGCTTGATCCCGGCCGTATCGATCAGCACGACCTCGCTGCGGCCCCACGCGAGGCGCGTATCGATGGCGTCGCGCGTCGTACCGGGCACCTCGGAGACGATCGCCCGGTCCTCGCCGAGCAGCGCGTTCAGCAGGCTCGACTTGCCGACGTTCGGCCGCCCGACGAACGCGATCGCCGCAGGATGGGTGTCGGCCTCGGCGGCGATCGCCGCGTCCCATTTGGCCGCCTCGGCGTCGACGCCGGCCGCTGTGTCGGCCGTCGCGCCGTCGCCGTCCTCCGTCGCCATCGAGATCGGCCTCTGGCTGGTCGACGACGAAGGGCTCGAGCCGGCCCGCGGCGACCTCGTCGGCCCACGCGTCCGCCTGGTCTTCGCGCGCCTTGCGCGCGAGCTCCTCCTCGGTCTCGGGCGGCAGCGCCCAGACGATCGCGTCGAGCAGGTCGCCGGTGCCGCGGCCGTGCGACGCCGAGATCGCGTAGGTCTCGTCCCAGCCCATCGCGTGGAACTCGGCGCCCTCGATCTCGCGCTTCTCGTTGTCGGCCTTGTTGACCGCGACGATCACCGGGGCCGTGGCGCGCCGGAGCAGCTCGGCCGCTTCCTCGTCCGCCGGCGTCATGCCGACGGCGGCATCGACCACGAACACGATCACGTCGGCCTCGGAGATCGCGAGGCGCGCCTGCTCCTGGACGCGCAGCTCGATCGGGTCGTCGGTATCGACCTCGAGCCCGCCGGTATCGATGAGCATGAACCGACGGCCGTTCCACTCGGCGTCGCCGTACAGCCGATCGCGCGTCGTGCGTGCCCGATCCTCGACGATCGCGGTGCGCGACCCGATGATCCGGTTGAAGAGCGTGCTCTTGCCGACGTTCGGGCGGCCGACGATCGCGACCAGCGGGAGCGCGCCGCCGAGCCTGGGCCGGTCGACCCGGGCGGCTGTGCGGGCAGCCACGGTCAGGCTGCGCCGGCGGTCGGTCGGGTGAAGGTCGGGAGCGAGGTCGTGCGACCGGCGGGGGTCGCTGCGAGCTCCAGGGCGGCGCCCGCGAGCTCATCGGCCCGTGCGGCCGCGTCGGGAGTGCCCGCCAGCTCCAGGATCCGCTGGCTGACGTCGCGAAGGTCCTCGATCGGCGTCGACGTGCCGCCGGTCACGCCGACGATCTTGGCGCCATCGAATACGGACGCGTCGGTCAGGTCGGGCACGCCTTCGATCTGGATCGCGTGCGTGCCGCCGATCTCGCAGAGCCGCGTCAGCTCCTTGGTGTTCGCGCTCGATCGGCCGCCGACGACGACCATGATGTCGACCTCGGACGCGGTCTCCATCGTGTCCTGCTGCCGGCGGATCGTGACTGGGCAGACGGTGTTGACGATCTTGAGCTCGTGCGCCCGCGACACCATCAGCGCGGCGAGCTTCTCGAACTTCCAGGGCGGCTGGGTCGATTGCGAGAGCAGCGCCATCCGCTTCTTGCGCGGGATAGCGGCGTCCCACTCCTCTTCCTCATCGACCACGATCGCGTCGGGCGCGAACCCGAGCAGGCCGACGACCTCGGGGTGCTTCGGCGTGCCGAGCACGACGATCGTGTAGCCCTCCTCGACCAGGCGGGCGAGCTCCTTCTGCTCCTGGATGACCCAGGTGCACGTGCCGTCGATGACCTCGAGACCACGCGCCTCGGCGCGTTCCATGACGTCGGGCCGGACGCCGTGCGCGCGGATCACGACCGCTGCGCCGTGATCGACGTCGTCGAGCGTGTCGACGGTCTCGATGCCAAGCAGCTCGAGGTCCTGGATCACGCCCTCGTTGTGGACGACCTGTCCGAGGGTATGCGTCGCCTTCCCGGCGGCCGAGGCCTCCTTGGCCTTGTCGATCGCCTCACGCACCCCGTAACAGAAGCCGGTCCGCTTCGCGATGCGGACCTCCTGGACCGTTCCCACGCACGAATTATCGCACGGGGTGTGGTTCCGGCCCGGCGAGCGGGCCGCCGGCACGCTCGCGCGGGCCCTGGAACATGACGCGTTACGAAATGCCGCCGGCGGAACATGACGTGTTACGAACTCGGGCTGAGGGATTGTCGCCGTGTCCACATCCCGCCAGATCCAGGGGCTCAGCCGCCGATCGGAACCTGGCGCGTTACGAATGACCGACGGATGCGTGCTCCCGGGGCGCTCAGCCTCCGCACGTAACACGTGATGTTCCAACCGCGTGGGATGGGCGGGCGATTTCCGCCCGCCCAGGTCGCCGTGTCCCTTTGTTGCTTCCCAGGCGACAGAATTGGGCCGAAGCGGCCCTGGTGGAGCCCGGACGGGCGATTCGAGCGGGAATGTCGACTGCCAGGCGACAAGATCGAGTCCAAGACCCGGTTTGCCAGGGCCTAAGGGCCATTGAGGCCCTTTCTGTCGACTCCGACGCAACAATGCGGGCGCGCCGGGGCGATCCACCAGCCTCGAGCCCATTTTGTCGACTGGGAATCGACGGAACGCCGCGTGGGGTCAGCCGCTGGTCGACCCGTATCGCCCGCGCTGGCGTTCGGGGAGCAGGTCGGCGATCCGGCGCATGATCAGCTCGGTCGCCTGGGTCTTGGCAGCTCGCCGATCCGTGCCGGGCGGTAGCAGGTCCTGGACGCGGAACGGAGTACCGACGCGGACCGTCACGCGCCCGCCCGGGTGCGGCAACTTCTGGCCTCGGGGCCAGCGCTCGTACGAGCCGGTGATCCCGACCGGCACGATCGGCGCGCCCGTGCGCAGCGCCAACACGGCCACCCCGTCGCGCCCCGCCCCGAGCAACCCGTCGTGCGAGCGCGTGCCCTCCGGGAAGACGAACAGCGCGTGCCCGTCCTCGAGGATGCGCGCGGCGAGCCGGAAGGCGTCGATGTCGGCAGTCGATCGATCGATCCCGTGTACGCCGCCGTTGCGCGCGATCCAGCCCACGACCGGCCACTCCAGGACTTCCTTCTTGCCCAGCCATTGCAGCCGCCGACCGAGCTTTGGCATCAACGACGAGCCGAGCACCGGCACGTCGAGGTTCGAGCTGTGGTTGGCGGCGACGATGACCGGGCCCTCGCGCGGGATCTGGTCGATCGCGCCCTCGATCCGCACGCGCGTGATGCCAGCGACGCCGAGGCGGACCGCGCCGGCCAGCGCATGCATCCAGGGCGTGATCTCGTCGACGACCGGCGTGACCGGGGCCACGGGCTTGGCCGGCGGGCCGGCTTGGCCGCCGGCGCTTCGTCCGTCATCGGGTCGGCGGAGCGGGCGCGAGCCGCGCCTCGGCGTCCCGGATCGCGCCGACGACCGCCGCGACCGTGTCGTCGAATTCGTTGCCGTCGGTCGTGATGATCCGGGCATCCGGCGCGATCCGCAGCGGCGCCACGGCCCGCGTCGTGTCGAGCCGATCCCGTCGCCGCAGCGCTTCGAGGATCGCGATGCCTTCGGGCCCGGTCGGGTCGATGCCCCGCTGCTCGGCACGTCGCCGCGCTCGCTCCTCGACCGAGGCGTCGAGGAAGATCTTGAGGTCGGCGTCGGGCAGGACGACCGTGCCGATGTCGCGCCCGGCCATCACGATGCCGCCCTCGGCGGCGAGCCGGCGTTGACGATCGAGGAGGGCGCCGCGCACCTCCGGCACGGCCGACACCGCCGAGACCGCCGCTTCGACCGCGGGCCCGCGCACGTCGTCGGTGTGATCGACCCCATCGACTTCGACGCGCGATAGGCGGCCCTGCCGGTCGGCGGCAAGCTCCACGTCCCGCACGAGGTCCACGAGGCCCTCAGGATCGTCGACCCCGACCCCGCGCTGCTCGGCGAGCCACGTCACCGCGCGGTACAGGAGCCCCGTGTCGCAGAACCGGTAGCCGACCTCACGCGCCGCTGCCTCGCCGACGCTGCTCTTGCCGGACGACCCCGGGCCGTCGAGCGCCACCACCAACGCGTCCATCGCGCGAAGGATACCGGGCCGGTTTGGCGGACCGGGATGGTTCGGCCGGTTCGGTCCCCCCCGCCGTGTCCGCCTTCGCAGCACGGGATCGACCAGCGCCGGCACCGAGACCGCGGACCTCGGGTGCCTTGAGGGGCCGCACCGCGCCGCTGCGCAAACCGTCGATCCGGACCGGGCCAATGCGCACGCGGACGAGCCGATCGACCGGCGCGCCGACCGCGCCGAACATCCGGCGGAGCTGCCGCTTCCAGCCTTGCGTCAGCGTCGCCCGGTACCAGACCAGGTCCCGCGGCGATGGCCGGAGCAGCTTGGCGAGGCGATCGACCTCGATCCCGGTCATCGACCGCAGAGCGCCGAGCGTCGCGAGCCCCTCGTCGAGGCGGATGCCCTCCTGGAGTGCCGCCACCTGGTCCGCATCGAGCGCCCGGTCCAGGCCTAGCGCGTACTCGCGCTCCACGCCGTGTCGCGGATGGAGCACGCGATCGGCCCACGCCCCGTCGTTGGTGAGCAGCAACATGCCCTCGCTGTCCTGGTCGAGGCGACCGACCGGATAGAGGCGGGCTCCATCGGGGACCAGCGCCGTCGGCACGAGGTCCAGCACGGTCGTGTCGGCGTGCCGGTCGCGCGTCGTCGAGGTCACGCCGCCCGGCTTGTGCAGCACGAGATACGCGTGCGCTGCCGCGGCCCCGATCACGCGCCCGTCGACGGCGATCACGGAACGATCCGGGTCGGCTTGCGTGCCAAGGGTCGCGACCCGCCCGTCGACCGTCACGCGGCCCGCGGCGATCAGCGTCTCGGCCGACCGCCTCGATGCGACCCCCGCGGCCGCCAGCACCTTCTGCAAGCGCTCGGCTGGCATCAGGGCTCCGTGGCGGCCTCCTCGACCGGCGCCTCCTCGCGGAACATCGACTCGGTCAGCGGCTCGCCGCCCTCCTCCGCCAGTCGCGCGGCGACGTCGACGTCGAGTGGCGGCAGCTCCTCGAGGCTCGTCAGCCCGAACCGCTCGAGGAACTCGAACCCGGTCCCGTACAGGAACGGTCGTCCGGGCGCGCCGGATCGGCCGAGCTCGACGATCAGGCGGCGATGGAGCAGCGTCCGCACGGTGTAGTCGGAGTCGACGCCGCGGATGCGCTCGATCGCGCCGCGCGTCACGGGCTGGCGGTAGGCGATGATCGCGAGGGTCTCGAGGCTCGCCGGGGAGAGGCGCACTGCGTCCGCACCGACATACCGCGCGATCAGCGCACCGGCCTCCGGCGCCGTCGCCAGCTCGACCTGGTCGCCATCGACCAGCAGGCGGATGCCGCGCTCCCCGAGCGAGACCTCGAGGTCGCCCAGGCGCGCGTCGACGGTGTCGAGGTCCGTCCCGGCCAGCGCGGCGATCTCGCGGCGGCGGAGCGGTCGCTCGGCGACGAACAGCAGCGCCTCGAGACGCGCCTCGGTCAGCTCGATCGGCGGGCGCTCGTCGACGGCTTGATCGGTCGACTCCTCGAAGCCGTCATCGGTCGACTCCTCGAGGTCGACCTGCTCGCGCAGGCCGAGCTGCTCGTCGGTCATGCGAACGACTCCAGCGACTCATCGAGCGGCGTCTCGGCGACCGTGCCGGTCGATCTGGCCACGATCGGACCCCACGGGACGTCCTGCTCGACCACGATCTCGCGGCGCTTCATCAGCTCCAGCATGGCGAGGAACGTGATCGCGATCACGACCCGATCGCGCACGCCGGCGAGCAGGTCCTGGAGGACGATCGTCGGCGCCTCTCGAAGCGCGGCGCGGATGATGGCGGCCCGTTCGGTCAGCGTGATCGTGCGCGGCATGACCTCGGGCGGTGGCTCGGGCGGCAGCGCGATCATCGCGAGGTGGGCGAGCGCGCCGACGAGCCGGGCCGGGTCGATCGGCGGGGCATCGGCTGGGCGCGCGCCGGCCATCCCCGCGGCCCGCGCCGCACCTGGCTCCCGGCGGAACAACCCGACCCGTTCCAGCGCCCCATCGGCGAGTCGCAGCCCGGCGTCGCGGTGCGCCCGATAGAGCAGCAGCCTGGCACGGAGCTGTTCTTCCGGATCGCCCAGGTCGTCGCCGTCCAGCGCCGTCGCGGCCATCACCGGCGATCGCGGCAGCATCGCGCGGCTCTTGATGAGGATCAGCTGCGACGCGACCGCCACGAATGCGCTGACGTTGCCGAGCCGGTCCGCCTCGAGACCGGCCAGCGCGTCGAGGTAGGCGTCGGCGAGACCCCCGAGCGGCACGGTCAGCACGTCGAGCTGGCGCGCCTCGATCAGCGACAGCAGCAGGCCGAGCGGACCGTCGAACATCGAGAGCTGGACCGTGGTCGCGGTCTCCGGACGGCGACCCTCGCCGAAGCGGATCGTGGCGTCCGAGGGATCGAGCTCCGATCCGACCGCCATCACCGGCCGGCCGGGCGTGCCGGCTCCGTCGGGCAGCATCAGTTCGCCTCGTCGGCGAGCTGGAGCAGGCGCCCGGCGTCGGGGTCGATCGGGGCGTCCTGGTGCCGGATCAGCTCCACGGTCCGTGGCGAGCAGCCGGCGGCCGCCGCGAGCTGCGCCGACGTCTCAGCATGGTCCCGAAGCCGCTCGATGGCGCCCGCCATCCCGGGCAGCACGCCGGCCGTCCGCCAGATCCAGTGTCCATACGCCTGTGCGAGCGAATGGGCGACCCGCGGCCACACCCCGGTGTCGCCCTTCCCGGCGTCATGGAGCAACCCGGCGACGAGGACCTCGGGGTCGGCGACGCCCTCGGAGCGCAGCGTCGCCACGACATCGAGCCCGTGACGGCGATCGGCGACGTGCATCCGGTCGTACAGCTCCAGTTGTGCGGGGGTCAGCCAGTCGACCAGTCCGGCCCGCTCGTCCGGGGCCACGCCGGCCCGGATGTGCGACCGGAACTGGCGGACCTTAGCGGCCCACCAGGAGGCCGAAGAGTCCACTGATGAGTGGGCCGATGATCCGCCCGCCGATCGAGTTACCCGGCGGGATGAAGAAGAACAGGATCAACAGCAGGAAGCCGTACTGCTCGAGCATCGGCCGCCACTGCCAGGCGACCCGCGGCGGGAGCAGGGCGAAGAGCACCTTGGAGCCGTCGAGCGGCGGGATCGGGAACAGGTTGAACAGCATCAGGATGATGTTGATGATCACGAATAGGACGAGCACCTGGATCACAAGGTCGGGGATGGTCGCCGCCAGCTCGGGGTTACCGAGGATGTAGCGCAGCGGCAACGCCGCGACGATCGCCAGCACGAGGTTCGAGAGCGGGCCCGCGGCCGCGACGATCGCCTCGCCCCATCGACCGCCCTCGAGGTTGTTCGGGTTGACCGGCGTCGGCTTCGCCCAGCCGAACCCGAACCCGGTCTGGCCGATGAACGTCACCGCGAGGAGAATCCCGCCCAGCGGATCGAAATGCGCGATCGGGTTGAGCGTGAGCCGGCCGAGATGCTTTGCCGTGCTGTCGCCGAGCCGATACGCGGCAAGCGCGTGCGAGAACTCGTGCACCGGGAAACCGATGAGCAGCATGATCGCGACGACGATGACTGAGGCGATGAGTTCGTCGGACACGGGAGTCCTCTAGCGGGTCCCGCGTATGGTAGCCGGGCGGCTCCCCGGGGTCAGAGACGACCGAGCAGGTCCGCCTTCTTGCGCTCGAACTCCTCGTTGCTGATCGCGCCGCGGTCGCGCAGGTCCGCGAGGCTGTTCAGCGTTCGGGTCACGTCCTCGCGGGTGAGCGGCTCGGCGGCCGACGATGGCGCGGCGGGGACCGCGGTCGACACCGTGTCCTCGCTCGCGGGTTCGCGGACGACGCCCGCGGATGTCGCGAGGGGCATCGGCTCCGCACGCAGTGGCGGACTGCCGGCGTATCCCGTCCCGGCGAGATCGCGCTCGTACTCGTGCTTGGCATCGAGCATCGCGCGCTTGAACGCCATGGGGTTGATGAGCATCCGGAAGAGGCTGATGCCGGCTTCCGACGCGGTCAGGACCTCGAGGTCGCCGAACCCGAAGACGCGCCCGAAGATCGATTGGGTGAGCACCGCGTCGTTGATCTTCTCGAGCGACGAGTCGGTGACCTTCTTGTTCAGCACGCCCTCGACCGCGATGACGCGACGGTTGGTGAGGATGTACTCCTGGTTCATGTACCGGAGCACGATCCAGAGCAGCAGCGCGAGCCCGCCCACGAACAGCGCGATCGCCAGGTAGTTGACGATGTCGGCCCATGGCTGGTTGAGGTTGTTCTTGAAGACCAGCAGGATCACCGCCACGATCACCGCGAGGATCGTGTACCGGGCCCCCCAGACGAACACGAACCAGTGCTGCTTCTCGCGATGCATCACCCGCTCCCCGCTCGAGAGCAGACCGGCGACGTAGCTCATCGGTTCGAGTGCCTCCTGCCTTCAGGCCCGCGGATGGGCCCGGCGATAGACGTCCCGGATCCGCTCCCCGGTGAGATGCGTGTACAGCTGGGTCGTGGAGATACTCGCATGCCCGAGCAACTCCTGGACGACCCGCAGGTCGGCCCCGCCCTCGAGGAGATGCGTGGCGAACGAGTGGCGCAGGGTGTGCGGGCTGACGCGCCCCGACAAGCCGGCACGACCCGCCGCTGCCGTGACCGCCGCCCAGGCCTGCTGGCGCGCCAGCCGACGTCCACGATCGCCCAGGAACACCGGGCCGCCGCGCACCGGGACGACGTGATGCTGCGCGAGCAATGCCGCGCGCGGACCATCGAGCCAGGCACGGACATGGTCGATCGAGATCTCGCCGATCGGCACCAGGCGTTCCTTGTCGCCCTTGCCGATCACCCGCACGAACGCGCCGTCGAGCGACAGGTCCTCGCGGTCGAGCCCGATCGCCTCGCTCACACGCAAGCCAGCCGCATAGAGCAGCTCGAGCAGGGCCCGATCGCGGATCCCGCCGGTCGACGCCGCCTCGAGCAATCGATCGACCTCGGCGACGTCGAGGGTCTCGGGCAACCGGCGGCTCTGGCGCGGCAGGTCGAGATGCGTCGCCACGTCCTTCTCGATCAGGCCCTCCCCGAACGCGAAGCGGTAAAACCCCTTGAGGGCCGCCGCTCGCCGTCGCAGGCTGGTCGGGGCCAATGCCCGTTCGCCGGGCGTGCCGCGGTGGGTCCGTGCGGCCAGGTACCGGACCGCGGGATCCGCCGAGCGGTCCCAGGCGCCGCCCCCTCCCCCGTCACCGGCGCTCACGCTCGTCGCGAAATCGCGCAGGTCGCCGCGGTAGGCACGGATCGTCGCCGCGGCGAGGCCGCGCTCGACGTGGAGGTACGCGAGGTAGTCCTCGATCGCGCGATCGAGGTTCACGCCGATCGGTCGACGCCCGCCGCCTCGACCGGTCCGCCTCGCCACGATTCGGCGCGGTCGAGCAGCTCACGCGCCGAGGCGAGCGACGCCGGATCGCCGGGGCCACCGCCGAGCATCGCGGCCAGCTCCACGATCCGTCCCTCGCGATCGAGCCGCTCGACCTCGGTGACGGTTCGACCGCCGCGTTCCCGCTTGGCGATCCGGTAGTGGGCATCGGCGTGGGCGGCGATCTGCGGCAAGTGCGTGACACACAGGACCTGGTGTCGGCGGGCGAGTCCCCACAGCGACCGGCCGACCGGGTCCGCGCTCCGACCGCCGATCCCCGAATCGACCTCGTCGAAGACGAGCGTCGGCGTCGCGTCGGCCTCGGCGAGCACGCGCTTGATCGCCAGGGCGACCCGCGACAGCTCCCCGCCCGAGGCGATGCGTGCCAGCGGGCGTGCCGGCTCACCGGTGTTCGGTGCGAGCCGGTACACGACCTGATCGACACCGGCGGCATCGAACGTGACCGCGTCGCCATCGATCTCGACCGCCGGTTCGCCCGGTCCGGCCGGTTGCCGGCCGAGCGCGACGTCGAACACGCCCTCGGGGAAGCCGAGCTCCTGCAGCACGCCGTCGACGGCGTCCGTCAGGACGGCCGCAGCGCCGCGGCGCGCAGTCGACAACGCGGCGGCCGCCGATGCGACCTCGAGCAGCAGCCGGGCATCGTCGCGCTGGCGGTTCGCGCGTTCCGCATCGAGCCCGCGCAGCCGCTCGGCCTCGGCGGCGGCGCGCTCGCCGTGGGCGATCACCGATGGCTCGTCGTCGCCGTACCGGCGCAGCAACCCGTGGATCACGCCCAGCCGCGCATCGAGCTCCGCGACCGCCCGCGGGTCGTGGTCGACGGTCTCGGCCAGGCGGCGCGCATCATCGGCGACGTCGCTGAGCTCGGCCTCGAGGCCGGCGAGTCGATCGGCGAGGCCCTCGAAGCGCGGGTCGAGCCTGGCGATCCCGCGCGCCTCCTGGAGCGCGACGGCTGCGGCATCGCGTGCGCCGCTCCCTTCCTGGGTCAGCGCCTCGCGGAGCGCGGCCGCTCCCCGGGCGATCGCCTCGCCATGCTGCGCCGCCGTCAGCCGGGCGCGGATCTCATCGGCCTCGCCGGGACGGAGGTTCGCCGCCGAGATCTCAGTCGACTCGTGCTCGAGCAGATCGACCCGTCGCGCGACTTCACGGGGATCGAGCGCCGCGGCATCGAGTGCCGCCCGGTTCTCGCGCCACCGCTCGACCGCCCCGGTCATCGTCGCTCGCAGCTCGCCGTGCTCACCGAAGCCATCGAGCAGGTCGCGCTGCCAGCGCTCATCGAGCAGCCGGCCCTGTTCGTGCTGGCCGTGGATCTCGACGAGCGGTCCGACCTCCTCGGCAAGCCGGCCGGCGGTGACCGTGGCGTCGTCGATGCGGGCGGTCGAGCGGCCGTTGGCGGCGACCTCGCGGACCGCGATCAGCGGCTCCGGCAATCGATCGAACAGCGCCTCGACCCGCGCGGTTTCGGCGCCGTGGCGGACGAGCGAGGTGTCGGCACGGGCGCCGAGCGCGAGACCGAGCGCATCGATGAGCAGGCTCTTCCCTGCCCCGGTCTCCCCGCTCACGACGTTGAACCCGGCGTCGAAGTCGATCCGCAGGCGGTCGATGAGCGCGAGGTCGCTGACCGTCAACTCGAGCAGGCGGCCCGGGCCGTCGGACTGCGGCGCGTCCGGATCGGTCACGACGGCAGCAGCTCGACCTTGTGGCGGAGGAGGTCCCAGAACGGTTGGGCGCCCTTCGGCTCGATGAGGCGGATCGGCCGTTCGCGGGCCTGGACCTCGACCACGTCGCCGACCGCGATCGGCATGTCCTCGCGGCCGTCGATGGATACCAGCGCCTCGTGGGCGTCGACGACGCGGCAGCGCACGATCTGCTCGGGGCTGACGACGACCGAGCGGATCGCCGAGAGATACGCGGCGATCGGGGTCACGACGAGGTTTCTGCTGAACGGGATCGAGGATCGGGCCCCCAGCAGAGAAGGAATAGCCGGTCGAGCCGGTCGGGCTCGAAACCACGAGCCCGTCGGCGATGAACGTCGCGAGGTGGGTGCCATCGATGCTGACGTCGAGCCGGCAGACGCGGGCGAGCGCGCCGCGGGCGATGACGATGTCATTGAGCGCGATGTGCCGATGCCCGCGGCCCTCGCCGCCGGGGAGGATCCGGCCCTCGATCGCCATCCGTTCGTCGATCGTGTACTCGCCGTTGGCGATCTTCTCTAGGACCGGCTCGAGGTCGGCGGCCTCGGCTTTGGAGAGGAACCCGACCTTGCCGAGGTTGAGACCCAGCAGGGGGACGTCGACCTCGGCGACCGCTCGAGCCGCGCGGAGGAACGTGCCATCCCCGCCGAGGACCACGAGCGCGTCGGTCGTCGGCAGCTCGCGGAGCAGCGTCCCCTGGTCGCTTGCCTGGGTCTGCCATTGGTCGATGCCGCGCACGCGGCACCAGCCGGCGGCGCGTGCGGCGAGCTCCACGGTCGCCTCGATGGTCGGGTTGTAGGCGAAACCGATGCGCTTCGGCTTGCTGCCCGGCTCGCTCATGCGTCGGTGACCTCGGCGATCAGGTCCGGGAGCTCCGCGCAGGACGGCCCGGCCGCGAGCTGGACGAGGAACTCGCGATTGCCCTCCGGCCCGAGGATCGGCGAAGCCATGAGCGCCCGCGTCCCGAGACCGATCGAGCGAGCGTGGTCCGTGACCCGCTCGAGGACCTCGCGATGCATTGCCGGATCGCGGACGACGCCCTTGTCGGTTCGGCCCTTGCCCGCTTCGAACTGGGGTTTCACCAGGGCCACGATCTGCGCTCCGGGGGCGAGGGTCGTCATGACGGGGCCCACGACCTTGTCGAGCGAGATGAACGAGACGTCGATGACGGCGAGATCGATCGGCTCGGGGAGTGTCGTCGCCGTGAGCCCGCGGGCGTTCGTGCGCTCGAGCGACGTCACACGGTCGTCGCGGCGCAACGGTTCGGCGAGCTGACCGCGACCCACGTCGAGAGCGTAGACGTGGCGCGCGCCGCGCTGCAACAGCACGTCGGTGAAGCCGCCGGTCGAGGCACCGACGTCGAGCGCCGTCATCCCCGCCGGGTCGATCCCGAACGCGTCGAGCGCAGCCGCGAGCTTGTGGCCGCCGCGGCTCACGTATGGCTCGGGGCGCTCGACGTTTATGGCGGCTTCGGGATCGACGGCGTCGCCGGGCTTGAGGTCGCGTCGCGCAGCGTCGCCATCGCCGACACGGACCTTGCCGGCGAGGATCAGGGCCTGGCCCTTGCTCCGGGTCTCCGCGAGCCCGCGGTCGACGAGCAGCTCATCGAGTCGCACACGAGTCTTCCGGCCGACGGTCGATCGCACGACCGTATCGTGGCATAGCCCGCTGCACGCGGCCTCACTCGGGGGTGCGGCGCCTTGCGGTCGCCCGCCGCGGCCCGTTCCTAGCGTTTCGTCGCCTGGCAGTCAACGAACGTCGTCGAGTGCGTCCTCGAACAGCGACGGCGCCCCGTTTGTCGCCTGCCAGTCGACAAAAGGCCCTGAAGGGCTCGCGCCGGGCTCGATCGACGTCGATTCGCGGACTTCCGTCGCCTGAGAAGCAACGAATGTCGTGCTGGAGGAGGCTCGAGCCGCCGATGGGAGGCTACGGGCCGATTCTGTCGACTGGCAGGCAACAAGTCGATACGCGGGCGTAGAGAGCGAACCGCTTTGATCGCTCAGTGATCACCCAAACGACGGTCGCGAGGGAAACGGCTCGCCGGCTCCGGCGGCAATCGGTGCGGACCGGTGAAGAAGTCCGGGCGCTGCGACTCGACGCCGGCGTCTCGTTGCGAGACCTCGGTGCCGCGACGGGACTACACCCGTCGCACATCGCCAAGATCGAGGCCGCCAAGACCCACGCCAGCCTCGAGGCACTCACGGCGATCAGCGTCGCGCTCGGCGCTGACCTCGGCGTTCGGCTGTACGCGGGGTCGGGGCCACGCCTCGTCGACCGTTTCCAGGCGGCCATGGTCGATTCGTTCGTGCGCGCATTGCACCCACGTTGGTCGGTGCGGCTCGAAGTACCGGTGTACGCGCCGGTTCGTGGCGTCATCGATGCGGCGCTGGCTGATCGGTCGGCCGCCCTCGCGGTCGCAACCGAGTTCCAATCGGAGTTGCGCCGACTCGAGCAACAGATCCGTTGGAGCAACGAAAAGGCGGACGGGCTCGCCGCTCGATTAGCCGACGAACTGGGAGCAGATCCAGCGCCGACCGTTTCGCGACTGCTTGTGCTGCGCTCGACCACGACCATGAGGGAGATCGCCCGTCGCTACGAGACCACGCTCGCAACCGCGTATCCGGCATCCACGAGCGACGTCGTCCGCTCGCTGACCGGCGATGAAGCCTGGCCTGGGCCATCGATCGTGTGGATGCGAGTCGACCGCGGGATCGCGTCCCTGCTAACCGGACCCCCGAGGGGCGTCCACCTCGGGAGATGACGTCTGCCTCACTCGTCCGAGCGCGCCCTCTTGCGCTCGCGAGCGATCGTCAGGCCGACGATCCGCGAGATCACGAAGGCGACGTACAAGAGGCCGGCCACCTGCTCGATCATCACGATGGCGCGCGCTTGCGGCTGGATCGGCGCGATGTCGGACAGCCCGACGCTGGTCAGGTTCGTGAACGACAGGAACAGCAACTCGAACCAGGTCCGCGGCGCGTCTGGGGCGAGGGCCGCGGTGAACGACCCCGGCCAGACCACCTGGACGGCGGCGAAGGCATACGCGAATGCCCAGGCGACGACCGTGAAGGTCGCTCCGGTCGCCCATAGCTCGTCGACCGTCACGAACCGATCCCTAAACAGGTAGCGGATCAGGGCGAAGCTCGTGTACGCGTAGAACGCCGCGTGCAGCGCCGACGACCAGAACACCAGCGTGCCGTTCGTCGGGTCGACCGCCTCGAGGATCGTCAGTACGACGATCGGCACGCCAAGCAGCACGGACACCCAGGTCAAGGCCGGTGTCGCGCGGACAGCACGGACGGCGAGCACCAGCACGACGAGCGAGAACAGCGACAACGCCGCTCGCCCGGCCGGCGAGGCGTCCATGAACGGGTAGACCAGGACGCCCAGGAGCTGAACGACGAGCAGCACCGCCGAGGGGTGCTCCCAGAGGCGCGCCAGCTGCGCTCGACGGCGGGCCGTTGGTTCCACGACCGTATCGTGGCACGGGCCCAAAGCACGCTGGTTTCGCGTCGCGATTTCGCCCCCGTTTGTCGCGTGGCAGGCGACGAACCTCGTCGAAGGCGCCACATGCGGCCGCGAAACCCTCGCTCGTCGCCTCACAGGCGACAGAATCGCCTTCTGGGCCATCGCGGGCTCGGGCTAGCCACCCTTCGACGCAAAACCGTCGACTCTCACGCGACAGTTCGCGCCGAGGCCCCCGAATCAGAGCTCATCGGAACGGTTCGACCCCGATTTGTCGACTGGCAGGCAACACCGCGATGCGTGGTCGACAAGAGCCATCCGCGTGCCGACGTGGTTGCCGGCGCCCGTCATCGAGGGTTCAGGCGATCTCGGAGGTCGACCTGCCCGGCGACACGCGCAACGTCGACAGTGTCTCGCGGACCTGCTCGGCCAAACCGGGCACATCGAGCCGGAGCACGCGACGGAGATCCGCCACGGATCCGTGGTCCACGAACCGGTCGCCGGGGATCCCGATGATCCGGACCGCCACGTCGCGATAGGCGGGATCGGCCAGCCGCGCTTCCTCGAGCAATTCGACGATCGACCCACCGAAGCCACCGGTCACGACGCTCTCCTCGAACGTCACCACCAGCTGCTTGCCCCTCGCCGCGTCGAGGATCAACTGCCGATCGAGCGGCTTGGCGAATCGGGCGTTGATGACGCCGATCGACCAGCCCTCGGCTTCGAGGGCCGCGGCCGCGTCCATCGCCCGCGCCACGATCGGCCCGAAGCCGATGAACAGCAGATCGCGGCCGTCCCGCAGCGTCTCCCCTTGCCCGATCGGCAGCACGGCCGGTTCGACGGGCGGCAGCCCGAAGCCCGGATCGCGCGGGTAGTGCAGCGCGAACGGGTGGTCCTGGGCGAGCGCCGTCCGGAGCAGCGAGCGGAGCTCCTGCTCGTCCTTCGGCGAGGCGATCACGAGGTTCGGCAGCTGTCGCTGAGCGGGCAGCGTGAACATGCCCTGGTGCGAGGTCCCGTCCTCGCCGACGAGCCCCGCCCGATCGACCGCGATCAGCACCGGCTGATCGTTCTGACACACGTCGTGGACGGTCTGGTCGAAGGCGCGCTGCAGGAACGTCGAGTAGAGCGCCACGACCGGGCGCATCCCACCCATCGCGAGGCCGGTCGCGAGCGTGACGGCGTGTTGCTCCGCGATCCCGACATCGAAGACGCGGCCCGGGAGCGCGTCGGCGAGCTTCGACATCCCGGTTCCCGGTCGGCATGCCGGCGGTGATGCCGACGATCCGGCGATCGGCTCGGGCCAGCTCGATCAGCTCGGCTGCGAAGACCGCGGTGTAGTTCGGGTTCTTCTTGGGCGCGGCGGGCTCGGGCGTCGGCGAGGCAGCGTCGTCCGTCATCGATTCGGTCGGCAGGCCGGCCGGCGCCTTCTTCGAGCCGTCGTAGGCGTCGGTCTTGGGCGTGAGCTGCATCGGTGGCAGCGCCGCGCCATGGAAGCCGACCTGGTCGAGGATCGCCGGCCGGTAGCCGCGGCCCTTCTGGGTCCGGACGTGGACGATCGTCGGCCCGGGCAGCTCCAGCGCGGCCCCGAGCGTCTCGGTCAGCGCGCGGATGTCATGCCCCGGGACGACACCGATGTACGTGATCCCGAGGTCCTCGAAGAGCTGCCCCGGCTGCGCGAACCGGACGACCGAGGCGCGCAGGCGGCGCGACAGCTCCAGGAGATGCGGGCCGAGGATCGGCACGCGCTCGATCGATCGGTCGTAGGCGCTCCGGCTCTGGCGCCAGGCGCTCGAGAGCTTGATCTGCGACAGGTATTTCGAGAAGGCACCGACGGTCGGGCTGATCGACATCTCGTTGTCGTTGACCACGATCAGCATCTGCGTCTTGCGCTGGCCGATGTCGTTGAGCGCCTCGAGCGACAGCCCGCTCATCAGCGCCGCGTCGCCGACGACGACCGCGATCCGCTCCATGCCGTTGCGGAGATCACGCGCCTCGGCGAGCCCCTCGGCGATCGACAGCCCCGTCCCGGCGTGACCGCCGTCGAACACGTCGTGGGGCGATTCGGATCGGCGTGGGAAGCCGCCGACGCCGTCGAGCGATCGGAGGGTCCGGAAACGCTCCAATCGGCCCGTGAGCAGCTTGTGCGGGTAGGCCTGGTGGCCGGTGTCCCACACGATCCGGTCGCGCGGCGACTCCAGCAGCCGATGGAGGGCGATCGTGAGCTCGACGACGCCGAGGGACGAACCGAGGTGGCCGCCCGTCTCCGCGACAGTCGAGATGATCGCTTCGCGGATCTCGGCGGCAAGCTCGGTCAGCTGTGGTTCGGTGAGCCCGCGCAGGTCCCCGGGACCGGTGAGCTCGGACAGGATGGTCACGTTCGGATGGGACTCCGATGGGCGGATGGTCGGCGGCTTGACGGGCCGGGCGGCCCGCCTGTGATGCCGTAGGTTCGCACGTCTTGCGAGAGCGGACGAGCGAAGTCTAAACCTGTTCCTCGTAGGTCGCTAGTTTCTGGTGCCCGATGGCGACAGCCAAGCGAGCGCCTATGTCTCCTCGATCGGCTGGTCCGCGGAAACGTCGACGGTGCGCAGCTCGCCGCCCTTCGACACCAGCTGGCGCATCCGCAGCTCGGCGCTCCGCAGCAGGGTCTCGCAGCGTTCGAGGAGGGCCGCACCACGCTCATGGAGGGCCAGCGTGCGCTTCCAGGGGCTGGCCACCGGTCTCGAGCTCGGCGATCGTCCGCTGGAGCTCGGCGAGTGCTTCGTCGAACGTGAGGTCCGCGACGGGGCGCTCCGCAGCGTCCGCGGCGGTCGGCCGTTCAGTCGTGTCCGTCATCGGCGTCCTCGTCCTCGGGCTGGGTCATGCGATCGAGCCGCGGCGCAACCAGCATACCGACGCGTACCCCGGCGATCACGAACACCGCGACCAGGATCGCGAACACGATCAGATCACCCGGCATCGCTGTCGATCTCGGGGTCGACGGTCGCGGCCAGCTCCCCGTGGGCGACGCGGATGCGAAGGGCCGACCCCGCAGGCGCCTGGGCAGGGTCGCGGACGATGGTCCCCTCGGGCGTTCGCCGGACGATCGCGTACCCGCGCTCGAGGGTCGCGTTCGGGCCGAGCACGGCCAGTGCCGCCGATGACGAGTCGAGCGCGGCGCGCGCGGCGGCCACCCGGGCCGTCGTCAGTCGCGGCAGATCGGCGGCCGCGGCATTCAATCGGAGTCGCTCGCGAGCGATCCGCGCTTCGACCGCCCTCGTCCCGCGGTCGAACAGCAGGCCGACCTGTTCCCGAGCGGCAGCCAGCCGAGCCGCCGGGCTCACGCGGTCGAGCGCCCGCCGCTCGACCGCGAGGTCGCGCGCGGCCGTGGCAAGACGACGTTCCGTGGCGGTCGCCAGCCGATCCGCCGCACGACGAAGCGACCCGGCCATCTCGAGGCGGTCCGGCACCACGATTTCGGCCGCGGCGGACGGCGTCGGGGCGCGCACATCGGCCGCGAAGTCGGCAAGCGTGACGTCGACCTCGTGGCCGACCCCGCAGACGACCGGCAAGGGATGCGCGACCACGGCACGAACGACGCGCTCGTCGTTGAACGCCCACAGGTCCTCGAGCGAGCCGCCACCGCGCGCCAGGATCGTGAGGACGGGCGCGTCATCGGGGCGCCCGGCGTCACGAGTCATCTCCGCATACCGGGCGATGCGCCGAAACGCGGTGACGATGCTGGCGGGCGCCCCCTCCCCCTGCACCTGCGCCGCCACCAGCACGACCTGGACCAGCGGCCAGCGGCGCGCCAGCACGTGACTGATGTCCCGCCAGACCGCGCCCGAGGGACTTGTGATCACGGCGATCGTGCGGGGTCGCGAGGGCAGCGGCCGCTTCCGGGCGGTGTCGAACAGGCCCTCGGCATCAAGCCGCGCCTTGAGCGCCTCGAACCGGAGCGCGAGGTCACCGAGCCCCGCCGGCTGGATCGAATCGACGTAGAGCTGCATGGCGCCCGTGGGCTCGTACAGGTCGACGCGACCGTGCACGACCACGCGCAGCCCGGCCTGCGCACTGAACGCCGAGCGCGCTCGATCGTCGCGGAACCACACGCATTGGAGTTGGTTGCGAGCGTCCTTGAGCGCGAAATAGGCATGGCCCGCGCTCGAGACCGTGACTCGCCCGATCTCGCCCTCGACCCACAGGTCGACGAGCCGCGGGTCCTGGCGGATCGCTCCGCGGACGGCGCGGGTGACCTCGCTGACCTGGAGGATGTGGAGCCCGAACGTGCCCGGTGCGGCGGGCGTCCCCCCAACGCTCGGCGCGGATGTCGCCGGCGGCGGCGAGACGGGTAGCGGTGGCGTCCCGCCGACGCGCAGCCCGACCGGCTCCTCGGGATCGACCGCGTCCCACCCGGGCAGCGCCCAGTCGGGCGGCCCGCCGTCGCGTTCGCGCTGGCTCATCGGCCGGCCATCAGACCCGCGTCTGGTACTCCCCGGTGCGCGTGTCGACACGGATCGTGTCGCCCGTCTCGACGAAGATCGGCACGGTGACCACGAGCCCGGTCTCGGTCGTGGCCGGCTTGCGGGCACCGGTCTGGGTGTCGCCCGCGAACCCGGGCTCCGTGTCGGCCACCACGAGGTCGACGGTCACGGGCAGCTCGACGCCGATCGTCTCGCCCTGGTAGCTCGTCCGCTCGAGCGTCATCCCGTCCTTGAGGAACTGCGCGGTGTCCCCGAGTTGCTCGGCGGTGAGGTGGAACTGGTCGTACGTGTCGGCTGCCATGAAATGGAAGTCGTCGCCGTCGCGGTACAGGTACTGCACCGGACGCCGCTCCATCGAGGCGCGCGGCCACTTCGTGCCGGCCTGGAACGAGCGCTCGATCGTCTGACCGCGCTTGATGTTGCGCAGCGTGATGCGGACCTGCGCCGACCCTCGGCCCATCTTGATGTGGTGGTAGTCGAGGATCTGCCAGAGCTCGCCGTCGAGCTCGATGGCGACGCCCTTCCTGAGTTCTCCGGTGCTGATCATGTGGGGTGCTGGCTCCTGGGCTCGGACCGCCGCGCATGGGCGGACGGACCGCTGGTCGTTCGGGATGAGGCCGCCATTCTAGCGGCTACCATGGCCGCGCCATGGACGCGACCTCCCCGACCGAGTTCGATGCCGTGCTCGCGACGGCCCGTCCGGCGTTCGATCCGGCCCAGGTCGTCGAGCTCGCGGAGCGGACATTCGGGGTGCGCGCGAACGATGCCGAGGACCTCGGTAGCGAGCGCGACCAGACGTTCCTGCTGACGGATCGGGTTGCGAACCCGGTCGCCGTCATGAAGGTGTCGAACCTCGCCGAGGACCCGGCCACGCTCGACATGGAAGCGCTCGCGGTGCTGCACATCGCGCGCGTCGATCCAGCGCTGGCCGTGCCGATCCCCTGGCTGGTGCCGGGTGCCGCTCCTGACAGCTCGGATCCGGCCGACCGGCGCGTCCCGTTCCCGGCCGGCGACGGCGTCCATCACGTGCGGATGTACGACGTGCTGCCCGGCCGTGGCCGGATCGAGGCCGCGGACGTCGCCGACGATGCGCTCCCCCACTGGGGCGAGACGATGGCGCGGGTGGGTCGAGCCCTGCGGGGGTTCTTCCACCCAGCGGCGCGTCGCACGATGCTCTGGGACGTCCAGCACGCGGCCCGCACGCGCGAGCTGCTGGAGACGATCGGGGACCGACGCCATCGCGACCTGGTCGAGCGCGCGCTCGATCGATTCGACGAGGTCGTCGTACCGGTCTGGCCTTCGCTGCGCGCGCAGATCGTCCACGGCGACCTGACGACCGACAACGCGATCGTCGACGAGACCGGGCGGATCACCGGGATCGTCGACCTCGGCGACATGAGCCACACGGCGCTCGTCACCGACATCGCGTCGTTGCTCGATTCGCTGCTGAACGGGCGGCAGGGCGACGATCTCTTCCGCGCGGGCCGGCTGGTCCTCGACGGGTACCAGCGCATCACGCCCCTGGAGCCGATCGAGCTCGGGCTGATCGGCGAGCTCGTCGCGGCCCGCGCGGCAGTCACGATCGCGATCTCCTCGTTCCGGGCCGGGCGCGGCCTCGAGGACGCGGGCTTCGCGGAGCGCTACAACGAGGGCGTGGCCCGGACGATCGAGACCCTGCTCGACGCCGGCTGGGACGAGGCGGCGCGTCGGTTCGGCGGCGAGGGGGCAGCCTCCGGGAACCTCGCCGCGCGGCGGGAAGCGGTCCTCGGGCCGGCGATGGAGTCGCTGACGTACGCAGAACCGATCGAGGTCGTGCGCGCCGACGGTGTCTGGATCACCGCGAGTGACGGCCGGCGCTATCTCGATGCCTACAACAACGTGCCGTGCGTCGGTCACAGCCACCCGCGCGTCGCCGAGGCGATCGCCCGCCAGGGCCGGCTGATCACGACCAACATGCGCTACCTGCATCCGGCGGCGATCGAGCTGGCGGAGCGGCTCGTGGCCACGATGCCCGCCGGTTCCGGTCTCGACACCGTCATGTTCGTGAACTCGGGCTCCGAGGCGAACGACGTCGCGTGGCGGCTCGCGACGGCGTTCACCGGCAGGCGCGGTGCGCTGTGCACGGCCTTCGCCTATCACGGCGTGACCGAGGCGACCGCCGCGCTTTCACCCGGAGTCGTGGCAGGCCAGCCGGCGGCCGGACCACGTCGAGACCTGGGAGCCACCCGACCGCTATCGCGGCACGCACCTCGAGGTGTCCGAGTTCGACGAGCGCCCTGGAGCGACTCAGCGCCCGCGGCGTGCCGCCGGCCGCCGTGATCCTCGACGGGGTGCTGACGAGCGACGGGTTCCTCGATCCAGGGCGGGACCTCGCGACGGCGTGGGTCGAGCGGGCGCACGCCGCGGGTGCGCTGTGGATCGCCGACGAGGTCCAGGGCGGCCACGGACGCACCGGCGAATCGCTGTGGTCCTTCGAGCGGCTCGGCATCACGCCGGACCTCGTGACGCTCGGGAAGCCGATGGGCAACGGCCATCCGGTCGGCGCGGTGATCACGCGACGCGAGATCGCGGCCCGGTTCGCCGACTCGACCGTGTTCTTCAGCACGTTCGGCGGGAACCAGGTGTCCGCGGCCGCGGCGCTCGCCGTCCTCGACGTGCTCGAGGACGAGCGGGTGCTCGAACGCGTCGTCGACGCTGGCGCGGCGTTGCGGCAGGCGATCGCGGCGCTCAGCGACCGCTATCCCGTGATCGGCGAGGTGCGCGGCGCCGGCCTGGCGATCGGGGTCGATATCGTGCGCGACGGATCGACGAAGACGCCCGATCCGGCGACGGCGTCGGCGATCAAGGAAGGCCTCAAACGGCAGGGCGTGCTGGTCGGCACGACCGCCCGAGCCGGCAACGTCCTCAAGGTGCGGCCGCCGCTGGCGTTCACGACCGCGGACGTGCCGATCGTCGCCGACGCCCTCGAGGCGACGCTCGCGTCGCTTGCGCGCTAGCTCGTCCCGACGACCACGATCTCGCTCGGAAAGCGCGTCAGCCGCTCGAGCCGCGACGCGACGGGATCGAAGGCGACCAGGTCCTCGATCCGCACGCCGATCTCGCCGTCCAGGTAGATCCCAGGCTCGACCGAGAACACGGTCGGACTCGGCAGGGGCGCCTCCGACGCCCGCCGGCCGAGCGTCGGCAGCTCGTGCGTCGCAAGACCGATCCCATGCCCCAGCCCGTGCCCGAAGGGCTCCATGCCGCCAGCGACGATCGCCTCGCGGGCGATCGCGTCCACTGCCCGGCCCGACGGCACGTCCGCACCCGGCTCGACGGCGGCGCGAAGTGCGCTCATGGCGGCGTCCTGGGCGCGGGCGACCAGCTCGTAGACCTCGACGTCGCGGGCGGTCGGCTCACCGACGAACAGCGTCCGGGTCATGTCGCTGCGATAGCCGGCGACCTGGGCGCCGAAGTCGAACAGCAGGACGGTGCCGTCGCGAACCGGACGGTCGCCTGGCGAGCCGTGTGGGAGCGCGGCCTCGGGGCCGGACAGGCAGGCGACATCGAACGCCAGGGCTTCCGCGCCACCAGTCCGCATCAGCCATTCCAGGCGCAGCGCCAGCTCGGCCTCGGTCACACCGGGCCGGATCTCCGGCAGTAGCGTCGCCAGCGCACGGTCCGCGACGGCGCAGGCGGCCGCGATCCGCTCGATCTCCGTCGGCTCCTTGACGGCCCTGTCGGCCTCGACCCAGCCCTCGATCGGGACCAGCTCGACGCCCGGTGCCGAGGCGGCCAGGCGCTGCCAGGTCGCATGCGGGACGAACGCGGATTCGACGCCGACGCGTCGAGCCCCGAGCGAGGCGATCAGCTCGGGCCAGCGAGCCGCCATGTCCTGGTAGACGGACTCGAGACGCGTCTCCGGCGCCTGTCGTTTGGCCTGGATCGTGTAGCGCGAGTCGGCCAGCAGCACGACCTCGTCCGCGCCAACGAGGAACTGGCCCGAATTGCCGGCGACCTTCTCCTCGCCGTCATCGAGCGTGAACCCGGTGAGGTAGCGCATGTGCTCGCGCCGGACGCCGAAGTAGGCATCGATGCCGGCCGACTCGAACCGCGCGCGGAGTCGGGCCAGGCGGGCGGGTCGGGCGGCTCGATCCGCGTCGGCCCAGGCGGCGATCCGGGCAGCGTCTGGCGGGTCGGCGAAATCGGCGGGCGACGGCCATGTCGCCCGGGCGAGCGTCAAGCGCCGCCGATCACGGGATATACCCGTATTTCGCCTTGTTCTTCTCGTGCTCCTTGGCGGTCTTGGCGAAGACGTGCTTCCCGCCGCCGTCCGGGATCGCGAGGAAGTAGATGTACTTGTCGGCCGTGTCTGGATGCAGCGCGGCGTCGATCGACAACAGCGTTGGCGTCGCGATCGGCCCCGGAATGAGGCCCGGCTGTGTGTACGTCTGGTACCCGAGGAGCGCATCCGGGAACTTGATGTCACGCAACGGCACGCCCGGCGGGACCCAGAACTTGTATTCCTTCCACTTGTCGAACCCGACCTCGTCGAGCTTTAGGGTGTCCCACGCGTAGAACACGGTCGGGTCGGCGTTGAGGATCTTGTTCTTGATCCCGGGGATTCCGTCGATCCGGTTCTGGTACACACCCGCGATCAGCGGCCGCTCGGTATCGAGCACCGCTTCACGCTCGACGATCGAGGCCAGCGACAGGATCCCGTAGAAGGACAGCCCGCGCTCGGCGGGGACGCGCATCTTCTCCTCGGTGACCGCCGCGACGAACGCGTCGAGCATCTTGCGAACCAGCTCCTCGGGCGTCGTGTCGGGCAGGATCTTGTAGCTCCCGGGCCACAGGAACCCCTCGAGCGACGCGCCCTCCGGGGCATCCTTGAGCACCCGCTTCAGCCACGGGTAGTCGTCGATCAGCGCGGCGGGTGGCTCTTTCGCCAGCTCGTAGAAGGCGCGCACGTCCATCTCGAGCGGCAGCGTCTGGAGCTTGGCGGTGATCTGTTCGAGGCGAAGCCCCGTTCGCAGGTCGATCTCGATGTATGGGTTCGGTGGCGGCGCCAGGAGCGCGTTGACCAGCTGATCGGGCGTCATGTTGCGCCGAAGCACGAACGTGCCCTGCTGCAGCGAGCCGGTCAGCGCGTGGTCGCTCGCGATGAAGATGAACGCCCGCGGATCCTTGATGAGGTTCTGCTCGCCGAGGCGCGCCGCGATCGTCGACGCGGTATCACCGTCCGATACCAGGAACTCGACCTGCTCTGGATTCGTTGACACGGGCTGGGTCAGGGACGTGCCAAGGTCCTCGCGGACGATGTCGGCGACGAACGGCAATCGCAACGCGGCCGGGCTGTCGGCCGCCCAGCCGAGGATCGCGCTGTTGACGAGCGGGCGAAGGGCCGTCAGCGCCACGAGCAACACGAGGGCTGCCAGCAGGAGCGTGAAGACCAGGAACTTGAGCAGCCCGAAGATGCCGCTCCCGCGGCCCCGCCCGTTGCGCCGCCGACCGCCGTTACCGCCCATCGCGCGGCGTGACGGCTCGAAGCCCTCGGGCACGTAATCGGTCGCGTAGGCGTCCGGCTCGAACCGGCGGGCGTGTTGGGATCGGGGGTCTCGCGGGCGTCCGCCGGAGCGGATCGTCATGGCCTGGGCTCCAAGCTCTGCTGGGTTCGGATCTGGGCGGAACCGTCGCGGGCTGCGGCCCGGCTATCGAGCGAATCTTGCAGGATGATCGATGCGGCTTCACGGTCGACCCGCGCACGATAGGTATCGCGCTGGTGTCGGGACGGCGGACCGCCGGACCTGCCGCGTGGCATCGGCCCGAGACGGGTCTCGGCGACGTGGCTCGTGAGCCGCTCATCCTGGAACGAGATCACCACGATACCGCCGAGCGCCGAATCGAGGGCATCGACCCACGCCCGCGTCGCGACGGCTTGTGGGCCCTCGTGGCCGGCCGCATCGATCGGCAGGCCGATCACGAGCTCGTCGACATCGTGTTCCTCGATCAGCTGGCGCACGGCCGCGGCGTCGGCCGCGATGTCCCGTCCGCGGTGCAGCGTGGTCAGTGGCCGCGCACCCGCACCGGGACCGTCGGCGATCGCGACGCCGATCCGGCGCTCCCCGAGGTCGACGCCGAGGATCGCGCTCATGGCGCCGGCTCCGAAGTGGCGACGGCCGACCGCACATCGACGCGCGCATCGAGCGTCGGGATCGTCCCGACCCAGTCGGGCCAGACCGAGAGCTCGGCCGTCCCGTAGCGGGCGAGGATGGTCTGTGCCTCGGCCAGTGACTTGCCGCGGATCTCGGCCTCGATCGCCTCCGGATCGATCGTCAGGATCTCCTTGGCCGTCACCGTCACGGGGAACGTGATGACGCCGCTCTCGACGACGCCGGGCGACGGGTTGACGCTGCTCGATCCGTCGACGAGCGAGTATCCGGGCTCGACATGCGAGGCGATGTCCGCGGCGGCGACGACCTCGACGGCCGTTTCGTCGACGGCGAGCACGGTGCCGTTCGCGCTCGCCCCGAGGTCGAACGTCGCGACCTCGTCCCCGAGGAGCGAGGCCGGGTCGACGCTGAAGGTGGGCTCGCCGAGCACGGCGGTCTCGGGGAAGACCGTGGTGCCGTCGACCGCGAGCGCGGGATCGGCGACCCGGGCGGCGAACTCGGTCGTCAGCTGGGTCTGCAGCGCCGCCATCGCCTTGTCAAGGTCGGCCTGTGCCACGCGGGGGAACTCGTCGCGCTTGCCACCGGTGGTGGCGTCGGGGTTGGTCACGTCGAGCGTCAACGGGTCCTCGCCGCGCGGGATCACGAGGATCGTGTTCGGCTCGACGTTGCCGTCGGTGCCCGCGTTGACCGCGGTGACCTTGACCGACGCGGACGACGGGAAGATCTGGAGGTTGACCAGCTTCGCCCGCGCCAGCGTGATGGTGCGGTCGGTGCGGAACCGGATGCCGGCCTGCGTGCTGACGACGCTGCCCTTCGGGATCGTGTTGGTCGAGGTGAAATCCTTGTTCCGGAACCGCACGCTGCCGGTGGCCTTCGTCTCCTCGACGCGCTTGCCCGTGACCTGGAACGTCTGCGTGACCTCGACATCGACCGGCTTGCTCAGGGCGGGCACGACCTTTGCGGTCTGGTCCGGCTCCGTTTGCGACGGGCTCGCCGTGATTTGGAGGGTGATCGGCCCGATCGACGTCTGTCGGGGCGTGATGACGACCGATGCGCTGGGCAGCACCAGGTATGCACCCACGCCACCGACGAGCAGGGCCAGGCCGAGGACCGCGGCACCGACGACGACCGGCATGCGGTTCGTGAGCGGGGCGAACGGTCGATCCGCGATCAGCGGCCGCGAAGGCGTGTCCGCGACGACCCGCTCTGCCGATACGATCGCGGGCGTGCGCGGGCTGGACGGTCGCGCCGCCACGAAGTCGTCGACCGGCTCGGGGCGCGATCGAGCTGCGGGTCCGCCGCCGACCGCACCGGCTACCTCACCAGCCGTCGCCGCGGCCGCAGCGTCGCGGCTGCCGAAGCCGTCGCCGCGACGCCGGGGCCGGCAGCGATCGGGTGCGCCTGGTCTCGCGGTCTCGCCTCGGCCGGGCCGTCGACGATGGGAGACGTCGTCGCTGCGGCCGTCCAGAGGTCGTCCCCCGCGGGCTCGGCCGGCTTGCGGCGCGTGGCTCGCGGCTTGCGGGGTCGCGGGACGTCCGTCGGAGGGGACATCTCGGCCGAGTCGTCCGCCGTCGACACGGGACCCACCGCGGTCGCGACGATCGGGACGTCGGAAGCGACCGGGACCGCGTCCCCGCCGGACCCACTCGTATCGCCGCCCGATCCCTTCTCCGCGTCGAGCGACGTCTCGTATTCGGCGACCGTGGCGAAGATCGGCAGGCCGGCCGAGGCGGCCAACGCCCTCGTCGCCGGGTCGCCCGCGATGATCGACAGCCGCTTGCCATTGAGCGTCGCGTCCCGCGCCAGGAGCCGGAAGTTGATCCGGGACGTTGCGACTCGGGAGCCGTGCGGCAGCACGATCGCGACGCGGATCTCCTCCGCCGAGCGGATCCGCGCGGCCGCCGACGTGATCTCGTCGTCGACATCGAGGTACAGCACGCGCATGGCCACGCTCAGACTCGCATCGCGCGCAACACCCGGCGCAGCGCGACATCCAGGGGATCGGCGGTGGTCTGGAGCTCGATCGCCTGGTACGCCAACCCGAGCGGCGTCACGTCCTGCTGGTCGACCAGCAGGTCCGTGGCATCGACGACGGTCTCGATCTGGTCCGGCGAGAGCACCAGCACCTCGGGCGGGCGGGAGAACGGCATCCGCTTCCAGAAGCTCTCGTCCACGAGTGCCTCGCGGATCTCCGGCAACCGTGAGCCGCCCCCGCACAGGTAGATCCGCCCCGGCAGCAGGTCGCCGCCGGACAGCTCTTCCATCACGAGCTCGACGCCGGCGGCCCAGACCCGGACGTCCTCGCCGATGATCGTCGCGACGTCGTCCCGGCTCTCGACCGCCACGCCGCGCGCGTAGTCGACCTTGAGCGCCTCGGCGCGCGGGAACGGCAGGTCGAGCCGATCGGCGAGCGACTTCGTGAACGCGCGACCACCGAGCGCGAACATCCGGGTGCCTTCGATCCCGCCCTGGCGCACCAGCGCGACGTCGGTCGTCCCGCCCCCGACATCGACGAACAGCGCCCCCGACTGGCGGACCTGCTCCGTTCCCAGCACCCGCGCCACGGCATATGGCTCCGCGACGATCTCGAGCAGCTCGAGGTCGAGCTGCGACGCGACGCTCTGCAGCGCGCCGAGATGGACGAGCGGCGCGAAGGCGTTGAAGATCCCGATCTTCACGTGCCGGCCCTGGAAGCCGACCGGGTTGGTCAGCGCGTAGCCGTCGATCGCCGCGCTGGTCACCGCCGCGTGGACGAGCCGCACGTCGACGTGCGGCAGCCCGGTCTCCCAGGTGATCGCGCGTTCCGCCTCGCTCAGCGCCTCGCGCTGGACGACGTCGATGAGCTTCTGGAGCTCGGCCTCGCTGATGGGCTGGTCCGGCTTCTTGCGTTCCTGGCTATGGGTCGTCGTGAAGCCCTTGACGAGCTCCCCGGCGATGCCGATCACGACCTGGCTCGGCCGAAAACCGGCCATCTCCTCGGCTTCCTGGAGCGCGACCGCGCAGTTGTCGACGACCGCCGCGATGTCCGCGACCGTGCCCGACTGCATGTGCGACAGGCCCTGCCGCTTGCGGCCCACGCCGCGCACCGTGCCCAGCCCCTGATCGTCGATCTCGAACACCAGCGCCTTGGCGAACTCGGTGCCGACGTCGAGCGCGGTGCACGCGGCGAGGCCCTCGGACCCGTCGCGCTGCCAGATCCGGCGCCAGAAGGCCATCAGCCCCCCGCGCCGAGGCGCTCCGCGATCGAGCTGCGGACCGCGGCCTCGGCCTCGGCCAGCCCGTCACGACGCGTTCCCATGCCCTGTGCCATCTCCGGTCGGCCGCCGCCCTTCGCGCCGATCGGCCCCGCCGCCACCTTCACGAGGTCGCCGGCGGACAGGCCTCGCGCCACGAGGTCGTCGGAGACGGTGACCCATACCTGCGGCGCGTCCGCGTCGAGGAAGAGCGCGATGACGCCACTCCCGAGCACCGCGCGAACCTCCTTCGAGGCGGCCTTGAGCGCATCCATCGATTCGTAGGGGACCGTCGCAGCGACGAGTCTGACGCCGGGCGCCACCTCTTCGGCGCGCGCGGCGAGTTCTCCGGGCTTCGGGAGGCCGCCCGCACCGTCGCGCAGGCGTCGACGCATCTCGCGCAGCTCGTCCTGGAGCGCTTTGACCCGATCCTCGACCCGGTCGACCGATTGTGCCCCGACTGCCTCCGCGACCCGGTCGAGCGTCTCGATCCGCTCGCGTGCGAGTCGGTCTGCCGCCGCACCGGTCACGGCCTCGATCCGCCGCTGCCCTGAGCCGATGCTGCGCTCGCCGGTGATCAGGAAGCCGCCGATCTGACCAGTGGAGCGGCAATGCGTCCCGCCGCACAGCTCGAAGCTGTAGTCCTGGACCCGGACGGTCCGGACCGTCTCGCCGTACTTCTCGTCGAAGAACGCATCGGCTCCCTGGGCGATGGCCTCGTCCATCGGCAGGAACGCCACCGTGACCGGTCGGTCGTCGCGGATGATCGCGTGCACCTCGTCCTCGATCGCCCGCTTCTCATCGTCGGTCAACGCCCGATCGAACGGGAAGTCGAACCGCAGGTAGTCGGGGGTGACCAGCGATCCGGCTTGGCGTGCCCGCTGCCCGACCACGTTCCGCAGCGCGCGGTGGAGCAGATGCGTGCCGGTGTGGTTGCGCATCGTGTGCGCCCGCCGCTCGGCGTCGACGACCGCCTCGACGGTCTCGCCCACCTTGAGCCGGCCGCGCAACGTCCCCCGATGGACGATCAGGCCACCGACCGGCTTCTGGGTGTCCTCGACCGTGAACAGCTCGCTGCCGCCACCCGCCTCGCGAAGCGTGCCCTGGTCCCCGACCTGGCCGCCGCCTTCCGCGTAGAACGGCGTGCGATCGAGCACGATCTCGGCGGGCGCGTTCCCGGTCAGCTCGTCGTATTCCATGCCGTCGCGGATGATCGCGAGGACCCGGCCGTCAGCGGTCGTGGTCTCGTAGCCGAGGAAGTCGGTGTCGCCGGCACGGCCCTGGATGCCGCTGTAGAGCGAGGTCAGCTCGGCGTGCTTGGCGAGCTCGGCCTTCTTGCCGGAACGGCTTCGATCGCGTTGCTCGGCGAGGGCGATGTCGAAGCCCGCGCGATCGATGGCGACGCCGTACTCGGCGGCGAGCTCGGCGGTCAGGTCGACCGGGAATCCGTAGGTGTCATGCAGCCGGAACGCGAGATCGCCCGGGAGCCTCGGGGCGTCCGCCCGCAGGTCCTCCGGGCGTCGACCGACGACAGGCTCCGCGTCGGTCAGCTGGCGAAGCGCATCCATGAGCTGCGCCGTCCCGGAATCGAGCGTCCGTGCGAACTGCGCCTCCTCCCGCGCGATCGTCGAGAGGATCTGGTCGCGCTTCTCGACGAGATGCGGGAACGCCTCGGCCATCACGTCGATCACGACCTCGGCGGTCGACGCCATGAACGGCTCGCGTCGGCCCAGCAGCCGACCGTGACGAACCGCCCGACGCAGGATCCGCCGCAGGACATAGCCCCTCCCCTCGTTGCTGGGAAAGACGTCGTCGGCGATGAGGAACGTGACGGCCCGCGAATGGTCCGCGATGACCTGGTAGCTGAACCGCTCTTGTTCGAACGCGTCGGGATCGTGGCCGAGCAGTTCGCGCATCCGCTCGTGGATCGGTGCGAAGAGGTCAGTGTCGTAGTTGGATGGCACCTGCTGCACGACGCTCGACAGTCGCTCAAGCCCCATCCCGGTATCGACGCCCGGGGCGGGCAGCGGCGTCAGCGAGCGATCGGGGTGGAGCTCGAACTCCATGAACACGAGGTTCCAGACCTCGAGCCAGCGGGGACAGGTCTCGCTGTGGTCCGGGATGCAGTCCGGGCCCTCGCTCAGGTGCGCGCCGCGGTCGAAGTGGATCTCCGAACACGGGCCGCACGGGCCGATGTCGGCCATCCGCCACCAGTTCCGCTCGTCACCGTTGGGGAAGTCGCCCCACCGAACGAGTCGCTCGGGTGGGAGGTGGATGTCGTCGCGCCAGACCTCGAAGGCCAGGTCGTCGGTCGTGTACGTGGTCGCAGCCAGCCGCTCCCCCGGGATCCCGAGGTCGCGCGTCAGGAAATCCCACGCCCAGTGGATCGCCTCGCGCTTGAAGTAATCGCCGAAGCTCCAGTTGCCGAGCATCTCGAAGAGCGTGTGGTGGCGGGGCGTGCGTCCGACCTCCTCGAAGTCGTTGTGCTTGCCGGCGACCCGCAGGCAGCGCTGGTAGTCGACCGCACGCGTATAGCTCCGTTTCTCGGCGCCGGTCAGCACGTCCTTGAATTGGACCATGCCGCTGTTCGTGAACAGCAGCGTCTGATCGCCGGCAGGGACGAGACTGGCGCTGGGAACGATCGTGTGGCCGCGCTCTGCGAAGTACTCCACGAACCGCCGCCGGATCTCGGCTCCCGAGCGCCATTCGATCCGGGGGTCGGGCGTGACGGGTGGGGTCGACATCGGCCGCAATGGTACCGAACCGCGACCGCCCGACTGCTGAGACGAAGCGTGGCGTCGCTGCAATGCCGCCGCGATGACCGCGAACGGCGGGCGTGATGCGCGTGCACCCGTCGAAGGGCCACCGTCGAGGATGATGGAACCCGTAGACGAGGAGACCGCGATGGCCTTCGTCCGGAAGTGTGAGAAGTGCGGCAAGGTCGACGATCGCGAACAGTGGTCGTCGCCTGACGATGCCGCGAAGCAGGGCGCGTTCCAGACCTGGACCTGCCCGAATTGCGCGTGGACCGAGTTCGACCTGGTCGACGCCGAAGCCGAGACCGCGACGACCCAGTAGGGCCGACCGCGCTCGGCGCGGCTCTCGGCGGCTCTCGGCTGGCTCTCAGACGGTTCTCAGTCGCCGCCACGAGGTTGTGGGCGTTCGACCAGTAGGAGTACGCCCCGATGATCTCGCCCGGCACGACACCCGACACGACCCCCGCGCTCGACGATCTCGATCGACGACGATCGCCTGATCGGGCGGATCCTGACCCGCCGCGAAGTCCTGGCGCTGTTCGGCGCCGGCGGCGCGGCGGCGTTCATCGCTGCCTGCACGCCGTCCGGTGGGAGCGGCGCGACACCGGTCCCGACGAGTGCCGCCTCGGGCGGTGCAAGCGCATCGGCCGCCGCGTCGGCTTCCCCGGCGGCCTCCGCCTCGGCCGCTGCCGTCGGGAGCGCGTTGCCGGCCTGCGTGGTCGCGCCCGAGCTCACCGAAGGCCCGTACTACCTCGACGTGAAACTGGAGCGGGCCGACATCCGCCCCAACACGGCCGACGGCGCAGTCGCCCCGGGTGCACAGCTGACGCTCGAATGGCTGGTCTCGCAGGCCGATAGCGGTGCGTGCATCCCGATGGCCGACGTCGTCGTCGACGTGTGGCACTGCGACGCCCAGGGTGTCTACTCCGGCGTTTCGGGGAACAGCGGCGACTTCCTCCGGGGCTTCCAGCGGACCGATACGAACGGTCGTGCGGTGTTCACCACGATCTATCCCGGTTGGTACAGCGGCCGCGCGGTGCACATCCACTTCAAGATCCGCACCGATCCCGAGGCCTCGGCCGGGTTCGAGTTCACCTCGCAGCTGTTCTTCCCCGACGACTTCAGCAAGGCCGTCTACGCGACCGGCGTGTACGCCCAGAAGGGCCCCCAGGACGTGCCGAACGCCTCGGATCAGATCTACAACCAGAGCGGCGGCCAGACGCTGGTGACCGTCACGCAGGATGGCGACGCGTACAAGGCGACGTTCCCGATCGCGGTGACGCTGACCTGATCAGCCCGGACGTGGCGTCGGTGACCGTCGGAAGGTTGCTCGGGAGCGTCAGTCGCGCGACCGCCGCACCAGTGTTCGCCAGATCCGCGACCCGGCGATCACCGCCCCGATCAGGGCGCCGATCGTGAGCCCGCGCAGGAACTTGGCCAGCTCGCGGTCGTCGATGTTCACGGCTGCCGCTCCGGGCTCGGACCGAGCGTGGCCACGATGCTCACGATGCCGATCCCAAGCCAGGCGAGGATCGACGCGCCGATGAGGTTGTAATCGCCGATCGTGGCGATCGAGATCCCAAGGCGACCGAACAGCGCGTCACCGGCCCACGCGCCCAGGATCGCCGCCGCGACCAGCAACGGGAGTCGCCCGCCCGCGGAGCCCCGGATCAGCACGGAGAGTGCGGCGTGGAAGATGCCGACCAGCACTGACAGGACCATCGAGGGCTCCACGCGTCAGGCGTGGGCGAGCGCCGGCTCCCGCGACCGGCCGGCGACCTCCGCCCGTGCCGGCACCTCGATCCGCCCACCGCCGAGCAGCTCCGCGCCGTCGTAGAAGACCGCGGCCTGACCCGGTGCGGCTGCCCAGACCGGGCTGTCCGTCGCGACCGACCAGCGCCGCTCGCCGAGCGGCCGCACCTCTGCCTCGATCGGCGTCGCACGATGGCGGATCCGGACCGCGGCCCGGAACGCGGCAGTCGGCTGTTCGGGCGCGATGAACGACGCGCGCTCCACGGTGAACTCGCGCACCTCGAGGTCCTCGCGCCGACCGAGCTGGATCGTGTTGGACAGCGGATCGATCCGCGACACATAGCGTGGCGCACCGAGCGCGACGCCGAGGCCCTGGCGCTGCCCGACCGTGTAGGCGGCCGTGCCGCCGTGCTCGCCGACGTGCGATCCGTCGGCGTCCAGCAACGGGCCGGGCTCGGGCGTCCAGCCGGCGCGGGTCCGGAGCGCGTCCCGGTAATCACCGCCAGGGACGAAGCAGATCTCCTGGCTCTCCGGCTTGTCGGCGGTCGCCAGGCTGAGCGAGCGCGCGACAGCACGCACCTCGGGCTTCGTCAGCTCCCCGAGCGGGAAGCGCGCGTGCTCGAGCTGGTCGGCCCGGAGGCCGTACAGGAAATAGGTCTGGTCCTTGTCCTCGTCGCGGGCTCGGAGGAGGCGCGGTCGACCGTCGTCGCCCACGAGGCGGCGGGCGTAGTGGCCGGTCGCCACCGCTTCGCAGTCGTACATGTGCCGGGCTCGACCCAGCAACGCCCCGAACTTGACGTAGGTGTTGCAGTCGACGCAGGGGCTCGGCGTTCGACCGTCGAGGTAGGCGTCGAGGAACGGCTGCAGCACGCCCGCATCGAACTCGCGCTCGAGGTTCATGACGTAGAACGGGATCCCGAGCTGCGCGGCGACCCGCCGCGCGTCATCGGCCGCGTCGAGCGAGCAGCAGCTCTTCTTGAACTCCGAGTAGGTGTCGGCCACGTCGTGGAGGCGCATCCAGACGCCGACGACCTCGTGTCCCTGCTCGTGGAGCAGCGCTGCCGCGACGGACGAGTCGACGCCCCCGGACATCGCGACGAGGATCCGGCTCACACCCCGATCCCCTGGCCGAGCGGGTCGCGGACCACGCTCGCGGTCCCGACCTGCATCGAGGCGACGACCCGCGGCACGATCTCGGTCGCGCTCGCGATCTCCTCGTCGGTCGTGGTCCGGCCCATCGAGATCCGCAGCGCGCCACGCGCCTCATCGTCCGGGTAGCCCATGGCCGACAGCACGTGGCTGACCTCGGTCGAGCCGGTGGTACACGCCGACCCCACCGACACCGCGATCCCTTCGAGATCGAGCGACAGCGCCACGGAGGCGCCATCGGTGCCGCGCGCGATGATCGACAGGAGGCCCGGCAGCCTCGCCGACGGATGACCGGTGAGCTCGGTGCCCGGGACGCTCAGGACGGCCTTGCCGAGCCGCTCCCGACCGGCACGGAGCCGCTTGACGGTCGCCGGCCGCTCGGCGACGCACAGCTCGTAGGCGGCCGCCAGCCCGACGGCGCCCGCCACGTTCTCCGTGCCGGCCCGTCGATGCCGCTCCTGCTCGCCGCCGTGCTGCTGCGCCAGGATGTGGGTCCCGTGGCGCACGTAGAGCGCGCCGATGCCCTTCGGACCCTCGAACTTGTGCCCGCTGATCGACACGAGGTCGGCACCGAGATCGGCGAGCTTCAGGTCGACGTACGGCGCGGCCTGGATCGCATCGACGTGGAACAGCACGCCCTTGCGGCCCCGGACGCGCTTGGCGATCTCGGCGATCGGCTGGATCGTCCCGACCTCGTTGTTCGCGAGCATGATCGAGACGAGCATGGTCTTGTCGGTGATCGCGGCCTCGAGCTCGTCGGGATCGACCCGGCCGTAGCGGTCGACCGGCAGCTCGACGACCTCGAACCCGAACTTCTCGAGATAGCGCAGCGTGTGCCCGACCGCGTGGTGCTCGATCGCCGAGGTCACGATCCGGTGCCCGTGCGCCTTGCCGGCCCACGCAGCGCCCTTGAGCGCGAGGTTGTTGGCCTCGGTGCCGCCGGACGTGAACACGACCTCGCGGGCCTCGACGCCGAGAGCGGACGCGAGCCGATCGTGCGCGTCATCGAGCGCCGCCCGTGCCTGGCGCCCGAAGACGTGCGCCGATGACGGATTCCCGAAGGACTCCGTCAGGAACGGCAGCATCGCATCGACGACCTCGCGGCGGACCGGGGTGGTCGCCGCGTGATCGAGGTAGATCGGCATCGCGCCGATTGTACGGCCGGGTCGCGCTCCGCCTACGTCAACGCACGATGGAGGAACGCTGCCATCTGCTCGCGCGTGACGTTCGACGTCGGGCAGTAGCGGCGGGTCGCGCACCCACCGGTCAGGCCCGCCGCGGCCAGCGCGTTGATCGAGCTCTCGCCGGTCTTGCCATCGTCATCGTCGAAGTAATCGGTCGACGTCGGTGGCAGGCTCAGTTCCCTGACGAGGAAGATCGCCATCTGCGCGCGGGTGACCGGGCGCGTCGGACAGAAGTGATTCGGCTCGCAACCGAGCGTGATCCCGGCCTCGAAGAGCGCGTTGATCGAGCTCTCACCGGTGATGCCGTTGTCGTCGGTGAAGTAGTCGGTCGACGTCGGTGGATGGTTGAAGCCGCGGACGAGGAACTGCGCCATCTGGACGCGCGTGACGTTCGATCGCGGGCAGAACTTGCCGCTGCCGCACCCGCCCGTGATGCCCTGGTAGAACAACCAATGGATGTCGTCGATGAAGCTCGAGCTGGCGATGTCGCTGAACTCGGGCGCGATGACGCGATAGAGCGATCCGTTGAGGTCGGTCAGGTACAGCTCGCCGGCCTCGCTTTCGCCGAACGACGAGATGTTGAGGCTGGTGTCGCGGCGGAGCGTCTCCCCGGTGCCGCTCGCGTTCATCGTCCAGATGCGGCCGCTGCAGTAGTCGCCGTAGACGTACAGCCCCTGCAGGTCCTTGTGCGACGCCGCGATAGACGTAGCCACCCGTGATCGAGCAGCCGTACGCTGTGCGAGTACTGGGCGACCGGGCCGACGTAGTTCGGCGGATTGGTGCAACTCGAGGCCGCGTAGCAGAGCGTGCCTTCCTTGACGTTCCAGCCGTAGTTGTTGCCGCCCGGATCGGTTGACTGTTCCAAGTCGACTTCTTCACGGTTCGATTGGCCAACGTCCGCGATGTACAGGTCGCCGCCGCTGCGGTCGAATGTGATCCGCCAGGGGTTGCGCAGACCGTAATCCCAGATCTCGTCGTCGCCGGTCGCGCCGACGAACGGGTTGTCGGCGGGGATCGCGTAGTGCCCGTATGTGCCCGCGCCGGTGCCGTTCACGTCGATGCGCAGGACTTTGCCGAGGAGCTCATTCGTGATGTCCTGGCCGTTGTCGAGCGGGTCGCCAGCGCCTCCGCCGTCGCCCGTCGCGACGTACAGGTACCCGTCGGGGCCGAACGCCGAGCGCGCCGCCGTTGTGGTTCGCGTTCTGGCTGTGTTCGATGTCGAGAGGTGGTATTCGGTCGTCAGGCTGGCGAATGTGCGAGCCGCGTTCGCCGTCAGGCGCGTGATCCGGATGTCGCCGCCCGGGCGCGTGTAGTACAGGTAGACGTAGCCGTTGATGCGAAGTCCGGATGGAACGCGATGCCAAGCAGACCGCGTTCGCCACCGCTGCGTGATCCGCGAGCCGACGTCGAGGAACGTGCCCGTGACCTTGCCGCCCTTGACGATCCGCACTTTGCCGCCCTGCTGGACCACGAACAGGCGACCGGAGCCGTCACCCGCGTTGGTGACACCCAGCGGGCTGCTGAGGCTGCCGGTGACCTTGACGACCGTCAGCTGGCCCGACCCGAGGGCCGCCGGCTCGACGGAGGCCGGCGCGACGCGGGTCGATGCGACGGCCGCGGGGGCGACGACGGGCGAGGCTGCCTCGGGGGCGTCCACTCGGGCGACCGCGGCTGGCACGCCGATGAGCGCTCCCAGCAGGATCGCGAGTCCGAACGGACGGATGAAACGGACGCGGCGCGAGCGAGACACGGACATCAGGGCTCCTCCGGTGGCGGGGTACTACCGAATGCACGGAACAGGAATGCGGCCATCTGGGCGCGGGTCACCGACGAATCCGGGCAGAAGCGTCGCACGGCGCAACCGCCGGTGATACCGGCCTCTGCCAGGCTATCGATGGCCGCCTCGTGGGTCGAGCCATCGTCGTCGTCGAAGTGGTTGGGTTCGGTCGCGGGCGGGAGGTCGAGCGCCCGAGCCAGGAACGACGCCATCTGGGCACGCGTCACCGGGGCCTTCGGACAGAAGTGGTTGGTCGTACAGCCGCCGGTGATGCCGGCGGCTGCCAGTCGATTGATGCTGGCTTCCCCGGTCACGCCTTCGTCGTCGGTGAAGAAATCCTGGTCGGTGGGTGGCAGCTGCATCACGCGGTCGAGGAACATCGCCATCTGCGCTCGGATGACGGACGCCCCCGGGCAGTACAGCAATACGTCGCAGCCGCCGGTGATCCCGTTGTCGAACACCCACTTGATCGACGCGGCGAGCGGGTGGTCCTCCCAATCGGTCACGCAGCGCTCGCCCGCGGAGAGGAGTCGGACGGAGCTGCCCGAGAGCCGGATCCGCCGGTACGTGCAGTTGTCGTTCTCGTTGGTCTCGAGAAACCACCCGTAGGGATCGACCATCGTCCGCAGCACGTAGTCGCCCGAGGGCAGGCCCGAGATGTCGACCCACTGGAACGCGATCTTCCAAGAGTACTTGTCGCCCCAACCGACCGAGATCCCCGTTCGCGACGTCGTTGCCGTTCGCCTGCCACACCAGCGCTCCTGGTAGTGCCGGACCGACGGCGACCTTGGCAGGCTCGGGTACCGCAGGTTTGTGTCGAAGAAGCAGAAGCCGACCTTCGAGTCCCCGCGGGTATCGGCGGTCGAGAAGAGGTGGTACGCCATCATCTTGCGGACGTGCCAGTGGTCGTGGCCGTCGCCGGCGTAGACGAGGTAGGCGTCGGTCGGCACCCGACGGGACCCGCCGGCGTCGTCGTAGACCACCTGCGAGACCGTCCATGGATCGATCGATGACGTGCGTCGGCCGAGGACCTCCATCGGGCCCTGACCGACGTTGTCCATCATCGCGGTGAACTTGAGCAATCGACGGCCATGGACGGCCACGACGTGCAGCTCGGTCGGTCGCTCGGGGCGCATGTTCGGGAGTCGGTCGTCTGCGGCGGCCGTTCCGGCGAACGCGCCCGATGTGGCGGCGAGAAGGGCCAGCGCTGCACCGGCCACGAGGCGGCGGGCCGTCCCCCGGCCGCGGACGCGCGTGGTCACGGGCCCAACGGTACACGGTCAGGGCCAGCGTCCGGGCACGAACCTCGCCGGTTCGCCGCCCGGCGTGCTACGGCAGGGCCAGGGCTCGTTGCAGGAATGCCGCCATCTGGGCGCGAGTGACCGGCGACTTGGGGCAGAACTTGTGCGCCGCGCAGCCACCGGTCACGCCGGCCTCGTAGAGGCTGTTGATCTGCGACTCGCCGGTCAGCCCGTTGTCGTCGGAGAAGTGATCGCTCGTTGGTGGCGGAAGATGCAGCGCGCGCACCAGGAAGATCGCCATCTGGGCACGGGTGACGTTGGCCGTCGGGCAGAACTTGCCGGGCAGGCAGCCACCGGTGATGCCCGACTCGAACAGCGCGTTGATCGAACTCTCACCGGTCTTGCCGTTGTCGTCGGAGAAGTGATCCGGGCCGGCGGCCGGCGGGATGTCGAACGCGCGCACGAGGAAGATCGCCATCTGGGCACGGGTCACGTTGGCCTGTCGGGCAATACAGATGTGACGCGCAGCCGCCGGTGATGCCGTGCTCCGCGAGCCACGCGATGGACATCCGCAAGGACTGGTCGGCGATGTCATGGAACCAGTTCTGCCACGACACGACGGCCTCGTTGGAGCCGTCCTCGAACCTGGCGAAGATGTCCACATCGGCTCGAACGGCATAGTCCGGCGACGGGCCGGCCGAGATGGTGCCCTCGAGCGTCGCACCGGCATCGACCACCATGTCCTGGAGTCCCGTGCCCATGTTCGAGACCTTGCCGTCAGCTCGCCGGAACGCCGCGACCGCCGCGAAGATGTGCACCTGGCGGGTCGTGCCGTTGCGGATCTGGACCGGGATCGAATTGCCACCGATGTCAGAGACCAGGGGACCGTTCGCCGACACGCCGATCGCGGCTGCTGGCGCGTGTTGCGTGTATCCGCCAGCCGTGATCTCCAGAAGTGTCGTGTGCGATTGGTCGAACGGCTCCTCGTCGATCCGGAAGGGGCTCTTGCCACCGGGCGCAAGGTTCTTGATGCCCACGAGGTCGGAGAGCGCCTCCTCAACGCCACCATTCCCGGGGTTGATCCTGAGGGTCACAAACCCGTTGACGCGATAGTTGGCGGTGTTCCGGACCTCGCCGATGATGTGAAAGCCCGTGTCGTCGATCCATCCTCGATAGGTCAGGACCTTGATATGGACCTCGGTCTGATCGGCGAACACTGCAGCCGCCGACCCGAAGACCAGCGCCGTCGCAATGACCGAAGCGAGCAATGTTCGAATTCGTCGGCTCGACACCGGTCCACCCCTCCTCCCGTGTTCCCCACAGCGCGCGCAGGGTATCAGCCTGCGGTGGCCGGCTCACGCTCCGTGGTGCGACGTTGGTCCTCGGTCTTGCCCGCCTCGCGGCGCCGCTCGTGCATCGAGAGCAGGCGCTTGCGCAAGCGGATCGACTCCGGGGTGACCTCGACCAGCTCGTCACCGGCGATGAACTCCAGCGCGCTCTCGAGCGTGAGGGGTCGCGGCGGGGTCAGCCGGAGCGCCTCGTCGTGGGCATGCGTCCGGATGTTCGTGAGCTTCTTTTCCTTGGTCGCGTTCACGTCCATGTCGCCGGAGCGGCTGTTCTCGCCGACGATCATGCCTTCGTAGACCTCGACCCCGGCATCGATGAACAGCTCCGAGCGCTCCTGCAGGCTGAACAGCCCGTAGGCATTGCTGACGCCCGACCGATCGGCGACGAGCACGCCGGACGTGCGATGGGTGACGTCGCCCGCCCACGGGCCATAGCCCTCCCCGATCTGGTGCAGCAGCGCGGTGCCGCGCGTGTCGGTCAACAGCTGGCCGCGGTAGCCGATCAGCCCGCGCACCGGCAGCACGTACTCCATCCGGACCCGGCCGTCGGCATCGGTGCTCATCTGCTCGAGGCGACCCTTGCGTCCGGCCATCGCACCCTGGACCTCGCCGATGTACTCGGGCGGGATGTCGATCGTGACGCGCTCGTACGGCTCGTGGACGTCGCCGTCGATCGTGCGCAGCAGGACCTCGGGCCGCGACGCCGTGAGCTCGAAGCCCTCACGCCGCATCTGCTCGATGAGGACAGCAAGCTGCAGCTCGCCGCGGCCGCGGACCTCGTAGGCGTCGGTGCTCTCGGCCGGGCGGACCTCGATCGAGACATTGCCGAGCACCTCCTTGTCGAGGCGCGCCTTGATCTGGCGGCTCGTGACGTACTTGCCTTCGCGGCCGGCGAGCGGCGACGTGTTGACGCCGAACGTCATCCGCAGCGTCGGCGCGTCGACGTCGAGACGAGGGAGCGGCCGCGGATCGCCGGGATCGGTCAGCGTGTCGCCGATCGTCACTTCCGGCAGCCCGGCCACGCTCACGATGTCGCCGGGACGCGCCTCGGTGATGTCGACGCGCTCGATCCCGCGTGCCGTCTGGAGACTCGTGACGGCGCCACTCAACGTGACCGTCCGCCCGGGCTCGACCGAGCCCGCCGTGTCGTCGGGCTCCTCGCGAACCACCGTGATGCGCTGGCCCACCCGGATGGTGCCGTTCCACACGCGACCGACGGCCATCCGCCCGACGTACTCGTTCGCGGACAGGTTCGTGACCAGCAGCTGGAGCGGGTGCTCCGGCTCGTAGGTCGGCGGCGGCGTGACGTCGACCAGGAGGTCAAGCAGCGGCCGCAGGTCCTCGCCGGGCTCGTCGAGCGAGGTCGTCGCGGTGCCGGCCCTGGCGTTCGTATAGAGGACCGGGAAGTCGATCTGGTGTTCGTCGGCGCCAAGGTCGATGAACAGCTCGTAGACCGCGTCGAGGACCTCGGCCGGTCGGGCGTCCGATCGGTCGATCTTGTTGAGCGCCACGATGACCGGGAGCCGCCTCGCCATCGCCTTCTGCAGCACGTAGCGCGTCTGGGGCAATGGGCCTTCGGCGGCATCGACCAACAGCAGCACCGAGTCGACCATCAGCAGCGACCGTTCGACCTCGCCGCCGAAGTCGGCGTGCCCGGGGGTATCGACGATGTTGAGGCGGATGTCGCCGTACTCGATCGTCGTCTGCTTGGCGAGGATCGTGATGCCCTTCTCCCGCTCGAGGTCCATCGAGTCCATCACGCGATCGACAACAGCCTGATTCGAGCGGAAGGCGCCGGTCTGACGGAGCAGCGCGTCGACGAGGGTGGTCTTGCCGTGATCGACGTGGGCGACGATCGCGACGTTGCGCACGTCGTGACGGGTTCGGGTGGCGGGCATGGCGACGGAGTGTCGCACATCGAGCGCGAGCGGCCCCGCTGCTGCCTGGGCCGCCTGCTAGCATCGGGCGGCCATGACCGTCGCCGCCGTGATCCTGTCCGCGACCGCCGAAGGCGCGCTCGCCGACACGCTAGGGCAACCGCGGGTGCGGCGTCTCGTCGACATCGCCTGGTCCGGTGGTGCGCTGCCGGTCGTCGTCGTGTCGCCGGACACGGACGGCGCCGTTGCCCAGGCGCTCGTCGGGAGCGAGGCGACGCACGGCTCCCCTGCCCCGGCAGAGCACGGTCCCGTCGGCCAGATGCTCCGCGGCGCCGAGCTGGCCATCGCCGAGGTGCGCGACACGACCGCGCTGCTGCTCTGGCCCGCGCGCATGGTCTGGGTCGGTCCCGAGACCGTGACCTCGCTCATCGAGGCGCACGGCACCAACCTGGGAACCGTGCTCCGACCCGCGTGGCAGGGCGAGGCCGGCTGGCCGGTGCTGGTCCCGACGGCGGCCCTCGATGCGCTTCGGGCGATCGGGGCAGACCGGATGCCGCCCGACGTCATCGACGAGCTGGTCGCGACCGTCCCCAGTCGTGCGCTCGAGATGGGCGATCCGGGCGTGCAGTTCGACGCCGACACGCCGTTCGCCGATCTACCCGCTTACGAGGGACCACCCGACCCGCCCGGTGGCCACGTCCACGAATGGGGCGACGACGTGGCGCAACAGGGCGTCGACCCGGACGTTCCTGGCGAGGGTCGCGGCCTGGCCCCGTTCCCGCAGGCCGAGGAAGACGACGCCGACGCGGGCTGACCTCGGCTGGTCCGCCGTCAGTCGCTGGCGGTGCTCGGCTGGCCGCGGGCGGCGGCGACCGTGTCGCGAAGCCGAGCCAGCGGGACGGTCGCGAACGCGATCCCACCGATGACCAGCGCGACGCCGAGCAGCTGCGTCGGCGACGGATGCTCGTCGAGCAGGACCGCGCTCAGGCCGACCGTGATCACCGGCTGGACGAGCAGGATGATCGACGTCACGACGGCCGGCAGCCGCGGCAGCGAGATCGAGATGAACAGGTAGCCGAGCGACTGGGACGTCAGCCCGAGGATCGCCAGCCAACCGAGGCTCGGCAGCGAGGGCGTGGGATCGAGGTCGCCGACGACGACGCCGACCACCGTCGCGACCAGCGCGGTCGATACCGTCGCGATCGCGACCGGACCGGCCGGCCGCCGGGGATCGCGGCCGCCGAGGCGGATGATCAGCAGGTACCCCGAGTAGCACAGCGCCGTCGCCACGCCGAGCACCACGCCGAGGGCGGGATCCGATCCATAGGCGCCACCGCCGACCACGCCCGAGATCAGGACGACGCCGGCGAGCACGATCGGCACGGCCAGGAGCGTCGAGCGACCCGGCCGCTCCCCGTAGACCAGCCACGCGACCACGCCCACGACCAGCACCTGCAGGTTCCCCAGCACGGTCGCCAGCCCGGCCCCGACGTACTCGATCGCGTGGTGCCAGAACGTGAGGTCGCCCGCGAAGAACACCCCGGCGATCGCCGCGAGCCGGACCGCGCGCATCGGGAGCGGCCCGTAGCGGCGCTGCTCGGCATAGGCGACCAGCGCGAGCAGCGGCAGGCCGAACAGCGCACGGAACACGGTCCCCGTCGATGGCGTGACCTCCGCCCAGCGATAGAAGATCCCCGAGAACGCGATGCACAGCGCTCCGGCCAGCGCCGCCAGCCGCGGTCGGCGCGCGATGGCGTCGAGCGGGGCGATCCCGAGGCCGGTGTCGGTCGTCAGCGGTCGATCGTCAGCGCGGCGTCAGCTCGCCGGTGGCTTCGGCGGCAGACCCACGAACGTGAGCCCGAGCTCGGCGAACTGGGCGGGATCGGGCTCCGAGGGTGCCTCGAGCATCGGGTCGCTGCCGGACTGCGTCTTCGGGAACGCCATGACCTCGCGGATGTTGGTCTGGCGAGCGAGCAGCGCTGCCCAGCGATCGATGCCGAGCGCGATGCCGCCGTGGGGCGGCGCCCCGAACTCGAATGCATCGAGGATGGCACCGAACTTCTCGTGCATCCCTTCGACGGTCTGGCCCTGCAGCAGGAAGCTGCGCTCGAGCAGCTCGCGACGGTGGATGCGGATGGACCCGCCACCGAGCTCCCAACCGTTGAGTGCCAGGTCGTACTGCAGCGCCTTCGCGCGTCCAGCCGGGTCCTCCGGCGACGGCCGCGAGGCGTCACCGGACGCGGTCGTGAGCAGCTCCTCGTCTTCGGGCACGACGCCGCTGAACGGGTTGTGGGTCGCGTCCCAGCGGCCCAGCTCGGCGTCCCACTTGTACATCGGGAAGCGATGGATCCAGACGTACGACAGGACATTCGGGTCGGCCAGCTCGAGGCGCTCACCCAGCTCGACGCGCAGCCGGCCGAGGACCTCGGCCGTGACGTCCGGCGCATCGGCGACGATCAGGATGAGGTCACCCTGCTCCGCGCCCGAGCGCTCGATGATCGCGCGCTGCGCGTCGTCGGCCAGGAACTTCACGATCGGGCCCTTGATCTCGCCGGTCGACTCGAGCGCGATGTAGGCCAGGCCCTTTGCACCGAACCGGCGCGCCCGGTCGGTCAGCTCGTCGATCTCGCGCCGGGTGATGCCGGCCATGCCGGGCCCGACGATCGCCTTGACGCGGCCGCCGGCAGCAAGCGCCTCATCGAATACGCGGAAGCCGGATGCCGGGTTGCCCCCGCCATCGACCAGCGCCGGCGCGAGGTCGACCAGCTCCATCGCGAAGCGCACGTCGGGCTTGTCGGAGCCGAACCGCTCCATTGCCTCCTCGAACGTGAAGCGTGGGAACGGGACCTCGGCGATCGGTCGCTCCGGGGTGGTCGCCGCCGACACCGCGATCGCCATCGATTCGACGAAGTCCATCACCGTCGCCTCGTCGACGAAGCTCATCTCGAGGTCGAGCTGCGTGAACTCCGGCTGGCGGTCGCCGCGGAGGTCCTCGTCGCGATAGCAGCGCGCGATCTGGAAGTAGCGGTCGACCCCGGCGACCATCAACAGCTGCTTGAGCTGCTGCGGGCTCTGGGGGAGCGCGTAGACGCTGCCCGGCTGGAGCCGCGACGGGACGATGAAGTCGCGGGCGCCTTCGGGGGTGGATTTGATCAGCGTCGGCGTCTCGACCTCGACGAAGCCGTGTTCGTGGTGGACCTCGCGGATCGCCTGGACCATCCGGCTGCGCAGGAGGAGCCGGTCGGCCATCGGCTGGCGGCGGATGTCGAGGTAGCGGTACTTCAGCCGCAGGCCCTCATCGACCGGCGCGTCGGGTTCGTTGATGTAGAACGGCGGCGTCTTCGACTCGCTGAGGATCCGCACGTCGCTCGCGCGGAGCTCGATCGCGCCGGTCGGCAGGCGCGCGTTCTCGGTCCCGGCGAGCCTGGGCGCGACGACCCCTTCGACGGTGACGACGAACTCGTTTCGCACCCGACTGGCGATCTCGTGGGCTGCCGGCGACTCGGTCTTGTCGATGACGACCTGGGTGATCCCGTGCCGGTCGCGCAGGTCCAGGAAGATCAGTTGTCCGTGATCGCGTCGCCGATGGACCCAGCCGGCCAACCGAGCGATCGAGCCGGCATCGGAGGCGCGCAGCTGCCCCGCGGTATGGGTGCGATAGGGCGTGGCAAGACTCGGGGCTCCGTCCGTCATGGCCGGCGTATCGTACGAGAACCGTCACTCGAGGAGGATCAGCCGATGCTGTCGGACCATCCGTGCTACGCCGCGATGCCTACGCCGGACCTCGATCGACTGCGGCGGTTCTACGAGGATGTCCTCGGCTTCGTCCCGCGCGAGGAGAACCCGGCGGGCGTGTTCTACGACGCCGGCGGCGGCACGTTCTTCGTCGTCACGCGGAGCTCGGGCAAGGCGAGCGGCGACCACACGCAGATGGGTTTTCGGATCAAGGGCATCGACGCCGAGGTCGCCGATCTGCGGCGCCGTGGCGTGGTGTTCGAGGAGTACGAGTCGCCAAAGACCGTCGATGGCGTCGCGACGCTCCCGATCGGGAAGGCGGCGTGGTTCAAGGACCCGGACGGGAACCTGATCGCGATGCTGGAGTTCGGGGCAGGCGGCTGACGGCCGCTTGCGGATACGCGTCCCTCGTCAACCTTCGGGAGCGTTCGGTTTCCAAGGCCCCTCGATGATCGTCGCTTCCGTCGCGCCGGGCCAGCGCGGCATCGAGATGCAGAGGAACCGAAGTGGGTCGACACCGGTGCAGCGATACTGGAATGCCGTCCCAACGGGAATGCCGATGGAAACGCCGCTCCGCAGAACGGTCGTCTCCTCACCAGTGCCGTCTCGTCGCCAGATCTGCCCCTCGCCCGAGAGAACATGCCAGAACTCGCTCACGGTGGCGTGGACGGTCGCCCGATTCACCTGACCTGGTGGGACGGTGGAGTGGATCATGTTGCCGGTCTCGCCTTCCATGAGGAACCGAACCTCGGCCCCGGCAGGCGAGCGGCCATCCGGGGTGGAGGGGAACGAGCGGGTCTGCATGGAGAACCTCCGTGTGCACCCAAGCGCTGTTCATCGGAGTCAGTCCGTAGCTGGGGCTCCGTGCCGGTACGTCCAGGCCACCGTCATCGTCAAGACCCCGACGATCGCCGCGACCGAGTTCGGGACCGCGATCACCGGGTTGCCCAGCGCGATGCCGTAGCCGACCCACAGCAGGAAGCCGGCCTGGAGGACCAGCAGGTAGGCGATCGATACGTCCGCTGACGAGCGACGAACGATCATCCGGCGGATCTGGAGGAGCGGGGAGATCGCCATCAGCAGCCCCCACGAGGCAGCGGCGAACCCGAGCGTTTCAACCAAGGCGTGATTCATCCATGACTGCACGCTCGGACGGGTGGCCGCGTTCGCTGGAGGGCCAGAGAGGAGCGCAAGCGCGGCGCCGGGAAGGTATCACGAGCGAGTCCGCGGTCGCACCCCGCGCGTTGCACCGGATGCATCAACGGTCGCCGGATCCTCCCGCGAGCTCGGAATCGTGCTCATTCCGTGCGCCTGATGCACGAATCCGATGTGCGTTTGGCCCAGTTGCGTCATTTCGTGCGTGGGACGCACGATTCGGGCTCGGTCGGGGTGTCCTGGCGACCGTTGATGCGTCTGATGCAAGGGAAACCCAGAATCTTGCGTCTGGTGCAACCAACGGGTGGGTGCGACGTTCGGGGGCCCCGCTAGCCCGAGCTGTCGCCCCCATGACGATGGGCGCCGTGCGCTCGCGCGATCTCTCGCGCGAGCTCGTCGACCGGCACCGGCTTCTGGGTTCCCGCGGGCAGGTCGCGGAGTTGGACCTCGCCGTCCGCCAGCTCGTCGCCGACGATCACCGCGAAATGCGCCTGTTCGCGGGCGGCAGCCTCCAACTGCTTGCCGAGCTTCCGGCGCGCGAGATCGGCACGTGCCGTAACCCCCGCAGCCCGCAGGTCCGTGGCGATCCGGAGCCGGCTCACCGTGTCGTCCGGGTCCGCGCCGACCACGACCGCCGTCGGGGCGTCGGCGCCGGGGCCCGCCGCCCCCGCGGCCCCGCCGGCACCATCGCGTTGCTCCGCGAGCGCGAGGACCAGCCGATCCAGCCCGATCCCAAAGCCGATCCCAGGCGTCGGTCGACCGCCGAGCAGCTCGACGAGCCCGTCGTATCGACCCCCGCCTCCGAGGGCCTGTTGTTGCCCCTCTCGGCCGTGGATATAGAACTCGAACGCGGTCCGCGTGTAGTAGTCGAGCCCGCGCACCAGCCCTGACTCCAGCCGATACGGCACGCCCAATGCGTCGAGGTGTGCCCGCACGGACGCGAAGTGCTCGGCACACGCGTCGCACAGCCGATCGGTGATCCGCGGCGCCCCGGCGTTGATCGGCGCCATCGCGGGGTCCTTCGAGTCGAGCAGTCGCAGGACGTTGCGCTCGAGGCGATCGCGCTCGAGCGCCGGCAGCTCCTCGGCCCGACCGCGGTAGTACTCGGTCAGCTCGGCGACGTAGGCCGGCCGGCAGGCGGCGTCGCCGATCGAGTTGAGCAGCACTTCGACACCCGAAAGACCCGCATCCCGGTAGTAGCGCATCCCGAGCTCGACGATCTCGGCGTCCACCGCAGGTCCAGCGTCGCCGATGGCCTCGATGTCGAACTGCCAGAACTGTCGGTACCGACCCGCCTGCGGTCGGTCGTATCGGAACATCGGCCCGATCTCGTAGACCTTCACCGGTTGCGGCCAGGTCTGCATGCCGTGCTGGACGTAGGCGCGGACGATGCCGGCGGTGGGCTCCGGACGCAGCGCCCACGCCTCGCCCTCCTCGGTGCGGGGGACGATGCGGAACAGCTCCTTCTCGATGATGTCGGTGACCTCGCCGACGCCCCGCTCGAACACCGCCACCTGCTCGAACATCGGCGTCTCGATGCGGCGATACCCGTAGCGGGTCGCGAGGTCCGCCGCCAACCGCTCCAGGCGCGTCCAGGTCGGCGTCTCGTCGGGCAACAGGTCGCGCGTGCCTCGCGCGGCGCGGAACGTCGGCATCGCGCCGAAGTCTAGCGGTCGGCGTGGGTCAGGCCGACCGCCCTCGCCGCGAGCATCGCCGTCTCCCCGAGTCGCCCTACCCGAGGTCGCGTTGGACGCTGATCACGTCCTTGAGGTTCTCGATCCGGCTCATCACCCGAGCCAGCTGCGACACCGAATGGACCTGGATCGTCGCCGTGACGACCGCCGTGTGGTCGGGGGTGACCCCGACGGAGGCCGCCACGATGTTGACCTTGTTCTCGGCCACGACCTGCGTGATGTCGTTGAGCAGCCCGGTTCGGTCGTAGGCCTCGACGCGGATCGCGATCGGGTAGGTCTGCGTCGGCTCGGCCTCCCACTCGACCTCGATCAGGCGGCTGACCTCGCGCTCGTTCACGACGGTCGGACAGCTGCGCAGGTGGACGGTGACGCCCTTGCCGCGCGTGATGAACCCGACGATCGGGTCGCCCGGGATCGGGTGGCAGCACTTGGCGAAGCGGACCAGCAGGTCGCCGACGCCCTTGACCCGAACCCCACCGGTCCGCGGGATCTGCTGCGGCGGTGCGACGGTCGGCAGCTGGCTCTGGCCGTCGTCGACCACGCCCAGGCGCATGACCACGGCCTGCGGCCCGATCGCGCCATAGCCGATGGCTGCGTAGAAGTCGTCGGGGGTCTCGAAGTTGAGCTGCTTCGCGACCTCAGCGATCTTGTCGTGCCCCACCGCCGCGATCGTCGTTCGCGCGAGGCGGCGCAGCTCGCGTTCGAGCGACTCGCGGCCGTGGACGATGTTCTCGTCACGGTCCTTGCGCTTGAACCATTGGCGGATCTTTTCGCGGGCGTGGCTTGTCCGGACGACGTTGAGCCAGTCACGCGACGGCCCGTGGTCGGCCTTGGTCGTGACGATCTCGACGATGTCGCCGTTCTTGAGGCGGTAATCGAGCGGCACGAGGCGGTTGTTGACCTTGGCCCCGATCGTGCGGTGGCCGACATCGGTGTGGATCCGGTAGGCGAAGTCGAGCGGCGTCGCGCCCGCCGGCAGGTCCTTGATGTCGCCACGCGGCGTGAACACGAAGACCTGGTCCTGGAAGATGTCGAGCTTGATGCCCTCGACGAACTCGGTCGCGTCCGAATCGGACACGTCGCGCTGCCAGTCGAGCAGCTGGCGGAGCCAGGCGAGCTTGGCGTCGTACTCGCGGTCCGACTTCGAGCCTTCCTTGTAGCGCCAGTGGGCGGCGATGCCGACCTCGGAGACCTGGTGCATCTGATGGGTGCGGATCTGGATCTCGAGCGGCTTGCCGTCGATCGCGATCACCGCCGTGTGCAGCGACTGGTAGAGGTTGTTCTTGGGAACCGCGATGTAGTCGTCGAACTGACCAGGGATCGGACGCCAGATGCTGTGCACGATGCCGAGGGCGGCGTAACAGTCACGCACCTCGTCGACCAGCACGCGGATGGCGTAGACGTCGTAGATCTCGCCGAACTCCGCGCTCTTGCGCTGCATCTTCTTCCAGATGCTGTAGATGTGCTTCGGCCGGCCTTCGAGATCGGCGGTGATGCCGGCGGCGCGCAGCTTGGGCTCAAGCTCGGCGATCGCGCGATCGATGTACGACTCGCGACCCTTCCGGCGGGTGTCGAGCAGCTTGGCGAGCTCGCGGAAGCGCTCCGGCTCGAGCGCCTTGAACGCGAGGTCCTCGAGCTCCCACTTGATCTGCCAGATCCCGAGCCGCTCCGCGAGCGGTGCGTAGATCTCCATGGTCTGGCGCGCGATGCGGAGCTGCTTCTCGGAGGGCAGCCCGTACAGCGTTCGCATGTTGTGGAGCCGGTCGGCGAGCTTGATGAGGACGACCCGGATGTCCTCCGCCATCGCCAGCAGCATCTTTCGGATGTTCTCGGCCTGCTGCTGCTCGTGGCTGTGCGTCGAGAAGCGCGACAGCTTGGTCACGCCGTCGACGAGGTGGGCGACCTCGGCGCTGAAGCGGTCCTCGATGTCGGTCAGGCTGTACTCGGTGTCCTCCGGGACGTCATGGAGGAGCGCCGCCTCGATCGCGATCGGGTCGATGCCGAGATCGGCCAGGATCTGGGCCGAGGCGATCGGATGCGTGACGTACGGCTCGCCGGTGGCGCGCGTCTGCCCCTGGTGGGCGTCGACCGCGAGATCGAAGGCGCGGTCGATGTCGGTCAGGTCGGCGGTCGCGTGGTGTGAGGCGATCGATTTCTTGAGGGCGGTTCGCAGCCCCTCGAGGTCGAACGCGGTGCCCGTCCCCGGCTTCGAGGCCGGCGATCGGCGCGGACCGCGGCGAGTCGGGGTCTTTGGCGTCTTGGCGCGCGTCGTGGCGGTGGCCGTCGCCGCCGTCGCGTGCCGCGCAGGCGCGGCCGTCCGCTCCGGCGGTGGCGCGGGGGCCGCCGCCGCGGGTGCGGCGCGTTTCGTGCGTGGCGTTGTGGTGGCCATCGGTCAGAAAAGGATAGCAGCGGGTCACGGCCGATCAGGCCGGGGCGTCTCCGATCCCGCCGAACGATGCCTCGCGGAGCAGCTCTTCGGCCACTGCCCGTTCGTCCCACGGCCGCTCCCCGTCGGGGCCGATGATCGAGCGTTCGTGGCCTTTGCCCGCCAGCAGCACGATGTCGCCCGGTCGGGCCGCCTCGAACGCGGCAGCGATCGCCTCGCGACGATCGGCGATGAGCAGCAGGTCGTGGCCCCGCCTGCGGCCGGCCGACTCCGCGCCGCGCGCGATGTCATCGAGGATCGCCTCGCGATCCTCGTCGCGAGGGTCCTCGTCGGTCACGATCACGAGCCGAGCACGCTCGGCGGCGATCCGGCCCATCTGCGGTCGTTTGGCCGTATCACGCTCACCGGCTGATCCGAAGACCGCGATCAAGCCCCCGCCTCGCGCCGCGGCCGCCGGCGCCAGCAGATCGAGGACCGTCGTCAGCGACGCGGGGCTGTGCGCGAAGTCGACCACGACGCCGAACGGCTGGCCGAGCTCGACCCGTTCCATGCGACCCGGCACGGTGGTCAGGCCGGCGAGCCCCTCGCGGACGCGGGCAGGATCCAGCCCGAGAGCCCGTCCGAGCGCGACGACCGCGAGCCCGTTGTGGATGTTGAACCGCCCAGCGAGGCGCAGATCGAGCGTCGTGTCCCCGTCTGGCGTCGTGACCTCCGCGTGCAGGCCGCCTCCGTCCTCGGTGACCCGGGTCGCGCGCACGTCGGCGGCCTCCTCGGTGCCGAACGTGATCACCTGCGCCCCGGCGCCGCGCGCCGTGCCGATGAACACGCCTGCCGACGGGTCGTCGAGATTGACGATCGCCGTCGACGGCACCGGTTGCGGCTTTGCGATCCCGCGCGTCAGCCGGAGTCGATCGAACAGCGACAGCTTCGCGTCGCGGTACGCCTCCCACGTCCCGTGGAGCTCGAGATGCTCGTGGGTCACGTTGGTCAGGATCGCGACGTCGTAGGCGACGCCGGCCACGCGCTCCAGGGCGAGCCCATGGGACGTCGTCTCGACCACGGCCACGCGATCGCCGGCATCGACCATGGCTCGCAACGTGGCCTGGAGCTCGGGGGCCTCCGGTGTCGTGGCATGGGCGGCGTGGTCGTCGGTCCGTCCGCCGATCCGCGTCGCGATCGTGCCGATCATCCCGGTCGCCAACCCGGCGGCCTCCAGTGCCGCGACGGCCAGGTACGCGGTCGTGGTCTTCCCGTCGGTACCGGTGATCCCGACGACGGTCAGCTCGTGCGACGGATCGCCGTACCACCAGGCCGCTGCGCTCGCGAGGGCCGGTCGAGCGGCATCGACCACGATCTGCGCCGCGGCGACCCCGGGCAGCGGCCGTTCGACGATGAGCCCCGCCGCGCCGCCCTCGACCGCAGCCTCCGCGAAGTCGTGGCCGTCCGCATGCTGTCCGGGGATCGCCACGAACAGCGAGCCGGCATGCACCGCGCGCGAGTCGTGGGTGACCCCGGTCACCTCGATCGCGGCGAGATCGGCCGCGGCGACCGGACGTCCGCCGAGGCGCGTCCCACGGAGTCGTCCCTCGGCGGCGAGCCGCGTCAGGAGCCCGTCGAGGGAGCGGGTCTCGGGCTGGGTCATCGGCCGCGACGGATCAGGCGCAGGGTGCCGGCGATGACCAGGCCCACGGCGTACCGCGCCGGGGACAGGACCCGTTCATGCGCACCGGTCATCTCGACCCAGCTCGCCCCGAAGGACCGCTTGTGCTCGTACAGCCCCGCCATCGGGTCGCCCTCCTGGGGCTCGGCGTGGTCGGGCGCGGTGTCCACGCCGCCGAGGTCCATCTCCGAGCGTCCCTCGCGGATCGCCAGCTGGATCGCCCGCCAGCGCAGCAGGTGCATGACCCCCGGGTGCGATTCGCGGACACCCGGCGCATCGGCGGAGTGGACGGTCGAGAGTCGATCGCCGTGGCGATACAGGATGAGCCCACCGAGCGGTCGGTCGGGGGCCGCGGCAGCATCGAAGGCCTCGAGGTAGACGAGGAGGCCGGCAGCATGCGCCGCGGTCCACCAGTCGATGAAGACCTGGCGCGGCCCGAACCGGAACCCCAGTCGCTCGCCGGTCCCTTCGAGCAGCGTCGCGAAATCGGTGAGCGCCAGGCCGAGCGGCCGGCTCGGGCGCTCGAAGAGCGGATGCAGGCTGCCCCAGCCCGCGGTGTCATGGCGCTGGACGACGATGCCGTCGCGTTCCGCGGCCGCGACGCGCTGGCGGGTGCTCTTCGTGAGGTTGGCGCGAACCGCGTCGTCGTCGGTGTCGCGGGCCAGCGCGAGGCTGACGCGATGCCGCGACGGCTGGATCTCGCGGATCGGCTTGAACCCGGCGGCCCTGATCGCGCGACCGTAGGCGGCGTCCGCGGCGGGCACCTCGGCGTCGGTAGCGATGACGGCGACGCCGCGCCGGCCGAGCCAATCGGTCATCGTGATCAGGCGCGCGGCGGCCGCCTCGCCGCCGTCGGTCGGGTCGCTCGAGTCGACGACCGGCCCGCGTGGCACGTAGGCGCTGCTCCCGCCGATCAACGGGAACGGTCGATGCAGGACGAGGGCGCCGTGATCGGGATCGACCATCACGTGGCGCGGCCGCCAGCCGACCTTTGCCCGCTGCTCGGCCCAGGCGCGCGACTGGTAGACGTGGCCGCCCGGCGATTCGACCACGAGCCGATCCCAGCGCTCGAGCTCCGCAGGCGTCGCATCACGCGGGAAGCCGGCCTCCCCACTCGCCCCACCGGTCATTCGGCGCCCTCCCCGCCCCCGAACGCGGCTGCACTGCCACCACCGGCCAACCCGTGCCGACGGCGGGCCCACCAGACGCGCGCTCGTCCCGCCGTCTCGTAGACGGTCTTGCCAAGTGAGTCGAGCACGAGATCCCACGCCCCGATGTAGCGGACCTCCCGGCCACCGAACCCGGTCTTGAAATGGGCGATGCCGCCGGTCGCCAGACCCCACAGGTCGTAGCTCGTCGCACCCTGCTCGCGCGACGTGCGGATCGCCTCCCACTTGAGCAGGTAGTTGGCGCGGGTGTCGGCGCCTGCCTGCGTCATGCCGCCGTACGGCTCGACGACCCGCGAGCCGGATCGGACCAGGAACAGCGACGCGAGCGGCTCGCCCTCGGCCGTTTGGGCGAAGAGGAGGCGCGCGCGGCCCTTCGGCGCGAAGGCATCCCAGACGTCGCGGTAGGCCGCCTCCGTCCGGATGAGGAACCCGGCGCGATCCGCCGTCTCGCGGTAGATCCGATAGAACTCGCCGAGTCGATCACCGCCGGCGTCGACGACGACGACACCCCCGCTCTTGGCCTTGTTGACGTACTGGCGCCATTTCTTGCGCAGGTCGGCCCAGAGCGCCGCCTCGTCCGCACCGAGGTCGATGATCCGGGTCGAGGCGGGCTGGATCGGCGGGGCTTGGCGCCACCCGTTCGCCGAAAGCGCCCGACGGAGTGCGCCCTCGCGGTCGTGCGGGCCGTCGATCTCGATCTCGGGGTCGATCCGCAGGTGCGACACGCGCCCGGCGACGGCTGGCAGCTGCCCGCGAACGGCTTCCGTGAAGGCGGCGACCTCGTCCGGTGACCAGCCGCCGCCCAACGGGCCGCGTGGCGCGTAGGCGAACCCCCACGGCAACGGTCGTGGGCGGCGGACGAGCACCTGCGCGCCGACTCGATCGCTCGCCTGGATGCGGTGCGCCGCCCAGCCGTTGACGGCTTTGACCTCGGCCCAGGCATGCAATTGGAGGTACGAGCCGGGATCGCTCGTTTCGACGAGGGCGTCCCAGGCGTCCAGGTCACTCGCTGCGGTCACGACGCTCGTGGGCGGCGGAGCGCGTCGACCATGATCGCGACGATAGATCGGGCGTCATCGATCCGCAAGGCGAACGCCAGCACCCAGAACGCCGAGGCGAAGGCCCCCGATACGATCACGATGACCGCGGCCAGACCGGGGATCCCGGCGCGACCGATCGAGGTCGGATCCGGGGCCAGCGCAGGCCCCACCAGGAGGTGGACGAAGGTCGCGATGGCGCCCGCGATCGCCGACGCGACCAGGGTGCGCACGGCGACGTCGATCACCGTCGCCAGGCCGAGGGGACCTTCGCGGCGGCGCAGGAGCACGGTCAACCCGGCGGCCTCGAGCCACGCGGCCCCGGCGATCGCGATCGCCAGCCCGGGCAGCCCGAGCGGGCCGACAAGCGCCACGGCGAGCGTCGTGTTCACGACCACCGCAAGGACCGCCAGTGCGACCGGCGTGACGGTGTCCTGGCGCGCGTAGAACGCTCGGGCCAGCACCGCGATCAGCGCGTGGGCGGGCAGCCCGAGGAGGAACGCGAGGAACGTGTCCGCCGTCCGCTGGATCGTGACCGGATCGAGCTGCCCGAAGAGCAGCGCGACGACCTCGACCCGGACGATCGCCGCCAGCACCCCGACCGGGATCATCACCACCGCGAGGAGGCGCATCGAGCGCGTCAGCAGGCCGACGAACTCGACGTGGTCACCGGACGCCGCGCCACGCGACAACGACGGGAACAGCACGACCCCGAGTGGGACGCCGATCACCCCGATCGGGATCTGGAGCAGCGTGAAGGCGATCGTGAATGCGGTCACCGCGCCGACCCCGATCGTCGTCGCCAGCGAGGTCACGACGACGAACGTGATCTGCCCCGCCCCGAGACCAACGGCCCGCGGCGCCATCAGCGCGAGGGCCTTTCGGGCGGCCGGGTCCGCCGCGTCGATCCGCGGCTCGTAGTGGAAGCCGATCGCCTGGAGCGGCCGGATCTGAACGAGGAGGTGACCGAGCGACCCGAGGACGACGCCGACGGCCAGCCCCAGGGCACCGTAAGTCGGGGCGAGGATCAGCGCCGCCCCGATGATCGCGAGGTTGTAGACGATCGGGGCGATGGCCGATGCGGCGAACCGGCCGCGGGCGTTCAGGACGCTCGTGGCGAGCGCGCCGAGCGCCAGGAAGATCGGGCTCAGCACCATGACCCGCGTCAGCTCGATGGTCCGGGTCATCGCCTCGGGCCCGAACCCGCTCGTGTAGATCGGTACGAGGCGATCGGCGAAGACCAGCACGATCAGGGCGAGGACGAGCAGCGTGGCGACCATCAGGTTGGCCACGGTCGAGACCACGCGCCAGGCGCGGGACTCGCCGTCGGTCTCGAGCAGCCCGGCGATCACCGGGATGAGTGCCGACGAGAGCGCTCCGGCGGCCACGAGCTGGAACAGCAGGTCCGGGATCCGGAACGCGGCGAAGAACGCGTCGAGCTCCGCCGGGTCGGGCACCGCGTCGGCGATCACCACCAACCGGAGCCAGCCGAGGACGCGCGAGACGAGGAAGGCCGTCGAGACGATCAGCCCTGCCCGGGCCAGCACGCGACTGGTGGTCACGCTCCGGTCGTCCGCCGCGCTCGTGGATGGGCGTCGCGGTAGGCGGCCGCCAGCCGCGCCGGCGACACGTGCGTGTACACCTGGGTCGTGGCCAGGTTCTCGTGACCGAGCAGCTCCTGGACGACGCGCAGGTCGGCGCCACCATCGAGCAGGTGCGTCGCGAACGAGTGACGCAACGTGTGCGGCGAGACGCCTTCGGGCAGACCGGCCGCGCGGCACAGCCGGTCGAGCCGATAGCGCAGCCCGCGGACGCCGAGCGGCACGCCCGAGTGGTTCAGGAAGACCTCGCTTGGATGGCGCATCGGCGCGCTCGCCGTCACGGCCGGCCGCCCGTTCGAGCAGGATCGGGCGCCCGTGGTCGAGGTATGCCTCCAGCGCATGTACCGCCGGCCGACCGAGCAGCCCGATCCGCTCCTTGCGCCCCTTGCCGATCACCCGGATCTCGCCGCGTCGCAGGTCCAGGCTCCCGAGATCCGCGGCGGCCAGCTCGCTGATGCGCAGCCCCGCGGCGTACGCGGTCTCCACGAGCGCGCGATCGCGCAAGGCGAGCGCGGTCGCGAGGGGAACGCGGTCGGGGCGGGTCGTCTCGGCGGCATCGAGCTCGCCATCCACCACGGCCAGCAGCCGCGCCACCTGGTCGACCTCGAGGACGCGCGGCAGTCGCCGCGGGAGTCGTGGCGTCGCGATCGCTCCCCACGGGTCGCCGGCCGCGAGCCCCTCGCGGGCGGCCCAGCGATGGAACGAGCGGATCGCGGCAAGGCGCTGGGCGACCGTGGATCGGCTGGCGTCGGCACCGAGGCGCGCGAGATACCCGCGCAGCTCCGGTCGACGTGGCCTCGTCCAATCGACGCCGTTCGCGGCCAGCCAATCGAGGTAGGTGCCGACCGCCGTGCGATAGGCACGGATCGTGTGCGGCGACGCGTCACGCGCCGCCAGCGAGCGGAGGAACCGTTCCAGGCCCGGATGGGTCGCAGGATCGCCCGCGACCGCGCTCACGCCTCCGGAGCCGACTCGGTGGTGCGCCTCGTGCGACCGCCCGCGCGAGCGGTACGCCCGCCGGCTCGACCGCGCCCCGGCGCCCGCCCACCGGCGGCCCGGGCCCGCGCCGGTCGCGCGAGCGCGGCGGGATCCGGCGGACCGCCCGGATAGCGCTCGCCGGGGACCACGTCGTCGGGTTGCGCCTCGCTCGTCGAGCCGCACTTCAGACAGATCGCGGCCTCGCCCTTGCGGGCCAGCGGGCCGTCGTCGGTATCGTGCAGCCCGCCGAGGGGTTCGTAGTTCGTCGTGAAGTCGCACTTGGGGTAGTTGGAGCACCCGTAGAAGACGTTGCCGGTCCGTCTCGCGCGACGCGGGACGAGATGGCCGTCGTTGTTCTTCGGGCAGACGACCTCGAAGGCCAACGGATCGGGCGGCGGCGGACCTTCCTTCTTGATGTAGTCGCAGTCCGGATAGCGCGAGCAGCCGACGAACGGCCCGAAGCGGCCGCGCTTGCCGACCAGCGTCCCCTCGCCGCACTTCGGGCAGACCTCGCCCGTGCCCTCCTGGGGCGGTGGCTCATCGCCGGGGAGCGGCCGCGTCTCCTTGTGCTCGGGGTACTTCGAGCACGCCAGGAACCGGCCGTTGCGCCCGAGGCGGATCACCATCGGATGGCCTTCGGAACAGACCTCGTCGGTCTCCTCGGTCGTGAAATCGCTGCGGCGCAGCTCGCGACGCTTTTCGGCGACGCGGTCGCGCAGCGGCGCGTAGAACGCCTGGAGCAGCGGCACCCACGCCCGCTCGCCGCGGGCGATCTCGTCGAGCTCCTCCTCCATCCGAGCCGTGAACTCGAGGTCGACGTAGTCGCCGAAGTGCTCGACCAGGAGGTCCGTGACGATCTGCGCGACGAGCTCCGGGTGGAGCCGGCGCTCCTCGATCCGCACGTAGCCACGGTCGACGATCGTCGAGATCGTGGCGGCATACGTGGAGGGGCGGCCGATGCCGTGCTCCTCGAGCGCCTTGATCAGCGTCGCCTCGGTGAAGCGCGGCGGCGGTTCGGTGAAGTGCTGGGTCGGCGTGACCTCGCGCACGTCCGTGCGATCGCCCTCGGCCAGCGCCGGCAGTCGGCGGACCGCCTCGTCGGCGTCCTCGCCACCGTCGTCGCGACCCTCGGTGTACACGCGGGCGAACCCCTCGAACAGCGTCCGCGTCGACGTCGCGCGCAGCTCGTACGGTCCGTCCTCGAGGTCGACCGTGGTCGTCTCGAGCTCCTTCGGCGCCATCTGCGACGCGAGCGCCCGCTGCCAGATCAGGCGGTAGAGCCGCAGCTCCTCGGGCTTGAGCGTGCCCGCCAGCGAGTCCGGGTCCCGCTCGAACGAGGTCGGCCGGATCGACTCGTGCGCCTCCTGGGCACCTTTCGCGGTCGTCTTGTAGACGCGTCCCTTGGGCATCGTGTATGGATCGCCGAACCGGCTCGCGATCACGTCCCGGGCCTCGCCCATGGCGATCCCGGCCATCGCGGTCGAGTCGGTCCGCATGTAGGTGATCAGGCCGACGTGCCCATCCGGCGTGTCGACGCCCTCGTACAGCTTCTGGGCGATCGACATCGTCCGCTTGGGGCTGAACGACAGCTTGCGGCTCGCCTCCTGCTGGAGGGTGGAGGTCGTGAACGGTGGCGCCGGGGAGCGCTTCTGGGTTCGGACGCCGATCTTGCGCACGACCGGGTGCGCCTCGCGAAGCGCGGTGACGTGGCGCTCGGTGGTCGCCTCATCGGGCAGGTCGAGCGCGTCGCCGTCGATGCGCACGAGCTCCGCGGCGAAGGTATCGCCGCTGGCCGTGGCCAGGATCGCCTCGATCGTCCAGTACTCGCGGGCGGTGAACGCCTCGATCTCGCGCTCGCGCTCGACGACCAGACGAACCGCCACCGACTGCACCCGCCCGGCAGAGAGGCCGCCGCGGACCTTGCGTGACAGCAAGGGGCTGAGCGTGTAGCCGACGAGCCGATCGACGATGCGCCGCGTCTGCTGCGCATCGACGAGGTTGCGATCGATGCTGCGCGGGTGCGCGAACGCCTCCCGGATCGCGGGCTCGGTGATCTCGCTGAACGTCACGCGGCGCGTCTTCTCCGAGGGGACGTGCGCGGCCTCGGCCACGTGCCACGCGATCGCCTCCCCTTCGCGGTCGAGGTCGGTCGCGAGGTAGACGAGGTCGGACCCCTTGGCCGCCTTCTCGATGTCGGTGACCTGCTTGCGCCGGTCGTCGTTGACGACGTACTCGGGGGCGAAATCGTGGTCGACGTCGACACCGAACTTGCCCTTGCCGGGGTTCTCGGGGAGGTCGCGGACATGACCGTAGGACGCGAGGACACGGTAATCGTCGCCGAGGTAGCGCTCGATGGTCCGCGCCTTCGCCGGAGATTCGACGATCACCAGGTTGCGTGGCACGGCCGGGAGTGTAGCACCGGGTCCTGCACGGACCCTTCACGCTCGGCTGGTCGCCGACGAGACCGGGCAATCCTTCGCACCCGAAGGGTGCGTCTAAACCTCGCGGATGCGCCGGAGGAAGTCCTCGTCGATCTCGAGCTCGCCGTCGTCGTCGGCAGGGACGGGCGTGTGTGGCCCACCGACAGCGACCGCGACCGGCACTTCGACCGGGAGCCCGGCCGCGGCCGCTTCCGCTGGCGAGACCTCGATGAACCGGATGTGCAGGTACGGGAAGACGAACACCCCGCGGATGTCATCGATGAAGATCGGCCGCTTCCCGTCGAGCATGCGCAGGTTGGTGCAGCGCAGCGCGACGTCGGCCGGATTGGGCATCTCGAACAGGTCGCACAGCAGCGGCTGCTCGTTGGCGATGTGGAGCACGGCGTTACGGATCACGCCGCGCATCGTCTCCCGCGGGAGGTCCCGTCGGGAGGGACCCGAAGGTCCGGTCTAGGGGTGGTAGAAGTCGATGACGAGCCGGACGCGTCCCCCGGACACCCACACGCCGAGCCCGACGCGGTCGTACTGGGCGTTCATCAGGTTCACGTAGTGGCCGCCCTGCGGGCTCCACGACCGTTCGCTCTGGAAGTACAGGTGACTGCCCAGGACGGCGCTGTACGGATTACCGGATCGGCACCCGAGGTTTTCCCCCCAGCGGTAGCTGTTGTAGCCGGCGCGACGCAGGCGATCACCGGGGTTGCCGCCGCTGAAGTGCGTACACATGTTGTTCACGGCGAGCTTCTTGGCGTACGGGCGCGAGACCTTCGAGCTGATCCCGGAGTCGATCCACAACGGGGCGACGCTTCTGCCCCCAGGGCTGCTGCAGTCGCCGCCCGACGTCACGAGGCCACCGGTGCGCGTGCAGTTCATCAAGCCGAGGTAGTAGCGCTCCACCGCGGCCCAGCTGCCGCCGCCCACGGATCCGCCCCCGCCGCCACCGCCTCCACCGCTGCCGCCGCTCGTCTTCGCCACCTTGACGACCCGGGCGACGGTATGGAACTTGACCTGGGTGTTGACAGCGAGCGAGACGCCGTCCGTGCTCCGCGCGGTCTTGGCGACGCTCGCGACGATCCGGGCATCCCAGGGCAGCACCGACGTCGGGTCGAAGATCAGCACCGTGTCGTTCTCGGCGAACGTGATCGTGCCCTTGACCGCTTTGCCGGCAGCGGTGACCTTGAACGCGGCCTTGGTGGTCCGGTGGTCCATCGGCCGGGTGAAGCGCACCGAGATGTCCGAAGCGCGCGGGACGTCCTGGGTCAGCGGCCTGGGCCGGAAGCGCACGATGCTCGGCGCCACCGCGGTCCGGACGGCCAGCGAGCTGGCGCCGATCACGGCGCCCGCAGCGTCACGGGCACCGGCCACGATCAACCGATACCGAGCGTCCGGCTTCAGCGCCTTCGACGGGGTGAACGTGTAGACGGTCGTGCCGTCGCGACCCGGGGCGCTCGTGACCGCGCCGCGCGTCGCCGGCTCGAGGCGGATCGCCGCCGCGACCGACGTGGGATCGACCGACTGGTCGAACGTGACGGTGAACGCCGTATCGATCGAGACGCGCGAACCCGCGGCGGAGGTCGCCGCGAGGACCGCGGCAGTCGCCTCGCGGGTCAGGAACGAGGCGCGCGCCGGGGTCGTCATCGGCCGGCCGCTGGAGGCCAGCGCACCGGCACCGACCGTGACCGTGTAGAACGTGCCGGCCGACCAGTGCGTGGCGGGTGCGATCGCCAGGCTCGTGGAATTGGCGTTCCAGCGGAGTGTCACGTCCACGCGCGGCTCGACGCGCAGGGCAGCCTCGACCGACGCGCGCTCCATGGGTGTCGTGAACGCGATGGTCGCCGGGGCATCGAGCTGGACCTTCGTGCCGACCGCGGTTCGGAAGGCCGCCTGGGTCAACGGGACGATGTCTCGGACCGGTGATGCGGTGGTCACGGTCGGGCGCGCCAGCGCGATCGCGCCGACGGCCACGATGGCGCCCATGCTGATCGCTGCCCCCGCCCGGACCATCCTGGATCGGCCCAACGCCGTCGCCGCGTACACCGAAGCAAGCACGGGGACGGCCAGGATCGCGACGAGGTACTTCCGCAATACAGAACCCGGCTGCAGCGTCATGGGGCGACGGGTGGGGGTCCCGAATGGCCGCCCGCGTCCGCTGGGGCGAACGCGCCGGTCAGGGTAGCACCGGCTCCTTGGGGCGGGCAACCGCCCCCCGAGTCTTTCGTAGGGCATCCTCCCGGAACGTTCGTACCTCGCCGAGCAGGGATCCCGCTGGTCGATACCGACCATACGCCCCCACCGCCAGCCCCCGTCGCTCCAGCATGGTCAGGGCGGCGAGGACGGTCGCGACCGGGTAATCGGTCGTCGCCACGAGCTCGTCCACGGTGGCGAGCCCGGCCACGAGCGAGCGTGCGAGCGCCATCTCCGCGAGGCCGAGATCCTGGATCGAGGCCAGCGCGATGCGATCGTCACGACCCGTGGCCGGATCGGTGTAGCCGAGGTCGGCGATGAGTTGGGGGATGCCGGCGACGATGTGCGTGGCGTCTGCCCACTCGCGCAGGAAGGCGAGGCACCCGGCCGCCGCACGATCATCGATGGAGCCCGGCACGAGGAAACAGCCGCGCCCCTGTTCGAGCGCCCAGGAGGCCGTGATCAGCGCGCCAGAGCGTGCCGGCGCCTCGACGACGACCGTGGCGTCGCTCAGCCCGCTGATGATCCGGTTCCGGCGGGGGAACGTGCCCTTCGAGGGCTCGGTGTCCGGCGCGAGCTCGGATACGACCGCCCCACCCGACGCCAGGATCGCGTCCGCGAGACGCATATGGGCCCTCGGGCCGAGCGCGGCGTGACCGCCGCCGATGACCGCGACGGTCGTGCCGCCTGCCCGGATCGTCGCCTCGTGGGCGGCGCCATCGATGCCGAAAGCGAGCCCGGACACCACGGTCGCGTCCGCGCCGACCAGCGCCGTGGCGATCCGGCCGGCGGTGGTGCGCCCCTGGCCGGTCGCCCGACGCGTGCCGACCACCGCGACCGCGCGCTGACGGCCCAGTGCCGCCGCGGCCCCGCGAACGTAGAGCACGTGGGGTGGCATCGCGACCGCGGCGAGCCGCACCGGGTAGGCGGGCTCCTCGATCGTGACGACCTGTACGTCGAGCGCACGCAGCCTCGCCAGGATCGGGTCGCGCCACTGGACTTGTTCGGCGATCGCGGTCGCGATCAGGCCGTTGATGGGCTTTTCCCGTCCGCCCTCGACGGTGCCCGGCGTGGCCATCAGCCGGCCGACGCCACCGGGCTCTGCCGCGACGGCAAGCACGGCACGGGCGGACCCGAAGTGCTCCAGCAACGCCCCAAAACCGATCGGACCGAGACCGCGGACCGCCGCGAGCACGGCCCACGCGTCCCGCTCCGGCTCGTACGGGTCGCTCGGTGGCTGCGCCGTCGGGTGGCCGAGCTCCCCTGGCGGGTTCTGCACGCGCACCGGGCCGGAACCCACGCCCAGCACCGTCAGGACGCCAGCGCCGCTGGGTCGCGGGCCAGCACGGGCCGAAAATGCGCCGCTTCCTCGAGGTGCGCCACCTCGACGGCCGGCGAGCCGGCCAGATCCGCGATCGTCCTGGCGACACGCAGCAGCCGCTCCGTCCCGCGCCCGCTGGCCAGCTCCGCGTCGGCCAGCTCGGTCACGCGCCGCGCTCCCTCCCCGGTGAGCCGGCACGCGCGGCGCAGGCGACGGCCGCGGAGGCGCCCGTTCACGCGCTCGCCGTCGAGCGACGCGCGCTTGCGCGCGACGGCGATCCGCGCGGCGACCGTCGCGGAATCCTCGGGGTCGTGCATCGCGACGAGCGACGCCGCCCCGATGCGCGGCATGTCGACCCACAGGTCGATCCGATCGCGGAGCGGCCCGGACACGCGCCGCTGGTACCGCTCGACCTCGCCCGGGGTGCAGCGACAGCGACTCTCGGGCAGCGATCCGGCGAACCCGCACGGACACGGGTTCATCGCCGCGATCAGCTGGAAGCGGGCCGGGAACGTCATGACCCGGCCGGCGCGCGCGATCACGACGCGACCCTCCTCGAGCGGCTGGCGGAGCGCCTCCATCACGTCGCGATCGAACTCGGCGAGCTCGTCGAGGAACAGGACGCCGTTGTCGGCCCTGGTGATCTCGCCTGGGGCGAGCGCCGCTCCGCCACCGACCATCGCGGCATACGAGAGCGTGTGGTGCGGGGATCGGAACGGCGGCTCGCGGCGCAGCTCGGTGATCGGCCCCTCGCCCGCCGCCGAGGCGACGATCGTCACCGCGAGGGCGGCGGCATCGTCCAGCGGCGGGACGAGACCCGGGATGGTCCGTGCGAGCAGCGTCTTGCCGACGCCGGGTGGACCCGTCATCAGGAGTCCGTGCCGGCCCGCGATCGCGATCTCCACGGCGCGTCTCGCCTGCGCCTGGCCACGGACCTCGGCGAGATCGGGGGTGACCGAGACCGGCGGACTCGCCGGCGTGGCCGTCTCGCCCTGTGATAGGCGCGGCCCGGTGATCGTCACCCGGGGCATCGCCACGACCGGACGCCGACGTCGCCGCTGCCCGCGAACGACCTCGGTCGCCTCCTGGAGGTTCGTCACGCCGATGACGTCCGCCCCCTCGACGAGCCTGGCCTCGGCGACCGCGGCGGTCGCGACCACGACCCGCTTGATCCGTCGCGCGGCAAGGGCCGCGACCATCGGCAGGATCCCGGGCACCGCCCGCACCTCGCCGTCCAGGCCGAGCTCGCCCAACAGCCCGATCGCCGCGCCGCCGGTCCGGACCTGCTCCGAGCCGAGCAGGATCCCGAGCGCGATGGCCAGGTCGAGCGACGCGCCGGTCTTGCGCAGCTCGGCGGGAGCGAGGTTGACCGTGATCCGGCGTGGCGGGAAGACGAACCCGGCGTTGCGGATCGCCCCGCGAACCCGTTCGCGCGCCTCCTGGACCGCGGTGTCGCCCAGCCCGACGACCGTGAAGCCCGGCAGGCCGGGCGCGACGTCGACCTCGACGCGGATCGACCGGCCGTCGAGGCCGTGCAGGGTTGCTGAGGGGACGACGGCCAACACGCCGCCACGCTATCGAGCGCCGCTCACCCAGGGCTTATCGGGCCCTCACCGACGACCCATCGCGCGCTGCACGCGACCCGCGCCCGCGGCGCCGGCCAGAAGACGATCAGCGCGCCCCGGCAGGCACCGGCTGCGGAGCGGCGGCCACCTTGTCGACGCCCCGCGCGAACTGCAGCAGGGAGGCGCCGAGCGGCGAATCGGCCTTGGTGAACATGAACGGCGCGCCGGAGTTCAGCGCGCTGATCGCGCCGCGGTACTCGTTGACGACCTGGTGGTCGATCGTCCGGCGCAACGCGCCCTCGGCGTTCTTCACGTTGATGCCGGTGAACGCGTTCGAGCGGTTCAGCACGAGCTGGACCTTGGCCGGCGGGTAGCCGAGGTGGTTCATGGTCTCGAGGATCAGGCGGACGTTCTTGAGGCACGACAGGTCGGCGGTCATCACGACGAACACGGTCTCGGCCGCCTCGAAGACGCCGAGGTTGACGTCGTCGAGCCGCTTGTCGACGTCGACGAGGATGTAGTCGTAGAGCGACGTCAGCTGCTCGGTGATGAACGGCAGGTGCTCGGGCCGCACGAGCTCCGCGGTCTCCGGCGACGGCGGGGCGAGCAGCAGATCGACGCCCGAATCGTGCTTGACGATGACGTTGCGGATGAGATCCGTGTCGATCGAGGGCGCCGTGACGATGTCGACGATGCTCTTCCGGTCGAGCCCGAGGTCGAGGAACACGCGGTGGTCGCCGAACTGGAGGTTGCCGTCGACCAGGCAGACCTTGCGGCCGAGCTCGCGGTGGAACGCGATCGCCGCGTTGATCGCGATCGTCGTGGTCCCGACGCCGCCCTTCGCGCCGTAGAACGCGAGCACGCGGCCCATCGGCGGGCGGGCCAGCAACGCGTCGCGTGGCGCGAAGCGGGCGAGCAGGCTCTTGATCCGCGCCAGCAGCTCGGCCGGGTGGAACGGCTTGATGAGGTAGTCGTCGGCGCCGGCGCGCAGTCCGCGGACCTTCTGCTCGACCTCACGCTCGGCGGTGAGCATGATGATCGGCACGTGGGCGCCGCCGCCCTCCTCGCCGCGGATCTTGGTCGCGACCTCGTAGCCGTCGAGCTTGGGCAGCATGACGTCGAGGAGGATGAGATCGGGCGCTTCGGCGCCCCACAGTCGATAGCCTTCAGCGCCGTCCCCGGCGATGACGACGTCGTAGCCCTCCTGCTTGAGCGTGTACTGCAGGAGTCGCTGGACGTTTGGGTCGTCATCGACGACGAGGATCTTGGCCGCCATCGGTCCTCCAGGGAGTTCGTGCCGATCGCACGGGGGTCGCCGATGGGTACCCCGGCGCGGCGATTATAGGCCGCCCTCCCCGCGACCGAGATCGTCGTGTCGCGCGCCGCTGAAAGCCATGCGCAGGAAGTCCGTGACGCGCCGCTCATAGTCCTGCCCCGCGACGGCGTGCGCACGGCTGTGTTCGGCACCCTCGACCACCCAGTGCTCCGTCGAGAGGCCCGCCAACGCGGCCAGCCGGTTGCCTTCGTCGAGGGGCACGGTCGTGTCGGCCGCGCCGTGGATGAGCAGCATCGGTACCGGCTCGACCAGGCCGATGAGCTTGCCCGGCTCGGTATCGCGTGGGTCGGAGCCCAGGCTGCGCGCCGCAACGTCGAACAGCCTGCTCGCGATGAACCAGCGCAGCGGGCCGGTGATCCGGTTCGCCACGGGCGTGACCACGCTCGGCGGCACCGACTCGGCGACCACCGCGACGATCCGTGGTCGTGGCGCGGCCAGCGCGGCACGCGTCTGCGCCGGGTCGGCGTCGGCGGCCGCCAACGACCCGTCGCCGAGGATCGCGACGGCCTCGATCGCGGCGATGCCACCCATCGACGTGCCGAACATCGCCACTCGCTCGATGCCGCGCTCGCCGAGCCAGGCCAGTGCACCGGCGATGTCCTCGACCTCGAGCATGCCGAACGTCGTCGGGGCATCCGCCGACCCGCCATGCCCCCGGAAATCGAGACCGAGCACGCCCGCCGTCCGGCGCAGGAACGGGCCGTACTCGACGAGGTCCGGGGCGATCGAGCCCGAGTACCCGTGCAGCAGCAGGACCGCCTCGTGGGCCTCGGGCGCCCAGCCGTCCTCGGGCTCGGCCGGAAGCCAGCGCGCGGCCAACCGCACGCCGTCGCGCGCCTGCAGACGGACGACCTCGCCACCGAGCGCGTCGAGCGCCGGTCCGAGCTCCGCCTCCTCCGGCCCGACACGCGGGGCCGTGACCAGGCGCTCGGCGGCGCGACGGCCGACCGGCACGAATCACGGCCGCCGAGATGGCGGTCGCACCAGCCGCGCCCAGCAGTCGGCGATTCATCCGATCGGCGCGACCTCCACCGCGCTCGCCTCGATCGCCTCGAACACGATCCGGCTCCACGTCTCGAGGTGATCGGCACCCGCGGCGACCTCGGCAGGTGTGACGAACGAGCCGGTCAGCTTGTGCGTCTCGCGCACCTCGACCGGCCGTCCCGCGGCGTCGGCGACGAAGACGACGCCGAGATGCACCGCGCCGACATCGGTCGTGTCGTCGTTGAGGAGCGCGAGGGGTTCGAACGCGGGCTCGAAGTCGGCGACCAGCTCCTCCCGCCACTCGCGGCGGAGGCCGCCGTACAGCCCCTCGTCGCCCGGGTTGAGATGCCCGCCGACGCCGATCGACCAGCGATCGTGGAGGCGCGCGTCACCCCCCGCCCGGGTCCGGCGCATGAGGAAGTAGCGCTCGCGGTCGCGCAGCACGATGTACGGGATGACCTGCTTGAACGACGGGTCGAGCTCCATCCGGTCGCGCGGCTCGTAGCGGCCGTGGACCCCCACGACATCGAGAAAGGCGGTCAGCCCCTCGGTCCGCAACCCGTACCAGGCGCCGCGATCGGGGACGAGGTCGCGAGGCACGACCAGGACGCGCTCACCGATTGGATCGGTCACGGCATCGACTCGAGGCGCTCGCGCGCTGACCGCAACCGACCCGCCAGCGCCTCCTCGTCCGGGCCGCCGCTGCGCTCCAGGTCGGCGATCCAGCCCTCGAGGACGCCGATCATGTCGCGGATCCGCGCGGCGATCGCGTCGGCGTTGGTCGCGACGATGCCGGTTCCCATCGCGACGTCGCCTCGCGCCAGCCTGGTCATGTCGCGCCAGCCGGTTGCCGCCAGGGCGGCCGCATCGGCCCAGTCGGAACGCGGCTCGCCGGCCTCGCCGGTGACGCTTTCGACCAGCGCGGCAGCGAGCACCATCGGCAGGTGGCTCACGGCGGCGACCGCCTCGTCGTGCGCGGTCGCGGTCATCCGGTGCGGGACGGCGCCCGTCGCCCGCGCAAGCGCTTCGACACGATCGACGGCTGCCTCGTCGGTCGTCGGGACGATGACCCACGGTCGCCCCACGAACAGGTCCGGCGTGGACGCCGCATAGCCGCTGGTCTCGCGACCGGCCATCGGATGCCCGCCCACGAACCGCAGCCCGAGCGCGGTGGCCCGCAGCACGATCGCCGATTTCGTGCTCGCAACGTCGGTGATGACGGCCCCAGGCGCGAGGGCCGCGTTCCACGACCCCGCGAGGTCATCCAGCTGGGCCAGGCAGACCGGCGCCGGGCCGGCCAGGACGATGAGGTCGGCACCCTCGATGGCGGCTTCCGGGGTCGCTGCCGCGAGGTCGATCGTGCCGTCGCGCGCCGCGTCCGCCGGCCCGACGCCCGTCGGCGACCACGCGGCGATCTCGATCGGGTCGTCGACCGGGTGCGTCCTGAGCGCGCGGGCAATGGAGCCGCCGATCAGGCCGAGTCCGAGGATTGCCAGCCGCATCCGCCCGAGTATCGCAGTCGGGCCGGCGGGCCGCGGTCCTCCGGCGGCAGGCAGGCGTCGCGGATCAGCCGCGGCGGCGCTTGCTCCGTCGGTCGGCGATCCGGCGCTCGCCCTCCTCGGGCGGCGGGCCGGGATCGTCGGGCGGGTTCTGGCGACGCAACGTCTCGCGCCGCTCGCCATCGCGCCGCTCGACGTCCATGTACGCCCCGCAGCGCGGGCAGCGGCGCTCCTCCGCGAACAGCGACTCGAGGGGCGACACCGTATAGATCTGTCTACCGCACGACCAGCATGCGAGTCGCGGCACCTATCGACCCCTTTCGCGCTGCGCCGGGCAGAGCCTACCCGGTTCGGGTCGAGGCTTCAGCCGACCGCCGGAAGGCTGGCCAGCGCCGCCTCGACCTTCTCGCTCGGGTACTCGTAGTCCTCTGAGCGTTCCGTCGAGGTAACGCTCGTAGGCCGACAGGTCGAAGTGGCCGTGCCCGCACAGGTTGAACAGGATCACCCGCGCCTCGCCAGCCTCCTTGGCCGCGAGCGCCTCGTCGATCGCGACGCGGATCGCATGCGTGGGCTCAGGCGCCGGCAGGATGCCCTCGGCACGGGCGAACAGGACGCCGGCCTCGAAGCTCGAGCGCTGGTGCACGCTGCGTGCCTCGATGTCGCCGTGGTCCTTGAGCAGGCTCACCAGTGGCGACATCCCGTGGTAGCGCAGACCGCCGGCGTGGATCGGCTCCGGGATGAAGTCGTGGCCGAGCGTGTGCATCTTGGCGACCGGCGCCATCTTGGCCGTGTCCCCGAAGTCGTAGGCATAGACGCCCCGGGTGAGGCTCGGGGCGGCCTCGGGCTCGACGGCGATGATCCGGTGCTTGGCGCCTTCGCGGAAGTTGCGGCCGAGGAACGGGAAGCTGAGGCCCGCGAAGTTCGAGCCGCCGCCCGTACAGCCGATCACGATGTCCGGCGACTCGCCGGCCATCCCCATCTGCTCGATCGCCTCCTGCCCGATGACGGTCTGGTGGAGCAGCACGTGGTTGAGCACCGAGCCGAGCGAGTACTTGGTGTCGTCACGCGTCGCCGCATCCTCGACGGCCTCGCTGATCGCGATGCCGAGCGAACCCGGGCTGTCCGGGTCGGCGGCCAGGACCGCGCGCCCGTAGTTCGTCGTCGTGCTGGGGCTCGCGACCACCGACGCGCCGTACGTCTCCATGAGGATCCGTCGGTACGGCTTCTGGTCGTAGCTCGCGCGGACCATGTAGACCTTGACCTCGAGGCCGAAGTAGGCCCCGGCGAAGGCCATGGCGCTCCCCCACTGCCCCGCACCGGTCTCGGTCGCGATGCGGGTGACGCCCTGCTCCTTGTTGTAGAAGGCTTGCGCGAGGGCCGTGTTCGGCTTGTGGCTGCCCGACGGGCTCACGCCCTCGTACTTGTAGTAGATGTGGGCGGGGGTATCGAGCACCTGCTCCAGGCGGTGGGCGCGATACAACGGGCTCGGCCGGTAGAGCCGGTAGGCGTCCCGGACCGGCTCGGGGATCTCGATCTCGCGGTCGGCCGACACCTCCTGGCCGATGAGCGCCATCGGGAACAACGGCGCGAGATCGTCCGGTCCGATCGGCTGGAAGGTCGCCGGGTGGAGATACGGCGACGGAGCGACCGGCAGGTCGGCCGCGATGTTGTACCAGCTCCGGGGGATCCGCGACTCGTCGAGGACGAACTTGGTCTGGCGCGGCTCTGCGGCGATAGCGGACATCGTGGACCCTCCGAGCCCCGCCGCGGTCAGGTCGCGCGGTCGGGACGGCAGCCTAGCGTGCGCGACGCCGCCGCTGCAACCGTGCGGGTCGGGCGGACCAGGCGACCGAGGATGCGAGCAGCGGCAGGACCAGGATCACGCCGCTCTTGTGGCCCGAATCCTTGTCGTCGTCGTCGTCCTTGTCCTTGCCGTCGTGGTGCTTGTGCTTGTGGTGGTGCTTGCTGTCGTTGTCACCACGATCGTGGTCGTCGTCCCGGTCCTTGCCGTCGTGGTGGTCGTCCCGATCATCGTCGTCGTCCTTGTCGTTGTCGTGATCGCTCCCGCCGGCAGCGGTGGGCTTTGGCGTCGGCGCCTTGGTGGGCGGCACGACGGGCGTCGGAGTCGCGGGACCACCGGTGGGTGGTGTCGGCGTCGCGTGGCCGCCCGTCGGCGTCGGCTCGGGCGTCGGTCGCGGCGTCCGCGCCGGTGTCGGGGCGGGCTCGCCGGTCGAGGTCGGCTGGGTCGCGCGCGGCCGCGGCCTCGACACGACCGGGATGGCCGGCACGGCGCTCGCGACGCTGTGGGCTGGCGCGGCCGGCGCCGCCGACGGAACGGGACTCGGGGACGGGCTCGGTTCGGTCGGGCTGGGCGTCGGCGTCGGCTCGCCGCTCGGCGTCTCGGTCGAGGGTGGGCTCTGCGGGGCCGGCGATGACGGGCCGAGTGTCGTGCTCGGGCTCGATGTCGGCACGACGGCGATCCCGCTCGGTCCTGGGGACGCGGCTCCGCGCTGCTGCAGCTGCAGGCCGCCGATCCCGAGTGCGACCGTCGCGAGGACGAGATTCAGGAGGCCGAGGCTCAGGATGAGGCGGGCGCGCTGACGACTCGTCACGGCGATGCGGGCACTCCTGTCGACCCGGTCAGAGCGGGTCCGGGGTGGTCTGATGGTACACGCGGGTCGCATCCGGCGGCGTCGAGGCCAGTCGCTCGAGCACGACGGGGACGTATCGCGCCGGTCCGCCGCCGGTCACGCTCTCGAACAGGCCGAGGCGGTCGATCGTGCAGCGGATCGCGTTCCCGGCCATCGCGTTCGCCAGTCGATCCGCGACCAGCGGCCCGACGGCGACGCCGTCCGAGCGGGCGAGCGTCAGGTGCGGGCGAAACGGCCGCGGGTCCGGCGGCCAGCCGGCGGCGACGAGCGCGTCCTCCGTCCGCTGCCCCAGTCGACCGAGCCCGTCGATATCCCCCGCGACCCCGATCCAGATCGTCCGCGGCCGGCCGACTGGCGGGAAGGTGCCGGCGCCCGCAAGCTCGAGCTCGATCGGACCCTCGGCTGCTCGGGCGACGGAAACGACGGCGGCTTCGGTCTCGGGGATTCGCTCCTCGGGCGACGGGCCGAGGAACCGCAGCGTCAGGTGCAGCCCGTCCAGGCGCACCCAACGGACGTCGCGCGCGCCGGACGGCAGGCCCTGGGCCCGCACGTCCTCGACGATGGCTGCGACGGCCGCTGCGGCGTCCTGAGGCAGCGGCACGCCCACGAACAGCCGGCGCCCCGGGACACCAGCGTACGGATCGCCCCGGCGCTCCCTCAACGGCGGCCGGCCAGGTCCTCGCGCTCGCGCTCCCAGGTGGCCCGATCCTCGCGCAGGACCTGGTGCGCGGCGTCGCGATCGCGCCAGCCGACGACGTCGACCGCCTTGTCCTCGAGGGCCTTGTATGTCTGGAAGAAGTGCTCGATCTCGACCAGGCGGTGCGGCCTGACCTGCTCGAGGCGCTCGATGTGTTGCTGGTGCGGGTCCCCGAGGGCCACGCACAGCACTTTGAAGTCGACGCCCTTCTCGTCCCGCATCTCGAGCCCGCCGATCGGTCGGGCCCAGACGTGGCAGCCGGTGAACGTGGGCTCGTCGATGATCAGCAGCGCATCGAGGTGGTCGCCGTCACCCGAGCGCGTGTCGGTGATGAAGCCGTAATCGAAGTTGTAGAACACCGCGCTCGAGAGGACGCGATCGAGCCGGTAGACCTCGACCTCTTCGTCGAACTCGTACTTGTTCCGCGATCCCCGCGGGATCTCGACGACGATCTCGACGACGTCCGGGTACGTGCCGGGACTCTTCACGTCCGCAGTGTACGAGGCCCTCGGGTCAGGGGCGGGCCGGAACCTTCAGGCGAACGACCGCGCGTTCGTCGATGTCGGTCGTCCAGACGTACGTGCCGTCGCCGACCACGTCACCGCCGCTCGCGTAGCTGGATTCGATGACGCGGGTGATGACACCGTTGGCGTCGACCCTGGTGAGAAACGGCTTGATCGTCCGAACCCAGATGCCCGTGTCGTCGGCCCAGATCCCCGCGATGGACCCGGCACTCACCCCGGGGAGCGTGTGGGTCGTGGCCAGCGTCGTGGGGTCGAGCCGCAGCAGGCGGTTCTCGGCCGACACCCAGACCCCGCTCCCGGCGGCCGAGACTGCGACTGGCTGCTTGATCGTCGCCTCGGCGGTCACCTTGGACGTCGCCGGATCGACCCGAAGCACCCGGTCGCCGCGCTCGCAGCCCGCGTAGACGATGTCGCCAACTGCAGCGAGGTCGTTGCACGCGACCGGCAGGGCGATCGGAGCGCCCATCGATCCATCCTGCTCCGCGACACCGACCAGCTGGTCGCCGTTACCCGAGAGCACCCAGATGCGACCAGCCGCCGCGACGATGCGACCCTGGCCGACGATCTTGCCGGCGGCGATGGTCTTGCTGACGGTGCTCGTCGTGGGATCGATCCGCACGAGATCGTTGAAGGAGCACGACCAGATCGCGTCGCTGCCCTGACCGATCCCGTCGCAGGTCTCGGTGTCGGGGGTCGCATCGGTCTCGATCCGAGCCACGATGCTCCCAGTCGCCGCGTCGATACGGTCGACGAACCCCTCGGGCCGCTTGATCCACACCGACCCGAAGCCGGCGGCGAGCCAATCCGGGTCGCTGTCGACCTTGACCTCGAGCGGTTCGAAACCCGTGTGGGCCTCGGCCGGCGGTGGGCTCGCGGCAGCGGGTGCGCCACATCCTGCGACGAGCAACGACCCGGCGAGCAGGAGCGCGGCGGGTCGCGTGACGAGCTGGCGGGTCAACGGGCAGTCCCTCCCTCGGCGGCACGGTCCGAGCGCAGGGTACCGTTCAGGCTGCGAGCGGGCTAGGCCGATGCGCGGGTAGCGCGCCAACAGGGCGCGCGCCGGGCAAGGCCGGACCTTGCACGAAATGCATCTACGGTCGCCAGGGGCGCCCTCGTTCTCGCCAGGACGCACGATCGATGCATCGCGCGCAAGGATCGCGCGCGATTCCGCGCAGGGCGTCCGATTCCTTACCCGTGACGCACGGATCGATCAGGTCAGCGACCGTTGATGCATCCGATGCAATCGAACGAGCCGAGATTGCGTTTGACGCAATGACGCGGTGTATCGATCCGAGTCGGACTTTGCCGAGGCAGCCTCGGGCCTCAGTCGTTGTAGAGCCGCTCCTCGAATCCTCGGGCTGATGCGCTCCGCCGAGCGCGCTCAGCCCTCCGAGGGGTCAGTCGTTGTAGAGCCGCTCCTCGATCAGTTTCTCTTGCACGGTTCGACCGTTCGGGTCGAAGCAGGAGAACTCGAAGTGCTTCTCGAACTCGAGGTCCACGTTGTCCTGGCCGCCGCGGTTCTTCTCGACCGACACGATGACCCAGTCGCGGAATCGCTGCGCCTGGTACGGGTTGAACTCGATGTTGACCTTGGCGACGATGTGGTACTTCTCGTTCATGATCAGGATGATGTCGGCCTCGTAGTTGATCGCCGACGAGCCGCGCAGGTGGAAGTTGCGCAGGCGTGACGCCTTGAGGCCTTCCTTGTCCGCGGCCACGATCGAGACCATCGGGACGTCCTCGGACAGGGCGATGTCCTTGAGGCCGTTGACGATGTACGTGACCTTCTCGGTCTCGTTCTCGGGCTCGGGGAGCTGCGGCACCTTCTGCATGTAGTCGACGAAGACGACGAGCCGCCGATCGCCGGACAGCTGACGATGCTGCTGGACGAGCTTGCGGATGTTGTCGATCGTGCTGGCCGTCTGCGAGCCGCGGAGCAGGAACAGGTTCTGGCCGTAGCGGGCGATGCGGTCGAGCGACGGGCGCAGCCGCGGGTTGTTGGCAAGCTGCGGGCTCGCCGCGCCCTCGGCCATCCACGTGCCGAGGATCTCCTTGCGGACATCCTGGATCTTGATCGCGCCGGTCTTGTGCGGGCAGGTGCGCGAGCGCCGACTCCATCGCGATGAGCCGGTTCATCAGGTACGCCTCGTCGTGCTCGAAGCACAGGTAGAGGACGTTCGCCTGACCGCCCGACGCGATGTTGCGGGCCATCTGGAGGGCCATCGTGGTCTTGCCGGTGCCCTGGGCACCGCCGATCAGCAGCAGCTCGCCGGAACGCAGCCCGGAGCCGATGGTCTTGTCGAGCGGGGTGAACCCGAGGGGGACCGGCTGGTATTCGCCGAGATGGCCGGTCGTGACGCGTTCGTTGAGGTCGACCAGGACGTCGAGCGCGCTTCTCGGAGCCATGCTGCCGTTATCGGTATCGAGCCGCCAGCCCCGTGCGGGCGCCTGGGCAGCGTTGGCTTCGAGATCGGTGCTCACGCGGTCGGATCCTCCCCGGACGCCGGCGCTGGTCTTGACGCTCATGCGGGAAGATTAGGGTAGCACCCGCTCGGACCCGTATCACCCATCCGTACTGGGTTGCTCTCCACCTCCACGCGGCATCCTGGCGATCTCGTCGAACGTCGCGACGATGGCCCGGATGGCGTTCTCGTAGTTCTCGAGGTCGAGCCATTCGTTCGGGGCGTGGGCCTGTTCGTGCGGCTGCGTGAACCCCTCGAGCACCACCGGGACCCCGAGCGTGGAGGCGAAGCTCGCCGCGACCGGGATCGACCCACCCTCTCGCGTGAACACCGGCGCGCGGCCGTAGGTGGTCTCCAGCGCGCGAGCAACCGCCTGGGTGACCGGGTCGTCGATGCGGCTCACGAACGGCCTGCCGCCACCGAGGTAACGCACGGTGACGGTCACACCGGGTGGTGCGATCTCCTGCACGAACGCCTCGAACTTGGCGTGGATGTCGTCGGGATCCTGGTCGGCGACGAGACGCGTGCTGACCTTGGCGTGGGCGTGCGCGGGGATGATGGTCTTGGAGCCCTCGCCCTGGAAGCCGCCCCAGATCCCGTTGACGTCGAGCGTCGGGCGGGCGCCCTTGCGCTCGAGCGTCGTGTAGCCGGTCTCACCGACGAGCGCGGGCACGTGCGAGTCGCTGCGGAAGCGCTCCTCATCGAACGGCAATTCGGCCATCGCGGCGTTCTCGGCGTCGGTCAGCGTGCGCACGTCGTCGTAGAACCCCGGGACCCGGATGCGGCCGTCGGGACCCTTCAGCGCCGCGATGATCTGGGCGAGCGCCACCGCAGGGTTGTGGACCACGCCGCCATAGCTGCCCGAGTGCAGGTCGACCGGCGAGAGGACGACGTCGATCTGCGCGTACATCAGCCCGCGAAGACCGATCGTGATGGCCGGGATGTTGCCTTCGAAGAAGCCGGTGTCGCTGATGATCACCGCGTCCGCTGCCAGTCGGTCCTTGTTGGCCGTGAGCCACGCGTCGAGGTGCTCGCTCGAGTTCTCCTCCTCGCCTTCGAACACGTAGCGGAGGTTGATCGGGAAGGCGTTCCGGGCCCCGAGCAGCCACGTCGCGGCCATGGCGTGGGCGTGGATCTGGCCCTTGTCGTCGGCTGTCCCGCGCCCGACGATGCGACCGTCGTGCACGACCGGCTCGAACGGCGGGCGCTCCCAGAGATCGAGCGGGTCGACCGGCTGGACGTCGTAGTGGCCGTAGACGACGACGGTCGGCGCTCCTTCGGCATGCAGCCAATCCCCGTATACGACGGGATGCCCGCCGGTCTCGGCGATCTCGACGTGCTCGACGCCGGCATCCCGGAGCGTGCCGGCCAGCCACTCGGCCGCGCGGCGGACGTCCGGAGCGTGCTCGGGCAGGGTCGAGATGCTCGGGATGCGCAGGAACGCCTTGAGGCTCTCGATGCGCTCGTCGCGGGTCGCGTCCAGGTGGGTCTCGAGGTCGGGGTTCAAGGCGATCGTTTCAGGCATCGTCGGAGTCTATCGGCGGAAACGAATGAGCGGGCCGGTGGACCGGCCCGCTCGTGTGCGGTACAGGGATGGGGTGCCGGATCAGGCCGGCTGCGGGTTCGGCTCCGGGATCGGCTGGCCGGGGCCGACGATCGACGGGACGCCGCTGTTCGTGGACTTCGGCGGGAGGTCCGTGAACAGCGTCTCGAACCCTTCGGCGTCGACGGTCTCCTCGGCGACGAGCTTCTCGGCCAGCGCCACGAGTCGATCGCGGTGGGTCGTGAGGACCTCCGTCGCTCGCTCGTACGCCTTGTCGATGATCGCCCGGACTTCCTCGTCGATCTGCTTGGCGATCTCGTCGCTGTAGTTGCGCTGCTCGCCGATCTCGCGGCCGAGGAAGACCAGCTCGTCGCGCTTCCCGAAGGACAGCGGGCCGAGCTTGTCGCTCATGCCGAACTCGGTGACCATGCGCCGCGCGAGGTCGGTCGCCTTCTCGATGTCATTGCTGGCACCGGTGGTCGTATCGCCGAAGATCATCCGCTCGGCGACGTTGCCGCCGAGCAGGCCCGCGATCTTGTCCTCGAACTCGGTCTTGGACTGGAGATAGCGGTCTTCCTGCGGCAGGGCCATCGTGTAGCCGAGGGCCATGCCGCGGCTGATGATCGTGACCTTGCTCACGGGATCGCACTTGGGGAGGATCCGCTGCACGACGGCGTGGCCACCCTCGTGGTAGGCGATGATCGCCTTCTCTGCGTCGGAGATGACCCGCGACTTGCGCTCCGGGCCCGCCACGATCCGCTCCAGGGCTTCCTGGAACTCGGACATGCCGATGACCTTCTTGTTCCGGCGCGCCGAGAGGATCGCGGCCTCGTTGACGAGGTTCGCAAGATCCGCGCCGGAGAAGCCCGGCGACTGGCGCGCGACACCCTCGACGTCGACCGCCTTGTCGAGCGGCTTGCCCTTGGTGTGGACCCTGAGGATCTCGACGCGGCCTTTCATGTCGGGGCGATCGAGGATGACCTGTCGGTCGAAGCGGCCAGGGCGCAGCAGCGCCGGGTCGAGGACGTCCGGTCGGTTGGTCGCGGCGACGACGATCACGTTGGTGTTGGTGTCGAACCCGTCCATCTCGACGAGGATCTGGTTGAGGGTCTGCTCGCGCTCGTCGTGGCTGCCGCCGAGGCCGGCGCCGCGCTGGCGACCGACCGCGTCGATCTCGTCGACGAAGACGATGCACGGCGAATTGCGCTTGGCCTGGTCGAACAGGTCGCGGACGCGGCTCGCGCCGACGCCGACGAACATCTCGACGAACTCGGAGCCCGAGATGCTGAAGAACGGCACACCGGCCTCACCGGCCACGGCCCGCGCCATCAGCGTCTTGCCGGTGCCCGGAGGGCCGACCAGCAGCACGCCGCGCGGGATGCGCGCCCCGAGCGAGTTGAACTTCTCGGGGAACTTCAGGAACTCGACGACCTCCTGGAGCTCGGTCTTGGCCTCGTCGACCCCGGCGACGTCCGCGAAGGTCACGACGGTCTTGTTGCCGAGGAACATGCGCGCCCGGCTCTTGCCGAAGCTGAGGGCCTGGTTATTGGTCCCCTGAGCCTGGCGCATCATGAAGAAGATGAAGCCGCCGATGATCAGCAGCGGTAGCACCGCGGTGAGCAGCAGGCCGAGCCACGAGGTGTCGGGCGCGGGCTGTGCCGCGAACACATCCGGGGGAAGCTCGGTGCCACCCTTCTCGGCGGCCGCCTGCATGTCGGTATAGACGGGCGTCAGCACGGTCGGGACGATGACGTTGTAGGTCGAGGTGTCCTTGCGGACGACGGTCAGGGTCGTGCCCTGCTGGGTGACCTTGTTGACCTCGCCCTTGCCGACCTCGACGAGGAACTTGGAATAGCCGGTATTGGTCGGCTGCGTCGTGGTCGTGATCCAGGTGAACAGCAGAGCTGCCGTGCCGACCACGAGCACGAGCATCACGATGCCGTTCCGGAAGAACTTGGGGTTCAACGAGGGAGCCTCCGGGTGTGTGAGCGACGATCGAGCGCCACCACGTGTCGCGAGTATAGCGGTGGGTCCTCTTGAGACCCCCTGACCGAGGTCATGCCATCGATCATCCCTACGGACGGTCGCATGCAGCGGATGGCGACGGCAAGGGTTGTCAAGAAAACGAAACGGGGACGACACCAGACCGGGGTTCGGTGCCGGGATTGGTGGTAGCGGAGGGCGGATTCGAACCACCGACCAAGGGCTTATGAGTCCCCTGCTCTACCACTGAGCTACTCCGCCGTGGCCGACAAGCCTACCGAGCGTGCTGCGGAGCCGCAACCACGGGGAGCTCCTGTGCCTGGCTGATCGGATATGGCCTTGACGACGCCGCGCGGAACACATATCGTTGTGATATCACTTCGATATAGTATGGGAGATCCTTCGATGAAGGAACGGAACGCACTCGCCATCCCGGGCCTGGTGATGGTCGTCGTGCTCCTCGCGCTGTTCGCCGCGGGCCTGTGGCTGTTCGTCTCGAGCATCGGACCCGACGACGGCGTGTCCGCGGTCCAGCTGATCGTCGGGCTCCTGGTGGCGGCCGCCGCGGCGATCGGCGCCTCGGGCTTCGTCGTCATCCAGCCCAACCAGTCGGCGGTCGTCACGTTCCTCGGCTCCTACCTGGGAACGGTCCATACGAGCGGGTTCACGTGGACCTGGCCGTTGACGATCAGGCGGATCGTCTCGCTCCGGGTCCAGAACTTCGACAGCCAGATCCTCAAGGTGAACGACGCCGTGGGCAATCCCGTGGAGGTCGCGGCGGTCGTCGTTTGGCGTGTCGTGGACACGGCACGGGCCGTCTTCGACGTCGAAGCCTACGAGGATTTCGTCAAGATCCAGACCGAGACGGCCGTGCGCCACATGGCCAGCCTGTACCCGTACGACAGCTACGAGGACGGCGTGTCGTCACTGCGCGCGAATGCCGATCAGGTGACCGATTCGCTCCACTCCGAGCTCCAGGACCACCTGCGGACTGCCGGCGTGGAGGTCCTGCGGACCCAGCTGCGGCGGCTCGCCTACGCGCCGGAGATCGCCGGCGACATGCTTCGGCGCCAGCAGGCGGAGGCGGTCGTGGCCGCTCGCTCGCGGATCGTCGAAGGTGCCGTCGGCATGGTCGACATGGCGCTCGCGATGCTCAACGAGAAGGGCATCGTCCAGCTCGACGAGGAGCGCAAGGCTGCGATGGTGTCGAATCTGCTCGTCGTCCTGTGCGGGGAGTCGCGAGCCCAGCCCGTCGTGAACACCGGAACGCTCTACACGTAACCTCATGGCGAAACGCAAGAGCTTCCTCCTGCGGATCAGCCCCGAGCTCTACGAGACGCTCGAACGCTGGGCAGCCGACGAGCTCCGCAGCGTCAATGCCCAGATCGAGTACGTCCTCGTAGACGCCGCGCGACGAGCAGGTCGGGATCCGCGGGCACCGAAGGCGGCTGGCCGAGCGTCGCGCCGGTAGCGCATGACGGCGCGGACCATCCGCCCCGTCAGCGACCGATCAGCGTGATCCCGACCATCCGGTGGTAGTGCGAGATGTACGTCTCGCGGTGGATTACGCGGCCCGTTGGCATCGCGCACGGTGCGGGTGACCGCGACGTCCTTGCCATCGACCGGCCACTCGATCCGCTTGCGCGCACCCGGCGCCAGGCTCGACGTGTACTGCACCGAGTCGTAGCCGCGGACCACGTTGGTCACGCGCGGCGCCGACCAGGTCGTCGTCCGGCCGTTCGGCACGCTCCAGATCTCGAATCGGACGATACCCGGCGAGGCGACCGACTTGATGAGGATCGGGTGCGCGGTGTCGTTCCGGAAGCGCATCGACTGCGATCCCGAGACCGTCGCGTCGAGGCCGAGCGGATAGCGCGAGATGTAGTACCAGTGCGGTGACCGCGTGACGATCTCCATTCCGCTCCGGGCGGCGGCGTTGAACAGCGTCGTCGATGCCGAGCAGATGCCGCCGGCGAGCGCCTTGCCCTCGACCGAGTGGCCGCCGACGATCGCACCACCGAGCCGATAGCCGGTCCGGAAGCTGACCTCACCGAGCGCGCCCCAGAAGTCGAATAGCTGCCCTGGGTTGACCACGACGCCGTCGAGCCTCCGCGCGGGCACCGTGATGTTCGCCGCGAACCCGTTGTGGGCACTGGGCTGGTAGTAGGTGGTCCAGGTCCCGAGCAGCGAGACCAGTGGCGCCTTCTTGGTCGCCTCGTCGGTCGACAGCCGCGGTGCGACCGCCATCGTCGGCAGCTTGACCGGCTTGAGACTGACGTTGCCGGCGGCCCGCCCGTTCAATGCCGAGAGGATCCGCCTGGTCGTGGCGCTGACATCGAGGGCCCGACCGGCTGATGACGCGCTGACCCCGAAGACCCGCCCGGCGCGGGTCTTGAGGTAGCGTGCCTCGGTCGCCGGCTTCGACAATGCCTTCTTGGCCGCCTTGAGCGAGGCCGGGATCTTCCTCGCATCGATCGTCGGGGCGAGCGAGGCCCCGGTCCCGGTGAACGAGATCCAGGTCCGGATCCGCGACCGGCTCACGGTCCACGTCTTCGAGCCGCGGCTGAGCACGAGGGGCGCCGCCATCCGCTCGGCGGCGGCCATCGCCCGCTCGACGTCGGCGTCCGAGGTCGTCGGGGCGATCGCCATCGAATCGGCGACCTGCTCGGTCGTCGACGGCGTCGCGGGATCGAGCAGCGCGCCATCGATCGCCGGCGCGACGCGATCGGTGTCGACCTGGACGCCGTCGGTCGATCCACCGATCAGGTAGCCGAAATGTTCGACCCGGACGCTGGCGTCGATCGGCGAGCGTCGGCTGCGTGCCGTGAACGACGCCAGCAAGGCGGCGAGCTTGTCCCGGTCGTAATCGACGCGCAGGGCGACCGTCGACGGCTTGATCAGGCCACGCAACGCCCCGAGCGCGTCGTCGAAGCGGTTGCCGCCACGCCCGACGGCCATGGCCTCGTCGAGCATCGCGGCGTCGTCGACGCGCCGGCCCACGTCGGCGAACGAGATCGCCATCGCGTCCCGGCTCGAGCGAACCGTGATCTGCCCGGTCTCGAGCCCATCGAAGGCGTCGTCGAGCGCCGCCTGCGCCTGCGGCCGGGTCAGGCCGCTGACATCGACCGATCCGATCGAGACGCCGGGCAGGATCTTGCCGTCATACGCCTGCCCGAAACCGACGACCGCGCCGAACACGAGCAGCACGCCGAGCAGGGTGCCCGCCACGAAGCGCGCCGCGGCGCGCCCCGGCCGAGGAACGGCGAAGCGGCGGGTGATCTCAGGGGCCTGTGACGGGGCGGCCACGTCGGTCTCGATCGACTCCTATTGGGCGAAGGTGTCGCAGTCGTCCGGATTGCCGCTGCGGTAGCCGGTCGTGAACCAGGCTGTCCGCTGCTCAGCCGATCCGTGGGTCCAGCTCTCGGGATTGACACGACCTGTCGTCGTTTCCTGGATGCGGTCGTCGCCGACCGCCGCGGCCGCGCTGAGGGCCTCGTCGATGTCACCCGCCTCGAGGTCGGCCTGATCGGAGTGTGCCCAGACGCCGGCGAGGCAGTCCGCCTGGAGCTCCGTGCGGACCGAAAGGTCGTTGGCCCGGCTCGGGTCCTGCTGGGTCGTCTGCTGGACCCGCTCCGTGATGCCGAGCGCCGTCTGGACGTGGTGGCCGAACTCATGGGCCACGACGTAGGCCATCGCGAAATCCCCACCCTTGGCCCCGAACCGGGACTTCAGCTCATCGAAGAACCCGAGATCGAGGTAGACCTTCTGATCGGCGGGACAATAGAACGGTCCCGTCGCGGACGATGCCGGTCCGCACGACGATTGCGTCGAGCCATCGAACAGCACGAGCTTCGTCTCGGGATAGTCCTTGCCGCTCGCCTGGAATGACGCCGCCCAGAAGTCCTGGATGTTCGAGACGATGTAGGCCAGTTGCTGGTCGGTGTCGCTCTGGGGATCGAGCGTGCCACCGGGCGCCACCTGGCCGCCGCCACCGTTGAGCCCGCCGAGATCCGGCATGCCGCCGCCGCCCAGCACGCCGCTGAACAGCAGGAACAGCACCACGAGCGTGATGATCCCGCCGAGCCCGCCACCGGCCTTGCCGCCCGGGATCGGGATCGGGATGCCACCGCCGCCGGCGCCACCGCCGGGCAGGGTCAAGCCACCGCCGCCTTGGCCGCGTCGGTCCTCGATCTGGTCGAAGCCGGTATTCCGCTTCCATTTCATGAGCTGGGACGTTCCTCCGGGGGCCGTGGGGCCGACAGCATACGCGGGCGATGGAAGCGGTCGTCTCGCGTGACGAGCGTGGAACCTTGCAGCCGCATCGTGGCTCGCGCCGTTCCGTGCCGGCCTCGGCGCTCAGCTCGGACGCGCGCCGGACCCGTAGCGGTCGATCAGCTCGCCGATCGTCATGCCGCCCACCTGCTCCCCGACCTCGGCCCGTGCCAGGCGCCAGAGTGTCCGCAGCGGACGAGGTCCGGCGTCATCGAGCTGGGTCAGCCGGACGTCGACGAACCGCTCGATGCCGGGGATCGCGCGGAGGTCGGTGGCGAGGCGTCGAGCGGCCTCGTCGACGGTCGTGTCGCGGGTGATGTCGATCGATGCCGGCCGGGCCGGTCGAGCCGGACCTGCTGCCGTATCGGTCAGCGGAACGGCCGGTATGGGCGTCGCGGCCGCCCGGATCGCACGGTCGGCGGCGGCCAGTGCGGTATCGACCTGTTCCTGGCTCGTGAACTGTGGCGGCGGCTCGGTCCCCGCGACCACTGGCGCCGTCGCCGCCGCACCCGGCTCGGCAGGTGGCGGTGCGGGCTCGGTCCCGGCCGGACGGGGCGCCGACGAAGACGAGGCCTCCGGCGCCACGCCGGCGGCAGATGCACCTGCCGGTCTCGGAGCCGCGTTACCCGCGCCGCCGCCACGGCCACCGGTCGGCCGTCGCGATCGGGTCCCGCCGCGTCCACCGTCCGACCCTGAGCCTCCGGAAGGCGGCTGCTTGCCGCCAGTCCCCATCGCGTCGCTGATGATCGAGGGGATATCGATGCCGGTTAAGCCCTTCACGGTGGCGCCGGCCTCGGCCACGGTCCGAGTCACGTTGCGCACCACGTCCGATGCCCCGTCGTTCGAGAGCACCGTGAGCGAGCCGATGTTGGCCAGCGGCTCCGCTGCTGCACGAACGATCTCGGGCAGTTGCGAAAGCACGGTCTGGATGATCGCGGCTTCATTGAACTGGCGATAGGCGTCGGCCCGTAGCGCCAGCGCCTTGGCCTCGGCCTCGCCCTTGGACAGCACGATGCCCGCCTCCGCGGTGCCCTCGAGCGTCGTCTGCTTTGCGGTTGCCGCAGCGGTCACCTCGACGACCTTGGCCTGGGCCTCGCCCGCGAGCCGGACCCGTTCGGCGTCGGCCTGGGCTGCCGCGATCCGCGACCCCTTGTCGCCCTCGGCCCGCCGGATCTGCGCCTCTGCTTCGGCCTCCGCTGGTCGGACGGTCGTCGCGATCAACTCCTGCTGCTTGCGCGCGGCCTCGAGACCGGCCAGCTCGGTCTGCTTGCGCACGACCTCCTGGGTCGCCTCTGCCTCAGCGAGCGGGCCCGCCTGGGCCGCGCGCGCATTGGCCGCCGCGGTCTGCGTCTCGGTCTCGGCGCGACGGAGCGAGACGTCCCGCGCCGCGTTGATCTTGACCTGCTCGGCCTCGGCCTCCCGGACCGCGGCCTCCTGGTCGGCCGCCGCCTTGGCCATCCGGGCATCGCGCTCGCGGCGGGCGGTCTCCTGCTGGCCGATCAACTCCATGTACCCGGATTCATCGCGGATCGCCTGGATCGTGAACGAATCGATCTGGAGACCGGACGTCGCGAGGTCGCCCTTGGCGGCGTCCTGCACGGCCTGCTGGAACTTCATTCGATCGAGGTTGAGCTCCTCGACCGTGAGCGTGCCGACGATCGAACGCAGCGAGCCCTCGAGGACGTTCTTCACGATCGAGTCGACCTGCTCTTCCTGTGCCTCGAGGAAGCGTTCGGCCGCATTGCGGATCGACTCGTCGTCGGCGCCGATCTTGAACGTCGCGACGCCCTGGACGGCGACCTTGATGCCCTGCCGCGTGACGGCATCGGCCAGGTTGACGTTGATCTGGCGCGCGGTCAGCTTGAGCTTGCCGACCTTGTGGACCAGCGGCAGCACGATGACGCCGCCGCCGCGGACGACCTTGAGACTCCGTCGGCCGTCAACCGCCTGTTCGCGCTGCCCGGATACCACGAGCGCCTCGTTGGCCCCGGCGACCTTATAGCGGCTGCCGATGTACGACACGATCAGGACCGCGACGATGATGATCAGGAAGATCGGGATCACACCGCCACCGACGAAATTCAGGATGTCAGGCACCGTCGTTCCCTCCTTCGACCGGCGGTTGCCCGCCGGCTGATCCAACGGGCTCGACGATGAGCCCGGCACCGGCCACCCCGCTCACGCGCGCGGTCGTCCCGGCCTGCACGTCGACCGTCGCGGTCGCGCTGAATTCGTGGGTCTGGCCCTCCGCCTTCACCAGCACGCTGCCGTAGTGGCCGGCCGGGATGCTGACCTGGACGAAGGCATCGCGCCCAATGAGGTCCTTGGTCGAGAAGGGTGCGGGCGACTCGGCCCGCTTGAGCGTGCTGAAGAGGAGGTACGCGATACCGAGTCCGGCGAGGCCGAAGGCAACCCCGACGATCGCGGCCGGACCGCTATCGACTCGCAGCACCTGGCTGGCGAAGATGCCGCCGACACCAAACATGGAGACGAACGACAGCAGGAGCGGCATCAGCGACACGCCGCCGACGTCGAAGTCGAAGACCGCTCCAAGGATGTCGTCGAGTAATACGGTGATCAGCAGGAGGCCGCCGCCGATCAGCGCACAGACGACAAAGATGAAGTCGTCGATCGGGATGTCGATCATCGCAGTGCGGGCCCCTCCTCCACCGCCGCGAACGCGTCGGGAGGACAGGATAGCGAGCCGTCGTACGCGCAGACGAGGGTCGAACGACCGACTAGCGTGTTGGTGCGCTAGTCGGACGGGCCGAAGAGCACCGTGAGCCACCGCTCGAGAGGCGTGACATGGTCGGCTTCTGCACCGAGCCGCACCGCCGCTGAGCCGGGGGCGTCGACCGCGAGGGGCGTTGCGTCCGGCGCCAGCGCGAACGGGATCTCGTGCGCGCCGCCCACACGGTAGGCGCGGGCCTGCTGCTCGACGAAGCGCTGCCGGGCGATCGCGTCGAGCTCGCGCTCCATCGCCGCGACCTCCAGCCGCAATCGCGCGTTGCCGGTGGCGATGTCCTGGGCCCGGGTCGCTGCGGCCGAGGCGTCGCTGACCTGGCGGGCGAAGGCGATCACGATCCAGGCTGCCAGCAGGGCCGCCGCGATGATCGCCATCCGTCGTCGGGTGAGGCCGACGATCGGCAGCGCGGCAAGGTCGATCGCGGCGCGGTCGGGTGTGCCGTCGGGCTTGGCGGAGGCGTCGTCGACCCCGGGCTCGAGGCTGGGGTCAAGGTGATCGGGCGCTGTTCGGCGCGACATCGCGCGGAGCGTAGCTGACGTGCAGCTGCAGTGTCAACCGAACGGCTGTGACAGCCGAGCTGTCACGCGAACGGCGGAATCTCGGCGTAGACTGCCGACCATTCCGAACATCCGTTCGGTCTCATCCGGAGCCGCCGCGATGCGCACCTACGCCCCCGCCGACACGACGCAGGTCCTCGATCGGCTCCTGGAGGAGCCGTCGCTCGCACGCGGCGTCGTCCACCACGCGGTCATCCCACCCCGCGAACCGACGTTCGCGCCGATGCCCGACTGGCTCGATCCCCGGATCGTCGCCGGACTCGCGTCGCGCGGCATTGATCGCCTGTACGCCCACCAGGCCGAGGCGATCGATGCGATCCACGCCAAAGAGGATGTCGTCATCGTCACGCCGACGGCGTCGGGCAAGACCCTGTGCTACGCGCTGCCCACGCTCCAGGCGATCGCCCAGGACCCGGCAGCGCGCGCGCTGTTCCTGTTCCCGACCAAGGCGCTCGGCCAGGACCAGGTCACCGAGTTCGGCGCGCTGGCCGCATCAGCCGACCTGTCGATCATCACGTCGACCTACGACGGGGATACGCCCGCCCCGATCCGCTCGACGGTTCGCGCTGCGGGGCAGGTCGTCGTGACCAACCCGGACATGCTCCACTCGGCGATCCTGCCGCACCACACGAAGTGGTTCCAGCTGTTCGAACAGCTCCAGCTGATCGTCGTCGACGAGCTCCACACCTATCGCGGCATCTTTGGCAGCCACGTCGCCAACGTCCTCCGCCGGCTGCTCCGGATCTGCGCGCACTACGGCAGCAAGCCGATCATCGTCTGCTGTTCGGCGACCATCGGGAACCCGTCCGAGCTCGCGGCGATGCTCACCGGGCGACCGGCACGGCTCGTCGACCGCAACGGCGCGCCGTCGGGCGAGCGGCACGTGCTGCTCGTCGACCCCCCGGTTATGGAGCCGGCGAGTGGTGCGCGCGGGTCGGCGACGATGCTGGCCCAGCGCTGGGCGCTGCCGTTCCTGCGCGCAGGGCGGCAGACGATCGTCTTCGGCCGCTCGCGGGTCGCGGTCGAGCTGCTGTTGACCGGGTTGCGCGAATCCCTGCGCGAGAGCTTCGGACCGCGGAGCCGGGTGCGCGGCTATCGCGGCGGCTACCTCCCGACCGAGCGCCGCTCGATCGAGCACGGGCTGCGCGACGGGGAGATCCTCGGGGTGGTCTCGACCAATGCGCTCGAGCTCGGCGTCGACATCGGGCGGCTCGACGTCTCGATCCTCGCGGGCTATCCCGGCTCCGTCGCCGGGACGTGGCAGCAGTTCGGCCGGGCCGGCCGGCGCCAGGGCACGAGCGTCTCGGTCCTCGTGGCGTCCGGCGCGCCGGTCGACCAGTACGTCATCCACCACCCGGAGTTCCTCCTCGACAACACGCCCGAGGAGGCGCGCCTCGACCCGGACAACCTCCACGTCCTGCTCGCCCACCTGCGGGCCGCCACGTTCGAGCTCCCGTTCGAGCCGGGTGAGGTGTTCGGACCCGGGCCGGCCGACGACCTCCTCGCGTTCCTCGGCGAAGAGGGCCACGTCCGCCAGGCGGGCGACGGTCGCTGGTACTGGTCGAGCGAGAACTTCCCGGCCTCGGAGATCTCGCTTCGAACGGCTGCGCCGGAGAACGTCGTGATCATCGACACGACGCCGGACCGGCCGCGGGTCCTTGGCGAGGTGGACCTGTTCAGCGCCCAGGTGCTGGTCCACGAGCGGGCGATCTACATCCACGAGTCGGTCCAGTACTACGTCGACCGGCTCGAATGGCACGAGCGCAAGGCATACGTCCACAAGATCGACGTCGATCACTACACGTACGCGAACCGGGCGGTGACGCTCAAGCCGCTCGAGGTCTTCGCGGAGGAGCCGGCGAGCGGCGGCACGCGCAAGCACGGCGAGGTGATGGTCGCGAGCCTCGTGACGCTGTTCAAGAAGCTCAAGTTCATCACCGACGAGAACGTCGGCTGGGGCCCCATCGACCTGCCCGAGCTCGAGCTGCAGACCACCGCGTACTGGCTGACCGCCGACGCGGCGCGCGACCACTGGCGGCGGGACGAGCTCGACGTCGCGCTGCTCGGCGCCGGCCGGGCCATCCAGACGATCGCCGCGGTCCTGCTGATGGTCGATCCGCGCGACCTCGGTCTCGTGACCCAGGTCCGGTCGCCACACGCCGAGGAACCGACGATCTACCTGTACGAGGCGGTCCCCGGGGGGATCGGCTTGTCGGAACGCCTGTGGCAGCGCCACGAGGAGCTCCTGGCCGGCGCCGCGGAGCTGATCGCGGCGTGCGGCTGCGACGGCGGCTGCCCGGCATGCACGGGCCCGCGCCTCGAGCCCGACGTCGACGCGCGCCGGCTGGCGCTGCGGTTGCTCGCGGAGCTGGGTGCCGGCTCGCCGGTCCTCGCCACCCGATGATCGACGCGATCCCGCGGGCCGACGCGGCCGTCGCGGAACCGACCGACCGCCTCGCCAGACGGCTGGCCCGGTTCCGGGCCGCCAACCCCGGTCCGGGAACCGCCACGGATCCCCTGCCCTACCGGCCGAGCCCGAGTCGCGAGCTGGCGATCCGCCTCGCGGCCGCGGTCGACGGGGAGGTCGTCGACGCCCGAGCCGGGATCCACGTCCGCGTCGAGCGGCCCGCGATCGAGCTCGGGATCGACCGGGATCGGCTCGCGAGCCTGCCGGGCCAGCCACCGGCGGGTCGACCGCTGGTCTGCCTCGACACCGAGACGACCGGTCTGGCGACGGCCGCAGGCACCGTGGCCTTCCTCGTCGGTCTCGGCTGGTGGGAGGGCGACCGGTTCCGGCAGGTCCAATTGCTGCTCCCCGACCACGGCGAGGAGGCGGCGATGCTCGATGAGGTCGCGCGCCACATCCCGGCCGATGCCTGGCTCGTGACGTACAACGGCCGCGGCTTCGACTGGCCGTTGCTGGTCACGCGCTACCGATTGGCGCGCCGACCGGCGCCGGAGCACGCCGGCCATCTCGACCTGCTGCCGATCGTCCGACGGTTGTTCCGGCATCGGATGGAGGACGCCCGCCTCGGGACGGTGGAGCGGAGCCTGCTCGGGGTCGTCCGGCACGACGACGTCGACGGCTGGGAGATCCCGGGCCGGTATCTCGGGTTCCTGCGCGGCGGCCCCGCCCAGCCGCTCGCCGCGGTCGTCCGCCACAACGACGAGGACGTCCGGTCGCTCGGACGGCTGCTCGTCCGGCTCGAGCAGGACCTCGGTGACCCGGCGGCCCGTGCCACGGCGCCGCGCGGTGATCTCGCCGGGCTCGCCAGGGCGTTCCGCCGCGAACGACGGCTCGAGGAGGCCGTCGCGTGCCTGGATGCTGCCCTGTCGGCGGACGACGCCCCGGCGTCGGCTGTCGAGGTCGCCATGGCTGCGGCTGCCCGGCCGGCGTCGGCGCCCGCGATGCGTGTGCCACTCCCCGAGGAGCCGTGGTGGTCGCCGCGCCGCCGCGCGGACTTCGGCGGCCGCCCCGTCGCACGCACCAGCATCTCGGCACTGGACCGGCGGCAGGCGTTCGATCGGCCGTGGGACGCCACGCGGATCGGCGTCGATCGTGCGCACCTGCTGCGCCGCCTCGGACGCCTGGTCGATGCGCTCGAAGCCTGGGAGTCGCTGGCGCACGGACCCGGCCGGACGGCGATCGTCGCGGCGATCGAGGCGGCCAAGTTGCGCGAGCATCGCCTCGCCGATGTCGGCGGTGCCCTTGCCGCGGTCGAGCGGGGGCTGGCGCTGGCCGATCGGCGACGGGCGCTCGGGATGCCGGAACCCGCGCTGGAGACGGATCTCCGGCATCGCTGGCGACGGCTCCGCCGGCGGCTCGCCTAGGGACGGATCCGCCCGCCCGCGGTCCGGGTCGGGCTTAGGCGTCGAGCGCTTGGCGGACGGGCCCGGCCATCGCCTCGAGCGTGGGCCGGTCGAACGGCGCGGGCCAATCGAACATCACCGCGCTCGCCCCGGCCTCCTGGTAGCGACGGAGCTCCGCGGTCACGGCCGCTGCCGGTCCCGCGAACGGCGAGGCGGCGGCCGTGCGCAGGGCATCCTCGCGGGGCAACGCCTGCCGTTCCAGGATCGCGGCGAGGGCGTCGATCGCTTCGTCGCGCGTCGACCGGATGCAGGGCGGCGGCAGGCCGACAGTCCGTTCGATGGCGTCCGGGGAGCGCCCGACCGCCCGGCAGTGCTCGTCGAGGATGCCGTTTCGCCTCCGGAAGGACTCGGGATCGTCACCGTCCGCGTTCCAGATATCGGCCCGCTCGGCGACCACGCGAAGCGTGCGCTTCTCGCCGCTGCCGCCGATCGCCAGCGGGAGGCGGGCTTGCACGGGCGGAGGGTCGTTGCGCGCGCCGTCCGTCCTGAACCAGTCGCCATCGACCGTGACGGCCGCGCCGTCGAGCAGACCGCGGCAGATCGCCGCGGCCTCGCTGAGCCGATCGAGCCGACCGCCGATCGGCGGAAACTCGAACCCGAACGCGGCATGCTCCCGCTCGAACCAGCCGGCGCCGAGACCGAGGACAGCCCGTCCGCCACTGGCGTGATCCAGCGCGGTCGCCATCTTCACGAGCAGGCCGGGGTTTCGATACGCGGCACCCGAGACGAGGCAGCCCATCCGCGCACGGCTCGTGACGCCGGCCCACCCGAACAGCGTCGACCAGCCCTCGAAGACCGGCCCCTCCAGGCGGCCCAGTTCCCCGGTCCCGCCCGGCCCCACCTGCGCCAGCAGATGGTCGTTGCTCCACAGCTCGTCGAAGCCGAGCGCATCGATCTCCGCGGCCCATCGCCATCAGCTCGTCCCAGGCCACCAACTGGCCCCAGACCTGGAAGCCGATGCGCAATCGCTCGGTCACGTCGAACCGTCGCCGATCGCGACGGCCGCCCCGGTCCGTGCGGACTGTTCCGCCGCTTCGAGGACGCGCAAGGCGCGGATCGAGTCGAGCGGATCGACCGGGGGCGGTCCACCATCCCGGATCGCGTCGCGGAGCAGCGCGTAGAACCGTCCGTAGTCGCCCCGTTCGGTGGGGATCGACTCGGCGACCGGCGTCGCCCCGGTACAGCGTGCCCCACTGCTCCGGCGCTTCCACGCCGAAGCCCTCGGCATCGGGTCGCATCCCGCCGAGGAGCTGGCCCTCCTGGACGTCGAGCGTGTCCTTGAGGTACTCACCGGCAGTCCCGCGAACCCGCATGCGCGGCCCGACATGGCCGGCGATCAGCGACGTCCAGATCCGCGAACGGACGCCGCTCTCGTGATCGATGGCAAGGAAGACCGAATCCTCGACCGCCGTGCCCTCCCGGCGCCGATCGATCTCTGCGAAGACCCGGCTGGCCGGCCCGAACAGCAGCAGGCTTTGATCGACGAGGTGCGCGCCGAGGTCGCGATGCGGACCGCCGGCCTGCTCCGCCGCCTCGCGCCACTCGTCGCCGACGGCGCTCCAGCGCTCGAAGCGGGCCTCGAGGCTGTCGACCGACCCGAGTCGCCCGCCCTCGATCAGCGATCGAACGGTCTGGAAGTCGCCGTCCCAGCGACGGTTCTGGAACACCGTCAGCAGCCGGCCGGCCGTGGCGGCGCTGGCGACGAGTGCCTCGGCCTCCGGCACGTCCATCGCGACGGGCTTGTCGACGACGACGTGGCGACCGGCCTCCAAGGCTCGAGTCGCGATCGGGGCGTGCGATCGATTGGGGGATGCGACGACCACGAGCTCGACGTCCGGCTGATCGAGCAGCGCATCGACGCCCGGCGAGGACGGCCGCGCCGGGATGCTCCGCCCGCGCTTGCGCCTGCCGACCCGCGTCCGACGTCGCGATCGCCGCGACGCGTAGCCCGTCGACGGTCGCAATGAACGGCGCGTGGAAGGTGCGTCCGGCCAGCCCGTAACCGACGATGCCAACGCCGATCCCGTCGCCCGCTGCCATCCCGGGCTAACCCGTCAGGTAGGTGGCGGCGACCTCGCGGAACTTCGCGGCGCACCGTCTCGCCGCCTCCTCGTCGTCACGCATCCGGAGCCCGAACGGCGCGAGATTGGTGTCGAACACCCCGATGCCGATGCTCATCGACCGGGCCAGGAGCGCGTCCGTCACGGGCAGCATCCCGGCCGCGTACGTCGCGTCGGATCCGTAGCACGCGCAGTCGAACGGACAACCCTTGCCGGCCGCGGTCCGTCGCTCGAGCAGGTGCTCCATGTTCGAGTAGACGTGCCAGCCCGACGCGTCGAGCGTGATCGAGCCGAGGTCGTCGGCGACGCGCTTCGCGATCTCGGGCGATGGGAACGTGACGACCAGGTGGGTCGCGAGGTCGCCCTCCGGATCGACGATCGTCCGGAAGCCGAGCCCGGGGAGGTCGGCGATCGCCGACTTGACGATGGCCTTGTTGGCGCGCAGGTGGTCGCGGATCAGGTCGAGCTTGCGGACCTGGGCCAGGAGGACGGCCCCGGACAGCTCGGTCATCCGGAAGTTCATGCCGAGGAACGGCCGCTCGGCGTACTTCGACCCGAGGCGGTTCGGCGCGTGGCCCTGGTCGTGGATCGCGAACAGCCGCCCGTAGAGCTCCTCGTCGTCGGTCACGATCATGCCGCCGTCGCCGCACGTGATCGTCTTGTACTCGTTGAAGCTGTAGACGCCGAGGGTGCCGATGCCGCCGACCCCCTGCCCCTGATAGGTGGCACCGAACGCCTGGGCGCAGTCCTCGATGAGCGCGATCCCGTGGCGATCGGCGATCGCCTTGAGCTCGTCGAGCCGCGCCGGCGCTCCGAGCATGTGGACGACGAGGATCGCCCGCGTCCGAGGCGTGATCCGCGCCTCGACGTCGGCCGGGTCGAGGTTGAACGAGTCGTCGACCTCGGCAAGGACCGGGGTCGCCCGCGCGAAGACGATCGCCGAGATCGAGGCGACGAACGTGAAGCCGGGGACGATCACCTCGTCGCCTGGCCCGATCCCGAGACCGACCATCGAGACCCACAGGCCGGCTGACCCACCGCCGTGCAGCCCAAGCCCGTAGCGGACGCCGGCCAGACCGGCGATCTCCTGCTCCACCGTGCGCACCTTGGCCCCGAAGGCGGGGTCGTCGGCACTGCCATAGCGACTCAGGGCGCGGTTGCGCAGGACCTGCATGACCTCGGCGATCTCTTCCTCGCCGATGAGCTCCACCCCGGGTCCGGGCATCCCGGTCTCCTCCTCGGATCGGTCAATGCAACCGATTGCACAGGACCGTACCAGCACGGTAATCTGACCGTCAACTCCTTTGGCGAGACGTGTGGAGGGATCTCGTGAGCGACCTTCTCGAGCGGGTAGCGGGCGCGCCGATCACGTGGGGTGTGGATGGCTCGCCAGGGTGGGGCCACCTCATGGATCGGGACCGGGTCATGCGCGAGATGGTCGAGAGCGGTCTGTCCGCCACCGAGCTCGGTCCCGACGGCTACCTGCCGACCGATCCGTCCGAGCTCCGTGCGTTCCTGTCCCGCTACGACCTGAGCATCGTCGGCGGGTTTGTCCCTGCCCTCCTCTACCGCGCCGAGGGGATCGATGCCGTCCTCGAGTACGTCGAGCGGGCGTCCCGCCAGCTCGCATCGACGGGGTCGGAAGTGCTGGTCCTCGGTCCCTCGACGCACCATCCCGGGTACGACACGTCGGTGGAGATGGACGAGGACGAGTGGGGCCTCTTCCTGGCCAACCTGCGACGCCTCCAGTCGATCGTCAGCGATGCCGGCCTCCGGACGGCCCTCCACCCGCACTGGGGCATGGCCATCGAGAAGGGCACCCAGATCGAGCGCTTGCTCGACTCGTCCGACGTGTCGCTCTGCCTCGATACCGGCCACGTGTACCTCGCCGGCACCGACCCCGTCGAGATCGCGCGCGCGGCGCGCGGTCGGGTCCTGCACGTCCACCTGAAGGACGTCGATCCGGCTCGCGCCGAGCAGGTCCGTTCGGGGGAGGTCCCGTTCCGCCAGTCGGTCATCGACGGGCTCTTCGTCCCGCTCGGCCAGGGCGCCGTGGACATCGCCGGGGTCATCGCGACGCTCGAGGATGACGCCTACCAGGGCTGGTACGTCCTCGAGCAGGATGTCTCGCTGACAGCCGATCCCGCCGAGGGCGAGGGACCCAAGGCCGACGCCATCGACAGCGTCGCCTACCTCCGCAGCCTCGCGTCCACCGCGGGATCCGCCGGGTGATCGAGCAGGAGGCAACCTGCGTGCTGCCGGCACGCGCGCGCCTCGGCGAGTGCCCGCTCTGGAGCCCGGGAGAGGCTCGCCTCTACTGGGTGGACATCGATGGGCGGGCCATCCATCGCTTCGACCCCGTGGCGGGCGAGGACGAGGTCCGCGTGACGCCCGGACGGCCGACGGCGCTGGCGCTCACCGATACCCCGGGCCGCCTCCTCGTCGCGCTAGAGCGGGGTCTCGCCTTCTTCGATTGGGAGCGGTCGAAGACGAGCGACTGGCTGCCGCTGGAGCCAAATACCGAGACCCGGCTGAACGATGGTCGATGCGACCCGGCCGGACGCTTCTGGGTCGGCTCGATGTTCGACCCCGCTGAAGCCGGCCGCTTCGCCGGCTCGCTCTACCGGGTCTCCCCCGACGGCACGGCCGTGACGGTGCGCACCGAGGTGGGCGTGTCGAACGGGCTGGCGTTCTCGCCCGATGGCCGGACCATGTATTTCGCCGATACCCCGCGACTGACCGTCTGGGCGTTCGACTACGACCCTGACACCGGTGACGCCACCAACGAGCGCGTCTTCCTCGACTTCACCTCGCTGCCCGGACGGCCGGATGGCGCCTGCGTCGATGCCGACGGGTGCTACTGGATCGCCTGCGTCTTCGGCTGGGCCGTCCTGCGGGTCACGCCGGAGGGCAAGGTCGACCGGCAGATCTCGCTGCCCGTCGAGAAGCCGACGATGCCGGCGTTCGGTGGGGCGGACCTCGCGACGCTGTTCATCACGTCGATCGGCGGCGGTGGGACGCACGCGGTCGACCCGGCGCAGCCGGAGGCGGGCGGGCTGTTCGCGGTCGACGCTCGGGTCCGCGGCCTCCCCGAACCGCATTTCGGGGCGTCGAGCGGAGCGCCGGCTCGATGACGAGCGGACGCCCGGCGGTGTGGTTCGAGCGCCCGCCGCTCGACGAGTTCGCGGCGGAGGTCGCCGCCACATGCGCTGTCATGGAGCCGTCCGCCGACGACCCGAACGCCGGCCTCGAAGCGGCCCAGGCGGTGATCGCCGGCCCGCGGACATACGACGCCGTCGTCATGGATCGCGCCCCGCGCCTGCGGGTCATCGCCAGGACCGGCATCGGCTACGACGGCGTCGACGTCGCTGCCGCGACCGACCGCGGGATCGCGATCTGCAACACGCCCGACGGCCCGACGATCTCGACCGCGGAGCACGCGATCGGGCTGATCCTCGCCGTCGTCGAAGAACGTCCCGGCTGCCCAGGCCGCGCTGCGCGAGAGTACGCCCGGGTATTTCGCCCGCCACCAGGGCATCGAGCTGCACGGCAAGTCGCTGGGGCTGGTCGGGTTCGGCCGGATCGGCCGGCACGTCGCGCAGATCGCCGATGGGCTCGGGCATGCGCGTCTCGTTCGTGGACCCCTTCGTGGACGCGACGGCGGTCCCGCCCGGCGTCACGCACGTTGAGAGCCTCGAGGCGCTGCTCGCGTCGGCCGACGTCGTGTCGGTCCACGTCCCGCTCACCCCGGCGACCCGGGGGATGTTCGGCACGGCCCAGTTCGCGGCGATGCGACCGGGTGCCGTCTTCGTCAACACCGCCCGCGGCGGCCTCGTCGAGAACGACGCGCTGATCGCGGCGCTCGAGTCGGGCCACCTGTTCGGGGCCGGTCTGGATGTCACGTCGCCGGAGCCGCTTCCTCCGGATCACCCGCTCCTCGGGCGCGACGACGTCCTCGTGACCCCGCACATCGCCTCGGCCACCCGTGAGGGCAAGGCGCGCATGTTCCGGGTGGCATTCGCGCAGGCGATGGCCGTCCTCGAGGGGCGCCGTCCGGAGCATCTCGTGAACCCCGAGGTCTGGGAACGGATCTCGACCACGTTGCAGGCAGGAGTCGGCAGGTGACGGAGATCGGGATCGGCGTGATCGGGTTCGGCTGGATGGGCCAGGCGCACACGCGCGCCTACCGCGACATCCCCGTGTACTACCCGGAGAGCGGGATCAAGCCGCGCCTCGTGGCCGTCGCGGACAACGTCCCCGCCCGGCTCGACCTCGCCCGCGAGAACTTCGGCTTCGCGAGCGGCACCCTCGACTGGCACGAGCTCATCGCCCGCGACGACATCGACGTCGTCGACATCACGGCGCCCAACGCGCTGCACCGCGAGCTGGTCGAGGCGGCGGCCGCCGCCGGGAAGCACATCGCCTGCGAGAAGCCGGTCGGCATCGACTTCGACGCGACGGCGGCCATCGAGCTGGCCGGGCGACGGGCCGGCATCATCAGCGGCTGCGGGTACAACTACCGCTGGGCGCCGCTGGTCCAGTACACCCGTCAGCTCATCGCCGACGGCCGCTTCGGCGAGCTGACCCACTACCGCGGCCGGTTCTTCTCGATGTACGGACGCGACCGGCTGGGGCTCCTGTCCTGGCGGTTCCTCCAGGAGGAGGCGGGCTACGGCGCGCTGAGCGACATCATGTCGCACGCGATCGACATGGCCCAGTTCCTGTGTGGCCCGATCCGCCGGGTCGTGGCGACCAAGGAGACGTTCGTCAAGGAGCGCCCGCTGCCCGTCCTCGGCCAGGGGACCCACTACGACCGCGGCAAGCCCGGCGACCCGACCGGAACGGTGACCAACGAGGACTACGTCGGGGCGCTCGTCGAATTCGAGAACGGCGTGCACGGGACGCTGGAAGCCGACCGCTCGATCTTCGGCCCGCAGAGCTCGATGGCGTTCGAGCTCAACGGGTCCAAGGGCGCCGCCGCCTGGGACCACGAGCGACTCAACCAATTGCGGCTGTACCTCCCCGAGGAGCAACCGACGGACGGGTACATCGAGGTCCTCGCGGGCGACGCCTTCCCGAACCAGGGCGGCATCGTCCCGGGTGGCGGCAACTCGCTCGGGTACGAGGACATGAAGCTCATCGAGGCGCTCGAATTCCTGCGCTCGGTCGAGGCCGGCCGCCAGCACCACCCGGGGTTCACCGAAGCGCTCGCCAACGCATCGGTCGCCGCGGCCATGGTCCGATCGTGGTCGTCCGGCGCGTGGGAAGACGTCGTCAGCCTCCGGATCGATTGAGGCGCGACCGCTGATGCTGCAGAACACGACCAAGGCGAAGCTCGCAGACGGGCACGCGGTCTTCGGTTGCTTCGTCCGGACCGCGGAACCGTCGCTGATCGAGTACGTGGCGCTGCTCGGCTGGGATTTCCTGGTCCTCGATGCCGAGCACGGCACCCTGCAGCCGAACCAGGTCGAGGATCTGTGTCGCGCGATCGAGCCACGCGGCGTCACGCCCATGGTGCGGGTCACGACGAACGACGCGCCGACGATCCTGCGCTTCCTCGATACCGGCGCCCACGGCGCGCACATCCCGTGGGTCAACAGCGCGGCGGAGGCCGAGCGGGCGGTGCAGGCGGTGAAGTACTCGCCGCGCGGCCAACGCGGGCTGGCCGGCAGCCGGGCATCCGAATGGGGTCTCCGCGAGCCGATCAGCGCGTATGTCGAGCGGGCGAACCGCGAGACGCTGGTCGTGATCCAGGTCGAGACGCAAGCCGCGGTCGACGCGATCGACGAGTACCTGGCGATCGACGGGGTGGACGTGTTGTTCCTCGGTCCGACGGACCTGTCGCAATCGCTCGGCCATCCCGGTGACCTGAACCATCCCGACGTCCTGGCCGCGCTCGACCGCGTCGCGTCGGCGGTCGTGGGGTCGGACAAGGTCCTCGGGATCTACGCCGGGACCGCGGAGATGACGCGCGAGTGGCTGGACCGCGGGGCCCGCTACTTCACGACGTCCCTCGAGCCGTTCCTCCGGGACGGGATGAAGACCCACCTCGACCACGTGCGAGGATGACGACGCCATGACGACGATCCGGCTGACCACCGCCCAGGCGATCGTGCGCTGGCTGCTCGCCCAGCGAACCGAGATCGACGGTGACGAGGTGCCGATCTTCGCCGGGGTCTTCGCGATCTTCGGCCACGGCAACGTCACCTCGCTCGGCGAGGCGCTCGAACCCGTCCAGGACCGACTGCCGACGTACCGCGGCCACAACGAGCAGTCGATGGCCCTGGCGGCCATCGCGTACGCCAAGGCGATGCGCGGCCGGCGGATCATGATCGCGACGTCGTCGATCGGGCCTGGCTCGACCAACATGGTGACCGCCGCGGCCGTCGCTCACGCCAACCGGCTCCCTGTCCTGCTCCTGTCGGGCGACACGTTCCAGCACCGGATCGTCGACCCCGTCCTGCAGCAGGTCGAAGACTTCGGCGACCCGACGATCACCGTCGCCGATGCGTTCAGGCCGGTGAGCCGCTACTGGGACCGCATCACCAAGCCCGCCCAGATCGTCCGCTCGCTGCCGCAGGCCCTGGCCGTGATGCTGGATCCGGCGACGCGCGGACCGGCGTTCTTCGCGTTGCCCCAGGACGTCCAGGCCGAGGCGTACGACTTCCCTGCCCGATTCTTCGAACCAACCGTCCACTACATCCGGCGGCCGGGCCCCGATCCGCGCGACGTCGAGGCGGCGGCCGCGCTGATCGGCCGGGCCAAGCGACCGCTGCTCATCGCCGGTGGCGGCGTCCACTACTCGGGCGCCGTCGACACGCTCCGCTCGTTCGCGGAGCGGCACGGGATCCCGGTCGTCGAGACGGTCGCGGGCAAGTCGACGCTCACGCATGACCACCCGAACTACGCGGGGCCGCTCGGGGTGACGGGCTCGCGGGCCGCCAATGCCGTCGCGGAACAGGCCGATGTGGTCGTCGCCGTCGGGACCAGGCTCCAGGACTTCACGACCGGGTCGTGGTCGGTCTTCCGCGATCCCGACGTCCGGTTCGTGGGCGTCAACACGGCGTCCTGGGATGCCCACAAGCAGGGCGCCCTTCCGGTGATCGGCGACGCGAAGGTGTCGCTCGAGGCAATCGACGCCGCGCTCGGTGCGTACGCCGCGCCACCCGACTGGCTGGCCACCGCCGACGAGCGGATCGCCGAGTGGCACGCGTACCTCGATTTCATGGGCGGGGCGCCAGCACGAGGGGCCGCCGGCCTACGCCGAGGTGATCCAGGCGATCAACGCCGCCTGCGACCCCGAGGACTACATCCTGTCGGCGGCCGGTGGCCTGCCCGGCGAGCTCGCAATGGGCTGGCGCTCGAAGGCGGTCGGCACGTTCGACTCGGAGTACGGCTACTCGACGATGGGCTACGAGATCGCCGGTGCATGGGGTGCCCGCCTTGCGAGGCGAACAGGCGAAATCATCGCCTGGGTCGGCGACGGTTCGTACCTGATGATGAACTCGGACATCTACTCGACCGTGATGACCGGCCAGAAGGTCATCTACATGCTCTGCGACAACGGCGGGTTCGCGGTGATCAACCGGTTGCAGGTGAACACCGGCGGCGCGGAGTTCAACAACCTGCTCAGCTCGTCGAAGAACGAGCGCCTCTTCACGGTCGACTTCGTGAAGCACGCCGAATCGATGGGCGCGATCGCCGAGCGCGTCGAGGGCATCGACGACCTGGCCGCCGCGTTCGGCCGGGCGAAGGCGGCCGATCGGACCTACGTCATCGTCATCCCCGTCGACCAGTACACCTGGACCGAGGGCGGCGCGTGGTGGGAGGTCGGCGTGCCCGAGGTGAGCGAGCGACCGACGGTGCGCGCGGCGCGCGCCGACTGGGAGGCGAACAAGCAGCACCAGCGCGTCGGGACCTGAGCGTGGGCGAGTTCGACGGCCGGGTCGTCATCGTCACGGCCGGGGCCTCGTTCCTCGGCGAGGCGATCGGCCGGGTCCTGATCGACGCCGGCGCCAGCGTGGTCCTCGGCGATCGCGACAGTGAGCACGGCGAAGCCGCCGCCACACGCCTCGGCAGCGGTGCCCGCTTCGTGCCGACCGACGTCACGAAGGACGCGGATCTCGACCGACTGATCGCGGCCGCGGTCGACGGCTTCGGCCGGCTCGACGGCGTGGTCGGCGCGACCGCCGACTTTGACGACGAGCGGCTCGCCAGCGATCGCGCGTTGTGGGACCGCGTGCTCGACGCCAACGTCGCGTCGGCCGCGATCCTCACGACCAAGGCGGCCGCCGTGATGACGGCGGGCGGCGCGATCGTCCATATCGCCTCGATCAGCGGGCACGTGTCGCAACCGGCGCGCGTCGTCTACAACGTCTCGAAGGCCGCGCTCCTGATGCTCGTGAAGAGCTCCGCGCATCACCTCGCCCCGCGTCGGATCCGCGTCAATGCGGTGTCGCCCGGCTGGATGTGGAGCCGCAACATCGAGCGGCGCTACGGGACCCGTGAGCGCGCGGACCTCCTCGCCGCTGAGTTCCAGGCCCTCGGTCGCATGGCCGACCCTGAAGAGGTCGCCAACGCCGCCGCGTTCCTCCTGTCCGACCGCGCATCGTTCATCACTGGCGCCGAGCTGCTCGTCGACGGCGGGTATTCGACGATGGGTCCCGAGGCGCTCGGTCAGCCGTTCGAGAAGGTCCGCACGATCGTCTAGCGACGATCGGGGGCGCCGTCAGCGGCGGCGTTCCCGCCCGCGCGCATCGAGGGTCGCGCGACTGGCTGCGAGCGGCGCCGCGAGCCGCGCTCGGTCCGCCGGCGATCGCACGACCGCAGATCCCTCGATCCAGGTGCGGGCGCCATCGATGATCGTCCCGATCGCCGCGGCGTCGTCGGCATCCCACGCCGGGCGGTCCGGCACCTCGAGATAGACCGGGGAGCTGTGGGCTCCCATGGCCGTCGAGAAGCCCGACAGGATCAATTCGTTGCTCGTCGCGCGGGCGGCGATCCAGCCGCTCCGGGACACCTCGACGCGTGCGGACACCGACCCGCGCTCGCCGCCGGTGACGGCGGTGTCCGCGACGACCCGCCCATCGTGGATCAGCTCGAGACGGTCGATGACCGGCTGTGCCGCCCACGCGCTTGCGCGAACCTCGACGGTCCCGCCGCCGCCACCCAGCTTGAGCACGTCGCCGGGACCGCAGATCCTCGACCGCCAGGTCGATGAACGTGCCAGACGATACGAACGTCCGGCCGGCGCGGACCGCGGTCGCCCAGGCCTCGAACGAGGGCGGCTCGTCCGGCCCGAGTCGGGCGTACGTCCTGATCGCCCCGAGCGGGATCTCGGCGGACATCTTGTCGGTTCCGCCGACGATCGGGAGCCGATAGCCGAGGTTCAGGAAGCGATACCACTCGCGGATCGACGGCCCGTCGATGCCCGGCGTCAGCGCCTGCATCTCGACCGCGTCGATCCTGCCCGCGACGATGTCGGCGGCGATCTCGGCATACGGCAGCGGGAAATGCACCGCGATGGCCAGCCCGCCCTGCGCGTGCGCGGCGTCAGCCCAATCGGCCATGAGCCACTCGAGCGGATCGCCCATCCGCGCCTCGGGCGGGCCGGCGCTGGCCATCGGCAGCACCGCCTGGGAGGTCCCGAGCAGGCCGATGTGGCCGAGCACGTTCTGGCGGTTCTCGCTGCCCATGACCACGAGGTGCTCGCCGGCCCCGTCCGCCACGACCGCGACCGGCATATCGGGGATGCTCGTGTGGTGATCGCCCCATTGGGTCGCCAGCAGGTTGACGATCGCCACGCCCTCGGCCCGGGCCTGCAGCAGTGCCGAGGTGGGCGAGATGAAATGGACGTGGCAGTCGACGGCGACCCACCCCTCGCCTGGCCCGGCCGCCCCGTCCAGCGGCAGCACGAGCGGCCCGCCGACCGTCGTCGCGTCGACCGTTCGGCGGAGCGGCCGGTGATCAAAGCCGTGGACGACCTCGACCTCGACCGGCCCTGGCGGCAACGCGATCGGGAACCTCCCGGGGACGTACGCGTAGGTGGCGCCGCCCATGACCAGGTCGGCGCCGGTGTCCTCGTTGAGCCCCGGGTTGACCTCGTCCCGGTGACCCAGCGGCGGCAGATAGCGGCCGTCGGCCGCCTGGAAGCGGACGCGGGCCGGCATCGATGCGCCGGTCGCCGCGTCCACGATCTCGACCTCCACGCGGTGCGTCGGCGTCGGAAGCGACTCGATCGTCAGGCGACCGAAGCGACGACCGTCGCCCTCCGGTGGGAGCCGTGCCCCCGCGACAACCTCCGGCCCGATCGCGATCGTCGCATCGGGCGCCATGGCCAGGTCGACGAGCACGGGCCCGTCCGGAGCTGGCTCGTCCCGCGGCATTCCCCAGCCGATGACCGACCCCTGCCCGGGACGGCTCCTGTCAGCGGCCGTCTTGGACGGCGCGGGCCGGTGGCGGAAGACCTGGCCAAGATCGACGGTCAACGGAGCGCTCGCGCCGGCGACGCTGACGGTCCGGCGCGGGCGCAACGCGAGCGGCGACGCGCTGCCCCGGAACGCCGTGACGGCCGCGACCACGACCCCGCCGCCCTCCTCGATCGACGCGAGCGGCTCCATCCGCAGGCGGACCGCATCGCCACCGCCATCCGGCACCGGGATTGCGAAGAGCCACAGCAGGATGTCGCCGGTCGGGCTCGGCACGGAATTGGCGACACCTGTCTGTGCCGGACCCCAGCTGCCGGGCAGCACGCCGAGGAGGCCCGCCTCGCCCGGACGGGCGTACGGGGTCGCCAGCTGGGCCGGTAGCGGACCGCGCCACTCGAGCGGCTGGTCGACCAAGTGTGGGGTCGCGGCGAACGCCATCTGGCCCCAGCCGACGATCCCCTCGTTCACCTCGAAGCGCCGGCGAACCGTCGTCTCGGCCTGCCCGGACGCCAGTTCCAGCGTGTACCGGGCGAGCGGCTGCCCCGCCGGTGTCACCCACCCGATCGGCAGGTCCGCGGGCCGTCCAGCCGCACCATCGCGCCACGCGTCACAGAAATGGGCCACCACGACGTGGCTGGCCGGGCCGGCCGGGCGCAGGTCGATGATGGCCGGTTCGTCGAGGAGCAGCCAGCGCGAGCCATGCCCGGCGCGCGCCAGCGTGAACGGCACGCCCCGGAACACCTGTCGACCGCCCGGCACGCGACCGATCGCGTCGCGGTAGGCCGGATGCAATCGATCTGCGAGCAGCAAATCGGTGGCGTTGCGCCGGCGACCGAGGGACACCGGCGTGGCGAGCTGTGTCGCCCGCGGCGCGGTCACGGAAGCCCGCCGGCGGTCAGCTCGATTGACGCCACACCGGCCTCGATCCCTCCCGCGACAAGGTTCGCGTTGACCCCTCCAGCATCGATATGCTAGCGTCCGCGCAACCGATTGCACAAGCCACCGGATCGATCGCGAAGCGGAGGGGCATCGGGTCAGTGGGTGCGCGTGCTGCCCATTCCGGGACCAGGCGGCCAAGCGAGCTGCCGGACGCGGTCGCCCCGACGTCGGGGGTCTAGCCCGACCTGATGCGTCGTCCTCCAGAACGGCGGGTCGTCCTCGCGGACGTCGCCCGGATCGCCGGTACCTCCCAGGCGACGGCGTCGCGCGCCCTCAAGGACGACCCCCGGATCGGCGAAGCCACGCGGGGCGCTGTCCATGCCGCGGCCCAGAAGCTCGGCTACGTGCCGAACGCGGCTGCGCGCAGCCTGCGTGCCCAACGGACGCACATCCTCGGCCTGCTGCTCGACGATCTCGCCGACCCGGTCCACGGCCGGCTCGCGGCCGGGTTCGAGGAGGCCGCCGCCAGCCAGGGCTACGCGGTGTTCATGATGACCGGCCTCCACGACCTCGAGCGCGAGCAACGGGCGCTGCGAGCGTTCGTCGAGCACCGCGCCGATGGGATCGCGCTGGCGTCGTGCGTGAGCGATCCCGCCGACGTTCACCGGCGGATCGCCAAGGATCGGGTGGTCTTCGTCCAGCCCGATTACCCGGCGCTCGCGGACGGTCGCGCCGCTCCCGCTCGGGGCACCCTGCAGACCGACGACGCCGCAGGGGTGGTCGCGAGCGTGCGCCACCTCGTCGATCGCGGCTATCGGCGGCTGACATTCGTCGGGCCTGCCGCCAGCGCGTCGGGGATCCTTCGCCGAACCACCGCGAGCGACACCCTCGATGGGCTCGGGCTCGGGCCGATGGGCTATATCGATACGGGCGTCGACGGCTGGCGCGACGCGACGGCCGTGGCCCTGGAGCTGGCGACCGATCCCCCGGACGCGGTCCTGTGCTACGACGACAAGCTGGCGATGACGCTGCTCGACGCGCTGCGCTCGACGCACCTCGACGTGCCCGGCGACCTCGCCCTGGTCGGGTTCGACGGCATCTCCGCGGCGCACCAGTCACGGCCCCGGCTCACGACCGTCGACGTCCCGTCGGCGGATGTTGGCCGGCGGGCGGTCGACATGCTCGTGGCGGCGACGCGCGAGGGGACGATGCCGCCATCGGAGATGCTGCCCGTCCGACTCGTGATCGGCGACAGCACGCCGGCGAAGACCGCGTCGCGGCGCGGCGACGCCCCCCGCGAGATGGTCGGCTCCAGGCGCGGGAGCGGTCGATGAGTCAGTCCACCTCCGCCCCGGCGATCGAGCTCGTCGACGTCACCAAGCGCTATGGCGACGCGGTCGCGCTGGACGGGATCTCGCTGCGGATCGACGCGGGCGAGTTCTTCTGCCTCCTCGGCCCCTCCGGCTGCGGCAAGACGACGACGCTGAACCTCATCGGCGGCTTCATCCCGCTGACGTCGGGTGAGCTGCGCATCGAGGGTCGGCGCGTGAACGACCTGCCGCCACACCAGCGCAACGTCAACACGGTCTTCCAGAACTACGCGCTCTTCCCCCACATGTCGGTCGCCGAGAACGTCGCCTTCGGGCTCCGGATGGAAGGCCTCTCGAGGGACGAGATCGACCGCCGCGTCGATGAGTATCTCGACCTCGTCGGTCTAGCCGACCTCCATGATCGCCTGCCGACCCAGTTGTCGGGCGGACAGGCTCAGCGCGTGGCGCTCGCCCGCGCGCTGGCGAAGCGACCTGCAGTCCTGTTGCTGGACGAGCCGCTCGGGGCGCTGGACCTGAAGCTGCGCAAGCAGATGCAGGTCGAGCTGTCGCGCATCCACCGCCAGGTCGGCACGACGTTCGTCTTCGTCACCCACGACCAGGAGGAGGCGCTGTCGATGTCGACGCGGATCGCGGTCATGGCCGGCGGCCGGGTACGCCAGATCGGAACGCCGCGCGAGATCTACGAGGGACCCGTCGATCGATTCGTGGCCGACTTCATCGGCGAATCGAACTTCCTGGACGGCCGCATGACGGACGCAGTCGACGGCCCACGCTTCCAGCTGCGGGACGGCACACTCGTCGCCGCGGCAGCGCCTGCGACGGGTGCAACCAACGGTCACGCGTCGCTGATGATCCGGCCCGAGGCGCTCGAGGTCGGACGCCTGGCCCAGACATCGAACGGGCCGACCGTCGTCATCCCGGGCCGGGCCACCAACATCGCATTCATGGGCAACCACACCAGGATCACGGTCGAGACCGACGCCGGGGTCCTTGTCGCACTTCGGTTCCGTGGCGATTCGGATGAGGGGGCCGTCGAGGAGGAGATGCTGGATCGAGAGGTACAGGTTTGGTGGGATCCGCGCGAATCAACGGTCGTCGCGGGCGGCGACCGATCGCAAACGGAGGAACGACCCGGAGGAGGGCTTGAGGGATGAACGCGAACGACAACTACCTGTCACGGCGCCGCTTCCTGCAGGCGACGGCAGCCGTCGGTGCGGCCGTCGGGCTGGGCGGGGTCGCGGCTGCGTGTAGCGCCATCGGTGGCGGCGCGCAGGGCGGCACGTTCAACTGGATGACGTGGGGCGACCACTACATCGACAAGCAGCTCAAGGCCATCGAGACCTCGGACAAGATCGTCGCCAATATCAGCGAGCTGGCCGGCAATGCCGAGGGCTATGCCAAACTCAAGGAGGTCAAGGGCCAGCTGGACATGGTGTCCGCGGATGCCCTTTGGGTCCGCGACGCCTACAACAAGGACGGGTTGATCGACGCCTTCGACATCAACTCGCTCAAGGTCTCGTCGCAGCTGTTCCCGTTCGCCAGGAAATTCGAGATCTGGACGACCCCGGAGGGGTACCTCGGCTATCCGATCGGCTGGTCGCCGATCAGCATCTACTACGACCCGGCCAAGGTCACCGGTGACCCAACGTCGTGGGACGTCCTCCTGGATCCGAAGTACAAGGGCCGGGTGGTCGTCGAGAACCAACCCGAGGAGATCGTCGCCTACATGGCCAGGGCCGCCGGCTTCGACAAGCCATACGACCTGACCGACGACCAGCTCGCGACGGTGAAGGGCTATCTCGAGAAGCTCAAGCCGAACGTCCTGCGCTTCGCGCAGCAGGCCACCGATAGCGTCAACTCGATGGTCAGCGGGGAAGCCTGGCTGATCACGGGCAACATCGGCAACGAGGACCGGGTCAAGGACGGCGGCGGCCCCGAGATCAAGGGTTTCATCCCGAAGGAAGGGACGGTCGCCTGGCAGGACGCCGAGATGCTCGTCAAGGGCGGCGCCAACAAGTCGTTGCTCCTGCCTTTCCTCGAGAAGAATGAGCAAGCGGAGAACATCGCCGAGAACTTCCTCGTCAACGGCCGCCCGCTCTTCAACGAGCAGGCCTACAAGCTGCTCGTCGACCAGGGCAAGAAGGACCAGGCCGACCGCTACCACTACAACGAGGCCGAGGCGATCCTCGGCGTCTCGGTGCTCAAGGGCCCGGGAACGTCAACGGCGAAATCGATCCAGCTGTTCCACGAAGTCTTCGGAGCGTAGGTAATCGATGTCCGCTGACGTCGCCGGGGAGGCCGTCCTGACCCCACCGGCGACGATCGAGGTCGAGGGCAGGAGCCGGCTCCGTCGGTTCCTGCCGTTCGTCCCCGCCGGGATCCTCCTGGTCGGCCTGTTCTTCGTGCCCCTGGTGGTGATGCTCGTCTTCTCGTTCTGGTCAACGAACGAGCGGCTCGACATCGTGCCGGTCTGGAGCCTCGAGAACTACCGCAATTTCTTCCAGAACCCCACGTACGTCCGAACCCTGCTGAAGACCATGATCATCGGCACGGGTGTGACGGCGATCTGCCTGGTCGCCGCGTTCGCGACCGCGTATTTCCTTGCGCGGTACGTCTCACGGCGGTGGGCTCGGCTGGCACTCCTCGTCATCATCGTCCCGTTCTGGACCAGTTATCTGCTGCGCGTGTACTCGTGGCAGGCGATCCTCGGCGAAAAGGGTGCGTTGAACCAGATCCTGATGAGCATCGGCCTCATCCACGAGCCATCGCGCTTGTTCATCTATAACGACCTGGGCACATTCATCGTCCTTGCCTACGTCTACCTGCCGTTCGCGGCGCTGGTCCTCTACTCGTCGCTCGATCGTTTCGACTTCACCCAGCTGACGGCGGCGCAGGACCTCGGCGCTCGGCCGGACCAGGCCTTCCGCCACGTGCTGTTGCCGCAGATCCGACCCGGTCTCATCACCGCCTGCATCTTCGTCTTCATCCCGATCCTGGGCGACTTCCTGACACCTGCCATGGTCGGCGGCGCGTCGGGACTGCTCATCGCGAACATGCTTGCGGACTTCTTCAAGAACCTGCTCATCCCTGAGGGGGCGGCGGTCGGGTTCATGATCGTCGCCTTCGTGACCGTCCTGCTCGTGATCTTCCGCCGATACCTTCGCGTCGAGGACGTCTACGCGCGTGGATAGCCGGGTCGATCCCCTCGAGACGATGCCCGTCAGCCGCTATGCCGGCGCGATCCGGTGGACGCTGCGGATCTGGTTCTTCGCACTGATGGCGTTCCTGTACCTGCCGATCGTCTTCATGATCGCCTTCTCGTTCGACGATTCGGCGACGCCTGGCCTGCCGATCCAGGGCCCGACGCTGCGCTGGTACGACGTGATGCTCAACAACCGGCAACTCATCCGGGCCGTCACGAACACGGTGACGGTGTCCATCATCGTGGCCATCCTGGCGACGATCATCGGGACGATGGCGGCATTCGTCCTCGTCCGCGGCGGCGTCCGCTACCCGAATGTCACGCGCATCGCCTTCACGCTGCCGATCATGGTCCCGGGCGTGCTGATCGGCGTGTCGCTGCTGATCTATTTCGCCCGGGCGCTCGACGTGCACCTGTCGCTCGCCACGGTGATCGCCGGCCAGCTGGTCGTGACGGTGCCGTTCGTCGTCCTGATCGTTTCCTCCCGCTTGCAGGGCTTTGACCGACGGCTTGAATGGGCGGCCGCCGACCTCGGCGCATCGCCGCGTCAGGCGATCCGCCACATCGTGCTGCCGCTCATCGCGCCCGCCATCCTCGCCGGGGCGCTCATCAGCGTGACGCTGTCGATCGACGAGTTCGTGATCACCTGGTTCACGGTCGGCAACGAGCCCACCCTGCCCACGTACATCTACACGAAGATCAAGTTCGGCGTCACTCCGGAGGTCAATGCAGTGGCGACCGTCATGCTCGTCGCGACGCTGCTGATCTTCGGGATCGCGTCGCTCTTCCTGGGCCGCGCGCGGAAGATCTCCGGTCGGCGGCGCGTCGCGGCGCGGGGCGACATCCCGGCGCTCGCGGGCGAGGACGCCAGCGCTCCGGCGGGCGGCTGAGAGCCCACCGCTGGACCTCGGGCTCTACACCGACTCCCTCAAGCACCTCGAGTTCGAGGCCGCCCTCGACGTCGCGGCGCGGATCGGTGCGACGGGCATCGAGATCGCGACCGGCGGCCAGTCATCGGCGCCGCATCTCGACCTCGACGTGCTGCTGGCCGACGCCGATCGCCGACGCGAGTTCGCGGCTGCCTTTACCAGTCGCGGGCTGCGCATCGCCGCTCTGAATTGTTCGGCTTGGCCACTGCATCCCGTGGTCGGCGAGCGCCACGTGGAGCTGATCCGCTCGACGATCAGGCTGGCCGGCGAGCTGGGCGTGCGCAAGATCGTGACGATGTCGGGGAACCCCGGCGACGGCCCGACCAGCACGGCCGTCAACTTCACCTGGTACCCGTGGCCCGACGACTCGATGGCCCTGCTCGAGCGGCAATGGACCGCCGCGATCGAGCTGTGGCAGGACCTCGGTCCGCTCGCCGAACGAGCGGGCGTACAGCTCGCGTTCGAGCTCCACCCGCTCCACCTCGTGTACAACGTCCCGACGCTCCAGCGGATGCGCGACGCCGTCGGGCCGGTGATCGGCGTGAACCTCGATCCGTCCCACCTGTTCTGGCAGGGCATGGATCCCCTGGCGATGGTCCGCGCGCTCGGACCGGCCATCCACCACGTTCATCTCAAGGACACCCAGGTCCTCGCGGACCAGGTGGCGCTCGCGGGGGTCCTCGACCAGCGGCCGTTCGCCGACCCGGCCCAACGCGCCTGGGTCTTCCGGACCGTCGGCAGCATCCACGACAGCACGTGGTGGGCGGCGTTCGTCGACGCGCTGCGCGACGTCGGCTACGACGATGCGCTGGCGATCGAGAACGAGGACGCCAGCCTCCCGCCCGAGGCCGCCGTCGAGGCGGCGGCGCGGTTCATGCACCCGATCCTGGCGCGCTGACACCGCTCAGCCTGGGGCCGCTAGCAGCTCCTTGTTCGCGACGAGGAAATCGGCCGTCGCCTCGACCAGCCGGTCGACGTCGGCCTCGGTGTGCGCGCCGGTCAGGAAGCCCCGGATCATGTAGTGCGGGTGGACGTAGATCCCGCGCTCGAGCAGCCAGCCGCGGTAGGCCCGCTGGATCGGGTGGTCCTTGTCCATCGCGAACCGGGCGAAGTCGCGAAAGCGGCGGATCGGGGCATCGGTGAAGTACATCGTCCACACGCCGCCGGATTCGCGGACCTGCACCCGCGCGCCGGTCGCGTCGATCGCGGCCTGGATGCCGGTCGTCAGGCGCCTCCCGAGCGCGACCAGATGGCGGTGGATCTCGCCCTCGAGCACCGCCTGGGTCACCTCCAGCGCCACGGCGACATCGAGCGTGTGACCGGCGAACGTGCCGGCGAACAGCACGTCGCCCTTCGGTCCGAGGCGGTCCATGATGTCGCCTCGACCGCACAGCACCGAGATCGGGAAGCCGTTGCCGATCGCCTTGCCGAACGTCGACAGGTCGGGTGTCACGCCGAACCGTTCCTGGGCGCCGCCGGGCGCGTGGCGGAAGCCCGTGATGATCTCGTCGAAGATCAGGACCACGCCCGCCGCCGTGCACGCCTCGCGCAGGGTCTCGAGGAAGCCAGGCTCGGGCAGCACGACGCCGGCGTTGTGGAAGACCGGCTCGAGGATCACCGCGGCGATCGTGTCGCCTTCGCGTTCGAGCGTCTCGCGGACGCCCGCCGCGTCGTTGTACTCGCGGACCACGACCAGGTCGCGCACCAGGCCCGGGATGCCCGCGGACGCCGCGACCGGCGTCATGTCACCGTCATCGGTGGCGAAGTGGTGGCTCCACGCGACGTAGTCGTGCCAGCCGTGGTAGTTGCCCTCGAACTTGAGGATCCGCTCGCGGCCGGTAAACGCCCGCGCCAGCCGGATCGCGTGGAACGTCGCCTCGGTGCCAGTGCAACTGAAGACCGCCCGCTCGGCCGATGGGATCATCGCCACGATCCGCTCGGCCAGCTCGACCTCGAACGGGTTGGCCGTCGAGAACGACACACCGTGCTCGTCCATCGCGCGTCGGGCGGCCGCGTTGATCCGCGGGTCGTTGTGGCCGAGCAGGACCGCCCCGAAGGACGCGTGGAAGTCGACGTATTCGTTGCCGTCGACGTCGTGGATCCGCGAGCCCTGGGCGCGGGTCATGAACAGCGGGTACGGGCGAGCGCCGCGACCCTCGCCCTGGACGCCGCCGGGCGAGACGAGACTGGCTCGAGCGTGCAGCTTCGCCGAATTCCTCGCTCGGGATCGGCCAGTCGAGCGGGTGGACCGCGCCGGCCTCGGCCGGCTCGATGGCGGTCATGCCGACGCTGCCTGCAGCGCCGGATCGAGCCGTCCGGGCAGCACGACCGGAGTCCTCGCGCCGGTCTCGGCGGACGCGTAGACGGCATCGATGACGGCGTTGATCCGCACGCCATCGTCGAAGTCGGCATGGGTCGACCGGCCCTCGCTGACGGCCGACAGGAACTCGGCCCACATCGCGCACTGCTGGCCGAGCCAGCCGAGCGACGTCCCGTCGGTGCCCGCCGCGAGCACCGCCCCGGGATGGCTCGCGTTGACGAGGACGCGGCGGTACCCGAACGTCGAGAGGTCGCCCGGCAGGCAGACGCGGAACTCGTCCGGCCGCTCGAGGTCCCACGCCGCCGAGCCCTCGGATCCGAAGACGTCGATCTCCAGGGCCACGCGCTTGCCGATCGCGATCCGGCTGGTCTCGAGCACGCCGTACGCGCCGGTCGGGAACGTCACGAGGAACGCCGCCGCGTCCTCGACGTCGACGGCGGCGCGGGGACGCGGCGCCCCGTCGCTGGCCTCCCCGCCACGGTTGCCGATCGCGTCGGCATCGGCGACCGGCCGCTCGGTGATGAACGTCCGGGTCAGGCTCTGGACCGTGTCGATCTCGCCGACGAGGTAGCGCGCGCAGTCCACGAGGTGGTAGCCGGTGTCGATCGCCAGCCCACCGCCGGACAGGGAACGCTGGAACCGCCAGAGCAGCGGGACGTCGGGATCCGCCCCGTAGTCGAGCATGAACGACGCCCGGAGGCTGCGGACCTCGCCGAGCTCGCCGCCGTCGATCATCGCCCGGATCGCGCGGAGGGCCGGCGCCCAGCGGTAGCCGGCGCCGAGGCCGTGGAACACGCCGGCCGCCCGGCACGCGTCCAACAGCTCCTGGGCCCGCTCGGCGGACTCGGCGAGCGGCTTCTCGCACACGACGTGCTTGCCGGCGGCGGCGGCACCCAGCACCACCTCGCGGTTGGCGATCGGCGGCAGGCACGCCACGACCAGGTCGATGTCATCGGCCTCGACCAGGTGTTGCCAGTCAGGGTCGACCCGCTCGATCTCGTAGCGCACGGCCAGCCTCGACGCGAGCCGCCCGTTCACGTCGGCGACGGCGATGACGCGCGGCTCGACCGGCAGCTCAGGAAACAGCGGACCGACCAATCGCAGGGCCAGGCAGTGGGCGGCGGCCATCGTGCCCGCGCCGACGATGCCGATCCCCAGCGTGGGCCGATCGGTCATGCCGGGGCGACCGGTTGCGGGGCCGCGGCGATCTCGTCGATCGTCACGCGCCGGCCTTCCGCGGCCGAGACGACGATCGCATCGCAGATCACGGCCGCCTGGTAGCCGTCCTCGAAGCTTGCCTGCTCCGGCGAGAGGGGACGGTCCTCGATGATCGCCGAGAGGAAGTCACGCCATTCGTGGGTGAAGCTGTGCTCCCAGCCCACGGTGTGACCGGGCGGCCACCACATGCCCATGAACGGGTGCTCGGGCTGGGTGACAAGGATGTCGCGGAAGCCACCGGTCGCGTCCGCCTCGTCGCTCGCGTAGAACACGTGGAGGCGGTTGAGGTCCTCCATGTCCCACCACAGCGAGCCCTCGGTGCCGTTGAACTCGACGACCTGGCGGCCTTTCCAGCCCCAGGCGACGCGCGATGCTTCGAGGGAGGCGATGCCGCCACCGCGGAGGTCGACGGCCGCCACGTAGGCGTCCTCGACGTCGACACCGCCCTCCGTCAGTTTCGCAGACGTCGCCTGGACCGCGTCGGCCTCGTTCCCGAGATAGCGCATGAAGTCGATGATGTGCGAGTAGTCGGTGACCGCGCGGGACGCGTTCGGGCGCCGGCTCGGGACGATCCCCGCCGCGTGGTCCTGGAGATACACCGCCCGGAACTGCAGGCACCGGCCGAGCCGGCCGCTCTCGACGATCTGGCGGGCGAGACGCATGGCCGGCATATACCGGTAGTTGAAACCGACGGCGGCATGGACACCGGCCCGCTTTGCGGCCGCGAGCATCTCGCCCGAGCCGAAGCGATCTCGCGCCAGCGGCTTCTCGCACAAGACCGGCTTGCCGAGCGCCAGCGCGGCCTCGGTCGCCTCCTGGTGCGCGGTCTCCCCGAGCAGGACCGCGACGACGTCGACCTTCGGGTCCTCGACCACGTCGGCCCACTCGGTGGTGAACCGTTCGACGCCCAGGTTGCTCGCCATCGCCTCGCCGCGCTCGCGATTGCGCGCCGCGAGCGCGGTCAGCCGGATCGGTCGCGAGAGCGGATCGACGTGCCCCAGCGTGTGGAGCGCGTGGCCGTGCGCGCGGGTGATCCAGCCTGCCCCGAGGAGCCCGATCCCGATCGAGCCAGCCACGTCCGGTGTCGGCTCAGGCGGGGATCGCCGGCCGGGATCCGACGGCGTCGAGGATCCGCGCGGGATCGGCCATGACGTCGCGGATCGTGTCGGCGTACGCCTCGATGACCTCGGTCGGCTGGACGAAGATCGGGTGGCGGGCGTCGCACAGCACGAGCGACGAGTCGAGCATCGCGGTCGCCTCGGGGAAATCGGCGGGGTCGTAGCGGATGTCGCGCCCGGCCGGGGGCTGGGTCCATGGGAACTCGCCACCGAACCCGACACGGTCGCGGAAGACCGGGAAGGCCGGCGCGGGCTCCGAGTGCCACAGCTCGACGCCGACACCGGCGGCCTGCAGGGCCTGGCCGATCGCATCGCGGACGACAGTCGGTGGCGCATCGCCGAGGCCGAGCTCCCCACGGACGATGCGGACCCGGTACTGGTAGAACGACGAGGTCCGGTCCTCGGGGATGTATGGCGTCCTGAGCCCTGGCACGCCGGCCAGCCGCTCTGTAAAGAGGGCGGCGTTGCGAGCGCCGGTCGCCAGGTATTCGGGAAGCCGCGTGAGCTGCGAGCGAGCCAGCGCGGCCGGCATCTCCTGGTGGCGGTAGTTCCAGCCGACCGAGTGGGACGTGTACGGCCGGAAGTTCCAGCCGGTCAACTTCCCGAGCTCGGGGATGTCCTCACCAAACGTCCGCAGCCGCCGCGCACGCTTGATCAGGTCCGGGTCGTCGGCCACGAGGAGACCGCCCTCGCCGCCGGTCAGGATCTTGCTCGAGTTCAGGCTGAAACAGCTCGCGATCCCGAAGGAGCCGACCCGCCGCCCGCGGTACGTGGCCCCGTGCGCCTGGCAGCCATCCTCGATGACCTGCAGCCCGTGGCGGTCGGCGATATCGACGATCTCGTCGAGGTCGCACGGCAGACCGCCGATGTGGACCGCGATGATCGCCCGCGTCCGCGGGCCGATCCTGGCCTCGATCTGGCCGGGGTCGAGGTTGAACGTGCGCGGATCGATGTCGACGAAGACCGGGATCGCGAGCTGGTGCAGGATCGGCTGCCACGTGCCGGCGAAGGTGTAGGAGGTCGTGATGACCTCGTCGCCCGGCCGCAGGTCGATGCCGTACAAGCGCGGCGTGGATCGCCGCGGTCCCGGAGTTGAAGAGGAGCGCCGTGGAGCGACCCGTATAGGCCGCCCACTCCGTCTCGAGGCCGGTCAATTCGGGGGCACCGACGCCGCCGAGGATGCCTCGCTCGAGGACGGCCGCGACCGCGGCACGGTCCTCGGGTCGGATGTCAGGCCACACGCGTTTGCGGTCCTCGGGGACGCGATTGCCCTCAGGGAATCCCATGGGAAGCGACCCCTTGTGGTGCGGCGTGTCAGTGCAATCGATTTTACAGCACGGAACCCTCGTCGATCGAGGGTCCCGCCAGCCGGACCGAGCCTCAGCCGGTGCGCCCGAACGGCAGCCGCGGATCGACCGGCGCGTCTCGCCATGCGTCCTTGACCCACGCGTGGGCCGGGTCGTCACACGCGCGCCAGGCACGCTCGCCGGGCCCCGCCATGACGTTGAGGTAGTACAGGTCGTAGCCGGGCGCGGCCATGGCCGGCCCGTGCCAGCCATGCGGGACCAGCACCACGTCACCAGTGCGGACGGTCGTCAGGACCTCGATCGGTCGGTCGGCGGTCCCATAGACGTGCTGGTAGGCGAGCCCGGGACCCGACGGCCCGTCGGCGACGACGTAGTGGTAGATCTCCTCGAGCTCGGTCTCGCCCTCGCGGACCTCATCGTGCTTGTGGGGCGGGTACGAGCCCCAGTTGCCGCCGGGTGTGAGGACCTCGACCGCGATGAGCCGGTCTGCCTCAAAGCGAGCTGCCGCGGCGAAGTTGCGGACCTCGCGGGAGCACGCTCCGGCGCCGCGGAGCTCGACCGACACCGCGGACGCCTCGACGTAGCGCGCTGGGAAGCGACGGGTCGCGCGCGCGGTCGCGACGGCGATCCGGCCGCCCCCGGCGCTCCCGATCTCGATCGCGCTACCAGGGGGCGCGTAGACGAAGTCGCTGGGGCCGGCCCAGACGCTCGGGCGCCCCTCGAGGGGGTAGCGCTGGCCGTCGACGCTGACCTCGAGCGACCCTTCCAGCGGCACCAGCGCGACCTCATCGGCGCCGGTCGAGAACGCCAGCCCCTCCCCCGGTCCGACCGTCCCTTCGCGCAACCCCGAGAACTGCCAGCCGGCGGACTCCGGCGTGAGGACGACCGACCACCCGTCGGCCGCGAGCGAGCCGGCCGGTCGGTAGAGGTCGGTCGAGGCGACCGTCACGAGGCCGGTTTGACGTCGGGGTTCGGCACGAGCGCGTCCATGACCAGGTGCAGCAGCTCGTGGTACGACCCGACGAAGGCGCGCAGGGTTCGCGCACTCGGCCCGAACGCGTCGAACTCGTCCGCGGTCAACCCATCGGGCTCGTAGGCACGGACGAAGGCAGGGAACCGCGCACGCAGCTCGTCGACGATGGCCGGCGCCACCGGGTCGTCCATCCGCGGGCGGACCTCGACCGCCGAGGCGTTGAAGCGGCGCTGCCAGCTGGCGGGCATCGTGATCACGACATCGCCGCCGATCAGCTCCGACCAGTGGAGGTGGTGCCGGATCGCCGCTCCGAGCGGCCTGGCGCGCAAACCGCGATCGCGGAACTCGGCGACGGCCCGCTTGAAGACCGCGACGCCCGACCACGGCAGCGCGGACGGGTCGGCGACGACCCCGTCGCGCTCGGTCAGGACGCGCAGCCAGTCCTCGAGCCGACCCATCATGATCGTGATCACCGGACCCATGGAGTCGACCGACAGGCCTTCTGCCTCGCGGCGTCGCAGGCCCCGTTCGACGGCCTCGCCGGCGGCGACCGCCTGGGCGACGCTGAACGACACGGTCGCGTTGACGCTGACCCCGCGGTACGTCGCCTCCTCCATCACGCGCACGCCGACGCTCGTCGCCGGGAACTTGACGATGATGTTCGGGGCGAGCGAGGCGAAGTGCTCTCCCTGGGCGAGCATCCGGTCGAACGACCGGAAGAACGTCGGGTCGGTCTGCATCGACAGGCGGCCCTGGCGGCCGCCGGATGCGTCGAACGCCGGGCGCAGCAACGGGGCCGCACGGAGCGACATCTCCTCGACGACGGCCCACGCGAGATCGACCTCGGTCGCGTCGGGCCGCTCCTCGGCCAGAGCCCTGACGCGCTCGCGCCAGTGGGCCGGTGCGGACTTCCACACATCGGTGACGATCGTTGGATTGGCAGTCGCGCCGACGGCACCGAATGAGATCGCGTACTCGAGCTCGTCGACCGCGCAGGAGTCGTTCCAGATGTCGGTCGCGGTGGTCGCGACCGTGCGACCCAACGGGCTGTCCTCCAGCGGTGGCGCGGCGGCCCCGAGCATCGTCCCCGTCGCACGTCCCACCATCATCCTCCTGCGCACCGTATCGACAGTGGACCTTCGGGGCGGCACCGGCCCCTGTGCCCCACGGTCCTCACGATACGCCAAAGCGCCGCGAGAGCCGGCCGAGCCCCTCAGCGAGCCCAGCGTTCGGTCCGGCGCCGGATCTCCGCCAGGTTGTGGCGCGAGCTCTCGGCCGCGCGCTCCTCCCAGGCGAAGACGCACACCGTCATGATCCCGTCGAAACCGAGCTCGCCCAGCGTCCCGAAGAACGTATCCCAGGGAACATCGCCCTGCCCGATGTCGAGGTGCTGGTGGACCCGCACGGTGTTGCCGGGCGGGTTCGTGATGTACCGCAGGCCAGAGGATGCGCGGTGGTCGAAACAGTCCGCGACGTGGACCATGGTCAGCCGGTCGCCGGCCGCGCGCATGATCTCGGCCATGTTCCCGCCTTGATGGAACGTGTGCGGCGCGCAATAGAGAAAGCTCACGTTCGGGTGGTTGATGCCCTTGATCATGTCGACGGCGGCGAGGCCATCCTCGATGAAGTCGTCCGGATGTGGCTCGAGGGCGAGTTTGACGCCCGCGCGCTCGAAGACCGGGAGCAGCTCCTCCATCGACCGCCAGAACTGCGCCTCGCTGATGGACGGGTTCTCGGGCCGTCCGTTGAACTCGGAATTCATCTGATCGACGCCGAGCTCCACGGCGATCTCGATCGCGCGCTTCCAGTAGCGAACCGCCGCCTGCCGCTCATCCTCGTCCGGCCCGGACCAGCGGAAGAGTGGCAACAGCGAAAGCAGCTGCACCCCGGCGTCGTCGAGCGCCCGCCTGAACGCGCGAATGCCCGCGGTGTCGACGCGCGGATGGCGGAAGAACGGGATGAAGTCATCCCGGGGCGACAGCTCGATGTACTCGTACCCGAGGGCCGCGACGAGCCCTGGGAGCTCCCCGAGGGGGACCGTCCGGAACATGTACGGGTCGAGCGCGATCTTCATCCTCGCTCCTTCGTCGCGGCGGGCTAGGCGTACAGCGCGGGCTTCTCGATGTATTCGATGTCCATGCGCACGCCGCTCTTGACCGCCTCGACGCCCACCTCGACGACCTTGGTCGCGGCGTACCCCTCCCACGCGGACGGCCCGACGATCTCGCCGCGCTGCAGGCCGGAGATCCACGCCTGGAGTTCGGCCGTGTAGGCCACGCCGAACCGCTCGCGCCAATCGGTGGGAACGTGCTCGGCGATCGTGCCCGTACCGGCGACCGAGGCGATGGTCGGGTTGCCCATCGACGCCGTCCCGGTCGAACCCACGAGTTCGCAACGGACGTCGTAGCCGTACTGGCAGTTGGCGAAGAATTCGACCGTGGACAGGATCCCGGTCTCTGTCGTGAAGATCGCGAACTGCGGGTCCTGGAGGTGCGCGAACGCGAGTGGCGTCCGCTTCGGGGGGACGACCTCGACCGCGGTGATCTCTTCCCCGAGGAGCCAGCGAGTGACGTCGACCTCGTGGATCATCGAGTCGGTCATGGTCATGAAGCTCGTGTACGCCTCGCCCACCGTCGCGTTGCGATGGACGTTGTGGAGCATGAGGGCAGTGCCGATCCGGCCGTCGCTGAGCGCGCCCTTCACCTGCTGGTAGCCCGGGTCGTAGCGGCGCATGTAACCGACGATCACGAGTCGCTTGCCGTGGCCCACCTCGGCCCGCAGGATCTCCTCGCATTCGACGGCCGTCGGCGCGAGCGGCTTCTCGCACATCACCGGCTTGCCCGCGGCGATGCACGCAAGGACGAACTCCGCGTGCGTCGGGCCGATGGAGGTGACCAGGACGGCGTCGACCTCATCGCTCCGGATGAGTGCCTGGGGATCGTCGAAGACGCGCGGGCCGCCGAGGATCGCGGCGACCTCCTCAGCTCGCGGTCGGTTCACATCGCTGACCGCGCTGACCGCGGACCCCCTGATGGCGTTGACGAGCTTGCGGCCGTGGTCCTCGCCGATGAGGCCCGTGCCGATGATGCCGACCCGGATCGTCACGTGAGCATCCCTCTCGAGGCTGGGTGAGGTGCGACGACCCGCCGCATCATGCGCGGGCCAGTGGACGACCGGCGGTGAGGCCGCACGTCTTGAAGTACTGCGCGGTACGAGTGGCGATCGGCAGCGGCGCGTCGAAATCGCACGGGTACATGTCCTGCTCGACGATGCAGAACAGCTCCCGGTCGAGCGCGCCGAGGGCGGCGATGAGCGGCGGCATGTCCGGGACGCCGAGCGGCGGCTCGACCATCACGCCAAGGCGGACGGCAGACGCGAAGCCCAGCCGTTCCTCCTCCACGCGGGCGCGGACAGCCGGGTCGACCTGCTTGAGGTGGACATACTGGATCCGGTCCGCGTAGTCGCGGATGAGCTTGAGATTGTCGGCGCCGCAATACGCGATGTGGCCTGTGTCGAGGCAGAGTTGAACGACCTCGGGGTCCGTGCCGTCGAGGAAGCGCTCGATCTCCTTCTGCGTGCCGATGTGGCTATCCGCATGGGTGTGGAAGACGAGCGTCGCACCGTGCTCGTCCGCGAGGTACCTGCCCAGCGCTGACATGCCCGAGTTCAGGGTGTCCCACTCGTCATCCGTCAGGGTCGGGCTCGAGGTCACGTTGCCGTCCAGGTCCGTGTACCCCTCGGGGATGACCACGACGTGGCTCGCGCCATTCAGGCCGATCACCCCCATCTCGGCGTCACAGTCGCGCTTGGCCTGCTCGAGCGCCTCCCTGCCCTTGTGGAGAGCGACCGCGACAGTCCCACCAGTGAGGGTCAGCCCGCGCCTCGCGCACTCCTCGCGGACGACGCCCGGATCCGTCGGGAGATACCCGAAGGGCCCGAGCTCGGTGTACCGGTAGCCGGCCTCGACGACCTCGTCGAGGTAGCGCTGCCAGGGGGTCTGCAGCGGATCTCCGGAGGGCATCCACACGCCCCAGGAGTCGGGCGCCGTGCCGAGGTGGAGCTTCGGATAGCCGGCCTGCAGATTCACGCTTGGCTCCTTGGTCGCAGCCACGCTGCTGCGCATCCCGCCCGGCCGGATCGCTAGCGGTTCTTGCGCTCGTCGATGATGATCGCGACGATGATGATCACGCCCTTGACCACCTGCTGGTAGAACGGCGACACGTTCAGGAGGTCGAGGCCGTTGTTCATCACGCCGATGATCAACGCGCCGACCACGGTGCCCCACACCGTGCCGATGCCGCCGGCAAAGCTCGTGCCACCGATCACCGCAGCGGCGATGGCGTCGAGCTCGTAGCCGATGCCGAGGGCGGGGGTCGCCGACTGGACGCGGGCCGTGAGCACCACGCCGCCGAGGCCCGCCAGGAGGCCCGAGAAGGTGTAGATCAGGACCTTCGTCCGGCCGATGTTCACGCCCGACACCCGTGCCGCGGTCTCGTTGCCACCGATCGCGTAGACCTGGCGCCCGAAGCGCGTGTTGTTGAGCATCAGGTGCGTGAGCAGGATGACGACGCCGAAGATGATGATCGGGAACGGGATGCCGAGGAGCGCACCACCGCCGATGAACAGGAACTCTGGCGTGAGGGTGCTGACCGGTCGGCCATTGGAATAGATGTAGGCCAGGCCACGGGCGATCGTCATCATCCCGAGCGTCGCGATGAACGGTGGGATCCTGAAGGCCGCGATCAGGCTGCCATTGACGGCGCCGAGGAGCAGGCCGACGCCGACGCCGGCCAGGACGGCGACGATCGGGGCCGTCGTGAACCCCGGATAGAGCGCTTCCTTCCAGCCGATCTGCTGGACAAGACTCGCGGTCACGACCGCCGAGAGACCCAGTACGGAGCCAAGGGAGAGATCGATCCCGAGCGCGATGATGCACACCATCACGCCGAGCGCCAGCAGACCGATGACCGAGATCTGGCGCACGACGTTGATCAGGTTCTGGGGCTTCAGGAAGGAGTTCTGCGGCGAGAACACGGCGAGGAGGACGCAGATCGCCAGGAAGATGAAGACGATGAGGTACTTGCGCAGGAACGCGCCGATTCGCTCGCGGGTGAGGAACCCCTCAGCGACCGGGGCGGAGGCAGTCATCGTTCGCTCCTGCCTTAGGCCGCGGTGGCGACGAGCGTCGCCGCCTCGAGGACCTTCTCCTGGGTCACCTCCTCGCGGCTGAACTCCGCGGTGATCCTGCCGCCCGCGATCACCAGGACGCGGTCGCTCATGCCGAGGATCTCGGGCATCTCGGACGAGACCATGAGGATCGCCTTGCCCTCTTGCGCAAGTCCGGACATGAGCCTGTGGATCTCCGACTTCGCACCGACGTCGATGCCGCGCGTCGGCTCATCGATCATCAGGATGTCGGGCAGCGTCATCAGCCAGCGCGACACGAGCACCTTCTGCTGGTTCCCGCCCGACAGGTTCATGATCCGCTGCGAGAGCGAAGGCGTCCTGATCGCGAGCGCCTTCCGCTGGAAATGGCAGGCGCGCTCCATCTCCCGCTTGTGGAGCAGGCCGCCGGGGCTGAAGCGCTGCAGGTTGGCGATCGTCATGTTGTCGCGGACCGACAGCACGCCCATGATCCCGGTCAGCTTTCGGTCCTCCGTGAGCAGCCCCATCCCGGCAGAGATCGCGCCTGACGGCGACTTGATCCGGACCCGCTTCCCCTTGATCAGGATCTCGCCGGCGTCGATCTTGGTCACGCCGAAGATCGCCTCGAGGACCTCGGTGCGGCCCGCACCCATCAGGCCGGCCAGGCCCAGGATCTCGCCGCGGTGCAGGTCGAAGCTGATGTCCGAGATGACGCCGTCGCGGGTGAGGCCGCGGACGGATAGGACGACCTCCCCGATCTCGGCGTGCTCCTTCGGGTACAGATGCGTCAGCTCGCGACCCACCATCAGGGTGATGAGCTTCTGGCGGTCCAGCTCGGAGGCAGGCAGGGTGGCGACGTGCTTCCCGTCTCGAAATACGGTCACCTTGTCCGCGATCCTGAAGACCTCGTCCATCTTGTGGGTGATGTAGATGACCGCCACACCGCTTTCGCGCAGCGAGCGGATCATCCTGTGAAGGTGGTCCACCTCGCGTTCGGTGATGGCCGAGGTGGGCTCGTCCATGATGATCAGACGTGCGTCCGTGGAGATCGCCTTGGCGATCTCCACCATCTGCATCTGCGCGACGCTGAGGCTTTTCATCACGCGTCGCGGATCGATGTCGATCTGCCATCTGGCGAAGACCGCTCGAGCATCCGCGAGCATCTGCTTCTTGTCCACGAGCTTGAAACGGTTCAAGGGCTCGCGCCCGAGGAAGATGTTCTCCGCCACCAGCATCTCGGGGACCGCCGATAGCTCCTGATGGATCATGGCGATCCCGAGCTTCAGGGCGGTCGCGCTGTCGGCGATCTGCACCTCCTGGCCGTCGAGCTCGATCGTGCCCGTGTCGGCGCGGTAGATCCCCGCAAGCACCTTCATCAGGGTGGACTTGCCGGCGCCGTTCTCGCCCATCAGCGCGTGGACCGTGCCTGCCTCGACGTCAAGGTGGACGTCGTCGAGGGCCTGTACGCCGGGGAACGCCTTGGAGATCCCCGTCATCCGAAGGAGAACGTCCTCACCCATCTTCCTGCCTCACGGTGCTCCGGGACGACCTGCGTATGGTCGTCGGAACGAACGGGTGAATGTGCCCGGATGCGACGTTCGGAGGTCCAGCTGAGCCGGGCCTCCGAACGGTAGCAGTCGGATCATGTGCCGACCGGCGGTGCCGGCCGTCGCGCGCCTAGTTGGCGCCGATGTACTGGTCCATGTTCGCCGGCGTGACGAGCACGTATGGGATGTCCACGAGGTTGTTGGGGATGGTCTTGCCGCCGACGAGGTCGACGGCCGCGTCAACGCCGCCCTTGCCCTGGCCCTTGGCGTCCTGGAACACGGTGACCTCGAGCTCGCCGGCCTTCATGGCGGCGAGGGCCTCCGACGTGGCGTCGACGCCGCCGACGAAGACCGAGTCGAGGAGATTGGCAGCCTTCAGGGCGTTGATCGCGCCCAGCGCCATCTCGTCGTTGTTCGCGCAGACGACCATGCCGGCCTTGAGGAGGCCCGACTGGATCCAGTTCTCGGTGATCGACTGGCCCTTGGCGCGGTCCCAGTCACCAGCCTGCGTCGCGACGACCTTCATGCCGGCGTTCTTGCCGACGACGTCGTTGCAACCCTGGGTACGGAGGACAGCGGCCTCGTTGGACACCTGGCCCTGGAGGATGACGACGTCACCCTTGCCGCCGGCGAGCTTGGCGAGCTCCTCCATCTCCACCGTCCCGGCGAAGAGGGAGTCGGACCCGACATAGGGAACACCGCTGATCGACGGATTGCGGTTGACGAAGACGATCGGGATGTTCGCGGCCTTGGCCGCGTCAGCCATCGGTTGCGCGGCGCTCGTATCCACCGGGACGACGATGATCGCCGAGACCTTTTGCGAAACGAAGTTCTCGACCTGCGACAGCTGCGCCGCGGTGTCGTCCTTCGCGTCGGTGATCGTGATGGTGGCGCCCTTCGCTGCGGCTTCGTCCTTCATGCCGTCCTGAACGCGGCTCAGGAACGTATCGCTGTTCGGGAAGGCGACGCCGAGCGTGACGGCACCGCCCGCGGCAGACGGGGCTTCCGATCCCGCCACGGACGGTGCGACGCTCGCTGCCGGAGCCGTGGTGGGGCTGCCGCTGCTACTACACGCGGCGACGACGACTCCGACGGCCATCAGGCCGGCGAGACGCCTCGTAAGATTCAGCATGTCTCTCTCTCCTCCAAGAATGCTGCCTCTGGCGATCGCCGCGACGGCGTTGGTCCGCTCGGCCGTCTTCCTCCAACCGACCCGGCGATCTCGTCGCGCAATCGATTTGGAACCGTAGACGACGGGTGTCGCCACGTCAACGTGGCCTACTGGCGTGGATCCTCCACGCCGACCTGCGCCGACAGGCTCGGTACGACCGCTCGGCGGACGCGTTCATGCGCCCGACGGAGCAGGACCGAGCGACGGTCCGGCACGCCGGCTAGCCCGAAATCCTCGACCGCCAGCGACCCGGCCGCGGCCGCGAACCGCAACGCCCTGGCCGGGGACTGCCCGGGTGACGCGGCGATGCTCGGCCGGACCAGGACCGCCAGCAGCGCGGCGAGAAAGGTGTCTCCTGCCCCGGTGGGGTCCAACTCGCGCTCGGTCGGCGTCGGCAGGTAGCGCAGGACCTCGACCGGCCCGTCGTCGTCGGTGGTGACGAGCAGCCCACCCTGGCCACCCTGGGTCACCAGCAACCGAGCGCCCGGGTGCAGGAATGTGGTCAGCGTCCCGATCGACGTCGTGGGCTCCACGTCCTGGTGGCTCAGGCCGACGAGGTCGGCGCGCCGCAGGATGGCACGCTCCGCCGGCGGGATGCGCTCGACGCGACTGCCCGCCACCAGCCGGCGGAGCATCCCCTGCCACGCGACGCCGACGATCGCATCCGCCGGGATGAGGGCTGCCCAGTCGTCGTCGACCTCCGCGGCGACAGGGACCAGCGACCACGCTGCGCTGGCGAGCCATGACGCGGGCAGTGCGACCGGTCGCACCGGGACGCCCCGCGATACGAGCGTCTGCACCCTGCCCGTTGGCGTTTCGACGTTGTGGAAGATGGGTCCCTCGGGCAGGTCGACGCGAAGGATGTCGACCCCGGCGTCGCGCAGGCCCTCGAGCTCATGCGCGGTCGCTGCCTCGGCATCGACCCCGACGACCGCCGCGGTCCGAAGCCCCAGCCGAGCGGTGGTGAGGGCGGCATACGTGACGCCACCGCCGAGCCGCCACCCGCGGGGATCGTCGGGTGCCACGTCACGGCAGGCCGAACCGACGTGCACGACCTCGACCCGTGGCGTTGGCAAGGGCTCCTCCGCGTATCCCGCCTCGCACCCGGCCCGGCGAGCGGTGCGGCGTATACTGCCGCACCCGAACAGCACCGACGAGGCACCAGTGTTCTTTTACGAGCTCCACGAAGGCGACGACGAGGTCTATTCCGACGCGATCGTCGTGAGCGAATCGGAGTGGGAACCGCAGGAGTTCTTCGAGCTCGTCCAGCGCATCCGCCACGACGTCCAGGACGCGTACGAACAGGACACGCTGATCGAGGCGATCGCGGCCGTCCTCGAGCGCGACTATGGCTTCATCTTCGTGAGCGACGACCGGCTGACCGCCGCGATCAACGTGTCGAAGCAGGAAGACGAGAACTTCGTCGCCGAGTTCGATGAGGACGACGACGACGATGACGACGACGACGAGGAGCCGCGGACGCGCGCGGACTACCGGTCGGTCCTCGCCGAGTTCGATCCGGACCGCGGCCTGCCGAACTGACCCTCCGCGCGGTCATCGGGGCGGGTGCCCTCTCCGCTCCGATGTTCCTGCCAGACACACATTTCGAACGAACGAGCGTGGCTCATCGCCAAAACGCGCGGTTTCTGCAGGAACTCGCTATCGACCGTGCACGGCTGTGCTAGGTGTGTGCCTCAGGGGCACGTCGAAGGGCGCGGCGCGCCTGGGCCGGCGCCCGATCACTCCGATGTTCCTCCCAGACACACATTTCGAATGAACGAGCGTGGCTCATCGCCAAAACGCGCGGTTTCTGCAGGAACTCGCCATCGACCGTGCACGGCTGTGCGAGATGTGTGCCTCAGGGGCACATCGAAGGGCGCGGCGACCCGTGGTCAGCGGCTGAAGAGGATCTCCACCACGTCGCCGTCCTTGACCCGGTAGGTCTTGCCCTCGGAGCGCAGGCGACCGGCCTTCCTGGCCTCGGCCATCGACCCCAGCTGGAGCAGGTCCTCGTAGGCCACCGTTTCCGCGCGGATGAACCCCTTCGCGAGGTCCGTGTGGATGGCCGCGGCGGCATCCACCGCGGTCGACCCATCAGCGATCGGCCATGCTCGGACCTCGTCCGGGCCCGCGGTCAGGAACGACACGAGCCCGAGCAGGCGGTACGACAGCGCGATCACCCGATCGAGGCTCGACTCGGTGATGCCGAGCTCCTCCATGAACGCCGCGGCCTCGTCGGGCTCGAGCTCGCCGAGCTCCATCTCGATCTTCGCCGAGAGCGCGTCGACCAGCGCGTGCTCGTGGCGATACCCGGCCGTGATGCGCTCGATGAGCGCCGACTCGCCGGCGACGTCACCCTCCCCGACGTTGAGCAGCACCAGCACGGGCTTCTCGGTGAGGAACCGGAAGCCGCGGATGGCCTTCGTGGCATCCTCGTCGAGCCCGAGGTCGCGGATCGGCGTGCCCGCCTCGAGGCCCTCGTGGATCCGCTGAACCACGACCTCCTCGCGCTCGGCCGCTTCGCGCTCGGCCGGGGTCCCGTGCCGGCCGCTGCCCTTCAGGCGATCGAGCCGGCGCTCGGCCATCGCGAGGTCGGCGAGCATGAACTCGAGATCGAGTTGCTCGAGGTCGCGGGCGGGATCGACGCTCCCGGCCGGATGCGGGTTCGACGGGTCATCGAAGGCGCGAACGACGTGGAGCAGCGCATCAGAGTCGCGGAGCCGCGCCAGGTGGTCGGCCGGCAGCTCCTCGGTCCCGACCCGGCCCTCGGATGACGCGGGCGGCGCCGGCAGGTCGGCGTACGTGACGTCCGCCTGGACGATCTTCTTGGGCTTGAAGATCTCGGCCAGCCGCTCGAGCCGGACGTCGGGCACCTTGACGACGCCGACATTGAGCGTCACGCCGCCGTAGCCGCCGGTCTCGGCGTGGCCGCGCGTCAGCGTGTTGAAGACCGTCGTCTTGCCGCTGCCGGCAAGCCCGACGATTGCGATCTGCACGTCAGTACCCGGCGGCCGGGTCGACGACGTTCAGCAGCGGCTCGCCCTTCGCGAATCGGCGCAGGTTGTCGCAGAACAGCTCGACGCTGCGATCCAGCACCCGCCCGCTCGACCAGGCGGTATGCGGCGTGACGATCACGTTCGGCAGGTCGTAGAAGGACGACATCGGCGGCAGCGGCTCGTCGCGGAACGTGTCGAGCACTGCGCCGCTGAGCGGGCCGTCGCGCAGGGCGCGAAGCAGCGCGCGCTCGTCGATCAGGCGGCCCGCGCGCGACGTTGATGAGCCACGCGCCGGGTTTGACCATCGCCAGCGTCTCGGCGTTGATCATGTCCTCGGTCTCGGGCGTCAACGGCGCCGCGAGCACGATGAAGTCCGATTCCGCCAGCAGCTCGGGGAGCGTCTCGGGCCCGCCGACCCGATCGAGCATGACCTCACCGAACGGCCGGTCTTCCGCGGCGACCTCGCCCGCGACGCCGTCGCCGCCTGACGCCTCGCTCGCTGGACGGTCGCCTTCCGTCGGGCGGCGGCGCACTGCCACCACCCGGCACCCGAAGGCCGTGGCCAGCGCGCCGACCGCGCGCCCGATCGAGCCGAGACCGACGATCCCGACCGTCACGTCGCGCAGCTCCGCGCCCTCGAGCGGCTGCCACGTCCGCTCGCGCTGCAGCTCGAGCAGCTCGGGCAGCTTGCGGCTGACCGACAGGATCATCATCAGCACGTACTCGGCGATCGGACGGCTGAACACGCCACGGGCGTTCGTCACGACGAGACCGCGCTCTCGCGAGGCCGGCGTCAACGCCCGCTCGACCCCCGACGTGGCCGAGTGGACCCAGGCCATGTGCGGCGCCCGCGCCAGCAGCCGGTCGAAGGCCTCCGAGCTCAGCCAGCCGCGGAGCATCACCTCGACGTCGTCGAGCGGGCCGTCGGCCAACCCTTCCACCGAGACCGTCACGAGCTGCGCGCCCGGCGCGGCGGCGCGGATCAGCTCGAGGTCGCGGGAGCGGTAGCGCGCCGACAGGATCGGGCTCAGCGCGATCGCGGTGGGCGCGCCGCCGGGTCCGCGACCCGGCCCAGCCGACGTCACGAGGCTGCCGGAGCCTCCACGCCGTCGAGGACCCGCGCGATCCAGCGCGCCGGGTCCTCGATCTCGCCGTCCTTCGGCAAGCTCTCGGGCCCGTCCCAGAGACGGGTCAGCGCGGAGGGGCCGCGGGCCGCGGCGATCGCGCGGACGAAGATCTCGCCCTTCTTGTACTGCTCGAGCTTGAGGTCCATCCCGGTCAGCCGCAGCATCGCGCGCTCGAACGGCGTTCGCCGAGCCCGACGCTCGTCGAACTTCGCACGGATGGACTCGACGTCGGGGACCAGCTCGTGGCCGACCTCGTCCATCACGTAGTCGCTGAAGCCCTCCAGCAGGCTCATGACGGCCTGCGTCTCGCGGAACAGCGAGCGTTGCTCCTCGGTCATCAATCGCTCGATCCAGTGCTCGCCCGAGCCACTCCCCTCCCCGCGGAGCGCGCGGCCGAGACCGCGGATGGCCTCGCGACCCATCTGCCGGACGTCCTTGCCGAACAGCGTGAGCTGGCGCTCGAGGTGCGACGCGAGATAGGGCCGCAACCACGGATGGGCCTCGAATTCGAAGGCGTGGGTCGTCTCGTGGAGGGCGATCCAGGTCCGGAACGGACCGATCGGCACGTTGAGCGCCCGGGCGGTCTGGCGGATGTTCTCCTCGACGAACAGGAGCCGTCCGGGGGCGGCTTCCGCCGACAACAGCGCGAGGTCGTACTGGCCGAGCACGCGCTGGCCCATGAACCCGAGCAGCACGCCGAGCTGTCGAGTCGTGATCCAGCGGTTGGCGAGCGCCATGACCGACGCGGGGATGCCGCCGCCGGGTGGCACGACCTGGTCGAGCAGGTCACCCTCGAGCTTGCCGATCAGCGACGCGAACGACGCCGTGTTCGCGCGGACCCACCCGGCCCGGTCGACCACCCCGGAGCGCTCGACGACACCTGGCAGCTCCGTGCCGAGCGCCGCGGAGAGTGCCGGGACGATGCGATCCATCGCCGCGGCGTATTCGCCTTCGACGGCCGCCAGTTCCGCCGCGGTGAGCGCGCCTGGCGCCTGTGCCAGCCGCCCGATGGCCAGGCGTTCGACGGTCGCCCAGTCGACCAGGCCCTCGCGGGCCCGCCGCTCCATGTGTCGTCCGACCACGGTCGCCGCGGCGCCGAGCGCCGATCCGATCAGGATGCCGGCCTGCCACGCACGGTCGTCACGCCACGTCGGGCGTCGTCGCTCCCGGGTCATCGTGCCAGCGCTCCGAGCTCGACCGACTCGACCGACGGGAAATCCGCGCCGAACAGCCGACCGGCCAGCTCGGCGAAGCGCGCCGGGTCGCCGGTCGTCAGCTGCGTGTGCGTGGGTGCGACTCCGTTCGCCCCATCCCCGTCGCGCGACGTCGAATCGAGCCCGTTCATGCTCAGCAGCTCGACCAGCGCCGACGACGTCGCGGTCGCCGAGTCGACGATCGCGATCCGCTCCCCGGCCTGTCGCTCCAGGATCGGCCGCAGCAGCGGGTAGTGCGTGCAGCCGAGCAGCAACGTGTCGATCGTGGCGCCGGGCGGCCGCGGGAAGATCGATTCGCCGTCGGCGTCGCGCTCGCCGAGCAGCGGCGCGAGGGCCTCCGCGACCGTCGACTCGGCGATCGGTCCGGACAGCTGCCCGGCCTCGACCAGCGGGACGAGCGCCGGCGTCGCGTGCTCGTAGACCTCGACTGCCGGGTTCTCGTCCTTGATCGCCCCGAAATACGCGTGCGAGCGGATCGTGGCCGGTGTGGCGATGACGCCGACCCGGCGATTCCGTGTGGCCAGCGTGGCCGCGGCGGCCCCCGGCCGGATCACGCCCAGGACCGGCAGCGCATAGCGGCGGCGGAACGCCCCGAGCCCCACCGCGGTCGACGTGTTGCAGGCGACGACCAGCGCCTTGACGTCGCGCTCGACCAGCGCATCGAGCGATTGCGTCGAGAAGGCGAGGACTTCCTCATCGGATCGGACGCCGTATGGGGCCCGCGCGTTGTCGCCGAGGTAGATCGTCGATTCGGCCGGCGATCGACGCATGATCTCGCGGAGCACGGTGAGGCCGCCGACGCCGGAATCGAAGACACCGATGGGTCGCGGATCGGTCACGGACAAGCCGTCTAGCGCCGACCGGCCGCGACGGCGAGGCGGGTTCCGAGCAGCTCGCTGGCGGTCCTGGTCACGTCCTGGCTGACCGGCGCGGTCGGGTTGGCGAGGACGAACGGCACACCCTCGTTGTTCGAGCGGACGACCAGCGGTCCGTCGGAGACGACGCGATGCTCGGGCACCCGCCCAAGCGCCCGCGCCAGGTCGTCCGGTGAGATGCCGCCGGGGCTGTCGGCCCGGTTCACGAGGTAGTGCACCTTCGACGCCGGATAGCCGATCGAGCGGAACGTGTCGGCCATCGCGATGGTGTTGTGGATCGTGGTCGAGTCGTACGTGACGATCTCGATGATCGTGTCGCTCGCGTCGAGGAAGCCGAGGTTGATGTCGTTGATCGAGCTCGACATGTCGATGACGATCGTGTCGTACACCCGGCGGAGCAGCGACAGCACCTTGTCGATGTCGCGCGGCGTGATCATCTCGGCCATCTCGATCCGTGGCGGCGCGAGCAGGATGTCGATGGCGGAGGGGTCGCGCCAGAGCACGTCCGAGAGGTCCGATTCGCTGATGCGGTCGGTGGGCAGGTCGAGGATCGACGGCGCATCGACGGGGACCTTCAGCAGCGCGCGCAGGTCGCCGAACTGCACGCTGCCGTCGATGAGGACGGTCCGCTGCTCGAGCTGGCCGAGCGCAACGGCGAGGTTGAAGGCGATCGTCGTCTTGCCGACGCCACCCTTGGGCGCGAACACCGAGATGACGCGTGTCCCGCCCGTGGCACTCGACGCCGCATGGGTCTTGCGCACGCTCGAGATGCGGTTCATCAGCTCGAAGCCGGAGAACGGCATCGCGAGGACGCCGTGGATGCCGTGTTCCGGGTCGACCTCGACCGGGTTCTGGGGCACGGTCAGCATGATCACCGGCACGTTCAGGCCGGCGGCGTGGATCTGCTCGACGAGCTTGGGGCCCTTGATCCGGCCCTGCAGGAGCGCATCGACGAGCACGACGTCCGGACGCAGCTGGCCGATCTGTTCGACGGCTCGGCCGCCGTCGGCCAGGACGTCGAGCAACTTGACCGATTGCTGCGCATTCAGGAGGCCGCGGATGTACTGCGCGACCTGCGGGACGTCCTCGACGATCAGCAGGCGCGTCTGGTCGCTGCTCGAGCTCGACATGGACTTCGACGATACCACGAGGCCCGTTGCATCCGGGGTGCGCGGCGCACCACCCGGCGTTGCGTCAGTGACGTAGCGAGCGCGGGCGTCAGCCGTCCTCGGCGGGCCGCACTGCGATGAGGACCGCGCGCTCCGCACCAGGCCCGATCGTCGCGAGGTCGTAGCCGCCCGCGAGGGCCTCGACGCGGAGCCCGGCGTCCTCGGCGAAGGCGGCCAGCTCGTCCGCGGCGATCAGGCGCAAGGTGTCCTGGCGGACCCACCTGCGCGTCGTGCCGCCCTGCCGGGCGGCGTCGTAGATCGCGGTCAGCACGATCGTCCCGGTGGCGGCATCGTGGATCGCGGTGCCGGTCTTCGTCACGAGCGTCCCAGGCTCGGCGTCCTCGGCGTCGGGGCGCACCCACTCGTGCAGCAGCCGGCCGTCGAACCGGCCGAGATCCTCGATATCGGGCAGCCACGCGTCGACGACGGCGATGCCGCCCGGGGCGAGGTGATTCGCCAGCACCCGGATCGCCGCTCGCTGGGCGTCGCGGGTCGCGAGCAGCATGATCGAGTTGAGCGCGATGAACGCCAGAGCGAATTCGCCGCCGCGCTCGTGGCGAAGGTCGAGCAGGTCGGCCGCGACGAACTCGAGTCGATCCGCGGGGATGCCGGCCTCCGAGGCGCGCCGTCGGGCACGGTCGAGCATCGCCGGGTCGATGTCGACGGCGGTCACCCGGTGGCCGGCGGCCGCGAGCGGGACCGCGACGCGGCCGCTCCCAGCGGCGAGCTCGAGGATCGGACCGTCGGCGCGATCGGCCAGCGCGAGGTACAGGTCGAGGTCGCCCGGGTCGTCCTCGAGGTCGAGGTCGTACAGCCGAGCGAGGGCCGCCGCGGCCGCGGGATCGGATCGATCGAGCACGATGCGGATGCTAGCCCGCCGAGCCCTCCCAGCGGACCGTCTTGCCACTCGCCCGCTTGACGGCGAGCGCGCTGATCGCCTCGAGGGCTGCGCGGTTCGCCGCCATCGCCGTGGTCTCGGCGTGGTCGTATGGCGGGGAGACCTCGACGACGTCCATCGCGGCGAGCTCCACCGCCGACACGATCTGGCGGATACCGCGCAGGACTTCGCGCGTCAGCATCCCACCGGGTTCGGGCGTGCCGGTGCCGGGTGCCATGCCCGGGTCGATCACGTCGATGTCGAGGCTGAGGTAGATCGAGTCGGGGCCGTCCAGCGCCTCGTCGATCGCCTGGGCGATCACGGCTTCCGCGCCCCGTTCCTCGATCTCGCGCATGAAGTGATAGCGCAGGCCCTGCTCTTGCATCCATTTGAACGTCTCGACCGGCGGCCAGTAGCCGCGCAGGCCGACCTGGACGAAGTTGCGGCCCTTGACCGCACCCGACTCGACGAGCCGGCGCATCGGCGTCCCGTGACCGGCGAGCACGCCCCAATCGTCGTTCGCCGTGTCGGCGTGCGCGTCGAAGTGGACGATGCCGATGCTCCCTGGCCGGCGGACCTCGGCGACCGCCGAGGCGGCCGGCCACGTGATCGAATGGTCGCCACCGAGCACGATCGGGATCGCTCCGGTCTCCGCGACCTCGCGGACCTTGCGATAGATCAACGCGTGTGCCCGATCGATCCAGGCGGGAATGATGTTCGCGTCCCCGGCGTCGACCACGTCGAGGACCTCGAACGGCTCGACGTCGAGTTGCAACGAATTGATCGAACCCGAGGTGTACTGGGCCTGGCGGATGGCGCGTGGTCCGAACCGTGCCCCCGAGCGATGGCTGACCGCGTCGTCGAAGGGCGCGCCGATGATCGCGACATCCGCCTTGCGCGCGCGGAGCTCGGCCGCGTCGGTGATCCACGGCAGCTTCATGAAGCTCACCGCGCCGACATAGGTCGGCAGGTCGTAGTCCGAGAAGGTCTCGAATTCCCGATCCCAGCCGTTCATGGCGGCGAAGTCGGGTTCGTGGGGGCGCTCAGCCACGAGGTCCTCCGGAGACGGACGGCGGCCGATGCGGCCGCGGGTCGGATGGGCCGTCTCGAACGGGGCGCCGCCGGTTCGCGATCCAGCGTCCAGCGGGGCGCGCCGCGGCGATGGTAGCACCCCCGATTTCGGGAACCGACGCTCGTCGAGCGGCGGCGGCGGTGGATCAGCCGGCGCGGAACTCCGCCCAGGCTGCCTCGACGAATGCCGGGTCGAGGAACAGGTCCACGGCCGTCTGGCCGACCAGCGTCGCAGCGAGCAGCGTGACCTCGTCGGCCAGCGGCGCGGCCGACGCATCGCGGAACGCGATCGAGTGGCCCGGCGTGCCCGGCTCGCACATCGCGAGCTCCGGGTGGATGGTCGGGCAGACCCAGCTGACGTTGCCCATGTCGGTGCTCCCGGAGTCGGGATCCGGGCCCATGTCATCGATGCCGTACGCAGCCATGTTCGTGCGGAAGAGCTCGGCGAGGACGCGGTTGTTGCGCATCGTCGTCGCGCCGCCCGAGTACGTGACCTGCACGGTCGTCCCGGTCGCGCTTGCGGCCGCCTCGGCCATGGCGGTGAACTGCCCCTTCATCCCCTCGTAGTAGTCGCGATCGTCGCTCCGCAACATGAACCAGGCAGAGGTGCGGTCCGGGATGATGTTCGCGGCCGTGCCGCCCTCGCGGATGATTCCGTGGACGCGGACCGCGGGGCGCAGCTGCTGCCGCCACAGGCCCACCGACGTGAACAGCAGCACCATCGCGTCGAGCGCGTTCTTGCCACGCCACGGGTCGGACGAGGCGTGCGCCTGGAGACCCGTGAAGACGACATCGGCGTCCTCGGACGCCAGCGGGTACGACTCGACGTGGTTGCGGTCGCACGGGTGGTAGAGCAAGGCGGCGTCGAGGCCGGCGAAGAGCCCATCGTCGATCATGATCTGCTTGCCACTCCCCCGCTCCTCGGCGGGCGTGCCGAGGAACACGATCTCGCCCGGGAGCAGATCGGCGACGGTTGCCAGCGCGACGGCCGCGCCGAACCCGGATGCGGCCATCGTGTTGTGGCCGCAGCCATGACCCAGACCGGGCAGCGCGTCGTACTCCGCGAGGATCCCGATCCGCGGGCCGTCGCCCTCACGTCCGCCGCGGTATACGGCCCGGATCGCGGTGTCGAGGCTGCCGGCCGGGTATTCGACCTCGAACCCGTGGCCGCGCAGGCCGTCGGCGATCCAGGCCGAGGCCTGGCGCTCCTCGAACGCGGGTTCCGGGTTCGCGTGGACGCGGTGGGAGAGCTCCAGGATCTCGTCCCGGGCGTCCTCGACACCGAAGGCGACGCGGGCCTTGACGTCGGCGAACGGCTCGGCGGGTCGGGCGGCGACGCGGTCGGGCACGGGTCCTCCGGACTGGGCGATTGGGGACGTGGCGATGGTAGCGGCCGTCGGGGGTCGTCGTCCGGTCAGCGCTCCGCCGACAGCGTCGCCTCGGCGACGGCGACGAGGGCCAGGATGAACAGGGCGATCGGCAGCTCGAGCGCTCCCTGGAGACGCAGCACGATGAAGATGGCGACGATCAGGCCGACCCAGCCGCCGCGCCGCGCGGCGCGGGTCCAGTCGCCGCGGTAGGCGATCCGCCGATGACGCCCGAAGACTATCAGCCAGGCGATCGGCGTCGCGGTCAGGCCGACCGCGAGCCCGATGAGCGCCGCGCCCACGAACCCCGCGAGCGGTTCGACGACGGGGTCGCGGGTCGTGATGACCAGCGCGACCAGGACCCAGACCACGATCGCCGCGCCGAGGATCCCGAGGTTGGCGAGGCGATCGCGGGCATCCATGCCGACCGAGTCTAGGCCGCGGCGATCATCCCGTTCTGGCCGTCGTCGGGAGCGCGCGATCAGGCGCGGGCATCAGCGCGTTGCGGTGGCACTCGACGGGCAGATGTCCCGGAAGGGGCAGCGCGAGCAGTTCATCGGGTCCGGGGTCGCCTCGAAACGGCGCTCCCGGATCCCGGCCGCAGCCACGCGCATCCGCTCGCGCGCCCGCGCGATCCGCTTCGGGTCCACGCCGACCTTGCCGACCAGGCCCGAATCGAGGAAATGCAACGCGACGGCGTCCGGCAGCCGGCCGGTCATCGCCTCGTAGCCCATCGCGTAGATCTGGAGCTGCAGCGACTCGCGCGCGCGTTGGCGAGCCTTCGCCGGGTCGCGCACGTCCGATGACTTGTAGTCGGTGATCGTGACGCGCTCGGCACCCATGATCCCGAGCGTGGGCGTGGCGTGGTCCGTGAACGGGGTCGCTGGCACGTCGCCCTTCGCGGCCTGTGACGTCGCGGTCGCGTCGATCGATTCGATGTCGACGCGGTCCCAGCGGCCGCGCACCCGATCACCGTCGAGGTCGAAGCTGAACTCGCGCTCGACGTAGGTCGGGATCACGGCATCCGGTTGCAGCTGCGCCTCGCGGAACCGGCGCAGCGAAGCGCGGGCCGCCGCGAGCCGCGCCTCCTCGTGGTCGCGGCTCACGAACCCCTCGTTCGACCAGGCCGAATCGAGCACCTCATCGAGCTCCGCCTCGCTCATCACGTGCCCGCGCGCGTGGCGGTGGTGGAACAGCTGGACCACCTTGTGGAGTGCCGCGCCGTAGACCAGCGCGTGGTGCGGTGCGACCGGCACCCGCAGGACGTGGGCGTACTTGTACTTCAGTGGACACGTCAGGTACGCGTCGACCTGGCCGAAACTCAGCAGCAAGGGCTCATCACGCGTGACACGCGCCGCCTCGACGGGCGCATCGACGCCCGCGAACGTCGCGAGCCGCTCCTCGGCGGACGGGACGACGACGCCATCGCCCGGTGTCGCCGCCGATGCCGGGAGATCGAGCGCCTCGAGGACGAACGGCGAGACGCGCCGCGCCCGCGAGCCGCCGTAGTCGGCGGCGTACGACAGCACCAGCTCGTCGCGCGCCCGTGTCATCGCCACGTAGAACAGTCGTCGCTCCTCGGCCAGCGCGCGTTCGGGGGTCGGGGGCTCACCGCGTCCGAGCCCGGCCGGCAGGGCGAGCGCATCGCCCCGACCGGTCCCCGGGAAGCGACCGACGACGAGCCCTGGCAGGTAGACGACCGGGAACTCGAGGCCCTTCGCCTTGTGGACGGTCAGGACGGCCACGGCATCGGCATCCGGGTCGAGGTCGGCGGTCGCCGGATCGTCACCGGCCTCGGTCAGCGTCTGCAGGTGCTGCGCCACGAACGTCGCCCGATCGTCGGCAAGGAGCTGCGACTGCGCGCGGATGATGTCGAAGAAGCGTGCGACGTTGCCGAGCCCTTCCTCTGCAGCGGTCGTCTGGGTCGCCGCGAGCCGCGCCAGCATCCCGCTCTCCCGCAGGAACGCGTAGAGGACCTCGCCGGCGGGACGCTCGTGGGCCATCGCGACATAGCGCCCGATGTCGGTCAGCAGACGATGGACCGAAGTCCGACTCGCGGGCGAGATCCGCAGGATCCCGGGCTGCCGATCGAGCTCGTCGAGCACCGCCAGCACGGAGCGATTGCGACGCCGTGCCGAGTTGACGATCGCGGTGAGGTCCTCGCCGCCGAGCCCGTAGACCTCGGAGGCAGCGAGCCCGTACACGTCGACGCTGGACTCGGGGTCGGCGATGACGCGCAGGAACGACATCAGCAGGCGGACCTCGGGTCGGGCGTACAGCCCGGACGAACCGGAGAACCGCCACGGCAGACCCGCGACGTTGAGGGCTCGCAGGACGGCCTCGGCGTGGCCGTTCGCGCGGACGAGGACCGCGTGATCCCGTGGCGCGGCTCCGGCCCCGACCCGCCGGGCGATGTCCGACGCGATCCAGTCGGCCTCTTCCGATCCGGTCGCGAAGGCCTCGACGCGCACCGGCGGTGCCGCTGGATCGATCCGCCGGGCGCGCAGCCGCTTCACAAGGCCCGTCCGCACTTCGAGACGGTCAGGGTCGTTGAAGCGGATCAGTCGATAGGCCGCGTCGAGGACCGGTGCCAGCGACCGATAGTTCCGGCGCAGCACCACGGTTCGCGTGCCCGGATAGCGCGCCTCGAAGTCGAGGATGTTGTCGATCGCGGCGCCACGGAACGCATAGATCGCCTGGTCGTCGTCGCCGACCACCGTCACGTTCCGATGCGGCTCGGCGAGCAGCCCCACGAGCTCGGCCTGGGCACGGTTCGTGTCCTGGAACTCGTCGACCAGGATGTAGCGGTATCGCCCGGCGATCTCGCGCCGCGCGGCGGCCGACGTGCGGACGAGGCGCAGCGCGAGCGCCACCTGATCGCCGAAGTCGATGCAGCCGTTGGCCGCGAGGAGGTCCTGGTAGCGCCCGTAGGCGCGGGCCAGCTCGGCCTGGCGGCGGCCGTCCTCGGCCAGCGCCTCGGCGGCATCGACCGTCGCCGCCCCCGATCTCGCGGCTGCCCCGACCGCGGCCGCCTCGGCCGCGACCCGCGACGCGTATGCCGCATACGTCGCCGGCGTGATGTCCTCGTCCTTGCATCGGCTGAACAGCGTCACCAGCGCCGACAGGAACCGGGTCGGGTCGCCGAGCGGGCGATACGTGTCGAGGTCGAATTCGAACAGGTGCTCGCGCAGGAACACGACGGTGTCGGCGCGTGACAGCACGCGGACGTCCGGCGGCAACCCGAGCTCGAGCGCGAACTCGCGGAGCAGTCGATCGCCGAAGGCATGGAACGTCGCGATCGCGGTGTCCGTGTAGCCGTACGGCACGAGCTGGTCGACGCGAACCGCCATCTCGTCGGCGGCCTTGTCGGTGAACGTCAGCGCCAGGATCTCCGAGGGCTTCGCACGGCGACTCGCGATGAGCCAGGCGATACGCCGCGTGATGACCTGGGTCTTGCCGGTCCCCGCTCCCGCCACGACCAGCAAGGGTCCCTCGCCGTGGGTCACGGCCCGAAGCTGGTCCGGATCGAGTCCACCGAGCAGCTGCTCCATCCCTGCCGGCGCCGCGGCCTTGGAGACCGCCGGATCCATCACCGGCACGAGGTCGCGCCAGGCGGGGATCTGCTCCAGGGGCATCGGACCCCGCCGGCGGGCGCGGACGACGGGCCGTGTCACGGCAGTGGCTGGGTTGGTGGTGCGCTCGACGATGGGGGCCATGTGCGGACCATCGCCGACCGCCGTGACACCTAGGCTGTCAGGCCGTTGCCTGCTTGATCGCCGCGGCCTCTTCCTCCGACAGCGCGGCCTCGCCCCGGCCCTCGCGGATCGCCTTGGCGTAGACCCGCGTCCCGGAGCGGGCGTGGAGGCTGGACAGCACCCAGCCGTTGCCCGCGGCGTCGAGCAGCGCGAGCGCGAAGCTCTGGTTGCCACCGGTGTCCTCGAACGGGTTGAACCGGACGAGTCCGACCCGCTGGAACGCCCGCGGCGCGCCGCTCTCGAGCCGGGCGGTCCGTGCCACGAGCCGCTCGACCTCCCGACCGAGCGCATGGACCCGATCGAGATGGGCGCCGAGGACGTCCTCGAGATCGCCGTCGTCGCCGCGCGTGAGCCCGCGCAGCCGAGCATCCAGGGATCGAGTCCGCCGGGCGAGCGCCACGACCGCGATGATCAGCACGACGAGGGCGACGGTGAGCACGATCACGATCGGCCCAAGGTTGGCCGAGACGGCCGCGTCGAGGTCGATAGGTGTTCCTCCGAGGGGGTCGGCCGGAGTCTAGCAGTCGGCTCTCGACCGGCAGCCACCTGCCCGGGGAACCGATCGGGATGGTGCTATCCTCTGCCGCTGGCGACCCTCACGGCGAGCACATCGTTGCCGCCCCGCTCGCCCGACCTCACCGACTGGAGGATCCTCGCGACCGATGGCGAAGCGCGCACGCGGCACGTCGACGAGACCGGGACAGCGACCCCGCCTCCAGCGCCGGGGCCCGATCACGCCGCGGCCGAGCAGCCAGGTCTCCCCGCCGTCGGTGACGCTGACCCCCGCCGAGGAAGCACGGGCCGCGGAGCTCGAGGCGGAGATCGTCTCGGCCGGTCGATCGGCTGAGCGCGCTGCACCGACCCAGCGAGAGCGCCCAGCCCGACGCGACGCCGAACCGCGGGTACGCCCGGGTTCGATCGCGGTCCGCGCCTCCGAGGAATACGCCTACGTGAGCCGCGACGTCCGTCGCGTGGCGTTGATCGGCGGGTCGCTGATCACGTTCCTGATCATCCTTTGGGCCGTACTCCAGGCCACCGGTAACACGATCGGCTAGCAGCCGCGGATCACCGGCCGGATCGGCCGGCCGCACACAATCGATGGACCAGACCATGGACGTGGCACTCACCCGGCTCGGCTTGCCCGTTCCGGATTCCGCCCTCGCGCGGCGAGCCCGCGAGCGCATCACGGACGCTGCGGCACCGTTCCTTGTGAATCACTCGGTCCGGGTCTACGCCTGGGCCGTCGAGCTGGCGTGGCACGACCGCCTCCAGTTCGATCCCGAGATCCTCTATGTGTCTGCCATGCTCCACGACATCGGCCTGGTTCCGGCGTACGACCTCGGCGGCTGCTATGAGGTCGATGGCGCGATCGCGGCGGACCGACTCGTGGGCGAGGTCGGGGAACCGGAGGCAAAGGCCCGAGCGATCTACGACGCGATCGCGCTGCACAATGACGAGACCCTGCCGCCCGATCCGGCGTCCGAGGTCGTGCTGCTCTGGGACTCGGCAGGCACCGACGTGACCGGCCACCGCGTCGCCGACGTTCGGTCGGCGACGATCTCCTCGTTGCTCGCCGCGTATCCCAGAGTCGATTTCAAGCGGGAGTTCACCGGGCTCATCGTCGATCAGGCGTTGCGCAAGCCGACGTGCCCGGCTACGGAGATGATCGCCACGGGCATACTCGACGAGATCGCGCAGGCCCCATTCGATAGCTAGTGGAGGGCAACGCAATGAGCGACTACGCCGTCGTGAACCCGGCCACCGGGGAGACTGTAGCCCGATACGACAGCTTCACCGATGCCCAGGTCGAGGAGGCGCTCGCCAAAGCCCAGGCGGCGTTCATCACCTGGCGGAAGCTCCCGGTCGCCGAGCGCGCCCAGCTGGTCCGCCGTGCGGCTGAGCTGCACCGGGAACGCCGAAAGGAGCTGGCGGCGATCATCACCCGGGAGATGGGCAAGCCCTTCGCAGCCGCGGTCGGCGAGGCCGACTTCGCGGCGGATATCACTGAGTACTACGCGAACCAGGCGGACGTGATCACCGCCGATCAGCCGCTGACGATCCTCGGCGAGGGCAGCGCGGTGATCCGGCGCAGCCCGCTGGGTGTGCTCTTCGGGATCATGCCCTGGAACTTCCCCTACTACCAGGTGGCACGGTTCGCGGCGCCGAACCTGGTCCTCGGCAACGTGATCGTCCTGAAGCACGCCTCGCAGTGCCCGGAGTCGGCCGCTGCCATCGAGGCGATCTATCGCGACGCCGGCCTGCCCGAGGGCGCGTACATCAACGTGTACGTCAGCGCCGAACAGGCCGCGAGGATCGTCGCGGATCCGCGCGTCCAGGGCGTGTCCGTGACCGGCTCGGAGCGGGCCGGGGCCGCGGTGGCCGAGGTGGCCGGGCGGCACTTGAAGAAGGTGGCCCTCGAACTCGGCGGGTCGGATCCGTTCATCGTGCTGGCCACCGATGATCTCGATGCGGTGGTGACGGCGGCGACCACCGCGCGGCTGGACAACACCGGCCAATCCTGCAACGCGGCAAAGCGATTCATCGTGGTCGACGGGTTGTACGACGAGTTCACGGCCAAGTTCGCCACCGCGATGACCGCGTCCCCACCGGGCGACCCGATGGCGAGGGGGACGGTTCTCGGGCCGCTCTCGTCGGTGGAGGCAGCGACCCGGCTTGCGGGCCAGGTCGATCGGGCGGTCGCGCAGGGCGCGACCGTCGTTACCGGCGGCGGCTCCCGGGACGGTGCGTATTACCCCCCGACAGTGCTCACAGACGTGACGCCCGAGATGGACGCCTATCGCGAGGAGTTCTTCGGACCGGTCGGCGTCGTCTACCGCGTGGCCGACGAGGACGCAGCCGTCAAGCTGGCCAACGACACGAGCTTTGGGCTGGGTTCCTACGTGTACAGCAACGATCCGGAACAGGCGGCCCGGGTCGCCGATCGGATCGAGGCGGGCATGGTCTACGTCAACATCGTTGCGGCCGACAGTCCCGAGCTGCCGTTCGGCGGCGTCAAGCGCAGCGGGACGGCCCGCGAGCTGGGCCTGCTGGCGGCCGATGAGTTCGTGAACAAGAAGCTCATCCGTACCGCCGGCTAGCCTTTCGCCAGAGGCGCGGTCCGAGGTATCCGATGGTTGATACCGCCGTTGCGGGCGACCTTACGCGCGCACATCTCGATGGCACGGTCGTGGACGCGACCCATCGTGACTACGATCGCCTTCGTCGCGTCTACAACGCCGTCATCGAACGGAGCCCTGGTGCGATCGTGCAGGCCGCGACGGCGAGCGATGTCCAGAAGGTCGTGCGCATCGCCGCAGATTCCAGGCTGCCGCTCGCCGTGCGCTGCGGCGGCCACAGCTTCGCGGGTCTCGGCACCTGCGACGACGGCATCGTCTGCGACCTGTCACGGATGAACGCCGTGGTCGTCGATCCACAGACCAGAACGGTCGACGTCGGCGGGGGCGCGCTGCTCGGCGACGTCGACGCGGCGGGCGACCGCTACGGCCTGGTGACACCGGCTGGCGTGGTGTCGCACACGGGGGTCGGGGGCCTGACGCTCGGAGGCGGCATGGGATACCTCAGCCGGCGCTTCGGGCTCACGATCGACAGTCTCATCGAAGCCGACATCGTCATGGCAGACGGCAGACTCTCGCGCGTCGACTCGGATGAACAACCGGATCTGTTCTGGGCGATCCGTGGTGGCGGCGGCAACTTCGGCGTCGTCACCAGGTTCAAATTCCGGCTGCACGATCTGGGGCCGGTATCGATCAGGCGCTGGGCGTATCCGGCCGCCGCTACTGCGGAGACGCTCGATGCGATACCGCGACGCGGCGGCGGAAGCGCCCCGCGAGCTGACCACGGCCTTCATCGTCACGACCGATGCATTGGCGCTCCGAGCCATCTGGACCGGGTCGGTCGTCGGCGCGGATACGGGTCTCGACCGCTTCGCGTTCCCAGGAGGGGTCCAGGATCCCAAGACGGACATGACCTTCATGGAACTGCAGCGCGCGAGCGACGAGCTCCTGCCGTGGGGTCGGCGGTATTACTCCAAGGGTGGGTTCCTTGCCGGGATGGACGATCGTGTCATCGGCGTCATCGCGGACTCGGTCGAGGAGACGCCTGTCCCCGGCCTCGAGGTGTACTGCCTGCAGCTCGGCGGCGCCGTCGGCGATATCGATGAGGACGCAACGGCGTATGCCGGCAGGGCGGGCGCGTTCTATTGGATCGCCCAGGGTGTCTGGGACAGTCCGGATGATGACGAGCGGGCCATCGGCTGGTGCCGCCGCACCGCCCGACGGCTTGGGGAACGATCGATGGCTGCCAACTACGTCAACGAACAGGCCGATACCGGCGTGGCGCAGGGCGCCTACGGCGAGGCGAAATATCGCCGCCTGGCGCAGCTCAAGGGGCGATATGACCCGATGAACGTGTTCCGCTTGAACCAGAACATCGAGCCGATCCGGGACTAGAGAGCGCGGCCATCGATCGCATCTAGACTGATCTCATGCCAGCCACGCGGCGACCGGTCGGTGCCCGTCCCGAGGCGCTCTTCCAGCCACCGCCTGAGCGCCAGCCGCTGGCCGCCCGGATGCGGCCGCGGTCGCTCGACGAGTTCGTCGGACAGGAGCACCTGGTCGGCGAGCGCGGGCCGCTGCGCCGGAGCATCGCCCGGGGCCACCTCGCCTCGCTGATCTTCTGGGGACCGCCCGGCACCGGCAAGACCAGCCTGGCGCGGCTGCTCGCCGGTGAGATCGGGGCCGAGTTCGCGACGATCTCCGCGGTCATGGCCGGCGTCGCCGATGTCCGCGCGCTCATCGCCGAGGCCCAGGATCGGATCGCCCTGCACGGGACGCGCACGGTGCTGTTCCTCGATGAGATCCATCGGTTCAACAAGGCCCAGCAGGACGCGCTGCTCCCCCACGTCGAGGACGGCACGATCACGCTCGTCGGCGCGACGACGGAGAACCCGTACTTCGAGGTGAACTCCGCGCTCCTTTCGCGGATGCGCGTCTGGCGGCTGGAGGCGCTGACGGACGACGAGGTCGGGACGGTCGTGCGTCGGGCGCTCGCCGACGAGGAACGCGGTCTCGCGGGCGCGCTCGGGCCGGAAGGTGGTGTCGCGCTCGCCGACGACGCGTTCGAGCACCTGGTCGGGCTGGCCGGTGGGGACGCGCGCTCGGCATTGAACGTGCTGGAAGGCGCGGTCGCGCTGGCCGAGGCCGAGGGAGTCCGCGACGCCGATGGTCACGTCTCGCCGCGGCTCGAGGACGTCGAGGCCGCGGCCCAGCAGCGGGTCCTCGCGTACGACCGCGCCGGCGACGGGCACTACGACACGGTCTCGGCGTTCATCAAGAGCCTGCGCGGCAACGATCCAGACGCGGCGCTGTACTGGCTGGCATCGATGGTCGCGGCCGGCGAGGATCCGCGGTTCATCGCCCGGCGGCTGATCATCAGCGCGTCCGAGGACGTCGGCAACGCCGATCCGCGGGCGCTCCAGGTCGCGGTCGCAGCGGCGCAGGCGCTCGACCATGTGGGTCTGCCCGAGGCGCAGTACGCGCTCGCCCAGGCGACCACGTACATCGCCACCGCGCCCAAGTCGAACCGCTCCGGATCGGCGTACTGGGCGGCCGCGGGCGACGTCGAGACCCGCGGTTCGCTGGCGGTGCCGCTGCATCTTCGCCAGGCGCCGAACCGGCGCATGCAGCAGCACGGCATCGGGGTTGGCTACCAGTACCCGCACGACTTCGACGAGGCCGACGTCCAGCAGCAATACCTGCCCGACGAGCTCAGCGACCGCCGCTACTACCTGCCGACCGACCAGGGCTACGAGGCGACGATCGGCAACCGGATGGAGGCCAGGGCCGAGAAGCGCGCATCGGGCAAACCCAAGCGATCGGCGCTCCCCAAGCCGGAGGTCGCCAAGGGCGCGGGAACGGGCCTGCTGCGCACGCGCGAGGAGAACCGGAAGAAACTGGCCGAGACCGAGAAGCAGGACGCATCGTGACGCTCCCATCCACGGGAGCTTGCGCATGAGCCGCCATGCGAGCGCGAACGTTGCGGCGCGCAGCGGCCAGGTGAGCCAGCGGGCGATCACTGCGCGTCCCGCCTGACGAGGGCGTAGCGCCGGGAGCGGGAACGAGTCGCTCGGGCGGCGGCCGGGCGCTCAGCGCGATGCGAGCGCGTACAGCCGATGCTGTCCCGGGATCCCCTTCAGCTCGACGTCCCGGCCGGGCAGGAACTTGAACTCGGCACTGCTCTGCAGGAGCTCGTAGACGGCACTGGACGCGAGAATCTCGCCGCCAACGGCGTGGCTCGCGACCCGCGCGGCGTAGTGCACCGTGGTCCCGTAGAAATGCTCGGCGTCCTTGATGGCATCCCCGGTGTGGATCCCGATCCGCACCCGGATCGGCGGCGAGTGATTGGCGAAGGCTCGTGCGATCTCCCGCTGGATGGCCTCCGCGCACGCGACCGCGCGGCGAGCGCTCGCGAAGGCGAGCATCGACCCATCGCCCTGCGTCTCGACGACGGCCCCGTCATGGGCGGCGGTGACATCGCTGATCAGCGCGTGGTGGCGTTGGACGATCGCCAGCCAGGCCGCGTCACCGAGCCGCGCAAGCGTGGGCGTCGAGTCGACGATGTCGGTGAAGACGATCGTGACCGTGCCATCGACGGCGCGCGAGGCGGTGAGGTCGGGCTGCTCTCGTCGAACGGTCTCCTCGAGCTCGTCCAGCGAAACGGTGAGCGCCCGCCCGAACGTTTCCGTGTTCGCGGTCGGGAACGACCAGTGGACCTGCACGATCTTCCACTCGTCGCGTTCGAGGTGAAGCACGTACGTCGCGCGCGACTCCAGGGTTCGACCCTCCCAGTCGATCGACTCCTTGACCGCTGCCCAGCCGACGCTCCCCTCTTCCCAGGCGTCGATCTCTGTCGCCCGGACCGGAAAGGGACCGACCTCACTGATCTGGCGAGCCCAAATCACATGCGCGGCCCTGCCAAGCCACCATTCGGCCGGGTCGGTGCCGATCATCAGCGTGCCTGGATGCGTCGAGAGTCGCCCGAGGGGGTCATCGCCGCCCCGGGCCGTCGCGATCGTCCATCGCTCGATGACCCGGCGAATCTCCTCCGATGGCTCCATGCGCTGCTAGCGTGCCCTGCCGGCCGATCGACTGCAATCCATCTGGGCCGGGGTTCGCCGCCTGTGTACTCGGGGTCGCGTCATGCCCGTGCCAGCTCCACGTACGCGGACGCGACCAGCGCGTCGATCTCCGCCGGGACCGGGACCACGCACGCGGTCTTCGGCACGGTCCCGCGGGCGACGGCCTCGAGGCAGCGAGCCTGGAGCGTGAACCCGAGATCCATCGACTCGATCGAGTTGCCGAGCGGTCGCGGACCGGCGAGGTTGACCATGTGGCCGCGCGTCAGGACGTGGACGGCGCGGCCGTCCGTGAGCCGGAGCGTCGTGATGCCGTCTGTCACGTCGTCGCTCGACGCGACGGACGCATCGTCGAGCAGCGCCGGCAGGTCGAGCTCCCACGGCAGGTGACCCGCGCTGATCAGCACGACGCCATCGCGGACGTGCGCGAGATCGGCCCCCGTGATCACGTGCGGCGCTCCCGTGACCGTGACGACGACGTCGGCCTCGACGATCGCCTCCTCGCGGTCCGGAACGGCGAACCCGTCGAGCAGCGCCCGCAATCGAAGGACGGGTTGGGTCTCGACGACCGAGACAAGGCTGTTGAAGCTCCGGAAGTAGGCCGCCACGCCGCGCCCGACCGAGCCATAGCCGAACACCGCGACGCGCCGACCGTTCGTGATGCGGTTCGTGATGCGGATGAACGACTCGACCGTGCCCGCGCCGACGGCGTGCGTGTTCTCGCCGAACTGCTTGATCGGGCTGTCGTTGATGACCAGCAGCGGCAGGCCGATCCGGTCCCGCAACGGCAGCAATCGATCACGTCCCGAGGTCGTTTCCTCGGTGCCACCCCGCAGCGTGTCCCACGGATCCTCGAGGTAGCGGGCGAACAGGTCGCCGCCGTTGTCGAGCAGCAGGTCGGGCTTCGTGGCAAGGACGCCTCGGAGGAACCGATCGTGCTCGACGGGATCCGCGGTCGGGCCGCCGATCACCTCGATGTCGTGCGCGCGCAGATAGTCGACGGTCTCCTGCTGGGTCGAGTTGAGGTTGCCGGTCGAGACGACCGCGGCACCGCCACGCTGCAACGTCATCAGCAGCGCCGCGGTCTTTGGCTCGAGATGGATGCCGGTCCCGATCCGCAGGCCCTCGAATGGGCGGGTCCGCTCGAACTCGTCGCCGGTCTGGCGCAGCAATCGGGCGCTGTCGGCGACCCACTCGAATCTGGACACGTGCATCGACCTCCTGAGGACGGGGCCCGATCGACAAGCGGAAGCGTAGCGGGCGACGCCTGCCACGAGCCGATCGCCCTGCGCGTCACACTCCCCAGAGATCGCGGCACGCCGTCGCGAGGCTGGGAGGTCCTGTGTGAGGCGATCGCCGCTCGCCATCGGCCGCGACGTGCTCGATCGCGTCTTCCCACGTGGCGCGCTGATCCTCTCGGTCCTCAGCTTCGCGTACTTCCTGATGGGGATCGTCCGCAACCGGGTCTTCGCGAACACCTTCGGCGTCGGGGCCGAGCTCGACGCATACAACGCGGCGTTCCGGATCCCGGAGATCGCCCTCGATGTCCTCGTCGCGGCCGGCCTGACCGCCCCGTTCGTGCCGATCTACAGCAGCCTGCGCCACGACGACGAACGGGCGGCGAACGACTTCGCCCGAACCGTCCTGACCGTCGCGGTGATCGTCATCACGGTTGCGATCGTCGCGATCGCGCTGGCCGCTCCGTGGCTGGCGACCCAGATCGGTGCCGGCTTCGATCAGCCGACGCGCGACCTCTACGTGACCCTGGTCCGGATCAACTGCCTCGGCCAGGTCCTGTTCGCGGCCTCGATCTGTCTCGGCGAGGTACTGGTCGCGAACCGGCGGTTCCTGTTCTATGCGCTCGCGCCGATCCTCTACACGCTCGGGATCATCGGGGGCACGGTGCTCGGCGCGGAGCGGTTCGGCATCGTCGCGACCGCGTGGGGCGCGGTGATCGGCGCGCTCCTGCACCTCGGGATCCGCTTGATGGGGGTGCTGAGGACGTCGTTCCGGCCAGGACCGGCGCTGCGGATCCGGACGCCGGCGTTCCGCGAGTTCGTGCGGCTGATGATCCCTCGCATGATCAGCCACCCGATCGAACCCGCGATCTTCACGTTCTTTACGGCGCTCGCGTCGACGATCGCGGTCGGCGGGGTGTCGGCGGTCAACTTCGCGCTCGACTACCAGGTCGTGCCGGTCAGCCTGATCGGAATCGCGTTCTCGCTCGCCGTCTTCCCGACGCTGTCGGCCGCCTACGCGGACCGTGACCAGGCGACGTTCCGTGCGGTCCTGCGCCGGAACGTCGTGACGATCGGCGCGCTCACGACCCTGGCCGCGATCGCGTTGTTCGTGGGGTCCGGGATCCTCGTGCGGGTGCTGCTTGGCGGCGGGCGCTTCGGGCCGGAGGCCGTCGCCCAGACGGCGGCGATCGTCGCGGCCTTCGCGGTCTCGGTCCCGTTCGACGCGCTGGCCTATCCGCTGTCGCGGGGCCTGTACGCCACGCACGACACGATCCGCCAGGTCATCGCGTCGTTCGCGGGCTTCGGGACGGTCCTCGTCACCGCGTCGGCGTTGGCGCCGGCGCTCGGGCTGATCGCGATCCCGGTGGGGTACGCCATTGGGATGGCGCTCAAGGATGTCCTGCTGGCCACGTTCCTCGTCCGGCGGATCCGGGAGATCGGCGCATGACCTCAACCTGCTGCGTATTCGTGAGGCGCATCAACTGCAGGCAGCGAGGGGTGGAATCCGTCGGATCGGGCCTATTCGCCTGCTGGCCATTCGCCTGGCGAATGAGGAGCAGGCGCTGGCCGTGGCGAACCCACTTCCTATGCGCCTGGAGGATGAGCAGCAGGTCGCCGTCCAGTGGGGCCCCTTCCGGCAGAACGGCCCGGGCGGCTCCATCGCCGGATCGTTGGCCGTCACGGCGGCGCCCCTCGCGGCTCCAGGTCGCCGGATCGCGGGCCGCTGCGTCTAGCCGGTGCCGCTCCGCGGTTTTGTCGGCACGACCGTGATCCACAGGCCGTCGCGCTCCGGGTAGTGGCCCTCGGGGCGCTTCCACGGCAGGAAGTTCTCCTGCATCTCGTCGGCCTTGGTGAAGGTACCCGGCGGATTCGAGTAGCCCCAGATCGACGACAGCCGCGGGTACCACGGATCGAGGATGTAAGCACCGTCGATGCGGACGTTCTTGAACAGCGCCGGATCGCCGTCGCCGCGATAGCCGGTCATCACCCAGGTGTGTGCGCCGCGCCACGCCAGCAGGAGCGCCGGCGAATGGGTCTTCTCGATCGCGACGGCGGCGTCGCGCAGGGCGCCGGTCCGTGTTTCGAAGGCGCGCACCTCGTAGCCCGGAGCCCCATAGGCCTCCAGCGCGAGGGCCATCGCCCCAGGTCCCCACTCCCCGTTGTGGCTGTCGGAGTAGGCCTCCCACTCGTGGACGCGACTCGCGATCTTGCGCTGGGTCGCATCTGACGTATCGGCGAGGCCGAGGATCGCGAGGACCGACTGCACGCCCGCGACGGCGCACCAGTCGGAGCGCTGTTCGGACACGAAGACCCTGTCCGGGTGATCGACGATGTTGACGTCCATCGCCACCCGCTTCGGAGCTGGGGTCGGCGTCGGCGTGGGGATCGGCGTCGGCGTCGGTGTCGCACCAGGTGCGGGCGTCATCGGGCTTGGGGTCGGTGCCGCGGTGGGCTCGGGGGTGTCGGGCGGCTCCGTGACGAGCACCGTCTCGCGCGTCGCGCGGTCCGGGACCGGGCCGGCGAAGAAGCGCTCGACCTTTTGCACGACGGCGAGCCACTTCTCCCCTGCCCCGAAGGTGTCGGTCGCGATAGCCAGTGAGGTGAGCGTGCCGGCAAGGACGGCGACGACCACCGCGCCCACCACGAAGCGTCGGAGACGGCGGGGGGCGCGGCGGGTCGATCGGGTCACAACGAGGCAGCTCCTGGGTTCGGTGTCGGGGTCAAGACGCCCGACGTCCCGTTCTTGCTACAGGTTTCCCCGCGACGTCGGATGCCGGCGTGGCGAGATCGGCCGCCAGACTCGCCAGCCGCCGCTTCCAATCCGCCCGACGGGCCTCGACGGCAGCCGCATCAGGAAGCTTGACGTGCGTGACGGTGACGACGCTTCGATCGTCGCCCTTCTCGGTGAAGGTCACGTTGATCTGCGTGCCCTCGGACGGGAGATCGAAGCGGGCCGAGCGTCCCATCGTCCTGGTGCCGGTCCGCATCCGCACGGGGACATCGAGCCAGCGCGAGCGACTGGACGGCTCGACGAACGCTCGCCAGGCATCGATCGCCGGCATCGCGAAGGTCTTCGAGACGCTGACCTCGAAGCCCTCCGGTCGCTGGTGCCGCGCGCGCATGCCGCGCGCCCGCTCGTAGCCGACCGTGACGGTCTGCGACCACCAGTCGGCGACGCCCAGCTGCTCGCTCACGTATCTCGCGATCGCCGTGTGGTCGTGGTCGGTGCCACCCCAGGCATCGATCGCACGGAGCCAGTGATCCCAGCCGTGGCCGGTGCCCTTGACGATGGAGGCCTCGGACATGCCGGGCTCGGCGACACGAGGCGGGAGTTCGGCTGGCTCGTCGGCGCGCACGACGTTGCGCCGGGCGGCGGCATAGCGCTCGCCGGTCTTCTGCATCCGGGAACGGACGGCCCGCTTGCGGGCCTTGTCGGTCGTCATCGCGTGTGTCTCCTGACCGGCCGTCGGCCCGGACCCACGCTCCGGAGCCACCGACCGTGGCCAGGCACGAACCGACGACCTCGAGGCGGAGCCCCTTTGCCTCCACGGGGTCGACAGCGTGGGTGCCGGCGACGGAGGTGCGGCGCGAGGTAGCGCCGTCGGCTTCGAGGATACGTCGAGTCCCGTGATCGTGTCGAGCGTCCGACGGCGGGCGTCGCGGCTCACAAGCGCTCCGTGTGGCACCATCGACACCTCGCCCCGCCGTCAGCAGGAGCCCGCCCGTGGACCGTTTCGAGCCCAACCTCCGGATCCCCGGCCCGACCGCCCTGCCGCCGAGCGTGCGGACGGCCGGCGGCCGCCAGATGATCAACCACCGAGGCCCCGAGTTCGCGGGGATGCTCGCCCGGATCCTCGAGGGCATGAAGCCGTTCTTCGGGACGACGTCCGACGTGGCGATGATCACGACGGCCGGTTCTGGCGGGCTCGAGGCGGCCATCGTGAACACCCTCTCACCGGGCGATCGCGTGCTCGGCGTGAGCATCGGCTCGTTCGGCGATCGCTTCGCGAAGATCGCCCGCATCTACGGCGCCGACGTGACCAAGCTCGACGCGGAGTGGGGCTACGCCGCGGCAGCCGACGAGGTCCGCGAGCGGCTCCGCGCGATGCCCGACGCCAAGGCCGTCCTGCTGACGCATAACGAGACGTCGACGGGCGTCATGAACCCCATCCGGGAGCTGGCGGCGGCGATCCACGAGGAGACCCCGGACGCGTTGATCCTGGTCGACAGCGTGTCGGGGCTCGGGGCGGTGCCGTTCGAGATGGACGCGTGGGGCGTGGATGTCGTCGTCACCGGGTCGCAGAAGGCGTGGATGGCCGCGCCCGGCCTGGCGATGATCGCCGCCTCACCCCGGGCCTGGTCGGCGATGGAGCGCGCGACGATGCCGCGCTTCTACCTCGACCTGACCGCGCATCGCGAGGCCGCCGCCGGCGGCGAGACGCCGTTCACGCCCGCGATCGCGGTGGTCTTCCAGGTCGACGAGGGCCTGCGGCTGATGGCGGCGGAGGGCGCCGACAACATCTTCCGACGCCACGAGGCGTGTGCTGCCGCGGCCCGTGCCGGGCTCGCGGCACTCGGCTTCGAGCTGTTCGCCGACGAACGCCACTATTCGCGGACGGTCACGGCCGCCACCGTGCCCGACGGGCTCGATTGGAAGGCATTCAACAGCGAGGTCAAGCGCCGCGGCGTGGTGCTGGCCGGCGGTCAGGGCAAGCTGACCGGCAAGATCTTCCGTCTCGGTCACCTCGGCTCGGTCACGCTCGAGGAGATCCTCGGTGCCATCAGCACCCTCGAGTTCGTCTCGCTCGAGCAGGGCCGGTTCGTCGAACCGGGCGCGGCCGTCGGCGCTGCGCAAGCTGCGGCGCTCGCGAGCTACGGGATCGCGGCCATGGCCGTCGCCGGGACCACTGCATGAGGGTCCTCGTCGCAGAGGAGGTCGCCCGCGAAGGCATCGACCTCCTGGCGGCGCGACACGAGGTCGACGAACGCATCGGCTGCAGCCGCGAGGAGCTGGCAGCGATCCTGCCCGATTACGACGCGCTCATCGTCCGGAGCCAGGTCCAGGTCGACGCCGACCTGATCGCCGCCGGCCAGCGGCTCGTGGTCATCGGCCGCGCCGGGGTCGGTGTCGACAACGTCGACCTCGAGGCGGCGACCCGCGCCGGCATCACGGTCGTCAACGCCCCGACAGGCAACACGATCGCGGCTGCGGAGCACACGCTGGCGCTGCTCTACGGCGTCGCCCGCCGCACCGCGGCAGCCGACGCGAGCATGCGCCGGGGCGAGTGGCAGCGTTCGGCATTCACCGGTCTCGAGCTGCGCGGCCGGACGCTGGGCATCATCGGTCTGGGCAAGATCGGCCAGGCCATCGCGGTCCGGGCCCGGGCCATGGACATGACGGTCATCGGCGCCGACCCGTACCTGACGCCCGAGCAGGCCGCGAACCACGGGGTCGATCTCGTGGACATGCCGACGCTGCTCGCGCGCGCGGACGTCGTGACGGTGCACGTCCCACTCACGCGGGCGACGCGCGGGCTGATCGGCAGGCGGGAGATCGCGCGGATGCAGCCCGGGGCCATCGTGCTCAACGTGGCGCGCGGCGGGATCGTCGACGAAGCGGCGGTCGCCGAGGCCCTGCGCGTCGGGGCACCTCGCCGGTGCCGGGTTCGACGTCTTCGAGACCGAGCCGCCGACCGACTCACCGCTACTGACCGCGCCGAACACGTTGCTCACGCCCCATCTCGGCGCGTCGACGGCCGAGGCCCAGGTGCTCGTCGCCGAGGAGATCGCGGCGCAGGTCCTCGATGTGCTCGAAGGTCGGAGCGCGCGGTACGCGGTCAACGCGCCGCTGCTGACGCCCGAGACCGCGCGGGCGATCGCGCCGTATCTGCCGCTCGCCGAGATCCTCGGCCGGTTCTTCGCCCAGTTCTCGCGCGGGGGCGTGCGAACGCTGACGCTGGAGATCGCCGGCGACCTCGCGGAGTTCGATGGATCGCCGCTCGTCGCCGCCACGTTGCGGGGGCTCCTGGAGACCGTGACGACCGAGCGCGTGAACCTCGTCAACGCCGGTGCCCTGGCGAAGGCCCGCGGACTGACGGTCATCGAGCGCAAGACGCCGGACGCCGGCGCCTACGCCGCCCAGCTGACGCTGTCGAGTGACGGGTCGCCCGGCGGCCGCGGCATCACGGTCGGCGGCACGGTCGCCGCCGGCGAGCCGCGGATCACTCGTCTCGGTGGGTATCGGCTGGACATGGAACCGACCGACGTGATGCTGATCACGCGCCATACCGACAAGCCCGGCATGGTCGGGCGGATCGGGGCGATGCTCGGCGAAGCCGACGTCAACATCAGCGCGATGCACCTCGCCCGGACCCGGCCGCGCGAGGACGCGCTGATGATCCTGGCCCTCGACGACGACGTGCCGGCGGACGTCGCCGATGCCATCCGCACCCAGGAAGCGGTCATCGACCTCTGGACGATCCGCCTGGGCCGCGAGCGGTGAGTGGTCCCCCCGGCGAGCCGCCCGAGCCGCTGATCCCGGATCTGCTCGACGCGACGCTGGTCCTCGTCCGTCACGGGGAGTCGGAGTACATCGTGCAGGGGCGGTTCCAGGGACAGGCGGAGACGCCGCTCTCCCCGTCGGGTCTCCGCCAGGCTGCGCTGGTCGGCGAGCGGCTCGCGCATCCCCACGATCCGCCGGCGCTGCCGATCCCGATGGGACCGCTCCGCGAGATCGTCCACTCCCCGCTTCGACGCACGACCCAGACCGCCGAAGCGATCGCCACGACGATCGGGGCGGCGCCGGGCCTCCGACCGGAGCCCGGCTTCCTCGAGATCGGGCAGGGCGCCTGGGAGGGCCTGTACCGGGACGAGATCGACGCGCGCTATGCCGACGTCCTCGCCGCGTGGCGTCGACGCCCGACCGAGACGTGGGCGCCGGGCGGGGAGTCGCTTGCCCAGGTCCAGACCCGGGTCCGCCCGGCCCTGACGGGGACCCTGAACGCGCTCGCCGAGGGCGGCGTGCCGGGCACGCTCGATCGCTCGCAGGTCGCCGGCTACGGCGACGATGTGGCGACGCACCCCTGGTCGATCGTCGTCGGGCACGACGGCGTGTTCAAGGTCGCGCTGTTGACGCTGTTCGACCTGCCGCTCGAGCGGTTCTGGATGTGGGCGATGGACCTCGCGGCGATCACGGTCGTCGAGTTCCGGGCCGGCCGACCCGTGCTCCGAGCGCACAACCTGACCGACCACCTCGCGGCGCTCCTCGATGAGGCGGCGCAGGAGGCCCAGGAGGTTCGCAGCCGGAGCGGCGCGCTCTAACCCTCGCTGGTGGTCGCGGCGGCGGGCGACCTAGCGGCCGCGACGGGTCAGCCGCCGCGGGCGTGGGCTCGGCGATCGACGCCGGCGACGGGTCAGCAGTCGGAGGAGCTGGACCCGCAGCCGCCGGTGTGCCGTGCGCAGGCTCGCAAGTCGATCGTCACCGAGGACGCGCCCGCCATAGGCGACCTCGACCTTGGCGTGGGCCACGGTCTCGAGCTCGGGTCGAACCATCGGCAGCTCGTCGGCCAGGGCGCCCGCGTATTCGTAGATCGTCTGGGTGGGCCGCGGCGCGAACCCGAGGCGGGTGGCGAGGCGGGCGATCGAGCGGTAGGCGTCGTCGGGGCTGACCGGGCCGCGCGGACCGCGTCCCCAGGCGACCGCGGCGACGGCCCCGATGATCACCGCGAGCAGCACCGCGAAGGCGATCAGGAGCCCGGTCGTGCCCTGGTTCGCGTTGGGCCGATTGCCGGTCCCGCCGGGGTCGTCGAAGTCATTTCGGCGCACCGGCGGAACCACCGCGCCGGAGCCCGCCGCCGACGACGCACCCGGCGACGGCGTGGCGACCGGCCGTCCGGAGGGGATCGGGGCAAGTTGCGGTCGATCGGGATTGCCGGTGGGGTCGAAGTCGATCCAGCCGTATCCCGGGAAGTAGGCCTGCACCCAGGCGTGCGCGTCGTGGGAACGGACGGTGAACGACAGGCCATCGGCGTCGGGCTGGCCGGGCAGGTAGCCCTGGACGAACCGCGCCGGGATGTCGAGCTCGCGCAGGAACACGGCCATCGTGGTCGCGTACCACTGGCAGAAGCCCTTCCTGATCTTCACGAAGCACTCGACCATCGAGGCGTCCTCGCAGCGCTGGTCGCTGAGGTCGGTGCTGTACTCGAAGTTGTTCGAGTCGCGCATCACGTCGCGGATCCGCGCCGCGACGTCGTACGGGGCATCCGATCGTGAGGTTTTCAGGATCTCGGCGAGCAGCTTCTGCGACTCCGGGCCGACCGCGCCGGCCGGTAGCGTGGCCTTGCCGTAGAGCTGGACGATCTCCGGGGGATAGTCCGTGCCGGCCGCGCGGAGCATCTCCTCGGTCCAGCCGCCGTCGGCCTCCGCGGCCGGGACGAGCGTCGTGATCGTGTACGGGTCGCGGGTCGGCGTGCGCTCGAGCGTGGCGAGGTACTCGTCCGCCCCGATCGTCCGGACCGTGACGCCCTGGTTGATCGCCGCGGGCTGACCAGGGAGGAAGACATCGCGCATCGAGTGGCTCGGCGTGATCGTCGCGGTCAGATCGCGCCGCACGTCGGGGTTGACGTCGTCGCCGGTGCCGCTCAGCAGGTCGCTGTCCGGGTCGTGCGGGCTCGAGACGGTCGGCGAGGTCCGCCACCCGCGCATGTCGAACACGTCGTAGAAGTGGGTCGCGAGGAATGGCGGGTTGGTCATGACCTCACCGAGGGTGACCCGGACCTGCTGGTCGTCGTTGGTGTGCCAGGTCGTCCCGATCCGCGCCGTATCACCGAACGTCGGACCCAACGAGCGACCGCTGCCCGAATCCGGGAGGAACGGCTGCAGCCACTGGCTCCATTCAACGAGCCGTGACCCGACGTCGGTCCAGGCGCCCGCCAGCGGTGCCGACGACGCGGCGTTGGTCAGCACCAGCGATCCCGTGATCGCCGCGATGATGAACACGGTCCCGCCGCGCAGGTACAGGGCCGAGATCGCCGAGGGATCGCCGATCCTCCGGCGTAGCCAGTCGCCCTGCTCCTCGAGCGTGTGGAAGCGCACCAGCAGGAACAGGCTCGCGATCGAGAACACCACGAGGTACGGGAGCTGCGGCCGGACGGTCAGCGACATGTTGGCCAGCAGCAGCAGGCCGACGACCACGACCGCGTTGATCGGCCGCCGATGCCCGAACGCGACGTAGGTCGCGAATTGGGCCGTCCCCCACACGATGAGTCCGAGGACCAGCAGGTGATGACCGTACGCCGGCGTCGACAGCCCGCGTTCGACGATGAGATCCGTCCAGGCGCGGACCCCCGAATTGGTGGTTGCCTGGAACAGCTGCCCGAGCGAGCCACCGTCCGGCAGCAGCACGGTCCCGACGACGAGCGGCACGATCAACGCCGCCAGCGCGGCGCCGACCAGGTGCGTCGTCCAACGACCCCAGCCGACCACCGGCCCGATGAAGCCGACGGCCACGCCACCGAGGGCCATCCATGGGAGAAAGTCCGTCAGCTCGTCGCGGCCGAGGACCAGCAGCGCGTCGTCGAGCGACCACGCCAGCGTGACGCAGATCAGCGTGACGAGCGCGAGCGTGAACCAGCCGTCCAGCCGGCGGAGCGACAGCAGCAGCTCGCGATCCCCGCGGGTCGTCATGCGACGAGGATCTCGCCGAGCGGGCGGTTCGGGGTGATCGTGTGGACCCGCAGCTCGTATTCGGCGAGCGCGTGGTTCAGGGCGCGACGACGCTTCGCGGTCGCCTCGTCGATCTCGCCGACCGGCGACGCGTCATCGAGCGGGCCGTCCAGCAGCGGGTGTCGATTTCTCGTGGCCGCTTCGTAGCGGGTGTACGCCGCGGCATCGGGCGTGACCACGACGCACGCCACGCCCCGGGTGCGCAACGCGGCGAGCGGCCGGACCCAGGACGGGTCGAGCGAGGGGGTGATGACGACCGCGGTCATGCCCCGCCGCAACCGCCCGACCGAGGCGATGAGCGTCTCCACGAGGGGCGTCGCGGAGTCGGCGTCCACCGCCGCGAGCAGCTGCATGACCTTCTGGTGCTGGCGACCGCCGCGGTCGGCCGGGAGGTACGCGGTGCGACCGGCGTTCACGGTCATCCCGACCGCGCGGTTCTCGCTCAGCGCCTTGTCGGCGATGGACGCGGCCGCGCGGATCGCGGCCTCGGTCGTGGATTCCTCCCCGTGCCCTGCCTGGATCCCGCGCTGGAGGTCAAGGATGATCCACGCGTCGGCGGTCTGCTCGAGGTCGAACTCCTTGACCTGGATGTCGCCGTGACGGGCGGTCGACTTCCAGTGGATGCGGTTCATGCTGTCGCCGGGCGCGTACGGGCGGACCGTGGTGGCCAGCGGCGTCGTCTGGAGCGTTCGCTCCGGGCTGGCGTGGCTGCCTTCGAGGTTGGCCGCCGGCAGACGCCACATCGGCAGCGGCTCGAGGCGCGGGTAGACCACGACGCTGATGCCCTGCCCGACCGTCGCCGCGGCCTCGAAGAACCCGAAGGGGTCGCCGGTGCGGATGTGCAGCGGCTCGATGCGGAAGTGCCCTCGCCTGGTCAGCGGTGCCCGGATCAGCCACGACCGCTCGGCGTGCCCCCCGAGCGTGATCGCGCGGCCCGGCAGACCGCCCGGCAGGGTCGTCGGGTTGTGGATCTCCAGCCACGGCTTCGGGACCCGGCTGCTGTTGCGGAGCGTGTACGTCACGCGCATCCGGTCACCGACGTGGCCGTGCAGCTGGCTCACCGCGTAGCCGGCCTCGAGGTCCGACAGGCCAAGCCGGACAAGCACGTACGACCCGCCGACCACCAGGATCACGAGGTAGAGCAGGTAGAAGAGGAATGGGTAGCCCGTCGAGAAGGCAGCAACGACCAGGATCGTCGCGAGGATGATCGCCTGGAGCCGTCGAAGCATCGCGCGGTCCCGCTGCGAAGTCGGCTGGTCGCCGGGCGCTAGGCGGTCGGTCCGGCCTGGATGGCCGAGGCGGGCCGGATCTCGGTCGGGCCCCCACCGGTCGGTCGGATGCCGTCGATGGCCGTCGAATCGAGGATCTCGCGCACGACCTGGGCCGCCTGGACGTCGTGGATCGACGAGCTGGTCTTGATGATCAGTCGGTGGGCGAGCGCCGGCTCGGCCAGGGACTTGATGTCATCGGGGATCACGTAGTCCCGCCCGAGCAGCCCGGCCAGCGCCTGGCCGGCCCGGTACAGCGCGATCGAGCCGCGGGGCGACGCGCCGAGGTAGACATCGGGGTGCGTCCGTGTCGCGCCGACGATGCGGACGATGTAGTCAGCGACCGTAGAGTCGACGTAGATCTCGCGCACGCCGTGTTGCATGTCGCGCAGGTCCTCGACGCTGAGCACTTCCTCGAGCTCCTCGAGCGGGTGCGTTCGCTTCTGCTCGTCGAGGATCACGATCTCCTCGATCGGCTGCGGGTAGCCGAGGCGGATCCGGAGCATGAACCGGTCGAGCTGCGCCTCGGGCAGCGCGAACGTGCCCTCGTACTCGATCGGGTTCTGGGTGGCGATGACCAGGAACGGATCGGGCATCTGGTGGGTGATGCCATCGATCGTCGCCTGGCGCTCCTCCATCGATTCGAGCAGGCTCGACTGCGTCTTCGGCGTCGCGCGGTTGATCTCGTCGGCGAGGACGACCTGGCTCATGATCGGGCCGGGCCGGAACTCGAACTCCTGGGTCTTCTGGTTGTAGATCGACAGGCCGGTCACATCGGACGGGAGCAGGTCAGGCGTGAACTGGATCCGCCGGAACGTGCAACCGAGGCTCCGGGCGATGGCCTTGGCCAGCACCGTCTTGCCGGTGCCCGGCACGTCTTCGATCAGGAGGTGTCCGCGGCACAACAGGGCGACGAGCGCGAGCCGGACTTCGTGGTGCTTGCCGACGATCACGCGCTCGACGTTGGCGAGGACCTTGTCCCCGGTTTCCTGGATCTTCGACATCGGCCTCTCTCGCGGTCGGCGGTGGGATGGCTCCGCCGGGGTCGGGTTTCGGCTGGGGTGACGGGCACGAAACGGGCGCCTGCTGTCAGGGGATAGTACGTCGCGCTCGTTGATTCGGTTCCGAAAGGCCTCCCTCGTCTGTCATAAGGGCGTCGGAGAGCGACGAATTGTTCGATCTAGCCGCGGAAGAGCGTGAGCGCCCCGACCCATGCGGTCATCAGGCAGCCGATGCCGCCCATCGTCGCGAGGAACACTTCCCCACCGAGCCAGGCCGCGACCGCGACCCCGCCGAAGAGGGTGGCCAGCACCGCGGCGATCGCGGCAAGCCCGATCCGCTCAATGAGCGGTCGCGGTTCGCGCGGCTCGGCCGGCGAGTCCGGCTTCGGTTCGTCGTCCATCACGCGCCACCCTGCAGGTACAGCGTCATGAGATCGCCGGCGATCGGGGCGGCGACCTCCGCGCCGCGGCCCGCCTGCTCGACGAGGACCGCGATCGCGATCGTCGGCTGCTCGGCCGGGGCGAACCCGATGAACCACGAATGGGGCTCGCCCTTGCCGCCGAGCTCGGCGGTTCCCGACTTGCCTGCGGTCGTGATCCCGGGCACCTTGGCGCCGGTCGTGAACTTGCGCCCGAGCGGGCCCTCGACCGCCCGCGTCATCGCCTCGGTGATCGCCGCGGCATCGCCGGGGTCGATGACACGCCGGATCGATTGCGGCCCGATCTGACGCGTCCCTCCCTTGCCGATGAGCGCCGTGACCAACCGCGGGCGCATCAGCTCGCCACGGTTCGCCACCGTAGCCGCGACAAGCGCCATCTGGAGCGGCGTGACGAATGTCTCGCCCTGCCCGTACGCGGCATTCGCGAGCTCGACGTCGTCGACGAACCCGCCGGGGCCGTTGCCCGAGCCGTTCGTCACCTGCGACACCGCGGTCGGCAGGTCGAACGGGATCGGTGCCCCGAACCCGAGCTTGGCCGCATAGTCGACGAGCTCGTCACCACCCGTCCGCAACCCCGTGAGGGCAAACCAGATGTTGCACGACACCTCGGTCGCCTCGACGAAGTCGAGCGCCTTGTCACCGGTCTGCGGGTGGTGCCCGTCGCGGATCCGGAACCCTTGGACCCGCAGGCCGTCCTGCTCCGCGGCCGGCTGCTCCTTGTAGGTCGTGGCCGGGCTGATGGCGTTCGAGCCGAGACCGGCGATCGCGGTCACGATCTTGAACACCGAGCCAGGCACGTACCGGCCGAGCGTCGCGCGCGGCAGCAGCGGCTGGTCCTTGTCCTTGCGCAGCGCCTCGAACGACGCGTCCGCCGTCGCCGGGTTGGTGATCAGCGACGCGTCATAGACCGGCGTCGACGCCAGGGCGAGGACCTCGCCGTTGCGCGGATCGATCATCACGATCGCACCACGACGATTGCCGAGCGCACGGATCGCGGCCCGCTGCAGGTCCCAGGACAGCGCGAGCTGGAGGTCCTTCGGGTCGTACGGATCGGAGCCGAATTTGCGCAGCGCGTCCGCGAGCGGGTCGCCGGCCAGCCCGGCCAGCTCCGCGTCGTACGCCAGCTCGAGGCCCGCTCGGCCGAACTTGGGCGAGGCATAGCCGATCACCTGGCTCGCCGCCGCGCCGCGGTAGACCCGGTACAACTCGCCGTTCTTGTCCTTCTCGTTCCGGGCGAGCCTGGTCCCGTGACGGTCCAGGATCGACCCGCGCGGCACGGTCCGCGACGCCGCGATGACCGCCGGGTCGTAGGGCGAACGGACCAGGTCGTCCGAGCGCACGACCGCCCAGTAGCCGCCCGCGCCGGCGAGGATCCCGAAGGCGAACGCCAGGATGATCGCCACGTGGACGATCGTCCGCCCGAGCGGCCGGCGCCGTGCCGACGTCGCGAGCATCAGGCGGCCGCCCGGCGACGGAGTCGATCGCGCCACCGACGCACGCCCGTCGGCGGTGGCGGCGGCTCGACGCCGCGATCCGAGAGAGCGAGCAGCAGTCCGACGACGAGCGCGTTGACGAGCAGCGACGATCCGCCGTAGCTGATGAACGGCAGCGTCACCCCGGTCAGCGGCAGCACCTTGAGATTGCCGGCCGCGATGATGAATGCCTGGACGCCGACGACCAGCGCCAGACCCGTGGCGAGGATCGCGCGGAAGTCATCGGCAGCCGACGCGCCGATACGCAAGCCGCGCTCGATCACGACGAAGAACAGGCCGAGCACGGCGATGACGCCGACAAGCCCGAGCTCCTCACCGAGCGCCGCCAGCGGGAAGTCGGTGTGCACCTCGGGGATCGGCAGCCGGCCACCGACCATCGGCAGGCCCTGACCCAGGCCGGTGCCCAGCAGACCGCCACGCGCGAACGCGTGGAGCGACTGCACGATCTGGTAGCCGGTGCCCAGCGGGTCGGCGAACGGGTCGAGCCAGATGTCCACGCGCGCGCGGACGTGGTCGAACAGGTTCGCCATCAGCGCGCTGCCGGCGAAGAACAGGATCGACCCGATGATCACGAGGCTGAGCCGGCCGGTCGCCGCGTAGGTGAGCGCGAGGAAGACCGCGAAGAACAGCAGCGCTGCCCCGAGGTCACGCTGGATCACCACGATGCCGAGCGCGATCGCCCACATCGCGACCATCGGCGCCAGATACGGCAGCGGCGGCAGCCTGATCGGCCCGAGGCGCGTGTCCTGCTCGATCAGCAGCGGCCGGTTCTCCGAGAGGTACCCCGCGAGGAACACCACGAGGATCACCTTGAGCAGCTCCGAGGGCTGGCCGCTGAACGGGCCGAGCCGGAGTGTGAGGCGCTGCCCGGCGACGTCGGAGCCGAAGACGAAGGTGAGGAGCAGCAGCGCGATCCCCGCCGCCGCCCACGTGTACTTGTAGCGGCGCAACCAGCTATCCGAGCGGACGGCGATCCCGAGCGCCGTCGCCACGGCGATCGACAGCACGAGCCACATCAGCTGCACGTCCCCGAGGCCGAGATGGGCGTCGCCGATGTCGAGCGTCACGAGGTCCTGGGGCAGCCGCTCCATGAGCAGCAGCGAGATGCCGCCGAGCAACCCCGTGACCGGCAGCAGGATCTCGTCGGATCGCCGGCCGGCCAGGACCTGGGCCAGGTGGGCGAAGCCCAGCGTCGCCACGTAGACCGTCAGGCCGCGCGCATCGTACGGAGCGATGCCCCCGCCGGTGCCGAGCGACAGCGAGATGCTGCCGACGATCAGCGCCACGGCCGCGATGAGCATCAGCCGTGCCTCGGTCCAGCGAGCTCGCGGCCGGATCGAGCCGAGGATGCTCGGGAGCTGGAGCGACGGCGACGGCGCCCTGGCCGGCGTCATGCCGACCCGGCTCGGGCGCGTTCGAGCCGGAGGCGAACCTGGCCGATCGCGACCTCGTCCCCGAAGCCGAGCGGTGACACCGAGGCGACCGCGCGGCCGTTCACGAACGTCCCGTTCGTGCTGCCGAGGTCCTCCACGTACCAGCTCCGACCGCGGTAGGTCAGCACCGCATGCTCGGTGGAGGCGAACGGGTCGTCGACCACGATCGCGTTGTTGACGTCACGACCAAGCGTCGTGATCGCATCGAGGTCGAACGACCGTCCCTGCTCCGGGTCACCGCCCGGCGACTCGATGACCACGAGCCGCCCGAGGCTGGCACCCGGCTCGCGGGCCGCGGCCCGCAGATCGCGGAGCAGCGAGCGGACGACCCGCGCCAGGAAGATGTACAGCAGGGCGAGGAACAGCAGCCGGATCGCCCAGATGACGATCAGCATGCCGTCCATCAGGTCACGTCCCCGGCGACCTCGACGATGATCACCGTGTCGCCGAGCTCGATCCGGTCCCCTGCCCCGAGGACCAGCTCGCCCACGTCGACGCCATTGACCCGCGAACCGTTCGTGCTGCCGAGGTCGCTGTAGACCAGCGTCCCGCGCCGCCCGGAGATCCGCGCATGGTGTCGCGAGACCCGCGAATCGGCGAGCACGAGATCGTTGTCGGCCGATCGACCGATCGTCAGCCCCGACCCGTCGAACGTTTGCACCTGCTCGTCGCCGTCGCGGTCGACGACCCGGAGCCGGGCCGCTGGTGCGCTCGGCCTCGGGACCGTGAAGACCATGGTGTCGCTGTGGAACGCGACGCTCCCACCGTCGCCGCCGCGAAGATGCGCCTCGCCCGAGCGCAGACCGAACCTGGGCGACGGTTCCGCGTCATCGGTGGCCGCGCCCGGTCCGTGGGACGCCGGGCGGTCATGGCCGGCGATCGGGTCGGCGAAGCGGGCGATCACTCGGATGTCGGCCCGCTGCACGCTCGGGTCCGCGAGCAGCGCGACCCGGGGCCGGTCGACGAGCGTGTAGCGCCGGGTTCGGGCGAAGACGAGCGCGCCATCGGCGAGCTCCGACGCGAGCGACTCGGTCATGTCGCCGAACCCCTCGAGATCGCCCGGATTGAGGTGGACGACGAACCGATTCGGGACCAGCGTCCGATCGGCGGTCGCGAGTCGCTCGGCCTCCATCGCGCGTTCGATACGGCGCTGGAGCTGCAGCGGCTGGAGCCTGGCACGAAACAGCCGCGCGGACGGACGCTCGAAGATTCGCTCGAAGAACCGCTCGATGGCGGCGAACGGCGGCATGGTCGGTGGCAGCCTAGCAGAGGGTCCCGTGAAGGCCCCGAACGGGCGATCCAGCCTCGATCCGGCCTCGTCGGCCCCGGACCATCCGCGGTTCGAGCGCGGTACCCCCGACTGAGGGGCGCCACGGACCCTGCGCTATACTCTCGCCCCTGTTCGATCTGAACGCCGGTCGAACGTGTCCAGCGCACTTCCCCGGGGACCGCATGCCGGAGATCCTCACCGAATCCTTCTGCGAACGCTGCGGCACGCGGTACACCTTCGAATCCGCGGCCCCGAAGGCCGCGCGCCTCAAAGGCATCAGGGTCGTGTCGCGCGGCTTGCGCAACTTCGTCATGTCCGACGACACGTCGATGGACGAGGCGATGGCCGCAGCGAGGAACGAGACGGACCGCGAGGTCACGTCACACCAGCTGGACGCCTTCCACAAGACCTTCAACTTCTGCATGAGCTGCCGCCAGTACACGTGCAGCAACTGCTGGAACGAGGTCGAGGGTCGCTGCCTCTCCTGTGCTCCGCTCGGGCACGAGATCCTGCCTGCTCCGTTCCCCAACCTCGCGCCGGGCAATGGCCTGATCGGCGACACGCTGATCGGCGACACGCTGAACGGGCACGAGCACCCCGAGGCGCCGCCGCTCGAACCGATGGCCTGGCCGACCTCCGACCTCATGCGGGAAGAGGAAGCAGCAGGGATCACCTTCGAGGATGTGATCGCGAGTCACCCGGTCGATGCCACCGTCGAGGAGGACGAGGCCTTCGATCCGCTCGCGCGGCTCGCGGCCCTGGATGCGACGGCGGAGCCCGAGGCAGCCGCGGCGCCGATCGCCGAGCAAGTCATGCCGGTCGAGCCTGAGCCGGTCTTCGCGGCCGAGCCCGAGTTCCAGCCCGCGCCGGCGGCCGAGGCCGAACCCGAGCCGCTCGCCGTCGTGGAGCCGGAGCCGATCGCAGAGCCTGCGCCCGAGCCGGTGTTCATCGCCGAGCCGGAGCCCGTCTTCGTGGCCGAGCCGGAGCCGGAGCCCGTCGCCGCCGCGGAGCCCGAAATCGAACCGGAGCAGCCAGTGTTCGGCGACCACGCCGCCGCTGCGGCCGCGCAGACGACCGACCTCTTCAACCGCTTCCGTCCCGGGCAGAACCTCGACGATGCCATCGCCGCCTACGAGCTGACACAGGCTGCCGCGGACGCGCTCGCCGACGAGCCGGCTGAGCCCGAGCCCCAGCCCGAGCCGGTCGTGGTCGAGCCAGAGCCGGAGCCCGAGCCCATCGCTGCGGCGCCCGAGCCCATCCCTGCGATGCCCGAGCCTGTCGCTCCGGCGCCGGAGCCCGTGGCCGCGGCGCCCGAGCCCTCGGCGTGGATCGAACCCGAGCAGCCTGCGGCCCCAGCGCCCGTGCCCGCGCCACAGCCCGCCCCGGCACCGGAGCCAGTGGCGGCCGAAGCCCCATTTACCCCACCGAGCGCGCCGGACCTCGATCGCGTGGCAGCCAGCGCGAGCCCGACGCCGGCGCAACAGCCCGGTGGCATTCCCGCTTCGTGGGAACCAGTCGCCGCCGAGGGGCGCGAGGATGTCGTCCCGCAGCCGACCTGGCAGATCGTCGCGCCGGACACCACCGAAGAGCCGCAGTGGCCGAGCCAGCCGGCGTGGCCGAGTGGCGGCCAGTCCGATGGCTTGCCGTTCTTCGGTCGCCCCGCCCAGCCGACCGGTGGGATCGAGGCCCTGTGGGCCGAGTCCGCACGCGAGGTCACGAGTGCAGCGACCGTCGTGACCCCGCCGCTCGCCGGAGCGCCAGCCAAGCCGGCAGGCGGCGTCCAGCCGTGCGTCAGCTGCGGGTTGTCACTCTCCGCGAGCGCCCGGTTCTGCCGCCGCTGCGGGACCCGCCAGGACTGACCCGACCGCGGGCGCGGGCGCGCCATCGCGGACGCGCACCCACGCGGCGCCCAGCAACAGCAGCTGGAACGTGAACGACAGCCAGGCCAGCGCGATGAACGCGGCTGCCAGGGAGCCCGCGACCGCCGCCGCCCCGACGATCCGTGGCGCGACGAACAGGAAGAGTTGGCTGAGCGCGACGATGGCGATGCCGGCCACGACCGCCGGCAGCGACACGGCCCGCCAGCTCGGAGCGACCGGCGGCACGATCCGGTAGATCACGGACACGACGCCGATGCCGATCGCCAGGACGACCGGCGGCGACGACACGATCCTGCCGAATGCGATCAAGGCGGTCGTCGACGTCGGCAGCAATGCCTCGGCAGCCGCGGCGAGCGAGCCACCGACGATCAGCGCGACCACGACGCCGACGAGGCCCGCCACCCACACGAACCCGCGGGCGGTCCGTCGCACCAGGTCGCGTTCCGGGAGGTCGGTGAAGATCCGCGAGAAGGCGATGTCGAGCGTCACGTAGAACTGGCTGACGGTCCACACCAGCCCGATCACCCCGAGCACGGACGTCAGGCGGGCGCCGGCCGACATCGATCGCAGGGCATCGTCGATGAGGTCGCGGACCGGTGGCAGCACGGCCCCGATCGCGACGGCCAGTTGCGCCTGGACGCGCGGGTCGTCCACGAGCACGCCGGCGACGCCCAGCGTGACGAGGGCGACCGGCACGATCGCGAACAGGGCGGTGAACGCCAGCCCGTTCGCGAGCAGACCGCCAGGTGCCTTGCCGTACACCTCGAGCACGCGGCGCGCCGTGGCGATGCGTGGTCGATCAAGGAAGCGAGCCAGGATCGCGGCGGGATCCATCGGCCGGCCGCTCAGTCCCGCGGGTCCTCGAACAGACCCGGTTGGATGGCCGTGGCGGGCACCCGCCGCGGTGCCGCGATCAGCGCGCGGATCTCGCCGCGCCGCACATAGCGGCGGCCACCGAGCTTGATGCTCTGCAGCTTGCCGTCACGTGCCCAGCCACTGATCGTCGAGGTCGTGAAGTGCACGTTGGCGCCGGCGAGCAGCGACCGCGCCTCCGATACGGTGATCCAGTCCGTGGCGGATGGCATCGCTCAGTCGCCGCCCGACGCCGCGGTCTTGCTCGACGCGGAGCCACTCGATGACTCGGTCTTCGCACTCGACCCGCCCGACGTGGAGGTGGGCCCGCTTGGCTTCGTCGGCCCCTCACCGCTCGAACCGCCGGCACCGGCCTTCGCAGCCGCGCCCGAGCCGGTGTCGCCGGAGCCGGCGTCACCCGAGCCGGCGTCAGCCGAGCCGGCGTCAGCCGAGCCGGTGTCGTCGCCGGCCGAATCTGAGCCGGATCGCGCCCCAGCGGCAGATCGCCGTTCCTTCTTGGCCCAGCCGGACCCCTTGAAATGAACCGACGGCGCCGAGATCGCCTTGCGCACGGGTCCCGAGCCACACAGCGGGCAGCTCGCGGGCGGGTCGCCGTGGACGCCGTGGATCACCTCGAAGCGCCGACCGCAGGCCGCGCACACGTAGTCGTAGAGGGGCACGAAGTCGCCGGGTCGCGATCAGCCGCGGAGGAGCCGCATGCCGCACTTGGGGCAATAGAAGGCACGCTCGTGCGCGGACGCGAAGCCGCAATGCGCACAGACGAGCCCCCCGCGGCCGGCGGCAGGTACCGGTCGCTCGATGGCGGTCAGACCGATCGCGTTGCGATTGGCGAGGATGTTCGTCAGCAGGCCGGCCACCAGCTTGTTGCCGATGCGATCGGTGTCGCCCCGGACCCCCCGGCCGCCCCAGCCCACGACCGCGCGCGAGATCATGTCACCGGTCGCCTCGTCCCAGTGGGCCGCCACGCCACCGATCACGGCGTTGTACTCGGGATAGCCGCTGGTATCGATCTCGCCGTCGAGCAGCGCGCAGACGAACGTATCGAAGGCCAGGTCGACCGCGTCGATCGACTCGAGCACGACCAGGGCGTGGCGCGTGATCGGCGAGTGAACGTGGTGGGCGTTCAGCCACTGCATCGCCTCCGACGGCCGCGCGATCGTCGGTGTCGCCTGGCTGAATTCGATCGGCAGCGGCTCGACGACCTCGATCTCGGACTTGGCGAGCCCGGCCAGCATCGATGGCAGGTCGCTCATCGCCTGTGGGCCGGCCTTCATGCGAACGCCTTCGCTGGTCTTGCCGGCGTAGTAGAGCTTCAGCTGGAAGTCCTGGGCAACGACCTCTTCGGGCATCACCACGGAGCCCGTCGGAGCGGGCGTGGCAGCTTGCGGCTCGGGTTCGGCGGTGTTCTTGCGCTTCAGGAAATCGAGGGGCACGGACGGTCTCTCCGGTTCGCGCGCGGATGGGATCGCCGGTAATCGTAGCAGCGCACGATGCGCGCCTCAGCTAACGCGGAGGACGACCGCCTCGAGTGGTCGCAACGCCAGCGACCCCGCATCAGTTGGTGTTGGCGGGTCGAGATGCGAGCCGACGAGCGGTCGCAGGACGGCGCCCTCGGCGGCGAGGTTGGTCTCGCGCGGCGCGTTCGCGAAGTTCACGACGACGACGAGGCGCTCCGCCGCCACCTCGCGCGTCCAGGCCAGGACGTCCGGTGTGGGTGTCTCGACCAGCCGCAGCGTGCCGCTCCGCAGCGCGTCGCTCTCGCGGCGCAGCGCGATGAGGCGGCGATACGTCGCGAGCACCGACTGCGGATCGTCGGCCTGGTTCTCGACATTGCGGGTGACGGCGTCGTCGCCGAATGGCAGCCACGGTCGTCCTGTCGTGAAGCCATGCCCCGGCTCCTCGGGCGTCCATGGCATCGGCGATCGACAGCCATCACGGTTCCACCACTGGAAATCGGGGTCGACCAGCGCCCGCCGGGCAGGCGGATCGATGATCTCGTCGTCGGACACGACGATGTCGCGCAGCCCGATCTCCTCGCCGTAATACATGAATGGCGTGCCACGGATCGTCAACAGCACGACGGCCGCAGCGCGCGCGACCGCATCCGTGTCGGCGATTCCCGCAGAGGCGGCCAGCCGAGTCGCCTGTCGCGATTGATCGTGGTTGGACAGCACGTTGGCGAGCCATCGGTCGTCACCGAACATCGACTCGCGAAGCCAGATCGCCGACCGGTACGCCTCCGCCGACCAGGGTGCGGCGAGCAGCGCCCAGTCGAAGACCATGTGCCGCTCGGCCGAGAGCATGACCGCCCGTTCGGCCTCGCTCGCGAACAGCTCCCCGACCGACATGCGCCCCGGCTGCTCGTCCAGGATCGCTCGGAACCGGCCAATCAGGTCGGGGAAGTCCGGTTGGTCGCGGTCGTACAGGTGGTGCTGGCGGGCCCACAGCGTCGCGCCCTCGATCTCCGGGTTGGCCAGCAGCTCCGGATGCTTGAGGAACGCGTTGAACACGTCGAGCCGGAAGCCGTCGACGCCCCGGTCGAGCCAGCCGCGCACCATGTCGAACTGGGCCTGCTCGACTGCCGGGTTCCGCCAGTTGAGCTCGGGTTGCTGGACGAGGAACGTGTGCATGTAGAACTGCTTGCGTCGCTCGTCCCATTCCCAGGCCGGGCCCCCGAACCACGACAGCCAGTTGTTCGGTGGCAGCGGGCGGCCGTCCACGTAGCCGGCGGGATCGTGCCACAGGTACCAGTCGGAATATGGGCCGTCGCGCGACGCCCTGCTCGCCTGGAACCAGGGGTGCTCGTCACTCGTGTGGTTCATCACGAGATCGAGGATCACGCGGATGCCCCGGCCGTGCGCCTCGGCGACGAGACGATCGAAGTCGTCCTCGGTGCCGAATAGCGGATCGATCGCGGTGTGGTCGCTGACGTCGTAGCCGACGTCGTGGCCGGGCGACGGGTAGATCGGGGACAGCCAGATCGCGTCGACGCCGAGCTCCACGAGGTGGTCGAGGCGGCTCGTGATCCCGGGCAGGTCGCCGGTGCCGTCGCCGTTGGTGTCCTGGAAGCTGCGCGGGTAGATCTGGTAGACGATGCCGTGGCGCCACCAGTCATCGCCATAGAACGGCCGCTCGACCGGCGCGGGAGCGCCACGTGTGGATCGCTGGTTCATCATCCCAGCCTAGCGACCTACCGGTCGATATACTCGGCCGCGATGACGTCCCGCGACGCGACCCGCCCGGCGTCGACCGGCGGACCAGCGGCGGCCCAGGGCGGCCCGCGGACCATCGTCCACCTGGTTCCCCACACCCACTGGGATCGGGAGTGGTACCAGCCGTTCCAGACCTTCCGCATGCGGCTGGTCGACCTCATCGACCTGCTGCTCGAGCGGATGGCCGGCGACGAGCGACTGCGCTTCACGCTCGACGGACAGGCTGCGACCGTCGACGACTACCTCGAGGTTCGCCCGGAGGCCGAGCCGTTGTTGCGCCGGCTGATCGCCGAGGAGCGGCTGGCGATCGGGCCGTGGCAGATCCTGCTCGACGAGTTCCTCGTCTCCGGCGAGACGATCGTGCGCAACCTCGAGTTCGGCTGGGCGCGCTCGGAGGAGCTCGGCGGGACGATGCCGGCCGGGTACCTCCCGGACATGTTCGGGCACATCGCGCAGATGCCCCAGATCCTGCGGCGAGCGGGGATCGGCCAGGCCGTCGTCTGGCGTGGCGTGCCGTCGTCCATCACCCAGCACGTCTTCGACTGGACCGCGCCGGACGGTTCGACGGTGGAGACCGAGTACCTGGTCGGCGGCTACGGCAACGGCGCGTACCTGTTCGACGTTCCGGGCCGGCTCGCGGCCAAGCTCGCCGAGTACTGCCGCCTGAACGCCGAGGCCTACGGGACTGATTCGCTGCTGGCGATGTACGGCACCGACCACGCGGTGCCCTCGGCGAAGCTGGCCGACCTCGTCGACGCGGTCAATGCATCCGATTCCACTGTCGAGGTCCGCATGGAGACGCTCGCGGCGTACCTCGCCACGCGGAGCGTGCCGTCGCACCGCCAGCAGTGGACCGGGGAACTGCGCTCCGGTGCCCGCGCCAACATGTTGATGAACGTGGTCTCGGCTCGCGTCGACCTCAAGGCGGCGGCGGCTCGCGCCGAGCGGGTACTGGAGCGCTACGCCGAGCCGCTGGCCGCGATCCACGGCGGCCCGTGGCCGGCGCGGCTGCTCGAGCTCGCGTGGCGGCGGATGGTCGACAACTCGGCGCATGACTCGATCTGTGGCTGCTCCCACGATGCCGTGGTCGGCCAGGTCCTCGGCCGCTACGCCGAGGCCGAGCAGATCGGCAACGGGATCGTCGAGCGGGCCATGGCCCGGATCGCCGAGCGCGTCGGTGGCGGGCGGATCGCCGTGGTCAACCCGTCGCCGGTCGATCGCAGCGATGTGGTCGAGATCGAGATCGCCCGGCCGGCCGAATGGACGACGCTGGTGCTCCGCGTCGGCGACGCGACGATCGCCACCCAGGAAGTCGGCAACGCCCAGCCGATCCTCCGCCGTGACCGCGTCCGCGCGGCGGACATCGCCGAATACTTCCGGCGTCGACGGCACGGCCGGGAGCTGTTCGGACGCCTGATCAACGGGATCACCCTTCGTCCCGCGGCCGCACCCGACGAGCTGCCCCGGGTGGTCGTGTTGGTGCACGACGTCCCCGAGCCGCCTGAGCTCGACGTCGAGGAACTGCTCGACGGGGTCCAGCGCGCCGTGGCCGGCGATCCCGAGGCGCTCTGGGAGATCGTGGTGGCGACACCCGATCGACGACGGATCGTGGCCAGGATCCCGGCGCCGGCGTTGGGTTTCACGGCCGTCGAGCCCGCGGATGGCGGCGACGCGCCGGGTGATGTACCCGCGAACGCGGTCAGCGCGGGCGAGCGAGGCCTCGACAACGGGCTCGTCGCACTCGAGGTCGCAGCCGATGGCCTGGTCCGGATCGCCGGCGACGGCTCGGTGATCGAGGACGCTGGACGGATCGTCGATGGCGGCGACTTCGGGGACAGCTACAACTACGGCCCGCCGGCGCAGGACACGCTCGTCGAGACGCCCGACGTCGTCGGCCTGGCCGTCGTGGAGCGGGGGCCGATCCGCGGTGCGGTCGAGGTCGTCCGCTCCTATCGCTGGCCGGGCGGCGTCGAGCCGGACGGCTCGGTGCGAACGGCCTCCACCGTGGAGACGGTCGTGACCACCCGGTACGAGCTCCGCGCGGGCGAACCATTCGTCCGGGTCAACGTGGCATTCGAGAACCGATCGCGCGACCATCGCGTCCGGTTCCATGTGCCACTCCCCGCGCCGGTCGATGGCTCATCGGCCGAGGGGCAGTTCGCGGTCGTCGAGCGCGGGCTCACCGCGGAAGGCGGCCACGGCGAGGTGCCGCTGCCGACCTTCCCGGCGCACGGCTGGGTCAGCGTCGAGGGGCTGAGCGTGCTCCTCGACCAGGTCACCGAATACGAGGTCGTCGATGGACGGGAGCTGGCGCTGACCCTCCTGCGCTCGTTCGGGATGATCAGCCGGAATGCCAACCCGTATCGCGAGGATCCGGCCGGCCCCGAGCTCGCGGTGCCGAATGCCCAGCTGATCGGCGATCGGACGTTCCGCTTCGCGCTCTATCCGCACGCCGGCACCTGGTCGGCCGCGGACACGATCGCGGTCGCGCAGCAGTACCTCGATCCGTTCCTGACCGCCCGCGGCAGCGGGACCGCCCCCGATGGGACCCCGCCGGCGATCGACGATCGCCCGCCGCTCGACGGGCTCCGGGTCGACGGACAGGGCATCGTCGTGAGCGCGATCCGGCGCCGCGGACCGTGGCTGGAGCTCCGTCTCGTGAACGAGCTGGCGGCGCCGTCCCCGGCGACGATCCGAGCACCGCTCGAGCGAGCCAGGGACGTCGACCTGCTTGGCAGGGCGGGCGCCGAGATCCCCGTCGACGACGGGCCGCTCGTGCTCGAACTGGGCCCCTTCGAGATCCGCACCGTGCAGATCGACGTAACGCGCGCGGAGGGTTTCGTAGCGCCCGCGACACGTTGACAGAAGGCTCGCGCGGCCTCTAGGCTCGGCGTGTTTGGCAGCATGCTGAACGGTGCCTTTCGACCGACCCGCACCCGACGGGGTGGGCGGTCTGGAGGACCCGGTCGCGACCGCTCCCCGATTGGACTCTGAGGAGGACGTCCAACGTTCGGAGATGGGATCGCACCGGAGGAGGAGAGACCAACGATGGTCATGTCTACGACCGGATCCGGCGCCGACGTCTCCGTGACGCCACGCGCCGTCGACGGCTTGTTCTCTGGAGGTGGTCGATGAATCGATCTTTGCGCGCACCCACGTTGCTGCTTGTCACCGCGTTGTTCGCGGCGGCGTGCAGTGGCGGCGGGGGCGGCACCGCGGCGCCGGCAACGAGCGGCGCGAGCGGCGAGCCCGCGACGAGCGGTGAACCAGCCAGCCCCGGCGCGGCCGGCGAGATCAACGTCCTGTCGCTGTGGGGTGGCAGTGAGGAAGCGGCGTTCAAGGCCGTCCTCGCGGACTTCACGGCAAAGACCGGCATCAGCGTCAAGTACGAGGCCGACCGGCAGACGTACTCCACGACCCTGCAGTCGCGCATCACGGGCGGCAACCCGCCTGACATCGCGATCATCCCGGGCATCGGCTTCCTTCGTCGCTTCGCGAAGGACGGCTCGCTCAAGAAGATCGCCGATCTCGGCGTCGATACCGCCGCGCTGAGCCAGAACTATCCCGAGGGCTTCCTCGGCGCCGGTACGGTCGGTGGCGACCTGTATGCCGTGCCTGCGAAGTACAACAACAAGGGCACGATGTGGTTCCGGCCCGACGTCTACAAGGCCGACAGCGTTACGGCCCCCAAGACCTGGGACGAGTTCAAGGCGGCGCTGGAGTCCACCAAGGACAAGCCGGGTGCCATGTCGCTCGGTGCCAAGGACGACTGGAACCTGACCGACTGGTTCGAGAGCATCTACATCCGCCAGTCGGGTGTCGATGCCTACGACAAGCTGTTCAGCGCCGAGGGCGACTGGAACGACCCGAGCGTCCAGAAGACCGTCGACACCATGCTCGAGGTCATCAACGACAAGTACGTCGTCGGTGGCATCGATGCGGCCCTCGGCCGCGCATGGACCGACGCGATCGCGCAGGTCTTCAAGCCTGAGGCCGAGGCGGCGACCTTCTACGAGGGTGGCTTCGTCGGTGGCATCGCGACCGGCCAGACGAACAAGGATCTGAAGATCGGTGACACGATCGACTGGTATCCGTTCCCGAGCTTCGGCGGCGACGAGGTCACGACCTTCGGTGGTGACGTGGTCGGTGCGCTGAAGGACAGCGACGGCGCGAAGGCGTTCATGCAGTACGTGATCACGCCCGATGCCAACAAGGTGTGGGCGAGCACGGGTGCCATCGTCTCCCCGAACAAGGGCGTCGACACCAGTGCCTATCCCAACGACCTGGTCGTCCGCGAGGCGAAGTCGCTCGTGGATGCGAAGGCGATCCGTTACGACGGCTCCGACCTGCTGCCAGCCGGCATCCAGGGCGAGAGCATGGGCGCGCTGCTGCAGCGGGCCATCCGTGGTGACAAGATCGACTGGGGCGACTTCCAGACGCGCGTCAAGGCCGCCTGGGACGCCGAGTGATCCGCACTCCACGCTGAAACCGGTCCTGAAGACGCGGGCGGCCTGAGGCCGCCCGCGTCACTTTCTCCCGAGAGGAGGACGTTATGGCCGTCGTCGGGCCCGGCGCATTCGATCCCGCGGGTCTGCCCGCTGCGGTCAAGGCGCCACCCCCGCCGAAGATCGCGGGCCGGCGCAACGACTGGATCACGCTGCTGTTCCTCGGTCCGCCCGGCCTGCTCCTGCTCGTCTTCCTCGTCTATCCCACGATCTACACGATCGCGCTGAGCTTCAACCGTGGCCGCCGCGGCGAGTTCAACGAGTGGGTCGGTCTGCAGCACTACATCGGGCTGCTCAACGACAAGGCCTTCATCAACCTGAGCTCGTTCCCGCCCTCCGGGGCGATCTGGAACAACCTGCTCTGGGCGGTCTTCTACACGTCGGGCGTGATCTTCCTAGGGCTGATCGTCGCGGTGCTGGCGTCACGCGTCCGCTACGAGTCGGTGATCAAGGCGATTGTGTTCCTGCCGATGGCGATCGCCGCCACGGCGCTCGCGATCATCTGGAACTTCGTCTACGCCCCCGACGCGCGGATCGGCCTGCTGAACGCGATCCTCGACCCGGTCACCTCGAGAGGGATCTCGTGGCTCGGCAACCCGTCGCTGGTCAACGGGGCGCTGATCGTCGCCGGTATCTGGGGTTCGGTCGGGTTCGCGACCGTCATCCTGTCGGCGGCCCTCAAGAGCATCCCCAGCGAGATCCTCGAAGCCGCCCGCACCGACGGTGCGACCGAGCGACAGGTCTTCTTCCGGGTGATCCTGCCGATGGTCAGCCTGCCGATCTCGGTCCTCGCGGTGACGCTGCTCGTCAACGTCATCAAGCTGTTCGACCTGATCTACGTGCTCACGAACGGCGGCCCAGGCACGGCCAGCCGCGTGATCGCCTTCACGATGTTCCAGGAATCGATCCCTGGCGGCCAGTTCGGCCGGGGTGCCGCCGTGACGGTGATCATGCTCATCCTGCTGATCCCGATCATGGCCTACAACATCCGCCGCTTCCGCAGCTCGAGGGTCGTGTAGATGACTGCCGCCGTCAAACCACAGATCCGCGCCCGCGAGCGGACCACGACCGAGCGGATTGTTCGGTTCCTCAACAAGACACCCATCCACATCGCCCTGGCGCTCATCGCGCTGATCTGGCTCGCCCCCACCGTGGGGCTGCTCGTGACCTCGTTCCGAGAGCGCCAGGATATTGCGGTGAGTGGCTGGTGGGAGGCGTTGGGCCAGTTCCGGTTCACGCTCGCCAACTATGGCGAGGTGATCGGCGCGCAGGGCCTCGGCCAGTCGTTCCTGAACACGTTCTTCATCGCCGTCCCGTCGACGCTCATCCCGTTGACGCTCGCCTCGATGGCCGCGTACGCCTTCTCGTGGCTGAACTTCCCGTTCCGTGACGGGCTGTTCCTGCTCGTCGTCGCGTTGTTGATGATCCCGGTCCAGGTGTCGTTCATCCCGTTGCTGAAGCTGTTCGCGCCGACCGGCCTGCTCAACAACTTTGGGGCCATCTGGCTCACCCACACGGCGTTCGCGCTGCCGTTCGGGATCTTCCTGTTACGGAACTTCTTCATCACGCTGCCGAAGGACCTGATCGAGGCGGCGCGGATGGACGGGGCGTCGTCGATCGGCATCTTCCGCAAGATCGTCGTCCCGTTGTCGGTGCCCGCGATCGCGGCCTACGGGATCTTCCAGTTCCTGTGGGTCTGGAACGACCTGCTGATGGCGCTGGTCTTCGTCCAGCGCGGCGACTCGTGGCCGATGACCAAGGCGATCCAGAACCTGCTCACGCAGTACGGCACGGAGTGGCACCTGCTCGCAGCGGGCGCGTTCATCCTGATGGCCGTGCCGCTGGCAGTCTTCTTCAGCCTCCAGCGCTTCTTCGTCCAGGGCCTGCTCGCAGGATCGGTGAAGTAGGCGGCGACGCCGCCTCGCCACCGACCACCTTCCGGGTCGCGACCTGGAACATCCGGGCGGCGATCGGCCCCGGGGAGCCGTTCCCGCCCGCCTGGTGGCGGCACGTCCGCCGTGATCGGCTCGAGCGCATCGCCGGGCTGATCGACGATCTCGATGCCGACGTCGTTGGCCTGCAGGAGGTCGCGTTCTTCGACGCCGACGGCGACATCCACGACCAGCCGCTCGACCTCGCGCGACTGACGGGCCGCCAGGTCCGGTACGCGGCGATCCATGCCTTCGCGCTGATCGACCCAGACACGGGACGGGCGGTCGGCAGTGCCACGTGGGGCAATGCGCTGCTCACCCGCGACCCGGTCCGCGACGGCTTCACGCTCGGCCTGCCGCTCGGCGCTGACGAGGACCTTGTCGAGCCGCCCGGGAGTAGCCTGCCACTTGCCGGGGTCCGCTTCAGCGACGCCCCGTACGGCACCCGCGAGCCGCGCTGCGCGGTCGGCGGGACGGTGCAGCTCGGGGCCTCCGCCGTGGACGTCATGTCGACCCACCTGACGTACGCGGGGAGCGGCCAGCGTGCCGCCCAGGCGGCTGTCCTCGCCGCCGCAGCCGATCAGCTCGGTGGCCCCGTCGTCCTCCTCGGCGATCTCAACGCGCCGATCGAGGCACCCGAACTCGGTCGGCTCGCGACCGGGCTGATCGACGCGTTCGCGCGCGGTCGGCGTGCTACCGGGAGACTCGGCCCGCCGATCGTCCGGCCCCCAATCGATCGACCACATCCTCGTGCGCGACCTCGCGGTCCAGGAGTGCCGCGTCGTCCGCGAGGCCGGGGGCGCGTCGGATCACCTGCCGATCGTGGCGACGCTCGCCGTCGGCTGACTACCGGTCGAGGCGGTCCTCGAGGCGCGCGACCTGGTCGGCGAGCTCGGCCTCGCGGGCGCGAGCCCCATCGACCACGGCCGGCGGTGCGTTGCGCACGAACGCGTCGTTCGCCAGGCGGGCACGTGCGGCCTCCAGCCATTCGCGGGCCTGGGCGAGCTCGCGCTCGAGCCTGGCGCGGTCGAGGGCCCGATCATCGCCGCTCCCCTCCCCGTCCCCGGAACCTGGCCCGTGGACGATCGCCTCGAGCGGTCCGGCGATGACCGCGAGATCGCCCTCGGCCGGCGAGCGCCCGTCGTTGAGTGCCTCGCGCGTGAGGCGTCGCTCGAGGGGCCGCGCCCGCGCGAGTCGTTCGATCGCTGGGCGCAGCGCCTCGAACGTCGGTCCGAGCTCCGCCGGGACCACGACCTCGGTCAGCAGCCAGGTTGCGGCTTCGATGTGCGCCGAGGCGCGGGCGTTCCGGATGCCGCGGACGAGCTCCAGCAGCGCGTCGACGTCCCGCTCCACGGTCTCGTCGCGTGCCGAGACCGCCGGCCAGCGAGCGACGATCAGCAAGCCCGGATCGGACTCGCGGTGCGGGATCGCGCCCCATAGCCACTCGGTCACGAACGGCATGACGGGGTGCAGCAACCGCAGGTAGGTGTCGAGGGCCTCGACGAGCGCCCACCACGTCGCCTCGCGGACGTCCGCCGGCAGCGACGCATCGGCGAGACGCACCTTCGCGAGCTCCAACCCCCAGTCGCAGAACTCGTTCCAGATCGCGTCGTACAGCAGGCGCGTGACCTCGCCGAAGGCGTAGTCCGCGAGGGCGGCGTCCACCGCAGCGGTCGTCGCGCTCGCCCGTGACAGGATCCACCGCTCTGCTGGGCCCAGGGCGGCCTGGTCCGGCAACCGCCGTTCGGCACCCGCGGGGATCGTCCCGGGCCGGGCCCCCACCACGAACCGGGTCGCATTCCAGAGCTTGTTCGCGAAGTTGCGGGCGTTCTCGAGCTTCGTCCGCCCGAAGCGCTGGTCCTGACCGGAGGCACTCCCGTGGATCAGCGCGAACCGCAGGGCGTCCGCGCCGGTCTCGTCGATGACGCCGAGCGGATCGACGACGTTGCCCTTGGTCTTCGACATCTTCTGGCCTTCCGGGTCGCGGATCAGCCCGGACAGGTAGACGGTGTGGAACGGCTCGACGTCGGTGAGCTGCAACCCGAGCATCATCATCCGGGCCACCCAGAAGAAGATGATGTCGTAGCCCGTCTCCATCACCGAGGTCGGGTAGTACGTCCGATAGTCGGGCGTGTCATCGGGCCAGCCCAGGGTCGAGAACGGCCAGAGACCCGAGCTGAACCAGGTGTCGAAGATGTCGGGATCCTGGGTCAGCTCCGCGGCCGGACGACCGCACGCCTCGCAGGCGGACGGCCCGTTCTCGTCCGACGACACCGTGACGTGGCCATCGGGGCAGTACCAGGCCGGGATGCGATGGCCCCACCACAGCTGCCGCGACACGTTCCAGTCGCGGATATTGGTGAGCCAGTGCTCCCAGGTCTTCTCGAAGCGTGGCGGCAGGATGCGCGTGCGCCCGGACCTCGTCGCATCCAGCGCGCGAGCCGCGAGCGGCCCCGTCCGGATGAACCACTGCGTCTTGAGCCGCGGCTCGAGGACGTCGTTGCTGCGCTGGCAACGGCCCAGGATCAGGTCGTGCGGGCGCGCGCCGGCGAGGTCGCCGCGAGCCTCCAGGGCGGCCACGATCCGCTCGCGCGCCACGAAGCGGTCGAGGCCGTCGAACTCGGTCCCGGTGTTCGCCACCGACCCGTCGTCGGCGAGCACCGTGATCGCGGGGAGGCCGTGCCGCTTGCCCGTCGCGTAGTCGTCGGTGTCGTGCGCCGGGGTGATCTTCACCGCCCCGGTCCCGAACGCGCGATCGACGACCTCGTCGGCGATGATCGGCACGTCGCGATCCACGAACGGGATCCGCACGCGTCGCCCGATCAACGCCCGGTACCGCTCGTCCTCGGGATGGACGGCGACCGCGGTGTCGCCGAGGATCGTCTCGGGACGGGTCGTCGCCACCGTGATCGTGGCGTCGGGATCCGGCTCGCCGGTCGCCTCGTCGAGCAGGTGGTAGCGGATCAGCCAGAGCGTCCCCTTCTCGGGCGACGACACGACCTCGAGGTCGCTGACGCTGGTCATGCAGCCGGGGCACCAGTTGACGAGCGCCTCGGTCCGGTAGGCCAGTCCGTCGCGGTACAGCCGCTCGAACGCCACGCGCACGGCCTTCGCCGACACCTCGTCCATCGTGTAGCGCAGGCGACCCCAATCGGCGGACGCCCCGACGCGGCGTTGCTGGGCGAGCATCACCGGCTTGGTCGAGTCCGAGAACGCACGCATCCGCTCGAGGTAGCGCTCACGACCCAGCGACTGGCGGCTCTCGCCCTCCTTGGCGAGGATCCCATCGAGCACGAACTGCGCCGCGATGCTCGCGTGATCGAGGCCCGGCAGGAAGAGCGTCGGATGGCCGACCATCCGGGCGTGGCGGATCATCAGGTCCTCGACCGCGGTCCGCTGTGCGTGGCCGAGGTGCAGCGAGCCCGTGACGTTGGGTGGCGGCTGGATGATCGTGAACGGCGGCAGACCGGGATCGGCGGTCGAGCCCGCGCCATCGGGCGCGAAGACGTCGGCGTCGAGCCAGCGCGCGTAGATCGGCCCCTCGACCTCGTTGGGTCGATAGGCCTTCGGGAGCGCGTCAGTCGGTCCGTCGGTCGTCGTCATGGCCTCAAACATCGAACGCCCGCTCGTCCAGCGGACGAACGGGTCGTGGTACCACCTGCTGGTTCGGTGTCGGGCGACGCACGCTCATCGCGGGTCGTGGTTCCGGCACCCTCTGGACACGGTATCGGGCGTCATGCGTCACGGCTCGCGAGCGACATTCACGTCGGTGGGGATCGCGCGGCTCGCACCGTCCCGCGCTCGCTCGGGATCGTCCCGACGCTACTCTTCTGCGGTCATCGCCGTGAAGGCGGGGAGTGTAGCACGGCCTCCTGGCCGATCCGGGAGCCCCGGACAAGGGCCCGGCGAGCGCCGACCGCGGTCGGCGCGACGACTACGCGCTCACGCCGCGTTCGGCGAGCCACTCCTCGTAGTTCGTCTCGTCGACGCCCTCGTCGACGTCGGTCTTCGTGAGCAGCAGCGGGAGCCGGCCCTCGCGGATCGTCTCCTCGGTGATGATGCATTTGCGGACCTCGGTCCGCTCGGGGATGTCGTACATCACCTCGAGGAGCGACTCCTCGACGATCGAGCGCAAGGCGCGCGCGCCGGTCTTGCGGTCGAGCGCGACCTCGGCGGCGGCCTTGAGGGCGCCCGGCGTGAAGGCCAGCTCGACCTTGTCGAGCGCCAGGAACTTCTGGAACTGGCGCGTCACGGCGTTGCGCGGCTCGGTCAGCACCTTGACCAGGTCGTCGGCGGTCAGCGCCGTCAGCGTCACCATGACCGGCAGCCGGCCGATGAACTCCGGGATGAGGCCGAACTTGAGGAGGTCCTCAGGCATCAGCTTCTCGAGCATGCGGCCCTTGTCCTCGGCGCTCGTCGCGCCTTCGGCACCGAACCCGATCGACCGCCGGCCGACGCGCTCCTCGACGATCTTCTCGAGACCGTCGAACGCGCCGCCACAGATGAACAGCACGTTGGTCGTGTCGATCTGGATGAAGTCCTGGTGGGGATGCTTGCGACCGCCCTGCGGCGGGACGTTGGCGACCGTGCCCTCGAGGATCTTGAGCAGCGCCTGCTGCACGCCCTCACCGGACACGTCGCGCGTGATCGAGGGGTTGTCCGCCTTGCGCGCGATCTTGTCGATCTCGTCGATGTAGATGATCCCGCGCTGCGCCCGGGCGACGTCGAAGTCGGCGGCCTGGATCAGCCGCAGCAGGATGTTCTCGACGTCCTCACCGACATAGCCGGCTTCGGTCAGCGAGGTCGCGTCGGCGATGCAGAACGGGACGTCCAGGACCCGCGCCAGCGTCTGGGCGAGCAGGGTCTTGCCCGAGCCGGTCGGCCCGACCAGCAGCACGTTGGACTTCTGCAGCTCGACGTCGTCGACCTGGTGGCCGGCGTTGACCCGCTTGTAGTGGTTGTAGACCGCGACGGACAGGACCTTCTTGGCCCGGTCCTGGCTGATCACGTACGCGTCGAGCGCGTCCTTGATCTGGTGCGGGTTGGGGAGCTTCGAGGCCGCCTGCTTGGGACGCGGCGTCTCGAGCATCTCCTCTTCGATGATCTCCTGGCAGAGGTTGATGCACTCGTCGCAGATGTAGACGCCCTGACCGGCGATGAGCTTGCGGACCTGTTCCTGGCTCTTGCCGCAGAACGAGCAGCGATACGGAACCTTGGGTCCCTTGCTGCCGCTGGTGGTTGTCACGTGCCGGTCTGTGCTCCGCTATTCCGTCTTTGACGAGCGCTTCGGCTCCGGTGGTGCCGGTTCGGCCTCATCCTCGCCGGCCGCTTCGGCTTCCGCGGCCTTCTCGTCGTGGTGCTGCGCGGTCAGTGAATCCCACTGCTCCGAGTACACCGCGTCGATGATGCCATAGTCCTTCGCGTCCTCGGGAGCCATGAAGTAGTCCCGATTGGTGTCCTGTCGCACCTTGTCAACGGCCTGACTCGTGTGCCGGGCAAGGATCTCGATGTTGCGATTGACGAGGAATTCCCATTCCTTCATCTGGATCAACGCGTCCGGCGCGTTGCCACGGAACCCGCCCGAACCCTGGTGGATCATGATCCGGCTGTTCGGCAGCGCATAGCGCTTGCCCTTGGTCCCGGCCGCCAGCAGCACTGCCGCCATCGATGCCGCCATGCCGATGCAGATCGTGCTGACCGGCGCGCGCAGGTACTGCATGGTGTCGTAGATCGCGAGCCCCGAGTTCACGACCCCACCGGGCGAGTTGATGTACAGGCTGATGTCCTTCTCGGGATCCTCCGAGTCGAGGAACAGCAGCTGCGCGATCACGAGATTGGCGAGGTGATCCTCGATCGCGTCGCCCAGGAAGATGATCCGCTCGCGCAGCAGGCGCGAGTAGATGTCGTAGGCGCGCTCCCCCCGGCTGGAGGATTCGATGACCATGGGGACGAGCATTCGGGGGTCTCCTGCGTGTGCTGCGTGGTGCTAGTAGATCGGCGGATGGGCGTCGACGGTCAACCGGCGGCTGCCGGTTCGTCGACCGACGCTTCGGATCGAGGTTCGGGGATGGCCTCCGGATCGGTCGCACCGATCGCGGCGTTGGCCTGAGCCTGGTCACTGTTGACGGCCGACGCCTCGACGTCCTCGAGGTGCGGTAGCGGCGGGTGCTCGGGGTGTGCCGCGAGCCACTCGTCGATGATCCGCTCGACGACCCGGCTCCGGCGGAGCGTGCTGCGGATGAACGACCGCCCGCGGTCGGATTCGAAGTACGACGCGAGCCGAGCGTCGCCGGCATACCGCTCGAGGCCTCGGGCGACCTCGGCGTCGACGTCGGCATCGGCGATCTCCACGCCTTCCTGGTCGGCCACCTTCGAGAGCACGAGCAGCGTCTTGGCACGCTTCTCGGCGTTGGGCCGGAAGTCGGCGTGGAGATCGTCGGTCGTCTTCTCGATGGCCTTGAGGTAGGCCTCCTCGGTGATGCCCTGGCGCGCGAGCGAGCCCTTGAACTCGTCGTGCATGACCTCGACCTCCTGGTCGACCAGCACCTGGGGCAGCTCGACGGTCGCGTTGGCGACCGCGTAGTCGATGATCCGGTCGGCGAACGTGTGGCGCGCACGATCGAGCGCGTTGCCCTCGAGGCGGCGCTGGATGTCCTCACGCAGCGCTTGGAGCGACGTGAACTCGCCGAGGGTCGCGAGGAAGTCCTCGTCGAGATCGGGCAGGATCTTCTCGCGGAGCTCCCTGATCTCGACCGAGAAATGGGCGGCCTGGCCGGCCATCGACGCCTCTGGGTAGTCCTCAGGGAACGTGATGTCGAACTCCGTGGTCTCGCCGACCCGCTTGCCGAGGAGGTTGGCCTCGAACCCCGGGATCAGGCGCTCCTGGCCGAGGATCAGCGGCATCCGCTCGGACGTCCCGCCGTCGAACGGCTGGCCATCCCTGGTCCCGACGAACGAGATGACGGCGTAGTCGCCGTCCTGCGCGCCACGGTCCTCGACGGCGGCGAGGGTCGCGTTCTGGTCGCGCAGCTCCTCGACCACCTTGTCGACCCGCGCGTCGTCGATCGTCTCGATCTCGGGCTTGAAGTTGAACTGTTTGTAGTCGCCGAGCGTGACCTCCGGCCGCACCGGGACGGTCGCCTTGAAGATCAGCGGCTTGCCTTCCTCGGCCTGGACCACCTCGACGTCGGCGTTCGCGAGCGGGAGGATGTCCTCCTTGATGAGCGCCTCGCGGTAGGCGTCCTGCATGAGGTGATCGACGGCTTCGTCCATGACGACGCCGGGGCCGAGATGCCGCTCGAGGACGGGGCGCGGCGCCTTCCCAGGTCGGAAGCCGGGGATCCGCGTGCGCCGGGCGAGCGCCTGGACCGCGTTCTGGAGCGCACGGTCGAGACGATCGGGCGGCAGTTCGATCTCGAGGCGCACGGTCGAGTTGGGAGCTGGGGTACGGGTGATCTGCATTCGAACGGGAAGTATAGGGCGGGTCCCGGGAACGCTCGGCGCATCGATCGCCAGGTCCTTGGTAGGCGAGAGAGGGGTCGAACCTCTACGCCGCTCACGCGGCACCGGCTCCTAAGGCCGGCGCGTCTGCCATTCCGCCACTCGCCCGCGGGGAGAGTCTAGCGGGCCGGCGGAAGCCGTCAGTCCAGCGGCTGCACCTCGTGACGACCTTCGCGGGCATGCAGGTACCGGTTGAGCATGATCTGGACGGGGACGATCAACAGCCACGTGACGGTGACCCCGCCCGGGCCGATCAGCGGTAGCAGCGGGAGCGAGCCAAGCATGACGATCGGCACGGAGAACCCGCGGAAGGCCGCCAGCCGCGCGAACCGGGCGCTGATATCGGGGAGCACCAGGCCGGCGCGCCAGGCATACAACCAGGTCAAGGGACCGACGATCCCCGCCGCGGACAACGAGATCGCGTAGATCACCACCGACACCACGTGATCGCCCTGGTCACCCATCAGTGCGGTTGGGAACGGGATGAACGCGATCAGCCCCAGCAGCACGAGGTTGAATCCGACCAGACGTTCGTTGACCGCCGCGATGTACCGGAAGCGTCGCCAGTGGGCGAGCCAGTACAGGCCGATGGTCGCGAAGCTCAGGACGTAGGCGAAGACCTTCGGGAGCAGGCTGCCGAGTGCCTCGCGGACCGCCGCCTCGCTTGGAGTCGGCGGGAGGTCAGGCACCCGGACATCGATGATCAGCAGCGTGATCGCGATCGCGAAGACCGCGTCCGAGAAGAACACCAGCCTTTCGAAGCCGAGGCCGCGGCCTTCCGATTCCGGGTAGCCGCGCCCGCCGATCTTCGGCGAACGTGGTTCCGTTCGTTCGGTCATGAGCTCCACGGCGTGAGCGGTCGTGCCTCAGATGCCGGTTGGTTCCCCATCGTCGCGATCGTCGGGCTTGGCCTCGGTGGCCCGTGCCTTCGCCACGCGATCCCGCGCCGCGTCCCCGGCGGCCTCGACCCGGTCGCGAGCGGACCCGCCGGCCTGCTCCACGCCGCGCTTCGCCGCCTCGGCACGCTGCTGGGCCGCCGTGCGGACCTGGTCGAGTCGGCTCGCCTGGCCTTCCGGCGTCGGAGCCATCAGCGACTCCACGATGGCTCGGGCTCCCCGGGTGATCGCCGGGCGCAAGACGGCCAGCGCCAGGACCGACAGGATCGGCTTCTTGTCCTTCTCGGCCTTCTTGGCGTAGTCGGCGAAGTCGCGCTCGAGCGCCCCGCGGACCTTGTCGCCGTCGCCGCCCAGCGACTTCAGCGTCTTCTCGATCTCCTTGGGGAGCATCCGCTTGGGCATCGGCGCCGGCGAACCCGTGATGGCCGTTCGGATGGCGCGATACGCGCGCTGCGGCCCCTTGAGCACCAGGAAGCCGGCAGCGCCCGCGACGGCTGCCGCCTTGGCGGGGCTCTTGCGGATCTTTGCCGGGATGTCGACGGCCGCCCGTCCCGAGGCCTCGAGGACCTCGATCTGCTCCTCGAGCTCGGCGCGCGCCGCTAGGACCCGATCCCGGGCGGCAGCTTGCTCTGTAGCCACGCGAGCGTCTCCTTGCTGGTCTCGATGGTTTCCTTCGGGTAGAAGCGCGCCTTGAGGTCCTCGACATCGACGCCTCGTCGGGCGATGTCCACGCCCATCAGCAGGATCCACACCAGGTAGCCGGCCGTGATGCCGATCGCCGCGCCGACCTGGACACCGGTGTCGACCGCCGAGATCGCGCCGAGGACGGCGCCCGCCAATGCCCCGCCGACGATCGAGCTGCCGCGGAAGGCCGCCCCGCTTGCTCGCACCGCCCCGACGAGGCCGACGAGCAGGCCGATGATGCCGACGACGACCACGCCCACGACCAGCGGCCTGATGCCCGGCTCGACGTTCGGCAACAGGCTCTCGCCGATCGACCGGTAGGCCCGGTTCGGCAGGGCCAGCGCAAGACCGACGCCGACGATCACGGCAACGATCACCCCGCCGACGAACGCTTGACCGATCCGCGCACCCGAGACGCCGACGGCCGCGACCGCGCACGCGATCGCGATGGCGGTGAACAGGAGGAGCCCGTGGAGGACGCCCCAGCCGATCGATCCGAGCAGCCACTCCCCGAGGAACAGCGACGTACCGATGACGGCGAGGATCACGGCAAATAGGACGACCGCGATCGCGATCCCGACAAGCGCCGCTACTCGAGCGATCTCGCCGCCGATCGCCGATGCCTCGGCCTTTGCGAGGTCGATGTGGGCCAAGATCAGGCGCATGCCGGCTTCGCGCGTCGATCGGATCGATGCGAAGAGACCGGGCGGGTTCGCGGAACGGTTCGAGCGGGGTTGGTCCAGGGTGCTGCTCCGGCTCGAGACCGGTCGCTGGGGCGGACCGGGTCGGCCCGGATGATAGCAGCGCCCGTGTGACGGCCGGCCGACGCGACCGGCCGACGTCATGCCGGGACCGTTACGCTGCGGCCATGTCGACGCCACCCTCCGGACGCCAGTTGCTGACCGCCGAGATCCTCAGCGTCGGCACCGAGCTGACGGTCGGCGAGACGCGTGACACCAATGCCGGGGAACTGGCGCGGGCCCTGTCGCTGGAAGGCGTGTCGGTGGGGCGGATCACGGCGGTGCCGGATCGCCTCGAGATCGTGACGGACGCGTTCGCGACGGCCCTCGAGCGCGCCGACCTCGTGGTCAGCACCGGCGGTCTCGGCCCGACGCCGGACGATCTCACGCGCGAGTCGATCGCGGCGGCCTTCGGCGAGACGCCGGTCGTCGATCCCGATCTCGAGACGTGGCTCCGCGGCCGCTGGGAACGACGCGGCATCCCCTTCCCCGAGATCAACCTCAAGCAGGCCTGGGTGATCCCGTCGACCGAGGCCTTGCCCAATCCCAACGGCTCCGCCCCGGGCTGGTTCGCAACGCGCGCCGATGGCCGGGTCGTCGTCGCGATGCCTGGTCCGCCGCGCGAGATGCGCCCGATGTGGGAGAACGAAGTGCTCCCCCGCCTCCGTGCCCGCGGACTCGGACGGGACATCGTCGTCCGGACCTTCCGCCTGACCGGCATCGGCGAGTCGCAGGTGGCCGAGATCATCGGCGATTACCTCCTTCGTCGCGCGGATCCCGAGATCGCGACCTATGCCCGGCTCGAAGCGGTCGATGTTCGCGTCAGCTCGTCGGGCGCAGACACGGGCGACGGGGCGGGCGACACGGCCCGGGCGCGCGTGGAGACCGCCGCGGCGCTCGTCCTCGAGCGGCTCGGCGAGCACGTGTGGGCCGAGGGCGACACGACGTGGTCCCAAGCGATCGGCGAACGGCTCGAGGCGCTCGGGTGGCGGCTGGCCGTCGAGGAGTCCGGCACCGGTGGGCAGGTCGCGGTGCTGTTCGGCGATGTCCCATGGCTGCTGCTGGCCGAGGTGCGACCGCTGGAGGCGGGCTCGACCGCCGGCGATGCCGATGCGGACGGGCTCGAGGGTCGAGCGCGCCGGATCCGCGAGGTCAGTGGCGCCGACGTCGGCCTGGCCGTCCGCGCCCGGCCCCGCGGGAGCGAGCTGGCGGTCAGCATCGCGATCGCGAGCCCTACCGCCGACCGCCGGCAGACCCGGACGACGTACACCGGCGGCCTGATGGGGCGCAGCCAGGCGGCACTGCTCGCCGCCGCGACGTTGATGGAGACGCTGGCCGGCGAGGGACGAGAGACCCGGTAGCCGGCCACGTTTCGTCACCACCAGGCACGGTTTCGGCACGAACGTGCAGGGCCAGCCCCCAGAACGTGCAGATTCGGCACGAATGGGCACCGGCGCACGCTCATTCGTACAGATCTGGTGCCTCAGGCTGACATCGGCCTGGGCGGCGACCGGTTGTCGCTACCACCAGGCACGAATCCCGGACGAACGTGCAGGGCCAGCCCCCAGAACGCGCAGATACGGCACGAATCGGCACCGGCGCACGCTCATTCGTGCAGATCTGGTGCCTCAGGCTGACATCGGCCGGGCGGCCGGCGGGTTGCGTGGGCGGCGGGCGCGGGCCGCGGCCGCGCGGGCGGCGCAGGGCACCTAGGCGATCAGCGGCGGGAGGCCGTCACCAGGCCGTCGAGATCCGTGATGACGATGCCCTCGCGGTCCAGCCGGATCAGCCCGTCGTCGGTGAACTGCCCGAGCAGCTTGTTCACGCTTTGCCGCGTGCACCCGACCATGGCCGCGAGGTCGCCCTGCGTCAGGTTGCTCGCGAGCCTGGTACCACCGTCGGCGGTGGCTTTGCCGCCCTCGTTGGCGAGCCGAACAAGTCGAGCCGCCAGCCGGCCCGTGATGTCCAGGAAATGCAGCTCTTCGACGTGGGTGGTCAACCGCCGCAACTCACCTGCGATCGACGCGAGCAGCGCATCGCGGACACCCGCTTCGGTGGCGATCAGCTCGCGAAACCGGTCGCGCGGCAGCACCACGGTTTCGGTGGGGCTGATCGCGGTCGCGCTCGCGGACCTCGGCGCGCCATCGAGCAGCGCGAGCTCGCCGAAGACGTCGCCACTGCGCAGCGTGGCCAGGATCGCCTCATCGCCGGTCTCGGACGGGAGCGAGATCTTGACCTCGCCCTGGACGATCACGAACAGGGCGTCGCCCGGATCGCCGATGTGGAAGATCACTTCGCCGCGTCGGAACCGGCGAGCGCGCATGCCGGCAGCGACCCGCTCGAGCGCCAGCCGCTCGAGTCCCGCGAAGAACGGGATCGTGCTGAGGGCATCCAGCACCGATGGGCCGACGAGCATGGGCCGATGGTAATCGTGTCTGAATGCCGACACACCATCCCCATCGTGGCCCATAGCATTCGCGCATGACCGACAGCCTGGGCGCGCGCCTTCGATTGACCGTGCTCGGGTGCAGCACGGCCGCCCCCGATCCCACGACCCCGACAGCCGGGTTCCTCGTCGAGTGGGGCGCGACGGCGATCCTGCTCGACGTTGGCCAGGGCGTGATCCGCAACCTGCAGCGCGTCCTCGACCCCCACGACCTGTCGGGGATCGTGATCGGCCACATGCACGCCGACCATTACCTCGACATCGTCGGGCTTCGCTACCTCTATCCGTGGGGCGAGCCCTCGCCCGTCCCCTTGCCGATCCACCTGCCGCCGGGCGGCAGGGCGCGTCTCGACGCGCTCGCGATGGCGGTCAGCGAACGGGTCGGGTTCTTCGATGCCGCGTTCGCGGCGAACGAGTACGACCCTGAGCGCGAGACCGTGATCGGCGACCTGCGGCTGCGGTTCGTCCGCGGCCGCCACTACGTCCCTGCCTGGGGCGTGGTCATCGACGCCCCGGACGGCTCCCGCCTCGCGTACACGGGTGACACCGGTCCGTCGGCGTCCGTCGAGGACGGCGTTCGCGGCGCCGACCTCCTGCTCGTCGAGAGCGCGCTGTGGTCCGCGGCCCACGATGACGAAGAGCGCGGCCACCTCACCCCAGAGGAGGCGATCGAGCTGGCCCAGCGCGCCGAGGCCCGTTCAGCGGTCCTCGTCCACTACGCCCCGGCACGCCGCGAGGCGATCCAGGAGCTGTGTGCCAACGCCGGTCCGTGGGTGCGACCCGCGGTGGACGGCCTGACCATCACGGTCCGCCCCGCCCCGGATCGCGCGCAGCCGGTCAGCCCGGAGCCGAGCCCCTTTCCTGCCTGACGGCGCCGCGCCCGGGTTCGAGCCCGCTCGCCTCGCGGATCCCTGAGATCGAATCGATCGCGATCAGCGCTCGCGCCCGGTCCTGTGCCGCGGCGTCGGGATCGGCGTCCGACGCGAGATCCGCCGCCTGCCGCCAGAGCGCCGCCGCTTCTTCCGCCGCACCGAGTGCGAGCGCGGAGTCGGCCGCTTCGCGCAGGAGCGGTACGGCCCGCACGACGTCGCCCGCGGCCACGCGGTGCGCGGCGATCTGCCCGGGCGTCGCACGCGTGGGGCGCGCCGCCAATCGGTCGGCCACCGTGCCGTGGAGCTGTCGACGTCGGCTGGCAAGCAGACCGGCATAGGCCGCGTCGTGGATCAGGGCGTGGGCGAACCGCCACCGACCCTCGTCGTGCGGGACGATCAGCGCGGCTTCGACGAGGTGGTCGATCGCGCCGGGCTCCAACGGCTTGCCGAGCAGCGCCTCGACCTCTGAAGTGCGGAACGTGAAGCCGATGACCGATGCGACGCCGAGGGCGGCCCGCGCGTGCGTCGGGAGCGAATCGATGCGCGCACCGAGGAGCGCCCGCAGCGTGATCGGGAGACGGGAGCCACTGCTGCCGACGAGCGCCACCAGCCCGTCGCGCCAGCGGAGCGTGCCGTCCTCGAGGAACGCTCGGACGGTCTCGCCGACGAACAACGGGTTCCCGCCGGTGCGCTCATGGATCGAGCGCGCACCGTCCGCGTCGACAGCGGCGCGGGCGACGAGCGTCGCAAGGCGCGCCGTCTCCGGCTCGGCAAGCCCAAGGAGGTCCAGCTGCTGCACGCCAGGCATGGATGCCCAGTCGGGCAGTGCGCCGGGTCGAGACGCGGCGAGGACCAGGAAGGGGTGGTCCAGCGTCCGCCGGACGACGAGTTCGACCATCCCCGCGCTCGACGGATCGACCCACTGGAGGTCATCGATGACTAGCACGCGCGGGCCGGTGGTCTCCAGCAGCCGATCGACGTATGCCGCAGCGACGTCCACCAGCGTCGCGGCGACATCGGCGGGATCCGTCGGCATGTCGACCGACTCGGCCTCCCAGCCGGAGAACGCCGCATCGCGGGCGATCGCGGCGATCGCACCGCCGTACCGCCGCCGCACCTCCACCGGGACATCGTCCCGGAACAGGAAGCGTCGAACGAGGCTGCCGGAGTCGATCCCGTGCTCGTCGGCGATGGCCTGCGCGAGCTGGCGGGCCCAGCGGTACGGCTCGCCGCGGGCGTACGACACGTTCTCGGTCCACGTCCAGGCGAAGCCGCGCTCGCGGGCCATGGGTTCGGCCGCTTGCAGCAGGCGCGACTTGCCCATGCCGGCATCGCCGAGCAGCACGACCACGCCGCCGCGGCCCGTGGCGGACGTCCGCTCGATCGCGGCGTCCAGCGCCGCGAGCTCGTTCGTCCGGCCGACCAGCGGGCCGGGGCGGCCGCCCGGTACTGGATCCAGGCGCCCATGCCCGCCTCGCCGCGGAGCGCGTGCAACTCGACCGCCGTCGACTGGCCACGGAGGACCACGGAGCCACGGGGATCGGTGGCCAATCGGTCGCGCGCCGCCCATCGCGTGGCGTCGTCGAGCAGGATCTCGCCGGGCGGGGCCATCGACTGGATCCGCGCCGCGGTCGTGATCGCCTGACCGGTCAGGCGCAGGTCGCCGTCGGTCGTCGAGCTGGCCGCAGCGACCACCTCGCCGGTCGCGATGCCGATGCGGACGTCGAGGGGCTCGCCGTGGCTGTCCTCCTGGAGGCCAGCCCGGATCGCCAGCGCGGCGAGCCCGGCTCGTACCGCGTCGTCATCGTGGGCACGCGGCCAGCCGAAGACCGCGAACACCGCGTCGCCGATGAACTTCTCGCGCGTCCCGTCGAACCGTTCGATCGCGATCGCCATCGTGGCGAGCGCCTCGGTCACGCGGGCGCGGACGTCCTCCGGATCGTGGTCCGCGAGCATCCGGACGTAGTCGACGAGATCGGCGAACAACGCCGTGACGATGCGCCGGTCGCCCGTGGACGCATCGGCGGTGTCGGGGCGGGTCGGCCACGCCCCGACCGGGCCGGCACCCGGCTGGCGACCAGGCAACGGCGATCCGCAGCTCGCGCAGAACCGCGCGTCCGCCGCCCCCCACTCCCCGCACGTCGGACAGCGCACGGCCGCGGGCCTCGGGTCAGGAGATGGTCAGGAGAGGCCTGGTCTCGGCCGCCGCCGCTCGCACGCTCATGCGCGCCGCGACGGCCTTGGCGACGGCCGTCAGCGCCTGCGACGCCGGGCCAGGCTCGCGCTGGGCGACGGCCGGGACGCCGGCGTCACCACCCTGGCGGACCGTGATGTCGAGCGGCACGCCGCCAAGGTACTCCAGGCCATGCTGGGCGGCGAAGCGCTCCCCGCCGCCACGCCCGAAGATCTCGGTCAGCTCGCCGCAATGCGGACAGGCGAACGCCGTCATGTTCTCCACGACGCCGAGCACCGGCACGTTCATGCGCTGGAACATGGCGAGCGCCTTGGTCACATCGCTGAGGCTGACGTCCTGCGGCGTCGTGACGAGCACCGCGCCGCCGATCGGCACGGCCTGTGCGAGCGTCAGCTGGGCGTCGGACGTGCCGGGCGGCAGGTCGATCACGAGGTAGTCGAGCTCGCCCCACTCGACGTCGCGCAGGAACTGCTGGATCGCACCGCCGACCAACGGGCCGCGCCAGACGATGGGCTGGCCCTCCGGCACGAAGAACTGGATCGAGATCGTCTTGACCCCGTAGCGCTCGAGCGGGGTGATCTTGTTGTTGGCGCTCGCCTTCGGCTGTCCTTCGATCCCCATCATCTGCGGGATGTTCGGGCCGGTGATGTCGGCATCGAGCAGCCCCACCGACGCGCCGGCCTGGGCCAATGCGACCGCCAGATTGACGCTGACCGTCGACTTGCCGACGCCGCCCTTGCCCGAGGCGACCGCGATGATGTTCTTGACACCGGGCACGAGCTGCTCCGCCTGTCGCGGCGACGCACGGCGCACCATGGCGCCCCAGGTGATGTCGACATCGGTCGCGCCGAGCTCGCGCAGGACGGACCGGGCATTGCCCTCGATCTCGTCCTTGAGCGGACAGGCCGGGGTCGTGAGCTCGATGGTGAACGCCACCCGCGTGTCCTCGATCGCGATGGACTTCACCATCTCGAGCGTGACGATGTCCCGGCCGAGCTCGGGCTCCTGCACGGCACGGAGCGCCTCGAGCACGGCTCCCTCGGTGATGGCGGTCATGCGATGGCTGGACCTCGTTCTGTCAGGGAAAGTGTCGGAATACATCGTAGCGCCGTCGGGAAAAGGCGCGATCGGGTGGATCCCGGTCGACTCGTCTAGCGATCGGGCCTCGTCCCCGGCTACGCGCTCCGGCCCAGGCGACGCAGGACGCGATCGATGCGCCGCCCGACGGCCTGCCCGGCGCCAAAGAGCGCGGGCAGCGGGTCACGGAACCAGAAGAGCGATCGATCCGCCGTGAGCCATGGCCTGATGACCGGCCCCTCCGGGCGGCGGAACGAGGTCCACGCCCGCAGGATCGCGGCAGCATCGAACACCTCGTACATCCCGTACCGACCCACCTGGTAGGGCGCCGCCACCGGAACCGCCAGCTCCTGGGCATCGAGATAGCTCATCCACGCGAGGTCGATCCCCGCCATCGCGACATGGCTGGTGTGCCAGAACGGCCGTGGATTGAGCTCGATGATCTTGAATTGACCGTCACGCTCGTCGAACTTGAACTCGGCGTCGAAGATGCCGCGATGACCGGTCGCTTCGAGGAGCTTGCGGAGCGGAGCGATGCAAGCCTCGACCTCCTCGAGCGGGATCGTGACGCTCAGGGCGGTGTTGGCGAGCCGCGGCGGCTCCATCCGGAGGCGGCGCCGGGCCAACACCCCGCTGATGGTTCCATGCCGATCGACGAAGCCGTCGATCAGGACGAACCTCGACGTCCCGCCGGGGATCCACTCCTGGAGCATGAACGTGATCCCGGCCATATGGGCCTCTTCGATGCGGCGTCGGGCGTCGTCGCGTGACGCGCTGAAGTACCCCTTCGTCCCGAACCGCTTGTTGTGGAGGTGCGACTCCGTCGGCTTGAGAAAGCCGTTGGCAAGCTGGTCGTCGGTCACGAGGTCGAGGTCGCCGGGTTCACGGATCAGGATCGTCCTGGGGCGCGGGATGTCGAGCTGATCGACGAGGGCCCGGAACCGATCCTTGTCGACGTACCCCTGGATCGCCTCGAGCGGTGCGCTGCTCGCCGGAAAGCGCGCCCGGATCTCCTCGGGCAGACCGGCCACCGCCAGGGACCACTGGTCGCTGCACGCGATGAGCACGGCTCGTGGCAGGCGGAGTGAGTCGAGGTAGGTTGCAAGGGCGCTCGCGTCCGAGGTCTCCGGCAGCGTTCGCTCTGCCGGCCGATACCAGCGCGATCGCGCGACGACGTTGGTCGTCTCCTCGGCAACAAAGGCTGGTACGCCTCGCCTCGTGAGGAGCCGCAGGACGCCGAGCGCGGCGAGGTGGCCGCCGAGGATGAGGACCGGCGTCTGGGACGTAGCGTGCGCGCGAGACACCGTGTGAACGTCGACCGTCAGACGCGGACGAACTTCTGGATGCTGCGGCTCCCGCGATCGAGCCCGATCCACGACTCCGACGACTCGGCCACGTAGAAGCTCCCCGCCGAATTGACCGCGATGCCGTGCGGCGCACAGAACAACCCGGCGCCCGGGTCGTTGACCACGCGACCGCGGACCATGGGGTCGCGGGACGGGGCCTCGGGAAGGGCGAGCGGGACGCCGCCTGTCTCGAAGTCGTCGACCGTGACGTCGTCGCCCCAGCGAGCCAGGACCGACCCGGCCTTGTCCAACACCGTCACGCGGTGCGCTAGCTCGGCGACGTAGAACGCTCCGTCTGGCCCCTTGCGCACGCTCTGCGGCAATCGGAGACCGGGCCACTCGCCGAGGTACGTGCCGTCGAGCGCGAAGGACTGGACGCGGTTGTTGTAGCGGTCGGCGACGTACAGGGTGTCGTCGTCGGGATCGATGAAGACGCTGTGGACCGTGTTGAACTCGCCCGGCCCGTGCCCCGGCGAGCCCCACGAGAACTTCAGCTCGCCGTCCGCGCTGAAGCAGTGGATCCGGGCATTGCCGTAGCCGTCGCTGACGTAGATGTCGCCGTTCCTCGCGGCCGTCGCGTGGGTCGGCCGGTTGAACGGCTTGCCGCTGAACGCCGGCGCGTTCTGGTGGGGGCTGCCGAGCGTGAGCAACGGCTTGCCGTCGGTGGTCCACTTGCGGATCGCGTGGTCGCGGCTGTCCGCCGTGTACACGAACCCGTCGAGGCCGACGCTGAGCCCGTGGGGGAACGTGAAGTAGTGCTCGCCGCCCATCTCGCCCCAGGCGTCGAGGAAGTGCCCGTCACGGTCGAAGATCATCACGGGGTGGGTGCCGCGGCAGAACACGAACACGTTGTCGTCCGGGTCCACCCCGACGTCGGCGACCTCGACGAAGGTCCAGCCGCGCGGGCGCTGGAAGAACCCGTCGACGACCTCGTACCGATCGCGCCCGATCTCGACGACCATCGATCCCCTTCCTGACGAACCACCGTGACCAGCGATCGGCAACGCCCTGATCGCCGGCGCGAGGGTAGCGCCCCGTGAGGGCGGTGGCACGGGTTTGACCCGTCGATCGTGCGCGCTTCGTTGCAGGTGTGCACCGGGACTATCGGGTAGAGACCCTAGGACCATTGACGGACGACTCGCGACAGGCTGAAATCGCCGTCTCGGCCCGTGGGGCGCCGGGATCCGTGATGACCGCGTCAGCGGATGCGGATAGAAGGGGGACCCTGTTATCGCCACGCCCGCTACGGAGCTGTCCGCGCTTGCCGGCACGATCGGCACCGCGGATGAAACCGTCACCACCCAGGCAGCGGCGGCCATCGCCGATGAGCTCCAGACGCTCGGAGTCGAGCACTTCTTCCTGATGACCGGCCGGGACAACCGGCTCTGGATCGCCCTCGAGGCGGTCGGCATCCGCCAGGTCCTCGCCCGGAGCGAGGCGGCGGCGGTCTACATGGCGGATGGCTATGCCCGTGTCAAGGGCACGCCGACCTTCGTGTATGGCCCGTACGGTCCGGGTGCCGCCAACGTGGCCGGCGCGCTGGCCGAGCCGTATTGGGCCGGCAGCCCGGTCGTGGCCCTGGTCTCGGCGATGCGCCGCGCCGATCGGTATCGCAAGGAGTACCAGGAGCTCGAGCAGCCAAACCTGTTCGCCTCGGTGACCAAGTGGGGTGTCGAGGCGTCGGTGGTGAGCCACGTCCCGCGGTTCGTTCGCGAGGCGGCCAGGCATGCGGTCATCGGCGCGCCGGGTCCGGTCTACCTGGGCATCGCCAACGACCTGTTCGAGGAGGAGATCCCCAACTACCGCGGGCCGGCGGCCCTCGACCAGGTGCTCTCGACGCCGTTCGCGCGGCCCGCGCCGACGGCGGCCGATGCCGAAGCCGTCGTCAGGGCCGTCACCGGTGCCAGCCGGCCGATCCTGCTCGTGGGCAACGGGATCCACCAGTCCGACGCGCATGACGCGCTTCGACGAGTCGCGGAGCGGCTTCGGTTGCCGGTCGCGACCAGCAACTCCGGCAAGGGCAGCATCCCCGAGACCCACCGCGCTGGCCCTCGGCAGCGTCGGGCGCTACTCGCGCAACTATGCGAACGCCGCGCTCCGGGACGCCGACCTGATCCTGGCCGTGGGAACGGGTCTCGGCGGGATGGTGACCGACTCGTACCGGCTGATCGGCCCGGGCACGCGGATCATCCACGTCGACATCGACGCCGAGGTGCTCGGGATGAACTTCCCGACCGAGCTCGCGCTCGTCGCCGACGCCCGGACGTTCCTCGACGCCGTGTGCGAGGCCAGCGACCGTCTCGCGGCCGCTCCCTCGGCGGATGCCGAAGCCAACCTGGAGCGGCTGATCGACGAGCGGGCCTCGTGGCGCGAACGACTCGCGGTCCTCGCGGCCAACGACGGCATGGACGGCCGCGCGATGCGCCCCGAGGCGATCATGGCGTCGCTCAACGCGACGATCGCCGGCGACGCGATCATCGTCGCGGATACCGGCTACTCGGCGGCATGGGCCGGGGCCCTCGCGGACATCCGGGAGGCTGGGCGGAACTTCCTGCGCGCGGACGGGTCGCTCGGCTGGGCGTTCCCGGGTGCGCTCGGCGCCCAGATGGCTGCCCCCGACCGGCAGGTGATCTGCATCACCGGCGATGGCGGGTTCGGCTACCACATCGGGGACATCGAGACCGCGATCCGCCATCGACTGCCGGTCGTGGTGATCATCCTCAACAACCAGACGCTGGCCTTCGAGGAGCACGTCCAGGACCTGCTGTACGGCAAGGTCGTGCCCGAGGTCAACGAGTTCGTCGACGTCGACTACGGCAGCATCGCGCGGGCATTCGGTGCGAGCGGCTTCCGCGTCACGAACATCGCGGAGTTCGATCTGGCGCTGGCCTACGGGCTCCAGCGCGAGGGCCCGACGATCATCGACGCGGTCATCGACCGCAGTGCGATCGCCCCGGTCACGCGCTACGACCGCGTCCGGATCCGCGAGCTATGACGCTCAGCCCGCCGGTCGACAGCGCCGCCGGCGCCGACGGCCCGGTCGTGGCGGTCCCGAACATCGACACGGTCCGCGAGATCGCCCTCCAGTGCTCGAACTGGGGTCGCTGGGGACCCGACGACCAGCTGGGCACGCTGAACTACATCCGCCCGAGCGACATCACCTCGGCCGCGAAGCTCGTCCGCACCGGCCGGCCGTTCTCCCTGGCGATCCCGCTCGACGAGAATGGCCCGCAGACCGGCGGCTTCGGCCGCTTCAACCCGATCCACCTGATGATCCGCGATGGGAATGCGGCCGCGACGGGCACCGTCGTCCGTGACTTCTACGGCGGTCAGGATCGCTGGATCCGCGGCACCGACGACCTGCTGATCCTGCCGCTGCAGTCCGGGACGCAGTGGGACTCGCTTGCGCACATCGTCTTCGAGCGGCAGATCTACAACGGCTACGACGCCACCGATGTCGGCAGCAAGGGCGCCATCCGCAACGACATCGCGCAGGCGCGCGATCGCGTCGTCGGTCGCGGCGTGCTGCTCGACATCCCGCGCAGCCGCGGGGTCCCGTGGCTGGAGCCGGGCGAGCCGATCCATGCCGAGGATCTCGAGACCGCCGCCCGCCAGCAGGGCGTCGACGTCGGTCGAGGCGACATCGTGCTGATCAGGACCGGCCAGCTCGCCCAATGCCGCGCCGCGGGCGCCTGGGGGGCGTATGCCGGTGGTGCCGCGCCGGGTCTCGCGCTGGACACGGCAACGTGGATCCACGAACGGGAGCTCGCCGCCATCGCCACCGACACGTGGGGCGCCGAGGTGTTGCCCAATGAGACCCCCGACGTGTTCCAGCCCATGCACATCATCCTGATCGTCCATATGGGGCTGTTCATCGGCGAGATCTTCGACCTGGAGGCGCTCGCCGAGGACTGCGCGGCCGACGGGACCTACGAGTTCCTGTTCTCCGCCCCGCCGCTGCCGATCACCGGCGGCGTCGGCTCCCCGGTGAACCCGCTCGCGATCAAGTAGCGGCCTGCCGCCGGCCCAGCCGTCGCCCGATGATCTGCCCGATCCCTCCGATCGCCGGCATCGGGTCCCGGAACCAGAACAGCGCCCGGTCTCCGCGCAGCCACGGCCGGAGGACTGGCCCCTCCGGACGACGTAGATGGGTCCATGCCCGGACGATCGCCGTCGCATCGACGATCTCGTACATCCCGTACCGGCCGACCTGGTACGGGCCGGGTGCCGGCACGGGCAACTCGAGGGCGTCGACGTAGGCCATCCACGGGAGGTCGACGCCTGCCCGTGCTATGTGCCCGATCAGCCAGAACGGTCGCGGGTTCAGCTCGATGATCTTGAAGCGGCCGTCACGCGCGTCATATTTGAATTCGACGTTGAAGATGCCGCGGTACGCGGTCGCCTCGAGCAGGGTCCGAAGCGGGGGCAGGCAGGCCTCGACGTCGGCGAGCGGGATCGTCACGTCCGAGCACGTGTTGGCGAGCTTCGGCGGATCCATCCGGACGCGGCGTCGGGCGACCATCGCTTTGATCTCGCCCGTCCGGTCCACGAACCCGTCGATGAGGATCGTCGACGCCATGTCGCCGGGGATCCACTCCTGGAGCGTATACGCAATGCCCACGGCGGTGGCTTCCGCCACGCGCCGCCGCGCATCGTCACGGGACGCGATGAAGAAGCCCTTGGTCTTGAATGCACGGTTGTGCCGTGCCGATTTGGTGGGCTTCAGGAACCCCTCGCGTAAGTCGGCATCGTCGATGCTTTCGAGATCGGCCACGCCGGTGATCGGGATGGACCGAGGCCGTGGCAGGTCGAGTCGATCAGTCAGGCCGCGGAAGCGGTCCTTGTCGACGAAGTCCTCGACCGCGCCGCGGGGCGGCAGGCTGGCGGGAAAGCGCGCCTTGAGGTCGTCGGGAAGTCCCGAGACTGCCACCGCCCATTGGTCGCTGCACGGGATCAAGACCGCACGATCGATGTCCAGGCCGCGCAGATACTCGGCCAGGATCGCGCTGTCGGCGGTCTCGGCGAGCGTTCGTCCGGGCGCTCGATACCATCGTGAGCGAATGATGACGTTGGTCGTGTCATCGACGACGAACGCCGGGATGCGGTGACCCGCCAGCACCCGCAGGACACCGAGCGCAGCGATGTGCGCCCCGAAGATCAGGACGGGGACAGGTGACGTCGGCGTGGCGCTCGACACCGACGCCATTATGTCGGCCGCACCGGGGCCGCCGCGAGGGGTCCGGGCAGCTACCCGTTGCCGATGCGAACCACGTGCGACGACAGCCTCGTTCGCACGAATCTCGCAGATTCCGCGTGTTTGCGACGTGCGCCCAGCGCATCCTTGACACCCCGAACGATCCGCCCATATCCTCGCCCGACCGAGCCCCGGGCTCGGGCCGGTCGCTCGCCGGGAGGATCGATCGACCGGAGGGTTCGCGTCCGTCACCCTTGGTCCGGACGCCCCAGTTGCCCAGGAGTGCGAACGAACGTGCCCGCCGTGGACGTCAGGCTCGTGGACGTGGTCAAGCGCTTCGGGGAGATGGTCGCGGTCGACCACATCGATCTCGAGGTCCAGGACGGCGAGTTCTTCAGCCTGCTCGGTCCGTCGGGCTGCGGCAAGACGACGACGCTGCGCATGATCGGCGGGTTCGAGCAGCCGACGTCGGGCCTGATCGAGCTCCAGGGCGAGGACGTCACCTGGTTGCCGCCCTTCAAGCGCAACGTGAACACGGTCTTCCAGAACTACGCGCTGTTCCCGCACCTGACGATCTATGACAACGTCGCCTTCGGCCTGCGCCGCAAGGGGGTCAGGGACAGCGAGGTCCGGTCGCGCGTCGGCGACATGCTCAAGCTCGTCGAGCTGCCCGGCTACGAGCGACGAAAGCCGAGCCAGATCTCGGGCGGCCAGGCGCAACGGGTGGCGTTGGCCCGTGCCCTGATCAACAAGCCCGCGGTACTGCTCCTGGACGAGCCACTGGGCGCGCTCGACCTCAAGCTGCGCAAGCAGATGCAGGTCGAGCTCAAGCGCATCCAGCAGGAGGTCGGGATCACATTCATCTACGTGACCCACGACCAGGAAGAGGCGATGACGATGTCCGATCGCATCGCCGTGATGAACCACGGGCACTATGAGCAGCTGGGCGATCCCGAGAGCCTGTACGAACGGCCGACGACCCGGTTCGTGGCCGGCTTCCTCGGCGTCAGCAACCTGCTGCCCGCGACGACGGACGGCACCGCCGACGGCTACGCGGTGGTGAAGCTCGCCGACGACACGCGGGTCCGCGTGCCGCGGGCGCTCGTCAACGGCAACTCGTCGCTCCAGGTCGGGATCCGGCCGGAGAAGATCCGCCTGTCGGAGCCGGAGCAGGCGCCGACCGGTGGCAATCTCCTGCGAGGGGTGATCCGAGACGCCTCCTACATCGGCGTCAGCACGCAGTACATCGTGGAGGCGAGCGGGGGCGCCCGGCTGACGGTCTACGAGCAGAACGTCGAGCGGGCGACGAAGGCCGAGCTGTGGTCGCCGGGCGAGAACGTGGCCCTGACCTGGGCACCCGACCATTCCTTCGTGATCAACGAACCGGCGTCGACTGCGGCGCCCGAGGAGTAAGCCTGAACCGGTCGGCTGGACCGCGGCCGCCCCAGCTGGAGGAGACGATGAGTAACGATCGGATCGAACGGTCGCCGGCGATCAGTCGGCGGGCGTTCCTGCAAGCGACGACCTTTGCCGGCACCGCGGCATTCCTCGCGGCGTGCACCGACACGGGCGGCGCAGCGAGCGCGCCCGGATCCGTGAGCATCGCCACGGCTCCGCCCGTCGCGACGGCATCGGCGGCTGCCTCGCCGACGCCGGTCCCGTCCCCGACGGGCCCGCTCAAGTTCGCGAATTGGCCCGCGTACATCGACCTCACCGGCAAGGCCGGCGAGGAGGAGCAGTACGCGCCCGGGTCGTCGCCGACGATCGAGCAGTTCAAGGAGCAGTACGGGGTCGACGTCGACTACGAAGAGAAGATCCAGGACAACAAGACCTTCTACGCGACGATCCAGCCGCAGCTCCAGGCCGGCAGCGCGACCGGTTGGGACCTCATCGTCGTCACCGACTGGCTGGCGGCGAAGATCATCAGCAAGAGCTGGGCGGAGCCGATCGACAAGAACAACGTCCCGAACGCGGTGAGCAACCTGGTCAATTCGCTCAAGAACCAGCCGTGGGACGCCAGCAACGACTATCACTACCCGTGGCAGTCGGGCATGACCGGCATCGGCTTCAACACGGGCGTCCTCAAGGCCGCGAAGATCGCCGAGCCAAAGAGCCTCAAGGACCTGTGGGCGATCAAGGCCGACAAGATGAGCTTCCTGACGGAGGCTCGGGACACCTTCGGGCTCGGGCTGCTCAAGCTCGGCAAGACCGCGGATCCGTCGCAGACGACGACCGACGACCTCCAGGCGGTCTTCGACGACATCAAGCCCCTGGTGGACTCGGGGCTCCGGTTCGCCGACAACTCGTATCTCCAGGACTTCGCATCGAAGAAGACCTGGGCGGCGATGGTCTGGTCAGGCGATCTTGCCTCGTCGGGCACCGAGGGCGACACGTTCCAGGTCCCCGATGAGGGCGTGATGATCTGGACGGACAACCTGCTGATCCCCAAGGGGGCGACCAACAAGTACACCGCCGAGTTGATGATCGACTTCGTCTACGACCCGAAGATCGCCGCCCAGATCGAGGCCTACGTCTACTACATCTGCCCGGTGAAGGGGGCGGACGCGGAGATCAAGAAGCTCGACGAGACCGCCGCGACGAACCCGCTCATCTTCCCGCCTGCCGAGATCACGGCGAAATACCACAACTTCCAGTTCCTGCCCGATGAGCTCGAGCAGAAGCTGGACGAGCTCTACCTCGAACTGTCTGGCGGCTGAGCCCGAACCAGTGGCAGCGCGATGACCACGCTGCAGGCGAACGCCGCCCCACCGCCGTCCTGGCGGCGGCGGCTCTTCGCCCTTGCGCCGTACGTGCTGCTGGCGCCCGGCCTGCTGTGGCTCTTCTACTTCTTCATCTGGCCGGCTGCCCAGATGTTCCTCATGTCGATCTCGACTGGGTCGCTGGACAACGGCTTCAGGGTCACCGGTACGGTCAAGCCGTACATCGACGCGCTGACCAAGTTCCCGACGCAGTGGGGCCATTCCCTGCTGTATGGCGGCATCAGCACGAGCCTGGACTTCCTGATCGGCTTTCCGGTCGCCTACACGATCGCGTTCCGGGGCGGTCGCTACAAGAACCTGCTGCTGTTCCTGGTCATCGCGCCGTTCTTCACGAGCTTCCTGATCCGCACGATCAGCTGGAAGATCCTGCTCGGTGATGAAGGCCCGATCCTCGGGTTCCTCAAGCACGGGCTTGGCATCGTCCCGATCGACACGTCCATCCTGTACAGCCCGATCGCCGTCATCGCGGGCATCACCTACAACTTCCTGCCGTTCATGATCCTGCCGTTGTACGTCGCGCTCGAGAAGATCGACGGCAGCCTGCTCGAGGCCGCCGAGGACCTGTATGCGTCGCGCTGGCAGACGTTCCGCCGGGTGACGTTCCCGCTCGCCCTGCCTGGGGTGTTCGCCGGATCGATCCTCACGTTCATCCCGACGATGGGCGACTACGTCAACGCCGAGCTGCTCGGCAGTCCCCAGACACGGATGATCGGCAACGTCATCCAGGGTCGCTTCCTGCAGTTGAACGACTATCCGGTCGCGTCCGCGCTGTCGTTCACGCTCATGGCCGGGATCCTCATCGCCGTCCTCATCTACGCCCGAGCGCTCGGGACCGAGGAGCTGACCGGCTGATGGCGACGGCGACCGCCGAGAGTCCCGTCAGGAGCGCGAGCGCTCGTCGGCGAGTGACGCGCTCGATCAGCAATTGGGCGTTACCGGCGTTCACGGTGCTCGCGATCGGGTACCTGCTCGTCCCGATCGTCGTGATGATCGTCTTCTCGTTCAACGACTACGAGGGCAAGTTCAACTTCATCTGGCACGGGTTCACGCTCAAGGCGTGGGAGCAGCCGCTGGCCTGGCCCGGCCTGCCGGACGCGATCAGGATCAGCCTCACGATCGCCGCGCTGTCCACGATCGTGGCGACGATCCTCGGCACGATGATCGGCCTCGCGCTGACCCGCTACCAGTTCCGCGGTCGGGGCGGGATCAACGGGCTGATCTTCCTGCCGATGGCCTCGCCGGAGATCGTCCTCGGCGCCAGCCTCCTGACGTTATTCGTGAACATCGGGCTGCGGAACGGGATCGTCCCGCCGGGCCTGACGCTGCTGCCCAAGGACACGCTCTCCCTTGGCTTCTCGACGATCCTGATCGCCCACATCATGTTCAACATCAGCTACGTGGTCGTCACCGTCAAAGCCCGGCTGGCCGGCTTCGATCGCCGCCTGGAGGAGGCGGCGATGGACCTCGGCGCGAACGAGTGGACGACCTTCTGGCGCGTGACCTTCCCGCTGATCCTGCCGGGCATCCTCGCGGCGGCCATGCTCGCCTTCTCGCTGTCGATCGACGACTTCGTGATCACGAACTTCGTCTCCGGGACGAGCAATACGTTCCCGATCTGGGTCTACGGCGTCATCCGCAACGCGCTGCCTGCCCAGATCAACGTCATCGGCTCGATCGTCTTCCTCGCGGCCGTCGGGTTCGTGGCCATCACGACCCTGCGCTCGGGACGCGCCGTCCGGGTCCGCTGAGGGTCGTCATGGTCGACACCGCCGAGCCCGCCAAGGCCCAGACGGCTCCCCTGCCCGATCACTCGGTCGTGCCGGCCGTCTGGGGCCGCATCACCAACCTCGACGTCGATCGCGGCGAGGGTTCCTGGCTGATCACCCGCGACGGCGAGCGCTACCTCGACTACAGCGCGGGGATCGGCGTGACGAGCACGGGCCACGCCCATCCGCGGGTGGCGGCCGCGATCGCCGCGCAGGCCCAGAAGCTCATCCACGGGCAGCAGAACATCCTGTACCACGAGCCGGGCCTGCGCCTGTACGAGCGCCTCCCGGCGCTCGCGCGCGGCGGCCCGTACCAGGCGTTCCTGTCGAACTCGGGCGCCGAGGCGATCGAGGCGTCCGTGAAGCTGGCGCGGGTCGCGACCGGTCGGCCGGCGATCATCGCGTTCCGCTACGGCTACCACGGGCGGACCGCGCAGACGATGGCCCTGACCACCGCCAAGGACGTCTATCGCGGCGCCTTCGAGCCGCTGCCGGGGAGCGTCTATCACACCGCGTATCCGTACTGTTACCGCGCTGCCGGGCGGCGCCCACGACCCAGCCCAGTGCACGTGCGACTGGGAAGCCGAGCTCGACCTGACCTTCCACCAGTTCATCTACCCCGACCGCGTGGCGGCGATCATCATCGAGCCCGTCCTCGGCGAGGGCGGCTACATCGTCCCGCCGCCCGGGTTCCTGCCGAGGCTGCGCGAGATCACCCGCCAGCACGGGATCCTGCTGATCGCCGACGAGGTCCAGACCGGCTTCGGTCGGACCGGCGAGATGTTCGCGGTCGACCACTGGGGCGTCGAGCCCGACATCCTCGTGATGGCCAAGGGCATCGCGTCGGGGATGCCGCTGTCCGGGATCCTGGCGCGCAGCGAGCTGATGGCGCACTGGAAGCCCGGCACGCACGGCGGGACATACGGCGGCAACGTCGTGTCGTGCGCGGCGGCCAACGCCACGCTCGACGTGATCGAGGACGAGGGGCTCGTCGCCAACGCCCGCGAGCGCGGGTCGCAGTTCCTGACCGGGCTCCGGTCGGTCGCGGCGCGCCATCGGGGTGTCGGCGATACCCGCGGGCTCGGGCTGATGCTGGCGCTCGAGTTCGTCAAGCCGGACGAGGGCGACGGCCGTGGCCCCGACGCCGACCTCGCCAAGCGCGTCCAGGCCGAGGCACTCGCCCGCAAGCTGATCGTGCTGACGGCCGGGACGTACGTGAACGTCGTGCGGATCATCCCGCCGCTCGTGACCACGCCGGCCGAGGTCGACAGCGCGCTCGCGATCCTCGGCGAGAGTCTCGCGGCCGCCGGAGCCTGACCGACCCACCGTGGAGCTGGCACCCGCCGGCCTGCTCGCGATCATCGGGCTGATCCTCGTCAAGGAGGCCGGGCTGCCGGTGCCAGTGCCCGGCGACTTGATCGTCATCGGGGCCGGCGTCGCGGCATCGCAGGGCCGGCTGGAGCCGGTCACGGGTCTCGCCGCGATCGTCGTCGCGAGCATCGCTGGGGGCATCGTCCAATACGCGCTGATCCGGTCGGTCGCCCGTCCGACGCTGCTGCGCATCCTCGGTCGCGTGGCGGCGGCCGACCGGCTCGACCGCGAGACCGAGCGCCTCCGACGCGGCGGCGCGCGCTCCGTGGCGCTCGCCCGCTCGACGCCCGGGATCCGGATCGTCGCGATCGCCGCGAGCGCCCTGGCGGCGGTCCCGGCGGCGGCGTTCGTGCTCGGGCTGGCCGTCGGCAACGCCCTGTTCATCAGCGCGCATTTCGGCCTTGGCTTCGTGCTCGGCGAGCCAATCGTGCGGGTGGTTGGCTCGGCGCTGGGGCCGATCGCGATCGTCGGCGTCGTGCTCGCGATCGCCGGCGCCGCCGGCTGGTGGGCGCTCGCCCGGCGCCGTCGCGCGGTCGCGCGCGGGCCCGAGACCACGGACGCGCCGGGCGGCACGGACAAGGCCGCCACGCCACTCGCGGCAGTCACCGCGTGGGCGGACGCCTGTTGCCCTGCGTGCCTGTCGCTCGCCGCGCTCGAGGCGCGCCGCTAGCCTCCGGCCAACCGATCCCGGACGACGTCGTGGAGCCGGCCGTTCGAGGCGATGATCGTGCCGGCCTCGATGTCGCGCCGACCCGCGAAATCCGTCACCCGCCCACCGGCCTCCTCGACCAGCACGGTCGGCGCGGCCGCATCCCACGACTTCAGCCCGACCTCGACCATGGCCTCTGCCGCGCCCTCGGCGACCAGCGCGTACCCCCAGAAGTCGCCGAAGCCCCGATCGCGCCAGACAGCGCGCAACAGGGCACCGAACCCCGGCGCCAACCCGCTCTCCATGATCTCCGTCCCGGAGCCGTACAGGATCTGGGTGTCCTCGAGCCGGCCGATGCCCGAGACCTCGATCCGCTGGGTCTCTCCTGCCCCGCGTCGCGCCCAGGCCCCGCCGCCGCGGTGCGCCCACCAGCGCTGGTCGAGCGCCGGCGCGGATAGCACGGCCGCCTGCAGCTCGCCGTCGCGCTGCACCGCGAGCAACGTCCCGAACAGCGGCACGCCGCGGATGAAGTTGTGGGTGCCGTCGATCGGGTCGATGTACCAGCGGATCGGGGCATCCCCGGACTCGACGCCGTACTCCTCGCCGACGAGACCGTGGTCGGGGAACGCTTCGAGGATCCGGGCGCGGATCAGTCGTTCGATGGCCGTGTCGGCCTGGGTCACGAACGTGCTGTCGGGCTTGGTCTCGATCTGCAGGTCGCGCCGGAAATGCTGGCGCGCGACGGCGTCGGCCTCGTCGCAGGCGGCCAGCGCCACATCCAGCCAGGCGCGCAGCTCCGTGTCGCTGCCACGGCGCAGCGAGGCCGACCATTCGGGCCCGTATTCGACGTTTTGCTGGGTCACGAGCGGATCCTCGCATTGTCCGGGTCATAGAGCGGCTCGCGCATCGCCTCGAAGCCGACCCATCGGCCGAACAGCTCGATCTCGCCGCGCGTCCCGATCGGTCGATCCGCGGGGAGGTAGGCGTAGGCGATCGAGCGCTCGACCGCGAACCCCTGGCCGCCGCTCGTGACGCGGCCCACGATCTCGCCGTCGACCCGGACGGGCTCGTTGCCCAGGCAGACATCGAGCGGATCGTCGAGCACCAGGCAGCGCAATCGCTTGCGAGGGCCGTTCGCCTTGGCCGCGATGAGTGCCTCGCGGGCGAGCGACGGTTCGCGCTTGTCGAGCGCGACCGCGAACCCGAGCCCGGCCTCGAATGGGGTCTCGTCGGGGGTGATGTCGCTCGACCAGACGCGGTAGCCCTTCTCCAGCCGGAGCGCGTCGATCGCCCGGTAGCCACCCGCGACCAGGCCGTGCTCCCGACCCGCGTCCCACACCGTCGACCAGAGCGCCCGCCCGTACTCGGTCGGCGCGTAGAGCTCCCAGCCGAGCTCGCCGACGTACGTGACGCGGAGCGCCAGCAGCGGCACCGAGCCGACGCCGATCTCGCGGGCGGTCAGGTACGCGAAGCCTGCGTCCGAGACGTCGTCCGTTGTCACGGATCCCAGGATGTCGCGGGCCTTCGGACCCCACAGCCCGAAGCACACCCGCGCCGACGTGATGTCGCGGATCTCGACCGACCCGTCTCCCGGGCAGCTTCGAGCGCAGCCAGCCGGCGTCGTGGTTGCCGTACGCGGTGCCGGTCACGAGCATGAACCGGTCGGGCCCGAGCCGCGTGACGGTGAGATCGGCCTGGATCCCGCCGCGCCGATCGAGCAGTTGCGTGTACACGATCGAGCCGATCGGGCGGTCGATGTCGTTGCCGGCCACCCGCTGCAGGAACGAGCAGGCGCCTGGTCCGACCACCTCCAGCTTCGCGAACGACGACTCGTCGAAGAGGGCCGCCGCCGTTCTCGTCGCCAGGGCCTCCGCGGGGATCGCCGGCGACCAGTGCTGACCGGCCCAGCCGCGCGGTCGGAGACGCTCGAGGACCGCGCGACCCCCGAACCGCGGGTCGTCGGCGTTGGGCTCGAACCAGTTCGGGCGCTCCCAGCCCGACTTCTCGCCGAAGACCGCACCGAGCCGGCCCAGGTCGTCGTAGGTCGGCGAGGTGCGCAGCGGCCGGCCGGCCTGGCGCTCCTCGTTGGGATAGTGGATGTCGTAGTAGGTCGCGTAGTTCTCGACCGAGCGGGCGAGCGTGTACGCCCCCGACCGATACGCCGCGCCGAACCGGCGGATGTCCATCTTCCACAGGTCGAGCTCGGGTTCGCCCTCGGCGATCCAGCTCGCCACTTGGCGGCCGATGCCGCCCGCGCCGGCGATGCCATGGGCGCAGAAGCCGGCCGCGAGCCAGAACCCGGGCACGTCCGACTCGCCGAGGATGAACTCGTTGTCCGGCGTGAACGCCTCGGGGCCGTTGATGATGCGGCTGACCCGGGCCTCCTCCATCGCCGGGACGCGGCGGATGGCCCCGGCCATGATCGGCTCGAAGCGGGGAAGGTCCGGTGCCAGCAGCTTGCCGTTGAAGTCGGGCGCAATGCCGTCGAGCGACCAGGGGGCCGGATCGCGCTCGTAGCCGCCCATGCACAGGCCGCCGACCTCCTCCCGGAAATAGACGAGGTTGTCCGGGTCGCGGAGTTGGGGCAGACCGGGATGGACGCCCTCGATGGCCTCCGTGAACAGGTACTGGTGCGCGATCGGGATGAGCGGGACCGTGACCCCGACCATCCGCCCGATCTCGGGGGCGAACATCCCCCCGGCGTTGACGACGACGTCTGTCGCGATCGTGCTGCGCTCGCCGCGGTGTTCGACCGTGACGCTTGCCACGCGCCCGCGCTCGACACCGATGTCGATGACGCGTGTCTGCGTCCGGATCGTGGCGCCGCGCTGGCGAGCCCCGGCGGCCAGCGCCTGGGCGAGACCGGACGGATCGAGCCAGCCGTCGGTCGGCAGCCAGACACCGCCGAGGACGCCGTCGGTCGACATCAGCGGGAACCGATCACGCGCCTCGCCGGCAGTGATGAGCTCCATCGGCAGCCCGAATGTCTTGGCCCAGCCGGCCTGCCGCTCCAGCTCCTCCATCCGCTCCTTCGACGAGGCGAGGCGGATCGAGCCGACCTCGTGCCACGACGGATCGGTGCCCGTGTCGTCCTTGAGCCGGCGGTACAGGTCGGACCCGTACATCATCATCTTCGTGAGCGTGACCGACCCGCGCAGCTGGCCGACGAGCCCGGCGCTGTGAAAGGTCGATCCGCTGGTGAGCTCCGCGCGCTCGACGAGCACGATGTCGCGCCACCCGAGATCGGCGAGGTGGTACGCGATCGACGTGCCGCCCACGCCGCCGCCGATGATGACCGCCCGCGCCTGCTCCACGCCCGAAGCGTAGCGGCTGGCACCGGGCCGCCGTGACGTCGCGGCGATGCCCGGCGGCGCCCCTCAGCGGCGGCCAGCGTCGCGCAGCGCCGCCTTGAAGCGCGGCGTCGAGGCGTTCGCGAGCAACCGATCGAATGCTCGCTCGGCGTACGCCACGAAATCGACATCGAGGGTGCTGATCCCCTGCTGGAGTACGCCCCACATCGCTTCTCGGAAATCCGATACGACCCGCATGAGCGTCAGGCGGGCGAGGTGGTCGGTGCGGCACGGTGCCCTCGTAGAACGACAGCAGGAGGGCGTCGTCGTCCGCCGTCAGCTCGTGGTTGATGCTGAAGTTGCCCAGGTCGAAGAACGGGTCGCCCATCCCGGCGTACTCCCAATCGACGATGCGGATCCGCGTGCCGTCGTCGATGAAGTTGGCGTTGAGCAGATCGTTGTGGCACGGGCGGAGTTCGATCGGCTCGGCGAGGCAAGCGAGCTCGATGCCGACGCCCGATCGCCGCCGCGAGCTCGTATTCGGGCGGTATCGGGACGCCGCGGGCCGCGGCGAGGGCTCTGTATGCCGCCGACGATGCGCAGCGGGACGAACAGGCCGGGGATCGCTGGGCCATCGTGCATGCGCCGCAGGGAATCGGCGATACGGCCGAGCGTCTCGGGCTCGCGGACCGTTTCGAGCCGGACCGGCGTGCCCTCGATGAAGCGGGTCACGAGGTATCCCTCAGGTCGGATGAAAGCGGTGACCTCCGGACCCACCCCGACACCCGCCGCGGCGACCGTCGCGGCGTGTTCGACCTCGCGGCTGATGCCGAGCAGGTAGGTGTCGTTGCCGGCCAGCCGGATGACGTAGCGGTCAGGTTCGCCGCGGATCGTGATCAGGAAGTTCCGGTTCGTGATCCCGCCGCTGAGCGCCGTGAGGGTCATCTCGCGGCCGGCGAGCTCCGGCACCCGCTGGAGCGCGCCGACCAGCTGGTCACGCAGCTCGCCGCGCAGGACGTCATCGGTCGGTCGTCGGATCGGTCATCTCAGGGTCCCGGACGAGCTGCGGCGCGGCGATGACTCGCCGCGCCGCACCGCCCTCCTCCCGGTGGAGTTCGGTTATCCGATCACGGCCTCGCCGGTCGCGAGATCCGGCTTCGACGCGGTCCTCGCGACCGCGCTGCGGCGACGAGGTAGTAGATCGCGCCGGCGATGAGCACCGCCCCGACGAGGTCTCGAAGATCGGCCACGCCGGCAACCCGTCAAGGAGGTTGCCGCCGACCTTGATGAACGTGTTGATGAACGGGTTCGACCACGTGTTCCGCAGGTCGTTGCCGAAGTCGCCGAAGAGCGTCGGTATCCGTCCAGATGCCGATGTTGATGACCATCAACCCGCCCCAGACCAGGGCGAGGATGTTGAGGATGGTGCCCCAGCTGCCCAGGTTGAACCAGGCGCCCTTGTGCGGCCAACCGCGGCGGCGGGCGGCGAGGACGCCGATGTTGCAGAGGAAGTAGCTGAGATTAGATCATCCCGGTCGCCGCGATCGCGATGTAGATCGCCGCGCCGGCGCCGGTCACGACCAGGGGTATCGCAGCCAGCACGCCCACGGCGATCGCCGCATTCGCCGGCGTCCGAAGGTCTGATTCACGTGACCCCACATGCCGCCGAACGGCAGCCGCCGGTCGCGTCCCATGGAGAACATGAGCCGGACGGTCGCGCCCTGGATCGCCAGCGTGCACACGTAGACGGCGATCAGGATCACGACGAGGTACAGGTCGCCGAGCGTGATCGCCACCGAGCGCGAACGTCAGGTTCTCCTTGATCGTGGTCGGCGATCGGGAACCCGAACGCCTGACCCGTCTCGATCGCCTTGCCGACGTCCTTGAACGACAGCGTCACGGCGAGCAGGAAGATCGCGCCGACGATGCCGGACAGCCAGATGGCCGACAGAACGCCGCGCGGCGCCTGGCGGCCGGCATCGAGCGTTTCCTCGCCGAACGTGCCGGCGGTATCGAAGCCGTACACGACGAAGAGCGCCATGAACATGCCGACCAGGAAGACCGGGAAGTAGTTGCCGTTCGCCAGGCCGGCTCGTCGGCGCCGTGTCGAACAGGATCGACACGGTGACTGATGGTTCGCGAAGAACAGCAGGATCAGCGCGAAGACGAGCATCCCGAGGATCTCGGCGCCGACGCCGATGTTGTTGATGATCGCCAGCAAGCCGCACACCGACGACGTTGATGATCGTCGTGGTGATCAAGCGCGACGAGCCCGATGAACTGCCAGCATGTCGAGGCCGGGGATCGGCGACGGGTCGGCGAGCTCGATCGGTCCGGTAGATCGTCGACAGCACGAGCGGGACCGTGGCCGCGACCGCGGTCGACCGTGATGACGCCCGGCCCAGAAGTAGATCCAGCCCGTGAACCAGCCAAGCGTCTTGTTCGACAGCCGCTTCGACCACTGGTAGATCGAGCCCGCGACCGGGAAATGGCTGGACAGCTCGGCGAAGTTCAGGGCCACGAACGTCTGGCCGAGGATGACCAGTGGCCACGCCCAGAAGATCGCGGGGCCACCGACGCCGAACGCGACGGCCTGGTTCGTGAACGTCCCGGTCGACACGCTGATGTAGCTGAACGCGACCGCGAAGTTCGACAGGAACCCCAGGGTTCGCTGGAAGCTCGGGCTTGATCCCGAGTGACCGGAGATGGGCGTCGTCGCGCGCGGCGACGTCCTGCGTGTTGGAACCCGCCACGATTCTCCTCCTACCGCGCGCTCGGGGGCGCGAGACTGACCCTCTGGAGAGTGCCGCGAGGACGCTGGGGAAAGCCGCTGACCCTCCCTCCAGGGCTCGTGGCGTGCCCGCGAGGATAGCACCGGGTCTTGGCCCGTCAACGGCCGTCCCGAGGCTCGGCAGGGATCGGCCCGGTAGAACCGGTCAGACGACCCTATCCGGCGCGTCACCTCGCCGCAGAGCGCGTCGGGCATCGGGCCGGTGGACCTCGACCGGGTGGATGTAGGCCGCGACCATGTCGCGGCTGCCGTTGACGCCGAGCTCCGTGAAGAGGAACGAGAACTTGCGTCGCTGGGCAGCCAGGATCTCGTCCTTGGTCGCGAGGTCCCAGAGCTCGCGCTTGAACGGCCCGATCGCCTTCTTGCGGGTCGAGTACACGAACTGCTGATCGGTCTGGTCCGGCTTGCGCTCGTCCACCGCGTTCTCGAACGTCCACGCCTCGATCAGCTTGTGCAGCTCGGCCGGGAACGCGGGGTGCTCGTAGAGGATGTTCTGGAACCCGGTCGCCAGGTGGATCTCGGCCGTCTCGACCGCCGGGAAGCGGTGGAAGAGCTCGTCCGGCAGCGTCGAGGCACCGTGCTGAACGGCGCCGGCGAGCCCGTAGGACCGGGCGACCTCGCCGAGCTCGCGCAGGACCTCGAAATCGAGCTTCACCTCGGCCACGCTGCCGTCAGGCAGCGGCACGCCACCGTGGCTGGTGCCCGTCTGGACGCTGACCTTCGAGATGCCCGGCTTGTCCGGCGCGAGGCCGACCAGCTCGCTGCGGTAGCCGTCCAGGTAGGCGCGTAGCTCCTCGACGGTCGAGTTCTTGTGCCCGACCTCGCCGATCTCCCCGCCGACGCTGACGGTCACGCCATCCGTCTCGAGTGAGCGGATCAGCGCGGTCAGCTCGGCCGCACGCAGGTAGTTCTCGCGCTGCTGCGCATCGACCGTCGGCTTCGACAGATCGACCAGCGTCGAGGAGTCGATGTCGATGTTGCGGTAGCCGGCGTCGATGGCGAGCCTGCAGGCCCGCCGGATCTCCTCGGTCATCGCCTCCGGGTCGGCCGCGTACTTCTTCGCGTTGAACTGGTAGTGGTCGCCCTGGATGAACACCGGCTGACGCCAGTTCGCGGCGATCGCGCCGGCCAGCACGGCGGTCGAGAAATCGATCGGTCGCTGGAACGTGTAGGTCTGCTCGCTTCGCGCGATCTCGAGGATGACCGCCCCGACCTCGGCGCTCTGGGCGGCGTCGAACAGCGTGCGGGCCATGTCGAACGTCTGGGCGCGAAGGTTGACCGCCGGGACAGTGAAGCCGGACACCTCGCCGCGGCCCCGCGCCATGTACAGCTCGTGGATGCTCGCCGACTGGGCTCCGAGCTCCTGGCTCGCCTCCCAGACGAGCCACTGGGCGGCCGCGGTCGTGGCGTCGTCGGTGGAGAATGCCGCGGTCCAGGCCAGGTCGCGGATCGTCGCCTCACGAAAGGCCGGCGCGTCGTCGATCACGAGCCGCTCGCCGTCAAGGTGGGCGGTCGGCGCGATCGTCTCGATCAGGTCGGCTGGGCTGGTCGCGACATGGGGCATGGGTCGGCGGTCTCCTCTCGTACGGTACGCGACGCATGGTAGCCGCCCGGGCCGCACGGCCCTCGCCGACGGTTCAGATCGTCGGCTTCGTCACCATCAGGATCACGATGACCACGAGCAGGAGCTGGAGGGCCATGCTGCCCTGCCGGGAGCGCTTCACCGCGGCCATGAGCTCAGGCGGAGGACCAGATGCGCCCGGCGGCGGTGGCGTCGCAGTCAGCTCGGCGATCCGCCGGCCGGTCGGCGCCTGGACGAGCAGCGCGTAGCTGATCGCAATGAGGTACAGGACGATCCCGAGACCGAGCCAGAGCTGGCTGAATGGGTTGATGCCCGTCAGGAAGATCAGGACCAGGCCGGTGACCCCCTGGAAGATCGCCAGCGGCAAGACTCGAACCTGGAAGATCCGCCCGTTGACTCGTGCGGCGAAGTTGGCGTGCTGCGGCTCCTTCCCCGCCATCGCGCCGATCACCGGGAACGTCGAGAAGGTCGGGCCGAACGCGATGATCGCCCCGATGACGTGAAGGAACAGAAAGACTGCGATCCAGATGCTCAAGGCAACCCCTCCGACGCCGTCCCGGTCAGATCGTCGGCTTGGTCACCATGAGGATCACGATGACGAAGACGAGCGCAGCCAGGATGATCCCGCCCTGCTGGGCGCGCTTCACTGCCGCCATGAGCTCGGGTGGGGGACCCGAGGCGCCGGGAGGCGGGGGCGCGGAGGTCAGCTCCACGATCCGCTTCGTGACGGGCGTCTGGACGGCCATCGCGTACCCGAGCGCGATCACGTAGAGCACGATCCCGAGCCCGAGCCAGAGCTGGGTCAGCGGATTGATGCCGGTCAGGAAGATCAGAGCCAGACCGGTGATCCCCTGGAAGATCGCCAGCGGGGTGACCCGCGTCTTGCTGATCGTTTCGCTGACTCGAGCGGCGAAGTTGCCGTGCTGCGGCTCCTTGCCGGCCATCTGCCCGATGACCGGGAACGCGGAGAACACCGGCCCGAAGGCGATGATCGCCCCGATGACGTGCAGGAACAGGAAGAGCGCGATCCAGATGGTCATCCGACACCTCTTCGACAGCGTCCCCGGACCAGCAGGATAGAGCGGGCGATGCTCCCTAGTGAGGCGCCTACGACACGCGCTTCGAGCGACGACCGACGAAGTCGACCAGGACGTATTCCCCGAGGCGCTCCGGCGTCGCGTAGAACGCTCGTCCGCGGTTGAGCTTGGTCATGTGCGCGACGAACTCCGCCAGCGCACGCGACCGCTCCAGCATGAACGTGTTGATCGTGATGCCCTCGGCTGTGCAGCGCTGGACCTCGCGCAGGGTCTCGCTGATCGTGCGGCGAGTCGGTGGGTAGCTGAACTCGACCTGACCACCCTCGAAGTGCGCGGTCGGCTCGCCGTCGGTGATGACGACGATCTCCTTGTTGGCCGCCGCCTGCCGGGCGAGGATCCTGCGCGCGAGCAGCAGGCCGTGCTGCAGGTTCGTGCCGTACTCGTAGCCGTGCCAGGTCAGCTCGGCGAGCGCCCCTGGTCGGATCTCGCGGGCGTAGTAGGCGAAGCCGATCACCGACAGGTGGTCACGCGGGAACTGCGTCCGGATGAGCGTGTCGAGGGCAACCGCCACCTTCTTGGCGGCGAGGAAGCAACCGCGCAGCAGCATCGAGCGGCTCATGTCGACGAGCAGCACCGTTGCGGTCCGGGTCAGCTGCTCGGTACGGTAGACCTCGAAGTCCTCCGACGTGAGCCGGATCGCGCGCTGGCCGGTGGCGCGCCGGTCCGCGATCGCCGCCGGCGCGTTCTCGTCGCGCGTCATGGCGTTGGTCAGCGTGCCGCGCAGGTCCAGGTGGAACGGGTCACCGAACTCGTACGCCTTGGTCGTCTCCTCCCGCTCGCCGCCGCGGCCAGCACGGTCGAGACGATGACCGCCGAAGGCGTCGCGCTCGAGGCGAGCGAACAGGTCGTCCAGCACCTGCTGACCGATCCGGCGGGTGCCGCGCGGCGTCAGCTCGAGGCGCTCGCCGTCGCGGGTCAGGTAGCCGGCCTCTTCGAGGCGTCGGGCGAGGTCGTCGAGCGCGTCCAGGTCGCGCACGGACTCCTCGCCGAGCAGGTCGCGCACCTGGCCCCGATCGACGGAGGCGAGGTCGCCCGGCCCATCGATGTCGGTTAATGCGTCCTCGAGGCGCTCCATCGACTGCAGCCGCCCGATCTGGTTCAACGCGCCATCGAGCGAGAGCGACTCGTCGCCGCTGAACCGGACTCGATCGCCGAGCCCACCGGGCAGCAGCATGTCGAGATTCGCGGCGAGCTGCCCCAGGTCGACCAGCAAGCGGTCGTCGCGGAGCAGCGCCTCCATCATCGATTGGAGCTCGGCCTGTTGCTCCGAGGACAGCGAGCGGAGCAGCGACTGCATCGCGGCCATGCGAGCGGTGAGCTGCTCGATGATGTCGTCGAACGTGGTCGCCCCCGGGAAGAACCGACCGTGTTTGGCAAGGAACGCCGATGCATCCGGCTCGCCGCCGGCGAGACGCTCGCGGATCATCGCGTTGAGGTCGCGGACCATCTCCCGGTTCGCCGCGAGATCCTCGGGCGTCATCGAGCGGATCGCGTCGCTCATCCCCTCGACGAACTGGTCGAGGAGCTGCTTCCCGAGCCGCTCGACCAGCTCCTCGAAGCGTTGCCGCGGCTCGGGCTCCATGAAGTCGTACTCGCGCAGGTCCCGGATCCGCTCCCCGATGTCGGCGGGAAGTCCATCGAGCCGATCCAGCCGCTTCGACGCGAGATCCTGCGCGACCCTTGCGGTGTCGGGATCCGGCGCGTCGGCGGCTGCACGATCCAGCCGTCGCTCCACGCCGGCACGTTCGTCCGCGACGATCTCGTCGAGCTCACGCCGGATATCACCGAGGACGTCGCCCAGGCCGTACCGCTCACGCAGCTCCTCGCGGCGCCGTGCCAGGCGATCCATCAGGTCCTGGAGACCGGGCATGTCCGGTCGGGTCGGGTCGCCGCTGCGCCAGCCCCGGTCCATGAGGCGCCGAAGTGCTTCCGCGAGGTCGCCTTCCGACATCACGTCGTCGGAGATCGCCTCGAGGATCTCGTCGGCGTCGAGGTCCGGCAGCCGTTGCGAGCCGTCCCAGCGCGAGTAGCGGGCACGGCCGGCGAGCGCATCGAGCGCGTCCCGATCGATGGATACCCGACCGCTGAGGTCGCGAGGATCCGGCGAGTAGGCGGTCACCCCGGCGATCGCCATCAGCGGTGGTAGACGGTGCCGCCGGGCACGCGCTCCTTGTTCAGCCGGCGCGCGAGATGCAGGCCCTCGAGCAGGAACTCGACCGCGGAGGCGACGACGGCCGGTTCCTCGGCCCCATCGGTGACGTCAAAGGTCCCGAGACGCGCGACCGCGTCATCCAGGCCTGGGACCTCGCGCAGCCACGCGACGTACTCGCGCGACGGCGTCCGCTCGCCAGTCTCGATGATGAAGCCGTCCTCGAACGCCTCCACGATCGGGTCGAGGTCGTCGAGCGTCACGCGCCGGTTGAACGTCGCGTAGAGCGCCTTGGTGATGACTCGCTCGACGACGCGCTCCTCGGGTGCGTCGTCCCCGACCGATTCGAGCTCGACCTTGCCGACGGTCGAGGCCATGACCGCGCCGAGGTCGGAGACCCGCGGCGCGCCGAGCGGCTCGCCAAGCCGGACCGCGCGCTTGAGCGCCGCCGCCTCGAGGACCTCCATGTTCGCCACGGAGACCCGGACCGAGACGCCCGAGCGCTGGCTGATCTCCGGCGAGCGCCGCGCGAGATGCGTGATCTCGGCCACCAGCTCTTCGAAGAACGGCGGCACGACGACGGTCGGCACCGCCGGGGAGCCGTCGGTCAGCGGCGGCGGATCGCCGAACCGGTGCTTCTCCTGGGCGACGATCGACAGCTCGTGGTCGAGCGAGTGCGGGTAGTGCGTTCGGATCTGCGACCCGAGCCGATCCTTGAGTGGCGTGATGATCCGGCCGCGCGACGTGTAGTCCTCGGGGTTCGCCGACGCCACGACGTAGAGGTCGAGCGGCAGGCGGACGGTGAAGCCGCGGATCTGGACGTCGCGTTCCTCGAGCACGTTCAGCAGGCCGACCTGGATCCGCTCGGCGAGGTCGGGCAGCTCGTTGATCGCCACGATCCCGCGATTGCCCCGCGGGATCAGGCCGTAGTGCAGGGTCAGCTCGTCGGAGAGATAGCGACCCTCGGCGATCTTGATCGGGTCGACCTCGCCGATGAGGTCCGCGATCGTGATGTCGGGCGTGGCGAGCTTCTCCGTGTAGCGCCGTTCGCGTGGCAGCCAATCGATCGGCGTCGCGTCGCCGTCCCGCTCGACGATCGCCTTCGCGGCCGGGGAGACCGGCGCGAACGGGTCGTCGTTGAGCTCGCCGCCGGCGACGACGGGCAGCCATTCGTCGAGCAACCCGATCAGCAGGCGGGCCATGCGCGTCTTCGCCTGCCCGCGTTCGCCGAGGAACACCAGGTCGTGGCCCGCGAGGATCGCGTTCTCGATCGACGGGATCACGGTGTCGTCGTACCCGACGATCCCCGGCAGCACCGGTCCCCCGGTCGCCAGGCGACGGAGGAGATTGGCGCGGAGCTCGTCCTTGACGGTCTGCGATCGCCAGCCCGAGGCGCGGAGCTCGGCGATCGTGGTGGGGCGGTCGGCGGTTGCCATCAAGACCTCAATTCGTCGCGGGGATGCGGGCGGGATCCGCCATGGTCGTTCGGATAGCCATCGATCGCGGCGCGCACGGCATCGACGTCCACGATCCCTGCCTCGGCGAGGCCGGCCAGGTAGTCGCGACGTCGATCGACCTCGAGCTCGAGGTCGCCGGCACGACGATCGACGAGGAGTGCCAGCTCGGGGGTGATGCCCCAGCCGAAGTGCTCGAAGCGATCGTGGTCCTGGTCCCAGGTCGCGAGCACCGCAGGCCCGAGACGCTGGACGTGACCGTGCTCGTCGCGCGAGATCGGCCTGACGTAGTGGGCGGCCACGACGCGCCGAAGCCCGTCGCCAACGCGACGGAGGATCAGGACGAGCCCGAGGCGGGAGAGCTCGTCGTCGCCGAGATTGACCGGCGGACGACGTAGCTCCTCGAACACCTCGTCGAGCGAGTCCGCGTGGATGGTGGCGGCGAGTCCGTAGCCGATGCTGACCGCGCGGATCGCGATGCGCGCCTCGGCGCCCCAGGTGTACGACGGCAGATGGTCGGACAGCTCGGGGATGAGCAGGACCGTGTTGTCGGGCCGGATCGGGGGCGTGTGCGTGGTCGGCCGTTCCATCACCTGGCGAGCAAGTGCCTCTCCGGCACGTGGGCGTCGCCAGCCGAGCTCCGGCGCCTGGGGCAGCCAGTCGAACGTCTCCATCGCGCCCTCGAGCTCGATCGTTCGAACGCCCGATGGGAGGAAGTCGAGCAGGGCACTCAGGAGGGTCGACTTCCCGACCTGGCGATCACGAGCCCCGACGATGACCGGCACCCGCCCTTCGATCAGGACCCAGAGCGTCGCGGCCAGCTCCGCATCGAGCGTGCCGGCTCGGATCAGCTCAACGATCGAGCGCGGCGTCGGCGGGACGGGACGGAAGGCCCACCGGCCCCGCGCGGGCAAGGTCTCGGCCACGAGGTGCTCCGCGGGGAGAGGTTCTGGGACTCGGACGGGCAGCGTACGGCCGACCCCGGGGAGCGTCAAACGACGCCTCGAGTCGCGGCGGCGGGTCGCGCCGGACGCTGTCGCTGAGGCGCACACGCTCCGAACGAACGAGCATCCACCATCGGCTCCAGCAGCGGCAAAGCTGCATGTGGAGCGATTTGCCATGAACGATCTGTTCGTTCCGCGTGTGCCACAGCGACGCCGACCGGCTCCGGGGCAGGGTCGCGTGCCATTTCAGGACAGGACCTGGCACCTTCGGGACAGGACCTGGCACCAAACCCGCCCTACCATCGCCGTGATGCCAGCGGACCTCGACATCCGACCGCTCACCCCCGAGCGCTTCCCGGATCTGGCGGCGCTCTTCGAGCAGGGCGGCGATCCCAAATGGTGCTGGTGCTCCTACTTTCGGATCCGCGGCGTCGACTTCAGCGCCGGCAGCGGCGCGCGACATCGGAAGGTGCTCGAGAAGGCCACGGCGGACACCGCCCGCGACGGCCGGGCGCCGGGTCTGGTCGCCTATCGCGATGGTGCCGTCGTCGGTTGGGTGAGCGTCGGACCTCGTGGGGACTACGAACGGCTGGCCCATTCGCGCGTGCTCGCCCCGGTCGACGACAAGCCGGTCTGGTCGATCGTCTGCTTCGTCGTCGGTCGTCAGGCACGTGGTCAAGGGGTCGCAACGGCGCTGCTCGATGCCGCGATCGACTACGCCCGGGACCAGGGAGCGACGACGCTCGAGGCCTACCCGATCGAGCTGACCGACGGCGAGCGCGCCGACTCGGACCTCGTGTATCAAGGGCACGCTGTCGATGTTCGAAGCGGCCGGATTCCGCGTCGTCACGCGGCGCAGGACGACCGCGGCGACCCCGCCACGACCGATCGTCCGCCGCTCGATCCGCCGCGCCGGACCGCGTCGACCCGCCGGCCGACCGGCTCGTACGTCATCCGTCGCGGTCGATCCAGGTCATCCGTCCGCATTGACACCGGGTCACCTCGACCCGTAGACTCCCCGACGGCGCGCAGATCGCCCGCCCTCGTCTAGCTCTCTGGAGGCGGCCTCCGAATGAGAACGATGCACCTCTTCCGACGCACCACCGCGCCTATCGGCGCCGTGGATCGCGGGAGATCTGCGCCCATCTCGAGCTAGCCGCAGGCGGCAGGACCGCCAACCGGAGAGATCACGAGCCGTGGGCCAGATCGGGCCCCCGGCTTTTTTGATGCCTCCCCTGCCCTGACCGGATCGACCGGTCGGCAGACCAGGACAAGGAATCAGGAGCCGCGTGGCCCACCGACGAAGCGTCGGACGAGGCCCGCGGCTCGTTCGTTCTGTCCGCCACCACCCCGGCCACACCACGGCCGACCAGCACCGGAGTCCACCGTGACCGCCCTCCTGACCGAACAACTGAAGACGACCATGAGAACCGTTCCGGTCGCTTCGGAGGCGACCGTGGCGGTCCCCGCGCTGCTCATCGAGGGCGCTCAGCAAGTCCTTCGTCGTGGGGCGGAATCGCGCGCCGGTCGCGGCGATCTCCGATGTGTCGATGCGCCTCGAGCGCGGCGACATGCACGGGATCCTCGGCGCGAACGGCTCGGGCAAATCGACCCTCATCCGGCTGATCAGCGGCTTGCTGACGCTGGACAAGGGCCGGGTCGAGGTCTTCGGCCACGACATCGAGCGCGACGAGATGGCCGTCAAGCGCCTGATCAACCGGGTCAGCGTCGACGCGGCCTTCTTCAAGAAGCTCAGCCCGATGGAGAACCTGCTGTTCGCCGCCCGGCTGTACGGGCTCGATGGGAGCGTCGCGAAGCGCGAGGCGATCTCGATCCTGGGCCGGCTGGGCATCAGCGAGAAGCGCGTCGGCCGACCGGTCGAGCAGATGAGCCGAGGCATGCAGCAGAAGGTCGCGATCGCGCGAGCGCTGCTGACGAGTCCGACGCTCCTGTTGCTCGACGAGCCGACGACCGGCCTCGACCCGCGCAGCAAGCTCGAGGTCCAGGCCTTCATCGAGGAAACCAACAAGACGCACGACGCCACGATCGTCCTGACGACCCACGACCTGGCGGAGGCCGAGCGCCTCTGCTCCCGGATCACGGTCCTCAACGACGGACACGTCGTGGCCGAGGACACGCCAGACGGGCTGAAGGCGATCACCGCCGAACGCCTGGGACGGGCGACCACCCTCGAGGACGTGTTCATGACCTACACCGGCCGCTCCCTCGACGACGACGTCGACGAGGACGCCGAGCCGGATGACGACTGATGACCAGAAAGGAGGTGAGACACATGAACTTCAACCAGTTGGCATTGGAACTGGCGCGCGAGCACCAGGAACGACTGATCGAGGATCACGCCCGCGCGCGATCCGTCGAGCAGCGCCCATCCATCCGCCGATCGATCGGTCGCCGCGTGATCGCGGTGGGCGAGCGCATCGCCGCGGATCAACCGCTGGAGCTGGCTCGGTCCCGCTGATCGGGGTCGAGCCGGCCCTCCGCCTGAGGAGATCCTCTCGTGACCATCGTCGCCCATGAGCTGAAGGCCTCGTACGCCTTCATCGAGCGCAACTTCTTTCTGACTCGCCGGTACTGGGGCTGGGAGCTTGCCTTCCTGGTCTATTCCGTCGCGGGCGCGCTGTCGATCTCGCTCATCGGTGCCGACCAGGGCAGCCCGACGCTGCTCCTGACGCTGATGGTCGGAGCGATCTTCTGGAACTACCTGTCGGTCGTCTTCAGCTGGATCGCCGAGACCATCACGGTCGAGCGCTGGGAGGGGACGCTGGAGTACACCTTCATGGCCCCGGTCCGGCGCTGGGCCCAGCTGCTGGGCAGCGTCCTCTATGCGCTGGTCTACGGGCTCGTTCATACGGGCGTGATCTTCATCGCGCTCGTGCTGTTCTTCCCGCAGCTCGACTTCAGCAACGCGAACCCGCTGACCGCGCTGACGTTCATGCTGCTCGGCTCGTTCAGCTTCGTCGGGATCGGGATGATCGCGGCGATCCTGCCGCTGCTCTACGTCGAGCGCGGGGCGCAGATGACGTTCGTGCTGCAGTCGTGCCTGCTGCTCGTCAGCGGCGTCTACTACTCGATCGACATCCTGCCCGGCTGGATGCAGGTGCTCTCGCACCTGTCGCCGGCGACGTACGTCCTCGACGGGGTGCGTGCCGGTCTCGTCAAAGGCACGCCGGTCTCGGAGCTGACGCGAGACGTGTGGCCGCTGCTCATCGCGGGTGCGGTGCTCATCCCGTTCGGGCTCTGGGCCTTCGGTCGTGCCGAGCGGTACGCCAAGCGGACCGGCAAGTTGAAGCGGGTCGGCTGATCGTGCTCGAGCAGGACCCGATCCGCGACGATCTCGCCCCGGCGCCGACCGGTGCCGGGGCGACAACGGCCCGCGTCATCGCGGTCCACAAAGAGACCTCGATCGTGCGCGGGCCGGACGGCGTCGACCGGTCGGCGATCGTTTCGGGTCGCTTCCGGTTCGAGGCACTCGCCAATTCGGACTACCCGGCGGTCGGCGACTGGGTCGTCCTGGCGGCAGGCGACGGCGACCCGGCGGTGATCACCGCCGTCCAGCCGCGCCGCTCCGCATTCGTGCGCAGCGCTGCCGATGCTTCGCGGCGGACTGCCGGTCACCTCGCGGACGAGCAGGTGCTCGCGGCGAACGTCGACGTCGCCTTCCTGGTCGCCGGTCTCGACCACGACTTCAACCTCCGCCGCCTCGAGCGCTACCTCGCGGTGGCCTGGTCGAGCGGCGTGCGCCCGATCGTGGTCCTGAACAAGGCCGATGTCGCGCTCGATCTCGAGCAGCGGCTGCTTGATGTCGAGTCGGTCGCGCCCGCGGTGCCGATCATCGTGCTCTCGGCGCTCACCGGCGATCACCTGGCCGACCTCACGCCGTATCTCGCGAGCGGGCAGACCGCGGTCGTACTGGGCTCGTCGGGCGTCGGCAAGTCGACGCTCGTCAACGCGCTGCTTGGCGAGACGCGCCAGGCCACCGCGGAGGTCCGGTCGGACGATTCGCGTGGGCGGCACACGACGACGCATCGCGAGCTGTTCGAGCTGCCCGGCGGGGCAATGCTCATCGACACGCCCGGGATCCGTTCGCTCGAGGTGGCCGGTGCCGACGAGGGTGTCGAGGTCGCCTTCGACGACATCGCCGAGCTGGCGCTGCGCTGTCGCTTCTCCGATTGCCGGCACGACGGCGAGCCCGGGTGCGCCATCCGGTCGGCGCTCGACGACGGGAGCCTGTCGGCGGATCGCTTCGCCAGCCATCGCAAGCTCGAGCGCGAGCTCGCGCACGCCGAGCGCAAGGTCGACTATCGGGCTCGCGCGGCCGAATCGAAGCGCTGGAAGTCGATCCACAAGGCCGTCGAACGCCAGATGCAGGCGAAGTACCGGGAGGCCCGCTGATCGCTGCCACCAGCGGTGGCATCATGACCGGACGCGTTGGAGGATCCGGTCATGCGTTCCTACCTGATCGTGGCCAATCAGACGCTGACCAGCGAGTCGCTACGCGACGCCATCGCCGCTCGACTTGCCGAGGGACCGGTGCTGACGCACGTCGTGGTCCCGCTCAGCCCGGTCGGCGGGCGGCTCACCTGGGATGAACATGCGTCACGCGACGTCGCCCAGGAACGCCTCGTCGAGGTGCTGGACCGGCTCCGTGCGATGGGCGCGGAAGCCGACGGCGAGGTCGGCGATCGCGATCCGGTGATGGCAGTCCGGGACGCGCTTCGCCATCGCGAGGTCGATGAGGTGATCGTGTCGACGCTGCCGAAAGGCCTGTCCCGCTGGCTCGGCGAGGACGTTCCCAGCCGGTTGCGCGACGCCGTCCAGGTGCCGGTGACCGTGGTGACGCAGCCCGAGACCTAGGCGAGGAGCTGTCCCTGGTCGCGCACGAGCTCGAGCCAGGGTCGCTCACGGCCGATCGTCGTGCTCGGGCCGTGACCCGGCAGCACCGCGACGTGATCCTCGAGGGTGAGCAGCCGGCCGAGTGACTCGACCATCGCGACGGGGTCGCCGCCCGGGAGGTCGACCCGGCCCCAGCCACCGGCGAACAGGGTGTCGCCGCTGAACAGCGCGCCGGTATCGACATCGAGCAGACAGACCGAGCCTTCGGTATGCCCCGGCGTGTGCAGCACCCGCAGACGGATCGAGCCGAACCGGACCTCGCCACCCTCGGCCAGCTCGACCGCAGGGACCGACGGGACGATCTCGAACGGCGCCATGATCGGTTGGGGATCGGTCAACCGGTGCCGGTCGAGGGGGTGGACCGCGATGTCGGCGCCGGCGTGCTCGGCCACCGCCGCGTTGTCACCGATGTGGTCCCAGTGGCCGTGGCTCGAGACGATCAGCTGCAGCGTCCAATCGCGTTCTGTGAGCTCGTCGGCGATCCAGCGCAGCGACGGGGTGGCAGTATCGATCGCGATCGCCTCGCGCGACCGTTCGTCGGCCAGGATGTACACGTTGGTCGCGATCGGCCCGACGACTCGGTGGATCCATTCCATCAGGGGATCCGGGCGCGCAGCAGCTGCACGACCCGCGGATCGATCCAGCCGAGCGCCGCGGTTCGTTCCTCCAGGTTCTCCACGGCCATCCAGTCTTCGAGCGCGCGCTGCCAGTCGCGATCCCAGTTCGATGGCAGCGGACGCGGCTCGCCGACCGACGGCCGCGGCTCGGGATCCCGCTCGACGGCACCCGACATGGGTGTGTACAGCGACCCGAGCCGGCCACCCGGGGCGGCGCCCAGCCTCTCCATGATCGAGCGGATCTCGCCAGCCGTCGCCTCGTCGAGCGGCACGAGGTCGGCCGGGGCAGGCCGCTCGAAATAGAGCCGTTGTAGATCGAGCAGCCGGCCGAGCTCACCGATCGGATCGTCATGGTGGTCGACGCGCAGATCGATCCAGCGATCGTTTGCGCCCCCGTACCCGCCGCCGTCGCGGACGACGAGGAGCGCCGCCGACTCGCGGCCGCGCCGATCGCCACCCGCGCCGTCGGCCGCCGCGAGACACGCCACGAGGCGTTCCGGGAACGGCAGCGCTCCGGCCTGGAACGTGTCGGTGAGGGCGTCGACGACGGCGGCACTCGCGAGGATGTTGCCCTGGGCCGCGAACCCATCGCCTACTCGCCCGCCGGCCCACGCAAAGCAATCGGGTCCGGTATGACTGGCGCCGCGTCCGCGGGCATCCACGATCCCAACCTGGCGCTGATCGCGCAGGTCGTCCGGTTCGACCAGCCGCGCGAGCGCGGTTGCCGCGTCGAGACCGTCGTCGAGCAGCGCGAGGCCATCGGGCCCGTAGGCCGTGTTCGCGAACGCCTGGGTCGCGATCGCCCCGACACCGGCGCGCGCCCACGGGACCACCGCGCCCACCCCCAGGAACTTCGACTGCACGGCGACCGCCAGATCGCCGGTGTCCTGGTCGAACGCGACGATCGAGAACGTCACGCCGGATCCCCGGCGACTTGGCGTTTCACGCGCGAAGCCTTGGATCGACGATGACCTGGATCACGTCGACCGCCAGGTTGGCGAGCACCACGCACAGCGTCCCGAACAGCACCGTACCGAGGATCAGCGGGACGTCGGCGGTCACGATCGAATCCACGGCCAGCTTGCCGATCCCTGGCCACGAGAACACCCGCTCGACGACCACGACGCCGCCGAGGAAGAACCCGAGGTCGAGGCCGATCTGGCTCAGCACTGGCCCGAGCGCGTTGCGGAAGGCGTGCCGCCAGCGAATCGTCCGCTCGGGCAGACCCTTGGCGCGCGCCGTCGTCAGGTAGTCCCGTGTGAGCTGGTCGATCATCGCGGTCCGCGTCAGGCGCGTGTAGTACGCAGCCGCCGCGAAGCCGAGGGTGATCGCCGGTAAGGCCAGGTAGCGGATGTCGAACGGCTTGTACCCCCCGATCGGGAAGATCTCCACACCCGCAAGGACCTGCGGCTGGAAGGCCAGGGTGTACAGCAGCAGGTAGCCGACCAGGAACGACGGCGCCGCGACGAGGATCGTCGTGAACAGCGTTGCGGCGCGGTCCGACCACGTCCCGCGGTGCGTCGCGGCATGGACGCCCAGCGGCAGTCCGATCAGGAGCGCCACAGCCATCCCGGTTAACGCCAGCTGGAGCGTCGCCGGAAAGCGCTCGAGCACGAGGCCGAGCACCGGCCGGTTCTGGATGTACGACTGTCCGAAATCGCCCTGGACGATCCGTCCGAGGTAGCGCGCGAGCTGGACGAAGAATGGCTCGTCCAACCCGAGCGCGTGCCGGATCCGGGCGACGTCCTCCGGCGAGGCCCGGATCCCGGCGATCATGCGAGCCGGGTCCGCCGGCAGGATGAACGTCACGACGAACGTCGCGAGGGCGATCGCGAACAGGACCACCACCGACCAGCCGAGCCGGCGGAGGATGAACAGCCCCATCCGCGATCGCGGTGCGCGTTAACGGATCCGGTGCGCCGTCAGGCGCCCGGCTTGATGTACAGGCTCCGCACGTCGTACTGCCAGACGGGGTGGATGGTGTATCCACCGACGCGCTTGCCGACGAGCGTGTACCACTCCTGGTGGCGGAACGGCGCCCACGGGGCGTCGGCCATGATCTTCTTCTGGATCTCCTGGTACTCGGTGAGCCGCTTGGCGGAATCCGTCTCGCCCTTCGCTGCCGCGGAGAGGGCATCGACCTCCTTGTTGCAGTACAGCGCCGCATTCGCGCCGCCCTTGACCGCCGAAGCGCAGGATAGGGTGGGGTCGATGAAGTCGGACGGATCCGGATAGTCCTGGAACCAGCCGACCCAGCCGATCGGCGCCGCGTGCGGCGTCTCGATCGTGTCGAGGAACGTCGCGAACTCCTGCGAGACGATCTGGGTGCGGATGCCGATCGCGGCGAGGTCCTGCTGGATCGACGCTCCGATCTGCGGATCGGGGTCGGTCGTGTCCGTGTAGAACTTCGTGTCGAAGCCAGCCTCGAGGCCGGCATCCTTCATCAATTGCTTGGCCTTCTCCACGTCCCGCGGGTACGGGTTGCACGTCTGGTCGTAGCCCGGCAGGTCGGGCGGGAAGATGCAGTTCGCCGGGACCCCGGCACCGTGCGCGAGCTGCAGGATCGCGTCCTTGTCGATCGCGTAGTTGACGGCCTGGCGGACGGCCAGCTTGCTGAACGGGCCGTCGTTCGGCATCTGGGTGTCCATGAACACGTAGTCGACGTTGACGATCGTGTGGTGGACGACCTGGTCCTTGTAGTCGGGGTTGGTGGTGACGTCCGTGAACTGGGCGGGCGGCATCGGGTCACCCATGAGGTCGAGGGTGCCCGCCTCGATCTGCAGCAGCATGCCGTTGCCGTCCTGGCCGGTCCGGTAGTCGATCGTGTCGAGGTACGGCTGGCCTGGCTGCCAATACGCCGGGTTCTTGACGAAGGTCGCGCCCTGGCCCTTGGTGTAGCTCTTGAAGAGATACGGGCCAGTGCCGACCGGCTTGGCCGAGAACGCCGTCGCGTCCAGGCCGGCGAGTTCCTTGGGCACGATCGATCCGAACGGCGTCGCCAGGACGTTGAGGAACGTCTGATCGGCCTGGTTGAGGGTGAATTCGACGGTGCTCGCATCGACCGCCTTGACGCCGGACGCCGTCTCCGACGAGCCATCGAGCACCTTGTCGGCGCCGACGATGTTGCCGAAGAAGCCGCTCGCCACGGGCGACGGGTTCGGCTTGAGGTTGGGATTCAGCACACGGTTGATCGAGTAGACGACGTCGTCCGCGGTCATCGGCCGCAGGACGCTGCCGTCCTCGTTCACGAAGTTCACGCCCGAGTGGAGCTTGAACGTATAGGTCTTGCCGTCCGGCGAGATCGTCGGCATCCCGTCGGCGAGCATCGGCACCAGCTTCGTGCCCTCGTCGTAGCCCAGCAGCTGCTCGAACATGAGCCGTTCGGCCGGCCATGAGGTCACGTCATAGCCGAGCGCGGGATCGAGCCACTGGATCTCCCCGTTCCAGCCGATCGACAGGGTGCCACCCTGGGGGATCGCCGACCCTCCCGATGACGCCGGCGCGCTGGCACCACCTCCCGACGAGGCGGCCGGCGCGCTCGCCGCGGTGGAGCCCGACGGCGTCGCCTGCGCCTGACAGGCGGCTGCGAGCAGGATGACGACCACGCCCAGCGTGGTCCTGGTCCCCAAACCCCGGGTCCTTCTCACGTTGGACCTCCTTCTCCGGGTCGGTGAGCGCCGACCACGCATCAACGCCAGTGGCGCGGGTCGAGGGCGTCCGCCAGGGCGTCCCCGAGCAGGTTGAACGAGAGGATGGTGGCCATGATCGCGAAGCCGGGCAAGGCCACCACGCGCGGATCGGTCCGGTAATAGCCGACGTGCTCGATGATCATGCCGCCCCACGACGGCGTCGGAGGTGGCACGCCGACGCCGAGGAACGACAGCGTGGCTTCGAACAGGACCGTCGTCGCGATGCCGAGCGTCGCGTACACGATCACGAGTGGAACCAGGTGCGGCAGGAGGTGGCGGAGGATCATCCGGCGATCCGACACGCCGATCGCGCTCGCCGCGAGCACGAAGTCACTCGCGAGCACGATCAATGACGTCGAGTAGACGATCCGTGCGGTCGTGGTCCAGAGGATCGCGGCGATGACGACGATCACGAGACCGAGACTGGGGCCCACGATCGCCACGAGCGCGATGGCCACGAGCAGCGCGGGGAATGCCAGGAAGGCGTCGGTCGTGCGCATCAGAATCGTCTCGATCGGGATCGCCACGCCCCGCCCGCGCCCGAACAGCGACAGTCGCACCGGACGGTTGCGGGCATACGCCGCGATCGTGCCGACGACGACCCCGACCACGACCGCGAGCGTGTTGGCGACGATCCCAACGGTGAGCGACGTCCGCGCCCCGTAGACGAGGCGGCTGAGCTCGTCGCGCCCGAGCTTGTCCGTGCCGAGGGGAAACTTCGCGGTCGGACCAAGCGGATCGCCGGTCGGCGTCAGGCCTTCGCCCCGGAACTGGAGGTTGGGGTCATATGGCGCGACGAGTGGCGCGAGGATCGCCGACCCGATGATCAGCGCGACGCCGATCAGGCCGATCCAGAACGTCGGGTTCGCCCGCAGATACCCCCACGCACGCGGTGCGGGGCGGCCGACCCGCACTTCGACGGTGACGGGGGCCGCAGTCACACCGCTGCCCGGAGAGCCTTGGGGACGCCCGATCGCCGATCGGGTGTGCTCACGTCTCGAGCTTGGCCTTCATGCAGTCGAAGGTCTGCCCGATCATCTTGTTCGCGGTCCCATCGATCAGCCGGGCCCCGACGCTCGCGAGCGTGCCCGAGATGTTCACCGTGGCCGACCAATCCATCCGGGTCCCGCCAGACTCACCGTCCGAGAGGCGGATCTGCGCCGTGCCGTCGACGGCGCTGCCAGGCGCCTGGCCGTGTGCCTTGATCGTGGCCTGGTTCGGCTCGTCGACATCGACGAACTCGAGGTCGACGACGAAGCGCGCGCTGATGAACCCGATCCCGACCTTGGCCGTCGCCTTGAAGCGGCGGTCGTCGATGACCTCGATCGACTCGACGCCGGGCCCGCACTGGCCGACTTGCTGGGGATCGATGATGAACGCCCAGACGCGGTCGCGCGGCGCATCGACCTCGAAGGTGCCGTCGAACTGCATGCGCGAGACGATACGCCTTCAGGCGCGACCCGGATCGAGGCCGACCGTGCCCGGGCCACGCCGACCGTGCCGGCGCCACGCCGACCGTGCCCGCACCACGCGGAGCGTGCGGGCGCTCTTTGCTCCCAGTGACGCATCCGATGCCGCTTGTCCGGGGACCGCGTGCATCGAATGCACGCACCGAGCCCGAATCGCCCGTCAGGGCCTTGCCGCGGAGCATCCAATGCCGCGATTCGTACGATTCGCAACGCGAACAGGCGCGACTGGCGACTCGTCGGCGGTAAGGCGGCATCGAACGCCGCAGGATCGACGCGAGGAGCCGCGTCGTGACCCCGTGGCCCCCCGTTGCGTGCATCTGATGCACGCCGGCGACGACCCGACCCCGGCCCGGATCGAGGCCGACCGTCACGCCACGGCGAGCGGCTCCCCCGTCTCCAGCGCGGTCTTGAGCCCGGACACGATGTAGACCACGCCGCCGCTGAACTCGCCCTCGGTTCGCGAGCCCGGGGTCAGTGCCGAGGTCACGGTCAGCTTCGTCAGACCCGGCCGCTGGCCCGCCTCGACTGCCCAGGTCATCCGGATGGGTCCTTCGCGCTCGATGTCCGGGTCCCAGCGCGGATGGAACGACATCACGACGCTCCGCCCCGGGTCGATCTCGAGCACGGACCCGTCGGCGGCGACCGACCCGTCGTCGTAGGTGTACGTGATCGGCGCACCGACGTCCCAGGTCGACGCCACGCGCGTCCCGTAGTAGTACCGCACGGTCTCGTCGCCATCGACGATCGCGCGCCACACCCGCTCCGGCGGCGCTTTGATGTAGACCGAGTAGACGTGGTCGACGGTGTCCATCGATGCCTCCAGGTGTCGCTTCAGCGCGGTCATGGAGCCCACGATCGAGGCGGCGAACTTACCGGTCCAGCGGTCGTGGACGAGACGGATCGGAACGGGGTCCAGGTAGTGCCGCTTCTCGCGCCCAGTCCGTTGGGTCGAGATCAGGCCGGCGCCCTCGAGGATCCCGAGATGCTTCATGACGCCGAACCTGGTCATCCCCGGCAGCGCCGCGGATAGCTCACCGAGCGTCTGGCCATCGCGCTCGAAGAGCCGGTCGAGGAGCTCCCGCCGATTGGGATCGGCGAGTGCCCGGAAGACCGGAGCCATCTCATCCGCCACGTCGCGACTTTATGTGACTCTTTGGTCACATGTCAAGAGGAAACGCGGACCCGTTCCCATCGATTGACCACCGTGCGGCCGTCGACCACGATCCGCCGACCGGGGCGTAGCCGTTACCGAGGTCGGCGGATCCTCACGAGGAACACGGCGCCGCCGAACGCCACCAGGCCAAGGGCCAGCAGGATCAGCGCCGCGCCCATCGTCGCCTCGCCGACCGCGTTGGTGCCGGTCGCCTGAGTCGGGATCGGCGACGGGACGTCGGGGTTCGGCGCCGGTGCGACGCCCGGTCCGAAGAGGCGCACGGCCTCCTCGACATAGCGGCGGCCGGCCTCGGAATCCGGGTCGGCCTGTAATGTGCCGAGGTTGGCCGAGAGTCGACCCTCCTCCATGTATGGCGCGATGATCAGCCTCGAACCCGCCGAGACCGGGTAGCTGCAATCGCCGATCGGTTCGCCTTCCTTGAACGCGATCACGATCGGCGTGACGGCGGCATCCCCGTTGAACCACCGCTCGACATGGAAGAGGCGCCCGCCCATCACCAGCTCCCCGGTCGTGCCGACGACCACGATCTGGCCCGGGCCGAGCGCCTCGATTGTTGGCGGCTCAATTGGCGGGCTGCAGGCCGTGACGGGCCGCGACGATCCGAGCATGCCCACGAGCACGGCCAGCGACGCGAAGGCGACAATTCGACGGCGCACGTTGTCAGTATCGCTGGCGAGGAACCAAGCTCCCGGTGCCAAAGATGCCACGCATTGGCTGACCGAGCGGCGATGATGATGACCATGGATGCCCTCCCGCCTGAGGCACTGCTCGACGATTTCCCGCCGCCCATGCAGGCGCTCGCGCAGCGACTACGGTCGATCGTCGTCGCCACGGAGCCGACCGTGGTCGAGCGCGTCCGCGCCGGCTGGCGTCTGATCGGCTACGACCTGCCCATCGGGCGGCGGAACGTCTATTTCGCCTGGATCTCGCCAGAGGTCGCGCACGTCCATCTGGGCTTCCCCGTGGGCTGGGCGATGCGCGACCCGCTCGGGGAGCTGCAGGGTGCCGGCATCACCAAGCGGGCCCGTTGGCTGACCTTTCGGGCCGGCGACCGGATCGACGAGGACACGGTGTGGCGCGCTGGTGCGCGAAGCGGCGATGGTCGCCGGCATGGGCCGCGACGAGCGCGTGCTTCGCTCGATGGATCGCGAGGCCGACGAGCCCTAGGCGCTCCGCGGCCGTTCGGGCGGTGGATACGCGCGCTCATTCCGGGCCGCCCCAGCAGCGATGCGGGCGATTCGGTCCACGCGCGTCTCGGGTCGGCGCGCATGGACGATCCACTCGAGCATCGCCCGTCGAGCGCTGCGTGAGAACGCGTCCCAGTTCGCGCGTGCCGGCCGAGCGGCCGCGAGAGCCGCGGCCAGGTCGTCCGGCACGACCAGGTTCTCGACGTCGTCGAGCAACGTCCAACTGCCGTTCTTCTTGGCCTCCTCGATCGCGGCAAGCCCGGCGGGACGCATCAGACCAGCGGCCATCAGCCGCTCGATCCGCTCCTTGTTGCTGCGCGCCCAGCTGCTCCGTGGCTTGCGTCGCGCGTACCACTGGATCGAGCGCTTCTCATCGATGACGCGACCGGTCGAATCGATCCAGCCGACGCAGAGCGCCTCCTCGACGGCTTCCTCGTAGGCCACGCTGCTCTTGCCCGCGCCACGCCGCCACGAGACGAGATACACGCCGTCGAGGTCAGCGTGGTTCGCCTCGAGCCAATCGCGCCAGCCGGCGCGTTCGAACGGGCCGACCATCGGCCGGCCATCGGGCGCGGTCATCGGATCGCTCAACGGTTGGGCCTCCAAGTAACGACGCCGATCGGCAGCGACGGCTGGCCGCGCAAGCCGATCCCGCCGTCACCATCGGTCTCGATCTGCTCGTCGAGCGCGTGCTGGAACCGACGATCGGCGGCGCTCCCAGCCTCGACCCAGAGCTGCCGTCGAACGAACCCCTCGAGCTCATCGCGCGAACCGAACCGCCGCGCCGCCCGCTCGAGCATGCGCACGTTCGGCTCGCGGCCGCGCGCCCGGAGCAGCTCGACGAACTCGGGGAGGGCCGGCAGCGGCACTCGCGCCTCGCCGTGGACCGGCGGCCAGAATGGATCCGCGAGCGACGCCGGCTGGCGCTCCATCAGCACGGCAACGCACAGGCGACGCGCCACCGATTCCATCGCATCGATGAACGGGCCGATCGGATCGATGTCGTAGCCGACGTGGGCGATCAGCGCGACGTCGGCCTCGAACCTGGCGAGCGTGCCGGGCGGCGGCGGCCACCGGGTCTCGACCACCTCGACGTCGGTCACGCCGTGCTCGCTCTGGAGCTCGAGCAGGGCGTCGAGCATGCCCGGCGACGCGTCGAGCGCGATCACCCGGCCGCCGGACGGCGCGAGGGCGAGCGCGATCGGCAGCGCGTAGCGGCCGGCGCCGGCGCCGATATCGATCCAGGTTTCGCCGGGCTCGACCAGCTCGAGCAACGCGTCGAGTACCGGCTCGTCGGTCCGCCGCGGATCGGCGCGGAACAGGCCGGTCACCGGCGCGTAGAAGTCCGCGCCGTCGGACACCTCGCGGAATTGATCGACCTGCTCGGCGTTCGCGCGGACCCGGGCCGCCCAGGCCGCCTCGAGCAGCGCCACGTGGTCGGCCGGTGTATCGACGTCCGGGTTGCCGCCCTCGACCGCGATCGGCAGCTCGCGCACGAGCTCCGGGTGATCGGCGAGGATCGGTCCGAGACCCCGGTCACCGACGGCGGCATCGACCAGCCCGAACGCGGCTCGGCCGAGCAGCACCGGGTTGCGACCGGCATCGCGGCCGTAGATCGGGACGACGATCGGCGTGCCGTCGTCGGCCGGCGCGTCGAGGAGCGCGCGGACGGCCCGCGCCGGCAGCCGGGGCTGGTCGCCAAGCACGATCAGCGCCGCATCGACACCGCCGTCGAGCGCACCGATCCCGACCTGGAGCGAGCTCGACAGGCCACGCCCGGGATCGGGGTTGCGGACCCGGCGCTCGGCGCGCCAGGTGATCGCTCGCTCGATCTCGGCAGCATCCGAGCCGAGGACCACCACGACATCCGCGATGCCCGAAGCGGCGAGCTGGTCGAGCACGTGCTGGAGGATCGGGCGCCCCTCAAGGGGCGCAAGCAGCTTGCGACCGCCGAAGCGGGATCCGGCGCCGGCGGCGAGCACGACGGCGGCAACGGTTCCAGAGGGAGCGGCTCGGTTGGGCACCTCCCGATGCTCCCCGACGCGTCAACCTCGCGCGATGACGGCCTTAGCCGTCGGCGTCGCTCGACTCGCCCTCGTCGAACAGGCCCGCCGTCGGCTCCGCGCGCCCACCGCGCCGGCCCGCCGGCTCCTTGGCGCCCAATCGTCGGCGCGTGGTGACCTCCACGGTCGAGTCGCCCTCGCGAGCGGGATGCTCCACCAGGGCGATCAATCGGCTGGCCATGAACCGGCCCGTGCGAACCGGTGTGCCGCCGCGCGTCACCTCGGTCACCTCGACCACGCCGCGCGCCGTGGTGACTTCGATCCGACGGCCGTTACGGCTGGCCACGATATCGAATGTCTGCACGGCACCACCCGTGTCGACGACCACCTCGACCCGATCGCCCTTCATCCTCGCTCCTTCAGCCGGCCGTGACCGGCGTGCCCTCGAGGGCCACGCTCGTCGCACCGCGCTCGGTGTTGGCCCGATCGCGCATCGGCCGGCCCGTGCCGCCATACCGTTCCGCGACGATCTCGGCGAGGATCGCGAGCGCCGTCTCGGCGGGCTGGCGACCACCGAGGTCGAGACCGACCGGCCCGCGCAGGTCGGCGAGTCGGTCTGCCGCGACGCCAGCCTCCAGGAGACGGCGTCGTCGCTCGGCCTGCGTCTTGCGCGACCCCACGGCCCCGACGTACCGGCTCCCTCGACGCAACGCCTCGACGATCGCCGGCTCGTCGAACTTGACGTCGTGGGTCAGCACGGCGACCGCGTCGTTGCGTCCGAGGCCGATCTCGTCCGCGATCTCGTCGGGCCACCCGACGATCAGCCGATCGACGTCGGGGAAGCGCTCGGGCGTCGCGAACGACGCCCGCCCATCGATCACGACCACCTCGAAGCCCAGCTCCTTCGCGAGCCGTGCGAGCGATCGCGCCACTTCGACGGCACCCACGATCACGAGGCGCGGCCGGACCGGATAGACCTCGATGAACACAGATCGGTCGCCGAGCTCGACCGTGCGCGACTGGCCCCTCCGCAGCGCTTCGAGCGCCGCCTCGACGAGCGCGCTGTCCTGTGCCGGATCGCCGAGCGTACCCTCGAGCCGGCCGTCCTCGTCGACCACGAGTGGCGGCTCGGGTGGAGCGCCCGCACCAGGCGTGTGCGGGCCGCTCTCCGCGGGTGGGGAGTCGGCCGGCAGCACGGTCACGACCGCGGCACCGCGTCCGCCGGCCCCCATCGAGTCGGTCGCCGCCCGGACGGCCGCCCGCGGCACAGTGGGTTCGACCAGGACGTCGATCGTGCCGCCACACGCGAGGCCGACGTCCCAGGCCTGCTCGTCGCTGATCCCGTAGCGGATCACGAGGGCGTTGCCGGTCGCTCGGGCGTGCTCGATCTGTTCCGCGGCCGCCCCCTCGACACAGCCGCCACTGACGGATCCGGCGATCCGCCCATCCGCGGCGTGCAGCAGCACCGCACCTTCCGGTCGCGGCGCGGAACCGAACGTGCGGACGACCACGGCGCGCCCGGTGTCGATCCCCTCCCCTTGCCAGGTGGACAGCGTGTCGAGCAGTTCCTTCATCGGATCGGCCTCGCAGTGCTCGGGTCGGTCGGCGCGCCGCCCAGCTCGGACGGTGGCCCGACCGCGGTCAGGTCGGTCACGCCGGGGAGTGCCGCGTGGGCGGCTGCCTCGGCGCCCTGGCGCGTGTCGGCGGATCGGACGCCACCGAGGATCTCGCCGAGGCGCTCCAGCGACGCCACGGTCCCCGCCGGCAGGAAGTCGTCGATGTACGGAAAGGCCGCGCGCATGCCGCCCGCGAGCGGCTGGTACCCGGGCGTGCCGGCCAGCGGGTTCAGCCAGACCAGACGATGGCAGTTGCGGCGCAATCGGGCGGTCTCGGATGCGACCAGTGCCGGGTCGCCGCGATCCCACCCGTCGGACACGACGATCACGACCCCGCTGCTCCGCAGTGACCGGCGCGCCCAGTGCTGGTTGAACGTGCGGAAGCTCTCGCCGATGCGGGTGCCACCGGCCCAGTCGTTGACGCTGTCGCTGACGCGCGCGAGCGCCCGGTCCCGGTCCCGATCGCGGAGCAGCCGCGTGACCCGCGTGAGGCGTGTCCCGAACACGAACGATTCGGCGCGCACCTCGCTCGCCGCGGACAGCGCCTGGACGAACCGCAGCAGCAAGCGCGAGTGGCGTTCCATCGAGCCGCTGATGTCGCACAGCACGACCAGCGAGCGCGGCTCCTTGATCGGCCGGCGCCAGACCCACGAGACGAGCTGACCGCCGGTCCCGAGGTTTCGGCGGAACATCGCCCGGGGCGCGAGGCGGCGTCCATGCGAGTGCAGCTCGTATCGTCGCGTCCGCCGTTGCTCGAGCCGCGGGATCAGCGCGTCGACGAGGCGTTCCGCATCGCGCAGCTCGGCCGGAGTCATCCGGTCGAACTCACGATGGCGAAGCAGCTCGCCACGCGAATACGCGTCGGGCGCGACGACGACGCCGTCGATCTCTTCGGCAGACTCGCCGTCGTCCTCGCCGGCCGACGGGACCGGCACGCCCCATTCGTCGGGGCGGTTCGACGCTCGTTCGTCGCCCGGCATCGGCTGGGCCTGACCAGTCGGTCTCGTCGCCGTCCGCCTCGGTCCCGTCGGGTCGCTGGAGGGCCGGGGCCTGGAAGTCGCCGGATCGCCGACCGCGCGCCCGCCACCACCGGTCGAAGACGACGTCGTAGGGCTCTCGGTCATCGCGGCGGCGGACGAAGACCGCCTCGCCGGCGGCGCGCACCTGTTCGCGCGAGCCGACGTCGACCAGGGTCAGGGCACGCGCGTAGTCGACGGCCGCGCCCAGGTCGATGGGCAGGCCGGCGGCTCGCAACGCCCGCCCGAACCCGACCGCCTCGTTCAGCAACCGGCGCCCGTCGACCTCGGGACCCCATGGTGCCCGGACGATGGCGGGATCGGGCATGCGCTCCATCGCTCAGCCGCGCGCGGCGACCTCGCTCAGCATCCTGGCGGCCTGCTCGCCGCGGATATGGCGGATGTCCTCCTCGTACTTGAGGACGACGCCGAGCGTCTCGTCGACCAGCTCCGGCTTGAGCTCCCTCGCGCCGAGCGACAGCAGCGCCGCGGCCCAGTCGAGCGTCTCCGCGATCCCCGGCACCTTGGTGAGATCCGCCTCGCGCAGGCGATGCACGAAGCCGACCACCTCGCGCGCGAGCTGCTCGGGCGCGGCCGGCACCCGGGCGAGCACGATCTCGTATTCCTTCTGAGCGGTCGGGTAGTCGATCCAGTGGTACAGGCAGCGACGCTTCAGCGCGTCGTGGACCTCGCGCGTCCGATTCGAGGTGAGGATCACCCGAGGCGGCTTGGCTGCCTGGATCGTGCCGATCTCCGGGACCGTGACCTGGAAGTCCGACAGGATCTCGAGCAGGTACGCCTCGAACTCCTCGTCCGCGCGGTCGATCTCGTCGATGAGCAGCACCGGCGCGACGCCGTCGTCGCTCTCGAGCGCCTGGAGCAGTGGGCGCCGGATCAGGAAGTCCGGTCCGAAGATGTCGTGGGCGCTGGCGTGCTCGGCCTCGCCGCGCGCCTCGAGCAGCCGGATCTCGAGCATCTGGCGCGGGTAGTTCCACTCGTAGACCGCCGTGTTGACGTCGAGGCCCTCGTAGCACTGGAGCCGGATCAGGCGGGCGCCGAGCGAGGCCGCAAGCACCTTGGCGAGCTCGGTCTTGCCGACGCCGGCTTCGCCTTCGAGCAGCAACGGGCGACCCAGCTCCAGCGCGAGGAAGACCGCGGTCGCGAGCGAGCGATCGGTGATGTAGTCGCGCCCGCGGAAGTCCTCGGTCAGCGCCTCGATGGAGCGCGTGCCTTCCGGTCGGTCGTCTCGGTCGGTCATGAGATGACTCTACACGCGAACATCGGTCCGAGCGGCCCGCGTCGCTGCCTTTGTCGACTCCCAGGCGACACCGACGGGTCGAAGCGGTCGGCTGCGCCGGCTCCGTGGCATCCGTTGCCTCCCACGCGACGCCGATGGGTCGAAATGAGGCCGCAGGGCCAACAGTCGCCAGTTCGACCCGCCTTTGTCGACTGGCACGCGACGGATACCCTCGCAGCGGCCCCACACGTAGCGTTCGGACCGGATCTGTCGACTGTCAGGCGCGCTTAGCGCTCGGGGCGAAGGGCCGTGACCCGCTCGTCCAGCGCGGTGATCGCGGCGAGGTCCGCGTCGACCTCCGATGCTCGCGCGCGACGGTCCGCTGCATCCTTGCGCGCCGCGCGGTCGAGCGCTGCGGCGCTGGCTGCCGCGGTGCGCTGCAGCTCCCCGACCCGTTCCGTGAAGCGGACCCGCATCTGGCGCTGCATCTCGTCGAACAGGTTCGTCAACCGACCCTCGATCTGGAAGCGGATCTCCTCGATCAGGTCACCGACGAACGTCCGCGCCTGCTGGCGTCGATCCACCAGGCGACGGCGGCGCTCGTCGAGCACCTCCTTGCCGCCGTACACGGCGGCCACGCCGAGCACTGCCGGGCCGACGATCGCGGCACCCAGCAACGTCCCGACGAGACCGAGCAACTCGACACCCGCCTTGGCACCGGTCACGAGCCCATATCCGGCCTTGATCCGGGACTTCGTCCGTCCCTCGAACGAGGGGTCGCTCGACCAGAACTCGCCGACGTCGAAGGTCATCGCGGGGGCGCCGACCTCGCCGCCGTCCTCCTCCGCGAGGATGGAGGCGATCGTCGACTGGACGTTGGCAGCCCCGGTCGTCGCATCGCGGAAGGCGCCGCGGACCGTCGTCGCGATGTCGGTCTGGAGCCGGGCGCTGAGGTCCGGCCACACGCTCCCCGGGTCGGTCCCGTCGATCTCGGTCTGCGCCTCGCGCAGGGTCGCACGCAGGGAGCGCTGGAAGTCGAAGGCGACGCGCGTCCGCAGGGCGGAGAACTCGTCGTCGAGCCGCGTCGACCAGACGGCATCGGCCCGGCGCAGCGATGCCAGCCGCTCGCGGGCTGCTGCCACCTCGCCGGCGATCCGCGCTGCAGCCTCGGGCGTCTCGAGGCCCGCACGTTCCGCGACGAGCGGCTCGTGCAACTGCCCCAGGACCCAGCGCGTGTCCGCGGCCGCAGCCGCCTGGGCGGCGATCCGTGCTCGGCCGACGACGTCCTCGCGAAGCACGGTCGCGAACGCGGCGTAGCCACTTTCGTCGTCACGCTCCCCCGGGTCGAGCCGGAGCGTCGAGCTGAGCCCGAACGGACGCTCGACCAGGCCGATCGCCGCGAGATGGTCCGCGTCGAGGTCGATGATCCGGCGCCACTCCGGGTACATGTCGATCTTGGTCGCCGCGATGAGCACGGGCGGGCCGGCGCCGCGCGCGCTGGCCAGGAATTCGAGCTCCGGGGCCGACAGCTCGGCCGACGTGTCGGTGACGAAGATCAGCGCGTCGGCCGACGGGAGGAACGCGAGCGTCGCCGCCGCGTGGCCGGCATTGAGGCCACCGACCCCCGGCGTATCGACGAGCGTGAGGCCGCCTTCGAGCAGCGGGTTCGGCGCCCGCACCTCGACGAGATCGACGTCCCGGCGCAGCTCCTGCCCGGCTCGCTCGAGCGTCCATTCCGCCAGGGCATCAGGATCGATCGATTCGATGACCGGCTCGCCGCCCTCCCGCCGGTGGATGATCGCGCTCGGGGTCTCGCCATGACGCACGACCGTGACCGCCATCGTCGCCAGGTCGTCGTCGACCGGGCAGGTCGGGGCGCCGAGCAACGCGTTGACCAATGCGCTCTTGCCCTTCTTGAACTCGCCGACCACGCAGATGACGGTCTCGGACCGGGCGGCTCGGCGCTGGATCTCGTCGATCCGCTCGGCCAGGTCGTCGCGATCGAGTCGGCGCGCCAGCACGCGAACGTCCCCGAGCAGCTCGTCGAGCGCTCGGGGTGCGGGCGCCACCATCGGTCCAGCCGTCACGCGGGTCCCCTCCTCCTCCGGCCGGAGTGTATCGTCCGCGTCTCGCGCCTCGTCCAGCGCGGTAGACTCGGTGGCCCTGCCACGGATCGAGGGACCTGACAGCGCATGGCGTATTCGCTCGGCATCGATCTCGGGACGACCTACTCGGCGGCCGCGATCGCCCGCGGCGATCGGCTCGAGATCTTCCAGCTCGGCGAACGCGCCGCGACGATCCCGTCGATCGTGCTCTTGCGCGATGACGGCGAGGTCCTGACCGGGGAGGCCGCCGAGCGGCGGGCGCTCGCCGAGCCCACCCGGACCGGCCGCGAGTTCAAGCGCCGTCTCGGGGATCCGACGCCGATCATCCTGGGCGGCACCCCGTACGGCGCCGAAGCGCTCCTCGCCCACCTGCTCCGATCGATCGTGGCCCGCGTCGCGAGCAGTCGGGTGAGCCGCCGGCGGCGATCGCGCTGTGCCATCCCGCGAGCTACGGCGCGTACAAGCTCGACCTGTTCCAGCAGGCGATCCGCCAGGCCGACATCGGGCCGGTCGAGCTCCTGACCGAGCCCGAGGCCGCGGCGCTGTACTACGCCCGCCAGGAGCGGGTACCGGTCGGCAGCGTCATCGCGGTCTACGACTTCGGTGGCGGCACCTTCGACGCGACGATCCTGCGCAAGACCGAGGACGGGTTCGAGGCGCTCGGCCAGCCTGAGGGCCTGGAGCGACTCGGGGGCATCGACTTCGACGAGGCCCTCTTCCGACGGGTGATGGGGCTGGTCGCCGCACAGGGCGTACAGGTCGACGCCAACGATCCGTCGACGCTCGCCGCGCTCGCCCGGCTGCGCGAGGAGTGCCGTCGGGCCAAGGAAGCGCTGTCGTCCGACACCGATGCCACGATCCCGATCTTCCTGCCCGGCATCCAGACCGAGCTGCGCCTCACCCGATCCGAGTTCGAGGACTCGATCCGACCGCGCATCCACGAGACGATCGAGGCGCTCGGGCGTGCCACGCGAAGCGCGGGGCTCGGCTTCGAGGACGTCGACCGGGTGCTGCTGGTCGGTGGCAGTTCGCGCATCCCGCTCGTCGCCGAGATGGTCCGCGAGGCGACCGGTCGGCCGGTCGCAGTCGACGCGCACCCCAAGCACACGATGGCCCTCGGTGCAGCGTTCGTCGCGGAGTCGCATCGCCAAGCCGCGCGGCGGTCGTGCCCGCGGCGGCGATGGCCGCTGGGGCTGTGCCTGCGGCCGAGGCCGGCGCGCCAGAAACGTTGGCGGAGGCAGTCCCTCCCGCCGTGGACGAGACCGAGACCGCGCTGCCGGTGCCGCTCGCTGCCGAGACGAGTGCGCCCCCGCCCCCTGATCCGCCATCGGGCGGCGCCCGGATCTCCGCCGGACCGGCTGGGCGCGGCGTGCTGCCGCTCGCGTTGGGCGGTGTCGCGGTCGTGGTCGTCGCCGCGATCGCCCTCGGCGCGTCCGGGATCCTGAGCGGCGGGGCGTCCTCGTCGCCCTCCGTCCTGGCCATCGCGAGCGCGTCGCCGTCCGTCGCGAGCGCGTCGCCGTCGCTGCTGCCGACGCCGAGCGCGACCCCGACCCCGACCCCGTCGCCCACGCCCGTGCCGACACCGACCCCGACCCCAGCCGGACGACAGGCCCGGATCCTCGGCATCACGACGAGCGGGGGACGGTACGTGGTCGACTACGCGGTCTACAACTACAAGCAGGTGCTGCCCGGCCGGCACGTCCACTTCTTCTTCGACACCGTCAAGCCGTCCCAGGCCGGCGTGCCCGGGAAGGGGCCGTGGATCCTCTACGCGGGGCCGATCCCGTTCAAGGGGTACAAGGTCAGCGACCGGCCCGCGGCGGCGACCAAGATGTGCATCCTCGTCGCGAACATGGACCACTCCGTCATCCAGGGCACGGGCAACTGCGTCGACCTGCCCACGTAGGGCGGACGCGATGGCCGACCGCCCAGCCGACGCGTATCCGGACCTCGCCGCCGAGGTGCGGCGGGCCACGTCCGTCGCCCGGTCCGTAGCGACCGGCACCAAGCATGCCGCGGCGGTCGCCGCTCGTCGAGCGGCGGCTCGACGAGCCGTTGCGGGTCGCGCTCGCCGGTCGCGTGAAGGCCGGCAAGTCGACGTTGCTCAATGCGCTCGTCGGCGAGCGGCTGGCCGCGACCGACGCGGGCGAATGCACGCGCATCGTGACGTGGTACCGGCACGGGCTCGGCTACAACGTGACGGCCGACCTCCACGACGCCGGGCGATCGGAGCTGTCGTTCCGGCGGACCGATGGGGTCCTGGAGATCGATCTCGGGGCGCACACGGTCGACGAGATCGAGCGGATCGAGGTCGAGTGGCCGTCCGCGAAGCTGACCTCGATGACGCTCATCGACACCCCAGGTCTGGGCTCGATCGACCAGGCTGCCTCCGCGCGGACGAGCGTCGCGCTGCTCGATGCCGGCGTCGAGAGCCCCGGCGAGGCCGATGCGGTCCTGTACCTCGTCCGCCACCTCCACCACACGGATGCGCGGTTCCTCGAGGCGTTCATGGATCACTCGATCGCGCACGCCTCGCCGGTCAATGCGGTCGTGGTGCTGTCACGCGCCGACGAGATCGGTGCTGCCCGGCCGGACGCGCTGGTGTCGGCCCGATCGATCGCCGATCGGTATGCGGGCGATCCCCGGGTTCGCGAGCTGGCGTCGGGCGTCATGCCGGTCGCCGGGCTGCTCGCCGAGACCGGGGCGACGCTGCGCCAGGAGGAGTTCGACTGGCTCTCGGCGGTCGCCCGGTTGGATGCGCCGGACCGCGATCGGCTCCTCGGATCCGTCGAGCGGTTCCGGGACCCGGAGCGCAGCCCGCTGGGCGAGGAGATCCGCGAGGAGCTGCTGGGACGGTTCGGCCTGTTCGGGTTGCGGCTGGCGGTCGGCCTGATCGCCAAGCGCGACGCGACCACGGCGACGGCGCTCGCGAACGCCCTGCTCGAGCACTCCGGCATCCGCCCGTTGCAACGACTCCTCGCCGAGCGGTACGCCGCGCGTGCCCAGGTGCTGAAGGCGCGATCGGCGCTGGTCGCGTTGCGGGCGATCGGGACCGCGCTGGACCGCGACGGCGTTTCGGGCGGGTCCGACGTCGTGCTGGCGGTCGACCGGCTGGAGGCGTCCTCGACAGAGCTCGCGCTGCTCCGGCTGCAGCACCTGGTCCTGGCCGGTCACCTCCTGCTGGACGAGGACGAGCGCGCAGAGATCGACCGGCTGACCGGCACGGACGGCGCCGCGCAGCGGGTCGGGCTCCCGCCGGATGCCGCCGCCGACGACGTGCGCGCCGCCGCCGTGGCCGGCATCGAGCGCTGGCGGACGCGTGCCGGCAACCCGTTGAGCGATCGACGGACGATCGAGGCCGCCGAGATCGTGAGCCGCGCCTACGAGTCGGTGCACGCCGCAGCGGGTGGGAGTGCCTAGAGTCCGGGGCCCGGCGCCCGGCGGGAGCTCCTCGACCCACGGCGCGTCGGCCGGCGGGAGCTCCGCGATCCACGCGCGCGTCGACTGTCAGTCGACAGAATCGGGTCGAAGGCGAGCTGAACGACCGTCAAGAGGCGCTTCGGCCGACATCGGTGCCTGGCAGTCGACAAAACAGGCTCGAAGCACCGTCGCGCACTGGCCGGCAGGGCTTCAGCCGCTATTTGTTGCCTGGCAGTCGACAAGGACGGGTCGAGGCCCGGCCGGGCACGGCTTCAGCCCCTCTTGTTGCGTGGCAGTCGACAGGTGGCGCCGAACGAGCGGCGCGAGGCCCCTCGAGCCGTTTTTGTTGCGTGACAGTCGACACGTGGCGCCGAACGGGTGACGCGGCCCCTCGAGCAGCTCGGCCTAGCCCTCGGGGTCGTCGAGCTCCCGGGCGTACCGCGGGAAGCGGAACCGCTGCGAGCGCGTGAGGATGCCGCCGTGCCCCAGCTTCGCCACGGTCGCCTCGGATGCCGGCTCGCCGGCCAGCAGGCGCGGCAGCAGCAGGTCCACGGCCGTCGCCCGGGAATAGGCACCGCAGGTCGGCAGTCCGAGGATCGAGGTCCCGCCGACACGCGCGAGCCACAGCATCGATCCGGGGTGAGACGGCACGCCCCGGCGCACGATCCGGCCGCCGAGCGCATCGATCGCGGTGAAGAACGCATCGCCCGGGTCGGTGCTCGCTGAGCCCGCGGTCAGGATGAGGTCCGCCGTATCGACCCCGCGCGTGAACCGTGCGACCGCCAGCTCGACGGCGTCGGGGTCGTCGTCGACGTAGACGATGTCGATGATCTGGGAACCGAGGCCCTCGATCTTGGCCCGGACCGAGGCCTCGAAGCGGTCCTTTGCCGTGGCCCGCACCGATTCCTTGACGACGACGCCGACGCGCCGCGGCGCGAACGGCGAGACCCACACGATCGGCTGGCTACCGAACGCGGCGATCCGCGCGCCCGCCTCCACGACCATCGCGTCGACGAGGTGCGGCGCGACCTTGACGCTCGCCACGAGATCGCCGCGCTCGACGATCTGTCCGTCGTAGACCGTGAACACCTCGAGCGGGTCGAGCCGGTTGACTCGCTCGAGCTCGGCGACGCGAACCGTGACGACCCCGGCCGCTGCGGCGACGAGGTCGAGTCGACTCTGGTTCGGGCCGCGGACGTCGAGGTTCGGCCCCGCGATCGCCTTCGCCAGGCGGAGCGCGGCCTCGTCCTCGTGCAGCTCGCCGCGCTCCGGAAGGAGCACCGTGATCGGCGCTCCCGGCTCCTCGGCTGCGAGTGCATGCAGGTCGTCGGCCGTCAACCGTCGACCCTTGTCCCAGCGCTCGCCGGCCACGGTCAGGTCACGGGCGAGGACCGCTCCGACGAGCTTCGCGGGCGCGCGCCTGCCCGGGACGAGCCGTTCGACACGCACGCGGGGACGCTGGGACTGCCGGTCGGCTAGCGGCCGAGTGCCGCCTCGATCGCGCGGCGGGTGTAGACCTCCGCCATCTTCGATCGATAGGTCCGGTCCGCGTAGATATCGCTGTTCACGGTCTGCCCGTCCGCGGCGTGCGCGGCAGCCGCGGCGACCGCATCCGCCGAGCCGTCGCTGCCCATCAGCGCCGACTCCACGGCCGTGGCGCGATACGCGACCTCGCCGACCCCGGTCAACGCCACACGGACGTGGTTGATCGTCCCGCCGTCCCGGGCGACGACCGCACAGACGCCGACGATCGAGTACCCCGACGCCGGGTGCGCCAGCTTCTGGTACGAACCGCTCGCGCCGGCCGGGAGTGGTCCGCGGCGCATCGAGACCAGGATCTCGTCCGGCGCGATGTCCGTCTGGAACGCCCCCTGGAAGAACCCGTCGAGCGGGACCACGCGCTCGCCTCGCTGCGAGCGGAGGACGACCGAGTAGTCGAGCGCGAGCCCGAGGGCCGGCAGGTCCGAGGCCGGATCGGCGTGGGCGATCGCCCCGCCGACGGTGCCGCGGTTGCGGACCTGGACATCACCGATGTGCTGGATGCAGTCCCGTGCGAACTGGAGCGACGTCGCGGCCATGACCTCCGCATACGTCGCGAGCGCGCCGACCTCGTAGCCGCCGTCGGCCGTCGGTCCGATCCGGCGAAGCTCGTCGAGCTGCCCGATATCGACGAGCATCCCCGGCTGCGCGAGACGCAGCTTCATGAGCGGCAGCAGGCTCATCCCGCCGGCGAGCACCTTGGCATCGCCCGAGGCCAGCGCCCCGAGCGCATCGTCGACCGAGCTCGCCCGGCGATAGTCGAACGCCGCGGGGATCATGCCTGGCCTCCCTTCGCCGACTGGATCGCCGACCAGACCTTCTGGGACGAGTAGGGCATGTCGAGGTGGCGGATGCCATAGACCCCGAGCGCATCGATCACGGCGTTCGCGACCGCGGCCGTCGAGGCGATCGTGCCGGCCTCGCCGACGCCCTTGACGCCGAGCGGGTTGACCGGCGAGGGCGTCACGGTCTCGCCGAGCTCGAAGTTCGGGAGCCGCGAGGCCTTGGGCAGCGCGTAGTCGAGCATCGAGCCGGTCAGCAGCTGACCGTCGTCGCTGTAGACCGCGCCCTCCCAGAGCGCCTGCCCGACGCCCTGCGCGATCCCGCCGTGGAGCTGCCCGTCCACGATCATCGGGTTGATCTTGTTGCCGACGTCATCGACGGCGACGTAGCGCACGAGATCGACCACGCCGGTCTCCTCGTCGATCTCGACCGTCGCGATGTGGGTGCCGAACGGCCAGGTGCAGTTCGGCGTGTCGTAGTAGGCCGTCTCGTCGAGATACGGCTCCATGCCTTCGGGCGCATCGAACGCGAGGTCGAGCGCGAAGGCGATCTCCTGGATCGTCTTCTTGCGATCGGGCGAGCCCTTGACCCGGTACTCCGCGCCGTCCACCTCGATGTCCTCGACCGAGGCCTCGAGCATGTGCGCGGCGTAGCGGCGCGCCTTGTCCTTGATCTTCCCGGCGGCCTTGATCGCGGCGGTCATGCCGACCGACGAGGTCCGACTGCCGTACGAGCCATAGCCGAACGGTGTGCCAAGCGTGTCCGAGTGCTGGACGATGATGTCCTCCATCGGGATGCCAAGCTCGTCGGCCACGACCTGGGCGTAGGTCGTCTCGTGGCCCTGGCCCTGGGGCTGGGTGCCGACGGTGACGATGACCTTGCCGGTCAGGTGGATCTTGATGTTGGACGACTCCCACATCGCAGCGCCCCAGCCTTCGCCGACCGCGCCGATCCATTTCGATGGTGCGACCCCGCAGACCTCGATGTAGGTGCTGAAACCGACCCCCAGCAGCTTGCCGCGCTCCTTCGCGTCGGCCTTCTGGGCCGCCAGGGCGCCGTAGTCGACCATCGCCAGGGCCTTGTCCATGGCCGGCTCGTAGTCGCCCGAGTCGATGTAGATCTTGGCGCCACCGCTGGCGGTGCCGAGCCCCGACGGGTTCTCGTACGGGAACTGGTCCTTCGGGATGAAGTTGCGCCGACGCAGCTCGGCACGATCCATGCCGATCTCGGCGGCGAACAGGTCCATCGCCCGCTCGATGACGTAGGTCGCCTCGGGCCGGCCGGCGCCGCGGTAGGCGTCGACGAACGTCGTGTTCGTGTAGACGCCGGTCACCTCGGCGTACACGTTGGGGATCTTGTAGCAGCCGGACAGGACCCGGGCGTAGAGCGTCGTCGGGATGCCCGGTCCGATCGTCGAGAGGCGGCCGCCGAGGTTCGCGTATGTCTTGACTCGGACGCCGGTCACCTCGCCATCGCGCTTGCCGGCGATCTCGAGGTAGGTGATGTGGTCCCGGCCGTGGATCGTCGACTGGTAGTTCTCGCGACGACCCTCGACCCACTTGACCGGCCGTCCGCCGATCGCCTTGCTCGCGAACATGCACAGCGCCATGTCGGCGTAGCAGAAGATCTTGGTCCCGAATGCCCCACCGATGTCGGGGCTGATGCAGCGGACCTTGTGCTCGGGGATGCCGGTCACGAACGCGGCCAGCAGCAACCGCTGGATGTGCGGGGTCTGGCTGGACATCCAGACGGTGTACTCGTCGGTGCCCGGGTTGTACCAGCCGATGTCGCCGCGGGTCTCCATCGGGTTCGGGATGAGCCGCTGGTTGACGATGCGTTGTTTGACGACGACCTCCGCGGCCTCGATCGCCGCATCGGTCCCGGCCTTGTCGCCGACCGACCATTCGAACACCACGTTGTTCGGGGCGTTCTCGTGGAGCTGCGGGGCGCCGGGCTTCATCGCCTCCTCGGCGTCGACGACGGCCGGGAGTGGCTCCCAGTCGACGGTGATCGCCTCGATGGCGTCGTATGCCTGCTCGGGGGTTTCCGCGACCACGGCGGCCACGCCCTCGCCCGTCCACTTGACGCTGTCCGTGGCCAGCACCCGGGGCGTGCTCACGTTGTTCTGGATGCCCGCGCTGCCGCCGGCCGGCCAGGCCATCGGCAACGGGTTGTACGGGATGTCGGCCCCGACGAACACCGCGATCACGCCAGGCATCGACGCGGCGGCGCTCGTGTCGACCGATCGGATGTTGGCGTGCGCATACGGGCTGCGCAGGATGGCCATGTGGGCCATCGATTGGAGCTTGATGTCGTCGAGATAGCGACCCTTGCCCGTGATGAAGCGGGGGTCCTCGGTGCGCTTGATGCGCTGGCCGAGCGGGGTGGTCGCAGGCGCGTCGAGTACGTCGGTCATCGTCGTGACTCCCCGCTACGCGGGCGTGGGGGCGGGTACGCCCTCGCGCATCGCCTTGGCCGCGGCTCTGACGGCGGCCACGATGTTGTGGTAGCCCGTGCAGCGGCAGATATTGCCCTCGATCGCGTGGCGGATCTCGTCGTCGCTCGGGTCCGCGTTCCGGGCGAGCAGATCGGCGGCGGTCATGATCATGCCGGGGGTGCAGAACCCGCACTGCAGGCCGTGCTGCTCCCAGAACGCCGTCTGGAGCGGGTGGAGGCTCGTGCCCTCGGCCATGCCCTCGATGGTCGTGACGGTCGCGCCATCGGCCTGGACCGCGAGCATCGTGCACGACTTGACGGCCATGCCGTCGACGTGGACCGTGCACGCCCCGCACTGGCTGGTATCGCAGCCGACGTGGGTACCGGTCAGGTCGAGATCCTCGCGGATGGCCTGGACGAGGAGGCGTCTCGGCTCGACGTCGAGCTCCCGCCGGGCTCCGTTGACGGTCAGGGAGATGTGGTTGCCCACGGGCCGGACCTCCTTCGACGGGTTCCCCGGCCGTGGCCCATTTCAGCCCACGGCACGGGCAGGATGCTTCGTCCGCTGGAGCACTCGGGCCTCCGACCGACGAACTCCTCGTGTCGGCGGGAGGGACTGCGATGGTCCCACCGTCGTGGTGGGGAATCAAGTCGATTCCGCGGGCCGGACCGCCTACTGCGCGGCGACGTCGTCGAGGGCCGCGGCCAGGCCGTCGACGAGCGTGTCGATCTCGCCCTCGGTGATCGTGAACGCCGGTGAGATGTGCAGGGCGTGGCCGCGCAAAACGCGGGTGGCGACACCGTGCCCGATCGCCGCGCTGACCGCCCGTGCCGGGATCCCCGGATCCTTGGCGAGCAGCTCGGGGCGGATCGCCACGGCTGCCGTCAGCCCGACCGTGCGCACCTCACCGACGAGCGGATGGGCGAGCAGCCGACGGACGGCGGTGTCGAGCGGCGCCTCGAGGGTGGCGACCCTCGCCACGAGGCCCTCGCTCTCGATGATGTCGAGGTTGGCCTCCGCCGCGGCGCACGCGGTGGCGTGGCCGGAGTACGTGTACCCGTGCATGAACGCCGGGCCGGCGCCTGAGCCCGCCCAGAACGGCTCCTGGACGCGTGCGCCGACGAGCACACCGCCGAGCGGCTGGTAGCCCGAGGTCACGGCCTTGGCGAACGTGATCATGTCCGGCTCGATGCCGTACCGCTCCGAGCCCCACATGCGACCCGTCCGCCCGAAGCCGGTGATGACCTCGTCGGCGATCAGCAGCACATCGTGCTCGCGGCACAGGCGCTGGATCTCGGGCCAGTAGGACGGCTCGGGCGGGTACACGCCCCCGGCCCCGATCACGGGCTCGCCGATGAACGCGGCGATCTCGTCAGCCCGATCCTCGAACAGATTGCCGACGCTTTCCGTGTCCATCGCACCGACGACGACCACCTCGTCGATGAACGCCCCGCCGTAGCCGCTGGTAAAGCTCGGGATCCCGCTCAGCGACGTGCCCCACGCGTGCATGCCGTGGTAGGCGTGCTCACGCGACACGATGATCCGCTTGCCCGGGCGACCGACCGCGTCCCAATACCGCCGTGCGAGCTTCGCGGCGGTGTCGATGGCGTCCGATCCGCCCGAGCCGAAGAAGACCACCGCGTCGTCGATCGGGGCCAGCGCGGCCAGGCGCTCGGCGAGTCGCACGGTCGGCTCGGTCGTGTACGCACCGAACGACGAGTACGCCGCGAGCCTGGTGAGCTGTTCCGCGACGGCCTGGGCGATCGTCTCGCGGCCGAACCCGACCGCGCAGTACCAGAGGGCCGCGGTCGAGTCGAGCAGCCGCCGGCCGTCGACGGTCTCGAGCCAGACGCCCTGCGCGGACCGGAACACGAGCTCCGCGTCCTTGATGAGGTGCATGTCGGCAAAGCCGTGCCAGAACTTCGTGGTGCTCATCGGGCGATGGTAGGTCCGCCGTGTGGGCTCAGCGGGGGCGTCGCGCGCGTCGGGTTCGTGGCGGCGGTGGCGGCGCCGATCGGCCGAGCGCGGCCGAGCGGCTATCGAACGTCCTGGGGTCGAGCACGGCTCGGCGCTCCTCTGGTGGCGCCGCCGCGAACCGGGCCGCCTCGCCCAGCCGGCGCACCTTGGTGGCGGCCACGTCCCAGGGCAGCTCCCCGAGCGAACCCGAAGTCGCCAGACCGACGCGATCCATCCCGCGGCCGCCGCTGGCGGCGGCGTACTCGGCCGCCCAGATCAGGATCTCGGGGCCGTCGTCGCTGCCGGGCGTCGGCGCCACCGCGCCGCAGATGATCCCGACCTCCGTGGGCGCCGCGACCGCGAGACGCCAGTTGTCCGGCCCGGCGATCAGGTCGAGCGCGAGGCTCGCGTAGGCCCCCGCCAGGATCGTCTCGATCCCGAGGATGTCGGCGCTGCCACCCGTGATGGCCAGCGACAGGTGGACGCCAGGAAGGTCGGCGGTCAGCTCGCGGTGCGCCTCGGCGAATCGACTGCGGTCCGTGCCGATGTCCTCGGAGGCCAGAAGCGCCGGCGCCGGCTCGTGCACCTCGATCCAGCGGCATCCCGCCTCGGCGAACGCCAGCACGTCGCGCCGGATGTCGGCCACGGGTCGCCCGGATCCGATCGGACCAGTAAGCACGGCCTTGACCAGCTGGCCGGCGCGCTCGGCGGTCGCGATCCAGGAGCGCGCGGGATCGCCGGGATGGATCGGCCAGCCGCCGTCCGTCGCCGGCTCCAGGCGGTGCTCGGCCTGGAGCGCGAGGCACGCGTCGAGGATGGCCTCGGGCCGCGCCTCAGCAGGGAGCGGCGGGCGGGGCAGGCCACCCAGCAGCGTCGCGAACATCGCGGCCCACGCTCAGCGGCGTCGCGCGATCACGCGAGACGACCGGGGGTGCCGATCAGCAACCCGGCGACGACCACGATCGCCACGACGCCCAGCGCGACGACCGGCATCGCCCAGGGCACGCTGGCCAGCCGACCGAGCGCGCTGTCGCCCGCCCGCTGCCAGACAGACACCTGGGTCTGCACCCGGGTCGGCTGCAGCAGCGCGCCGAGCCAGAGCCCGGTCGCGAGCCCGCCAAGGTGCGCGGCGTTGTCGATGCCCTGGATGGCGAACCCGAACACGATGTTGATGACGATCAGCCCACCGAGCTGACCGATCAGGTACCGGCCCTGGCGGTCGACCGGCCGGTAGACGCGGTTGGCTGCCAGCAGCAGCCCGAAGAGCCCGAAGATCGCGCCGGACGCCCCGACCGAGGGCTGCGGACCGCCGAACACGAAGCTCGCCACCGATCCACCCGCCGCACAAGCGAGATAGAAGACGAGGAACGCCAGGCCGCCGTACCAGCGCTCGACGATCGGCCCGGCCAGGTACAGCGCGTACATGTTGAAGAAGAGGTGGGCGAACGAGAAGACGAACCCGGCGTCGGGGCTGCCGTGCAGCAGCGTGACGGTCAGCAGGCGCCAGTACTCACCCTCAGCGACCTTGACCTTGTCGAGCTCGAAGTTGTCGTACAGGAACCGGCCTTCGTTGGACAGGATCGCGGTGAGCGAGATGATCACCGTCGCCGCGATCAGGATCGTGGTGACCGAGATCAGCGGGCTGTCGCCACGCCCCCTGGCGAAGTACCGCCGAGCCGCGCTCTCGTCGCCGATCTCCTTGGTGAGCCAGCCCAGCCGATTGGCGATCTCGGGTCGATCGGCAGGCGGTGCGCGACGCTCGGCCTCGCGGTACGCCCCGATCGCGCTGCGCAGGTCGCCGTTCCGGACCTCGGCTGCGGCGAGGTTCCGCCAGGCCGTGTAGGCCGACGGCGTCTCGCCGACCTGGAGGACGGCCTTCCATGAGGCGACGGCGGCGTCGTCCTGGCCGAGCCGGAAGCGGGCCTCCCCGAGACCGAGCAGGGCCGCGGCCGTGACCGCGGCGTCCTCGAACCCGACGACCCGGCCGAAGCGGACCGCCGCCTCGTGTGGATCGCCGGCTGCGAGCGCGGCGTCGCCGCCGGCGAGCAGGGCGATGGCGTCCTCGTGGGAGAGGCGACCCGGTCGCGTCGGATCCGGCGTGACGGGTGGGCGCGGGTCGTCCATCGGGCCGACGATACTAGACTTCCCGGCATGTGCGGACGGTTCACGCAACAGCGGCCGGCGTCGGAATTCGCCGAGATCTTCGCTGCCGAGCCGCTCGCCGACGAGCTCGGGGCGCGCTACAACGTCGCCCCGACCGATGACGCGCTGGTGGTCGTGCAGCGGGACGAGCGGCGCGCCCTGACCGCGTACCGCTGGGGCCTCGTCCCGCACTGGTCCGACGATCTCAAGGGCGCCGCGCGGATGATCAACGCCCGGGCCGAGACCATCACGTCGAGCCCGGCGTTCCGCGCCGCCTTCGAGCGGCGCCGCTGCATCGTCCCGGTCGATTCCTTCTACGAATGGAAGCGCGAGGGGACCGTGCGCCAGCCGTACCGGATCGTGCGCGCCGACGGGCGACCGATGGCGCTCGCTGGTCTGTGGGCCGGCTGGCACGACCCCGCGAGCGAGCAGGTCCGCCGCACGTTCACGATCGTGACGACCACGCCGAACGAGGCGATCGCGGGTCTCCACGACCGCATGCCGGTCATCCTCGGCGATGGCGCGTGGGAGCGCTGGCTGCCGGGTGGGGAGGCCAGCGATCCGACCGAGCTGCTGGCCATGCTCCAGCCCGTCGACGACGTGGACCTGCGGATCTACCCGGTGGAGCGCTTCGTGAACGACGTCCGGCGGGACGGGCCGGAGCTCATCGAGCCGCTCGCGGTCGCGCCCGATGGCGCCCCGCTGCCCGCCGAGGGCACGCTGGGGATCTAGGCTGGCGTCGTTCCGGTCGCCTTCAACTCAGCGTAGGCGGCGTCGGCCGGCTCGCCGCGGTCGATCGCGGCGGCATAGCGGCCGATCGCCGCCCCGGCCCCAGCCCCGAGCTCGTCCTCGTCGGCGACGGCGATCGCCAGCGCACCCTCGGGGAGTACCTCAGGGGGATCGGCGGCGGGATCCACGACCACGATCAGTCCGGTCCGTGCCCAGCCAGCCGCCGCGACGGCCTCGGCGACGACCTCAGGTGCGACGTGGACGGTGACGATCACGGCGAGCTCCGGCAGGTAGCGCATCGCCAGGCTCACATCGGCGGCCTCGAGCACAGGCGAGGCTGCGGGCGCCTGGGCGGTCGGGTCGGGCGCTTCGGGCGCGGCGTCGACGTCGATGTCGAGGTCGAGGTCGGCGGGATCGTCGGCCACCGTGACGACCGGCGTCATCCGCGCTGGATCGCGCAGGGTGGCCACGTGCCCGACCTGGTGCCGGGCGAGCGCGAGTAGTACGGTGTCGCCCGCTGGGTCGTCGCCGACCTTCCCGACGAGCTCGACGCGACTGCCAGCGGCGGCTGCGGCCGCCGCGATCGAGGCCGCCAGACCCGCGACGTCGGCGTCCGGGCCCTGCCCTTGGAGCCGCGGTGTCCCGATGACGGCGATCACGCCGCCAGCCTACTCGACGAGGCCGACGCCCTTGAGATGGAACAGGTCGTCCGGCGAGTAGTCGAGGGTGAACGCGGCACCCGAGCCATTGAGGACGAAGTTGTAGCAAATGAGCTGGGTGCCGATCGCACTCGACTCGCTGCCGTTCAGCTTGACGTTCCCCGTGGCCGCATAGATCGTCCCGCTGATGTTCAACGTGGAACCTGCGCCGTTGAGATCGATATCGCCGTTGCCGGTCGCGGCGGTCCGGTCGACGAAGATGACCATGTTCTTGTAGACCCCGCTCTGGATCGGTCGGAGCGCGAGCGTCGAGCCGTCACCGCCGTTGAGATGGATCGGCCCATACGCCGACGTCGGCAAGGTCGAGTTGTAGATCAGGACGCCGCCGGTCGGCGTCATCCCGGTGTTGTCGCCGGACGCCTTGCTGACGAGTGCGCCGTGCACGGTGCTGGGTCCATTGCTGCGGATGTCGATCCCACCCCCACCGATCCAGTAGACGCCGGGCTCCATATAGACGGTGGCACGCGTGACGGCGATCCCGCCTGGATACAGGCCCGGGAAGATCCGGTAGACCTTGTTGTTCATCGAAGAGCTCGTGAAGGAACAGCTGGCGGGAGCGGCCTCGGTCGCCGGCGACGACCCGCCCGGACAGCCGGATGGGATCGGGTCAGACGGGGCGCTGATGGGTTGGACGGCCGCCGGAAGCCCGGGTTTGGGAGGCGGGGGCAGATTGCGCAGCGGGTCGCCAAAGACCATGACCCCGGAGGGAGCCGACGCGCATGCATTCGTCGCGTTGTTGGTCGTGTTGAGCAGGCCCACGACATCGCATTCCGGGGCCGTCAGGACGCCGTTGCCACTGAGCTGCAGCGCTCCCGGATTGCTGGCGCAGTCGGAGTCGATGTGGACGGTTCCGTCGGTTGTGACTGCGGTGCCGGGAGATCCCGTGATCTTGTTCGCGCCGCAGCCGTGCGGATCGAGCGCCAGGAGTGAATACGGCAGCGGGATGTCCGTGCCATTGGTCGCGACGCCCATGGCCCCAGTGCGCTGAACGGTGACGCCGACGACACCCTGGAAGAACGAGGGACGGCTGGCATTGATCGTCACCTCCACGTGTCCGGGCAGACCTGCGTGGGTCGATGGGGCGATCGGCGGGATGTCGACCCGAACGGTCTTGCTGCCAGTGCCATCGACGAAGCCACTGTCTGCCGCGACGGCGCACGCGGTGGTCACCGCCGGCATCGAGGATGGAGCCGCCGCGCAGCCCCCGTGGTATGTGTAGGCGGCGGGCAGATGCCGCGCCCCCGCCAGGGCGGCGGCATCGGCGACGTTCTGCTCGGTCCGTCGATCGAGGAGGTTCTGGCCGACGTCGAAGACGAGCGCCGCCATCAGCAGCATCAGGACCAGGCCCCCCGCGAAGAGGACCAGGATCTGGCCGGAGCGGGCCTCGCGATCAGTTGTTGATGACAAGGGTGGATGCTCCTTGCACGGTGATCGGGGGGATCGGGACGATCGGGATGACCGACCGGAACTCGTAGTCGACAGTGACGTCGACGATGTAGCCGCGGGAGTTGTCGCGGGGGCTTGGGCCTCCGTTGCACGGGGGGTCCAGAGGCGATCGCCAACAGAGGTTGGTCGTCAACGCCGTGCCCTGGGCGATGACGCCCACGAGGTAGTTGCGAACCGTGGACTTGACGTTCGCGCCCGACGGGTCCGACGAGATCGTTCCCGGAGCAGGTGGACCGCTCGACGGGATCCCCTTCGCGCCGTGGACGATCGCGTAGCGCGCGCCCTCGCGGGCGGCGTTGTTGAGGATCTGCACGTAGTAGACGTACCGACCGAAGTCGATCAGCGCGAACAGCATGATGAAGAAGATCGGGGCGACCAGGGCGAACTCCACCAGGGCCTGGGCACGGCTCGCTGAACGTCGGCGTCGCGTCATGACGGCGTCAGGTCGGTGATCCGGAATCGGCTGTCGCGCCCCAGCGGGAACGAGTCCGGGAACGTGACGAGTCCAAGGATCACGCGGAACGTGTAGTCGAGGCGGACGTGGACGGTGCACGCCTCGGTCGTTTTGGGCTGGGTGGCGATGGCACTACAGTCGTTGGTGTCGACCATGCCGCCTGACGTCGCACAGGGCGTGGTGTGTCCGCCCCACTCGAGCGTGCACGTGAACGCAGGGTTCGTGCAGGTCGCATTGTCCGCAGCACCCACATATCCCTCGAGGTGGCTGCCAGCGGCCGCCGTGCAGGCGCGGCGCTCCATCTCGGCGATCGTCGTCGTGATGTTGGCTGGGTTGGTCGAGCTCCAGTGATCAGCGCTGAAAGCACCGTAGTCCGCGGCTTCGCGGGAGGCCGATTCGATCGCAACCGCGGCCGTGTACAGGCGCCCGAAGTCCGCGATCATGATGACCATGAAGAACAGGACGGGGACGACGAGGGCGAACTCGACGACGGACTGACCAGATCGTCGGTGTCGGTCGGGGGCTGCTCGAGGCGCGAGGGGTCGCGAGGACGCGAGGGTCACGGCGGTATCCGACTAGGAGATCGGTACTAGGTCCGCCCCGGACGGATGTACCAGGTCTCGAAGGCTGCAAGGGATACCTTGCGAATCGCCTTGCGTCTAGCAGGTAAGACGCCTTATCGGTCGCATTCCGGTGCGACGCAGCAACGAGTGCGCGAATTCGCCCTTGACGTGCTCCCTGAGTCGGCTAGTCGTGACCCGAAGTCGGTTCCGCGGTCCGGTCGTCGCTCGACCCGCCGCCGGGTCCCGAGTTCGAGCCGCCGGAGTCATCGCTACCGGATCCCGAGCTGTCGCTGCCGGAACCCGAGCCGCCGCTTCCCGACCCGGAGGTCCCACCGCCCGAGCCTGATCCGCTCCCGGAATCACTTCCCGAGCCGCCGCCGTGGTCGTCGGTGCCCGACGCGTGCTCGGTCTCGGTCGGCGAGGGGCGGGGCGTCCGGGCGACTGGGGCACTTGGCGACGGTATCGGCGTCGCGATCGACGGAGACGGGCTTGGCAGCGGGCTTGGTGTCGGCAGCGGCGTCGGTTGGATCGTGGGTGCGGGCGGAGCAGGTGGCGCGAGGAGCCGACTTGCTGCGACGGCCGCCACGGATCCGACACCGCCGAGCGCGAGGGCAACGATCAGCAACAGCGCGAGCGCCTGCGAACGGACCACGAGCGGGCGGCCCCCGCTCCAGGCCAACTGCCACGCCTGCCGCAGGATCCCGAGAAGCCCCGATCCGGCGAGCAGCCGTGGGGCGGGCTCCTCGGTGATCGCCACCATCACCCGGTCCTCGAACCCGGCGGTCGGCCCGCTCCAGCCGGCCTCGGCGTACGCCTCGAGGTCGCGGGCGATCTCGACGAGCTCGACCTGATCGCCGTCGGCGACGGCGTCGAGCTCCGATGGGTCGAACCGGCGTCGGAATTCGGTCATCGGTCGGTGCCTTCGATCTGGTCCCGGAGTCGCGCGAGGCCGCGATAGAGGTGCGTCTTGACGGTCGCGAGCGGGCGTCCCGTCTGGGTCGCGATCTCCTCGAGGCTCGACTCGCCGAAGAACCGCAAGGCGACGACCTCGCGGTACGGTTCGGGCAGGCCGGTGACCGCGGTTCGGATCTCCGTCGCGCGCTCGGCGCGGAGCGACAACAGCGCGGGGTCGGTGAAGGGGGCGGCGGCCATCGCAGCGCGGTCCGCGGCGCGATCGGCGGGGTCCGGCCGATCCTCGATCCCTGACACGGAGCGGCCCGGGTCACGCCAGGCGACTGTTCGTCGCTTGCCGGCCTGACGGAGCGCGATGCGAACCCCGATCCGGGTCAGCCACGCCCCGAACGTCCCCTCCCCGCGCCATGAGGCGAGGGAGCGGTAGGCGGTCACGAATGCCTCCTGGGCGGCGTCTTCGGCTTCGGCCTGGTCGCCGAGGATGCGCTGACAGGCTCGGACGAGGGCGTCCGCCTCGCGTTCAACGAGGCGGCGGAAGGCCTCGCGATCGCCACCGAGGACGGCGGCAACGAGCGCTCGTTCATCGACTGCGACAGCCGGCCGGCCGACCGCCGCTGATCCGTGCTCGATCGAGGACCTCCAGGCGTGATCGCGGCCCCCCGCGCCAGACGCACCGGATCGGCCCGTCCCCATGATGCCAAGGGTCGGGCCGATCCATCCGTGACGGGGCCGGCTGTGCACGGATCCGGGTTCGACCGGTCAGTCGTCGCTGCCGCCGTGCCCGCTGTCGTCGCCACCGTCATGGCCGCTGTCGTCATGACTGCCGCCGCCCGGCCCGGACTGGTCACTCGGGCCCGAGTTTCCACCGTTGTCATCCCCGGGGCCATCGTCATCGCCGGCGCGATCGCCACCGTTGTCGTCGTTGGCGTCCTCGGTCTCCTGTGGCTCCGCGGTTTCCGTCGGCTCGGCGGTGCCGCGCGCGCCGGCGTCGCCCGTCGGCTCCGCGGTCTCGGCGGGCTCGGCGATCCCCGTTGGTTCGGCGGTCTCGGCGGGCTCGGCGGTCTCCGTCGGTTCCGCGGTCTCGGTCGGCGCAGCTGTCGTGGTCACGTCGACGACCGCCGGGCCGGTCGGCGCCTGGGTCGACGTCGAGCCGTTGGCCGCGAAGGCGGCGCCGGCAGCGATGAGCATGGTGACGACCGCCACGCCGAAGCCGCGGATCAGTCGAGGGTCGGTTCGCATCGATGATGGCTCCCCTGGGTCGAGCGGTCACCCGACCGCCTCTACCTCATCGAGGCAGCGACCCGGGAAAAGGTTTCAGCGGGAGTCGTCGTCCGCCGTGACCGATGCGCCGGGCTCCGATTCGTCCGACCCTGGGAGCGACGGATCCTCGGCGCCCGCCGTTGGTCCGGCCTCGTCGCCCTCGTCGGTCGGTCCGACCGCGGCCGCCTCGTCGGCTTCGGCCACCATGGCCCCGGCTCCGGGCGTCTCGTCACGGTCGATCACCAGCCGCCCGAGGCTGGCCTTCTCGAGGTCCCCTCCGAACGCGTCGACGTCCCCGACCAGCACGATCGCGGCGCGATCGACGAGCAGGTGGTCGCGGGCCGCCGCCGCCACGGCGTCGACGTCGACGGCCTCGATCCGTTCGCGGTAGCCCGTCAGCTCATCGAGCTCGAGACCGTGCACCGATAGTCCAGCGATCGCGCCGACAACGGCCCCAGGCGTCTCGAACCGCAGCGGGAAGACGCCGATCAGGAAGTCGCGCGCGGCCGCGAGCTCGCTCGCCTCGACGCGGGTGTCGCGCATCCGTTCGAGCTCGGCCAGCGTGTCGATCACCGCGGGGACCGTGACCTCGGTGTTGACCGCGGCCCGAGCGGTGAACGGTCCGGCGGCCCGGCGCATGTCGAAACCGGCGCCCGCCCCGTACGTGTAGCCCTTCGCCTCGCGGAGCTGCATATTCAGGCGCGAGTTAAACAGCCCGCCGAGGATCGCGGCCATCACGGAGACCGCGTGGTAGTCCGGGACGCGCCGCGGCAGGCCGGGATGGCCGATGCGGATCTCCGTCTGGACGCTCCCCGGTCGATGGACGACACGGACGATCCGGCCCGATCCGGCCGCGCGATCGACGACGGGGCGTGCCGGGGCGGCGTCGGGATGCCGCGCCCAGGATCCGAGCAATCGGTTGGCGGTGCCGATCACGTCCTGTCCGCCCAGGTCGCCGGCAACGACGAGCGTCGTGCGATCGGGATCGAGGAGGCGTTCGTACGCGCGTCGCGCCGCGTCGGAGTCGAGCCGCTCGACGGTCTCGCGCGTGCCCGCCGAGGGTCGGTGATAGGGCGATTCCTGGGCATAGATGGTGCCGATGAACGTCTCGTCCGCACGGCGGCGCGGGTCCGCCTGCGCCTGCAGGAGATCGTTGAGCCGTTCGTCGCGCAGCCGATCGACCTCGGTCGCCGGGAACGTCGGGTGGAGCAGCACCTCGGTAAGCAACTCGAGCGCTTGGCCCAGGCGTGCGGCGGGCACGTCGACGCCGACGCTCGTCGCGTCCCAACCGGCCTCCGCGTGCAGCGACGCGCCAAGACGCTCGGCTGCCTCGGTCAAGGCGACGGCGTCGTAGCGCTCGGTGCCCTCGGTCATGGCGCGCGCCGCCAGCACCGCCGCGCCGCCATCGTCGGCTGGCTCGTCGCCAGCGCCGACGGGGACGATGACCGTGGCACTCACCAGCGGGCGACCCGGCATGTCGACGACGAGGGTCGTGAGCCCGTTGCCAAGTCGCTGGTGCTGGACGGACGGGAAGTCGTACGGCCGTGGGTCACCCGGGGTTGGGCGCGTCGCCACGACGATCTCGTCGCGCTGCGCCGACTCGGCGGTCATGCCGCCACCTCTTCGTCACCCTGGGCGTCGGCATCGGCCTCGGCGTCGACCTCGCCGGACTCGATCGGCGCGGTATCGGGCAGGTACGTCAACACCAGCCGGTTGTCCTTCCGGAACGTCGCCGCGGCCACCTCGAGGATCCTTTCGGGCGTGACGGAGAGGTAGCGCCCGAGCATCTTGTTGACGAGCTCCGGGTCGTCGAACAGCGTCGCGTACATCGACAGGCGGTCGGCGCGCTCCTCGACGCGCTGCAGCGCACCCAACTCATCGGCCTCGATGAGCGCGAACGCGCGCGCCAGCTCGTCGTCCGAGACCGGCTCGACGGCCAGCCGCTCGATCTCCTCGTGGAGCACCGTCTCGACGCGGTCGACGGACACGCCCGGCCGGACCGTCGCCCAGCCGGCCGCGATCGAGGCGCCGCCGGTGAACCCAAGCGTGAACAACGCGACGTCCTGGGCGATCCGCTCGTCGCGGACCAACCGTCGATGCAGTCGACTGCCCTTGCCGCCGGCCAGGATCTGTCCAGCGACCTCGAGCGCATCGAGTCGGTGGTCGCCGGCGGCCGGGGCGCGGAACCCGACGTAGATGCGCGGCAGCGGGACACGATCGCGGACGATCTCGCGGATCTCGCCACCGAGTGTCGGCGGCAGCGACAGATCGCCCAAGGGCGGGATCGACGGATTGGCCGGGATCGCCCCGAAAAACCGCTCGACGCTCGTGCGTACGTGCCCGGCATCCACGTCGCCAACGACCGATAGCACGGCGTTGTTCGGCGCGTAGTAGGTCGCGAAGAACGCCTTGACGTCGTCCAGGGACGCCGCGTCGAGGTCGGCCATCGAGCCGATCGTCGAATGGTGGTAGGGGTGCTCCGGCGGGTAAAGATGCGCCTGCAGCTTTTCCTGCCACGAGCCGTAGGGCCGGTTGTCGTACGACCAGCGCTTCTCGTTCTTCACGACCTCGCGCTGGTTGTCGAGGTTCTCCTGGCTGAGCGCGTCGAGGAGCGTGGCCATGCGGTCCGCCTCGAGCCACAGGCCGAGGTCGAGCTGATGCGACGGCAGCGTTTCGAAGTAGTTGGTCCGATCCAGCCAGGTCGTGCCGTTCATCGTGCCGCCGGCAGCCTGGATCAGCGCGATGTGTTCGGCCTTGGCGACGTGGCGCGAGCCCTGGAACATCACGTGCTCGAAGAGGTGCGCGAACCCGGTCTTGCCCAGCTGCTCGTGCTTGGATCCGACGTCGTACCAGACGTTGATCGCAACGACCGGAGCGAGGTGGTCCTCGGCGACGATCAGGCGCAGGCCGTTGGACAGCCGCTCATCGGTGAAGGACACGGTCGGGACTGCGGTCGTCGGCACGCGGGGGTTACCTCGCTGGGCGGAACGGACATCGTGGTCGCCGGCGATCGTACCGCGTCGGGTCGGTCTGGGCCTTACGTCGGTCCTCGAGAGCCGGTCCGTCCGGTGGCCTGCCCGTTTGGCAATCCGTGCGTAGACTCCGCGCCATGAGCATGCACATCAGGCGGTCTCATGTCGGCTTCCCGATGGTGGCCCTGGTGCTGGCCGCACTCGCGCTGCCGCTCACCGTCGCGGCGCACGCCGAGCTGGTCACGGCATCCCCCAAGGACGGGGACACGGTCGTCGGCAACCCGCCGGAGATCCACGCCACCTACAGCGAGAACCTCGACCCCGACGGCAGCTCGCTCGGTCTCTACGATTCGTCGGCGAACCGTGTCGCCCGTGGCGGCGTCGTGCCGGACGGCGGCTCCAAGGAGATGTTCATCCGGAACCTGCCGTCGCTGGCGCCAGGAGTGTTCACGGTTCGATCGACGACCCGGTCCGCGGATGACGGCGACATCGAGCGGGTCACGTGGAGCTTCACGATGACTCCTGCGACGCCCACAAAGACACTTCCTAGCCCCTCGTCGGAGCCGACACCGATCTGCACGGACGGGTGCAATGGCCAGCAGACGGGTGGACCGAGCGCGAGTCCGACGCCGCTGCCCACGCTGGCGCCCACGCCCAGCGCGACGCCGGGGACCGGCACGTCGACGGGCGGGACCGGCGACACGACGCTGCCCATCATCGCGGCGCTGGCGATCGTCGCGATCGCCGGCGTCCTGCTCGTCACGCGCGGCCGGCGGACGCCGCCCGCAGCGTGACCGCACGCGAGCGACCGCGATCGGGGCGTCGCTGGGTCGGTGCCGGGATCGCCAGTGCGGCGTGGTTCTGGCTCGCGATCCCCGCGGTCGTCGCCGCGCACCAGCTGAACGCGACGTATGAGAGCCGGCTCCCGCTGGCGGTCTACCTCGCGGGAGCAGGCGCGACCGTCGCCCTGTCGTTCATCTTCGTGCTCGTTCGCGACGTCCGGGCGGAGCGTCCGATCGCGCGTGCGGATGGCCGGCTGCCGCCCGCACCCCTGCGGATCGCCCTGCGGGCGATCGGGCTCATCGGCTGGGTATGGATCGTGGCCCAGGGCATCGCCGGCGGCGTGAGCAACGCCGAGGTCACGACGCTCTTCCTGTGGGTCTACGGCTGGGTCGGGGTCGCGATCCTGTCGGCCTTCGTTGGCCCCGTGTGGCAGTTCCTCGATCCGTTCTCGACGCTCTTCGACATCGGGGCGTGGATCCTGCGGAAAGCAGGCGTCACGCCGTGGGACATGGCGGACTACCCCGAGCGGCTCGGGCGATGGCCGGCGGTGATCGGTTTCGGTGCCGTCGTCTGGATCGAGCTCGTGCTCGCGCCGTCGCCCGCCGTGCTGTTCGTGATCCTTGTCGGCTATACGGCGCTCACGCTGGCGATGATGGCCCAGTTCGGGCGCGACACGTGGCGTTCGCACGGCGAGATCTTCACCGTCTGGTTCCGGCTGCTCGGGCGGCTCGCCCCGTTCGCGCTGGTCGATGAGACCGGCCGGGTCCGCCAGCGTCCGTTCGCGAGCGGGTTGCTGGAGCCGGGCTGGCAGCTGTCCGACGTCGTGATGATCGCGCTGGGCGTCGGGTCGATCCTGTTCGACGGGCTCTCACAGACCCAGATCTGGTACGACCTCTTCGGGTTCCCGCAGGTCGCGACCGAGACCCTGTTGCTCGCCGGGTTCCTCGGCATCATCGTCGCCGCGGCCCTCGCCGTGACGCGCGTCGTGGGTGTCCCCGCGACCGGTGCCGGCCTGCTGCCGATCGCCGTCGGGTACCTCGTCGCGCACTACCTGACGTACCTGGTCATCGACGGCACCCGGATGATCATCGCGGTGTCCGACCCGCTCCAACGCGGCTGGGACATCTTTGGCACTGCGTTCTTCCAGCCATCCGGCGCAGGCCTGCCGCCCGGACTTCGTGTGGACGATCCAGCTCGCCGCCGTCGTGGGCGGCCACATGCTCGGGGCGTGGGGCGGCCACGTCGTGGCCTCGCTCGAGGCGCCCAAGGGCATCGTCGGTCGAGCGCTGACCGTCCGTCAGGTGCCGCTGGCGATCGTGATGGTCGGCCTCACGACGCTGACGCTCTGGTCGCTCGGTCAGGCGATCGTCGTGACGCCGCAACAGCCGGCGGCCTCGACTCAGGCGGTGACGACCAGTCGAGGGTGACCCGGCTCGGGGACCCACTCCCCGAGCGAGCGCACGATCGCCAGCTGATCGGCGATGGCCGGATCGAGCGCCTCGGCGGCGGCCACCGCGGTCTCCATCGCGGTCAGGCACAGGATCCCCTCGGCCGTGGCCGCGTGGCGGATCTCGGCCGCGTCGCGGACCGCTCCGGATCGCGGGGTCGGCGTGTTGACGACGAGGCGCACCTCGCCGGTCGCGATGAGATCGAGGATCGGCACCTCACCGATCGCCGCGTCGGCCTCCTCGCCGAGCTTGGCCACCGGCCGGGCGTCGTACCCCACCTCGGCGAGCTGGCGCCGGGTACCCGGTGTGGCGGCGAGTCGGTAGCCCGCCCCGGCGAGCCCTGCGGCCAGACGCGGCAGGAGCGCCTTGTCCCGGTCGGCGATCGACAGCAGCGCCAGCTCGCCCGCCTCGCCCGCCCTCGGCGGGACCAGCGCCGCGCCGAGCAGCGCTTTCGCGAGCGCGACCCGCGGATCCTCGTGGATGCCGATCACCTCGCCGGTCGACTGCATCCCCGGCCCGACCGACGGGTCGACGCCGCGCAGCTTTGCCGTCGAGAACGCCGGCGCCTTGACCGCCACGAACGGCGGGGGCGGCAGCAACCCGCCGTCCCAGCCGAGCTCGGGGAGCGTGGCACCAAGCGAGATCCGGACCGCGAGCTCGACCATCGGCACACCGGTCACCTTCGAGATGAACGGCACGGTCCGTGAGGCGCGCGGGTTGACCTCGATCAGGTAGACGCCGTCCTCGCGGACGATGAACTGTGCGTTCACCAGCCCGCGGGCGCCGAGGGCTAGCACGATCCGCTCCATCGTCGCCACGATGAGGTCCTGGTCGCCCTCGCTGACGGTCTGCGGCGGGAAGACCCCGACGCTGTCGCCCGAGTGCACGCCGGCCCGCTCGACGTGCTCGAGCAACCCCGGGATCAGCACTCGCTCACCGTCGCTGACAGCATCGACGTCGACTTCGACGCCCTCGAGGTAGCGGTCGATGCGCACCGGCCGATCGGGATCGACGACGGTCGCCAGGGCCAGCTGGCGGGCCAGGTCCTCGGGCGAGTAGCAGAAGTCGATCGCCAGCCCGCCGATCACGAACGACGGGCGGACGATCACCGGGTAGCCGATCCGCTCCGCGAGCGTGAGCGCCTCCTCCACGCTGTGCGCCATGCCGCCCTCCGGCTGCGGGATCCCGAGTCGATCCAGCAGGGCGGCGAACCGCACGCGCTCCTCCGCCTGGTCGATCGCCTCGAGGTCCGAGCCGAGCAGCTCGACGCCCGCGGCCACGAGCGGCGCGGCGAGGTTGAGCGGCGTCTGGCCACCGAACGCGACGACGGCCGGGATGCCACCCTCGGCGTCGATGACGTTGCGCACGCTCTCGGGGTCGAGCGGTTCGAAGTAGAGCCGCGACGAGGCGTCGAAGTCGGTGGACACCGTCTCGGGGTTCGAGTTGATCATCACGGCCTGCCAGCCGGCTCGGCGGAGCGTGTCGGCGGCCTGGACCGCGCAGTAGTCGAACTCGATCCCCTGCCCGATCCGCACCGGCCCGCTGCCGATCACCAGCGCGGCCGGACGCTCGACGGGTGGCGCCTCGGGCGCCGACCCCGCCGCGGCATAGGTCGAGTAGAAGTACGGCGTCTCGGCCGCAAACTCCGCGGCGCACGTATCGACCATCGCGTACCCCGGCACGATCCCGCTGGCGAGGCGAGCGTCGCGGACCTCCTCGACGGTCGTGCCGGCCAGACCCGCGAGCTCGCGGTCGCCGAAACCGGCGCGCTTGACCGTGGCGAGGAGCTCGGCGGCGGCAGGGTCGGTGGCGACGATGAGCCGCGCGCCGGCCTCGCGAACCTCGCGTTCCAGCGCCACGTTGCGGCCCATCTCGGCGAGGAACCAGGCCGAGATCCCCGTGGCCTCCCCGACGACCTGCTGCGGGACGCCGCGACGGAGCAGCCCGAGCAGTCTCCAGAGACGCGAGTCCGAGGGCTCGAGGAACTGGCGGAGCACGATCGGGGCGGCCGTGCGCTGCGCGTGGCGCGTCGACTCGCACGCCTGCCCGGTCTCGTCGATCCAGCGGATCGGCTCGTCCTCGAGCGGCTCCGCGTCCGGGTCGGCGGCATACACCGCCGCGAGATAGTCGAAGGCGGGCGTCCATGACGGATCCTCGGCCAGCGGCCCGGCGCCGGCCTGCTCGAGCCCGCGAAGCGCCTTGTTGAGCGCCGAGCCGAAGGTCCGATCGATCGCCATCACCTCGCCCGTCGCCTTCATCTGGCTGCCGAGCGTCCGGTCGGCCGTCGGGAACTTGTCGAACGGGAAGCGCGGCAGCTTGACGACGACGTAGTCGAGGGCGGGCTCGAAGGCGGCGACCGTGGTGCCGGTCACGACGTTCGGGATCTCGGCGAGCCGCCGACCGACCGCGATCTGCGCCGCGACGCGCGCGATCGGGTAGCCCGTGGCTTTCGACGCGAGCGCGGACGAGCGCGACACGCGCGGGTTGACCTCGATGACGGCGTACTCGGTCGAGTCGGGCGAGAGCGCGAACTGGACGTTGCAGCCGCCCTCGACGCCGAGGGCGCGGATGATCGCGAGCGCCGCGCTGCGCAGCCGCTGGTGCACCGCGTCGCTCAGCGTCTGGACCGGCGCGACGACGATCGAGTCGCCGGTGTGGACGCCGAGCGGATCGACGTTCTCCATCGAGCACACGGCGATGCACGTGTCGTCGGCGTCGCGCATGACCTCGTACTCGATCTCCTGCCAGCCGACGAGGCAGCGCTCGACCATCACCTGTTTGATCGGGCTGGCTCGTAGACCGGCACGGATCCGCTCGCGGTAGGCCGTCTCGGTCCCGACGATGCCGCCGCCGGTGCCGCCGAGCGTGAACGCGGGCCGGACGATCGCGGGAAGACCGATCTCGCGGAGCGCGTGTCTCGACGTCCTCGGTCGTCTCGACGATCCACGATGGGGCGTACGGCTGCCCGATCCGATCGAGCAGGTCACGGAACGCCTCGCGGTCCTCCGCCATCCGTATCGCCTCGAGCGGCGTTCCGAGCAGGCGGACGTCGTACCGCTCGAAGACGCCGGCCTCCGCGAGCGCCGTCGCGAGGTTCAGGGCGGTCTGGCCACCGAGACCGGCGAGCACGCCGTCCGGGCGCTCCTTGGCGATGACGGCCTCGACGGCCTCGACCGTCAGCGGCTCGAGGTAGATCGCGTCGGCGACCTCGGGGTCGGTCATGATCGTGGCCGGGTTGCTGTTGACGAGGATCGTGCGCACGCCCTCGCCGCGGAGCGCCCGACAGGCCTGCGTGCCGGCGTAGTCGAACTCCGCGGCCTGGCCGATGACCACCGGGCCACTCCCGAGGATCAGCACCGAGTTCGGCTTCTGGTGGGCCTCGATCACGTGCGCTGAGCGCCTCCGGCGGCCGCGACGAACCGGTCGAACACGGCGAGCGCGTCGAGTGGTCCCGGCGCGCCCTCGGGGTGGTACTGGACGGTCTCGATCGGCAGCTCGCGGTGGCGCAGCCCCTCGACCGATCGATCGTTGAGGTTGATCTGGCTGACGCGGAACCCGGACGCCGCCGGCAGCGACTCGCCGACGACCTGGACCTCGTGGTTCTGTGCCGTGACCTGGACCAGCCCGAGATCGACGTCCTGGACCGGATGGTTGGCCCCGTGATGACCGAACCGCAGCCGGCGAGTGTCGGCGCCGGCCGCTCGGCCCACGATCTGGTGACCGAGGCAGATCCCGAGGAGCGGCCGTCCGGCATCGATGATCGATCGTGCGAGCCTGACCTGCGCCTCGAGCCGCGCGGGATCGCCGGGCCCTGGCGAGAGGATCACGCCGTCGACGTCGGAGGACAGCACGTCCGATGCATCGACGGTGTGCGGGAAGACCCTGACGCGCGCCCCCCGGTGGCGCATCGACCGCACGATGTTCGTCTTGAGACCGAGATCGACGATCCCGATCAGTGGCCCGCCATCCTCGGGCGCGCCGTAGTCGGTGATCGCGGCCGGCGAGACGGCGCCGACGAAGTCCTGGTCCTCCCAACGGGGCACGGCAGCCGCCGCGACACGGGCGGCGTCGAGATCCAGCTCGCCGGGTGTCGTGACGATCCCGCGCAGGCTGCCGTTCGTGCGCAGGTGTCTGGCGAGGGCCCGGGTGTCGACGCCCGCGATCGCCGGGATGCCGTTCGTGCGGAGCAGGGAGGCGAGCTGCCGAGCATCGTCGAGCACCGCGGCCGTGGCATTGGCCACGACCAGCGCGCGGAGCCACGGACGCACGGATTGGTCGTCATCGATCAACCGCCCGTAGTTCCCGATCAACGGGTACGTCATCACGACGACCTGACCGGCATAGGACGGGTCCGTGCAGACCTCCTGGTAGCCGGTCTGGCTGGTGTTGACGACGAGGTCGCCGCCCGCCGCGATCGGCGCCCCGAAGGCGACGCCCGGGAACACGGTCCCGTCCTCGAGTGCCAGCAACGCCGGTCCGAGATCGCCGATCCGCGGATCGACGACCGCGCTCGCCCGCGGGGGCGGTGGGGAGATCACCCGACGGCGGTCCAGATAACAAACGACCCACCCGCCTGATCGGCGTGGTGGGCGAGGGCGTACGCGGACATCGATGCCTCCTTCGCCGGCCTCACTGGACCGGTACGCCGGCCTCACAGGACCGGCCATCCAAGGACGGCGTCAGGGTACTACGTTGCGACCGGGGTTCGCGCGAACGTGTCGAGGAGGATCGCGACGAAGGCGCGCTCGTCGGCATCGAGCGCGACATGGACGTTCGGCTCGCGCCGGCTGCGGAAGTTCGTGTCGACCACGGTCTCGCCGACCGTCAGCTCACCCTGGGTCTCGACGTCGACGTGCAGGAAGTGGGTCGTGATGACGGACGGCTCGACGATCGAGGCGACCGCGAGCGCATCGTGCACGGGGGCAGCGTGTGGCCGTTTCATCGGCTGCGTGGTGTCGTAGCCCTGGATCCGGCGCTCCGTGAAGCGCGCCGCGGCCTCCCCGGCGGGCGTCCCAAGGGCACGCAGGGCAACGCAATCGTCGAGCGAGACCAACGCCTGGTGGGTCGCGTCGAGGGGCACCAGTGTGATCTTGCGGATGCCGCTGTTGATCACGGTCCGTGCCGCCTCGGGATCCGCCCAGACGTTGAACTCCGCCCGTGGCGTCACGTTCCCGTATCGGTTCGCGCCACCCATGATCACGAGCTCCGGGATCAGCTCGCTCAGCCGCGGTTCGGTGGTCAGCGCGGTCGCGATGTTGGACAGCGGCCCGACGGGCACGAGGATGATCGGCTGGGTCGCCGCGCGATACGTCTCGATCAGGAACTCGATCGCGCCGATGGCCTGCTTTGTCGAGCGCGATGGCGGGATGTCGAGATACCCGCCGTGGACCGCGTTGGAGCTCTGGATGTCGCCTCGCGGGATCGGGAAGTCGCCTCTCGCGACCGGCCGGCTGACGCCCTCGTAGACGGGCACCGGGATGCCGATGTAGTCGAAGACGCGCAGCGAGTTCTCGGTGCAGTAGTCGACGGGGACGTTGCCATTGACGGTAGTCGCGCCGATCAGCTCGAGGTCCGCGTGGAGTGCGGCAAGCATGAGCGCGACGGCGTCATCGGTGCCGGTATCGACGTCGAGGATGACTTGCTGTGGCATGCCCCGAGTGTACGGAACGTGGATCGGCCGGGAGCCCTCGATAGGCGCCCGGCCGATGGGCTGGTCGTTGGCCGTCGAACGGCCGGACGGATCAGTCGGCGCGGCGGATATTGCCCCGGATCTCACCACCCGGGAACATCTCGCTGTGGACGTTGGCGTACGTCGCGCCATTCCGGATCGCCCGCACGAGCTCGGCGAACTCGCCGGCGGCGATGCCCTGGCCCGCAGGGCCGACGACGTCGGATGGCAGGATCGTCCCGGTCACCGTGCCCGATGCCGGGCAGGCCGGCTTGGTCCCGCCACCGCACAGGAAGGCGGCGACGCCACCCGCCACGTCAGGACGCGCGAAGTGGATGTGCGCGAACAGCGTCGGCGTGGTCAGGTCGCGGAACGTCAGGCGATAGGTGATGCTCGCGCCGTGGATCCGCAGCGAGAACGCACCGCGTGCGGTCGTCGACACCGAGGGCGTCTCGAGATAGCCGTTGAGCGACGCCTTGAAGTCGCGGTTCGTATCGCCGACCACGGCCGGGGCGGCGATCACCAGGAGCAGGCCCGCTCCGGCGATCATGGCTGGCAGTTTCCGCATGGATACTCCTCCTTGCCTCCGTGCCTGGGGCGACACGGATAACGGTACGACCGGAGGAGCCGAGCGGTTCGCGTCGGGTTACCGGTCGGGCGCCTCGCCGAGCCCGAGCCGCTGCGCGATCGCGGCCGCTTCGACGCGGTTGGCAGCGCCGAGCTTGCCGAGGATGTTCGACACGTGGACGCTGGCGGTCTTGCGGGTGATGAACAGCTCGTCGGCGATCTGCTGGTTCGAGCGGCCAGCCGCGACCAGCCGGATCACCTCCGCCTCGCGCTCGGTGAGGCCGAGCGAATCCCGGCGGTCTTGGGGTGCCGCCACGTCGAGGTCGATCCGGGCGTGCCGCGCGAGGACCTCGATCTCGTCCCGGAGCGGCGCCGCGTCCAGCTTGACCGCCGTCGCGTGGGCGGACCGGAGGTTCGTCGCCGCCGTGGCGCGGTCGCCACGCCCACGAAGGGTCGCCTCGGCTGATCGGAACCTCGCGTAGGCGGCCGGCGCCGGACGCTCGAGCCGCATCCACGCTGAAGCGGCGTCGTCCCATGTCGCCGGATCCGACGAGTCCGCGATCCGGCCGAGCTCACCGCGGCACAGCGCAGCGACCGCGCCGACCCTCGGGTCGTCGGATGCGGCTGCTGGGTGACTCGCCGCCCGGACGAGACGCTCGACGATCGGCGATACGCGGCGGTCGATCTCGGCCCGTGCCTGGTCATCGTGGCGCGATCGTGCCTCCGCTGCGGCAGCCGCCTCCGCGCGCAGGGCATGCCACGCCAGCCAACCGATCGCGGGGTCGAGTGGCACGCCGTCGTCGAGGCCGGCAAGCGCAGCATCGACGATCGCTCGAACCGCGTGCAGGCGACCCTGCCACGCGCCGAGCTCGGCGGTCGCGGTGAGCAGTTGCGCGCGGTATCGATCGGCTCCGGCGGTGATGTCGCCGGCAGCGGCGATGTGCGACTCGGCATCCGCGAAACGACCGCGGTTGGAGTCGACGCGGGCGTGGTTGATATGCAGCCAGATCGCGGACGGACCGACCGGATCGAGGGCCAGCCCCTGTTCCGCAGCCGCCACCGCATCGTCCCATAGCCCGAGATCGAACGACGCCTTCGCCACGTGCCCGAGCAGCTCGCCGCCATAGGTCCTCGTGACGCCGAACCGCTGCGCGATCGCGAACCCGTCGCGGGCGGCGGAGAGCGACGCGGCGCTCCGGCCAACGCGATCGAGCAGGGCCGCCAGGTTCGCGTGACCGAGCGCGATCCCCTCGACCCCGCCCAGCTCCTCGGCGATCGCCAGGCCTTGCTGGTAGAGGTCGATGCCCTCGTCGACCGAGCCGGCAACCGCCGTCGACCAGCCCAGGATCCCCAGCGCGAACGCCGCCTCCGCCGGCGCGTGCGCCGCACGGGCGACCGCGAGCGCCTCCGACGCAAGCTCCCCGGCTTCCTTCGGAGCGCCCCCGAACAGCCGTAATCCGGCGGCCTGACCGAGGGCGCGTGCCCGGACGGCACTCGCCGGCTCCACCGGCATCAGGCGCAAGGCGGTCGCCACGGCCGACTCCGCGCCTACACCGTCGCCGGCTTCCCAGAGGTACCAGCGGAGCCGATCGTGAAGCGCGCCCAGCCGCGCGAGGTCGGGCCGGCCGTTGATCGCGTCGTCGAGATCCGCGGCCACGATCGCCTGCCGACCGAAGGCGACGGCCCGATCGTACGCACCGGTCAGCACGGCCGTCTCGGCGGCATGCTGCAGCACGGCGACCCGATCGAGACCCGTCATCGCCCGCGCATCAGGATCGTCTAGCCACAGCCCGAGGGCCCCTTCGAAGTGGCGACCCGCCTCGGCGAACGCGTAGACGCGCTCCGCCGCGAGACCCGCGTCGATCAGCGCGGGCACCGCTCGATCGCGAACGCCCGCGGCCACCCAGTGGTAGGCGAGCTCGGCGGGGGCGACGTCGACGCCGTCGACCTCCCCACGCCGCTCCAGTTCCGACGCGAACGCCGCGTGGAGTCGGTCGCGCTCGCCGTGGATCAGCTCGCTCTCCGCCATCTCCGCGAGCAACGCGTGGTGGAAGACGTACCCGCGTCCCTCGATCCCCACCTCCTGGGCATCGACCAGGATCCGCTGCGCGAGCGCCGGCCGGAGGGCTTCCGCGATCGCATTCGGCGACATCCCCAGAACGACCGCCAGGACCTCGTCGTCGACACGGCGGCCGGCCGCGGCGGCCGCTCGGAGAACGACCTGCGTCGACGAGGGCAGCTCGGAGAGTTTCGCGGCGAGCACGTCCCGCAGGCGAGCGGGGAACGGTTGATCGGCACGTGCCGCCGAGGACGACGTCGCGAGTTGCTCGACGAAGAACGGGTTCCCGCCCGAACGGCCGGCGATGACATCGACCAGCTCGCTCGATGCCGGAGTGCCGGTGACGGTGCCGAGCAGCGTGGCGATCGAGTGTCGATCGAGGGGGCGCAGGTCGATCCGCTCGACCCACGGATCGCGCTCGAGCTCGGCCATCCAGCGCGCGACCGGGCCGCCGGCTCGCACGTCCTCGATCCGCACCGTCAGCACGAGCAGGACAGCCGTCTCCCGGAGGTTCCGCGACAGGAATGTGATAAGGCCTCGCGTGCCTTCGTCGGCCCATTGGATGTCCTCGACGATCACTGCCGTCGGGCCTCCTTCGGCCTGCCGCTCGAGCACGCGCAGGAGCGCCTCGAACAGGCGGCCCTGACCGCTGCGATCCGGCTCCTGCACGACCTCGCGTGCGGGAGGGCGCGGAGCGACCTCCGGGATCAGGCGTCCGAGCTCCTCCCGCGCGGGCCCGAGCAGCCCCGCGAGGGCACCCGGCTCCGAGGCGCGCGTCAGGCGACGCAGTGCTTCGACGAACGGCGCGTAGGGAATCGCCCCGATCCCGGACGGGAGGCAGTCACCGCCAAGCACGGTGGCGCCAGCATGACGGGCGCGATCCGCCATCTCGGCCACCAGCCTCGTCTTGCCGATCCCGGCTTCGCCACCGATCACGAACGTGCGGCCGCGCCCGCCGGCGACCCCCCGGAGTACGGCGTCGAGCTGGGCGAGCTCTGCGTCTCGCCCGACGATCGTCCCTCGCTCGATGCCGTCGATCACCGCTGACCGATGATAGCGACGGCCGTCGCGCCACCGTCATGGCGTCAACCCAGCGTGGCGGTCAGCTCGGCGGCTCCCTCGGCGGCAAGGAGGCTGGCACGGAGGCGTGCACGCGCCCGACACAGCAACGTGCGAGTGGCGCCTTCGGATCGACCGATCGCCTGGGCGATCGCCGGGCCGTCGACCCCGTACGAAGCCAGCGTCACGACGCGTCGATGCACTGGTGAAAGCTGCCCGAGCGCCTCGACCGCGGCGCGCTGCTCCTCGGCCTCGAGCGCTGCGGTCTCGGGCAAGGGCGCCGGCTCGGGCCGGGCGAGGTTGCCGGCGTGTCGATCCGCGACCGACCGACGTCGCCCGCGGCTCATCGCCAGGTTGTGGCCGACGCGATGGAGCCACGGTCCGATGTCGTCCGGCACCCGGCCGGCACCGACCTCGATCGTGAGGCGCAGGAACGCGTCGTGGGTCAGGTCCTCGGCGGCGCTGGCGTCGCGCGTGATGCCGGTCAGGTATCGGCGAACCGGCGCGGCGTACACGTCGTACGCCGCTCCGACGATCCGATCGAGCTCTGCTTGCTGCTGCATCGTGATGCCCCTCGGGTCCGGGCCGGCTGGAGGCCGGCGATGAACCGAGACTTGGTCTAAGTCGATGCAGGGACATCGGGCGGCAGCCCTGAACGTGCGTGTTCTGCGGCAAAGAAACAGCCCCCGCCGTGCGCCGGCGAGGGCTGCGATGGGAGGACCGGGGTCGTTTCAGACCTCGATGCACCGCGAGCGGAACGTGAACTTGCCGCTGGCGATCGAGGCGTAGGTTTCGCCATCGAAGGTCGCGCCGTCGACGCTTCCGGCGAACGATGCTTCGCGGCTCGAACCCTTGCCGGACTCGTGGCTGCGGCAGACGCCGTCATCGGTCGACGAACGGTATTTCGACGCGTACGTCGGCCCGAAGCCGGTCCATGTCCCCACGACCCGGACGTCGCGACTCGGTCCTGGCTCGCAGGCTTCCTTGTCGCACACGAACTCGTTGACCTCGATGGTCGTCGCGGCGAGCCTGACGGAAGTCAGGTTCTTGCCGACCGTCACGCTGCTCGCGGCCAGATCGACGGCGCAGCCGGATTCGAAGACCGGGTCCCCAACGAGCTCACCGGTGGCGTCGTCGGCGGTATAGGTGCTGAGATAGACGCACACCTGGTTGCGGTGCGTGGCGTGGGAGGTCGGATCGCTCATCCTGCCGGTGAACACCGACAGGCCGCGCTCCTCGCACGTCGTGGTGTCGTCGCCATTCGGCGTACAGCTGGCCGTGTAGGCGTCGCCGGTGGTGCCGTTCTGCGTGAAGGTCCCTCCCCCGCCAGGTGCGGTGTCGGCGGCGACCGATCCGGCCGACAGCATCAGCAGGGCGACGACGGCGATCAGGATCGATCCGAGTCTGGAGCGCGGGCGCGATCGGGACATGTGGGTTCCCCCAGGTGATGGCCGCGGTTCTCCGCGGCGCTGTCTCCCTGACGCCGTGCTCGGCGGAGCGTTGCTCGTGGGAGTCCACCGCCGTCCATTGCCGGTTCCCGCACCGGCGAGTACCGTGGAGGTCCACCCGGGGTATGCCCGGGGCCTGCGCGTCACGCGAAGTACAGACCCCGCCCGCCTGGTCCATTTCGTCGCGTCCCAGGCCGAGGTGGCATCCCGTGATGACGATCGTGCGTTTGGGGTCGCCGAGCGACAACGATTCGCAAGAGCACGAATTGAAGTACTGCCCGCGATGTGGACAGTACCGGGCGGGTCAGCTCCGTCTGTGCGGCTATTGCCGCTACGACTTCGAGACGCCGATGCCGGGCGAGATCGCGAGCACTGGGCCGCCGACCCCGTCGGTCCGCATCGTGCCGGCGGATGCCCCGCCTCCACCAGGCACGTGGCCGATCGGTCGGCGCACCAAGCGCTGGCTGCTGTTGGGGCCGATCGCGCTGCTGTAGCGTTCGAGGTCAGTCGTCGCGCTGCGGTTTCAGCTCGACGATCGCCAGCGCGTTGTTGCCCGGATCGATGATCCAGGCCATCCGCGCGAACCCGACGTCCGCGATCCCGTCCTCGGTCTTCAACTCGGGGAGGTCGTAATCCTCGACCTTGACCCCGCGCGATCGGAGGTCGTCGACTTCCGCCTCGACCGAGTCGACCTCCCAGCCGATCTGCGTCTGGCTGTCGGCCGTCCCGACGGTGCTCTTCGAGACGGCAAGCTTCGTCCCGCCGCCACAGCGGAACTCGATCTTGTGCTCGCTCTCGCCCAGGACGTCGAGCCCGAGCTTGCCGTGGTAGAAGGCCTTCGCCTGTCCGAGGTCCTTCGCCAGGAGGATCGGATGAACGTTCGCGGTTCCGAGCATGGCACGGGTCCCCCAGGCGACGAATCAGGCTTGAAGGGGGTGCACCCCGATGACGTAAGCCTAGGCCGCCGCCGTTGGCTCAGGCCCGCCGACCATCTGACGCGTAGAGAAGCAGCCCGTTGCGGATCAGGGTGCGGGGAGCAGCCTGTCCTACTCCCGGCCGAAACCCGCCGTCGGCGGCGAGCCGAGCGAGGTTGGCGAGGTTCGAGCGGACCAACCGACGACCGATCGCGGGGATGAACGGCGTGGTCCACGCCAGCAACGGCCGCATCTGGCCATCCATGGCGTACGTGACGTCGCACGTGTCGACCCCGGTTGGCTCGACGGCATACGTCACGGAGGCAGATCGGACCACGCCGCCCCTGAGCTCCATCGTCACCGAACGGCCGTCCTGCCAGTCGGTGATCCGACAATCGATGAGCGACTCGCGCCCACCGAAGAGGCGGCGCGCCACGAAGGTCGTTCCGACGGTCGGGCTGCCCGGCGACGTCTGGCGGACCTCGAGGACGTCCTTCTCCCAGGCGGGAACGTTCGGAAAGTCGATGAGCATCGTCCACACCAGGGCTGCCGGGCTCGCGATGCGGATCGACTCCGTGAGGTGGTACATCCCCGGGATGCTAGACGCCCGACGGCGGCGCCGGAACCTCGACCGCGATCTCCGATGACCCACGAGTCGTACCGCGGCGCAGCCACCAGCTGGTCTCGAGCTTGACGGCGAACCGCGACAGATAGCTCGTCGCCACGACCGCGACGGCCATCGCCAGCAGGACCGGCCCGAGTGCGAGCGCGCGGAAGCCGACCAGCCCGACGCCCCAGCCGACGATGATCCAATGGGTGAAGTAGATCGCGATGACGCGGTCGCTCCAGCCGTAGAAGAACCCGAACCATCGATCGGTCCACGGCCGCCGCGTCGCGAGATCGCACAGCGCCAGCCACAGCAGGATGATCCCGATGATGGCGACCGCGAACGAGGCCGGCTGGCGCCAGTACGTGAAGACGTCGAAGCTCGGCCGCTGGATGGCGATCAGCACGCCACCGACCACCAGGAACACCGCCCCGACGGCAGCCGCCCGCCGAAACAGCGCGGTTCGATCCGGGGAACGCGCCAGCAGCGAGCCGAAGACCGCGCCGGTCAGCGGATAGGCCAGCCACGGCACGACCGCGTAGTAGACGTTCGGGGCGCCGCCGAGGATCGGCGTCAGCGGCGCGTCGATGATCGGGCTGCCGAACGTCAGGCCGCGCAGCAACGGGGCGACGAGGACGAGCGCGCCGGCGAGGCCGAGCCAGAGCCAGCCCGGCTGCACCCTCGTCCGCAGCACCGCGATCGCGATCAGCGAGAGGCCGACCACGTGGTGAAGGTCGACGGTCGTGGCCAGCCACCACGGCGTGTACGGCGCGACCTGTTCGGGGGTGATGACGCCCGCGGCGGTGCCGAGCGTGTACGGGATCACGCCCCGCAGGAAGTTCAGCACGTAGCCGAGCACGAAGAGCCAGAGTCCGCGCGCCACGAGCGTGCCGGCACTCGGAACGGCGTGCGGCCCCGAGCGACGCCCCGAGCAGGAACAGGAAGACCGGCGTTGCGGTCGGGCCCGCGGCGTAGCTGATGGCCTCGCCGATCGGCGTCGTCCAGGTCTCCGGCACGCCCCAATGCCACAGGACGTGGACAAGGATCATGAAGAAGACCGCCAGCCCGGCGGCCAGGTCGAGGGCCCGCACGCGTTCGCGCCCGACGATGCCGGTCACCGCGTTCACCGGGGCGGAGCCGTCGACCTGCGAAGCGCTCATCGGGAAGCCGGCGTTCGGCGCTCCTCCGGCAAGATCGGCCCGTCGGTGGTCAAATTCGTGCGTGATCGGGGTGGTGAGCCCGGAAGGACTTGAACCTTCAACCCGCTGATTAAGAGTCAGCTGCTCTGCCATTGAGCTACGGGCCCACGAGGCCGCGGATGATACCGCACCTCCCCTGGCTCGGCGACCGGGCGCGGGCCTGAACAGCCGGAAACGTTGCACCTTCGATTCAGTTCCCGATCGACATCCGCGTGGGCCTAACGCCGCCGGGGGGCCGCCCGTTTCCCAGTCAGGGACCCTTGGGTGGGGGATCGATGACTGTCACCCCGGCGGTTCGTTGACGCAGGGGTCCCATCTACTCCGGCGAGGCTTGGTTCTGGCGCTTCCGCTCGAGGTCGGAGAGCCGCCCGCGGCCGATGATCCGGTAGGCCGTCCCCTGCGGTTCGTGGCCGAGATGCGTATACGCCCAGCGCGGCGTTATGACCTCGTTGCCGCCGATCACGTCCGCGAGCTCTCGATAGACGGCCCGGACCTCGTCGGACGGTTGCAGCCGGTCGCCGCAGCCCTCGCACAGGTGGATATCGCTCGACATGGTCCGCAGCGTAGTCCATGGAATCGCAGCCACCGAGTCGTAGACTCCGGACATGGCCGCGGACCTCGACCCCGCCACGCTCGCCAGCCAGCGCTGCGCCCCGGCGAACGCCGACACGACCCCGTTGTCGCCCGAGGACGCACAGCGCCTCGCGTCCGGCGTCGATGCGAACTGGATCATCGAGAACGACCGCCTCGTTCGCGAGTTCCGGTTCCCGACGTTCGCCGCGGCGTTCGGGCTCGCCACCCGGATCGCGCTCCTGGCCGAGGCGCAGAACCATCACCCGGCGATGGACATCGCCTGGGGCTGGCTGCGCGTCGCGTGGACGACCGACGCGATCGGGACCCTGTCGCTCAACGACATGATCATGGCCGCGAAGGTCGATCGGTTGATCGAGCGCGGGTTTGGGATCAGCGGCGCCACGAGCGACTAAGCGCTCCGTCTGACATATCCCGATAGGCTCACCCGAACGCCGTCTGGGCCATCGTCGGCAGCGTCACGCTGACGCGCGCTCCGCTCGGAGCGATGTTCTCGGCGACCGCGTCGCCCCCATGGCCGCGCGCCAGCTCGAGCACGATCGCGAGACCGAGCCCCGATCCAGGTCCGTGCCGCGCGGGGTCGCCCCGGACGAACCGTTCGAACGCACGATCCGCCGATCCAGGCGGGAAACCACGCCCGTCGTCGGTCACGCTCAATGTGATCGTGGGTACGCCCTCGCCGGATCGGCCGGCCGACCAGGCCAGCCAGACGTGGCCCCCACCCGGTCGGGCCGCGGCGAGCGCGTTCTCGACGAGGTTCGCGAGGATCCGCTCGACGGCCGTGCGATCGGCCATGACGGTGGACGCCGTGCCCGGTTCGGGCGGGAGGACGTCGATCGTGATCTCCACCGCTGCGGCACGGGACGCGAAGCGCGCCGCCGTCTCCTCGAGGACGCTCGCGACGTCGATCGGTTCGGGCCGGAGGCCGACGCCTCCGGACCGCAGCCGCTCGACGTCGTTCAACTGGTCGACGAGTGCACCGAGGCGGTCGGCCTCCTGCTCGATGGCCCGAGCAGCGCGCTCTCGCTCCGGCCCCTCGGCGGTCCCATCCAGCAATGCGGCCGCGAACCCGGTGATGACGGTGAGCGGCGTCCGCAGGTCGTGCCGCAGGTTCGCGAGGAGGTCGGTCTCGCGATCGCGCGCCGCGGCGAGCTCATCGGTCATCACGTTGAACCTCGCCGTCAGGTCGCGGACCTCGGTGGGACCGGCGAGCGGCACGTTCAGGCGCGATCCGTCGAGCCCGACCGACTCCGTGGCGTCGGCGAGTCGGCCCAGCGGACCCGTCACCGATCGATGGATCAGCCAGCCGAGGATCCCGCCGACGACGATGGTCACGACCACGACGAGTGGCAGCGCCTGCATCAGATCCTGGAACGCCAGCTGGATCGAGTCGTCAGGTGCCGTGAAGACCACGGCTCGTGGCCCGGTCGTCGCCCCGGCTGCACGTAGCAGCGTCGATGCCCAGGCGTAGGTGTCGCCGTCCGGGAACGACGATGTGCCGGAATCGCCGGTCCCTCGTGGGCCGGTGCGGTCGAGGTCGGCGGGAGCGGCGATGCCCGGACCGCCGTCGAGTCCGTGCAGCCGCCCGTCGGCCTGCAGCAGCCAAGGCGTGATGCCCTGATCGTCGAGGACCGAGTCGAGATCGCGGATCGCCGCGCGCAGGTTGCCGCGAACCGCTTCGGTGCGGGCTTGCGCCAGCAGCGTCCGTGAGAGGAGTGCGAGGTTGGCCTCCTTGGCCCGGGCGTGCAGGTCGCGCAGCTCGAGCGACGTCACGAACCCGATCCCGAGGACGATCGCGAGTGCCAGCACGGCCATCGCGACCGCGAGCCGGACCGACAGGCGACCCAACACGGGCATCGCTCAGTCCGAGATCGGGATACGGGGCGGCGGGACGAGCCGGTACCCGATGCCCCGGATCGTCTCGATCGCCGGTCCGTCGTCACCGAGCTTCTTGCGGAGCTCCGCGACATGCACGTCGACGGTCCGGGTCTCGCCCGGGAAGTCGGTCGCCCAGACGTTTTCGAGCAGGGAGTCTCGACTCAGCACGACGCCCGGGTCGCGCGCCAATGCCGCCAGGAGGTCGAACTCTCGAGCTCGAAGGTCGAGCACGCGATCGCCCACCGTCGCCTCGCGCCGGCGCGGGTCGATCCGGAGGTCCCCGACCTCGGTCGGTCGGCCGCCCCCGGCCGTCACCTGGGTGCGGCGGAGGATCGCACGCACGCGGGCGACGAGGACGCGTGGGTTGAACGGCTTCGTCAGATAGTCGTCGGCACCGAGCTCGAGACCGACAATCGCGTCGACGTCGTCGGATCGCGCAGTCAGCATCAGGATCGGCGTGTCCGACTCGCGGCGGATCGAGCGGCAAACGTCGAACCCGTCACGGCCGGGCAGCATGAGATCGACGATCACGAGGTCGGGCCCATGGCGACGATGCATCGCGACGCCTTCATCGCCGTCGGCTGCCGAGATGACCTTGAACCCGTCCTTCTCCAGGTACAACCGGACGAGCGCGATGATGTTCGGCTCATCGTCGACCACGAGGATCGTCTTCATCGCGAGCGAGGATACGACGGGCTGTCGCCGGTCCCAGCGGTCTTCGTAAGCGGGAGGTAAGGCGTCCCGAGGCGACGCTCCTTACGCCCCGCGAACAATCCTCGGGGGCGCACCGAACCAAGGCGCTCGATGGTCGGCGCATCCAACCCCGCAGGGAGACCACATGTGATGCGACATCGAAGGATCGCGCTCGGGATGGCGTTGGCCATGGCGATGCTGGTCGGACCCATGGCCGGAGCCGTGTCAGCCGCGACGCCGACCGATGACCCGGCCCCGTGCGACGGCCACTGGCCCACGACCGTCCAGGGCGTCCCGACCCTGTGGCACGCGGGCGCCCGCACGGGTGACTACATCTGGCACGACTCGAGGGGCTGGCATCTCCGGGTGACGCACCCAGGAACGAGGCTGGCCGTGTTCACCGGACGCATCCGCGCCGGTGCCCCGATGACGGTGAGTGGCGCCCAGCTCGAGGGGCGCGATCGATTCTGGCTCAGTGCCGACAAGAAGACGCTCAGCTATCGCTTTACGAACTACGGGCACATCGACGGGCTCGACATCCGGACCGCATGTGCACCGTGGATCACGTTCGGCGGCTCAGTGGCCGGCAACCGCCTGCCCGTCGGGCGGATCGTCATCGGCAGCGGCAACCGCCACCCGCTCCAGAACCCGTTCGTCGTTCGTCGGGTCTCCTGACCCATCGTGCTGGGGGGACGGCGTCGGTGGGCACAGCCCGCCGGCGCCGTCACGAGCCGGACTGGTGGAGGGCTGCCTCCAGGCGGTCCACGAACGGGATCTGCGTCTCCTTCAATCGGTTGCGGGCCTCGGCGGGGGCGAACCACTCGACGCGGTCGATCTCGGGGACCGTGATCCAAATGCCCGACCTCGGCGGCCACTGGAACGGGAAGGTGTTGCTCTGCGCGGTCGCAGGGTCGAGATCGCCTTCGAGCGCCCACGCGACGACGAGCTTGCCGCCTTTCTGACGGATCTCGCCCAAATCGATCGCCGGCCCGTCGGGCGGCGGGTGCCCGGTCTCCTCGGCGAACTCGCGCCGGGCGACGTCCCATTCCTCCTCGCCGGTCTCGATCTCACCCTTGGGCACGGTCCACACGCCGGCGTCGCGCTTCGCCCAGACGGGACCGCCGGGATGCGCGAGCAGGACCTCGAGGCCGGCAGGGCCGCGGCGATACAGGAGGATGCCGGCACTCCGCCGGGTGGACGCCACGCGCCGTTAACCGCCAGGCTGATTGTCGAAACCTCGGGCCGATGCGGTCGCGGCGCTCCCGCTCGGACCTCGGTGAGGCTCGCTACTGATTATCGATCTGCGCACGTTGCAAACGGCCGCTGAAGTCGACGTAGATCGACTTCCATTCGGTGTACGTGTCCAGCGCGACGTGGCCGGCCTCGCGATGGCCGTTGCCGGTCTCCTTCCAGCCGCCGAACGGAAGATGCACCTCGGCGCCGGTCGTGCCGGCATTCACGTAGACGATGCCGGTCTCGAAGTCGCGCATGGCGCGGAACGCCGTGTTCACGTCGCGCGTGAAGATGCTCGACGAGAGGCCGTAGCGCGTCTGGTTTAGCGCGAGCATCGCTTCGCCGTAATCGGCGACCGGGATGACCGAGAGGACCGGCCCGAAGATCTCCTCCTGGCCGATGCGGTCCATGGGACCGACGCCGGAAAAGATCGTGGGCTCGAAGAAGTGGCCATTGCCGAGATCGCCGCCGTCCGCGCGACCGCCGCCCATCACCAGCTCGCCCTCGCCGCGACCGATGTCGATGTACGAGCCGACCTTGTCGAGGGCACCGGCGTTGATGAGCGGCCCGACGTCGGTCGTGTCGAGCAGCCCGTCACCGAGCCGGAGGCGCCGCGCCCTGGACTCGAGGCGCTCGAGCAGCGGCTCGACGACCGCCCGTTCGACGATGACCCGAGAGGCGGCCGTGCAGCGCTGACCGGTCGTGCCGAACGCGCTCCACAGGATGCCGTCGGTCGCGAGGTCCAGGTCGGCGTCGGCCAGCACGACGACCCCGTTCTTGCCGCCAAGCTCCAGCGACAGCCGCTTCAAACGGGCGCCGGCCTTGGTCGCGATCGCCTTACCGGTCACGGACGAGCCCGTGAACGAGATCACGCTGATGTCGGGCGATTCGACGATCGCGTCGCCGACCTCCGCGCCGGTCCCGGTCACGAGGTTGACGACGCCCGGTGGGACCCCGGCCTCGGCCATCAGCTCGACCAGCAGCGTAGCGCAATGCGGCGTGTCGCTCGCCGGCTTAAAGACGACGGTATTGCCGGTGACGAGCGCCGGCATGATCTTCCAGCACGGGATCGCCATCGGGAAGTTCCAGGGGGTGATGATGCCGGCGATGCCGATCGGCTGACGGATGCTCATCGCCCACTTGTCGGGCAGCTCGGAGGGGACCGTGTCGCCGGCCATCCGGCGGCCCTCGCCGGCCATCAGGTAGGCGATATCGATGCCTTCCTGGACGTCACCGCGCGCCTCGGCGATGACCTTGCCCATCTCGCGGGTCATCGCGCGCGCCAGGCGCTCCTTGTGTTGGGCCATCAACGCGCCGAACGCGTACAGGATCTCGCCACGCTTCGGAGCCGGCGTCCGCTTCCACATCGGTAGCGCGGTCTCGGCGGCCTTGATCGCCATCGCGACATCGGCCGCGGTCCCCTGCTGGAACCGCCCGACCACGTCGCGTCGATCCGCAGGGTTCCGACTCTCGAATGTGCGGCCGCCCACCGAGTCCATCCACTCCCCGGCGATGAAGTGGCGGAACGTCGGGGCGTCGTCCCCACGAGTCTCCGGCGCGGGTGGCGCGGTCGTCTCGGTCATGACGGCGAGTGTACGGCGGCCGGCACGGGCTCGGCGCCCGGTTCGTCGATGTCGCCCTCGATCGTGACCTCGGGGAGCCAGCGCAGGAACGGTGGCAGCCACCAGTTCCAGTCGCCGAGGAGGCGCATGGTCGCGGGGAGCAGCACGCTCCGGACGATCGTCGCATCGATCAGCACAGCCGTCGCCAGGCCGAAACCGAGCTGCTTGATCACGACCAGCTCGAGCGTCACGAACACGCTGAAGACCACGACCATGATCGCGGCCGCGCTCGTCACGGTCCCCGAGGTGATCGCGATCCCCCTCGCGACGGCCTCGTTGGTCGACAGGCCGTGATCCCTGGCCTCCTTGATCCGCGTGAGGATGAACACGTGGTAGTCCATCGAGAGACCGAACAGGATCGTGAAGATGAAGACCGGGACGAACGCCTCGATCGGGCCGGGCTTGAAGCCGAGCGGTCCGGCCAGCCGGCCGTCCTGGAACACGAGCACGAGCAGCCCGAACGCCGACCCGGTCGAGAGCAGGTTCAGCAGGATCGCCTTGATCGGGATCACGATCGAGCGAAACGCGATGAGCAGCAGGAGGAATGACAGCCCAAGGACGAACGCCATCACCAGCGGCATGCCGCGCGCGTAGAAATCGACGGTGTCGAGCGTGAACGCCGCGCGGCCCGTGACGTAGGCGTCGACGTCGGGCAGCGTGCCGAAGGCGGCCGGGACCAGGGCGCGGCGGACCTCGCGGATGACCTCCCGGTTGTGCTCGTCGTTCTGGCCACCGGCCATGACGTAGGAGACCAGCGCAACGGTCTTGTCGACCGATAGACGCGTGTCGACCGGCTCGCTGATCCCCTCGAGGGCGAGGATCCTGGTGGACAGGTCGTCGATCGCGGCCTTGGTATCGGCACGGTCGGCGTGCGTGACCACGACCTGGAGCGCGAGCGTCGAGCCCTGGGGCCACTTCTCGTTGAGCAGGTTCACGCCAGCGACGGCGTCGATCGAATTGGGGAACGAATCGAAGTCGGACTGGCCCATGTGCAGCCGCGTCGCCGGGAGGCTGATGGCGACGAGGAGGCCCCCAGCGAGCAGGAACGCGATCACCGGCCGACGCATGACCGCGCGGACGACCAGCGCCCACAGGCCACTGCCCTCGGGCCGGTCGCGGCGGAGGAACGGCACCCGCAAGCGATCGACGTTGTCGCCGAGGATCGCCAGCGTGGCCGGCAGGAACGTGAGCGAGCCGATCACGGCGATCAGGACGACCGCGATGGTCCCGATGGCCATCGAGCGGAACAGGTTGTCGTTGAGCAGGAACAGACCGCCGATCGAGAGCATCACGGCGAGACCCGAGAAGAACACCGCTCGGCCCGCCGTCGCCGACGCGACCCGGATCGCCTCGAGCTTGACCCGCCCGGCGCGCCGTTCGGTCCGGTAGCGCGTGACCATGAACAACGAGTAGTCGACGGCCACCGCCAGCCCGATGAGCACGATCAGCTGGCTGGCATACGGGCTGACGGGGTCGACGAGCTGGCTGTACAGCCCGAGCACGCCGAAGGCGGCCAGCAACGCCGTCACGGCCAGCACGAGCGGCACGAACGCGGCGATCGCCGCTCCGAACGCGATGAGCAGGATCACGAAGGTCAGCGGGATCGTCAGCCGCAGCGACGCGTCCAGACCGCCGTTGACGAGCTCCTGGATGTCCTGGTTCGCCAACCGCCCATCGAGGGAGTGGATCCGCAGACCGGGGTGCGCGGAGCGGAGCTCATCGAGGAAGGGTCGAACGCGGTCGAGACGCTGGTCGACGGCCGGCTGCTCTCCCGGGATCTCGGCGGTGATGCGGATGGTGGTCTGGTCAGGCGACACCAACGCGGCCTGCGGCGGTGCGAGACGCGGGTCGACGATGTTCGTGAAGACCGGTCCCGAGACGCCATCGACCGTGGCCGTCAGTGCGCCCATCCGGGCGAGGACGTCGTCGAGCTCCGTGGCGTATGCCGGGTCCTCGACCGTCCGTGCCGGGTCGCCGACGAGCAGGACGAAGATGTGGGTCTGCGCGGCGGTGCCCGAGGCGTTGAAGACGTCGAAGGCCTTGGCCGACTCGAACGTCTCGTCCTGGTTGTCGTTGCTCGCCACGGCGTCGGCCGAGCGCGTGCCGCCGGCAGCCATGCTGGCGACGAACGTCCCGATCGTGAGCACGAACCACAACGCGACGACCGGCCAGCGATGCGCCGCCGACCAGACCGCCACGCGCACGGTCCACGGCTCGCCCCTCCGCGGCTGGGTCGTCATGGAGATCGCTCAGGCCGCGGGCGGCTCGCCGCAGACCCAGGCGATCGTGCCCGAGACGCTCGGCGGGGCGCCGGCGGGCGGAGCGGATTCGGGATCCACCTGCAGCGCGGCGTCGAATGCCGCCGTTCCGGTCGTGTGCTTGGCGTCCGACGCGATCGTGGTCGGCTGGCGCGGCTCGAAGTTCGCGATCGTGCCGCCGTTCGCGCGGTCGGTCAGATGGACCTCGAGCTTCTGCGACGCGAACGGCAGAAACGCGTCGTAGTCGATCGATCCGGCCGTGCTCGGCAGCCCGGAGACCTCATCGACGGCCGAGCGATCGGCATTCCACGTGCACCAGGCACTGCCTTCGACCGTGATCGAGGCCGGCACCGTCAGGCAGATCCGCCATCGGCCAGGCCCCTGGCCGGTCGTATCGGTCTCGCCGCCACCCGCCGGCGGGGCATCACCCGGCCCGGGCTGCTGCTGGACGGTGCAGCCGGGATCGGCGCTGACGACCGCGAGCGGAGGCGTCGGGCTCGGGGACGGCTGCGAGGCGGCCACGGACGGGCCGGCGCCCCCTGGACCGGACCCCGATCCCTGGTCGCCCGCGTTGCACGCGGTCGCGACCAACAGGGCGATCACGACGACGCCGAGACTGGCCCACCGCCCTCGCGCCGCGCCCCCCGGGCGCACCTCAGACGCGCTCGACGGCCATGGCGACCGATCCACCGCCACCGAGGCACAGCGTCGCGAGGCCGTACCGGCCCTCCCGGCGTCGGAGCTCGTGGAGGAGCGTGGCCACGATGCGCGCCCCGCTCGCTCCGATCGGGTGGCCGAGCGCGATCGCGCCGCCGTTGACATTGACCTTGTCCCAGTCGAACCCGAGCTCGCGACCGTCGGCGAGGGTCTGGGCTGCGAATGCCTCGTTGATCTCGATGAGGTCGAACGCCTCGAGCGGCATCTCGATGCGATCGAGCAGCCGGCGGACACCCTGGACCGGGGCGAGGAACAGCCACTTCGGGGCAACCTCGGCCTGCGCGTACCCGACGATCCGCGCGAGTGGCTGGAGGCCCAGCTGCTCGACGGCGCGCTCGCTCGCGACCACCGTCGCCGCCGCGCCATCGGTGATGCCCGGGGCGTTGCCGGCGGTGACCGTGCCTTCCGTGGCTCCCCCGCGGTCCTCGCCGCCCGGCAGCGCGAAGGCCGGCTTGAGCCGAGCCAGGACCTCGGCGCTCGTGTCGCGGCGCGGGTTCTCGTCCTCGCTGACGATCGTCTCGCGCCCCTTCGCGTCGGTGACGGTGACGGGTGCCAGCTCGGCGTCGAACCGCCCGGCGTCCATCGCCGCGATCGCCTTCTGGTGACTCGCGAGCGCGAACGCGTCCTGGTCCGCGCGGCTCACACGATCCTTGATCGCGACCCGCTCGGCGTGGGTGCCCATGTGGCAGTCCTCGATCGAGCACCACAGGCCGTCGGCCACGGTCGAGTCGATCAGCTCGGCGTTGCCGAGGCGAAGCCCGAAGCGGGCGCCGGGCAGCAGATATGGCGCGCCGTTCATCGATTCCATGCCGCCTGCCACGACCAGCTCGGCATCGCCGGCCCGGATCTCGGCAGCGGCGAGCATGATCGACTTGAGCCCCGAGCCGCAGACCCGGTTGATCGTGGTCGCGCTGGTGGTGTCGGGCAGACCCGCCTTGAGGGCGGCTTGCCGGGCCGGGGCCTGGCCGGATCCGGCCTGGAGGACCTGGCCCATCAGCACGTCGTCGACCTGGACGGTGGCCGGATCGAGGCCGGCCCGCTCGACGGCGGCACGGATGGCGACCCCACCGAGCTGGGTCGCGGGAACGCCGGCCAGCGCCCCGCCGAACTTGCCGATCGGCGTTCGCGCGGCGCTGACGATGAAGGTCTCCCCGTTCGGCACGTGCATGCAGCGAGTCTACGCCGGAGCCCCCTGGATCGGTTCCCGGCCTACCCCGCTCCGGCGCGCTTCAGGACCTCGCCCGCCACGATCTCTCGGTGGATCTGGTTGGTGCCCTCGTAGATCTGGGCGCCCTTCGCGTCGCGCATCAGCCGCTCGATACCGGTTTCCCGCGAGTAGCCCGTCGCCCCGAACAGCTGCACGGCGTTGGTCGCGACCCGCATCGCGACGTCGGAGGCGGTCCACTTGGCGAGCGACGAGACCTCGGCCAGGTTCTCGCCGCGATCCTTGGCCGCGGCAGCTTCCCGGGTGAGTGCCCGCGCCGACGCCACGTCCCGGGCCATCTCGGCCAGCATGAACCGCAGACCCTGTTGATCGGACAGCGGCGCCCCGAACGCCTTGCGCTCCCCGAGATACCGGGCCGCGGCCTCCAGCCCGGAACGTGCCAGCCCGACGCACGCGGCCGCGATCGAGATCCGGCCCTCGCCGAGCGCCGAGAGCGCGATCCGATAGCCGTCGCCCTCCTCGCCCAGGCGGTTCGCCACCGGCACCTCGCACGCATCGAACACCAGCTCAGCCGCCGGACAGGCGCGGATCCCCATCTTCTTCTCGTGCGCTCCGAACCGGAAGCCGGGTGTGCCCTTTTCGACCAGGAACGCGGTGATCCCCTTGGAGCCCGCCCCGGGATCGACCGTCGCGAACACGAGGTACCGCTCCGCCTCGGGCGCATTCGAGATCCAGATCTTCGTGCCGGTCAGCTGGTACGAGCTCCCATCCCCCGTCCGCTCCGCCCGCGTCCGGATCGCCGCGGCGTCGGAGCCCGCGTGCGGCTCGGTCAACGCGAACGCCCCGAGCGCCTCCCCCGACTGCATCGCCGGCAACCAGCGCGCCCGCTGCTCGTCGGTCCCCCACGTCACGACCGGGTACTGCGACAGGATGTGGACCGACAGCGAGACCGCCATCGCCATGTCGGCCGCACCGAGCTCTTCCATCACGAGCGACCAGCCGACGTAGGAGAACCCGGCTCCGCCAACGTCGGTCGGGAACGGGGCGGCAGTGAGACCCAGCCCACCCATCGCCGCGAACAGCGAGCGGTCGTACCGCTCGGCCTCGTCCCGCTCGATGGCACCGGGCGCGACCTCGCGCGTCGCGAATTCCCGGGCGGTCGCCTGGAGCAGCCGCTCCTCGTCGGTGAGCGGCCAGCTCACCTGCGCGGCTCGCTCACGATGCCGGCCGCGGATAGGTGTAGAACCCCTGGCCGGTCTTCTGGCCGAGGTGGCCGGCATCGACGAGGTCGACGAGCACCTTCGGTGGGCGCATGTGCTCGAGCCCGAGGCCGTCCTCGAGCACCCGCATGACCCCGAGACACACGTCGAGGCCGATGAAATCGGCGAGCTCGAGTGGACCCATCGGGTGGTTCAGCCCGACCCGGGCGCCGGTATCGATGTCCTCGGCGGTGCCGACACCCTGCTCGAACGCCCGCATCGCCTCGGCGAGGAACGGCATCAGGATGCGGTTGACGATGAACCCCGGTCGGTCCGCCGAGACGATGACCTGCTTGCCAAGCTCCGCGGACAGGCCCTGGATCGCGTCGACGGTCGCCTCCGAGGTGTCCGACGACCTGATCAGCTCCACGAGCGGCATGACCGGCACGGGGCTGAAGAAATGCATGCCGGCGAACCGGCTCCGGCGGTCTGCCGCGACCGAGCTCGCCAATCGACCGATCGCGATCGAGCTCGTGTTCGACGCGAAGATCGCCTCCGGACGCGCGCGGCGATCGAGCTCCCGCCACAGCCCGGTCTTCACGCCGAGGTCTTCGAACACCGCTTCGATCACGAGGTCCGCATCCGCGACCGAATCGAGGTCCGAGGTCGGCTGGATCCGGGACAGCGTCGCCTCGCGATCCTCGACGCTGAGCCGGCCCTTGGCCACCGCCCGATCGAGGTTGCCGGCGATGCGATCGAGCCCCGCTTCGGCGCGGGCGAGCTCGGGCTCGTAGAGCGCGACCGATTTGCCGATCGTCGCGTGCACCTGCGCGATCCCGTGACCCATCAGGCCCGCGCCCGCGACGAAGACCTGGCCGATCTCGGTCATGCCGGTAGCGTAGCGCGCCGGTACCCGGTCACCGCCGTCACCATCGTCACGCCGGCCGGGGTTGCGGGACCAGGGATCGCCGGCGCAGCGCGAGCACGGCCGCTCCGACGGCCGACACGGCGGCCGACACCAGGAACGCAGCCGGATAGCCGCTGGCATCGACCACGAGCCCGAGCAGCGCGGGTGACAGCCCGAAGCTCAGATCGAGGAACACGCTGGACGTCCCGACGACCGATCCGCGCTCCGACTCGTCGACGAGTCCGACCGCGACGGCGATCAACGCCGGGAACATGAACGCGATCCCGGCCGCGAACACGGCCGTGCTGATGAACAGGCCGACGGCTCCCGGCAGCGTGCCCATGAGGACGAGCCCGATCGCGCCGACGACCAGGGCGCCGCCAGACAGACGCGCAGCGCCGATCTCGTCGGGCAGCCGAACGAACACGATACGCAACGCCACCACGATGAAGGCGTACATGGCGAGTGGGATCCCCGCGCCGTCGAGGCCGAGCGAGCTCGCATGGAGCGGCACGAACGTGAGAAAGCCGGCCATGCCCCACGCCCCGGTCAGGATGAGGAAGCCCGGCAACACGCCCGCCGGGTGGAACAGGCGCCCGCGGGGTGGGCGCTCGCCGGCGGCCGCGGCGGCCAGCACCGCGGGGGCGGTTTCGGGAACGAACAATGCCAGGAGCGTGGCGACGCCGGTGATCGCCGCCGCGGCGAGCCACACCACGTTGAAATCGGTCGCGCCGAGGATCGCCTCGCCGAGGACCGGTCCGACGGCGAGCCCGAGGTAGACGGACAGCGATGCGATGTTGATGGCCTCCCCGCGACGCTCCTCCGGCGCGAGGTCGCTCACGGCGGCGACGGCCGCGACGAAGAAGAACGCCTCCCCGACCCCGTACACCGACCGGACGAGGACGAAGGCCGGCAGCGACGTGGCAAAGAGGTGCGCGACGAACGCGGCGACCGTCACCGCGCCGCCGAGCAGCAGCAGCGGGCGCCGACCGAACCGGTCCGACGCCCACCCGACGACCGGACGGAACAGCAGCGCGGCGATGGAGAACGCCCCGATCCCGACCCCTACCCCAAGCCCGGAGGCCGCAAGCGGACCGTTCGCGAACCGAGTCGCGACGGGGAGCACGATCCCGCCGGCCGTGAAGAACGCGAGCGCCGACACGAACAGCGCGATGAACGTCGGCGTGATGAGCGGAGGTCGCGCGCCCCGCGCTGAGCCGCTCACCGATCCGCCCCGGCGATCGCCTCCAGCAGGCGGTCGGCCGCGGCGTAGGGATCGAGGCGGTGCTCGGCGACGTCATCGACCAGCGCATCGGCGAGCGGAGCGAACGCCGGGTCACGGAGCCGATCGGCGAGCCGGTCCGCGAGCACCGCCCGCACCTGCGCCAGCGCTCGGGTCCGGCGCGCGCCCGCCGTCAGCCCGTCGTGGCCGGCAGCCCGGTGGCGATCCAGCGCCTTGAGCAGCTCCGGGACGCCCTCACCGGTCGACGCGGTCGTGACGAGGACCTCTGGTCGCTTCGGTGCCGGCCGGTCCGCATCGCCGCCACCGCCCGATCCCGTTCGACCCACGCTCGGCACCAGCATCGCCCGAAGCTGGGCCGCGGTTCGCAGCGCGCCCGGCTTGTCGCCCTTGTTGACCACGACGAGATCGGCGACCTCGAGCAGCCCCGCCTTGATCGCCTGGACCTCGTCGCCCATCTCGGGCGCCTCGAGGACGACGGTCGTATCGGCCGCGGCCGCGACTTCGACCTCGCTCTGCCCGGTCCCGACGGTCTCGATGAGCACCAGGTCGAAGCCCGCGGCATCGAGAACGGCGGCGGCCGCGGTGGTCGTCGAAGCAAGACCACCGGCGTGGCCGCGAGCCGCCATCGAGCGGATGAACACGTCGCGGTCCTCGGCGTACGACTGCATCCGGACGCGATCGCCGAGCAGCGCGCCACCGGTGATCGGCGAGGACGGGTCGACCGCGACGACCGCCACGGGCCGGCCAGCTGCCCGAAGCTCGCCGATCAGCGCCGCGACGAGCGTCGACTTGCCGGCGCCAGGCGGCCCCGTGATCCCGACGAGGTGCGCCTTGCCTGCAGCCGGATACAGCCGGCGCAGCGCGGCCTCGGCGAGCGGCGTCCGGTTCTCGACGGCCGTCAGGACGCGGGCGAGCGCGCGCCGATCCCCGGCCATCGCGGCGTCGGCCAGCGCCTCCGCATCGACCGCCGTCCCGGGAGTCGGGGACTTCCCCACCGGGGACTCCCCCACCCTAGTCGCGCGGTCGCGCGTTCGCGCGCAGGTACTCGGCGACGGCGGCGATCGTGGTCCCCGGCCCGAACACGGCCGCGACGCCGGCGCTCTTCAGCGGAGCCACGTCGTCGTCGGGGATGATCCCGCCGACGGTCACGAGCACGTCGTCGAGCCCGGATTCCTTGAGCAGCTTCGTGATCCGTGGCACGAGCGTCATGTGCGCGCCCGACAGGATCGACAGCCCGACCACGTCGACGTCTTCCTGCAACGCGGCCGTGGCGACCATCTCGGGCGTCTGGCGAAGACCCGTGTAGACGACCTCGAAGCCCTCGTCCCGAAGGCCTCGTGCCAGGACCTTGGCGCCCCGATCGTGGCCGTCGAGACCCGGCTTCGCGATGAGGACCTTGATGGGTCGGTCGGGCATGGCCGGATTGTAGGTGGCCGGGGTCGCCGGGTCACCGCCGGGCGACGGATGCCCCAAGTCGCCGGGCAGGCGACCGTCCAGCGAATTGAGTCACCGCTCAGCGGTGCTACCGACGAGGGAGGCGATCACCAGCCGTCGATCGCCCCGCTGGCCGACGGTTTCGACGCTCGAGGTGGGCGTCCGCTGACAGGTCCGTCGCTGGGCGGTGCACTGGCGAAGGTGCGTCGCCAGTAGCACCGCCGGGCGACGATGCGCGCGCTGCTCAGCGCGGCTGGACGATGCCGCGCCGGCGATCAGGCGACGGCGCGACTGAACGCTCGAGCGCCGAACCAGATCGCGAACACCGCCACGATCGAGGTGATGACGATGCCGATCGCGATCTCCGGGTTGACCCAGTCCGCGTTGAACACGGCCCTCGCGGCGTCGACGGCGTGGGTCAGCGGGTTGATCGAGCTTAGAAACTCGAGCCAGCCCGGCGCCAGCGACATCGGCAGGAGGATGCCCGAGAGCAGCAGGAGCGGCAGCGCGATGCCGTTGATCACGGGCGCGAACGCGTCCTCGCTCTTGAGGATGAGCCCGCCCGCGTACGACAGCGGTGCGACCGCCAGCCCGATGAGGACCAGCAGGCCGAGGACGGCCAGCCAGCTCGCCGCATCGATCTGCAGGCCGAACGGGATCGCCAGCAGGATCATGAGCGATGCCTGGGCCATGAGGATCACGACGTCACGGAGCGAGCGTCCGAGCAGCATCGCGGCGCGGCTCATCGGCGTGACGCGCATCCGCTCGACGACGCCATAGCGCAGCTCGGCGATTAGTCCGAACCCGCCGAAGGCGGTTCCGAAGACCGCGATCTGCACGATCAGCCCGGGCACGAACCAGTTGAAGGCATTCGTCCCGGTATTGGCCGCCTTCGTGGCGCCCTCCAGCAGTGGTCCGAAGAGGACGAGGTACAGCACCGGCTGCATCAGGCCGAAGACGACCCAGACCGGCTGGCGGAGCGTCAGGATGAGCGAGCGGCGGAAGATGAGCCAGGTGTCTCGAGCGAGCTTCATTGCAAGGATCCTTTCGTGATCGTTGTGGTGGTCAGGCCGCCGCGTCGTCGCGCAGCGATCGACCGGTCTGGAGGAGGAACACGTCATCGAGGCTGGGCCGGTGGAGGGCGATCGATGCGGCCTCCAGCCCCGCTCCGTCGAGGACGCGCAGGATGAGCGGCACGGCCGTCTCGCCGCGTTCGACGTAGAGGCGAACCACGCCGTCCTCGCTGCTCGCCTCGCGCACGAACGGTTGCGTGCGGACGGTCTCGAGCACGCGCTCGGTGGCGCCGTTGACCGCGAGCGTGATGACGTCGCCGGCGACTTGCCGCTTGAGCTCGTCGGCGGTGCCCTGGGCCACGATGCGGCCCTGGTCGATGATCGCGAGGCGGTCGGCGAGCGCGTCGGCCTCTTCCAGGTAGTGGGTCGTGAGGAAGACCGTGGTCCCGCCTTCACGCAGGCGCCGGATCTCGTCCCACATGCGGGCGCGTGCCTGGGGATCGAGCCCGGTCGTCGGCTCGTCGAGGAAGAGCACGATCGGCCGATGGACGATGCCGAGCCCGACGTCGAGCCGGCGCTTCATGCCACCGGAATAGGTCGCGATCTTGCGATCGGCGGCCGCCTCGAGGTCGAGGGCGGCGAGCACCTCGGCGGCGCGGGCCTTCGCCGACGACGCGTCCATGCCGTACAGCCGGCCTTGGAGCACTAGCTCACCGCGGCCGGTCTCGGCCGGGTCCGTGGAGCCGCCCTGTGGCACATAGCCGATGCGCTCGCGGACCCGCTGCGGCTCCCGCCGCAAGTCGGCCCCGGCGACCGTCGCCTCGCCAGAGGTCGGCGGGAGGAGCGTGGCCAGCATCCGGAGCGTGGTGGTCTTGCCCGCACCGTTGGGGCCGAGGAAGCCGAAGATCTCGCCGGCGCCGACGGCGAGATCGACGCCGCGCACGGCTTCGATGTCGCCCTTGCGCGACGTGAATGTCCGACGCAGATCGTTCGCCACGATCGTCTGGTCGGTCTGGCCTGGGGTGGTCATGGTGGTCTCCTGCGGTCTATGCTTGGCGTGCGTCACTTGCGCCGTTCAGCATCTTCGGGCATTATCTGCACCGGGCAGATAGTTACCCAGCTAGGAGATGTTGTCAACCATGAATCGCGAATCCATCGACTCCGTCCTCCGCTCGCTGCGGAGGGTCAACCTCCAGGGCTCGTTCTTCGGCCAGACGGTGGCGATCCGTTTCGGCCTGACCGAGTCCGACATCGAAGCGCTCGAGGTGCTCATCGACGCCGGCGCGTCGACGGCCGGTCGCCTATCCGAGCTGATGGGCCTGACCACCGGAGCCATCACCCGGGTCATCGACCGCCTCGAACAGGCCGGCTATGTCCGGCGAGTCCCCGACCCTGCCGACCGCCGACGCGTGATCGTCGAGATCGTTCCCGAGAAGGTCGCCGCGGTCGAGGCGACGATGGGCCGCATGCTCGATGCCAGCGCGCCCGAGATCGGCCGGTACAGCGAGGCCGAGCTGGCGGTCATCAATGACTTCCTGACCCGGATGGCGACGATCACGCGCGATGAGGCCACCGCCCTGCGCGGGAACCCCGAGGGCGGGGACGACGACGCGACCACGGTGCACACCGCGCCGATCGGCGGCCTGGAGGAAGCGCGTCTCCTGTTCCGGTCGGGCGCCAACGAGCTGACGATCCGCGGCGCGGGCGACCTCGACGACCTCTACCGAGGCCGGTTCGACGGACCCGTCCCGCAGGTCCGCCTCCGCGATGGCACGGTCACCGTGCAGTACAAGGGGTTCGGCAAGCCGTGGGACTGGCGCAAACGCAACGCGGACATCTCGCTGAATCGTTCCCTGCCGTGGCGGGTCGAGGTGGTCGGTGGCGCCAACAAGCTGCTCGGTGAGCTCACCACGGTCGACCTGCGCTCGTTCGACATCCAGGGTGGCGCCGACAACCTGCGGTTGTCGCTCGGCAAGCCGACCGGCGAGGTCCCGATCCGGGTCGTCGGCGGGGCACACCGGCTCCGCATCGACCGACCCGCGGGCGTCCCGGTCCGCCTCAGGATCGCCGGCGCTGCGGCGGGCATCGAGTTCGATCGGCAGCGCCTGGGGGGCACGGCCGGCGGAACGGTCCTCGAGTCGACGGGCGTCGCCGGCGCGAGCGACCTGTTCGAGATCGAGATCACCGGCGGCGCCGCGAAGGTCCAGGTCGGCGAGGCGGGCTGACCCTGCCTCGTCAGGCCCGCGGCGCCTCGCGGGCGAGGTGATCGAGGAACTCCGCGCGCGTCCGATCGCGGGTCCGGAAGAGCCCGAGCACCGATGACGTCGTCATGATCGTCCCGGGCTTGCGGACCCCGCGCATCACGGCGCACAGATGGGTCGCCTCGATCACCACGCCGACACCCTGGGGGGCGAGGTTGTCCTGCAGGAATTCGGCGACCTGCTGGGTGAGCCGTTCCTGCACCTGCAGCCGGCGGGCGTACATCTCGACGATCCGCGGGATCTTCGAGAGCCCGATCACCCGGCCCCGCGGGATGTAGGCCACGGCGGCCGATCCAAAGAACGGCAGCAGGTGGTGCTCGCACAGCGAGTAGAACGGGATGTCCTTGACGACCACCATCTCGCTGTAGTCGACGTCGAAGATCGCGTTATTGATCAGCCGCTTCGGGTCGACGTGGTAGCCGGCGGTCAGCTCGGTGTACATGCGGTGGACGCGTTCCGGCGTGCCGATGAGGCCCTGGCGATCGGGGTCCTCGCCGATCTCCTCGAGGATCCGCCGGACCGCGGCCTCGACCCGACCGTTGTCGACGTCGTCGCCGGCGTGATCGCGGCCGCGCGAGCCGGTGATGTCGTCGGCCGCGACGCTGGTCTCGCCGATCTCTGATTCGATCTCATCCACGAGGCGGCGGACGTTGGGTGGCAGTTCGGTCGAACGGGGCATCGTCGAGGGATGGTACGCCCAGATCGACCGCGTGGACTCAGGGGATACAGATCGGCGGCAGCGGCGGGAGCTGGATGATGCAGGGCGTCGGCGTCGGCTGTGGTGTCGGCGGCGGTGTCGGTTGTGGCGTCGGGACTGGCGTCGGCGCCGCGGTCGGACGCGGCGTGGGCGTCGGCGTCGGGCGCGGGGTCGCGGTCGGACGGGGTGTGGGCGCCGCGGTCGGCGCGGCAGTCGGAGCGGCAGTCGGACGTGGTGTCGGAGCGGTAGTTGGGGCTACGGTCGGCGCGACCGGCGCCCCGCCCGGGGTGGTCGCGGTCGGCGTCGCCCCTGGCTCGACGGCACCGCCCGCCCCGCCGGGAGTGCTCGGGGCCGCCTGGTTGACCCGCGCCTGGCCCTCCGGGGCCGCTCGTGGCGGCAGGTGCGTTCGCATCACCCGGGGCCGGGGAACCGGATGGGAACGCGGTCGCGCCCGCGACGAGGCCGGAGGCAGCAGGGAACGAGCCCTCCCCCGGACTCGTGGACGCGGTTGCGGCCGGCACGACGACGAGGTCGTTGAGGACCGTGCCCGATGTGGCGGGGACCGCGGCGCGAAACACCAGGGCCACCGCGATCGTGATGGCGAGTCCGAGCCCGATGCCGAACGCGGTCTGGCGATAGAGCGGATCGAACTGGCTGATAGGTCTCCTCCTGACGAAGCCGCTGGGACGGCATCGTGACCGTGCCACGAGGATACGACCGGTATCGCGTCAGGGATGGTGCGGGGCGCTCCGGTGGGGTTACGGGGGCGTGTCGGGAACGGGGATCCGTGATCAATCGGTGGTGCGTCGGCGCGCCAGGTAGTCATGCCAGAACAGCCTCGCCGCGACGGAGCGCCACGGTCGCCACGCCTCGCCGAGACGCTCCATCTCGGCCGGATCCGGCCGTCGGCCGAGGCCCTTGACCTCGCGCGACGGCCGCCGCCAGCGCCATGTCCCCGACCGGCCACACGTCGGGCCTGCCGAGCACCATCAGCAGGTAGATCGTGGACGTCCAGCGTCCGATCCCGGGGATCGCCTCGAGCGCCTGGCGCACGGCATCGTCGTCGAGCCCCTCGAGACCTTCGAGGTCGAGCGTGCCGTCGACCAGCGCGGTCGCCAGCGCACGGCCGTAGCGCGCCTTCTGCCGGCTGAAACCGATCGCGAGCAGCTCGGCGTCCGAGAAGCGCAGGAACCGCTCGGGCGTCAACGAACCCGCCGCTGCTTCCAGGCGGCGAAACGCCGCGAGCGCCGACGCCAGCGACACCTGCTGCTCGAGGACGATGTGGAGGAGCGTCCCGAACCCCGCCGGCCGATCCCACAGCGGCGGGACGCCGAGCCGCCTCGCGATCGCGGCGAGGTCGGCGTCCCGGTCGGCCAGCTCGGCGACGGCCCGCTCGAGCGTCGGCAGATCGAGCGGGCGGGTCAGGCGACGGTCCCTCGCTCGCCGAAACCGATCGACGGCAGCGGATCGAAGTCCCGGCCCTCCGCGCCACGCAGCCACGCCCTGGCGTTCTCGCCAAGCGACGGCCGGTGGTAGCCGCCCTCCTGGAGGATCACGAGGCGCCGGCCGAGTGCCGCCACCCGCCGGCCTACCTCGTGGTAGACGGGCGTGGTCAGCGCGAAGTCCCCGATCGGATCGAGCCCGTAGGTGTCGAAGCCGAGCGAGACGACGACGATCGAGCCCGGTGCGTCGCCGATGAACGCGAGTGCCTGATCGGTCGCCTCGAGGTAGTCGTCGTTCGTGGCGCCGGCCCGGAGCGGGATGTTGCGGTTCGCGCCGGCGCCGTCGCCCTCCCCGATCTCGTCGGCACGGCCGAGGAAGTACGGGTACTGGCGGTCGGGATCGGCGTGGATCGAGACATAGCGGACGTCGGCGCGGCGCCAGAAGATCTGCTGGGTCCCGTTGCCGTGGTGGAAATCGACGTCCAGGACGGCGGTCGGCTCATCCGTGGCAGCCGCGATGGCCTCTGCGGCGATCGCGGCGTTGTTGAAGAAGCAGTAGCCGCCGTACATCGACCGCGCCGCGTGGTGACCGGGCGGCCGGCACAGCCCATAGGCCATCGCGGCGCCGCCGAGGACGAGGTCGACGGTCGTCAGCGCGACGTCGACCGCCGCGCGCGCCGCGTCGTACGTGCCGGCGACCAGCGGCGCGGCCGAATCGAGTCCCCAGAACCCGGCGCGCCCGCCGATCTGCCGCGGCTCGCGGGCGATGCGATGCACCGCCTCCTCGCTCATCCCCTCGAACATGGCGCGGTTCGGATACGTGTCCGCGGACAGGAAGGCGCGCGGCACGTTCTGCGCTCGAAGCTCGGACCATGCCGTCTCGAGGAACCGAACGAGGCCCGGGTCGTGAACCGCGGTGATCGGCGCGGTACCGTGGTCCGTCGGCGCGACCATCGAGAACCCGCCGTCGGCCTCGAGCGCCGTCCGGATCCGCTCGGCGCGCTCGGCGACCTCATTGGCCGGGACGCCGACGCCCATGTAGGTCTCGGTATCGATGTCGTGGGCGAGGTGGCGCGGGCTGTAGACGACGTCCATGCGACTCCGGTCCTAGGTGGGTCGACTGAGCGCGAGGATCGCCGCGCTGACCTCGCGTGGACGGTAGCGCATCAGGTTGTGGCCATCGTGGCTGAAGGCCGCGATGCGGATCGGTGTCCGCCCTGCGGTCGTGCGTTCGTCGGAGGCATGCGTCAGCGCCCGCATCCGCGACCCCGTCTCGTCGTCGGCCGCGGCGAGCGCCAGCATCGGAGCGGACACCCGAGGCAGCGTCGCCATCGGGTCGTACGTGAACATCGCCCGGACGCTCGCCTCCGTCGCGTGCGGCCGGGCGGCAGGAACGACGCGGCCCGCGTGCGTCTCGACGAACGTGGCCCGGGCGGCGCGCTCCTGGTCCGCATCCCACGTGGTCGGATCGAACGCGCGGCGATCGGCGAGGTAGGCAGTCGGTGAGGCCATGACCTCCGGCGGCTCGTCGAGACCGCGCAGGAATTCGTCGGGCTCCATGCCGGTCGCGGCCTCGAGCGACTCCCAGCCCCCGTCAACGAGGACGACGCCGGCGCACGCGTCGCCAAGCCGTGCCGCTGCTGTCGCGGCGACGATCGCGCCAAAGCCGTGGCCCGCGAGCACTGGACGTCCGGCGCCGAGCAGCCCACTCCCGTCGGCGACGGCGATCGCGTCCTCGGCGAGGACGTCGAGCTCGTACGCGCCGTCCTCGGTCGGCGCATCGGAGAGCCCGTGCCCGCGCAGGTCCATCGCGATGAATTGGACCGGGCCGCTTGGGCCACCGAGTCGACGGGCGATCGGGGCCCAGATCCAGGCGGTCCCCCCGAGACCGTGGATCGCAAGCGCGCCGGGCCGTGGGTCGAGATCGTCGCTGGTCGCCGCTCCCCAGTCGAGGAAATGGATGCGATCGCCGGCCCCGGCATCGACCGTGAACCCCTCCGGCTCGAGCGTCGCGTCTGGCGCTGGGACGTCGGCGAGCGGCAGGTCCACGGGTCCTAGGATACGGACGCCATGCCGAAGCGCCGCCGGGGCTCCCGCTCAGCCCGCTCCCGGATCGCGCCGCGGCCGGCGCGCCATCGTCGCTTCGAGGACCTCGTCGAGGAGGCGCTCGCCGGGATCCCGATGCCGTTCGCGGAGGCGCTCGACGAGGTCGCGATCGTCATCGAGGACGAGCCGACCGCAGAGCAGCTGGGGACCGAAGTCGAGTCGGGCGACACGCTCTACGGGATCTACGAGGGCGTGCCGCGGACCGAATGGGGCGCCGACTGGGTCTCGATGCCGAACCGGATCACGCTCTTCCGCCTCCCGCTGGAGGCCGACTTCGCCGATCCGGACGATCTCGCTGACGAGGTCTGGCTCACCGTCGTGCACGAGCTGGCCCACCACCTGGGCATCGACGACGAGCGACTCCACGAGCTGGGTGTCGACTAGGCTGCGGTCGCTGCTCCGCCGGGCAGGTCGCCGGCCGCCGCGATCAGCTCCCCCAGCCGCCCCACGTCGACATTCCCACCCGAGATCACGACCGCGACACGCTCGCCGTCCCTCACCTCGATCCGACCCGCCAGCAGGGCCGCGAGCGCCGCGGCACCTGCCGGTTCGACGACCTGCTTCATGCGTTCGAGCGCGAAGCGCATCCCAGCGAGGATCGTCGGGTCGTCGAGCAGGACGATGCCCGCAAGGTGCCGACGGGTCATCGCCAGTGTCCAGCGGCCCGCGAAGGGGGCACCCAGCCCGTCGGCGACCGACTGCGGCTGGATCGTCACGATCTCATCCTGATCGAGTGCCAGCGACACGGCGTTGGAGCGCTCCGGTTCGACGCCGATCACCCTCGCTGACGGGCGACGCGCCTTGACCGCTGCCGCCACGCCGCTGATCAGGCCGCCGCCGCCGACCCCGACGACCAGGAGGTCGATGTCCGGCACGTCCTCGACAAGCTCGAGACCCGTGGTGCCATTGCCGGCGATGACCATCGGGTCGTCGAAGGGCGCCACGAATGTCAGACCCTCGGCGTCGCGGATCCGTTCCATCTCGGCGAACGTGTCGCCGACGTGGGCTCCATGCAGCACGACGCGGGCCCCATACCCGACGCACGCCTCGACCTTGGAACGCACGGCGCCCTCGGGCATCACCACCGTCACCGGCACCCCTGCGGCACGCCCCGCCCAGGCGTACGCCTGCCCGGCATTGCCCGCCGACAGCGTGATGGCCCCGCGCTCCCGCGCTTCCGGCCCGAGTGTCGCGATGCGGTTGGTCATCCCGCGGGCCTTGAACGAGCCGGTCTTCTGGAGGTGCTCGGCCTTCAGCGAGAGCCGATCGTCGGCGATGCGAGCACCCGTGGCGCGGCGGATCCATTCGGCGGCCGTCGCAGACGTGAGGACTGGCGTGCGGTGGACGATGCCCCGCAAGCGGTCGGCCGCTGCCTCGATCTCGGCGATGGGCACGTCGAGGGCGGCATCGTCCACGGTGGATGTCGCGGACGAATCGGGCATGCGGCCGAGTATCGCACGCCCTAGGCTGGCGCCCCATGACCCGCTACCGGCCCGGGACGATCGCTGATTTACGCACCTGCTTCGAGGTCTTCGAGACGGCGGTCGACGACCTCGTCAGGCGGTCCGGGAACGTCGTCAACGCGACCGCCGGCGATCCCGACGCATGGGAGATCCGTCGACCGCTGTTCGAGCATCTCGCGGCGACCGGCGATCGATGGTGGATCGCCGAGGACGAGTCGACCGGCTCGATGATCGGCTACGCCCGCTCGATCGTCCGGGACGGCGTGCGCGAGTTGACCGAGTTCTTCGTCCTCCCGGGAGCCCAGTCAGCCGGGGTCGGGAAGGAGCTCCTCGCGCGAGCGTTCCCGCGCGAGGGCGCCCGCCATCGGGCGATCGTGGCTACGACCGATCCGCGAGCGATCGCGAGCTACCTCAGGACCGGCCTGGACGGCCGCTCGCCGATCATCGGTCTCGAGGCCGCGCCGCATCCCGTGCAGGTCGAGACGGACCTCGTCCGCGAGCCGATCGATCCGGCACGGCCGCAGCTCGACGCATTGGGTGCGATCGACCGGGCGGTGCTCGGCTTTCGCCGCGACGAGGACCACGAGTGGCTTGCGGGCCAGCGCGTGGGGTGGCTCTACCGACGCGATGATGCCGCCGTCGCCTACGGATACCATCCGTCGCGGCCGCTGTGGGGAGGGCCGTATGCCGCGCTCTCGCCGGGCGACCTGCCCGCCCTGCTCGCGGACGGCGAATCGGCCGCGGCGGCAGCCGGTCAGGCGACCGTGACGTTCGACCTTCCGCTCATCGCTCGCGCCGGGTTTCGACCACCTGCTGGCGCGTGGGTTCCGTCTCGATCCGTTCCTGATGCTGTACTTCACGGACGGGCCGAGCGACCGACTCGATCGCTACGTCCTGACGTCACCGCCGTTCTTCGCCTGAGGGGTCGACGACCTGGCGTCGTCAGGAGTGCCGCACATCAGGCGGATCGACCGACCGGCGTCTGGTATTCCTCAGCGTGTTCCTCGCGGTCCTTGCGGACGGTCGCATCAAACATTTTGAGCGTGTCCTCGACAGACTTTCCGTTCTCATCCGCCGCGCGCTTGATGTCTTCGTAGGTGATGTTGTTCTGACCCATCTCGCGATGGGCGTCCATGCAGCCACACGTCAGGCACATCTGGTGGTCCTCCTGTCGACGGTCCGGGTCGGGACCAGCGTGCGACCGGTGACGTTGCAACGGTGCCGCACGCCATCGCCTTCTCCCTCACGGTATGCAACACCTGGAGGCATTTGCGTGTTTGCGCAAACACTGATATCTTCAGACGCGTGTTGGACTACCTGCCAGTCTCCGCGGACCTCGATCGCGAGCGGTACGCCGCCGTCGGTCGAGCCCTCGCGGACCCCAAGCGCCTGTGCGTCCTCGAGTCGCTCGCCATCGGCGAGCTCTCGGTGAGCGACCTCAGCACTCGGGTCGGCTGCCAGGTGCCCAACATGAGCCAGCATCTCGCTGTGCTCCGCCGGGCAGGTCTCGTGACCAGCCGGCGCGACGGCAACACCATCCTCTACCGCCTCGCGGACGCTCGTGTCCTCGAGGCCTACCGACTCATCCAGGACATCGCCCGGTAAGGGCGCTCGCCCCCACGCGAGAGGAGAAAGGAACACCCATGGCGGAGATCAAGCACGCGACGGACGCCACGTTCGAGGACCTCGTGCTCAAGGCCGAACGGCCGGTGGTCGTCGATTTCTGGGCTGCCTGGTGCGGCCCGTGCAAGATGGTCGCCCCAGAGATGGAGAAGCTGGCCGAGAAGTACGAGGGCGCGGTCGATGTCGTCAAGGTCGACGTCGATGCCAACCCGCGGATCTCGCAGGCGTTCAACATCATGAGCATCCCGACGATCGCGTTCTTCCAGCCCGGCTCGCAGCCGCAGGGCGTGGTCGGGTTCCGACCGCTCGAGCAGCTCGAGCAGCAGTTCGGCCTCGCCCAGTTCGCGGCCGCAGCCACCGAATAGCGCGACCCGCACCAACCGCACGACCCCGGTCAGCCGACCGGGGTCGTCGTGTGTCTACGACCCCCTACGCGCCCGGACCCGTGAGCCGGCGGTGACCTGACACGAACCACGCGCCGGCACGGTCCGCGGCGTGCCCGTCGACGACCCGCGGCCGGATCTCGACCCAGCCCGGGCCGCGGTCAGAGCGCGTGACGTCCGGCGTCCTCGCCGCGGCCCCGGCCACGATCGGGTCGAGCAGGAACCAGGCCCTCGAACCGTCCGGCGAGAGCTCGGCGAACGTCGTGCCGCGAACGGACCACGTGGTCGACCCATCCGGCGCGGTCGCGATGTCGATCCCCGGAGTGCCGCGCAGCCGCGGCATCGAGCACCGCCCGGAGCGAGCTCATCGACTCGACTCGGCCGCCTCGAGGATCGCCTTGAGATCGGCCATGTGATCGGCGTAGTGGTCGATCGTCTCGTCGTAGAACGACTTGAGGTAGTCGGCGTTCTTGAGCCAGCGGGTCTCGGGCACGACCGTCAGGAAGCCGCGCAGCTCGCCGGGTTGCGTCGTGAACGCGTCGCGCAGTTCAGCGATCGGCTTGGCCGCCCAGGTCCGCGTGATCTCCTCGTTGACGACGTCGCCGCCGCGCGCCTCCCAATCGGCGTCCATCAGCGTGAAGACCGTGCTGGTCTCGTTGATCGCGAGCTCCTTCGCGGCATCGAGCGCCGTGCCCTGCCAGGCCAGCATGTGCGCCATCAGGTCCCGACCGGACCAGCCGTGGGCGTCATCGATCGGGGCGTCGAGCTGCGCGTCGGTGAGGCTCGCGAGCGCCTCGTACGGCGCCCAGGCGTCGCGTTCCTCCTCGAGGAACTCCATCGCATCGAGGTACATGCCCGCATGGTAGTCGGAGCGTGCGTGGCCGATGGTAGAGTCGGCCCATGGGGCGCCCGCGCGACGACCAGCCGACGGTCTTCTCGGACGAAGCGGCCCGCAAGGCCCAGGCACCCGTCCCACGCGTTCCGCGCGGGCGCCGGGCGAGCGCGGCGCAGGAGCCGACCCAGGCCGGGGCGCCACCGCCGTCCGGCCCGATCGCCCGGCGCACCGGCATCGTCTTCGTGCACGGCATCGGCACGCAGGGACCCGCGGAGACGTTCCTCGATTGGTCCGCTCCGATCGTCGAGCTCCTGACCGACTGGCGATCCGATCAGGCGAACGAGCATCCGACCACGCCGCGGATTGACGACCCGGTTCGCCGCGCCGAGTTCGCGTTCAACGCCGCCTCGCCACCGTTCCTCGAGCTGACGATCCCGGCGCACGCCGAGCTCCCCGAGACGACCTGGGTGCTGACCGAGGCCTGGTGGGCAGCCGATCTACGCGCGCCTGGCCTAGGCCGGACCATCGACTATCTCCGGCGTCGCATGCGGTCGGTCGTGTCCGACATCGCGGCCGGCTACTACAAGGGCCGGAATGAGCGGTTCCAGGAACGTGCCAAGGCCGCCGACGTCATCGGCCCGGGCCCGCTGCCGCTCGACTGGCGCCTGGTCGAACGCCTGGACCTGATCCAGTCGCGGACGTTCGGCTCGCCGATCGTCGGCTGGACGGTGGGCGGTGTGGGCGCCGTGGTGCTCGCCGGGTACGACCTGCTGCGACGGGTGCCGCTGCCCGTCATTCGCGACTTCGCGGTGCGCCGGATGGTCGACAACTTCCTCATCGACTGGTTCGGCGATCTGCCCGTGCTCCTCGACGAGCCCGTGCAGGCTGCGAACGTGCGAGCTCGCCTGGCGCGCTCGATCCAGCGACTGCTCGATGACGGCTGCGACGCCATCGTGATCGTTGCGCACAGCGGTGGTGCCCTGGTGAGCTTCGAGACGTTGCTCGATCCTGCCTATGCGCACCTGCCGGTCGACAAGCTGATCACGCTCGGCCAGGGCCTGGGGCTCGCATGGCGGCTCGCGGTCGACCCCGAGGTCCACGAGATCACCCCTGGCCACCGAGTCGTCGGTGACCTCGCCGCGGTGCGCCCGACCCTGCGCTGGGTCGATTTCTGGGCTTCCTACGATCCGGCACCCGCAGGTCCGATGCCCGCCCGCGAGATCGACGGTTCGACGTCGGCGGCGACGGCCGCCAACGCGCTCGCCTCGGCGTCCTCGCCGGTCAGCGTCGCGACCGGCGATCCGGCCGAGCGCCCGTGGCTCGTGCAGGCGCCGGTCGCGTTGCCGGGCGAGACCCCTCCCCCGACCCCGCCCGGGACCATCACGCTCGAATTGCGCCCGGTCACCAACGAGATGAACGTGCTCACCGACCATGGCGGGTACTGGGCCAATCCCGAAGGGTTCCTCGTCCCGTTGGTCCGCCATCTCGATGCCGCCCGCGGCGAGGCTAGCGCATCGCGGTTCTATCGGAACGACGCCGACCGGACCCGACGGATCGTCTGGCGCCGCGAGCGGGTAGCGGCGCTCGCGGCGTGGGGCTGGCTGTGCTCCCTGGCCGCCCTAGCGACCGCGATCGGGCTGGTCGCCCTCCAGGTCGGCGGTGACGCACGGCTCGGCAGGGCGGGCAACCTCGTCGTCTTGGTCTGGGATCGCATCCCCGGCCATGAGGTCGTGTCCGGACCGGTCGTGGCCGTCGGCACGGTGATCGGTGCGGTCCTGGACTCGGTGCGGCTCGAGGGACTCGCCGGGTGGTTGGCCACGCTCGGACCCGTGCTGCTCGGCCTCGGGCTGCTCTTTGGGCTGTTCTACGCCCTCGCCAAGGTCGGGCTCGCTCGCTGGCACGACTGGGACCGCCGCGAACGCCGCGCGACGCACCCCGAGCTGCCCTACCAGCCGGATCGCTCGATCGCCGGCGCCCAGGCGCTGCTCCTGCTCGGCGGCCTGTTCGGCCTGTGGGCCGCCTCGTTCGGCTCGGTGCCGGCGACGGTCGTGGTGATCGTGCTCGGGGCGATCGCCGGTGGGGTGGCCTGGGCTCGCCATGCGTTTCGCGCCGACACGCGCGCCGACTCGGAGACGACCTAGGCCGCGGTCGAGCGTAGCCTGTTCCAGTGAGCGAGAAATTCGTCGGACGGGTGGACGAGCTCGCGGCGATCGACGCGATTCTGGCGACGTCCCGGCGAGAACGACGCGTCGTCGCACGGATCCTCGTCGGCGAGCCCGGGATGGGCAAATCCCGACTGCTCGACGAGGCTGCGCGGCGATCCGAGCAGGATCGGATCCTGCGGTTCGCCGGCTACGAGCCGGAGGCGAGCGTCCCCCTCGCGTCGGCCTCGGCCCTCCTCCGATCTCTCGCGGCGGCGAGCGAGGATCGGACCTTCCATGGACTCCTCGACCCCGATGCCGAGGTCGGTGGGCTCGACGCGATCCGGATCTTCGAGTCGGTCCACCGCCAGCTGGCCCGCCAGCGCCACGTCGCGTTGTTCGTCGATGACCTCCAGTGGGTCGATGCGATGTCGATCGCGCTGCTTCACTTTCTCGTCCGAGCGGCAAGTGGTTCGGGGCGGGGCTTCGCGCTCGTGGTCGCATCGCGGCCATCGCCGATCACCGACCGATTCGCCGCGTCACTGGCCAACGCGATCGGCGACGACGCACCACCCGCGACCATCCAGCTGCCGCCGCTCGGTCGCGAGGAGGGCGTCCGCTTCGTGGCGGATCGAAGCAGCGCCCTCGAGCGGGGCGGCGCGATCGACCTCTGGCAGCGCGCCGGCGGATCGCCGTTCTGGCTGGACCTCCTCGTCAGAACGCAGGGCGACGAGCGCGACTTCGAGACCGTCGTCGCGGCGCGGACCCGCGGACTCGACCCGGACGCCGCCGCCCTGCTCCGTGTCCTCGCGATCCTCGGTCGACCGATCGACGCGGGCGAGCTCGAAGCACTCATGGCATGGCCGACGGCACGGACCACCGCCGCGTCGGCTGAGCTGCGTGGGGTCGGACTGGCACTCGACGAGGGCGGCGGCATGCGGCTCGCTCATGACCTCATCCGTGACGTCGTCGTGCGCGGCATCCCGGACGCCGCGCGGCGCGAGCTCCATGGACGGATCGCGAGCGCCCTCGAGCGTGAGGCATTGAGCGATGCACCCGGGCTGCTCGCAGCCCTCGAACACCGAGCCGCCGCCGGCACGTTCGACGTCGACCTGGCATTGCGCATCCTCGTGTCCCCCCAGCGGCGCCTGATCGGGTCCGACGGTGTCCGCAGGATCATCGAGTCCGCCCGCGAGCTCGAGGACGGCGCGATCCGCGTCCGGGTGGACGAGGCCGCGGCGAATTTGGCCGAGGAGCTTGGCGATCAGGCACTCGCGCTCGATCGGTGGTCGACGATCGCCCGCGCCACGAGGGACCCGACCCCGGCCGCGCGTGCCGAGTTCGGGGCGGCACTGGCCGCCTACCACCTCGGGCATCGCGACGAGGCAAGATCGTGGCTCGACCGCTCGCGCACGAGGGACGTAGCTTCAGCGGATCTCGACATCGCGAGGGACGCACTGGACGCTCGGATCCTCCTCTGGCTCGAGCACCGGACCAACGAAGGGCGGTCCATCGCGATGCGCGGCGTGGAGCGCGGTCGCCGGGCGCTCGCCGACGGCAGCGTCACCGACCAGGTCCGAGCCGCGCACCTGGACGCGCTGATCGCCGCCTGGGAGGCCGCGATCCAGGGCGAACACGTCGACGAGGTTCTCGCATTGGCCGACGAGTCGCTCGACGTGTCGAGGGCCATGGGCCTCCGCGAGGAGCTCGAGGCACGGGCGATGATCGGCATGGCGCGCGAGTACGCGGCCGACCAGCGGGACGCAGCCCAGATCTACCGCGAGGTCCTGGCCGACGCGTGGCGAGTGGTCCTGCCCGTCGAGGCGGTCGATGTCGGCTACCGCCTCGCGGCCGTCCTGGTCGACATCCTCGAATTGGAGGAGGCGCGTCGGATCGCCTCGGAGACTGAACGGCTGGCGGCACGCGTCGGCGACCAGGGTCGTGTCCGCGACCGGACACGCATCGTGACCTACCAGCTCCAGATGATGACGTCAGACTGGCGGGACGCCGTCGAGGCGGTCCTCGCGGCTGGTGCCGAGGAGCCCGATCCGCACTACCGCCTTCGGTATCACCTCGCGGCGGCCGTCTGGCTCGCCCGGCTCGGGGTCCGCGGGGACGAAGCGCTCGACCATGCCGACACCGCGCGGCGCCTCGCGGCGGCCGCCGGCTGCGTCGCCTGCGCCCGCGACACCGACGTCGAGGTGGTCGAGGTCTTCGCGCGCTTCGACCGGCTGGCCGACGCGCGCGACGCGCTCGCGCGATGGGATGCTGTCGGGCGCCCATCCTGGCTCGAGTCGGAGTGGTATCGCAAACGAGCGGGCATCCTCGTCGCGGCGGCTGCGCAGTCCCCTGGCCTGGACCTACCGGCGGCGCTGACGGACCTGCGGGAGGACGCCGACGGCCAGGGCCTCGTCCTGGACGCCTTGTGGACCGAGATGGACACCGGTCGGCTCCTCGCCGCGAGCGATCGAGCCGCGGCCGCGGCGGCCTATCGCCACGCGGCCCAACGGGCTGATGCAGCCGGCGCCACGACGGTCCGGAGGCTTGCCGAGCAGGGCCTTCGAGCCCTTGGCGAGCGCCCGTGGCGGCGCGGGCCCTCGGCCGGCTCGTCAACGGAGCTCGGCGCGCTGTCCGCGCGAGAGCGGGAGGTCGCCGAGCTCGTGGCCGCCGGCGCGTCCAATCCCGAGATCGCGACGCGCCTGTTCCTCTCGCGCAAGACCGTCGAGCATCACGTCTCCAATGCCCTGGCCAAGCTCGGCCTGCATTCCCGGGCGGAGCTGGCGGCCCGCGTCGGCATGGCCTCCGGACCGCTCGGGGATCGAGATGGGGCATCTCCCCCATGAACCGGTGATCGCATCGGCCGACCCTGCCTTCCATCCAATCCGTATGGAAGGAGCAGGACGATGCAGCCGCAGGGACTCACTACTCGCCTCACGGAACAGGACCCGTCGAGCACCAGCGACGTTGTCGGACGCTCATCTCGCGGCAGCGCGGCGGGACGCCTCGCCCTGACCGCGCTCCTCGTGGGTGGAGCAGTCGGGGCGGCCGCCGGTCTGTCGGTCGACCGGCCCGCGACCACCCAGGCGTCGCGCCAAGACGGTCCGGGGACACCCGGCTTCGCGGCAGCGCACGCTGGCAAGCCGATGACCGTGCGCCAGGTCGGGCCCGGGACGCCGAGCTTCGCGGCGGCGCACGCGGTAACGCCCTCGACCGCGCCGCAGACTGCTGCGGCGAAGCCGGTCCGCCGGTCGCTGATGGTGCTCCTCCCGGCCGATGGCGACTATGTCGCGTCGTCGAGCATCGCCGTCGCCGGACTGGCATTCGGACGACCCCGCTCGCCGCGCGTCAGCGCCGTGGAGGTCGAACTGTTCGTCGACGGCCGGCTCGTCGACCACGTGCGGCTCGACGTGCAGTCGTCGCGCTTCGCCGGCTTCCTCAAGCTGTCGAACCCGATCGGGACGACCGATGCCGAGTTGCGCATCAGCGATCCGAACCGCCAGTCGGGTCCGACGGTCGTCCGCAATCTGACGATCGACCCGCCCGCCACCTCCTGAGACCCGCGCATCCAGCGCTTGGGGGACGACGGCGACCGGCGACCAGCCGGTCGCCGTCGATCGCGTGCTCGACCGGATCAGACCGCGACGGGCTCCCGGTACTCCCCGAAAACACCGCGCAGCACGCCGCACTGCTCGCCCAGCGTCGCGTACGCCTCGGCGCAGCGGATGAAATGGGGCATGAGGTTCGTCTCGCTCGAGCTCGGTCGGGACGCGGCTTCGCGCAAGCCGCGGAGCGCGGCCTCGACGGCCGACGCGTCGCGCTCGCGGCGCGTCCGCTCGAGACGCGCGAGCTGGCGCTCCAGCGACCCCTCCGGCACCGCCAGCACCGGGACCCTCGTCTCCTCGGAGGCATCGACGTACGCGTTCACGCCGACGACTCGCCGTTCCCCGGCGTCGAACTCGCGCTGGTAGCGGTAGGCGGCGTCGGCGATCTCGCGCTGCGGATAGCCCTCGCCGATGGCCGCGACCATCCCGCCCCGGCGGTCGATCTCCTCGATGTAGCGCCAGACCTGGCGTTCGGTCTCGTCGGTCAGCGCCTCGACGAACCAGGACCCGCCGAGTGGATCGACCGTCGCGTCAACGCCGGTCTCCTCGGCGATCACCTGCTGCTGACGCAACGCCAGCAGCGCGGCCTCGGCGGTCGGCACCGCGAGCGCCTCGTCATAGGCGTCCGTGTGCAGCGACTGCGTGCCGCCGAGCACGCCGGCGAGGGCTTGCAGCGCCACGCGCGTCAAGTTGTTGAGCGGCTGCTGCGGAGTGAGGGACACGCCGGCGGTCTGCGTGTGGAAGCGCATCCACGACGAGCGCTCGTTCTCGGCGCCGTAGCGCTTCGACATCAGCTCGTGCCAGATCCGCCGGCTCGCGCGGAACTTGGCGATCTCCTCGAAGAAGTCGGAATGGGAGTTGAAGAAGAAGGAGAGCCGCGGCGCGAAGTCGTCGATCCGCAGGCCGCGCTCGAGCGCGGCCTCGACATACGCCATCCCGTCGGCGATCGTGAATGCCAGCTCCTGGACCGCGGTCGAGCCCGCCTCGCGGATGTGGTAGCCGCTGATCGAGATCGTGTTCCAGCGCGGCATCTCGCGCGTGCCGAACTCGATGGTGTCGGTCACGAGGCGCATCGATTCCTCGGGCGGGAACAGGAACTCCTTCTGGGCGATGAACTCCTTGAGGATGTCGTTCTGGAGCGTGCCCTCGAGTCGATCGCGCGACACGCCCGCCTTCTCGGCGGCCACGATGTACATCGCCCAGATCGGCGCGGCCGGCGAATTGATCGTCATCGACGTCGAGACGCGCGCGAGCGGCAGCCCGGCGAGCAGCACCTCCATGTCAGCGAGGCTGCTCACGCCGACCCCGCAGGTGCCGAACTCGCCCTCGGCTTCCGGGTCGTCGGTGTCGTAGCCGTAGAGCGTGGGCATGTCGTACGCGATCGACAGCCCGGTCTGCCCGGCGGCAAGGAGCTGGTGGAACCGCCCGTTGGTGTCCTCGGCGGAGCCGAACCCCGCGAACATGCGCATCGTCCAGAGCCGACTCCGATACCCGGTGGGATGGATGCCACGGGTGAAGGGCGGCTCGCCGGGCAGCCCGATCCGCGCCTCGGCGTCGTCGCCGAGCGACCACGGGCCGTACAGCCGCTCGATCGGCATGTCGCTGATCGTCGAGAACGCCGGCTTCCGCTCCGGCGCTCGCCGCAGAGCTGGGTCCAGCCGGTCGCGCTGCCAGGCGTCGCGTCGGTCGGTCACGATCTCGACTCTAGCACCGGACGACTCACCGCCCGCCGAACGCGTCGACTGCGGCCATGAGCTTGGGGTCGGGCAGCTCGTTGCCGATCACGACATTGACGACGTTCGCGTCGGCGCTCGGCCACACGAAGATGGTCTGGGTGCGGGAGCTCGTCGTGGTGTCGAGCCGGTGGCCGGGTCGGCCGGCAAGGGTGAGCGTCGTTTCGCCATCGACGGTCGTGCGATCCGCGGCCCGGGCGCTCGATGCATAGAACTCGGCGATCTGCGTGGCGGTCAGACCGTCCGCCTCGAAGACTGCCAGTACCGCGGCGGCGTCGCCGCCGAAGTCCCAGGTGCCGCCGGCGAACCGCACTTCGGTGATGCCGGCGGCGGCCAATGAGCCGAGATTTTCCTTCGAGCAATGGCGCCCAGAGTCCAGGTGTCCGGGAGCCTGGCCTTCGTAGCTCGTCGGGATCCGCGCCTCGAGTGCCGGGTACGCGCCGGCCGCGGAACCGTCGCTGGTACAGGCACCGGACGGGTCGAACGACGCGGTCGGACCGCCCGAGCAGGCGGCGAGGAAGAGGACGACGAGCGAGACGGTGAGGAGGGGGATCGGACGGACCGGCACGGGGCCAGCGTAGAGGGAGTCGGCGGACCGGGGTGTCGCTCGGTGCGTCCGGGCACCTGGTACGGGCGTCCCAGCGATGGTGCGCCGGTGCGCCCGACCATCGCCCGACTCGATTCGGGACCAGGGTGCCATTGCTGTTCGGAGTGCCGCGGCCGTAGCGTATCGATCAAGCCGACCCGCGAACGAACCGGGGGAAGCACCTGGGGCGTCGGTCACGGATCGGGAACGGACGCTTTCTCGAGGAGGTTCGAGGGAGGGATCCCGGACCCGCATCACGAGCCGAGTAACCGGATCATTCGGCCATCAGGCCCGTAAGGTCGATGGGGCGGCAGCACTGATCTCGAGCACGAAACCGATCGCCCTCCGGGTATCCGGGGGGCGATCTCGCGTTTCACGGCCGAGCGCCGTTGGGCGGCCCGCACCGCCGGCGGTCTAGGCCGTCAGGCGGTCCGCGGCGGACGAGCGGGCAGCGGGTGCGCGCGGCGCGCGATGCCGCGCGCGTCGAGGTCGGACTGGACCACGCGGGCGGCGGCGACCAGCTCCGGGTCCCGCGTGACGGTCCCAGCCACCCAATCGATGTACGACGGCTCGAACGCAGCGATCTGGCCGAGCGTGTGCCCGTGGAACTTGCCGAAATCGATGAGCACATCCCGGGCGGCGTCGAGGCGCGGAGGTCGCGGTCGGCGGAAATTGCGGAGCCGACCGCGCTCCAGCGGACCGGTCGGCGTCGACGCGCGTGGCGGCTCCTGGCGGACCCGCTCGCCACGCAACGGTGGGTGGCCGCTCAGCACGGTGGTTCGGGGGCGGCCGCCCGAGCCGGATCCGGCGCCGTTCGTGGTCTGGTTGCGCGGGCGGAACGTCGCCGTCGTATCGACGCGGCCGGTCACCGGGCGGGTCGGACGTGGCGCGGGTGGACCACCCCGCCGCGGGCCATCCGCGCCGAAGTCGGCCGGTTCCGCGGACGGCTGGTCGCGGGCCGCCTCGCGGATCAGCGCGGCGTAGGCATCGTTGATCTCGGCCATGCGCCGCGTCGCGACGCGCGATGCGGCCGGATCGTCGCCGGTCAGGTCGGGGTGGTTCGCCCGGGCCAGGCGCCGCCACGCGGCCTTGATCCGCGCCGGCTCGGCGCCACGCTGGACGCCCAGGACATCGTGCGGGTCGCGCTTCGCCACGTCGGCCAGTGTACCGAGCCGTCCCGGAAGGCCCGCGCTTGACAGCACCGCGGGTCGTGACGTCCCCTTGCCGCGTGGGAGCCGTGACACGAGCAGGGATCGCCGCGGCGGTGGCCGCGGCGCAGGTCGGCCTCGCCTATCGCTTCGCGCTGGCCTACCGGGCACGCGCCGGCTACCCGCGCCGCAATCCCCCCGAGATCACGCCGGCGGCGCTCGGGCTGCCGTACGAGTCGATCACGGTGCCATCCGGCGATCTCGAGCTGCCCGGCTGGTTCATCCCGGCCCGCGGTGGAGCGGCCGGACCGGGCGTGGCACTGATCCACGGCTGGGAATCCGCCCGGGATCGGACGCTGCCGATGGCGGTCTTCCTCCACGCTGCCGGGTTCCATTGCCTGACCGTCGACGTGCGCGCGCACGGGGCCAACCCCCCGGAGTCGCTGCCGATGAGTGCCGGCGAGTTCGGCGCGGATGCGTTGGCGGCCTTCCACGCGTTGATCGCCCGCGACGAGGTGACCGACGGCGCGATCTCCGGTCATTCGATGGGCGCGATCGGCGCGATCCTGGCCGCGGCAGCCGATCCGCGGGTGGCCGCGGTGGTGGCCACGTCCAGCCCGGCCGATCCATACCGGCTCACGCGCCAGACGTTCCGGCTCGCCCGCCTGCCGATCCCCGACCCGATCGCCTACCCCCTTGCCTGGCTGACGACCCGCGTCTATCTGAAGCCGCGCGGCCACGTCGTCGCCGACGTCAGCGCGACCCGCGCGATCGCCCGCTACCGCGGGCCGATCCTCCTGGCCCACGGCGAGCTCGACCAGGTCGTCCCGTTCGGCCACATGGGCCGCCTGGCCGCTGCGGCCCGACGCGCCCGCAGCGGGGATCCCGACGCCGGCCCGGTCACGACCCTGGCGGTCGGTGGTGGCCAGCACTCGTGGCTGTACGAGGACCCGCTGTATCGCGCGACCGTCGCGCGGTTCCTCGCGACGGCACTCGGCGGACCGCTCGCGCCAGAGGAGGCGGCGGCGATCGCCAAGGCGACCGTCGCCGAGCGCCTACCCGAGGGCGAGACGCAGTTCGCGGCCGTCGAAGCGACGCCGTCGGGGTTCCGCGGCCTCGCGCAGGTGGCCCTCCCGGGCGCGACCAGGCTGCCCGATCCGGTCAGCCACGTGGTCGCAGCCGACGAGCCCGGACTCGGCTGAGGTGGGGTCCGAGCCGGAGGCCGTCTGGGGAGCCGTCCGCTCGCGCAGGGTGATCCGCCGGTTCGCGGATCGCCCGTTGGAGCCGGCGCACCTCGATCGGATCCTGCGGGCTGGCCGACGGGCAAACAGCTCGAAGAACTCGCAGCGCTGGGCGTTCATCGTCTGCCGCGACCGGGAACACCTGCGCGCGCTCGCCGCGGTGGGGCCATTTGCCGGACACCTGGCCGGTGCGGCTGTCGCGATCGCCCTGGTCACGCCCGACCCGGCCGAGACGGGGGTCCCGCTCTCGGTGATGTTCGACCTCGGCCAGGCCGCGGACTCGATGATGCTCGTCGCCTGGGAGCTCGGCATCGGCAGCGCGCCGGCGACCGTGTACGAGCACGACCTCGCACGTGAGCTGCTCGGCTACCCCGAGGACCACCATTGCGAGTTCCTGCTGTCGTTCGGCTACCCGGCGGATGCCGACCGATCTCACGCGCCCGCTCAAGGCGGGCGGTCGTCGGCCGCTCGACGAGCTGGTCCACGAGGAGCGCTGGTAGGCCCGTCCTCGCGTTCTTACCGGCCTACTGCCAGCGGAACTTGGCAGCCGCGATCCCGAAGCAGACCGCCAGCCACGCCACGAGGATCAGCGCGCACATCCACAGCGGAGCGAACGCCGCGCCACCGACCATGACCTGGCGAAGCGCGTCCGACAGGTAGGTCAACGGGATCACCCGGGCGATCCCCTGCAGGAAGTCGGGCATCTGGTTGATCTGGAAGAACGACCCCGACAGGAACATCATCGGGAACTGGATGATGCTCGTCATTGCGTTGGCCGAGTCCTCGGTCGAGGCGAATGACGCGATGACGTAGCCGAGCGCCAGGAAGGTCATCGCTCCGAGCATCACGAACCCGAGGGTCATCAGCAGCGACCCGACGATCGAGACCCCGAACGCTTGCGTCCCGACGGCAACGATGATCGCGGTCTGCGCCAACGCGATCAGCAGGCGCATGAGCACGTTGGAGCCCACGAGCTGCCAGCGCCGCAGCGGTGTCGCCGCGAGCCGTTTGAGGATCAGCTTTTCGCGATCCGCGACGAGCGGGATCGCCGCGAAGATCCCGACCTGCATCACGGAGAGCCCGAGCATGGTCGGGACGAAGTAACTGATCCCGTTGAGGTTCTCTGTCTGGACGGTCTCGGGCGCGGGGACGACCAACGGCGGCCGTCCGCCGAGATTCACCACGCCGAGCACATTGCCGACGGCCTGGAACACCGAACCGGCCTGTTGTGGGCGCGACGCGTCGGTGATCACCCGCAGGCTCGCAGGGCTGCCGGTCCCGGCGCTAGCGGCCGACAGCGCCTCGCCGTACCCGGCCGGAATGATCACGATCCCGTCGACGTCGCCGTGCTTCATGACGTCGCGGGCGTCGTCCTCGTCGTAGATCTTCAGGTCGACGCCGGCCTGATCCTCCAGCGACTGCATGAACAAATCGGCGGCCGGGCTCGTGTCGTCCCGGACCACGGCCAGCGTGAGCCGCGATCCGCCAGCGGAGAAGATCAGCCCGAACATGACGATGAAGACGAGCGGGAAGGCCAGCGTCCAGAACAATGCCGCGCGATCGCGGACGTAGCTCCTGATGTTGGCCAGGGTGAGCGCCAGCAGCGCGCGCATCGGTGCGGGGATCGCTCGAGCCGCGCTCAGTCGCGCAGCGCTCGACCGGTCAGGTCGAGGAAGACGTCTTCCAGCGTCGCCCGGCGGATCGCGAGGTTTCCAGGCTCGACGCCCCGCGCATCGGCGAGATCGAGCAGGGCCCCGATCGTCGCACCGACGTCGCGCGTATACAGGAGGACCTCACGCTCGTCGGCCTTGACGCTGACGACAGCCGGCAGGGCCTCGAGCTCGGTCGTCGACACGCGGGGGATCGGGTCGACGCGCACCGCCCGCTCGTGGAAGCGCTTCGAGATCAGCTCGTCGACGGTGCCCATCTCGAGGATCCGTCCGTGGTCCATGATCGCGAGCCGGTCGCAGAGCAGCTCCGCCTCCTCCATGTAGTGGGTGGTGAGCAACACCGACTTGCCGCTTGCCCGCAACCCGCTGATGAGGTCCCACAACGACCGGCGCGCGGCCGGATCGAGGCCGGTCGTCGGCTCGTCGAGGAACACGAGCTCGGGGTCATTGACCAGCGCGAGGGCGACGGTCAGGCGCTGGCGCTGCCCACCGGACAACTCGCGGGTCTGGGCGTTCTGGCGCTCGCCGAGCTCCAGCGCCTCGATCAGGTCCTTCGTCGATCGTGCCCGGGGGTAGAACGCGCGGAAGAGGTCGATGACCTCGGTCACGGTCAGCTTCGGGTAGAGCGACGCCGTCTGGAGGCTGACCCCGATCCGGGGTTTGAGCTCGTCGGCGGCGCGGGTGACGTCCACGCCGAGGACGCTGACCTCGCCACTATCGGGGGAGCGCAGACCCTCGAGGATCTCGACGGTCGTGGTCTTGCCGGCGCCGTTCGGTCCGAGGAGACCGAAGATCTCGCCGGGCGCGACGTCGAAATCGATCCCGGCCACCGCGTCGACATCGCCGTATCGCTTGGTGAGGCCGCGCACATGGATCACGGATTTGGTGGCGGTCGCGGTCATCGATTCGATGGTGACATAGCCCGCCCTTGTCCGCCGTGGCGCCCGATCTGTGGTCCGGACGTCGGCCGCGCGGGTGGGCGCGTCAGAGCTTCTTGCGCAGGTATGCCGCGATCGTGGCGTCGTAGCCGAGCGACTCGTACAGCCGGCGTGCGTCGGGCCGATGGTGACCCGCCGTCACCTCGACGAACGCCGCGCCGAGCTCGGCGGCGATCCGCTCGGCCTCCCCCATCAGCCGATGCCCCACGCCGCGTTCGCGGGCGCCGGCATCGACGACGAGCGCGAGCACGCGAACGATCCTGTCGTCGTGCTCGAACCGCGGCAGGGCGTGGACGGCGACGAAGCCGAGGAGGGCGCCCTCGTGCTCGGCCACGATCACCTGCGAGTGCTCGGACGCGAACCGGCCCAGCCGCTCGATGATGTCGCTCGGGCCGGTCGGATAGCCCTCATCGGTGAACAGCGCGGCGATGGCCTCGGCGTCGCTGGCCTCTGCCCGCCGGAGCGTGACGGTCGTGTCGATCGAGTCGGTCATCGCTCGATGGTAGCGGGCGCCACGCGCAACCGGAACGGTCCCTCCCGCGGGCCGCCCGGCTCGATCGACTCGGGTCCGAGCGGGCCGGGTGTCGACCCTGGTCCGGGCTCGCCGGCGTGCCAGGTCGCCGCCCAGCCTTCGCCGTGCCGCGCGAGGAACCCGGTCAGACGCCCTTCGGTGTGCGGCTCGAGCAGCACGATCCAGCCGTCACCGCCGGCGGCCGCTCCGCGGACGCAGCGCGCGCCGAGGACCGCCGAGCTCGGCGCAGGCTCGAAGGCGACACCCGGTGCCAGGTCCGCGGCGCGCTCGCCCACCGCCCGATCGAGGTCGACCGTCGCCCAGCCGGTGGCGATCGGCCGGCTCACCCGATGAGCAGCATGTCGGGTCCGGGGTCGCCGCTCATCATGAACCCGAGGCCCTCGTACAGCCGGCGTGCCGGCGTGTTATCCGAGAAGACCCCGAGGTGGATCAGCGAGCTGCCGGCATCGATCGCATCGACCATCGCAGTCGCCGTCACGAGCCGTCCGAGGCCGAGACCGCGTGCGGCGAGCACCGTGCCGATGCTCGAGAGGTAGCTGATGCCGTCGAACGTCGCCGCACGCGCGACGGCGGCAGCCCGACCGTCGCGACGGACCAGGTAATGGACGAACCGCGGGTCGCCGAGCGAGGCGAGGGTTTCCGCGAGAACGCTCGGTCCCCGGTCAGGTCCGACGTGGAACGCCTCGAGGAGCACGGTCATGATCGCGGTCGCCGCGTCGGCCGCGGCCGGCCCGGTCATGCCGTTGAGACGCTCCACCGTGACATCGGGCGCGACCGGCCGCGTCGTGAGCGCGGCGCGCGCCCGGTCCGCGCCGCGGGCGACCAGCAACAGCCCGTCGCCGACGACCTCGAAGCCGTTGGCCGCGAGGCGCGCGACCAGGTCGGTTGGTTCGTCATGCGGCGGCGCCGTCCAAACGTGCGGTTGGCGGCCGATCGACGCGAACACGACAGCGACCTCGGCGAGCCGACGGTCGAACGCGACGGGGTCGGTCGGCCAGCGGATCGCCTCGACGCGGTTCCAGAACGGCTCGGACTCCTCGGCGTCGTGCAAAAGGATCGCGTCGCCGAGGTCGCGCAGCGTGCGGCCGGGGATGGCGTGGACCTCAGCCTCGTGGCGGAGTAGCCTGCGAACGGTCGCTGCATCGATCGTCGTCGCCATCGCGATTACGAAACCGACCGCGCACAACCCGCGTAGCCATCGATGCACCCCAGAGACGATCGAGCGCGCAGCGTGGAGGCAACCATGGCTCGAGAACGATTCCTGCCCACGATCGTGGGCATCCTCTTCATCGTCGCCGCCTGTGGCGGCGGGACGGCAACGAGTGCCCCGACAGTCGCATCAGTGAGCCAGGCACCAGCCGGTGAAGCGTCACCGAGCGCGGCCGGCGGGGAAGCGTCGGCCAGTGCGGCCGGCGGGGAAGCGTCGCCCAGCGCGGCCGCCGGCGGCGGTGGTGCGGCCTGTGCCCCGTCGAGCACGGCTGGCACGGTCGCGGTCAAGATCGCGAACTTCGCGTTCGATCCCGCGCAGGTCAGCGCGAAGGTCGGCGACACCGTGACGTGGACGAACAACGACTCCACGGGCCACACCGCGACCGTCGACAACAACGACACGTGCACGACGGTCACGCTCGAGAACGGCGCGTCGGGTGGGATCACGTTCACGGCGGCTGGGTCCTACCCCTTCCACTGCAAGATCCACCCGAACATGACCGGCACGATCGAGGTCACTGGCTAGGGTCAGGGTCAGGACGGGCGCTCGACAAGGAACACCGCGGCGCCCGACGGCAGGTCGATCCTCGAGGGGGCCGGCAATCCGGCCTCCTCGAACCACGCCAGGAACTGCTCGCGGGTCGCGAGTGCCGTGCCCTGGAACAGCTCGTCGAGCTGCACGCCGGCGATGATCTCGCCGTGCCGTGTCCGGAACTCGTCCGGGCCTGACGGCAAGCGGCCAGTCCAGGACGACGATCCGGCCCCGCGGGCGCAGCGCGCCCCACGCAGCGGCCAGCACCCGTGGCGCGTCGTCGAGCTGGTGGAGCGCGTACTGGAAATACGCCAGGTCGTACTCACCCGCCTTGCCGGGATCCGTGGCCTTGCCCTGGCGGATCTCGATGCGGTCCTGGAGCCCCTCCTCGGCGACCGTCGCGCGGGCCCGGGCGACCGAATCCTCCTCGAACTCCACGCCGACGAGTTGGAGACTGGGGAATCGGCGGGCCATCGCGACCAGCCAGCGACCGCCGCCGCAGTGCACGTCGACGACCCGGCCGCCGTGGCTGAGGTCGGCCGCGAGCTGGGGCAGCGCCGCGAGCACCTCCTGGAAGAACACCGCGATGTCCTGGCGGGTCAGGCGCTCGATCGCGGCCCGGTAGCGATCGGGGCGCGTACCGATCGGCTCGGCCCGTGCGGAAGAAGTCGACCATGCCGCCCCAGTCCATCGAGGCGACCACGGCGTGGTCGAACTGGCCACCGAGGAACTCGGCGCGCTGGTCGTCGAGCAGGATCTCGGCCACGTCGTCGTCGATCGTCAGGCGGCCGTCCTCGAGCACGACGAGGTCGTGCGCGTCGGATGCCCACGACCAGGCGGCCACGGCCTCGGGTTGGGTATCGGTCGCGCTGGCGAGCTCCGATGGGGTGATGCCCTCGTGTCCCGCCGCACGGACGCGCCCGAACAGCCCCAGCTCGATGCCGAGGTAGATCAGCCACGAGCGGTGGAACCCCGCGAGGCTCGCGATCAGGTCGTCGAATCGATCGTCGTGGCCCATCGCCGGATTGTCGCATGGGCCCCCGGTCGGGTACGGCTCGCGACGGGTACCGTGGACCGATGCAACGGTTCGGGCGAGGTATCGGTTCTACCCGTTGATGGACGCCGACGATCGCCTCGCCACCGCCCTCGCCGACGACCTCGATGCTGCGTTCGAGGCGCTCGTGGTGGCGCATCAGGATCGCCTCTACACGATCGCGGTGCGCATGCTCGGCGACCGGAGTGACGCCGAAGAGGCCGCCCAGGACGCGCTCGTCCGAGCGTATCGAGCGCTCGCCTCGTACGACGGCGACCGGATCCGGGAGCTCCGCCTGCGGGGGTGGCTGACGACGATCGTCCTCAATCGATGCCGGTCGGTGGCGAGTCGCAAGGCGACCCGCGGACCGCGGCCCGCGTCGATCGACGGCGACCCGGCGCGGCCGATCGCCGAACCGGAGGCGGCGCCGTCGGGGGCGCCGACCGAGGTCGCCGAGCGCCATGCCGAGCGCGAGCGCTGGGCCGCGCGACTGGCGAACGTGCCGACGCCATATCGAACCGCCGTGATCCTCCGCCACGTCGACGGCTTGTCCTACCCCGAGGTGGCCCGCACGCTGGGCCGACCCGAAGGCACGGTCAAGGCCCAGGTCCACCGAGGGATCGCCATGTTGCGCACGATGCTCGAGACCGAGCACGCGCGCGAGCTCCAGGAGATGACCGCATGACCAGCCCGCTCGACGCCACCGATCCCGAAGCCGCGATCCTTGCCGGACTCACCGTGTCGGCTCCCCCGACGCTTCGCCCGGCCGTGCTGGTCGAGGTCGGCCTGGCCGACCATTACGCCTGGATCGACTCGCCGGTCGGACCGCTCGTCATCGCCTGGAACGGCCGCGGCGTGTCGAGCGTCGGCCAGGCTCGCGACGACCAGGAGTTCGAGGCGCGTCACGCGGCGGCCACGGGTCGCCGCGCCTTCCCGGGGACGCCACCCGCCCGCTTGGCGAGCGCCATCGCGCGCCGGCTCGACGGGGATCGCCGCGTCCGGTTGCCGCTTGACATGCGCGGCCACAGCGCCTTCGAGCAGGATGTCTGGCGCAAGGCGCTCGACATCCCGCGCGGTGAGGTCCGGCCCTATGGCTGGGTCGCCGCCGAGATCGGTCGCCCTCGGGCGGTGCGCGCGGTCGGCACGGCGCTTGGCCACAACCCGGTCCCGCTGATCGTGCCCTGCCATCGAGTCGTCCGCACCGACGGGTCTATCGGGCAGTACTCGCTCGGCGGGCCGGAGAACAAGCGGACGATCCTGGCCGCCGAAGGCCTCGATCCCGAGGGCATGGAGGAGTCCGCGCGCCGTGGCGAGCGCCTCGTCGGCTGTGCATCGACGAAGATCGTGTGCTGGCCGACGTGCCGGACGGGCCGGCACATGCTCGAGCGCAACCGACGGCCATTCCGCTCGCTCGCGGAAGCCGGAGCCGCGGGGTACCGGCCGTGCAAGATCTGCCGGCCGGTCGCGACACCGCTCGCCGCCTGAACGGCTGACCGCGGTCCGAGCAGCCGACGCCGCTGCTCGCCGCGGGTGTATGCTGCCACCTTGGACCAGCCTGCTATGCCAAGCACGCCGACCGCGACCACGCACCCGGGTCGGGTGTGGCTGGGCCTCGCGATCCTGTACCTCGTGTGGGGCTCGACCTACCTCGCGATCTCGGTCGCCGTCGATACCATCCCGCCGTTCCTGATGGCCGCGGTGCGGTTCTCGCTCGCCGGCTCGCTCCTTCTCGGCTGGATGCTCCTTCGCAGCGGAGACCCCATCGTCCGACCGACGCGCCGTGAGGTTCGCGACTCGGCGATCGTCGGCACGCTGCTGCTCGGCGGCGGGATGGGCTTCGTGGCCTGGGGCCAGCAGACGATCCCGTCCGGGCTGGCCGCCGTTCTCGTCGCGTTGATGCCCGCCTGGGTCGCGGGTTTCGGCCGCGTGTTCTTCGGAGAGCGGCTGCCGCGGATCGCTGCGATCGGCATCGTCGTCGGGTTCGTCGGCGTCGCGATCCTCGTGGGTCCGACCGCGCTCGGGCAGCCGGGTGCGCTCGACGGGCCGGGCATCGTCGCGATCATCCTGGCCCCGATCTCGTGGTCGATCGGCTCCCTGTACGCCTCCCATCGGGCGACGCTGCCGCGCCAGCCGCTGGTCGCGACAGGGCTGCAGATGCTCAGCGGCTCCGTCGCCCTCGCGACGTTCGCGATCGTGACCGGGGAGCCGGCACGGTTCGACCTCGGGGCCGTGTCGGGTCCGTCGGTCCTCGCGTTCCTGTACCTCACGCTGATCGGCAGCGTGCTCGCGTTCACCGTCTTCGGCTGGATGCTGCGTGTCGCGCCGCTGCCGCTGGTCACGACCTATGCCTACGTCAACCCCGTGATCGCCGTGATCCTCGGCGCCCTGATCCTCGCCGAGTCGATCGAGCCGCGAACCGTTCTGGCCGCGGCGATCATCGTCGGTGCCGTCGCCTTGATCGTCACCGCGCGGGCGCGCCTCACCCCTGCTCCTGTCGGCCGGTCGGTCGCCCGCGACTCCGCCAGCACCGTCCGACTCACGCGTCGCGCCAGCGCCATCACGGTCAGCATCGGGTTGACGCCGATCCCGGTCGGGAACAGCGAGGCGTCCGCCACGTAGAGCCCGCCGATCACGCGGTTCCGCAACCCGCCGGCGCGGACGCGACCGTCGGGATCGCAGACGTGGTCGCGGCCGGCACCCATCCGGAGCGTGCCCATCTGGTGGGCAGAGAACAGCGACGTCCGATTCGGGGCGAGATCCAGGTGCTCCAGGCGATCGATGAACCGCTCGAAGGCGGCGTCGTCGGCCGCCTCCGACCCGACGATCGGATCGAACCGGACCGACGGGCGTGGCACACACGAGGATCTCGCCGGCGCCTGCGGCGCGAGCCAGTCGCGCCATCCGCACCGTGGCGTGACGCAGGGTCGCGATCCCGACCCTGTCGAGCGCGTAGTCGATGCGGACCCGACCCGCCCTCGTCCGCGTCACCCGGCCTTCGCCGCCGTCGCGCGTCACGGCGATCAACGGCAGCGAGGTCGCGACTCCCGTGCATGGTCGCGGCGTGGTCGTCGATGCCGTCCCACGGCACGGCCAGGGCAAGCAGACCCGGGTGACCGGGCGCAGTCTCGATCACGTAGCCGCGCCGGCCCCGCTCGTCGCTCGCGAACTCGGTCGACTGCGCGCCCTGCAGCGGCCCGTTCCACATGTCGATCGGGCTGGGCATGCGACCCGCGACGACCGGGACGGGATGGATCCGCAGATGCCGCCCGATCGCCGGATGCGTGGCGCCGCTCGCGCTGAGGATCCCGGGTGAGCGGAGCCCGCCGGCGGCCACGACGACCTGCGGCGCACGCACGACGACCGGTCGGGAGCGCGCCTGGTCGGCCGACCCGGGGATCAGGGCACGCCCCTCGACGCCAACGGCCCTGCCGCGCTCGATCAGGACCCTCGTGACCTCGACCTGCGGCACGATCCTGGCACCGGCCTGCGCTGCCCGGGCGAGGTGGACCCGGAGGCCGGACTGCTTGGTGCCGCGCCGGCAGCCGAACGAGCAGTCGCCGCAGTCGGTGCAGCCGACCGCGTTCCGGCGGGTCGCGCTCGCCTCCCAGCCGAGGCGCTCGGCGCCGCAGCAGCAGCGCGCGGTCCTTGGGTGCGGGATGCTCGACCGGCGCGACCGACAGCTCTCCCTCGAGGACCGCGACATCGTCGGACCACGTCTCGCCGTCAGCGAGCTGATCGATGCCGTGGCGCTTCGCCCATTCCGACCGGACGGCGGCGGGCGCCTCGAGCACGGTCATCCAGTTGATCAGCGTGCCGCCACCGACCGCCGGAACCGGCCAGCATCGTGACCGATCCGTCCCAGGTCGTGACCAGGCCGTGGTTCAGGTACAGGCGGTCATACCCGGCCAGCTCGTCGCGCGGCATCGACGCCTCGTCGACGAACGGCCCGGCTTCGAGGACCACGACCGACCGTCCCGCCTCGGCCGCGGCCGCGGCGACCACCCCGCCACCAGCCCCGGACCCGACCACGACGACGTCGGCGTCCAATGTCGTCGGTGCGTCGTCGCCACCGACGCCGAACGCGAGCGTGTACGGGCGGATCGGCGTTCGATCCGGCGTGACCGGCGGCGCGTCCGGCCGATAGCCGATGACCGCGTGCCGCGGATTGCCCGCCGCGTCGGCTCCGGGGTCGGCATAGGCGAGGTAGGTCAGGAGCTTGCGCAGGCTGCTGAAGGCCGAGCGGCGCAGCCCGATCCTCGAGTTCGCCCAGGTGAGCAGGTATCGCTGGCGTGCAACGGGCGACATCGACTGGAACCGTGACGCCCGTCCGCGCGAGGAGCAGGTTGGCCAGCCGCGACTCCATCAGTCGAAGCACCAGGCGGAGCTGACGCACCTGCGCCGGATCGGCGGCCAGGTCGAGCGCCTCGCGCGTCAGCCGTGCCCGTCGGACCGCGTCACCACGAACGAAGGTCTCGGCCAGCGCGGCCAGGGTGGCGAGCTCGCGGGGTGTCCACGACTCGGCCACGTCAGCCCGACGGGCGCTCCCAGCCCTGGGCGGGCCAGGGCTCGCAACGCAGGGGGCGGTCCTCCCGATACCCGAGGGCGTAGTCGGCCTGGATGAGCGTGTGGAGCTGGCTCGTGCCCTCGTAGATCACGGCGGCCTTCGAGTTGCGCAGGTAGCGCTCCACCGGGAACTCGTTCGAGTAGCCATTGGCGCCGTGGATCTGGATCGCGTCCAGCGCGCTCTGGGTCGCGTGCTCGGTCGCGTGCCACTTCGCGAGCGACGTCTCGCGGGTGTTCCGGCGACCCTGGTTCTTGAGCCAGCCGGCGCGCCAGACGAGCAGCCGACCGATCTCGGTCCCGGCCACCATCTTGGCGATCATCTGCTTCACGAGCTGGTGCTCGCCGATCTCCTTGCCGAACGTGTGCCGCTCGTGCGCGTAGGCCACGCTCGCGTCGATGCAGGCCTGGGCGAGCCCCACCGAGCCCGCGGCGACCGTGTAGCGACCCTGGTCGATCGCGCTCATCGCGATCAGGAACCCCTCCCCCTCCTCGCCGATGCGGTGGTCGACCGGGACCGGCGACGTTGTCGAGGTTGATCAGCCCGGTGTTCCCGGCCCGGATCCCGAGCTTGCCGTGGAGCGTGCCGGTGGTCAGCCCGGGCATCCCCCGCTCGAGCAGGAACGCCGTGACGCCCTTGTGCCCCTTCGATCGATCGACGCTGGCGAACACCAGGAAGTGGTCGGCGATGTCCGCGAGGCTGATCCAGATCTTCTGGCCGTTGAGCCGATAGCCGTCCCCATCCTTGCGGGCCGTGGTCTGCAGGTTGCCGGCATCGGTGCCGACGCCCGGCTCGGTCAGCCCGAACGTCGCGAGCTTGTCACCCTTCGCCTGCGGGACCAGCCAACGCTGGCGCTGCTCCTCGGTGCCCCACTGCAGCAGGGCGAGCGAATTCAGCCCGACGTGGACGCTCTGGACGACGCGGAACGCGGTATCGGCACGCTCGAGCTCCTCGCAGAGGAGCGCGAAGCTGATGTAGTCCATCCCCGCTCCGCCGTAGGCCTCCGGGATCGGCGCGCCGAGGAACCCCTGCTCGGCCATCTTCGCGAAGACCTCGCGATGGACCTCGCCGTTCTCGTCCCACTCGCGGATGTGCGGCAGGATCTCGGCCTCGGTGAAGGCGCGGGCGGCAGCCTGGACGAGCTTGTTCTCGTCGGTGAGCGTGAAGTCGACCATCGCCTGCATCGTACGCGGCGCGAGTCCGCAACGATGCCCGGACGCGAGGGACCGGCCGCTACACTCGGCCGATGGACGCCACCGTCACCCCTGCGCCCCACCTGACGCCTGTCCTGGGTCGCTATTTCCAGCGCGAATGGAGCCGCGGCGAGGGCCACCGACTGTACGACACGGCCGGCAAGGCGTACCTCGATTTCGCGAACGGGATCGCGGTCACAGCGCTTGGTCACGTGCATCCCCGGGTCACGGCAGCGATCCACGGGCAAGTCGACCGGCTGATCGGACCGATCAACGCCATCGGCTTCACCGAGCCGATCTCGCGGCTCGCCGACGCGATCGCTGGGACGTTTCCCGATCCGCTCGACTCGGTGATGTTCCTGAACTCCGGCTCCGAGGCGATCGATGCCGCGCTCAAGCTCGGTCGCAGAGCCTCCGGCCGACCGGGGATCATCGCCTTCCGGGGAGGGTTCCACGGTCGAACGTTCGGCGCGATGTCGGTGACGAGCTCGGCGATCAACTATCGAGTGGGTCACGGGCCGCTCGTGCCGAGCGTGCACCTGTCGACGTTCCCGGCCGTCTACCGCGGCTTCGGCGGCGACGAGCGGGCGGCGGTGGAGGGCGCCATGGCCGACCTGCGGACGCTGACCTCGACCGTGATCCCGCCGTCAGAGGTGGGGTCGATCCTCATCGAGCCCGTGCAGGGCGAGGGCGGCTTCACGCCGGCTCCCCCGGCGTTCCTCCGCGAGCTCCGGGCGTTCTGCGACGAGCACGGCATCCTGCTCATCGCCGACGAGGTCCAGTGCGGCTACGGGCGCACCGGGCGGATGTGGGGCTTCGAGCACGCCGGGATCGTCCCCGACGTCGTGGTGCTCGCAAAGGCGATCGCCAACGGCCTGCCGCTCTCGGCGATCGTCTCGTCGCGCGCGCTGCAGGAGCGCTGGGGCCGTGGCGCGCACGGCTCGACGTTCGGCGGCAACCCGGTCGCCTGCGCCGCCGGCCTGGCGGTCCTCGACACGATCGAGTCGGAGGGGTTGGTCGCCAACGCCGCGGCGCGCGGGGCGGAGCTGCGGGCGGGTCTCGAGCGGATCGCGGCCGAGGATGACCGCATCGGCGACGTGCGCGGGCCTGGGCTGATGGTGGGTGTCGAGTTCGTTCGCGACCGCGCCACCCGCGAGCCGGACGGCTCGCTCCCCGACCGGCTGAGCGCGGCCTGCGTCGATCACGGGCTGCTGCTCCTGACCTGCGGCTCGCAACACGAGGTCGTGCGCTGGATCCCACCGCTCGACGTGACCGCGGCCGAGATCAGCGAGGGCGTCGAGATCTTCGGCGAGACGCTGGCGTCGATCCCGCGCGACTAGCGCGCTCCTGGAGCGCCGGGGCGCCGGGGCGCCGCGGGCGTTCGGCGCGATCCGTCGCCTGGGAAGCCACAGAACCTCGTCCAACTCGGTGCCGGGCGGTCTGCGTGGGTCCTGCGTTGCCTGGGAAGCGACAAGATCGACCTGTGGCCGCGCGATGGGCGGCGCCACGCTCGTCCAACGCCGTTTCTGTCGCCTGACACGCGACGAAACTGCCTGAAGACGTCGCGACGTGGCTCCCAATGCGGCTGCAGGGGACTTTTGTCGTCTCTGAGTCAACGCGCGAACGGGTGGGCGCGCAGAACATGGCTTTGGGACGTTCTGGTCGTCTCGTAGTCAACGCACGGATCCGGGGCGCGACGGGCGCAACGTACGCACGACGGCCGGGACGAGAAGAAGCGCCCGGGGAGGGACCGGGCGCTGGAGGAGTCGGTGTGATGCGGATCCGCGGTGGCGGGCGGGCCGCCGCGTCGGTCGCAGTCGGTTAGCGGTTCGCCGCCAGGAACTTCATCACGTCGTCAAGCCGGAAGCGGCGATCGCCCCGCTTGCAGACGCGATAGAACGGCAGCTCGCCGCGGTCACCCAGGCGCTTCACGGTGTTCACGTGGAGGTGAAGCATCTCGGCGACTTCCGTCGCGGTGAGCATCGGTCCCAGTTCGTTGACGGCCATCGATGCCATGGGTCAGGTTGCCTCGTTCTGCTCACTTCTCGGCGGCTCCGGGCCCCTGGGGTACTCAGGGGTAGGGTCGGGTCCGCTGCGAGGCAGACAGTAGGGGTGCGCTGGCGGTCGTTCCAAGCCGTACTTTGGGTTACCCGCCAGTACCAGATGCCTCGCGGGCCTACCATCGAAGCGTGCGCAACTCCCCGTCCGTCGCGTTCGGATCCCGCCGGTGGACGCTGCCGCTGCCGACATGGCCGGGCTCTGCGATCGCCGGCGCCGTCGCCACGGGCTCACTCGCGCTCACGACCGCGGCGGTCGCGATCCTCGAGGGGCCGGCGATCGGGATCGAGGACGCGTCGCCGGTCTACCTGGTCGCCGTGGTCGCGGTGGCCGCGATCGCCGGCACGATCCCGGCGGTGCTCACGGCCATCGCCGCATTCCTGGGCTACGACGTCCTCTTCACCGAGCCCCGCCTCTCGCTGATCGTCGCCGATCCGCGCGAATGGCTCGATCTGGTGCTGTTCCTGTTCGTGGCGCTCGTGATCGGCCGGCTCGTGGCGGTCCAGCACGCTCGCGCCGATGAGGCCGCGCGACGGGCGGACGAGGCGAACGCGCTCTTCTCGCTCAGTCGTTCGCTCGCGACGGCGACGTCCACCGCCGAGGCTGCGAGCGAGATCGCCGGACGCGTGCGCGTGGCGGCCGGCTGCAACCGGGTCTGGATCCTCGCCGGCCCGCCGAGCGCCGAGCGACTGCTGGCCGACACCGGCAACGGCCCACCGCCACCCGCGCCGAGCATCTCGTCATCGCTCGCTCGAACGCCCGGCGACGAGCCTGCCCGGTGGGTGCGCACGCACACCGGCGATCGACGGCCCGGACCCGCGGCGACCGACGATCCCCAGTTCCGCGTCCGGATCGAGGTCGACGACGTCCAGCTCGGGACGCTCGTCGCGTCGCGCGGTCGCACGGACGGCGAACCGTCACGGGTCGAGACCCGGGTCCTCGCGCTGGCCGCCGATCAGATCGCCGTGTCATTGCGGCGTGATCAGCTCCGCCAGACCGCGACCGAGCTCGAAGTGGCACGCCAGACCGACGTGCTCAAGACCGCGCTCATCGACTCGGTGTCGCACGACCTGCGCACGCCGCTCGCCAGCATCCGCGCGACCGCGGGTGGCCTTGCCGACCCGGAGGTCGAGTGGACCGATGACGCCCGGCGCGATGCGGCGACGCTGGTCGATCGAGAGGCGGCGCGGCTCGATCGGCTGGTGAGCGGCGTCCTCGACCTCAGTCGGATCTCGTCGGGCGCAATCCATCCCGATCTCGAGCCGCACGAGCTCTGGGCCGTGATCGAGCCCGCGGTCGATCGGATGCGCCCCAATCTGGGCACGCGACCGGTGACCGTGGACATCCCGAACGACCTCGCGCCGGTGCTCGCCGACGCCGTGCTGCTCGACATCGTCGTCGCGAACCTGCTCGACAACATCGTCGCCCACACGCCGGCCGACGCCGCCGTGGCGATCAGCGCCACCGCTCGAGATGACCGGGTCGAGCTCGTCGTCGAGGACGCTGGCGGCGGCGTCCAGCCCGACCAGCTTCCGACGCTGTTCGAGCGCTTCCGGCGCGCGTCGCCGCGTCCCGAGGCCGCGCGCCGCGGGCTCGGCATCGGGCTCAGTGTCGTGCGTGGCCTGACCGAGGCGATGGGTGGCACGGTCACGGCCGCCCAGTCGCGGGCCGGCGGCCTGGCGATCACGGTGTCGCTCCGCGCCGCGCCCGTCGAACCGGGCCGATGACGACGCTGGCACGGATCCTGCTCGTCGAGGACGACGAGGCGACGCGGGAGGCCGTTGCGCGCAACCTCGAGGGCCACGGCTTCCGCGTCACGACGAGCGGCGACGTCGCCGATGCCCTGCGCCGCTGGGACGCGGAGCGCCCCGACCTGATCCTGCTCGACCTCGGCCTGCCCGACCTCGACGGCGCGACCGTGGTGCGCCACGTGCGCCGCGAGGCGACGACCCCGATCCTCATCCTCTCCGCGCGCGCCGACGAGCGGGTCAAGGTCGCGACGCTCGAGGCCGGTGCCGACGACTACGTCACCAAGCCGTTCGGCATGGACGAGCTGCGGGCCCGGATCGGAGCCGTGCTGCGGCGCGCCGCCGGACCGGCCGCCGATCAGGGCGGCGTCGCGACGCTCGGCCCGGTGTCGCTCGATATCGCGGCCCGGCGGGTCACCGTCAACGGCAGCCCGGTGGAGCTCACGCCTCGCGAGTACGAGCTCCTCAAGGTCATGATCGGCCAGCCCGGTCGACTGCTGACGAAGGGCCGGCTGTTGCGGGCGGTATGGGGCACCGCCTACGCGGACGAGGGCCACTACCTCCACGTCTACGTGTCGCGGTTGCGGCGAAAGCTCAGCGCCGCGGATCCCACCGGTGGCGCCGACGGCCTGATCACGGCCGAGCCAGGGATCGGGTACCGCATCGGCGAGCCACCAGCACGGCATTGAGCGAGGTTTGAGGGCCGCGACCCCTCCCGACCCCCGGTCCTTCTTGGGGGCCTGCATACCGTGAAGGCATGGATACCGCAGACCTCCATGTCGTGCCGCGAGCGGACGATCCGCTCGACGCCGACCTGCGTGAGGTCGATATCGCCATCGAGATGATCGCGCGAGGCGCCGCCGTTCGAGTCCGGCTCGTCGGCTTGAGCGACGCCGACGCCATCGCGCCCGTCGCACTCGCTCGAGCCCAACTTGCGGGGGTCGACTTCCGCGTCGACCGTACCGGCCTCGTGCCGCGCCTCACGTTCGGGCCGACCGACTAGTCGATCACGTGCTGCCAGGCAAGGTCGGTCGACGACCGGCCGATCGACGGGTGCCCATACGGCGCCCTGGATCGCGCTACTTCCGCACGGCGGGCGACGGCGTGGTCGTTGCTCGTCGCGCCGCGATCGAGCCACAGGGCGGGATCGAGCACACCATGGCCCGCCTTCGGCGGGTCGCCTTCGGCCGGCCGCTCAGCAACGACGAGGAGTCGGCCGAGCGACTGTCCAAGGTCAAGGCGCTGGCAGTCTTCTCCAGCGACAACCTCTCGTCCGTCGCCTACGCGACCGACGCGATCCTCTTCACGCTGCTTGCCGCGGGCACCGGAACATTCGGCTTGGCGCTGCCGATCTCGGTCCTGATCGTCGTCGTGCTCGGCGTGATCGTGGTCTCGTACCGGCAGACGATCCGTGCGTACCCCAACGGCGGCGGGAGCTACATCGTCGCGCGAGAGAACCTCGGAGCCGGAGCGGGCCTGATCGCCGCTGCGGCCCTCCTCACCGACTACGTCCTGACCGTCGCCGTCAGCGTGGCAGCGGGTATCGCGGCGATCACGTCAGCCTTTCCAGGGGCGCTCGACGGGATCCGCGTCGAGCTGGCGGCGGCGAGCATCGTGATCGTCATGCTCATCAACCTTCGCGGCGTCCGCGAGAGCGGATCGATCTTCGCGATCCCGACCTATGTGTTCGTCGCATCGATGCTCGTGCTGATCGGCGGCGGGATCGTGCGCGTGCTCGCCGGGGCGCCGCCGCAGGTGGTCGACGTGCAGGCCGCGGTCGTCCCGGCCCAGGCGTTCGGTCTCCTCCTGCTGATGCGGGCCTTTGCCGACGGGTGCACCGCGATCACCGGCGTCGAGGCCGTCTCGAACGGCGTCCCCGCCTTCCAGCGTCCGGAATCGCCTAATGCCCGGACGACGCTGACCGCGATGGCGATCCTCGTCGGGATCATGTTCCTCGGGACGACCTGGCTCGCGGGCGTCGCGGGCGCCATCCCGAGCGACCGCGAGACCATCCTCTCGCAGCTCGGACGCGCGGTGTTCGGCGGCGTCGGACCGCTGTATTACGTCCTGCAGCTGTCGACGATGGGCATCCTGATCCTGGCCGCCAACACGGCGTTCGCCGACTTCCCGCGCCTGTCATCCCTGCTCGCGCGCGACGGCTACATGCCAAGCAGGTTCGCGTTCCGCGGCGAGCGACTGGCCTTCAGCACGGGCATCGTCGCGCTGTCCGTCCTGGCGATCGCCGTGCTGGCCGTGTTCGGCGGTCGGGTCGAGGCGCTGATCCCGCTGTACGCAGTCGGTGTCTTCACGTCGATCACCCTTTCGCAGCTCGGCATGGTTCGCCACTGGTGGCGTGACCAGTCGCCGGGCTGGCGGCGGAGCATCGCGATCAACGGGATCGGGGCGATCGCCACCGGGATCGTCACGCTGATCTTCGCGATCGCCAAGTTCGCGCTCGGTGCGTGGCTGATCGTGATCGTCATCCCGCTGCTCGTCGTGGCAATGCGATCCATCCAATGGCGGTACACGCGGCGACGGGTCGAGACCGCGGTCCGGACCGAGCTCGTCGTTCGGCCACCACACCGCTCGCAGCGCGTGATCGTGCCGGTCGCCGACATCACCCGCGACGTCATCCACGCGCTGACGTTCGCGCGGACGATGTCGGACGACGTGACCGCTGTGCACGTCACCGATGACGCCGATCGTGCGGCCGACCTCCGGGCGCGGTTCAAGCGCCAGCTACCGGGCGTGCCGCTGGTCATCGTCGAGTCCCCGTATCGCTCATTGGTCGCGCCGCTCGTTCGCTACCTCGAGGACGCGGTCACGGCCGCCGGCGAGGACGTGGTCATCGTGCTGCTCCCCGAATACGTGCCGCGCAATCGAGTCGAGCAGTTCCTCTACAACGACAATGGTCGACGGATCCGGGAAGCGCTCCTCGGCCGGCCGAACGTCCTGGTGGCGGAGGTGCCGTACCGGCGGGCAGCCTGAGGACCGCGTTGGAGCGATGAGCGGGCCATTGTTGAGCGATCGTTGAGCGGCTCGTGCGCTCGAGCCCCAGCCGCATCGGTGCCGATCCTCCTCGAGCGTGGCACCGTATCACCGTGCCGATAGCCCAGGCCGGCCGTTCGCGGCCGGCACCCGTGCGCACGGATCGATCAGCCGTGCGCTGCACCGATCGATGATCGGCGGCCGACGCCAGCTCACCGGACGCAAGGCCGGAGACCGCCGCGTCCGGATCGAGCGGCCCCACGCCCCGTTCTTTCGCTATACGGGTCCCGGGCAGCTCGTCGCCCGCGAGGCGGCATCGCAGCCGCGGACCCGCACCGGACGTGCCCTCGCGCGAGCCCGAGCCGTGGTCTTCGGCCGGCCGCTGTCCAACGAGGCCGACATCGAGGAGCGGCTCGACAAGAAGAAGGCGCTCGCGATCTTCAGCTCGGACGCGATCTCGTCCTCCGCCTATGCGACCGAGGAGATCCTCCGGGTCCTCGTGCTCGGTGGCGCGGCGGCGATGCTGCTGTCGATCCAGGTGTCGATCGCGATCGCGCTCCTGCTCGCGGTCGTCGCCCTCTCGTACCGGCAGGTCTGCCGCGCCTACCCGAACGGCGGTGGCGCATACGTCGTCGCGCGCACCAACCTCGCCCCGATCTTCGGATTGATCGCCGCCGCATCGCTGCTGATCGACTACGTGATGACGGTCGCGGTGTCGACGGCATCGGCGATCGCCCAGATCCAGTCGGTGATCCCCGCTGCCTACGACATCCGGATCGAGATCGCGTTCGTGTCGATCAGCCTCATCACGATCGCCAACCTGCGTGGCCTGCGGGAGTCGGGCAACATCTTCGCGATCCCGACCTACTTGTTCGTCGGCCTGGCACTTGCGATCGTGGCGATCGCCGGGTCGCAGGTCGTCCTCGGCAGGGCCGCCCCGATCCCTGAGCCACCAGCCGCGGTCTCGTTCGGGACCGAGGCCATCGGGATCCTCTTGCTGCTCAAGGCGTTCGCAGGCGGCTCCGTCGCGCTCACCGGTGTCGAGGCGATCGCGAACGGCGTCCCGGCGTTCAAGCCGCCGGAATCGAAGAACGCCGCTGACACCATGACGATCATGGCCGTGCTGCTCGGCATCCTGTTTGTCGGGCTGACGATCGTGGCTGTCGGCTTTGGTCTGCGACCCACGGAGGCGGGTGGGCCATCGGTCGTGGCGATGGCGGCGGAGGTTGCCTTCGGGAGTGGGTCGCCGCTGGTCCCGGTCTTCGCGGCGAGCACCGCGCTGATCCTGTTCCTCGCCGCGAACACGAGCTTCAACGCCTTCCCACGACTGGCCGCGATCCTGGCCGAGGACGGCTACATGCCGCGCCAGTTCGCGTTCCGCGGCGATCGCCTGGCGTATTCGTGGGGCATCGCGCTGCTGGCGACGATCGCGTTCGGGCTGCTCTGGGCGTTCGGCGGCGATACGCACGCGCTGATCCCGCTCTATTCGGTCGGCGTGTTCCTGTGCTTCACGCTCAGCCAGGTCGGGATGGTCCGCCACTGGCGCCGGGTCAAGGGACCGGGCTGGCGGTGGCGGCTGGCGATCAATGCGGGCGGCGCGGTCCTCACCGCGGTCGTCCTCACGATCGTCGTGGGCGAGAAGTTCCGCGACGGCGCGTACCTCGTGGTGATCCTCGTGCCGGTCCTGGTCGGGATGATGCTGTTCATCTCCCGCCAATACGCGCGTGCCCGCGCCGAGCTTGCGCGTCCGGCCCGACAAGGTGGTCCCACCGCCGATCCGCGAGGAGCGGGTCGTGGTGCCCGATCCCGGGCCTCGACCGGGCGACGGTCCAGGCGATCAACGTCGGGCGGTCGGTCAGCAACGACATCCGGGCGGTGTTCATCACCGACGACCCCGAGGACGCCGCTCGGCTGCGCGAGGACTTCGAGCGCCAGGTGCCGGGTGTCCCGCTGGTCGTGGTCGAATCACCCTACCGGGCGCTCGCGGGACCCCTGCTCGCCTACCTCGACGTCCTCGACATGGCCTGGCCGCCGGACAAGCCGGAGCCGATCACGTTCGTCGTCATCCCCGAGTACGTCGCCAAGAGCTGGTGGGAGCGGCTGCTCTACAACCAGTCCGCCAAGCGGCTGCGCTCGATGCTGCTCGGGCGGCCCCACACGGTCATCGTCAACGTGCCGTACCGGCGCGACGATCCGGATCTGCACCCCGAACCGGAGGTCCCGGAGGCGCCGTCGCCGCGCCCCTGAGCCGGCCGGTCGGGCAGCCCGGCAGCATCATCCGCCGCGAGCGATCCGGCGCGCCTTGCGCGTGACTCGCACGAACTCGGTGAAGTGGCGCCGCGGCCGGATGTGGCTCGCCTCCCCAGCGTAGATCGTCCGGATCGGCACCGAGTCGATGGGCAGGCCGAGCGCGAGACAGCGGGCGATCATCTCGACCTCGAACTCGAAGCCCGACTCGTCGCTGTCGAGCATCGCCCGCATCAGGGTGTGACCGATGAGGCGATAGCCCGACTGGTTGTCGGGCACGGTCCGCCCGAGCGCGACCGCCAGCAGCGCGCCACCGACGACGTTCGACGACACGGCGGACCGGCGGCATCTCCCGCGGATCGCGCCGGCCGATCACGAGCTCCGCGCGACGGGCAGCGAACGCCTCGAGGAACCGCGGGATCTCGTCGGGGTCGTGCTGACCGTCGGCATCGAGCGTGATGGCCGCCGCGACCCCGTCTTCAAGCAGCGTGCCGGAAGCCGGCCCGCAGCGCCGCGCCCTTGCCGGCGTTCGGGACCTGACGCAGGACGGTCGCCCCTGCGCGCTCGGCGACGGCCGCCGTGTCGTCGGTCGAGCCATCGTCGACGACGATCACCGGGAGGTGTCGGTGCGCGACCGCAACGACATCGCCGACCCGGGCCCCTTCCTGGTATGCCGGGATCAGCGCCACCGTACGAAAATCGGGATCGCTCACCGCGCCAGTATCGCGGTGGTGGTGCATTCTCATGATCGACTCAGGATCCGCAGTGAACGTGACCCGCAACCGACGCTCTCGGTCGAGAGGGCGCACCCAGGAGAAGACCGAATGAACGCGCAACCACCCATTCCCGAACCGGGGACGGCGGCGCCCGAGGTCGACGCGGGGAGCGGAGCTCCGTCGGCCGTCGACGCGCCCGCGGCGTCGTTCAGCCACCGGACGACTGGCCCGAGCAAGGGACGTGTCGGCCTCGTCGCAGGCGCCGCCCTCGTCCTCGTGGCGGTGGCCGCGGCAACATCGATGGCGGCGTCACCGGCGCCGTCGACATCACCATCGACCAACGGACCGAGCGTCGCGGCGCCCAACGGGCAGGCTGACAAGGACGGCCTCGGCAGGTTCGGCGGCCAATTCGGGCAGGGCGCCTTCCGCGACATCACGATCGCCGCGATCAGCGGCAACGACGTTACGCTGGCGACGGCGGACGGTTGGCGCCGCACGATCACGGTCACGAGCTCGGTCAAGCTCACGCGCGGCGGCCAGACGATCGCGGTCGGCGACCTCAAGGTCGGCGACCAGGTCCGCTTCCGCCAGGCGCGCAACGCGGATGGGACGTTCACGGTCACCGATCTCGCGGTCGTCGTCCCGACGATCCGCGGCACGGTCAGCGGCGCGACGTCGAGCAGCTTCAAGGTCACGACCCGCAACGGTTCGGTCTGGACAGTGACCGTCAACGGTTCCACGACGTACCGGCTTGGCACCGGCGCCGCGACCCTCTCGGACGTCAAGAATGGGAGCACCGTCGTGGTCACGGGGAACAGCACCGGCGACAACGCGCTGACCGCACTCGGTGTGCGGGTCGCACCCGCCCGCGCGGTCGGCACCGTCACCGCCAAGACGTCCGACTCGATCACGATCAAGCTCCGTGACGGCTCGAGCCTGGTGATCCACGTCGATGCCGACACGACGTTCCGCGTCGCCGGCAACAAGAGCGCCAAGCTCGCCGACGTCACGGTCGACATGGTGGTCGGTGCGACGGGTCGCGCCCGCGCCGACGGCTCGATCGACGCCGACGTGGTCGCGGCCGGCAAGCTCCGGCAGGCTGCGCAACGGCGCCGGCAACGGTCGATTCGATGGACCCGGGCTCGTCCTGCCGGACGTGTTCGGTCCGACCAACGACGGGGGCATCGACGGCCCCACCGCCTGACGACCGACCCTGATCCGCTGACGAGACCCCGGCCGAGAGGCTGGGGTCTCGCCGCATCTCCCATGCCGTTCGGTACGAAGGGGCGGTTCGCACCGGCGTCGCCGCGGACTACGGTTCGTCGCATGGATGCCCTGATCGGCCTGTTCAGCCTGATGCTGGCGGCTAGCGCCCTGACGTTCGTCTGGCTGAGCTATGTCGAAGGACGCCAGAAGGATCCGTCGAAGGCTCGGAGCGCCTCGGCGCTTGCGCTCGACGATCTCGTCGGCGCCAGCCATCCGCTGATCCCCCACACGATCCGCCAGACCCCACTCGACTGAGCGGCGGCGCTCGCGGGCGGTGGCGCCCCCGGCAGGATTCGAACCTGCGACCTTGCGCTTAGAAGGCGCCTGCTCTGTCCACTGAGCTACGGGGACGCGACGTTCGACAGTCTACGCACCCCATGCCAATCCCGAGCCCGATAGGTATTCCGCCGTATTCCCGTACAGGCGTTCGCTTTCATAGCCTCTGGTCAGACCCGGCTCGCTCTTCCCCCTGGCGATCCGGGTCTGCTGATTCGCTCACTACCACCAATCGAACCCGCCGGCGCCCCGGACGGACCGGGGGCGATGGACAGCAAAGGTCCACGGTTGCCCCTTCGCCGGCGATGGCCGGACGGTGGGGACGGGCCTGGGCGCCGACCGGAGGCCACGGAGTCGACCGAAACCGTCTCCCTGGCCCCCGGGACATCGCCCGGTTCCGCGTGAACCGTGGACCTGGGCACAGCGTACGCCACGGTCGCGCCCGTGGCCAGACTTTTGGCCAGGAGGCCACGGGATCGCCCATGCCCGCGTGCTATGCTCCGCGCCCCATCGCACCGGCCTGGACCGGTGCGGGTCATCGAGGACCGATCCGCCCATGACGGCCGGACCGACCCGCGCGCGAACGCCCACCGCCGCGCACCAGCTGGCCCTGGACCTTCCGGTCGCCCTGCCAGCCATCGGGATCGAGCCCGAATGGAAGGACCAGCAGCGCCTGTGGGGCCACTCGTTCCATCCGATGTGCTCGTACCTCGCGAGCTTTCCGGCCGCCCTTGCGCATGCGTTCATCGCCCGCTATTCGCGGCCCGGTGACGTCGTTCTCGATCCGTTCTCCGGTCGCGGCACGACACCCGCTCCAGGCGTGCGCCGAGGGCCGGATCGGCATCGGCAACGACCTCAACCCGTTCGCCCATCTGCTGACGGCCGCCAAGGTCGAGCCGGCGACCCGGCCGGCGGCCGCGACCCGCCTGTCCGGCCTCCGCCTCGGCTGGAACGCCAGCTCGGCCGGCTGGACGGCGCTCGCCGAGCGAGTGGTGCGCGATCCGGCGTCCGTGCCGATCCCCCTCGCGGGGTCGGGGACCGGCGCGACACGTGACGGCGGCGAGACGGTCCCGCTCGAGGTCGCGCTGGCATTCCACCCGGAGACCCTCGGGCAGCTGCTGTTCGTTCGCTCCAGCCTGCGCCTGTCCGATCGCACGGACCGGTTCCTCGCCGCGGCGATCACCGGCATCCTGCACGGCAAGAGCGCGAGCTATCTCTCGGAGCTGATGCCCAACACGTTCAGCATGGCCCCGCGCTACGTGCGCGAGTTCGCGGCGCGGACGGCCTTCTCGTCGCCCCGGCGCGACGTGTTCGACGGCCTGTCGGCCAAGGTCGATCGGTTGTTTCGCCAACCGAGCCCGTCCACCGAGGGGATCGCGCTCCTTGGCGATGCGCGCGACGTCGCACCGCGGGCACGGGCTGCGCTCCGGGCACGTGGTCGGCCCGATCGTGCCCGCCTGGTGGTCACGTCGCCGCCCTACCTGCGGGTCGTGAAGTACGGCTACTACAACTGGCTCAGGACCTGGTTCCTCGGGTTCGACGCGAAGGCGATCGACGCGACGCTCGACGACGCCCACCATCGCGAGCCGTACCTGGCGTTCCTGCGCGACGTGCTCGCCGGCATGCGGCCGGCGCTCACCGAGGACGCCGTGGTCGTCCTGGTGATCGGTGACGTGGAGACCGATCGTGGGCGCAAGATCCGCGGTGGCGTGGGTCTGGCGGAGCGAGCCTGGGAGCAGGCCGCCGAACCCGAGGGCTACCGGCTCGCGGGTGTCGCCCTCGACGACGTCGCGGCGGTCCGCAAGATGACCAAGCTTTGGGGCGACGAGGCAGGCCGGGCCACGAAGACCGACCGGATCCTCGTCCTCGGCGCGAACGAGTCGGGCAGGCGCCGGGCGATCGCCGGTGCGTCGCTCGACATCGAATGGGATTGGCCGCCGCGATCGCTGCGCGGGCTCTGACCCGGGGCGACGGGCGGGAAGCCGTCGCGCGAACCTAGAATGCGGCCATGCAGCAGATGTACCACCCGTCGGACCTGGCCTCGATGGATCCGCTGGTGCTCCTGAAGAACCTGGATCACGTCCGGATGACCAGCCGGCGGCTCTCGTACATCCTCCAGCAGCAGGTCCACCTGTATACGCCCGAGGCGAACGAGCTCCGGGAGCAGATCGACCGCTACGTGGAGGCCGAGCGCCAGATCGAGGGCGAGATGGCGAGGCGTCGCATCCGCGCCTGAGCCAGGCACACGCCACGCACGAGAAAGCCCCGCCGACCCGGATCGGCGGGGCTTTCGAGCGATGAGTGCGGTGCCGGTTATGCCCCGGCGGGCACCGCGGCGAAACGAACGGGCAAGTCACCCAGTGGCGCTTCGCCCCGCGAACCGGTATCGATGTCCCCGGTGACGTCGCTGACGGTCGACGGCTCCAGTGGCTCAGGCACGGGATCGATGGCAAGCACGACGGTCATCGGCCGGCGGAGCGCCTGCTCCTCCGCCACGATCCCCGCGGACATCGCGGCGAGTGCCGGCATGTCGAAGAGGGCGAACCCGATCCCATGGCTGGCGAGATCCTCCGCCACGAGACCGCGGAACAGACCGCGGGCCGCGACGGCGCACATCTCGTCATACAGCTCCGGCCAGCCCACGCGTCGGCGCCGGTAGCAGAACCTGATGAACTCGGCCGCGTCCGGGTCGGGGACCCGCGTGGCGGCAGGTCGTTGATCCATCGATGGCGTGCCCTCCCTTCTGGCTGGCGCGCTGCCGCCCGGACGGGGACGCGGCGCGCGCTCGGCGTGCAATGGCAGCACCGAACCAGGCCCGGCTGGAACGGTCGTGACGGATACCGTTTGCCGGACGGTGGTCCGATTCTGCCCGGTCCGCCTCCCTGGGTCCGTCGGCGGCCGGTGTCGCGACATCCTAGGCCTCGCCGGGACCACCCGGAAGGGGGCTTGTCCACGACTTCGTCCACGAACTTTTCCACACCGCGTGGATCCTGCCTAGAACGCCCGTGCGGAACGTGCACGGACCGGTTCAGGTCGCCTTGCGGGTGACCCCCAGGCCCGGTCGGTCGGCGAGTCGCCAGCGCTTGCCGGCATCGAGCTCGAGACCCTCGAACGGGTCGTCGGCGAGCAGGAGGCAGCCGTCGAGGTCCACCCAGTCGGCGAGCGACGCGACCACGGCGGACGCGGCGATCCCGACGGAGGTCTCTTCCATGCAGCCGAGGAAGGTGCGGAAGCCCATCTGGCGACCTTCGGCGAGCATCCGGTAGGCCGGGCCGATCCCGCCGCACTTCGCGAGCTTGACGTTGATCCCGGCGACGACGCCGCGCAACGCCTCGAGGTCCTCGGGCAGCACGCACGATTCGTCGGCCACGATCGGCAGCGAGGAGCGCTCCTGGAGCCAGCCGAGATCGCGATACGCGCGAGCCGGGAACGGCTGCTCGATCAGCTCAACGCCAAGATCGACGAGCTCCGGCAGCAATGCGGCGGCATCGGTCCGCGTCCAGCCGGTGTTGGCGTCGACTCGGATCGGGCCGCTGAAGACCTGGCGGACGGCCCGCAGCGTCGCCAGATCGGCCGGCCCGCCGACCTTGATCTTGAGCGCCGGAAAATCGGCGGCGCGCCTGGCTCGCTCGGCCACGACCTCGGGCGCATCGATTCCGATCGTGAAGTCAGTCGGCGGGATGTCGGGCGACAGCTCGCGCAGCGCGTACACGGGTCGGCCATCGATCTTGCCGGTCAGATCGTGCAACGCCGTATCGATGGCGCAGCGCGCCGCGCCGTGCCCGCGGATCGCCCGCTCCATCCGGTGATCGGCTGCGATCAGCCCGCGGACCGTCGGCTCGAACGCTCCCGATCGCATCGAAGAGCATCGGAAAGACCGTCGCCATCGTCGCCGGGGTTTCGCCGTAATACGGATCGGGGTAACCCTCGCCGATGCCGACCACATCGGGAAACCGGTCGTCCCGGACCTCGACGACCACGGTCGTGATGCGGGTTCCTGCATCGGGCTCCGAGCGCGCGATCCGGAACGGGTCGCGCAGGGCCAGCGACAGGACCTCGTGGGTGACGCTCAGACCCACGGCAGTCGATCGACGGCGTCCCGGATCTGCGGCCAGAGGCGGCCCGCCCCGAAGCGGACCGGGTCGTCGGCGGGCAGACCGGTCTCGGCAGCGATCGTCCGGATGACCTCGCGCGCCGCCTCGTCGTCGCGATACAGCGACGTATTGAGCGCGATCGCCACCACCTTCGACGGCGCGATCATCCCGGCGATCCGCTCGTGCAAGTCGATGAATGGGGGGAGTTCCGCGATCGGGAACGAGGCCTCGGGGAGGTGGTCGAAGTCGTGCTCCTTGAGCCCGGGCTTGTGGACGAGGACCATCGCCTGGGGCGTTGCGCCATGGATGAGGCCGACGGTGACCGCGCTGTAGGCGGGGTGGTCGATCGAGCCCTGGCCCTCCACGAACACCCAGTCGCCGCGGGCCTCGCCCTGCTCGACGAGCCACTCGACGGTGCCGTTGGTGAAGTCGCTGATCACCCGATCGACGGCGACGCCCCAGCCCTCGATCATCATCCCGGTCTGACCGGTCGGCACCATGACGGCCGAGGCGCCGTCGCGTCGCGCGGCACCGACGAGCTCGAGCGCGACCGACATCTTGCCGATCGCGCAGTCCGTGCCGACGGTGAGGATCACCCGCTTCCCGGGCAGGTGACGGCGCCCGACGGCCGTCTCCATCCGATCCGGCGGTCGCCGGTAGTCGATGAGCTTCGTGCCGGCGGCCGCGGCGGCCGCCGCGAACTCAGGGATCGTCGCCGAGGAACTGGTGCAGGCCCGAGTGGACGTCGAGACCGGACTCGATCGCCGCGAGGATCAGCGACCGCCAGCTCGGCGGCAGCTTGCCACCGGTCGGCGCGATGCCGATCAGCAGGCCGTCGGGTCGGATCGGCCCGCGCAGCGCTTCGTCGAGCGAGGCCACGAACGGGATGTCGAAGCCCGGCAGGAACTCCTTGAGGTTCCGGCCGGCCATCGTCGAGTCGAGGATCGCGACGATCGTGTCGTTGCCGTAGCGGATGACGCCCAGCGCGGTCTTCGCATCGTGGAGGCCGAACTGGCCCTCGGTCAGGATCACCAGGCGGCGCGGTTCTGCGGACTGCATGCGCCGCAAGTCTACGGACGCAGAGACGCCCCCGGGGCGCGGTCCGGGGGCGTCGAGGAGATGCGGAAGGTTGGTACCGCATACCGGATTCGAACCGGTGATCTCCGCCTTGAGAGGGCGGTGTCCTGGGCCTCTAGACGAATGCGGCGCCGGCCGTCGGTGGCGGGGTCCGCCACGGACGGCCGACAGGATACCAGAGGACTCGAGCCCGGTCGCCCGGGCCCGAGGGTCAGCGGGGGTCGATCACGTACAGCTCGTCGATCGCGATCGTCGGCCGACCGGTCGTCCCGAGCGTCTCGATCCGCAGCGTGTGACTGCCGTCCCCGAGGTTCCTGGCGAGGACGAGATCACGTGCAGCGAACCTCGATCGATAGAGGTCGACGGTCGCCACCTGGCGCCCATCGATGAAGACGCGGGCCTTGCCGCGGGTCGGACCGACGGGTCCGGCCCAGGCGATGCCCGAGCCACTGAACGCGAACGTCGCGGTCGCGCCGCGCGCGGCCGTCGAGTGCACGCGCCTGCCGAGATAGGCGGTATGCGAGGCGAGCGACCACGAGCCCGACCACTTGATCGCACTCGAGGAGTCCGCCAGGGCGGTCACTCGGAACGTGCCCGAGGTGACCCAGGAACCGACGGTGCCGGCCCTGTCGATCGCCCTCACCCGGAAGCGGACGGATGCCCCTGACGGGACGGTCCGCGTCGAGGCGCTCGTGGTCGCTGAGGCGAGCCCGAGCGGGGTCCAGGCGCCATCGCCGATCCGGCGTTGCAACTGGTAGCTCGACAACCCGTTGTCGGTCGAGGCGAGGCCCCAATCGACGACGACCGGCACGCCCGCGGTGGGGACAAGTGCCGCCGACGACAGCTTGATCGTCGGGCGGGTGACCTTCGGCGGGTGGGCCGATTGCGTGTCCGTCGGCGGCTTCGGCCTCGTGGTCGGAGCCGGGGTCGGCTCCGCCGTCGGGGCAGCAGTCGCGTCGGGGGTCGGCGTCGGGTCGGCGGTCGGCGTCGGGTCGGCTGTCGGCTGACCGGCAGCGTCCGTTGGTGTCGCGGTCGGCGTAGCCGTCGGGGTTGCCCTCGGCGTCGGAGCCGCTGTCGGCCTCGGCGTCGGCGCCGCCGTCGGGCGCGGTGTCGGGGTCGGAACCGCCGCGGGAGCGCTGGAACCGGAACCTGCCGGCCCGTAGAGCCAGTCGGTGAAGCCGAAGTTCTTGCCACCGCGCGCCGGCGCGGCGGTGTGGTACGACGTTCCGTATCGCTTGTCGATCAGCCACGGCTGCCACTCATCGTCACCGGTCGCCGGCCAGCGGGCGCGCTCGTACAGGAACCGGGCCGCTCGCAAGAGCGCCTTCGATCCCCACGACCACGCGTCGTAGCCCTGGATGCGAAGGAGCTCTGCCTGGAGCACGGCTCCCTGCATGCCCTCCCACGCGTAGTCGGTGGCCGCCGGCGGCCACTGAAGCGATCCGCCGCGACGCATCTCCTCGGGGAGCGCACCGTCGAGCGAGATCCCGAGGCGGGTGCAACCGACCGGGTCGATGCCCACGGGATGCGTCGGGTCGCACTGCCAGCTCAGGTCGCCGTAGGTGAAGCTGGCGTACGACGCCCGCTCGCCCGTCCAACCCCGGAAGACGGCGGCCGCCCGGGCGACCTCGGCGCTGTCGCCGAGATAGGCCGCGACCGCGACGCGTGCCGCGCCCGCGTGCGTGCCCCAGTTGTTGGGGCGTCGCTCGTGGGTCCCGACCAGGGTCATCCCGGACAGCGTCTCGGTGAGGACCGAGCGGAGCCACGGACGGAAGGTGTTCGCGTCGAAGGACGCATCGGCGGATGGCAGGTCGATCAGGTCGGCCGCGATCACGTACCCGGGGAGGTTGCGCCCGAGCGCCAACGTGCGACCGCCGTTCTCGGTGTTCGGCACGCGGTGCAACGCGGCGATCACATCGGTTCGGTAGGAGGCGACACCCGTCCGGGCGAAGACCAATGCCTTGGCGAGGGTGGTCTGATCTGCGCCCTCGTCCTGGTTGGCGAGGTTCGGCGTGCCGATCGCCGAGTCGGCGCGGGCCTTGAGCGCGGTCCAGGCGGCGCCGGAGGTGGGTCGCGAGAGCAGCTCGGATCGCGACATGATGATGGAGTCGGTCGCCGCTGACGTGGGGTTCAGACGGGCGACTGCGAAGATCGTGACGAACACGATGACGAACGCGAGCGCGTTCACGATCACCGCGGGAAGGATCCGACCAGACGCCCACTGGGCGCCGTTTCCGACCGCCGACATGATGCTCCTCTCTACCTGGACGCCGCTGGGGGGCGCGGCGAACGAAGGCCTTCCGGGCGCGCCGAAACACACGACCGGGTGTGACCAGGGAGCTGGGGGGACCCGCGCGGAGGCGGGATTGGGGACGGCGACCGCCGCTGGCTAGTGGCGGTTGACGGGCGCCGGGGGGTTCTCCCTGTGCGGACATTCTGGCACGCATCGCAAGGTCATGTCCGTTGCGGTTCGGTGCAGTACAGGGAGGTCGCAGCACGGGAGGTGCGTCGGCGCACCACAAATGCCTAGAGCCGGTGGACCTCGAGGAAGGTTCGCACGGCTTCGGCGACCTGCTGGTAGCTGTGCTCCCCCTGGATCAGGCCGAAGTGGGAGTGGGCGCCGAAGGGCTCGTATTCCGCTGCCAGCCAGTCGGCCAGCTGCTCGGTGTCGTCGAGCGGCACCATCCGGTCCAGCCCGCCACCGATGACGAGCCGCGGCACCTCCGACACCGCCCGTCGATCGACCGGGATCCCGGCCAGGACCTGGCGCCGTGCGGCGCCGGCCTCGTGCGGCTTCTGGCCGAGCAGGTGCTGGATGCGCAGGACGTCGGCCAGCGTCAGGTCGCGGTCGTCCCGAAGCAGCTTCTCGGGGAGCGTCTCCCAGCCGATGACGCTGCGGCCGTAGACCTCGGGCACCTCGCGCAACTCGTACGAGCGCACCGGCGGCCGCAGGTCGCGCGGGAGCTGCGAGCCCGATGAGGACCAGACCCGAGATCGCGACCCGTTCGGCGGCCTTCAGCGCGAGGAGACCGCCCATCCCGTGCCCGATCGCCACGGTCGTCGGACCGAGCCGGTCGAGCGCCGCGACGACGTCCTCGAGATACGTGTCGAACGACAACGTCGTCGGGTCGGCGGTCTGCGACCAGTAGTGGTTGCGCAGGTTGACGGCGTGGCCTTCCCAGCCGCGTCCCGCGAAGTAGCCGAGGAACCGTTCCCAGACCCACGACCCGGCGAGCTCGCCGTGCACGAACATCAGCGGCTTCCGACGCGATCGACGCTCCGGCAACCACGACTCGATGTAGACCCCGCGATCGTGGAGCTCGATCTCGTCCTTGCGGACGGGCCGGCCGTTCGATGGCGGCACCTGCGCACGCGACAGGATCGGCTCGGGGATCAGGTCGGACATCGGTTCACCATTCGTGCGGGTTGATGACGAGGCCGGTCAGGGCCTTGGGGTAGACGTAGGTCGATTTCTGCGGCATGACGTCGCCGTCCCGGGCGACGGCCTCGATGGCCGACACCGGGGTGGGCTCGAGCAGGAACGCCGCATCGATCCCGTTGTCGGCGTCGACGGCCGTCACCGCGTCCGCCGCCGACTTCGTGTATTCCACCGCACCGCGCGCGATCGCGTCGTCGTCGATCGCGACGAGGTGGCGCAGGGCTGCCCCGAGCATCGTCACGTCGAGGGACCGGAGCGCCGCGCCGCCGGCCGGCAGCAATGGCTCGATCGCCTCGCGCTTCGCGGTCAGGACCGCGCCACCGGCACGGGTCCACAACCCGAACCGCCCGCGGCCGCCGGCGTCAGCGCTGCCGCCGAATGCCGTGGCCAGGGCCGCGCCCGACGACACGGGCTCGACCTCGAACAGCTCGCCGGCGCGGTCGAGCAGGTCGGACGTCCGCTCGGACCCGAGGTCGCGCAACAGGCGATGCGTCGGCAGCACCGTCAGGTCCTGCCCGGTCGCCTCGAGGGCCAGTACCAGCAGGTAGTCGAACGGCGGGTCCTCCTCGCACGATCGCGTCATCCGCCGCTCGTCGCGATAGCGCAACGCCGTCTCGTAGCGGTGGTGCCCGTCGGCGATCGTGATCGTCGAGGCCTCGGCGGCGGCGAGCAGGGCTGCGGCCACCGTCGCCATCGGACCGTCGCCATCGGCCAGCACCGGCCACAGCCGATGGCGGACGCCGTCGTCGTCGACGACGTCGACGTCGGGGTGGCCGGCGACGACCGCCGCGAGGCGAGCCGCGGTATCGCCGCTGGCGTCGTCGAAGAGCACGACGACCGGGCTCGTGTTGACGCCGGTCGCGCGCAGGAGCTTGTAGCGATCCTCCTTGGGGCCGCTGAGCGTGCGCTCGTGGCGGAGCACCCCGCCGCCCGCCCCGAACTCCTCGAGACGAAGCCTGGCGAAGAAGCCGCGCTGGGTGCGCTCGAGGTCCGTGCCCGGCACGCGATACGTCTGCTCATAGACGTAGATCGACGGGTGCGGATCCTTGCGCAGGGTGCCGTCGGAGCGCCAGGCCGCGAGGGTCCGCGCGGCCCGTCGATAGCGGTCGTCCTCGCCGTCGCCGGTCTCCTCGACCGGCAGATCGAGACGCACGACGTTGGCCGGATGGCGGGCGATCAGGCGGCCACGCTGCTCCGGGGAGATCACGTCGTACGGCGGGGCGACGACCGCGGTGAGATCCCCGACGCTCGACGGATCGAAGCGCAGGGCGCGAAAGGGACGCAGGATGGGCACGGATCCCTCGGGATGTCGGCGCACGGCCGTCGGGTCACGGGACGGCCCCATCGTACGATAGGCACCGTCTCGGCGGCCACGAGGGGTCGGCCCGCGTCTCGCCCGAGCGCAACTTTCATGGGGGGTCAGGCGTCCTTGCTCCGACCATCCCCACCTGATGACAGCTCGGGAGTTCGCGTGCGCCATCGACCATCGGCGAGGCTCGGGATCGCGGCGCGTGGGCTGCTTGCTGTCGCTGCGCTGGTCATGGCATCGCTCTGGACGGCGATCCCGGTATCCGCCGCTTCGACGAGTTTCGCGACGGTCCCGCCACCAGCCGGCCTCACGTTCGAGGCAAAGGCGTTGCTCGATGGGCACACCCGAGTTGGCTCCTGGATGGGGATCGACATCCATCTCAAGAACGACGGCCCGCCGATCGCCGGTGAGCTGCGACTCACCGGTGGCGCCCAGGGCAAGACCCGGTTCGGCACGGCGGTCGACCTCCCGACGCAGTCCGACAAGACGTATCGGATGTACGTCCAACCGCCGGGCTTCGGGCGGGAGCTGGAGATCAGCCTGGTGTCGGGCGCGTCGACGATCGCCACGACGACCGCGACGTTCGCGATCCACGATGCGACCCAGCTCGTCGTGGGCATCGTCGCCGAGCGACCGGGCGACATCATCGCCGACCTCGACCTGCTGCCCAACGCCAACAACCTCAAGCCCGTCACGATCGCCGTCGACGTCACCGGCCTGCCGAAACGGGTCGAGGCATGGGGCGCGCTCGACCGGCTGATCTGGCAGGACACCGATGCCTCGCGACTCGAGAGCGACCAGCTCGCGGCGATGCGCGGCTGGATCGCTGGCGGCGGTCGCCTGGTGATCGTCGGTGGGACGGCCGGCGCCGCGAGCTTGTCGGCGTTCCCCGACGCGATCCTGCCGTTCCGACCGACGGCCACGACCGACGTCGCCCCGGCCTCGCTCAGCGGTCTGCTCGGCGGACTGCCCGCGGACGCCACCGAGCTTCCCGCCCTCGCCGGGACCCTGATCGAGGGTCGGCCGCTGGCGAGTGTCGGCGACCAGGCGATCGTCGCGGACCGGGCGTATGGCAGCGGCAGCGTCACGATCGTCGGGTTCGATCCGACCTCGTCCTGGCTCAAGGGGACGAGCGTCGCCGAATCGCTGTGGCGCCGGGTGATCCCGACGCGGACGTCGGGTGGACCAGTCGTCGGTGACGACAGCCAGATCGTCCAGGCCGCGTCGCAGCTGCCGTCGCTCGCGCTGCCGCCGATCGGCGGCCTGATCGCGCTGCTCGCCGGCTACATCGTCCTCATCGGGCCGGTGAACTACCTCGTCTTGCGTCGCCTCGACAAGCGCGAATGGGCGTGGGTCACGATGCCGGCGTTGATCGTTGCGTTCGCGATCGGCGCGTACGGCTTCGGGACCCTGCTCCGCGGCAGCGACCTGATCGTCAACGAGGTCGCGATCGTGCGCGGTGCGCCGGGCGCCAGCGAGGGTCTCGCCCAGGCGTATCTCGGGCGTCTTCTCGCCGAACCGCGGCTCGTACCAGCTCCGCGTCCCGGGCGGCGCGCTGCTGTCGTCGCCGGTCGCCGGCGACTTCAGCGTCGATGGCAGCCAGTCGAGCCTCGACGTGCTCCAGGGCGATCCCGCGCGCGTCCGCGATCTCAGCGTCGGGTTCGGGTCGTTGCGCACGGTTCGCGCCGAGACCGCCGTCACCGTGCCGCTCATCGAGGCCGACCTGCGTCTCGAGGACAGCCACCTGCGGGGAACCGTCACGAATGCCTCGAGCGAGAAGCTCCTCGCACCCGCCGTGGTCCTCGGGGGCACCGTCGCGAAGATGTCCGATCTCGCGCCTGGCCAGAAGGCCGATGTCGACGTCGCGCTCCAGGCGGTCCAGATGGGCCAGCAGCTGTCGGACCGGATCGTCGGGCCGATCTTCGGTGACATCCGCGGCCTGGGCGATGACTCGGCTCGCATGTACGCGCGCCACACGATCATCGACCAACTGAGCTGGGACCCGAACTTCGGCTCACTCGGGACGCTGCCCGCCGACGGCGCGGTGATCCTCGCCTGGGCGGACCACGATCTGCTCCCGGTCGAGATCGAGGGGCAGGTGCCCCGGCGAACCGGCAATGTCCTGTGGTTCATCCCGACCGACATCTCGGTCAGCGGCAGGACGACGTTCCGCAGCGACCTGATGCGCAGCACGGTCATCACTACCGACGCCGCGTTCTTCAACAAGGACCCGTTCAACATGAACTTTGGGCGCGGGACCGTCGACATGTCGTTCCAGCCGATCCCGTTCAAGGGCCGCCTGACGACCACCGAGCTGCGCCTCGGCTTCAACTTCGGCGAGATCGGCATCGCGATCGATCCGCAGGAGGTCAAGCCGCTCGACAAGGTGCCGACGGTCTGCGGCACGCCGCCGACAGAGGGATGCGTCCAGCCCGTCTTCGATGGCCTGCCGGAGATCGAGCTCTATGACCTGACCGCGTCAGCCTGGCGCCGATTGCCGCACCTGGCCGGTGGGACGCGCTACGCAATTGCAGATCCGGGCCATTATGTCGATCCGGGGACGGGCACCGTCCTCGTCCGGATGATCAATAACAGCAATGAGTCGGTGGGGTTCCAGATGGACCTGGCGGTCACCGGAGACGTGCGATGAGCGAGATCGTTCGCACCGAGGGCCTCGTGAAGCGCTACGACGGGACGCTCGCCGTGGCCGGCGTCGACCTGACCGTCGACGAGGGCGAGATCTTCGGTCTCGTCGGCCCCAACGGCGCCGGCAAGACGACGACGCTGCGGATCCTCGCCACGCTGCTGTCGCCGTCGGCAGGCACCGCCGAGATCGCCGGCATGTCGGTCACCCGGAACCCCGATCAGGTGCGCCGCGTCATCGGTTTCATGCCTGACGCCTTCGGTGTGTACGACGACATGAAGGTCTGGGAGTACCTCGACTTCTTCGCCCGGTGCTACGGCATCGCGCCTGCCGCGCGACGACGCGTGATCGCGGACCTGCTGGAGCTGGTCGATCTGGGCGACAAGCGCGAGGCGTACGTGCAGACGCTGTCGCGTGGCATGCAGCAGCGGCTGTGCCTGGCCCACTCGCTCGTCCACGATCCGAAGGTGCTGCTGCTCGACGAGCCGGCGTCGGGTCTGGACCCACGGGCACGCGTCGAGCTGCGCGAGCTCCTGCGCGAGCTGCGCGCGATGGGCAAGACGATCCTGATCAGCAGCCACATCCTCCCCGAGCTCGAAGAGCTGTGCACGAGCGTCGTGATCATCGATCGCGGCCAGGTGCTCGCCCAGGGCCGCGTCGCCGACATCGAGCGCCGGCTCCGGTTCGGGGCCGTGCTGCGGGTGCGGCTGTTGCTCGAGGGTGAGGCCCTCGAGGCCGCCCGCGAGCGGTTCGCCACCGATCCCGATGTCGCCACCGCGACGCTGCTCGAGGACGGCACGATCGAGCTTGGTTTCCGCGGCGACGACGAGGCGTCGGCCCGGCTGCTCGCCGCATCGGTGGCCGCCGGCATGCCGATCGTCAGCTTTGCCCGTGCCGCGAGCGACCTCGAGGAGCTGTTCCTCCAGGTGACGGCGGGCGAAGCACAGCCCGTGGCAGCGGCGTAGGAGGAGCCATGACGGAGTGGGTCGCCCCGGTCGGGGCACCGGTCGTTCCCCAGGGCCCGCGGCTGTCGACGTTCGCACGCGTCGTTGGCGGCATCGTCGCGATCGGCGTGAAGGAGCTGCGCGGTCGGATGCGCGGGCGGCGCGCGTTCGTGATCGTCACGATCTACCTGACGTTGCTGGCCGTCTTCGCGCTGATGGTCGAGCGCATCATCGAGGCGCAGTTCTCGAGCGGCTTCGGCTCGTCGTCGGCCTTCGCCAGCGCGGCGATCGGCCAGGGGATCTTTGCCGCGACGCTCATGCTGATGACGCTGCAGGTCGCGTTCCTCGCCCCATCGTCGACCGCAGGCGCGATCAGCCTCGAACGCGAGAAGCAGACGCTCGAGCTGCTGGTCACGACACCGATCAGCGCGTTCGCGATCGTCATCGGCAAGCTGCTGTCAGCGCTGATCTACGTGTTCCTGCTGATCGCCGCGTCGATCCCGCTGATGGCGGCGGTCTTCGTGTTCGGCGGCGTCGGCCCCGAGGACATCATCAAGGGCTACATCGTGCTGATCGTGGCCGCGATCAGCCTGGGCTCCTTCGGGATCCTCTGCTCGAGCGTCGTCAAGCGCACCACGGCGGCGACCGCGATCACGATCTTCGGCGTCCTCGCGATCACGATCGGGACGATCTTCATCCTTGGCTTCTGGCAGGCGGTGAGCGGCTTCGACAACAACGGCAACCGCAAGCCGGGACCCTTCGGGATCCGCTCCCCCGCCCCACTCGCCTGGGTCAACCCGTTCATGGCCGAAGCCGACGTGCTGTGCGGCACCGAGACGAGCTTCGGTGGCGGCTGGTGCGGGATCGTCCAGACGCTCGTGCCGAGCAATGAGGGCGTCGTCTTCCCCAACGATCCCACCCAGCCCGTGCCGATGCCGATGCCCGTCCCGATGGGCGTGCCGGAGAAGGGGTTCGCACCCGGTGGCGGCGTCATGATCGTCACCGACACGGTCGGCGGCGGCGGCGTCGTGCGCGGCGGCGGGTTCGGCGACGTCGCCGTCGATCCCAACCAGCCGTTCGGCGTTCGCAAGGACACGCTGTGGACGCGGAGCGTGCTGACGTGGCTGGGCATGTCCGCGGTGTTCATCCTCCTGTCGGTCCAGGCCGTGTCGCCGACGAGACGCTGGCGGCTGCGCCGCGCCCCTCGACCGCCCAAGGTGCCCAGCGCATGACGACCCGGTTCCAGCGATCGCTCACTGCGCGCCGGCTGGCCCGGCGCCGTGACGCCGCGGCCGTCATCCCGCCGGACCCGCGCGCCAATCTCCCTGGTCCGCTCGACCCGGCCCTCGAGACGGTACGCAGCGCGCTGACGCCGCATCGTCGCAGGCTGTGGCTCCGGCGCATCGTCCGACGCGCCTGGATGGCGCTCGCGGCGATCGCCCTCGCCGAGTTCGTCCTGTGGACCGTCGCAAGGTTCGTGCCGATCGAGCTCGCGCCGGTGATCGCCGGGGCGATCCCGATCGTGGTCGCGCTGGTGCTCGTCGGCGCCGCGATCGTCGCTCGACCGTCGATCGGCGAGACGGCGCTCGCGGTCGACGTCGAAGGTGGGCTTGGGGACCGCGTCTCGTCGGCGCTCGAGCTCGCGATCGCCTACCCGTCGTCCGCGACACCGCCGGCTGACGACATCGACCTCGACGCCACGAGCGGTCCACCGGGCGATGACGCCGCCGAGACCGATCGATTCGTCCGGCGCCAGCGACGAGACGCGGTGCATGCCCTGGGCTCCGCGCCACGCCTGTTCACACCGCGGTTCTCGCGAAATCCGGCGCTTGCCGCGCTCGCGGCCGTGGTCCTGCTCGTACCAGTGTTGGTGCTCCCGAACCCGCAGAACGCCGTGATCGCGCAGCAGCGCGCCGTCCGCGAAGCCGCCGACCGCCAGGCCGACCGACTGGAACAGGTCGCACGCAACCTCCAGGACAAGGGCCGCAACGCCGAGGACCCGCGGACGCGTCTGTCGGAGGAGCTCCGGCAGCTGGCGCGCCAGCTGCGCGACAAGCCCGATGAGCTCGCCGCGAACCTGCGCCAGCTCGGGGCAGTCGAGAGCGACGTCCGGGCGCGGATCGATCCATCGACCGAGCAGCGAGCATCGGCGATGACGTCACTCGCGCGATCGCTGTCCCGAGCCGCGACCGGCAACCCCGATGCGAACAAGGATGGCGACCCGGAGAAGTCCCGCGAGGACCTGGACAAGCTCCGCGAGCAGCTCGACAAGATGTCCGATGCCGACAAGCGCGAGCTCGCTCGCCAGCTGGCCGAGATGCAGTCGACCGCAGCCAGCGCCGACGGGGCCGCCGCCACCGCGCTGCGCGACGCGGCCCAGAGCCTGGCCCAGGGTGACACCGCCGGCGCCAAGTCAGCGCTCGATCGCCTCGGGGAGTCGCTGACCGGCGCCCAGCAGGACATCAAGACCAATCGCGACCTCGCGGAAGCCGCTGCCCGGTTGCAGGACGCGCGGCGGGATCTGGCCGATGCCGGCCAGGGCAATCCAGGTCAGGGGCAGGGTCAGGGCAAGGCCAAGGGCAAGGTCAGGGACAAGGGCAAGGCCAGGGCAGCCCGCAGCCGAGTGGTCAGGGCCAAGGGCCAGGGACAAGGGCAGGGACAGGGCCAGGGACAAGGCCAGGGTCAAGGGCAAGGACAGGGACAGGGTCAAGGCCAGGGTCAAGGCCAGGGTCAGGGCCAGGGCCAGGGCCAGGGTCAAGGCCAGGGTCAGGGTCAAGGCCAGGGACAGGGTCAGGGTGCCATCGGCGGTGGCGGCTCGAACGCCCGCTCGCTCGGCCAGGGCCAGGGCGGCAACGCCCGCGTCGGAGCCCCGAGGGGCGCGAACCGCGCCGCGGAGCTCGGCGCCGACCTGTCATCGGTGTTCGCCCCGTTCGACCGCGTCGGCAAGCCCGGTGATCCCTCGTATGTCTCGGGGACCGGTGGTGACGGCCAGACCCAGCAGGGCAACCAAACCGGATCGGGCACCAACAACGGCGCGTTGACGCCGTACCAGCAGGTGTACGCGGACTTCTTCAACTACGCGCAGACGTCGCTCGATCGCGGCTACGTGCCGCTGTCGATCAAGGACTACGTGCGCGACTACTTCAGCTCGCTCGACCCCTCGAACTAGGCACGTCGACCGGACGGTCGACTGACACAGCCGGAGGCCCCATGGAAGCGACCGCCACGACCGATCCGACACAGCGTCTCGCGCCGGAGGCGTTCGCCGAACGCGCGCAGGCCATCGAACGCGAGATCGGACGCGTGATCGTCGGGCAGCGGGACCTGGTGCGGCAGACGCTGACCGGGCTGCTCGCCAACAGCCACGTGCTGCTCGAGGGCGTGCCGGGGCTCGGCAAGACGATGCTCGTGCGCACGATCGCCGACGTCATCGACTGCTCGTTCAACCGCATCCAGTTCACGCCCGACCTGATGCCGGCCGACATCACCGGCACGAACATCCTGGTCGAGGAAGATGGGCAGCGGGTCTTCAAGTTCCAGCCGGGACCGATCTTCGCGAACCTCGTGCTCGCCGACGAGATCAACCGCGCGACGCCCAAGACCCAGTCGAGCCTGCTCGAGGCGATGCAGGAGCATCAGGTGACGGTGGCGCGCCAGCGCTACAAGCTCGACCCGCCGTTCTTCGTCCTCGCGACGCAGAACCCGCTCGAGATGGAAGGCACCTATCCGCTGCCCGAGGCGCAGTTCGACCGGTTCCTCTTCAAGGTCATGGTCCCGTTCCCGTCCGAGGACGACCTGGTCACGATCATGGACCGCACGACCGGCGCGGAGTCGGTGACCGCGGCAAAGGTGTGCACGGCAACCGAGATCGTCGAGATGCAGCGACTGGCACGGGCCGTCCCGATCGCCCCGCATGTGACGGCCTACGCGGTCAGCCTGTTGGCGGCCTCACACCCGGATCAGGGTCGTGCGCCCGGCCTCGTCCGCGACTACGTCCGCTACGGGGGATCGCCACGTGGCGCCCAGGCGCTGGTCACCGCCGGCAAGATCTACGCGCTGCTCGACGGGCGCTTCAACGTCTCGACCGACGACATCCGCGCGGTCGCGATGCCGGCCCTGCGCCACCGCATCATCCTCAACTTCGAGGGCGAGGCCGAGGGCATCACGAGCGAATCGACCATCCGCGCGATCCTCGACGCCGTCCTCGTCCCGACCGTCGAATAGCGGTCGGCCGTGACCGAGCGTCCGAGCCTCGCCGACGGGGCCTCGCCGAACACGAGCCCGAGCACGCCCGCCGCGGGCGGGGGCGCGGTGCCGGCCGGGACGCGGCCGGTCTTCCTGCCGAGCGAGGTCGACCCGACCGTCTTCGATGAGGCGTTCCTGCGTCAGCTCGAGCGGCTGCTGTTGCTGATGCGCTCGCCGGTCCGCGGCGGTCTCAAGGGCGGACGGCGCAGCGTCAAGCGGGGCCAATCGGTCGAGTTCGCCGACTACCGCGAATACACGCTCGGCGACGACCTGCGGCAGCTCGACTGGAACGTCTACGCCCGGCTCGAGAAGCTCTTCGTGAAGCTGTTCGTCGAAGAGGAGGACGTGACGGTCACGCTGTTGCTCGACGCGTCGATGTCGATGGCGACCGGCCGGCCGTCGAAGCTCGTCTTCGCGAAGCGCGCCGCGGCCGCGCTGGGCTACATCGGCCTTGCCAGCGAGGACCGCGTGGCGGTCTCCGCGCTGACCGGTCGGACCGCGCGGCGTCGCGCCGCCCTACGGGGATCCGGGCGCGTGTTCCGGCTCCTCGCCGACCTGTCGGCGATCGAGGCCGCCGATGGGCCGACCGATCTGCTCGCGGCAGCCCGCCACGCCGGAGCCCAGCTCCACGGGCGAGGCGTCGTCGTGTTGCTGAGCGACCTCCTCGACCCGAGCGCCGATCGGGTCATCCGCGAGCTCGCCGCCACGGGCTCCGAGCTCATCGTGCTCCACGTGCTCTCGCCCGACGAGCTCGACCCACCGCTCGAGGGCGACCTGCGACTCGTCGACACCGAGACCGACGAGCGGGTCGACATCACCGCCGACCTCGCCACGATCGACGCGTACAAGCGCCGCCTGGCCGACTGGAAGGCGTCGTTCGCCGACATCGCTGCGAAGCGTCGAGCGAGCTACGTCGACCTGCCGTCGGACGCGAACCTCGCGGAGCTCATGTTCGCCGAGCTGCGCCGCCGCCGCGTGCTGGGGTAGGCGCGGGTCATGCCGTTCACGACGCCGCTCGCCCTGCTCGGGCTGCTGTTCGTGCCGGCGGTCATCGCGATGTACCTGCTCAAGCTTCGTCGCGACGAATCGGTCGTGCCGTCCACGCTGTTGTGGACCCGGCTCGTGGCCGATGTCGAGGCCAACGCGCCGTGGCAGAAGCTGCGCCGGAGCCTGCTGCTGCTGCTCCAGCTGCTGCTGGTCATCGCGCTGGCGCTGCTCGCCGCGCGCCCGTTCCTGGAGCGTCCGGCGGGGCTCGCGCGCGACATCGTCCTCGTCCTCGACACGTCCGCCAGCATGGCCGCCACCGACGTCGTGCCCGATCGGCTGACCGCGGCGAAGCAGGTCGCGATCGAGGCGTTGAAGGACCTCCCGACCGGCGGCAAGGTCAGCGTGATCGCGGCCGATCGAAGCGCCCGGATCGTCGTCAACGAGTCGGGCGACGTGTCGCGCGTCCGCCAGGCGATCGAGGGCATCCCCGTGACGCAGAGCCGCGGTGACCTTGGTGACGCCCTCGTGCTCGCCTCCAAGCTCGCGGCCCGCTCGGGCGACGCCCAGGTGCTCGTCGCGACCGACGCGGCGCTCGCGGTCAAGCCGACCGCGAAGGTCGGCGCACCGATCAAGGTCCTGACGGTCGGCCGCGATCGCAAGAACCAGGCGATCGTCGCGCTGGCGGTGCGGACGTCGCCGTCGGCGGTGACGAGGTCGGTTTTCGTCAGCGTCGCGAACCTCGATCTCGTCGAGGCCGCCCGCCGGCTCGAGCTGTGGGGCGACGACCGGCTCCTCGAGGTGCGCGACGTCCACCTCGATCCCCAGGCCCGGACCGACGTGATCATCGACGACCTCGATCGCGAGGTGCGGACGGTCGAGGTGCGACTCGTCGGCGCCGATCCGGCGGTCACCGCCGCGCCTGACCAGCTCGCGGTCGACGACCGCGCGTGGGCGGTGGTCCCGCCGGATCGCACTCGCCTCATCCTCATCGTCGGACCCGGAGACGCGTATCTCGAGACCGCGCTGTCCTACCTCCCGGACGTCGAGCTGTACGGGGTCACGCCCGCCGAATACGGCCCCAAGAGCGAGCGCACCGACGGACGGCCGTGGGACTTGATCGTGTTCGAGTCGTTCCTTCCCGCCACGCTCCCGAAGTCGCCGATCCTGGCGATCGCCCCGCCGAAGACGAGTGCGCTTGGCGACGTCACGGGCACGCTCAAGGATCCGGGCATCGGCACGCTGGATCCCGACGAGCCGGTGCTCCGCTTCGTCGACCTGTCGACGACGCACATCGCGGAGGCATCGAAGCTCGCGACGCCGGCGTGGGCACGCACGATCATCCCGGGTCCGCGCGGCGCTCCCCTGCTCTACTCGGGCACCCGCGACGGCATCAACCAGGCGGTGCTCGCGTTCGAGCCGCGCCGCTCCGACCTCCCGCTGCAGGTCGCGTTCCCGATCCTGCTGGCCAATCTGACCGGGGAGCTGCTCGGGTCGTCGACGGCGCCGACACAGGCCGTCGATCCCGGGCACGCCCGTCCAGCTGGTGATCCCCGCCGGCGCAAAGGGTCTGTCGATCGCGCGGCCCGACGGGACCGTGACCGAGCTCGTCCCCAGCACGACCGCCGATTCGTCATCGGCCGTGACGTTCGCCGGCACGGACCTCCTGGGCATCTACACGATCACCCCGATCGCCGATCCGGCGGCGTCCCCCCGGCCCTCCGGCGGCCCTAGCGGATCCGCAGCGCCGCCGTCCGCCTCGCCGACGGGATCCGCCCGACCGATCGGGTCGCCCGGGACGTCGCCGGCACCCGTCGTCGTCGATCCGCTCGCCCCGGTCCGGTTCGTGGTCGACCTCTTCGACGTCGATGAGTCCACGATCGCCCCGGGCTCGGCCACGACGATCACGGCGCTCGGAACGGACCCCAACGCGCCGGCACCGGGCTCGAGCCCAGGCGCCGGCGGCTCGCCCGCGACCGAGCGCCCGACGACCCGGGACGAGTTGTGGGTCCCGATCGTGCTGGCGATCCTCGCCTTCCTCTGTGTCGAGTGGGCGCTGTACCACCGCGATGGCCTGATCAAGCTCCGGCGCGTGCTCGGCGAACGATTCAGGCGCCCTCGCGCCGGCCCGGCGAGCCGCTGATGGGCATCAGCTTCGACGCGCCGCTCGCGCTCCTCCTGCTGATCCCCGCGCTGGTCGTCACGATCGGCCTGTACCTGACGGCGCGGCGACGCGTCGGGGCCAATCGGCGACGCGTCGCGTTGGTCGTCCGGACCGTCCTGCTGACCGCTCTCGTGCTCGCGCTGGCCGGGTTCCGGCTGGTCCTGCCGGTCGATCGGCTCGCGACGGTGTTCGTCGTCGACCTGTCGGACTCGATCGGCAACGCCGGTCGCGAGGAGGCGCTGTCGTACCTGCGCGAGTCGCTGGCGGTGATCCCCGAGGGTGACGTCGCCGGGATCGTGGCGTTCGGCAAGGAGGCGCTCGTCGAGCGGCTGCCGTCCGACCTCGCGGAGATCGATCGCATCGCCTCGACGCCGGTCCGCTCCGCGAGCGACATCGGCGCCGCACTGCGCCTCGCGACCGCGTTGTTCCCCGATGACGCCCAGAAGCGGATCGTGCTGCTATCCGATGGCAACGACACATCGGGCGGGGGTCAGGCCGAGGCGGCGCTCGCCGCGACGCGCGACATCCGGATCGAGACCAAGACCATCGGGCTCGGTGCGGCCGAGGAGGTCCTCGTCGAACGGGTGACGACCCCGTCGACGTCGAACCTCGGCGATTCGATCGAGGTGGCCGCCGACATCCGGTCGACCGTCAAGCAACTGGCGACGGTCCGCCTGTTCGCCGACGGGAAGGCCGCCGGGGCGCCGCAACGCGTGACGCTCGAGGCCGGCGTGACCCGGGTCGTATTCGACGTCACGCCCGCCGACGCCGGCTATCACACGTTCCGCGTCGTCGTCGAGGCGGCGCGTGACACCTTCAGCGAGAACGACCGCGCGGATTCGACCACGATCGTGAAGGGCGAGCCACGCACGCTGGTCCTGGCCGGTGACGAGATCGTCGGCGCGGAGCTCGTGAAGGCACTGACCACCCAGCGCCAGAAGGTCGACACGATGGTGCCCGAGGCGCTGCCGACCGACCTCGCGGCACTCACGACGTACGACAGCATCGTCCTCGTGGACGTGCCCCGGATCCGCCTGTCCGACCGGCAGCTCGCGGCCCTCCAGGTCTACGTGCGCGACATCGGGCGCGGGCTGGTGATGATCGGTGGCCCGGAGTCGTATGGGGCGGGCGGCTATCAGAAGACCGCGATCGAGGAGACGCTCCCGGTCGACATGGGCGTGCGCAACCGCCAGAAGCAGCCCGACGTGGCGCTGGTCGTCGTGATCGACCAGTCAGGGTCGATGGACGCCTGCCACTGCAACTCGTTCAACGGCGGCAACCGGGGTGGCGGTGTCGGGATGGGCGGCGTGCGCAAGGTCGACATCGGCAAGGAGGCGATCCTGCGGGCGGCGGCGGCACTGACCGATCGCGACGAGCTCGGGATCGTCTCGTTCAACGAGCAGGCGCACTGGGTCGTGAAGACCCAGCCGCTGGGTGGCGTCGACGACCTGCAGGGCAAGATCGCCGGCATCCAGCCGAACGGCCAGACCAACATCTTCGCCGGGCTCGAGCAGGCGGTCGAGTCACTGGAGGGTGCCTCGGCGACCCGGCGGCACATCATCCTGCTGACCGACGGCTGGTCGAGCTCCGGCCAGTACGACGCGATCCTGGAGCGGATGAAGGCTGCCGGGATCACGCTGTCGACGGTCGGCGCGGGCGGTGGCTCGAACCCGTTCCTCCAGGGGCTCGCCCAGCAGGGTGGCGGCCGCTTCTATGACGCGGCGAACCCCGCGAGCATCCCGGACATCTTCCTCAAGGAGACGCAGCAGGTCTCGGGCCAGCAGATCATCGAGGAGCCGTTCTTCCCGATCCTGACCTCGTCGTCGCCGATCCTGCGTGGCCTCGACCAGGGCCTGCCCCGGCTGCGCGGCTACAACGGGACGACACCGAAGGCGGCGGCCCAGACGGTCCTGGTCACGGCACGCGACGACCCGCTCCTGGCCCAATGGCAGTACGGGCTCGGGCGCTCCGTCGCCTGGACGTCGGACTCGACCGGCCGCTGGGCGCGCGACTGGCTCGGGTGGACGGGGTTCTCGCGCTTCTTCAGCCAGCTCGTGTCGTGGACGTTCCCCGGCGACGAGACCGGCGGGATCGAGGCCGGCTTCGACCAGCACGCCGGCCAGACCACCCTCCACGTCGAGAGCGTCGACGAGGACGGCTCGCCCCGGGACTTCTATTCCACGTCGGCGATCGTGGTGGGGCCCGACCTGACGTCGAGCGAAGTCCAGCTCGTCCAGATCGCCCCCGGTGTCTACGAGGTGCCACTGGGCGAGATCGGGTCGGGCGCCTACGCCGTGCGGGTAACCCAGACCCGACCGGGCTCGACGCCGCTCGGGCGGACGGTCGGCCTGGTCGCCCCGACCCCAGCGGAATACCGCCAGCTCGGGACGAACGAGCCCTTCCTGACGACGCTGCGCACCGCGACCGGCGGCAGCGAGGTGCTCACGCCCACCGACCCATGGATCCACGACCTGCGGACGACGTCCCGCTCGACCGACCTCTGGCCGCTGCTACTGGTGCTCGCGCTGCTGCTCTGGCCGCTGGACATCGCACTGCGCCGGGTGTCGATCGGGCGCCGCGAGTTCGCGGCCGCTGGCGCCTGGGTCCGCGGGCTGCCGAACCGTCGGCGGGCGACGGCCGCCCGGACGGCGACCGGCGAGGGCCTCCTGGCGGCACGCGCCCGCGCGACGTCGACGGAAGCGCGCGCCGCGATGCGCCGGCGGGCCGACGAGGCCCCACCGCTCCCGACCCAGCCGATCCGGGCCGCACCGGTCGCGGCGACCCGACCTGCTCCTTCCGCGTCACCGCCGGCGCCTCCGCCGGCGCCGGCGGCCGCTGCCCCTGCGACCCCCGCCCCATCCGCGACGCCGCTCGCCGAGCCGACCGGCGACACGATGTCGCGACTTCGGGACGCGAAGCGCCGAGCGCGCGAGCGCTGACGCCACGGCGGGTCAGCTGCCCGCCAGACCGCTCCCCGGTGGCAGCTCCTCGATCTCGGGCATCGAGGCATCGTCGAGGATGCCCGTCGACCAGCGCGTGGCCTCCACCCGGGTCGCCCGGCCACGACTCCCGGTGAACAGTCCGCGCACCGCGATCAGCGCCAGCAGCGTCGCCGCGATGATGCCGGGCCATGGGAACCGCCGGTAGTCGACGCCGCCGACCACCCAGAACTCGCCGGTCGTGGTGTTCCCGGTGGGATCGGTGGCGATGACCCGCAGCATCTGCGGCCACGGCGCCAGCGGACCGTCGACGAAGAACCGACCCCGCGAGTCGACGTTGACTGGGCCCCGACCCTCGACCTGGACCACGGAGCCCGGCTCGGACCGACCCGCCAGCCGGCTGGACACCGGCCAGATCGCGCTCAGGAACGGATTCTCCACCGCGACGGTCGGGCCGATCGCATCGCGAGCGATCGTCTGCGCCACGGGCGCCCCCCATTCGCCCCAGTCGTTGATCGGCACCACGCGGATCGACCACCGCGTCGGGAGCGACCCGTCGAGGGCGTGGATGTCGGCGACCGGAAGCCGGGCGTACGACCCGTCCCGCCCGGATTCGAGGCCGGGGGGCACCGGCACCCGAGCGACCACGTCCTCGCCACCCGGCCCGGGATCGGCGCCGAGCACGGACATGATGTCGGGCGGGACATCCGGCCCGGCCTCGCCCTCTGCGAGGGGCGTGATCGCGGTGAACAGCCGCGCGCCGGTGAACCCGGGCAGGGCCGTGCTGCCGTCACTCGCGGTCGTCGTCTCGATCGTCGCGGTGGGTGTCGGGAAGTCGCGGAAATAGACGAGATCCTCCGAGCGGACCTCCGACAGCGCGAACGGCGTCGACGGGCCGTGACGCCACCAGCCCGCCGGGGCGTCGGCGACCGGCGCCGGGCCGGGTGGCAGGTGCCCGGGCGCATCCCAGCCCAGCCCTGCGGCGATCAGCACGATCCGCCGGCCGTCGACCGGCATCGCCGCCACCGGCTTCGTCGCGAGCCACGCCGCGCCGGATCGGAGGGCGTCGGTCCCGCACGGAAGGATCGCGCCGGGCAGCACGAGGTCGGGGCAGCCCACCGTGACCGCGTCCCCGATCCACGCGGCTGACGGGTTGTGGGTCATGGCCGCCCCCTGGATCGACGCGCTCACGATCTGCCACCGCGTCGCATCGATGTCGCTGCCGGCCAGCTCCGAGCGCCGCTCCCACATGAGCACGCCCCCGCCGTCCCGTCCGAGATCCGCGGCCACGAGGCTCCCGGTCCCGGCGGCATCGAGGAGGGCCACGCGCACGCCCCTGTCGGCGAGATCGGGCGATCGACCCGCGAGCAGCGGCACCGACCCGATACCGGCGATCAGCGTCTGACTCCAGCGATCGCCAGGATCGAGGATCGCGAGACCGCTATCGGTCATGGCGATGACCTCGTCGGGCGCAGCACCGTCCAGGTCGACGCGGAGCGGCGCCGGGTAGATCGAGGCGTCGCCGTGGAGGTTCGTGCGGACCGCAGCCGACTCGGTCCCGTCGGCGAGCCGGATCGTGATGAGCTTGGACACGACCGTGCCGCCAGGTGGGCAGTCGAGGGTGGCGTAGGCCAGGAGGTCGTCCCCCGCGACCGTGTCGAACCGGCCCAGCACACCGGCGCCCAGCCGGCCCGCGAGGTCGATGACGCGACGCGTGGCCGCGACCGTGCCGTCGATCACCACGAGCGACGTCGTCCCACAGGAGCCGCTCGAGTCGTAGAGCGGGCGCATCCCGAGCACGAGCTCGGCAGCACCGAAGCCATCGACGTCCGCGGCCGCGGCGTCCTCGATCGCCCGGTCGAACTCCTGGCGGGCCATCTCCAGGATCGCCGGTCGATCGGGATCCAGCGCGACCGCGACGATCACCACGACCGCATGGCCCGTGCCGGTCGCCTTCGGCGGACTCGTCGCGACGAGCGCGTAGCGGCGGGTATCGATCTTGACCAGCCAGCGAGCGTCCAGATCGGCGGCGCCGAGCTCGATGTCGAGCGAGGTCGAATCCCGCCAGACCCCTTCGCGCCGCAGCAGGTCGACGCGCGCCGATGTCGCCCCGGGCGGGCTCGACTCGAGGACGAGGAGACCAGGTGTCGTCGCGGCGTCGGCAGCATCGATGATCGCCACGTCGGCCATCGGTCGTTCAAGCAGGTTGTCCGGGACGACCGGGTCGGCGGCCGAGACGAGCGCGGTCGGACCCATCGGCAGGAGCGCGAGGAACAGCGGAACGCCCAGACGGACGCCCGCACGGATGCCTGATCGGATCCCGTTCCTGGCGGTCACTGGTGGCACTCGAAGCGGCCATCGTACCCCCGGACGACGGCCGGGCCAGCCGGTGATAGCCTCCGGACCGTGCCACCGACCAGGACCGCCGCGGCGAGCGCCGTCCTCGCCCTCGCCGTCGCGGCCTGCGGGGCGATCTCCACGTCGCCACCGGCCCCGACACCGGCCGATTTCGGTGGCATCGCCAACGAGCTCGGGAAGCAGGGCGTCACGGTCACTGACATCGTGTCGGGCGACGCCGGTTGCGACGACCGGGAGCTGATCCCGACCGCGATCGCGTTCGACGCCTCGGGGCTGGACCAGGCGACGCCGGCCAGGATCTACGTCTACATCTTCCGCAACCGATCGTCGTTCGAGAAGCTGCGCGCCCGGATCGATACGTGCGCCCGCTCGTTCGTCAGCGACCCCGAGACGTTCGAATCGGTCGAGCAGTCGCCGTACGTGCTGGCGGGACAGGGGCCGTGGGCGCCGCGGTTCGAAGCGGGGCTCCGCGCCGGGCTGGAGGTCGCCGCGGGCACCGGGGACTAAGGTCAGGTACCGCGACCGGGACCGCCCCACCTTCTCATAGCGGGTGGGACGACCGAGCCACGGTCGGCTGAACCGTTCGCCGGGATGCTGCGGTCATGCCCGCCGCCTCCCGATCGACCCGATCCCTGCTCGCCCTCGTCCTGGTCATCGGCGTCCTCGCCGTCGGCGCTCCAGCGGGCGCAGGCGCCGCGGTCGTATCCGACACGGGCGCTGGCTCGGTGACCCCAGGGTCCCGCGCCGACGCCCTCGAAGCCCGGCCTAGCGTCGCGGTCGCAGCCGCCGCCGCTCTGGCACCGGGGGCCGGCCTCGCCGTCCTCACGCCGGCGCAGCGGGCGGCGCGCGCCGCCTGGATCCTGCGGATCCGACCGACGGTCCCGACACCCAACGTGGTCGCGGCGCCGGCGTCGGTCGCGGCGGCCACGTCGAAGTCGAGCGCGTCGAGCGCGACCTCGTTCCGTGGCCGGAACCACGTGTGGATCCCCGCGCTCGGCGTGAGCCGGTCGACCACGTTCTACGCGTGCTCATCGTCGTTCTACCCCGGCAACCGCGTCTACCGCTGGGGCTGCGCGGGCTCGAACAACATCTATCTCTTCGGCCACGCCCATAGCGTATTCAAGGCGCTCCACGACGCGTACGTCCGCGGTCGGCTCGCGAAGGGCATGAAGGTCTACTACGCCAACGCCTCGGGCACCGTCTCGACGTACGCGATCTCGTGGTGGAAGCTCACGACCCCCGACAAGGGCGCCTGGGCCTACGCGGCGCAGTCGACGCCGAGCCTCACGCTGCAGACCTGCGTCGGCGCCCAGAGCCAGTACCGGCTGATCGTCCGCCTGCGCAAGGTCGGGTAGCGCCTCAGACGACCCTTAGCCCAAGGATCTTCCGGGCGATCACCAGTCGCTGGACCTGACTGGTCCCCTCCCCGATCTCGGTGAGCTTCGCGTCGCGCATGAAGCGCTCGACGGGGTAGTCGGTCGTGTAGCCATAGCCACCGTGGACCTGGATCGCCGCGTTCGTCGCGCGGGCACTCACCTCCGAGGCGAACAGCTTCGCCTCCGCGGCGACCAGCCCGTAGTCGCGACCCTGGTCCTTGAGCCAGGCCGCCTTCCAGACGAGCGAGCGAGCGGCCTCGATCTCGGTCGCCATGTCGGCGACCATGAACGCCACGCCCTGGAACGTGCCGATCGCGCGGCCGAACTGCTCGCGCGTCTGCGCGTACGGGATCGTCGCGTCGAGCGCGGCCTGGGCCAGGCCGACGGCCAGGGCGCCGATCGAGATCCGGCCGCCGTCGAGGATCTTGAGGAACATCCGGAAGCCCTCGCCCTCCTCGCCGAGGAGGTTGCCGGCGGGGATCCGCGCACCTTCGAAGCGCAGCTCGCCGGTCGCCGACGCGTGCAGTCCGAGCTTGTCCTCGAGCCGCCCGACGCTGAACCCGGGCGTGTCGGCCGGGACGATGAAGGCGCTGATCGCGGCATCGCCCCGGTCGGTCGTGCCCGTGCGGGCCGTGACGACGTATGTGCTCGCATGGCCGGCGTTCGTGATGAAGCGCTTCGCGCCGTCGAGGACCCAGTCGTCGCCGTCGCGCTTGGCGGTGGTTCGGGTGCCGCCGGCATCGGAGCCTGCCCCCGGCTCGGTCAGGCCGTACGCGCCGATCGCGCGACCGCTGGCCATCGGAACGAGAAAGGTGGCCTTCTGCTCCGCGGTCCCCGCGAGGTGAAGCGGCCCGCAGCCCAGGCTCGTGTGCGCCGCGACGATCAGCCCGAGCGAGCCCCACACGCGGCCGATCTCCTCGATCGCGATCGCGTAGGCCAGCGTGTCGAGGCCGGCACCGCCCTCGTCCTCGGGGATCGGGATCCCGAGCCAGCCGAGCTCGCCGATGCGCCGGACGATATCGGTCGGGAAGCGACGCTCGCGCTCGTGCTCGTCGACCTGGGGCGCGACCTCGGTGACCATGAAGTCGCGGACGGTGTCGCGGAGCAGGCTGTGCTCCGCCGAGAGATCGAGGTCCATTCGGGCGCGAGCCTATCACCGCAGCACGCCCCGGGTGCCGGTGCTAGCCTTCCCGGACCATGCCCGAGCCGAGCAGCGTGTCCGGCGGCCCCGTGGCCGCTCGACCCGCCCCGATCGCCGCTCACGATGGCGGCGTCGCCGCCCCGCTCGATGTCGTCGGCGGCTCGTCGACCCTCCGCCGCGACCTCCTGCTCCGCCTCCGCCACGACGGACCGAGCGCGCCCGAGGAGCTGGCCGCGACGCTCGGCGCGAGCCGCACCGGGGTCCTGCAGCAGCTCCACGCGCTAGAGGCGGCGGGGCTGGTCAGCCGACAAGCCATCCGCCACGGGGTCGGCCGGCCACGACACGTGTACGACGTTACCGACGCCGCCCAGGACCTCTTCCCGACCAACTACGACGGGCTCGCCAGCGGCCTGCTTGCCGCCATCCGGTCGGTGGGCGGCGAGGACCTCGTCCGGGACGTCTTCGAGGAGCGGCGGCGGAACACCCGCGATCGGGTGAGCCAGCGGCTCGCCGAGCGGCTGCCGGCCGATGCCACGCTCGCGGACCGGGCACGCGAGCTGGCGGTCATCCAGGACGAGCAGGGCTACCTGGCAGAGGCCGTCATCGGTACCGACGGGGTCATCCGCCTGGTCGAACGGAACTGCGCGATCCACCGGGTCGCGGCGGCCACCACGGCAGCCTGCCAGGCCGAGCTCGACCTGTTCCGAGAGGTCCTGGGCACCGATGTCGAGCGCGAGACGCACATCGCGGCGGGCGATCGGTGCTGTACGTACCGGATCGGTAGCGCGTCCGACTGACGGGGTCGGACCCAAATCTTCCGCCGCTGGGCGGTGCTACTGGCAACTGACGACTGTCGAACCCACCGCCGGACGGTGATCCGCCTCCGAATCGCCCCAGTCAATGGTCGTCAGCACCGCTGAGCGACGACATTGGAGAAGTCGCTAGGGCCCGACCGCCAGTAGCACCTTCCAGCGATGAACCGGCGGTTTGCTGCGATGCACCGGTGACAGATCGCTGACCTGGAAATGCGCGCTGTCACCGACTGCTAGAAGCCGCGTCTACGCTTCCTCGCGCTCCACGGTGACGCGTGACGCCGGCGCGAGGCGCGGAGCCGGGACGTCGGAGACGTTTGGCACGAACGACGCAGCGAGTGACGTCGCGGCGGCCTGCTCCTGGTCCTCGACCGACAGGATCCCGAGCCGGCCGAGGGTTGCCATCTCGTCCCGGATGTACGTCTTGAGCATCTCCGGGCCGTCGGTGTTGATCGTGAACCGGATGTCGTTGCGGCGGAACGTGTCGAAGATCCAGCGGAACTCGTCCCAGCCCGACACGACCTTCGTGTTGAGGTTCGACGTCGGGCAGATCTCGAGGACGATCCCGCGGTCGCGGATCATCTCCATCGCCCGCGGGTCGTAAGCGGCCTTGACGCCGTGACCGATGCGATCGGGCTCCAGCAGCTCGACGACCCGGGCGATCTCGTCGATCGGACCGGCCTCACCGGTGTGGACCGTGAGACCGAGACCGAACTGGCGAGCGCGGCGGAACAGTCGTCGATAGTCGGCGACGCGGAAGGTCGATGCCTCCGGTCCCGCGATATCGATGCCGACCACCCCGCGATCGCGCCAGCCGATCGCCTTCTCCGCGATGATCTCGTTGAGCTCGTACGGGAAGGCCCGGTCAAGGCAGAAGATCAAGCCCGGCTTGACGGGGTATTCGAGCGTCGCCCTGTCCATCCCGCGCACCGCCGCGGCGATGATGTGGTCGAGGTCCTGCTCGCCTCCGCGGTTCCGCTTCATCGGGTTGAAGCGAAGCTCCATCGTCGTGACGTTGTTCTTGCGGTAGGCGCCGCCGACCACCTCGTACACGGCGCGCTCCACGGCCAGCGGCGAGCTCTGGATCAGCTCGGTCCAGTGGAAGAGCTGCAGATAGCCGTCGAAGCTCTGGGAATGCTTCGAGACCGTGATCATGTCCCGGAATTCCCAGTAGTCCTTGGTCGGGAGCTTGATGCCCTGCGCGTGGGAGATGCCCCACATGATCGCCGGGGTCACCGCGCCACCCAGATGACAGTGGAGCTCCGCGAGCGGCACCTTCCGGGCGAGCTGTCGAACCATGCCCGGAGGATACCGTCCGGCGCCCTCAGCCTGCGAGGGGGATGACCCGTCCCTGCGCGTCGATCGACGCCTGGCGTCGGCGCTGCTTCAGCTCGGCGCCTGGGACCTGGTCGCGGGCGTGATAGCTCGAGCGGACCAGCGGAGCCGATTCCACGTGGCGGAATCCGAGCGCGAGGGCCGCCGTCTTCATCTCCGCGAACTCATCCGGGTGGTAGTAGCGCTCGAGCGGGAGGTGGCGCATCGACGGGCGCAGGTACTGGCCGATCGTGAGGATGTCGACGTCGTTCTCGCGCAGCGCCTCGAACGCCTCCTGCAGCTCGTCGCGGGTCTCACCGAGCCCGACCATGAGGCTCGACTTGGTGTGCACCGGATAGCCGATCTCGATCGCCATCTCCTTCGCCCGACGGAGGACGTACAGCGAGCGGTCCCAGCGCGCCCGCTTGCGAACGGGCTTCTGCAGGCGCCGCACGGTCTCGAGGTTGTGGTTGAGGATGTCGGGTCGGGCGTCCATCACCGTCCGCAGTCGATCGTCGGACCCGTCGAAGTCGGGGATCAGGACCTCGATGCCCATGCCCGGGCTGGTCTCGCGCATCTGCGTGATGGTCTCGGCGAAGATCCGCGACCCGCCGTCCGGCAGGTCGTCGCGGGCGACGCTGGTGACGACGACGTGCTCGAGCCCCATGGCGGCGACGGCCTCCGCGACCCGCCGCGGCTCGTCGTCATCGAACCAGGTCGGGCGGCCGGTCTTGACGGCGCAAAACCCGCAGGCACGGGTGCAGGTGTCGCCGAGGATCATGATCGTCGCGGTGCGCTGGTCCCAGCACTCCCCGATGTTGGGGCAGTGGGCCTCCTCGCAGACGGTGTTGAGCTCGAGACCGCGCAGCAGGCGCTTCAGGTCGTGGTAGTTGTCGCCGGACGGCATCCTGGCGCGGATCCAGTCGGGGTGGCGCCGCGGGGCGATCGACCCGTCAGCGGCGGGCAGCCCCGCGAGACCGCCACCCCCGATCGAGATCGGGAGATCGGGCGTCGGGTGATGCGTGGCACCGTCGCCGGGCATCGGCGCGGGCTCGAACATCGGCAGTTCGCGTGCCATGGCCGGAGTGTATGCCCAATCGCTGGTGTGCTCGGCGCGCGGTCAGGACGCTGCGTCGCGCTCCGGGGCGTGGAACCGGCTGCGCATCGCGGACGTGACGAGGTCGCCGTCTAGTGAGAGCACCATCACGTACCAGTCCGCCGCAGTCGTGAACGGCGCCCCGGCGGGGCCGGCTCAGGTCGGCGATCGGCAGGCTGACCGCCAGGCCGTCGCGGCTCGGGTGCCGACCGAAGTCGTGGCAGTCGCCGCCGGGGGCCCAGCCCTGTCGATCCGCCGTCGAGTCGGGCAATGGCGGCGGCGCCGCCGGGCAGAGGTAGATCGCCGATACGGGCGCGGTCCACGTCGGCGCGTCGAGGTCGACGGTCGTCGGGGTGGTCGATACCCGGAGCGGGACCGGGAGGGCGCCATCGAGGTGGCTGGTCGCCGCCCGCGCAGCCCGCGACGACCAGCGGCCGCGGCGAGCAACGCGACGAGCACGACCGCGGCGCACGCCGCCGATCAGCCGCCATCGAACGTCGCGCGGAGCCCGCTCGCGAGATCCCGCGGGCCGTACCCGAGCTCGGTCGCCGCCTTGGCCGACGAGCCCCAATACGTGACGCCGAGCCCGGCGCGCACGACCTCGCCGAGGTCGTCGGGAAAGCCCATCGCGCGAGCCAGCGAGGCGGGCAGCTTCCCGCCGAGGCGCATCACGGCCACCGGGAGCTCGAACGGTGGAAGCCGTCGGCCACCGACCTTGGCCGCGACCTTGAGCACGTCCCGAAGCCGCATGTTCTGGCCGCCGCAGGAAGTACGACTCGCCGATCCGACCGCGGTCCAGCGCGGCGACGATCCCTGCGGCGACGTCCTTCACGAAGACGGGTGCGATGCCCAGCTCGGGGAGCGAGACGTAGGGCAACGTCCCGTCGTGCGCCGCCTGGATCTGCTGGCCGATGGCGGAGTGGTCGCCGGGCCCATAGACCTGGCCGGGCTGGGCGATCACGATCCGGCCGCCGGAGCCGATCCGCTCGAGCGCCGCCCGATGCGCGAGGTACTTGGTCTCGTCGTAGTAGCTGAGGAACCCCTCGGCGAGGTCGCGTCGGTAGCGCTCGTCGACGATCCGACCGTGGGTATTGCCCGCCACGTTGATCGTCGATACGACGACGACCCGGTCGAGACCGGCGGTCGCGAAGGCATCGAGCACGCGCAGCGTCGCCCCGACGTTGGCGTCGTGCATGGCCGGTCGCTCGCGCGGATTGATGCCGACCCGGTACATGCCGGCGAGATGGATCGCGGCGTCGCACCCGCGCATCGCGTCGACGATCGCGGCCGTCCGCGTCAGATCGCCCTGCCGGAGGTCGACGCCGATCGCGGTGAGCTCCTCGCCACGCGACGGATCGCGGACGACGGCCGTCACCCGGTCGCCGCGGTCGATGAGCCGGCGTACGACGGCCGACCCGATGAACCCGGTCCCACCCGTGACGAAGATCCGCATCAGCCCCTCGGCCCCCGAGCCCGAGCCTGCGGTGGGCTCAGTAGATCGGGGTATCCGGCCCCACGGCCTCGAGCCAGGCCTTGATGTCGCGCAGCAGCGCGGCGCCGCCGGCACCGTCGTTCGCGCGGTGGTCGACGCCGAGCACCATGTTCATCACCGGCCTGATCGCGATGACGTCGCCGTCGGGGGTCGACTGGACGACCGGGCGCTTCGTGATCGCCTCCATCGTGACGATGCCGACCTCGGGCACGTTCAGGATCGGCATGACCATGTTCGTGCCGAGATAGCCGGTGTTGTCGACCGTGAAGGTCCCTCCACCGAAGTCGTCAACGCGGAACTTGTTCGCCTTGGCACGGTTCGCGACGTCGGCGATCGCGACGTTCAGCCCGTGGATGGACAGCGTGTCGGCGTCGCGGATGACCGGCACGAGCAGGCCGTCATCGACGGCGACTGCGACGCCGATGTTGATCCGGCGCTTGGCCAGCAGGCCGTCGTCGGTCCAATGGGCGTTGAACGTCGGGTTGCGCTTCAGGGCCTCCGCCGCGGCCTTGACGACGAACGGCACGTAGCTGAGCGAGATGCCCTCCTTCGCCTGGTACGCCTTCTTCGCGCCCTCCCGGACGGCGACGAGATGCGTGGCGTCGATCTCCATCTGGACGTAGGCGTGCGGAGCGAGGAGGGCCCGCGTCATCTGCGCTGCGATGCCCTTGCGCATCTGGGTCATCGGGACGAGCGCCTCGTCCGCGCCTTCCGGGAAGCTCACCGTGGCGGGGCTCGGCATGGCCGAGCGGGATGGAGCCGCCGGCGCGCCTGGCGCCGGCGCGGCGCAGCGGCCGGCTGGCTGGCGGGCTGACCTGGCCCGCGCCGCCGTCCGTCGCGGGCTTCGCGGTCGGGCTCGGGACCTGCGCACCGGTGCGGATCGCCTCGACCACGGCAAGGACGTCGTCGCGGGTGATGCGGCCGCCGCCGCCGGTCCCGACGATCTGTTCGGCCTGCAGCGCCGTGCTCGCGCAGGAGCCGACGCACGGCCGGGGTCATGCGCGCATCGGGATCGCCGTGAGCGACTCGGTGGCGCGGCCGTGGTGGCCGGCGCGGCCGTGGCCGTGGCCGTCGGTGGCGCGGCGGGTGCGGTCGCTGCGGGGCGCTCCGCGGGGCCGGCTCGCGCCGGCTTCGCCGGGCCCCGGTTGGCGCCGCGCGATCGGCGACTCGTCCGATCCGGCAGGTCCGCGGTTCGCTCGACGGCGCCGTCGTTGCGGCAGCGGACGGGCTCGGCGTCCGCCGGTCGCGGGCGTCGCGCCGGTGCCGTTCGATCCGCCGGCATCGTCGCCCGTGTCGATCACCGCGATCTCGGCATTGTTGGGAACGGTCGCCCCCTCCTCCGCGAGGATCTCCTTGAGGACGCCCTCGAACGGCGACGGGACCTCGGCGTTGACCTTGTCGGTGATGACCTCGAGCAGGGGCTCGTACTTGTCGACGTGGTCGCCCGGCTGCTTGAGCCACTTGCCGATCGTCCCCTCGGCGACGCTTTCGCCGAGCTGGGGCATCGTCACCTTTGCCACGATCGCTGCTCCTTCGCGGGTCCTGACACGCAGTGGCGCCTAGTGTCGCCCATCCGGGCGATCGCGGTCGAGCCCGGCCCCGCTCGAGGGCATGTGGGGCCTGCTTCGAGGGGCTACGTCGCTGAGGCATCATCCACTCGATGAACGCGTCGACCTCGAGCCTGGCGCGCGCGATCGGGGTCCGGCCGGGCGAGGGCGGCCGGCTCGCGTCCGTCGCGGCGTTGTTCGCGTTGATCGAGACCGGCCGGGGTTTCGGCGAGATCGGCGTCGAGACGCTCGTGCTGGGCCGGTTCGGCCCGAGCGGTCTGCCCGGCGTGCTGCCGTTCCTGTACATGGGGCTTGGCGCGGTCGGTCTCGTGGTCGCGCTGGCGTACACGGCGGCGCTTGGCCGGCTGGCGCGTGCGCCGCTGTTCATCGGCCTGGTCGGGCTCGGAGCGGCGCTGATCGTCGTCTGGCGGGTAGCGCTGGGTACGGGCATCGACGGCGTGTTGCTCGCGTTGTGGCTGACCGTGTACGTGATCGGCGCGCTGGTCACGACGGTCTACTGGACGGTCGCCGGCGCGAGCTTCGACGCCAGGCAGGCGAAGCGCGTGTTCCCGTTGCTGACCGCGGCGGCGATCGCGGGCGCCTTCGTCGGATCGCTCGCCGCCGGTCCCGCGGCAGGGCTGATCGGCGCCCCGAACCTCGTGCTCATCGAAGCGGCCGCGCTCGGTCTCGCCGTGCCGCTGCTGTCACGGTTGGTCTCCCGACCCCGCGCGGATCTGCGCCCGACGTCCGAGCTCCGTTCGCGGGGGCGACGCTCCGTCATGGCCGACGTCCGGGCGGGGTTCGACGTCGTCGCGGCCTCGCCCTTGCTCCGCCGGATCGCCGATCGCCTACGTCCTGCTCGCCGATCCTCATGTTCTCGGTGCAGTACCCGTTCACGATCAGCGCCGCCGCGACGTTCCCGACGGACACGGAGCGGGCGACCGCGCTCGGGCTGCTCTCGGCCGCGATCACGGCCGCCTCGTTCCTCGTGTCGATCCTGGTCGCGAATCGCGTGTACGCGCGGTTCGGGGTGTCGGCGGGGGCGCTGCTGCTGCCGATCGTCTACCTCGCGGGGTTCGCGGTCTGGCTCGTGCAGTTCTCGTTCCCCACCGCGGCCGCCTTCCGGTTCAGCCAGCAGGTCACCCAGCGGGGTCTCTCCAATGCGTCGTGGAGCGCGTTCTACAACGTCGTGCCGGCCGCTCGACGCGCCCAGGTCCTCGCGTTCAACGACGGGATCCCGGGCCAGCTCGGGACGATCCTGTCCGGCGTCCTGCTGCTGGCGGCCGGCCGTGTGCTGGCACCGGATCAGCTGTTCTGGCTCGGCGCGATCACGGCCGTCGTCGCGACCGTCGTCGTCATCGGCATCCGGCGGGGCTACGGCCAGAGCCTCGTGACCGCCCTGCGCAGCGGCACGGCCGAGCGGGTGCTCGAGGGCGGGCCGGGCGTCGCCGTGCTCGTCCGCGACCCCTCGGTCGGGCCGGCGCTCGTCGAGGCCATGGCCGCACCCGAACCAGGCGTTCGCGAGCTGGCGGCATCGATGCTTGGCTCGGTCGACACGCCCGACGCTCGGAGCGCGCTCCACGCAGCGACCGCTGACGCCGACGCCGGCGTGCGACTGGCCGCGATCCGGGCGATCGGCCGATCCCCGACGGGCCTGGCGCCCGATACGCTGGATCTCGAGGCGCTCGCGACCGATCCCGATCCACGGGTCCGGGCGGCGGTGCACGTGACCCGGGCGCAGGGGGACCCGGCCGCGATCATCGACGCTCGATCGGGGACCAGGAACCGACGATCCGGGCGTCGGCGCTGCACGCGTTGGAGCCAGTCGACGGCTCGCCGCTGGACCCAGCCGCTCGGGCGGCCGCGATCCGCGCCCTCGACGATGAATCCGGGCGCGTCCGCGCGGCAGCAGCGGCGGTGCTGGGCGCCGACGACGGTCCGGCCGTCGACCTCCTCGACACCGTCGAGCACGCGCTGGCGACGCGCCTCGACCGCGGCCCTCGACGCCCTCGCGGACCGAGCCGAACGATCAGGCCAGGATCCGGCGATCCGTCCGGCGATCCTGCGATTTCGCGCTGCGCGTGGCCGACCGCACCACGGAGCTGCGCAGGGCTCGGCTCTCTCTGATCGCGAGCGTGGTACCGGCCGAGGCGTTCCTGGTCGCCGTCCTGGCCGCCCGTGAGCGCGACCTGCTCCGCTCGCTGCTCGGCGCGCTGGCCGTGCTGGGCGCGCCCGAGGCGCCCGGGTTGATCCGCCGTTGTCTCTCCGCCGACGATCCGGAGGTCCGCGCCCAGGCGATCGAGGCGCTCGAATCGCTCGGCGACCGGCAGCTCGCCGGTCGCGTGGTGCGGATCCTCGAGGACGCCGATCGGTCGGATCTCCCGACCCGCGACGCGGTGCTCGAGCGGTTGGCCCATGATGACGACCCGTGGCTGCGCCGCCTGGCGCAGGCGTGCCAAGGAGAGCCGGTGGCCGACGCGACCCGCTCGTTGTCCGACCTGGAGACGATGCTCGCCCTTCGGCGAGTCCCGCTGTTCGAGGGCCTCGACCCCGAGGACCTGCAGCGCATCGCATCCACGGCCGTCGAGCGCGTCTATGTGGCCGACGAGGCGATCATCACGGAGGGTGACCTCGGCGATGAGCTGGTGGTCCTCCTCGACGGGTCGGTCCGCGTGGAGCGCCTGGAGCCGGACGGCTCGACCCGCTTCATCCGCACCTACGACGCGGGTGAGCACATCGGCGAGCTCGCGGTCCTCCGCGAGCGTCCTCGCGTGGCCTCGGTCCTCGCGCAGGCGGATGGTGTCCGCGGTCTGATCGTCTCCGGCTCGGGTCTCAAGGCGATCCTGCGCGAGCGCCCGGATGCGGCGATGGCGATGCTGGCGACCCTCGCCGAGCGGCTCAGTCGACAATGACGCACGGCGCGACCGAACCAGCCAGGCTGCCGGTCGGCACCGTCACGTTCCTGCGCACGGACATCGAGGGCTCGATGGCGCTGGTGCGCGCGCTCGGGGCGCGCTGGGACGACGTGAACGCCTCGCACATGGAGGTCATCCGGCAGTCGATCGACGGCCACGGCGGCCGCACCGTCCGCACCGAGGGCGACGCGCATGTTCGCGGTCTTCCCCGAGGCTCGGGCCGCCGTTGCGGCCGCGATCGCGGCGCAACGGGCCCTGGTCGAGCACGACTGGCCGGACGGGGTCGACATCCGGGTCCGGATGGGGCTGCACAGCGGCGAGGCCTATCTGGCCGGCGAGGACTACGGTGGGTTCGAGGTCAATCGGGCAGCGCGGATCGCGGCTGCCGGGCATGGCGGCCAGATCGTCGTGTCCGAGACGACGCGCGCGCTGGTCGCCGATGCGCTCCCGGACGGGATCGCGATCCGGGACCTCGGGCGGCACGCCCTGCGCGATGTCCCGCGACCGGAACATCTCTTCCAGCTCGACGTTCCGGGCCTGCCCACGCAGTTCCCCGCGCTGCGGACCTCGACCGAGTCGGTCGCCGAGCTGCCGGCCAGGCTGACGAGCTTCATCGGCCGCGACGCGGAGCTGCAGGAGCTCGCCGCGCTGCTGGCCGAGCAACGGCTGGTCACGCTCACCGGGCCCGGCGGGATCGGCAAGACGAGCCTGGCCGTGGAGGCGGCCCGCACGATCGCCGACCGCTTCGCGGACGGCACCTGGTTCGTGGCGCTCGCCGACGTCGAGGACTCGGGCGCTGTCCGGCTCGATGATCGCCCGAACGATCGGGCTGTTCGACGGTCCTGGCCGGCCTGCGGCGGGCGCCCTCGCACCGTACCTCGCCGACCGGGCGGTCCTGCTCGTGCTCGACAACTTCGAGCGACTCCTCGACGCGTCGGGTGATGTCGCCGACATCGTCGCGGCATCGCCGGGCTCGCGGTTCATCGTGACCAGCCGCGCGCCGCTCCGCGTTCCTGGCGAGCAGGAATACCCGGTCCAACCCCTCGGCGCGACCTGCTCGCGGTTGTTCGTGGACCGGGCTCGGGCCGTCCGGCCTGGCTGGGAGCCAGGGGCCGACACCGCCGTGGTCGACGACGTCTGCACGCTGCTCGACCATCTGCCGCTCGGGGTCGAGCTCGCCGCGGCTCGCGTTGCCCACCTGCCACTTGCGGCGATTCGAGATCGCCTTGCCGCGCGCCTGCCGCTGCCGGGGTCCGGGCCGCGCAACGTGCCCGACCGACAACGGACGCTGACCGGCGCCATCGACTGGAGCCACGACCTGCTGGCGCCCGAGCTGCAGCTGGTCCTCCATGACCTTGCGGTCTTCGATGGCGGGTTCGATCTCGAGCAGGCCGAGCTCGTCATCGACCGCGACGACGGTGCCGACGTCCTCGATCAGCTGGTCGCCCTCGTCGATCAGAGCCTCGTCAAACGTGATACGCCCGACGCCGACGTCGAAGGGATCCGCTTCCGGCTGCTCGCGACGATCCGCGCGTTCGCCCTCGATCGACTCCAGGCCGAGGGACGCGAGATCGCCGCGCGTCGACGGCACGCCCTCGCCTACCTGGCCCTCGCCGAAGCCGCCGCCCCGAACCTGCCCGGGCCCGACCAGCCCCGCTGGCTCGATCGTCTGACGATCGATTACCCCAACCTGCGCGCGGCCATCCGCTGGTCGATCGACGCGGGCGAGGTCGACCTGGCACTCCGATTCGTGGCCGCGCTGTGGCGGTTCTGGCAGCAGGGTGGGCGGCTGGTCGATGCGACCGAGTTCGCCGAGGACGCGCTCGCGATGGCAGGCGCCGATCGCCCGACGGCGGCCCGCCTGGCCGCTTTGGCTGGGGCCGGCGGGATCGCGTACTGGCATGGGCGCCAGGACGATGCCACCAGGTACTACGAGGAGCAATTGGTGCTCGCCCGACGACTCGGCGAAGTCGCCGCCGAGGCCGACGCGCTGTGGAACCTGTCATTCCAACGATTCATCTTCGACGACCGTGAAGCCTCGAACACGTTGCTGGACCAGGCCTACGACCTGTTCGTGCAGCTTGGCGACGATCGCGGCGCCGCCCGAGTGGAGTGGTCGCGCGTCACGGTGGGCTCAGGGGAACACCCGGCCGTCAGCGGGCTGGCGACCCTCGAATCGTTGATCGAGCGGTTCGAGCGCGTCGGCGACATGTGGTACAGGGGCCAGACGAGCATGAGCATCGCCTGGGTCCACTTCGCGGCCGGGGACGTCGCGAAGGCGAGTCGCTGGTTCATCAGCGCGCTCGTGGCCTACAGCTCGCAACGCGATGTGACCGGAACGACGATCTCCATACCCCTCGGCGCCTTGCTGGCGCTCGCGGCCGGCAGACCCGACGACACGGCAACCCTGATGGGGGCCAGCGAGCATCTCACCGAGCTCTACGGCGTCAAGGCACCGATGGGCTTGCAAGAGCTCCTGGGTGCCAGTGAGCCGGGCGTGCAGGCGAAGGAGATGATCGGCGCGGAGCGCTACGAGGCGGAATTCGACAAGGGGCGCCAGATGACGCTCGATCAAGCCGTCGCACTCATCGTCCGACTGCAGGACGAGACGTGGGGCCAGGACGAACGGGCGCGTGCTGACTAGCCGCCTTGCGGCCTGCGCTACGCTGCCGGATGAAACGGCGCCAGGGCCTATCGAACCCGCGGGCGCAGGCAACTCTGTTGCTCTGCGTCGGACTGTTCGTGCTCCCGTTGGGCGCGTTGGCTTGGCTCACGAAGCCGGGTTTCATGGAACCGATGTTCGCCGATCATTCGTTGGATATCGTGGCCGCCTTGGGCATCGTCGGGATCGTCATCGGCGAGATCCTCATGCACAGGATCTACGCCAGGAAACCCGAAACGGCCGAGTCGGAGTGGCGCTACCGCGACTTCTGAGGCGGGGCGAGCGGAAGACCGCCGCTAGGCCCGCGTGGCCGCCATCTTCCGGGCCTCCGCCTCGAACCCAGGGATCCCTTTCGCAGCGAGCTCCGACAGCTCCGCGAATAGGTCCTCGTCCACCTTGGTGAAGTTGAAGCACGACTTGCCCTGCCGTCGCTTCGCGAGGGCCGGCGAGATCGACGCAGCCAGCGCGGGATCCATGTAGACCGGCATCAGGTAGAGACTCACGTAGCTCTTGCCCATCCGCGTTCCCGCCACGTAGCCCCACGGCTTGCCCTCGAGCCCGGGCACCTCGATCGCCATGCCCTCCGGCCCGTCGCGTGTGACGACGAGGTCCCCGCGATGCGACAGGAGGATCGCGCGCAGTCGATCGTGGACCGCCACGAAATCGGCCATCAATAGGCCGCGAGCTTGCGGATCGCGTCGGCGATCTTCTCGGGCGAGACCATGAACCAGTCCTCGAGCGCGTGGTTGTACGGGACGCCCGGCACGTCCGGCCCGGCGATCCGCGTGACCGGCCCGTCCAGGTAGTCGAATGCCTCCTCGGCGACCAGCGCCGCGACCTCCGCACCGTACCCGCCGAACCGGTTGTCCTCGTAGACGATCAGGCACTTGCCGGTCTTGCGCACCGACTCGAGCACGGTCTCGTTGTCGAGCGGTCGGAGCGTCCGGAGGTCGACGACCTCGACGCTGATGCCCTCGTCCGCGACGCGATCCGCGGCCTCGAGCGCGTAGTGCGCCATCAACCCGTAGGCGAACACCGAGATCTGCGAGCCCGGATGCGTCACCGCGGCCTTGCCGAGCGGCACGGTGTACTCGGTGTCCGGGACGTCGCCGCGGACCGAGCGGTACATCTTCTTGTGCTCGAAGAACAGCACCGGGTCGTCGTCGCGGATCGATGAGCGCAGCAGGCCGCGTGCGTCATACGGCGTCGAGGGCACCACGACCTTCAGCCCCGGCACGTGCGTGAAGAACGCTTCGACGCTCTGGGAGTGGTAGAGGGCGCCGTGCACACCACCGCCGTACGGAGCGCGGATGACCATCGGCACCGAGTAGCCGTTGTTCGAGCGGTAGCGCATCCGCGCTGCCTCGGACACGATCTGGTTGAACGCCGGGAAGATGAAGTCGGCGAACTGGATCTCCGCGATCGGCCGCAGGCCGTTGACCGCTGCCCCGATCGAGGCGCCGACGATCATCGACTCGGTCAGCGGCGTATCGATCACGCGATCGTCGCCGAACTCCGCCCACAGCCCATCGGTCGCGAGGAACACCCCGCCCTTCTTGCCGACGTCCTCGCCGAGCACGATGATCGACTCGTCGCGGCGCATCTCGTCGGCGAGCGTCTCGCGGATCGCGTCGATGAACGTTCGCGCGGGCATCAGCGGCGGCCCCGCGTCATTCGACGTCCTCGGCGTAGACGTAGCGGGTCGCGGTCGCCGGGTCGGGGTCGGGCTGCGCCTCGGCGTAGTCCGTCGCGTCGTCGACGGCCGCCTTGATCTCGCCGGCCAGACGCTCGTCGATCTCGTCGGTGAGCACACCGGCATCGCGCAGCTGCTCGCGAAAGACCGGGACCGGGTCGCCCTTGCGATCCTCGGCGAGCTCTTCTTCGGAGCGGTACTTGGTCTGCTGGTCGTCGGACGAATGCCCCGTCAGCCGGCGGACCTTCGCCTCGATGAGCGTCGGGCCGTCGCCCGCCCGCGCCCTCGCGACCGCGTCACGTGAGGCGACGAAGCACGCCAGCACGTCGTTGCCGTCGACGATCACGCCGGGGATCCCGTAGCCGGCCGCCCGTTCGGCGACGTTGGGCACCGACACCTGGCGCGCCATCGGCACGCTGATCGCATAGCCGTTGTTCTCGACCACGAAGACGAACGGCAGCTTGTGGATCGCCGCGAAGTTCAGCCCCTCGTGGACGTCGCCCTGGTTGCTGCTCCCCTCGCCCATCGTCGTCATCGCCACCTGGCCGGTCTTGCGCACCTTGGCGGCGAGCGCGATCCCGACCGCGTGGAGCAGCTGGGTCGCGACCGGCGAAGACACCGAGACCAGGTTGTGCTCGTGGGACCCATAGTGGCCGGGCATCTGGCGACCGCCCGACGACGGGTCGTTGGCCGTCGCGTACTGGGCGGTCATGATGTCGCGCGGGCTCATCCCGAACGTCAGGCAGGTCGCGATCGAGCGGTAGAACGGCGCGATCCAGTCGTGCCCGCGCTGGTATGGCCAGGCGATGCCGACCTGGGCGCCCTCGTGGCCTTGACCGGAGATCACGAACGGGATCCGCCCCGCCCGGTTGAGGATCCACATCCGCTCGTCGAGCGCGCGAGCCAGCGCCACGTAGCGGTACATCTCGACGAGGTCGTCGTCGGACAGGCCCACCGATGCCGCGAGACCCGTGTCGCTCCCCTTCGTCACGGTCATCGGCGGATCAGAAGTTGATCGATCGGCCGTCCACGGCCATCGCCGCCTCGCCGACCACCTCGGAGAGGGTCGGGTGGGCGTGCGTCGCGCCGCCGATCTCCCAGGCCGTGGCGTCGAGCTCGAAAGCGAGCGACGCCTCGGCGATGAGGTCGGTGGCATGCGGCCCGACGATGTGGACGCCGAGCGTGTCCTGCGTCTCGGGGTTGGCGATGACCTTGGCGAACCCCTCGTACTCACCGCCGATGATGGCCTTGGCGATGGCCTGGAAGGGGACCTTGCCGACCTTGTAGGGCGTCCCTGCCGCCTTGACCTGCTCCTCGGTCAGCCCGATCGAGGCGATCTCGGGGCGGCAATAGGTCGCGCGTGGCTGCTTGGTGTAGTCCATCTCGGGGACGTCGGCCTCGCCGGCGATCGTGTGCGCCGCGATGATCCCCTCGTGGCCGGCAACATGGGCGAGCCACAGGCCGCCGATCGCGTCACCGATCGCGTAGACATGCGGCTCCTTCGTCCGCATCCGGCCGTTCACCTTGATGACCCCTCGATCGACCTCGACCTTGGTGGTCTCGAGGCCGATGTCCTCGACGTTGGCGGCACGCCCGGTCGCGACCAGCATCAGCTCGGCTCGCAGCTCCTGGGTCTCCTTGCCCTCCGGGCCCACGTCGAGGCAGACGCCGTTCTTGTCGGTCGTGACCGACGCCGGATCGAAGCGGGCGTTCGTCATCACCGTGATGCCGCGCTTCTCGAAGCTGCGGGTGACGACCTTGGACACCTCGAGATCCTCGAGCGGGACGATCTGCGGCAGGTACTCCACCAGCGTGACCTTGACCCCGATGTCCGCGAAGAGGCTGGCGAACTCGACCCCGACGGCGCCCGCGCCGACGATCACGATGTCCTTGGGCAGCGTAGTCATCGTCAGGATGTCGTCGCTGGTGACGATCCGCTTGCCGTCCGGCGTCAGGCCCGGCAGCGACTTCACGCGTGATCCGGTGGCGAGGATCACGTCGGTGGCCTGCAGGACGCGCTCGCCGCCCTTCCCCGGTGTCCCGTCCTCGCCGGGCTGGCTCACGCGGATCTTCGTCGGACCATCGAGTCGCCCGCGGCCATCGACCCAGGTGACCTTGTTCTTGGTGATCAGCGACTTGAGCCCGGTCCACATGCGCTTCACGACGGCATCACGACGTGCGGCGAACGCCGCGTAGTCGATCCCCGGCTCGCCCGGCAGCGTCACCCCGTAATCCTTGGCATGGCGAACCCGATCGGCGAACGCCGCCGATTCGAGCAGCGCCTTCGTCGGGATGCACCCTCGATGGAGGCACGTCCCGCCGATCTTGTCCTCGTCGACGAGGGCGACCTTCAGCCCGAGCTGTGCAGCGCGGAAGGCCGCGGTGTAGCCGCCGGTCCCAGCACCGAGCACCACCAGGTCGAAGTCGTTGGACGAGCCGACAGCCATCGATCAGAGAGTACGCGTGCCGTCGCGAGCGGCGCAAACGGCGGCCCGGCGCGTGCACGCACCACCCGATGGTCTCGGTACGCCCCGGGATGTACGGATTCGGCGTTGTCGACCGCAGGTCTGCGCCCTACATTGGCGCCACACACGTCGCGCCCCTGGGGCGCGACCCGCGCCTGGCTACCGGAGGAGCGCCGCGCGAATCTCTGTTTGCCCACGGTCATGACCGCGTCCCCGGACCGCGACGGTCGCTACCCGCCCTGCCTGGAGAGGGATATGCATCCTGCAACTCACCTGCGACACCGCCTCTTCGCGACCGCCGTCGGCGCCGCGCTCGCGGTGTCCGCCGTGATCCCGGTCGGTGCCGCCACGCCTCGGTCGGCCGCCGACATGCGAGCGGGCGCGCTTCAACCCACCGAGCGCATCGCAGCCGCGAAGTCGCCGAGCAGTCAGCTCGCCCGGACCGACCCTGCGCTCCTCAAGCGCACCGACGCCGCGACGGTCAACGTGATCGTCAAGCTCGACTATGACTCGGTCGCCACCTATGCCGGCGGCATCCGCGGCCTCGCCGCGACGAGTCCCAAGGTGACCGGCAAGCCGCTCAACAAGGCGTCCCGTGCCGATCGCGCGTACCGGACCTACATCAAGGGCCGCGAAGACGCGTTCATCGCCGCCCTGCGCAAGAGCGTCCCGACGGCGCGCGTGGGCAGTCGCATCAACACCGTCTATGGCGGCGTCGCGGCGCGGATCCCGGCGCGCTCGGTCGAGGCCATCCTGAAGATCAAGGGCGTCGTCGCGGTCCAGTACGACGCACTGCGCAAGCTCACGACCGACTCGAGTCCGAGCTTCATCGGCGCCGATCCGGTGTACGACCAGCTCGCGACCACGGCCAGCGCCGGCAAGGGCGTAATCTTCGGTGACCTCGACAGCGGGGTCTGGCCCGAGCACCCGTCGTTCGAGGACCAGGGCAACCTGTCGGCGCCGCCGGCGCCGGCCCGGACCTGCGACTTCGGCGACAACCCGCTGACGCCGGCGACCGACGTGTTCGTCTGCAACCACAAGTTGATCGGCGGTCAGGCGTTCCTCGACACGTACCTCTCGGATCCGACCCGCGCGGGTGACGAGCCGTTCGACACCGCTCGCGACTCCAACGGCCACGGAACCCACACGACCAGCACGACCGCCGGCAACATCCTCGACTCGGCCCCGGTCCTGGGCGTCGAGCGTGGGCCGATCCACGGCATCGCCCCGGGAGCCTGGGTGATGGAGTACAAGGTCTGCGGCATCCAGGGCTGCTTCTCGTCCGACTCCGCCGCGGCCGTCGGCCAGGCGATCTATGACGGCGTCGACGTCATCAACTACTCGATCTCCGGCGGCAGCAACCCGTTCGTCGATGCCGTCGAGCTCGGCGTTCCTCGACGCCTACCAGGCCGGGATCCTCGTGTCGGCCTCGGCCGGCAACTCCGGCCCCGGCGCAGGCACGACCGATCACGTCTCACCGTGGGTCATGACGGTCGCCGCATCGACCCAGACGCGCCAGTTCTCGTCGCACCTCACGGTCACCGACGGTGGCGCGAACTTCGCTGTGGACGGTGCGTCCATCACGCAGGGCGTCGGACCGTTCCCGATCGTGCTGTCCTCGGCGGCACCCTACAGCGACAACCTGTGCGAGGACCCTGCTCCGGCGGGCACCTTCACCGGCAAGATCGTGGCCTGTCAGCGCGGCGTCAACGCCCGCGTCGACAAGGGCTACAACGTCGCCCAGGGTGACGCGGAGGGGATGATCCTCTACAACGCGTCGCTCGCCGACGTCGAGACCGACAACCACTGGCTGCCGACCGTCCATCTCGCCGACGGGACCGCCTTCAAGGCGTTCATGGTGGCGCACCCGGCCGCGACCGGGACGTTCACGGCAGGCACCAAGACCAACGGGCTGGGCGACGCGATGGCGGCGTTCTCGTCCCGCGGTCCGGGTGGCCTGTTCATCAAGCCGGACGTCACCGCGCCCGGCGTCCAGATCCTGGCCGGCCACACGCCGGTCCCAGAGTCGATCACCGAAGGGCCCCCTGGTGAGTACTTCCAGGCGATCGCGGGTACGTCGATGTCGGCGCCGCACGTCTCCGGCGCGGCGATCCTCGTCAGGGCGGTCCATCCGTTCTGGACGCCCGGCCAGGTGAAGTCGTCGCTGATGACCTCGGCCAAGACCACGGTCGTCAAGGAGAACCTGACCACGCCGGCCGATCCGCTCGACATGGGCTCCGGCCGCATCGACGTCGGCGCTGCCGTGGCGGCGCCCCTGACGTTCGACGAGTCCGCCGCCAACTACTACGACATGGCGAACGATCCGCTCCACGCGATCGATCTCAACCTGCCGTCGGTGAACGCCCCGGTCATGCCGGGCCGGATCACGACGACCCGGACCGCCGTCAACTCGAGCGGCAAGACCCAGACCTACCTGGCCACCACCACGTCACCCGCCAACAGCGTGATCACGGTGAGCCCGACGAGCTTCACGCTCGCGCCGGGCAAGGCCATCAAGCTCACGATCTCGATCAAGTCGAGCGCGACCACTGGCGCGCAGCGGTTCGGCCAGGTCCAGATCAAGGCGGTCACCGGCGTCGGTACCAACCGGACCGTGACACGCGTCCACCTGCCGGTCGCGTTCATCCGCACCCAGGGCGACGTCAAGCTCACGCAGACGTGCACGCCGACCTCGATCGCCGTGAACAGCACCACGCTGTGCACGGTCCGGGCGACGAACACCGGCTTCACCGACCAGGAAGTCGACCTGACCACGACGACCACGAGCAAGCTGCCCGTGACCACCGTGCTGCGAGCGACGAAGGTCAACAGCCATCTCGTCCAGAAGCAGAACGTGCTGCTGGCCGGTGGCGAGCCGGGCGTGCCCTCGTTGTCACCGCTCGGGTTCGAGGGCTACCTGCCGCTCGACCTGCCCGGACTCGACGTCGAACCGATCCCGGTCGGCGACGAGGAGGTCCTCAACTTCGACGTCCCGACCTTCCAGTACGGCGGCGTCAACTACTCGAGGATCGGCGTCGACACCAATGGCTACGTCGTGGTCGGTGGTGGCACCGCCGACGACAACGAGTGCTGCACGCTGCCGACCGGTCCGTCGCCGAACCGACCCAACAACATGCTGGCCCCGTTCTGGACCGACCTCGACGGGTCGGACTCCGATGGGATCTTCGTCGCCGATCTGACCGATACGGGCACCGGCGACAGCTGGCTCGTCGTGGAGTACCGGATGAACGTCTTCGGCACCACCGACACCCGCACCTTCCAGGTGTGGATCGGTCACAACGGTGTCGAGGACATCAGCTACTCCTATCCCCCGGCCGATCTGCCGTACGCGGACCCGAACGGCCAGGACTTCCTGGTCGGCGCCGAGAACCCGCTCGGTGACGGCGAGGTGGCCGCATCGCTTCCGACGGAAGACTTGCGCGTCGACTCGACCGCACCGACCCCGGGCGGCTCGTACAACTACAAGCTCCGTGCTCGCGGCAGCACGAATGGGACCGGTCGGGTGTCGTCGTCCATGACCGCGACCTTCGTGCCGGGTACGACGATCGTCTCCACCGGCATCACGATCCACAACTAGCGCTCGACTCGCCTCGCGAGTCGATCAGGACGGCCGGTCCCGCGAGGGGCCGGCCGTCCTGCGTTTCGGCGGCCTCCGGGTCGCCCGTCCTGGCCGGTTCCGCAGGTAGTCCTTCGGGAGGGGAGCCGGTGTATCCTCGGGCTCCTCGAGCCTTCGCATCGGAGCATCGATGGGACCCGACATCCTGCGCGCCGTCGGCCTCGTGCTCGTCGCCTATCTGTGTGGCTCGATCCCGGTCGGCATGCTGGTCGCGCAGCGCGTTGGCGGCCCCGACCTGCGCTCGATCGGCTCGGGTCGCACCGGCGGGACCAATGCCCTGCGCGCGCTCGGCCGCAAGTGGGCGGCCCTCGTCGTCCTGGGCGACCTGGTCAAGGGCGCCGTCCCCGTCCTGCTGGCCCGGATCGTCACGGACGACCCGCTCATCGAGGTCCTGTGCGGCGGAGCCGCCGTCGCGGGTGCCATCTGGAGCATCTTCACGCGGTTCCGCAGCGGTCGTGGCGTGGGCACCGGCGTGGGCACGATGCTCGTCATCCAACCGCTCGCGGTGATCCTCGCGACGCCGGTGTTCGTGCTCGCGATCCTGCTGACACGGTACGTCTCACTCGGCTCGCTGCTGGGCTCGGCCGCGATGTTCCCGGCGATGTTGATCCTGCTGCTGTTGATCCCCGAGACGCCGCTCCCCTACGTGCTGTACACGGCATTCGGGACCGTGCTCATCTGGCTCGCCCACGCCGACAACATCGACCGGCTGCTCCACGGCACGGAGCGGAAGTTCGACCTGGACATGCTGGCGGGAAAACGACCGGGCTAGGGGAGCCTCGCGGCCCACTCTCCACCGCCCGGCGGTGCTACCGACCGACAAGGCGTGATCGCGTCGCTCGATCCACCGGTGAGCGATGACGATCGACCACGGTTCGACGGCAGAGGCGACGTGCTCACCTCCAGCAGGTGGGAACGACGCGCACGAGCTCCAGTAGCACCGCCCGGCGACGACCTTGATCGCCGGGACGACCCCCTGGGAATCGATCGACCCGGGTCGGCTGACGGCCCGGGTCGGGGATCACGCTGGTTCGGCGGGCCGTGGATCGACCCGCGCCGAGAGGACTGGATTAGGCGCCGCGCATGCTCCGGAAGCAGTCGCTGCAGTAGACGGGCTTGCCGCTCGTCGGTCGGAAGGGGACCTGGGCCTCGCGGCCACAGTTCGAGCAGGTGGCTGCGAACATCTCGCGCGGGCCACGATCGCGGTATCCACCACCGCCACCGTATCCCCCGCCACCGCCGCCGCCGGCGGAATATCCGCCACCGGCGCCGTAGCTGCCATACGAGCTGCTGCCGCCGCCCTCTGCGTTCCGGGCAGCCTTGCGGCTGGCTCGGCACGAGGCGCAGCGGCGCGGCTCGGTGAAGCCACGCTGCGCGTAGAAGTCCTGCTCGGACGCCGTGAACACGAATTCCTGTCCACAGTCCGCGCAGGTCAGGTTCTTGTCGCTGTACAAAGAACAAACTCCTCTCGGTAGCGCCGGCGCGATCCCATCGGGTTTTCTCGCGTCAGCCGTGAGAGGAGTCCGAGTTGCGTCGTTGCTACGTTCTGGCCACGGACGCTTCCGTGGCATTTGCCAGCGCGATGCTACGCGCTCAATTCGTGCTTGTACAGCCCTGACTTTCGTCGATTTTCAAGCCTCGAACGGTGCCACTGCGAACAGGTGGCTGAACTGTTTGCACCAGATGATCGCGCTGCGAAAACGCGCAGGATCGGTGCCCGCCGGCAGCTCGTAGCCGAACGATCCGTCGGTCGCTTTGAGCTTCCCGACTTCCAGCGCGTCGTCGGTGTAGTCGTCGGTCGCCGTCGAGAGGTAGACGTACAGATCGGGCCCGTTGCGGACGCTGAACTCGTCGAGGCGGAGCTGGAAACGACCCGGCGCGACCTCGATGATCGAGGCGGAGCCGCGCCCGAAATGGAATTCGTCGGTACCGCGGAACGCGCCGGCGGAGAGCGTTCGTTTGGCGAACGCCGTCGGGGTGGGCGTCGCGCGCGCTCGAGCGCGGACGACGAAGGCGGAGGCGCCGTCGGGGCAACCGACGGCCACCGACGGCGCCGGAACGGCCGGCTCGACGCTCGCTGGAGCGGTCGTCGGAGCGGCCTCGACGAGTGACGTGCGGATCCAGATCGGTGAGGCGAGATACCAGGTCAGCGGGCCTCCGATGGCCGCGGCCAAGGCGATCGCGATGGCGGATCGTGCGGGATGGCGGCGTGCCGCGGCGAACCACCCGCGGCGCCACGCGATGACGACCACTGCGACGACGGCGACCGCGCTTCCGATCGCGACGGGCACGCGCAGGTCGTAGAGGGCGGTGAAGAGATCGCGGCCGAGTCGTCCGAGCGCGTCCATGAGGACCCACGATGACCGGCGGGAATGACGGCTCGATGACGCGGGGTCAGGCGGCCGGCGGCACCCCGTACTCGCGCTCGGCATTCGCCAGATAGGTGGCGGCCTCGAGCGCGCAGCGCTCGTCGTCCCAACCGAGGTCGCGCGCGACGATCGATGCGACGCGAGGAGCGACAGACGCGCCCCGATCCGACATCTCCGGGCTGAGCCGAAGCCGGCGCGAGAGGACGTCATCGACCGTCAGCGCGAGCTCCCGCCGGACCGCCCAGGCCACCTCTGCCTCGAGGAACGGGCGGCCAGCGGAGGAGCGGCCGGATGAGGTCCAGCTCTCGGCCGAGGGCGACGACATCGCGCGACTCCGTGCCGTGCCTCGCGACGAGTCGAGCGGCCGCGTCGGGATGGACCGCGGCGACGTCCGGCTCGGCAGCGAGCTCGCGCGCGATCCGGTCGAGCTCGTCGTGGTCCGCCGCCCCGACCACCGGCCGATCGGCCGTGTCGCTCGGTCGGCGTCTCGCGACGTCTCGGCCGAGCACCCCGTCGACGACGTCGCGAGCCATCACTCGGTAGGTCGTGTACTTGCCGCCGGCGATCCGCACGACACCGTCGGTGCCGACGGTCACCCGATGCTCGCGCGACGCCTTGACGGTCGATCCGCCGGACGGCGCGATCAGCGGCCGCAGCCCGGCGTACGTGCCGACGATGTCGTCACGCGTCAGGTCGACGTCGAGGGACCGATTGACGGTCTCCAGCAGCTCGTCGACCTCCCAGCCGGCGGCGGCCGGATGCTCGGGGGCACCGTCGTAGGGCGCGTCAGTCGTGCCGATCAGCCAGAAGTCGGGCCACGGGACGAGGAACACCACCCGGCCGGGGACGCGCAGCGTGAGCCCAGCCGTTGCCGGGATCCGCGACCGGGGCACGACGACGTGCCCGCCTCGGCTCGGGAGCAACCGCGTGACCTGGCCCGCGAACGGATGGGCGGGTTCGGCGGCCCACACACCGGTCGCGTCCACGACGGCGCGCGTGCGGATGGCCAGCGCCTCTCCTTCGAGTACGTCCTGGGCCTCGAGCGTTCGCACTCGCTCGCCGGCGGTCGCGTCAAGACCGGTCGCGCGCACGCGCGTGAGGGCCAGTGGCTCGACATCGGTGGCGACGGCGGTCCGGACGAGGGCGAGCGTGAACCTCGCGTCGTCCTCGACGCCGTCGTGGTACAGGAGGCCGCCACGCAACCCGGCCGGCCTCAGGCGCGGCGCGATCTCCAGGGTCTGTGCCCGATCGAGACGCCGATGCCAGCCGCCGTCGTGCCGGGCCCCGAGGATGTCGTACAGCGTCAGGCCGGCGTCGTAGAACGCCTTGTGGAGGAACGGGATCCCGTAGATCGGGAAGAGCTGGGGCTCGAGCGACACCAGGTGCGGCGCGTTCCGCAACAGCCGCCGCCGCTCGGCCAGTGCCTCACGGACGAGTGGGAGATGGACCTGTTCGAGGTAGCGGAGCCCACCGTGGATCAGGCGCGATGACCGCGAGGAGGTGCCCGACGCGATGTCATCCTGCTCGATCAGTGCGGCTTGGAGCCCGCGCGATGCGGCGTCGAGCAGGGCGCCGGCGCCGACGACACCACCCCCGACGATCACGATGTCCCAGGTCGTCCCGGTGAGCCTGGCCAGGTCCGCCGCCCGGCGTCGAAGCGGCTCGGACTCGGACGCCGGCACGGATGCCGGTTCGGTCACTGTTGACCGTCGATCGGTCGACCATGGGCGATCCGCCACAGCACCCAGGCCGTGCCGAGGATCAGCACGCCGATCAGGACCGGTCCGTGGAAGATCGCCTGCTGGATGGGCGTCGGCAGGAACCCGGTCACGATCGACGCCCCGATCACGACCACGACGACCGCCGCGGCCACGAGCGCGACCTGGCGCCAGCCCGGTTGCGGTCGAGCCTCAACCACGGTCGGCCTCGGCGGGGATCCCGATCGGTGCGACGAGCACCTTCCCGGCGTGGGCGGCACCCCGGCGCGTCAGCAGGCCGGTCTTCGGTCGGTGGAAGGTCACCGTGAGATCGGCGCGAACGGCAGGATCGGAGGGCTCGCCGCTCGACAGGTCGACCGCGGTGGGCGTGTCCACCGCGACGACCGGCACGCCCCCGGCCCGGGCCTTGTTGATGACCTCGACCGCCGTTCGAATCGGGTCGCGGAGCGGACCGCTGACGCCGGTGCCGAGCAGCGCATCGACGATCACCGCGGCCTTCTCGATGCCCTGACCGAACATCGCGACGTCGCGAGCGACCGGGGCGTGGACCTTGGTGATACCGGCGTCGCGGGCGATCCGGTCCCAGTTGCGGGCCGAGGTCGTGCCGGTTGGACGGGCGTCGTTCGCGATGACGGCGACGACGACCCGGCCCCCGTTGAGGGCGAGCCGGCGGGCCGCCACGTAGCCGTCCCCACCGTTGTTGCCCGGTCCGCACAGGACCACGATCGGTCCGCTCCCCCAGCGATCGGTGTCGACCGCGAGCGCCCGGACCGCCGCGGCGACGGCGGTACCGGCGTGCTCCATGAGGCGATCTTCCGGGATGCCGAGGGCCTGGGCGGTCCGGTCGGCACCGCGCATCGCCTCGGCACCGATCGGTGGCATCGCGGCGCGACCGGCCCAGCGCTGGCGGAGCCCTCGCAGGTCGAGCTCGAAGAGGCTGGGGTCGTCGGCAGGGAGCCGATGGACGGTGGGGTCGCTGGTCGCGGCGGTCTGGCCCATGGCCCCGGAAGCGTAGCCGACTGCAGTCGCGCGGGCCGATGCCCCCGTCAGGAGGTGGGCAGACGGGCGCGGACGGGCCCGTCCGGCAGGTCGTCCGGGGCGATCTCGAGGAGTCCGTCGGCGGCCATCGCGGTCGCCGCGGCCCGGACCCGTGCCGCCTCGTGAATACCGATGGGGGCGTCGAGCCCGATCCAGCGATCGTCCGGCGCCGCTCGCAACCGATCGAGGATGCGGCCACGGAGCCAGCGGTTGGTGTCGGGGAAGCGCCTTGGGCGGGTGGTGGCCGGACGGCGGCGCGGCGGCTCGGTCGGCGCCACCTCGCCGCGGTTGGTGGAGACGAACCGGCACCACGGTCGTGCCGGGCACTCCCCGCAGCGGGGCTGGCGAGCCCGGCAGATCGTCGCGCCGATGTCCATGACCGCGTGCGTCCAGTCGGCCGCTCGGCCAGGCGGGACCGTGGCATCGGCAACGGCCTGGAGCTCGGCCCGATCGATGCCCGCGGCGTCGCCGGCGATCACCCGTCCGAGCACGCGGCGGACGTTGACGTCGACGGCGCCGGCGGGCCGGCCGAAGGCGATCGCGACGACGGCGCGCGCCGTGTACGGCCCGACGCCAGGGAGGGCTTCGAGGGCCTCGATCGTGTCCGGCACCTGGCCGCCATGGTCGTTCTCGATCGCCTTGGCGGCTCGATGCAGGGCCAGCGCCCGGCGGTCGTACCCGAGACCCTTGCCAGGCGCGCAGTACGTCCGCGGCGGTCGCGGCGGCGAGCGCCGTGACCGTCGGGAACCGAGCCATGAAGCGCTGCCAGTGGTCGGCCGCTCGGGCCGCCTGCGTCTGCTGGGCCATCGCCTCGGAAACGAGGACGGCGTAGGGGTCGGTCGTCCGCCGGAACGCCAGCGCCCGGCCGTGCTCGGCGTACCAGCTAAGGATCGCGTCACGCGCCGGGCTCGGGAACGCGACTGACGCGGTCATCAGCGCGAGGATAGTCGCGGTAGCAGACGAAGGTGATCGCGGGGTGAGCCGGAGCGGCTAGGATGGCCTCCAGACCCCTGAGGAGCCGACATGGCCGTCGATACCCAGCGTTTCACCGGTTTCCAGCCAGACGCCATCGATTTCCTGGCCGACCTGGCACAGAACAACGACCGTGGCTGGTTCCAGCCGCGAAAGGCCGAGTACGAGCGCCTGCTCAAGGAACCGATGGAGGCGTTCGTGGCGGCGCTGGCCGAGGCCTTCGAGGCGAGACGGCTCCCGCTGCAGGCGGATCCCAAGACCTCGATCTTCCGGATCTACCGCGACACGCGCTTCGCCAAGGACAAGTCGCCGTACAAGACCCATCTCGGCGCGAGCTTTCCGTGGGTCGAGCACGCGACACCCGACGGGCCGGTATCGCACACCGAACATCGCAACGGGGCGTACTTCCACCTGCAGCCCGGCAACAACTACGCCGGCGGCGGCATGTGGCAGGCGTCGAAGCCGATCCTCGACGCGTTCCGTCAGGCCATACTCGACGACGAGCGAGGCGTCCGCGCGGCGCTTGAGGATCCGGCCTTCCTGAAGGAATTCGGGCCGGTAACGAGCCACGAGACGCTGAAACGGGTCCCACCAGGCTTCCCAGCCGATCACCCGCTTGCCGAGTGGTCGCGCTACAAGGACGTCGTGTTCGGTCGGCGGCTGGGGGACGACGAGGTGTACTCGCCCAAGCTGCCGGCGATCCTCGCCGAGGCGTTCGCGCGAGCCACGCCGGTGTTCCGGTTCCTCTCGGCGCTCGACGGCTGACCGAGCCGTTGCGTTTCGGGGCGGCGTTCTGGATCCAGCGCACCGACTGGCCGGGCCTGTCGGCCGCCGCGCGAGCGGTCGAAGGAGCGGGCTGGGATTCGCTCTGGCTCGACGATCACCTGCTCTCCGACGAGGGTGACTGGCACGACCCCAAGCTCGAGGGCTGGACCGCGCTTGCCGGCGTGGCGTCGATCACTGAGCGGCTTCGGCTCGGGCTGCTCGTGTCGTCGACGACGTTCCGCAATCCCGGGTTGATCGCCAAGCTTGCGACGACGCTCGACCATGTCTCGGACGGGCGCTCCGTGCTCGGCCTCGGTGGCGGGTGGTTCGCGCAGGAGCACGACGCGTTCGGGTTCGACTTCGGGGCGGGGTTCGGCGAGCGGCTCGACCGCCTCGATGAGGCGGCGATGCTGATCCGCCGGTTGCTGGACGGTGAGCTGGTCACGCACCGCGGCCGGTTCTACGAGCTCAGGGATGCCCTGTGCCTGCCGCGCCCCGTACAGCGACGACTGCCGATCCTGATCGGCGGTTCGGGGCCGCGAAAGACGCTGCGGACCACCGCGTTGTACGCGGACCTGTGGAACGGCTACGGCGCTCCCGAGCGGATCGCGGCGACGTCGGCCGTACTGCGAGAGCGGTGCGAGGAGGTCGGCCGGCCGTTCGACGAGATCGAGCGGACCGCGACGGGGCATTTCGTCATCCGCGACACGGCGGCCGCTGCCGACGAGGCGTGGGGCGCGATCGCCGCTCGCCACGGTCTCGAGGGTCGCATGGGCTCGGACGGCACCGACCGCGGTCTGACGGCCGGTGGCTCCCCGGCGGAGATCGCCGAGTACGTCGCGGGTTACCGCGATGTCGGTGTCGGCGAGGTGATGTTCGTGTTCCGCGACCCGTTCGACCTCGAGACGATCGAGCGGCTCGGCGAGGTTCGCGCGGCCCTGGATAGTGTCACGGCATGACAGCCGACGGCGGGGCCGGGGCTCACTCTTGCGTGAGATGCATCTACCGTCGCCAGAGCGGCCGATCGGACCCCGAATCGTCGAAAACGATGCGTCTGGCGCAAGGATCGAGGACGATCCGGGTGCGCTCTTGCACGAGGCGCACGAATCCGGCCTGCTGCGACCCGTCTGGCGACCGTTGATACGCCTGATGCAAGGGCATCAGCCGATCTTGCACGGCGCGCAATCGCCCGCGCGTATCGCGAGGGGATTCCTACGAGGTCAGCCCCCGAGGTTGATCATCACGTGCTTGACGAACGTGTAGTCCTCGAGCGCGTACTTGCTGCCGTCCTTGCCGTAGCCGGACTGCTTCACGCCCCCATGCGGAGTCTCCGACGTCAGCGTGAAGTGCTCGTTGATCCAGACGTGGCCGAACTCGAGCGCCTTGGCGACGCGCATCGCCTTGCCGATGTCCGACGTGAACACCGATGACGCCAGACCGTAGGGCGTGTCGTTCGCCCAGGCGATCGCCTGATCCTCGTCGCTGAAGCGCTGGACCGTGACCACCGGGCCGAAGATCTCGTCCTGGATGATCTCGGACTTCTGGTCCGGGCCGGCGATGATCGTCGGGGCGTAGTAGGCGCCCGGTCGATCCGGCCGCTCGCCTCCGATCACGACCTCGGCACCGCTGCGCGCGCGATCGACCATGCCCTCGACCTTGTCGGCCTGGGCCTTGGCGATCAGCGAGCCCATCTCGATGTCGTCACCCTCGGCGGGATCGCCCCACTTGATAGTCCGGACCTGGTCGGCGAGCGCCGACACGAAGCCGTCATAGACCTTCGGCCCGGCGATGACCCGCGTGGCCGCGGTGCAGTCCTGGCCCGCGTTCCAATAGCCGGCCGCGCGAAGCGTCTCGGCGGCGAGATCCACGTCGGCGTCGTCGAAGACGATGATCGGCGCCTTGCCACCCAGCTCGAGGTGGAGCCGCTTGACGGTATCGGCCGCGATCTTGGCGACACGCTTGCCGGTCGCCGTGTCGCCGGTGATCGAGATCATGCGCACCTTCGGGTGGCCGACCAGCGCATCCCCGATGTCGTTGCCTGAACCGGACAGCACGTTGACGACGCCCGGCGGGAACACCTCGGCGAGGATCTCGGCGAACGCGAGCGCTGACAGCGGCGTCCTCACCGACGGCTTCAGCACGACCGTGTTGCCGGTCGCGAGTGCCGGCCCCAGCTTCCAGGTGGCCATGTAGAGCGGGTAGTTCCACGGCGCGATCGAGGCGACGACGCCGATCGGGTCGCGGCGGATGATCGACGTGTGGCCGGCAAGGAATTCGTTGGCCGCCAGCCCGTCCATGACCCGCGCCGCGCCGGCGAAGAACCGGAACAGGTCGACGCTCGTCGACATCTCGTCGATCGCGGCACCCACCGGCTTCCCGGCGTTCGCGCTCTCGAGCCGACCCAGCTCCTCGCCCTTCGCCTCGAGCAGGTCGGCGAGCTTGAGCAGCAGCAGCGAGCGGTCCTGCGGTGTGGTCTGCTTCCAGCTCTCGAACGCCTTCGCCGCGGCGTTCACCGCGCGGTCGACGTCCTCTTGCGAGCTGGCCGGGACGTTGGCGATGACCTGGTCGTTGGCGGGGTTGATCACCTCGGCCGTTCGACCGTCGGCGGCGTCGACGAACGAACCGCCGATGAACTGCTGGTACGTCTTGGTCCGTTCGAGCGTGTCGGTCACGGGGAGGCCTCCTGGGGCGTGACGGGTCGAGTCGGAAAGTCTCGCCATCCTAGTCTGCCGTCGGAAGACCGTCCCACAGCGTGGGCGCCTGGGTGGAGCGGTCAGGCCGGCGGTCGTTCCGCGGCCGGCGGTCAGGCCGTTACGGGCTCGCCGGTCGTCGCGAGCCGCTCGACGAGGTCGGCGGCACGGACCGTGCCCGATGACGCCTTGATCCGTGCCGACATGTCGGCCATCCGTGCCCCGAGCGCTCGATCCTTGAGCAACGAGGCGATCGCCGCGGTCAGCTGCTTGTCCCGAAACCCGTAGGTCGACAGCCGTCGCCCGAACCCCGTTTCCTCGACGCGCTGGGCGTTGTCGACCTGGTCCCAGAACAGCGGCATGACGATCATCGGCTTGCCGTGGTGGAACCCCTCGGTGACGGTGTTGTTGCCGCCGTGCGTGATCACGAGGTCGACCATCGGCAGGATCGCGGGTTGTGGCAGGAAGCCCTCCCCTGCCTGGTTGTCGTGGAGCGTGATCTGGTCGGCCAGCGGTCCCTTCGACACGATCACGCGGTGGCTGGTCCTGCCCAGGACATCGACGAGGCGCTGCATCAGCTCGACGTCCGCCGAACCGAGCGACCCCAGGGAGAGGTAGATCAACGCCCCTTCCCGCTCGGCGAGGCTGGGCGGCAGGTCGAACGTCGCCTCGGGCTTGCGGACGGTCGAGTCGAGACGATGCCACGTCGGTCCGAGCGGTTCGGCGCGCTCGTAGTCGGCCTCGGCCGGGTAGGAGTACAGGTTGAGGTACGGCGACGTGCTCATGAAATCGGGGCCGAGCTCGCCGTAGCGCAGGCCCGTCTCGCCGTTCTCGCGGCAGAACGCGTCGAAGTCCATCCACATGTCCGCGTGCGTCCGCCGGACTTCGGTCAGGAAGGCCGGCCATTCGGTCGGATCCGCGACGGCGTAGCCACTGCTGAACGGCGGGATGAGCCGGTCCTTCACCTCGGCCGGGTTGCACGACACGATCCGGGCCCACGGCCGGCCGCTCGCCGCGATCGCCGGGAACGCCACGACGTTGTCCTCGACGATCGCGTCGGGCGCCAGCTCGCCGAAGATCTCGAGGAGGCGCGGATGGACGAACTTCGAGCCGTCGATCAGCGCCTGCCACGTCGGGGCGATGAACTCGCCGAGCTGCTCCAAGGTCGACTTGCGGAAGACGGGCGCCGTGTCGTGGATGAAGTCGATCCAGAACTGGCCGGGGATCTCGGGCTCGGCGGGCGGCGGCCCGAGCCGCATCAGCCGCTCCTCGAACCCCTTGGCCTCGAGCGTGCCCGCGAACGACTCCTCGACGATGAAGACCACGCGGTGGCCTCGGGACCGCAGGACCTGGCCGATGCCGACGCAGTTGTTCGTCGGTCCGTAGGCGCCCTCGGGGAAGAAGACGATCGTCCGCGCATCGCTCACGGGATCGGATTATCGGGCAGCGCGAGCCGCTCGATGCCATGGGATCAGCAGGCGTTCCGCCAGCTGGACGAGCCCGAACAGGCCGATGCTCAGCGCCGCGCTCAGCAGGATCGCGCCGAACACGAGGTCCGTGCGGAACGCGTTCTGCGAGACCTGCATCCAGATGCCCAGGCCCTCGTACGCCCCGACGTACTCCCCGAAGACCGCACCGATGACCCCGTACGTGGCGGCGATCCGCAGCCCTGTGAAGAACGACGGCAGGGCGGCCGGCCAGCGGAGCATCCGGAAGATCTGGAGGCGACGCGCCCCGAACGAGCGCAGCAGGTCGGTGGCATCGGCGGTCGCGGCGGCGAAGCCGTCGAGCAGCGCGATCGTCATCGGGAAGAACGTGACCAGCACCACGATCAGCACCTTCGGTCCGAGACCGAACCCGAACCACAGCACGAGCAGCGGCGCGATCGCGACCACCGGGACCGTCTGCGACGCCACGATCAGCGGCTGGAGCGCGCGACGCACGGTCGTGAACCGGTCCATCGCCACGGCCGCGACCACGGAGACGGCGATCGAGACGACCAACCCGACGGCCGTCTCGACCAGCGTCGGGATCGCATGCCGAACCGCGTCGGCGCGGAAGGTCCAGAGCTGCTCGACGATCCGAGACGGCGCCGGCAGCACGACGGGGCTGATCCCCGCCGCTCGGCAGTAGCCCTCCCAGGCAAGCACGAGCGCACCGATCACCACGACCGGCGGTCCCCACCGCCACGCGCGGATCAGTGCGAGGGTCATCACGGCAGGAAGTCGTTCGTGAACAGCGCGCCGTAATCGGGCGGGCTCGTCAGCGGCTTGCCGTCGCCATCGATCAACAGGCCCTGGTCGTACAGGAAGCCCGAATAGCCCTGCCAGCGCTCGAGGGTCTGCCGGCCGACGACGCCATCGGCGTCCACGTAATAGCCGCCCTTCGCCAGGAACTCGGCGCTCGCCTTCGGCAGCTCGGGGTTGGCGTCGAAGACGCCGGGGTTCTCCGCGACCAGCGTCGCAGCGGCAGCATCAGGGTCCCTGGCCGCGACCTCGAAGCCGCGCACCGTGGCCGCGACGAACCGCCGCGCAGCGTCCGGTTGCGCGGCCAGCCACTGCGGATCGCAGGCGAGCACGACCTGGTAGAAGTCCGGGAACCCGTAGTCGGTGAATGCGAAGTAACGCAGCTTGATGCCGCGCAGGCCGGCCTCGACGCCTTCCCACGCCGTGAACGGGATCGTGAAGTCGACCCGCTTCGCGTAGAGCGCCTCGTATGCCGCCGTATCGATCACGACATCCTTGAAGACGCCCGTGCCGCCGTCGTGCTGGATCACGTACTTCACGGTCGGCAGCTCGTTCGGGTAGCCGAACCCCCCGTAGACGCGACCGTCGAGCTGGCGCGGCCGGTCGATCCCCGAGTCTGCGAGCACCGCGATCTCCGACGCCGTTCGCTGCAGGATGGCCATCACCGACTGGACGTTGACGCCGGCGGCGACCGCGAAGGTCATCGAATCCTGGAAGCTGATGCCGCAGTCCGCCTGATGTGACCCGATCAGCGTCTCGGGCGCGGTGCCGCTGTACGGCAGGATCCGCAGGTCGATACCGGCCGCGTCGTACCAGCCCTCGTGCCGCGCGACGAAGAACCCGGTGTGGTTGGTGTTCGGCGTCCAATCGAGCGCTAGACGGACCGCGACGGGCTCCGCCGACGACAGCGGGCCACGGAAACGGAGGGCGCGGCGGACTGGCGGCGGCGACGCGGTGGCGCCGGTCGGCGACGGCGTCGGACCAGGGGCACACGCGCCGACCACGACCAGCACCGCGATCAAGGTTCCAAGCTTTCGAGCGAACATCCGATCCTCACGAACAAACGAGACGCCGTCTCCGATCTCCGGGACGGCGTCATCGATGTCGATGCGGGCCTGCTTCCTTCGCCGGTATTAGCCGGATCAGGTTCGGCGGGTCAGTGGCGTTCGCCACACTCTCAGCGCTCGAGGCGCTCCCCGGAGGCGGTGTTCGGTTGTGCGGTCAGCCTAGCATGCTCGCGGATCCAGGCCACGACCTCGTCGAGGATCGCCGGTCCCTCTGGCTCGTTGTGGAGCTCGTGACGGAGGCCCGGGTACGTCCGCCGCTCGACGCCTGGGGCGTCGGCGAAGACCACGGTCGCCGACGGTGGGACGAGCCCGTCCTCCTGCCCGTGGAGCACGAGCGTGGGTCCGCCGATCTCACGGGCACGGCTCCGGACCCGCGCCTGTTCGAGCAACGCCTCGGCCGCGAACCGGGCGGTGCTCTTTCGCCCATTGAGCGGGTCGGCCTTGGCGATCCGCCCGACCTCCGGGTCGCGCGACAGCGTGTCGGAGGGCACGCCGTTGTCCAAGGCGAGCGTCGGTGCGATCCGACCGACCAACGGCGCCAACCGCTGCTTCCACGCCGACAGCGTCGAGTCGAGGCCCGGGGCGGTCAGGACCGTGGCGTCGGGGCGCGGATGATCCGACAAGAGGTAGCCGGCGGCGATCAGCCCGCCCATCGAGTGCGCGTAGAGGACCAGCGGACGGTCGGGCACGTCCGCTCGAGCCGCGGCGAGGCGCTCGGCCAGGTCGTCGTGATAGACACTCCACCGCTCGATATCACCGGGTCGGCCGCCGCTGCCACCGTTTCCCCGATGGTCGTAGGCGAACGTTTCGATCCCGGCGCGAGCGAGATGGTCGCCCACGTGCTCGTAACGGCCGGATTGCTCGCCAAGGCCGTGGATGATCAGCGCACCGGCCCACGGCTCCGCCGCAGCCCAGTGGCGTGTTCGCAGGACGATGCCGTCGGCGGTGCTCGCCGACCCGATGACCGATGGCATGACGCCGCTAGGATGCATCACGCATGGCTGCCACAGCTGGGTGGATGGAGATCGGCGACCGCGTCTTCGTCCGTCGCTATCCGTTCTACGACCAGAACATCGGACTCGTGCTCGGCCGGGCCGAGTGCCTGGTCATCGACACGCGCTCGACCTACGCCCAGGCGCGCGAGATCCAGGAGCACGTCCGCGAGCTGACCGACGCCCCGATCGGCGTTGTCATCGATACCCACGGGCACTTCGACCACGCCTTCGGCAACGCGATCTTCCGACCGGCGACGATCTGGGGTCACGAGCGCTGCGTGACGTTCATGGTGCGCACCGGCGAGGCGCGCAAGCGGACGATCGCCGCCGAGGAACCCGAGCTCGCCGACGACCTCGCCGAGATCGTGATCGACCCGCCCGATCGGATCTTCGCGACCCACGCCCAGATCGAGGTCGGTGGTCGCGAGGTCATGCTCCGCTACCTCGGGCGGGGCCACACCGACCACGACGCGGTCATCGAGGTCCCGGGCACGGACGTCGTCTTCGCGGGCGACCTCCTCGAAGCGGGCAACGTGCCATTCGCTGGCGACGCCTATCCGCTCGACTGGGCGGAGACCGCCCGGGCGCTGGCGGTTCGGGTCAAGAAGGACGGAGGCGTCGTCGTCCCTGGACACGGCGACCACGCCGGCCGGGCATTCGCCGACGCGCAGGCCACCTCGTTCCAGGCGCTTGCCGACGCGGCGACTCGGGTCGAGTCGGGCGAGATCACGCTCGACGAGGCGATCACGACGCACCCGTTCTCGGCGTTCCCGCCCGAGGCAGCGCGCCGGCCGTTCGAGCGCGCGCTGCAACAGTTGCGGGGCGAGCTGGACCAGCCGGTCGGGGCTGACGCGTGACGCTCGTCCTCTGGGACGCGCGTCTGTACGACCCCGCAACCGGTACCGCGTCCGAGCACCGGACCGTCACGATCGACGAGGACACGATCACGGCGATCGGCGAGGCGAGCGGCGAGAGGCCGGACGGCGCGCGGGACCTCGCCGGTGCGACGCTGCTACCCGGCTTTATCGACGCCCATGCGCACGTCCTGTCCGATACGAGCCGGAGTCCGGGCTTCGGGCCACCACCGGCACGGCACGGGGAGCCGCCGCGACCGGCCGCGCTCGGCCACTACGTCCTCGCCGCCTCGGCGGATCGATGGCTGCGATCGGGGTTCACCACGCTCCGCGACGTCGGAAGCTACGACGACGAGGCGACGGTCCTCAAGCTCGCGATCGAGACGGGCGTCGTGCCCGGGCCGCGGGTGTACACCTGCGGTCGGATCGTCTCGGCGACGTCACCGGGCGGCGACATCTTCGGGACCATGTACCGCGAGGCGGACGGGCCGTGGGAGATGCGCAAGGCGGTCCGCGAGCAGCTCCGCCGCGGCGCCGACTTCATCAAGTTCATGGCGACGGGAGCACGCTCGGTCGTCCTTGAGGATCCCGAGCCCGCGCAGTTGACGCTCGAGGAGATGGAGGCCATCGTCGACGAGGCTCACCGCATGGGCCGGCGCGTGGCTGCCCACGCCGAGGGCCTCGAAGGCACGCGGCTCGCGCTCCAGGCCGGCGCCGATACCATCGAGCACGGCCTCTCGCTGCATCGCGAGCCGGCGGTTGCTGGACGGCATGGCCGAACGCGGCACGATCCTGGTCCCGACGCTGTCCACGTTCCACGACCTCGCCGAGCGATTCGTCGACGACTTCGCACCCGTGCTGGTCGAGCAGGCGAAGCGGCAGCTCGAGGAGGCGATGCGCACCGTCGCGCGAGCCCGGGAGGCCGGCGTGACGATGGCGCTCGGCTATGACAGCGGTCCGCCCGGGACGTCGGCGAACGAGCTCATCCGAATGCAGGAGGCCGGGCTGACGGCCGCCGAGGCGCTGCGGGCGGCGACCCTTGGCGGCGCGGCGGCGCTTGGCCGTGAGGACCTCGGTCGCATCGGGGTCGGTTGCCGGGCGGACGTCGTTGCCGTGGACGGACGCCCGGACGAGGATCCGACGCTCTTGACGCGACCTGATGCGATCCGGCTCGTCGTCGGCCGAGGCGTCGCGCTCGCCTGAGGCTCAGTCGTCGAGGACGAACGTCACCAGCATGTTCACGCGGTAGCCGATGATCCGGCCGTCCTCGACATCGACCGCCTGCTCCTTGATCCAGCCGCCCTTCACGTTGCGCAGGGTCTTGTTGGCCCGATCGATGGCCTGGTTGATCGCATGTTCGAAGCTCTCATCGGATCGGGAGCTGATCTCCGTCACGCGTGCGACCGACATGTCGTCACCTCCTGCTTGTCTGGGGAGGGACAACCTTACGCCGCTCCGACCCTCACCACCCATCTGCCGCGGGCGGCGCCCGCCACGATCCCGTCGAGCGCCTCGTCGAGCGTGTCGAGCGACACCTCGGTGATGCGCTCGCCGAGCGATCGCGGGCGAAGATCGGTCGCCAGGTGGCCCCAGATCTCGCGCCGTCGGTCGATCGGCAGCTGGGCGGAATCCATCCCGAGCAGGGCGACACCGCGCAGGATGAACGGGAAGACCGTCGTGTCGAGCTTGGCGCCGCTCGCGTTGCCGCTCGCGGCGACCGCGGCACCCGTCCGCAGCGTCCGCAGCACGTACGGAAGCGTCGCCGCCCCGACCGCATCGACGGCGCCCGCCCACCGCTCCGATTCGAGCGGCTTGCCCTCGGCGGTCACCTCGTCCCGTGGCACGATCCCGGCAGCGCCCATCGCCCGGAGCTGATCCGCTTCATCGGCCTTGCCGGTCGCGGCCCACACCTCGTGGCCGCGCTGCGCGAGCATCGCCACGGCCGAGCTGCCGACTCCCCCACTGGCACCGGTGACCAGCACCGGTCCGTCGCCGGGTCGCAGCCCGCGTTCCTCCAGGGCGAGGATCGACATCCCCGCGGTGAACCCGGCCGTGCCGATCGCCATCGCCTCGCGGGGCGTCAAACCGCCGGTCAGCGGCACTACCCAACCGGCCGGCACGCGCTGGTACTCGGTGTAGCCGCCGTGCCGCGACACGCCGAGCTCGTAGCCATGGACGAGGACCGGGTCGCCGGGCGCGAACGTCGGATCGGTGCTCGACACGACGTGGCCGGCGAGATCGATGCCGGGGATCAGCGGGCTGATCCGGGCGACCTTGCCGTCGATCCGCGTTGCGAGCCCGTCCTTGAAGTTGACGCTCGACCAGTCGACGCGGATCTCGACCTCGCCGTCGGGCAGGTCGTCGGAGGCGAAGTCGCGCACGCCGCGACGGACGGTCGGCGAGCCATCGGCAGCCTCGGTCTTCTCGGCGACGTAGGCACGGAACGTATCGGGGATCGCTGACGGGCTCACCGGGACAGCGTACTCAAGCGCCGAAGCCGCAGACGCGATGTCGCGCGACGAGGGTCAGGCCGGGCGGAGGAGCGACTCGATATCAGTCGGTCGGGGTCGGAGTCGGCGTCGGGGTCGGGGTCGGAGTCGGCGTCGGAGTCGGCGTCGGGGTCGGCGTGGGTGCCGGCGTGTTCTGCTCGCGCCACAGGAACTCGCGGAGGGTCAGGCCGCTGGCATTGATCGCCGCGGCCCGGGCGCGGCCGACGTAGCGGAAGTGCCACGGCTCGTACTGGTAGCACGTCACCGCGGTCTTGCCCTTCGGATACGACATCACGAAGCCGTATTTCCAGGCGTTCGCCTTGAGCCACAGGCCGACACGTGTCCCGCCCCAGTCCCGGTAGTCCCACGGGGCGGCGCCACCGTACCCGCGCAGATCGACGGTCGTGCCCAGCTGGTGCTCGCTGTGCCCGGCCCGGGCGCTCTCCTTGATCGCGACCGCGTAGCCGTGGACGCGCACCCAGTAATCGAACGTCGCCTTCTGCGTCTTGAAGCTGCGATACGCGGACTGGATGACGAACCGGCGACCGGCCGACCTCGCGGCGCTGGCCATCGCCTTGAGATCGCGGATGACGAAGCTGCGAACGTAGTTCCCACCGTTGAGCCCCGCGGTCGACGTCGACCGCAGGTCCGAGGGGATATAGGCACTCGACAGTCGATACCTCGGATCGAGCAGCGAGCGATGCCAATCGGAGAGCCAGCGGTGCTTGGTGAGCGTGTCGGCGATCCGGCAGCTCGGCAAGGCCGGTGCCGCGGAAACCGTTGCGGCCAGCCCCGTCAGCAGGGCGGCGACGAGGATCAACGCGGCGAAGCGGGGGCGGCGATCGATGGGTCGCGGCATGTCCTACAGGGTGCCAGCGCCGAGCGGTCGATGCCAACCCACCCGAACGTCCCGGGCGCGATGGTCCCGCGCCATGGGCCCCGAGGGCCTAGGGCGTCGGCTCGGGGGTCGGGGTCGCCTCCGCGGTCGGGGTCGCGGTCGCCGCCGCGGTGGGCTTGGCCGTCGGCTTGGGGGTTGGCTTCTTCGTCGGCTTCGGCGTGGGCTTGGGAGTGGCGGCGGGCCGGCAGCCGGCGACGCCGCTGCCGCTGACCGAGCCGCTCGCCTTCGCGACCCGGTATTTCGCGTCGGGCAGCGTGCCGGTCGGCGGGAAGATCGCCTTGGCCAGCGCCGTGATGCGCTTGAGGTTCGGGATCTGGATCGAGCCGCGGGCGTCGAAGCCCGAGGAGACCAGCGGCGAGCTGATGACGGTCCGGAACGTGTCGGTCCGACCGACCTTGGTCATCGTGTCAGCGAGGTCGGGCAGGATCTTGCGCGGGACGTTGGTCGTGATGGTCTTGGCGATGTCCTTGAGCAGCCCGATCGGGTCGTCGATGAAGCCACCCTTCACGATGCGGTCACGGATCCCCGAGAGCACCTCCTGCTGGCGGGCGGCCCGGGTGAAGTCGCTCTCGCCCGCCGGATGCCGGACGCGGGCATACGCCAGGGCTTGCTGGCCGTTGAGATGGTGCTTTCCCTTCGTGATCGAGAAGCCCTTGGTGAACCCGTACTCGTCGTAGGTCGGATCGCAGAACGAGCGGGCGACGTTGACGTCGATGCCGCGGAGCGTGTTGATCACTTGCACGAACCCGCCGAGGTTGACCGCGGCGTGGTACGGGATATCCAGACCGACGAGCTCGCCCAGCGCCCCGCGCAGGACGTCGAAGCCGGTCCCATCCGAACCCGGGAACTGTTTCGGATGGTGGCGCGCATACGACACCAGGCTGTTGATCTTGCCGCGGAACTTGCGGCCGTCCGGCAGCGGGACATCGACCATGTCCCGTGGCACCGAGACCATCGACACGGTCTCGGTCACCGGATCGAGCGAGGCCACGATCATCGTGTCGGTCAGATACGTGTTGCGCCCGATGCCGGCATCGACCCCGACCAGCAGCACGTTGACCCGCGGGACCTGCGGCGTCGGTGATGGTGACGGGCTCACCGAGGCGCTCGGCGGCGCCGTTTCGAGGAAGCTCGGATCGGGCTCCGGCGTGCCATAGGCGACCGGCAGGGGCGTCGTCTCGACGAAGATCTCGTCGAGCGATTCGCGGGCCACCTCGGTGGCATATCCCGCGTAGGCCTGCGGAGCGATGACCGCCACGAGCAGGATCGCCGCGATCGGCAGCGCGTCCCGCCGCGTGGGGCGGGCGAGTTGCGGCGTCCAGATGCTGGTCCCGACGGCGACCAGGCGCCAGATCAGGATCGCAGCCTGGAGAGCGAGCAGGCCCCACAGGACGTCCGGCTCGAGCAGCGTTGCCGCGAGACGAGGGCCGCTGGTCACGAGGGCGATGAGCAGGGCGAGCAGGATCAGCGCCACGACCGGCAGCCCGAACATCGCTGCCTGACGGCGGCGACCTGCGGCCAAGTGTCCGAGCCCCGGGAACACGGCATCGAGCACCGCCGGCCCGAAACGGCCCTGGCGCGCCGTCGGTGTGGCCTGCCTGCGCCCGCGGCGCGGTGGCACGACGGCGCCGAACCCCTCATTCGACATCCGCGGCAGGGTAACAGAGGCTTGGCAAGTGGCTACGTCCGTGACATGCGTCAGAATCGCCCTGCATGCGTGACGACGGCACTCGGCAGGACGACGACGCCCTGGAGGACGACCCGCCCGCGGCGAGCGCGGTGGGACGCCTGATCCGCGGGGCGGAGAACGCGGCCGAGCCGATCATGGACGGCGTCAGCGCGGCCCTGGGTGCCGCGGCCAACACCTTCAACGAACTGCCAGGGGCGCGCGTGCGCCGCCTGCGCCGGCTCGGGCGGATCCCGCTCCCGTCGTTGCCGGACCTGTACCCGGAAGCGGCCAGGGCGCGCCCCGTCGTCATCGGGCTCCGGTCGATCCCGCTCGACCAGATTCGCGGCACCGCGGTCGGTGGCGGTGACCAGCGGGGCAGCGACTTCCTCCCGCTCAAGCCGTTCCGCGGCAAGAACTGGCAGGCCCGCTGGCAACGGTTGCGCAAGGCGCAGGATTCGCTCGCGATCCTGCCGCCGATCGACGTCGAGAAGTACGCCGACGCCTACTGGGTGGTGGACGGCCACAACCGGGTCGCGCTCGCGCTCTACAACAACCAGGACGAGATCGACGCGTCGGTGGTCGAGCTGGTCCCGTTCGGCGGCCGGCGGACCGAGCCGATCCGCTCGCTCGAGGCGGAGGTCGACGCGGCCCGCTCCGTTCGACGCCTGACGCAGAAGGAGGGCATCGGCCACAGCCACAGGGACAACGAGCCGACGTGATCCGCCGGATGCGCGTCGCGTGGCCCGACCCCGGCCCGTTCCGCGAGCGCGACGGACGGCCGATCCGCTGGCTGGTCGTATCCGACGACGAGGAGCCGACGCTCGAGTATCCACGGAACCGGGCGGACCTCGGCACGCTCGACGCGATCGTCGGCGCGGGCGACCTCCAGCCGGACTATCTCGGTTTCCTGGCCGACGCGTTCGGCGTTCCGCTCGTCTACGTGCGCGGCAACCACGACCGCGGCGGTCGCTGGGCAGAATCCGTCCAGCTATCGGCGGCGCAGGCGCTCCCCAGCGGATCCATCGAGGAGCTCGACGGCCTGCCGCTCCTGACCCTCGAATGGCCGGGGCTCCGGCACCGGGACAGACGGCGGCACGACGGCACGGCCACGATCGATGTGATCCGCCTGGCGATCGGTCTGCTGGTCCGGCGCCTGCGGGGTCGAACGATGCCTGCGGTCGTGCTCAGCCACGCGCCGCCGCGCGGTGTCGGCGACGGAACGGGCATCGAGGACCCGTACCACGAGGGCTTCTCGGCCTACCGCTGGTTGCTGGACCGGTTCGAGCCGCCGTTGTGGCTCCATGGCCATGTCCACCCGGCCAGCATCGAGTCCTGGTGCATCGACCACGGCCCGTCACAGGTCGTGAACGTCACGGGCGCCGTGCTGGTCGAGATCGAGCCACCAACGCCCGGGACTGTCCATCCCGACCTGGGCCGTTCGTAGAAAGGTGAATGGCCGGACTGGCCAGCCGTTACGAGGAGTTCCCACATGCCCCACTACCTGTTGTCGACGTACAGCACGGAAACCGACGCACGCTCCACGATGACCGACGAGGACAAGCGACGTTCCTGGGACCAGATCAGCGCTCTGGAGGCTGACATGAAGTCGGCCGGCGCTTGGGTGTTCTCAGCTCGACTGCACTCGGCGGACACCGCGACCGTGGTCCGCCGCTCCGGTGGCGAGGTCGTCATGACCGACGGCCCATTCGTCGAAGCGAAGGAGCACCTCGGAGGCTTCTACATCATCAAGGTGGACGACCTGGACGGCGCCCTCCGCTGGGCATCGCAGGTCACCGATGCGATCGCATCGCCGATCGAGGTGTGGCCGTTCGTCGACGTCGACGGCGGCTGACCCTTGCCGATCATCAGGGACGAACAGGTCGGGCGCGTCTTCCGCGAGGAGTCAGGCAGGTCGGTCGCGACCCTCATCCGCATCTTCGGCGACATCGATGTCGCCGAGGATGCTGTCCAGGAGGCGTTCGCGCTCGCCCTGCGGCGGTGGCCGGTCGATGGCCTCCCGCCGAACCCTGGCGGCTGGATCACGACGACCGCGCGGAACCGGGCGATCGACCACCTCCGACGCGAGGCCCGCGGGCGGGAGCTCCTCGCGCGGCTGTCGATCGATGCGCCCAGGATCGAGTCATCGAACGATGAGGCCGGGCCTGTGCAGGACGATCGACTCCGCCTGATCTTCACGTGCTGCCACCCGGCGATCGCCAGGGACGCGCAGATCGCGTTGACGCTCCGACTGCTCGGTGGTTTGGGCACGGCCGATGTGGCCCGCGCATTCCTCGTCGCCGAGCCCACCATGGCCAAGCGATTGGTCCGAGCGAAGCACAAGATCGCGGCCGCACACATCCCGTACCGAGTGCCGACCGAGGCGGAACTTCCCGATCGGCTTCGGTCGGTGCTCGCCGTCGTGTACCTCATCTACAACGCGGGGACGGACGGCTCGCCAAGGGATGACCTGCGCCGCGAGGCGATCCGCCTTGCGCGAGCGATCGCGATGCTGATGCCTGACGAAGGCGAGGTGGGTGGACTGCTGGCGCTGCTCTTGCTGACCGAGTCACGGTGGCCCGCGCGGTACGACGACCATGGCTCGCTCGTGCTGCTCCGCGATCAGGACCGCGAGTCCTGGGATCACTCGCTGATCGCTGAAGGGCAGGCCGTGGTCCGTGCCTGTCTACGCCGCGATCGCCCCGGTCCGTACCAGATCCAGGCCGCGATCAATGCGGTCCACGCCGACGCTCCCGCCTTCGAGGCGACCGATTGGCGCCAGGTCGTGGCGCTCTATGACCAGCTGCTCGCGTTCTGGCCGACGCCAGTCGTCGCGATGAATCGAGCGATCGCGGTCGGCGAGGTCGACGGTCCGGCGGTCGCGCTCGGCTTGCTCGACAAGCTGGAGCTCGACGACTATCACCCGTACCATGCCGCCCGGGCCGACTTGCTCCGACGAGTAGAGCGACGCGACGAGGCGGCATCCGCGTACTCCCGGGCGGCTGCCCTAGCCCCCGGCGAGGCAGAACGTCGCTTCCTTTCCGATCAGCTGATCGAGCTCGGATCCGTCGATTAGCCCGCCGGTATCGGCGCGCAGCAGGCGCAGCCTCCCCCTGCCGCGCCGGCGACGGCATCTGCCGCCTCGCAACAAGGGCCATCGAGGACGGTCAGCGCCGGGCGTGGCCGTTCGAGGTGCCCGAGCAGGCCGGCCAGTCGCTCGTCGAGTGCCTGGAGCCCGGCGATGCGCTCGGCGACCTCCGCACGACGCTCGGCGATGAGCCGGGGCAGCGCGGCGGTGCTGTCCGCGCAATGCCCCGAATGGCACCAGCTGGCGATGCGGGCCGCGTCCTCGAGGGGAAGATCGAGCCGTCGCAGGTCGATGAGCAGACGCAGGTGCTCGACGTCCGCAGCGGCGTATTCGCGGTAGGCGTTCGCCCGTCGATCGGCGGGGGGCGACCACCCCGAACGCTCGTAGAAGCGCACGGTGTCGGTCGACACGCCGACCTCCCGCGCAAGCTCGCCGATCCTCACGCGATGAGCAAACCTTGGAGCGGCTCGAATGTCAAGGGATCAGCTTCGAGGCATCGCCCCACTCGAGTCGCCGTCGAGCCGCGGGGGCACGAGGGCCAACGCCAGGCGCGCGAACGCGGCCTGTCGCTCGACGCGGATCCGTTCGACGTCCCCTGCGTCGGGGGGCGCAGCGCCCTGGTAGGCCCACCGGTATCGCAGATCGGTGCCATCGTCTACCGGCTCGAGTTCGGCCGTGGCGGCGACGGGACCAAGGCCGGGCACGGCGAGCCGCCAGCCGACGCGGTCGTAGGGTTGCCAATCGACGATCTCCTCGATCGTCGCGAGCCGACCCGTCACGCACTGCACGGTCGTCCCGACGCCACGACGCCCGCCCGCAGGGGTCTCGTCGATGACGATCGGGCCTTCCCAGCTGGTTCGCAGCGCGGGTGAGGTCAAGTGCGCCCACACGGTCGAGGGATCGGCGGCGATCGTCGCGCTTACATCGAAGGCGACGTCTGCCTCGGCGATGTCGACGCGACGCACGTCTCTCTCGGCGATCCAGCGAGCCTCGAGGTCCAGCAGGAACGTGTCCACGTCGCCGAGATGCTCGATCAATTCGGTTCCGGGCTTGAGCCCCAGGACACGGGGGTCGATCCCCAACGCATCGACCGCCGCGGCGGTGAACAACGCGAACCCGTTGTCGCGCGCCTCGGCCGAACCAGCTCCCTTCGTCAGGCGATGGATGAGGATGACGTCCGAGCCGGCGAGCTCGTCGCGGCCGACGATCCGACCGCGGACATAGGCGCCGTGGTGGATGAACAGCTTGAGATCGAGACGGGGCGCCAGCCGGCACGAGTTGCACTCGCAGGCGGTGGCCTGCTCGATGCTCCGAAGACGCCTCCGGAAGGCGTTGTATGCCGCCTCGATCGCGTCGAGCAGGAGCGAAGCCTCGGCCCGACCGTCCTCGACGAACAGGAAAGCGGCGTCCCCTTCGAACTTCGTCAGCCGGAAGGGCGGTTCGAGACGCCCAACGATGGTCTCGAGCAGGTCGCCTGCGATCGCGGGAGCGTGCTCGATCTCGCCGCTGGCCAGGTACTCGGTGTAGCCGGTCAGGTCGGCGATAACGAGGTAGCCGGTCTCCGGGGTGGCGGTCATAGGACGACCGTAGACCTTGAAGTCGCTCCAATGTCAAGGCCCGAAATCGCCCCTGGCGGCGCGTCAGGCTTTTGGGGTCGGCCTGAACGACTGCCAGCCCTCACGGACCACGATGACGCTGACGATCAGGGCCGCGACCGCGTCGGCCCACCAGAGGCCGAGCACGCCGTAGGCAGCCAGGCTGACAAGACTGATCCCTGCCAGGGCGGCGGCGACCGCGGTGAGGATCGCATCGGCGCGGAGCGCCCCACTCGCCATCCGGGCAGCGACCCGGTGCTTGGCGATCGCCAGCGGCGGGAGCACCAGGATCGAGGCGACGAGCAGGACGGCCCCGACCGTCGACGTCCCTGGATGATCCTGGGCGGCGAGCGCCCGAAGACCACCGACGACCAGGTACGCGGCCAGGACGAGCAGCGCCAACCCGACCGCCCGCTCCGCGGCCTGCTCGACGCGGTCGGCTCGATGCGGTTGGCGCGATTCGATCGAGAAGCGCCACAAGAGGACGATCGACGCGAACGCATCGATCACGGCGTCGGCGCCGAAGCCGAGCAGCGCCAGGCTGCCGGTCTGGGCGGCCGTGAAGACCGCGATCGAGCCGACCGCGCCGCTCCAACCGATGCTCAGCGCCGACAGCCCGAGCGCCTGTCGCAGGTCCGCGGCTCGACTGGTCATGTCCTTCAAGGGTAGTGGCCGTCGCCCTGATCGCGGATACGCGCAACTCGCGGTAGAGCGCGAACGCGGGCGACGTAGCATGAACGGGCGCGCCAAGGCTCGGAGCGAACATCTTGCCGTCGACCACGGGGGGCGAACTGCGGCTGTGGGGCCGGCGTGTCGAGTGCCAGCGCCTCGACGCGTTGATCGCGGCCGCGCAAGGCGGCAGCAGCGGCACCCTGGTCGTCCGCGGCGACGCCGGTGTCGGAAAGTCCGCACTGCTCGACTATCTCCTGGACGAGCAGCCGGTAGTCGTGTCGTCCGAGCCGCCGGCGTCGAGTCGGAGATGGAGCTCGCGTTCGCCGCGCTCCACCAGCTCTGCGCCCCGTTCCTCCCACGGCTCGAGCGGCTGCCCGCTCCCCAACGCGACGCGCTCGCCGTCGCCTTCGGGCTCCAGGACGGTCCTCCGCCCGACCGATTCCTCGTCGGGCTCGGGGTGCTCACACTTTTCTCGGAGATCGCGGAAGCGAAGCCGCTGGTCTGTCTCGTGGACGATGTCCAATGGTTCGACCGGGCGTCGGCCCAGAGCCTGGGGTTCGTCGCCCGCCGCCTCGCTGCCGAGGCGGTCGTGATGGTCTTCGCGGTACGCGAACCGTGGGAGGCCAACGATCTCGCCGGTCTTCCGGAGCTGATGGTCGGACCGCTGCGAGACGAGGACGCTCGCCGGCTCCTGGACGCTGCGATCCCGGGCCGGCTCGACGAGCCCGTGCGCGAGCGGATCGTCGCCGAGGCACACGGCAACCCATTGGCGCTGCTGGAACTGCCACGAGCGTGGACCCCGGCGGCGCTGGCTGGGGGCTTCGGGCTGCCCGATGGCGCGTCGGTATCCGCCAAGATCGAAGAGAGCTTCCGGCGGCGGATGACGCCGTTGCCCGAATCGAGCAGGCGCCTGCTCCTGGTGGCCGCGGCGGATCCGATCGGTGACCCGGCGCGATCCGCGCGGCTGCCGATCGGCTCGGCATACCGGCCGACGCGGCGGGGCCGGCGACGACCGCAGGCCTCCTCGATGACCGTGCGAACCTTCGGTTCCGGCACCCGATGGTTCGCTCAGTCGTGTACCAGGACGCGTTGCTCGCTGATCGGCGGGTCGTGCATGGCGCTCTCGCCGAGGTGACCGACCGGGACACCGATCCGGATCGCCGGGCGTGGCATCTCGCGGCAGCAGCGTCAGGCCCTGACGAGGCCGTCGCGCTCGAGCTCGAGCGGTCGGCGGGCCGGGCTCAGGCTCGTGGCGGCGCAACGGCGGCGGCCGCCTTCTTGCAGCGTGCGGTCGAGCTGACCCCGGATCCCGCGACCCGTACGAATCGCGCGCTGATTGCGGCACAGGCGAGTTTCCAGGCGGGGGAATTCGATGCGGCCATGCGGCTCCTCGACAGGCCCAGGCATCCGCGCTCGATGGGTTCCAGACCGCCCAGGTGGCCCTGCTTCGCGGTCACGTTGCCGTCGCCGCGGCGTACGGCAACACGCCGCACCGTTGCTGCTCGACGCCGCACGACAGCTCGAATCGTTCGACCTGGACCTCGCTCGACGGGCGTACCTGACGGCGTGGGGGGCGGCCGTCACGGCGAACCACCTCGGTGGAGCGGGCATCCTCGAGGAGATCTGTCGCGCCGTCCGGGACCTGCCACCGCTTCCCGCGGATCCACATCCGCTCGACCTGGTGCTCGAGGGGTTCGCCAGCTGACGACTGACGGACGAGCAGCCGCGACGCCGATCCTGCAGCGCGCAGCGAAGGCTGTCCCGGCATTGTCGGCCGAGACATGATCCGCTGGGGCTGGCTCGCTCCGGGCGCCAGCTCGGCCACGTGGGATGCCGAGGGCGCCACCGCCGCAAAGAGCGAAAAGTCGGTCTTGTTCGCGACGCCGGTGGGCTCGGGGAACTGCCGATCCACCTGCAGTCGTTGGCGATGGATGCGGCGTGGCACGGCGACTTTGTGAACGTGGCCTCGCTCGATGCGGAGAGCAATAGCGTCGCCGCGGCGACCGGAAGCCAAGTCCCGCCGTTCGCTTTGCTCCGGCTTCGGGCCCTGCAAGGCCGCGAAACCGAGGCCGTTCCGCTGATCGATCGGGTCATCACGCTGGGAACCGCGGCCGGGCAGGGCATCGCTGTGATCGGTGCATACTGGGCGGCCGCCGTCCTGAACAACGGCCTCGGACAGTACGAAGCCGCGGCGGAAGCAGCCCGCTTCGTGACTGCGAACGGCATCGACCCGTGGCAATCGCTGTACGCGCCGTTCGAGCTCGTCGAGGCAGCGAGCCGCACCGGCGATCGGGAGCTGGCCCAAGCGGCGCTCGCGAGGCTGGTTGAGACGACCCAGCCCGCCGGGACCGACTTCGCGCTGGGGATCGAGGCTCGATCCCGGGCGCTGCTCGAGGCTGGCGAGGCGGCCGATGCCTTGTACCGGGAAGCGATCGAGCGGCTGGGTCGGACCGAGCTGCGACCAGAGCTCGCGCGAGCCCATCTGCTGTATGGAGAGTGGCTGCGTCGCGAAGGCCGCCGCGTCGACGCACGCACGCAGCTGCATGCCGCCTACGACATGTTCGACGCGATCGGTATGGAGGCGTTCGCCCAGCGGACGCGTCGCGAACTCGTTGCGACGGGTGAACACGTTCGAAAGCGCGCGGTAGAGACGCAGGATCAGCTCACGCCGCAAGAGCTCCAGATCGCCAGGCTCGCCGGCGACGGCCAGACGAACCCGGAGATCGGTGCTCAGCTGTTCCTGAGTCGTCGCACCGTCGAATGGCACCTCCGAAAGGTGTTCGACAAGCTCGAGATCAGTTCGCGACGCGAGTTGCCGGCGGCACTTCGAGCGACGCGGGAGGTCGCGCGAACCTAGTCAAGGTCGAGGTTGGCCGTCGCGATTGTCTGGGTTTCAGCGCATGAACCAGTGTCCCTCACGGGCGCGATGCCGCGCCCCCGACGGCCACGCTGTCGCGAAATCGGGACGCCGACAGGAGACACGCGGGTGGACATGAAGCTCGAAGTGGTCGTGCTTCCGGTCGCCGACGTCGATCGCGCCAAGGCGTTCTATCGGCGCGCAGGCTTCGTCGAAGACTTGGACCACACCTCGGGCACGGAGTTCCGCGTGGTCCAGTTCACCCCGGCGGGGTCCGCGGCGTCGATCATCTTCGGGACGGGCGTCACGGCGGCGACTCCGGGCTCGGTCGGCGGGCTCCAGCTCATCGTTTCCGACATCGAGGCCGCCCGCGCCGAACTCGTACGACGAGGTGTCGACGTGGGCGATGTCTTTCACGACATGGGCGGGGTGTTCTATCACCACTCACCGGCGTGGGAGCTGCCCGGGTGCGACCCGGCTGGGCGTGACTACGCCTCGTTCGCGCGGTTCGCCGACCCGGACGGGAACGGCTGGGTCCTCCAGGAGGTGAAGCACCGCGCGCCCGGACGATGAGCGCGCGGTGCATCGAGCGGCGGACGCCGCGGCGACGCTGGCCGCGGTTGAGCCTGTTTCGTCAGCCGCGGTAGACTCGGCCCCGTTCACTGGCGAGTGGCCAAGCGGTAAGGCGCCTGACTCTGGATCAGGAGATCGAAGGTTCGAATCCTTCCTCGCCAGCCAGCACCACAAGATGTTGTGGTCGGCACCAACGAGCGAGCACTACATCTCGTGGCTTGAACGCGGTGCGCGGTCCGTCGCAGGAGGCGACGATCATGAATTGGGCACCTGACTCCCCTGATCTTTGGGCACCTGATTCGGCGACCCCGAATCGATGGGCACCTGACTCTGGCGGGCACCTGACACTCGGCCGGGCGGTCGATCTGTTCCTCGCGGCGAAGGCCGCCGAGGGCGCCGCGGCCAAGACCCTCGAGTGGTACCGGATGATCCTCCGCCGGGCGGTGCGCGGACTCGGCGCCGAGCGCCCGATCGAGCAGCTCGACCGGGCCGGAGCTGCGGGCCTGGATCCTCGAGCTCCGCTCGACGCTCGTCGCCGATCAGCGTCGCCGGCTACGTCCGGACGCTCAAGGTCCTCGGCAACTGGCTCGCGGCCGAGGAGCTCGCCGAGGCCGCGGCGCTGCGGGCGCTCCGCAAGCCGCGTGTCCCCGACAAGCTCGTCGAGCCGATCAGCGACGATGCGATGCGGCGGCTCTCGGGTCGCCGACGTCCGCGACCGGGCATCCTCCTGCTCCTCCTCGACTCGGCTGCGGGTCTCGGAGGCGGCCGGCCTGCGCCTCGGCTGATCTGCGAGGCCCGATGGCATCACTCAAGGTCATGGGCAAGTTGGCGCCGAGGAACGGATCGTGTTTCCGGATCGGCGGTCACCGCCCGCGGCAGCGATCGTCCGCTTACTCGGCCAGCGCGAGCGCCGGCGCGCCCGACGATTTGCCGCTCTTCCCTCGGTCGCCAGCGGACGCGCTCGATCGTGCGCACGGCGGGATGCATCGCAGGTCCTCAAGCGCCTCAGGGCCGGGCCGGGATCACCGGGCGATGTCAGCCCGCACTCGCTCCGCCACACGTTCGCCCGGAGCTATCTCGTCAACGGCGGTGACGTGTTCAGCCTCCAGCGGATCCTGGCCATACGACCCTCGACATGGTCCTCCATGCCGCTATCCTGGCGGCCTCGCCGAGCTTCCGCGACGTAGCGGGCCGGCGGCTCCATGCGGTGGCGTCGCTCAGCCGACCGGCTGCTCGTTGGACCGAAGGTATGCGTGGTAGCCCGCGGCCTATTCGTAGCCGTCCGGCCCTCCGAGTGGCAATCGGAGGCGTCGGCTCACTCGTCGAGTCAGCTCGTCGGTGCTGATCCGCCGAGCGTCTCCCGGCCACTGTCGCCGCCTGTTCTGCCTGGCCTGGCGGCGCAGAGACTCTTAACCACGTATCACGATGGTATTGCAGGTCTGTCTCCTGTCGGGCGCGCCAGAACATCTGTTCTACCCCACCCCGGTCGGTCGACGCACCCTTCGTCGAGTTGCACGAGCGGCACAGCACGGCGGTGTTGGCGATGTCGAACGGCGCACCGCCAGCGGCGAGCGGCACGACGTGATCGACGGTCAGGTCGGCGGCGCGGGTGGGCGGGGCGCTGGTAGCCCGGGCACCAGTTGCCGTGCTCGCCACGCCAGGCGCGGAGCACGCGGGCGCTGAGCCGCTGCCAGGCCCGCGTGCTGTACAGGGCGTTGTGCCGGCTGCGGTTGGACTGCCGGGCGTGCTCGGTGCAGCGACTACCCGCGCGGCTGGTGACGACACCGCAGACCGTGCACAGCTTCACCGCTGGCGCCGTCCGCGTGTCGTGCCGCATCTGACGCTGGTGACGCTCGAATACACGCCCGTCGACATTGTGATGAGCGTGGAGCGGGAGGGCGCTGCGGTCTATTCGCCTCGGGTGCTAAGCCCCAGGCACCAACGGTTACGTCGGTAGACACCCCACCGCAGCTCCACGGGGACTCGGGCACGGAGCGCACCTCTTTAGCGTCGCCGCGCTGCGAAGAGCCGATCGCCTACCGGTCGACGCCCGTGACCCGTATCGTGGGGGGTCAGATGGTCATGCCAAGCCCGCTGCTCGAGGCCAAGCTCTTCATCCCCAGGGTGCGACGCGGTCTGGTGACACGTCCGAGGCTGAGCGAGCGCCTGAGCCGCAGGGGCGAGTCGAAGCTGACCCTGGTCTCCGCGCCCGCCGGCTTCGGCAAGACGACGCTGGTGGCCGAGTGGCTGGCCGCGACTCCCTTGCACGAACGGCGCGCGGCGTGGCTCTCGCTCGACCCTAGCGACAATCGGGCCGCATCCTTCTGGCCGTACGTGATCGCCGCGCTGCAGACGGTGGTGCCCGAGGTAGGCGCGACTGCGATCTCCCTGCTGGGGTCGCCCCAAACGCCGATCACATCGGTCCTTGCCACGTTGCTCAACGACCTCAGCGGGCTGCCGCGCGACATCGTGCTGGTGCTCGACGACTACCACGTCGTCGATGCGAGCGACATCCAGGACGGGATGGCATACCTCATTGAGCACCTGCCGCCACAGCTGCACCTGCTGGTCACCACCCGCGCCGACCCGGCATTGCCGCTCGGTCGCTGGCGCGGGCGTGGCGAGCTCATCGAGATCCGCGCCGCGGATCTGCGCTTTACGCCCGAGGAGGCCGCCGCGTACCTGAACGGGGTGATGAAGCTGGAGTTGACGGGGCGGGATGTCGTGGCGCTGGAGGGTCGGACGGAGGGCTGGATCGCTGCCCTGCAACTGGCCGCGCTCTCGATCCAAGGCCGCGACGATCCCGCCGACTTCATCGCCGGGTTTGCCGGCGACGATCGGTACATCGTTGACTACCTGGCCGACGAGGTCTTGCACCGTCAACCCGAACATGTCCGCCAGTTCCTGCTGCAGACCTCGATCCTGGGTCGGCTGACTGGCCCTCTCTGCGATGCCGTTACTGGTCACGAGGGCGGCACGGCGATGCTGGAGGCGCTCGATCGCGGGAACCTCTTCCTCGTCTCGCTTGATGACCGCCGGCGCTGGTATCGCTACCACCAGCTCTTTGCCGACGTGCTGCGCACGCGCCTCTTCGATGAGCAGCCAGCGTGGGTGCCCGACCTGCACCGTCGTGCCAGCGACTGGTACGAGCACAACGGTGACCGCTCCGAGGCAATCCGGCACGCGCTGGCGGGCGAAGACTTCGACCGAGCCGCCAGCCTGATTGAGTTGGCGGTGCCGGCGCTGCGGCAGGGTCATCAGGAGGTGACGGCGCTCCGGTGGCTTAGGGCGCTACCGGATGAGGTCATCGGGCGAAGACCGGTCCTGAGCGTCGCCTACGCCTGGGCGCTGTTGTCCATCGGCGAGCTCGAGGACGTCGAGCGCCGTCTGGGAGACGGCGAGCGCTGGCTCACGGCGCCCCACGGTGTGCCAGATGAAGCCGGAGCCGGGCGGCCGGAGATGGTTGTCGTAGACCGGCGCGAGTTCAGCCTCCTGGCTGCGCTGATCGCGGTCTACCGAGCCGTGCTTGCCCAGATCCGAGGCGACGTCGCGACGACCGTCCGGCACGCTCGCGAGGCACTGAATCTGGCTCCCGAGGACGACGATCTCCTCCGCGGGGCAGCAGAGGCGCTCTTGGGATTGGCCACATGGGCGAGCGGGGACCTCGAGACCGCGCATCGAATCTACGGCGCTGGGATGGCGCGGGTGCAGCGGTCTGGCAGCCTCTCTGATGCGCTCGGTGGTGCGATCGCCCTGGCGGACATCCGGATCACCCAGGGACGGCTGCGTGACGCGATCCGGACGTACGAGCAGGCATTGCAACTGTCGGCAAAGCATGGCGAGCCAGTCCTGCGGGCCACGGCGGACATGTACGTGGGACTGAGCGACCTCGCCCGTGAGCAGGGCGACCTCCAGGCCGCCACACGGCATCTCCAGGCGAGCAAGGACCTGGGCGAGCACATGGGCTACCCGCAGAACCGCTATCGGCTGCATGTCGTGACGGCCCGCATCCGGCAGGCTGAAGGGGACCTCGATGGCGCGCTCGATGCAATCCACGAGGCACAGCGCCTGTACATGCCGGACTTCATCCCGGACGTCCGTCCCTTGCCGGCGCAAGAGGCACGAATCCTGCTCAGGCAGGGGCGGTTGGCCGAAGCGAATGCGTGGGCTCGGGCGCGAGGCCTGTCGCCTCACGACGACCTGACGTATCTGCGCGAGTTCGAGCACGTCACGCTTGCGAGGGTGCTCCTGGCCCAATCCACGCTGGACCCTTCGGACGGGTCTGCCCGTGACGCCTTCGCGCTACTGGGTCGCCTGCTGCGAGCAGCGGAGGACGGTCAGCGGACGGGCAATGTCATCGAAATCCTTGTCCTGCTGGCGCTTGCCCACCAGGTGCGAGGCGACATGCCTGCCGCTCTTGCCGCCCTCGGACGTGCCCTGGCGCTCGGCGAACCGGAAGGCTATGTTCGCGTCTTCCTCGATGAGGGCCCACCCATGGCGGCCCTGCTGCAGGACGCCGCGAACCGGGGAATCGCCCCGGACTACGTTCGCCGCCTTCTGACGGCCGCTGTCCGCCCCGAGGACAACGCCGGGAACAAGGAGGCGCTCATCGAGCCGCTGAGCGACCGTGAGCTTGACGTGCTGCGGCTGCTTGCAACCGATCTGGCCGGACCGGAGATCGCCCGTGAGCTCGTGGTGTCGCTGAGCACGGTGCGGAGTCACACCAAGGCCATCTACGCCAAGCTCGGGGCGAACAACCGCCGGTCCGCCGTGACCCGGGCCGAGGAACTCGACCTCCTGTCGCGAGCCCGCAACCGACCGTAGCAGAGGCGCGAAGCCCCGGTCGGCCGCCGCAAGTCGCCTCGCGGCTCGATCGAAGATTCATCACCTCAAATCCCCACATGTGGGGATGCTCGCTCCCCACGTCCGCTCCGATGCTCGGGACCACGCCGGCAGACAGATCGCAGGACCGGCGGAAGGGAGCAGATGAGCGGAACGACACGCATCGACGGTGACCGTCACGAGGACGGCCGCTACGAGATTCGCCTCAAGGGACACCTGGATGGCCGATGGGCTGCCTGGTTTGACGGCCTGAGCCTCAGCCACGAGAGCGAGGGCGTCACCGTCATCCGTGGCGGCGTACCCGATCAGGCGGCGCTCCATGGCCTGCTCCAGAAGGTGCGCGACACCGGACTGCCACTGGTCTCGGTGACGCACGTCGACGCCGACCCGACCGGGACGCCCGGCACCGAGCCTCGATAGCCCAACACGAACGACACGAAAGGGAAACCGACATGACAACCGCCGTTCGAACCGCCGCAACGAAACGACCGCCGATGGATTCGATGCGGAAGACCGCGCTCGTCGCGGGCATCCTCTACCTGATCACCTTCATTTCGGTCGCGACACTGACCCTCTACAGCCCGGTGCTGAAGGACCCGGCCTACATCCTGAGCTCCGGAAGCGACGCCGGCCTGCGCTGGGGCGCCCTCATCGACGTGATCGTCGCGCTCGCCGGCATCGGCACCGCCATCACGCTGTACCCGGTCGTCAGGCGCCAGAACGAGACGTTCGCGCTCGGATTCGTCACCTCGCGCGTCATCGAGGGCGCGATGCTCCTCACGGGTGTCGTGAGCCTTCTCTCGCTCGCGTCCCTGCACCAGGTGGGCGCCGCGGCCGGCGCCGACTCGACCGCGCTTCTCACCAGTGGCGCCTCGTTCGTCGGGACGTACAACGCGGCGTTCCTGATCGGCGGGACCCTCATGCCCGCGATGAATGCCCTCCTGCTCGGGTACCTGATGTACCGATCCAGCCTCGTGCCGCGACTCATTCCCGCGATCGGACTCGTCGGCGGCGTCTTGATGACGTCTTCCGTGATCGGACAGATCCTCGGCATCAACGAGAAGATCTCGGTGTGGTCCCTGATCGCGCTCCTGCCGATCTTCTCGTGGGAGCTGTCGCTCGGCCTCTACATGGCAATCAAGGGCTTCAAATCCACTTCACCGCTCATGGTCGCGGCTGCTGGGCGATCGGTGGGCGAAGACGGCGCTCCCCCGGCGGTGCCCGTCACGAACAGTCGTCGCGACGACTGTCGGGTGCGGCATGACCGCCGACCGGGAGCGGACTGCCAAGGTCCCTCCTCGCGTGTTCGTTCGCAGCGCCTGGCTGCTGCACCGAGCCCTCCTTCGGTTCAGCGGGGGCGGGTCGGCCTCCGGCCACCCGGCAAGGCGTTCGGGATGCTGCGCCTCACGACGGTCGGTCGGCGTTCGGGACAGTCCCGGGTCGCGATCGTCGGTTACTACGAGGACGGCCCGAACCTCGTCACGCTGGCCATGAACGGCTGGGCGGATGCAGACCCCGCGTGGTGGCTGAACCTCCAGGCGCGGCCGGACACGGTCGTGGAGTTGCCGGATGGCCCGCGTGCCGTCCGTGGTCGCGCTGCGGAAGGCGACGAGCGTGATCGGCTCTGGGCTCGGTGGGCCGAGTTCGGCGACCAGTACGACGGCTGGGCTGCGCTCCGTTCCGGGAAGACCGCGATCGTCGTGCTCGAGCCTCGCACCGATGCCGGAGTCACCGCGTAGTAGTCGCCAATGGCGGTGTCCGCCACTTGATGGGAAGGGCCCCGGAGCTCGCCTCAGGGGCCCTTCGCCGATCTCGTACTTGATGGTTCGAAGAAACGGCGACCTCGCCGGAGACGGTCGCCGCACACAGGAGACAACATGTCCTCACCCAAGCAGCTGGCGAGAATCGCCGGTGTCTTCTATCTACTGGTCGGCATCTTCGGCGGCTTTGCCGAAGGCTTCGTCGACCCCAAGCTGCACGTCGCTGGCAATGCCGCGGCCACAGCTGGGAACGTCGTCGCGAACGCCGAACTCGTTCGCATGGGCGTCGTCGCCCACCTGGTGGACGGGGTCTTCTTCGCCCTGACCGCGATGGCCCTGTACCTGTTGCTGAACCACGTTCACAAGAACGCAGCCAGGTCGATGGTGATCTTCGTTGTGATTGCGGTCGGAATGATCTGCCTCAACGCCGTCTTCCTGTTCGAGGGCATGCAGGTCGCAACCGACCCGTCATACGTGACCGCCTTCGGGGTGGCCGGATCGAGCGCCCTCGTAATGGTTCTGCTCGACATCCAGCACTACGGCACGCTGGCGGCTCAAGTCTTCTTCGGCCTCTGGCTGGCGCCGCTCGGGTATCTCGCCTACCGATCCGGGCTGTTCCCCAAGGCCCTTGGGGTCGTGCTCGTCCTGGCCACCGTCTCGTACCTGGCGGACTCGCTCACGGCGTTCCTGCTTCCCGACCTCGAGCTGCAGATCAAGCCGTTCCTGATCGTCGCGCCCCTTGTCGGCGAGATCTGGATGGTCGTGTACCTGCTGGTGAAGGGTGTGAAGTCCGGACACCAGGCCGATCCCGCGCCCGTGGCCGGCCTAGTGCCCGTCAGGCCCTGACGTCCTGTTGCGCTGTCATCGGACGGGCGGTGGCATCTGGCCACCGCCCGTCGTCCTTGGTCCCACCGACTCAGCACGGACCGAGAGACCCAGCGACCTATCGTCGCTCGAGGCTCGGAACGACAAGCCAGCCCGCGGCACGTCCGCCGTAGATCAGCTGCTCGGTCGTCAGAGCCCGATCCGCGCCCTGCAGGTCGGCAAGGTGACGCTTCACGGTGCTCGGCCGGATTCCGACGAGCTCGGCCGCATCATGGCACGGATCCGCCAGCAGCGACGTAGGCGGCGAGCACGTCCATTTGGCGCTGGGTCGCCTGGAGCGGGAGCTCGCCGCGCAGGTACCCGTCCCTCATGCCAGCCGCCTGGCTGCGGCGAGCCACTCATCGCGGCCCTCGATCGGGATGGTGCAGGTTGAAATCGCGCGTCCAACACCTGTCGGGCATGCGACCTGTGATCGGAGCGACGAGTCAGGTGACCCGCTCGTGGCCACCTGACCACGTTTGCGACAGGTCACGTGACTCGGTAAAATTCGGGGTAGAAATCGGTGGGTTTCGTGCTCAGCGCGGGCGAAGAATTGCGAAAAATGGTCTCTTGACTCTGGATCAGGAGATCGAAGGTTCGAATCCTTCCTCGCCAGCCAAGTCCACAAGATGTTGTGGTCCCGGCGCACCAACCACGACCGGTGGTGGTCCCCTCCCTCCTCGACCGACCCTCTATGGGCTCGTGTGCCGTACCGATAATCAAGTGCCCATGATCCGTGCGTGGGTGAGCCCGATGAGCACCTGATTCTCCGGAGAAATGGGCACCTGACTCCCCCGGCGTCGGCCACCGACGCGCCGTCGCCAACGAGAGTCTGATGCCTTGTCTCACGTGATCGACCGCGTTTCCCGTCGGCGGATTCTGGCCCGGCTTTTGCCGAACACTGCGTCGGCCTACGAAGACGGACCGCCTAAGCGCAGTCTTTTTGTGACTGGCACCGCATCCAACGGGCCTGGGTCTTGCGCTCTATTGCAGGGGCGCTCCTTCGGTAAGCCATCCCCCGTAACGCGAGGCGAACAGCGCCGGGGTGCCGCCCGTGGCGAGGAAGACGATCGCCTTGGGCTCGACCTTGGCCGGAGATATTGCCATCAGCCCGGCGAGCGCCTTGCCCGAGTAGACCGGATCAAGCAGCAGTCCCTCGGATTCCGCCGCGAGGCGGATCGCGTCCCGACACGCCCTCGTCATGGCGCCATAGCCGTCACCGACCTGGTCTCGCACGAGCCACGGCTCACCCTTGGGCACGGGACGGCCACGGAGCGCCGCGACTTCGATTGCCAGAGCCCGCACCGCCGCCATCGGGTCGGCAAGGGCTCCAACGTCGATACCGAGGACCCGTTCGTGGCCGAGCCTTGCTGCGAGGCCGGCGTGCGTTCCCCCCGAGGCCGTCGCGGTGACCACCAGCACGTCATCGTGACCGAGATCAGCCAGGATCTCGTCTGCGGCTGTGACATATGCGCTCGCGCCGAGCGGCGACGAGCCCCCGACAGGGATCACGTATGGTTTGCGGCCGATGGCTCGGAGCTCGTCGGCGATGCGCTCCACGACAGCATTCAGATCATCCATCGCAAGTGGTCCGACGAAGCGCCGCTCAGCACCGAGGATGACGTCGAGCAGCTGGTTTGCCTCGATCTTCGGCGGCGGGTCGCTGTTGAATGCAAGGACGCATCCGATCCCTGCGCGAGCCGCGGCGGCCGCCGTTGTCCGAGCATGGTTGCTCTGAAGTCCGCCAGCGGTGACGAGCACATCGCAACCGGCTTGAAGTGCTTCGCCGACGAGGAGCTCGATCTTGCGTGCCTTGTTTCCGCCAGTAGCGAGCCCGGTGCAATCGTCTCGTTTGACCCAAAGCCGCCCAGGTTCGAGCCGCAGCGCGGCCCCGAGGCGATCAGCCGGTTCCAGGGGAGTCGGTAGATGGGCGAATGTCATACGCCGGAGCATCAGAACGGCTTGCCGCTCCCAAAGTTAGTGCACGAACACGGCCACCCACAGGCAGGTGCGCCGAATCGAGACCCACCTGCGACGACAGCCGCTTGAAGGGTATCCGTTTGCGGCTGCTCCACGGGCATCGGTATTACGTCGTCGCTCCTCATCAACCCCTCGGCTGAGGCTCCCGCTGCTTAGGTCGGTCGACGACCCAGATGACCGTTTTGGCCGAACCGACGGATCCATCGTCTCTGCGGAGCGTTCCGCCGCTGAGGTCCATCTCGGGAGCGCACAATCGACAGGTGCGATCGTGGAGGCGTGTGCCCATTCGGAGACTGTTATGACAAGAGCCCGATCCGCGAGCTTCGCTCGGCCCAGCGAAGTGCGTGATTTTGAGCGACGGCCGGCTCCTGCTGGTCGACCTCGGCGACGAGGCGGTGGGTCGCCAGGTGCTGGAGTCCAGGCTGGCGCTGGTCGGTTCATGTCCAGCCCGTCGTTGGAACAGCCAGGTGCGAGATCCACCACATCGGCCTGATGTTGTCCGGCCACTTACGCGCCGAGATTGCGGATGGCACGGTCCTGGAAGTGGGTCCGGACGAGGTCTACGAGCTGCCCCCTGGTCACGATGCCTGGGTCGTTGGCGACGAACCGGCAGTCAGTCTCCACTGGTCGGGTATCAGGACGTTCGGAGCAACATCGGCAGGCTCAAGGCCGCGTGTCCTCACCACCGTCCTGTTCACCGACATCGTCGCCTCGACCGATGTCGCCGCCCGGCTCGGAGACGAACGGTGGCAGGACCTTCTCGCGACCCACAACGAGGACGTTCGCCGCGTTCTCGACCAATTCGCTGGGGTCGAGATATCCACCACGGGTGATGGGTTCCTCGCCCAATTCGACGCCCCAGCCGGGGCCATCCGCTGCGCCGAGGCGGTCCGGGCAGCCATCGTGGGTCTGGGCCTTGAGATCCGGGCGGCCGTTCATACTGGCGAGGTCGAGCTCGTCGGTGATGACATACGGGGCGTGGCGATCCACCTCGCATCGCGGATCCTCGCCCTCGCCCATCCCGGAGAGATCCTTGTCTCGGCGACCACCCACGATCTGGCGGAGGGTTCGGGACTGATGTTCGAGGACTATGGGAGTCACGAACTGCGCGGGATCAGCGGAGTGCGTGCCATTTTCAAGCTTAGCCAATCCGGCGGCGCGCACTGACGCCCCGACGTAACCAGAGTGGCGCCCTGGCCCAGTCGATCGTGGACGGCATGGCAGGCGTGCGTGCACCCGGCGGCCGCTCTCCTCGCGCCCGGCTTCGAGGACCGGGAGGCGCTCGAGCAATTGGACGCCCGCCGCCATGCCGGTCACGGCTTCGCCCGATTTGGAGCCTGTAATCCGGGAGGAGAGGTGGTCTTAAATCGGCTCGCCCAGATAGGGCAACAGACTCTTTCCGTTTTCGGAATGGGCATCTGACTCATTTCGGAGTGGGCACCTGACTCACCCCGAATTCGGCGGCCGACGGAGGCCCGCCGCACGCTCAATTGGCGGCTCGCGAGCCTGATTCCGATAGACAGACTCTGGATCAGGAGATCGAAGGTTCGAATCCTTCCTCGCCAGCCAGCTACCCCAGGTGTAGCGGCTCAGGTCCCCACACCGCCGTTTACGGCGAAGGAAACCCGCTCTCTGGCTGGGCGACCCGCCTGTCGGCTGGTGACGAGTAGATGAAGCTACCGATACGGATCGGTTGGCAGCCGCTGAAGGTTTCTCCGTTCGGTTCGGAGTTCGCAGACACCACTAGGCGCCTCAGGCGGTCAGGGCGACAAAACCGCACAGGACCGCCAACACGGCCGTTGTCGCCGCCAAGCGGTCCGTTCGAATCGGCTCTTCGAGGCGAGGTTTCCGAGGGTATTGAGGACGAGGAACCCGGCAATGAGCCAAGCCGCTGGCACGAGGAGGTCAGCAAGGCCGACAGGCCAGCCGATGACCCCGGCCCGGGCGAGGATCACACAGGCGAACGACAACAGGAGGATCGCCGCGATCCCGCTGAAGGCTCGGAGGCGCGGAGGTAGCGCGTCGGAGTACCTTCCGCCTAGGACGTGCGCCCCGAGCGGGCGCGCCCGCTGCCAGCGTCGCCTGGAAGGCGGCCATCGCGCCGAGTAGGCCCGTGGCTACAAGCGCCGCAACGACTGTCAAGTCCACGATCGCTTCCGATCCCGGTCCGATGGGCTCGCCTTCACCCCGGAGCCTGATTGGCGGCCACGCTGACCTGGCGATACTTCGCGACATCCACGCCTTTGACGACGAGCCACAGCGCCAGTGACGGCTCTGCGACAACGGTCGGGATCAGGAAGACGATGCTCGCGACACCAGGGGCCAAAAGCAGCAGGAACGTATTCGCCACGTACGCCACACCGGCGATCTGCATCAGCAGGCCCAGGATCCACGGCAGGTAGCCGGAGTGCCGGATCAGGTACCCCTCCAGGATGCAGGTGAACCCAAAGAACACGAGGCCGATGGGTTCCCCGAATGAGTACGCGCGAAGGGCAACGTCCGCTAACGCGGGCTGATCAGGGGACAAGAGCTGCGCAGCGACGAGCGTCAGCTGGTTGGCCACCAGCGTCGATGTTTGAACGACGTTGAACAGCAGTGCCAGAGAGCGACGCTCTTGTTCACCGGCGAGAGCAGCAGGAACAGGATCAACATGACGGGCACATCGCAGAGTTGCGCGACGAGATCAAGGGCGATGCCGAGTCGCCACAGTTCGGGGATGACGCGATGTTGTTCGCGGTCGCCACGGCGTCATGCGCCACGACGAGTACCTCGCGGGTGACGAGCGGACCCACGATCCCCGCGACGATGATGACGAGGTACAGCGCGCCCCCGATGCGGGCGTAGCGATTGGGCTCGCCGAAGGCGCGCTCACTGGGTCCTCGTGACGCGCGTCGGCTGTCCCGGGCCTAGCGCCACGGTCCCCGGTGCGCGCACGAAGCGCTTCCAGACGTAGTCCCACGGCGTGACGGCGAGGACGACCACGCCGAAGCAGACGTTGAAGAACACGCTCGTGAACTGCGCGTTCATGTCACCAGCAGCGAGGTTCGGGATGCCCACGACAGCCATCCAGATGACCTTCCAGCCCACCTCGAACATCAGCACCGGCAGCATTGCTATGGGGTACCGAAGCCCCAGGAATGCAAGCAGTGACATGGCCGTCAGGAGGACGGCGACCACACCTTCGTACACCGGCAACGTCGCGACGGTGCCGCTGATGATCAGAGGCCACTTGACGAGCACCAGGCCGACGGCCATGAACAGGTAGCCGACCCGCATCAGGTTCAAGCGGCGGACGCTGAGCGGCGCAGGATCGGCCGCTCGAGCGCTCGACGCGATCAGGGATCGGGGCGGCAGCAGCAAGAGTTCGGCGGCGGGGGCGGACATGGGTCACCTTCCCTCGCCCGCGTACGCCGGCCGTCAGATGCGGTCGGCCGCTGGTTTCCTCCGAGCGACGCCCGCACCGTAGCACCCCGCTTGACGGATCCCGCCATCCGCTGAGTAGTCCTAACGTTGCAGATCGGCCTCTCTCAGTCAGTGCGCCGCTCGCGCTGGCTGACGTCCTCCCACGTGTATCCATTCCGGGCGGGATTTGCTACGGCGTGGCACGACCGCTGCGGCGCGCCGACTCAAGCCGACGCATTCGACAGACGCTCAGACCGTCCCCGCGTGCTCTGTCGGGCGGAGCCCGCCAACCCAGTACCCAACAGGACGGCGGCCGTCGCGGTGACCGCGCCAAAGATCGCGATCGGCGGGACTTCGACGGCGACGCCGGCCGCAGCCTCGAAGGCGAAGATCGCGAGGACCGACAGTCCGAGGATGACCAGGAACGCGAGCCCTGCCGCGGCGCCTGCCGGCCCACGACGGTCGCGCCGGATCAGCCAGACGCCGGCCAGCGTGATCAGCGGGACGGCGAACGCGAGATCGAGCGAATAGACGGGGCTCGTCGGGAGACCCAGGTCCGACACGGCGCCGGCAGTCGGCCGCTGGTGATGGCGCCGGCGATCTGGCTGAGCCACAGCATCGCGAAGAGGCCGGCGACGGCGATGAGGAACCCGCCGGTCGTCCGACGCGGGAACCGGAAGCTGGACGCGAGATCGAGGGTCGCGTCGTCGAGGGCGAAGACGGTCAGGACAAGCGACCACGTCGCGAGACCGAGGATGGCGATGTGGACCGGCGTCAGCGGGTCGATCACGACCGAGAACGCATAGATGGCGTACGAGTACGCGAGATAGCCGAGGGCGGCGATGGCGACGAACCGTCCGCCGACGGAGCCCGCGCGGGCGCGCCACAGCCCGATGGCGAGCGCCGGCACGGCGACGAGGAGCGTCACGAGGTCGGTGGCGCGAGCCTGCCTGATGCCATCGGCGGTGTCGCGGTACAGGCCGGGCACGAGAAGGCCGGCGATCGCGGCGATCGCGGCGAACAGGAGGGCAACCAGCGCCAGGCGATCGGCGAACTTGAGTCGCGAGGTCATGCTTCTCCAGAGGTTCGGTGGATGCGATGCGTCAGGCCGCGGCGGGTGTCCAGACCGACGTCCAGGCGACCCACGCCAGGCCCGCGTTCAGCGCCAGCGGCAGAGCCGCGTACACGCTCGGGTGAAGCACGAGCAGGGCCACGGAACACGCCACGCCGACCAGGACGAGGGGCCGCCAGAGGTTCGCCGGAACCCACAGGCCGAGCGCCGCGAAGAAGGCCAGGAAGAACGTCAGGACGGCGATCGCGGCGAGTCCGATCATCACCGGGACGAGCAGCCCGAGCATCCCGTCGAGACTTCCGAAGACCCAGCGGGTCGGGGCGTTGGTCGCGAACGGGAAGAGCAGCGAGCCACCGCTTCCGCCGGCGCTCGAGTTGATGAAGCCCATCGCGAAGTGGGCGGCGACGAAGACCGCGGCGGCCGCGATCAGGCGTTCGACGAGAAGCATGGCTTTCATCCTTCGAGGTGCGTGGAACGGAGGCGAGTCGGTTCGGGATCGGGTGCATCGGACACCTCGTTGTTCGGTCGCGGCGCCTGATGCGCCACGACCAGCATCGACCGCGGCCCCTTCGCGCCATAGGGCCACTTCGCCTCCATCACGCGCCACTTGGCCCTATCGCCCACCGCCCGCTGGGTGTCTGATGACGTCGACCCGCCTTGGATTCCGATACGCACCTGGAGCACACGCCATGTCCACGTCGACCCATCACCGCATTCAGCCACTGAGCCGGGTGGCGAAGTCGGCCGTGGTTCTCGAGGTCCTCCTGAGCATCGGCGCGCTGGGCGGAGGCCTGGTCCTGAGATCGCGCCCCGGGGCGAGATCATGCCGCTGCCGCTGTCGGCGCTGGCCGGTTCGCCGTTCGACACCTACCTAGTGCCGGGGCTGGTCCTGTTCGGCGTCCTGGGACTCGGGCCGCTTGTCGCGGCTCGCCTTGTCTGGCTCCGACATCCGCTCGCGCCGACCGCCGCCTTCGTCGTCGGGGCTGGTCTGCTCATCTGGGTCGCGGTCGAAGTCGCGATCATCGGCTATAGCAACGAGCCGCCGCTCCAGGCGATCTACGGGATCCTCGGCGTCGCGATCGTGCTCGTCGCCTTCCGCTGGCTTCTTGGCGTCGGCCTGCCCCGACTCGACGGAATGCCCCGACGCGGAAGGTTCAAATCCTTCCTCGCCAGCCATCATTCCGAAACACGAACGGCCCCCGGAGGTGACTCCGAGGGCCGTTGTGATTTGGGGTGGGGCCGGCAGGCGGCGGACCGATCGCCTGCCGCCCGCCGGGATCACGCGTTCCGGTCAGCGCACCGACTGGAACGCCCTGCGCAGCTCCTCGGAGAAGACCTGCGGCTCTTCCCAGGCGGCGAAGTGGCCACCCTTCGGTGCCTCGTTGAAATACGTGAGGTTGGGGTAGACCTTCTCGGCCCAGACGCGCGGGGCCTTGAACAGCTCCTGCGGGAAGACCGTGAACCCGGTCGACACCTTGATATCAGGCGCCTTCTGCCCCGAGGCGAGGGCAGCCACGATGTTCTGGAAGTTCTCCCAGTAGAGCCGTGCCGCGGACGTCGACGTGTTCGTCAGCCAATAGAGCGTGATGTTGTCGAGGACGTGGTCCCGGCTGAGGCCCCCGGTCGGCTGGCCATCGAGGAACGCCTTCGAGATCTTCGCGTAGCTGTCGGCGTCGTGGTCGAGGATCCAGGCGGCCATCGCGAGCGGATCCATCGAGCCGTAGCCGATCGTCTGCGGCTTGGTGTTCATCTCGGCGATGTACCCGGCCCGGAACGTTCGCTCGATCCCGGCGAGCGCCTCCGGCTCCTTCTCGGCGCGCGACGCTATGACGCCGACCACGGCACGCTTGACGAGGCCCATCGCGAACGTGTCGCCAAAGAGCGCCGCGCCGACCTCGGTCGGGAACGCGCTGAGCAGGTTCAGGTGGATCCCGACGAGCCCCGCGGGCGCCTGGCGCGCCATCGCGTCGGTGACGGTCGCGCCCTGGTCGCCGCCCTGTGCCACGTACCGCGTGTAGCCGAGGCGTGTCATCAGCTCGGCCCAGGCCTGCGCGATCCGGTTGCCGCTCCAGCCCAGTTCGGTCGGCTGGTCCGAGAACCCAAAGCCGGGCAGGGACGGGATCACGACGTGGAACGCATCGGCCTCGGTCCCGCCGTACGCGGTCGGGTCGGTGAGGGGGCCGATGACGTCAAGCATCTCGATCACCGAGCCCGGCCAGCCGTGCGTGATGATCAGTGGCAGGGCGTTCTCGTGTCGTGACTTCACGTGGATGAAGTGGACGTCGAGGCCGTCGATGTTGGTCTTGTACTGGGGCAGCCCGTTGAGCTTCGCCTCGACCTTGCGCCAGTCGTAGTCGTTCGCCCAGTAACGGGCGACCGACTCGAGCGTCGCCAGCTGTACGCCCTGCGACGCGTCAGCCACGAGCTCCTTGGTCGGCAATCGGGCCGCCTTCAGCCTCGCGCGGAGATCGTCGAGCTGCCCTTGTGGGATGTCGATGTGGAATGGGCGGATGTCGACACCCGCCTCCATGGTCATGGTCATCGTGTCCCTCCTCTGGGGTGACCGAGTGGATCTGATGCCGTCGCTTGGCGCAGCGATCGGTGACGACGTTGAAAGGGTCGCGCCCCGTCCCTCAGATCGCGCCCGGGTACTCACTGGTTGCCCTTACGGGGATTACCGCTTGCGGCCTACCGGCCGTGGCTCCAAGGTGGACGGAGTTCGGCGATCACCGGGGAGCGGAAATGGCGGATCGGGTGAAGGCGGCGCTTGGCAGTCTCGCCTTCCTCGTCCTCGCCCCCGGCGGGGTCGCCGGCCTGATCCCCTGGCTGATCACCCAGTGGCGCCCGCTGCCGCCGGGCGACGGCCCTGGCGCCCTCCGCTGGACCGGCCTCATCCTGATCGTCGCGGGTCTCGCTGTCGTCCTTGAAGCCTTCGCCCGCTTCGCCTGGGAGGGGCTTGGCACCCCGGCGCCGATCGCGCCCACCCGTACCCTCGTAGTCAGCGGCCTCTACCGCGTCGTCCGCAATCCGATGTACGTCGCGGTCACCGCCCTGATCGTCGGCCAGGCCGTTCTCTTCGCCAGCTGGGGCGTCGCCCTATACGGGGTCGTCGTCGCCGCTGCGTTCCACACCTTCGTGCGGCTCTACGAGGAGCCGACCCTGCGTCAGGTCTATGGCGAGCAATACGCCGCCTATAGCGCTGCCACTCCCCGCTGGATCCCGCGGTTCAGACGCTAGGCTGGATCCAAACCCTCTTCAGCGAAGGGTCCGACGCCCTGCCAGGACGAGGGCGACACGAATCGGAACGCCGATCAGAAGGAACGGCAACGCGAACCCCGCGCCGAGCGTGAGCGCCGGCAGGGTCGTCGCGAGTCCCAGGTTCGCGCCCCGCTTCCGTCCCTGCCAGAGCCAGACGCCCGCGACGACATCCAGCGCGCAGACGCCCGCCAGACCCAAGCCGAGCGCGGTGAACTGTTGCGGGCCGAGTCGCTCGAACGGCCCGCTCAGCGCTCGGAAGCCCCACGGCGTCATCGGGAGTTCGCCGTCACGAGCGAGGCGTGCCAGCGCGACGAGCGCGCCCACGCCAAACCCCAGCCCCAGGGCGACATACGTCACCCCCGCAGCACGAATGGCCGGAGACGGTGGCATCTGACCCTCGGACTCCTAGGGGTTTTGACGCGCGCGGAAGGCCCGGTTACGGGCGATCCGGGCGTCCGACCGACGTTCGACGCTCCCGATCAGCCGGACGAATCGGTTCGTCGACGTCGACGCCCCTGGCCGGCCGTTCATCGGCTCGCGGATCGCCCACGAGCGATTGGTATGCGCTGCGGAGCTCAGCCTCGACCATCCGAGCCCGTAGCCAGTCAGCGGTCGAGGGCGTGGTTGCGTCGAGGTCGCGGGCGGCTTTGCGCCAAGCCTCGAGGGCCTCGCTGATCTCTGACATCGGACGCGTATTGGGCAGCTGCGCGGTGCGTCTTGTCAACGCGCTGCGGCCCGCGGATCGAATGTCCTCTCGCGTCGGTTCCGGCGCGGGACGTTCGTCCATGGCGGGACGCAACCGCGCGACCTAGGCTGGCCTCGCCCCGGTTCGGTCTGCCGACATCCTTACCGCTTTCCCCCCAGCGGCGAGCTCGTCGCGGATCGGCCGGGGCATCACGACCGATGCGACGGATCTCACGTACCCTGTTCACCATGTACCGACCGGGGGACGCGTGACCGCGACCGTACAAGCGGCCGTCGTGGCGCAGCCGAAGCCGTCTCGTCCATCACTGCGGGACTACCTTGAACGAGCGCTGCCGAGCGCCCGCATCGAGACCATCGACCGGATGATCGATACCGCCCGGCGTCGTGACGTGCACTCGGGCGAGTTCATCTATCGACAGGGCGAGCCCGTGCCGCTGACGCTGATCGTGGAGGGATACGGCGCCGCACGGCGCACCACGAGTGGCGGCAAGGAGCTCGTCAGCGGCGTGGCCCAGGCGGGTGTGTTGTTCGGCTGGTCGGGTCTTGCATCGGTCCCCTCGAGCGTCGAGCTCGTGGCACTGACGGAATGCAAGATCGGCCAGTGGCCCGGTGACGAGGTACGAGCGCTGGCCGCCGCCGATCCGGGTCTGGCGCTCGGCGCCATCGACTCGATGGCGTGGTCGCTGCACCAGACCGTCGAGCGGATCGAAGGGTTCCTGCATCAGGATGCCCGACTTCGCGTGCTACGCGTCCTCGCCCAGTATCGGACCCTGTTCTTCGACGAGCCGCCCGTCCTCACGAGGACGCATCTGCCTGGGCTGGTCGGCACCAGCCGCGAGATGACCGGACACGTCCTGCGCCAGCTGGAGCGCGAGGGGACGATCGCGCGCGTCGGCCGCGCCGGCCTCCGACTGCTCCGGCCTGAACAACTCGAGATCGCCACCCTCTAGGACCGCTCGCGGCAGCCCACGCCTGCCGGATGCCGGCGGACGACGGCGGGACGACGATCGGCGTCGCAGAAGTCGCGGAAATATCTCCTCGCGCGTAGGCGCCCCCACCTCCACTGTCGGGCTCGGCAGGGGCCCCGAGCTTCACCGCGATCGGGATCCCTGCCACCGTCCTTGCCGCCTCGCAAACGCGCGAGCCAGCCCGGAGGTGCATGGAGACCTCGGAACCGGGAACCTCGGGATCGCCCCCACATCCGCCTCAGGCTGCGGCGTCGTCGGATCGACCCATCGTCGTCGTCGCCGACGACGACCAGGGCATCAGGGCGTTCTTCCGAACAGCCCTCGAGCGTGCCGGCTTCTCGGTCCTCCTGGCGACCAACGGTCGTCGGGCGAAGCCGTGACGATGGCGCGCCAGATCGCTGGCGCCTGTTGGGAGGGAGGGGCGCCTCGGCCCAACGGAGGTTCCGCCGAGGCGCCCGATCGACGACGTCCCCCCGCCTCCGCGGTCGCCGTCGAGGACCTTCACCGTAGGCGTCGGGCATCGCAATCCGGACGGATGTCGCTGCTCGCGGGCATTACAGCGACGTGACGCGCCACGCGCCGCGGTGACGCCCGACACCGGTGTGATGCCACACGTCTATACCGCGGGACACCTAACGCGTACAGTCCGCCCAGCGTTTCCCATGCGAGGCCCTCGACGTCGACCAGCGTCCCCCGGTGGTCGTGTCGGGGGCCTCACCTATCCGACGCGGCGCGGCCGACGCTGAGCCGCGCACGGCCGGGTCAGGAGGCGACGCAGCCGCCGACGAGCGCCCAGAAGAACCCGCCGCCCAGCAGCAGGATCGCCAGGAACACGATGATGCCTCGCATCGGTGGTCGGACCTCCAATCCCTATCGAGTGGCGCCGCCACCGTAGGGCAGGACCGACCATCGTCCGCGTAGCGGGCAGCGCGCCGCGCCTGTCGGCGGCATATCGGCCGACCGCTCAGGAGTCGCTGGCTATGGGCCTTCGTTACCGCGCTTGCATCGCGCCGAGCTCAGCCCGCTCGCCGGCCCACGAGGTCGTCGACCCATTCGCGCAGGCGGCCCAGGTGCTCCGCGTAATGATCCGATCCGGCCTTGCGGATCCACCACGCGGCCTCGTCGCTCGGCTCGCGAAGCTTCGACCACTCCGAGATCATCCGGCTCCGGGCGGCGTTCGCCTGGGTCCACGCGACGTCCCACGGTTGACCGCGCATCGCCTCGAGGAGCCGGGCGTTCACCGCGTCGATGTCGATGTCGTGGCCCTCGTAGGTGCCGGCGCTGATTCGTTCGAACTGGTTCTCGGCCTCCGCGAGCCATGTGCCCACGTGGGCCACGACATCCCTGACCGACCAGTCCGGATCGCGGTAGTAGCCGGGTACGACGCATTCGTCAGGCGTCAACCGCCGAACGAGGTCAGTGAGCGTGTACCAGCCGATCCGCTCGGCGTCGATCTCCGCGAGGTAGGGGTGATCGCGCGGCGGCGCAGCGACCGGTGGCGTCGGTGGTGATCCAGATCCGGTCAATGGAGGTGCATCTCCCAGTCTTGCGGCACGCGTCCCGCGGGCCCGGGCGTGGGCTGGTCGAGCGGGTGATGGACGGGCGGCGCGAGGGCCGGTCCGCCGAAGTCGACCTCGTCGACGTAATCCCAGAACCAGTCCTCGTTGGGTTCGAAGCTGTGGATCACGCGGTGCCCGCTGCCGAGCGCGTGGTGCATGGCGTGCTGCGAGGGCGACGAGTCACAGCAACCGATGTGCCCGCAACGCGCGCATCGGCGGAGATGGAACCACCAGCCGTCCGTGGCCAGGCACTCGACGCAGCCGGGTCCGCTTGGCGGGACGGTCGGGTCGATCTGGTCGTCGTCGATCATCTTCGGCGGGATTCGTAGGCTCGGCGGTACTCGTCGCGAAGCCGATCGGCGGCGTTGCGAGCCGCGGCGGCCTGGGGCGACCCCTCCGCGAGCGTCGTCGCCTCGCGCTCTGCGGCGCGCCACTCGGCGAGGATCACGCCGATCGGCCGCACCGTGTCTTCGATCGCCTCGATCGGCGCGCCAGGGCCACCCTCGGCAGCGAGGTCGTGGACTTCTGCGGCGATGTCCTGCTGGCGCTCCGTCAGGCCGAGCACCCGCTGGGCGATCGCATCGACCTCGTTCGCCAGCGTCATCAGCCGCGGGTCGTCGGGAGCGACGTTGCGCTTCTCCTGCTCGGCGGCGAGGAGCGCCTCGAGGTCCTGCAGCAGCGCATCGGAGACCGCGCGCAAGCTTTCACTGGGAGACTGCAATCCACCCCTCCTCTGGGATCAGGGCGAGTATGCCACCGGTGCCGTCGAGATGACGTCGTCGGACAAGGCCGGCCAGGCCTCGAGCGCCCACGGCCCGTAGTCGCGATCGGTCAGACAGACGAGCGATCGATCCAGCAGCGGATCGACCCAGATGAACGTACCCGACCCCCCGAAGTGGCCGAACGTCGCAGCCGAATTGGCCGTGGCGGTCCAATGCGGGACCTTGGCGTCGCGCAACTCGAAACCGAGACCCCAATCGAGCGGATCGAACGTCCCGACACCCGGCAACAGGCCCTTGAGCCCGGGAAACGCTACGGTCGTGGCGAGGGACATCGTCTCGGCGCTGACGATCGTCGGTCGGAGCAGCTCGCGGGCGAGCGCCACCGCGTCGCGCAGCGGGCCGTAGAGCCCCGATGACGGTTGGCCGTCGAGCACCGTGGCGGTCATGCCCAGCGGAGCCAGGACGCGGGCCGCCAGCACGTCGATGAACGGCTCGTTCGACCGCTCCGCGAGCACACTGCCGAGCACATCGAACCCGGCGTTCGAGTAGATCCGCCGTGTCCCCGGTGCGGCGATCGGCATGCCATCGAACGACAGCCCCGAGGCGTGAGCAAGCAGGTGTCGAACGGTCGATCCCGGAGGCCCGGCGGGCTCGTCGAGCCCGATCGAGCCATCGTCCACCGCGGCCAAAACGGCCAACGCGGTCGCGAGCTTGGTGATCGATGCCCAGCGGAAGACGTGCTCGATGTCGCCGTGCTGGGCGATCACGCCGGCCGGACCGACGAAGGCGGTGGCGGCGTGGTCCGCGCCCCAGTCGTCGATCGCGTGCAGCGCGTCCTCGAGCCCGGTCGTCACGAGCCGCGATGCTACCGTCGCGTCCCCTCGAATGTCACCGGATCGACGCATTTCGACCGTACACTCCGGGCATGCAGTTCTTCGGTTTCCGCACCCCATCCATGCCCAATCCCGATGATGCCCTCCCGGGCCGTCCAGACCCGATCGTCGAGCCCGGCCTCCATACCGTCCTCGGCACACCGATCGCCGGCCCGTGGCCCGAGGGGACCGAGACCGCGATCTTCGGCCTCGGCTGCTTCTGGGGCGCCGAGAAGGCGTTCTGGCAGCTCCCCGGTGTCGTCAGCACGGCGGTCGGCTACGCCGGTGGCTACACGCCGAACCCGACGTACCGCGAGGCCTGCTCCGGCAAGACCGGCCACGCCGAGGCGGTGCAGGTCGCGTTCGATCCCAAGCGGATCTCGTACGAGGGGCTCCTCAAGACCTTCTGGGAGTACCACGACCCCACCCAGGACATGCGCCAGGGCAATGACGTCGGCACGCAGTACCGCTCGATCATCATCCCGGCCAACGCCGAGCAGCGGCGCATCGCCGAGCTGTCACGCGACATGTACCAGGAGCGACTGAGCGCGGCCGGCTACGGCCAGATCACGACCGAGATCACCGAGCCGTCGACGGCGTTCTTCTACGCCGAGGACTACCACCAGCAGTACCTCGACAAGGTCCCGAACGGCTACTGCCCGAACCACGCCACCGGCGTGAAGCTTCCCGCGGACTTCAAGGTGACACCGCTCCAGTACGTCGACTAACGACGCAACGCGCCACAAAGAGCCGGCCGGCACAGACCGACCGGCTCTTTTGGTGTCCGCGGCGCGATCGATCGCCCGTCAGGCTGGTGTCGAACTTGACCGTGCTCGCACGGCAGGGACGGCCAGCGCGATCAATGGCAAGCCAAAGAACAGCGTCCCGAAGAAGCCGCTCCTCAGCCAGCTCGAGGCAGCCGCGGCCTGGCCGTGCACGGCCGCGAGCTGGGCGGCGTCGATCGCCCCGAGGACGATCATGGCCGCTGGCACAGCCACGAAGCACAGGCCGAGCACGAGGCGCCCGATGGCTGGCAGATCGCCGATGCGCACGACCGGGCCAAGTGCCAGGGACACGACGATCGCGGCGATGAACTCCATGACGGCGAACTGGAGCCAGAAACTCACCGGTTGGCTGACGTCGTAGAAGTACGGGTCGGACACGCTTGGGCTGGGCACGCCAGGAAGCTCGGGCAGCATCCCGAGCAGCGCGATCGTGGCTTGCACGACGAGGGCCGCCACCAAGACGACGAGGCGCGCACGAAGTCGTGGGAGGATCTGATAGTCCGGGCCGGTCGTGGACGGAGGCTGCCAGTAGCTTGCCTGCGTTGCCTCAGGCGGAGTGGGTTGGACCGTCGTCATCTGCGAGCACCCCCATGTGCTACTCCGATGTAGCAAGTTATGAGCCACATACGGGCTACTGTCAAGTGGCACGTTTCTCGCAGGCACCGTGTCGCCCGTATGAAGCTTTCGCAGGCTTCGATGTGACACCGCTGCCAGCAGCGCACGACGGTCTGACGACGCGAGACCGAGATCCCCTCACCGACTCGAAGCTATCGCCCGGAGCGTCTTCCCCTCAACGTGCGGGGTGTGCGTAGAACGTCTTGTGGACGATGCGCCAGACGTCGTCGGCCCAAACGAGGGATAGGTCGTCGCTGTACCACACGCCTGCGAACTGGCCCCCGAGCCTGACCAGGGCCGTGTCGCCCTCGAACGAGAGGCCGTCGATTCGCCATTCGTAGGGCCCCGCGTGTGAGACTGCCCCCTCGCACTCGGCCGCGAACTCTTCGAGGGTCGACCAGGACAGCCCGCCCCCCTCGTTGCCGACGATGGACGCCCGCGGATGGAAGGCGCGGCCGAGCTTCGCCGCGTCGCCTTCCATCATCCCGTCGTAATAGACGCGCACCACCTCGATCACTGCGGCGATGTCTGCCTCGTTGGTCCGCTGGCTCATCGGCGCCTCCTTCCGGCCATGCCGACGGCTAGCCTAGACCCGCGAGCGTCCGGTTCCGATCGACTGGCTCTATTCGTGTCGCGGTCAGACCGGCGATCGCCGCCACGCCGGCTGGCAGCAGCAGGTAGAGCACGACCGCTTGGGGGAGTGAGTACGCGATGGTCAAAGGGTCGAAATCCGGTCGCGGGCCGCAGCACCCTCCCGTCATGCCGACGAGCGGCACGCTCACGAGCAGCCACCAGAAGGCCCCCACAGCGACGGCCAGCGCCGTCACCACGCGACGGACCGCTCCGCCGGCGATCCATGCCGTCAACGCGCCGGCCACCAGGGCAACGGTCGCGCCGAGGACGGTCAGTGCCACGCCGACGGTGGTCCACGGCAGTCGGCCGATCCAGTAGCCGTCCTCGAGCGACAGCGACGGGTCGGCCAGGACCTCGCTCAACGCGTAGACGACCAGGACCGCGATCCCGGCGATCGTGGCGATGACGCCGGTGAGCGTCGCCCACCACGTCCAGGACCTAGATCGATCCATACGGATCACAGCGCGACGAACCGGCGACGGCCGAGGAGGAGGATTGCTCCCGTGCGATCCCAGATCCCGAACATGATCCGCAGCCTCCGCCGTTGGCCGACGTTCGTCAACCGGGCGTTTCCCTGAATCGGGCGGTAGTCAGCGCAGCGATCGTCATCCTGATCGCGAGCGCATGCGGCGGGCCGGCTCCGACGGCTCCTGCGGCGGCGTCGAACGAGACCTTGGCGGCGAGCCCGTCGGCTTCGATCGCGACCGCCTCCCCTACCGGGATAGCGACCCCTCGACCTACCCCGGCCGACCTGTCGGCCAGGCCGTTGATCTGGTTCGCGCCACTGCCACCGTTGCCGAGGGGACCCGGACGACCGTTCACAGGCTCCGACGACTTCATCGACCTCTTCGCACCCGCCGCCGACTGGGACCTGGCTTCGAGCCGGATCGGCGTCTTCAAGCTGTATGGCGAGTGGGTCGCCCACGCCCCATCCGACCAACTCCGCGCTGCGGTCGAGGGCATCCGAGCCCGTCACGAGGTGCTGGCGGTCGAGATGGGACCCCTCGATGCACCACCCGGTTGCGGGTCCGGCGTCGAGAGTTTCGCTGGGATCGAAGAGGGCCGGCTGCTGAGCCAGCGCGTTCGGCAGGCCGGCGGAACCATCCAGGTGATCGCGCTCGATGAGCCGTATTACTTCGCCCACCAGTACGACGGGCCGAATGCCTGCCACTGGCCGGTCGATCGCGTGGCCGACGGCGTCGCCGACTTCGTCCGTGCGCTGCGCCAGGAGTGGCCCGAGGTCATCGTCGGCGACATCGAGCCGACACCCGCGCCGATCGAGGCGCGAGACGTGTCCGACTGGCTCGCCGCGTACCGAGTCGCCGTAGGCGAGCCGCTCGCGTTCCTCCATCTCGACATGGACTGGTCGCGGTTCGGGTGGGCCGATCTCGCGCTCGACATCGAGGTTGCCTCGCGCAGCCAGGGCGTCCCGATCGGAATGATCTACAACGGCGGCGCCGCGACGAGCGACGAGGCGTGGGGACGCATCGCGGGTCGACGAGTGCTGGAACACCTCGCCGATGGCGCACGACCCGACCACGTCGTGTTCCAATCATGGATGGACAAGCCCGACCACGTGCTGCCCGAGCGTGACCCGACGACGTTCACCGCTCTCGTGAATCGCTTTGTAGACGACCCGGGCTCGTTGGCTGGCACTCGTGACTCGACAAACCTCGCCATCGGCCGGCCGATCAGTGCCTCGTCAGCGCTCCGGGACGCGCCGGCCATCCAGGCCACAGACGGAGATCCGGACACGATCTGGAATGCCGGCACGGGCCCGCCGGCCTGGATCGAGATCGATCTCGACCGGGCACGTGCGATCGGCGTGATCCGCCTCACCGTGGGACAGGATCCTGCCGGTCGGACGCGCCATGTGATCACGTGTCGACGCCGGCCAAGCGGGGATGCGACCCGTCTCGGCGTCCTGTCGGGTGCGACCAAGGATCTCGACGTCCTCGAGGTCCGCTCCCCTGCGGATGCCCGATGCCGGTTCATCCGGATCGAGACCCGCGCCAGCCCATCGTGGGTCGCGTGGCGCGAGATCGAGATCACCGCGCCGTGAGGTCAGCTATCCGTCGGTGATCGCCGTTCCTTGTCGCGGGTCGTGGCCCGATCCGACGCCTGCCGATAGATCTCGCGGGCCATCGCCTCGTCGACATCCGCCGTTGCCTCGTCGGACTCTGCGTCCGCGAGGTCGGCGCGCGTCGAGTGCACCACGACCTTGGCGGCATGGGCCGTCTTTGCGGCCGATGTCTCAGCGAGCTTTGCCGATTCCAGCGCCGCCCGGGCCGCCGACGACGTCGCGGTCGCAGCCTCGGCGGCCTCCTCGGCGGCCATGGCCGCGGCCTCGGCCGCGACCCTGCCACGCCTGGCGACCGCCGCCGTTCGTTCAGCGGCCCGCCATTCCTGCAGGGCTTGCGCTGTCGTCCTCTCCTTGCCTTCGTCGGTCATCCTGGCGCCCTCTCTCAACGTCCGATGACTGACGACACGCCGTTGCGGGGACGTCTGGGTGGTCGCCGCGTGGATCGTGCGATGACTGATCGAGATCTGGACCGTGCGTGCCGTCTTGGCGGGAGACAATAGCCCAAACCGGAGCCCGAGGGAGGCATGACGAAACCACATTCGCGCGCGCTCGGCGACAAGATCGTCGCCGACCATCGACTGCTCAATTACCTCCGTGGCCGCTCGGTGGCGACCCAGGACCAGATCGACCCAGGCAGCACCCGGATCGAGGTCGAAGGCGGGACGCTGGCGAGCAGCTGCAACGAGGATCACGACGAGGTCCTCGAGTGCTGGGCGTTCTACCGCCAGCGCGGCAAGCCGAACTGAGGTGATCGATCGGCGTCCGGCGATCCCCGCGGCCATCACGGAGCCCGGCGTGGTCGCGATCGCGCGTCGCCTCGATCCGACGGCCGTCGCGTCGACCTGTGAGGGGCTCCTCCGAGGCGGGGTCCACGCGCTGGAGCTCACGCTCAACGACCCGGAGGACGCCGCGCTCGAGGCACTCGGGGTCGCCGTCCGGCATGCGACCGGCACGACCCTGTGCATCGGCGCCGGGACGGTCCTGTCGATCGAGGCTGCACGGCGGGCGATCGACGCCGGTGCGGCGTTCCTCGTCTCGCCGCATCTCGATACAGAGCTCGTCGCATGGGCTGCCGGACAGGGCATCGCGATATTGCCCGGCGCCGCCACCCCGACCGAGGTGCTCGCCGCCTGGCGAGCCGGCGCCGCCGGCGTGAAGGTGTTCCCGGCCTCCAGTCTCGGCCCGACGTTCCTCCGCGAGCTGCGCGGTCCCCTCCCCGACGTGCCCCTGATGCCGACGGGCGGCGTCACCGTCGAGAGCGCGGGTGACTTCATCCGGGCCGGCGCCGTGGCGATCGGGCTCGGCAGCTGGCTGTTCGCGGGTGGCGCCACGTCGGTGGAAGAACGCGCCACCCAAGCGGTCGCGGCCGTCGCCGCGGCTCGGGCCGACGGGCAGGCAGCCTGGTGAGCGACGTCGTCACGCTCGGTGAGTGCCTCGCATCGTTCGTCGGCACGGCTCCCGGACCGCTGGCAGAGGCGATCGGCTTCGAGCGGCACGTGGCCGGCGCGGAAGCCAACCTCGCCGTCGGATTGGCGCGGCTCGGGCACACCGTCACGTACATCGGACGTGTCGGCGCCGACGGGTTCGGCACCGCGATCGTTCGACGGCTCCGCGGCGAGGGCGTCGACGTGCGGTACCTCGCCACGGACGATGCGGCGCCGACCGGTGTCATGTTCCGGGAGCGTCGATCGCTCGGTCCGATCGACGTCGTCTACCACCGCCGGGGCTCGGCGGCCTCGAAGCTCTGCCCGGAGGACGTCGATCAGGCGGTCGACGAGGGCGCCCTCGATCGGTGCTCGCTGGATGCACCTGACCGGGATCACGCCGGCGCTGTCGGCGACAGCTCGCGAGGCGACGACGCGGGCCCGAGACGTGGCGCGACAGCACGGGCTGACGATCAGCCTCGACCTCAACCTGCGGCGGCGGCTCTGGACGGACGCCGATGCCGCTCCGGTCCTGCGGGCGCTGGTCGCCGGCGTGGACGTGGTCTTCGGCAGCCCCGACGAGCTCGCGGTCCTCGTCGACGCCGACCCGGACGACGATCCCTCCCAGCTGGCCTCCGGCGTGACGGCTTTCGGACCCACGACCGTCGTCGCCAAGCTCGGGACCGGCGGGGCGATCGGGGTCGAAACGGGCGGCTCGGCCGTCCGCATCGAGGCGCTGCCCGTCGCCACGGTGGTCGATCCCGTCGGGGCCGGCGATGCGTTCTGTGCCGGGTTCATCGCGGGGCGGCTGGACGGCGTCGACCTCGAGACGGCGCTCCGGATGGGCAACGCCTGCGGCGCCCTGGCGGTCTCCGCCAGTCGGGGATCAGGCGGGCTTGCCGGACCGCGCGGAGCTGGGTCGGCTGCTCGCGGCCCGAGGGCCCGACGCGCTTCGCTGAACATCAGCATCCCAGGACCCGATGGCGGCACGAACCGCGCTACTGACCTTCGGTGGGACGGTGCGGCCGGCGAACGTATCCAGGCCGAGTAACGCCGCACCGGCGACCGGAGGCGCCGACAGCCGGACGATGCGGGCCGCAGGGGCGATCTCCGCGACTCCCGCGGCGATCCGCTCGTAGAAGCGCGGCTCGTCGGTCCGGAACACGCCACCACCCAGGACGACGTCGGGATCGGTTCGGGTCAGGTGGAGGCGACGCATCATCGCGCCGGCCATGACGACGACCTCGTCGGCCAGCCGGTCGACGATCGAGCGGGCGACCGCGTCGCCCGCCCCCGCCGCGGCGAAGACGACCGGTGACAGCTCGGCGACCCGGTCCGTCGAGATCGCGCCGCGGTAGAACGCGGACGTGACCGCCGGCGGCGACTTCAGGCCGAAATAGGCCGGCACGTCGCGCTCCAGGCGCGTACGAGGCCCCCGTCCGTCGCGAGCTCGGACCGCGCCAGCGAGACCCTGCCACCCGACGTCCGTGCCGCCGCCCCAATCGCCCGAGATGTCGCCGAGCGCATCGAGGCGGACCTCGCGCCCGGTCGGGCCGACGCCGGCCGCGTTGACCCCATGGCCGCAGATCACGACGACACCCCAGGATCGGTCGGTACCCGCCCGGAGCGCCCCGAACGCGTCGTTCCGGATGACGTCCCGTTCGGCGAAGCCGCGCGCCGAGAGCGCCTGGGTGAGCAACCGGATGTCGGCCTTCGTGTCGGCACCGGCGATGGTGTAGACCGCCAGCTCGGGCCGATGCTCGAGCCCGGCGCGTGCGGTGGCATCGGCGACGAGCCCCGCGAGTTGCTCCATGCCGCTCGCCAGGCCGACCGCCTGGTGCGAGCTCGTCAGGCCGCGGACGGCGGCGAGCAGCCGGCCATCCTCCGCGACCAGCGCGACATCGGTCTTCGAGTTCCCCCCGTCGACTGCGAGGACCGTCTTCATGCGAGCTCGTCCACCCCGACGAAGGTCGCCCCGGCGTCGCGCAGGCCGGCGATCAACGGGTCGAGGCCGAGACCGGTCGCCGTCGTCCACGGATGGAGCAGCAGGACGGCGCCGTCGCCACGAGCGATGGCTTCGGCCACCATCTGACCGGCCATGCCGCGCCCGCGGCGGCTCGGCCGCCAGTCGGCGCCCTCGACGTCCCAGCCGATGTCGCGATAGCCGAGTCGCGCCAGACCGGCCAGCACCGCCGGGTTCTCGCTGCCGGCACCGAACGGGCAGCGGAACCACGGACGGGGGTCGATGCCGGTCGTCGCGACGATCGCCCGCTCGGCGGCTCGAACATCGGTCGCCAGCCCGCTCCTCGACAGCAGCGGCATGCGGGCGTGATAGAAGGAGTGGTTGCCGATGAGGTGGCCGCGCTCCGCGACGGACCGCGCGAGCAGCGGAAAGGCCTCAGCCCAGCGTCCCTGGATGAAGAACGTCGCCCGGATGCCCTCCTCGGCCAGCCGGTCGAGGACGTGCTCGGTCGCACCGATGCGATGGGGTCGGTCAGGGTGTTCGGCGTCGAAGGTCAAGGCGACCCGAAAGGTCATCGAGGCGCTACTTGTCCACGCCGGTGATGACGATGCCCCGCGTGAAGAACCGCTGGGTGAGCAGGAAGGCGATGACCGGGATCACGAGCGTCATCAGGGTGCCGGCCTGGATGAGCCCCGGCTCCCGGAAGTGGATGCCGTTGAACCGCTGGAGCCCGAGCGCGACGGTCTGGATCTCGACCTTGCCGGCCGTATAGAGAAGCGGCCCGAAGAAGTCGTTCCAGGAGTACACGAGGTGGAAGATCGCCACAGCGACGATGACCGGCCAGGCCTGGGGGAGGACGACGGAGATCAAGATCCGGAATGGGCCCGCCCCGTCGATGGCGGCGGCCTCGTCAAGCTCGGTCGGGATGGTCAGGAAGTACTGGCGCATGAGGAACACGTCATAGGCATTCGCGAAGAACGCCGGGACGATGAGGGGCAACCACGTGCCGACCCAGCCGATGCGCTGGAAGATCGTGTAGGTCGGGATGATCGTCACGGCCGCCGGCAGGAAGATCGTCGCGATCAGCAGCGTGAACAGCAGGTTGCGCCCAGGGAACCTGAACCGGGCGAAGCCGTAAGCGACGAGCGTGCACGACAGCAGCGTCCCGATCGTTGACAGCACGGCGATGACGATCGTGTTGAACAGCAGCCTCGGGAAGTCGATCAGCTTCCAGACCTTCCCGAAGTTCTCCCAATGCGGAGCGAACTCCCAGACGGGATCGAGCGTCCGCCACGAGCCTTGCCAGACGATCGGCGCGGCCTCCGGGGCGGCCGGGTCGACGAAGGTGCTCTGCTTGCGCAGCGGCTCCAGCAGCGCGAGGACCTTGGTCGTTCCGTCCGGCAGCGGGACGGAGTAGAGGGGCAACTCCTTGCCCCCGTAGGAGAACGTCACCTGGTCGGCCGGGTACAGCGGAGCGTGGGCCTGGGTGATCTGCTCCGATGTCTTCAATGAGTAGCTGATCGAGCGCAAAAACGGCGACAGGAAGGCGGCAACGGTCAGGACGGCGATCAACGTCAGCAGGAACGACCGCGTCGAGTCGCCGCGCTCTCGAGGCGGGCGGCTCCCGGCAGCGACCCCGGCTCGGCGCCGAAAGAGGCGCCCTCGTCCCGAGACGGCAACAGCCGTCATCGGGCCTCTCCGGCGTAATAGACCCAGCGGCGCGCCGTCCCGAACAGCACCAGCGTGATGCCCAGCGTGATGACGAACAGGAGCCAGGCCATGGTGGCCCCGTATGACATGTTCTGGAACGAGAAGAACTGTTTGTACAGGTAGAGGTTGTAGAAGCTGGTCGAACCGCCTGGCTCACCGGTCCCGTTCTTGAGGACGAGTGGCACGAGGAAGTACTGGAGGACCTCGACGACGCCCAGCACGATCGTGTAGAAGATCACCGGGGTCATCAACGGGATCGTGATGTTCCGAAGCGATTGCCAGGCGTTCGCGCCGTCGATCTTGGCCGCCTCGTAGAGATCGCTCGGGACGCCCTTGAGACCGGCAAGGTAGACGATGACCCCGGCGCCGATCCCCCAGACGCCCATGATGACGAGCCCCGGGTAGATCCAGGCCGGATCCTCGAGCCAGTCCGGCGGTTTGGCGACGCCGATCCCCCTGAGCACGATGTTGACCCAGCCCGTGTCGGAATTGAGCATCCCTTGCCAGATGAACACGCCCGCGACGAACGGCACGACATACGGCATGAAGAACAGGACGCGGAACGCGCCCGAGCCACGCAGGTGGCGCGAATGGAGGAGCAGCGCGACGACGAACGGCAGGACCACCGCGACCGGCAGGGCGAGTGCGGCGAACTTGAGCGTGATGCCGAGCGACTCCCAGACCTGGTGGTCCTTCAGCAGCGCCTCGTAGTTCTTGAGCCCGACGAACTGGAGTGGCTTCTCCTGGGCGAGGTTGATGTTGGTCAGCGAGAAGATGAATGTCGCGATCATCGGGAAGAGCGTGAACGCCAGGAAGCCGATGATCCACGGCGCGATGAAGACGTAGCCCCAGCGCGCGCGCCGCCAGGCCAGCCCGGACAGGCGCGGGAGGCTGCGCGGGCGCGCGACGCTGGGGGCGACCATGGTCAGCCGCCGGCCTTATCCCAGATGGCCTGCATCTGCGATTTCATGTCGGCGATCTCAGGGTCGAGGTTGAGGCCATCGGTGGCCTGCCACTTGGTCCAGAACTTCTGGATCAGCGTGAAGGTCTCGTTGTACGCGGGTGTGAACGACTCGAAGTTGGGCACATCCGCGAAGTTGACACCCTGCTTCGCCACGTTCCAGTCGATTGTCTGCGAGTAGTCGGCCTGGAGTGTTTGCAGGAACGCGTCTTGCTTCGATTCGACGGCGGGCATGCCGCCGTACAGCTTGAGCAGCTCTTCGTTGCTCAGCAGGTACTTCAGCACTTCGAACGCCGCGTCCTGGTTCTTGCTCGTCTTCAGGATTCGGAACGTATCCGCGTTGAACGCGGCCGTGGTCTTGCCGTTGTAGGACGGCGTCGCGGCCATGTTCCAGTCGGTGAAGGTCTTGGCTGCGTCCTTGAGCCCGTAGAGGGACCACAGGTAGTTCGTGCTCATCGCGACCTTGCCCGTGTGGAACGGGTAGCCGCTGGGGTTGAAGTCGGTGTTCTGGAACTGCGGGCCAGTGACTGCCCAGTGGTCCTTCCAGATGCCCTCATAGAGGTACTTCCACGCGGCGACCCACGGCTCGGGCATCTGGACGGTCTTGCCATCCGCGGCTGCCCACGATCCGGCACCGAAATAGGCACCCGTCTGGCGCATGTCATCGCGCTGCGGCTCGAAGCCCCACTGGACGATCTTCGTCGGATCGAAGCCTTCCTCGGTCGCGTCCTTGCCGTTCTGGTCGACGGTCAACAACACCGCCAGCTTCCTGACCGTGTCGAAGTCCCACGGGACCTTCGACCCGTCCGGCATCGTGTAGGTGCTGTTCCACTCGTGCGGTGGCTCCGCAAGCCCAGCCTCCTTGAAGAGACTCGCCTTGTAGAACAGGACCGACGGGTAGATGGCGTACGGGATGCCGACCTGGCCCTCGCCGCCGACGTTGTAGAGGTTGACGGTCGATTCCGGGAACTGCTTCATGTCGAACTGGTTCTTGTCGATCAGCGGCTGCAGGTCGAGCCACTGGTTATGGAACGAGTTCGCCCCGCCGATGCCAAGCGGACCAACGACGTCGGGGCCACTACCGGAACCGAGCTGCACTGACAGCGCATCGGTGGCGGCCTCGAAGACGTAGCCCTCGAACTGCAGGTGGATGCCTGGGTGCGAGGTGTTGAAGTCATCCGCAACCTTCAGCTCGACCTCGACCTGCTCAGGCGCGTCGCCGGTCCCGAGGCAGCAATACCAGCGGACCACGACATCACCCGGCTTCGCGCCGGAGCCCGTGACAGGCAGCTGGGTCGGCGCCGGCGGCGACTCGGACGCGCCGGGTTCGCCGGATTCGGCGGGCGTCGACGCGACCGCCGAGGCGGACGGCGCCGAGCTCGTCGTCGGTGTGGCGCAGGCACCGAACGACAACGCCAGGATCGATAGCAGGACGGCGAGCCGTCCCAGTCCTCGTTGCATGAGCACCCTCCTCTGTGGCTTCGATCTGCTGGATCTCGTGGATGTCATCCCGACCGTCGTCCTCCTCCTGCTGCGGCCATCGCTTCGACCACACCGGACCAGGCCGGCCGGTCGACCTTGCGTTCGACGTAGTACCGAGACCGATCGCCCCGCACGAACGTCCGGCCGAACTCGACCGGGGTGCCGTCCGAGGCGAACGCGACGCCTTCGATCAGCAGCGCCGGGGCGCCGCGTCGTTGCCCGAGGAGGCGAGCCTCTCGAGCCCGGAGGAGGACGGGCTCGAGGGCCTCGCGTGCGCGTACGACCTGGGTCGCATAGCGCGTGACGAGCAGGTCGTAGAGCGAGCCACGTTCAAGGTCGCTCGCGAGGAGACCGGGGAAGCGCTCGGCCGGCAGGTGCACCTGCTCGAGCAGGTACGGCTCGCCGGACGCGAGTCGGAGTCGTTCCAGGTAGACGGTTGGCGCGCCGGGCTTCATCGACAGGGCCGCGGCGACGGAGGTCGATGCCGCCTCCGGTCGCGACGAGATCACCCGGGTCTCGGGATCGAGCCCGCGCTGGCGCATCTCCTCGGCGAAGCTCGCTCGACCGGCGATGTCGCGATCCAGCCGCGGTCGGAGCACGAACGTGCCGCGTCCGCGCGTTCGCTCGATCCGACCCTCGCGGACCAGCTCATCGAGCGCGCGGCGGACCGTGATCAGGCTGCAACCGTAGGCGGCGGCAAGATCGCGTTCGGTCGGGAGCTGGGCTCCGGGCGCCCAGCGACCACCATCGAGCGACCCGAGCAGGTCGAGATAGACCTGATGGTGCAGCGGGATCGGGCCGAGCTCGAGACGAAGGCGGGCCATCCGGAACGGCTGCTCCTGGATCAGACGGACGCTCTCGATGGGGTCTTGCGCGGGGCGCGATTGCTGATAACGTTATAAGCAATCGTGTCAAGACCCCGGAGGTGGGATGGGCACCAAGGTCACGGTCGTGGGTGCCGGCAGCACGTACACGCCCGAGCTCGTCGAGGGGTTCGCCCGCCGATCGGAGCGCCTCCCCGTCGACGAGCTGGTCCTGCTCGACATCGACGACGAGCGCCTCGAGATCGTCGGTGGTCTGGCCCGACGGATGCTCGACCGTCTTGGTTGGCCCGGCCGACTGACGCTCACCGGCGATCGCGACAGCGCGATCGATGGCGCCGACTTCGTGTTGCTCCAGCTGCGGGTCGGCGGACAGGCGGCCCGCCTCGTCGACGAGACGCTCCCGCTCAAGTTCGGGGTCATCGGTCAGGAGACGACCGGGGCCGGTGGGTTCGCCAAGGCCCTGCGGACCGTGCCGGTCGTGCTCGAGCTCGCCGAGCTGACCGCGAAACGGGCGGCAAAGGACGCCTGGATCGTCGACTTCACGAACCCGGTCGGCATCGTGACCCAGGCGCTCCTCGATGACGGTCACCGGGCGCTCGGGTTGTGCAACGTCGCGATCACGCTGCAGCGACGCATCGCGGCCCGGTTCGGGGTGTCTCCCGAGCGCGTTGAGCTCGAGCACGTCGGGCTGAACCATCTGACCTGGGAGCGGGCGGTGCGGGTCGATGGCGAGGATCGCCTGCGGGATCTGCTCGACGAGGACGCCGCCGATCTGGCCGATGAGCTCCGTCTCCCCGTGGACATGCTCCACTGGATCCGCGCGATCCCGTCCTACTACCTGCGCTACTACTACCTGACCCGGACGGTCTTGGCCGAACAGCAGAACGGGCACACGCGGGCACGCGACGTCATGGACATCGAGGCTCGGCTGCTCGAGATGTACCGCGACCCCAAGCTCGACACCAAGCCCGAGCTGCTCGATCACCGTGGTGGCGCGTTCTACAGCGAGGCCGCGGCCCAGCTGATCGCCTCGCTCTACGACGGCGCGGGCGACGTGCAGGTCGTCGACGTGCGCAACGACGGCGCGCTCCCCGACCTGCCCGACAGCGCCGTCGTCGAGATCCCCGCCGTGATCGATCGGGATGGGGCCCATCCGCGCAAGCTCGCGCCGCTCGCCGCCGAGCAGCGCGGCCTCGTGCAGGCGATCAAGGCGTACGAGGAGCTGACGATCCAGGCCGCCAAGACCGGTGACCGAGAGATCGCGCTGCGGGCGCTCGCCACGAACCCGCTCATCGGGGCGGAGATCGCGTCGCCGCTGCTCGACGCGATCCTCGAGGCCGACAAGGCCCACCTGCCCCGCTTCCACCAGGCCTGACCCGGGCCCTTCACTCGGCCGATCCGCGGCCGCCCACGCGGCTGATCCGGCCGGTTTCGCGAGGCGGACGTCACGCTTGCAGCCACCTCCGCGTCCCCGTCATCGGCCGTCTTGCGCCATGCTTGGCGCCGACATCGACCCTTCCGCAGCCCGGAGACGTGCGTGTCATCGAGCTACCGATCCCAGGCCTACCAGGCCCGGCGCGCCCCTGAACCTCGCCGTTCCACCGCCGGCTGGCTGGCCGTCATCGTGTTCGCGTTCCTCGCCGGCGTCGGCATCATCACCGCCTTCGCGGTCATCACGGTGTACGCCTCGATCTCGTCGGATCTGGACGACCCGGTCAAGGGTCTGAGCAACCTGGAGCTCCCCGAGGAGACCGTGGTCCTCGATCGGACGGGCAAGACCGAGCTCGCCCGGTTCGGCGAGTTCAAGCGCGACGTCGTCACGTTCGATGAGATCCCGCCGATCATGCTCGATGCGACAACCGCGATCGAGGACAAGACGTTCTGGGAGAACGCCGGCTTCGATCCCGTCGCGATCGTCGCGGCCGGCATCGATTCGCTGCGCGGCTCCGGACGCGGCGCGTCGACGATCACCCAGCAGCTCGTGCGCGCGCGTTTGCTCAAGCCCGACCTCGTCCAGGACCCGAAGCGCACCGCGGAGCGCAAGCTCAAGGAGATCCTCCAGTCGATCCGGCTGACGCAGGCCTTCCAGGGGGAGGAGGGCAAGAAGCAGATCATCACCGCCTACCTGAACCTCAACTACTACGGCAACCAGACCTACGGCGTGAAGGCCGCTGCTCGCGGCTATTTCGGGAAGGCCCTCGCCGACCTGACCCCGGGCGAGGCGGCGATCATCGCGGCGCTCCCCCAGTCCCCGTCCAACTACGACCTGGTCCGCAACGCCACCGAGACGTGCGACACGACACCGCCCGAGGGCGACCCGTGCCCGGCCGCGGCCACGCATCTCTTCGTGGCGGCGGACACCAAGATCGCGCAGCGGCGTGACACGGTCCTGACGTTGCTCGCGGACGGCCGGACGCCGATGTCGAAGGACGAGTACTCCGCCGGCGACTTCGATGCCGAGAAGGGCAAGGACCTCCCGCTCGCGCGACAGGCGACGCCGCACTGGCTCGCCCCGCACTTCGTCTGGTCGGTGCGCGACGAGCTTGCGTCGCGGCTCTGTGGCGAGGGCACTTCGACCTGCGAGCAGCTCGACGCCGGCGGGTTGCGGGTTACGACGACGCTCGACCTCAGGCTCCAGAAGATCGCCGAGAAGTGGGTCAAGGTCGCGACGATCGTGCCCCACCGGGGGCGGAACGCACCCGCGGCCGCGAAGGCGCTTGGCTTCGACGAATACCTGCCGTGGATGCGCAACCTGCAGACCAAGAACATCGGCAATGGTGCTCTCGTCGCCCTCGACTACCAGACCGGCCAGGTCATCGCCTATGTCGGCTCCGCGGAGTACTACGCGAGCAAGAGCCGGCCCGAGTTCCAGCCGCAGTTCGACGTCGTCGGCCAGGGCTTCCGCCAGCCGGGATCGGCGTTCAAGCCGTTCAACTACGCGACCGGGATCAACGACAAGGCGTTCACCGCCGGCGACATGCTGATGGACACCGCGACCGATTTCGGCGGCGGCTATTCACCGACCGATGCCGACAATCTCGAGCGAGGACCGGTCCGCGTGCGGACCGCTCTCCAGTTCTCGTTGAACATCCCCTCGGTCAAGGCGATGGCCCTCAACAGCCCGGACCACGTCTTCGCCAAGGCCAAGGAATTCGGGATGACGTTCCAAAGCGACACGACCGATGCCGGCCTCGCGCTCGCCCTTGGCGTGGCCGAGACCCGCCCGATCGATCTCGTCACGGCCTATGCCACCCTCGCCAACGGCGGAGCACGGCCGAACCGGACGACCATCACGAGCATCACGGATCGCGCCGGCAGCGAGCTGCTCAAGCCAGTCGAGACGAAGCCCGCCCAGGTCGTCAGCCCGCAGGCGGCGTTCATCGTGACCGACATCCTCAACGGCAACACCCAGCGTCGGGTCAACCCGTTCTGGGGCCGGTTCTCCCTTGCCGGACCCGAGAACGCACGCCGGCCGGCCACGCTCAAGACCGGAACCAACAACGATGCAAAGGACCTCAATGCGTACGGCTTCATCGCGCCGCCGTCGAAGGAGGGCCGCGCCGGCGGGGCATATGCGCTCGTCGCCGGGGTCTGGAACGGCAACAGCGACAACACGCCGGTCTCGACGCCCGACCGTCCGGTCTTCTCGATCGACGTGTCGACCTACGTCTGGCAGGGGTTCATGCAGGAAGCCTCGCGCAAGTGGGAGATCACCCGCTTCGCACGTCCGGCGGAAGGACTCACGCAGGCCAAGATCGACGCATTCACGGGGATGCAGCCGTCGAGCGGCAGCGAGACGGTCGACGAATGGTTCCTCAGCGGGACGGAGCCCCAATCGGCGCTCCCGAAGGATGTCTGCGGTGACGCGGCCATCGCGTCGAACTTCCACGAGCGCAAGTTCTCGAACTGGGTCGAGGCCGACAGGGACTGGATCCGCCGCGCGCAGCGTGGCTCCGGCGTGGCTGGCGGCCCGGACCGAACGAGGACGGCCTACTTCTACAACAGCCAGTTCAACCCGTACGGGAGGACATGGGGGCCGTTCGTGACCGGCAAGGGCTGCGGTTCGCCGAGCCCGTCCCCCAGTTGCATCCCGATCCCCACGCCGGATCCGAGCGGCGTGGTCCCGTCGTTCGAGATCCCATCGCCATCGGGTTCGGAGGTCGCGGCGCTGCCCTGCCCGCCGCCGTCCGGTGAGCCGTCGCAGAGCCTCGAGCCGACCCCGGAGCCGACCCCGGAACCGACGCCTGAGCCGACGCCGAAACCGACACCCGAGCCGACGCCCGAGCCGACCCCGGAGCCCACCCCAGAGCCGACACCGCCTCCGGCACCGGCCGCCGCGTCCGCGTCCCCTGCACCCTGAACCCGGTGACGTGGCGCGGCCACGTCACGTAGCCGTCACGCGAACGGGCGACGATGCTCGCGTGACTCGCGTGAACGCATCGCAACGCGCGCTCGCCGCGCTCGGGGGGATCGCCGCGGCCGCGCTCGGGCTCGGGGTCTCCGAGGCCGTCGCCGGCATCCTGCCCGGCGCGACCTCGCTCATCGACGCCGTCGGCCAGGTCGTGATCGATCTCCAGCCGCCGGGCGCCAAGGATGTCGTCGTCCAGCTGTTCGGGACCAACGACAAGCTCGCGCTCGAGATCGTGGTCACGGTCGCGGCAGTGACCCTCGGCGCGCTGTTCGGGATCCTCGCCGCCCGCCGCTTCGCCGTCGGGGCGCTCGGGTTCGGGGCCTTCGGCCTCGTCGGGTTCGCCGCGGGTATCGGACAAGTGCTCGCGATGCCGACGATGGTCGCGATCCAGTCCGCGGTCGCCACCGGTGTGGCCATCCAGACGCTGTCGTGGCTGCTCGGGAAGCTCGGCGTGTCGGGAAACGCGGGCGACGATCGGCCGGCGATCTCGGACCCCGCCCGGCGCTCGTTCCTGCTGCGGACCGGCGCGATCGGGATCGGGGCGCTCGCCGCAGGCGCATTCGGCCGCTCCGCGATCGATTCCGGCCGGGAGGCACCGACCCCTTCGGTACCGCTGCCGGCCCCCGCGGAGGTCGTCGCACCGCTGACCCCTGACGAGGACCTGTCCACGACGGTCCAGGGCCTGACGCCGATCGTCGTGCCCAACGAGTTCTTCTACCGCATCGACACGGCCCTGCTGGTCCCATCGCTCGACACCGCGACGTGGCACCTCAGGATCCACGGGCTCGTCGAGCGCGAGACGACGCTCGATTGGGATCAGCTGATCTCGATGCCCATGTTCGAGCAGTACGTGACGATCGCCTGCGTGAGCAACGAGGTCGGTGGGCGGCTGGTCGGGAACGCGAAGTGGACCGGCGTCCGGTTGCGCGACGTCCTCGCCATCGCCGAGCCGACGTCGCAGGCCTCGCAGCTGGTCGGCCGATCGGTCGACGGCTGGACGGCCGGCATGCCGATGGAGTGGGTCATGGATCCGGCGCGCGAGCCGATGATCGCGGTCGAGATGAACGGCGAGCCGCTCCCGCGCAACCACGGCTATCCGGCCCGCCTGATCGTTCCCGGCCTGTACGGCTACGTGTCGGCGACGAAGTGGCTGTGGGAGCTCGAGCTGACGACATGGGAGGAATACGACGCCTACTGGGTCCCGCTCGGCTGGGCGAAGGAGGGTCCGATCCTGACGCAGTCGCGGATCGAGACGCCGCGCAGCTCGGCCGTCGCGGGTCGCGTGCCGATCGCCGGCGTGGCCTGGGCACCCGATCGCGGGATCAGCAAGGTCGAGGTCGGGATCGACGATGTCTGGCACGACGCCACGCTGTCGAAGCCGATTTCCGACGGCCACCTGGGTCCAGTGGCTGTACCCGTGGGAGGCGACCGCCGGGCAGCACACGATCTCGGTCCGCGCGACCGACGGCACCGGCGCGGTCCAGGAGCAGATCCCGTCCCGGCCGGCGCCTGACGGCGCGCGGGGCTGGCACACGATCTCCGTGAGCGTGTCCTGAGCGGCGCCATGGCCCAGCGACCGACCGACCAGCAGGCCGATTCGGTATAGAGTCCAAGCATGCCCCGGCGTCGCTACATCTTCGATCCGCCCGACCGTTTCGTGGCCGGGACGGTCGGCCAACCGGGCGATCGGGCCTTCTTCCTCCAGGCACGCGAGGGCGGTCGCGTGGTTTCGGTGGCGCTCGAGAAGGTCCAGGTCGCGGTCCTCGCCGAGCGCCTGGGTGCGTTGCTCGAGGAGCTCGTCCGGCGCGGCGTCCCCGAGGTCGGCGAGGAACCGGAGATCGAGGCGGTCGTCGCCGAGGACGGTGACGTCGAGCCGCTCGACGAGCCGCTGAACGAGGCGTTCCGCGCGGGTTCGCTGACGCTGGGCTGGGATGGCGGCGCGGGTCGCGTCCTCGTCGAGGCGCGGGCCCAGGACGAGGACGGCGAGGCGATCGATCCCGACGACGATGACGACGAGGACGAGGACGGTCCGGACCTGCTGCGGGTGCGCATGACGGCCGCCGCGGCACGCGGGTTCGTGGCTCGGGCGGCGAAGGTCGTCGCGTCCGGGCGACCGCCGTGTCCGCTGTGCGGGGCACCGCTCGACCCGCTCGGGCACATCTGCCCACGGCGCAACGGCCACTTCGTCAACTGAGTCGGGCGACCCGATGCTCGACCGATCCTCGACCCTGGAGGTCCTGCGCGACGGCGAGATCGCGATCGTCGGTCGCATCCTCGAGTCGAGCAACAACGCGCTGCTCGTCACCGTGACGCTCCCCTGCCCCGATCCCGGCGAGCCACCACGCGTGATCCACGCGATCCACAAGCCGGTGGCGGGCGAGCGGCCGCTCGACGACTTCCCGGACGGCACGCTCGGGTTTCGCGAGCTCGCGGCCTACCACGTGTCGGAGGCGATGGGCTGGTCGATCGTGCCACCGACGATCCTGCGCGACGGGCCGTTCGGCGAGGGCATGCTCCAGGCGTACATCGAGCCCGACCCCGCGATCGACGTGATCGCCTGGATCAACGAAGACGAGCCGCGTCTCCGGCGGATGGCGGCCTTCGATGCTGCCGTCAACAACACCGACCGCAAGGGCGGCCACATCCTCCCGGTCGACGGCGGGCGCCACGTCTACGGCGTTGATCACGGGGTGTGCTTCTCGGTCACCCCTAAGCTGCGCACGGTGCTGTGGGCGTGGCGCGGCGAGCGGCTGCTCCCGGACGAGCTGGCCGGCCTCGAGCGCGCCCGCGCGGCTCTCGATGGTGCGCTCGCCGGCGAGCTTCGTGGGCTGCTCAGCCGCGCCGAGGTGCGCGCGATGATCAGGCGCGTGGACGCGCTACTCGAGTCGGGCCGGTTTCCGTTCCCGTCGCCGGGCTGGCCGGCGATCCCCTGGCCGCCGTTCTAGCGCCGGTCTCCATACCGGCGCCAGCACGGGAGCGGTGGGTCACACGCTCTTGGCGGCCTTGACGACCTGGGTGTTCGCGAAGATGTCGTGCCAGCCTTGCTTGGTGGGGCTGTTTGCGGTCGTGTACAGCAGGTAGATGACCCATCCAAGGGAGAGCAACGACAGCAATGCACCGATCACCGGGAAACCGCTGAAGAAGTTCGCGATCACGCCGGGCCCTGCCAGGGCGAGATAGCGGCGCACGGCTTGCTCCGTCGTCAGCGTCTTGCCATCGCCCGCGTTGCCAACCTGCATCCCGAGAAGACGCATACCGACCGTCGCCCGCATCGACGTCCAGGTGTAGACGAAATATCCGCCGCCGACCACCAAACCGATGATCGCTCCGACGATGGAACCGACAGCCGAGCTACTGCCCGACGTCCCGATCGCGCCGGTCGCCAGACCGACCGCGGCGAGGACGATGCCGACGATCACGAACAACACGGCGAGGATGAAGAAATCGATGATGATCGCGATCACCCTGTTGGGTACATCGGCGTAGACGAGGCCGGACGTCGGGGCGCTTGGGGTGGGCGCGCTCGGACTCGGTGCATCCATATGGCGTGTGCCTCCCTCGATACTCCAAAGCCGCGCATCGCGCGGCCCCTGCATGGTAGACCCCAGATGGCGGCTGGCAAGGCCGATTTCGGCAGTCCCAAACGCCCCTGCCGATAGTCAGGTCGACGGATTCGTGCACGAGAGGGTATGATCGTTCCATCAACGGTCCGCAGTGACGGCCCGGTCGAGCGCCTCGACAACGGACGCTCCCGGCACTCCGCCCCGGATACCGAGAACGCTCTGGCCCTGTTTCGGGCTACACAGAGCGACGAACACGAGGGGTCGCTGCCCAGGCCCAGACCGCCTGTGGCGCGCCAGAAAGATATAGAAGCAACCACACGATGATGACCCGTTCTGCGACCGCGACATACGCGGGTCGCGCCAGCAACATGCGCCGGCTTCGCCGTCGCGCCTCCACCCACGCCGCCAGCTCAGCGCTGCGGCCCTATTGCCGGACCAATGGCTGCGCGAGCTTCCTCGAGGTCGATACGACCCAGGGGATCGCGACCTGCCCGGTCTGCGGCTACACCCGCCGCGCCAACTGATCGACTAGCGTCGGGCGCCGGCCGCCCGGTCGAACCGCGCGAGTGCGTCCTCGAGGCTGACCAACCGTCGATGCTGGCGCTCGGTCGGCGCCTCGACGTTGAGTCGCGTGATCGCCCGGTTCGGCAGCATCGACGATCCTCGCGACGTCCGCCCGGGCGCGGGTCCGGGCAGCGCCTGAACGTGTCGGCGCGCGCGACAGGACGCGATCCAGCTCGTGCAGGTGACCGCGGGCGGTCTTGTCCGCCTCGATCCAGGGCGGTGCCACGCCGGCGTTCCGGAGCAGGTGGTGGGCCATCGCCCACTCGCCCGCCAACGAGTCGTCCTCGAGGGGTAGACGCCGGCCCTGGTGCGGCAGATCGTCGAAGGCGCCGTCGTCCATGGCGACGCGGATGCGGCGCTCGACGAACGTCTCGCGCACGCGCTCGCGCGACGGCTCAGCAGGATCGGGGCGCTCAGGGTCGCGGTGCATGTGTGCCATCGGGACGAGCCTATCGGCCGTGGGCCGTGACAGGCAAGGTGACGCGCCCGACGGCTAAGGTTGGGCCGTGCAACAGATCGATGGGCGGCCGGTCTACGCCGCCACGGATCTCGTCGCCTATCTCGCCTGCGAACACCTGACCGCGCTAGAGCGCGCTGCTGTGGCTGGCCTAGTCGCGCGGCCGATGCGCGACGACCCCGAACTCGACGTGATCCGCAAGCGAGGGTTCGAGCACGAGAAGCGCTTCCTGGCCGACCTGGCGTCTGACGGTCGCACGGCTGTCGACGATCGAGCCAGACGGGTCGATCGACGACTACGGCACGCGGCTCCGGGCGGCCGCTACGGCGACCGTCGAGGCGATGGCATCGGGCGCGGACGTGCATCTACCAGGCGACGTTCTTCGACGGCACCTGGCGCGGCCACGCGGACTTCCTGTTGCGCGTCGAGAGCCCCGACCGGCCGTCCGTGTGGGGCCCGTACCACTACGAGGTCGCCGACACCAAGCTCGCCCGGCATGTGAAGGCGAGTGCCGTCCTTCAGATCTGTTCGTACGTCGATCAGCTGGAAGCCATCCAGGGCGTCCGCCCCGAATGGCTGTACGTCGCCCTCGGCGGAAGCGCTCGGACCGTCGAGCGACTCCGAGTCGACGACTACATGGCCTACTACCGCAGCGTCCGGGATCGGTTCCTGGCGACCGTGACCGACCCGAATCCGCCCGCGTACCCACCCGAGGCGACCTATCCCGATCCCGTCGACCACTGCAATGTTTGCCGCTGGGCCGCGGAATGCGTTCAACGTCGGCGCGATGACGATCATCTGAGTCTCGTCGCCGGCATCTCGGCGCGCCAGCGCCGGGCATTGATCGAGCGAGGAATCGCGACCCTCGAGACACTGGGCGATCTCCAGCTGCCGATGCAGCCCGCCCTTGAAGGGACGAGCGCGCACGCGCTGGAACGGGTCCGGGAGCAGGCGCGGCTCCAGCTCGAGGGCCGGCGGTCGGGCACGAATCGCTACGAGCTGATCCTCCCGGCGCCGGGCACGTCGCTCGAGCCCGAACGTGGCCTCGCGTCGCTGCCGGTACCGTCGGCCGGGGATCTTTTCTTCGATATCGAGGGCGACCCATACGCCCTCGAGGACGGCCTCGACTACCTGTTCGGCGTGCTGGAGCTCGACGGTACGTTCCACGCGTTCTGGTCGCGCGACGAGCAGGGTGAGTTCACCCTCGATGCCGAACGTCATGCGTTCGAACGGCTGATGGACTTCTTCGCAGAACGGCGTGCTCTCGACCCGAACCTCCACATCTATCACTACGCGCCGTACGAGCCGACCGCCCTGAAGCGGCTGATGGGTCGCTACGGGACCCGCGAGGACGAGGTCGACGACATGCTCCGCAAGGGGGTCCTCGTCGACCTGCTGCGCGCGGTGCGCCAAGGTCTGCGCGCATCCGTCGAGAGCTACTCGATCAAGCGGATGGAGGTGTTCTACGGATTCACGCGCGAGATCAACCTGCGTGACGCCGGCTCGAGCATCGTCGCGTTCGAGACGTGGCTCCAGCTCGGGGAGGGCGAGCGGCCCGATTCCGACATCCTCGACGGCATCGAGGGCTACAACCAGGACGACGTCATCTCGAACCAGCGGTTACGCGACTGGCTTGAGCTGCTCCGCGACGAGCTCGCAGCGGCGATCGGCAAAGCCGTGCCGCGGCCGAGCCCCCGCGACGCCGAGGCGATCGCCCAGCTGAGCGACGCCCAGCTGCGTGTCCAGGCCCTCGTCGACCGCCTGGCCGACCCGGCGAGGATCCCCGTCGATCCGCGGGAGCGCAGCCCCGAGCAACATGCGACATGGCTCCTGGCCCAGCTGCTGGGCTGGCATCGGCGCGAAGACAAGGCCATGTGGTGGGAATTCCATCGGCTGATGGACCTGACCGCCGACCAGTTGGTGGACGAGGACGGCGCGATCGGTCTGCTGGAACCGGTCGAGCTGCTCGCGGAGACCGCGCGTGGGGTCCGGACATGGCGCTACCGATACCCCGACCAGGAGGTCGACATCAAGGGCGGCACGCTCCACGACCCCGACCTGAAGGCGGCCGACATCGGCGCCAAGCCAGGCGCATGGGCGATCGGCGAGCTGATCTCGCTCGATCCGGTGAGCCAGACCGTCGACATCAAGCTCCGGACCGGTGCGCGTCACCCACGCTCGATCGTGCCGTTGGACCAATTCCCGGCCAACGACCACAAGGCTCGACTCCTTGAGCTCGGCGAATGGGTCGCGGAGCACGGGATCGACGCTTCGGGTCCGTGGCGGGCTGCGCGCGACCTGTTGCTCGGCCGGCTCCCGCGCGCCGGGCAGGCTGACGGGACTGCGCTCCTTCGCGAGGGGGAAACGTCGCTCGATGGGGCGCGTCGCATGGCCCTCGCGCTCGACCGGACCGTGCTCGCGATCCAGGGTCCGCCGGGATCCGGCAAGACACACACTGGGGCGAGGATGGTCTGTGCGCTGCTCGAGGCCGGCAAGCGCGTCGGCATCACGGGGACGAGCCACAAAGTCATCGCCAACATCCTGCGGGCGATCCTGAAAGCGGCTGACAGGGATGGGACGGCGGTCATCGCCCTCCAGCGGACGGACGCCGAACACCTCATCCATGACCCTCGCGTCCGCCAGGTCGAGACGAGCGAGGTCGCCAGTGGGTTGGCGGCCGGCGCCAACCTCGTCGCGGGCACCGGCTGGGTGTTCGTCGGTGAACGACAACGCGACGCCGTCGACGTGCTGTTCGTCGACGAGGCCGGTCAGATCTCCCTGGCCAACGTCGTCGCGATGTCGGGAGCAGCCTCGAGCATCGTCCTGCTGGGCGATCCACAGCAGCTCGACCAGCCCCTCCAGGGCACGCATCCGCCCGGCGCCGAACGATCGGCACTCGCACACGTCCTGGGTGACCTCGCCACGATGCCGACGGAGCGAGGACTGTTCCTCCCGACCACGTGGCGGCTCCACCCCGACCTGTGCGACTACACATCCGAGGTGTTCTATGACGGCCGGCTGCAACCGGAAGCCCACCTCGTCGACCAGGCGATCCGCGGATCTGCGGCGTTGATCGGCGACGGGGCCGGTCCGCGGATGATGGCCCTCCCGTCGACCGGGGCGGACAATGAGAATCCCGACGAGGCGGCCGCTGTGGCATCGCTCGTCCTGGGTCTGGTCGAGAGCGGGACCACGTGGACCGACGAGTCGGGCATCACTCGCCCGCTGACCCTCGACGATGTCCTCGTCGTGGCGCCGTACAACGCGCAGGTCGCCGCGATCCGACGCCTGCTTCCCACCGAAGCTCGCGTCGGGACGGTCGACAAGTTTCAGGGCCAGGAGGCACCGATCAGCATCTACTCGCTGACGACCTCGTCGCCCGAGCTCGCGCCGCGCGGAATGGACTTCCTGTACAGCCGGCACCGACTCAACGTCGCGACGTCTCGGGCACGGGGCGTCGCGCTCGTTGTCCTCTCGCCCGACCTCTTGCGGGTCCAGGCGAAGACGCCGGAGCAGATGCGCCTGGCGAACGCCTTCTGCAGGTTCATCGAGCTTGCGGAGGCGACCGACGCCGAAGAACGCGTCGACGATGAGCCGCGAGCGCGAGCCGACTTCGAGATCCTGACGCTCGACCTCGTCTGACGCGCACTCCCCTACCATCGGCCCTCATGGCACAGATTCGAGCGACGCGACCCGCCGAGCTGGATCGACTCCGGCGCCGGACGGTCGCGACGCTCGTCGCGGGGGTCGCCCTCGGCAGCACCGGGCACATCGCGGCCGTCACGGTCGCCACGATCGTCGCGACCCAGCTCGCCGGGGGCATGACGGCGTGGAGCGGGGCACCCGGGGCGACGGTCGTCCTCGGCGCCGCCGCCGGAGCGGTGGGCCTCTCGGCGGTGATGGTCCGTCGGGGACGCCGGTTCGGTCTCGCGCTTGGCTACGTGGTGAGCGTGATCGGTGCGGTGCTGGCGACCATCGCGATCATCGGATCGTCGTTGCCCCTGCTGCTGATCGGCACGGTGCTGATCGGTTTCGGGAATGCGTCGAACCAGCTCTCGCGGTACACGGCCGCCGACCTCGCGCCACCCGACCGGCGGGCATCGGCGATCGGGATCGTCGTCTGGGGCGCAACGGTCGGCGCGGTCGTGGGTCCGAACCTCGTCGCGCCGGCCGGCAAGGTGGCGCTGGCGCTCGGGTTGCCAGAGCTCAGCGGCGCGTACCTCGTCCCGATCGTGTTCGTCGGGGCGGCGGCGCTCCTGTCGTTCGCGCTCCTTCGACCCGACCCGTACGAGCTCGCCGACGCCTCATCGCGCCACGACGTGGATGGCGCGGGCAACGCCTCGACGGCGGTGTCCGTCGCGAGCGTGCTCGCGCGACCGAACGTCCCCGTGGCGATCGTCGCGCTGGTCGCGGGGCAGTTCGTGATGGTGCTGATCATGACCATGACACCGCTGCACATGGCGGGTCACGGCCACGACCTCACCGCGGTCGGCATCGTGATCAGCGGCCACACCTTCGGGATGTTCGGCCTGTCGCCGATCTCCGGACGCCTGACCGACCGATACGGCAGCGTGCCGGTGATCCTGGCCGGCCTCCAGACAGTGGCGATTGCGTCGATCCTCGCGGCGGTCGCTCCGCCGGACGGCGGCGCGCTGCTGTTCGTCGCGCTGTTCCTGCTCGGGTTCGGCTGGAACCTGGGTTACGTGGCGGGCTCGGCGCTGCTGACGACCGGCCTGTCCCTCGCCGAGCGGACCCGCGTCCAGGGCCTCACCGACGGGCTGATCTGGAGCTCCGCGGCGGTCGCCAGCCTCGGTTCCGGGATCGTGCTGGCGTATGCCGGGTACGCGATCCTCGGACTGCTCGGCGCGGCGCTGGTGGTCGGGCCTACCTTGCTCGTCATTGCCCGCAGGTCGACCGTCACGGCGTAACACGCGCCGTTCGGCGTCAGGACCCGCCGATCTCCCGAAGGACCCACGCCTGCAGCACTCGCGCGCACGCCTCGACCTCATCCAGCGGCACGAACTCGTTCGCGGCGTGGGCGACGCGGACATCGCCCGGGCCGAAGATCACGCACGGCGTGTCGCCGTGGTTCACGAACATCTGCATGTCGGCGCCATAGGGCTCGCCGAGGAGCGTCGGGCGACGTCCCAGGATCGCCTCGGCCACGTCAGCCAGACCGGTCGGCAGCGGATGGTCGGACGGGACGCGAGCAGACCCGAACCGGCCACCGGTGATCTCGACCGCCGCCGGGTGCTCGCGGAGGAACGGATCGGCGGCACAGGCGGCGTCGATCGCCTCGCGCAGCTCCCGTTCTGCGTCGGCCGGCGACTGCCCGAGCCGCACCCCGTAGCGGCCGTACGCGACGACGCGATCGAGGACGGTCGAGGCCCACTCGCCACCCTCGACGATCCCGATGATGGTCGGGTACGGCAGCCCCAGCGCGGTCATCAACGGATCGGTCTCGGCGGCGTTGCGGCGCGCCTCGTCCTCCTCGAGCGCCCGGCTCAGCACGAACAGCTTGTCGAGGGCCGAGACCCCTTCCCGCCGCTGGGAGGCATGCGCCGCCCGGCCCGGAACGGTCAGCTTGAACGTGATGGCGCCCGCGTGGGCGACGACGACATCGAGGTTCGAGGGCTCCGTGATGATCGCCATGTCGGCTCGGCACTCGGACCGGATGGCGGCGAGCGTCCCCTGACCGCCGTCCTCCTCGGACGGCACGAGCACGACCATCAGCTCGCCGTCGAGGCGGTGCAGGTCGCCCGACGCGCCGAGGGCGCGGACCGCAGCGAGGATCGAGGCGACGCCGCCCTTCATGTCGCACGCCCCCCGGCCGTACAGCCGCCTCGTCGACGATCGCGCCCGACCACGGATCGTCGGACCAGGTGGCCGGCTCCCCGGGCGGGACCACATCGAGATGGCCGGACAGGATGAGGCGCTTTCCGCCCGGCCGGCCCACCCGACCGACGACCACCGGCAGCGATGTGCGCGGCATCTCCTCGCCCGGCCACGCGGGATCGGCCCGGATCGCGTCGAGGTCCGGCCGCACGACCTCGACGGTCAGGTGCAGGTCGTGGAGGGCACCGGCCGCCCAGTCCGCGACGATCTCCTCCGAACCGGTGACGCTCGGGATCCGGACGAGCGTCCGTAGGTCGTCGATCAGCCGGTCGCGGTCGATCTCACCCACGAAGGATGGGACGCGTCATGCAGGTGGGACCGCCCGAACCGTTGATCCCGATCTCCGACGCGGGATAGGTGTGGACCTCACAGCCAGCCGCCGCGAGCGCCGCGGCCGTCGCGGGATTGCCCTCGGCCATGATCACGACGCCGGGTCGCACCGCCAGCACGTTGCACGCGAGCGTCGGGTACTCCTCGTCGGGAACGGGGATGAGACGGATGTCCAGGTCGCGCAGGAGCTCCCAGAGACCGACCGGCAATAGCGGCAGGTAGACCACCGCGAGGTCGCGTGCCACCGGTGAGACGACGCTCAAAAGGTGCACCAGCTCGTCGGGACCCTTCCAGTACGGCACGTCGAACACGCGCACATCGCCACCGACCATCCTCGCCAGCTGGTCGACCCCGCTCGCGTTCGTCCGCAGCGTCCGACCGATGCACAGCAGGTCCGGGGCCAGCCAGAACGTGTCGCCACCCTCGATCGTCCCGGGCGGCTCGATGCGTCCGAGCGTCGGGATGCCGGCGGCCATGGTCCACGCCTCGAGGACGGCGGGCTCGCGCTGCCGGTTCGGCTTGCCAGGCCGGAGCGGGATCGCGCCACGATCGGTGACCAGCAGCGGGTCGAAGGGGTACACGAGATCCGGATCGTCGGTGTCCTGGCCGAGCACGTGCACCGTCGGGCCCAGCGACGCGAGCACGTCGACGAACGCGGCGTGCTGTCGGCGGGCCTCGTCGAGGTCGACGGCGTGCAGGAAGCCGTGCGCGGGATCGTCGAACGCTCGCCCGAATGCCTCGCCGGGCGGCTGGACGAGGACGTCGCGCAGCTCCGCGGTCATGCTCTGCGCGCCATAGGTGCGGGCGGTCATGGTCACTCGGGCAGGATAGCCGCCGTGCTTCGCGCGGAGTACGCTGACCGGGCCATGGCCGCCTACGCCGTCATCGCACGGATCGGACGCGTCGACCCGCAGCTGACGTTGCGGGATCTGGACCGCGACCTCGATCGTGACTCGCCCCCCTCCGATCGCGGGCTGCCGACCGACGCGCCGTCCATCATCGATCGACCCGATGGTCCCTCGATCAGCGAGCGTGTCTGGGAGCAGGTCTTCTGGATCCGCGAGTCGTTCGGCCAGCTCACGTTCTACCTGTTCGATCCGGAGAGCTGGCGCCGCTAGGCCCGCGGAACCCCGAACCGGGCAGGATCGAGGGCGCTCGGTGGCGCGGCGATCCGGCCCTCGACGAGATCCGCGACCAGCCGGCCCGACGCCGGGCCGGTCGAGATGCCCCACGGTCCGTGGCCCGCGGCGACCCACAGCCCGTCGATCCCGGGTATCCGACCGATCAGCGGCCGCCCGTCGAGGCTCAGCGGACGAGCGCAGCGGCGCGGCTCCCCCAGCGGCGAGGTAGCGACGGCCGGCACGAACGTCGAGCCGTGCTGGACGATCCGTGGCACCGTCCCAGCCACGTCCGGCTCGTCGGCGAGGAAGGTCGAGCCGAGCGAGCTCGCTCCGTCTGCGGTGATCAGGCTGAACGAGATGCCCGCGTCGTCGGCGTCGACGCCCGGCTCGATCGAGATTTCGGCTTCTTCCAGGACATGCCGCGGCGGGTCCGCGAGGGCGACGGCGACGACGACACCCCAGATCGAGCGGATCGGTCGCCAGGAACCGGTCGGGTCCACCACCTCTGACGTCCATGGACCGGCGGCGACCACGACGTCAGCAGCCGCGATCCGCTCGCCGTCGGCCAGCGCGACCCCGGCGGCACGCCCACCCGCTCGCCACACGGTCGCCGCGCTCCCGAGCCGGACGACGACGCCGAGCCGCGCGGCCCATTCGGCGTACGCGGTCGTCGCGGCGGCCGGCGCGACCGGATACCCGATATGGAGCCGGCACGCGGCGACGCCGGGCGCGATGCCCGGTTCGAGACGCTGGACCGCGTCGGGCGACAGGAACGTCGGTCGAAGGTCGGGGTGCGAGACGACGAGGGCGTCAGCCAGCCGCCGGACGCCGTCGACGTCGTGGGTCACGCTCAGGAGCCCCGCCGGCGCATCGGGCATCGCGAAGCCGTCGAGCGCCCGGTAGAGGTCGAGGCTTTCCAGGTGGAGGTCGACCAGGACGCGATCGAAGGGGTGCTGGACGACACCGGAATTGCGTCCCGATGCCCCGGCGGCGATGCCGTGCCGCTCCACCAGCGCGACGCGCCGGCCCCCGCTGGCGAGATGGGCGGCGGCCGACACGCCGACGATCCCGCCGCCGATGACGACGACGTCGAACGCGGCACGGCCGGCGCTGGATGCCATCGACCGATGATGGCAGGGTGTCGTACGCGAGCGCTGGTCGTTGCGGGCGCAATCACGTCGGCGGGCCGGTCCGGGTGTAGCATCGGGCGCGATGACCGTCACCGAACGGGCCGAGACCCGGTCCCTATCGCCACGCGACCCGCGCCTCGAACCGTGGCGCGCGTTCCTGACCGCCCACGCACGGATCACCCGCCGACTCGACGAGGAGCTGCGGCTCGAGCACGACCTCTCGCTCGCGGAGTACGACGCGCTGCTGACCATCGCGGACGCGCCCGGCCGGCGGATCCGGATGCGCCAGCTGGCCGATCGCGTGATCCTCAGCAAGAGCGGCGTGACGCGGCTGATCGACCGGCTCGTGCTCGACGGGCTGGTGGAGCGCGACGCGTGCCGCACGGACGCGCGGGGCGCTGAGGCGGTGCTGACCCCGGCGGGTCTCGATCGATTGCGCCGCGCCTCGCGCACCCACCTGCGCGGCGTCGCCCAGCACTTCCTCGGCGCCGTCGAGGACGTCGACCTTGCGACGATCGAGCGATCGATGCAGGCCGTCGCCGACCGCGCCTGCCCGGGCGGTCCGCCGGACGCGACCGACTGACGCGGCGGTGGCCTCGAGCCGCGGTCGACTGTTTGTCGGCACCAGCGGGTTCGCCTACCCGGACTGGAGCCCGCGCTTCTACCCGAAAGGGTTGCGTGGCGACGCCCTGCTGGCGCACTACGCCACGCGCCTCCCGGCGGTCGAGCTGAACAACACGTTCTACCAGTCGCCCAAGGAACCCAAGGTCGCGGCCTGGCTGGCCGCGACGCCGCCGGGCTTCCGGTTCAGCGTCAAGGCGCAGCGCGGCGGATCGTGGCGGGCCATGGGCGGAGCACCGGACGCCGGCCTGCCCTGGCTGACGGATCCGTATCGGCGGTTCGGTGATCGGCTTGGCACGGTGCTGTTCCGCGTGCCGGACACGATGCGTCGGGACGACGATCGGCTCGCGGCGATGCTCGCCGCGTGGCCGCGCGACCTCCCGCTGACCGTGGAGGCCAACGACCCGAGCTGGGCGGCCGACGAGACGGTCGCGTTGCTTCGTGACGCCAGCGCGGTCCTGTGCGCGACTGAGGGCCCCGACGATCCCGATCCGCCGACGCTGCGGCGGACCGGGCCGTTCCTGTACCTGCGACTTCGGCGGCACGACTACACGGACGTTGAGCTCCGGGCGTGGCGCGATCGGCTCGAGCCGTTCCTGGCGGCCGGCGACGACGCGTACGTCTTTTTTCGCCATGACGAGACCGGGCGCGGACCCGAGCTCGCCGAAATGCTGCTGGCGCTCGATCGCGCGCCCTAGGCGGAGATCAGGACCCGCCTCGCGAATATTCGGCGGGGCCGAAGACGACCAGCAGGACCAGCCGTTCCTCGATGTCGACGAACCGGTGCTCGGCATGCGCGGCCACGAAGACCACGGACCCCTCGACGATCGGGCAGACCTCGCCGTCGACCACGACCTTGGCCTTGCCCGACATCACGACGTAGAGCTCGTCCTCGGCGTGGGGCGACTGTGGATCCGTCGCACCCGCCTCGAGGACATACAGACCACCGGACAGGTCCGGGACCGAGAAGAACTCGTGGTACAGCTTGCCCGAGCCGACCCGGGCCGCCTCGAGGTCGGCCAACTCCCAGGCGTCCATCAGCTACCTCCTCAGATCTCGGCCTCGGCGGCCAGCTCCGACGCCGCGCGGTCCCGGTTCGCCGTCGTATCGAACGACACCAGGAGCGTGCCGGTCCCGGCGCTCAGGCGAAGGGCCGGGCGCGTGCCACGCAACGGGCTGACGGTACCTGGCGCGATCGCGGTCAGCTCACCGCGTCCCACCGCGACACCGTGCGGTCGCCCGCGACGTTCGAGGATCAGCGTGGTCGGCGGGGCGTTCGTCGGGTCGGGCGGCGGAGCGATCGGCGGGTCGGCCGGCGACGGCGCGGGCTCCACGATCGGCGTCGGCACGGGCTCCGCGGCGGGAACCACCGGGGCGTCGAGCGGCGGGGCCGCGGCATCGGCCGTCGGAGCGGTCGGTTCGTTCGTGGCTTCCGCGGGTGGCGGCGTCGGCGGCGACAAGACGTACCGAACCAGGTCGGCGTCGACCTCCCGGACCTGGGTCAGGCCGGCAGGTGTGCGCAGGGCGCCGGTGACACGGACGGGCATCCGCTCGCCGGGGGCGAACGTCGATACCCGGGATGGCCAGCCACCGCCAGGCCGGAACCGCACGAGACCGCTGACGGAACCGATCACGATCACGGCCGCCACGAGGATCGCGACGATCGATGGGATGAGCAAGGCGATCGGATCGGTCGGGCGGTCGCCGTCGTCGAGCAGGTAGTCGGGCGAGACGGTGACACCCAGATCGCCCAGCTGGAACGCGTCGTTGTCCATGTGCTGCGCTTCCGTGACCCGCGCCGGCGAGCGGCGGAGCAGGCCCGTGAACGAGACCGGCGAGAACTCCGGCGATACGGAGGTCAGGACCGTCACGGCGTTCTTGCTGACCGGGTCGTAGACCAGCACGTCCCACAGGTCGACCTCGTCCTCCGAGCAGACCCCGTCGTTGTCCGGGTCGCTGGAGCAGACCGTGAGGTAATCGATCGATCTCGAGCCGCTGATCTCGACCGCCTTGCCGCCCGCCGGCAGCCCGTCCGCCAGCGATGTCGCGGCGAACGAACCCGTCTTCGTCGTGTCGACGTAGCGCGAGGGTTCCAGCGTGGCGCCGACGTCGTCGAGCCATGGCTTGAACTGCTCGGCGTCCTCCGCGACGTAGGTGGCGTCGTCGACCACCACGCCGCGCGCCGTGAGGGTATAGACCTCGGTCGGTGATCGGTCGGATTGCACGGTCACCCCGGTCCGTGTCGCCGGATCGATCAGGAAGTAATTCCAGGCCAGGCCCTTCTCGTCGGGCTGCTGCTGGCCGTCGGCATTGTCGTCGCGGAAGGTCTCGATGTAGGCCGAAACGAGGCCGCCGGCGATCGTCGTGTATGCCCGATCGCCGTGGTCACCACCCGCGACGTCGGCCGCGGTCAGCTCTCGCAGCGTCCGGTCGCCGGCATTCTCGGCCGCCAACGCCAGGCCGCCGAGCCCACCGATCCCGAGGATCGCGGCCAGCACCAATCCCACCCGTCGGGTCGAGGCGCCCTCGCCGCGCGCGAAGGCACGCACGATCCGGTCGGCGTAGTGGCTGACGGCGCCCGCGCCGGAGAGCAGACGATCGATCAATGGGTCCCTCCAGCCGGCAGGGTAGCAGCCGACCCGATCGGGCGATCCCGGCTAGCATCGGCCGCGATGCGCCGATCGATCCTCGTGCTGTCGTTGCTCGCCCTGGTCCTCGGCGCCTGCGGGGCCCCTGCGCCGACGGCTCCGGTCCCGTCATCGGCGCCGCCGAGCACTTCTCCAGCCGCGCCATCGCAGGCGCCGGGTGCGGCCCCGGCCCTCGCCGTGAGCCCGGTCCTCGACGGCCTCGAGAGCCCGGTCGACATCGCCTACCGCCCCAACGAGCCGACGTCGTTGTTCGTGGTCGAGCAGGGCGGGCGCATCCGGCTGGTCCGCGATGGCAAGCTGGTGGAGCGCCCCTTCCTCGACATCCGCGATCTCGTGCTGGCCGGTGGCGAACGAGGGCTCCTTGGTCTGGCGTTCCTGCCGACTGCCGAGGAGGGCCGCTTCTTCGTCTACTACACCGACCGAGACGGTCGACAGGTCGTCGCCTCCTACGACACGACGTCGACGGACCCTGACGTGGCGGATCCGTCCAGCGCCCGCATCTGGCTGACGATGGACGACCAGTTCGGCAACCACAACGGCGGCTCGCTGGCCTTCGGTCCTGACGGGATGCTCTACATCGGGACCGGTGACGGTGGCGGTGGCGGGGATCCGCTGGATTCGGGTCGCCACCTCGACACGCTGCTGGCCAAGGTGCTGCGGATCGACGTCTCGCAGGACCAGGGCCAGGCGAGCACGCCCCGGTACCGCATCCCGCCGGACAACCCGTTCGTCACGCGCGCCGGCGCGCGACCCGAGATCTTCGCGACGGGGCTGCGCAACCCATGGCGGATCCGCTTCGACCGGACCACGGGCGACCTCTGGATCGGCGACGTCGGGCAGGGCGCGTGGGAGGAGATCGATGTCATCCGGGCGGGCACGAGCGGCTTCGACTTCGGTTGGAACACGATGGAGGGCGCGCACTGCTATCGCGACAGCGGATCGGCATGCGCGACACCGGATCTCACGTTGCCCGTCGCAGAGTACGGGCACGACCAGGGGTGCTCGGTGACCGGCGGCGCGGTCTACCGCGGGTCCGCCTTCCCGGCCCTGCAGGGCTGGTACCTGTTCTCGGACTACTGCTCCGGGACGTTCTGGGCGATCGACGCGGCGACCGCGACGAGCTCCGACACCATCGACCCGCCGGTCGTCGCGACGACGAACTACTCGATCAGCGCGATCGCCGAGGACTCGGCCGGCGAGCTGTTCGCCACGGATCTGAGTACCGGGGCGCTGCTGCGGATCGGCCTCGCTGGATCCTAGGGCCCGCCCAGACCCGAACGGTTAGCGAGCGCGGTAGGTCACCGTCACGCTGACCGCCACCTCGAGCGAACCGGCCTCGACCGGCGTCGCGACGTCGGCGGCCATCGACATGCGCTCAGCCTTGCCGTACGGCATCGGCGGTCGCGGGAGCCCGCCCTCGACGATGTCCGACACGCCCTCGATCGTCAGCCCGCCGGCAGCGGCGAGGACATCGGCACGTGCCCGCGCGTCGGCCATCGCGAGTTGGCGCGCCTCGCGCTCGGCTGGGGCAAGGTCGGCCAGCCGGAACGTCAGGCCGTCCATGCTGGTCGCGCCGGCGGCCAGGGCGCCATCGACGGTGGCCCCGAGCTTGGCGAGGTCGCGGATCGTCACCTCCACGACGTTGGCCAGCTCATACCCGGTCAGCGTCGGGGCACGGCCATCTTGGTAGTCGTAGCGCGGCTGGATCGACAGCAGCGTCGTGCGGACGTCCTTCCGCGGGATACCGGCGGCGTGGATCGCCGCGAGGATCGCATCCATCGTCGACGCGGCCTCCGCACGGGCGGTCTCGACCTTCGGTCGCGCGACCGACACGCCCAGCCGCAGGTCCGCGACATCCGGGGTCACCGAGACGCGACCGGTGCCGCTGACGACGATCGTGCCGGCTCCCCGGTCAGCCTTCCTGGGACGGTCGGGCATCGGACGGATCAGTCGGTGTCGACGGCCGCCGGCAGCACGAACGTGAAAGTCGAGCCACCGCCATCGCGCGGCTCGCCGGAGATCCGCCCGCCGAGCAACGCGACGATGTGCCGGCAGGCGCTCAGGCCGATGCCGAGCCCGCCGCTGAGCTGCCTGGCTGCCGGTGAGCGATAGAACGTCGTGAACAAGCGGTCGACCTCGGCGGGATCGACCCCGATCCCGCGGTCCTGGACGTCGACCCGGACCTCGTCGCCCATGGGTTCGACCCGGACGTCGATCGGCGACTCGAGTGGGCTGTACTTGTGTGCGTTGCTCAGCAGGTTCTCGAGCAGCAGCTCGAGATACCCCTGGTCCGCCTCGACGATGGCGTTACCGACACCGGCCTCGACCCGGACGGTCCGACCCGGATGGCGGCGCTCGAACGACGTCGCCACGTGGTTGACGACGTGGGCGAGGACCTGCGGTTCGTGCTCGACCTCGACCTCGCTTCCGGCCCGCGTCAACAGCAGCAGGTTCTCCACCAGCGCGAGCAGCCGTTCGGCGTCGGTGGCGATGTCGGCGACCATCGGCAGGTGGCGATCCGACACGCCCTCGGAATCGCGCAGGAGACGGGCATTGCCGAAGATCGTGGTGACCGGCGTTCGCAGCTCGTGGGACACGAGCCCGAGGAAGTCATCCTTGACGGCGTTCGCGGCACGCAGCGCCTCCTCGGCGCGGCGTCGCTCGGTCACGTCGATCAGCACGTTGATGGCGCCCGCGAGACTCCCGGCCTCGTCGTGGACGACCGTCGGGAACGGCATGAATGCGGCACGGCTGCCGTCGGGACGCTCGACGATGGCCTCCTGGCCACGGATCGACCGACCCTCCTTGAGGGCCACGGCCATCGGGCACTCGTCGTGGGGCATGAGCCGACCATCCGGCCAGAGGATCCGCAGCGAGCCGCACCAGAGCTCGCCAAGCTCGGGGCGACGACCCCAGAAGCGGGCCGCCGCCTCGTTGTAGAAGTTGATCCGCCCCTCCGCGTCGGTCGTGTAGACCGCGACACCGAGCGCCTCGAGGAACTGGCGGTACGTCGGCGATGACAGCGCAGGGGCGTCATCGGGCATGAGCTGCGCGGGCAGCTCGAAGGCCGGAACGCCGGTCGGCGCGAACGTCGATTCCTGTGTCATCCGCCTGACAGTACGCCGCCCGTCCGCAGTCGGGACAGCGATCGGCCGGTTTGTAACGCCGCTGAATCGGTCAGCGGTCCAGCGGAGGGCCTCGCTGTGACGGGCGCGTCTTGCACACTCGACCCGCCGGCCATGCGGCCGGACGGCGTGCGCGACGGACCGTCTAGCGGCGGCGCAACTGCAGGGCCACCCGAGCGCGAGGGATCGTGACCGCACTACCGCCGACACCCCGACGGAGCAGCGAGCCCCTGCCCGCTGCGCCGGACGCCACGGCTGACCCCGGATACCGCGTTGGCGACCCCGACGAGGTCGAGCTCGCGTCGTACATGGCCGAGGCCGGTCGGATCCTCGGGGCATCGCTCGATACCTCGGCAACGCTGCGGCAGATCGCGGAATTGATCGTGCCCGGCATCGCCGATTGGTGCGCGATCGATCTGCTCGAGACGGACGGCCGGCTGTCGCCACTGGTGATCTCGCATCGAGACGCCGAGCGGATCGCGCTGGTCGAGGAGCTGCGCGATCGATATCCGCCGTCGCCGGATGCCCCCGTCGGCAGCTATGCGGTCGCGCGCACGGGCCAGGCGATGATCCTCGCCGAGATCGACCCGGCGATGCTCGACGAGACCGTGACCAACCCGGACCACCGCGAGCTCCTGCGGCAGCTCGGGCTGCGGTCGTGGATGTGTGCCCCGATGGTCGGCGGCGGCCGGGTCTCGGGGACGATCGCCTTCGCCGCCGCGGAGGAATCCGGCCGCATCTTCGGTACCCGCCACCTCGCCTTCGCGGTCGACCTGGCGGCCCGGGCCGGCGCCGCGCTCGAGAATGCTCGTGCCTTCCAGGTCGCCGACCGGTTCCGGCGGATCCTCGATGCGGTGGCCGAGGCGGTCTTCGTGGTCGAGCCTGCGACAGGACGGATCATGGAAGTCAACGAGGGCGCGATCGAGATCCTGGAGCGCGACCGCGAGCAGCTGCTCGGGATCCGCTTCTGGGACCTGCTCGAGGCCACGGACGACCAGGCTGTCGAGCGGCTCGTGCGCCCCGTCCGGGACGGCCGCGTGGAATCGCGCACCGCAGCGCTGCTGTTCCGTCGAGACAGCGGGCCGGCGGTCCCCGTTGAGATCCTGCTCCAGCGCGTCGAGCTGCCAGGCGAGGAACCGACGCTCGTCGCGGTCGCCCGCGACATCCGCGAACGGCTCGAAGCACAGGGCCGGCTGGAGCGACTGGCCCGCGCCGAGCACGCGCGCGCCGCGGAGCTCAACGCGGTCATCCGGGCGATGGGTGACGGCGTGATCGTGTGCGGCGCGGACGGGCGCATCCTCCTGGCCAACCCGGCGGCTCGCGAGATGTTCGCCGGTACGCCGATCAATTCCTACGCCGAGGTGCTGTACCAGCTCCGGGACCCGGACGGCATCGCGCCACCGCTGGGCGTCCATGGAGGACCCATCGCCCTGCGGACGCGCGACGAGGCGGAGCGCTGGATCGAGGTCGCGACCTATCCCGTGGCCGATCGATCGACCGAAGGCGATCCACGCGGCGAGACGATCCTGGTCCTGCGCGACGTGACCGAGCACCGCCAGCGCGAGGCCGTTCGCGAGACGTTCATCGGGATCCTGTCCCACGAGCTCCGAACGCCGATCACCACGATCTTCGGCGGGGCGCGGATCCTGTCACGCGACGACAGCGGACTCGATGAGGCGACCCGACGGGAGATCTTCGGGGACGTGGCCGATGAGGCGGAGCGCCTGAAGCGCCTCGTGGAGGACGTCGTCGCGATGAGCCGGTTCGGCGAGAGCGACGCCGACGTCGGCCGCGAGCCGGTGCTCCTCCAACGGGTCGTGCCAGGCGTCGTCGCGTCCGAGGAGGAGCGCTGGCCGGGGGTCACGTTCTCGACGAAGATCCAGCCCGGGCTGCCGACGGTGACCGCCGATCCGACCTACCTCGAGCAGATCGTCCGCAACCTGCTCACCAACGCCGCGAAGTACGGCGGCAACGCCGCGCGGATCGACGTCACGGTCGACCTGGACGAGACCTCCGACGAGGTCGTGGTCCGCGTCTCGGACGATGGGCCCGGCATCGAAGCCACGGAGGCGGAGCAGTTGTTCGAGCTGTTCTACCGCTCGCCGACCACCGCGGGCGCCACGTCCGGAGCAGGCATCGGGCTGTTCGTGTGCGCTCGCCTCGTGCGCGCGATGGGCGGTCGCATCTGGGCGCACCCGCTGCCCGAGCGGGGCGCCGAATTCGGGTTCGCGATGCGCGTCCTCCACGAGGACTGAGCCCGCTTTCGATCGCGTTCTAGAGCCAGTGCCGCCAGCGAGCGATCCCGAGGATCGTGAGCGCCAGTGCTCCCATCCCCACGATGACGACCCAGAAGTTCTCGGTCGCGTCGAAGAACGGGAGCTTGAAGTTCATGCCCATGATCCCGGCAAGGACCACAGCGGGGAGCAGCACGGCCGACAGCAACGTCAGCGTCCGCATCACGTCGTTGGCGCGCTGGGACTCGCGGTTCATCTGGATGTCGAAGGTCCCCAGCAGGCTTGAGCGCAGCCCCTCGATGGCACCCATCGCAGCCTCCAGCCGATCGATCAAGCCGGGCCACGGCTGACCGACCGTCTCGGCCGCGCGCATCTCCGGGAGCGCGAGCGTCGAGAGCGCGTGGCGGTGCGGGGCGAGGGTCCGGCGGACGAGGCCGATGCGCGCTCGCAGGGACACGATCCGCGTGAGGATGTCGTCGCCCCGATGTCCGTACAGCGCCCGCTGATCGAGCTCGTCGATCTCGCGCTCGATGAGCTCCGCGACGAGGAAGTACCCGTCGAGGACCTGGTCGATCAGCGAGGACAGGACGTCGCCGGCCGTCAGCACACCGAGGCGCGTCTCATCGTCGAGCTCCTCGCGGAAGCCGTCGAGCGTGAGCGACGGCCCGTCATGCAGGCTGATCACGACATTCTCGCCGGCGATGAGGTCGATCTCGCGACTGATGAGGGGCGTCGGCTCAGCGTCGGTCGCAAGATCGGCGGCCGCGCGCGCCTCCGGGTCCGAATCGTCGGCGGCCCTCGGCGGTTCCTCGAGCTCGAGTGCCTCCACGGTCACGTGGAGCCGTTCGCCATTCCGCATCAACCGGACGCGGCCGACCTCGCCCTCCTCGGCCTGTTTGATCTCGGCGAGCGGGATCTTGAGCACGTCGACGACCGTGGCGATCCAGGCGTCGGCATCGGACTCATCGCGATCGATATCGACCCACAGCAGCCGCTTGTCCCCGAGCTCCTTGACGACGTCGTCCGTCAGCTCGACCCAGCGGTCATGCCCGTCCGCGTCGAACAGGCGGGCCCGCGAGCGGGTCAGCGGACGAGGCTCAGCAGGCCGGCCGCGAGGACCGCGACGAGCGCGGTCGCGTACTGGATCGCGAGCATGATGCGGTCGCCGCTGGGATCGTCCGGATCGGACATCCAGGGTCGAAGCTGTGGTTCGGCGGTCTCGGTCAACATCGGTGCCCGAATCCTGTGGTTCGCCGCGATGCGCGGCGATGCACGAGAGTGCGCTCGATATCGCGCACGCATCACAACCAGTCCCCGTCGCTCGGCCCAGGGTGCGGACGCGCACCGACTGCGAGCCGCCTGCAACGCCGTGGCCTTGTGGCGCACGTACGACCGATGCGTGACCACCTCTAGGGTTCGACCCGTCCCCGAAAGAGACGGACCAAGCCGAATGACGCACGCGGAGCGTCGTCCGCAACCTGGAGGTTCTACATGGTGAAGCGAATCCTTTTGATCTTGGCGATGGGCGCGGCCCTGGTCGCGTGCTCGCCGTCGGGCAGTGGCACGTCCACTGGCACCGAGACCTTGGCGCCGGTCGATACGTCGGCTCCGAGTGAAGCGGCACCGAGCGAAGCGGCACCGAGCGAGTCGGCGCCGGAGATGTCCGCCTCGCCGTCCTGAGCGAGGGCAATGGGTTAGGGATGGAGGTACTTGGATGAGCATCATTGCGTGGATCGTGCTCGGCGCGATCGCCGGCTATCTGGCCGGATTCCTCGTCAAGGGTGATGAGGGCCTCGGGATCATCGGGCACGTCGTGCTCGGCATCGTGGGCGCTCTCGTCGGTGGCTTCCTCGCGGGTGCGCTGTTCAACAGCGATCCGATCAACGGGGCGCTCGACCTGAGCTCGATCGTCGTCGCGACGATCGGTGCCGTCCTCACCGTCGTGGTCGTCAATGCCGTCACCGGCCGAAGCCGGGTCGGACGAGGCCCGATCTGATCTGACCAGGTTCCGGGCCACCGGCCCGGTACGCGAAACCCGACGAAGCCCACCGGCAACGGTGGGCTTCGTCATGACTGATGACCGAAGGAGACCTGATGTCGACGATCACGAAGACCATCGAGGTGGACGTCCCCGTCGAGACGGCCTACGACCAGTGGACCCAGTTCGAGGAGTTCCCCCGCTTCATGGAAGCGGTCAAGCGGGTCGAGCAGCTCGACGACAGGCGCCTGCGCTGGACCGCCGAGATCGGCGGCATCGAGCGGACGTGGCTTGCCGAGATCATCGAGCAGGAGCCTGACCGACGCGTCGCCTGGCAGTCCACGGAAGGCGCCAGGAATGCCGGTGTCGTGAGCTTCGAGCGACTCGGGGAGGGCCGCACACGCGTCAACCTGGAGCTCGACGTCGAGCCGTCGGACCCGGTGGAGAAGGTCGGCGACGCGCTCGGCTTCGTCGATCGACAGGCCCAGGAGGACGTCGAGCATTTCAAGGAGTTCATCGAGTCGCGCCGCCAGCCGACCGGAGCGTGGCGTGGCGAGGTCCACGACGGCGAGGTCGAGCCGGATCGGACCCCTGGCCGGGAGACCGGAACGCCCAGCCGCTAGGACAGTGCAAGGGACGGGCCGGCCACGCACGTATGACCGTGACGCCCACCCGGGCAGGCTTAGGCGTGTGGCTCCCGTACCACTGGGGGTCCGGGAGCCACATCTCGGCAGACGGAGGGAGGCGCGCGCTGGACTCGGCGACGAGATCCACCGATTCGCGGGCCCATTGTTATGCCGATGCAATGTCCGAGGCCGTCGCCGGTGGTGAGACGTGGACATACGAGGCTCTACGTTCACCCCGAACGAACGTACAAACCCAAGGTGGGCGCTTGTGACGGGGCGCACCCCTTCTTGCCACGGACGGTTCGGGTCCCCTCCCCGGGCCGTCCGTCGCTTTTCTGGAGGATCTGAGATGAGTGCGACCACCCCGTCCAAGCGAGCAACGGATCAGGTACGCCAGGCAGTCGACACGGTCGCCGGCGTCGCCGGCGAAGTGACCGCCAGGCTGCCCGAGGCGGCCACCACCACGCGCGACGCGTTCGACGAGGCCAACCGCCTCGTCCGCTCGGGTTCCGACGAGACGCTCAAGATCGTCGCCGGCGCGTCGATCGGGTTCGCCGCCGGACTGTTCCTGGGCGGCGCTCCGCGCGTCCTCGTCCTTGCAGCCCTGCTGCCGGCCGGACTGGTCGGGACGGCGCTGATGGACCGCAGCGGCGTCGAGGTCACCCGCCCGACCAAGGTGCGATAGCGCTGCAACCGATGGAACCGGCGCGACGGTCCAGCGCGAAAGCCGTCGCGCCGTAGTGTCGAGTCGAAGCCCGACGGATGTGGGGCACGGAGGACTTGACGATGGATGACGCGAAGCGAACCTACCGCGAAGTCGAGAACGAGACCAAGGAAACCATTCGGAAGTCGGACGGGGACGAGAGCCTCTCCGACAAGGTCGCCAACGCCGGTGACGACATCCGCGCCGGCCTCGGCAACGCGGGGGACGAGGTCCGCAAGGAGCTCGACCGCAACAAGTTCCGCGAGGAGCACGGCGAGGACCCGGTCTGACGACCTGACCCTCCACTACTCGTGATGCCCCGGTCCACGACCGGGGCATCACTGCGTCTACCCGCGCTTGCGGCTCCCCGAACGCTTGGAGCCGGCGGCAACGCGCTCGCGGAGCAAGCGGATCAGGGCCAGCTCTTCCGACCGATCGGGCAGGCCACTCGTCGGGGCCGCGCCGACCGTGGCGCCCGTCGCGGCGACGGCCCTCCGTGACGACCCTGGGAGCTCGCCGTCGAGATACGCCTCGGTCACGGCCGGGTGGACGTAGCTCCCACGCGCGACCGCCGGGGTGTTGCCCAGGCCATCGGCCGCGATGCGGATCGCCTCGAGCAGGTTGCGCCGGGCGGCCGGCTCGTGCTCGACCGGCGTGAGGGCGCGCAGTGCCCGGAAGGCGAGCACCGTGCCGGCCCACGTCCGGACGTCCTTCGCCGTGAAGTCGCCACCCGAGGCCTCGCGCAGGTAGTCGTTGATGTCGTCGGAGGCGACGTCGCGAACCGCTCCCTCGTCGTCGACGTACTGGAAGAGCTCCTGGCCGGGCAGCTCCTGGCACTTGCGGACGATCCCCGCGAGGCGACGATCGCGGAGACCGCTCTCGTGCATGACGCCCGACTTCGACCGGAAGCGGAACCGGATCGTGTCGCCCGTCACCGTCGCGTGCCGGTCGCGCAGCGTCGTCAGGCCGAACGATCGGTTGAGACGGGCGTATTCGTCGTTGCCGACGCGGATCAGCGTGAGCTCCAGCAACCGGACCACGGCCGCCAGCACCTTCTCACGCGGCAAGCCGTGCTTGCGGAGATCGCCGTCGACTCGCCGCCGGACGCGGGGCAACACCCGGGCGAACTCGAGCACGCGGTCGAACTTCTCTGCTCCTCTCCGGGAGCCCCAATCGACGTGATAGCGGTACTGCTTGCGTCCCCGGGCGTCACGGCCGGTCGCCTGGAGGTGCCCGTTCGGCCACGGGCAGATCCACACGTCGGTCCAGGCCGGCGGGATGGCCAGTGCCGTGATCCGCTTCCGCACCAGCGGATCCGTGATCGTCGCGCCGTCCGCATCGCGATACGAGAAGCCGCGGCCGCTGCGGACCCGCGTGATACCGGGTCGTGAATCGGTGGCATAGCGCAGGCCGGTGGCGCGGGCAGCGGCCTGCGCGGCCTCGACAGGGTCTGACATCGGCGTCACGCTAGGGGTCGCCACGTCACGCCGTCCCATCGCGCGGCACTCGCCACATCGCTGCAATCTCGCATCGCGCCCGGCGCGACCTCCCGATAGCCAGCCAAACCGATACTGCAGGTCAGTCCCATCGCGACATCGAATCTGGGGGACGTCGCGGTGGGACTCCTGCGCCGTGCGTCACGACCTCGTCCCAGGGGAGGCACCCGAGACCACATGGACGACGCCGTCACGATCGACAACGCATCGAAGCAATTCGGCGACATGGTCGCCGTCGACCACGTCAGCCTGCGCGTCGCACCGGGCACGATCCTGGGGATCATCGGACCGTCGGGTGCCGGCAAGACGACCCTCGTGCGGATGCTGACCGGGGCGCTGGCGCCGACCGAGGGCGAGATCCGGGTGATGGGCGAGGACCCGCGGCAGTTCCGCCGGCGGACTCGAGAGCGGATCGGCTACATGCCCCAGCAGTTCGCGCTGTTCCCCGACCTGACGACCCGAGAGAACGTCGACTTTGCGGCGTCGCTGTTCGGCATGCTCTGGTGGCGACGTCATCGGCGCACTCGACGCGTCCTCGAATTCGTCGACCTGTGGTCCGTCCGCGGACGGCGCGCCAGCAAGCTGTCCGGTGGCATGCAGCGACGCCTGGAGCTGGCGTCGGCGCTCGTCCACGACCCGGCCATCGCGTTCCTCGACGAGCCGACGGCAGGCATCGACCCGATCCTCCGCGACACGATCTGGAAGGGCCTGCATGCCCTCCGCGAGGAGGGCCGCACGTTGCTGGTCACGACGCAGTACGTCAACGAGGCGGAGTCGTGCGACGCCGTCGCGCTCATCTCGGAGGGCCGCCTCATCGCGCTCGGCGGCCCGCAGCAACTGCGGCGCGAGGCGCTCGGCGGCGACGTGGTGACGATCGAGACCAGGGACCCGATCCAGGCCGGCGCGCTGCGCGACCTCCCCGACGTGCGCCGCATCGAACAGCGCGGACCGAACCAGGTCCAGGTCACCGTGAGCGACGCCGCCACGAGCCTGCCCGACGTCGTCGAGGCGATCACCCAGCAAGGTGGCGAGGTCACCACCGCCCAGGAGTCCAGGCCGTCGTTCGACGAGGTCTTCGCATTGCTGGTCGAGCGCGATCGACAGTCCCTCCCGGCGACTCCCACGGACGAGGAGGCGGCGTGATCCGAGCTCCGCTGTCGGTGATCGTCCGGATCTTTGCGTTCGTCGGCAAGGAGCTCATCGAGACCTTCCGGCGCCCCGGGGCGATCCTCAGCCTGATCCTCGGCCCGTTCCTCATCATGGCCGTGTTCGGGCTCGGGTACAGCGGTGTCCGACGACCGCTCGAGACGGTCATCGTCGCGCCTCCGACCAGCCAGCTGCCGGTGGATGCCGCGACCTACCAGGAGCTGGCCGGCCCAGCGCTGCACATCCGGGAGGTCACCCAGGACCGCGCCGCAGCCGAGGCTTCGCTGCACGCCGGGCAGGTCGATATCGTCATCGTCGCCCCCGCCAACGCCCAGGACCAGTTCAAAGCGGGCAAGCAGAGCGAGATCGAGGTCCTCATCGACGAAGTCGACCCCGTGGACGAGAACTACGCGGCGATCCTCGGCCAGACGCTCGCGAGCGAAGTCAACAAGAAGATCATCGAGCAGGCCGTGGCGGAAGGCCAGGGCGTGGCGATCGACGCCGGCAACCCGGATGTCGCGCTCATCCCTCCGGACGTCGTCGCGGCGCCGACGACGGCGTTCCTCCACAACCTCGCGCCATCGACGCCTGCGGTCCTCTCGTTCTTCGGACCGGCCGTGCTCGCCCTGATCCTCCAGCATCTCGCCGTCACGCTCGTGGCGATGTCGTTGGTCCGGGAACGCACGAGCGGCGTCATGGAGCTCTTCCGCATCTCGCCGGTCAGCGCCCCCGAGATCATGGCAGGCAAGATCATCGCGTTCGGGGTCCTCGGCGCCCTCATCGCGTTCGCGACGGTCGCGCTGCTGGTGGCCGGGTTCGGCATCCCGATCCTCGGCGATCGCGGGTTGATCGCGGGAGTCATCGCGCTGTTCCTGCTTGCGTCGATCGGGGTGGGCCTGCTCATCGCGATGCTCTCCGATTCGGAGCGCCAGGCGGTGCAGCTGTCGTTGCTCGTCCTGCTCGCCTCCGTGTTCTTCAGCGGCTTCGTCCTGTCGATCGACCAGTTCAGCCCGGTGGTCCGGTCGCTCGCCTACCTCCTGCCGGTGACGCATGGGATCGTGCTGCTGCAGGACCTCATGCTGCGTGGGACGACGAACTCGGCGTGGGAGATCGGCGCGCTCGGCGTGATCGCGCTCGTGACGCTCTTCGCGGCGTGGGTCCTGCTGCGCCGAGCCATGCGGACCGCCTGACCGCCGAAGTCCCCCTGCACGCTGGAAGAGCGCTGCAACACCGGCGCGCTCGCGTCTCGATGCTCCGTGGGCCGCCGGGTGCCATGGTGGCCGCAGTCACGATCAAGTGAGGTGACGGCCATGACCGACGAACGAACCCAGGATCGGGACCCGCGTTTCGACCCCGACCGGACAGCCGATGAGACCGAGAAGGAGCCGCGCGGCGATCGCCCCGCGACCGACAAGGACGACAGCCCCTGGACGCGCGAGGGTGCCGACGCACCTGATGCCGCGGACATCGCGGATCCGGACGAGCAGCTCTGACCCCTGGGGCCGCCTCGGCTCAGCTCCCGGCGCCGGCTCCGAGTGGGTCGCCGGTCCGGTCCTTGCGTCCCGAGTCGCCTGACGTCTCGTCCATCACCGCGATCGCCGGCCGGCCCGATCTGGGGGTCAGCATGTCGCGGTAGATCGCCTCGTAGCCGTCGGTCATGCGCTCGACGGAGAACCGATCGATGACCGACGCCCGGATCGCCTCGCGATCGAGGTCCTCGACACGGTCGACCTTGAAGGCCATCGCGGTCACGTCGTCCCCGAAGAACCCGTCGATCCCGTCGCGGATGATCTCGGGCAGGGCGCCCGAACGGCGAGCGACGATCGGGGTCCCGCAGGCGAGCGCCTCGATCGCGACGAGCCCGAACGGCTCGGGCCACGACCCGGGCATCAGCGAGGCGTAGCTCTCGGCGAAGAGCTGGTCACGATCGGCCTGTGACAGCTCGCCGAGGAACTCCACGCTCTTACCGGCCGCCTTGAGGGCCGGCTGGAAGACTGCGTCGTCGTAGTCCTTCTCCGGTCCGACCGGACCGACCTTCGCCGCGATCCTGAGCGGTCGTCCGGACGCCTTCGCGACCTCGATCGCCTCGACGATCCCCTTCTCCTGGGCGACCCGTCCGACGAAGCAGAGCGCGTCCGTCCGCTTGCTGCCGAACGGTGAATCCTTCAGGTTCAGCCCGTTGTACACGATGCCCGCCCACGGGACGTCCGGGTGCGCGGACGCCTGGTTCTTGCTGATCGCGACGAGACCGGCCGGCGGATGTGCGAAGAGCTCGTCGGCCCAGGGCAGGTCGAGGCGGCCGTGGAATGTCGACACGACGGGCACCGGGCTGATGCGGGCCAGGAGCAGGTTCATCCACTCGAGGTGGCTATGGACCAGGTCGAACTGGCTGATGCGTTCGAGGAGCAGGTGGAAGGTCAGCTGCATGTATGGCAGCGTGTCGCCCGTATAGCCCTGCGGCCGCAGCGCCGTGGGGACCGTCACGACGTGCTTGCCGGGCACGACCAATCCCCGCTCGCGAACGTCGTGACGTCGTGACCGCGCCGGTCGAGCTCGGTGACGAGGCCGTGCACGATCCGCTCGGTCCCACCGTATGCCAACGGCGGCACGCGCTCGAGCGGCGGCGCGACCTGCGCGATGCGGAGGGGTCGGATGATCAGCTCCTCGATGACATGGAGACCGCGAACCCCGGATGTCGAGGTTCGCGGTCAGTTTCGCACTCCCGGCCCCGGGCCGGGTGGATCGTCGATCGATCAGCGGTCCCGGTCGAACTCCGGTCGGCGACCCTCTTCGACGTCCTCTTCGAGCTTGTCGCCAGCACCGGCACCGCCGGCTGCGCCGACGGCGCCACCGACGACCGCGCCCGGAGGTCCGGCGATCGCGCCACCGATCACGGCGCCAGCGGCACCGCCACCGAGTGCGCCGGTACCGGAGCCAGCCTCGTCGTCACCTTCCGCGGCCTCACCGGCCACGGCGCCGCCGACTGCGCCGATCGCGCCGCCGATCACAGCGCCCGGAGGGCCACCGACGGCCATCCCGACTGCCGCGCCACCGAGCGCGCCGGCACCGGCGCCGACTGCCTCGGTCCCGTGCTCATCGTCGTCGTCGACATCGCGTCGATACGCCGGATCGGTGGTGTCTTCGACGCCACGACCCTCGTTCAACAGGTCGTCCTCGGTGCTCCGAGGAAAGCGCTGATCGCGCGCATCGTTCGTTCGGTCCATGTTCGGCCTCCTACGACCTGGGGGTCCCGAGGAACGCTAGAGACCGCGGGATCGGCGGCACGTCAATCGTGGAAGCGTCTCGGTAACACGCGGCTATCAGCGGCCGGGGCTCGGGCCACCGGGGTGTCGGTGAGGGTCGTCCGTATACTTCCGGCGGTAGCGGCGAGCAGGCGTCCCTGGAGGAGCAGCGTGGTCGAGAACACCGCGGGGACTGCGGCGAGCCCCTCGGGACGCGCCAAGGGGGAGATCGCCCGCGTCCGGGAGGTGCGCTTCGGCACGGGCCAGGCGATCCTCGCCGGCTTGCTTATCGGGCTGGTCGCGGTCGCCCTGAAGGCCACCCTTAACCAGGCGATCGAGGGCGACACCGGCTACGTCGTGCTCATGGCGGGTGCCGTGCTGGCCGCGTGGCTCGGCGGTCTGTCGGGCGGCCTCACCGCGCTGATCATCGAAGTCGTCCTCAACGTGGTGGTCTTCGTCGGCATCGGCAACGCCGAGACCCGCACCGACCAGTTCCGCCAGCTCCTGTACCTCGTGGTCGCCAGCGCGACGGTCTGGCTCGTGGCCTCGCGACGGGCGGCGCGCGACCGGCTGGTGGACGCCCTGGACGAGGTCTCGGCACTGGCCGAGGAGATCGAGGCGCGCGATGCCCGGCTCGAAGTGATGCTGGCGGCGTCGGGCACCGGGTTCTGGGAATGGGACATCGTCACGGGCAAGCTCAGCTGGTCCGAGGCGATCTATCGGCAGCACGGGCTCGAGCCGAGCCCCGATGCTCCGGACTACGCGACGTACATCGACACGATCCACCCCGACGACCGCGCGACGTTCGAGAGCGCGATCGCGGCCGCCCAGGAGTCGGGGGACACGTTCGCGCTCGACTTCCGCATCGTGTGGCCCGATGGATCGATCCATTGGACCCACGGCGCGGGTCGAGTGTTCCGGGACGACACGGGCCAGCCGATCCGCATGATCGGCACGGGTCAGGACATCACCGACCGCCGGCGGCTGATCGACGACCGTGATCGACTGCTCGCCGAGGAGCACCGCGCGGGTCAGTTCCGCGAGGCGTTCGTCGACGTCATCAGCCACGAGCTCCGGACCCCGATCACGACGATCATGGGGCTCGCCCAGATCCTGTCTCGACCGGGCCGGGCCGATGACGACGCCACCCGGGCCAGCCTGCTCGAGGATGTCCGCTCGGAGTCCGAGCGGCTCCACCGGTTGGTCGAGGACCTCCTGGTCCTCAGCCGGATCGAGCGCGGCCGCCTCGAGGTGGAGCCCGAACCGCTGGAGCCGCGCCGGCTGCTGGAGCGAGCCGTAGCCCACGAGTCTCGCGAACTGACGAGCATCACGGTCACGACCGAGTTCGAGCGGGACCTGCCGATCGTCGCCGGCGAGGCGACCTACATCGAGCAGATCGTCCGCAACCTGCTCGGCAATGCCGCGAAGTACACGCCCGAGGGCTCCACCGTCGTGGTGTCCGCACGGAAACAGGACGGCCACGTCGAGGTTCGCGTCAGCGATGATGGCCCGGGCGTCCCGATCGCCTCGATCGATCGGATCTTCGAGCTGTTCTATCGCGACCCGGAAAGCGCCCGTGCGGTCGCCGGGTCGGGGATCGGGCTGTTCGTGTGCGCGACCCTGATCGAGGCCATGGGCGGCCGGATCTGGGCGCGTCGCCGACCCGAGGGCGGATCCGAGTTCGGCTTCACGCTCCGTGCGATCGAGCCCGACTCGTTCGATGCCGAGGTGCTCGAGGATCGCGTGCAGCGCAGCACGCCCTCGACGGCCACCGAGGTCACGGAGCCATCCACACAAGGCGGATGAGCCCGACGAAGGCGACGCCCGCGGGCAGCCGGACCGGGATCTACAGGACGGCTGGGTCGACCTTGTCGGGATCGAGGCCGAGCTCACGGACCGCCTTGGCCGCCCGGGCCGGGGCGAGCGCACCGCAGCGCGCCAGCGCGACCATCGTGGCAGCCGCGATGTGCGGCGGATCGATCTCGAAGAGCGCGCGGAGGTCCTCGCGCGTGCCGCTCCGGCCGAAGCCGTCGGTGCCGAGCGAGACGTAGTACTCGGGCAACCAGCGCGACGACCATGTCGGGGAGCGCCTTGAGCCAGTCCGTGGCGGCGACGATCGGGCCGCCGTCGGCCGGGAGGACCGTCTGAACGTACGGCACCCGCGGGCTCTTGGCGTCGGGGTGGAACCGGTTCCAGCGCTCGGCGGCCAGCGCATCGCGGCGAAGGAGCGGGAACGACGGGGCGCTGTACACCTCGGCGGCGACGCCGAACTTCTCGGCCAGGATGTCGCGCGCGGCGATCGACTGCTGGAGGATCGCGCCCGAGCCGACGAGCCGTGCGGGGTGCGCGTCGCGCCCGAGATCCGGCGCCGCGGCGAACCGGTAGATCCCGCGCAGGATCGCCTCGTCGGTCACGCCGTCCGGCCGCGGCGCCTGCGGGTAGTTCTCGTTGTGCAGCGTGATGTAGTAGAAGACGTCCTCGGGCTTGGCCCCGTACATCCGCTCGACCCCGTCGCGGATGATCGCCGCCAGCTCGTAGGCGAACGCCGGGTCGTAGCCGCGGACGTTGGGGATCGTCGACGCGGTGATGTGCGAGTGGCCGTCGTCGTGCTGCAGGCCCTCCCCCGCCAGCGTCGTCCGCCCGGCGGTGGCGCCCATCAGGAACCCCCGGCCGCGCGCATCGCCGAACGCCCACATCTGGTCGCCGGTCCGCTGGAAGCCGAACATCGAATAGAAGATGTAGAACGGGATCATCGCCATGCCGTGCGTCGCGTATGACGTGCCGGCCGCCTGGAACGAGGCCATCGAGCCCGCCTCGGTGATGCCCTCCTCGAGGACCTGGCCGTCGGTCGCCTCGCGATACGACAGCACGAGATCCGAGTCGACCGGCTCGTAGCGCTGGCCCAGCGCCGCGTAGATCCCGACTTCCTTGAAGAGCGGGTCCATGCCGAACGTCCGCGCCTCGTCCGGGATGATCGGCACGATCCGCGGCCCGAGGTCCTTGTCGCGGATCAGGTTGCGCAGGATCCGGGTGAAGACCATCGTCGTCGAGACCGGTGTCTGGCTGCCGGCCGCGAACTCGGCGTCGACCTCGGGCGGCGGGCGCGGGGAGCGGCTTCGAGCGGACGATCCGCTTCGGGATCTCGCCGCCGAGCGCCTTGCGTCGCTCGCGGAGGTACTCGACCTCCTCCGACTTCGGCCCAGGGTGGTAGTACGGGGCGTCCTTGAGCTTGTCATCCGGGATCGGCAGCTGCGAGTCGATCGCGGAAGACCACCAGCTCCTTTTCGGACAGCTTCTTGGCCTGGTGGGTGATGTTGCGTGCCTCGACGCCCGGCCCCAGCGTCCAGCCCTTCACGGTCTTGGCGAGGATGACGGTCGGCGCGCCCTTGAACTCGGTCGCGGCGCGATAGGCGGCGTACAGCTTCCGGTAGTCGTGGCCGCCCCGCCGGAGCTTGGCCAGGTCGTCGTCCGAGAGGTGCTCGACCAGCTTGCGCAGGCGCTGATCGGGCCCGAAGAAGTGCTCGCGGATGTAGGCGCCGCCGGCGACGCTGAACTTCTGGAACTCGCCGTCGAGCGTGTCGTTCATCTTCTGGACCAGGACGCCGTCCACGTCGCGGGCGAGCAGCTCGTCCCACTCGCGGGCCCAGATCACCTTGATCACGTTCCAGCCCGACCCGCGGAAGACGGCCTCGAGCTCCTGGATGATCTTGCCGTTGCCGCGGACGGGACCATCGAGACGCTGCAGGTTGCAGTTGACGACGAACGTCAGGTTGTCGAGACCCTCGCGGGCCGCGACGTGGAGCGCCCCGAGCGACTCCGGCTCGTCGGTCTCGCCGTCGCCGACGAACGCCCAGACCCGCGACTTCGACGTGTCGAGCAGCCCGCGGTTCTGCATGTAGCGGTTGAACCGGGCCTGGTAGATCGCGCTGATCGGCCCGAGCCCCATCGAGACCGTCGGGAACTCCCAGAAGTCCGGCATCAGCCGCGGGTGCGGGTACGAGCTCAGGCCCTCGCCCGGCTTGCCCTCCCGCCGGAAGTGGTCGAGCTGCTCCTCGGAGATCCGCCCCTCGAGGAACGCTCGGGCGTAGATCCCGGGTGCGGCGTGGCCCTGGTAGAAGACCTGGTCGCCCGCGGCGTCGCCGTCCTTGCCCTTGAAGAAGTGGTTGAACCCGGTCTCGTAGAGGCTCGCCGAGCTGGCGTACGTCGAGAGGTGACCGCCGATGCCCGGGAACCGGTTGTTGGCGCGGAGCACCATCGCGACGGCGTTCCAGCGGACGATCCGCCGGATCCGCAGCTCCATCGCCTCGTCGCCGGGGAACGCCGGCTCCTGCTCCGGGCTGATCGTGTTGATGTAGCGCGTCTGGGTGAGCGGCGGCAGCCCGATCTGGAGCTGGCGCGCGCGCTTGAGCAGCTTGTAGACGAGGAAGCGCGCGCGGGTCTCGCCCTCCTGCTCGACGACGTCGTCGAGCGAGGTCATCCAGTCGTCGGTCTCGGCTGGATCGATGTCGGGGAGCTGGTGCTTGAATTCGTCGAAGTACATGGTTGTTCGCTGGCTATGGTAGGCCGGACGCCAGGTTCGGGACGGTTGCGGCTCGGATGCCTCCGGTCACGCCGGATCGAGACGGAGCGTGAGCGGCAGCACCTCGTCCCGATTCAGCCGCGGCGTCGCCGGGTCGCTGGCGTACTTGCGCGCGAAGGCGGCCGATGCCCGGGCGATCGAATCGGGATCGCTGGCGTGGGCCACGCGCGCCGGGAGGGCGTGGCCATCGACATGGAGGACGACCTCCGGATTGGCCGTCGCCTCGCGGTACCACCGCGCATCCGGGCCGATGTACGAGCGGATGAGCACGTCGCCCCGGTCGACGACCGCCCAGATGATCGTGCGGTGCGCCTCGCCGCCATCGACCGAGGTCTGGATCTCGACCTCCTCCGTCCGATCGATCAGGTCGAGGTCCTCGTCGGTGAACGCCATGGGCCGAAGGGTAGTCCACGAACGGGCCGGGCGGCCTGTAATGCCGATGCAACGGTTCTGCAATGTCGGGGGCAACGGGCGTCAGGGTCGCGCGGTGATGCTGGGGCTCCGAAACCCCCTCCACGAACAGGGAGACCCACACATGAGCGAATCCCGTGACACCGTCGTCGTCAAGGACGGCGGCTCGAGCACTGGCGTGATCCTTGGGATCATCGCCATCATCATCGTGCTGGCCCTGGGCTGGTATTTCCTGATGGGCCCGGGCGGCGGCTCCCGCACCAACTCGTCCAACGACACGAACATCAACGTCACGCTTCCGAGCGTCCCGGCCCCGTCCTGATGACGGGCCGGACGAAGTCCGGCACCATGACCTCGATCCCCCAGGAGGTGCCGCGTCGATGAGTACCCAACCACTCGTCCTGGTCGCCGACGACGAGCCCCGGATCACCAAGCTCGTCTCGATCGCCCTCGGCGAGGAAGGCTTCCGCGTCGTCACCGCCAATGGTGGTGAAGACGCCCTGCAAAAGGCCGAGGAGGTCCGACCGGACATCGTGCTCCTCGACATCGTCATGCCCGACCTCGATGGCATCGAGGTCATGCGCCAGCTGCGCGAGCGCCGCCCCGTCGCGGTGATCCTGCTGACGGCCAAGGGCTCGACCGCCGACAAGGCCAAGGGCCTCGACCTCGGCGCCGACGACTACATCGCCAAGCCGTTCCACCCGGACGAGCTTGCCGCGCGCGTCCGTGCGGTGCTGCGGCGATCGTCGGGTGCCAGCCCCGGTTCGGGCGTGATCGCCTTCGACGACATCGAGATCGATCTCGAGCGCCGGATGGTCACGCGCAAGGGAGAGCTCGTCCAGCTGTCCCGCACCGAGTGGCTGCTGCTCCAGCACCTCGCCGCCAATGCCGGCAAGGTCGTCCTCCATACCGAGCTCCTGACCAAGGTCTGGGGACCCGAGTACCGCGACGACCTCCAGTACCTGCGGGTGTGGGTGTCGCGCGTCCGCCGCAAGCTGGGTGCCGAGCCCGGTGAGCCCGGTCGCATCAAGACGTTCCAGGGCATCGGCTACCTGCTCGACGTCGAGCCGCCGAAGCCGCCCGAGGTCGAGGAACCGGAGCCCGTCAAGGACGAACAGTCCGCGATGATCGGCTGAGGGTCGCCGGCGACGGCGACGTCTGAGCCAGGCAACGCAGCTCAGCTCCCGGATCACGTGGCGAGGAGCCCTGTGTGCTCCGGCGCGCCCGCCTCGCCGCACCCTTTGACGCCCTCGCCTGCTGTTCATTCCTGAGGCGCATAACCTGCGGGCCACCGGCGGGTTTTACCTGCTGGATATCGCGGACACGAATACCCAGCAGGCAAATCGGTCCGCGGAACCGCGATTCCGACTGTCGAGCCTCCGCTCTATGCGCGCCACGAATACCCAGCAGGTAGCGCTGGTGCACCGGGACCGATCGTCGATCGAGCGCCCCGTCAGCGGCCATTCGCCGACCGTTGGTGCACCGGGTGCATCGATCGTCGATCGAGCGCCCCGTCGGCATGCCACGCGCCGCGGACGCTTTGCTACGCTCCGGTCGATGCAGCGCTACAGCCCCACGACCGCGCTGATCGTGGTCGATGTCCAGAACGACTTCGCCGATCCGGCGGGCAGCCTGTCGGTGGCCGGCGGCGATCGCGTCGTCCCGGTGATCAACGGCGAGATCGCGATGGCCGGCGCGGCCGGCGCGTTCGTCGTCGCGACCCAGGACTGGCACCCCGAGTCGACGCCGCACTTCCAGAAGGACGGCGGTATCTGGCCGGTCCACTGCGTCGCGGACACCTGGGGAGCACGGCTCCACCCGGACCTGGCGATGCCCGATGACGCTCCCCGGGTCCACAAGGGTGCCAACGGCGAGGACGGCTACTCGGGGTTCACGATGCGCGACCCGACGACCGGCGAGGAGAAGCCGACCGAGCTGGACGGCCTGCTCCGCGAGCGCGGCATCGAGGACGTCGTGGTCGTCGGCCTCGCGACCGACTACTGCGTCAAGCGCCACGGCGCTCGATGCCGCCCGCCTCGGCTATCGGACGGCGACGCTGACCGACGCCATCGCCGCCGTCGACCTCCAGCCGGGCGACGGCGAGCGGGCGCTCGCGTCGATGCGCGATGCCGGGGTCGCCATGTGGCAGACCCGGATGCGCTGACCAGCGCCTTCGTGCAGCTTCACCTCGTCGACGCCACCTACGAGCTGTTCCGCGCCCACTACGCGCCGCGTCCGCCGGTCATCGGTCGTGACGGCGTCGTGCTGTCCGGCGTCTCCGGGCTGGTGCGACCAGCTGCTGTACCTGCTCCGCGAGGAAGGCGCGACCCACGTCGGTGCCGCGACCGACCGGGTGATCGAGTCGTTCCGCAACGACCTCTTCCCGGGCTACAAGTCGTCGGCCGGCATGCCCCGCGATCTGCTCGACCAGTTCCCGATCGCCGAGGCGGCGATCGAGGCGCTCGGGCATCGCGCTCTGGCCGATGGTCGAGTTCGAGGCCGACGACGCGATCGCCGCGGCGGCCGTCCGCTTCGCCGAGGACAGGCGTGTCGAAAAGATCCTCGTCTGCACGCCCGACAAGGACATGGCCCAGCTCGTCCGCGATGAGCGCATCGTGCTCTGGGATCGGCGGCGCGGCATCACCTACGACGACGCGGGGGTGCGCGCCAAGTGGGGCGTGCCGCCGACATCGATCCCGGACTGGCTGGCGCGTCGTCGGCGACTCGTCGGATGGCTACCCCGGCATCCCGGGCTGGGGCGCGAAGGGCGCGGCGGCGATCCTCGCGCAGTACGGCCACCTCGAAGACGTGCCGGGACGGGCCTCGGCCTGGGAGGTCCCGGGCGTCAGCGGCGGTCGCGCGATGACGCTCGCGGCGTCGCTGCGCGACCACTGGGACGAGGCGCTGCTGTACCGCGACCTGGCCCGACTCCGCACCGCGGACGACGGGGTGCCGATCCGCCAGCGCGACCCCGACGAGCTGCGCTGGGACGGGGCGCCGCGCGACGACTGGGAGGCGTTCTGCGACGAATGGGGCCTCGATCGCCTGAGGTCCCGGCCGCACCGCTGGCTGGACGAGACCTAGTCGACGACGTCCGGCGTCGTCAAGCCGGCGGGCTACCTGACGAGCGCGAGCAGCTCCTCGTGATGCGCCGTCGGCGCCGCGATCACCCCGATCGACTTGGGGGTATGCGCGAGGTCGAACCACGGGCCGCCGTCCATCGCCGTCACCGTGGCCCCGCCCCGCTCGGCGATCAGCCCGGCAGCCGCGACGTCCCAGCTCGACAGCCCACCCTGCTGGATGAACGCGTCGAACCGGCCGTTGCCGACATAGGCCAGCGCTAACGCTGCCGAGCCCATCGAGCGCGAGATCCGGATCGCCTTCCGTACGTTGCGGGCCCGGGTAGCCACCCCGCGCCCGCTCAGCGCCAGCGACACGACGAAGTCGGAGATCTTGTCCTTGGTCGAGGCGCCGATGGCGTGGTTCGGCGAACCGAGCGTCGACATCAACAACGCCGGCTCCCCGTCGGCAGCCGCGAACGTCTCGGCTCGGGTCGGATCGTGCACGACACCGACCGTCGGCCGGCCATCGACGACGAGCGCGATCGACACGCAGAAGAACGGGATGCCGTTCGCGTAGTTCACCGTGCCGTCGAGCGGATCGATGATCCAGACCCGGCCGCGACCCGAAGTCGGCGCATCGCCCTCGACCGCCCGGTGCTCACCGCTCTCCTCGGCGAGGATGGCGTCGCCCGGATGGATGGCCCGGATGGCATCGATGATCAGTTCCTCGGACAGGTGGTCGGCCTCGGTCACGACGTCGCGCGCGCTCTTGTAGTCGATGCGTTCGAGGCGTTCGTAGCGGTCCATCAGGATCTCGCCGGCACGGGCGGCAAGCGCGATCGCGAAGGCTCGGTCCTCGTCGGTCACGGGACGCGGCAGGCCACCGTCAGGTCGCGCGGCTCGCTCCCGAACTGGGAGACGACCGTCGTGAACGTGCGGGTCTCACGCGGTCCGAGCCGCGGCGTCGCGATGAAGGCCGCCGTTCCCACGCCGACGTCGCCGGCGAGCCCGACCCGACACGTGGTCTGGCCTGCCGCGCCCTCGTTGGTCACCGTCAACGTGACGGCGAGCCCGCCACCGGACGGCGTGACCCCGTCGATCGTCGCTGGGAATGGCCCGATGCCCGCGATCGACAGCCGCGCCAGGATCGCGAGGATCGCCACGGCGACGAGGACCGCCACGAACACCGAACCGTGAACCTGACCGGACGCCACGTCGCGAAGCCCGAGCGGATTGCAGTCCTCGCAGAGGCCGACCCCGGGGCCGACCGGCCGACCGCAGCGGACGCACGGGTGCGTCGGCTCGACGGGTGCCGGCGGATTGGCGGCGGTGGTCGGGGTCACCTCGGGATGGTGCCACGAAACCTCGCTTGGACCCGTCGCGTGAGTGCGCCCTACCAGCGGGCGACCGCGTCCACCATCGCATCGATGTCGTCGGTCGTCCGCGCCAGGACGATCGCGCCGTCGGCGCCGGCCTCGTGCCAGCGATCCCAGGTGGCCCGCGGATCGTGGAACCACGGCGAGTCGCGGAACGCCTCATCGCCGAGCCAGTCGCCCTGGAACCCGACGAGCACGTCCTGATCCTCGCGTTGCTTGCCGTGCTCGGCGAGGGTCTCGAGGTAGAGCGGCAAGTTGCGCTCGAAGTTGTCGTCGAACGTGTTCCAGCCATCGCCGACGCGAGCCGCCAGCCGGGCCCCGGCGGCGGTCTCCCCGCCGACGATGATCCGTGGAACCGGGTCGGGCACCGGGTGGGCGAACGCCTCCTCGAGCGGGTAGTACGGCGACGGTCGAGTGACCGGTCCGCCCGTCCACAGGGCCCGGATGACCGCGACCGCCTCTTCCAGCCTGGCGACGCGTTCCGGCGCGTCCGGGAAGTCCATCCCGTAGGCCTGGTGCTCCTTTGGCGCGCCGCCGATCCCGATCCCCAGGATGTGGCGGCCACCGCTGGCGACCTGGAGCGTCGACGACATCCGGGCGAGCAGGGCCGGGTGGCGATTCATGACGTTGGCGACGAACGGAGCGACGGTCACGCGCTCGGTCGCGCCGGCCGCCATCGCGAGGATGGTCCAGCACTCGACCACCGGGACCGTCTTGTCGCCGCGGCCGACGAAGTGGTCCCAGGCCCACACCCCGGCATAGCCGGCGGCGTCGAGCCGGCGGGCACTCTCCAGCCACCAGCGCGGATCTGCCCGGATCGTCCGGATCGAGACCCCGACCGGCAGCCGGCCGCCCTCCCCCGCCACGGGGCTCAGAGCCCCGTCTCGAACAGGCGGATGTCCTCTGCCGACATCGCGTGGCCGTCGCCTCGCGTCGGGTCCAGCGCGGCACGGGCGCCGAGGCCGTCGAGGTCGGCCGGGAACCGCCCGATCAGGTCGAGCACGACCTTCTGGATCCGCTCCGCATTCGCCTGGAATACCTCGAGCACGCTCCGCGCGTCGACCGCCTCGGTGCCCTCGTGGACGCCGGCGTCGTAGTCGGTGATCAGGCTGATGTTGACCACCGCGATCCCGAGCTCGCGACACAGCCACGCCTCGGGGTACTGGGTCATGTTGATGACCTCCCAGCCCGCGTCGCTGAACCACTTCGATTCGGACTTCGTCGAGAAGCGCGGGCCCTGGATGACGACGACGGTGCCGCGCTCATGGACCTCGATGCCGTGGTCGCGGATCGTCGCGATCGCCAGCTCGCGGAGGACCGGGTCGTAGGTGTCGGCCGACGAGAGGTGCGTGACGATCGGCCCGTCGTAGAAGGTGTCGGCCCGCCCCGAGGTCCGGTCGACGAACTGGTCGCAGACGACGAAGTCCCCGGGCTTCACATGCAGCGCCAGCGATCCGGCGGCGCACGGCGAGATCGCCGCCTTGACGCCGAGCGAGCGCATCGCCCAGACGTTGGCGCGGTAGTTGATCCGGTGCGGTGGGATCGTGTGGCGCCGCCCGTGGCGCGGCAGGAACGCGACGCGACGGCCGTTGACGTCGGCGAGGAACAGCGAGTCCGACGGGGGGCCGTACGGGGTGTCGACCTTGATCTCGCGCACGTCGTCGAGCAGCGAATAGAACCCCGAGCCCCCGAACACGCCGATCTCTGCCGTATCCCGCACGCGGCTCCTCCCATCGATCCTCTTGCGCCGAGCTGCGCGGCGCCGCGACAAGTATGGCGGGCTACGATGGTCTCGCCTCGCTCCCATCCGCGACGGACGGAGGTCTCACGATGACCGACTCACCCGGCGGCCCGAACGACACGGATCCGACGACCGGCTTCGAACCGGCTCCCTCGACGGCGTCGGCCACGGCGACGCCGCCACCGGCCGCGCCGCCGGCCCCGCCGATCGCGCCAGCGGTGCCACCGCCGCCCCCCGCACCAGGGCCGACCTGGCGATCGAGACGCGACGATCCGGGTCGCACCGGCACCATCGTCGTCGGCGGGATCCTGGTCGCGATCGGTCTCTGGTTCTTCGCCGACCAGACGCTCGGGCTCGACATGCCTAGCCTGCGCTGGAGCCAGCTCTGGCCGGTCTTCCTGATCGGCCTCGGGGCGTGGATCGCGATCGGGTCGTTGCGCCGCCGATGAGCGGTTGGGAACAGGGCGACGGCTCCCTCGAGGACCGTTTGACGCTCGCTGACTGGCGGCGACGCGTGGCAGCCCTCTACGTCGAGGTCCGGGGGATGGCCGCGGGCGATCCGGCGATCGCCCTCGCCCACTGGCGGGCAGGCCGAGAATGGCTGTTCCGCGAGCACCCGCAATCGCCGCTCCCCGTCGCCGAGCGCGCCGCCTTCCACGCCCGGCATTTCGATCACGATCCGGCCCTCCGGTTCGCGGTCGACGTGGAACCGGCGCCGCCGCCCGACCCGGCAGCGCCGACCCTCGAGCTGCCCAACAGCGGTCCGGACATCCTGTCCTTCCGGCGGATCGGCACGGTGCGGTTGCCGTTCCCGAGCGGGGAGCGGCGTCTCTCGGTGTTCTGGCTGGCGGGCTACGCCGGTGGGCTGTTCATCCCGTTCCGCGACGCGACGAACGGCACCGACGACGTACGGTGCCGGTCGCTACCTCATGGACGCCGCCAAGTCCGCCGACCTCGGCACGACCGACGACGGCCGCCTCATCCTCGACTTCAACTTCGCGACGCAGCCGTCGTGCGCCTTCGATCCACGCTGGGCCTGCCCGCTGGCGCCGCCGGAGAACCGCCTCGACATCGAGGTCCGGGCAGGCGAGCGGTTGGCATGACCGGGCTGTTGGCCAGGGCGCAACAGACCAAGGTACGGCGCCACCCCTGACCGCCGACGACTGACGCGGGACGCCGCGCGTCCTCGACGATGCGCGCGCTCGGCGTCGCTGGCTTGGCGGCGCCGACGCCAACCCCCTTTCGGCGGCACGGCCCGGCACCGGGCGCAGCCGCGTACCATCCGCCGATGACCCATGCGACCGCCGCGCGCCACGCGGCCACGGCGGCGTTCTCGCCAGCCGTCCGCGACTTCCTCGCCGCGAACCGGTTCGCGGCGATCGCGACGATCGACCCTGATGGCGCTCCCCGACAGGCCGTCCTCTGGTACCGGCTCGACGGCGACGCGATCGTGCTCAACAGCCGGATCGGACGCCGCTGGCCGACGAACCTGCTGCGCGATCCACGCATCGCCGTCACGGTCGTCGACGAGGCCGACGGATACCGCTGGGTTGGGCTGACCGGCACGGCCGAGGCCATCACCGACCAGGCGACCGCCCAGGCCGACATCGCCGAGATGGCGCGCCGCTATCACGCCGACGACCCGGCGGAGGCCGAGCGGCTGATCGCCGACGGGTTCCAGCGGCAGGAGCGGATCTCGTTCCGCGTCCGCGTCGCCGGCGTCCACGACCATCTCGACGACGACTGAGGCGCGCATAACGATGCCCGTCAAGTTCGGTCTCCAGCTGTGGTCGCAACAGACCGACTGGCCGGGGTTCCGCGATTCGGCGATCGCCGCCGAAGCGGCGGGTTGGGATTCGGTCTGGACCTGGGACCACCTGCTCGCGATCTTCGGACCGTGGGAGCAGCCGATCTTCGAGGGCTGGACCGCGTTGGCCGCGCTCGCCCCCGTGACCAGCCGCGTCCGGCTCGGGTTGATGGTCGGCGCCAACACGTTCCGGAACCCGGGGCTGACCGCGAAGCTGGCGACGACCCTCGACCACGTCTCGGGTGGGCGTGCCGTGCTCGGCATCGGCGGTGCGTGGTTCGAGCGCGAGCACGACGCCTTCGGCATCGACTTCGGGGCGAGCCCGGGCGAGCGGCTCGGGTGGCTCGATGAATCAGTGATGCTGCTGCGTCGCCTGCTTGAAGGCGAGCGGGTCACGCACGACGGCCCGCGCTACCAGATGCACGAGGCGCTGTGCGAGCCGCGCCCGATCCAGCCGCACCTGCCGATCCTCATCGGCGGCAGCGGTCGCCAGAAGACGCTGCGGATCGTTGCCGAACGAGCCGATGCGTGGAACACCGCCGGCTCGCTCGATGAGGTCCGCGACGCGGTCGAGACGCTTCGCCGCCATTGCGCCGCGATCGGGCGCGACATCGGGACGATCGAGATGACCCTCAGCTTCCCGATCGTGCTGCGCGACGACGCCGGCGCGGCACGCGACCGGCTCGCGGAGCTGCTCGACCAGAACGGCGTGCCCATCGCCGAGGTCGATGGATTCCTGGCCGGCTCACCGGCCGAGGTCGCCGACGCGATCCGCCCGTATCTCGAGCTCGGGTTCGAGACCGTCATCGTGCGGATGCCCGCCCCGTACGACCGCGAAACCATCGAGCGGATGCCCGAGGTCGGGGAGCGGCTCGAGCGATGAGGGTCGTCCTGCTGGCCGGCGGGGTCGGTGGGGCGAAGCTGGCGGACGGCCTCGCCCGCCACGTCGGATCCGACCTCACGGTGATCGTCAACACCGGCGACGACCTCGAGCTCCACGGCCTCGCGATCTGGCCGGATCACGACACCGTTGCCTACACCCTCGCCGACCTCGACGACGAGATCCGTGGCTGGGGGCTGCGCGGCGAGAGCTGGACGGTCATGGACCGTCTCGAGCAGCTCGGCGAGCTGACCTGGTTCCGCCTCGGTGACCGCGACCTGGCGACCCACCTGTGGCGGACCGACCGCCTGCGCGCCGGCGACCGCCCGACTGTCGTCGCGCTGGCACTGCAGCAGGCGATGGGCATCTCATCGCGCGTCCTGCCGATGGCCGACGAGCCGGTCCGCACCGAGGTCCTCACCGCCGACGGCTGGCTCGAGTTCCAGGAGTACTTCGTCCACCGGCACCAGGAGCCGGCGGTCCACGAGGTCCGGTTCCGCGGCGTGGAAGCACGCCCACGCGACCCCGGAGGCGCTGGCGGCATTCGACACCGCGGACGTCGTCGTTATCGCCCCGTCCAACCCGATCGTCTCGATCGCGCCGATCCTCGCAGTTCCCGGGATCCGCCCGGCGATCGACGGGGCCACGGTGCGGGGTGCGCCGGTCGTCGCGATCAGCGGGATCGTCGGTGGCAAGGCGCTGAAAGGCCCGGCCGATCGGATGCTGGCGTCGTTGGGTCGTGAAAGCAGCGCACTCGGGGTCGCGCGCGAGTACGCCGGGCTGGCCGACGCGTTCGTGCTCGACGACGTCGATGGGGCGACCGCGGAGTCGATCGGGGCGCTCGGCATGCGCACGCTCGTCACCGACACGATCATGCGCGACGACGCCGGGCGCGAGCGCCTGGCCGGTGTCGTGCTCGAGCTCGCTGCGAGCTCGCGCCCGGCCTGATCAGCCGCCGGGCGGGTTGTCCGCTGCCCGGGTTCGGCGCGACCGTGTGACGGCCGCGGTGCCCGACCCGGCCGAGGCGGCCCCATCGAGACCCAGGACGACCGTGTTGCCGCTCCTCGTCGACAGCTCCTGGACCACGCGCAGCGACAGGAGACCCGGGTTGTCGGTCACGAGCCGACCGGCGTTGGCCAGGCCCCGCAGCGCGGCGGTCTCGCCGCGGGCACGCTCCAGGGCGGCCGCGCCCTCGTGACGAGCGGCCACGACCGCGGAGAACGCCCGCTTGAGGTCCGACGGCACCATGACATCACGAACCTCGACGGCCATGAGCTCGATGCCGATCGATACGACCTGGGGCGCGACCAGCCCCAGGATCTCGGGGCCGATCGTCGTCCGCGCCGCGAGGATCTCGTCGACCGTCCGGTTTGCGACGGCCTCGCGAAGACCGAGCTGGATGCTGAGGTACAGCGTCCGGGCGGCCGCGCTGTCGGACAGGACGTACGCCGCGGCGTCACCGATCACATGCCGTGAGACGAGGCTGATCTTCAGCGCCACGCGATCCGAAGTCAGCACCTCCTGGCCCTCGATCGTCATCGACGTCGGGCGGACGTCCAGCAGGCGCACCTCGGTGGTCGGCTTGAAGAAGTAGACGGTGCCGGCATCGGCGAGACCGACGAACCGACCCCGAACGAAGCGCAGGCCACGCTCGTATTCGTGCACGGTCGTCGAGCCCACGAACCGAGCGACGACGGCAGCACCGAGCAAGGCGATGACGACGAGGAGGAGCAGGAGCGGCACGATGTCCATCTGACCCCCCGAGCTTGTGGGCCCGACTGCGTTGCCATGCCTCGCCGGCGGAGGCTCGAAGCCTGCATGGCCGTCGACGCACTGCCCGAAGGCCGACCCGCCGGTCGGGCCCGATTGAGCAGGAATTGAACCTGCGGCACCAGACGGGGCGCCCGATCGACAGGACCATGTCGGGCGATGCCCGGCGCGGCTGTGCGACGTCCCGTGGCGCCGATGCTAGCCCGCTGGCGCTCCGCGGACAAGGCTCCCGTACCATCGGCAGCCATGGAGCCCCCCGCAGAGCCAGCACCCCGGATCGTGGCGATCGTCCCGGTCGGCTCGCTCGAACGCGCCAAGTCGCGTCTCGGGGCCGTGCTCGACGCGGAGGAGCGGCGCGACCTGGTGCTCCGCCTGGCGGAGGCCACCATCCGGGCCGCGGTGGGGACGCCTGGCGTCGCCGAGACCATCGTCGTGACGCCCGACGACGAGGTGCGCGACCTGGCCATCCGCAGCGGGGCTCGGCCGATGCGCCAGCGCAGCCGGGGTCTCAACGACGGCTTGCGCGAGGCCCGGGACGACGCGATCGCCGGCGGCGCTGACGGCGTGCTGATCCTGCCGATCGACCTGCCGCGGGTCAGCGCCGAGGCCATCGGCGACGTGCTCGCGAGCGCCACCGCGCACCGCCCGCCACTCGTCGCGATCGTCGCCGATCGGCACGGTCGAGGGACGAACGCGCTGCTGCTCGTGCCACCCGACGTCATCGACGTCCATTTCGGCGGCGACAGCCACGACGCCCACGCCTCAGCTGCGGCGGCGGCCGGTGCCCGGTTGGTCGAGCTGGACGGGCCGCTGGCGATCGACATCGATACGCCCGACGACCTGCTGCTCGCCGAGGCCGCCGGCGAGCTTCCGGCAGCAGGCACCGGGCTCCCGGAGTCGATCGGTGGCTGACCGCCTCGAGGCGGTCGCGATCGCGGGACTCGGCGAGATCGTCCCGGGCGACGACCTGCCGGCGCTCATCGCCGACGCGCTGGTCGCGACCGATCTGCTGCCGCTGCGCGACGACGACGTGCTCGTCGTGACCCAGAAGATCGTGTCCAAGGCCGAAGGTGCGCTGGTCGACCTGACGACCGTCGAACCGCGGCCCGAGGCGATCGACTACGCGCGGCGGTTCGACCGCGACCCGCGCCAGGTCGAGGTCGTCCTCCGCGAGGCAAGGCGCGTCGTGCGCATGGCGAACGGCCTGATCATCACCGAGACGCCGCACGGGTTCGTGTGCGCCAACGGCGGGATCGACGCCTCGAACGTCGGGCCGCGGTCGGGCGACATCGTGACGCTCCTGCCCACGGACCCGGACGCGTCCGCCGACCGCATCCGGGCCGCGATCCGCGCGCGGCTCGGCCACGACCTGCCGGTGATCGTGTCCGACAGCTTCGGCCGACCGTGGCGGTTCGGCATCACGGACGTCGCGATCGGCGTCTCCGGGTTGCTGCCCCTCGACGACCTCCGCGGATCGCCCGACGCCGACGGCCGGATCATGAAGTCGACGGTCCGCGCCGTTGCCGACGAGATCGCCTCGGCGGCCGAGCTGGTGCTCGGCAAGACCGCCGGGATGCCGATCGCGCTGATCCGCGGCGCGACATTCCGGCGGGGCGAGGGCCGCGTCATGGACCTGGTCATGCCGGCCGAGATGGACCTCTTCCGCTAGGCGACCCAGGTCGGTTTCCGACCAACGGATCCATGCGGCGCTCGACCCGCGCGATTGCCGTACCCTCCGCGCGATGAAGGTCGGCCTGCAGATCTCCTCGTTCACGTGGCCGGGCGGTCCCGAGGCCATCGCGCCAACGATGGCGCGGATCGTTCGCGACGCCGACGACATGGGCTTCGACTCGATCTGGGTGATGGACCACTTCTTCCAGATCCGCGGTGTCGGTCGCGTCGAGGAGCCGATGCTCGAGGGCATGACGACGCTCGGCTTCATGGCGGCGCACTCGACGAAGGCCCGTCTCGGGCTGATGGTCGGCGGCGTGCACTACCGCCATCCGGGTCTGTGGGTCAAGTCGACCACGACGCTTGACGTGCTCACCGGCGGCCGCGCCTGGCTGGGGATCGGTGCCGCATGGAACCAGGAAGAGTCGCGCGGGCTGGCGTTCCCGTTCCCGCCGCTCGGAGAACGCTTCGAGCTGCTCGAGGAGACGCTCCGCATCGCCCATGAGATGTGGGCCGGCGAGCGCGGGACCGAGGGCACCTTCAGCGGGCGCCACTACCGGGCAGAACGACTGCTGAACTCGCCGCAGTCGCTTTCGCGACCGCGGGTCCCGATCATGGTCGGCGGCGGCGGCGAGCGGAAGACGTTGCGGCTGGTTGCCCAGTACGCCGACGCGTGCAACGTGTTCGGGTCGCCCGAGAACGTCGCGCGCAAGTACGCGATCCTCGACGCGCACTGTGCCGCTGTCGGACGGGATCCCCGCGAGATCGAGCGATCGACCCTCCAGAACGTCCGTCTCGGACCCCCGGGGGCGGCGCGTACGGAGTCCCCGGCCCAGGTCGTCGACCGCTTCGCGGAGCTGTCCGACGCCGGCGTCGAGCACGTCATCTTCGAGTTGAAGGACACCTACATCGATGCGTATCGGGACGTCGTGGGGCGGGACATCGTGCCGGCCCTCCATGCCCTTCCCTGATACTCCCCTGGGGTATGCCCGAAGTGATAGCATGAGACGATGAGCGATACCCCCAACCCGTTCGGCGGGTTGTCCATCGCGATCGTCGACTCCCCGGGAGAGGCGTCCGCGGTCCCGGCGACCGGCGGCCCATCGACGGTCGAGAGCGGCGAAGGTCGCGTCGACTCGAAGCTCGTCATCATCGGCTCCGGTCCGGCCGGCCTCACCGCAGCGATCTACGCGGCGCGCGCGAACCTGGAGCCCGTCGTGCTGGCCGGTTCGGCACCCGGCGGTCAGCTGATGCTCACGTCGGACGTCGAGAACTATCCGGGCTTTCCCGAGGGCATCCAGGGCCCCGACCTGATGGCCGCGATGCGCGCCCAGGCGGAACGGTTCGGTTCCCGACTGTTCGACGTCGACATCGATCGCGTCGACTTTTCCGAGCGCCCGTTCCGGATCTGGGCCCGCGGCACCGAGTACCGCGCCCAGTCGGTCATCGTCGCCACCGGCGCGTCAGCGCTGTGGCTCGGTCTCGACAGCGAGACCCGGCTGCGCGGCCGCGGCGTATCGGCGTGCGCGACCTGCGACGGCTTCTTCTTCCGCGACCGCGAGATCGCCGTCGTGGGCGGCGGCGACACCGCCTTCGAGGAGGCGACCTACCTCACCAAGTTCGCGACGAAGGTCCACCTGCTCCACCGGCGGGATGCGTTCCGCGCCAGCAAGATCATGGTCGATCGCGCGATCGCGCACCCCAAGATCGAGATCCACCCGAACATGGCGGTCGAGGAGGTCCTCGGCAGCGAGAAGGTCCACGGCCTTGCGCTGCGCGACACGGTGACCGGCGACAAGTCAGAGATGGCGATCGAGGGCGTGTTCATCGCGATCGGCTACGAGCCCAACACCGCGGCCTTCCGCGACTGGCTCGAGGTCGACGAGAAGGGCTACCTCGTCGTCCACGACGAGACCGGCTCCAAGGTCGACGGCGTGTTCATCGCCGGCGACGTCCATGACCATCGATACCGACAGGCGGTCACGGCGGCCGCCGACGGCTGCAAGGCCGCGATCGACGCCGAGCGCTGGCTCGAGGCACAGGGCATCACTGAAGCCGCGACCGCGACGGCCTGGTAGTCGGGTGCCGGCCACGCGTCGGGAGGCGATCATCGAGCGATTCGGTGTGACGCCACCCGTCTCCACGCTCGTCCGCGGCGCGCTGAGTGCCGCGATCGCCGATGCCGAGGCAGGGGCTGCGACCACGGACGGCCGCGTCGCCGCGCTCGACGCAGGCTGCGGGCACACCTCCCAGCTCCTGCCGTTCCGTGCCCGGATCGGCAGGCTGGTCGGAGCCGACATCCACGCCCCGACCGTGCCGATGTCCGAGTTCGACGAGTTCGCCGAGGTCGACCTGTGCCGCGAGGGCGGTGCGTTCGCCCCGGCGACGTTCGACGTGATCCTGTCGAGCTTCACGCTCGAGCACTTCGCGGACCCGACGACCGCGCTCGCGAACATGCGCAGTTGGCTCGTTCCGGGCGGCACGCTCGTCGCGACGACCGTGAACCGGCGACATCCGTTCGTCGGGGCGTATCTCGGGCTGCCGGCTGGGCTGCGCCGACGCCTGCAGCGGGTCGTCAAGCGGTCCGAGGCGGATGCCCATCCGCTCGTCGGGACCTGCAACGACCCGGCCGCCGTTGCCGCAGCCCTCGATGCCGCCGGGTTCCATGATGTGCGGCTAGAAACCGTCGGCCACCTGGCGCGGGCGTGGGGCCGCACCTGGCCGACGTTCGTCGTTGGGCTGGTCGGTGACGTGCTGGCGCTCGGGTTCCCATCCAGACGGTCGACGATCGTCGCCGTGGCGAGGACCTGATGGGGTTCATCTCGCGCCCTGGCGGCGCTCGCGCGGCGACCGGCGGCGTCGGCCGTGGTGGACGCGGGTCAGGCGGTGGTCGAGGCGGGTTCTTCGGGAGTGGCCCGGCCGACGACTTCGAGCCGATCCCCAAGGAGCGGCGCGGCCGGACGCTGCGCCGGATCCTGCGGTTCTTCGCGCCGTACCGCCCGCAGATCGCGGTCGTCCTCTTCGCGATCCTGCTCACGAGCCTCGTCGGGCTGGTCAACCCCTACCTGCTCAAGCTGCTGATCGACGAGGCGATCCCGAAGCGCGACTTCGGCCTCCTGAACCTGTTCGTCGGGCTGATGATCGCCCTGCCGATCCTGAACGGCCTCATCGGCGTGGGGCAGTCGTACCTCAACAACCTGATCGGCCAGCGCGTCATGCAGGACCTGCGCGGGGCGCTCTACACGCACCTCCAGGCCATGCCGCTGCGGTTCTTCACCGAGACGCGGACCGGCGAGATCCAGAGCCGCCTGGCGAACGACGTCGGCGGCGTGCAGTCGGTCGTCACGGACACCGCGAGCTCGGTCACCAGCAACCTTGCGATCGCGATCAGCACGATCGTCGCGATGACGCTGATCGACTGGCGGCTGACCGCGCTGTCGCTCGGCCTGCTGCCGTTCTTCATGTACCTGACGTTCCGCGTCGGGAAGGTCCGCCGCGAGGTCTCGACCGAGACCCAGAAGTCGCTCGCCGAGATGTCGGCGCTGACCGAGGAGACGTTGAGCGTCAGCGGGATCCTGCTGTCGAAGACGTTCGGCCAGCAGGAAGCATCGATCGGGCGCTTCCGTGGACTGAACGCGAAGCTTGCCGCGCTGCAGATCCGCCAGGCGATGGTCGGTCGCTGGTTCTTCATGATCATCGGCACGATCTTCAGCATCACCCCGGCGTTCGTGTACTGGCTCGCCGGCTGGCTGGCGATCCAGAACGACCCGACGGCGCCGACGATCGGCGACATCGTCGCGTTCACGACCCTGCAGAGCCGGCTGTTCTTCCCGATGGGCCAGCTGCTCAACATCCAGGTCGAGATCCAGGGCGCGCTGGCGCTCTTCGATCGGATCTTCGAATACCTCGAGATGGATCCTGAGATCGTCGACGCGCCCGACGCGATCGACCTGACCCCGGCCGACGTCCGCGGCCAGGTGGCCTTCCGCGACGTCTCGTTCCGCTACCCGACCGAGGCGGTCCCCTCGGAGCGCGCGCTCGAGGCCCTTGCGGCGAATGGCAACGGCCACGACGGGGACGCCGAGGAGGAGATCGCGGTCGCCGCGGCGCCGATCGCGCCCCAGGCGGTCGAGGCGGTCGTCGACGGGGCTGGGGCCGCGGGCGGGTCGCTGCCGACGATCGAGCTGTTGCCGCCGTTCGGGCTCGAGGACCTCGACTTCGAGGCCAGGCCTGGCGAGCTCGTCGCGCTGGTCGGCCCGTCGGGATCGGGCAAGACGACCACCACCTACCTGATCCCGCGGCTGTACGACGTCGACAGCGGCGCGGTCGAGATCGATGGCATCGACGTCCGCCGGATCAAGCTGGCGTCGCTCGGCCGGATCATCGGCGTCGTGACGCAGGAGACGTACCTGTTCCACGCGTCGGTCCGCGAGAACCTGTTGTACGCCAAGCCCGAGGCGACCGACGAGGAGCTCCAGGCGGCGGCCCGCGCGGCCGCGATGCACGACCGGATCGTCGAGCTCCCTGAGGGCTACGACACGATCGTCGGCGAGCGCGGCTACAAGTTGTCGGGTGGCGAGAAGCAGCGCATCGCGATCGCCCGAGTGCTGCTCAAGGACCCGCGGATCCTGATCCTCGACGAAGCCACGTCGGCCCTGGATACCGTGTCGGAGCGGCTCATCCAGGCGGCCTTCGAGCGGCTCATGGAGGGCCGGACGACCGTGGCGATCGCCCACCGGCTCTCGACGATCCTGCGCGCGGACCGGATCCTCGTCTACGACCGCGGCCGGATCGTGGAACGTGGCACGCACGCCGAGCTGATCGAGCTCGGGGGCCTGTACGCCCGGCTCTACCGCGAGCAGTTCCTGACGGAGGAACGCGTCGCGGACGTCGGCCTGGCCGGCTGATCGCATGCCGACGCGGAAGGCCGTCCGGTTCGAGCATCGCGGCGGCAACGCGTTCCACGCCGAGCCGTCATCGGGTCATCCGCTCGACTTCGACGACCGCGAGGCGAACACCGGCGGAAGCCCGGTCGAGACCGTGCTGTCGGCGCTGGGCGCCTGCTCGGCGATGGACATCGTGTCGATCCTCGAGAAGAAGCGCCAGGCCGTGTCGTCGTACCAGGTCGAGGTGGTCGGCAGCCAGCGCGACGAGTACCCGCAGGTCTACACCGAGATCACCGTCACCCACGAGCTCGAAGGCACGGATCTATCGGTCGCGGCCGTCCGCCGCGCGATCGAGCTCTCCGCGACCAAGTACTGCCCGGTCAACGCCATGGTGTCGGCCGGCCCGACCGTGGTGCATCACCGCTACCGCATCCGGTCGGGTGGCTCAACACCTCATGAAGCCGAGGACGAGGTCCTGTCGACCGGCCCGTACCGCCGGGCGGACGTGATCCGGGAGGCCGACAAGAAGGTCTACTAAGTCGGTCGGACTTGTCGTACTATCAGGTTGCCCAGCCCGACCTGACAGGAGTCCATTCGTGCCGACCGCCATCCCCGCAAGCGCCGCAGCCACGTTGCCACCCGCGCGAATGATCGACCCGCGTGGGCACCGGTTCGGTGCCGGAGTTTCGTCCTTGCTGCTGATCGTGGCGGTCGTCACGAACGCCCCGCTGCTCGTGGTGGTCGCCCTGCTCTCGATCGGCGTCAGCGCGGCCTTCGGGCTGCGCTACTCGATCTACGGCGCGATCTGGCGTCGGATCGTCCGCTTCGCCCGCCTCGGCCCCGCCGAACCCGAGCACGAATACCCGCCCCGCTTCGCCCAGGTCCTCGGCAGCACGGCACTCACCCTCTCCCTCCTGGCGTTCGCCGCCGGCCTCCCACTCCTCGCTTGGCTGTTCGCCCTTGCGGTAGCGACCCTCCAAGGCGTCCTCGCCGTAACGGGATACTGCCTGGGCTGCCGCCTGTACTTCCTCCGCTGGTGGATCCCCGACGTACTGACACGGTTCTGGACACGTGGCGGCGCCGCCCCGAGATCCCAAGCCATCTCCCCGATCAGCTACCAATAACCAACACAACCCCGCGTACTGGCCATCCCGCGGGTCCAGTGCGCCCTGGGGGAGTGGCCGCAGCGGGGCGTGGCAGCGGGTGGCGCCGGAGGGTTCTCGGCGCGCGGAGCGCCGCTTAGCGACAGCGGAGGCGCGAGCACGTCGGGTTCCGCCGGCGACAGGACCCGCCTTCGGACCGATGTGGGTACGCCCCTTGCATGACTATGCAGACCCGCTGTATAGTCATACGCCCATGACGACGTCCGCGCAACGAAGTCAGCCGCCCGCGAGCGGCCGAGCGTGCCTGTGAGCACGGACCTCGGATCGCCTACCACGATCGCGACGGACCGCTCGTCTGGGGTCCTCCCCCGCTCGCGCCGCGGGATCGACCCGGACGGCGGCCCGCGTCGGCTGCGGGTCGGGATCATCGGCGCGACCGGGTACGTCGGCGCAGAGCTGATCCGGCTGCTGGCTCGCCACCCGAACGTCGACCTCGTCGGACTCGCCGGTCGCGACCGTCACCACGATCCGATCGCGAGCCACCATCCGCATCTCGCCCGGACCGAGCTGCTCGTCGGCACCGAGCTCCCCGCCGTCGACGCGGCGTTCCTGGCGCTGCCACACGGCGCAGCGGCCGGCATCGTCCCGGATCTGCTCGATAGACGGCACCTCGATCATCGACCTCGGGCCCGACTTCCGCCTGCGCGACCCCGCCGACTACCCGCGCTGGTACGGCTTCGAGCACCCGCGACCCGACCTCCTCGACGTGGCCGTGTACGGGCTCCCCGAGCTGCACCGCGACGAGCTGATCGCGCTCGTCGACGCACCGGTCGCGATCGTCGGCGCTCCCGGCTGCTACCCGACCGCGACGCTGCTGGCGCTCGCCCCCCTGGCACGGGCCGGGCTGATCGGCGATCTCGTCGTCGATGCCAAGAGCGGTGTCTCCGGCGCGGGCCGCGATCCCAAGCCCGAGATGATGTTCGGCGAGGTCAACGAGAGCGTCCGGGCGTACGGGCTCGGTGGCCACCGGCACGTCGCGGAGATCGAACAGGAGCTGGCGACGGTCGCCGGTCGCGAGGGCCTCGACCCGGGCGCCAACCCGGGCGCGGTCGCGGTCGACTTCCTTCCCCACCTGATCCCGATGACCCGGGGGATCCTGTCGGCGAGCCACGTTCGCCCGACGCGCCCGATCAGCCAGACCGAGCTCGACGCGCTCTACGCCGCCGCCTATGCCGGCGAGCCGTTCGTGCGAGTCGTCGCGACGCCGCCCGCCACGAAGCACACCACCGGCAGCAACCACGTGCTGGTCCACGTCCGGCTCGACGAGCGCACCGGCCGGATCATCGCGATCGGCGTCGAGGACAACCTCGTGAAGGGAGCCGCCGGCCAGGCGGTCCAGGCCTTCAACCTCGTCCATGGCCTGCCCGAGACCGCCGGTCTCGACCAGCTCCCGCTGGCGCCGTAGATGGCCGTCAGCACGCCCGCCGTGACGGGTCTGCCAAGCGTCGAGCGCCGGGCGGTGCTGCCCGCGGGCTTCCAGGCCGGCGGGGTCGCGGCCGGGATCAAGGCATCGGGTCGGCCGGACGTGGCGCTGATCGTCGCGACCTCCGGTCCGGCTGCTGCCGCCGCCGTGTTCACGCCGAATGCGTTCGCGGCCGCGCCCGTCCGACTGTCACGGGCCAACCTCGCGGCCACGTCCGACGACCCGCGCGGTGGCTACGGCTTCGCCAGCGCGGTCGTGTCGACCAGCGGCTGCGCCAACGCGGCGACCGGCGCCGCGGGTGACGCGGACCAGGCCGAGGTCGGGCGGTTCGTCTCGGAGGCGCTCGGTATCGACGAGACGCGGGTGCTCCACCTCTCGACGGGGATCATCGGGGCACGCCTGCCGCTCGATCGGGTCGCGGCCGGGATCGACACGGTCGTGGGCCAGCTCAGCGGGGATGACGCCGCCCTGGCCGCCGCTGCGGAAGCCCTGCGCACGACCGACTCGGTAGCAAAGCTCGCGACGACGTCGATCACGCTGCCAGCCGAGGACGGCGTACCGGTACCCATCACGGTCACCGGCATCGCCAAGGGCGTCGGGATGATCCACCCGAACATGGCGACGATGCTCTCGGTCGTCCTGACCGACGCGCCGGCCGCCCCGGAGGTGCTCTGGGACCTGCTGCGACCGGCCGCGGCTCGGACGTGGAACCAGCTCTCGGTCGACGGCGATACCAGCACGAACGACACGGTCTTCGTCCTCTCGTCCGGGGTCGCGGGGTCGGCACCCGTCGCCGCGGGCAGCGGCGCGGCCGCCGAGCTCGGAGCGGCGATCGAAGCGGTCGCGCGCGACCTCGCCCGCCAGCAGGCAGCCGATGGCGAGGGTGCAACGATCCTGATCACGACCGTCGTGACGGGTGCGCTCGACGATGCCGATGCCCGCGCCGTGGCGCGGGCCGTCGTGTCGAGCAGCCTCGTGAAAGCCGCCGCCCACGGCAAGGACCCGAACTGGGGCCGGATCGCCGGTGCGGCCGGCAACGCCGTGACGGCGTCGGCCGCGGTGCTGGAAGCTGCCGGTCTGGGGCCCGCCGATGCCGCTGAGCGCGCGAACCGGCCGGTGACGCTCGATCCGGACCGGCTGCGGATCTCGATCGCCGGGCACCTCGTGTTCGATGGCGCGCAGGGTGGCCCGATCGGTTTCGATCGGGCGGCGGCGCGGCGCGCGATGGACGCCCCGGAGGTCGTGATCGAGCTCGATCTGGGTCTTGGCGACGGCTCCGGCGAGGCGTTCGGGTGCGACCTGACCGAGCAGTACGTGATCGAGAACAGCGAGTACACGACGTGAGCGAGATCCTCGTCATCAAGCTCGGTGGCACGACCATCGCGGACCAGCAACAGGTGCTCGAGGACGTGGCCGCGGTCGCGCGCCGACGTCCCGTGGTCCTCGTCCACGGCGGCGGCAAGCGCATCACGGAGTGGCTCGAGCGGCTCGGCGTGCCGTCGAAGTTCGAGGGTGGCCTGCGCGTCACCGATGCCCAGTCGCTCGAGGTCGCCGCCGCCGTGCTCCGCGGCGTGGTCAACAGCGAGCTCGTCGCCGGGTTGCGCGACCTCGGGGTCGACGCGGTCGGGCTGTCCGGCGTCGACGGCGGCCTGCTGATCGCCGAGCGGATCCCGCACCTTGGCCTGGTGGCCACGGTCGCCGGTCTCCGGCGCGACCTGCTCGACGCGATCCTCGTCGCTGGGCAGGTCCCGGTCGTCGCGCCGCTCGCCCGCGATGCCGAGGGCATCGTCTGCAACGTCAACGCCGACGATGCGGCCGCCGGGATCGCGGCAGGTCTCGGCGCCCGCCAGCTGGTGCTGCTGACCGACGTCGACGGCGTGCGCGACGCCGACGGTCGAAAGCTCGACACGCTGACCGTGGCCGAGGCCGATCACCTCATCGAGTCCGGCGTCATCGCCGGCGGCATGGTCCCCAAGATCCGCGCCGCGCTCTCGGCGCTCGGCTGGGACGGCGCGGAGGCGATCATCGCCGACGGCGGGGCGGACCACGCCCTCGACCGCGCATTGAGCGACCGCGGCTTCGGCACGCGCATCACGGCAGCGCGCGAAGCCGGCGTGGGTGCCGCGTGACGCCGGGACAGGAGCTCAAGCGGCTCCGCCAGCGCGCGATCCGCCAGCTCATCGCCTCGCGACCGGTCGGCAGCCAGCGCGAGCTGGTCGATGCGCTGATCGCCCAGGGCTTCGACGTGACGCAGGCGACGGTCAGCCGCGACATCACCGAGCTCGGGTTGCTCAAGGCCCCGCGGGCCGACGGTCACGTCTACATGTCGCCCGAGGACGTCGCCTCGCGAAACCCGTCCGGGGGCATCCCCGGCGCGACCGCCGCCCCGCCGGCCGACGAGCGGCTTCGGCGGATCCTGTCGGACGTGCCCGTGACCGTTGGGCGGAGCGGGCTGATCCTCGTCCTGACCGGCACGCCCGGGACCGCGAGCGTCGTCGCCCAGGCGATCGACGAGTCCAGCCTGCGGGAGCAGGAGGGCACGCTGGCGGGCGACAATACGCTCCTCGTCCTGTTCGCCGATGCCGATCGATTGGAGCGCTGGCTGGACCGCTTCCAGGCCATCCAGGCATCGATCGCGACGCCGGTGACCGCGTGATCGAAGACTCGGAGGTCCTCGCACCCGCATGAAGAAGGTCGTCCTCGCCTATTCCGGTGGCCTCGATACGTCGGTGGCGGTCGCCTGGCTCAAGGAGCAGTACGAGGCGGAGGTCGTGACGCTCACGGTCGACCTTGGCGGCGGATCGCTGCGCCCTGGCGTCGAGGCGCGCGCGATGTCGGCGGGTGCGACGCGGGCCTACGTGGTCGACGGTCGCGAACGCTTCGTCACGGACTTCGTCTGGCCGCACCTCCAGGCCAATGCCCTGTACCAGGGCGTCTACCCGCTCGCCACGGCGCTGGCCCGGCCGCTGATCGCGCAACTGCTGGTCGAGGTCGCCCGACGCGAAGGTGCGGACGCCGTCGCGCACGGCTGCACCGGCAAGGGCAACGACCAGGTGCGCTTCGACGTCGCGACCCACGCCCTCGACCCTGGGCTCGAGGTGATCGCCCCGATGCGCGTCGGCATGGGCCTGACCCGCGACCAGGAGATCGATTTCGCGAACGAGCGCGGCATCGAGATCCCGGTGACGAAGGCATCGCCCTATTCGATCGACGTGAACCTCTGGGGTCGATCGTGCGAGACCGGCGTCCTCGAGGATCCCTGGGTCACGCCGCCGGACGATGCCTACGACTGGACGGTCGCGCCATCCGACGCCCCGGACCCCATCGATGTCGTCATCGACTTCGAGGGTGGCGTGCCGGTCGCGCTCGACGGGGAGCGGCTGCCGCCGGTCGAGCTGGTCGAGCGATTGCACACGCTCGGCGGCGCGCACGGCGTCGGGCGGATCGACCACGTCGAGGATCGGCTGGTCGGCATCAAGAGCCGCGAGATCTACGAGACGCCGGCCGCCACGATCCTGCACACCGCCCATCGCGCGCTCGAGGGGCTCACGCTCAGCCGGGACACGCTGCGGTTCGATCGGCTGGTTGCCGACGAGCTCGCCCGGTTGATCTACGACGGCCTGTGGTTCAGTGCGTTGTCGCGCGACCTGCGCGCCTACGCCGCGTCCTCGCAGCGGGTCGTCTCGGGCGAGGTCCGGATGCGGCTCGATCACGGCCAGGCCCTGGTCGTCGGCCGGCGTTCACCGCTGTCGCTGTACGACAAGAGCCTCGCGACGTACGACGAGGGCGACGCGTTCGACCACGCGAGCGCGGTCGGGTTCATCGAGATCTTCGGCTTGCCGCTCCGCGTCGAGGCTGCCCGGCATGGCGCCGTGGGTGCTCGCTATGGCGCGGCGTGGTCGTGGACGGATCCGCTGCTCGATCAGCTGCCGACGACCGTGACCGACCCGGAGCCCGCCGCGGTCTGAGCTGCCAAGCGAGCGGCACGTGCCCCGCTGCCGTGGCACGGCAACGGGGAGCACGGATGTCAGCTGAGCGGAGCGCGCATGCCGGCGCACGGCACCACGCGACCGGTCGTCCCGTGGCACGGCAGAACCAGCAGGATCGGTCGCGCTCTTGGTCGCGGCTTGCCGTGGGATGGCACCCGCGCCGTCGGCCACGACTGGCCGAATCCGGCGCGAGACGCAACCATGTCGCGTGATGGACGCGATCGAGCGCCAGGGACCGACCTCGAGCACGCGGGTCCGCGAGCTTGCGTTCCTGCACGAGATCGCGCAGCTGGCCACCCAGGCACGCGACTGGGACGAGCTGATGCGCTCGATCGTGGATGGGACGACGGCTGCGATGGACGTCGAGGTCTGTTCGTTCTACCTCGCCGACCATGAACGCACGCGGCTGACGCTGGCGGCCACGAACGGCCTCGATCGCAGCCAGGTCGGGCGCGTGAGCCTGGCCTGGGGCGAGGGCATCACCGGACGCGTCGCGGCATCCCGGGCGCCGATCGCGGTCGAGGACGTCACGCGCGACGAGCGGTTCGCCTGGGTGCGGGGCTTCGACATCGAAGGGCTCGCCGGCATGCTCTCGGTGCCGTTGGTGTGGCACGAGGAGGTCGTCGGCGTCCTCAACGTCCAGACGCGAGCCGTCCGGCTGTTCGCACCCGACGAGATCGACCTGCTCCAGACCATTGCCGCGCTGCTCGCGGGGATCGTCGAGAAGGGCCGCCTCACCGCGGAGGTCGAGGCGCGGCTGGCCCAGCTCACTGCGCTCGATGCCGCCCGGGCGGAGCTCCTGAGCGTCGTCACCCACGAGCTGCGGACGCCGCTGTCGGTCGTGCGCGTGTACGTCGACCTGCTCGGGGACGCCGCGGCCGCCAGCGCGGACGCCGGCGAGGGCCAGGCTGCCCCCGCGAGCTGGCGGGAGGCGGCCAGCGACCAGCTGTCACGGTTGGATCGCCTGGTCGATTCGATCCTCGCGTCGGTACGCGGCGAGGGGCTGACCGGGCTGTCGCGGGCGCCGTTCGACGCTGTGCGGGCGGTCGACGACGTCGTCGACACGCTGCGGCTCCTCCTGCGCCCGCATCCGATCCGTTGGGAGCGGCCGGACGGACCGATGATCGCGATCGGCGACGAAACCCGTTTCCGGCAGGTGCTCGAGCAGCTCCTCGAAAACGAGTCGAAGTACGCGCCGACCGAGGAGGGCGTCAGCATCGGAACGTGGCGCCTCGGCGACGAGATCCAGGTCTACGTCACCGACGACGGCCCAGGCGTGCCGGTGGAGGACTGGGAGAGCGTGTTCGAGCCGTTCGTGCGGGTCCAGGGCGGCGGGCGATCGCGCGGTTCCGGCATCGGGTTGTTCGCCGCGCGGCGGCTCATGACCGCGATGGGCGGTCGCGTGTTCCTCGAGCCCAACGGGTTCGCGGGATCGCGGTTCGTCGTCGCGTTGCCCGCCGCGGGCGACTGACGCGAGGCCGCGCAGTCGCTAGGTCGCGCTAGGCGGTTGCCGTCTCCGCTCCACCATCGAACACGCGGAAGCGTTGGAGCACCTCGATCGCTGCGAGCAGCTGTCGACAGAAGTCGTCACGCTCGGTCTCGTCGAGCTCCAGCCAGCGAACCGCGAACGCCCGTTCCGCGGGGTCCAGTGCGGCCCAATCGTCGTCGGTCATCCCTGCCCCTCACTCGGTATCGCGGCCCGACCGGCCGTTATGCCGATGCAAGCCTATCGAAACCCGCTCGCCTGACAAGCCTTTGTCCGCCTGTCCCATCGCCCGTGGTGTCATGGACATGACCCCCAGGAAGTGTTCAGGAGGAAGAGTTTTGCTCGATCCGCAGACGCGCCAACAGCTCCAGACCAAGTTCCAGCAGATCAAGCCGCAGCTGAAGGGTCAGTTCAGTGGCTTGACCGATCAGGACTGGGATGCGGCCAAGAACGATCCGGACACGCTGATCGACACGATCAGTCGCAAGACGGGTCAGGGCCGGGAGCAGGTTGAGCAGGTCGTGCGGCGGCTCGTCACTACGTCGTCGACACAGTCCTAGCCGAACCGAACGGAAAGGGCCGATCCGCAAGGACCGGCCCTTTCCGCTGCCTGGGGTGATCGGTGCGTCCCTAGGCGTCGCGTAACCGCTCGATGGCCATGTCGGCCAGGCGCGAACCGATCGCGAGCGAGCTCGTCGCAGCCGGGGACGGCGCGTTGCGCACGTGGATCACCCGTGGCCCGCCCGTCAGGCTGAAATCGTCGACCAGCGTTCCGTCCCTCGACAGCGCTTGCGCCCGGACCCCGGACGGGCCGAACCGGAGCTGGTTCGCCTTGATCTCGGGCACGTAGCGCTGCAGTTGCCCGACGAATGCGGGCTTCCACCAGTCGCGCCACATCTCGGCGAGACCGGTGCGCAAATACCGGGCGGCGAGTCGCTGAAAGCCGCCGGACGCCAGCGTGGAGGCGAGATCGCGCGGGCTGATGTCCCGTCGGCGATAACCCTCACGGGCGAACGCCAGCACCGCGTTGGGGCCGGCCCAGACCCCTCCGTCGATGCGCCGCGTGAAGTGCACGCCCAGGAACGGGAACCGTGGATCCGGCACGGGATAGACGAGACCGCGGACCAGGTCCCGGGCGTCCGGCTCGAGCGTGTAGTAATCGCCGCGGAACGGGACGATCCGCGGGTCCGGGTCGTCGCCCGTCATCCGGGCAAGGCGATCGGCGTAGAGCCCGCCGCAGACGACCGCGAGTGCCGCGGTCACGCTCTCGCCGCTCGCAGTCGATACGACGATTTCGTTGGATCGGACGGCGATCGCGGTCACCTCGCGCCCGGTCAACACCGAGCCGCCGCGGGCGGTGATCTCGGCGGCCATCGCCATGGCGACGCGGCGGAAATCGATGATCCCGGTCGATGGGCTCCAGAGGCCGCGGATCCCGACGACGTGCGGCTCGATCTCGCGGATCCTCGCGGCATCGACCTCCTCGAGGCCGGGCACCGCATTCGCGCGCGCCCGATCGCGCAGCGCGCTGAGTCGATCGAGTTCGCCTTGGTCGACGGCCACGACCAGCTTGCCGCACCGCTCGAACGGGATGTCGTGTGCCTCCGCGAACGCCTCCATCGCGGCCTTGCCCTCCCGGCACAGGAGCGCCTTCAGGGAGCCGGGGGCGTAGTACAGGCCCGCATGGAGCACGCCGCTGTTGTGCCCGGTCTGGTGCATCGCGGGCTCGGGTTCCTTCTCGAGGACCGCCAGCCGCAGGTCGGGCCGGGCTTCCAGCAGCCGGTAGGCCGTCGCGAGACCGACGATGCCGCCCCCGACGATGACGACATCGAGCGCCGCGGTTGCGTCGGTCATGCAGCCCCGATCGACGGGAACGGGACGCCAAGGCGCGCGCCGAGATCGCGAAGCCGTTGCGCATGGACGGCGTCGATCACCACGCCGCGCTCCTGCGACCGACGCGTCGCGTCCACTTCCGGCTCGCCCGGAATGAGGACCCGCCCCGGGGCGTCGGGCACGGTCGGCGCGGCGACGAGCTGGTCGAGGTAGCCCTCGAGCCGTCCTTCGAACGTCCCTGCCGCGCCGAGCGCCGACGGGTCGATGGCGATGAACGTCTGCCCGAGGTCGGACGGCGCCTCGGTGCTGAACAGGCCGATGATGTTCGGGCCGAACGCCGACCCGCTCAGGACGCCGGTCAGCAGGTCGACGGCGAGCGAGAGGCCGTAGCCCTTGTGGCCGCCCGACTGTCTCCTCCCCGCCGAGCGGGTGGAGGGCGCCGGCCAGCGCCGCCTCGGGCGTTCGGGCGGGTCGGCCGTCGGCGTCGATCGCCCACCCGATCGGCAGGCTCTCGCCGCGGCGCGCCGCGACCTCGATCCGGCCCCGCGGGATCGTCGAGGTCGCCATGTCGAGGCAGAACGCCCCGAACCGCCCGGCAGGCGCCGCGATCGCGATGGGGTTCGTGCCGATCAGCGGCAGGCGGGCCCGGCTGGGCGCCACCAACGGCGAGGTGTTCGACAGGGCGATCCCGATCATCCCGGCGTCCGCCGCGCGCAGCGCGTACCACCCCGCGATGCCGAAATGATTCGTGCCGCGGACCACGGACGCCGCCATGCCCAGGTCGACGGTCGCCTCGAGCGCGGCGTCCATCGCGACCCGCCCGGCGTGGTGGCCCCAGCCGTTGCGTGCATCCCAGTGGATCAGCGCCGGCCGTCCTCCGACGCGCTCCGGCCGTGCCGCGGGGTCCATGACGCCCGCCTCGATCAGGTCGACGTAGTTCGGGAGCCTGGCCGTGCCGTGGGAAGCGATGCCGCGGACGTCCGACGCGACGAGGACCTCGGCGACGTCCGCCGCGATGTCCGTCGGGGTGCCAAGGTGTTCGACGAGCCTCGCCGTCCAGGTCTGGAGGAGCGGGACCGGGACGGCGAGACCGTCGACGGGATCGGCGTAGACCGGCAAGCCGAGATCAGGCGATCGATGGCGACGAAGGTGTGAGCGCGGGTGTCACGCCCTGATGTTCGGGCATCAGGCGACCCCGCGCAGCCAGGTTCCGATAGATGTCCGCGGTCGCGGCGATGGCCTCGCGATAGGGCGTCACCGGTACGGCGCCCAGCTCGGCGAGGCGATCGTGGGCGATGTCCGACGGGAAGGGCAGCTCCGTGTCGGCGAGCGAGAGGTGTGCCGCGGCGCCCGGTACGGCCTCGTCGATCGCCGAGATCCAGTCGGTGAGTGCCACGCGACTGCCGCCGAGGTTGAAGACGCGCGCGCCGATCGGCTCGCTGCGACTCGCGAGGATCAGCGTCCGCGCGACATCCTCCGCGTACTGGAACAGGGTGGTCCCGCCGAAGCTGATACGGAACGGGATGCCGAGCACGGCGGCGGCGATCGCCGCGGTCGGGCTGCTGGTCATCCCCTGGTCGCGGCCGGCCCCGAAGACCGTCATCGGCCGCACGCCGACGCTCGCGACGCCCGAGTCGGCCCAGAAGACCCGGGCGTTGCCCTCGTTGGCGAGCTTGTAGACCCCGTAGTGATTGCCCGGGTGGGCCGTCGCGTCCTCCTCGAGGCGGCCGGTCCGTGGATCCGCGTCGCCAGGCGAGAACATGCCGATCGACCCCGTGTAGACGACGGGCGCCGCGAGGCGGCCCCGGCGGCGGACCGCCTCGAACACGTTGACGGTCCCGGTCACGTTGACCTGTGCCCCGAGCGGCGGATCGGCCCGGCAGAACGGCACCTGGAGCGCCGCGAGATGGATGACGTTGGTGATCTCGTGTTCGTCCAGGACCCGTTCGAGTGCACCGAGGTCGGTGATGTCGCCGGTGACGAGCTGGACCCGTGCCAGCTCATCGGGTTGCATGATCTGCTCCAGGCGACGGGTGTCGTTGCCGAGGTCGAACCCGATGACCGGCGCACCCTCCCGCACGAGCGTGCGGACCGTCCATGCCCCGATGCATCCGAGCGCGCCTGTGACGAGGAAACGCTCGCCCGTCGGGCTCATGCGGCCACCTCGACCCGTTCGAAGCGGCAGACGTTCTCGAGTCGGCCCAGCCGGTCGATCTCGACCACCACGCGATCACCGTCGTTGAGGAACCGCGGTGGCTTCCGGAAGACCCCGACGCCGGACGGGGTTCCGGTCGCGATGACATCTCCAGGTTCCAGCGTGAAGGCCTCGGAGCAGTAGCTCACGATCTCGGCCACGGAGAAGTACATCTGCGAGGTGTTCGCCTCCTGGAGGACCTCGTCGCCGACGATGCAGCGGATCGCCAGCCCTTGGGGGTCAGCCAACTCGTCAGTGGTGACGATCGCGGGGCCCATCGGGCAGAACGTGTCGAGGGATTTGCCGCGGACCCACTGGCCGTCGCCGAACTGCAGGTCGCGGGCGGACACGTCGTTCAGGCACGTGTACCCGAGGACATGGTCCAGGGCGTCCTCGCGCGACACCCGCCGCGCCGTCCGGCCGATCACGACCGCCAGCTCGGCCTCGTAGTCGACCTGGCTGGTCAGTCCCGGATCCCAGCGGATGTCCGCTCCGGGCCCGACGACCGCGCTCGGCCACTTCGCGAAGATCAGTGGCGCGGGCGGCGGATCGACGCCTTCCTCCTCGGCATGCTCGCGATAGTTCCGTCCGATCGCCACGACCTTGCCGGGCCGCGGCACGGGGGCGAGCAGCTCGACCGAGGCGATCGACTGCCAGCGCTCCACGTCGGCATGGGCGAGGGCCGCGCCGATCGCCGGTATCGCTACGTCCACATCCTCGAGGAGGTTCAAGATGGTCCGCGGCCCATCTCGCAGGAGGTCCTCGATCGCGGCCCACCGATCGTCGACGACGACGCCCACCCGCTCGCCGGCTGCAGATCGGACCGAGATCAGGCGCACGAAGACGACTCCCTCACGCGTTCAGCATTCTGGCCGTTGGACCGAGGACTGGACGATACGATACGCTCAGGATCGCGTCAACCGCGATTCGCTCGACGGAAGGCCATGATGACCATCGACCCAGCGCAGCGCGTCCCGCTCGGGCGGACCGGGCTGGCGGTGACCCGCCTGGCGTTCGGCGGCGCCTCGATCGGTGGCCTCTGGACCGACATCGACGACGGCTCGGCGATCGCGACCGCCCGCCACGCGTGGGACCTCGGCGTCCGCCTGTTCGACACGGCGCCGCTGTATGGCTACGGCGCATCCGAGCGGCGGATGGGTACGGCCCTCGCCGATCGACCGCGTGACGCCTACGTCCTCTCGACGAAAGTCGGGCGGCTCGTGCGCGATGTCTCGGCGATACCGTCAGGTGCGGACATCGACCACCAGGCGCTCGATGGCGTGGACGACGCGTTCTACGTGCGGCACGAACCCGTCAGGGTGCTCTTCGACTATTCCGCTGACGGCGTGCGCCGCTCGATCGAGGAGAGCCTCGGGCGACTCGGACTCGAGCGGATCGACATCGCGCTCATCCATGACCCCGACGACCACTGGCAGGTCGCGATCGACCAGGCATGGCCGGCGCTCGAGCGGCTCCGCGCCGAGGGGGTCATCCGGGCTGTCGGCGCCGGGATGAACCAGACGTCGATGCTGGCCCGCTTCGCCCGCGAGACCGACATGGACGTCGTGCTGGTCGCCAGTCGCTACACGCTGCTGGACCAGGGCGCGCTCGACGACCTGCTGCCCACGTGTCTCGAGCGGGGCGTCGCGGTGCTCGTCGGCGGGGTGATGAACACCGGCGTCCTCGCGGACCCACGGCCGGGAGCTCGGTTCAACTACCTGCCGGCCACGCCCGAGATCATCGAGCGCGCCCGCCGCATCGGCTCGGTGTGCGCGCGCCACGGCGTGCCGCTCCGCGCCGCGGCGATGCAGTTCCCGCTCGCGCATCCGGCGATCGTCTCGCTCGTGAGCGGCGTCCGCAGCACGGCCCATCTCGACGAGTATCCGGATCTGCTCCGCCACCCGATCCCGCCGGACCTCTGGGAGGAGCTTCGGGACGAAGGGCTGCTGGACGAGCGGGCTCCCGTCCCCGGGCCGCCATGATCGTCGACGCCCACCACCACTTCTGGGACCCGGCCCGGGCGGACTACCCGTGGCTGACCGACGAGCTCGCGCCGATCCGGCGCACGTTCACCCCCGACGACCTGGCGCCGCTGCTCGGGGCGACCGGCGATCGACGCCACCGTGCTGGTCCAGACACGTTCGAGCCTCGACGAGACGCGCGAGTTCCTCGCCACGGCCGCTGCGACGCCGGTTCATTCGCGGCGTCGTCGGCTGGGTCGACCTGACCGACGAGCGGGTCGGCGACGTGCTCGCCGAGCTCCGCCAGGGTCTCGGCGGCGACCGCCTGGTCGGGATCCGCCACCAGGTCCACGACGAGCCCGATCCGGATTGGCTGCTGCGCGACGGCGTCCGGCGCGGGATCCGGGCGGTCGGCGACGCGGGTCTGGTCTACGACCTGCTGGTCCGGTCGCGCGAGCTCCCAGCGGCGCTGCAGACGGCCCGCGACCTCCCGGGCACCCGGTTCGTCATCGATCATCTGGCGAAGCCGCAGATCAAGGACGGCGCGCTCCAGCCGTGGGCCGACCTCATGCGGCCGTTCGGCGCGCTCAACAACGTCTGGTGCAAGGTATCGGGGATGGTCACCGAGGCCGACTGGAGTTCGTGGCAGCCGACGGACCTCGATCCCTACGTCGACCACGTGCTTGACGTCTTCGGCGCGGAGAGGCTGCTGTTCGGCTCGGACTGGCCGGTGTGTCTGCTGGCGGCCTCGTACCAGCAGGTCTTCGACGCGACGCGCGCGGCGCTCGGCGAGCTGAGCCCAGCGGAGACCGCGGCCGTGTTCGGGGAGACTGCGACCGAGGTCTATCGCCTTCCCTGAGACGCGCTCCGGAGTCTGTGCATCTGCCACGCCCTCGCGATGCGGCCGGCGTGCATCAACAACCAACCCATCGCGCCCCAGGATTTGTGCATCACCTCGCCGCGAACGCCCTGAGCGGGTCCGAAAGCCGTGCCGAGAGCCGATGGAGATCCGCGATCAGCGCCGGCACCCGATCGAAGGTCGCACGTGCCTTCAGCAGCGTGATGCTGGCCGCGTATGGTCCCTCGCCCGGACTTCGGCCGGGGATCGCGACGCCGAAGCAGACGACGCCCTCGACGGTCTCCTCGTCGTCCATCGCGTAGCCGCGCGCGCGAACGATCTGCAGATCCGCCAGCAGCGCATCGACGTTCGGCAGCGAGCGACGGGTCAGCTGTGGCAGCTCGACGTCCTCGAACCGTCGAGCGACGTCGTCCGGGTCGAGTGACGCGAGCGCAGCCTTGCCGGTCGCGGTAACGCTTGCCGGCAGTCGGCGACCGATCTGGGAGGTGAGTCGAACCGGCTGACGGCCGTCGTGGCGCGCGAGGTACGTCATCTGGGTCCCGTCGAGCACCGCAAGCTGGACGGTCTCCTCGGACCCAGTCTCGAGCTCGCGGCAGGCGTCATAGAACTCCTGTACAAGGTCGACGCTGGTCAGATACGCGCCGCCGAGCTCGGCCAGCTTCCGCCCCAGCGCGAACCCGGTCCCGACGCGCCGGACCAGGCCCGCGTCGGCGAGCGCGCCACAGACGTTCGCGATCGACGACTTCGGGAGGCCGAGCCGGCGAGCGAGCTCCGAGGGCCCGGCAGATGCCCCGCGATTCTCCGCCAGGAGGTCGAGGATCGCGGCAGCGCGGGTGACGGCCGGCGCCAGCGATTCTGCATCGAGCCCGATCGCTTCGACCTCCGGGTCGTTCAAGGCACCCTCCCCCACGTGGTCAGCATGCTGGACCGCGTGCCACATCTTGACTCTGGTCGCCCGATTGCCATATTGTCCAGCCTACCGCCATCTGTCCAATATGCTGGACGGGCGAGGAGAACGCAAGAGGAGGGTCCCTCGACGTGTCGCGGTACCGATTGATCGCGGCAGCGATCATCCCCATTTTCGTGCTTACGGCCTGCAACACGGCAACGCCGGCGGCCTCGTCCGCCGCGCCGTCAGCCCCCGCCGCATCCACCCCCGCCTCAGCGCCGGCGTCCGGCGCGACGCAGGACTTCACCGGGGTCGAAGTCAATGTCCTGACATTCACCGGCCCCCAGATCGCGGAACCGCTCCAGCGCCACGCGCCCGAGTTCGCCGCGAAGACCGGGGCGAAGATCAACGTCGTCACCGTGCCGTTCAGCGACCTGTATCAGAAGGTCCTGACCGACGTCGCGACCGGGACGAACAGCTACCAGGCATTCGTCTTCGATCCGCAGTGGATGGGCGACTTCGTCACCCCCGGCTACCTGGCCGACCTGTCGGACAAGGTCAAGAACGATCCGGTCATCAAGTGGGATGACATCGGGCCGTTCTTCCGGGACTTCAGCGCCACGTATCAGGGCAAGGTCTACGCGATCCCGCTCGATGGCGACTTCCACATGGTCTACTACCGCTCCGACCTGCTGAAGAAGGACGGCCTGAACCCACCAGAGACGTGGGACGACTATCTCTCGATCGCCAAGAAGTATCAGGGCCAGGATCTGAACGGTGACGGCACGAACGACTTCGGGTCGTGCATCTCGAAGAAGCGCAACGCCCAGGCCTACTGGTTCGTCACCTCGATCGCCGGCGGTTACATCCAGACCACCGGTACGAACCAGGGCGCCTTCTTCAGCACGGAGGACATGAAGCCGCTGATCCAGAACGACGCGTTCGCGGCGGCGCTCGACGTCTACAAGAACACCACCCAGTACGGACCACCCGATGAGCTCAACGAGGACGTCGGGGCCACCCGTGGCAACTTCACCTCCGGCCGTTGCGCGCTTTCGATGGACTGGGGCGACATCGGCACCCTCGCGATCGACCCGGCGACCTCGAAGGTCCAGGACAAGGTCGGTGCCGTCATCCTGCCCGGCAGCAAGAACGTGCTTGACCGGGCGACCGGCAAGCTCGTGCCCTGCGACGCCACGACCTGCCCGAACGCGGTCAACGGCATCAACCACGCCCCGTTCGCCTCGTTCGGCGGGTGGTCGGGCGCTGTGAACGGCAAGGTCGACCAGAAGGTCCAGGACGCGGCCTACGCGTTCCTCGCCTACGTCAGCGCGCCTGAACAGTCGAACAAGGACGTGACCATCGGCGCGACAGGCTTCAATCCGTATCGCACCTCACAGTTCACCGACACGAGCCTGTGGCTCCAGGCGGGCATGAGCGAGGCAGCCGCGAAGGATTATCTTGGGGCGATCCAGGCCAGCCTCCAGAGCCCGAACATGATCCTCGACCTCCGAATCCCCAAGACCCAGCAGTACCAGCAGGTCGTCCTTGATACCGCGGTATCGCAGTTCCTGGCCGGCGAGATCGACCGGGACACGGCGATGAAGCAGATCACCGACGGCTGGGAGGAGATCACCAACACTGAAGGTCGCGACGCGCAGCTCGCGGCCTACAAGGCGAGTCTTGGAGTCCAGCGCTAGCTCGTCGCCGTACGAACCGAGAGGCCCGATCCCGTCCCCGGGGTCGGGCCTCGACGCCCCGCTGGCGACGCCTGTCGCCTCTCGCCGCCGGTCCCTGACCGGCGGTCTGCTCGCGCCCCGGAATGTCTTCCTCTGGCCGGCACTCATCGTCGTGCTCGCCCTGTCGATCTTCCCCCTGATCGTATCGCTCTACCTATCCCTGTCGCGGCTCCAGTTCACCGCGAACGGCATCGATATCCGGTTCACCGGTTTCAACAACTACCAGGTGCTCCTGTTCGGAAGCGAGCAGGTCCATTTCGTGGGCCTCCTCAAGCCGCCGACGATCCTCGGCTGGGCGATCTTCGCCGCGATCGCCGCGGCGCTCGCCTGGGGCTACTGGCGGTCGATCCGGGGCGGGACGCGGCCGATCGGACTCGTCCTTCGTGCCATCGGCGGCCTGGCCGCCCTCGGGCTGTCGTGGCTCCTCGTCCAGACCATCTTCGCCCAGGGTGGCCGGCCCGGGACGCTCTTCGTGACCCTGACCTACGTCTTCGTCGGGCTCGTCTTCCAGTACGGGCTGGGGTTGGGACTGGCGATCCTGGCCACCCTGAAGCTGTCCGGCCGCCGGTTTTTCCGCGTCGTCTTCCTGCTGCCGATGATGATCACGCCGGTCGGCGTCGCCTACCTCTTCGAGATGCTGACCGATACCGGGCAAGGGCCCCTTCCTGCCCGTGTTCCAAGCTCTCGGTCTCGGGAACTTCACGTGGACGACCGACCCGTGGCTGGCCCGCACAGCCGTGATGATCGGCGACATCTGGCAGTGGACACCATTCCTGTTCATCGTCCTGCTGGCGGCGCTCGAGGGCCAGGACCAGGAGGTGCTGGAGGCCGCCCATGTCGATGGCGCGAGCCGCTGGCAGGCCTTCCGCCACATCACGATCCCGGCGATCCTGCCGGTCAGCACGACGGTGATCCTCATCCGGATGATCGAGGCGTTCAAGATCGTGGACCTGCCGAACATCCTGACGAACGGCGGACCCGGCACGGCCACCGAGTCGATCACGCTGCAAGCCTTTTTCGATTGGCGGACGCAGGCACTGGGTCGGTCCGCCGCGCTCGCCTACATCCTGCTGATCCTCGTGACGGTCGTCGCGACCGCGTACGTCAACCTCGTCCGGCGGCGGGTGGCCGAGGCGTGATGGCGCTCGGCGGCGGCGCGCGTCCATGAGGAACCCGCTCCGGCGGGCGTCGCCGACCGACCTGCCGCCCCCGGCCAAGCTCGTGGCCTACGTCCTGCTGATCGGCTGGACGCTCGTCGTGCTCTTCCCGCTGTACTGGATCGTCGTGACGTCGTTCAAGCTTCCGATCCAGGTCGACAGCGGCCCGAAGTACGTGCCGTTCCTCGATTTCCAGCCGACGCTCGAGAACTGGCGCTACATCTTCTTCGACGTGCGGAACGACACGCTCCGGCCGTACTTCAACACGGTGATCGTTGGTCTGACGAGCGCCAGCCTGGCGTTGCTCCTCGGTTCGTCCGCGGCGTACGCGCTGGTGCGGTTCCGATACCGGCCCCGTGTCGGTGTCATCGGGCTGTTCATCGGCAGCATCGTGTTCGTGATCGTCGCGACCGCCTTGGGCGCCCCGTTGCCCGTGGGGATCGCATCGGCCATCGCGCTTTTCCTGATCCTCTACCAGACGATCGCCCGACGGTTCCGGCGGTCGCTCAGGAACAATGACGTCGCCTTCTGGCTGATCTCGCAGCGGATCCTGCCGCCGGTGGCGGTCGTCATCCCGATCTACGTCCTGTTCCAGCGCCTCGGGATGCTCGACACGTTGCAGGCCCTGATCATCACGTACGTCGCGACGAACCTGCCGATCGTCGTCTGGCTGATGCGGGACTACTTCAGCACGGTGCCGGTCGAGCTCGAGGAGTCGGCGGCTGTCGACGGTGCCTCGCCCTATCGGATCTTCCGCTCGATCGTGGTGCCCGTCTCCGTGCCCGGTCTCGTCGCGACGTTCCTCTTCGTCCTCGTGTTCGCCTGGAACGAGTATTTGTTAGCGCTGTTCCTGTCGTCGGCGCGAGCCCAAACCCTGCCGCTGACCGTCGCCGCCCAGAACGCGACGCGCGGCCCGCAGTGGTGGTACATGTCGGTCCTGATCCTGATCATGATCATCCCGGTCATCCTCGTCGCCATCGTGCTCGAGCGATACATCTCGCGTGGCATCTTGGTCGGCGCAGTGAAGCGCTGATCGATGCGCGAAGACGATCCGGGGACCGGGTCGGCACGATGACGACGATCCGCGAGCTCGAGGTCATCGACGTGCGCTTCCCGACGTCGCGCACGCTCGACGGCTCGGATGCCATGAACCCTGATCCGGACTATTCCGCCGCGTACGTGATCGTCCGCGATGACGCCACCGATGGACTCGAGGGACACGGCCTGACCTTCACGATCGGGCGCGGCACCGAGGTGGTGGTCGCGGCGGTCGACGCGCTCCGACCGCTCGTGATCGGGCGGGACAGCGACGAGCTGTTCGCTGACATGGGCGGCTTTTGGCGGTCGCTCGTCGGTGACAGCCAGCTGCGCTGGATCGGACCCGAGAAGGGCGTGATCCATCTCGCGACGGCCGCGGTCGTCAACGCCGTCTGGGATCTGCTCGCGAAACGCGCCGGCAAGCCGCTCTGGAAGGTCGTCTGCGACATGACGCCAGAGCAGATCGCGGCGCTGGTCGATTACCGCTACATCTCGGACGTCCTCACCCCCGATACCGCCAGGGCCCGCCTGGAACGACTGGCACCGACCCGCGCGACCCGCGAAGCCGAGCTCATCCGCGACGGATATCCGGCCTACACGACCTCGGTCGGCTGGTTGGGCTACCCGGACGACAAGGTCCGGCGCCTGTGCCAGGAGGCGCTGGCGGAGGGCTGGACGCGGTTCAAGATGAAGGTGGGTGCGGACGTTGCCGACGACCTCCGCCGCGGGAGGATCATCCGCGACGAGGTCGGCCCGGACCGGATGCTGGCGGTCGATGCCAACCAGCGCTGGGACGTCGGGCAGGCCATCGCCTGGATGGGCGAACTCGCCCCCCTGGACCCGTACTGGATCGAGGAGCCGACGAGCCCCGACGACATCCTCGGACACGCGACGATCGCCGCCGCCGTCGCGCCGATCCGCGTCGCGACCGGCGAGCACGTGCACAACCGGGTGATGTTCAAGCAGCTGCTCCAGGCCCGCGCGATCGGCGTCTGCCAGATCGATGCCTGCCGCCTTGGCGGGGTCAACGAGGTCATCGCGGTGCTGCTGATGGCCGCCGACGCGGGCGTCCCGGTCTGTCCCCACGCCGGCGGCGTGGGCCTGTGCGAGCTCGTCCAGCACCTGTCGGTGATCGACTACGTCTGTGTGAGCGGCTCGCTGGAGGGCCGGATGATCGAGTACGTCGATCACCTCCACGAGCATTTCCTCGACCCCGTCGAGATCCGGGGCGGTTCCTACGTCGTGCCGACGCGGCCGGGCTACAGCGCCCAGATGCGGCCCGAGTCGCTGGCGCGCTATCGCTACCCCGACGGGGCGGAGTGGGCCAACGCGTGAGGCGCTTCGGGCAGCGCATCCACGTGCGGCCCGAGCGGATCGACGACTACGAGCGGCTCCACGCGGATCCGTGGCCGGGCGTGCTCGCCCAGATCGAGCGCTCGAACATCCGCAACTACTCGATCTTCCGGCACGGCACCGAGCTGTTCGCCTACTTCGAGTACGTCGGCGACGACTTCGCGGCCGACATGGCGGCGATGGCCGCCGACGCCACGACCCGCGAATGGTGGGCGCTCACCGACGCGATGCAGGACCCGTTGCCGGACCGCGAACCCGGAGAGCTGGTGGCTGACGATGACGGAGATCTTCCACACCGACTGAGGGGTCGGCCGAGCCCGCGCAGCCGTCAGGACGCCGAGACCACCCGCGATTCCTCGGCGCGCAGGCGGGCGTACCCGGGCTTCACGACCTCGCTGATCAGCCGCAGGCGTTCGTCGAACGGCGCGAACGCCGATTTCAGCGCGTTGATCGTCAGCCACTCCATCTCGCCCAGCCCGATCCGGAATGCCTCGTCGAGCGCCGCGAACTCGCTCGAGAGCGTGACGTCGCTCATGAGGCGATTGTCGGTGTTGACGGTGACGCGGAACCGCAGGCGACGGAGCAGGTCGATCGGATGGTCGGCGATCGATGCCGCCGCGGCGGTATGGACGTTGGAAGTGGGGCACATCTCGAGCGGCACCCGCCGATCGCGGACGAACGCCGCCAGCCGTCCGAGCTCCACCGAGCCGTCATTGCGCACCGTGATGTCGTCGACGATCCGGACGCCGTGCCCGAGCCGTTCGGCGCCGCAGTACTGCAGGGCCTCCCAGATCGATGGCAGCCCGAACGACTCCCCGGCGTGGATCGTGATGTGGAAGTTCTCGCGCCGGACGTACTCGAACGCGTCGAGATGCCGGGTCGGGCGGTAGCCGGCCTCGGGGCCGGCGATGTCGAAGCCCACGACCCCGGCATCGCGCCAGCGGACGGCGCATTCCGCGACCTCGACGGACCGCGCCGCCTGGCGCATCGCGGTCACGAGGACCTTCATCACGATCGGGTGGCCGGCGGCCTCGGCATTCCGTGCCCCGATCGAGAACCCCTCGAGGTTCGCGGCCACGACCTCGTCGAGCGTCAGCCCCCGTTCGGTCGACAGCTCCGGCGCGTAGCGGATCTCGGCGTAGACGATCCCGTCCGCGGCCAGGTCCTCGGCGCATTCAGCGGCGACGCGGATGATCGCGTCCTTCTCCTGCATGACCCCGACCGTGTGGGCGAACGTCTCGAGGTACAGCTCGAGCGACTTGCGATCGGCCCCGCGGCGGATGTGCGCGGCCAGCGCGTCCGGGTCGGTCGTCGGCAACCCGTCGTAGCCGTACTCGCCGGCGAGCTCGACGATCGTCGTCGGCCGCAGGCCGCCGTCGAGATGGTCATGGAGCATCGCCTTGGGAGCGCGCTGGATCGTCTCGAGCCGGAGCATCGTCGGCCGATGGTACAGGCCGGGCTGACGGCCGGGAGGCCGCTCGGATGACCACGGGATTTAACGGAACCGACCATTGACCACCCGAAGGTCCGGGGCGAGGATGGGACCAAGACATCGATTCCCGACCAACAGGGGGAGTTCACGCATGCACGTTTCCGCGCGCCGCCACACCGCCAGCCGCGTTCGTCGAGCGCTCATCGCGCTGCCGCTGCTGGGCATGCTGTGGGTCATCGCCGCTGCCGCGCCCGTTGGCGCGGCGTCGTTGTATCGCGATTGCAGCGGCACGGCATTTGCCGCCGGCGCCGACCTGCACCGTTGCGACCTCGCCGACTCGACGGTCATCGGCATGGATCTCCACGGGATCAATCTGGCCCGCTCCGATCTCTCGCGGCTCAACGCCGGTTGCGACCCGGACATCGGGCCGACCAATCTCTCGGGGGCGGTGATCTATCGCGCCATCCTCGTCGACGCGAAGCTGTGCGATGTGAACTTCATCGGCGCTGACCTGCACGGATCGGACCTCCGCGGCGCGGCGCTCGAGGACGCGAACGCAAGTCGGGCGAACCTGTCGTGGGTGAACCTCGACGGCGCCAATGCCGGCTTCGCGCCGTTCGTGGACGCCGACCTGTCGAACGCGAGCTGGGTCGGTGCCAACGCGCCGGGCGCGATCCTTCGACGGCGCGGACCTGCATCGGCTCGACTTCACGAATGCCGACCTTCGGATCGCAACGTTCACCGGCACCGACCTGCGCTACGCCCGGCTCAACGGGGCCGACCTCAGCGGGGCTGATCTCACCGGCGCGGCGGTCAACAGCGGAACGACGTTCGTGGGCGCGACCTTCTCCGACACCACGTGCCCGGACGGCTCCAACAGCGACGCGAACGGCGGGACCTGTGTCGGACACTGATCCGCGGCGAGGAACCGCCTGACGACTCCGCCTAGACCCCGTCGAGGCGCCTCCGGGCCGCGCCCAGCGCCTCGGCGACCCGCGTCGGTGCCGTGCCGCCGATGACGTCGCACGACGCCAGGGCCCCGTCCACCGACGCGGCCCCTCGCAGGGCGTCGCCGATCGTCTCGTCCGCGGCGAGCGCCTGGGCGCCGGCGTCGCCGCTGGCGCCGAGCGCCAGGCCGATCATCGGGTCCGGCACCTCCTCGAGCCGCAGGCCGGCCTCCTCCGCCTGGGCGACCAGCGAACCGACCACGTGGTGGGCGACGCGGAACGGGATGCCGCGACGGACCAGCTCGTCGGCCACCGCGGTCGCCGTCGTGTAGCCCTCGTCGGCGGCCGCTCGCATCCGCTCGCGGTCGACGGTCAGCGTATCGAGCATGCCCGAGAGCACGCCGAGCGACGCCTCGAACACCGAGACTGCGTCGAACAGCGGGGCCTTGTCCTCCTGGAGATCGCGCTGGTACGCGAGCGGCAACCCCTTGAGCATCGTGAGCACCGTGGTCAGCGCGCCGATCACGCGGGCCGCTCGGCCACGGACGAGCTCGGCCGGGTCGGGGTTCTTCTTGTTGGGCATGATCGAGGAACCGGTGGAGAACGCGTCGCTGGCGCGAACGAACCCGAAGCGCGGGTTCGACCACCAGGTCAGCTCCTCGGCGAGGCGGCTCAGGTGGACCATGCCGAGCGCGATCGCCCCGATGGTCTCGACGACGAAGTCGCGGTCGCTGACGGCGTCGAGCGAGTTCGCGGTCACGTCGTCGAAGCCGAGCTCGGCAGCGGTCGTGACGCGGTCGAGCGGGTAGCCGGCGCCGGCCAGCGCGCCTGAGCCGAGCGGGGACACGTCGACGCGACGACGGGCGTCCCGCAGCCGGCCCCGATCGCGCTCGGCCATCTCGACGTAGGCGAGCAAGTGGTGGGCGAACAACACGGGCTGCGCGGGCTGGATGTGGGTCGACCCGGGCAGGATCGCCGCGCCTTCCCGCTCGGCGAGCGCGACGAGCGACCGCTCGAACGCGACCAGCGCATCGTCGAGCCGATCGATCGCGCGCCGCAGCCACAGCCGGAGATCCGTCGCGACCTGGTCGTTGCGCGATCGGCCCGTGTGCAGCTTGCCGGCCACGGCGCCGACCCGGTCGGCGAGTGCCGCCTCGACGTTGAGGTGCACGTCCTCGAGCGTCGGATCCCACTCGAACGTGCCATCGGCGACCGCCGTCGCCAGCCCGTCCAGCCCGCCGACCAGCTCGTCGACCTCCTCCGCGGTGAGCAACCCGGCTCGACCGAGCCCGCGGACGTGGGCGATCGACCCCGCGATGTCGTCGCCGCCAGCTCGCGGTCGAGCTCGATCGAGCGCGTGAACTCGGTCACGCGCGGGTCGTTCTCCTCGTTGAAGCGCCCGCCCCAGAGCCGCACCTGCACCCCTCCGTCGTGTGCCGTCATGCTACCGGCATGACCGAGCCCCAACCGTGGTGGCGCGACGCCGTCGTCTACCAGCTCTACATCCGCAGCTTCGCCGACGGCAGCGGTGACGGGATCGGCGACATCGCCGGGATGCGTTCGCGGCTCCCGTACCTCCGCGACCTTGGCGTCGACGCGGTGTGGGTCAACCCCTGGTATCCCTCGCCGATGGTCGATGGCGGGTACGACGTCGCCGACTACCGCGACATCGACCCGCTCTTCGGCACGCTGGCCGACGCCGAGGCGTTCATCGACGAGGCGCACGACCTGGGGATCCGCGTCCTGCTCGATCTCGTCCCCAACCACACGTCCGACCGGCATCCCTGGTTCCAGGCCGCGCTCGCGGCGCCGGCGGGCTCGCCGGAGCGAGGCCGCTACATCTTCCGCGACGGGCGCGGACCCGGCGGTGCCGAGCCACCGACCGATTGGCCGAGCGTGTTCGGCGGTCGCGCCTGGACGCGGACGACCGACCCGGACGGCACGCCCGGGCAGTGGTACCTCCACCTGTTCGCGCCCGAGCAGCCCGACCTGGACTGGAGCGATCCCGCGGTCGGAGACGAGTTCGAGTCGGTGCTGCGGTTCTGGTACGAGCGTGGCGCCGATGGCTTCCGGATCGATGTCGCGCATGGCCTCGTGAAGGACCCGGCGTTCCCGGACCTCGGCCGCCGGTCCCCGAAGTCGATCCGCCAGCCGGGTCCGTACTGGGACCAGGACGGCGTCCACGACGTGTATCGGCGCTGGCGGGCCGTCGCCGACGAGTACGGCGAGCGGCCGTTCGTCGCCGAGATCTTCGTGCCCACGCCAGAGCGCCTGGGACGGTACGTGCGCCCGGACGAGCTCCACACCGCGTTCGACTTCCACTTCACCCAGGCCGGCTGGGATCCCGCCGCGCTGCGCACAGCGATCGACGACAACCTGCACGTCCTCGGGCCGACGGGGGCACCGGCGACCTGGGTCCTGTCCAACCACGATCAGACCCGCCACGCGACGCGCCTCGGCCGGCGATCGGCCACGGAGCCCATCGGCCCGGCCGGCACCAAGGCGGCGGTCCCCGACCCCACCGACATCGAGCTCGGCCGGCGGCGCGCCCGTGCCGCCGCCCTGTTGATGCTGGCGCTGCCGGGGTGCGTCTACCTGTACCAGGGCGAGGAGCTCGGGCTGGCCGAGGTGGAGGACCTGCCCGAATCCCTGCTCCAGGACCCGACCTGGCTGCGCTCCGGTCACACGATCCGCGGGCGCGATGGGTGCCGGGTCCCCTTGCCGTGGTCGGGGACCGCGCCGCCGTTCGGGTTCGGACCGAACGGGACGGATCCCTGGCTGCCACAACCCGACGAGTGGCGGTCGGCGACGACGGAGGCGCAAACCGGCGATCCCGATTCCTTCCTCGAGCTGTACCGAGCCGCGTTGCGGCTGCGACGGGAGCATCTCGGCTTCCGTGGCTCGGGCCTCGCCTGGCTGCACTCCCCGCCGTCCGTACTGCGGTTCGACCGGCCAGGTGGGCTCGAGGTGGTGGTCAACCTCGGCTCGGAGCCGATCGAGCTGCCCGGCGGACGACCGGTCCTGCTCTCGAGCGGGCCGTTGCCTGAGGACGGGCGTCTACCCGGCGACAGCGCAATCTGGTTGGGATGACCGCCGAGACGGGCCTCTCCGGCGCCTCCACGACACCCGGACCCGCACTCGACGCCGCGGCGCCGGTCACGCCGACCGCGCTCACCGCGACCGGGCTCGGGCGGCGGTTCGGCGACCGCTGGGCCGTCCGCGGCGTGGATCTCGAGGTCCATCGCGGCGAGGTGCTCGGGCTGCTCGGTCCGAACGGCGCCGGCAAGACCACGACGGTCCGGCTGCTGACGGCGCTCATCGAGCCGAGCGAGGGCACGGCGACCGTCGACGGGTTCGACGTCCGCGAGGATGCCGACCAGGTGCGGGCGCGGGTCGGCATCCTGACCGAGACGCCCGGGCTGTACGACAAGCTGTCGGCGACCGCCAATCTCGACTTCTTCGGGCGACTGTACGGCCTGGACCCGACTCAGCGAGCCGAGCGGATCGAGCGCTACCTGCGGCTGTTCGACCTGTGGGACCGCCGCGACGACGTAGCCGGCACGTTCAGCAAGGGCATGAAGCAGAAGCTGGCGATCGGGCGGGCGCTGCTCCACGATCCCTCGGTCGTGTTCCTCGACGAGCCCACCGCGGCTCTGGACCCGGAGGCGGCGTTCGTCGTGCGCGAGGCGATCGAGACGCTCCGGCGGGCCGGGCGGACGATCGTCCTCGCCACCCACAACCTCGACGAGGCCGACCGCCTGTGCGACCGGATCGCCTTCGTGCGCGGCGGCCTCCTCCGCATCGACTCGCCGGCGGCGCTCCGTGGATCGATCGGCTCGCACGGGCTGACGATCCGGCTGGCCTCCACGCCGAGCGAGGGTCAGCTCGCAGCCGTCGGGTCGGTGCCCGGTGTCGGCTCGGCGACGTCGAACGACGGCGTGCTCCGGGTGGCCGCCGACGCGCCCGAATTGATCGCGCCGGCCGTCGTTCGTGCGCTGGTCGGCGTCGGTGCCGACGTCGTCGAAGTCCGGGCTGGAGCGGGTATCGCTGGAGCGCATCTACTTCGACGTGATGGGCGTCAGCCCCGGCGCCGACGGCATCGAGGCCGTCGTCTGATGCGCCTCGAGATCGTCTGGACGATCCTGCGCCGGGAGTGGTACGAGACGTTCCGCAACCGGCTGCTCATGGCCACGATCCTGATCCCGCCGATCCTGCTGACGGTCGCCCCGATCGGGCTGGCGGGGGCCGTCGGCGATCGGACCCTGCCGCCGGAGCTGGTCAGGCAGGTCCTCAGCCAGAAGCCCGAGTGGGCCGCGTTCTCGCCGGGTGAGCTGGCCGGCGCCTTCGCCGTGCAGCAGTTCCTGGTCTTCTTCCTGCTGATGCCCGCGTACATCCCGCTGTCGATCGCGACGTTCTCGATCATCGGCGAGAAGCAGGCGCGCTCGCTCGAGCCGGTGCTTGCTGCGCCGATCCGGACCGTCGAGCTGCTCGCCGGCAAGGCGATCGCCGCGCTTGTGCCCGGCGTGCTCGCCGGCTGGGCGACGTACATCGCGTTCGTGGCGCTGGCGTCGGTCGTCTACGGCCCGGCGCTCTTCGGCGTCGTGACCGACGCGTCGTGGCTCGCCGGCGTCTTCCTGCTCGGGCCGGCGGTCGGGCTGGCGTCGGTCGTCGCGGGCGTGATCGTCAGCGCCCGGGTCAACGACCCGCGGGTCGCCCAGCAGATCGGCGGCGTCGTGATCGTCCCGATCATCGCGCTGGTGCTGGCCCAGGCGAGCGGGACGATCCTCGTCGGGCCGTTCGGGTACTTCGTCCTCAGCCTCGCGGTGCTGGCGGTGGCGCTCATCGGTCTCCGCATCGGCGTCCGGCTGTTCGACCGGGAGGCGATCCTCACGCGCTGGCGCTGAATCTGGCGCCGGGTCCCGTCGAGATCCGTCGAGCATTGTTGACATACCGTGGTAGGCCAAAGCCGTATCATTTCGTGGTGACGACCCAACCGACCCGCTTCGAATGGCTGATCTTCCTCGCGCTCGGGGTGATGTGGGGCTCGTCGTACCTGTTCATCAAGCTCTCGGTCGACTCGTTCGGCACGTTCACGCTGATCACGCTGCGCCTGCTGATCGGAGCGGCGTTCCTGTGGATCACGCTGGCGGCCTGGCGGACCCCGCTCCCGCGCGACCGACGGACCTACCTGCACCTGCTCGTCATGGCGATCATCAACATCGCGATCCCGTTCTCGCTGATCACGTGGGCCGAGCAGTCGGTCGACAGCGCGCTCGCCGCGATCCTCAACTCGACGGTGCCGCTGCTCGTGATCGTCATCGCGCCGCTGTTCCTCCCCGATGAGCCGATCCGCCTGAACGGCCTGCTCGGGCTGGCGGTCGGCTTCGCGGGCGTCGCGCTGATCATGTCGCCGCGGCCTGCAGCACGCGTCCGGCACCGCCGCCGGGATGATCGCCCTGCTCGGCTCGTCGCTGTCGTACGCGGTCGGCAACGTGTACGCCCGACGGAACGTCCGCGGGCTCGCCGCCGCTGATCCCGGCCGTGTTCCAGGTCACGTTCGCGTTGCGATCGTGGCGCTGTTGGCGCTGCTCACGGAGCGACCGTGGGAGACCGCGCGCCCCGATCTCGAGGCGTGGTTCTCGGTCGTCTGGCTCGGGATCTTCGGCTCGGGTCTCGCGTACCTCGCCTATTTCCGGCTGCTCATGAGCTGGGGCGCGACGCGCACGTCGATGGTCGCGTACCTCCTGCCGGTCATCGGGATCGTCCTCGGCTTCCTCGTCCGCGGCGAGCCGATCGACGGCGACGCTCATCGGCGGGACCGCGCTGGTCATCGCAGGCGTCGCACTGGTCAACGGCCGCTGGGGCCGTCGGCGCCTCTTCCAGCCCTCGCAGCCGATCGAGGCCGCCTAGCGAGCGATGGCGCGACGGTCAGGCGAGCGCCAGCAGGACCGCGCCGCCCACGATCAAGGCCGAGGCGCCGATCCGCCGGATCGTGTCGACGCGATCGGCCGCCTCGCCGAGCCGGACCGCGCCCCAGGCCGCGGCGAACACGGCCGCCGACTCGCGTAGCGGCGCCACGCCGGACAGTGGCGCGACGCTGAGCGCCCAGAGGATCAGCAGGTACGCCCCGAGCGTCAGCCAGCCACCGATGGCGGCTCGTCGGACCTGCTCGCGCCCGCCCTCCAGGGCGTGTCCCTTGACCACGACCCGGAGCCAGAGCACGAGCGCCAGCGTGGCCGTGACCCACAGGATCGCGGCGTACGGCAAGGGATCGATGAGCCGCGTCCCGACCCGGTCGACCGCGCTGTACGCAGCGATCGTCACCCCGGTCGCGAGCGCGAAGGCGATCGCCGGATCAAGCCCGCGCCGACCGCGCAGCGCGGTCCACGGCTGCTGGAGCAGCAGGAACCCGGCCAACAGCGCGACGACCCCGATCGTCCCACCGACCCCGAGCCGCTCCCCCAGCACGGCGACCCCGAACGCCACGGCCAGCAGCGGCGCGGTCCCCCGCGCGATCGGATAGACGACCGACAGGTCGCCACGCCGGTACGCCGCCGACAGCAGCACGAAGTAGCCGGCCTCGATGACCCCGGAGACGATCCCGAGCGCGATGCCCTCCACGGGCAAGGGCGGACGCCCGGCGATCAGCCACGCGGCGATCCCCGACGGGCACGATGCCGACCGACGCCGCCAGCATCCCGACCGTCGCGGCGCGCAGCGGATCGCCGGCGGTCTTGAGGCGGACGTTCCAGGCCACGTGCAGGATCGCGCTGATCGCGACCAGTGCGATGACGAACGGGTCCACCCCCGGACGTTAGCGGTCCAGGTCGCGTCGCTGCAGGCCGAACGCGCCGAGGACCAGGCCGCCGACCGCCAGCACGATCGCGACGACGATGCCGGTCGTGTCGTAGACGCCGACCATCGGCTGGCCGAGGTGCTTGAACAACGAGAGCTGGAGCACCGGGTCGGGCAGCTTGAGCGCCGCGCCCAGCGAGTCCAGGAGGAACGTGGCGATCGCCACGAATCCGGCCGCGGGCGCGGCGAGCGACGCCCGCACGAGGCCACCGACGGCCAGGCCGATCCCGGTGAACCCTGCGGACGCCAGGCCCAGGATCGCGGTCCCGATGAGCGGCTCGCTCAGGTCCCCGGCCTGCGTCCAGACCGCGACCCCGACGAAGACGGCCAGCGTCAGCGTGACGATGCCGACCGCGGCGAGCACCCCGCCGCCGCTCGCGAGCATCCAGCGGAAGCGGGTGATCGGCACCCCCATCACGACCGCCAGCCGACCGCGACCCTCGTCGCCCGACCAGCCGGCGAGGAAGCTCGCCCCGGCCAGGCTGAGCATCAGCGAGCCGAACCCGAAGAACGTCAGCTGCAGGATCCCCGAGGGCTGGCTGAAGTCGATGTCGGGATAGACGATGCGGACGAGCGCCACGATCTGCGGCAGCGAGCCGATGCTCTCCGCGAAGGCCTTTGCCGAGGCGACGATCAACGCGGCATAGAGGCCGACCCCGATGCCCCAGGCCAGCGCCTCGGCAGTCCGATCGGCGAGCTGGCGCCGGAACGGGCCGCCGACCCCGGCCGGCAGCGACGGCAACCGAAGCCAGCGCAGCGCCGAGGCATTCCCGACGTCGCGCCGGACGAACCCGATCACGCCGACGGCGAGGAACGCCGCCGTGACCGCGGCGAGCAACGCGATGGACGGCCAGTCGGTCACCCCGGCCAGCGGGCGATGGCCGGCCGTCCACGCCTCGAACGAGAGCGGCCGAAGCGTTTCGATCAGCGGTGACAGCGACGAATAGCCGTTGATGATGGTCCCGCCGAACAGCGAGATCAGCCCGAACGCGAGGGCTCGCGTCCGCCCGACGAACGGCGCCGTCGCGAAGGCGATCGATCCCGACGCGAGCATCAGCAGCCCGAAGAGCACGCCCTGGCCGATCGCGGCACCGAGCGGGATCTGGTCGCCGGGGAGCCTGGCGAACACCTGCCCGACGAGGAACGTGAGGCCCGCGAAGATCGCCATGGCGACCGCCACGGCCACGACGTGCCCGGCGAGCTTCTGGAGCGCGACCGACGCGCGACCCTGGGGCGTCGAGAGCAGCAGGTCGAGGCTGCCCTTGCCGGCCTCTCCGGCGAGCGTCCCGGACAGCGCGATCACCGACCACAGCCCGAAGATCGACGGCAGCGTGTTCCCGATCCGCCAGGACAGGAAGCCGCCCATGTGCTCGATGTCGATCGGGTCGCCGAGCAGGCCCCGCAGCGCCAACGGCAGCGACAGGATCCCCTGGGTGAACTGGCGGCGGAGCTCGATGGTCGCGAACTCCGGCGCGCTCCCGAACGGTGCGCCCGTGCCGAGCATGAACAAACCGGCGATCCCCCCGACGATCAGCGCGGCACGCCGGCTGTCGCGCAGGGTCTTGCCGAAGATCGAGCCGAGCCCGACGACCCCGGACCACGGCCGGTTGGGGAGGAGCACCGCGCTCCTAGCGGTCATCGCCTTCCACGCTGCTTCCGGTCGCGCCGTGCACCTGGTCGCCGTACTGGGCCAGGAACACGTCCTCGAGGTTCGGCTCGCGGCTCACCACGTCGACCAGGCCCCTGGCGGCGGCCACGGTGATCACGTTGCCGATCGGGCCACTGACCCGCATCCGCACGACGTGGCCGTCGCCTTCGACCGAGCTGACGCCCTTGATCAAGGCGAAGTCGCTCGCCGGCACCGGGCTCGCGAACGTCAGCTCGACGTGGTGGAAGGCGAGCTGGCGGATCGTCTCGATCCGGTCGACCTGGGCGAGTCGTCCCTCGCGGATGATCGCGACGCGGTCACAGGTGCGGTCGACCTCGTCGATCACGTGCGAGGAGAGGAACGTCGTCCGGCCCTCGGCCTTGCCCTCGCGGACGACCTCGAAGAAGCTCGCCTGGACGAGCGGATCGAGACCCGAGGTCGGCTCGTCGAGGATCAGCAGGTCCGGCTTGTGCTGGAGCGCGACGATCAGGCCGACCTTCTGCTTGTTGCCCTTCGAGTACTCCTTGAACCGGCGGCTCGGATCGAGGTCGAGCCGCTCGACGAGGTCCGCGACGTAGCCAGGGTCGACGCCGCCGCGCAGGTTCGCGAAGTACGTGATGGTCTCGGCTCCGGTCAGGCGGTCGTACAGGTCGAACTCACCCGGCAGGTAGCCGACCCGCCGATGGATCGCGACCGCGTCGCGCATGGCGTCGAGCCCGAAGACCTCGGCCCGACCGGACGTCGGGCGGATCAGGTCGAGGAGGATGCGCATGGTCGTGGTCTTGCCGGCGCCGTTCGGGCCGAGGAACCCGAAGATCTCGCCCGCTTCGACGTCGAGGTCGACATCCACGATCCCGCGGTGGACGCCGTAGGTCTTCGTCAGCTGCTCGGTATGGATGACGGCGGTCATGCTGTCAGTCCCAGCCCGGGGCGTGGCGCGTCCCGCTCCCCTCCCCCACGAACGGCAGCCGCCGGCCGATGAGCCCGACGGCCACCAGCGTCGTGACCGGCACCGCCGCGACGATCCCGATGCTGCCGACGAGCGCGCGGACCACCTCGACGGCCACGGTCTCGCCCGACACGATCAGCAGCGGGTCCTGCCGGCCGGCGGCGAACAGCACGATCAGCGGGAGCGACGCGCCGACATAGGCCAGCACCAGCGTGTTGACGGTGGCGGCGATATGCGAGCGCCCGACGTTCATCGCCCGGCCGACGAGCCTCCAGGGCCGCCCGCGTGGATCCGATTCGTAGAGCTCCTGGACGGCCGCGGCCTGGGTGACCGTCACGTCGTCGAGCACGCCGAGCGCGCCGAAGATCACGGCCGCCAGGAACAGCCCACCCAGGTCGAGCTGGCTGCCGCCGATCTGGATCAGGTAGCCGGCCTCCTCGGAGCCGCGCAGGGGCGAGAACTGGGCCAGTTGGTCGAAGACGACGGCCAGGACCGCGACGAGCGCGAGTGACGCGGCCGTCCCGATGGCCGCCGCGACGGTCTGGCGCCGGGCGCCCTCCGTGAGCAGGAACGTCGCGATCGTGACCCCCGTCGCGGCGACGATCGCCACGCCCGCGGGCTCCCAACCGGCAAGGATCAGCGGGACGACCACCTTGACGACCACCGAGAGCGAGAGCGCCAGGGCGATCAGGGACCGAACGCCACGCCAGCCGCCGACGACGGTCACGGCCAACGCGAACAGGCCGACCAGCAACGCGAGCGTCGGGATGCGGTACCGGTCGTTGACCGCCACGAACCCGGCCTGCGGGTCGGTCGAGATGTTGATGATGACGTCGTCACCGACGTCGAAGTCGGGGCGCGCCTCCAGGCCGTTGGGGCCCTGCAGGAAGCCTTCGACGACGTCGCCGGTCTTCGGCCCGTCGGCGATCCCGTCGACCACGCGGATGCGCACATCGGGCGTGCCCGGGTCGGTGCTCGGCAGCAGCTCGAGGATCTTGCCGTGCACGAGCTGGACCGGTGGCAGGCCCGACGGCCGCGGGGCGATGTCCGGGACGAACACGAAGATCGCGAGGACGATCAGCAACCCACCGACGAGTGCGACGGCATTGCGGCGGAGGCCCGCGAATGGGACCGCATCGGGTCGGGTCGTCGACACCGGTGAGGCGTCAGGCTGCCGGCGGTGCGTGTTCTGCGCGTTCCGCACGCTCCTTGAGCGCACGGAGATGGGCTTCGACGCGGGCCTCGAGCGAGCGCCGCCCCAGCCGGACGAGGATGTCGGTCCAGCGATCGACGGGCTCGAACGTCGCGGCATGGATCACGCGCGTCCCACCCGCGATCGATTCCAGCCGCCACGACCACTCGCTCTCGAACCCGGAGCCGGTCACCCGCAGCCGGAAGATCGATTCGGGTCGTGCCTCGAGGCTCTCGACCCGCGCCAGCTCGCGCAGCAGCCCGAGGCGCGTGATCGCCGTGCGCGTCGTAGCTGCGGCAGGCCACGATGGCGCCGCCGGCCCCAGCCGGAGCTCCGGGAACAGCGCCGCGGATGCAGTGGGGTCGTGGAGCGACGTCCACACGGTCCGCGTCGATGCCTGCACGAAGACGCGGCGCTCGACCAGGCGGTCGCCGCGCAGGTGATCGCCGGCACGGCGAAAGCCGACCTCGGGGTCCGGACGAACGGCCATCGCGTCAGACGCCGATCGGGTGCCAGACCGTCTTCATCTCGAGGAAGGCGGCGATCCATTCCGGGCGCTCGGTGGCCCGATCATCGAGCCAGTCGAAGCGCGCCTCGTTGACGGTCTTGGGCCGGCGCGACAGGCGCTTGATGTCGTCCGCCGCGAGCTGCTCGGTCTCGAGACGCATCGCGTCGGGCACGCCCCACGTGTCGAGTGCGTCGACGTCGACGTGCCCGGCGAGCACGGGGACCAACTCGTGGCGTCGACCGGTGAGCACGTTCACGACCCCGCCCGGCACGTCGGATGTGGCCAGGACCTCGGTCAGCGTGATCGCCGGCAGCGGCCGGTTCTCGGACGCGAGCACCACCACCGCGTTGCCGCTCACCAGCGGCGGCGCGAGCCGGCTGACGAGGCCGAGCAGCGACGAGGTCTCGGGTGCCACCACGCCGACGATCCCCGTGGGCTCCGGGATCGTGAAGTTGAAGTACGGCGCGGCGACGGGGTTCGCCGAACCGAGGATCTGCGTGATCTTGTCGGCCCAGCCGGCGTACCAGACCCAGCGGTCGATGGCTCGATCAACGACTTCTGCGGCGCGTGGCGCGCGCAGGCCTTCCGCCGCGGCCACCTCGGCCACGAACTGGTCGCGTCGACCCTCCATCAGCTCGGCGACGCGGTACAGGACCTGTCCCCGGTTCATCGCGGTCTTGGCGGCCCAGCCGGAGAACGCGTTGTGCGCCGCGCGGACGGCATCACGGACGTCCTTGCGGGAGGCGCGAACCGCATTCGCAAGCGGCGTGCCGTCGGCGCCGGACACCAGGTACGAACGGCCGCTCTCGCTCCGCGGGAACCCGCCGCCGATGTACAGCTTGTACGTCTTGCGCACGCCGATCCGCGGTCCGGCGTCGGCCCGCGGTCCCGTGCCGTTGCGCGATGTGCCGTTACGGCTCGCGGCCATCAGCGGTCCTCGAGGCGGACGTACGCGTGGAGGCCGTGCATCCCGCCCTCGCGCCCGAAGCCCGATTCCTTGTAGCCACCGAACGGCGAGGTCGGGTCGAACTTGTTGAAGGTGTTCGCCCAGACCACACCGGCCTGCATCCGCGACACCATCTCGAGGATCCGCGAGCCCTTGTCGGTCCAGACGCCGGCCGACAGCCCGTACGGCGTGTTGTTGGCCTTCTCGACGGCCTCGTCGGGCGTCCGGAACGTCAGCACCGACAGCACCGGCCCGAAGATCTCCTCGCGGGCGATCCGATGGCTCTGGGCGACGTTGGTGAACAGCGTGGGCCGGAAGAAATAGCCTCGATCGGGCAGGTCGCAGGCCGGCTGGTACAGCTCGGCACCCTCCGCGACGCCCGACGCCACGAGCTCCGTGATCTTCTCGAGCTGGGCCTTCGAGTTGATCGCCCCGACGTCGGTGTTCTTGTCCAGCGGATCGCCGACCCGGATGGTCGACAGCCGGTCCTTGAGCTTGTCGACGAGGGTCTCGGCGATCGATTCCTGGACGAGCAGCCGCGACCCCGCGCAGCACACCTCGCCCTGGTTGAAGTAGATGCCGTTGACGATGCCCTCGACCGCCTGGTCGAGCGGCGCGTCGTCGAAGACGATGTTCGCGGCCTTGCCGCCGAGCTCGAGCGTCAGCGCCTTGTCCGAGCCAGCGACCCCACGGCCGATCTTCTTGCCGATCTCGGTCGAGCCGGTGAACGCGACCTTATCGACGTCGGGGTGCGTCGCGAGGTGCATGCCGATCTCGCCCGGACCCGTGACGATGTTCACGGCACCCGGCGGCAGATCGGCCTGGACGACGACCTCGGCGAAGAGCATCGCGGACAGCGGCGTGGTCGAGGCCGGCTTGAGGACGACGGTGTTGCCAGCCGCCAGCGCCGGCGCGATCTTCCACGCCAGCATCAGCAGCGGGAAGTTCCACGGGATGATCTGGGCGGCGACGCCGAGCGGCTTCGCGACCCGACCGGGGAACGCGTAATCGAGCTTGTCGGCCCACCCCGCGTAGTACCAGAAGTGGTTCGCGGCGAGCGGCACGTCGACGTCGCGGCTCTCCTTGATCGGCTTGCCCGAGTCCATCGATTCGAGGACCGCGAACTCGCGCGACCGTTCCTGGAGGATCCGCGAGATCCGGAACAGGTACTTGGCGCGTTCGCGCCCGGAGAGCTGCCCCCACGACCGGCGCTGCGCTGATCGGGCGGCGCGGACCGCCTTGTCGATGTCGGCCGTCGTCGCGCGGGCGACCTCGGCGAGCGGCTGCTCGGTCGAGGGGTCGATCGAGACGAACGTGCCGCCACCCGTCGCCGGGACCGACTTGCCGTTGATGAACAGCCCGTAGCGCTCCTTGAGCGTGACGATGTCGCGCGCCTCGGGCGCAGGCGCGTATTCCCACGGGATGGCCTGGCCGTCACCGAACCCCCAGCTGTTGGGGTGCTGGTCGGCGGCGGGAACGAGAGTCGTGCTCGTGCGCTCAGGCATGGATCGGATTATGGCACCGCCTGCCGCAGATCCCTCAGCACTCGTAGGCCGCGACCGGGTGCACCTTCTCGCAGTACCGGATGTGCAGGTGATCGTCGTGCCCGCTGAACCAGCGCGTCAGGCCCTCCCTGATGAGGACCGGGTCGTTGAAGTAGATCAGCCGGACGTGCCCGGGCGCGCTCGCTCGGATCGCGCGGATCAGGTCGCGGGTGGCCGCGCGGTCGTAGGTCGAGAGCCGATAGGACCCGCCCCACGAGCATTGCCGCTTGTCCGTGCGCATCGGGCGGACGTCGACCTCGAGGCCGTATTCGTGGAAGGTGTGACCGGGGATGTCGCCGCCGTACTCGAAGCCGATGTCGCCGATCGCGATCGGGCCATGGCCCTTCGCGACGACGTCGACCGCGGCAGCCTCGATCTGGCCGATCGCCGCGGCCGTGCCCCAGTCGGCGAGCCCGTTGCCAACTTGGTAATCGCAGACCTTGCCCCCGAACACCGGCCGCTCGAAGGCGCTGATCAGGTAGCGCCAGGTCAACGGGCCGGCGATCCCGGTCGCGGCCAGGCGCGCATGCCGCTGGAACGTCAGCAATGCCGACCGCGTGGTCGCTCCGAAGACGCCATCGACGACGAGGCCCGCCCGGCGCTTCTCGTTGAGCTGGCGCTGGAGCGCCTTGACGGCCTGCCCGGTCGACCCGCTCTCGACCCGCACGACCAGCGCGACCCACGTGCGCTCGTCTGCCTGTCCGGTGACCGGCAAGCCCTTCGCGGTCTGGAAGTAGCGGACCGCGGCAGCGGTGGTGGCCCCGAAGATCCCATCGACCCGGATCGCGGCCCCGCGCTCCATCAGCAGGCCCTGGAGCGCCTTCACGTCGACACCGCGGTTCCCGAGGCTCTGGTTCGGGTACAGGGGGGCCGCGGCGACCGCGGAGGCCAACCACAACCAGGAGATCGCGACGGCGGCGAGGAGCGGCGTGATCGCCCGGCCGCGATGTGACATGTCCGGCGCATCGTAGTCTGCGGGGGCAATGCGACGACTGACCGGCGTCGAGGAACGGCTGGATGGACCGCTGACCGACCAGCCGGTCCTTGTCGGGAACCTCCGCGACCTGGCTCGCGTGAACCGCCGGCTCGGCGGGGCTCGGCTCTCGCGGGTCGCGATCGACGCGCTCGCACCGGGTCGTGCCGCGATCTCGATCCTCGATGTCGGCACAGGCGGCGCCGATATCCCGCTCGCGCTCATCGAGCACGGTCGAGCGATCGGCCGCCTCGTGACGGTGACCGGTCTCGACAGCCGGGCCGAGGTCCTGGCCGCCGCGGTGATCGCCGACCCGCGTCTCACGGCGACCGGGGAGCTGGCACTCCACGTCGGCGATGGGGCCGCGCTGCCGTTCGCCGACGGCTCGTTCGACGTCGTTCACAGCTCACTGCTCGTGCACCACCTCGACACGCCCGACGCGAGGCAGGCGCTCGGGGAGATGGCGCGGGTGGCCAGGGTCGGGGTGGTCGTCAACGACCTCGTGCGCAGCCGTCCGTCGTGGCTCGGGGCCTGGATGCTGAGCCACCTCGCGACCCGCAATCGGTTCACCCGCGGCGACGCCCCGATGTCGGTTCGGCGCGCCTATACAGTCGCGGAGCTGACCGCGTTGCTGGCGACCGCGGGGCTGCGCGTCGAGCGCCGGTTCGACGGGTTCCTCGGTCATCGGGTCGCGCTCGTCGCGCGCCGGAATACGGCTCGTTGACCGCCGAGACCGTCGATGTCGCAATCATCGGCGCCGGCCCGGCGGGTTCGACGCTCGCCTCGGCGCTGGCCCGCCGCGGCATCGGGGTCGTGGTCCTGGAACGGGCGCCGTCCTGGCACTGGCGCGCGGGCGGCGTATTCACGTCGCCGGCCGCCGTGGCCGCGCTGGAACGATCGGGCCTCGCACGAGACGTGATCGATGCCGCGGCCCAGCCAATCCCGGCGTTGCGGCTCGAGACGCCCGGCGGGGCGGTCGTCCGGTTGACGTATGGCGCCGAGACCGGCGGGCCGCCGGCGGTCGGCTTCGATCGATCGCGGCTCGATCCGGCGCTCGAAGCGGAGGCTCGAGCCGCGGGCGCGACGATCCGCCGAGGCGCGGCGGTCACATCGGTCGTCCTGGGTGCGCAGCCTCGGCGACCGGGCGACGCTTCGCGTCGGGGATCGCGACGTCAAGGCCCGGATCGTGGTCGGCGCGGACGGGCTGCATTCGATCGTAGCGAACGCCGCCGGCGTCGCTCGCCCGGCCAGGCTGCCGCCCCGCGTCGGGCTGACGTGGCACGTCCGCGACGACAGCCAGGAGCCGGGCCGCGAGGGCCGCATGATCGTGTTCGACGACGGCTACGTCGGTCTGGCGCCGGTCCCGGGTGAGCGCCGCAACATCGGGATCGTGCTCGGACCGAGCTGGCGGACGCGCCTCGCGCGTGACGGCGCAGTCGCTACGACCCGCGAGGTCCTGGGCGCGATCCTGCCGACCGCGGACGACGCGATCGACTGGCTGCACGCCGAGCCGTGCGACCGGATCGCCGGCGCGTCGCCGCTCGGCGGGCGCGTGACCCGGCGTGCCGGGCCGGGCTGGTTCCTCGTGGGGGATGCGGCTGGCTTCCTCGATCCGTTCACCGGCGAGGGGCTGCACCGGGCCCTTGTCTCGTCGGAGCTCGCGGCCCGGGCGATCAGCGCGGCCCTCGGGAACCGTGCCGACGGCGCCGACGCCCGAGCTCCTGCGGCGTACGACCGGGCGATGCGCCGCAGGTTCGCGTCGAAGGACGTCGTCTCGTGGCTCGTCCAATCCTTCCTCGCGCGTCCGGAGCTGTTCGAGTACGCGGCCCGACGGCTCGCGAGTCGGGCCCCAGTCCGTGCGACGATGGGTCTCGTGATGGGCGACCTCCTCCCGGCGACCCGCGCGCTCGATCCGCGCTTTCTCGCCGCGCTGCTCGCCCCGTGAAGAGCGAGATCGGCATCGACGTCGACGCGGCTCCCGCTTTGGTCTTCGCCCTCGCCAGGGACGTGGAACGCTGGTCGCTCCTGCTCCCGCACTACGCGCGATCGCGCGTCGTGGGTCGCGACGCGGCGGGTCGACCCCTCGTCCAGTTCGTGGCGCGGCGACCGCTGGTACCGGCCCTGGGCATCGGTCTGCCGGTGATCTGGGTGTCCCGGACGTGGAATGAGCCCAAGGCGAGGCGCCTGTATTTCGAGCATGTTGCCGGCGCGACGCGCGGGATGCACGTCGTCTGGCGCATCGAACCGCGCGGAGCCGGCGGGGCGCACGTGACGATCTCGCATGACTTCGCACCGCGGATGCCGGGGTTCGCCGCGTTCGTCGACCGGCTCTTCACCCGGCCGATCGCGGGTCGAACGCTCGCGACGTTCAAGGCGCTCGCCGAAGCCGTCAGCGACGTCGACGACGTCGCCACGTCCGACGGACCTCTATCGACGAACCCTTCCTCATGACAACCTCGACCTCCGGCCGCCGGCGCATCTGGATCACCGGTATCGGGATCGTGACCCCGATCGGGACCGGTCTCGCCGCGTTCCGCGACGGACTCCGGCGGGCGTCGTCGCCCGTGAAGCGGATCGATCGGTTCGATCCCTCGCCGTTCCGCAGCCAGGTCGCCGCCCAGGTCGACGACTTCGACCCGCTGGCGTGGATGCCGCCGAAGACGGCCCGCCAGCTCGACCGCTTCAGCCAGTTCGCGATGGTCGCCGGGCGTCTGGCGCTCGACGACGCCAGGCTGACGCCGGGCGAGGACGGCGCGCCCGGTCCCGAACGGATCGGGATCTACCTCGGCTCGGCGCTCGGGGGCATCGCGTTCGCCGAGGAGCAGCACGAGCGCTATCTGGCACGCGGGATCCGCCAGGTCGCGCCGACGCTGGCCCTCGCGGTCTTCGGCGGGGCGGCGCCGGCGAACCTCGGCATCGCGCTCGACGTGCGCGGCCCGATCCTGTCGACGGCCAACTCGTGCGCCTCCGGCGCGGTGGCGCTCGGCGAGGCGATCGGCGACCTGCGTGAAGGACGGATCGACGCCGCGATCGCCGGCGGCTGCGAGATCCCGCTGTCGCCGCTCGCGTTCGGTGCGTTCGACATCATCCGGGCGCTCTCGGCGGGTCACAACGACGACGCGGCGCACGCCGAGCGGCCGTTCGACCAGAACCGCGACGGGTTCGTGATGGGTGAGGGCGCGGCCTTGCTGATCCTCGAGGAGGCGACCGCCGCTGAGCGGCGCGGGGCGACCCCGTACGCGGAGCTGCTGGGCTACGGCGCGACATCGGACGCACACCACATGGTCCAACCGCGGGCCGATGGCCGAGAGGCGGGGCGCGCCGCGACGATCGCGCTCGACGACGGGGACGTGGAGCCGGGCGAGATCGACTACGTCAACGCCCATGCCTCGTCGACGCCGATCGGCGACATCGCCGAGGCTCGCGCCATCACGATCGCGCTCGGCGAGCGAGCCGCGACGGTGCCGGTGAGCGGGACGAAGGCGTATTACGGGCACCCGCTCGGTGCCTCTGGCGCGATCGAGGCGGCGATCTGCGCGCTGGCGATCCGCGACGGGTGGGCGCCGCCGTCGGTCAACCTCGTGACGCCGGAGCCCGAGCTCGACGCGCTGCTCCCGGGGCTCCTGCGCGAGGGTCGCGCGGGGACCTACCGACGGGTGCTCAGCACCTCGTTCGGGTTCGGCGGGCTGAACGCCGCGCTCGTGCTCGGCGCGGTGGACTGACCCGAGTCGGCCAGCACCTCGACCAGGTCGGGGGTCGCACCCTCGACGATCGGCGTGGGTCGCGTCCGGATCCGCCGGTACCAGGCGAATGCGACGATCCCGGCGCCGAGCGACAGCACGCCGCCGATCGCGATCGCCTCGAGGATGCCGAGCCGGGATGCCAGGACGCCCATCAGCAGGCCGCCGATCGGCATCGACGCCGAGAAGACGGTCGTATAGACGCTCATGACCCGGCCGCGCAGGCCGTCCGGCACCGCGAGCTGGATCGTCGCGTTCGCGGTCGCGGCCATCGTGATGCCGCCAGCGCCGATCGGGACCATGAGCAGCAGCGAGAGCGGGAACGACGTGGACATCGCGAGCCCGATCGAGGCCACGCCCAGGACGATCGCGCCCAGCACCATCCGCGACGGCTTCGGCCGACCGGCGATGACCAGGCCGATCGCGGCGCCGAGGGCGCCCAGGCCCGACGCGGTCATGAGGAACCCGTAGCCCGACGCGTCGCTGTGGAGGGCATCCTGGGCGAGCGGTGGGATCACGACCTGGAAGTTCATGCCGAACGTCGCGACCAGACCGACCGTGGACACCGCCATCAGCACGATCGGCGTGCGACGAACGTACATCAGGCCCTCGGCCAGGTTCTCGAACACGGCCCCCACGGAACGGGGACGCGGCACGATCCGGGGACGATGGAGCTCGTCGTCGCGCATCAGGCTCAACCCGATGATCACCGCGAGGAAGCTCAGGGCATTGATCGCGAACGCGGGTGCCATCCCGAATGCGCCGATGGTCAGCCCGGCCAGCGCGGGCCCGAACACGCGTGCGCCGTTGAACATCGCGGAGTTGATGGCGACGGCGTTGCCGATGTCGCGCGCGCCGACCATCTCGATCGCGAACGATTGCCGCACCGGCATGTCGACCGAGTTCGCGCACCCGAGGAGGACCGCCAGCACGACGATCATCCAGACCTGGACGACGTTGGCCGCGGTGAGGATCGTGAGGATGATCGCGAGCGTCATCATCACGAACTGCACGCCGATCAGCGTCTGGCGCTTCGGCAGCACGTCGGCGAGGACACCCGCGAACAGCCCGAAGACCATGACCGGCAGGAACTGCGCCGAGGCGACCACGCCAAGCCAGAACGGGTCGCCGGTCAGCTGCAGCACCAGCCAGCCCTGCGCGACCTGCTGCATCCACGTGCCGATCAGCGACACCGCCTGCCCCGAGAAGAACAGCCGGTAGTTGCGGTGCGTGAAGGCAGAGGCCGCCTTCGAACGCGCGAGTCGGCGAGGAGCCAGCGTCGGGATCCCGGTCATGCGCCCCGGATCCGGCCGGGATGGGGTGCCGGTCCGCCATCGAGCTCGCGGAGGTGCGAATCGAGGTGGGCGCGGCGCGTTCGGGCGGCCTCGATCATCGTCGCGAGGCGGTCGGCCTTGGCCTCGAGCGTCTCGATCTGGCGATCGACGCGAGCCCGCGCGTCCTCGAGGATCGTGCGTCGCTCGGCGGGATCCTGCGTCGCGCGGAACCGTTCGCGATTGCGTTCGCGCGCGGCCTCGTCCTCGAGCAGCTGGCCGATCTGGGCAAGCGAGAACCCGGCCTCGTCGCGCAGCTCCTTGATGGAGCGGAGGCGCTCGAGATCGGACGCGTCGTACAAGCGGTACGCGCCCTCGGAGCGGGCGGCGGGTTCGAGCAGCCCCATCTCTTCGTAGTAGCGGATCGAGCGCGGCGTCAGCCCGGTCTCGGCGGCGACTTCCTGGATCCGGAGGAGGGGCGTCTCGGCGATCGGGGCGCGGGGCTTCGGGGCATGGGTCTTCGTGGGCATCCCCCCGAGAGTACCACAACCTTAACGTTCACGTGAAGGTCACACAGGCATCAGGCGGTGCGGTTCTGCCCCGGTTGCCCGCCCGGAGACGATTGCGGAACAATTCGACCGGCGAACCCGCCAATACACTCCAGACGCGACCAGACCGGCCGTGCGAAGGCGAGGGCGACGTGGAGCGAGACCTCGTGGAGCGAGCACGGAAGGGCGATCATGACGCCTTTGCTGTGCTGGCAGGCGCCACGATCGGTCGGCTGGACGCCGCAGCTCGACTCATCCTGCGGGACCCGTATCGTGCCGAGGACGCCGTCCAGGAGACGCTCGTCCGCTGCTGGCGGGACCTGCCGACGTTGCGTGATCCCGATCGCTTCGAGGGGTGGTTGCACCGGCTCTTCCTCAACGCCTGCCGCGATGAGCTCCGGACTGCCAAGCGCAGAAGCATCGAGGTCGAGCTTCCCGAGATCCATCCCCTGTCGGTGCCTGATAACCAGTCGGCTGCTGCCGACCGCGACCAGATCGAGCGTGGCGTCCGCCATCTCGATCCCGACCAGCGCACCGTGATCGTCCTTCACTACTACCTAGGCTTGCCGCTGCCCGATGCCGCCTCAGCCATGGGGATCCCGCTGGGGACCGCGAAGTCGCGCCTCCATCGGGCCACCCAGGCGCTCCGTGCGGCACTCGATTCGGATGCGCGCGTCCGCCGGAACCAATCGGAGGGTCGTTCGACATGAACCAACGCGACGACCTCGACCGAATGCTCTCGGTGTGGCTCGACGACCCGTACTCGCCGCCCGCTCCGCATTACCTCGGAAGGGTGCTGGAGCGGACCCGGAACACCCGGCAGCGACCGGCCTGGGCCAGCCTCGAAAGGTGGCTTCCCATGGCTGACAAGGTCCTCCAACCGGCGACCGCGCCGCCGCTGCGGACGGCGTGGCTCCTGATCATCGCCCTGCTCGTGCTGGCCCTGGCGTTCGGGGCCGTGATCGTCGGCTCGCGACTCCTCCAGTCGACGCCGATCCCCCAAGGCGGCGCGGCCGTGATCGCGTTCGCGTCCCAACAGGGTGGGGCGACCGGAAATCCGACGGGCGACATCTACACCGTCAGGGCCGATGGCACGGACCTGCGCCAGCTGACGGCTGTGTCCGGCGCTCTCGGCCTGGACGAGGCCCCCGTGTGGTCACCAGATGGCAGGCGCATCGCCTTCCGCGGCTACCACGAGATGCAAAACACGGTCGAGGTGATCGACGCGGCTGGGGGCAACCGGACCACGTTGTGGACGAGCAGCGCAGCGCGAGACCCGTACTGCGCTGAACACGACGACCTCGCGTGGGCGCCCGATGGGCAGACCATCATCTTCGCTGCCCACGAGGCGTGCCCCGGCCAGCCCGACCTGTTCGTCGTCCCGGCCGACCGGTCAGCGCAGGCTGTCAGGCTCCTCGCTCCCGGCACGAACGGCGTGTTCCCGCGCTTCTCGCCCGACGGCCGGCGGATCGCGCTCCTGGGCGCCGAGGCCGGCCAGCCCAGCGGCCTGTTCGTCGCCGATGTGGGACCGACCGGCGCCGCTGCCGGGGGCCTCCAAGCTCGACGGATCGGACCTGGTCTCGAGGGCACCCCAACGGACCAGTGGTTTCCCCCGCAGTGGTCCCCCGACGGCACGGAGCTCGCCGTCGGGACCGGATCGCTCGACGGAGCAGCCAGGATCGTCGTCGTCAAGGCCGACGGTTCGGAGCAACGCGTCCTGGTCGCCGACCAGGCGTTCAACCCGAGCTGGTCGCCGGACGGCAAGCGCGTGGCGTTCCACCGCATGGTGGATCCAGCGGAATTCTGGCAGGGCCGGCCGTGCACCATGCGGACATGGGTCGTGAACGCGGACGGCACCGGTGAGCGGCGATTCGACCCGCTGGTCGACGGCTGCGTCCTGCCGCCGATCTGGTCGCCCGACGGAACGCGGCTGTTGAGCCTGGTGATCGCGGACGAGGTATTCCACGTCGGCGTGCTGATCGCCGAGGGCAACGACGCGCCGGTGCTCTTCCTCCAGTCATACGGGGCGTCCTGGCAGCCCGTCGCGGCGCCGCTGCCGCCGGCGCCCTCGTTCGCGGCCGCCTCGCCGTCGTCCTGATGCCGCTCGCTCCGCGGGTCGATGATCCTGGCGTCATGCCAGGGTCATCGCCCCGCAAGGTCGCAGCGCCCAATCAATCAGCGCTTTCCGGCGGCCAGCCACCCCTCCCATAGCCGACGCCGTTCTGGTGGGAGCAGCGAAATGGGCACATCAATGGGCACATGGGGCGCTTCAGGCACCCGGCCGTTCGTGCCCACGCACGAGAGGCACCGGTCCGTGCTCAGCATCGGGCGCTGAGGGCTCCAAACCGGCGAATCGACTGATCCCATCAGAATTCGGTCCGTCACCGCGCGCCGGCAGGAGCGCGAGGCGGCCGCCCTTATCAGCCGGGACAAGCGACCCAGATCACGGGGCGCCACGACACGCCTTCGACCGTCAATTCCACGGCCGCGAACCTGACAAGGCTCGACTCGCCCGGCTCAAGGCAGTCAGGTCGGCCGCCGTCATGCGCCACTCCGCCCCCGTCGACCCACCGCACGTCGGTTGGGATCGAGTAGGTCCAGCCATCCGCCTCGACAGAGATGGCCGTCTCGCCGGCATCGGCCCGACCCGTGTGCATCGTGACGTTCGACGAGTTGACCGGCGCCGGCGCGGGCCCAGTGCATCCCATGAACGCCGCCGCCGCCGCCACGACCAGGGCCAGCGAGGCGACGCGCGCCATCAGTCGATCGTGAAGTCGTCCGGGTCCTGGTAGCGCCCCGTCCGCTGGAACTCGATCTGCATCAGCACGTCGTTGAGCAGGCTCGACGCGCCGAACCGGAACCAGTCGGGGCTCATCCAGCGCGGACCCAGCGTCTCGTACAGGATCACGAGGTACTGGATCGCTTCCTTGGCGGTCTTGATCCCGCCGGCCGGCTTCATCCCGACCTGTCGACCGGTCGCCCGCTCGAAGTCGCGGATCGCCTCGAGCATCACGAGCGTCACCGGCATCGTCGCCGCGGGCGTGACCTTGCCGGTCGAAGTCTTGATGAAATCGGCGCCGGCGGCCATCGCGAGGATCGACGCTCGGCGGACGTTGTCGTAGGTTTCGAGCTCGCCGGTCTCCAGGATGACCTTCAGATGCGCCTCGCTGGCGGCCTCCTTGATCTCGACGATCTCCTCGAACACCGTCGCGTAGTCGCCGGTCAGGAATGCGCTGCGATCGATGACCATGTCGATCTCGTCGGCGCCCGCATCGACGGCGGCCCGCGTCTCGGCGAGCTTGATGTCACGGAACGTCTGGCCGCTTGGGAACCCGGTCGCGACGCTGGCGACCTTGACGCCGCTCCCCTTGAGCGTGTCCTTGGCCTCGGCGACCATCGAGGGGTACACGCAGATCGCGGCCACCGACGGGATCGTCGGGTCGCCGGGCTTCGGGTGCATGCCCTTCACGCAGAGCGCACGCACCTTGCCAGGCGTGTCCTTCCCCTCGAGCGTCGTGAGATCCATCATCCGGATCGCGAGGTCGAGTGCCCAGAGCTTGGACGCCTTCTTGATCGATCGACGCTTGAGCGAGTCGACGCGCTCCTCGACGCCGACCTGGTCGACCGTCGACACCCGCCCGAGCAGGCTGCCGAGCGGGTCGCCGATCGAGCGCGAGCGCCCGTCCCAGGCACGGATGAGCTCGTTCGCGCGCTGTCGGGCGAGCGTGTCGGGACGCTTGGTGGCAGTCATGGGACGGTGAGGATACCGCTATCGTGCGCGTGCGCCTACGGCGACGATCGGGGCCGGACCCACGGCGAAAACCGGCCGGCTTGCCGGGACGTAGCGGGGGCCAGAGGCGGTCGTACGCCGGTGGCGCCGGTCACGAGCGGACAGGGAGGGCGACGGATGCATCGACGACGCTTCGCAATGGCATCGATCGGGGCGGGGATCGCCCTTGCGCTCGCGGTCGTGGTCGCGCCCGTGGTCGCTGCCGATCGCACCGTCACGATCCAGGGCTTCGCGTTCTCGCCGAAGACCGTGAGCGTCAACGTCGGTGACACGGTCACGTGGCGGAACGAGGACGCCACCGCGCATACGGCGACCGACAGCGGCAAGTTCAACACCGGCGACATCGGGCCAGGCGCCGCCAAGTCGGTGACCTTCAACGCCGCGGGCACCTACAGCTACATCTGCGCCATCCACCCGACGATGACGGGGACGGTCGTCGTGCGCGCAGCTGGCGGTGGGACGACGCCCAACACCGACACGGCTCCGACGGACATCGGTCGCGGCGGCGACTGGATCGCCAACGTCCTCGCGCTGCTGGGCGTCGTGATGGTGGTCGGGACGATCGTCGTCGATCGGCTGCTGCGCCGGCGAGGGACCGCCCTCGACTAGCGCCCGGCGTGGACCTTGGGCAGCGGCGGAAGCCCGCTCCTGCCGTCGACGAGGAAGTGACGGAACCAACCGAGCACGATCTCGAGGTTCTCGACGCGGCGGAACGGGGTACCGGAACGCGTCAGCTCGTGCGTCTCCTCGGGGACGCGCAGGAGTCGGACCGGTCGCTTGTAGGTACGGAGCACGGTGAAGAGCGCCTCGGCCTGGGCGATCGTCGTGCGCAGGTCGCGTTCCGAGTGCTGGATCAGCAGCGGCGTCGTGATCCGCTCCGCGTAGCTGATCGGCGAGATCTCGCGGTAGTAGGCCGGGTCACTCCACGGCGTGGCGTCAAACTCCATCTGCGCCCAGTCGCCGCCGCTGATGTCCCCGGTGAGGAACAGCATCGTCATGTCGCTCACGCAACGGCAAGTCATCGCCGCGCGAAACCGCTCGTCGTGCGCGACGATCCAGTTCGTGAGATAGCCGCCGTACGAGCCGCCGGTGACCCCCAGCCGCTCGGGATCGGCCAGGCCGTCCGCGACGAGCGCGTCGACACCGCCCAGCACGTCGCGCATCGGGCCAGGACCCCAATCGCGGTGATTGGCGTCGTTGAAGTCCTGGCCGTAGCCCTCCGAGCCGCGCGGATTGCAGTAGAAGACGCCCATCCCGTTGGCCGCCAGCACCTGGAACTCCCACGACAGCGACCAGCCGTAGAGCGTGTGCGGACCGCCGTGGATCTCGGTCACCAGCGGCCTTGACCGACCGCCACCCGCGATGAGCCAGCCCTGGATCGACCGACCATCGACGGTCGAGCGCCGCTCGACCGGCTCGATCAGCGTCAGGTCGTCGAGGACGTCGGTGTTGAGCGTCGTCAGGCGTCGCGGGGTGGCGCCGGGATCACCGTCGAGCAGCCACAGGTCGGGCGGCTCGGTGGCGGTCGACCGCAGGTAGACCGTGCGCTGGCGCTGCGCGACGCGCTTGCCCTTCGGCGCATCGGGCGCCCAGGCCGCATCGAATGACGAGAGGTAGTGCCGGCCCGTCGTCAACCGCTCGACCGTGCCATCGTCGAGCGCCAGCCGCCACAGCTCGTACGCACCGTCGATCGGCGCGGTGAACAGCACGCTCGACCCGTCGGGGGACACGCGGAGCGTCGGGGGCTCGCCACGCGTGACGTCGCTGCTGATCCCCGAGCCGGGCATGAGATCGTGTCGCGCCGAGACGTTCCGGCCGCCCGTCGCGTGAGCGTCCGACCCGTCCGCGCCGAACAGCCAGACGTCGTTACGGCTCCCGCCACGACCCTCGAGCTTGTGGCCGAGCGCCACGATCGTGCCGCCGTCGGGGAGCCACGCGGGGGCAACGAACATCGAGCGGGGTCCGCCGCTGACCGCGTGGACGTCGCCGGTCGCGACGTCGACGACGTGGATCGCCGGCCGAGGCCGGAGGTCGTGGTCGCGGTGGCGGTCCGACACGAACGCGATCCGGGTGCCATCCGGCGACCAGGCGGGTTCGGTGTCGGACACCGGGCCATCGGTCAGCCTCGTCGCCGCGCCCGCGCCCGCGTCGACCAGCCAGAGGTGGCGGATCTTGTCGTACTGGAACCCCGGCCCGTTGAGCATGTACCCGAGCCGGTCGATGAATCGATAGTCGGAGGCGGGCGGCTCGCCGGGCTTCGGCTTGGTCCTCGTGCCGCGCTGGCGGGCATCGGCATCGAAGGTCGCCGCGTGCGACGTCGAGACGACGACCAGCTGGCGACCATCGGGCGACCACTCGACCGCCTCGACGCCCCGCGGCAGGTCGGTCAACCGCCGGGCCTCGCCAGGGCCGTCCAGCGGCAGCAGGTGGACCTGGTCCTTGTCCTCGCGATCCTTGCCGCTCGGCCGACCCGGCTCGTCCTCGGCGTGGATCCGGCGGTCCGAGATGAACGCGAGTGTGCGGCCGTCGGGCGAGAAGCGGGGCCACTGGTCCTTGCCGACGCCGAGCGTCAGCTGTCGTGGAGCGCCGTCCGCGCCCGGCTCGGTCGGGACCAGCCAGAGCGCCTGGCGGTAGCCGTCGTAGGTCGGTGCGACCGTCTGGACCGCGATGACCGCCCACCGGCCGTCCGGTGACAGCCTCGGCTCGGTCGCGACGCGCAGGCGGTACAGGTCGTCCGGTCGAGGGGGTCTGGGCACGGCGACCAGTCTAGTGGCGGGGCGAGGTCCGGCTCGTCCCGGCGGGTCGTCGCCGATCGGCGGGTCTACCATCGGGCGGAACCATGGCCGACCAGCTCTCGCTCCCGCTCGACGCCACCATCGATCGCCTGCCAGATCTCCCCGATCTGCGACCGATGCTGGCCCGGCCCCTCCCCGAGCCGTTCGATTCGGACGAGCACCTGTTCGAGCCGTCATGGGGCGGGATGCGCGCCCTGGTGTCGATCGGTCCGGCGGATCGCGCCGGCGGCGGTGACGTGCGCGTCGTGGATGGCGACGGCGTCGAGCGAACCGCGGCACTTCCCGAGCTGGCCGGCACGGCCGTTCGGGTCACCGCCCGATCGGCGATCCTCGACGGGGAGCTCGTGGTCGTCGACATCGATGGTCGCGCAGACGCCGCCGCGCTCCAGCGACGCCTCGACGGCCGCTCCGGCCGACCGGTCGCGTTCCTGGCGTTCGACCTGCTCCACCTCGACGGCTCGAGCCTGCTCGGCATGCCGCTCGTCAAGCGGCGCGAGCTGCTCCGACGGACGCTGCGGCCCGGCGACGAGGTCGTGGCGGTGCCGGCGATCGCCACCGAGGGCCGCGCGCTGTTCGACGCGATCGTGGCCCAGGGATTGGCCGGCATGATGGCCCGCCAGCGACAGGGGCCCTACCTGGCAGGGATCCGCAGCAGGCTGTGGCGGTTCATCCCGGCGGTCGCCGGGAGCGTGCCCGACGCCGAGCTGGCCGACGCGCCGGAGGAGCCGGCCGCGATGTCGGCGACCGCGCCCGTGCTCGCGATGTTGAGCCGGCTGCCGCTGGACGACGCCTGATCGTCGGGCTGCGGTCCGCGGCCCGCAGCCCGGTGCGCCGTCTCGGCGAACGACTCGCCTACTCGGCCCGTCGAGCCGCCGTGATGAACGCCCGGATGCCCGGTCGCTGGCCGTAGAGCAGCACGCCCGTGGCGTAGATGCGCACCGTCGCGGCAGCGACGAGGATGATCGTCACGACGAGGATGGCAAGCGACAACAGCACTTCCCACGGCTCGACGTTGCTGACCATGAGCCGCGCCAGCATCGCGAACGGGCTAAGCGGGGGCACGAATGACGGGATCTTTGCGAACGCGCCGCGGCTGCCGAGCAGCACGAGGAGCGCGCACAGGTAGCCCGCCATCGCCAGCAAGCTGAGCGGCAGTGACAAGGTCTGGAGGTCGTCGGGGCGGCTCACGAACGAGCCCACCGCGGCGTAGATGAGCGCGAACAGCGTGAACCCGAGCAGGAAGAAGACGCCGTACGCCGCGAGCAGCCCGATGGTGAGCCCGCCCGTCGGCAGCCCGCCGCCACCGGCGCCGAGAACCGCTTTGGCGATCTGGTCCTGGAGGGCGAGCACGAAGATCACCGGCGCCGCGATCGCGAGGTACTGCGTCAACCCGGCGCCGCCGATGCCGACCACCTTGCCGATCAGCAGCTGGCGGGGCGAGGCCGCGCTGATCATCAATTCCATGACGCGGCTGCTCTTCTCGGCGGCCACGCCGGTCGCCACCCACATCCCGTAGATCAGGATCGTGATGAACATCAGGATCACGAACACCGTCCCGAGGAATCCGCGACTGGCGACCTGGACTTCGTCGACGGACTGGCCGTTCTCGACGGGGCCCTGGAGCGAGATCGTGTCGAAGGTCGGCGTGCGGAATGTGCCCAGCTTCGAGCCCTCGGGCAACGAGCTCGTCCAGTCGAGGATCGCGATCGACAACGCCGTGAACCCGGCGAGCTGGCTCTTCACGCCGTCGGCCGGGCCGTTCGTGCGGTACTTCACATCCAGCTGACCGTCCGGCAGTCGACCGACCTCGATGATCGCGTCGAGGCGCCCGGCACTGAGCTCGGCCATCGCGAGATCGAGATCGGGCGCCCGTTCGATCGCGTAGGGTGCCGCCCAATCCTTCGCGTCCACCCCGGGCGGCGGGATGTTCATGATCCCGTTGGCGGTGGCGATGGTCCCGGCGGCCAGGCCGTCGTCGGCGGCGACGACCGCGATCCGATCGACCCGCGTCCGGTCGAAGTAGCGCAGTGCGATCGGGGTGAGCGCCACCCCGACCGCGAGGGCCATCAGGATCAGCGTCGAGACCCGGTACAGCCGGCTGCGGATCCGCTCGAGGTACTCCCGGCGAGCCACGATCGCGGCGTTCGGGAGGATCGGGTCGTGTCGAGCCATCAGGCCGCGTCCTCCTCGGCGAGGATCGGTTCGTCCTCCGCGTCGGGCGCACGACCGACGTGCTCGATGAAGATCGCCTCGAGCGACGGCTCGGCGATCTCGAAATGATTGACGAGCGCGCCACGGGCGAGCGCGGCGGCCAGCACGTCGCGCGGCTCGGTCCCCGGGCGGAGCTCGAGCTCCGTGAAGCCGGCGGCGGGTCGGGCAGCCGACACGCCCTCGAGACCCCCGAGCCAGGCCGGGAGGATCTCGCCGTCGACCCCGAGCCGCACCGTCCGCGCGCGACTCGTCCGCTTCAGCTCGGTGAGGGTGCCACCCGCCACGAGCCGGCCGTGATCGACGATCGCGAGCGATTCGCAGAGGGCCTCGGCCGCCTCCATCTGGTGCGTCGAGAACACGATCGTCCGACCCGAGTCGCGCAGCTCGACGAACGCGTCGCGGAGCAGCGAGAGGTTCATCGGGTCGAGACCGGTGAACGGCTCATCCATCAACAGGACGTCGGGCCCGTGCAGGATCGCGGCGATGAACTGGACCTTCTGCTGGTTGCCCTTGCTGAGCTCCTCGGCGCGCCGGTCGGCGTATTCCGGGACGCGGAAGCGCTCCAGCCAGTGATGGGCCTGTTCCCGGGCGGTCCGGGATGAGAGGCCGTACAGCGAGGCGAAATAGACCAGTTGCTCGATGACCGTCGAGCGGGGATAGAGCCCGCGCTCCTCCGGCAGATAGCCGAAGGTCCGTCGTGGCAGGTCGATCGTCGGTCGGCCGTCCCAGCGGACCTCGCCGGAATCGGCCCGCAGGATGTCCAGGCAGACCCGCATCGTGGTCGTCTTCCCTGCCCCATTCGCGCCGAGGAATCCGAAGATCCGACCACGCGGCACGCTGAACGAGAGGTCGTCGAGGGCAAGGGTCTGGCCGAACCGCTTGGTGACGCGGTCGATCTCGAGGGTCATCGCGCCGGAGGATAGTCCTCGAAGGGGGTCGGCGCCGCTGGGCCGATGGTCCGGGGTCACGAGTCACGCATCGGGCGAGCGGGGGGCGAGGGCGGAGCCCTCCGCGCCAACGATTGCAACGAAATCGTTGCTTTGGGGGTCGAGATCGGCGACGCCGAACGAGACCTCCGGCTTGCGGCCACGCAGGACGCCGCCTCCGTGCGTGAAATCCCGGAAGCTCGACCCCCGATGCGACGAAATCGTCGCATTGGCGCGGGACGCGGGCCCCGTCCTCGTGGGCGCCGCACCGCGCCGTGCGACAATCGATCGGTGACCGCTGACGCCGCCTCCCGTGCTCCCGCCGACCCGACGACCGCGACGACTCCCACGCGCATCCACGCCGACCGGGGAGCCGGCACGCTGCTGATCGAGTGGGCGGACGGCCACGAAACGACCTACGCCTTCGAGCCGCTCCGCTGGCTCTGCCCCTGCGCGTACTGCCGTGGCGAGGCTGGGATGCCGGGCTGGCTCGATAGCGCGCCGACCCTGACGCCGGAGCAGACCCAGCTCACAGACCTGCACCTGGTCGGCAACTACGCCGTCTCGCCGCACTGGGCCGACGGCCACAAGACCGGCTACTACCCGTTCCGTCTCCTGCGCGATCGATGCCCATGCCCGACGTGCACCCAGCGGCGGGCGAGCGCCACCGTCACCCCGGGTCCGGCTGCGGCCGGGACACATGAGGAGCACCGATGATCGTCGTCACGACCCCGTACCTCTCCGGCTACCGCATCACCGAGAGCAAAGGCATGGTCTTCGGGCTGGTCGTCCGCAGCCGTGGCCTCGGCGGCAACGTCATGGCCCAGCTCCGCTCGCTCGGTGGCGGCGAGATCCACGAGTACACGAGCCTGCTCGAGGACAGCCGTCGACAAGCCCTGGATCGACTGGTCAACAACGCCACGCTCGTCGGCGCGAACGCCGTGATCTCGATGCGCTTCGACTCGTCGGAGATCTCCGGGATCATGTCGGAGATCGTCGCCTATGGAACCGCCGTCATCGTCGAGCCCGACAGCAGCTCGGGTCCGACCACACCGGTCGATTGAGGGGCCGTGCGATGGGCGCCGACCTGACCCGCCTCCTGGTCCTTGGCGGTGGGCTGATCCTCTCGATCATCGGACTCTCGTTGCTCGGCTCCGGCGAGGGCGGTGGTGCCGGTCTCTACCCGCTGTTCTTCGGCCTCGCGCTGATCGTGGCCGCGGTCATCGAGCGCGTGCGCTACCGCTCGGAGGAGGCCGAACGATCGACCGCCGCACCCGGGCCGGGTGGTGGCGAGCCGGTGGGTGCGGAGCTCGATCCTCGCTTCCGTGCGACCGACGAGCGGTTCATCGATCCGACGACCGGCGCGCACATGCGGGTATGGCTCGATCCGGTCAGGGGTGAACGGCGGTACCGCGTCGAGGAATGACCCATTCGGGTCAGCCGGAGCGTTCATGTCCCCGTGCTATCCTCGCCGGCCCGCACCGGAACGAAGGAGTCGTCGGGTAGATGGCCGCCGTCGACCAGGGAGCGCCAGTCAGCACGGTCGTGCCGACGCGCCCGCGACGGGTCACCAAGCGCCAACCCTCCGAATTCCCGTACCTCAACCGTGAGCTCTCCTGGCTCGAGTTCAACGCTCGGGTCCTGTTCGAGGCCAAGGACGCGCGGAACCCGCTCCTCGAGCGCGTGAAGTTCGCGGCGATCTTCGCCGGGAACCTCGATGAGTTCTTCCAGGTCCGGATCGCGGGTCTTCGCCAGCAGGTCGAGGCCGGGGCCGTCACCCGCGCGCCCGACGGTCGGACGCCCGCCGAGCAGCTCGCAGCGTCCCGCGAGCGAGTCCTGCAGCTGGTCGCAGAGCAGTCGGAGATCTTCCTGGAGCTGCGCGCGGCGCTCGCCGCGGAAGGCGTGTCGATCGTCGACTACGTCTCGATCCCGGAGCACCACGAAGCGCTCCGCCAGCGGTTCCTCGACGAGATCTTCCCGGTCCTCACGCCGCTGGCCGTCGACCCGGGGCACCCCTTCCCGTACATCTCCACGCTGAGCCTCTCGATCGCGGTCGGCTTGTTGGACCCGGAGACCAACGAGCGGGTGTTCGCGCGCGTCAAGGTTCCGCAGATCCTGCCGCGACTGCTCGAAGTCGAGCCCCATCGGTTCATCCCGATCGACCAGGTCATCGAGGCGAACCTCCAGTACCTGTTCACGGGCATGGAAGTCACCGACTCGCACCTCTTCCGCGTGACGCGCAACGCCGACTTCACGGTCGAGGAGGACGAGGCGGACGACCTGCTGATGGCGATCGAGGAGGAGCTCCGCCGCCGACGGTTCGGGGCAGCTGTCCGTCTCGAGGTCGAGCGTACGATGCCCGCCGGCACGCGCAACCTGCTGCTGCGCGGGCTCGGTCTCGAGGCCGACGACTGCTACGAGATCACCGGGATGCTCGACCTGACCGCGCTGACGCGCATCGCCGATCTCGACCTGCCCGACCTGCGTGCCGCTCCGTGGACGCCGGTCACGCCGCCCCGGCTCACGCCACCCGACGAAGACGAGCCCGCCGACGTCTTCGCGGCGGTCCGGGCGGGCGACATCCTCGTCCATCACCCCTATGAATTGTTCGCCGCGTCGGTGGAGCGGTTCATCACCCAGGCCGCGGACGACCCGGACGTCCTGACCATCAAGATGACGCTGTACCGCACCTCCGGCGATTCGCCGATCGTGCAGTCGCTGATCCGCGCGGCCGAGCGCGGCAAGCAGGTCGTGGTCCTCGTCGAGATCAAGGCGCGCTTCGACGAGGAGGCGAACATCATCTGGGCCCGCAAGCTGGAGCGGGCCGGCGCGCACGTCGTCTACGGGCTGGTCGGGCTCAAGACCCACTCCAAGACCGCGCTCGTCGTGCGCCGCGAGGGATCCGGCCTGCGGCTGTACGTCCACATCGGGACCGGCAACTACAACCCCAAGACCGCCCGGCTGTACGTGGACCTCGGCCTGCTGACGGTCCGCCCCGAGATCGGCGCCGACGTCACCGACCTGTTCAACGTCCTGACCGGCCTGTCGCGCCAGCGCACGTTCCGCCGGCTGCTCGTCGCGCCGCACAGCCTCCGCTCGGGGTTCCTGCGCCTGGTGGAACGCGAGATCGCCCATGCCGCGGCCGGTCACCCGGCCCGGATCGTGCTGAAGCTCAACGCGATCGTCGATACGCCCGTCATCGAGGCGCTCTATCGAGCCTCGAACGCCGGCGTCGACATCGACCTGATCGTGCGTGGCGCGTGCTCGCTGCAGCCCGGGATCCCCGGCATCTCCGAGCGGATCCGGGTCCGCTCGATCATCGGCGAGTTCCTCGAGCACTCGCGGATCTGGGGCTTCGAGAACGGCGGCGACGCGGAGTGGTACATCGGATCGGCCGACCTGATGGATCGCAACCTCGACCGGCGGGTCGAGGCGATCGTCCCGGTCGAGGACGCCGAGGCCAAGGGACGGATCGCGGAGATCATCGAGCTGATGCTCGCCGACGACCGCCGGTCGTGGCAGCTCCAGCCCGACACCCGCTGGGTCCGGACCGAGGCGCTCGAGGAGCGACCCGGGACGATCGACACGTTCGAGGTCCTCAAGGAGCACGCGCTCGAGTCGGGACTCCTCGCATCGGTGCCCCGCCGGCCCGGATCCGGCGTCGGATCGCTGGATCCGCGGGCGTGACCGAGGTCGAGCTCAAGTACCGCGTCAACGATCCCGCCACCGGGGAGCGACTCCTGTCGGCCGACCAGCTCGGCGGGCTCCAGGCATCCGGCGGCCGGGCTCGGGCGGTCCAGCTCGAGGACCGCTACGTCGACACCCGCGATGGCGCGCTGGCCCGAGCGGGGTTCGCCGTCCGGCTGCGGCAGCAGGGCGCGGACACGATCGTCACGGTGAAATCGCTCGTCGCGACCCACCACGACGACGGTGCTGTCGAGCGTGAGGAGCTGGAGGGGCCCGCGGATCGGGTCGCTGCCGCCGCGGACTGGCCGGCGTCCGACGCCCGGGCGCTCGTCCTCGAGCACGCCGGCGACGCCCCGCTGGTGGAGCGCGTGACGATCCGCCAGCTCCGGCACAAGCGACAGCTGCGCTCTGGTCTCGCCCGCGTCGAGCTGAGCCTCGACGAGGTCGATGTCGTCAGCCGCGGACGGATCGTGCGCTCGTTCACCGAGCTCGAAGCCGAACTGGTCAAGGGCGATGCGGCGCTGCTCGGCGACCTGGCGCGACGCCTCGACACGGAGTCAGGGCTCGTGCGCTCGGAGGGCAGCAAGCTCGAGGCGGCGCTGGCCGCCGTCGAGGGATCCAACGGTGACGGAGGCTCGCTCGAAGGTGACGGCGCCGCTCCCGCCCCGCGGGTCGCGGAGGCAGGCCCGGCGCCCGACTCCGTCGATAGCCCCGGCATGCCGCGCCTGGTGGTCGGCAAGACTCCAGGGGTGCTTGCCGAGGACAGCGTGGCCGAGGCCGGGCGCAAGGTCATGCGCTTCCATCTCGCGCGCATGCTCGATCGCGAGCCGGGCGTTCGCAGCGGCATCGATGCCGAGGACGTGCACAAGATGCGCGTCGCCACGCGCCGGCAGCGCGCCGCTTGGCGGGTCTTCGGCGAGTCGTACCGGAAGAACCGCACGAAGCCGTACCGATCGGGCTGCGCGACATCGCCCATCGCCTTGGCGCCGTGCGCGACCTCGACGTCCAGCTCGAGGGCGCCGACCGTTATCGGGCGGATCTCCCAGTGGCGGAGCAGCGCGCGGTCGAGCCGCTTATCAGCGCCTGGCGACAGCATCGGGACGATGCGCGAGTCGCTCTTGCTGCGCGAGCTCGACTCACCCGGTTACGGGCGGTTGATCGACGACTACGTGGATTTCGTCCGCACGGACGGCGCCGCGGCGGCCCCGGTCAACCCGGCGGCGCCGCACCGGGTGCGTGACACCGCCCCGTCACGGATCTGGGCAGCCTACGAACAGGTCCGTGCCTATGAGCCGGTCCTGCGCTGGGCCGATGTCCCGACGCTCCACGAGCTGCGGATCGCCAGCAAGTGGCTGCGCTACTCGCTGGAGTTCGTGCAGGAGACGCTGGGCGACGAAGCGCTGCCGCTGATCGAGAAGGTCACGAACCTGCAGGATCACCTCGGGATGATGAACGACGCCGACGTCGCGGCATCGATGGCGCGCACCTTCCTCGTCGAGCACGCGAGCCAGCTCAGCCAGCTGGAGAGCGCCGCGATCGGGCGGTACCTGGTCGATCGGGAACGGGAAGTGTCGCGGCTCCGGCGATCGATCGGTTCGCCCTGGCGGAGCGTTGCCGGCGCCGGGTTCCGTCGGTCGCTCGGGCGCGTCGTCGCCGGGCTCTAGCGCTCTCGGTGCGAGGCAGCGCCAACGGCCGCCAGTCGTCCTTGCCGGCTACCGGCGCCAGCCGTGCGCCAACGTCGGGAGCCGATCCCGCCACGCTCGCCCGGCGTGATCGGCGGCGAGGATCGCCCCCTCGCGCAGGCTGGCATCGGACACCCGGACGCGATCGAGCCCGTACCGGCGCATCAGCGCCTCGACGATCACGGCGCCCGCCGGCAGCAGCGGTCCACGCTTCGGGTTGATGGCGAACTGGGCGGTCAGCGCCGCGGCAGGCTCGGAGAGCAACGTGGTGAGGACTTCGGCGACCCGTTCGCGCGTCAGCATCCGCTCCACCCCGCCGGTCTGGATCTTGATGAGATTGGTCGCCGTGCCGCCCACGACGACGAGGTCGGCAGGCTCCGAGCGGATCGCCCCGCTGAGCAGATCGTCGGCGGCGGCGCGCATCGCCGTGATCGCCTCGGGCTGCGGCGGGTCGGTCATGACGAAGCGCGTCGTCAGCCGGTTGGACCCGATCCGCAGCCCGGCGGCACGAGCGCTGCCGACGGTGCCGACGGCGCAGAACTCGGAGCTGCCGCCGCCGATGTCGACGACGAGGGTCTCGTTCTCGACCGGGAAACCCGAGGTGACGCCGATCATCGTCAGGAAGGCCTCTTCTTCGTGCGTGAGCACGTGGAGCGGGACGCCGGCACGTCGCTCCACGTCCACGACGATGCGCGCGCCATCCGCGGCCCGTCGGAGCGGCTCGGTCCCGAGCAGCGTGATCGTCGATGCTCCCAAGTCGCGAGCTGTGGTCGCGTAGCCGCCGAGGACGTCGGCAAGCTGGGATCGAGCACCGGGGCCGAGGTGGGCTCGATCGTCGACGGCTGCCCCCAACCCCAGGAACGACGATTCGTCGACCAGCGGGCGAAGCCGATGGTCGGCGATGGCGGCGACCACGAGGTGCACCGAATTGGACCCGAGGTCGACGGCGGCCCCGACGGATGGTCGCGTCCCGGCGTCAGACGGCACGCCGCCCTGCGTCGATCCCGTGCTCTTGCGCTGCCATCCATCGACCTCACGGCTCGTCTGCTTCGTCGCGTCGCTCGAACCTACCACCCGAGTCGTCTATCGACCGGATCCATCCGCGAACACGACGTTAACGCCGCGTCGACGAGCGGTTAGCGACGGCGACGCATCGTGGTCGTCATGTCGACGCCTCCGCAGCCCGCCTGGATCGCGCTGGCCGATGATGGACCCATCGCGCGGCTCGGCGGCGTGGCCGGCGCTCGATCGTTTCAGTCGACCGCCGATCCGGTCGCGTTCACGTCGATGCTGCGGTCGTCACGACCGCGGATCGCGATCCTCGGCACGCCCCCGGCGGGACCCGGCGAGCTCGACGCGGCGTTGCATGAACGCCGGCGTCGGCCCTCCCTCCGGATCGTCGTGGTCTGTCCACCCGATGCGATCAACGATCGTCTCGACGCGCTCCGCGCGGGCGTCGACGAAGCCCATCCGGACACCATGGATCCAACCGAGTTGGTGGCGCGCCTGACCATCCTCGAGGAGCGGACGCGGTCCCGCCATGAGACGGTGTTGACCGTGACCGACGACACCGAGCTCGACCTGGTCGCCCACGAGGTCCGGCGGGCGGGCGAGATCGTCCGGCTGCGCCCGAAGGAGTTCCAGCTCCTCGCGATGCTCGCCGCCCACCCCGGTCGTGCCTACACGCGGCGCCAGCTCCTGGACCGCGTCTGGGGTCCGGGGCACGCCGGCGACCCACGCACCGTGGATGTGCACGTCCGCTGGTTGCGCAGCAAGATCGAGCAGCAGCCGGACGCCCCCAGCCACCTGGTCACTGTCCGCGGTGTCGGCTATCGACTGGATCCGGCCGGGCGCTGACGCCGGGCCGAGCTCCCGCCGTCAACCTTTTCCGGCGTCGGGGACGTCCGACTGGTCTTCGTCAGCGTCGCTCGATCCCGTGGTCGGGTCCTGGGCGACCGGCACCTCTCGTGACTGGAGGCCCTCGATCGCAACCTCGATGGCAGCCGCGATGGGAACCGCAAAGAGGGCGCCCAGCAGCCCGCCGGCCGCGCCACCGATGAGCAGGCTCAGGATCACGATGAATGGCGAAATCCCGACGGTGTTGCGCATGACCAGCGGCACCAGGAGGTTGCCCTCCAGCAACTGCAGGACGAGGTACACCCCCGCTACGACCAGCGCGAGCCCAGGCGATACGGTCGCCGCCACGATGATCGCCGGGATCGCGCCGAGCAACGGCCCAACCAACGGGATCGCTTCGGTGAGCGCGGCGATCAGCCCAAGCAAGAGTGGGCCGGGCACGCCAAGCACGGAATACGCGACGGTCGTCGCGAGGCCCATCGCGCCCATCAGGATCAGCTGGCCGCGAACCCAATAGCCGAGGCGGGTCTCGATCTGGTTCCAGACATCGCGCGCCCGAGCTCGGCGGTGGGTGGGCACGAAGGCCAGGGCGTACCGCTGGATGCGCGCATGCTCGACGAGCCAGAGGTAGACCACGGTCAGCACGGTCACGATCGACGCGACGGTCTCCGCGACAGTCAGGCCGACCTGGACGACCTGCCCGGTGGTGGGCGCCGAGTCGACCGGCGGTTTCACGAGTCTCGATGCCGCGTCGACCAGCGCGTCGACGCCCCGGCCCAGAGCCACCGGCCGGAGGTCGGCCGCCCAGTCGCGGATCCGATCGAAGAACGGTGGCAACAGCTCGACCGTCGCTTGGAGTTGGGCGAGCGCCGCCGGCAATGCGACGAGCGCCAGGCCGACGACGGCAAGCAGGAACGCCCCGTACACAAGGAGGATCGTCACGCCACGACCCAGCCGGACATGGCCGCGAATCCACCCGATCATGGGCTCGAGGCCGGCCGCGAGGACCACGGAGATGAACACGAGCAGGAGGGCTCGTGCGGCCGCGTTGCCCAGCACGATCAGCCCTACCACGAGGGCGACGCCGATGGCGAAGCCGGTACCACGGATGAACCACTGGGCCAGCGTTGGCCGCCCTTCGAACGTGTCCGACATGCCGACCTCGCGGATGGATCTACCTGGTTGGTGCGCAGAAATGCCCGAAACGATTGAGCGGACGGTGCAGCCTCGTCGCTCCGAGCGCGGTGAGCCCCTCCTCGACGGACGGCAGCGCGTCGCTGCTCTTGTGATCGCTCGCGCTACGTGCGGGGGAGCGAGTCGCTGTGCGAGCCCTCAAGACCATCCTTGCTATGGCGTTCGTCGCTCGAAGAATTGTCATCAGGCTCCCCGTCGACGCCCGGCTGCGAGCCGTAAGCCGCGACACGTTCGTCGGCCGGCTTGACACCGCCGGGGATGGACTCCTCCTCCAGTTCCGGCTCGTGCCCGATGTATGCGCCTGGATCGAGGGGGCGCTTGTCAGTGCTCATCAACGACTCCCTTGCTAGCCAGTCTGGGATCCGAGGTAAGCGATCAACCCGAGCATCGCAAGCATGCCAAGCAGGATGATCGCGGTCATGTATGCCCAGTGGGCGCCTTGGTGGACCTCCTGCAGATGCTCGCGTTCGACATCTTCGGCCGTGATCTCGGACTCACGCATCGCGTTGCACCCGCGCTAGTGCATCGACCTTTGCCTCGATCCGCCGCAGCGAAGCCTCGGTCTCGTAGTCGGCGTCCGGCGACTCATGGCTCTTGCGGTGGACCAGGAACGTCGTCAGCACGATGAACGTGAACACCTGGAGGAACTCGGACTGCCAGTTTTCGAACGTCGCCTGTGCCCAGCTCCAAACGTAGCCGTCGTCGCCAAAGGCGTTCGCCGGCAGATCGAGAGCTCCCTGCTGCGCGACAAACTCGACCCACCCGGTCCAGGTCTGCAGGGCCCAGGCAACGAGGAAGAAGACGGCCAGCGTGATGCTGAGCCCGTGGTCGCGCCAGACCCTGCGCATGTGCGTGACTCCTCCCGTGGCGAATTGGCGGTTCCATCCGCTCCTGACGGACTGTGCCCGCGTGGGGGCACCGGCGATTCCGCAAGGTCGGAGCGCATTCGATTCAGGCGCCTTACGAGGACCGAATTCCTGCCTACGCGTCGATCCGCCACAAGGGAGCGAATGTCGTCCGGGTTGCTGCGGCTCGAGCCTCGAGCACATGCGGGACCCCGCGCGCCCAAACACGTTCGACCCGGATCGCGCGCCAGCGTGCCGGCAACCGGACGGGATGTTGAGCCCAGGTGTCGGGCTCGCCAGGTCCGAGCTGGACCCCCGTGAACCCGAACAGCATGCTCGTCAGAAAGCCGCTCAGGTTTGCGAACATCGGTGAGGCTCGCGGACGGTCCGTCCTGGAGCGTGGGTACTCATCCGGCTCGAGGAACGGCTCGTTGATGAAGTCGCCGTAGCCCTTCTCGAGGAGGTCGCGCGCCAGGCCCGGATCGCCGCCCCGGGCCGCATAGACCGGCAACAGCGCGCTCAACATCGGCGCCCCGACGTACAACGGGGCCTGCTCGGTCGCGGCGTACCTGTACGTGGCCAATTCCTGTCGGGCCGGCGCTCGATAGCCGACCGGGAACAAGCCGGCCGCGGACTCCGGCACACCGCCTTGGGCCTCCCGCAGGGTCGCCCCGTCGTGATTGATGATGGCGATGCGTGAGGATCCCCGCGGAACCACGAGGCCGTCGGCGATGGCCGTCCAGCGGCCGGGTGCGTCCTCGCCGATCAACTGGGCACATTGCACGGCGGCGCGCAGCGTCGTTGCGGCCGACATGTTCATGAAGGCGTTGTTGTCGACCGGTTCGTAGTGCTCTCGGGGCCCTACCGTGCGCAGGATCTCGTAGCCGCGGCGGGTTCGGATCACTCGTGAGTCGAGCCACTCGGCGACGGATCGGAGCACCGGCCACGCGATCCTCCGCGCATAGTCCTTGTCGCCGGTGGCATTGACATAGCCCGAGAACGCAAGCGCGACATCCGTGCTCACGTGGTCCTCGGTGTAGGGGCGAGCGCCTGGCGTCGCTTCTTCTCCGTGCTCGGGACAGCTCTCCCATGGATACAAGGCGCCGCGTTGACCGTGCATCGCGGCGTTCTGGTGTGCCGACGCGAGATGTCGGAATTGGTAGTCGAGCAGCGCGTGGGCCGCGTCGGGCGCCAGGAGCAGGAGTGGGGGCACCGTGAATGTTTCGATATCCCACATCACGTGGCCGTGGTAGTAGTGATAGTTGGGCCAGTAGGCGAGTCCGAAGAGCGATGTGCTCGCCAGAGACGCGGAGTGGGTGGAGCTCAGGAGGTAGTAGACACTCGCGTCGGTGATCGCCTGCCATCGTCGGTCGGCGCCATCGACTTCGATGCGACCGCGCCATAACTCAAGCCAGGCATTGCGGTTCTCCGCTCGTAGTGATGCAAACCCGCGTAGGGCGCCCAGGGCGGCGAGCCGGCCAGCCTGCTCGTCGGGCCTGGCGTGCGACAACACCGGGACCAAAGCTGTGACGAGCGTGACCGCGTAGGCCCGGTCCGTCCTCGTTCGCAGCGCGTAGGTCGTTGAGAATCGCCCGCGTTCGTCGCGCGTCGCCGTCGTTCGCTCTGCCTCGCGGTCGCCATCGCACGATGTCGCATATGCCACACCCAGCGTCGAAATGTCACCCCCGGAATGCCACAGCAGGCGACCGTCGACGCCTTCGTTCGGGCCCTGATCCTGGGGCTGGGCGTGGTCGTCTCCAAATCCCGGCACTGCCGTCGGATCGACTCCGGCGGACAGGGCCAGGTCGGCCGGTCGATCCACGCGAGCCGATATTCGGCAGACGGCCAAGGCGGGAACCGTCCGCGAGCAGAACGCCACCGTTTCGAGCGTGGCCGTGGCATCGCCAACGCGAAAGCTCCATGCGGTGGTCACCTCGCCAGCGGAGAAGTCGTACCGCTGCTCCCGGAACTGGATCTGGCCAGGTGCTCTCGATGCCCACACACCATCGAGCCTGATGTCCATCGCGAGCGCATAGGGCCCCCGCGCGAATCCCTCCACCCCGTCGTTTGGATCAAGTCCCGCGAAGCCGCTGACCATGGTGGTTCCGGGGAGGTGCGGCAGGCTGGCGAAACGGATCCCCATGACACCGTTCGAGATGTACGGGGGCAGCACATCCGGCTGGTACCGCGCTACCGGTCCCGGGCTGAGCGGAGTCGGCATGCGCCGCTACCCGACGCCTTCGCGGCTTGCCACGGGCTGCGGGTACGCGTTTTCCCGGTCTGGCCTCCGAACGCGACCACCGCTCCCGACCGCCCGCATCGCCTCGACCCCCAGCGGTGTCGGAACGCGGGCGCCGACCAACTCCTGATAGACGCGTTCGTAGTCGTCCAGCATCCGCTCGACCGAGAATCGACCAAGCGCGGTCTGGCGAACGACGCGGCGATCCAATGCCCCCGCTTGCTCCACCGCGAGGGCTGCTTCCTGCAGGTCGTCTACCAGAAAACCCGTACGGCCATGTTCGATGATCTCGGGCAACGCCCCCGCGCGGCGCGCGACGACGGGCGTTCCGGTCGACATCGACTCGATGGCTACGAGCCCGAACGGTTCAGGCCACGCTCCGAGCATCACAGTCGCCAGGGCACCGGCGTAGAGCTCATCCCGCTCTCGCGGCCCGACCTCACCCAGGAACTCGACGACACCATCGTCGATCGCCGGAGCGACGATCTTGTCGAAGAGATCGTGCTCCCGTTGGTCATACACCTTGGCCGCGACGCGCAAGAAGAGGCCAGTTGCTCTCGCAAGGGCGATGGCATCCATCACCCCCTTCTCGGGCGCGATCCGCCCGACGAAGGCGAGATAGCCGCCGGGGACGTAGGAATACGGTGCCCCGGCCAGGTCCAGGCCGTGGTGGATCGTCGCCACCCAGTTCGCACCCGGAGCCCAGCGTCGCTGGCTCTCGCTGATCGCCACCAACGGAACGTCCTGGAATTCGTCCAGGAGGGCGGGATGGCCCATGCCGTCGAGACGACCGTGGAGTGTCGTGACCACAGGGATCGGGCACCAGCGAGCAAACGGCAGACCCGTCGTGTCGAGATGCGAGTGGATGATGTCGAAGTCAGTCGAACGGGACCACGCCTTGCCCAGCGTGACGTTCAGGTACGCCCCGAGATCCCCTCGGTAGCCGGTCGACCACAGGCTGCGCGGCACGGTCGGCACGAGGTCGCAATCGACCTGCGAGTCTCCCGGCGCGAAGAGCGTGACTTGGTGCCCGCGGCGATGGAGCCCATCCACGAGAGCGGCCACGATCCGTTCTGTGCCCGCGTAGCGAGCTGGCGGTATCGGCAGCATCGGCGGCGACAGGACGCCGATACGCAGCCGATCATGCAGGCGGCCAGAGCCGCCGCGATCGTTCGGTTGCACGTGATCCTCCACGCATCCGTGTGGCGAGTGACGGTGACGCCCTGGACTCTCGCGTCACGGTGCGATCTGGTGCCGGCCCGGTCGAAGCAGCTTGCCGGAAGACGACGATCGGAGCATCGGCAACGTCATTCTCACCGGCGACAACGGCGCCCGGCCGCCGCGATTCAGCTGTGTTGCGCCGTGCTCAAGGAGCGCGAGGCTGCTGGCGGCAGTCGCCGCCCCGCCCATGGAGCCGGCTCCGCTGCGTTTGCCGGTTGCCCTTGGTGTTAACCGTGCCTTAACCGCTCGAAAAGGGCGCGTTGATGCCGTCGATCGATGGTCAGCCTGTCAGACAGGGAACAAGTGTCCGAGCACGGCTGCGTCGTCGGCGCGCCGATAGTGGAGGAACCATCGAGTGACGATCACCACGAAGCGCCTCGGCGCGCTGGCCATGGCGGCCGCGTTCGCCCTTGGCGCCTGCAGCAGCGGCGGCGGGGCCGCGACCAACGCGCCGGCCTCGGCTGCGTCCCAACCGCCCGCAAGCGCGGCCAGCGGCGAGCCGTCGAGCGCGGCACCGGCCGTCTCTGGTTCGATCAACGTCTCGGGCTCCTCGACCGTCGAGCCGATCTCGACCGGCGTCGCCGAGGCCCTCGCCGCCACGAACCCCGACTTCAAGTTCACGGTCAAGGGCCCCGGTACGGGCGACGGGTTCAAGGTCTTCTGCAAGGGCGAGACGGATATCAGCGACGCCTCGCGCAAGATCAAGGACGAAGAGGCCGCAACCTGCAAGGCCGCCGGCGTCGAGTACACGGAGCTGGCGATCGCCTACGACGGCATGACGGTCATGACGAACCCAGCGAACACCGCGGTGACCTGCCTGTCGTTCGCCGACCTGTACGCGCTGATCGGCCCGGAGTCGCAGGGCTTCAAGAAATGGTCGGATGCCCAGGCGCTGGCCAAGGAGCTCGGCTCGAACACGACGTTCCCGGATGGCGATCTGTCGATCACCGGCCCCGGTGAGGAGTCCGGCACCTACGACAGCTTCGTCGAGATCGCGCTCGACAAGATCGCCGACCCGCGCGGCAAGCTCGACCCCGCAACGAAGCACACGACGACCCGGCCTGACTACCAGGCCAGCGCGAATGACAACACCATCATCGAGGGCATCACGGGCTCGCCCACGTCGCTCGGATGGGTCGGCTTCGCGTTCGCCGAGGAGAACAAGGACTCGGTCGCCGAAGTCCAGGTCGCGAAGGACCCGAACGGCACGTGCGTTGCCCCGAGCGCCGAGACGATCGCCGACGCCTCGTACCCGCTCTCGCGGACCCTGTACATCTACGTCAACAAGGCGAAGGCCGCGGAGAACGCCGCCGTCGCCGCCTACGTCGACTACTACCTCGCCGAAGGCACCATCTCGACCGTGCTCGAGACCGTGCCCTACGTGAACCTGCCGGCTGACAAGCTGTCCGAATCGCGCTCCACCTGGGACGCGAGCAAGTAGCACTTCCCTCCTCCAGGAACCGGTCGGACCAGCTCGGAAGGTCCGACCGGTTCCGCGTTCCCTCGACTTAGACTGATCGGCAGCACATGACAACGATGACGCCGGCCTTGAGCCGTCTCCAGGGAGCGCCCCGACGGCGGCGCAACGAAGCCCTCGTTCGAGCCGTCCTCCTCGCGGCCTCGGGGCTGTCGATCGCAATCAGCGTCGGCATCGTGCTCTCGCTGGTCTTCGAGGCCGTGAACTTCCTTGCATCGATCCAGCTGCCGCAGCTGTTCAGCGACGGCTGGTTCCCGCGGCGGGGCATGTTCAGCGTCCCGACCGTCCTCGCGGGGACCCTGATCATCACGGTCGTGGCGATGCTCGTCGCCGCGCCGGTCGGCCTGGCCAGCGCGATCTTCCTATCCGAATACGCCTCGCCACGAGTGCGCACCATCGTCAAGCCGATCCTCGAGATACTGGCCGGTATTCCGAGCGTGGTGCTCGGTTTCTTCGCGCTGACGTGGATCAGCCCGAATGTCGTCCAGGCGATCTTCACCGACGCCAAGGCGTTCAGCTTGCTGGCCGCGGGGATCGGTGTCGGCGTGCTGACGATTCCGCTCGTGGCCTCCATCTCGGAGGACGCGATGCGCGCGGTGCCGCTGGCGCTGCGCGAGGCGTCGTATGGGCTGGGGGCACGACGGATCACGACCAGCCTGCGCGTGGTCGTGCCGGCCGCGATCTCCGGCATCGTGGCGGCGCTCATCCTGGCGATCTCCCGTGCGATCGGCGAGACGATGGTCGTGGCCGTCGCCGCCGGCGCGAGCGGCGGATCGCTGTTCACGCTCGACCCGGTCGGGCCCGGCCAGACGCTAACCGGGGCGATGGCCTCGCTCGCGACTGGCAGCGACAACGTCACGGGCAACTCGTCGGCGTTCCTGAGCCTCTACTTCCTCGGCTTCCTGCTGTTCCTGATGACACTCGGCCTGAACGTGATCGGCGACGTCTTCGTGCGCCGCACCAGGCAGCGGTACTAGCCGATGTCGAGCGCGAGCACGGTCGCCGCCGGCACGGTAAGGGCGTCCCTCCGCCGCCAGCGGATCGACGTGGCCGGATACGTCTTCTCGGCGGTCCTCCTGCTGAGCCTCCTGTTCACGCTCGCGCTGCTGGCCGTACTGGTGGGCGACCAGCTCGTGCGCGGTGCGCCGGTCTTCGCCGAGCGCGGCACGAGCATCCTGACCTCCTCGCTGTCGAGCAGTCCCGCCCGAGCGGGCGTCATCCAGGGCCTGATCGGTAGTGCGCTGCTGGCGGTGACAGTGGCGCTGACGGCGTTCCCGATCGGCATCCTGACCGCGGTCTACATCGAGGAATACGCGCCCGCCAGCCGTCTGACTCGGTTCATCGACATCAACATCCGCAACCTGTCGGGCGTCCCGTCGGTCGTCTACGGCCTGCTTGGGCTCGCGGTGTTCGTGGCGCTGCTGTCCAACGTCGGCGAGGCGAACGGGGCGAACGTGATCACCGGCGGGCTGACGCTCGCGGTCCTGATCCTGCCGCTCGTGATCATCACGTCGGCCGAGGCGATCCGTGCGGTCCCGAGCACCATTCGCGAGGCGGGCTATGGCATCGGGGCGTCCCGTTGGCAGGTCGTGCGCAAGCTCGTGTTGCCATCGGCGACGCCCGGCATCCTCACCGGCACCGTGCTGGCCCTCTCGCGAGCGCTGGGCGAGACGGCACCCCTGATCCTCGTCGGAGCCGTGCTGGGCTCGTTCTCCGCCGGCCACAGCCTGGCGGACCTGTTCACCGGGCCGTACAGCGCCCTCCCGGTGATCGTGTACGACTGGGCCCGCAAGCCCCAGGCTGATTTCCGGTCACTGACGTCGGCCGCGATCATCGTGCTGCTCGCGGTCACGGTGATCGCCAATGCCTTCGCGATCCTGCTTCGCAACCGGTACGACCGTCGATGGTGACCGACGAGCTGCCGGACCCGACCGACTCCGATCAACGCCCACCGGGAGAGCCGATGAATCCAACCGCCACCACCGAGGACGTGGTCGATACGACCGTCGAGCCCGCGCCCATGCCATCGATCCGGGTGGATCCGCCCGCGGCATCCGAGCCGATGACCAGCGAGGTCGCGCCAGTCATCCGCCTCAAGAACGTGCACTTCTACTACGGCTCGTTCCGGGCGGTGAAGGACATCTCGATCGACGTGCCCACGCATCGGATCACCGCATTGATCGGTCCGTCCGGCTGCGGGAAGTCGACGCTGTTGCGGACGATCAACCGCATGAACGATCTGATCCCCGGGACGAGAGTCGAGGGCACGGTCACGTTCCAGGACGAAGATGTCTACGCGTCGTACGTCGACCCGGTCGAGGTGCGTCGGCAGATCGGCATGGTGTTCCAGAAGCCGAACCCGTTCCCCAAGTCGATCTACGACAATGTCGCCTTCGCGCCTCGATTGAACGGCTTCAAGGGCGATCTCGACGGGCTCGTTGAGAACAGCCTGCGACGTGCCGCGCTCTGGGACGAGGTCAAGGACAAGCTCAAGCAGTCCGGCTTGTCGCTGTCGGGCGGACAGCAGCAGCGGCTCTGCATCGCCCGCGCCATCGCGACGGAGCCCGAGGTCATCCTCATGGATGAGCCGTGTTCTGCGCTCGACCCGCGGGCGACGCTCCAGATCGAGGAGCTCATGGCGCAGCTCAAGCAGAACTACACGATCGTCATCGTCACCCACAACATGCAACAGGCGGCTCGGGCATCGGATCGGACGGTGTTCATGAACATGGCCGACGACCGGGCCGGCTACGTCGTCGAGCAGGACGACACCGTGACGATCTTCACGAACCCCCACAACCAGATGACCGAGGACTACGTCTCCGGTCGGTTCGGCTGAGCCGGAGGGAACGATGACCGGACCTGCCGAACCAAGCCCCATCGAACGCGACGTGGACGCGCTGCTGGAAGCGGCCGACCGAGTGCCGCCGCCGTCACCGGCGCTGGCGCGCCGCGACGCCCTCGACCTGCAGGAGGGCGAGATCAAGGACGCCGTCCTGCGCATGGGCGCCCTGGTCGAAGAGGCGATCCGTCGCGCCTCGCGCTCGCTGGTCGAGCATGACGCCGAGCTGGCACTGGATGTCATCAAGGCCGACACACGCGTCAACGACGCTCAGCGCGAGGTATCGCGGCTCATCAGCGTGACGATCGCCACACAGAACCCGGTCGCCCGTGACCTGCGCTACCTGCTGACGCTCGACCACGTGACGTACGAGCTCGAGCGCATCGGCGACCATGCCGCGTCGCTGGCAAAGCAGGTCCGCAAGCTCGCCCCGGAGCCGCCCCTCGCCGAATACGTGAAGCTCCCCGAGATGGCCGAGCGCGCGGCCGTCCTCGTCCACGGCGTGCTCCGGGCACTGGTCGACGCCGACGCCGTCGCCGCCCGCGAGGTCGCCGTGCTCGACGACGACATCGATCGCCTGTACCACGCGACGTTCGACGAGGTCGTGGAGCTGATGCGAGCCGATCCCGCGAATGTCGAACGCGGGACGCGGATCATCATCGCCTCGCACTACATCGAACGGATCGGCGATCGCTCGACCAACATCGCCGAGGACATCGTGTACCTCGTCACGGGCGATGTGGAGGACCTCAATCCGTGATGCCCGCGATTCGCGTCCTGTTCGTGTGCACCGGGAATTCGGCGCGTAGCATCATGGCCGAGGCCCTGCTCCGCAAGCACGGAGGCGACCGATTCGAGGTCCACAGCGCGGGCACGGTTCCGAAGGGCATCAATCCGCTGACCCTGCGAGTGCTCGCGAACGCGGGTATCGACGCGTCATGGGCGCGCTCGAAGTCGGTCGACGAGTTTCTCGGGCAGTCGTTCGACTACGTCGTCACCGTCTGCGACCAGGCCCGCCAGGTCTGTCCCGTCTTCCCTGGCGTGCATGAATTGCTCCACTGGGGCTATGAGGACCCGGCCGAGGCAACCGGTTCCGAGGCGGAGCGCCTTGCCGTGTTCCAGCGCGTCTTCATCCAGATCGGCGAGCGGATCCGCCAGTTCGCGACCGTGACTCGCCGCCAGCCGGTCTGATGCTCCTGCACCTCCTCAGGCATGCCGACGCGGGCGATCCCGCGAAATGGGACGGTCCCGACGCCGCCCGACCCCTGAGCGACAAGGGCCGTGCGCAGTCCAAGCGGCTCGGCAAGTTCCTGTCCGGGATCAAGTTCACCGGCGATCCCTTCATCACGTCGCCAAAGGTCCGCGCCGCCCAGACTGCCGAGATCGCCGCGGCGCCGCTGGACGCCCACGTGATCGTCGACGAGCGCCTCGCGGGTGCCCTGACGCTGGAGGAGATCGAGGACGTCCTCCACGATGCCGGCGATCCGGAGCGACCGGTCCTCGTCGGGCATGATCCCGACTTCAGCGAGATCGTCGCGGTCCTGTGCGCGGCCGCCGGCGTATCGATGCGCAAGGGCACGCTGGCCCGCATCGAGATCGATCGACCGCTGCGCGCTGGTGGCGGCACGCTGCGCTGGCTCGTCCCTCCGGATCAGCTCAAGCCCGAGCGCTGACCCCCGATCCCTCCTGCGCTCAGTCCTGGACCACGACCGGGAACGGCAGCGCGATCGGATCCGTCGCGAGGCGGCTGCGTCCGTCGGCATCGAACCGATCCAGCCCGAGATCCGCGACGTCGATCAGGTCCGTCGTGCCGCGCAGCGCGAGATCGGCCGCGACCCGCGCCACGCCCGGGCCCCACATCATCCCGTGGCCGGCGGCGCAGGCGATGGTCACGCCGCGGATCGGCGATCCATCGGGCCGGATGGCCGGGCCGAGGATCGGCATGTGGTCGGGCGTGTAGTCGATCGTCGCGGCCCAGATCCGGCGCAGCCCGAGATCCCGGGTGATCGGCACGTAGTCGGCGAGACGGGCCCGATACCGCTCGTACGCCACCCAGTCGATCTCGCGCGCCTCGCCCGGCTCGTCGTCCGGGTCGCTCCAGCCGAACAGCAGCCCGCCCTCCTCGAGCCGCCAATACAGGCCGGCACCGATGTCGAACACCATCGGCATCCCGTCCACCGCGAAGGCCTCGTGTGGCTCGAGCACGGCGACCGTATGGCGCGCCGCCCCCGCCGGGATGCGCAGCCCCGCCATGGCACCGACCGATCGAAGCGACGGCCCACCGGTGAGGAGGACCCGGTCCGTGTCGATCGGGCCCGCGGTCGTGTCGACGCCGACGACCCGATCGCCGTCGTCGCTCAGGCGGAGCCCTGTGAACGCAGTCCGCTCGCGAAGCTCGACGCCGGCCTGCTGCATCGCGAGCGAGTACGCGCGCACGTTGCGCGGCGGATCGATGTGGCCGTCGCCGGCGCGATAGCTGCCGCCGCGGTGTCCCGACGGGGCCAGTGTGCCGGCCAGGTCCACGGCCTCCGCAGCCGATACCCAGCGAACGTCATTGAGTCCGGCCGCGTGCTGCATCTCGACCCGTTCCCGCCCGGCGCGCTCGTCCTCGTCGGTGACGGCCAGGATCAGGTAGCCGAGCTCGCGGAACCCGGAATCGGTTCCGTAGGTCGCCGATTGGCCGCGGTAGAAGTCGATCGACCAGCGACCGAGCGCGACCGTGGCCAGCGTCCCACCCTGCGCTCGCACGATCCCGGCGGCGCGCGAGGAGGCGCCGACGCCGGCCAGCCCTCGCTCCAGCACGACGACCCGACCCGCGCCGTCCGCCGCCGCGAACACCGACGCCCAGCCGCCGACGGTGCCCGCCCCGACCACGACCAGGTCCACTCGGTCCGCCACGTCCGGCTCCTTCCTCGTTCCGGTTCAGCCGTCGAGCGCCGCCGCCTCGACGCATGCCGCGATCACCCCCAGGCGTTGCAGTCGCCCGAAGGTCGTCCGCCGTCGCACGGTGAATGCCGCGACCTCCAGATCGGCGGCGCGTGCCGCCGCTACGGAGCCCGCATCGATGACGTGGAAGTCGACGCAGACGGCCCGGCAGCCCAGGTCGACCGCCCGCCGGATCGTCGCCGCGGTCAGGTCCCACGCATTGAGCCAGCGCGGCCACGCGGGCGCCAGCCCGCCGATCCGTTCGAGCGTGTCGGCGTTGAACGACGAGACGACGGCGTTGACGAGCCCTGGGCCGCGCCCCGCGGCGAGCACCTCCACCACGGTCCGATCGTGGCGCGCCTTGAGCTCGACGTCCAGCGTCATCGCGTGAGGGATCGCCGCCAGGGCGTCGGCCAGCGATGGCACGCCAAGCTCCTCGAGCTCCTCCGCCCGGACCTCGTCCACGCGACCCGGGCGACCCTGCACCCGGTCGAGCGTCTCGTCGTGGAGCAGCACCGGGACGCCGTCGGAGGACAGCCGGACGTCGAACTCGATCCCATCACAGCCGGGCACGGCCAGCGCCGCCGCGATCGAGCCGAGGCTGTTCTCCGGGGCGTGCCGCCAGTCGCCGCGGTGCGCGAGACGGATCATCCTCGGCCGAATTCGAGCGTCGCGCTGATCCCCAGGTGGTCGCTCGGGTAGAGCGTCGGGTCGTCGACGGCCGGCCGATCGAACACGAGCCGCGCGTCGGCCACGTGGACGTCACCGCGGACCCAGATGTAGTCGAGGCATTCGGGTTCGCCGTCGGTATCCATGGCCGGTGCCTGGAGACCCGACGGCCAGGTGACCGCGGGCTCGTGCCCGTTCGCCTCGAGAAAGGCGGACCGGAAGCCGGCGTCGCGCATCCGCTCATAGGTCGGTTCGTCGGGATCGGCGTTGAAATCGCCCATCGCGATGACGGCGTCGGTGGACGGGGCGGGGGCGAGCCAATCGATGAGCTGCCTGGCCTGTCCGTCGCGGACGGATTCGTCGGCGCTGAGGTCGTGGAGATGTGTCACGGCCACGAGCAGGCGAATCCCACCGGGCAGCCCGATCACCGCGCGGTGGGCGGCACGCTGGGTCCCGAGATCGAGCCGTTCGACGTCTCGCACCTCGAGCGGCGCGCGGATGAGCAGGCTGTTGCCGTACTCCGGACGGCCCGCCCAGCCACGGATCGCCTCGTACCGCCCCTCCCCCGCGGCCCCGATCAGCCGATCCTGCTGCAGCACGTAGACGACTTCCTGGAGCCCGAGCAGGTCGGGCTGCAGGGCGGCCATGTCGGCGAGGATCAGCGGCAACCGCTCCGGCCAGCGGTCTGCGAGGTTGAGGATGTTGAGCGTCGCGACGTGCAGGCGATCCATGCGGCTCCGATGCGAGGGTGGATCGGCCGTCAGCGCCGGTCGACCGGCGATGCGACCGGCAGCGCGAACGAGAACGTCGAGCCGGCACCCTCGTCGGAATCGACCCAGATCCGGCCACCGTGCTGCTCGACCACGTGGCGGGCGATGGCGAGCCCGAGACCGGTCCCGCCGCCGACCTCGGCCCGCAACCGGGCTCGATCGACCTTATAGAACCGCTCGAAGATCCGGCCACGGGCCGCGGCCGGGACGCCGATCCCGTGATCCTCGACGGCGGTCACGACCTCGGTATCGGTCGCGTACGTGCGGACCGTGACGTCACCACCGTCCGGGCTGAACTTGACCGCGTTGTGGACGAGGTTGACGACGACCTGCCCGAGGCGCGAGGCATCGCCCTTGACCCGCGGCAGCTCGCTGGCCGCGTCCACGACCAGTCTGACGCCCTGTCGCTCGGCGAAGAGGCGAAGGCGCTCCGCGGCGTCGGCGGCGAGCGCGCCCATGTCGACGCCATCGGTCAGGTGGAGCGTCCCGCCGCTCTCGATGCGGCTGAGATCGAGCAGCTCGTTGACCATCTGGACGAGGTGCCCCGTCTCGATCTCGATCTTGGCGATCCGATCGCGCATCTTGGCCGGGATCGCGTCACCGACCGCGGCGGCCTCCCGTTGCAGGGTCTCGGCGAGCAGGCTGACGGTGGTCAACGGGGTCCGTAGCTCGTGCGACAGGTTGTCGATGAACTCGGCGCGGATCCGCTGCAGCCGTCGGAGCTCGGAGACGTCCTCGAGCACCAGCCATACCCCGTCGTCCAGCACCCGCCGCATGCGCACGACGAGCGCCGGCCCGTCCGGGCCGGCGAGGCGGATCTCCCCGGTCGCCGAACCGGCGTCGACCGCCGTGCGGGCAAGCGTCTCGACCGCCGGATCGAGGAAGGCCTCGATGAGCGACTTGCCGGCGAGCGTGCCCGCTGCGCGGCCGAGCACCGCGTGCGCCCGTCCGTTGGCCTCGCGGATGCGCATCCCGGCATCGACCCGGATGACGCCAGCATCGAGCGCCTCGCGCAGCGCCTCCTCATCGAGCGAACGCGAACCCGCCCGCCGGGCTCGTTCCTCCTCCTCGGCGCGCAGGCGATCGAGCCGCGCCTGGGTCTGGCGCAACGATCGATCGCGACGGATCGCGACGACCATGGCGATCACCGCGCCGATCGCGAGGAGGACGGCGAGGACGTCGATGGCGGCCACGGCGCGAGCATCGCACAGAGCGACGACGCCTTCCGCGGCGCCGTGCAGGGCCTGTTCCGCTCGCCTCGATGGGTCGCCTTGTCCGCCTCCGTGCTCAGCTCCCGGCAGCCTGGCCCGCGCGGCTTCGCGAACGGCCCCCCCACGGGACTCGCTCGATCAAGCCGCCAAGCCACGGTCCCGCGTGGCGCTCGAATGACGTTGCCGGAAACGCGTGGCGCAGCACCATCAGGTGGGCGACGCGGGCCGCGGCTCGACGGGCGCTCGGCACGCCGCGCGTCCCGCTGCCCGGCGCATCCGCCAGCGCCCGGACGGCATCCTTCGACGCCAGCTCGGTCGACACGCGCAGCGCCTCGTCCTCCTCGGGCGAGGTCGCGTTCGGCCAGGGCGGACGACCGAGGCGTTCGCCGTTCCACGTCCCGGCGAGGGCCTGCACGTCCTCCGGCGTGAAGGCCCGCAGGCGTTCGATGAGGTCGTCGATGGCCGCCGTCGCCGGTCCGTAGCGGGGTTGCCCGACGGCCGCGTCCCAGCCACGGGTGAGTCGCTCGCGCGCCCGTGATCCCGCGGACTCGCCGAGGATCTCGTCGATGAGATCGCCGAGCACGATGTCGGCGAGACGCCCGACGACGCTGTCGCGGATGGCCACGATCCGGCGCGCGGCCGGCGGCAGGTTGGCGATCGCGTCGCGCTCGGCGGCATCGAGGACCTCCTCGAGCTGCGGGGGCACGAACTGCCGCAACGTCGCGAGGAACGCGATCGGGGCTGGCTCGGCGAGCGCCAGTCGATCGAGCTCGTCGACCGTCAGCCGACCCACCCGCTCGACCACGGCCGCGACCTGTTCGGCGGTCGTCGGCGGCCGTCGCACGGGACGCCGGACCGGGATGTCCCATGGGTATCCGGCCCGCGGGGCGCGGCCGGCGCGGATACCTGGTGCCCGTTCCCGATCGTAGCGATGGCGAAGCTCCGGGTCGCTCAGCCAGTCGTGGGCGACGTTGATGCGCTTGGCGAGCTCCAGCCCGTCGGGGCCCGCCACGTCCGGGTGGTGCTGGCGCAGCAGCCCGCGCCATGCCAGCTCGATCGCCTCGGGGCTGGCGTCGTGGGGCACACCGAGGCGGGCGTACAGATCGTCGGCGGGGAGCGTCTGGCGGACCGACATATCCGCGACATCGTAGTCGTGGCCACCTTCGGGCTCGCTATGCTCACGGACCAGCGTCGGGTAGCGGGGAGGGTCGAGCGTTGAGCTTCATCAAGAAGGCGCAAGAGGCGGCAGCACAGGCGGCGGAAGTCGCCAGGACCCGAGCCCAGGAGGCGGCTGCCGTGGCCGGCCGCACCGCGAACGACCCGGCCACCGCGGAGACCATCGCGCGCGGCGCCCGGGACGCCGTCGGGATGGCCCGACGCGGCGTCACGACGGTCATCGAGAAGATCGATCCCTCGACGCTCGCCGAGCTGATCGTCCGGGCGACCGCGCTACAGGAGCTCACCAACAAGGCGTTGCGCACGAAGGGCTCGCCGTACCGCATCGCCGAGATCTCGATCTCGGCGTCGATCCCGCCGGCGGTCAGCTTTGCGATCGGGCGGCTCGGCGACGAGCCCGAGGAGGTCGTGGGTGACGTGGTCGAATTCGAGCGAGCTCGTCGAGCAGTCGGCCGAGGCCGGCGAGCTCGTCCTCGCGCTCGACGGGACGACCGTCGACGAGGCGGCGGTTGCGCCAGCCGATGCCCTCGATCCGCCGTCGGGGGCGATGCCGCCCAGCTCGATCTCGACCGGCTAGAGCGGTCTCAGGCGGCGCTCAGGCGCCGTTCGTCGCCGCGAAGCCCTCCACGAGCAGATGCTCGACCTCGTGGATCGGGCGCGTCGAGCGTTCGCCGGTCGCCCGCTCCGTCACCTCGATGCCGCCTGCGGCCAGCGAGCGTGGTGACACGGTCAGGATCCAGGGCATGCCGAGCAGCTCGGCATCGGTGAACTTGACGCCCGGGGATTCGTCGCGGTCGTCCCACAGGATCTCGTGGCGATCGCCGGCCTCCGCGGCGAGGCTGTGCAGACGTTCCGCGACCTCCATGACCTGCGGATCCTTGGCGGCGCCGATCGACACGAGGTGCGCGGCGTAGGGCGCGACCTCGGCCGGCCAGACGATGCCCTTGTCGTCGTGGTGCGCCTCCACGATGCAGGCCACGTTGCGCCCGACGCCGATCCCGTACGAGCCCATGACGATGGGGTGCGCCTGGCCGTCCTCGCCGAGGTAGGTGGCGCCGGCGGCGTCGGTGAACTTCGTGCCGAGCTTGAAGATGTTCCCGACCTCGATCCCGTTGCGCAGGATGACGGGCTTGCCGCACGTCGGGCACGGGATCGCCTTCCTGGGCGTTGGTGATGTCGGCAACCACATCTGGCGGTGTAGTCGCGGCCGGCGTTGACGTTGCGGTAGTGGAAGCCCTCGCGGTTGGCGCCCGCGACGAGGTTCGGCGAGCGCTCGACGAGGTCGTCGATCACGACCGACCGTGTCGTGGGCTCCGATCGGCGAGCCGTAACCGGGCTCCATGCCGGCCGCCTTGATCTCCTCGACCGTTGCCGGCCGGATGCCACCGACCGCCTTGACGGCGTTCCCGAGCTTGGTCTCGTTGACCTCGTAGTCGCCGCGGACGATCGCCGTGACGAGCCGGCCGTCCCCGGTCACGAAGAACGCCGCCTTGGCGGTACGCGATGTCTCGATGCCGAGGAACGCCGCGAGCGTGGCGATGGTCGTCGTGCCGGGCGTCTCGACCTCCTCGAGCGGCAGCGGCTCCTCGGGCGCGGGGTTCGGCTTCGGGCATGATCGCGACCTGACGGTTCGCCGCGTAGCCGCAGTCCTCGCACAGGACCAGGACATCCTCGCCGGCGGCGTTCAGGACCATGAACTCGTGGGCCTGGCACCCGCCCATCATCCCGACGTCGGAGCTGACGACGACGGTCTCGAGGCCGAGGCGCTCGAAGGTTCGCGTGTAGGCGCTCGTGCTGATCCTCGTAGCTCACGTCCAGGCCGGCCGCGTCGCGGTCGCAACTGTAGGCGTCCTTCATGACGAACTCGCGGACGCGGATCAGCCCACCGCGAGCGCGTGGCTCGTCCCGCCACTTCGTCTGGAAGTGATAGACCTGCATCGGCAGCTGGCGGTACGGACTTGACGATGTCCGCGAGCAGGATCCCGACGACCTCCTCGTGGGTCATCGCGAGCACCATGTCCCGCCCGTTTCGGTCCTTGAAGCGGCCCAGCTCCGGCCCGATCGCGTCGTACCGGCCGCTCGCCCGCCAGATGTCGGCGGGGTGGACGACCGGCATCTCCATCTCCTGTCCGCCGATCCGGTTCTGCTCCTCGCGGATGACCTGCTCGACGCGGTCGCTGACCCGCTTGCCGAGCGGCAGCAACGAATAGATGCCGGACCCGAGCTGGCGGACGTAGCCGGCTCGCAGCAGCAGCCGGTGCGAGACCATCTCGGCCTCGGACGGGTCGTCGCGGAGCGTGGCGAAGAAGAGTTGGGACAGGCGCATGGCCGCGTAAGGATAGCGGCGAGCCCCGCTCGACGACTGGTGTCGCGTCGATGCACCGAACCCCGGAATCCCCGGGGTACCATCCGCACCGAACCCCAGCAGACTCCCCGGACTCGAGGACCCTGGCCCGGATGCAAGGCGTGTCCCTCGCGCTGCTCGCCGTCATCGTCTTGGCGGTCGCGTTCGACTACATCAACGGCTTCCACGACACGGCGAACGCGATCGCGACGTCGGTCGCGACGCGCGCGCTCCACCCGCGCCACGCGATCCTCATGGCGACGGTCTTCAACTTCGTCGGAGCCTTCGCCGGCACCGCGGTCGCCAAGACGATCGGCGCGGGGCTGGTCGACGAGGCCACGACGTCCCAGGCCGTCGTCGCCGCGGCGCTCATCGGGGCGATCGCCTGGAACCTCCTGACGTGGTATCTCGGACTACCAAGCTCGAGTTCGCACGCCCTGATCGGCGGCCTGCTCGGTGCCACCATCCTCGCGGCTGGAACCGGGGCCCTGAAGGTGAACGGCTTGGTCGGCAAGGTCCTGATCCCGATGGTGTCCTCACCGTTGATCGGGTTCGTCGCCGCGTTCCTGCTGATGCTCGCGCTCTACTGGCTCTTCCGCAACGCCAAGCGCAAGCCGATGGCCCGGATGTTCCGGCGACTCCAGGTCGTGTCCGCTGGGTACATGGCCTTCAGCCACGGATCGAATGACGCGCAGAAGACGATGGGCATCATCACGCTGGCGCTGTTCGCGGCCGGCGCGATCCCAACTGTCGACGTGCCGTTCTGGGTGATCGTGGTGTCGGCTTCGGCGCTCTCGCTGGGGACGGCCGTCGGCGGCTGGCGGATCATGCGGACGATGGGTCACCGGGTGGTCGAGCTCGAACCCGTCCACGGGTTCGCCGCCGAAACGACCGCCGCGACCGTGCTGATCGCCACCGCCCATTTCGGCATGCCGGTCTCGACGACCCACGTCATCTCGAGCGCCATCATGGGTGTCGGCTCGGCGCGTGGTCCGAAAGGGGTCCGCTGGGGCGTCGCTCGCCGCATCCTGCTCGCCTGGGTGATCACGATCCCCGCGACGGCGTTCGTCGCCGGCATCACCTGGTTCGTCCTGCGCACGGTCGGCTTTGGCTGAGAGGAGATCCCGATGACCTTCCGATTGCTCCCCAAGGACGTCAAGTTCTTCGAGTTGTTCGTAGCCGACGGCGAGAACCTAAGGGCCGCCGCGCAACGACTCCACGAGATGGTCTCGACGTTCGAGAACGTCGACGAGCATGTCGTCGAGATCCAGCGCCTCGAAAAGGCCGGGGACGAGATCGACCGTCAGATCAGCCGCAAGCTCGAGGACGCGTTCATCACGCCGTTCGATCGCGAGGACATCCTCGAGCTGACCGTCCGGCTCGACGACGTCGTCGATGGGATCCAGGCGACGGCCGAGACCTTTGTGATCTACGACATCCGCCAGCCGACGGAGGAGGCCCGCGGCCTGGCGCGGATCCTGTCGGAGCAATCGGTGGAGCTCCTCGCGGCGCTCCGGAAGCTCGATGGCCTCAAGGACCTCGAGTCGCACCTCGAGATGGTCCACGACCTCGAGCACGAGGCCGATGCCCTGTCACGGGCGGCCATCGGACGGCTCTTCCGCGACGGGACCGAGGCGCTCGAGGTCATCAAATGGCGCGATATCTATCACGAGCTGGAGAACGCGATCGACGCGGCCGAGGACGCCGCGGAAGCCATCGAGCGCATGTTCCACAAGGCGACGTAGCGCCTCGCGGGTTTTGTCGCGCCGCGTTGGCGGCGCAGCGGGTCAGTCGACGAGCGTCGACCAGGATGGGCCGGTCGCCCCGTCCCGGAGCTCCAGCCAGCGAAGCGCATACGCAAGTCGGATCGGGCCGGGGTCGTCGCGGTCGAGCGCGGTCGGGACGATGTGGAACGCCTCCCGACCGAACGACGCAGCGAGCGACGTTCGCGTACGGACCGGAGCCAGGTGACGGCGGACGAGCTCGACCTGCGCGCCGAAGGACGGCTGCGCCCAGCGAGCCGGTCGTGCCGCGGGATCGCGCAACGCGCGGGTGATGCGCAGGGCTTCCAGCGCCAGCGCCCGGGCGGGCGCCGGCACCCGAGCGGGAGCAGGCACAGGACCCAAGGGGAGGAGCTCCTCAGGTCTCGTGGTCGCCGTGTCGTCCTCCTCGGCGCTGCCGGGACGCTGCTCCGCGACGGGGTGCGACGTCATGGAGTCCGTGGTCCCGGGCCGGCGGATTTGGATCGACATGCTGCGATCCTCGGATCGACGTGTGAACGCGCGATCAGCGCGTTGTCAACGTTCGCCGGATCGTCCTGGTCCCTAGGAAGGGCGCCGGAAGACGTAGCCGACGCCGCGGACCGTATGGATGAACGCCGGCTGACCCGGATCCTCCTCGATCTGGCTGCGCAGCCAATGGACATGGACATCGACCGTGCGCGTCTCGCCCGCATAGTCGTACCCCCACACCTTCTCGAGCAGCTGGTCGCGGGTGAACACCTGGCCCGGGTTTCGGATCAGGAACGCGAGCAGCTCGAACGCCTTGGGCTTGATCGGCAGGACCTCGCCGTCACGGAGCAAACGGTGGCCGCCGAGGTCAACCTGGACCCGTCCGAGGTCGACGATCGTCGGCGGGGCACCCACCGCGATCGATGCCTCGGCTCGGCGGAACAGGGCCCGGATCCGGGCCGTGAGTTCGCGCAGCGAGAACGGCTTCGTGACGTAGTCGTCGGCGCCGAGCTCGAGCCCGACGACCTTGTCGAGCTCGGAGTCCTTGGCGGTGAGCATGACGATCGGCACGCCCGACTCGGCGCGGATGATCCGGGTGACCTCGATCCCGGACAGCTCCGGCAGCATGAGGTCGAGCAGCACGAGGTCCGGACGCTCCCCCCGGAACTGCGTCAGGGCCTCGCGGCCATCGGCCGCGGCGATGACCCGGAATCCGTCGGCTTCGAGCGCGTCGACGATGGTCTCGCGCAGGGTCGGCTCGTCTTCCACGACGAGAATCGTTCGTGCCATCCACGCACGAGCATAGCGAGCCGTGTTAACGACTCGTTAGAGCTGTGTCAAGCGTTTCGGGCCACCCCGCGTTGCGCGCCAGGTCGAACCGCGTGCATTGGATACACGCAACGTCGCTCCCGGAGCGCTCACTGGCCGGATTCGTGTCGGATTCGTGCACCTGGTGCACGTTTCAGACGTTCGGCCGCTGGTCCACGCGAAATCGAAGCAAATCCGTGTGTCAGTGGCACGGATTCAGTCTGCGCGACGACTTTTGCCGTCGTTGCGTGCATCGAATGCACGAGCAAGCCGACGATGTGGCATCAGAAGCCTCGTCCTTGACGATTCTGGCCGTCGACCCGCCCGATCCCGAGCCCGGACTCAGCTCGGGAGCGAGTCCTCCGGGTGTTCCCGCCAGTACTCGACGAACTCCGCACAACGGCCCTGGCCGTCGAACCGCAGCAGCCAGACGTTGTAGTACAACCGCGCGAGCTTGCCGTGCTCGAGGTAGCGGCTCTCGCCGACCGCGACCGCGCGATCGCCGTCGACCGCGTACGGCGCGTAGTGCGCCTCCCACGTGTTCGGATCGTCGGGCGATTCGAGCCAGTCCTCGACGAGCGCATCGCGACCACGGACGGGCTCTCGGTAGGGCTGGTAGGCGTAGCTCACGTCGTCGCTGAAGAGCGCGCCGATGTCGGCAGGATCGTTGCTGCGCCAGGCATCGATGTAGGCGTCGAGCCAGCGCTGGACGTCATCTCGGGTCACGCGTCTCCTCCAGGTCGGCCGCGCAGGTTGCGGGCGTCGATCGCAGCGTCGCTTCGATTGATGACACCGCCCGTCATCTATCGAGCCAGCGGGACTCGCGGTCGAGCCGGTCAGGCGGCCGCTTGACGAAGGCCTCGGTGAACGATCGACATCGACCGTCTGGGCCGAACTCCAGCAGGTAGACGTTGTCCCAGAGATCCTGGATCGCCGACTTTGACGTGTCCGTGTAGTAGCGGCTCCAGCCGATGGCGACGGCCCGATCGCCGTCGACGGTGAACGGCTCGTAGTGGGCTTCCCAGGTGCCCGGCTCATCGCGTGTGCTCGCATCGCCCGCCGGGTCGAGCCACGCCCGGACGATCGCATCCCGGCCGACGAACCCATCGTCGGACGGGTGGTAGCGGTAGATCGCGTCGTCGGTGAACAGGTCACCGATCGCGTCCGCGTCGTACGTCGCCCACGCGGCGATGTACCGATCGAGCCAGGCCTGGATGTCGTCCCGAGTCACGCGGAGAGCACGTCGATGGCTCGGTCGAGGCGGGCGAGGACCCGCTCGCGACCGAGCGCCACGAGCGTGTCGAACAGCGGCGGCGTCGCGGTCCGTCCGGTGACGGCCACGCGGATCGCCATGAACAAATCGCCCGCCTTCCAGCCGCGTTCCTCGGCCAGCGCCCGGAGGCGCGGCTCGATCTCGTCGGCCTCGAACGACACGTCGCCCGCCGACGCGATCGTCTCGCGAGCGCCGGTCAATCCCTCGCGGGTCGTCACGAGGTCCCAGCGCTTGGGCACCAGGATCTCGGCATCGACCGACACGTCGGCGACCCACAGGAACCCGACCAGGTCGCCGACTGCGCCGAGCGTCGGCAGGCGATCCTGGACGACCGGCAGCAGCGCGCGAAGCTCCTCGTCGCCCGGCATCCACTCGATGCGCCCGGCGGCGAGCTCGGCCTCGAGGAACGGTCGCAATCGGTCGATGAGATCGTCGGGCGCGAGCCGGCGGATCCACTGCCCGTTCAGCCACTCGAGTCGCTCGCGATCGAAGACCGCACCGCCCTTGTGCACGGCGCCGATATCGAAGCGCTCGACGATCTCGTCGAGCGACAGGATCTCCTCCTCGGTGCCGGTCGACCACCCGAGCAGCGCGAGGTAGTTGACGAGCGCCTCCTTGATGAAGCCCTGCGCGATGTAGTCGTCGATGGCGGTCTGGGTCTTGCGCTTGCTCATCTTCGTGCGGTCGGGGTTGAGGATGAGCGGGAGGTGCGCGAACCGCGGGATGGCATGACCGAGCGCCCGGAACAGCAGGATGTGCTTCGGCGTGTTCGACAGGTGGTCCTCGCCGCGGATGACGTCGGTGATCTCCATCGCGGCGTCGTCCACGACGACCGTGAAGTGATACAGCGGCGTGCCGTCCCCGCGAACGATCACGAAGTCGCCACCGAGGTTGGCCACATCGATCTCGACGCGACCGCGGACGATGTCCTCGAACGCCACGATCCCCTGCCCGACCCGGAACCGCAGCGCACCGGGGCGGCCCTCCTCCTCGCGCGCCCGACGCTCCTCGGGCGTCAAGTTGGCACAGCGCCCGACGTACCGCGGCGGCAGCTTGGCCGCCTCCTGGGCCTTGCGGTCGGCCTCGAGCTCCTCGGGCGTGCAGTAGCACGGGTACGCCAGGTCCTCGAGCAGCAGCCGCTGGGCCGCGGCGGCGTAGCTGGGAAGGCGCTCCATCTGGCGATACGGGGCGTGTGGGCCGTGAGCGGGCTCGCCGGCCACCTCGGGACCCTCGTCCCAATCGAGCCCGAGCCAGTGCAGGCCGTCGAGGATGTCCTTCTCGAATTCCGGGGTGCTCCGCACCTGGTCGGTGTCCTCGAGCCGCAGGATGAACGTCCCGCCGACGCGTTTGGCGTGCAGGTAGTTGAAGAGCGCGGTCCGCGCCGTACCGATGTGGAGCGGACCGGTCGGGCTCGGCGCGATGCGGACGCGGACCGGCTCGGTCACGACGCGCCTCCGGTGGCGGCCGCAGGCACGTGGTGGAACAGTTCCGGATCGGCCGTTCCGGGCAGGACGCGGATCAACGCCGCTGGGCGGAGGCCCAGGCTCGCTCGGCCGAGCGGCCCGTCGAGCGTCAGCGAGTCGAGCGATTCGGACCGGGCAAGGATCTGGATCGGGGCGCCGGGCTTGAGCGCGCGCGCCTCGAGGTAGGACAGCAGCCCGGCGTCCTCCTCGGCCTCCTCCGTGATCCGGTAGACGGTCGCCCGCGAGCCCGCCTCCATCTCGGACAAGCGGGTACCGGTTGGCCGCCGACGCGCCGTTGCCGCATCGATCGGGTTGCCGTGCGGGCAGATCTCGGGGTGGCCGAGCAGCTCGTCGAGCCGCGCCTCCACGCGCGGCGAGATCGCGCTCTGGAGCCGCATGGCCTCCTCGTCCGACTCCGCCCAACCGAGCCCGACGACGCTCGTGAGCAGCCACTCGAGCAACGCGTGACGACGGAAGATCGCGTCGGCGGCGGCACGCCCGGCGGTGGTCAGCCGCAGCTCGCGACCGCCGTCGTGCTCGACGAGGCCGTCCGCGCCGAGCCGGCGGAACATCTCGCTGGCCGCCTGCGTGGTGACGCCGAGGTGCCGGGCGATCTGCGCTGCGGTGACCTTCGGTCCGTCGCCGGCCCCCGCGCTCACGCGCAGGGCGAGGAGGTACTCCTGGGCAGCGGTGGAGAGGTCGCGGGGGTCGTTTCGCCGGGGCATGTCCTCAGGATACGGGGTCGACCGGTCGTCGCCGGACCTCCCGCGCCACGCCATAGGCGATCCCGGCGACCCAGGCGGTCACCATCAGCCCACCGAGGACGGTCCTGCCAGCGCTCATGCCCTCGGGGTCGAAGGTCGCGAGCAAGAGCGCCGATGCCGGGAAGATCGCTGCGAGCGTCGCGATCGTGGCGATCGTCGTGATGCGAGCCAGCCGCGGCACGGCGATGAGTACCGCGAGCACCAGCAGCTGCGCACCCCACGAGACCGGGGCGACCGCTGGATGGCAATCGGCCGAGAAACGACTGCAGCCCGACATCTCCCCGGCGAACCAGCCGATACCGAGGGCGATCGGGGCCCAGCCGATGACCGCCCGACCGATCCGCGCGCCAACACCGGGCCGGCGGTCATCGATCCAGCGCCGGATCGCGTCGAGGACCGCTTCGGTCGAGATGTCCTCGCCGTCAGCGGCAGCCTCGGCAGCGGCAGCGGCCCTCGAACGACGTGGCGCCGCGGGGGGCGGGGTGCGCGGCGGGGTGCGGGGCGGCCGGTCGGAGCGGCGCACCGGTTCCGCGGCCGGGGCCGTCCTCGCGGCGGGCTCGGCCGGCTCCGTCGGCGTCGACTGCCACCACGAGCTTGCGGTGTGCGACGCCGGTTCGGCGGTTTCGTGCGCCGCCTCGGGCGATCCGGGTGCAGCGTCGCCCGGCTCCGCGGCCTCGGCATCTTCGGGGCTCGCAGGGCTGGCGAGGGTCTCCGATGCCGGTGCGCGCATCCCCGCTCGGCGCTGATCGGCCCGTCGCGCCCGGGCCTGGTATTCCGGACCGTGCTTGCGCGGGTCGGCGTATTCCTTGGGGTTGAGCGTCCAATACGTGCCCGAGCTGGTCCCGTACCACGACGCGCCGCCCCAGTCGGGATCCAGCGGTTCGGCATCGGCCCCGTCATACGACGTCGAGCCCAGCGTCGCCTTGTTCGGCGGTCGATCGGGTCGTGGCGGTCGCCCGCTCCTGCCACCCGGCGAGGATGCCGTGGACCCGGGCGATCCGGCCGCCGGACGAGGTCGCGGACCGGGTCGTGTCCGCGATCGCCCGCCGTAGGCGCGATGCGTGGCGCCGGCGCGGGTCGGATCCGCCTCCCACGCCCGGCGAGTCCCGGCGGATCCACCTCCGCCGGGCCGCCGGATACGGGCATCCGGACCGGCGATCTGGTCGTACGCGGCCTGGATCGCCAGGAACCGGGGCAGCGCCGATTTGCCGGCGGCGTCGGGGTGGTTGGCCTTCGCGAGTCGTCGGTAGGCACGCTTCACGTCGTCGAGCGACGCGTCGTGCTCGAGCCCGAGCGTGCGATATGGATCGGCGTCGGGGGCCATGGAGCGGTCAGCCGATCAGCTCACCGACCGGCGCGAGCTCGAACTCGGGGATCGATTCTGCTCCGACCCGGCCATGCGGGTCGAGGATCGTCGGGCGGTGGTAGCGCGCGAGCACCCGTAGCGCCTGGGCGTCCAGCACGCCGACCTGCCGGAGCGCCTCGACCGAGGCTGCCCACGTCCCGCGGTCGTAGCCGTCGCCGTCCTCGATCTTGACCGCAACGCCGGACGGCGCCTCGAGCAGCGAGCCGCTGCGCGGGCCCGGGGTGATCGCGACAGCGCGCAAGGCCTCCATGCCGGCCTTGGCGATCAGCCGGCCCTCGACCGCCTTCATCAGCGACGTATCGAGACGATCGTGGCGTCCCGCCACCATCTCCGGGTTGTCGAGCATCGCATCCCGGACGATCGCCACGGCCGATGCGATCGAGCTGCGCGGATCGCGCTTGGGAAGGTTCTCGGGATCGGCGAGGAACGCGTAGGCCTGGGCGACTTCGCGGAGGCGGAACGCGTATGTCTCTACGCCGCACCCGTCGATCGCGGTCACGAGCCGGTCCGGGGTCGTGCCGTACGCCCGGGCGACCGCCGACCGGTAGGCGACCTGCGAAGGATGTTCCGGCTGCCAATAGGTCTCGAGGTCCCAGCCCTTGAGTCGCGACAACAGCAGCGAGACCGCGTGCTGTCCGGAGCACATGTGGCGGATCGCGCTCGGCTTTTCGCCGTCGCGGGCCAGACGGGCGGCGGTCAACGGATCGAGCGGCATCCCCTCGCTGCCGCAAGCGAGGTAGTTCTGGCTGACGCCGGCACGCCGGAACATGCCCTGGATCGTCCGGACATGGAAGTCCTCGCCCGAATGCGAGCTCGCCATGATCGCGATCTCGGGCGGTTCGAGATCGAACGCGCCGATACCGTCGGCCTCGATCAGCGCGACCACACCGAAGGGCTTGACCGTCGAGCGGAGCGTGACGACTCGCTCGGGATCGCCGACGACGCGGATCAGTCGACCGCTCGCGTCGCTCTCGACGATGTCGCCGCGATGGACGCTCTCCTCGATGCCGTTGCGCATCTGCCGGACGAGGATCGGCGTATCCGTCCGTGGACGGCTGCGGCCTCGTGCCCGACCGTTGCGAGGGATCGCGCGCTCTGCGGTGACGGTCACCTCCCGAGGATACTGCGCGCGACCGGCTACGGGGGCACGACTCGATGCGAATACGGGGGTCGATGGTCCCGGCGACCGATGGTCGGTCCGGGCTGCGGACCGGCTTCGCTACTGGCTGGTACGGTCCGGGCATGTCCGTCGTCCGAGCGCGCCCGGGGCCCGTGACGGGCGCCGCCATCATCGCGGTCGCCCTCGTGGCCGGGTGCCTGCCGCCGCCACGGGTCGCGAGCGAGACGGTCGCGCCCGTCGCCAGCGCGGCGGTCGCGTCGCCGTCGGTCGTCGCACCCCCGCCCTCGGCCGCGCCCGAGGCGCACGATGCCGCGATCGCCGCGTTCGCGAAGCGGGTCGCCAGCGGCAAGCTGACGTACCACATCGCGTTCACGGGCGACCTCCGCGCATCGGTCGATCGACTGCCGATCGCCGGCCAGATGGACGTCGCCGGCACGGACTTCGCGACCAACTTCACGTACGACTTCGAGCCCGACTACCCGGGCGCCGGCAAGGTCCGCGTGCAGGTGCGGGGCGTCGGCGGGAAGGGCTGGATCAAGCGCGGCTCGACGAGCTGGAAGGCGCTCAAGACGTTCGGTTTCGAGCAGTCCTACGTGCCGTTCAAGACCGTCAAGGCCGCGACCGACGTGAAGTACCTCGGGCCGGTGAAGGTCGGTGACAAGACCTATCACAAGATCGCGGTGCTCGATGCACTGCTCATCCACCCCAACACCGTCCCCTACCAGATCCAGAAGGAAGTGGTGAAGGACACGCACCTCGAGGTCGTGATCGACGATGCCGGGCTTCCCAGATCGGGGACGTGGACGCTGCGCGGCCAGGCCCGGATCGGGGCCGGCGACGGGCAGCTGCAGAACGTCGTCTACGACCTGGCGCTGACCTTCTCGAAGGTCGGCTCGCGGATCTCGGTGAAGCGCCCCTAGCGGGTCCGCCGACCGTTCATCCCCTCGGCGACGAGCGTGCGATCCGTCGGCAGCGGCTCGGCGAGGTCTTCGCGCAACCCGCAGCCGCGATAGCAATGCGCCGCGTGCGGGGTGTTGACGGATCGGCAGTTCGCGCAGACCCAGCTGTCGACCGGCAGCTCGCCGCGGGCATCGAGGATCGCGCGGCCGGCCGCCTCGCCGGCGCCGGGGATCATGTGGCCGACCTCCGAGGTCGTCGCCATCAGAAACCGGAGCAGGACGAGCCCGATGACGACCAGCACGGCCGCCACGAGGACCGCTCCGATCCAGTCGATGGACGCGAGATACCGGGCCGCCTCCATGGTCGTCAATGATGCTCGCTGACCTTGCGAAACGAGCGACAACGGTGCACAGCGGCACCGTAGATTTCGCGGGTCGGACGGGCGTTGCGCAGCCGTCCCGGACCGGTCGCTAGCTGCTGCCCCCGGTCCCGAATTGCCGGTCGCCGGCGTCACCGAGACCCGGGATGATGTAGCCCTTCTCGTTGAGGCCGCGGTCGAGCGCCGCGCAGTGGATCTCGACGTCCGGATGGGCGGCCTGGACCGCCGCCACGCCCTCGGGCGCCGCGATCAGGTTGACGAGCTTGATGCGCACCGGGGTCACCGCCCCCCAGCGCTTGAGGACGTCGATCGCGGCGGTGGCGCTCCCGCCGGTCGCGAGCATCGGGTCGAGGATGAGGCACAGGTCGACGGCGGCCGAGTCGGGCAGCTTGTTGTAGTACTCGACCGGGCGGAGCGTGCGCTCGTCGCGGAACAGGCCGAGATGCCAGACCTGGGCGGTCGGCATCAGCTCGAGCATCGCATCGACCATGCCCAGGCCGGCGCGCAGGATCGGGACGAGGCCGATGCGCTCGCCGAGCTCGCTCGCCTCGATCTCCTCCATCGGCGTCCTGATGCGGAGCGGGCGGGTCTTGGCGTCCTGCAGCGCCTCGTACCCGATCAGCCAACTCAGCTCGCGGACGACCTCGCGGAACTTCTTCGGTTCCGTCTGCTCGTCGCGCAGGACGCCGAGCTTGTGCAGGACCGCGGGGTGGGTCGAGACGTGCAGGGTGTCGGCCGTCGTCACCCGCCGATGGTAGCGCGGCGCCCGGTGGTCCTACTTGCCGTCCGGCGTGATCTCGATCGGGCTCTTGGCGAACGACATCCCCGCGACATCGATGTCCGCGAGCTCGGACAGCGCGGCCTTGGCGAGGTCGGCCCTCGCAGCGTCGTCCGTCGGTCGCGAGGGGATCGCGCCGGCCAGCAGCAAGACGTCGACCGTGTGCTGCCACGTGGCGTCATCGACGACCCCGATCCCGTCCGGTGACGGCCAGATCAGGGCGTTGACCTCGTTCATCGACCAGGCGTGATGCCCGGGACCAAAGGTGGGTCGGGGTGCCGGCGATTCCACCGCGCCGCTCGTTGCGGGCGAGGCGGCCGCGCTCGGCGAGGCGGCCGCGCTCGGCGAGGCGCCGGCACCGCCCGGGGCACCGCTCGACACGACCGGTCTGGTGCCCGCATCGATGGTCGTGGCGACGCAATCGGCCGCGTGATCCCGACAGTAGATCCAGCCCTGGAACGACGCCTTGAGGAAGCGCTGCGCGATCGACTCGTTGCCTTCGGTCGCGAGCCAGGAGGCGCGGCTGAAGATGCCGTCCTGGAGCATCGCGGTGCCCTCGTCGTACCAGTTGATCACGTTGAGGTCGGACGATTCGTAGAGGGCGTGGGTGCGCGGGTTCGTCGACTCGAGCAACCGGGCGTAGCCGTCGTAGATCGTCGTCTGGGCGACGTCGAGGTCACGATCGATCGGCCCGTCGAGGTCGGCGGTCTGCGTTTCGGTCTTGAAGTCCTTCGTGGGGTCCAGACCGGCCCTGATCGCACCCGCCAGGACCTCGAGCCCGTCGCCGAGCCCGAAGGTGCCCACCGTCTTGTCGCGGAAGTCGGCGGCGCTGGTGATCTCGTCCTCGCGCCATGACAGCGACAAGGTGCCGCTGCGCTGGAAGACCTGGCCGATGTCGACGAGATCGGACGTGGCCTTGCCTCGCGCCTGGAGCACGGCCGGTACCCACGCGACCGTGAATTCCGGACCGTCGGTCGCCGAACCGGCAGCGATTGGGTCCGTCTCCGGCGGCGCCTCCACCAGCGTCACGTCGAGATCGGCGGCCTCGTAGTAGCCCTCCTCGATCGCGGCGATGAACCCCGCGAACTCGGTCCGGATCGTGCCCCGCAGTTGGACGCGGACGGGCGTGGCGGTCGACGCGCTCGGCGATGGTGGCCCGCTCGGCGGACCGGACGACGGCAGGCCGCTACCGGCCGGCGAGGACCGCGGCGTCGACGTCGGCGACCGCGAGGGCGTGCCACCGCCACACGCGGCGAGAACAACGGCGAGAACGACGACGATCAGGCGACCGACCATCGACGCCCGCACCGGGTGGGTCTTGGTCGCCCGTCGGCATGTCGAAGGCCGGCCCATGGGGCCGGCCTCCGTGGTTGCCACTCCGCGAGAGTGGATCAGTTGCCGCCCTCCTTGAGCTCGACCGTCCCCTTCGTCCACGACGCGCCCTTCGCATCCGAGTCGGACCCGAGCATCTCGAGCGCCTTTTGGTTCAAGTCGGTGCGGAAGGCACCTTCGGACGGCTGGGCCTTCAGGACCTTGTAGGTGGTCGCGATCTGCACGGTCTGATCCCAGGCCGTGGAGTCGAGCGCTCCCACACCGTTCGGCGATGGCCAGATGAGCGCGTTGATCTCGTTCATCTGCCATGCCTGATGGCTTGCGCCGAGTGTGGAGCCGTTCTTGAGAACGATGTCCACGCAGGACTGCGAGTTGTCTCGGCAGTAGATCCAACCCTTGAGGGACGCAGCGAGGAACTTCGCCGCGATGTCCTCGTTACCGGGCTTCGCCAGGTACGACTCGCGCGCAAAGATCGCGTCCTGGAGCATGCCAGTGCCGACATCGTTGAACGAGATGACGTTCAGGTCGCCGGCCTGGTAGAGGTTGCCGGTTGCGGGGTTCTTCGCCTCGAGGACCTGTGCAAACTCGTTGTAGGTCATCGCCTGCGCCGCATCGAGGCTGCCGCCAAGCAGGCCCGACATGTCGAAGTCCTGCTTGATGATCTCGACTTGCGATTTGTCGTCGGGATTGAGGCTCACCTTGTTGAGTGCGGCGAACAGCTCCGGCTCGTTGCCGCCCAGCCAGCTTCCGACCTTCTTGTTCTTAAGGTCCTCTGGCTTGGTGATGTTCTTGTCCTTGAACGACACCTCGAGCGTGCCCGAGCGCTGGAACACCTGGGAGATGTCGACGACATCGGCGCCACCCTCGCGGGCCGCGAGCATCGCCGGTACCCAGGTGGTCCCGAATTCGGCGCCGTCTGACGCCACCACCCGGACGGGATCGATGTCCGGACCGCCAAGCAGGATCTGCACGTCCAGGCCCTGCGCGGCGTAGTAGCCCTGGTCAACCGCGGCGTAGTAGCCGGCAAACTGCGCCTGGGCGACCCACTTGAGCTGGACCCGGACCTTGGTGAGCTCCGCGGGCTGGCTCGGCGCCTCGCTGCCGGCCGCACTCGGGGCCGCGGCACTCGGCGCCGTGCTGGGCGCGGAGCTTGCCGTGCCGCCCGTCGAGCTACATGCCGCCGCCAGGACGGCGGTGGCACCCAGCGCGAGGGCGCGCTTCCACGTTGTCATCCGATCCGTACCTCCTCCACGCGACGATCGTCGTCGGCGCATCCTACGCCCTCGGCGACGCCTTTGGCCTCCAGCCCATCCGACGCCTCAGCGCGCCTCCCCCCGGGCACCCGAAGCATGCCACGGCAGGAGCACGCGCTCTGCCAGGACCACGATCAGATAGAGCCCGATCCCCAAGGCGCAGGCCATGAGGATCGCCGCCCACGCGTTCGCAAAGCGGAAGAGCGTGGCCTCGCCTGTGATGTAGATGCCGAGCGCCTGGCGCGGCCCGCCAAAGTACTCGCCGATCACGGCACCGATGACGGCAAGGGTCGTTGCGACCTTGAACGCGGTGAGGATGTAGGGCAGGGCGTTGGGGATCCGAACGCGTCGAAGCACCGCGAGGTCGGATGCGGCATACGACCGCATGAGCTCGATCGCCGCGGCATCGACGTTCGTCAGGCCACGGACCGCGTTGACCATGATCGGGAAGAAGACCATCACCGCGACGATCGTCATGCGGGAAGCCGCGTTCTCCGATCCGAACCAGTTGTTGGTGATCGGGGCGAACGCGATGATCGGCATGGAGTTGGCCGCGATCGCCACCGGCACGAGCGTCTCCCGAGCCAGCACCCAGCGGGCGGTCGCAAAGGCCGTCAGCAGCGCGACGACGCTCCCGATCGCCAGCCCGCCGATGGCCTCGATGGCCGTGTAGCGGAGGCCTTCGACGAGCGTGCCCCACTCGCTGAGGAGCGACGCGAAGATCACCGACGGCCGCGGCAGCAGGAACTGCTTGACGCCCAGCACGCCCAGGACGACCTCCCAGAGGACGATCCCGACGACGAACACGGCGACAACCGGGACCAGATCCCGAATGCGCGCCCGAATCCCGAAGGAGGACGGGCGTCGCCGGGCGACCGTCGAACTCACGCGAGCCCTTCGGCCCGGATCTGCATGATCTCGGCCTCATCCGGCCCGCCATCGGTGCCCTCGTGCCGGCGAAGGGCCTCGCGAACGGTCGTCACGTGCCCAAAATAGCGTTCGTGCTCGCGCGTCTCGACGGTGCGCGGCTGCGGAAGGTCGATCTCCACGATGCGACTGATGCGGCCCGGCCGCGCCGACATGACGACGACGCGCGTCGACAGGAAGACCGCCTCGGGGATGGAGTGGGTCACGAAGACGATCGTCGTCCCCGTCTGGCGCCAGATCCGCATGAGCTCCAGGTTCATCCGCTCGCGGGTCATCTCGTCGAGTGCCCCGAACGGCTCATCCATGAGCAGGAGCTTGGGATCGAATGCGAGAGCGCGGGCGATCGCCACGCGCTGCTGCATGCCACCGGACAGCTGCCACGGGTGCGTACGACCGAAGTCGCCGAGCTCGACCAGCTCCAGCATCGCCTTCGACCGCTGCTCCCGCTGCGCCTTGTCGAAGCCCATGACCTCGAGGGGGAGCTCCACGTTCTTCTGGACCGTGCGCCAGTCCATCAGGACCGGTGCCTGGAAGACCATCCCGTACTCGCGACCGAGCCGAGCCTGACGGGCACTCCGGCCGTTCACCGTGATCGAGCCCGTTGTCGGCGTCGTTAGGTCGCCGATGAGGCGCAGGAGTGTCGACTTGCCGCAGCCCGACGGGCCGATCAGCGAGATGAATTCGCCAGCACGGATCGTGAGGTCGATGTCCTGCAACGCCACGAGCCGATCCGTCTCGCCGAACTCCTTGCCGACGCCGCGAATCTCGACGACCGACGTCGGCTGAGCGGTCATGTTTCGATCCTCCGATACCGCCCGCGACTGAGCAGCGCCTCGGCTGCGCGGACGAGACCCACAAAGACCAGCCCGAGCATGGCGGCGACGATGATCGTTGCCCACAGCTTGGACGGGCCCGAGACGTAGTACTGCTTGAAGTTGAGGATCGAGCTGCCGAGTCCATACGGGATGCCCGACGGCAGCTCGCCGATGATCGCCCCGACCACGCTTGCGCTCGCCGCGATCCGCAGCGACGCAAAGAGGTAGGGCAGCGCCGCCGGGAGGCGAAGCTTCCAAAGGATCTGACGGGGGGAGCCGGCATAGGAGCGCATCAGCTCGGCGGCGCGCGGGTCCGCGGACCGCAGGCCCCGGAGCGCGCCCATCGTCACCGGAAAGAACGTCAGGTAAGCGGCGATGATCGCCACGGCCAGCCAGCCGACCGGCAGGAAGATCACGACCAACGGCGCGATCGCGACGATCGGCACGGTCTGCGACGCGACCACGTAAGGGACGAACGCTCGCTCCGCCGTCCTCGATTGCGTGAAGGCGATGCCCAGCACGAGGCCGAGCGTCGCGCCGATGGCAAAGCCAACGAGCGCCTCGCCGAACGTGAAGACGGCATTTCCGAGCAGCACCTGGCCGAGTGGGGGCCCGTTGCGTTGCGCCGGCTGGACGAACGCGGCGGCGATCTCCCATACGTGGGGAAGCGCCAGATCGGTGGCGATGCGCCATTTGAGTGGCGGGAAGTGCTCGTAGTCGATCCGAATGCCGGCGACCGTGCCGTGGAGCCGCCAGGGATCGCCGCCGATCCACTTGGCGCCCTCCCATATGAGCACCAACAGGACCAGCAGGCCGAGGATCGCCACGAGTCGCGTGCGCCGACGCAGCGGGGTCGGCGTCGACCGATCGGTCGAGCGGAGGGCGATCGGGGCCGCGGCCTGTGTCGTCACGGCGGGCCGGCCGGCGGTCGGGCCTCTCGCTCGCGCGAGCCCTTGGCCACCCTAGCCGCTGACTGCCTGGTCGGCGATGTCGAGGGCGGCGTCGATGATCTCGAAGCCTCCCGCCAGCTCGTCCTCGTCGATCGACAGCGGTGGGTTCGTATGGATCGAGTTGTTGGCGATCAAGGTGTACAGGCCGTGGTCGCGGAAGTATTTGCCGATCGCCTTCATCTCGTCTGACGAGCCGTTGAACGGCGTCATCGGCGTCCACGGGTCGCGCGAACGGACGAGGTCGAGGATGCCGAACAGACCGAGGTTCCGGTGGGCCCCGACCGACGGATGCTTGGCCGCGAGGCGCTCGTGGTGCTCGCGCATCCGGGCACCCAGCCGTGCCGCGTTGTCGATCAGCCCGTCCTCCTCGTACACGCCGATCGTCGCGAGCGCCGCAGCGAGCGACACGGGGTGCGAGGAATACGTCAGGCCGCCGTAGAACATCTTGTCCTCGAAGGCCTGCGCGATGTGGTGGCGCATCGCGACCGCGCCAAGCGGGAGGTACGAGGATGTCAGGCCCTTGGCCATCGTCATGAGGTCGGGCACGGTGTCCCAGTGGTCGACGGCGAACCAGCGGCCGGTCCGCCCGAACCCCGCCATGACCTCGTCGCAGACCATGAGGATCCCGTGACGATCGCAGATCTCGCGGACGCCCTGGATGTACCCGTCGGGCGGGATCAGGATGCCGTTGGTACCCACGATCGTCTCGAGGAACACCGCCGCGATCGTGTGCGGCCCCTCGTAGCGGATGACGTCCTCGAGACCCTGCAGCGACTCCGCCACGGGACGGGGTTCTGCCTCGCCCCAGCGATGCGTGTCCGGGTAGCGGACGACGCCCACGAGGCCGGGCTCGTTTGCCCAGCGCCGCGGGTCGCCGGTCAGCGTCATCGCCCCCAGGGTCGCGCCGTGGTAGGCGCGATAGCGCGCCAGCACCTTGTAGCGGCCGGTGTAGTGGCGGGCGAGCTTGATCGCGTTCTCGATCGCCTCGGCGCCCCCCAGCGTGAAGAACACCTTGTCAAGGTCGCCCGGCAGGATCTCGGCGAGCTTCTGGCCCAGCCGGCCGCGGATCTCCGTCGCGAAGGCCGGCTGCACGTACTGCAGCTTCGTCGCCTGCTCGGTGATCGCATCGATCACGCGCCGATCGCCATGGCCGATGTTGACCGACATCAGCTGGCTGTTGAAGTCGAGGATCCGGCGGCCGTCCGGCGTGTACAGCCACACGCCTTCGGCGCGCTCGATGACGATCGGGTCGATCGCGCCCTGGACCGACCACGAGAAGAACGTGTGCTCGCGATTGAGGGCGACGATCTCGTCGATCGTCATCGCCGTGGATGCGGTCCCGATGCCCATGGGTCCTCCTCTGCGCCCGCCCGCGGGGGCCGTCGGCGCGAGACCGGATTACAGCACATCGGACGCGTTCACGACCATCGGGCCGCAAGCGTGGCGACGACCGCGATCAGCCCTCGACCAACCGCGCGCGGAGACGCGCGAGCGCATCGGTCGCCTCGCGGGTCATCGCCGCCCGGATCGTCGGGTCGGGCGGCGCGGGATCGCGCACGACGAGGTCGGGCAGTCGCGGGTCGTCGAAGGCGCACACGAGCTCGGGCCGGCCGAGTCGCCCAAGCAGGTTTCGGTTCTTGTCGCTCGTGCTCATCGAGATCGCCGGGATGCCGTAGGCCGTCGCCACGACCGTGCCGTGGAACTTGTGGCTCGCGAGCATCGTGCATTCGCCGATCGCGCGCGTGAGCGCCATGAGGTCGTCGGACGCGATCCGTTCGACGTCCGGGCCTTGGAGGTTCAGCGCATCGAGCGCGCGCTCGTCGCGCGCGCGGACGTCGTCCGTCGAGAGGACGATCGTCCGCAGCCGATACCCGAGCGCCCGACCCTTGTCGGCCAGGGCGCGCACGGCGGTGTAATCATCGTCGCGGTCGCGCCAGCGGACCGTGATGCCGAGGATCTTTTGACCGGCTGGTCGCTCGACCCGGGGCAGGTCCAGGGCGAACACGAGGTCGGCCGCGGTCTCGACCTCCACCCGGGGACGCAGGTGCTCGCGGATCCACGCGGTGCTCTCGCGGTCGCGGGTCGTGATGCTGCGAACGTTGCGGTGACGCAGGAACCGCCCGAGCTGATCGACGACCCCTGGCTTGGACGGTCGCCAGGTTGGTACCCCGACACCGATGACATGGACGGGTCGACGCAGGTAATCGGGCAGCCAGTAGCGATCGCCGAGCCCCCACGGGACCAGGAGGTCGCCGCCACCGATGAGGATCGCGTCGTGCTCGCGCACGACGTCGCGGACCGGTCGATCGAAATATGGCCGCGTCGGCGAATCGAAGACGACGTCGAGGTCGACGACGGAGCCGAGGTGCTGGCGGAACACCTCGAGGAACAGCTCGTCGCCGTAGTTGCCCGGACCGTAGAACCCGACGAGGCCGACGCTAGGCCTCGCACCACCGTCGCGGCTGATCGAGCGGGGAAGCACCTCCGGCGGCCAGCCGACATACGCGGCATCGGGAGCAACCCGCCGGGCGATCCGACCCAGCTGTCGGCGGGCACGGGTGGGCAGTCGCACGGCGGCATGATGCCGCATCGCGCGCTTCGAGCGGTTGTTGCGTGGGAGTCAACAGAAAGGGGTCGAAGGCCCCGCTGATCGATCCTCGACCCGGTTTGTTGCGTGGGAGTCGACACAAAGGGCCCGAAGGCCGCGTTGGTCGCGGCTCTACCCCAGTTTGTTGCGTGGGAGTCGACACAAAGGGCTCGAAAGCCCCACTGACCGGTCCTCGACCCCAGTTTGTCGCGTGGGAGTCGACACAAGGGGGGCCAGAGGCCGTGTTGATCGGCCCTCGACCAGTTTTTGTTGCGTGGGAGTCAACGGCGCGGCGATTCGCCTCGGCGTGCCTCGGTGCTACCGTTCCGGGATGGATCGCGCCGGTTTCCGCGCCTGGCTGCAGCGCTACGTCGATGCGTGGCGGCTCAACGACGCGGTCGCCATCGGCGACCTGTTCAGCCCGGACGTGCGCTACGCATTCGACCCGTTCAGCGAGGCGGTCGCGGGCCGGAACGCGGTCATCGAGGCGTGGCTGGACGATCCGGACGAGCCGGGTTCATGGCAAGCGGATTACGACGTGCTCGCCGTCGACGGCGACGTGTTCGTCGCCCACGGTCGGACGCGCTATCTGACCGACGATCGAAGCGAAGTCGATCGCGAGTTCGCGAACGTCTTCGTCTGCCGCTTCGACGGCGAGGGCCGTTGCCGCGAGTTCACCGAGTACTACATGCGCCGCCGGCCCGAAGCCGAACCGGACGAGCCGGCGCCGACCGACTGAGGGAGGCGCGCGCGGGCTTCAGGCGCGCCCGCGCTGTCGCCGGCCGCCGCGGCGTCTGCCGACCCGACGCTCCTCGCCGGCGCCACGACCAGCAACGCGCGCGCCTTCGTCTGGAACCGGACGGGCGTCGAGCCGAGGTCGTAGTGATCGGCGCGGGCGGGCAGTGGGCGCCTGCTCGTGATCCGGACATTCGCCGAGCGATGGCGTGAAACCTGCGGCGCGTATTGCCGGCGCCCAAAGGCGATCGACGCGAGATGGCGCAGCAGCTCCCACTTCGAGAAGCGCCGGAAGATGCTGACATCGAACCGCCCGTCGTCCAGGCGGGCCGATGGCGCGACCGTCATGGCCAGCCCCACGTACGGTCCGATCGAGGCCGTGACCATCAGCGCTCGCGTCTCGACGACACCGTCGTCGAGCTCGACGGACATCCGCGCCGGTCGATAGCGCACGGCTGCCCAGATCGTGCGCAGGATCGAGTGCAGCTCGCCCTCGTCCGCGCGCGACACCTCGCGGAAGATCGCGGCGTTCAGGCCGACGGACCCCGTTTCGAGGAACGGCACGGTCCGTCCATCCGACGCGACGGCCTCGCCGACGTCGACGGCACGGACGTGGCCGGCGGCAAGGATCCTCGCCGCGAGCTCCGGGTCCCGTCCGATCCCCAGCGCCCGCGCGATGTTCATGACGCGGCCCATCGGCAGGATGCCGAGCGCCGAATCCGACCCCAAAAGCTCGTCGGCGACCATGTGGACCGTCCCGTCGCCGCCGGCGGCCACGACGACGTCGACGCGGTCCGCGACGGCCTTCCGCACCGCGGCGCGCGCCGAATCCTCGTCCTCGGGCTCGATCACCTCCGCGGCGATGGCGTGTCGCTCGAGGAGCGCACGAAGCGCGTCGATGGAGCCGCCCCGGGGGTCAGCGCAGCTGCGACGCCGGCGGACGGGTTGCGGATGACGAGGATCCGACGCGGGTGCGCGCTGGTCACGCGCGCTCCCCGCTGCCACGGGCCTTCCGTTCGCGGTAGAGCCGCGTCAGCGGGATCAGATAGCTGATTCCGAGCAGGTACGACGCCGTCACGTCGGTGAACCAATGGTGGCCTTGATGCACGCGGCTCGGACCCACCATGGCCACGAGCCCGACGAGACCGCCGACGAGCACCCGGCGGAGCGCGACCGGTCGCAGCAGGGTGTGGACGAGGTATGCGAGGAACCCATAGATCCCGACGTACGTGATCGTGTGACCGCTCGGGAAGCTCGATCCGCCGAGCGGCGCCGTGATCACGCGGACATCGACCCCGGCGACGGGTCGCGGCCGGCGCATCAACGCCTTGACGACCGAAGCGAGGAGCGCGGTGCCCCACGCGACGATCATGAACATCGCCTCGAGCGGCAGCCGCATGGCCGCAAGACCGACCACGAGGAGCGCCGGGATGATCCGGCTCTGCGGCGGGAAACCGGGCCATGAGACGGCTTCCATCGGGCGATCGAGGAGCGGGTTCGCGGCCCGCTGCAGTTTCATCGTGATCGCGAGATCGATGGCGTCGCTGCGCCGGGCGCGCACCGCAGCAAAGATCCCGAGAAAACCGAGCAGCCCGAACCGCTCCACGAGGGCGGCGGTCCGGCCGCGCCGGACGGCGACGCGCGCGGGCGCGACGACACGCGGATCCGGGTTCTCGAGCGACAGGGTCACGGTCCGAGCATGGCGTCACGCCGCACGACTCGGCCTCCTCCGCGGCCACGTTCGTCTGCCAGCTCCCTTACAAGCTCCGCGGCCGGTCGGAGGTGTACCCTCCGTCTCCATCACGCCATGTCGCCAGCGAGAGGGACAGCCGATCATGCCGCGTATCGTCCGAGGGGCGCTCGTCCAGGCCAGTTGGACCGGCGACAAGGAATCGATGATCCAGAAGCACGAGGAGCGGGCGCACGAAGCGGCCAAGCAGGGCGCCCAGGTCATCCTGTTCCAGGAGCTCTTCTACGGGCCCTACTTCTGCCAGGTCCAGGACCCGCAGTACTACAGCTACACCGAGCTGATCCCGGACGGCCCGACCACCAAGCGGATGCAGGACCTCGCGAAGCAGACCGGCATGGTCGTCGTCGCCCCGATGTACGAGGAGGATGCCCAGGCCTCGGGCATCTACTACAACACCGCAGCCGTCATCGACGCCGACGGCACGTACCTGGGCAAGTACCGCAAGACGCACATCCCGCACGTGAAGGGCTTCTGGGAGAAGTTCTACTTCCGGCCCGGGAACCTCGGCTACCCGGTCTTCGAGACCGCGGTCGGCAAGGTCGGCGTGTACATCTGCTACGACCGGCACTTCCCCGAAGGCGCGCGGGCGCTCGGGCTCAATGGCGCCGAGATCGTGTTCATCCCGAGCGCGACGTCGCGCGGCCTGTCCGAGTACCTCTGGAAGATCGAGCAGCCGAGCCACGCCGTCGCCAACGGCTACTTCGTCGGCACCATCAATCGCGTGGGGATCGAGAAGGACTACGGCGACGACGACTTCTACGGGCAGAGCTACTTCGTCGATCCGCGCGGCCAGTATGTCGGCGACGTCGGCGATGCTCACGAGGAAGAGCTGATCGTCCGCGACCTCGATCTCGACAAGATCGCCGAGGTCCGTAACACGTGGCAGTTCTTCCGCGATCGGCGACCTGACGCATACGCTGACTTGACACGCCCGTAGGCGCTATCATCCGCGCCGGCTCGGCTGTTCGGAGGAGGACAGCCGAGTCCTTTCTTTCCCGGTAGGAGCAGTGATGCAGTTCGGTTTCACGCTCAAGGCCGACCACACGATCGAACGGACGCTGGCCCTCGCGCGCCAGGCAGAAGCGGCGGGCTTCGAACACGGGTGGCTGTTCGACAGCCACGTGCTGTGGCGTGACCCCTATCCGCTGCTGACGCTGATAGCCGGCGCCACCGAGCATCTCCGCCTGGGGACCTGCGTGACCAACCCGGGAACGCGCGAGCCTACGGTCACGGCCTCATTGCTTGCGACGCTCGACGAGATCAGCGGCGGGCGGATGGACCTCGGCATCGGGCGCGGCGATTCCGCCCGTCGCGTGCTTGGCAAGCCGCCGATCACCTTGGCGCATACCGAGGAGGCGATCCGCGTCATCCGGGCGTTGGTCGCCGGCGAGACGATCGAGTACGAGGGCACCGAGCTGCGCTTCCCGTGGACCACGGGCTGGACGCTACCGGTGTGGGTCGCCGGCTACGGCCCGATGGCCATCGCGATGACCGGTCGCGTTGCGGACGGGATCATCCTGCAGCTCGCCGACCCGGATCTCATCCGCTGGTTCGTGGGCCAACTCCGCGAGGCGTCGGTCGCCGCCGGTCGACCCGCCGACGCCGTGAAGGTGCAGGCGGCGGCGCCTGCTCACGTCAGTCCGCGCGACGTCGGTCGCGAACGGACCAAATGGTTCCCGGCGCTCGTCTCGAACCACGTCGTCGATCTCGTGAACAAGTACCCCCGCGAGCAGCTGCCCGAGTCGCTGACCGGCTACGTCACCGATCGGACCGGTTACGACTACCACCACCACGCCGAGGTCGGCTCATCCAACGCGGCGTTCGTGGGCGACGACGTGACCGATCGCTTCTGCATCCTCGGCGGTCCGGACGAACAGATCGCCAAGCTGCGCGAGCTCGCCGATGCCGGCGTGGACCAGTTCAACCTATACCTCATGAATGGCGACGAAGAGGCCCAGCTCGAGGCCTACGGGACGGACGTCATCCCCGCGTTCCAGTAGCCGCGGGCGGCCGACCGGGCCGGCGCGCAGGGGTACTGGCCGGTAGGTCAGGGTAGGCATCGGTACCCGGATTGCGGGACCATGGTCGCCCAGCGCCGGATCGGTCCACATCGCCGCGGCGCGCCTGCAGGGAGGGACGCCATGGTCGCCGGAATCGGCAAGCGGGATCCGTACTGGGATGACGGTCGCGGTGCGCGACGTCGTCATCTCGTCCGCAGGATCCAGGGCGAGGTCGCCTTCTCGATCGCCATCGTGGCCTGCGGTCTGACGACCTACGCGTGGATCCAGGTGCTCCGGCCGGTCCTCCACCAGCTCGGGATCGGCTGACCGTCCCATCGCGCGAGGGGCGCCGACGGGGCGCCCATCGCCTACCATCTCCCTCCTGATCGACCGTCGACGAGGTCGCCCCAGGAGGGACCGATGCGCACGCTCATCACCAACGGCACCATCGTCAGCGCGGACGGCTCGCAGCTCGCGGACGTGCTGATCGACGGCGAGACGATCGCCGCGATCGGTGCCGATCTGGCCGGCGCGGGAATGACGGCCGACGAGTCGATCGACGCGTCGGGCAAGTACGTGATCCCGGGCGCCATCGACGTGCACACGCACATGGAGCTGCCGTTCGGCGGCACGTTTGCCAAGGACACGTTCGAGACCGGTACGCGCGCCGCGGCGTTCGGTGGCACGACGACGATCGTCGACTTCGCGGTCCAGTCGCGCGGGAAGTCGCTGCGTGACGGGCTCGACGCCTGGCACGCCAAGGCCGAGGGCAACGCCGTCGCCGACTACGGCTTCCACATGATCATGAGCGACGTCAACGACGAGACGCTCGCGGAGATGGACGCGCTCGTCGAGGAAGGCGTGCCGGACTTCAAGTTGTTCACGGCCTATCCGGGGGTCTTCTACAGCGACGACGGCGCGATCTTCAGGGCGATGCAGCAGACCGCGACGAACGGCGGGCTGATCATGATGCACGCCGAGAACGGCATGGCCATCGACGTCGTGGCCGAGCAGACCGTGGACGCGGGCACCACCGACCCGATCGGGCACGGTCTCGCCCGCAAGGCGGTCTTCGAGGGCGAGGCGACCAACCGCGTCATCCGGTTGGCCGAGGCCGCCGGCGTGCCGGTGTACATCGTCCATCTCTCCGCGATGGAGGCGCTCGCCGAGGTGCGCGCGGCGCGCGATCGCGGCTCGAAGGCCTTCGCGGAGACGTGTCCGCAGTACCTGTTCCTCTCGCTCGACGACCTCGGCAACGGGTTCGAGGGCGCGAAGTTCGTGTGCTCCCCGCCCCTCCGGCCCAAGAGCCACTGGGACGACCTGTGGACAGGCCTCATCAAGGACGACCTGCAGGTCGTGTCGACCGATCACTGTCCGTTCGACTTCCACGGCCAGAAGGAGCTCGGGAAGGGCGACTTCCGCAAGATCCCCAACGGCCTGCCTGGCGTCGAGGACCGCGTCGATCTGCTCCACGACGGCGGCGTGGTCGACGGACGGATCTCCAGGGAACGCTGGGTCGAGGTGATCTCGACGGCACCAGCGAAGCTCTTCGGCATGTACCCGAAGAAGGGCGCGGTTGCCGTCGGCTCCGACGCCGATCTCGTGATCTACGACCCGAACCGACGGCGGACGATCTCGGCGACGACCCACCACATGGACGTCGACTATTCGTGCTACGAGGGGCGCCAGGTGCAAGGGTTCAGCGAGGTGGTGCTGTCCCGCGGATCGGTCATCGTGCGCGACGGGGAGTTCACCGGCCGCAAAGGTGCCGGGAAGTTCGTGAAGCGCTCCCCCGCCGACTACGCCAGGATCGCCTGACCGGCGACCGCCTCCCCACGCTCGCGGAGATCGACCGATGACGCAGATCGAGGGCGCTCGCTTCGGCCATGTCAACGTGACGTCGCCTGATTGGCGGCGCCTTGCCGCGTTTTACGCCGACGTGTTCGGGTGCACGATCGTGCCGCCGGAGCGGGACATCCGCGGCGAGCATCTCGATGCGGCGACTGGCCTGACGGATGCCCACCTGACCGGTGCCCACCTCCGTCTTCCGGGACACGGGGCGGAGGGGCCGACGATCGAGATCTTCTCCTACGACGTGCTCGAGGGACACCCCGGGCCACACGTCGCGCGCCCCGGCTGGGGCCACATCGCGTTCCAGGTTCCGGATGTGTCCGCCGCGATGGAAGCGGTCGTGGCCGCGGGCGGCGCCCGATACGGCCACATCATCACGACCCGCACATCCGACGGGCGGCAGGTCACCTGGTGCTACGGCACCGACCCGGACGGCAACATCATCGAGCTCCAGGCCTGGTCGGCCGCGGCCGATTGAACGAGTTGGTCGCCGTCCGCCGCGAGCTGCACATCGACGCCGATGTCGAGCGACTCGCGGACGTCCGCGCCGCCGTCCGCGAGGTGGCTCGCGCGTGCGAGGCGCCGGCAACGTGCGTCGACGACCTCGTCCAGGCGGTCGATGAGGCGGTCACGAACATCATCATCCACGGGTACCAGGGCCAGCCCGGCACGATCGATCTGACCGCCGAGTTGCTCGGCGACGACATCGTCGTCACGCTCGAGGACCGGGCACCGGCCTTCGATCCGACCGACGTCCCGACGCCGGACCTCGCGATCCACCCCAGGGATCGGCGGCCGGGCGGCATGGGCGTGCACCTGATGCGTCTCGCGATGGACTCGATCCGCCACGAACCGCGACCCGGGGGTGGGAACATACTCACGCTCACGCGGTCGCGGGTGGCCAAGGCGAAGGAGGGCTAGCAGATGGCGATGCTGACCAGGGTGGAGCGCGTCGATGCGGGCGTGCCGGTCACGGTGATGGCGCTCGATGGAGAGCTCGACGCGTCCAATTACCTGCGCCTCGTCGATGACGTCCGCGAGTTGTACGACTCCGGCACTCGCCACCTGCTGCTCGACCTGACCGACCTGTCGTTCATCGCGAGCTCCGGGCTCGTCGCGCTGTTCTCGGTCGTCCGCGTGATGAACGGCGAGGAGCCGCCCGATCCGGAGTACGGCTGGGGCGCCTTCCACGAGGTCAGTCGCGGCGTCGAGGAGGGCGAGGTCCAGACCGCCGTCCAGCTGTGCGGCGCCCAGCCGAGCGTCACCGAGGTGCTCGAGCGGACCGGCCTGGATCGCCTCTTCCGCAGCCATCCCGACCGCGAGACCGCGCTCGCCGCGTTCTGAGCCGGCGGGTCCCGCGATATGGCCGGACGCGATCCAGACGCCTGGCTGGACGCCGCACAGGTCCGGCGGATCCTGGCACCGCTCGCCGATATCCCGAGTGACCTGGCGATCCGCGTCGAGGACGCATCCGGCGCGCTCGTCGCGATCGCGGGTCAGGTCGCTGGAGCGTCCGATGCCCGATTCAGCCGCGAGCTGCGCATCGACGATGCGCTGATCGGGCGCCTCGTCGCCGAGGGTGGCGCGATCGCCGATCCGGCGGTCGTTGCGACGGTCGAGGCCCTGGCGCTCGGGCTCGAGGCGCTGGCCGACGCGCGGCGTCGGTCGGGGGCGTCGAACGATCCGTCGGGGGACGCCCCCGCCGACCGGTCGTCGTTCGCGGCCGACCTGGCGATGAGCCGGCTGCAGCAGCGGACGATCGTCTCGCTGCAGGCGCCGCACGTCGAGGGCTATGACCTCGCCAGCCACTACGAGCCGGCGCGCGAGATCGGCGGCGACTTCTTCGAGCTGTTCCGGATGCGGCGCCGGGCGCACCCGCTGGGCGTCGTGATCGCCGACGTGGCCGGCAAGGGCATCGCGGCAGCGCTGCTGATGGCCTTCGCCCGCCCAGTGATCCACACCGCCCTCACCGCCGCGAGCGGCCCATCCGAGGCACTCGAACGGACCAACCGGATCCTCGTGGACGAGCTGCATACGACGCTGTTCATCACGGTCCTCGCCGGTCGGCTGGACCTCCGGACCGGGTCGTTCCGGATGGCGAATGCCGGCCACGAGTCCCCGCTGCTGATCCCGCGCGACGGCGCGCCGATCGCGCCGGTGAACGGCGGTGGCCCGCTCCTCGGCGCGTTCTCGCGCCTGGGGATCCCGGAAGTCGAGATCGAGCTGCGCCTCGGCGACACGCTGCTGCTCTACACCGACGGCGTCACCGACGCGCGATCGGAGGCCGGCGAGCGGTTCGGCAAGGCGAGGTTGCTCGAGGGACTCGAGCGATTCCGCGACGGGACGGCCCACGAGATGGTCGCCGGCATCCGCGATGCCGTCGCGGCATTCCGGGGAGCGGCGGACCCGGTCGACGACGTGACGATCGTCGCGGTCGGTCGGCACGCATCGTGATCGAGACGCGAGGGTCGTCGCGGCCGGTGGTTCTCGATGGCGGGCTCGCCACCGAGCTCGAGGCGCGCGGCCACGACCTGTCCGATCGGCTCTGGTCGGCACGCCTGCTGCTTACGGATCCCGACGCGATCGAGGCCGTCCACGTCGCCTACTTCGCGGCGGGCGCCGAGATCGCGACCACCGCGAGCTACCAGGCGACGATCCCGGGCTTTGCCGCGGCCGGCCTGGATCGGGCAGCGGCGCTCGGTGCCATCAGACGATCCGTCGAGATCGCGCGACGGGCGCGCGACCGCTTCGCCGAGCGGATGGGTCGAGCCGAGGGCGAGCTGCTCGTCGCCGGGTCGGTCGGACCGTATGGGGCGATGTTCGCCGACGGGTCGGAGTACCGCGGCGACTACGACCCGGGCGACGAGGCGCTGCGCGATCTCCACGCTCCGCGCATGGAGGCGCTCCTCGACGCCGGCGCCGACATGCTGGCGATCGAGACGATCCCGACGATGCGCGAGGGCCGGGTCCTCGCGACGCTGGTCGACGAGCTCGGGGCCAGGGCATGGCTCTCCTACCAGTGTCGCGACGAGGCGACCACCGCGGCCGGCGAGCCCATCGCGGAGGCCATCGGCGTGGCGACGGGTGTCGCGGGGATCGCGGCGGTCGGCGTCAACTGCACCGCACCAAGGTTCGTCCCCGACCTGCTCGCCGCCGCGGCGGACGCGACGGACATGCCGCTCGTCGCCTACCCGAACCTCGGCGAAGCCTGGGATCCCGCGAACCGGGTGTGGGAGGCCGCGCACGGAGGCGGCGGATACGACGCGAGGGCGGTCCTGTCGTGGACCGCCCTCGGGGCGTCGTGGCTTGGCGGTTGTTGCGGGACCGGCCCGGCCGACATCGCGGCCCTGGCGGGCGCGGTCCGTGAAGGAGCGGTGTCGGTCAGATCTCGGTGATCCTCCGGCGGTCGAAGACCCGGATCAGCGCCAGGACCAGCATCTCGACGAGGGTCCAGCCGATCAGCGCGACGATCGCCGCGATGTCTAGGACCTGGCGCCCCGCGGTAACGCGGTCGAGCTGGAACATGCCGCGGAACGGCTCGACGAACGGATCGGTGATGTTGAGGATCAGCTGCACAACGTCGTTGGCCTGATTGGCGACCAGCAGCAGCAGGATGACGCGCAGGATCAGGGCAACCTGCAGGACGCCGAACAGGAACATGACGAAGCGGGCGACGACGGCCGCCGCACCCGGACCCGCCGGCACATGGGCTCGTTCGGTCGTCGTGGTCGCACTCCGAGGGTCGTTCGCCGGATCGACGCTCATCGTCTGGCGTGTGGTGGTGCGTTCGTAATCAGTCATCTGGGTCGCCTCCTGGGCTAGACCGCCGCAGGATGGGCCCCCATGCGTCCATCGCAGACACGTTTCGGGTCGCCGCGGCTTGCAGACGCCTATCAGGTGGTTTCCGCGGTGCGCCAACGCGCCGGCGCGATGCTCGCCCCGGCCCACGTGGCCCGATTCCTGCCAAATGTCCGCCAGGTGGGCGTTCGTCAGGCTCAGCGCGTGTTTGGACCCACGATCGGTGCATCGGTATGCGCCGCGCGACACGGCGCGTGCGGCGATCGGTGCATGGATGCATAGCGATACAACGCGGGGTCGCGGCTGGGCCCTCGCTGTGGGACTAATGGTCGCGTGGCGAACAAATGGCAGGAATCCTGCGAAACGGCAGTGGCGCGGGAGCCGGCCCGACCCCCGACCCTGGCCTCTACTCCCCGACCCGCACGACCCTAGCGCGTGCGCGGGAACCCGAGGTCGATCTTGCTCGTGCCCGGATCCGGCCAGCGCGACGTGACGATCTTGCCGCGCGTGTAGAACTGGATCCCCTCCGGTCCGTACATGTGCAGGTCGCCGAACAGGCTCGCCTTCCAGCCACCGAAGCTGTAATACGCGACCGGCACGGGGATCGGCACGTTGATGCCGACCATCCCGGCATTGACCTCGAACTGGAACTGGCGAGCCGCCCCGCCGTCGCGCGTGAAGATCGCGGTCCCGTTGCCGTACGGGTTCTCGTTGATCAGCTTGACCGCCTCGTCGTAGGTCTTTACCCGGACCACGGTCAGGACCGGGCCGAAGATCTCGTCGCGGTACGCGTCCATCGTCGTGGTCACGTGGTCGATCAGCGACACGCCGAGGAAGAACCCGTCGCTGCCGCCGTAGAGCGGGTGCTCGCGGCCGTCGGCGACGACGGTCGCGCCCTGCTCCGCGGAGCTGTCGAGGTAGGACGCCACCTTGTCGCGATGCTGGCGAGTGACGAGCGGCCCCATCTCGGCCTCGGGATCGCTGCCGGGCCCGACCTTGACCTTGGGGAGGCGAGCCGTGATCGCGTCGACCAGCGGATCGGCGACGTCTCCGACTGCGACGACCGTCGCGATTGCCATGCACCGCTCACCGGCCGAACCGTACCCCGCGGAGACCGCGGCATCCGCGGCCATGTCGATGTCCGCGTCGGGCAGCACGATCATGTGGTTCTTCGCGCCGCCGAGGGCCTGAACGCGCTTCCCGTTGGCGGTCCCGGTCTGGTAGATGTAGCGCGCGATCGGGGTGGAGCCGACGAAGCTGATCGCGGCGATGTCCGGGTGCTCGAGGATCGCGTCGACCGCGACCTTGTCGCCATGGACGACGTTGAAGACCCCGTCGGGCACGCCGGCTTCGTGGAGCAGCTCGGCCATGAAGATCGAGGCCGACGGGTCCTTCTCGGACGGCTTGAGGATGAACGTGTTCCCCGTCGCGATGGCCGTCGCGAACATCCACATCGGCACCATCGCGGGGAAGTTGAACGGCGTGATGCCGGCCACGACGCCCAGGGGCTGGCGGATCTGGTAGACGTCGATGCCCGTGCTCGCCTGCTCCGTGAACCCGCCCTTGAGGAGGTTCGGGATCCCGCAGGCGAACTCGAGGTTCTCGAGGCCTCGGGCGATCTCGCCCAGCGCGTCCGATGGCACCTTGCCGTGTTCAGCAGTCAGGTGCGCCGCGAGCTCGTGGCGATTCTGTTCGACGAGGTTCCGGATCTTGAACAGGATGTCCGTGCGCTTGCTGAGTGAGGTCGCGCGCCAGCCCGGGAAGGCCGCGCGGGCGGCGGCGACCGCAGCAGCCACTTCCTCGACGGAGGCGAAATCGACGTGCTTGGCGAGGCGTCCGGTCGCCGGGTCGTAGACATCGCCCTGGCGTCCTGACGTGCCTTCGACGGTGCGGCCACCGATCCAGTGACTGATCCGCCCGGGCGCGGCGGTCTGGGCGATCTCGGGTTCGGCGAGCTGGGTCATCGGATCGGTCCTCGGAACGGCATCGTCATCGCTGCCACGATACCCCGTCTCGGGCGGCTTGCCACTCGGGCTGGCTCCTCAGAACGGCGGTCGCGTCTCCGGATCGGGCCATACCGGAGCAGCGGTGCTGGCGCCATCGCGAACGCGACGAGGCCGCCAGGTGGTCACGAGGACCGTCGCCACGATGCCGCCGATCGCCACGCCGAGCGCGACGAGTCCACCGACCGGCAGCGGCCCCGCGACGACCGGGTCACGCCACGTCGTCGAGACGACCGCCCGAACGAGCGCCCAACCCGCGATCGCGATGAGCAGTCGCCTGCCGTCGAGTGCCCGGAACGCACCGGCCGCCGTCGCCAGCACCACGATCACCGCGACGACCAGCGTTCCGACCGCCTCGTAGACCTGGGCCGGATGCGAGGACAGATCGGGTGCGAGCCCGACCCACGGCCCGGCGCCGAGGTAGGCGGTCGCCCACGTGCCGTCGAAGGCCCGGCCCTGACCGCTCCCGCCGAGGGCCATCGTCAGCTTGCCGGCCGCGATCGCCACGAGCAGCGGGGTTGCGAGGAGGTGCGCCCATCGACCCGTCGGCGCTCCGAGCAGGGCCGCCACCACGGATCCGGACAGCAGACCACCGACGACCGCCAGGCCGAGCTCGAGACCGCCGACCGTCGGGTCGAGCAGCGACATCGGCCCGGCGCGAAACGCGTCCGGCACGAGCAGCGCATACCCGATCCGTCCGCCGACCACCGCGCCCGGGACGGCCCCGATCGCGATGTACAGGAGGTCGTCCGCCCGAAGCGACGAGCGCCGCGCCAGGATGCCTGCCGTCGCGAGACAGAGGGCGACGACCGCGGCCAGGGCGATCGTCTGCCAGCGGACCGTCAGGCCCTCGGCGACGTGCAGCAGGGGGTCGAAGTCGAACGCGATGACGGCGATCGGCACGGTCGACGAAGTGTACCCGCGCTCCGGGTGTCGGCTTGCCGACACTTTCGGTGTCGCATCCCCGTTCACCGGCGAGTGCCGTGCGCGACACCATGCAAGTCATCCGGCCGACGGCGCGGGGGCGCACCGGTCGCGACCGGGGGAATTGGGCAGGGTCTGGGGGCCCGCCGATGCAGTCAAGGCGTCCGGCCCGTGGGGGGATGGGCCGGGCGTCGCGACGCAGTCTGAGGGGACATCACATGACCTCAGCCGTGAGCGCGTCCGGCTTGCAGGTAACGCTGCTCGGACGCTTCAGCGTGCGTACCGCGGACGGGTGCGAGATCCGGCTGGTCGGCCGTCACGCGCAGGCGCTGTTCACGCTGCTTGCACTCACCCGTCGCCCGCGTACCCGCGAGGCGATCGCCACCGACCTGTGGCCCGAGTCGCTGGTGGCCGCCACCGGGCCGCTCCGCCAGGCGCTCTACCAGCTCCGGGCGGCCCTCGCCGCGGCCGGGCTCGATCTCGACGCGGTGCTCGAATTGGACGCCGAGACGCTGGGTCTCCGACCCGAGTCGATCAACTTCCTGGATGTCGCGACGTTCGAGGCGTGCCTCGACGACGGCACCTGTGACGCAGAGACCGCCGTCGGGCTCTTCGGCGGCGACCTCGCCGAAGGCCTCGGGCACGACTGCTTCGCGGCTGAACGCGAGCGACTCGCCGATCACTTCGAGGACGCGCTGGCCGACGTCGCCAAGCAGCGACTCGACGGCGGCGACGTCGAAGGCGCGCGTCTCGCGGCCGAGCGATTGATCGCCCGCGACCCGCTCCGCGAGGAGGCCCACGAGGTTCTCATCGCCGTCCACGGCCGCATCGGGAGCCGGTCGCAGGTCGTGCGCCAGTACCGACGGCTGTGCGACGTGCTCGCCCGCGAGCTGGCCGAGACCCCGTTGCCCGAAACTGACGCGACCTACCGGGTCGCTTTGGCGCAGACGATCGCTCGATCGCGGCAGCGCGCCGCGGAGCTCGAGCCGCCATCGCGGAACCTCGCCGTCGTCGGCTGATCGGGGAGGTCGCGGCAACCGATCGGCCGGCCGCGACTCGGACGCCCGCCACGGAGCAGCGTCAGCGACCGAGGACGGCCACCAGCTCCCGGACCGCGTCCGCCGACTTCTGGAACGCGGCGCGCTCGTCGTCGGTCAGCTCGATCTCGAAGACCCGCTCCATGCCGGCCGCACCAAGGACGACCGGCACGCCGACGAACAACCCATCGACGCCGAATTCGCCGCGCAGCATCACCGCGCACGGCAGCACGCGCTTGCGGTCGAGCAGGATCGACTCGACCATCTCGAACGCACCCGCCGATGGCGCGTAGAACGCCGAACCGGTCTTAAGCAATGCGACGATCTCCGCGCCACCGTTGGCCGTGCGCTCCTCCAGCGCTCGCACGCGATCGGCGGGGAGCAGCTCCGTGATCGGCACGCCGGCCACGGTGCTGTAGCGCGACAGCGGCACCATCGTGTCCCCATGGCCGCCCAGGACGAACGCGTGGGTGTCCTCGACGCTCACGCCAAGCTCCTGCGCGATGAACGTCCGAAACCGCGCGCTGTCCAGCACGCCGGCCATGCCGATCACCCGCTCGCGCGGGAAGCCGGATGCCTCCATTGCCACGTGGCACATGGCGTCGAGCGGGTTCGTGACCACGATGAGGATCGCGTCGGGCGACGCCTTCGCGGCCTGTTCGACCACCGACCGGACGATCCCCGCGTTCTTGGTCAACAGGTCGTCGCGACTCATCCCCGGTTGTCGCGCGAGCCCCGAGGTCACGACCACGATGTCGGAGCCGGCCGTGTCCGCGTAGTCGTTCGTGCCGGTCACACCGGCGTCGTGACCGACCACCGGGGCGGCTTCGGCGAGATCGAGACCCTTGCCCTGCGGGAGCCCCTCGACGATGTCGACGAGCACGACGTCGGCCAGACCGGCCTCGGCGATGCGCTGGGCGGTGGTCGCGCCGACGTTCCCGGCGCCGATGACGGTGACCTTGTTGCGGGGCATACGCTGGTCGAGCCTCCTCGATGGAGGCTTATCGTAGCGTCGTCGACCCCGCCGCTCGCGTCAGGCCGCGCGAACCGTCGTCAATGCGCCAGGCCAGACCGCAGCGCGGCCGCGGCGGCTTCGACCCGATTCGACACGCCGAGCTTTCCGATGATGTTGGACACGTGGACGCTCGCGGTGCTCTCGCTGATGAAAAGGGCCTGGGCGATGCGCCGGTTGGTCTGGCCCTCGACGAGCAGGGCGAGTACCTCCCGCTCGCGAGCCGTAAGCCCGTACGGATCGGCGACGTCCCCGGCCGGGCCCGGGATCCCCCCCGCACCAACGTCATCGGGCGACACCGGCTCCACTGGTGACGGCAATTCCAATCGAGCGATGCGCGCCAGGTTCCGGATGGCGTCGACGAGCAGCCCTGCCCCGATCTCGTCTGCGAGCCGCAACGCCTCGCCGAGGACGTCGCCGACATCGGGTCGTGGCGCGCGCGACGCGAGCATCGCCTCGGCCTGCCGGTACCGACACCATGCCAACTCATATGGACGACGAGGGACGCGGAGGCGGTTCGCCGCGCTCATCCAGGCGTCCGGGTCCGGGCGGTCAACGAGTCGCGTGCCCTCTGCCTCGGCGATCGCCCGATTCACGCGCGCTTCGCCGAACACCGGGCTCACCCCATCATCGTAGGCAGCCACCAATTCCCTGAGGCGTTCCAGCCTCCCTTCACCGACCGCCCGCGCCGCTTGCTCGGCATCGGCGTCTCGTCGCGCCCTGGCGTTGGTCGCGGCTTCCGCCTCGACCGAGACACCGAGCCGCAGGACGCGTGAGCGGAAGCGAACGTCATCGGCATCCGCCAGCCAGACGAGGCTCTCGTCAACGATCCCCCGAGCGTCATCGAGTCGTCCCTCTGCAAGCGCGAGCTCGATCAGGCCGCCAGCGAGGTTGCCGCCGAACGCGGCATCCGCCAGCGTCGCGGTCGAGACGCTCCGGATCTCGTGCAGCGCCTGCGCCTCGTCGAGGCGCCCAGTCCGGACTGCGATGATCCCGGCGAAGACCCCGTTCCAGCTCCAGCCGACTCCGCCATCGAACTCGTTCGGCATGCTCGCGATGATCGCCGTGGCTTCGCGCAATCGGCCGAGCGGCAGGAGGCTCTCGACCGCCATCGTATCGAAGCCGGGGACCCGCAGGCCACGCGCCCAGGCGGAGCCCTCCAGGCCAATCGCGACCGCGTCGTCGAGCGCGTCGCAATCGAACAATGTGCTTGCCAACGAGAGGTAGCTCGTGCTGATGAGGACCGGGTCGCCAAGCTCGTGCGCCTTGGCAAGCGCTTGGCGGAGCACATCGAGGCCGCGATCACACTCGCCGACGATGGCGAGGGCCGCGCCCAGCACGCCCATCGCTTCGATCTCGCGATCCGCTGATTCGACCGCTTGACTCATCCCGATCGCGCGTTCTGCGATCTCCGCCGCCTCTCGGTAGCGTCCGACATACAGGGTCAGCGTGGCTAGCGCCGCCAGACACCCGGCGCACTCGGCGGACGGCGGCAGCTCGGCGAGCCGCTCGATCACCTTGTCCAGGACGCGGATGGCTCCGGCGACGTCGCCAGTGTGGTAGATGGACCACGCCAGTCGTTCCTGCACCCGCGCAGATCGCAGCGGCTGGAGGGCCGCATCGACGCCGGTCGCGGCAAGGGCGGCGGCATCGCGTGCCCGTTCCGCTTCGCCTGCGGTGTGGAACGCGCCCGATGTCTCGAACAAGAGCTCGACGTGATCCTCGCCCGACGGCCGGCCCGCCTCGGGGACGGAGTCCCAGAGCGCGATCGCTCGCTCGTATGCGCGGGCCGCCTCGAAGAACCCGGAGGTCGCCGTGCTCGCTCGCGCGGCCGCGATCGACGCGCGCAACGCCAGCGGCAGGTCGTTGGCCGCCGACGCGTGGTGGGCCAGCGCCGCAAGGTGGCTCGCGCCGGCTGCTCCCTCCGGCGTCGACTGCGAGGCCAGCGCAGCCGAGAACGCCGCGTGGAGCCGGCGCCGTTCCGACGCCAGCATCTCGTCATAGACCGCCTCGCCGAGCAGGGCGTGCCGGAACGCATAGCTGCCACCGGCCGCATCGCCGTCGACCGGGACGAGGACAGTCGAAGCGATCGCCTCCTCGATCGCATCCGCTAACGCGGCGTCGTCCATGTCGAGCACGGTGCCGAGCAGGTCGTGATCGACCGTGCCGCCTGCCGCTGACGCCGCCTCGACGAGGCGGGTGGCCGACGCTGACAGCGATCCGATACGCCCCAGGAGGACATCTCGGAGTCGGGCGGGCAGGACGGTCGAGGCGGCGGACCCAGCGGCCAGCAACTCTTCGCTGAAGAACGGATTGCCGCCCGCTCTCGAGGCGATCGCGTCCACGATGGATGCCGATGGGCTGCCGCCCTCGATGGCAGCCAGGAGCTCGCCGACCTCTTCCCGCTCGAAGCGGGGGAGCTCCATCTGTTCGACACGGGCAAGGCGGCTCAGTTCCGCGAGCCACGGCCGGAGTGGGTGGCGTCGATGGAGCTCATCGGTCCGATAGGTCGCGATGACGAGCAAGCGTTCGTCCCGAAGCCGCCGGGCGACGAAGTCCATCAGATCGCGGGTCGAGCGATCGGCCCAATGGATGTCCTCGATCACCAGCACCACCGGGCGTCGCTCACCGAGGCGCTCGAGCAGGGTCAGGAACGCTTCGAACAGTCGAGTCTGGGCCCAGTCGGCAGGTGCATCGTGCACGAAGCCATCGCCGTCGCCCCGGAGGAACTCGGGGATGAGGCGCCCGAGTTCGCGGGTCGTCGGATCGATGACATCGTCGATGAGCGCGCGGTCGCCGGACCGCAGCAGATCGCGAAGCGCCTCAGCGATCGGAGCGAATGGCAGCCCCTCACCCGAACCCAGGCTCGCGCACCCCCCTTCGAGCACCAGATCGCCGCGTGCTCTGGCGTAGGTAGCGAGCTCCGCGACCAGTCGGCTCTTTCCGATCCCGGCCTCACCGCCGACGAGCACCATCGTCGGCGAGCCGCCTTCGGCGCGACCGAGGGCGTCCATCAGCGAGTCCATCTGGGGACCGCGACCGATCAGGATCGGACTCGACAGCCGAGCGGGCATATTGGCGCCGATCATACGGGCCAGGGGCACGGACGCCGTCGATCCTGTCCTTGCGGCGGAGGGAGTCAGCCGCCCCACACGATGACGTCGCCGTCGCAGGACTCGAACGCCCCGACGAGTCCGCCTGGTTCGCACATGGCGTGGAGTTCGGCTCGAAACCCCGCACGACTCTTCGAGTCGCCGCGTGCTGTGGCCGCCGCGAGGTCAGCGACGGCTCGCTGGTAGCTCGCGCGGGCATCACTGATGGCCGGCAGACCGAGACGCTCGATGATCTGGGCCTGGAACCGGCGGATCGCCTGCCAGTCGTGCTGACGCTGCGCGGCTCGCGCATTGGCGATCGACCCGTCGACATCGCTGACCCGGACGGCGCGCGAGTCGGTCTGCAGCGACGTCGTCGCTACATCTGGTTGGTCGCCGGCTACGGGCGCCGCGGTGGTGGTCCCGCACGCAAGGCCGGCCCCGGCAACGATGACCGCCAGGACGATCGTCCGGCCGTACTGGATGGTGCAGGTTCGGGACATCGGTCGTGCCTCCGGTGATGTTCATGTCTCGTTGGACGTGAACCCACCGTAGGCGGCACTTGCCCGCGCGCCATCGTTAGACCGACCGATTTCGACTCGGTCCGACCCTTAGTTTCTGCGTCGACCCACGGCGGCGCCCTTAGCGCCCACCGGACCGCCTGTGCCGCGCCGGACGATCCGCCGGGTGCAGCTCAGCCCGCGTCCGGCGCCTCGGCGACGTCCGGTAGTGGCATCCCGGGCTCGACGCTCGGACCCGCGGATCGGATCGCCGGCTCGGTGCCTTCGGCGAACCCGTCGAAGTTGGCGACGAACATCGCGGCGAGCCTGGCTGCCTGCCGGTCGTAGGCGTCCTTGTCCGCCCACGTCGCACGCGGGTCGAGGAACTCGGCCGGCACGTCCGGGCAGGTCAGCGGGACCTCGAACCTGAAGATCGGATCGGTGCGCGTCGGCACGCTCGCGAGCCGGCCGTCGAGCGCCGCACGCACCATCGAGCGGGTGTGGGCGATGTTCATCCGTTCGCCGGTCCCGTACGGGCCACCAGTCCAGCCCGTGTTGACCAGCCAGACCGCGGCGTCCTGGGCCGCCAATCGGTCGGTCAGCATCCGGGCGTACATCCCGGGGTGGCGGGGCATGAACGGCGCGCCGAAGCAGGCCGAGAACGTGGCGGTCGGCTCCTTCACCCCGATCTCGGTGCCCGCGAGCTTCGCGGTGTAGCCACTGATGAAGTGATAGGCGGCCTGAGCATGGGTCAGGCGCGCGATCGGCGGGAGCACGCCGAACGCGTCGGCGGTCAGCAGGATCACGGTCCGCGGCTGGACGGTCATCCCGGTCGGATCCGCGTTGCCGATGAAATGCAGCGGGTATGCGCCGCGCGTGTTCTCGGTGAAGCGCTCCGAATCGAGGTCAAGCTCGCGCGTCGCCGGGTTGACGTCCACGTTCTCGAGCACGGTGCCGAACCGCCTCGTCGTCTGGAAGATGTCCGGCTCGTACATCGGTGAGAGCCGGATCGTCTTGGCGTAACAGCCGCCCTCGAAGTTGAACAGACCGCTGTCGCCCCAGCCGTGCTCGTCGTCGCCGATGAGGCTGCGCTCCGGGTCCGCCGAGAGCGTGGTCTTGCCGGTCCCCGATAGGCCGAAGAAGACCGCGCTGTCACCGGCCGGGCCGACGTTCACGGAGGAGTGCATCGGCAGCACGCCCTCGTCGGGCATCAGGTAGTTCATGACCGTGAATGCCGACTTCTTGATCTCGCCGGCGTACTCGGTGCCGACGATGATCACTTCCATCCGCTCGAGGTGGAGCAGGATCGCCGTGCTCGTGCGCGTGCCCTCGGTCCCCGGGTCCGCCTGGAACGATGGCACGCAGATGATCGTGAAGTTCGGTTCGAAGCCGATGAGCTCGGTCGCCTTCGGCCGACGGAACAGGTTGCGCGCGAAGATGCTGGCCCAGGCCGTCTCCGTGTAGACGCGCAGGCGCCGCTGGTGGGCAGGGTCCGCGCCGATCTGCAGGTCCTGGCTGTACAGGTCCTTCTCGGCGCAATAGGCGACAAGCCGCGCCCGGAGCCGATCGTAGTTCGCCTCGCTGATCGGCCGGTTGACCGTGCCCCACCAGATCTTGGCCGTGCTGGACGGCTCATCGACGATGAACTTGTCCTGTGGCGACCGACCCGTGTGCTTGCCGGTCCGCACGACCAGTGGACCCTCAGCCGCGATCAGCCCTTCGCCCGCGCGGATCGCGTCCTCGACCAGTTCGGCCGTCGGCAGGTTCGACCGGAGGCGACGGCCCAGCTCGGGACGCGTGCGACCGGCGGCGGACGTCGGCGGGTGATCGGGACGGGTGGGTCGGGTTGCGGCCATCTGTGGACTCCTTGGCGCGGGCGATCGCCTCACGGATCGACCGGCCGCGCGTACCGCCCGATGTCGCGGGGGATGCCCCGGCGAATCGTGGCGGAAGTCGGCTTCCACAGTCGCGCTTGGCCCGATGCTACCACGTTGCGGAACGGTTGCGGCCGGGGCCCGGATGGACAGGTCAGGCCGTACCATGGTCCCTCCATCCGTCACTACCCGCGCGAGGGACACCGATGACCGACACGCTGATCCCCGATCGGGAAGACGCCGCGAGCGAGCTCGCCGGCCTGCGCTTGCGCACGGATCTGTTCATCGATGGCGACTTCCGGCCAGCGAACGACGGACGCCGATTCGTGACCGAGAACCCGGCGACCGGGCAGTCGATCACCGACGTCGCCGAGGGCGGCGCAGCCGACGTGGACGCGGCCGTGGCGGCTGCCCGTTCGGCCGCGGACCGCGGCGTGTGGGCGCGAATGGATCCCGGTGCCCGCAAGCGGGTCCTGCTCACCTGGGCCGACTTGATCGAGGCGAATGCGCGCGAGCTCGGGCTGATCGAGACGATCGATGCCGGCAAGCCGATCTCCGACACCGTCGGCCTCGACATGCCCGAGACCGCGGCATGCATCCGCTGGCACGCCGAGGCGATCGACAAGCTGTACGGCCAGGTGGCGCCCTCCCCCGAGGGCACCGTGGCCACGATCACCCGGGAACCCGTCGGGGTCGTCGGTGCGGTCGTGCCGTGGAACTACCCGGCCCAGATGGCTGCGTGGAAGCTCGGTCCAGCGCTGGCGACCGGGAACAGCGTCGTCATCAAGCCCGCCTCGACCACGTCGCTGAGCCTGCTCCGCATCGCGGAGCTTGGCGCTGAGGCGGGAATCCCGGACGGCGTCCTCAACGTGGTGACCGGGCCTGGCGACACGGTCGGCGCGGCGATCGGGCGGCACCCGGACATCGATTGCGTGGCCTTCACGGGATCGACCGAGGTCGGTCGGCGCTTCCTCGCGTGGTCGGCCGAAACCAACCTCAAGCGCGTGTTGCTGGAGCTCGGTGGCAAGAGCCCGCAGATCGTCTTCGGCGACGTCACCGACATGGCGCACGTCGCCTCCCAGGCGGCGGTCGCGATCTTCTGGAACATGGGCGAGAACTGCAGCGCCGGCTCTCGGCTCATCGTCCATCGCTCGCGCAAGGACGCGCTGATCGAGGCGCTCAAGGCTGAGCTCGCGTCGTGGCCGGTCGGCGACCCGCTCGATCCGGCGACGAAGATCGGCGCGCTGATCTCGCGGCCCCACCTCGATCGAGTCCTCGGGTACGTGCAGATCGGCCGGCAGGAGGGCGCTCGCCTCGTGACCGGCGGCGAGCGGATCCTCGAGGAGACCGGCGGCTATTTCCTCGGCCCGACGATCTTCGACGGCGTCCGCAACGACATGCGGATCGCCCGGGAGGAGATCTTCGGACCCGTGCTGTCGGTCATCGAGTTCGACACCGAGGCCGAGGCCGTGGCGATCGCCAACGACACGGCCTACGGCCTGGCCGCCTCGATCTACACCGACGACCTGAACGTCGCCCACCGCGTCGCCCGCGACCTGCGCGCCGGGACCGTGGCCGTCAACGCCTACGCCGAGGGCGACATGACCACGCCGTTCGGCGGCTACAAGCAATCGGGGTTCGGTGGCCACGACAAGTCCGTCCATGCCCACGACCAGTACACCGAGCTGAAGACGACCTGGATCGTGCTCAAGCCGGCGGGCTGAAGCCGGCGGCCATCGGTCAGCGCCGCTGCCAGTGGCACCTTCCGCACGGGCGTGAAGGGATCCACTACCCAGGCTGCACGCTCGTCGCCGGTCCACGAAGGGTTCGTCCTCCGGATGCCGCTCCTGCAGTGGCGGCGCCGTGTCACCTGGCACGGGTCCCCCGCCGCCCGGCACCGAACCGGACCTTGACCACTCGCAGCCGCCGCCCGTAGCATCTGCGCACAACCGAAGAGCACGTATCAAGAGATGGCTGAGGGACCGGCCCGTTGAAGCCACGACAACCTACCGACGCGAGGTCGGCAAGGTGCCAAGTCCGGGCAGGCAAGCCTGCGAGATACGGGACTCTCCGGAGCCCCTCTCATCGACCAGGGTCCTGATCCCGTCACGACCGGTCCGCGCCGCCGCCACGCGACCTGGAGACCCATCGTGACCATCGACACCCTGAACCCGCCGACCACGACCGACCGCGCGGCCACCGCGACCGCGCCAACCGCCGGTGCGCGGATCACGGGGATGGCGTGTCGCAACTGCGGGCATGCCCAGCCGCTCGCGATGGCCTACGTCTGTCCGGCGTGCTTCGGGCCACTCGAGGTCACCTACGACCTCGGCGTCGTCGCCCAGACGCTGACCACGGCGGCGATCGCCGCCCGCGCTCCCGGGATCTGGCGCTATCTGGAGCTGCTGCCGGTCGACGCCAGGCCGGCGCGGTCACTGCCGGTCGGCTCGACGCCGCTGCTGTCCGCCGATCGCCTCGGGCCGACGCTCGGGGTCGAGCGCCTCCTGCTCAAGGACGACACGCGCAACCCGTCGCTGTCGTTCAAGGATCGCGCCGTCGCGATCGCCGCCGCCCGTGCCGTCGAGTTCGGCGTACCAGCATTGGCGTGCGCGTCGACCGGGAATCTCGCCGGGGCCACCGCAGCTGCCGCAGCGGCAGTCGGCCTGCCGGCCTACGTGTTCATCCCGGCCGATCTCGAGCCCGAGAAGGTCGATCACGCGCTCGCCTACGGCGCGACCGTCGTCCCGATCGCGGGCACGTACGACGACGTGAACCGCCTGTGCCTCGAGGTCGCGGACGAGACCGGCTGGGGCTTCGTCAACATCAACCTCCGCCCGTTCTATGCCGAAGGCTCGAAGACGCTCGCCTACGAGATCGCCGAGTCGCTCGGCTGGCGGTCGCCCGACGTGATCGTCGGGCCGGTGGCGTCGGGCGCGATGTTCACCCGCGTCGGCCGCGGGTTCGAGGAGCTGGCCGAGCTCGGCCTCATCGAGCGCCGCGCCGATCCGCTTCGTCGGGGCACAGGCCACGGGCTGCGCCCCGGTCGCCGACGCCTGGGCAGCCGGCACCGACGTCATCGAGCCGGTCCGCGAGCCCGACACGATCGTCCGATCGCTCGCGATCGGCAACCCGGCTGATGGCCGCTACGTCGTCGAGCTCGCCCGAGCGAGCGACGGCTCGGTCGAGTCGATCCCCGATGAGGTCACCGCGGCGATGATCCGCGACGTCGCCCGCCTGGAGGGCCTCTATCCCGAGACCGCCGGCGGCGTGACGCTGGGGGCCGTGGCCGCCGCCCGGCGACGGGGCATCATCCGCGAAGGCGACGAGGTGGTCGCGCTGTTGACCGGCAACGGCCTCAAGACGCCCGACGCACGCACGCTCGGCGTGCCGGCAGCGGATGCCGGCGGGGCACGGCCCGGTCAGCCGGGGCTGGCACCGGTGATCCGCCCGAGCCTCAGCGCCTTCGAGTCGTGGCTGGAGGGCGGGGCATGAGCACGGTCCGGATCCCACCGACGCTGCGCACGTCGACCGGCGGGGAGAAGCTGGTCTCCGTCCCGGGTGGCACGGTCCGCGAGGTCATCGCGGGACTCGTGACGGCGCACCCGGCGCTCGAAGCCCAGCTCATCGGCCATGACGGCGATCTCAACCGCTTCGTGAACGCGTTCCTCAACGACACCGACGTCCGGCACCTCCAGGCGCTCGATACACCCGTCGGTGAGGGCGACACGCTCGTACTGCTCCCGGCGATGGCCGGAGGCTGACGGCGCCGCTCGGAGGCGGGAGTACGCTGACCCCGCCATGGCGGCCGGCGATCCACCGACGACCAGCGACGAAGCGTTCTGGCGCGAGTACCTGACTCGCGGCGACGCGATGGAGAAGCGCGCTCGACGCCTCCTCCGGCTGCTGCCCCATGGCCCGCGCTGCAAGCTGTGCGCGGCGCCCTTCGCGGGTCCGTCGGCGCCGGTGATGCGAGCGATCGGCAAGCGGCCGGCCTACAAGAACCCGAACGTCTGCAGTTCCTGCTTCGACTTCATGGAGCAGCACCATGGCGGCGCGGTGATCGACGGCAGCTACCTGTTCGCGGACATCCGCGGCTCGACGTCGATCGCGGAAGGCATGGCGGCGGCCGACTTCCGAGCGCTGATCGATCGCTTCTACAAGGTCGCGAGCCAGGTCGTGTTCGACCACGACGGCGGCGTCGACAAGTTCGTCGGTGACGAGATCGTCGCGTTCTACTTCCCGCTGATGTCCGGGCCGCGCTACGCCGCCGCCGCGATCGACACGGCCACCGCGCTCCTGCACGCCACCGGTCACGACGATCGCGGGGGTCCATGGGTGCCGGTCGGCGTGGGCGTCGCGACAGGGCCGGCGTGGGTCGGTGCGGTCGGCGATGAACGGCATACCGATCTGACCGCCCTCGGCGACAACGTCAACATCGCCGCACGTCTTGGAGCGGCGGCGCATGCCGGCGAGGTGCTCATGACCGTCGAGACCGCGCTCGCCGCGGGCGTCGATCCCGGGCTCGAGCGGCGCAGCCTCGACCTGAAGGGCAAGTCGACGCCGACCGAAGTCGTCAGCCTCCTCGTCGGCCCCGTCGCGGCGGTGCGCTAGGCGCGGTCGAGCGCCCCGCGCAGGTCGGCGACGAGGTCATCGATGCCCTCGATGCCCACCGACAGGCGGACGAGCGCGGGGTCGACCTCCAGGGCCGTCTCCGACACCGACTGGTGGGTCATCGCCGCGGGCACCTCGACGAGGGACTCGACCCCGCCCAGCGATTCGGCGAGGGTGAAGAGTCGCATCCCCTCGGCGATCGACCTCGCCCGATCGGCGCCGGTGGCTCCGTTCGCGGGCCGCGGGCAGGAACGAGACCATGCCGCCGAACCCCGGGTAGCTGACGCTCGCGACGTCGTCGCGGCCCTCGAGGAACGCGGCGATCGCCGTCGCGTTGGCCTGGTGCCGTTCGACGCGCAGATGGAGCGTCCGCAGGCCGCGCAGCACGAGGAAGCAATCCAGCGGCCCGGGCACCGCGCCCATCGCGTTCTGCAGGAAGCGCAGCCGCTCCCCGATCTCGTCGCTCGACGTCACGGCGAGCCCGAGGATCGTGTCGGAGTGCCCGGCCAGGTACTTCGTGGCCGAGTGGAACACGATGTCGGCACCGAGCGTGAGCGGGCGCTGGATGGCGGGCGAGGCGAACGTGTTGTCGACCACGATCAGCGGGCGCCGCCCACCCTCGTCGGCCCGTCGCCCGACGGTCGCCGCCACCGCGGCGATGTCGACGGTCTTGAGCAGCGGGTTCGTCGGGGTCTCGAACCAGACCAGTCGCGTGCGCTCGGACAGCGTCTCCCACAGCTGGTCCATGCCGGACGTGAGGTCGACGAACGTCGAGGTGACCCCGCCACCAGGCCGGCGGACCCGCTCGAGATAGCGATACGTGCCGCCGTAGACGTCGTCGCCGACGACCACCTCCTCGCCCGGGTCGGCCAGCTCGGCGATCGCCGCGGTCGCCGCGGAGCCCGACGCGAACGCGATGCCGTGCCGCCCACCCTCGAGCGCCGCGATCGCCCGCTCGAGGCGCTCACGGGTCGGGTTCTGCGACCGCGCGTACTCGTAGCCACGCCGCGGATTGCCGACCGAGTCCTGCTGGTACGTCGAGGTCTGGTAGATCGGTGGCGCGACCGCACCCGTCAGCTCGTCGGGCTCGGCTCCCGCGTGGACGGCGAGCGTGTCGAACGACGGCTCCTGGTCGTCAGGGCTCGGCATGCCGGCCATCATGGCATCGTCGGGATCAGCCCGTCGCGTGCCATCCGTCGAGCTCGAACACGAGCTCCGGCCCGTCGATCTCGTCCATCTGCATGCCCGTCTGGCGGAATCCGAACCGGGCGAGGACGGCCTGCGAGGCGACGTTGCCCGGGGCGGTGGCCGCGCGGAAGCGCGTGATGCCGTGCTCGCGATTCGCCCAATCGAACAGGGCGCGGACCACCTCGCTGGCGACGCCCTGGCGTCGGTGGGCCGGATCCACGCGATAGCCGACCTCGACGCGGCCATCCTCGTCGGGCGGGCCGTGGAACCCGAGCGAGCCGATCACGCGGCGGCCATCGGCATCGTCGAGCACGATCGCCCGCCCGATCCATCGCTGGACATCCGGGTCGTCGCGCATCTGCCCGGTCCGGTACGCAAGGAAGTGCTCGAGGTCGTCGGGCATGTCCGCCGGGACCACGGCGCCGATCTCGTCGCTCGCCCGCTCGATGTCGTGGGCGATGAGCGCCTCCATGAACGGCAGCGTCATCGACACGAGCTCGAAGCGCGCCGTTTGGATCGGGGGGACGGCCGGCATCGCTGCATCTTCGCATCGGGCTCGGGTCGGCCGTGGCGCGAGCGGAACGTGATACGCTCCACGCGCACGTTTCTTCACGCCGAGGATCTCGATGGACCGTACCGCTCCCACGCCCGTCACTGCCATCCCGCTGCGCGAACGGCTGCTCGGCTGGAAGGAGATCCTCGAGACCGCCAACCCGCCGGCGACGCGCCCGCTCGACACGGTCGGCAAGTGGCTCGTGATCACGCGGGCCGCGGTCTTCCCGATGACGATCTGGTCGGGGCTGATCGGCGGACTACTGGCGGTCGAAGCGAACCGCGTCCACGGCGGCCCGCCGGTCGATTGGGCGCTGTTCCTGCTCGCGGTCGTCGGACTCGTCCTCGCGCATGCCGCCAACAACATGATCAACGACTACTTCGACACGACGGGCGGCGTGGACACCGACGACTACGTCCGCGCGCTGTACGCACCGCATCCGATCCTGTCGGGCTGGGTCACGAAGCGCCAGCTCGCGGCCGCGATCCTCATCGTCAACGCGATCGGCGCGGTGATCATGCTCACGCTCGCCGCGATCCGTGGCCCGCTGATCATCGCCTTCGCGCTGGCCGGCCTGTTCGTCTCGGTGTTCTACGTCGCGCCGCCGATCCGCCTCAAGCACCACGGGCTCGGCGAGCCCGGCGTGTTCCTTGTCTGGGGGCCGCTGATGGTCGGCGGCACGTTCCTCGCGGCGACCGGCACGATCCCGAGCTGGGTGCTCCTGGTCTCGATCCCCTACGCACTGCTCGTCACGTCCGTGCTCTTCGGCAAGCACATCGACAAGATCGAGGCCGACTCGAAGCTCGGCGTCCGGACGCTGCCGGTGATCCTCGGTGAGGCTCGCGCCCGGGTCGTCGGGCAGTGGCTGATGATCCTGTTCTACCCGCTGACGCTGCTCGCCGTCCTGGCCGGGTACATCGGACCGTGGGCATTGCTCGTGGTCCTCGCCCTGCCCAGGCTCCGGGGCGTGCTCGCCGTGTTCCGCCAGCCAAAGCCGGCGGGTCCGCCGCCCGGCTACCCGGCACGCGGCTGGCCGTTGTGGTTCGTCGGCTACGCGTTCATCCACACGCGTCGCGCCGGTGGCCTGCTCACGCTGGGCCTGTTGCTGAACGCGCTGCTGCCGATCCGCTTGCCGCTGTCCTGGCTCTAGTCGGTTTCGCATCGGGCGTACCATCGGCGCGAGATGATCGCCAGCGCCGGCGCCCCGCCGGACACCGACCGAGGGATCCGATTTGTCGTTCTCTAGACGGGACTCGGCTCGCATACGCGGTGCATGGCGCGGGGCCACCGCTCGTCGTCGCGTCCTGTTGGCTCAGCCATCTGCAACACGACTGGCAAAGCCCGGTCTGGCGCCATTTCCTCGATGACCTGGGCCGCCTCGCGACGGTCATCCGCTACGACGAGCGAGGTTTCGGGATGTCCGACTGGGACGTCACCGACTTCTCGCTCGCTGCGCGAGTCGCAGATCTGGAGGCGGTCATCGGGGCCGTCGGTCTGGAGCGGTTCGCCGTGCTCGGTATGTCGGGCGGCTCGACGGTCGCCATGGGCTACGCGGTCGCTCACCCCGACGCGGTCTCCCGGCTGATCCTCTACGGAACCGCCTGCGGCGTGCCGGTTGTACGGGAAGGCGAGGCGCTCGCCGAGGAGGAGGCGTACCTGAGCATGATCCGGGCGGGCTGGGCGAAAGATGATCCCATCTTTCGGCGTGTGTTCACGTCGATCTTCATCCCCGATGCGACCGAGCAACAGATGCGCTGGTTCGACGATCTGCAGCGCATGTCGACGTCGACTGAGAACGCGATCGCGAGCCGGATCGCCCGTCAACAGGTCGACATCGCAGATCAGCTGTCGCGGATCGTGGCGCCGACCTTGATCTTGCAGGCGCTTGGTGACCGGGCGCACGACTTCAGCAATGCCGTGGAGGTCTCTTCCCGGATCCCGAACGCGCGATTGGTCCCGCTCGCCAGCAAGAATCACATCCTGCTCGCCGGCGAACCTGCTTGGGCGACCTTCATCGGTGAGGTGTCGGCGTTCCTTGCCGAGGACCGGTCGGGATCGGTCCGCACCGGGTTGTCACTGACCTCACTCTCACCGCGTGAGCGTGAGGTCCTCGCGCTCTGCGCCGATGGACGGACGAACGACGAGATCGCTGCGGCCCTCACGCTGAGCCCCCGGACCATCGAGCGGCACCTTTCGAACCTGTACGGCAAGCTCGGGGTGAGCGGATCGGCCGCGCGAGCTGCAGCCGTTGGCAGGTACCTGCGGGAGAACTAGGGGACTACGTGTCGGCCGCCACTGGCCGCGGGTTCGGCAGTCCGGATTGCGTGCGAGCGCGGTTCCCCTCGCGACGCTCGGTGGATAGCGTCCTCCCCAGGCGATCGATGATCGATCCCACCGGATAGAAGAGGCCCGACCATGCTGTCCACTGCAATCACCGAATCCGAAGCGCGCTTTCGCGCTGATCCGGCCGCCGCCCTATCCACCCCGACGGTCACGGCGACCCTGGTCAACGGCCGCGCGCGGCTGACCTCCGGGTCGTTCAACTGGGATGCGGATCTGCCGGCGGCGCTCGGCGGCGCGGGCCTCGCTCCCAGCCCGACGGCGTACCTCCTGGGCGCGCTCGCCGGCTGCGCAGTGGCGTTCCTGCGGGACACGCTGGCGCCGCAATTCGACGTCGAGATCGCGGATGTCCGCGCCGTGGCCTCAGCGAGCTCTGATGCCCGCGGCCTCCTCGCCATCGACGATGCCAAACCGGACCTTGGCCAGCTCGCGCTCGACATCCAGGTCACGACCGAGTCGCCCGACCGACCGGGTCGATGCGATGCTCGCCGCCTGGGGCGATCGGTGCCCGATCTACCTTGCCCTGCTGAAGGCGAACGAGGTGAGCCTGACGACCTCGACAGTCAGATAGCCCGCACGACGCATCGGCGCCGATTCCGGGCACGGCCCAAGGGGCGGGGCCGCGGGCCAAGGGGCGGGCCGCGGGCCAAGGGGCGGGCCCAGCCCAACCTGCTGGCCATCCGTGACACGCATGAACTGCGGGGATACGAGGGCCGAAACCCGCCTTGGGGGGCATTCCGCCTGCTGGGTATTCGTGGCAGCGATGGGCAGCAGGTGGATCGCGCGAATCTGCGGCGGCAGCCTGCGGGTTATGCGCCTCAACGATGAGCAGCAGGTCGGCGGACGGGCGTCGCCTCGAACAGGATCCTAGGCGCCGTCACCCCGGTGGTGCGCGAGGTACTCGAGCAGGTCCAGCTTCGTGGTCACCCCCACCGGGCGACCGCCGCGGATCACGACCAGGGCTGAGGCGCCGCTGAGCAGCGCGAAGGCCTCGTCGAGGCTCGCCGACGCCTCGACGATCGGCAGCGGCGGGTCCATGACCTCGCCGACGGTCCGCTCGACGACGCTGGGGTCGCGGAACGCCCGATCGAGCAGGCCTTTCTCGCTGATCGAACCGACGAGCCCCGCCACGTCGTCGCCCTCGGGCGCTTCGGACACGGGCAGCTGGCTGATCCCGTACGCCTGCAGCGTCTCGATCGCGTCACCGACCCGCTCGGTGGTCCGCGCCACGACGACCGAGGGCCGATCCGGGTCGCGGTGGCGATCGGCGAGCAGCGTCTCGATGCGCGTGGACGCGCCGGTCGTCGGCAGCAGGCCGTTGTTGCGCATCCACTCGTCGTTGTAGACCTTGGAGAGGTAGCTCCGGCCGCTGTCGGGGAGCAGCACGACCACGACCGCGTCGGTGCCACCGTCGGTCGCGGCCAGCTCGCGGACCACCTCGCGGGCGGCGACCATCGCGGTCCCGCACGAGCCACCCGACAGGATCCCCTCCTCGCGGGTGATCCTGCGTGCCATCGCGAACGCGTCGCGGTCGCTGACGCGCACCCAGCGGTCGATGATCGCCGGGTCGTACGTGCCCGGAAAGAAGTCCTCGCCGACACCCTCGGTGAGGTATGGACGCGCCGTATCGCCGGACAGCACGGAGCCCTCCGGATCGGCGCCGATGACCTGGATCGCCGGGTTGTGTCGCTTCAGGACGTGGGCAGCACCCGAGATCGTGCCGCCCGTCCCGACGCTCGCCACGAAGTGCGTGATCCGGCCGTCGGTCTGCTCCCACAGTTCCGGGCCGGTCGTGCGCTCGTGGGCGGCCGGGTTCTCCATGTTCCAGTACTGGTCGGGCTTGAACGCCCCGGGGATGTCGCGGGCGAGACGCGCGGCGACGCTGTAGTACGACTCCGGCAATTCGGGCGCGACGTTGGTCGGGCAGAGCACGACTTCGGCGCCATAGGCCCGCAGCAGCGCCTGCTTCTCGACCGACTGCTTGTCGGCCATCACGAAGATGCAGCGGTAGCCCTTGAGCGCGGCGGCGATCGCGAGGCCGTGCCCGGTGTTGCCGCTGGTCGGCTCGATGATCGTCCCGCCGGGCCGCAGCAGGCCGGCCTCCTCGGCCGCCTCGATCATCGGCAGCCCGATCCGGTCCTTGACGGAACCGCCCGGGTTGAGCATCTCCATCTTCGCCAGCAGCAACGGCTGGCGCTCGAGCGGGCCGAGGTCGGCGACGATCCGCCGGATCCGGACGAGCGGCGTGTTCCCGACCAGATCGAGGACCGACTCGACGTAGCGCATCGGCGGGGAGTATGTCACGCGGCGACGGCCGGAAGCCGGGCCGCGCTCACTCGCGATCCAGGCGCCCCGGCCTGAGGAACAGCCACGTCAGGCGCCGCCGCAGGCGGCGCGGACGGCCGGGCGGATCGATCGTCGAGGGGTGCAGCTCCTCGACGACCGGCCCCAGCCGCTCGGCGAGGCGATCGGTCAGCCGGCGGGCCAGGTCCAGCTCCGCACGCGATCCGGGCGCCGGGAACGGCGCACCAGGCTCCAACCCGGCCAGCTCTCGTGCCGACGTGACCGGCAGGACGCGCGACGCCATCCGTCGGCCGATGTACAGCTCCTCGGTGCCGGCCATCGCGAGCGGGAGGACCGGGGCGCCGGTGCGCATCGCGATGATCGCCCAGCCCGGGCGCATCGCCCCCAGCCGGCCCGGGGGGCCGCTCACGGTCCCCTCGGGCATCTGCACGAAGACGCCGCCGTTCGCGAGTACGGCCTTCGCCGACGCGATGTGGGGCTCGATCCCGACACCGCCGCGCCACACCGGGAGCAGCCCGCCGAGCCGCTTCGTGAGCGACTCCCGCCACGGGGACGTGAACGTGGACGGCCCGCTGCCGAGGATCCAGCTGCGCGGTTCGACCGGCAGCGCGTGGATGACCACGAACGGGTCCATCCAGCCGCGATGGGCCGCGGCGACGAGGAGATAGCCGCCCGGCGGGATGTGCTCCTGCCCCGATGTCGCGATCTTGAACCGGAAGACGCCGAAGGCGAGGAACCGGACGAGCAACCGGACGAGTCGGTACAGGAGCGACGCCTTCGATTCAGGTGCCCGCCCCAGCCAGTCGAGGCCTTCGGTGACGCCGCCGCGCGCGGCGGCCAGGGCCTCGGGCGAGACGCGCGCCGGTGGGAGGCGGGACGACCGTGTCGCGGCCCGGTCCGAGGTGGGAGCGCCGGTCGGCTCGACCGGCTCGGTCATCCGGGCCGGTCGTCCCGTGGCGGTGCGTCGGTCGGCTCGTCCGACTCGGGTGTCGGCAGCGTGTGGACCTCGGTCACGGCGTCGGCATCGACGGCGGGATCGTCGGCGGCGCCGTCTCCGACGTCATCGTCGACCTCGTCGGCATCGTCGTCGAGTTTGTCCGCATCGTCGCCGGCGGCACGCTCGTCGCGTTTCGGCGGCACGTTCGCCCACGATTCGTCGATCGGCTTGGTCATCCAGGTCGCACCGAGCGCGCCCCACGTCGCTTTGTCCGGGAAGGTCGGTGGACGATCGGCCGGATGGCGCGGGCGATGTCGATGGATGAGCCCTGCCACGCCGACGGCGACGATCGCGAGCGACACGATCTGCGCGACCGGGATGCCGAAGAACGTCCAGTTGTCCGCGCGCAGGTTCTCGAGGACGAACCGCGTCGTCCCGTACCAGATGAAGAAGACCAGCAGCAGGTCACCGGGTCGGAGCCGGTTGCGGTAGCGCGACCCGAGCCAGTACAGGAACAGCGCCCCGAGGATGCCCGAGATCGACTCGTACAGGAACAACGGGTGGAAGCGCGTCGTGGCCTCCGGGAAGAGCGCGCACGAGTACACATCCTGGAGCCGGTGGGCGCAGTCGATCGGGATGCCCCACGGCAGGGTCGTCGGCGGTCCGTACAGCTCCTGGTTGAAGTAGTTGCCCCAGCGCCCGATCGCCTGCATCACGAACAGCGCGGGGGCGACGATGTCGGCCCAGCGCGCGAACGACACCTGGCGGCGGCGGGCGTACCACCACCCGGCGATCGTCCCGGTGATGATCCCGCCGTACACGCCCAGACCCGAGTAGGGCGGCAGGATGATCTTGATCGGGTCGTTGGCGTAGAGATGCCACTGGTCGATGACGTGGTACAGGCGCCCGCCGATCAGGGCCGCGATCGCGACGATGATGATGCCGTTGCCGACGACGTCGGGGTCCTCGCCCGCCTTGCGGGCGAGGCGGATCAGGACGAGGTACGCGACTGCGAGGCCGATCGCGTAGCACAGGCCGTACCAGCCGATCGCGATCGGCCCGAGCCGGAACGCGATCGCGTCGGGGGGAACGTCGAACATGGCCGGAGTGTAGCCGCCGGCCCGGGACGGAGACCGTCCCTATACTTCGCGGCGGTGAACGCCGAGTTCAACTGGTGGCTGCTCATCGTCGGGCTCGTCGTGGGGGCCGGCCTGGTGTGGGTCGTCGTGATGGACTCCAGGCGCCGCGAGGTCGACATCGATGAGACCGAGCGCCCGCGCGAGGCGCTGTGGCTGTCGGAGATGCTCGCGGACGAGGGCCGCGACGTCAGCCCCGATACCGCGGAACGGCTGCTGGTCCTGCATCGGACCTATCTCGAGTCACCCCCGCCGGATGAGCCGCCCGACGAAGTTTCGTCAGAGCGAGCCGCTGATGACCGGATCGGCCTCGAGCGACGGGCTCCCGACCGGGGTCGCTGACACCCCGAACTGCGAGCCGGCGGGCAGCTGGCTGACCTCGGGGGTCTCGCCGACCCAGAAGGCGAGCTCATCCGCGAAGAACATCCTGCCGACGTCGTGGCGCTGCCCGTCGATGACGACCCAGCAGCGGTATTCCTGGCCGCTCGGCGGCCGGGCGAGGTCATAGGCGACGACGACGAGCTTGGTCGTCGACGGCGAGAAGAGCAGCGTGCCGCTGGTGTCGCCGCCATTCGCAGCAGCGAGCTCGACGCGCTTCGACCCAGCTTCGCCGCTGAGCTCCAAGGTGGCGCGCTGGACCCGCTCCAGGGCCGTGATCGTCGTCGCCTGGGCGGTCATCCGGTCGGCGACGTCGCGGTAAGCGAGCAATCCCGCGCTGCTGACCGCGAGGGCGATCACCGCCGCGATCGTCGCGACCCACGGCAGGATCCGGCGCGTCCGCGAGCTCGTGGCCGGCTCCGTCGTCCGCGACCCCATCGTGGGCACGGGGCTCGCTCCGATCCCCGTGCCCCGCGGCCGACCGTGCTCCCGGACGTAGGCGAGCGTCCGGTCACGGAGATCGGCTGGCGGCGTCGTCCGGACGACGTCGCGCAGCAATGGCGCGGCACGGCCGAGTCGGCGCAGCTCCTCGGCGCACCGCTCGCAGCCCGCGAGGTGGGCGACCACGGCAGCCGCGGTCGGCGTATCGCCGGCAACGAGCCGGTCGAGCCCGCCGGGTTCGACCGCAGCAAGCTCCAGTTGTTCGAGAACGTCGTCGTGGTCCATCGACCTTCCTGTGACGGGTCAGCGATCAGGCCCGGCCAGCTCGGCCGGTGCCAGGTACCTGGTGAATTCGGGGCCCACGCCGCTGCCCAGCACCTCGCGGAGGCGACGCAGGGCACGGCGCGTGCGGGTCTTGACGGTGCCGAGCGGCCAGCCGAGCCGTTCGGCGATCTCCGATTGCGAGAGCTCCTCCGAGTAGGCCATCACGATGACGATGCGCTCGGGCTCGGGCATGCCGTTGAGCGCGGCCTGGAGCGCGCCTCGAAGCTCGCGCAGCGCAAGCTCCCGTTCCGGCGACGGTGGGGGCACCGAGCCCGCGACGAGCGCGCCACCCGCCAGCACCCGCTCGAGAGCGTCGGCGTCGACCTCCTCGGAACCGCCGTAGGCACTGCCGCTCGACGCGGCAGAGGACAGCGAGACGAGGTTCGGGCGGCGGCCGGCCGCCCGGAGTCGATCCACCGTCCGGTTGCGCGCGATCGTGTGCAACCAGGCGGCGAGCGAGCCGATCGACGGGTCGAATGTCTCGGCGCGATCCCACAGCGCCAGGAAGGTTTCCTGCACGACGTCCTCAGCCATCCCTCGATCCGACGTCAACCGGCTGGCCGATGCGAAGACCGCGTCGGCATGCCGGTCGTAGAGCGCCGCCAGGGCATCGTGCGAACCCGATGCGACCGCCCGGACAAGGGCCGCGTCGGGACTCGACCCCCGGTCGGCGCTCGTCATCGGATACGCCGGACTGGCGTCCGGCGGTTTCGGAACGGTCGGTTCACCACGATCCGGCTCCACGCACGGACGTGCGTGGCAACGCCCCCGCTGGGAGGTGCGCCTCGAGACACGTCACGCCCGAGCCACCGACGACCGCATCGTGGGAGGTGCCCGCGAGCAGCTCCAGGCGATCGCCCTCGCCAAGGTCCATGGAGCCGTGCAGCAGCCCGAACCGGATCGAGCCGGCGGTGACGACGATGACCTTGTCGTAGGCATGTTCGTGCGCCGCGTACCGCTCGCCCGGCCCGTTCGACCACGCGCCGGGTTCGAGTCCTTCGTCGATCAGCTGCGCCCGGAGGGCGCTCGGATCCGCCATGGCCGACGCATCGTACCCGCGGTCGGCCGGAAGCGGCGTCGACCGTGACCTAGACTCGGACGGCGATGGGCTCGACGATCCGCTACCTCTCCGCCGCCGACGTCGTGGCGGCCATGCCACCGGTCGCGGAACGCCTCGACCTGGCCGAGCGCACGATGATCGCGCTGGTCGCCGATGCGGAGCTCCCGCCGAAGATCGGCGTGCATCCGCGTCCCGCGGGCTCGTTCGCCCACGCGATGCCGGCCGCCCTCCGACCAGCCGGGACCCCCGGGTCCGCCGGATCCGCCGGAGACCGCACCGATCGCGACCTGCTCGGGATCAAGTGGGTCACCGGGTTCGCTGCCAACCGGGCCGCCGGGTTGCCCGCGATCCACGCGGTGGTCGTGCTCAGCGACCCGGGCACCGGCACGCCGCGCGCGATCCTCGACGGTGGCCCGATCACGGCGGAACGGACGGCCGCCGTGTCCGGTGTGGCGATCGCCCGGTTCGGGCCGATCGCGGCGGCCACCGCGGGTGCGGCCGATCACGCTGCGCGCGTGGCGATCATCGGCGCCGGCGTACAGGGCCGCAGCCATCTCGAGGTCATCGGCAACGTGCTGCCGGGCGCTCGCGTGACCATCGTGGACCGTCACCCAGAACGGGCCGCGGCACTCGCCGAGGTGGCCCGCGGCACGGCCGGCATCGCGTCGGCGACGTCCTCGACCGATGCGCAGGAAACCAGCCGGGAAGCTGACGTGGTGATCACGGTCGCCTCGTTCGCGGACCCGGCCCGGCGCCAGGTCATGGACCCAACGTGGCTGGCGGCCGACGCGCTGGTCGTCGCGGTCGACTACGCCACGATGGTCTCGGCCGCGGTCGCACGCGAGGCCGCCCTGTTCCTCGTCGACGATCGCGGGCAGTTCCTGGCCAATCGCGACGCCGGCCAATTCGACGACTATCCCGATCCCGGAGCCACCCTCGGTGAGGCGATCCTCGATGGCACGCCGCGGCCGCCATCGGGACGGGTGGTCGTCACGCACCTCGGGGTCGGGCTCGCCGACGTGATCTTCGGCGACGCGATCGTGCGCCGCGCCGAGGCCGCCGGGCTCGGCACGCTGCTTCCGTGACGGCGAGCCACCGGTGATCAGGAAGGTCATCGTCGGCTTGCTGCTCGTGGTGCTGCTGGCGGTCGTGGTCGGGGCCGGTGGGATCGCCTGGATCACGCTTCGAGCCCACCCCCAGACGACCGGGTCCCTGCAGGTACCCGGGCTGCAGGATCAGGTCACCATCGAACGCGACGCCAGCGGAATCGCCCAGATCACGGCCTCGACGCCACGCGACCTGTTCATGGCGCAGGGGTACGTGCACGCCCAGGAGCGCATGTGGCAGATGGAGGTGTGGCGACGGATCACCTCCGGCCGGCTCGCCGAGGTGTTCGGGAAGGGCTCCCTCGACACCGACCGGTTCATCCGGACATTGGGCTGGCGGCAGGCCGCCGAACGCGACCTCGCCGCGCTGAGCAGCGAGACGCGATCGGTGCTCGAGGCGTACGCGGCCGGCGTGAATGCCTGGCTCGACGCCAACCGCAACAACCTCGGCATGGCGTTCATCGTTACCGGCGACAAGCCCGAACCGTGGTCGGTGCTCGACACGCTGGCCTTCGAGAAGCTCCAGGCCTGGAACCTCGGCGGGAACATGGACGCCGAGCTCTTCCGGTTCTTCGCGGATCAGCGGCTGGTCGACCCGGCGCTGACCGACTCGCTCTTCCCGACCCGCGAGTTCGGGCCGGTGATCGTGCCCGCACCGGATGCCGAGGAGCCACCGGCGGCTGACGTGGTCGACGGCGGCGACCCTCGCGCGAGGACGGCGGCCCGGCCCGCGCTCAGCCGCGACCCAGGAGGCGGCCTGGCGGAGCGTTGCCGGGCTCGGCGGTCGTGCCCTCGCCCTCGCCGGCTTCGATTCGACCGGGGACGGCGCGCTCGCCTCCGACCACGGCATCGGCTCGAACGACTGGGTGGTCGCCCCGAGCCTGTCGACGAGTGGCGGGGCGCTGCTGGCCAACGATCCACACCTCGGGATCTCGATGCCGTCGGTCTGGTACATCAACGGCCTGCATTGCCGCGAGGTCACTGAGAGCTGCCCGTACGACGAGGTCGGCGTCTCGTTCGGCGGCGTGCCGGGCGTCGTGCTCGGACACAACGCCCGGATCGCGTGGGGCGTGACGAACGTCGAACCCGACGTCCAGGACCTCGTCATCGAGACGGTCGATCCGGCCGATCCGACGCACTACCTCGGCCCGGACGGGACGTCACTACCGTTCACGACGCGCGTGGAGGGGATCCTCGTGTCGGGCGGCGACGCGGTCGACCTGACCGTCCGCGAGACCGTCCACGGCCCGATCCTCAACGACGTCGACAGTCGACTGGCCAACGCGCCCCTGATGGCCCTGCGCTGGACGGCCACGAACCCTGCCGTGGGTCCCGACCGGACGCGTCGAGGCGTTCCTGCGAGTGAACACCGCGACCGACTTCGCGTCGTTCCGTGCCGCGCTCGAGGGCTACGTCGCGCCGGCCCAGAACTTCGTGTACGCCGACGTCGACGGTCACATCGGCTACCAGCTGTCCGGGTACATCCCCATCCGCTCCGATCCCGCGGATCGGGGCCTGCGCCCGGTGTCCGGCTCCGACGGCACCGGCGAATGGACCGGGCGCATCCCGTTCGACCAGCTGCCCACCGCCTTCGACCCGGTCGACGGCTGGATCGTGAGCGCCAACAACAGCCCGCTCGATCCGGGCGACCCGCGGTTCATCGGCAACGACTTCGATCCCGGGTATCGCGCGGAGCGGATCATCGACCAGATCAACGTGCGCGCCCAGGACGGGCTGACGCAGGCCGAGATGGGCGCGATCCAGAACGACACCGTGATCCCGCGCGCCGGCGACATCGTGCTGATGCTCGGCGACGCCAAGCCGGCGACGGCGGACGGCGAACTGATCTCCGCGCGGATCGCAGACTGGGAGGGAGCGTGTGGCACCGACAGTCTCGGCTGCGCTGCCTACATGGCCTGGGAGTATCGCGTCCTGCGCGGGATCTTCGACGACGACCTGCTCGGACTGGCCCGGGATTACGTCGGGAGCCCCTCGAGCTGGGTCGCGTTGACGAACCTGCTCCAGGAACCCGGGGCGGATCTCTGGGACGACGTCTCGACACCGGACGTTCGCGAGACCGCGCCCGAGATCATCGCCCGAGCCATGGACCAGGCCGGCGCCGAGCTGCGTGCCGCGCTCGGCGAGCCGGACGGCTGGACGTGGGGACGCCTGCACAGCGCGACGTTCCGGGAGGCGACGATCGGCACCGCCAGCGGCATCGCCCCGCTGGAGTCGTACTTCAACGCCGGTCCCGTGGCGGTCGGCGGCGCGGCCGGCGCCGTCGACAACACCTACTACCAGTTCAGGCGGGCGTACCCGGACCCGGACGACCCGACGGCCCCGGTCGCCGGCATCGACACGCTGTTCAGCGTCACCAACCTGCCGTCATACCGCTTGACGATCGACATGACCGACCTCGACGGCGCCCGCATCGTCATCACGACGGGCCAGGCCGGCAACCCGTTCGACGCGCACTACCGTGACCAGATCGAGCCGTGGCGGACCGGCGAAACGCTGCCGTTGCCGTTCACCAGGGACGCGATCGCGAAGGCCACCGTCGCGACGCTGACCCTGCAGCCGTGAGCCGCGCTCAGCCCTCGTCGTCGCGCGGATCGTAGAGGTCGAGCGGCGTCACGAACCGGGCGTCGACGAGCGTGCGGTCACCGAGCCGACCGTAGTCGCCCTCGTGGTACAGCAGCGGCGTCGGATCGAGCGGATTGAGCCAGATCGAGCGGATCCGTCCGACGACCACGGTGTGCGTGAACGCGTCCAGGGCCGACTCGATCGTGCACTCGAGGTGGGCGACCGCGCGAGCCAGGCGCGGCGGGGCGCCGGGCGACGCATCGGGCGCCAGCCACGCGTCGTGGAGGCGCTTGTCGGCACCCGGTCGAGCGCAGTGGACGCTGATCTTGCGCTGGTGCACCGAGAGCAGGTCGACGCCGAACCGCCGCTCGTGCATGACCTCCTCGTGGGTCCTGGTCGCCCGGTCGATGCACACGAGGAGGGAGGGCGGATCGGCCGACAGCGCGGTGACCGAGGTCGCCGTCATGCCCCGCGGCTGCCCCGTGGCGTCCCGATACGTGACGACCGTGACGGTCGCGGCATGGCGCCGGAACGCGCGGCGGAACAGCTCCCGATCGATGTCCGGATCGTCACCGGTTCGCCGGATCGGCTCGGGCAGGACCATCAGGCAGACCTCGCTGGTTGGGTGATGCGCGCGACCTGGCGGCCGAGCTCACGGTCGATCTCACGATCGAGCAGCGCGCGGGCTGCTCGCTGGGCGCTGACGGGGCGGAGGGTGTGGTCGCGACCGGGCAGGCGCTCGAGGCGCAGCGTCGGCCAGCGGTGGGCCTTGGCCAGGAACCCGTTGCGATCCAGTTCGAGGTAGAGCGGCTCGTCGGTGGAGAACGCCATCACCACGGTCGTCCCCGACGCGGACAGCCGATCGAGGATCGCCGAGGAGGACGCGCCGGCATCGCCCACCGCCGAACGCCGGTGAACGACGCGCCGCGGCAGGCCGAAGATCGTGCGACGGACGCGGCGGGCGACCGCCCCGGCGACCTCGCGCATGCTCCGCATCGGCACGCCACCGGAGAGGATCCGTCGCCACCACGCCCAGTGCCGCAGCCGCTGCAGGCGGGCCGCGCGACGGACCTCGACGAGGTCCGCGTACCAGTCGAGGGCGCCCGGGTTCAGCAGGTAGGCGGCGCGCACCCGATCGTCGAGACCCGCCCCGCGGAACGCCCAGAACCCGCCGGCGCACAGGCCGGCCAGCACGATCTGTGAGCCGTGGCCGCGGTTCACCAGCGCATCGATCGCGCCGCGGATCTGCACCGCCACGTCGTCGTTCACGTAGAACTGGGCGACGTCGCGGTAGCGTTCCTCGTCGCCGTCCGAGTCACCGATCCCCTCGAGGTCGATGCGCAACGTCGCGACGCCGCGTGCCGCCCACTGGCGGGCGGTGTCGACCCAGATCCGGTTCGGCCCGATCCGCCGAACGGCGCCGGCGTTCAGATAGACGCCGCTGAGCGCCGCGCTCGGGCCGTTGGCCGGTCGGGTCAGCACCCCGAACAGCTGGCCGGACGGCCCGTCGATCACGATCGGTGTCTCGCGGACGACGACGCCGTCGACCGTCTGGTCCAGGTCGGGACCGGCGTCGGGCAGGGCAGCCACCGGCCGCAGCGCCGTGACCTGTGCTGGTGCGTCGGCGAGCCAGCCACGGACCGTCGCCAGCACCTCCGTCGGCACCGACGGGCGCTCGGGGTGGAACGTCATCGCGCCCCAGCCGGGACCGGGCCGGACCGTGACCTCGGCACCTGCCTCGGTGAAGTGCTCGACGATCTTCGGATCGACGGCGATCCCGTCCTGGTCGAGCAGCAGCACGCGCCCGAGGCCGTGCGCCGGCAGCGCGGTGAGCTCGATCGCCTCGAGCGCGGTGATCGTCTCGGCCGAGAGCACGAAGCCGTTGACCTCGAGCCAGCCGTCCGGCAGCACGCTGGGCTCGGGCTCACCGCTCAGGCTGTAGCGCGAGCCCTGGAGGCCCGCGAACGCCCGAAGCTGCCGGACCAGCCCGCGGCCGCGGGCGGGCACGGCCCAGAGGACGAGGTCGTCGATCGATGCGCCAGACGCGAGCGACGATGCGGCGACGATCCCGCCGAAGCCGAGACCGAGCACTGCGACCCGTTCGGAGCCGGAGGTCGCGCGGAGCCACGTGACGCCGGCCGCGATCGCGTCGGTCGCTGCCTTGATGCGATCCGGATCGGACGCGGTCCCGCCGCTGTCGCCGGTGCCAGGAAGGTCGATCCGGAGCGTCGGGTGACCCGCCTCGGCCAGGTCGTCGGCCCATGTCCGTCGGGTGCGATAGGAGCTGACGTCGTCCCAGCCCCACGGTGGGGCGATCAGCACGGCGACGCCCGGAACGACGCCGTCGGCGACCGCGTGATACATCGCGAACGCCGCGTCGACGCCCGTGCCGAGATAGATCGGGCGGGCCTGCGGCAGGCTGCGTCGGTCGGTCATCGCGCGTCGATCTCGATCGCGCCGTCGAGGTTGACGGCGGTCAGGGTGGCGCCTCGGAACGGCGTTCCCGATGCGGTCGGGCGGAGGTCGATCAACCGGGCGTGGCCCGGCTCGACCGAGAAGGCGTCGTCCTCGGGCGTGAACCCGGGCGCCACCAACCGGACGCCATGGGCAAGCCGGCGCGTCCGGATCTCGAGTGTCGTCCCGTCCGCGCGCTGTTCGAGGACGGCCGCGTCCAGACCCAGCGACGCTGCCGTCTCGGCCGCCGACGGGCGGCCGACGGGGAAGCGGAATGCCTGGCTGATCGGTCGTGCCGGATCTCCGGCGAGCCCCTCCAGCGTCACCACGATCAGGTCCTGTGCGGGCGGTCCGAACCGATACGCCCACGAGGCATCGACGAAATGGCCGATCACGGCCTCCACGTCGAGGTCGGTCGCGCCGTGCGGCGCGACCTCGAGCAGCTGCTCCCCTGCCCCGACCAGGGTCTCGAGGCCGCGGTACAGGGCGACGCGCAGCCGCGCCACGAGGCGCTCCGGGCGGTCATTCGCGACGTGCATCGCGATGCCGCCGAGCCCCTCGTCGGTCGTCCAGATCGCGACCGGCGCGAGGGCACGTCGCAACTGGTGATAGGCGGTCTTGGGCGTGCCATCCCGATCGACCAGGCCCCAACCCGCACCGGGCACGACGTCGCGCCACCACAGCACGAGCCCGCCGGCGCTCGGCGATCCGGCGCGGCGCCACTCACCGAACACCTCGGCCATGACCTCGCCGCTGACCGCCCGCGAGATCGCCAGGTAGCGCGGGGCGTCGTCGCCTCGGAGGGCGGCGGGGTCGACGCCGTAGAGGAGCTCGAGATAGTGGTCGCGGACGTCCTCGAAGTCCCAGTCCGCGCCACGATCGCGGGGCACACCGGCCTTCCACGCGGGATCGTCAAGCGCCGCGGTCGGCCCATCGGGGATGTTCGAGAACGCGAGGCACTCGGCCGCGAAGCGGACACCCGCGGTTCGTGCGTCCGACAGCGGCCGTCGATAGCCGCCGACCCCGTAGTAGTTCGCCACGCCACGATCGGGGCGGAACGGGAGATCGCCGCCGAACGGGGCGGACGGGACCAGCACCGCGTCGAGATCGGCGTCGTTCGCTGCGGCGGCCAACCCCTCGCGGTAGAACGGTTCGCGCCCGAGCGCGGGATCGAGGCCCAGCATCGCGACCTGCTGCTCGACTTCGCTGTTGCCGCAGATGACGGCGGTGCTCGGCCGCGAGGCGAGTGCCGCCGAGGACCTCGGCGACCTCACGATCGACGAGCGATCGGAACGCGTCGTCGGCGAACGGGTAATCGAGGTTCGCGAACAGCAGGTCCTGCCAGACGAGGATCCCCAGCTCGTCGCACAGATCGTGGAACTCGGCCGTCTCGTAGAGGCCGGTGCCGGGGATGCGGAGCATGTTCATGCCGGCGTCGCGCACCAGCTCCAGCGACGACCGCAGGTCCGTGCTCGATGTCGCGAGCCCGACCGGATCGATCGGGGTCCAGACCGCGCCGCGGACGAAGACCGGCACGCCGCCGACGTGGATCGCGAGCCCGTCGCGCTCGATGTCGTGATCCGGGCCCGGTCCGGCGGTCAGCGCCCGGAAGCCGACGCGCCCGCCATCGACGGACGTCGCGGCGTCGCCACTCCCGATCGACAACCGCACGGAATGCAGGTTCGGCTCGCCGTGGGTGTGCGGCCACCACGTGGCCACCCGCGGGACGATCAGCTCGCCCTGGACGGTGATCGCGCCGTCGGCCTCACTGGATCGTGAGCGTGGTCGTGTGGGCTCCGTTCGGTCCGTCGAGCTCGACCGAGGCCGTCTCGGGCGCCCGTCCATCGAGCGCGCGGAGGCGCGCACTGACCGTGAGCCGGCCGTCCTCACCGGCGAGTCGGGCCCGGACGCGCAGGTCCTCGACGACGATGCCGCTCCGTCGCTCGAGGGTGACCGGTCGGAAGGGCCCGACGACCGGCGGGCCGGGCGCGAACCCGGGTGCCCGCCCGAGCAGCGTCGTGCGGAACCAGCGCAGGTTGCCGTCGGCCACGACTGCGGTGCGCCAGCGGGCACGCGGCTTGCGCGGTTCGGCGAGTCGTGGGGCAAGGGCGAGGCACCGGATGACGAGCTCGTGCGAACCACCCAGGCGATCGGTGACGTCGACGTCGAGCGGCGCGAACATCGATTCGCTGGTCGCGATGCGCTCCCCGTCGAGCAGGATCTCGGCGAGCGTCGCGATGCCGCCGAAGCGCAGGACGATCTCCTCGCCGGTCTCGGCCGGCGGCGCCTCGAAGCGCGTGCGGAACCACCAATCGCGGTCGTCGAGATCGTCGGGCACCGTGCGACCGGCATCCCGGAACGCTCCCGCGACCGTGCCGGGGACCGACGCGGGGATCCACTCGAGATCCGCCGGAACGCCCGCACTCGTGGGGGCCGCCAGCGCCGACGCGACCTCCCACCCTCGGTCGATCGAGCGCACGTCGAGGCCCATGTGGCGCCGTGGCATTGGAACGGCCGACGCAGTCATGCGCTCAGTCGACGGCGCGGTGCAGCGCGGCCATGGCATCGGCCCAGGCGGTCGACATGTCGCGGACGATCGGCTCGGGATCGAACGGTCGCTGCCGAGCCAGACGGAACCCGAGGACCTTCGCGCCGTCCACGATGCGGCCGAGCGCCTCGTGCGCCGGTGCGCCCGCGGCACCGAGCAGCCAGTCGACGTGCGATCCCAGCAACTCGAAACCCGCCCCGGCCATTCGGACGGTGGCGAACGCGTAGGCGTGGTACGTCGCCGCGTCGCCGTCGAGGAGCCCGGGGAGATCGGCCCCCAGCCGCTCGCCGAAGCGGGCGAACGGGTCGGTGGCCGGCGCATGGGCGAGGTGGTGGCGCAGGGCGTCGAGCGACGCACCGCGCAGCTCGGCGCCGGCGAGGCGCGGACCGGCGTCGAAGCGCACGAGCTCGGTGTACGGCGGCAGCAGCGCCGGGTCCGCGACCTCCAGCCGGAAGATCCCGCGGTAGTCGTCGCCGCTGAGCTCGTACAGCGAGCCGTTGTGGAAGTAGTGCAGCCGCTCCCCTTCGAGGTCGATCGCCTCGGGGATCACCGTGGTCTTCACGTGCTCCGTGCGGTAGCTCGTCGACGCCGTGTCGGGCAGCAGCCAGGCGTCCAGCTCGACCGTCAGCGTGCGACCGGCCTCGAGCAGCTCGGCGATCTGCGTCGGGATCGAGCGCCAGGGCTGCATCTCGTGGATGTCGATCCCGTAGAGGCGCTCGAGGTCGGCTGGATCGGGCTTGAAGAACGTCCACTGGTCGCCTTCGAAGTCGAGTCGCACCGTCGAGCCCATCGCCGCCAGGGGTTCGTCCCCGCGGGCATGGAGGAGCTCGATGATCACGTCCATGTAGCAGTTCGTCTCGAGGTAGACGCGGTCCTCGGCGACATGCAGGTCGTGGGGCCGGTAGGTCGCCGGGTCGAGGCCGAACAGGCTGGCCATCGGCGCGGTCGAGAGGCTCACGCGAGCCCCACCACGGAGCGCACGTCATCGGGCCACGCGTTCGAGTCGAGGCCATGCGTGCAGAACAGGGCGAGCGTGATGCGTTCGAGACCGAACCCGAGGCAGGCGGTGTGCGCGACGCCCCCATCGGCCAGCGTGACGCCGTAGGTCGACGTGAAGTGGTCGTGGTGATAGTTGAACGAGGCGACCGCCGTGGGCTCCGGCCCGGCGATGTGGACGAGCACCTCGAACTTGAGCGCCTGCTCGCGCTGGCTGGCTGCGAGCATCCGGCCCTGCCGCCCGAAGAACGGATCCGAGGCCACGTCGGCGACCGGGCTGAGCCCAAGCCCGCTCAGGATCTCGACCGCGCGGTCGCGCCAGGAGTCCCGCCACGCGACGACGGTGTCCGGCTCACCGAGCCGCACGATCTCGCGCTGGTGGAACATCTGCAGCCGGGCGGGATCGCCGGACGGCTCCTGCCGGAACACGTAGGCGCCGCCGGCGTCGATCGTGATGCCGCCAGCGGCCAGCGGCCCGCGCGCGGCGATCGCCGGGTAGACCGGGTAGCACGCGGCCGGCAGCAGCACCAGGTCGCTCATGTGCTGGTACCCGCTCCAGTCCTCGTGGCGCGACGCCAGGTCGAACTGCTCGTTGGCCTCGGCCTCGCTCCCGTCGAACCCGAAGATCGTGCCCGCGAGGTGCGGGAAGTTCTTGAGGTAGCCCAGGGCCTCGAGCTGGTAGCGCGGCAGCAGCGGCGGAAACCGCAGCACCTCGGCGGCATCGGGCGCCGCGGCGCGATCGATCGCCCGATCGACGCCGACGCGCACCTGCTCGAACGCGGCACCTCGTCCGTAGACGCCCGGCACCCCGCTCGGGATCAGCAGGCCGCGCTCGATGAGCGCCTCGAGGAAGGCCGTCTGGTCGGCCGTCCCAGGCCGGAAGGTCGCCACGGTCAGACGTCCTTGGCGATCAGTAGCAGGCTGGCGTTCGTCTGGTGGATACGCTCATTCGCGATCATCAGCGACGCGGACATCGTGTCGCGCAGGTGGCGACCCACGCTGAACGGCGTGTCGTTCTTGAACCCGACGATGCCGTTCACGCCGAGCGCCCCGTGGCAGATCCGCGGCGCCTGCTCCGAGGAGGCGAGCTTGAGGTTGTTGAACCGCAGGATCATCGCCAGCGTCGTCAGCCGCTCCCGATCCGTGTCGGCGAGGTCCGTGAAGTCGCGGAGCCCCGATCCGACCTCGGCGCGGAGCAGCGCGAGCTCGCTCATGAGGTGCGACAGGCGGAGCGCCATCGGCTGCGCGGCCTCGGGCCGACCCTTGGCGGTCGCCCGAACGAACGCACGGGCTCGATCGAACGCGTCGGTCGCGATGCCCAGCCAGAGGTGCGACCACAGGATGTGGGTGACCGGCACCATCGACACCGGCGCGATCGCGGAGAACGGCGTCGGGAGGATCTGGTCGGTCGGGAATTCGGCCCGGACGGTGTAGCCCGGAGAGCACGTCCCGCGCATGCCGAGCGGATCCCACGTGCCGACCTGTTCGAGGACGGTCTGGTCCCGACGCGTGAGCGCCAGCACCTGGTCGCCGGGCTCGGCGTCGGGGTCGCGCCGCAGCGTCGTGAGCAGGTCATCCGCGTACGCGCCGTAGGACACGGTCGGGGCCTGCTTCTCGAACGTCGCGCGGCCGTCGGCAGCCGGGGTGACCGCCGCGATCGAGCGACCGAGGTCGCCGCCGGTCCCGATCTCGGAGGTGACCGACGCGATCAGTCGCTGCTCGCTCGAGAGATCCCGCAGATACGCCTCGAACCACGGAGCGCCGTCCGTGTGGCGAACGATCGTCGCGACCTGGATCTGGTGCATCGCGAAGACCATGGCGCTGGCACCGCACCGGCGACCGAGCTCGAACGACGCCGCGGCGATGGTCTCGAACCGCAGGCCGCCGCCACCGAATTCGGTGGGGACGAAGGCGGACAGCGCACCCTCTGTCTTGAGCGCATCGATGGTGGCGGTCGGGAACTGGGCTTCACGGTCGACCACGTCGGCGTTCGGCGCCGCGACCTCGTCGGCGATCCGCCGGACGGCGTCGAGGAAGGCCTGATCGCGGTCGATGGCGACGGCCATCACGCGGCCGCTCCGAGGGACTCGAGCGCGTCGGAGATCGATCGAACGCTTTGGAAGACGCTGCGCTTGAGCATCGCGTCGGGGAACTCGACATCGAATGCCGCCTCCAGCGCGAGCATCAGGTTCACGCTCGCGTGGGACGTCATGCCGGCCTGGTACAGGTCCGCCTCGTCGTCGAGCGAATTGAGGTCGGACGGCAACCGGCCGTGCTCACGGATGATCTGTCGAACGCGCTCGACCACGGACTTCCCCCTATCCCCTTGATTTTCGGCGCTCGAGGCGCTCGGTCATGTCCCCGGAAAGATTACGGCAGGTGCCCCACTACCGTGCCATACGTACCAGGTCGAGGGGGACTATCCGGCGCCCTTTTGGTGCGCCGCTGCACCCGCTCAACCGACCTTGACACGTCCAGACCACCCTACAAGTATCCGGATGTGAACACCATGTCAAAACTGATCAATCTGCGCTTCGGTCTTGACCACGTCCCGGTCGCGTCGGTCGCCCAGAGCATCGCCGAGCAGGGGTCGCGGTACGTCGAGCGGGTCTACACCGCGGGCGAGATCGCGGCCAGCCAGACCCGTGGACGGACGGACGCTCGTCGACTCGCCCAGCGCTTCGCAGTCAAGGAGGCGACGCTCAAGGTGCTGCCGGCCGCGGACGAAGGGCTCGACTTCCGATCCATCGAATTGACCTGCGACGAGTCGGGTCACCTGGCGGTCGTGTTGCACGGTCGGGCCGCGGAGCTGGCCGCCGCGTCGGGCATCGACCACCTCGCGGTGAGCGTGACCGGCGACGACCGGCTGGCTGCGGCGGTCGTGGCCGCGGAGGTCACGACTCGCTGATCTCGAGCGGTCCGTCCGGCACCTCGATCAGCACGCGACCGTCCTCGATCACGACCGGGTAGACGGCCAGCGGCTCCTCGGCGGGCGGGTCGAGCGGCTCGCCGTTCGAGAGGTCGAAGCGGGACAGGTGGAGCGCGCACGTCAGCGTGCCGTTGGTCAGGAAGCCCTTGTCGAGCTCGAAGTACTCGTGCGAGCAGACGCCCTGGACGGCGGTGTACTCGCCACCCTGGTTGATGACCAGCACCTGGTCGGTGCCGTCGACCCAGGCCATCTTCATCTCGCCGTCCTCGATCTCGTCGGTGCCGAGGAGATCGATCCGTCTCATCGCTCTGCCCCGCCGCGCCGGGGCCGTCGCGAGGGAGGTTGTGGAGGCATCAGGCAGCGGCGCTCGTGACGCCGTCGGTGCCGGCGGCCCAGCGGGCCTCGAGGAGCTCGCGAAGGCGGTCCTGCGCCGACGCCAGCGGGACGCGCGCCACGACCGGCTCGAGGAACCCGAGGACGACGAACTTGCGGGCCTCGTCCGGCGGGATGCCGCGCGACTCGAGGTAGAACAGCTGCGTCTCGTCGACCGGGCCGACGGAGCTCGAGTGCATCGCCCGCCGGCAGTCGGGCTGGTCGATCTCGAGCGACGGGATCGCGACGGACCGGGTCGCCTTCGACAGGTTCATCCCGAACTCGCCGAGGAAGCTGTCGGTGCCGTGGGCCGACTTCTCGATCGTGATGAGGCCCTTCATGTAGGACCTCGATCGCTCGAGCAGCGCGGCCTTCGACAGCAGGTCGCCGGTCGTGTCCCGACCGATGTGGGTCGTGTACGAGGTGAGGTCGAACAGCTGCTCGTCGGCGCCGAAGACGATCTCGACCTGGCGGACCGAGCTGCGATCGCCCACGAGCCGATTGTCCACGCGGCTGCGAAGGAGCCTGCCGCCAAGCTGGGCGAGCGCCCACTCGAGCTTGGCCGCCTCGCCGATCAGCGCGGAACGATGCTGGATCGTGACGACGTTTCCGGGCAGCTCCTGCAGGCTCGCCACCCGCAGCGCCGCCCCGGCTCCGAGCGTGACCTCCATCGTGCCGGCAAAGAACGCTTGCCCGGTGCTGTCGTCCTCCGACGAGGGCACGAGCTCTTCGACGACGGAGGCGCTGGCGCCATCGCCGAGGCGGACCAGCGTCCGCGTGACCAGGGCACGATCGGGGGCGCCCGATGCCCACCGGATGACGACCGGCTGGGCGAGCGTGACGCCGGCCGGCACGTCGAGCACGACACCCTGGCTCCACATGGCGCGCGTCAGCTGGGCGAACTTGTCATCGGCCGGCAGGGCGTGCTCGCGAAGGAGATCGTCGCGGACGGTCGCGAGATCATCGGACAGCGTCCGCAGCCGAACGCCGGCGGTTCGTGCGGCGTCGGACAGCGCAACCCCGATGAGTCGGCCCTCACCGACCTCGATCAACGCGTCGGCGTCCGGGGGCAATGGGAGGGCGTCCGACGCAGTGGCACCGTCGGCGACCAGATCGAACGTGGCGTCTTCGAGCGCGGCCGCCCGCAGGTCGATGTAGGACGTGTACAGGAGGTTGGATTCGGCCGGCAACGTCGTCCAGCGCTCGAACGCCTCGCGACGATCGGCGGCGAGCCAATCCGGAGAGCTGGCGATCAGCCGCTCGAGGATTGCCTCGTCGACCGGCAGGGACAGCTCGTCGATGGCCCGCCGCGCGGGCCGTGGCCGCGTGGCCGGGGCCGTCAACCCAGCGACCCTTCCATCTCCATCTTCACGAGCCGGTTGAACTCGATGGCGTATTCCATCGGGAGTTCCTTGGTGAACACCTCGAGGAAGCCCTGGACGATCAGGTTCTGGGCCTCGTTCTCGGTGAGGCCGCGGCTCATCAGGTAGAAGACCTGGTCCGCGCTGATCTTCCCGACGGTGGCCTCGTGGGTCATCGTCGTGTCGTCTTCCTGGATGTCGATGTACGGGTAGGTGTCGCTGCGGCTGATGTCGTCGAGCATCAGCGCGTCACACCGAACGCTGGCCACGACGTTCGTGGCGCCGGGCGCGACCTTGAGCTGGCCGCGGTACGTGGCGCGCCCGCCGTCCTTGGAGACGGACTTCGAGACGATCCGCGACCGCGTGTTCGGCGCGAGGTGGATGGCCTTCGCGCCCGTGTCCTGGTGCTGGCCCTTGCCGGCGACCGCGACGCTGATGATGTCGGCCGTGGCGCCCTCGCCGCGCAGGTAGATCGCCGGGAACTTGACGGTCTTGCGCGAGCCAGTGTTGGCGTCGATCCACTCGACGGTGCTGTTCTCGTACGCGTGGGCGCGCTTGGTCACGAGGTTGTACACGTCGTTCGACCAGTTCTGGATCGTCGTGTAGCGGACCTTCGAGCCGGGCAGCGCCACGACCTCGACGACCGCGGCATGCAGCGAGTCGGTCGCGTAGATCGGCGCGGTGCAGCCCTCGATGTAGTGGACCTTGGCGCCTTCCTCGACGACGATCAGCGTCCGCTCGAACTGGCCGGTGTTCTCGCCGTTGATGCGGAAGTAGGCCTGCAGCGGCAGCGGCACCTCGACGCCCTTGGGGACGTAGACGAACGAGCCGCCCGACCAGACCGCGCTGTTGAGCGCCGCGAACTTGTTGTCCTCGGGCGGGACGATCGTCCCGAAGTGCTTCTTGAAGATCTCGGGGTATTCCTTGAGCGCCTGGTCGGTGCCCATGAAGACCACGCCGATCTTCGAGAGCTCCTCGCGGACGCTGTGGTACACGACCTCGGAGTCGTACTGGGCGCCGACGCCGGCCAGGAACTTGCGCTCCGCCTCGGGGATCCCGAGACGCTCGAACGTCGCCTTGATCTGCTCCGGGACGTCGTCCCACGACTTCTCTTCGCGCTCGGACGGCTTGCGGTAGTAGACGATCTTGTCGAAGTCGATCCGATCGAGGCCGTCGGTCCAGGCCGGCATCGGGCGCTTGAGGAAGTGCTCGAAGGCGCGCAGGCGGAACTGGAGCATCCAGTCCGGCTCGCCCTTGAAGCCGCTGATCTCCTCGACCGTGGCGCGCGTCAGCCCACGCTTCGTCTCGCGCAGGTACGCGATGTCGTCGTGGAAGGCGAACTGCTCGCGCTTGTCGGCGGTGATCTCGCGGGTTGCGGTCATTCGATCCTCGGTCCTCGGGTGAGCGTGGGTGCACGGGCGGGCGTCGTGGCGACGTCGGGTGCGTCGCGTCGGGCCGGCGGCCGCGTCGGCAATTCCGAGTCAGATTATCGGGATTACCCGCGGAAGCGTCAACGACGCCTCAGGAGGAGCAGAAGGGCCGGCGACATGAGCGTGGGCGTGGGCGTCGCTCGGGTAGCATGAGCTCGCCGCAGAGCTCGCTCGCCGCTCGACGCGACACTGACGGGAGCACCATTGGACCAGGTAGCGCGATCCGCGGATCAAACAGGCACCGACGGAGGAGCAGGCCCGCGATATCTGTTGCTCGCGGACATCTCCGGCTACACCGGGTTCATGACGGGCGTCGAGCAGGAGCACGGGGTCGATTTCAGCGCAGGCGTCCCCGCGGCGTACTCGATCCTCGGGGCCCTGCTCGACTCGGTCATCCGGGGTATCGAGCCCGACTTCACCCTCGTCAAGCTGGAGGGTGACGCCGTCTTCGCCGCCGCGCCGGCTGCCCGGCTCGACGGTCAAGGCGACCGGGTCCTCGACGATCTCGGGACGATGTACCGCGCGTTCGTCGACAGCCGGACGCGGGCGATCCCGTCCAGCGACCACGTGTGCACCGCCTGCCCGGCTGTCGCCCATCTCGACCTCAAGGTCGTCGTCCACCGGGGACCGGCGGTTCACCAGATCGTCGGAGCGGGCAGTGATCTCCTCGGTCCTGCCGTGACGATCGCGCACCGGCTGCTGAAGAACACGATCCGCTCGCGGATCGGTGCCCGCCCCTACCTCTTCCTGACCGACGCCGCAGCGACCGGGCTCGGGCTCCCCGACGTTGGGCTCGACCACAGCGAGGCCTACCCCGACGCGGGTGAGATCAGCGGGCGCATCATCGAGCTCGGAGACCCGATCGGCGATCGAGACGCTGACCCCCGGACGTCGACAGGCGTGGGCTGATCGCCGGTCCCTCTCCCCGTTCCCGCCAAGGACTCCTCACATCGCCCGACCGGCGACCGCCCGTTCCGCGGCGGCGAATGCGCCGGGATGGCCGGTGACCGCGGCGAGGAACGGTGCGCGGTCGATCGCGAGCAGCGACGTGTCGACCTGCGCGGTCACGGTCGCCGTCCGCGGCACGCCGCGCAGCAGCGCGATCTCGCCGACGCCATCGCCCACGACGTCGACGTCGCGCAGGTGCCGGCCGGCCCGATCGACGCCGAGAGAGCCCGAGGCGAGCACGTAGAACCGGTCGCCGGGCTCGCCCTCCCGGATCAGCGTCGCGCCGCGGCCGATCGTCAGCCAGGTCGAGCGCCTGGCGACGGCCTCGAGCTGGGGCGCCGGCAAGGGCCGAAACATCGGGCTGCGACGAAGCAAGGCGATCTCCCTGACCGGCACGACCGCGCGGCGATCGAGGTCGGTGAGCCGGCGCCACCACAGGCCGACGAGCGCGGGCAGGATCGCGGCCGTCACCAGGACCGCGCCGACCAGACCGAACAGCGCGACGAGGATCGGCACGATGATCGATCCCGCCGCCAGACCCGCCATGGCAAGGCCCTCCTGGAGTCCGAAGACCCGGGCAAGGACCTCGTCGCGGATCGATCGCTGGAGCATCGTGCGACCGGCGATGTCGACGACCGCCAGACCCGCCCCGCCGATCACGACCAGCAGCGGCGCCAGCCACGCCGACCCGGTGATCGCGATCCCGGCCATCGCCACGCCCCACGCGATCGCTCCTGCGGCGGCGACGCTGGCGAGGCGGCTGCGTCCGATGAGGCGGAACGTGGTGGCGCCGCCGACGATCGCGCCCGCGCCGAGCGCGCCGGACAGCAGCCCGGCACCTGGCTCGCCGATGCCGAGCAGGTCGAGCGCCAGCAGCACGAACAGCACGTCGGCCGCGCCGATCATCAGCGTCCGGGCGGTCAGCAGGCCGACGACCAGTCGAGCGTCGCGATCGGACGAGACCGTGCGCAGGCCCTCGCGGATGCTCACGTCGGCGCGCTCGTCGAGCCCCGACGGATCGTCGGCGGCCTCGAGCCCCGCGATGGGTCGAAGCCCGGCGACGACGGCAGCGGCAACCAGCAGCGCGACGGCGGCCGCGAGGAAGACCGCGGCCGGGGTGGCGACCGCGACGATCGCGCCGGCAGCGAGCGGACCGATCAGGATCCCGGCGCCCTCGACGACGCCGGTGGCCCCGTTGGCGGCGGTCAGCTCATCCGGCGCCACGGCAAGCGACGGCAGCAGCGCCGACTGCGTCGGTCGGGCGACCACCACCGAGCTGGCAGCGACGACCGCGAGCCCGTAAACGACCGGGATGGGCGCCTCGACCAGCATCGCCGCGCCGGTCGCCCCCATGGCAACGGCCTGGACGAGATAGCCCCCGACCAGCACCCGTTCGCGCGGGAAGCGGTCGCCGAGCGACGCCGCTGCCGGCGCCAGCAGCGCAGCGGGTACCAGCTGGATCAGCGCCACCACCCCGACCGACGCAGGCCCGGTGCGCTCGTACGCATACAGCAGGATGGCGACCCAGGTGCCGAACTCGGCGCAGGTGAACAGCAGGAACGCCGGCAGGACCCGACGAAGGGCCCCGTTCCGCCACAGCCGGCGTGCCAGTACCCCGATCCCACCCATCCCCGGCATGGCCAGCGATGGTAGGGGCCGCACGTCGGAGCCGTACGTCCGTCTCGAAATCGGGCGGCGGAGCGATCACCCGCGTCCGAACCGCGAACCGCCCGGAAAACGACGACACCGCCCTGGACGGGCGGTGTCGGTCAGGCGAGAAGGTCGGCGGTCAGGCCCTGGCGGGCTGGTCCCCTTCGATCTTGTGGGCGCCGTTGTCACCGAGGCGCTCGGGCAGACCCGTCGGCGGCTCGGCGAACGGGCTCGCGGGGGTGTCGATCGAATCGGCGTAGGCGTTCGGCGTCACGCCGGCCGGCTCGGCGGCATCGAAGGCGCGGGTGTCGTCGTCGAGCTCCCACGCGTTGCGCCGCTCCTCCATCCGCTCGCGGATCTGACGCGCGGCCTCCTGCAGTCGGGCCTTGACACCCGGCGTCGCAAGGGCCCAGGCGACGAGACCCAAGGTGGCCAGGCCGACCAGCACGAACGGGATGCGCGACGGTCCCTTGACGAGGCCGGCCTTCTGGGCGGCCTGTCGGGCGTTCTTGCGCGCGTCCTTGGACATCTTCACGGCGTCCTTGGACATCTTGCGCGCGTCCTTGGAGACCTTTTCGAGATCGACCTTGGAGAGGTCGATCTTGGGCATCTCGACGGCCGAGACATCGACCTTCGGCACCTCGAACTCGCGCCGGAAATCGTTGAGGTCCTTTCGGACTTCCTGCACTTCCTTGCGGGCCTCGCCAAGCGCCTTGGCGATGTCGTCACGCGACATTTCGGGGAGTCGCAGCTCCGGGAATCGGAGTTCCTTGCGAATGTCCCTCAGGTTCAACTCAGGCATCGGCCGCCTCCTCTCGGGTGGGGCGTCAAGGATACGCCCGTGAACCGACGGGTCCGCCAGTGGGACGGCCTTGGGGCTTGCAACGGCCTCGCGTTCGTGGCTGGGCCCGCCTTCGGGCTCCGGATCAGGGAACGATCGTCCTCGTGACCCAGGCGCTCCAGTTGCCGCGTCGGTCGCGCGAGCGAACACGGAACTCGTAGGTGTGACCGCGCATCCAGCGGGCGGTCAGGTGCCCACCGGTCATCGTGCCGTAGTCGTACCAGGCACCACCGTCTCGCCGTCGCTGCGCCTGGTAATAGCGCAGCCCCGACGTGAGCACCTGGAGCCGCGTGTCGCCACCGGCCCAGCGGACCGTGACGCGCGCGTACCGGCTGTCCAGGTTGACCTTGCTCCAGGTCCCGTTCCTGGCCCACCCGGCCGTGCGGTCCGGGCCGCGGAGATAGACGCCGGCCCAGTAGCGCGTGCCGTCGGCGGCCACGGCGACCCCGAAGCCGACGTAGTTGTAGTCATCCGACAGCACGATCGCGCGGTGGGCCTTGGAGCCCATCCAGCCCTGGACCGCGAACTCCGCGGAGTAGTCGAGTGGCCCTGCCGTATTCCAGGCGATGATCTCGCCTGCCGCGTACCAGTTGATGTGGGCGGCCGTGATCATGTCGAACACGTCCGTCCCGCCAGATTGGACGTGGCTGAACTCGCCGGTGTCGGCCATGTAGCGGGCGCGCTGGCGAGCGAGGCCGGTCAATCGCGAATCGAGCCGCAGACGCACGAGTCCGTGCGCCACGCGTCGCTGGTTGGTCAGTGCCAGCGCCTTGGCTTCGGCGGCGGCCATCGAAGCACCACTGATGTCGTCGACGGCGGCGACGCTCGGGGCGAGCCCGACGACGAGCACCAGCGCAAGGGCGAACGGAGCGAGGCGTTGCAGCTGGGAATGCATGGATCGATCGTCGGGTGGGGTGGCGCGTCGCGGAACCGCTCGCCCGTCCCAGACCGGGCGGGCGGATGGTCAGGTCCAGACCGCACCGGACCCGACCGGACAGCTCGTCACCGGTCGTTGCGTCAGCCGCGGGTACGATGGTCGACGCCAGCCCGAGTCGAGGAGGAGCCCGATCCCATGACCGCCATCCGACGCGCCGAGGTCGCCTGGTCCGGCGACCTCACGACAGGCTCAGGGACCGTCAGCGCCATCTCGAGCGGCGCGTTCAGCGACCTGCCGGTCAGCTGGGCCGCGCGGACCGAGACTCCCGACAAGACCAGCCCGGAAGAGCTGGTCGCGGCCGCCCACGCCTCGTGCTTCGCGATGGCCTTCTCCGGGGCGCTCGGTCGTGCCGGGACGCCGCCCGATCGACTCGATGTCTCAGCCGACGTCACCTTCGACAAGCTCGAAGCGGGCTGGCGGGTCGTGTCGAGCCACCTGACGGTCCGCGGCGTCGTGCCCGGCATGAGCGAAGCCGACTTCGTGACGGCCGCCGAGGGTGCCAAGGACGGCTGCCCGATCAGCCAGGCGCTCAAGGGCAACGTCGCGCTGAGCGTGGACGCCACCCTGGTCGATTGACCGCGGTCAGTCGATCGACAGCATCCGGCGCGGATTGGCGATCGTCATCGTCTCGATCTCGGCGTCGCTGACGCCGGCCTCGCGGAGGCGCGGCAGGAACGTCGTCGCGAGATACGTGTAGCCGTGGCCGCCGTAGCGCAGCAGCTGGGCGTCGTTGCAGACGTCCTGCGACAGGAGGATCTGGTCGGCGTGCCCGCGCGCGAGGAGCTCGCACAGCAGGTCGACGACGCGCGGCTCGCCATGTCGCTCGAGCGCGCTGAACGGCATCCCGAGGAAGTCGAACTCGACCGATGCGCCGCGGTCGATGATCGCGAGGTGATGGTCGAGAACGGGATAGGAGTCGGCATGGCCGATGACGACGCGGGTCGGGTCGGCGCCCTCCTCCTCGAAGATGCGCAACTGCTCGAGCCCGACCGGCGACAGCACGCCATGGGTCGTGATCGCCAGACCCGTCCGTTTCGCGGCGCGCGCCGCCGCGCGATGGACCCGCTCCTCGAGGGCTGACACCCACGGCTTGTCCGTGCCGATCTCGCCGATGACGCCCGCCCGGATCCCGGTGTCGGCGACACCCTCGGTGGCTTCGCGGACCAGCTCGTCGGCCAGATCGTCGACCGAGCGACGATCGATCCTGGCCTCGGCCGGGTAGTACGCGCCGCGGTACCAGCCGCTGCCCATCACGACGTGGAGACCGGTCGCGCGGGCGATCCCGGCCAGCCACGCCGGATCGCGACCGACGCCGGGGAGCGTCAGGTCGACGATCCCCGAGCCGCCCGCGGCTCGGAACGCCGCGAGCTCCTCGACGATCAGCGCCTCGTCGCGCGTCAACTGCCAGTAATCCCATCGCGACGGGATGTGCCACAGCGCGATCTGCGTGTGCTCGTGCGGGAGCGTGGTGCCGAGCGATGCGGGCTCGATCGATCCGAGAACGGTCTGGACGTGGGCCATGGCCGCCGATGCTACGCCCTCGTCGGCTCCAGTCGCGCGTCGGTCCCGGTCGCGAGCAGCACGTCGAGGACGGCGGTCGCGTAGCGCACCAGGTCGTCGGGCCGATACCGCTCGCCGGCCTCGATCCGCAGCAGCAGCAAGCCGTCGAGCAAGGCCATGAACCCGCGGGCGATGGCCTCGACGTCGAGCGCGGAGGAGAGCTCGCCTCTCGCGATGCCCTCCTGGATCAGCATCTGGGCGGCGCCAGCGAGCCGCTCGCGTCGTCGGACGAGCATCTCGCGCACGCCGGGCTCCTCGCCGGCTTCGGCCCATGCCCGGACGAGCCCGACCTGACCGGGGGCGCCGTCGAACTCGTCGATGGTCTCGACGTAATACTCGACCGCGGCCCGCAGTCGATCGGCGCTCGACGTCAGCGGCGCCAGTCGGATCGCCAGCTCGTCGAGCCCCTGCCCCGAGATCAGGTCGCAGCTGTGCAGGAACAGCTCTTCCTTGTTCCGGAAATGCGTGTAGATCGCGCCGACCGACAGGCCCGAGCGCTGGACGACGTCCGAGATCGTCGCGCGGTGGTAGCCCTTCTCGGAGAACACCGTGACCGCCGCCTGGATGATCCGGTCACGGACCTGCTGTTCGTGGGCGGCTGAGATGCGAGGCATGGGCGCGAGGTGGCTCCAAAGCGAATGACTGCTCCCTTAACCATAGCGAAGGTTGTTTGAGCAGGCAACCGGTTCCGGGTTGACAAGGGGAATAGTCATTCTCTATGGTGCTGCCAACAACGCCGCACTTTTGGGGTACGCGTCCGATGTTCAGCGCCTGGGGCCGGTTCATCTACCGCTTCCGCCGACCCGTCACGATCATCGCCATCCTGATCGCCGTCGCGTCCACGACGCTCGCGTCCCAGGTCACGGGCGCCTTGAGCGCCGGCGGCTGGACCGATCCGGACTCGCAGTCCGCCGCGGTCTCGGACCGTCTCGCCGACGAGTTCGGTGCCGGCGGCGGCGCGATCGTCGCCCTGTTCCGGGGCACGGCCGGCGACGACGCCCGCTCTGCGGCGTTCCAGGACCGCATCGCCACCTCGCTCAAGCGGCTCGTGGCTGACGACCGTGTCGACGGCACCGTCGGCTGGACCGAGACGCACGACGACCGGTTCATCAGCACCGACGGGACCTCGGCGTACACGATCGTCCGACTGGCGATCACCGACGAAGCGGCCGTCGACGAGATGCCCGCCTTCCGGGCGCTGATCGACCAGCCGGTCGGGCTCACGTTGCAGCTCACCGGCGTCGCGCCGGCCACCCAGGATCAGGCCTCCCAGTCGGAGAAGGAGTTGATCCAGGCCGAGACCGTCTCGTTCCCCTTCGCGGCGTTGATCCTGGTGCTCGTCTTCGCCTCGCTGGTCGCCGCCGGACTGCCGCTGGTGGTCGCCGGTCTGGCGATCCCGACGACGCTCGCGGGCGTGTTCCTCGCGGCGCAGATGACCGAGCTCTCGATCTACGTCCAGAACGTCGCCACGATGCTTGGCCTCGCGCTCGCGATCGACTATTCGCTGTTCATGGTCAGCCGCTTCCGCGAGGAGCTCCGCCGCGGACGCGACGTCGCCTCGGCCGTCGAGGTCACGGTCGCGACCAGCGGCAAGGCGGTCACGTTCTCGGGGCTCGCCGTCGCCGTCGGGCTGTCCGGCTTGCTGCTCTTCCAGCCGTCGGCACTGCGCTCGTTCGGCATCGGCGGAGCATTGGTCGTCGCGGCCTCGGTGTTCTATGCGCTCACGTTCCTGCCCGCCGTCCTCGGCATGCTCGGACCGCGCGTCAACGCCCTGAGCGTCGCCGGGTTGCGCGATCGGATCCGTGCCGTTCTCGGTCGGCCGGTCGGACCAGCGGCGACGGCGGCGCGCGAATCCCGCTGGGAGCGCATGGCGCATGCCGTCATGGCCCGACCGTTCCTCGTGCTGATCCCGACGCTCGCATTCCTGCTCGTGGTCGGTACGCCGTTCCTCCGCCTGAGCCAGGGCATCCCCGATGCCTCCGTCCTGCCAGCGGGCATCGAGAGTCGCGAGGCCGCGGTCGCCCTGTCGCGCGATTTCCGCGCCGGCGAGACGTCACCGATCGTCGTGCTTGCCAACGTCCAGGGGTCGCCCACCGACGAATCGAATATCCAGCGGATCCAGGACCTGAGCGCCGCCATCGATGGCGTCGCCAACGTCGACCGGGTCGAGGGTCCGTTCAACGGCCTCAAGGATCCGGCCACGGGCGCCGAACTCGACGTCGCTGGGATCGCCGCGCTGTTTGCCGTCCCGCGCGATCAGCTGCCGCCCGAGCTCGCGGCCGGTCTGACCCGTCTCGAGGACACATACATCCGCGGCTCGACGGTCCGCCTCGACGCGATCAGCCCGCTCGCCCCGCTCAGCCCATCAGGGACCGCGGTGGTCCCGGGCGTCCGCGCCGTGGCCGTCGACGGCGTGAGCACCCAGGTGGGCGGCCTCGCCGCCCAGGGCAAGGACTTCATGGCCAGCCAGTCGGAGACGATCCCCTGGGCCATCGCGCTGACCCTCGGCGCGAGTGCCGTGATCCTGTTCCTGCTCTTCGGGTCGGTCGTGATCCCGATCAAGGCCGTCGTCATGACGCTGCTCTCGATCACCGCCTCGTTCGGCGCGCTGGTCTTCATCTTCCAGGAAGGCAACTTCTCGAACCTGCTCGGCTTCGAGACCCCCGGGTTCACCATCGCGGGCAACCCGATCATCATGTTCAGCGTGCTGTTCGGCCTCTCGATGGACTACGAGGTCCTGCTGCTGTCGCGCATCCAGGAGGCCTACCGGCGGACGGGTGACAACACGGAGTCGGTCGCCGAAGGGCTGGCCAAGACCGCCGGCGTCATCACGGGCGCGGCGCTGATCATGGTCACGGTCTTCTCGGCGTTCGCCCTCGCCAAATCGATCACGATCAAGAGCATCGGGGTCGGCATGGCGATCGCCGTCCTCATCGACGCGACCATCGTCCGGGTCCTGTTGGTGCCCGCGACGATGCGGCTGATGGGGCGCTGGAACTGGTGGGCGCCCGGCCCGCTCGGGCGGCTCGCCGACCGACTCGGGTTCAGCCACGTCGAGGACGAGCCGGTCACCCCGGCACCGGCGCCCGTCCCGGCGGGGTAGGCTGGGAGCGATGGACGAACGACCCGAACCGGTCACGCGTCTCGGCCCCGACAGCGGCGGCCGGCCGCCGGCCGGAGCGCCTCGGGTCTACGCGTGGGAATGGGGTCCCGACCAAGCCCGCCGACCTGGATTGCCGTGGATCGGCATCTTCCTGTTGGTGTTCGGCGGGCTCCTGCTGCTCCAGCAGCTCTATCCCGACTCGCAATCGATCGGCTCCGTGCTGGTCCTCGCGATCGGCATCGCGTTCCTCGTTCGCTGGGCCTTCACCCGTGGCACGGGATCGCTCTACGCCGGTGCGATCATCACGGCGCTCGCGGTCCCGGGCGCGCTCACCAACGCTGGTCTCGGACGCGAGGGATTGGGCACGATGTCGCTCGGGGTCGCGTTCCTGTTCATCGCGCTCGTCCGTGCGACGTCGGGTGGCGGGATCGGCTGGCAGGCGTGGTTCGGCGGGTTGCTCGCCGTGATCGGCGGGGCGAACCTGGTCCAACCGCAGGTCGGCGGGCTGATCGTGCCGCTCGCGCTCGTGGTCCTCGGCGTGCTCCTGGTCTTCGGCGGCGGCCTGGGGTTCGACCGGCGGCGCTAGACGGACGCTCGCGCGGATTCAGGGAACCGCTCAGGGGCCGGCATGTATCAGGTTGATGGACGCTCATGTCCATCTGGGAGGACCTGTTCGATGCCACGGATCACCGCGCTCGCCGGCCTGATGCTCTGCGTCGCTGCTTGCGGCGGCAGCTCATCAGCCAGCTCGATCCCGACAGCCGGACCACCCAGCGCCGCGACGGCAGCCCCGTCCGTCGCCGCCACAGCGGCCGCGCCGTCCGCCGCGCCATCGGCGACGTCGTCGACCGCGGCCGGATACGCGACGCGGGCCTTCGGGACACCGATCGACTTCGTGGTGCCGGCTTTCGTCCCCGCCGAGCCGGCCGAGGAGTCGGACCACTTCATGACGTGGGTCGCCGACGACAACTCGGTGGCGATCCGCTTCCTCCAGCCGGTCGTCGTCTACGCACCCGGCTCGTCGACGACCAGCTCTGTCCCGCCGGACTACGTCGGGTACCTGCTCGGCCAGACGGACCACGGCGCGACGTTCGCAGACCGAGCCGACATCACCGTCGACGGTCACAAGACGACCGTCGTCACGGCGACGACCGGCCAGTCGATCGACGGGTCGCTCGGCTGCCCGGACACCGGCATCACGGCAGATGACTGCTTCGGGCTGCAGCCGGAATACTCGCTCCGGCTCGCGGTCGTGACCACCGACAGCGGTCCGCTGCTGATCTGGCTCCGGACCGGGGCGGAGGTGACGGACGATGTCGCGGCGGCGAAGGATCGGTTCGAGCAGGTGCTGGCCGGGGTGCGCTTTCGCTGATCGGCCGACCGCAGCGGCGGTCGCCTAGCGCGCGACCGCCGCCGTTGCCACCTCGATCGACTCGGCGAGGACTTCGGCGACCCGCTGCATCTCGTCGTCGGTGATCACGAACGGCGGCCCGAGCAGGATCGTGTCGCCATCGACGCCGTCGGCGTTGCCCGTGCCCATGTAGACCAGGACGCCGCGCTCGCGCGCCGCGCCGAGCACGGATTCGGCGATCCGCGCCGCGCGCGGGAACGGCCGTCGTGTCGCCCGATCGGCGACGAACTCGATGCCGATCATCAATCCGCGACCGCGGATCTCGCCGACCGATGGATGCTCCTCGAGCGCGCCGTTGAGCAACGTCATGAATCGGACGCCCTTCTCGGCACTCGCTTCCACGAGCCGCTCCTCGCGCAGGATCCTGAGGACCTCACCGGCGACCGTCGCCCCGAGCACCGAGTGCGAGTGCGTGAAGCCGTGGACGAACCCCTTGCCGGGCGCCATCACGGCGTCGAACACGCGCCCGCTCGCGGCCGCGAACGCGAACGGCCAGTAGCCGCCGGTCGTCCCCTTGGCAGCCACCAGGATGTCCGGCCGAACGCCCCAGTGGTCGAGCGCGAACCAGCGACCGGTCCGGCCGAAGCCCGTCATCACCTCGTCCGCGATCAGCAGAACGCCATGCCGGGCGCACACCTCGGCGATCGCCGGCCAGTAGTCGTCGGGCGGGACGACCGCCCCGAGCGTGGCACCGACGATCGGCTCGGCCAGGAAGGCGGCCACGCGACCCTGGCCGGCCGCGCGGATCGCCTCGTCGAGCTCGCGGGCGAGCGCTTCGCCATCCCCGAGCGCGTGCGCGTCGGGATCGGCCGCCCGGTACGGGTACGCCGCCGACACGTGCAGGAACCGCCCGAGCCACGGCTCGTACGGCGCCCGCAGGGCGGGCCTGCCACCCGCGTCGAGCGCGCCGAGGGTGTTGCCGTGGTAGCTGCCGTACCGCGAGATGAGCACATCGCGGTCGGGTTCGCCGCGGGCCAGGTGGTAGACGCGAGCCAGCTTCAGCGCCGTCTCGATCGCCTCGGATCCGCCGGACACGGGGTAGATCGCCGGCTCGTCGACGGGCAGCACGTCGCCGACCTCGGCCGCATAGGTCTCGAGCGCCTCGGTGGTGAACGCCGAACCGTGGGCATAGGACAGCCGGCGAACCTGGTCGGCCAGCACGTCGGCGATCGAGGCGCGCCCGTGGCCGACATTGACGACGATCGCGCCGCCCGCGGCATCGATGTACGACCGCCCCTCGGAATCGCGGATCGTCGACCCGCTCGACTCGACGGCGACCGGCGGGTCGGCCTGCAGGGAGCGTCGGAAGACGCGGCCTCGCGTCCGTGGCTGATCGGTCATGGAGCCGATCGTAGCGGGTCGGACCGGTCAGGCGGGAACCGACGTTGGCCATGCGGTGTACGGGGTACGGTTGTCGTGGAGGGCCGTCCACATCGAAGACGCCGATCTGATCGTGCGCGCCCGCTCCGGCGACGTCACGGCGTACGAGTCGATCGTCCGCCGGTACCAGGACGTCGCTGTTCGGACTGCGCACCTCATCTGCCCGGAGACCGATGCCGACGATGCGGTGCAGGAAGCATTCCTCAAGGCGTTCGACGCCCTCCCCCGCTTTCGCGATGGCGCGCCGCTCCGACCGTGGCTGTTGCGCATCGTCGCGAACGAGGCGCGCAACCGGCGGCGGTCGGCGGGTCGTCGCCAGGGGCTCGCGCTGCGTGCCGCGGACGCGTCGCTGGTCGGGCGGACGTCGCCCGGCCCGGAGCAGGCCGTGATGGCCGCCGAGCAGCGCTCGGAGCTGCTGGCCGCGCTGAACACGCTGCGTGACGACGACCGCGAGGTCCTCGGGGCACGGTTCCTGCTCGACCTCAGCGAGGCCGAGACGGCCGATACGCTCGGGATCCCGCGTGGGACCGTCAAGTCCCGGACATCCCGGGCGCTCGAGCGCCTGCGGGTCGCGCTCGGCCCGATCGAGCGCGAGGTCGACCGATGACCGAGCGATCCATGCAGCGCTTCGACGACACCGCGCTCGAAGGCGCCCTGCGGTCGCTGGGCGACGCGATCGCCTGGCCGGCGGCGGCACCTCTCACGCCGACCGGTGCGACGGCCGCGCCCGACATCGCGACCCGCGTCCGCGTCCGACTCACCGACACGAGCCGCCGCCGCGCGGCCCGAGGATGGTTCCCGCGCCGCTGGCAGCCGCTGCGGCGTTCCCTCGTCCTCGCCTTGATCGCGCTGCTCGCCCTCGCCGTCATCGCCGGTGCCGCAGGCCTGGGCCTGCCGGGGCTGCGCTTCCTGTTCGGCGGCGGTCCGACGCCGCCACCGACCCCGCCGGCGTCGCCGATCGGATCGCCGGGCACCTCGCCGTCGGGGTCACCCTCCCCGCCCTGCCGACGCCGCTCGGTGGCGGGCTGCAGCTCGGCCAGCGCGTGTCGCTCGAGGTCGTGGAGGAACGTGCCGGCATCCCGGTCCGACTACCGACAGACGACCGGCTCGGGCCGCCGGACGCGGTCTGGATCGACGCCTACAGGAACAACCAGGTCGCCTACGTGTGGCGGTCCAGCGCTCGCCTGCCCGACACCAACGAGCCCGGGATCGGCCTGCTCATGATGCAGTTCGACGGGACCGTCGACGAGGGCTTCTTCGACAAGGTCATCCATTCGGGGACGACCCTGGAGCGCGTCACGGTGGCCGGGCAGCGCGGCTACTGGATCTCGGGCGATCCGCACTTCTTCTACTACGTCGGGACCGACGGTCGAGCAGTCGATGAGTCCAGGCGCTGGGTCGGCGACGCCCTGGTCTGGACGGACGGGTCGACGACGTATCGCATCGAGAGCGCCCTCGGCCGCGACGCGACGATCGCGATCGCCGAGTCGATGGAGTAGGCGACCGCAGGGAACCTGGAACCGGTCTCCGGTGTATGTGAGACATGGCCGTGGACCGGAACGCCAGGAGGTTCCCGATGTCGAGGATGCTGCCAGTGCGTTGGCTGACGGCCACGCTGGGGATCGTCGCGATCGTCGGGTGCACGACGGCGGCTGTCGGCTCCGGTGGCGCGCCGTCCGGTACCACGTCGTCGCGTCCGAGTCCGTCGGCCACGGCACCGTCGATCTCCACGCCGGCCCCGACCGCCGCCTCCGGCGACGCATGGCTGCTGGTCGGCCGGGCCGGCGAGCCGGACCTCAAGGTGATCCTCGACAGCACGCTCGAGGAGCAGATCGGCGTGCCGGTCGGGGTCCCCGGCGACCTCTGGGGCAACGTGTTCACCGCGACGCCCGGTCCCACCTCGACGGTCGTGCGAAATGTCGTGATCCAGCCCGGGTACGGCGGCGATGGCCAGACGATCGACGGGCGGTGGGTCCTCCCGACGATCGGACTCGATCCGGTGCCGGTCGGCCTGTCGGCCGACCGCTCGACGCTGGTGCTCACCGAAGCCGGTGCCCAGCGCGGAGCCGCCGGAGTCGATCGCGCGATCAGCCGGTTCGCGGTGCTCGATGCCAACCTGGCGAGCCGCCACGCGCCGCGAATCATCGAGCTCGACGGGGCATTCGACTTCGATGCGCTGTCGCCGGATGGCTCGATCCTGTATGTCGCGGAGCAGATCCCCGGGTCGCTTGTGGGCCGCTACCAGGTTCGTGCCGTGGACACGGCCAACGGGCGCCTGCGCGATGCCGTGATCGTCGACAAGCGAAACCTCGATGAGCAGATGGCCGGCTACCCCATCGACCAGGAACGGCGGGACGATGGCATGGTCCTCACGCTGTACCGCGGGGCCGACTATCCCTTCGTCCATGCCCTCTCCAGTACGGAGGCCTGGGCCGTGTGCATCGACCTCCCGACCCGCGGATTCGATGACACGGAGGCCGCGTCGGACTGGGGCCTCGCCACCGTTGGCTCGAGCGGTCTCGCCATCAACGCGACGCTCGGTATCGCGGTCGAGATCCCCATGAGCGAGCTAACGGTCGGGCGGGCCGTCGACTTCGAGCCGTCCGCCGCAGCGGCCGTCGAGCTGGCGAAGTTCGGGCACGGCGACCTCGGGCCGGCCGGACGACGCGTGGCCCCGTCGCCGGACGGAACCAGTGTCTACGCGGCGGGCGACGGCGGCATCGTGCGCCTTGGTATTCGCGCTCTTGGGGTCGAGCAACGGTATCTGACGGGCACCGCGATCCAGGCGCTGGCGATCACGCCGGATGGTGCGACGATCTTCGCCTTGACGCGGACCGGCGGGCGGATCGCCCGCATCGATGCCGAGACTGGTGCCGTCGATGGCTGGGTGGGCGACGGCGGCTTCGACCGACTGCTGGGGGCGCTGCCCTGGTAACGGACGGCTTCTAAGCCGGTTCTCAGGCGGTTCTCAGCGTTCGGCGACAATCTGCCCGGCTGACGGCGCGAGATCGCGTCGCCCGCCGGAGGCTCCCTCGTGACTCGATCCCGTCTCATCCCGCTCGCCATCCTGGCCGTGCTCGCGATCGCGGTCGGTGGCTTCATCGCCTATGACCAGGTGCTGCGCGGCGACTCCGTCGCGGCCCTCACGCTGCCCGCGTCGACGCCGACCGCGGCGACCCCGACCGACGCGGCAAGCGCGGATCCAGGGACCTCGAGCACGCCGGCCGCCGCGGGCCCATCGGTCGCCACGACGGGGGTCGCCGGAACGTGGAACGCCACGACCGGCAGCGAGGCCGGCTACCGGGTCCGCGAGCAGCTCGCCAACCTGCCGGCGGAGTCCGACGCTGTCGGGCGGACGTCCGACGTGACCGGCTCGATCACGCTCGAGACGGCCGGCGACGGCGCCCGGTTGACCGCGGGCTCGCTGACCGTGAACACCCAGACGATCGCCTCCGACGAGAGCCGCCGCGACAACCGGCTGCGCAGCGAGGGCCTCCAAACCGATCAATACCCGACCGCGACGTTCGCGGTGACCCAACCGGTCGACGTGCCCGCCGCCGCCCTTGCCGGCACCCCGACGGACGTGACCCTGACCGGCGACCTCACGCTCCACGGCGTGACGAAGTCGGTGCAGATCCCGGCCCAGGCCCAGCTGGTCAACGGCACGATCCAGGTGGCCGGCTCGATCACGTTCCCGTTGTCGGACTACCAGATCACGGCGCCGAACGTCGGCGGCTTCATCCTCTCGATCGCCGACCAGGGCACGTTGGAGTTCCTCGTCACGTTCGCCAAGGGCTGAGCGGCGCCCGGACGCCTCGGCGCGATCGGGTCAGGAGACCGCGCCGGCGAGGGTCTCGACGACGTCGGACGCGAGGTGGCGACCGGCCTCTTCCCGCAGGATCGCCAACGCCGCCTCGACCGGCATCGCGGACCGGTATGGTCGGTCCGCCGTGAGCGCCTCGAAGACGTCGGCGACAGCGACGATCCTGGCGCCCATCGACAGCTCCGGCTCGGTCAACCCGCGGAAGTAGCCGCGACCATCGAGGCGCTCGTGATGGCATGCCGCCATCTCGGCGACCGCGGCGAACGCCGGCACTGGAGCGAGGATCCGCAGGCTCAGCTCCGGGTGGCGCCGGATCACCTCGAACTCACTTGCTTCGAGGCTGCACGGTTTGTCGAGGATGCTGTTGGGGACGCCGAGCTTGCCGATGTCGTGGAGGAGCGCGGCTCGACGGACGTCGACCACGTCCGCGTCCGGCAACCCCAGGTCGATGGCGACCCCCTCGGCGATCCGGGCGACCGACTGGGAGTGCGAGCCCGTGAACGGGCTCTTCGCGTCGACGATCTCGGCGAACGCCAGCGCGAGGCGGTCGACGTCGGTCGATGCACCCTCGACGCCGGTCTCGGTCGGGGCGAAGTCCAGCGTGCGTCCGACGAGGTCGGGGGCGTCGAGCTCGCCGAGCACGCCGTGATCGATGAGCGACAGCAGCACGTCGACGACCGTCGGTTCGTACCAGCGCCCGCGACGGGCGACGAGCGTCTCGACGGCGGCGTCCCGGCCGTGTCGTGAGGCGAACAGGTCGAGGGCGGCGCACGCGGCGACGACTCGAGCGTGCGGGTGGATGTCGTCATCCGCGAGGTGTCGCGGCTGCCCGCCGCCGTCCCAGTGCTCGTGGACGTCGTGGACCGCGTCGGCGACCGCCTCACCGAAGCCGGCCTTTCGGGCGATCGACGCACCGCGCTCGCAGCGGAGCTGCTCGATCGCGTTGCGTTCGCTGCGGCCCGCGCAGGCCGAGGTGGATGAGTCGCCGCAGGCGTCGCGGCAGCGGCTCGGTCGCCGGCAACGAGCGGATCGCGAACGCGGCGTTGGCCAGGAGCGACCGGTCGATCACTGACTGGCGGCCCTTCAGCTCGATGTCGTCGCCCCCGAAGATGCTGCTCACCGCCGCAGCGTTCGAGCTGCAGCCGGCGTCCTTCAGGAACGCGGCGTGGAAGACCGTCGTCCGTGCGTCAGTATCAAAGGCGAGCTCGTCGGCGACGCGCATCGCGAGGAACGCGGTGCGGACGGCATGGCCCGGGAGCTGGCCCTCCGTCAGATCGAGCGCCGTGGACAACGCGGCCAGCAGCCGGGGCGTCGATACGCCCGACGTTCGCAGCAAGCGCAGACCCGTCGAGACCGGCGACGCGGTGGACGTGCCATCCAGGTAGTGGATGACGAGTCGATCGGGCGCGAGCTCGCGCGCGCTCATGTCCATCAGGCGTCGGATCATCGACCCGAGGTGCCGTCACGACGAGGCGTCCGTGGTCCGGTCCCGAGCGGCTGGATGTACCAGCACCACCGGTCAGCGGGTGTAGACGCCTCCGGGATCGAGCTCCTCGCGCACGAGTCGCAGCTCCTCGGGTGTCGGCGCCGGCGTCGTTTCGACGTTCGGGGCCACCTTGATCTGCCAGCCGATAGTCTCGCGCACCGCCTCCACGGTCGCGCCCGGGTGCAGCGAGTCGAGCCGCATCTCGCCGGTCTCGTCGAACCGGTAGATGCCGAGATCGGTCACGACGATGGTCGGGCCACGACCCAGCCAGCCACCCTCGCGCCGGATCCGCTCCGCCTGCTCGGCCCCACCGAGATTGCCGGGCGAGGTCCGGAAGTCGATCGTCTCGACGAACGACCGCTTCGACTGACGCATGATCACGAAGACCTGGCGCGCGTTGATCGCGATCTCGCAGGCGCCGCCGCTGCCGGGGAGCCGTGTCGTCGGGTGGTCATACGGGCCGATGACCGTCGTGTTGATGTTGCCGAAGCGGTCGATCTGGGCGGCGCCGAGAAAGCCGACGTCGATCAGGCCACCCTGCAGGTAGAAGCCGAACAGCTCGAACATGCTCACGACCGCGGTCGAGCCGGTCACGATCGTCGGGTCGCCGATGCTCAGTGGCAGCCGCTGTGGCCGCGCCCCGAACACGCCGGCCTCGTAGACCAGCTCGAGGGCCGGCGCCACGGTCCGCTGGGCGAGGTTCACGGCGATGTTCGGCAGGCCGACGCCAACGAAGCAGACGTGCTGGCCTTCGAGCGCCCGTGCCGCGGCGACGATCATCATCTCGGACTGGCTGAAGCCGAGGTCGGTGGCTGCGCCGCTCATCGGTACGTCCCGTAGTCGACGGATCCGGACGGGGCCGGCTCGCTCGGCCGCAGCGAGGCGATCCGCTCCGCGCCGAGCTTCTCGAGGTAGTCGGCCCGGCCGTCGAGGTCGTAGACCCACTCCTTGAGCCACGCCTGGACGGCGTCCTCGTCGCGGGTGACCGGATCCCAATCGAGGTAGAACCGGTTGTCGCGGTCGTACGCTCCCTGGACGTACGAGGGGTGCGCGCCCCAGGGCTCGACCACGACCGCGTCCACGATCAGACCCGGGATGATCGTCCGGTTCGGGTCGGCCCGGATGACGTCCTCCGCGACCAGCTCCTCGACGACGACGATGACCCGGTCGGCCGCGAACGCCGCCTCCTTCTGGCAGCCGAGCAGGCCCCAGACCTGCGTGTCGCCGGCGGCCGACGCCCGCTGGGCGTGGACGATCGTGACGTCCGGCTTGAGCGGCGGCACCGCGTAGACCGTGCCGTCCTCGTACGGTGATGCGATCGGCCGGATCAGCGGGTTGGCCGCCGGCATGTCGGTCTCGAAGTACGAGCGCAGCGGGAAGAACGGCAGGTTCATGGCCCCGGCCGTGTACCTGCCGACCATGCCGAAGTGGCTGTACTCCTCGATCGCCAGCGGCTGGTCGGGGAGGTCGCCCTCGATCCGCCGGCGGATCGCGCCCAGCCCACCGACCCCCGGGTTGCCGAGCCACGAGAAGATCAGCTTCGACGCGACGCCGCCGGCGATCATCTGGTCGTAGATGACGTCCGGCGTGAGGCGGGCGAGCGTCAGGTCGCGACGGCGCTGGCGGATGATCTCGTGCCCGGCGGCGAAGCCGATCAGGTGGGTGAACCCCTCGATCGCGACGGTGTCACCATCGCGCACGAGCGCCGCGACCGCGTCGCGCATCGACGCGACCTTCGAGGTCATCCGGCGGCTTCGACCCCGTGGATGGCGCCGGCATCCGTTGCGGCTTCCAGGACCGAGCGGTCATCGCCGGCGACCTCGGCGACCGCATCGGCGAACAGCCGCAGTGCCGTGGCCATCTCGGCCTCGGTCACGGTCAGCGCCGGCGACATGCGGACGCTCGACTTGCCGCACTCGAGCACCAGCAACCCGCGCTGGAAGGCGGCCCACTGGACCTCCTCGGCGTGCTCGGGCGTGTCGAACTCGATGCCGATCATCAGGCCCTTGCCGCGTGCGTCGCGCAGGAGCCCGTCGTAGCGATCGACGAGTGGACGCAGGGCCGTCTGGGCCTGGACGCCTCGCTCGGCGGCGTTCGCCGTGAGACCCCCCTCGAGCAGGTCGATCGTCGCCAGGCCGGCGGCGCAGGCCACCGGGTTGCCACCGTACGTCGAGCCGTGCGCTCCGGGTCCCCACGCCTCCATGAGGTCCTTGCGCGCGACCATCGCGGAGAGCGGCATGCCGCTGGCGATGCCCTTCGCGGTGAGCAGGATGTCGGGCTTGACGCCCCAGTGCTCGATCGCCCACATCTTCCCGGTGCGTCCGGCGCCGGACTGGATCTCGTCGGCGATCAGGAGGATCCCGTGCGCGTCGCAGATGGCGCGCAGCCCCTGCAGGAACCCATCCTCGGGGACGATGTACCCGCCTTCGCCCTGGATCGGCTCCACGATGATCGCCGCGACCTCGTTCGCCGGGGCGAGCTTGTCGAACAGGACGTCATCGAACCAGCGGAGGTCCTCCACCCGGCCGTACGGCGCGTGGAACACGCCCGGCAGCAACGGCCCGAAGCCCGCGTGGTACTTGGCCTTCGACGCGGTCAGTGAGACGGCGCCATAGGTCCGACCGTGGAACGCGCCGAGGAACGCCACGACATAGGGGCGCTTCGTGGCGAACCGCGCGAGCTTGATCGAGGCTTCGACCGCCTCCGCCCCGGAGTTGCCGAGGTAGGCCCGCGCCGGGCCATCCATCGGTGCTGTCGCCGCGATGCGCTGGCAGAACTCGGCGTAGATCGGCAGGTAGAAGTCGGATGCCGAGAAGTGCAGCAGCTCTGCGGCCTGCTCCTTGATCGCGGCCACGACCTGGGGGTGGGCATGGCCGGTCGAGTTGACCGCGATCCCGGCGGCGAAATCGAGGAAGAGGTTGCCGTCGATGTCCTCGATCGTGGAGCCCTCGCCCCGGACCGGCACGAGGGGGTAGGCCCTTGGCAAGCTCGGCGATGTCCACTGATGGTCGAAGTCGACGTGGGCGCGGGCCTTGGGGCCCGGCAGCTCCGTGACGATGTGCGGCACCGGGCGGTCGCCGGCGATCCGCGGGGCCGTGGACAAGGGCGCACCTCAGGGTCGGACGATGGCACTCGACTGCATGCCGAGTATGCAGAGTGGATACTTCGTATGCAGCCCGAGTATAGCCGAGCGTCCCGGCCGCCCGAGGCGGGTGTGCGAACCCCCTAGTCGACGATCGTGTGGCTCTGCTCACGCATGAACTGCGCCACGTAGTACATCGAGAGGCCGGCCTTGCCGGTCGAGCCGCTGCCCTTCCAGCCACCGAACGCCTGGATGCCCGGCCACGCCCCGGTCGTCGCGCCCGCGCGTCGGTTCACGTACAGCACGCCGGCCTCGATCCGGTCGAGGAAGCGCTGGACCTCGTCTTGGTCCTCGCTGTAGACGCCGGCGGTCAGGCCGTAGATCGTGTCGTTCGCGAGGGTCAACGCCTCGTCGAGCGAATCCACCGCGTGCACGGCGGTCAACGGTGCGAAGAACTCGTCGCGGAACACCCGGTGATCGGCCGGCAGACCGCCCACCACGGTCGGCTCCACGTAGAACCCCTTGGCCAGATCCCCGTCAGTCAGCGGTTCGCCCCCGATGAACACCTGCCCGTCCCGACGGGCCTCGGCGACGGCCTGCTGATGGCGATCGACCGCGCGCTGATCGATGATCGGGCCGAGCCAGTTCTGGCGCTCGATCGGGTCGCCGATCACGATCTTCTCGGTCTTCTCGACCAGCAGTCGGACCAGCTCGTCATGGACCGGTCGCTCGACGTAGACCCGCGAGTTCGCCGAGCACTTCTGCCCGCCGAACCCGAACGCCGAGCGCATGATCCCCTCGGCCGCCTCGTCGAGGTCGGCGTTGCGGGTCACGATCGCCGGGTTCTTGCCGCCCATCTCGACGATGCACGGGCGTGGCCAGGTCTTGCTGAAGCTGTGGAACAGCTGCATCCCGACCGCGTATGAGCCGGTGAACACGATGCCGTCGATGCCCGGGTGATCCTGGAGGGCCTGCCCGACGGTCTCGCCGGGACCCATCACGAGGTTCACGACGCCCTGCGGGACGCCAGCATCGATGTACGCCTGGAGCATCTTCTGGGCCGACAGCGGCGACGCCGACGACGGCTTCACCACGACCGTGTTGCCGGCCAGCATCGCGGCACTCGACGGTCCGGTGGCCAGGGCCATCGGGAAGTTGAACGGGCTCACGACGGCGAAGACACCGTGCGGCCGCAGGATCGAGCGGGTATGGACGGCCGAGTCGCCGAGGTTGCCCATCGGGTGGTCGTACCCGTCGTTGTCCGCCATGGTCTGGCCGTAGTAGCGGATCAGGTCGGCCGATTCCTCGACCTCGCCGAGCGACTCGATGCGGTTCTTGCCGACTTCGTAGCTCATGACCGCCGAGTACTCGAGCAGGCGGTCGCTGATCAGCTCGGCCGCCCGCCGCAGGATCGTCAGCCGCTCGCGCCACGGGGTCGCTGCCCACGCCGGCTGCGCGCGACGGGCTGCCGCGACGGCGTCGTCGATGTCGGCCGGGGAGCCGCTGGCGAACGTCCCGAGCAGGATGTCCGTGCTGATCGGCGAGCGCGCCTCGAACGTCCCGATCCCGTCCCGCCACGCGCCGTCGATGTAGTTCTGGTGGTACCCGCCGAGGTCGCGCCGGACCTGCCGGGCGGCCTCCTCGAAACCGGTATGCAGCTCTTCGTTGCTGGCGCTGAGCGTCGCGTACGTGATCTTGATGCGGGGCTTCGCCTCGGACGTCATCTCGGACCTCGGGTGTGGGGCAGGGCGCGCAGGGATGCGCGGTCGGTGTCGTGGACGTCAGTCTAGCGCGGCGACGACGTCCCTCAGTGAGGCGGCCACGGCGTCGGGGCGGCGTCCGCCGCGCTCGCGAGCAGCGACCTCGACATCGTCAGGCCCGTGCTTCCCCGAGGTGACGAAGATGCCCCGGAGACCGGCACGCTGCGCCGCGCGCACGTCGGTCCGCACGTCGTCGCCGACCATCGCGATATCGCGCCGCGCGAGGTCGCGGCCGACCTCCTTGCGCAGGTCCCGGACGCCCTGTGCGAAGAACGCCGCGGACGGCTTGCCGATGATCACGGCCGGTCGCTCGGCCGCGAACTCGAGACCGACTACGAACGCGCCCGAATTGAGCGTCGGGCCATCCGGCGTCAACCACCATGGATTGCGGTGCATCCCGACGAGCGTGGCCCCGCCGAGCACCAGTCGGAATGCCCGGTTGAGGTTCTCGTAGGTCGCTTCCTCCGGGGAGTCGCCGATGACGACGGCGGCCGCCGTGGCACCCGGCGCCGCCGCCTCGTCGTGCGTCAGGAGCCGCTGGCCGGCGAATTCGGTCCGCGCGTCGTCCGATGCCAACACGTACAGCGGCGCACCCGGGAAGTGGCGAGCAGTCCACGCCGCGGACGCCGACAGCGCCGACTCGAACCGGGCGGCCGGGATCGCCGCACCGAGCTTCGCGGACCAGCGCGACAGCGTCTCCCGACTCACGGCCGAGGTGTTGGTGACGATCCGGTACGGCATGCCCTTCCGTTCGAGCGCCGCGATCGCGTCGGTCGCCCCGTCGATCGCCTTGCCCGCCAGCACGATGACGCCATCGAGATCGAGCAGCAGCGCCCGCACCCCGGCCATGGCTGCGCGCAGATCGGTCGATGGAGTCGAGCGGTGGGGCATGATGGCAGCCTATCGGAACGGAGGGTTCGGATGGGTCTGCTCGACGGCAAGAACGCGCTCGTGTTCGGGGTCGCCAACGACCACTCGATCGCGTGGGGCATCGCCCAGGCGCTGCACGCGGAGGGCGCCGACGTCGGATTCTCGTCGATCGAAAGCCTGATCGACAAGCGCGTCCGACCACTCGCCGAATTGATCGGCTCGACGTTCGTCGAGCCGTGCGACGTCCAGTCGGACGCCGACATCGAGCGCGTCTTCGCGCGCTGGGGCGAGCACGCCGACCACCTCGACATCCTCGTCCACGCCCTCGCGTTCGCGAAGCGGGAAGACCTCGACCGGCGGCTTCGTCGACACGTCGCGCGACGGGTTCGCACTGGCGATGGACGTCTCCGCCTACTCGCTCGTCGCGCTGACGCGCGGCGCCCGGCCGTATCTCCACGCCGGCTCGTCGATCTTCACGCTGACCTACTACGGGGCCGAGAAGGTCGTCGCCAACTACAACGTGATGGGCGTCGCCAAGGCGGCGCTCGAGGCGTCGGTGCGCTACCTCGCCGCCGACCTCGGCCCCGATGGGATCCGCGTGAACGCGATCAGCGCTGGCCCGATCCGGACGCTCGCAGCCGCCGGGATCGCGGGCTTCAAGAAGATGTACGGCGAGTTCGACGAGATCGCGCCGCTCCGCTCGAACATCACGATCGACGACGTCGGCCGGACCGGCGTGTACCTCGCCATCGGACCTGTCACGGGCCGTGACCGGCGAGGTGATCTACGTCGACGGCGGCTTCAACATCCTCGGCGTGCCGACCGGCGGCGACTAGCTCGTTCGGTCAGCTGCCGAGGAGGCCGCGGAGGGTCGCCTCGAGGTCGGCGACCGGCATTTCGCCGACGGTCCGCGCGCGCACATTGCCGTCAGCTCCGACGAAGACCCAGTACGGGAACGCCGTGAGCCCGTACGCACCGGCGACGGTGTTCGTCGGGTCGACGATGACCGGCACCGTCCAGCCTTCGCGCTGGAACCAGGCGTCGGGCGGGTAGTTCGGCCGGGTCGCGTCGATCGAGGTCGCGACCGAGATCAGGTCGACGCCGCTCGGCACGCCGCCCGCCTTGACCCACGCCTCGATGAGGGGCACCTCGGCCTGGCAATGGGGGCACCAGTGGGCGAGGAACACGATCGCCTTCGGTCGACCGTCGTGCGCGATGCGCACCGGCTGACCCGTGAAGTCCCGACCCGCGACCTCCGGGGCGGGCAGGCCGACCGCGGGATCGCCGTTGGGGTTCTGGAATTCGGGAAGCAGCGCCCCGGTGATGACCGGACTCGGCCGACGAGCCGGCACCGGACGCCGCGCTCGGAGCGGCCGTGGCCGGGGGCAACGAGGAGCTGCCGCCGCTCGGCGTCGTCCCGGGCAGCACGAACGCCAGGACGGCCGCGATCGCGACGACCGCCACGATCAGCCCGGGGATCAACCAGCGCATCGGCGACGGCGGGCCACTCGCGCGCGCCGAGTCGCGCCGAGCGGCCTCCCGGCGCTCGCGCCGTCGCGCGCGCCGGTCGCGCGGGTCGTCGGTCATCGATAGCGCCGATCGTCGGGCGCGTCCGGATCCCGAACCAGGAGCAGCGTGAGGATCAGCAGGAAGGCGCACAGCGCGAGGGTCGGCAGGCTGAAGACGCCGAAGACGCGGAACCAGACGATCGTGCAGGGCGCGGTCGCCGAGCACGCTCCGGTGCCGAGCGCCGGGACCCACTCCAGCGCCACGTGATATGCCGAGATCAGCGCGCCGATGCCGACGAGCAGCGGCACGCCGGTCGGCACGGGCGCGCGCCGAACGGCGGCGACGCCGAGCAGGACGACCAGCGGGTACATCGCGATGCGCTGGTACCAGCACAGCGTGCACGGCTCGAACTTGGCGATCTCCGAGAAATACAGGCTGCCTGCGGTCGCCAGCGCGGCGACGACCCATGCCGCGGCGTTCGCCCGTGGCTGGACGATCCGGGCGAGCCCGGCGTAGGCGTCGAGTGCCCCGTCGGAGCCGATCGCGAGGAAGCGCAGTCCGCCGATGATGATCACCACGCCGACCGCGACCATCGCGAGGATCGCGTAGAAGCGCTCGACGACGTCCGGCGTGATCTCAGGCATCGACGGATGGTGGCACGCGGCCGTCCGCCGGCGCAGGGCGCCAGGTCAGCCGGCCCGGCATGTCGCGCACAGCCCGGTCAGCGACAGGTGCGACACATCGACTTCGAACCCCCGCGCGGCATCGAACGCCGCGACCGAGGTGGCGACGGCGGGATCCTCGGCCGCGAGCTCCCAGGCGCCGCCGCAGCGACGGCAGTACAGGTGGGCGTGCTCGCGCGCGGGCAGGACATGGAACTCCTCGCGACCGTCGGCACCGTGACTGTGGCTGAGGACGCCCAGCTCCTCGAGCACATCGAGCGTGCGGTAGACCGTCGACGGGATCGTGTCCGGATCGATCGCGCGACAGCGCTCGACGAGCTCGGCGCCGGTCACGTGGCCGTCGGTATTGGCCAGGACCTCGACCAGGATCCGGCGCTGCGGGGTCCACCGCAGGCCGCGCGCCCGCAGTCGATCCGGGATCCCGGCCCATGGCAGGCCGGTCTCGACGGTCCAGGCCGGCGGTGATCCTGCAGCGCGCATGGCGCGAAGTATAGGGTGGTTGGCGCGACGTGCCGCAGATGCAACTCGTTGCGATACGGTCGAGCCTCGCGTATCCTGACCGTCCGACCAGCAGAGGATCCAGTGCTCGACCTCCTCACCGCGATCAGCGCTCCCGCCGGCCTCGGCGTCCTCCTCACCGGCCTCGCCCTGGGCATCCGCCACGGCATCGACTGGGACCACATCGCCGCGATCACCGACATCACCAGCACGACGGCAGCCGCTGCCGCGGCCGAGGCCGCCCACGAGGAGCAGCACCGCGCGGTCAGCGGCCATCACCACGGGCACGGCGGACGCATCGAGATCCAGGCCCACGACTCGGGTCCCGGCGCGGCGACCCTCGCCCCGGCGCTGCGCGGCACACGGTCCGCGGCCCCGACCCTCGCCCTGGGCGGGATCCGCCTGGGTCGGGAGCAGATCGAGGCGATCCAGCTCGGCACGCTCTACGCCCTCGGCCACGGCGTCGTCGTCATCGCGCTCGGGATCGCCGCCCTCTCGTTCGGCGCGCTGCTGCCCGACTGGCTCGACCCGATCATGGGCCGGGTCGTGGGCTTGACGCTCGTCGGCCTCGGCGTGTGGGTCCTCTATTCGGTCCTGCGCTACGCCCGCGGCGGCGAATCGTTCCGCCTGCGGAGCCGCTGGATGCTGGTATTCGACGGCGTCCGCTACGCGTGGCGCCGGTTCGGGGCGCGGCTGCACGGCCACGAGCACGTCGAGCCGCTCGAGATGAGCTCGTACGGCCCGCGGACGGCGTTCGGCGTCGGGATGATCCACGGCATCGGCGCGGAGACCGGCACCCAGGTGCTGCTGATCGCCGCGGTCGGGGGCGCGGCCAGCGCCGGCCTGGGTATCCCGATGCTCCTCGCCTTCGTGATCGGGCTGCTGATCTCGAACTTCGCGATCGTCGTGATCAGCTCGGTCGGCTTCGTCGCCAGTCAGACCCGCGAGCGGGTCTACGTCGTGGTCGGGGCGATCGCCGGCGTCTTCAGCCTCGCGATCGGTGCCCTCTTCCTCCTCGGCCAGGACGTCATCCTGCCGGACCTCTCCGGGGTGCTCCCGATCTGATCAGGAGCGGGCGGGCGCCGTCGAGCCTCCCGCGGGCGCCGCGCCGGCCTTGGTCGGGCGAAGGAACAGGGCCAGCACGACCACGATGTACGCCAGCCAGACCACGAACGTCGTTGTCTCGGGCGTCGCGCTGTAGCCGAAGATCGCCCGCAGGAACTGCCCGAGGACGTTGCCGGCATCCTGCTCGTGCGGCAGCACCGCCGAGAGATCGAAGAGCGTCTGGGAGCCGAACGGGATGACCCCGATCTCGATCAGCTCGTGGACGGCGCTCGAGACCAGGCCAGCAGCGATGAAGATCAGGGCGACGCCGGTCCAGCGGAAGAACGTGGCGAGGTTGATTCGGCGCGAGCCCTGGTAGAAGCCGACCCCGAGCAACCCTGCGATCGCGAGCCCGATCAGCGCCCCGATCAGCACCCAGATCGCACCGGTGTCGGCCGAATTGGCCTGGCCGACGAGGAAGAGTGATGTCTCGAGCCCCTCGCGGATGACCGCCACGAAGGCCAGGACCGCCAGCGCGGTGAACGAGCGCTCGTGGAGCGCCTTGTCGACCGCGGCCTGGAGCTCGCCCTTGACATGCCGCGCCTGGCGGCGCATCCAGAACAGCATCCAGGTCACCACCGCCGCAGCGGCAAGCAGCGTCACGGCCTCGAATAGCTGCTCGTATGGCGCCGGCAGCTCGCCGACCGTCCACCACAGGACGACGCCGAGGATGATGCTGAGCGCGATCGCGCTGCCCGCGCCGGCGAACACCTTGCCGAACTGGTCACGGTGACCCGTCCGCGCCAGGTAGGCACAGATGATGGCGACGATCAGCGCTGCCTCGACACCCTCCCGAAGGCCGGTGAGCAGGCCGGTGGACAGCGCTCCGAAATCCATCTCGGGTCAACTCCGCAAGTCGTCATGATGAAGATGCGCAAGCGCGCTTGTCATGAGGATGCTAGTGGGCATGCTCGGAACGCGTCAAGCGCGTCGACCGCGCGCGGTCGGTCAGTCTGCGGCGCGCACCTGGAAGCTGCGCAGACGGAGGGTCGCGACGGTGAGCCCGACCACCGTGACGGCGGCCAGGATCACGAGCGATGCGGTCATGGCCAGCGGCTCGACGCCGATCTCGCTGCCGGTCAGGCCCGCGGCGAGGCCGAGCGTCGCCTGGCGGACCGACAGGAACCGCGTGCCCTCCAGGATCCCGGCCAGCACCCCTTCCCAGATCAGCGTGTAGCCGAGACCCGACGATCAAGGCCCGCGACGTGACCAGCCCGAGGGCGGCGAAGGCGACCGCGTACGCCACGCAGCCGGCGAACGCGGCGGCCGTGAAGCCGAGCGCGAGCCCGATCGACGACGAGCCGGTGCCGCCCAGCAGGAGCCCGGTGATGATCATCGGCGGCAGGACGAGTGCGGCCGTCAGCGCGGCCGCGACCAGCGTCTTGGCGATCGCGATCTGCCAGCGCGGCACCGGTTTGAGGAGCTGGAAGATCAGCGTCCCGTCATCGATCTCGGAACCCAGCGCCGCCGTGCCCATGACCAGCGCGACCAGCGGCAGCACGGTCCGGATGACGAGCGTGTCGAGGACCTCGGCCGAATCGGGCCGACCGCCGCCGATCCGGATCAGGATCAGCGACGAGGATCGGCAACGCCCCGAGCAGACCGATCAGCAGCGTCCGTCGTCGGCCGAGGAGGGCCTTCCCGGTCACCCGGATCAACGCCAGGAACGCCGTCACCGGCGGACCAGGTAGCTGAAGACGCTCTCGAGCGTGTCGTCGGTGGCGGTCAGCTCATAGAGTCGGGCCCCGGCCGTACGGGCGATCGGTGCGAGCCCGCGCGCGAATGCCGTCAGGTCCGAGGCCTGGACCGCCAGTCGACCGTCGAGCAGCTCGACGCCGAAGACCGCCGGATGCCCGAGCAGCGCGGCTGCGAGACCCCGGTCGTCGGAGGAACGGATCGTGAAGCGGTGCGGTCGATCGGTCATGAGCCGCCGGATCGAGCGGAAGTCACCGGATGCCGCAAGCCGCCCGGCGTACACCACGAGCACCGCCTCGGCCAGCCGCTCGACCTCCTCGAGGATGTGCGACGAGAACAGGATCGCCCGGCCCTCGGCGGCCATCCGGCGGAGCAGGTCCATCATGTGCAGCCGCTGGCGGGGATCCATGCCGTTGAACGGCTCGTCGAGCAGCACGATCCGGGGGTCGTGGACCAACGCCGCCGCGACCTTGGCGCGCTGGCGCATGCCCTTCGAGTACGTTCGAATCGCCCGGTCCGCGGCGTCCTGCAGCTCCACCGTGGCGATCGCCCGGTCGGTCGCCGCGGCCGCGTCCGCGACGCCCTGGAGGTCGGCGTTGAGCCGGACGAACTCGCGGCCCGTGAGATAGCCGGGAACGGCCTCGCGCTCGGGCACGAGGCCCACCACCCGGTAGATCGAGGGATCGCCGAACGAGGGTCGCCCGGCGATCCTGACCGAGCCTGACGATGGGGCGAGCAGCCCTGACAGGAGGTGCAGCAACGTCGTCTTGCCTGCGCCATTCGGCCCGAGGAGGCCGGTGACGCCAGGCCCGAGCGCGAACGACACGTCGTTGACGGCGACGACGTTGCCGTACCAGCGCGAGACGTGGTCGAGCTGGATCGCCGGGACGACCGGTGTCACACCGTCACCGTGAGATAGCGGCGCACGACGATCGCCAGCGAGCCGACGATGTACACCAGCGCCGCCACGCCGTAGACCCAGCCGTCGAGCAGCGCGACGATGGTCTGGCCCGCGAGGGTGATGGGTCCGAAGATCGCCGAGTTCACGCCATCGACCACGTCGCCTGGGCTGAACAGCTGCACGATCCGAGCCGTGTCGCCACCCGACGACGCGGTGAAGATGCCGACGACGATCGGCGGCACGATGAACAACGCGATGATCGCGGCGACCGAGTAGGCACGCCGCGGGGTGTACGACGCGACTACCGCGCCGACACCGGCGAAGACCCCGGCCTCGACCAATGACACCACGAGATAGCGCGGCACGTCGGGCAGGTCCTTATTGATGCCTGCAACCGGGTCCGGGGCGGCGAGGATCGAGCCGAGGCTGAGCAACAGCTGCGGGGCGAGGGTCACGATCAGAATGGCGAGGAACAGCCCGCCGGTCCGAGCCAGCGCGTAGTCGATCCGTGTCAGCACGCGGCTGAAGTAGAGCGGCAGCACGCCGTAGCGCTGGTCGCGCCCGAAGAGCTCGGGCGCCTGCGCGGCGACGAACAACATCACGAACAGCGAGATCGTGGCTTCGTACGTGTCGTGTCGGAACGGCACCTGCTCGTCGAACTGGTCCGCGGCGCCGGCCTGCGCGGCCAGCGCCCGCAGCGCGATCGCCAGCACCGCCGGCACGAGGGAAAGGCCCAGGAGGATGAACGGCGCGACCTTGGCCCGGCCGCCGCGCCCGATGCCGAATGCCTCCTTGAGCGTCTGCCGCAGCAGCCCGAGCGCGACGGCGAGGCGACCGACCCGCGGTCCGTCGTACCCCCGGTAGCCCAGGTCGTAGATGTTCCCGGAGGAGGACGTGACCCCCGGCGCCGTCACTGGAACAGCTCCTCGAGCCCGCGTCGGCGCTGCTCGATGCGGACGAGCGCCAGGCCGAGGTCGGCGACCGCGTCGCGGACGAGATCCCACGGCCGCTCGTCGACGAGCTCGATCAGGACGGTCCGCCCGTCGGCCACGGCCTCGAGACCGGCGGCCTTGAGCGCGTCGACCAGCGCGGCCGCGCCCTCTTCGACATCGATCGCCAGCACCCCGGTTCGCTCGGTGAACGTCGTCAGCGGGGCCGAACGGATCAGGCGCCCGGCGTCGATCGCGACGAGGTGGTCGCAGACCCGCTCGATCTCGCCGAGGAGGTGGCTCGCGACGATCACGGCGATCCCGAACTCGGAGCCGGTCCGCTTCACGAGTGCCAGCATCTCGTCGCGACCCGCCGGGTCGAGACCATTCGTCGGCTCGTCGAGCAACAGCAGCTGCGGATCGTGGACGAGGGCCTGGGCGAGCTTGACCCGCTGGCGCATACCGGTCGAATAGCCGGCCATCGGCCGGTACCGCTCCTCGTACAACCCGACGTGGCGCAGCACCTCGGCCGCTCGTTCGCGCGCAGCGGTCGCCGGCAGGCCCGACAGGCGCGCCATCTGGCCCACGAAATCGGCGGCCGTCGCGTCCGGTGGCAGGCAGTCCGACTCGGGCATGTAGCCGACGAACCGACGGAGCGTCGTCCCCTGCCGCGCGACGTCATAGCCGAGCACGGTCGCCGTCCCCGATGTCGCCGGGAGCAGGCCCAGGAGGATGCGCAGCAGCGTGCTCTTGCCGGCGCCGTTGGCACCGACGAGCCCGATGATCCCCGGCTCGAGCTCGACCGTCAGGTCGTCGAGCGCGGTCACGCCGCCCGGATAGCGTTTGGTGAGTTGCTGGGTCGCGATGAGCGGCATCAGCCGCGAAGCCTAGCGGACCGGGTCCGCTCCAGGGACGGGGTCAGGCTGCGACCACCTGGTTGCGTCCACCGCGCTTGGCCATCTGCAGGCCGACATCGGCGACCTCCAGCAAGGCCTCGAGCGACGACACGGCGGGACCCATCGACGCGCAGCCGGCCGAGACGGTCGCCTTCAGCTCCTCACCGCCCGTACCCGTCACGCGTGCGGCCTCCAGCTCACGGCGGACCTCGTCGGCGACCCGCTGGGCCTCGTCGACCGACGCCCCATCGAGGATCGCGACGAACTCCTCGCCGCCGTACCGGGCCACGATGTCGCTCGAGCGGAGGCGACGAGCCAGGATCGATCCGAACGTCCGGAGCACGGCATCGCCGACGGTGTGCCCGTAGCGCTTGTTGAACGATCCGAAGTGGTCGAGGTCGAAGAGGATCGCCGCCACCGGGTGCCGATCGTCCGGGTCGAAGCGGGCGCGCGCCGCGAACAGACGAGCAGTGGCGACCTCGAGATAGCGCCGGTTCCACAGGCCGGTCAGCGGGTCGCGGATCGCCGCGTCGGCGACCTTCGCGTGGAGGGCGACATTCGATAGCGCGAGCGTCACCTGGGACGCGACCAGCGGCAGGGCTTCGAGCTCCAGCGGGGTGAACGGCTTATCGAGGTCGCGTCGGGCGATCGACAAGGCGCCGATGACCGTCTCCTCCTTGAGCAGCGGCACGGAGGCACCCGCGAGGACGTCATCGGTCCGCGCGCGCTGCACGGTCGTCGGATACGCCGTTCGCGGCAGCGCGACGACCGACACGACCCGCCGTTCCGCCATCGCCTGGCCGGACAACCCTTCCCCCGGCGGGATGCGGACACCGAGGTAGCGGGCATCCCCGTTGTGCATCGCGGCGATCCGGTCCTCCCCGCTCTCCTCGTCGCGCAGGGTCAGGGTCACGATGTCCGACTCGAGGGCCGTGGCGACCGCCTGGACGATGCCGACGTGGGCCGTGTCGAGGTCGAGGCTGGCGTTGATCGCCGAGCCGAAGGCGGCGAGGCGGGCGAACAGCTCGGCCCGCTCGCGAAGCGCGTCGCGCTCCCTGGCGAGAGCCAGTGCAGCGGACACGCGGTCGCCGATGAGGACCAGCGCGTCGCGATCGCCCTCGTCGAGCGGCCGGGCGTCCTGACCACTCTCGACGTTGAGCACGCCGATGACGGTGTCGCCGGCGAACAGCGGCACGCTGACCTCGCTCCGGACATCCGGGCTCGCGGCTCGGTATTCGGGGTCGAGCTGGACGTCCCGGACGAGCTCGGTCACGCCGGTGCGCATGACGCGTCCGACGACGCCGACCGAGCCGTCGAACGTCTCGATCACCTGGTCGTAGCCGCGCTGGGCGCCGAGCACCATCAGGTCGCCGTGGCGCGTGTAGATCGACACGTAGCGATAGCCGAACCGGTCGACGAGCAGACCCATCACTTCGTCGAGCGCGGCAGCGCTCGGTCCGTCGCTCGCCAACAGCCGACCCGCGGCCTCCACGGCCGCCATCTGGTTCGATCGGCGGCGCAGGCCCTGGCTGGCTTCCCGTGCGTGGGCGACGGCCCGTTCCAGCAACGCGACCGTGCGCCGCGTGCCGATCGCGAGGACGATCGCGGTCGCGCCGAGGGAGATGCCGCGCTGGATGAGACCGGCCTGGATCGATGGGTTGGTGATGGAGGGCAGCGCGTAGGCGGCCACCGCGGCAACGGCCATAGCGCCGCCGACAACGATGATCTGGCGGGTGCCGATCGCGGCGGCCATCGCGACGATCGGGAGCAGCAATGCGGCCAGCGGCAGCGTGGCGACATCGCCGGTGCCGACGCTCATCCACATCACGGCGCCGACAGCCAGCAGCAACCGAGCCGTGTCGATCGCACCCGGTCGGCCGAACCTCCAGCGCAAACCCGCCGCGACCTGGATGCCGAGGAACGCGATCGACTGGACCGCCACGATGGCGGGGCGCGCCTGCGACACGGCTTCGACGACGAGCGCGGCGAGCACGACCGCGATCGCCAGCAGGACGTGCGGGTCAGCCGCGAGGCGCCGCAGGCCGCGGCGCAGGATCGCGCGCGACCGATGCGAACGGATCACGAGCGGAGCGTGCGCCACGCGGCCCGGACTATCGATAGGCCGATGGGCAGGGTAGTACCAGGACTCGAAGCGCCCTCGGTGTACGCTCATGGGGCCGTGCCGTGAAGGGGGCCCGTGGTCGATGGTTCGAGCGCCGAGTCCGTTGCGATGAGCGTGAGTGCGCCTGCCGCGACCGGCCGCCCGGATCCGACGGTCTCCGAGCTCCTCAAGCCCTACGTCCCGCGGCTGGTCATCGACTGGCTGCGCACGACGCCGGACGCGCTCCACCGCGAGGTCGAAGGCACGCTGGTCTTCGTCGATATCTCAGGGTTCACCGCGCTCACGGAGCGGCTGGCGCGGAAGGGCAAGATCGGCGCGGAGCTGATGCGGGACACGCTCGACGGCGTGTTCACGGCGCTGCTCGACGAGGCCTACGACTGGGGCGCCGGGCTGCTCAAGTGGGGCGGCGACGCGCTCCTGTTGCTCTTCGACGGTCCCGATCACGAGGCCCGAGCGGCCGAGCCGCCTGGGAGATGCAGGGCACGATCGCGCGCGTCGGGCGCGTCCAGGCGACCGGCGAGCCGATGATCCTGCGGATGTCCGTCGGCATCGGCACGGGCCGGTTCCACTTCTTCATGACCGGCAGCGTCCACCGCGAGCTGCTCCTCGCCGGGCCGGCGGTGACCGAGACCCTGGTGATGGAGGCGCATCGCCGACGCCGGCGAGATCGGCCTGAGCCCGACCCTGGCGATGCGCCTCGATCCGGCATGCATCGGGCCGCAACAAGCTCGCCGCTCGGCTGCTCGCGGCGCCGCCCGATGCCGATCGAGAGCGCGCCGCCGACGTCGGTGACGTCAGCGCGACTCGACATCGCGGCGTGTATCCCGGTCGCGGCACGGGCCCACGTGCTCCTCCAGACGCAGCGAGCCCGAGCACCGGACGATCACGGCGGCGTTCATCGACCTGATGGACACCGACCGGCTCCTCGAGGAGGTCGGCCCCGACGCGCTCGCCGAGGCGCTCGATCAGCGTCTCCGCTCGATCGAGGAGGCCGCGCTCCGCTACGAGGTGCCGTTCTACGAGACCGGACGTCGGGAAGTCGAGCGTCAAGGCGTTGCTGACCGCCGGCGCGCCGTCGAGCACCGGGCATGACGAGGAGCGGATGCTGCTCGCGTTGCGCGAGGTGATGGACCCAGCCCGGTCTCGTCCCGATGCGCGTCGGGGTCAACACCGGCAAGGTCTTCACCGGCGACTTCGGGCCGCGGTACCGGCGGGCCTATCGCGTGTTCGGCGACGCCATCAATACCGCGGCGCGGGTCATGGCCAAGGCCGAGGCGGGGCAGATCCTGTCGACCGAGATCGTCCTGAACCGGTCACGAACCCTGTTCGAGACCACGTCGATCGAGCCGTTCGCGGCCAAGGGCAAGGCCGAGCTCGTCCACGCCTCGATCGTCGGGCCGGCCATCGGCCAGAAGGAGGTCCGTCGCGACGACCTCGGTCTGATCGGCCGCGAGACACGAGCTTGCGACGCTCCTCGAGGTCATCGACGGAGGCGCGCGAGGGCCGCGGCGCGATCATCGAAGTCGCCGGCGAGCCCGGCCTCGGCAAGACGCGGCTCGTCGAAGAGCTGATCGACGCGATCGCCCGACTTCCGGATCCTCCGATCTCGCTGCGCGGAGTACGAGCGTCGACGCCGTACTTCGCGTTCCGGGCGCTCATCCGCAACGTCATCGGCGTGGACGCCGACGTCGAAGCGGGGGCTTGTGTGACTCGCCTTCGAGAGCATGTCTCGGAGTTGGATCCGTCCCTCGCGCCGTGGACCCCGCTGCTGGGGATCCTGCTCGGCCTCGACGTGCCGGCCACCCCGGAGACGGCTGCCCTTGACGAGCGCTTCCTGCGCGATCGCTTGGGTGAGGTGGCGTTGCAGTTCCTCTACCTGAGCCTCCGCGGCCGACCCGTCGATCTTCGTCATCGAAGACGTCCAGTACCTGGATGACGCGTCGCGCGACCTGCTCCGTCGGCTGTCGACGGCAGCGTCGGACGTGCGCCAGGTGCTGCTCGTCACGCGCCAGGGCGCGGGAGCGGTGTTCGAGGCGGAAGAAGACGGTGACGCCGATCACCCGCCCACCCCGATCACGACGTTGGAGTTGGGGCCGCTCGCGCTCGAGGCGACGATCGCGATCATCGAGGCCGCGACCGAGGATGCGCCCCTTCGGCCACACGACGTCGACGAGCTCGCCCGACGGTCCGGTGGAAATACGCTGTTCCTGTTCCAGCTCCTGGACGCAGTCCGGGAAACCGGGACGATCGCCTTCCTGCCCGACTCGATCGAAGCGCTCGTCGCTGCGGAGGTCGACCGCCTCGCCCCGACCGACCGGACGATCCTGCGGTACGCCGCCGTGCTGGGGACGAGCTTCGATCCCGAGCTCCTGGCCGCGGCGATCTCGGGTGACGTCGACCTCGACGACGGTGTATGGGCGCGGCTCGATTCGCTGCTCGAGGCCGATGGACCCGAGCTGCGCTTCAAGAACTCCCTGATCCGCGACACCGCGTACGAGGGCCTGCCCTATCGACGACGGCGCGCGCTGCACAACCGGGTTGGTGAGGCCATCGAGGAGCGCGCCGGTACCACGCCCGACGAGGAGACCGGCGTACTCGCCGTCCACTACTTCGAGGCGCAACGCTGGGACAAGGCGTGGCGGTATTGCCGGGAGGCCGGCGATCGAGCCATGGAGATCTATGCGAACGTGGAGGCGACGCGCTTCTTCGATCGCGCGCTGGCAGCCGGGCGACAACTGCGGTCCGTGATGGCTCCCGAGCTCGCGGCGGTTCACGAGCGCAACGCCGAGACGCACTTCCGCCTGGGTGAGTTCAGCGCCGCGGACCGCTCCTTCGAAGCCGCGCGGCGGCTGCTCGGCCGGGATCCGGTAGCGACCGCGCCACTCGTCGTCCGCCAAGCGGCGACGGCCATCCGGACCGGTGACCTTCGGCGGGCGTCGATCCGGGCCCACACCGGTCTGCGTCGGCTGGAGGCGCAACGCGGTCGCGAAGCCGCGGCAAGCCGCGCCCGCCTGCTGGTGCCCTTGGCCGGCGTCGGCTACTTCCGGAACCGCTACCGGGAAGGGATCAAGTGGGCCACCCGGGCGATCGATGAGGCGGAACGCGGCGAAGCCCGGGACGCGCTGGCGGAGGCATACAAGTTCCTCGACCTGTTGCTGTGGGAGAGCGGCCAGATCGAGAAGGCCACCCATAGTGCGCGCGCGCTGGAGATCTACGAGCAGCTCGGCGACCTGCGGAATCAGGCCTTGGTCCTGAACAACATGGGCGCGATCGCGCACGACACCTCCCGATGGGAGGAATCCTCCGCGTTATACCGGCGTGGCCTGGAGCTGGCGGACCGGATCAGCGACCGAAGCCTCGGTTCGCTCATGAAGTTCAACCTCGTCGAGATCCTGATCGACCGCGGCTTGCTCGACGAGGCCGAGCCGCTCATTCGAGAGGTCGTTCGCCTGTGGCGGGCAGCCGGTGCCGAGGCCGATGTTGCCGAGGCCAACCGGGAGCTGGCACGACTCCTCGCGCGCCGCGGATCATTCGATGACGCTCGGGTCCTACTCGAAAACGCGCGCGCCTATCAGGCCCACGCCGGCAAGACGGCGGAGGTCCTGCGGACGGACGTTCGTCGGATCGAGTTGCTGCTCCTGGAGCAACGCGGCGCGGATGCCCTGGAACTCGCCGACGCGGCCCGTCACATGGCGTCCGTCACGGATGGTGGGAGCGTCGTCGAGACGAGCCTGATCCGGCTACGCGCCTGCGCCCTCTTGCAACTCGACCACATCGAGGAGGCGCGCGGCGACCTCGAACGCGCCATCGAGCGCGCACGGAAACGGTTGGAGCGCCTGGACGAGGCGTTGGCGCTGGACGCACGGATCCAGTTGGCCGAACGACTGGGTGAGCCCACCGCGGCGCTCAACGCCGCCCGTGACGCGGCCTTTGCCGACCTCGCGATCTCCGCCGCGCCGGCATTGGCAACTGGACTCCCGGGAGCCGGGGCCGCCGAGCCCCAGACGACGGAAAAGTGATGGCGGGAGCCTGAGGCCCCCGCCATCGTTGTCTCTCGCGGAGAGAAGCTTCTAGTAGCCGCCTCCCTTGGCGTCCCAGGGCGACTTCTTCTCGACGATGAGCATGAGGTCGGAGTCCTTGAACCCAAGGGCGTCGAACTCCGTGGCCGTCATCACTGCCGTGGCTGACGAGGTAGGCCTTCGCGGTCGCGGCCTGCTTCGTCTTGAGGCCGATGCACGGGTCCTCCGGCGCCAAGCCGGCTGTCCCGCAGTCCGCGGGCGTGCCCCAATAGCGACCCTCGGCGCCGACGACGGTCGTGACGAGCGGTGGGGCCCCCTTCTGTGTCGACGGGTTCTTGGCCTTCCAGCCCGACCCGCTCGTCAACCGCAACGCGCCGAGACAAACGTCGAACGAGGTCGCGCTGCGGGCGGTGACGCCGTAGGCCTTGATCGTGTCCTTGGGCATGATCAACACCATCGTGGTCGAAGGCGCGGTGCCCGCGGCGCCAAGGCCGGTGATGGACATGTCCACCGCATCGCCGATCGTCTTCCTGCTTCCTGTGTTGCCGCAGTCCGGCTGGTTGGTCTGCGTGCCCGGTCACGAACTGCGTCGACAGGCGCACATGGGTCGACCCAGCATCGAAGGTGCCGGTGGTCGCGGTGATCTTTCCGAAGGTCTTCTGGAGCTTGGCCAACCCGTTGCCGACGTTGTTCTTGCACGTCGTGGACGTGCACGCTTTGAGCTCGTTGACGATGGCAATCGGGGCGGTAACCGGGGTAACCGCTCCGACTGTCGCACTAAGCACGTAGTCACCGACGTTTGCGATCGAAAGGCTATCGGCGAAATCGGCGACCCCAGAGGCATCCGTGTTGTCGTTGCCGACCACGGTCCCGGTAGGCAGGTTGCGCTTGATCACGACATTCGCATTGAGGACAGGATTGCCGTAGAGGTCCCGGACCAGCGTCCGGACCGCGATCGAGGGCGACGAAGCCAGCGTGGTCGCGCACGGATTCGTTCCGCTCGTCGGCGGGATGCAGAGGCTGTAGATCGGGGTTCCGAACTTGGTGGAGATCGGCCCGAAATCGAAGGCCGTGACGTCGTTGTTCGGCGTCTTGAAGAAGATCGAATTCGGCACGTTGGCGATGACGTCAAACGTGCTCGACGTACCAGACGGCGTTCCGTGGCTCACGGTGATCGTTCGGCCGGTCTCAGCCTTGAATCCCGTGACAGACGCCGTCGCGACGCCATTCAGCCAGGTCCCGAACGCGCCGTAGATCCGATCGTTATCGTCGCCGGCACCGGTGGTGATCCCGAAGGCCTTGCCAAGGGTGCCGCTGACGGTCGCGCCGCCACCGTAATTCGTCTTGACGTTGCCCCAGGCGTCGTACGCCGTCGCCTTGATCGTGAACGCGACGCCAGCCGTCTGATTGGGGATCGCGAGCCCCGCGCTGTCCTTCACCGTGAAGGACGCCAGCGCTCCCGGGGTGACGTTGAACGCGGTGGTGCTGTCGCTCGTGAGGCCGGAGCTGGTGACGCTCAGGCCATATGTCGTCCCGACCTTGCGGACGTTCACCGTGAACGACGCCTCGCCGGCGATCGCCGCCTTGGAGGCGGTGCCGGTCAGCACGGCGCCGTTTGGATTGGTCAAAGTGAGAGCGATGGTTGCCGTCGAGGCAGGCCCAGTGGTAACGACGTTGTCCCAGGCGTCCTGGATCTGGGCCGTGACGAGGATGTCGTCGTCGGCCGTATACGTCGCGTTGGGATCCTGCGTTACGACCACCTTGGTGGCCATGCCGTGCGTGACGTTGAACGTGCCGCTCGTGTCACTGGTCAGACCGGCGCTCGACGCCGTCAACGAGTACCCCGTGGCGGCGTGGCGAATGATGAGGTTGGTAAACGTCGCAACGCCTGCCGCAGCCGAAACCGTCGTCGTCCCGGTCAGGGGACCGGTGGGACCATTCAGCGTGACGCCGACTGGCGTCCGCGCCCGTACCATCGATGACCGTGTTGCCGTAGGTGTCCTGGACCTCGACGGTCGCGCCGAACGCGTTGTCCGCCGTATGGCTGGTCGGTTGCACCGTGAAGGCGAGCTTCGCGGCGGCCGCGTGCGTGATCGCGAATGAGCCGGTGCTCGTCCCTGACAGGCCCGAGCTGCCGACATTCAGGCCGTAGCCACTGCCGACCTTCCGCACGTTCGCGGTGAATTGCGCAACTCCGTTCGCGGCGGCATCCGAGCCACCAATCAGGACCGCGCCATTCGCGTTGGTCAGTGTCAGCGTCACGGTCGCGGTGGAGGCCGCGCCAGTATCGACGATGTTGTCGTACTGATCTTCGATCTTGACTTCGGGCTCGATGTCCTGATCGGCCGTGTAGGACGACGCAACGTTTTGCGTCAGAACGAGCTTCGTCGCGGCACCATGCGTGATGTTGAACGCATCGCTGACATCGCTATCCAGCGATCCGCTGGACGCGGTGATCGTGTAGCCCGAGTTGGCGTGATGAACGCCCAGGCCCGTGAAGGTGGCGAGACCCGAGCTCGCCAAAGTCGGCGCATACCCGGACAGCGACGAGGAGCTCAGCGCAAGAGCGACCGTATCCGTCGCGCTCGTCACTCGGTTTTCAAGGGCATCGCGGATCTCGACGGCCACCGGAACGTGTCGTCGGCGGTCGCGTTGGTGGGTTGCGTTGTGAAGGTCAGGTGATCGGCCGCGCCTGGGTTGACGGTCACAGACTCTGTGTCGGTGATGTCGTCGCTGTTTACGGTGCCGGATACGAGAGCACTACCGGCCTCATTGGAGGAGAGGGTGGCGGTGTACGTGCCGTCGCCTACGTCGATTGGCGCGTGCGTCAGGCCGCCAAGACTTGACAGCAAGGTGACGGTGTCACCACCGGTCGTGATCGGGTCACCGAGTTCATCGTTGAGCTGCACGGTGATCGTGACGCTGCCGCCGGCGGTGAAGCTCGCAGCACTCGCATTGATCGTCGACTTAGCCGGGATTGGGCGACGCCCGGCGCAGCGAGACCGGCTTCGCCGAGACGGCAGACCACGCCAGCATCGACGACAGGAGCGTCAGCAAGGCGAGGAGCGTCCACGCTCGCTGCCACATCGGCACCCGTGCCTCAGCGGCTGACAACGACAAGAAACCCCTCACAGATGAGCCCTCCACGCGCGCATCCCCGGCCGAACGACGGTGCGTTACCACCCCGGCAGAGTCAAGCGGAATCCACAAGACAGCGCCGGACCGCACGATCCTCTGGTGCCGCGAAGCACCAGGGCGCCCCGGACCGTTCCACACCGAAGCCTAGCCTGTTACACCGAACCGCACCTATCAATCAGCCGACTCGCCGGCTGACCTCAGTCCCCGGACCTCCAGTCGACGGTTCCGGCCGCCGGATCAGCCGTCTCGAGGATGTCCGCCAACTCGAAACCGTCCTTCGCTTCGATCGCGATCAGTGCCGTTCCGCCGCCCTTGATATCGACCACGAGGACCCGCGTCGTCCGGTCCGGCTCCAGGTTGTAGACCGCGCCCTCGGTGGCGAACAGCGGCACGCGCTTGTTGTCGAGCGGGGCCAGATCGGTCGAGAACCCCTTGCGGTCACCGATGCGGATGCTGGCCGGATCCGTCGCCCCGACGCCCTTGGTCGCGACGAAGGCCTCGATGATGTCGCGCGCCCGCGCGCGAGGCTCGACCTTGCGACCGTTGGGGTACGCCTCGGTGATCTTGCCCGCGAAGGTCATGGTGCCCTCTTCGCGGGTCAGCGCCACGATGTCCTCGCGGTGGACCGCGTTCGACCAGCCATCGCCAAGGTCGATCCGGAACCGCGGCCGGAAGCGCGACGGTTCGTATCGTCCAGGCCCGAGCGCGCACGGGATGTCGAAGAACACCTCGCACAGGTCGGCGACCTCGCCTTCTGGCACGGCCGTCGGAAGGACGCTGGGGGTCGGCGAGGGCGACGGCTTCGGTGTGGGTTTCGGGGTCGGTGTCGGCGTCGGCTCGGGCGTGGGCGTCGGGGTCGCGACAGCGGCCACGAGGCTCGGCACCGGCGACAGCGACTGACGGCCACCGCCGGGGATCGCCGCGACGATCAACGCGCCGCCCACGATGCCCAGCAACGCGAGGAGTGCCACCACGACGCCCGGCGGCGCGCTCCTGGCGCCGCCTATTGAAGCCCGCGCTGCCTTCGATCCGCGAGCGCCGCCACCGCGACCGGGTCGACCGGCGACCGAGGCTCGGGTCGGGCGCGCCGGCACCGGAGCGCCGTCGGCGAGATCGGCAGCCAGGGCGGCGTCAGGGTCGATCGCTCCCGACCTCGGGATCCTGACGACCGACGTCGGGCTCGATTCGTCGGAGGCCACGACGACGGGCTCGAGCGCGGCAGCCATCGCCGCGCCGTTCGCGAATTGATCGGCCGGATCCGGTGCGAGGGCTCGCTGGACGACCGCATCGAGCTCCGCGGGGATCTCCGGCCGGAGGGCCCGTGGCGACGGTGCCGGAGCGTCGATCCGGGCGAGCGCGATCGCATCCGACGTTGCGCCGGTGAAGGCCCGAGTCCCTGTCAGCATCTCGAAGAGGACCAGGCCGAGGCCGTAGACGTCCGACGCCGGCGTCGTCGTCGCGCCACGCGCCTGCTCGGGGCTGAAGTAGTGCACCGAGCCGAGCGTCGTGCCGGGCCGGGCCGCTTCCGCGTCGGCCCCCAGGCGCGCGATCCCGAAGTCGGCGACCATCGCTCGCCCATCCGCGGCGAGCAGGATGTTCCCGGGCTTCACATCGCGGTGGACGATCCCGCGGACATGCGCAACCCCGAGCGCCCGGGCGACATCGAGTCCGATCCGGGCGGCCTGGTCCGGGGCAAGCCGGCCGCCGCGCTTCAGCCGGGCGGCGAGATCCTCGCCCTCGACCAGGTCCATGACGAGATACGGCTGGTCGCCATCCGTGCCGGTGTCGAGGCAGGCGACGATGTTGGGGTGGCGCAGGACGGTCGAGGCGAGCGCCTCGCGCCGGAATTGATCGGACAGGTCGGCGTCGCGCGAGATCTCCGGGCGGAGCAGCTTGACGGCCACCGCCCGGTCCAGCTGCAGGTCGGTGGCGCGGTGGATCGTGGCCATGCCGCCCCGGCCGATGACGGCTCCGAGTCGGTAGCGGCCCCCGATGATCCGGGCCTTGCGAGAGGTCCCCACGAGCCGACGATAGCCGAGACCGGCAGAAACGGTCGGGAGCTAGCGGCCTTCCGGCGGCGGCGCGGTCGAGTCGCGGACGATCAGCGTCGGGGCGAGGACGACGTCATCGACCTCGTCGTCGGTCCGGTCGGACTCGATCATGTCGAGCAGCAGCGACGCGGCGGTCCGACCCATCTCGACCCCCGACTGGCTGACCGTGGTGAGCGGCGGGATCGTGTAGGCGGCGATCGCGATGTTGTCGAAGCCGACGATCGATACGTCGTCGGGGACGACGACGCGCGTCTCGTACGCGGCCCGCAGCAGCCCGATCGCGATCGTGTCCGACGTCGCGTAGATCGCGGTCGGCAGCACCAGACCAGCAGTGCGATCGAAGACCTCGAGACCGAGCCGGTAGGCAGGTTCAGGATCCGGCTGGCGGATCCGGTGCGACACGATCCGGTCGCCGAGACCACGGTCGGTCATGAAGCGCTCGTACAGCTCGGCGCGCAGGACCTGGTCGGCCGTGCCCGGATCCGAGACGCAGATGATCCGGCGGTGACCCAGACCCCAGAGATGCTCGAGTGCGAGCCGCGTCCCGACGACGCTGTCGGAGTACACGCCCGGGAAGGCGGCCGGCCCGACGCGGTCCGAGACACCGACCACGAAGCGGTGCTGGACCGTGAGGTCGGCGAACGTGTCGGCCCCATCCGCGAGGTCGCCGAGGACCAGGATCCCGTCAGCATGCGAGCGCTCGAACATCGAGCCATAGGTCAGCGCGACGTCCGGCCGGTAGTCGACGTGGCCAAGGAACAACCGGAACTCCCGCGCGTTCGTGACCTCGTTGACGCCCTGGAGGACCTGGATGTGGAACGGGTCCGAGATGTCCCGGGCGATCACGCCGATCAGCGAGCTGCGGCTGCCGCGGAGGCCTCGGGCGAGCAGGTTCGGCTTGTAGCCGAGGTCCGCGGCCGCGGCGAGCACCCGTTCCCGGGTGTCGTCACGGATCGGCACGCCGGTCGCGCGGCCGTTGAGGATGCGCGATGCGGTGGTGACCGAGACGCCGGATCGTTCCGCCACATCGCGGAGGGTCGTCGACAGCGATCGTGGTCGACCGTTCGTCGCAGCCTCGACACTGGACCGTGCTTTTGGTGTGATAGTGGCGGCCCTCGGGTCGGCTTGCCCCCTTGACTCGGAGGGTCGCCCGAGTATGCTGCCGGTTGAATGGCAACGTCAAGCGTCAACGTTCAGCCTTACGCCGGACTGGGGTAGGACGCACTCGTCGCCATCGCACCTGGAGGAGGAACGACTCCGTGGAGACCATCGGCACGAGGCCGGGGTCGCGAGTCGCCTTGACGCTTCTGAGCGTCCTCGCGATCGTGGCCGCCGCCTGCAGCACCCCACCCGCCGCCAGTGCCCCCGCGAGCGTCGCCGCCCCCAGCGCGGCCGGCTCGCCGGCAGGCTCGCCGAGCGCGGCAGCGGGGACGAAGCATGTCGCGATCGTCAACAAGGACATGACCGACGACGAGATCAAGGCGGCGGTCGCCGCGGAGGGCTCGCTCGTCGTCGCGAACTGGACCTACACGGCCAACGATGAACTGGTCAAGCAGTTCACGGCGTATGTCAAGGACACGTACGGGGCAGATGTCCAGTTCACGTACGAGGGCTCGCAGGCGCCCAACATCTATCTCCAGAAGCTCGCCGCGGCGAAGGCCGGCGGCAACCCGGCGCCGTACGACGTGATCGCCGTTGAAGAGAACTACTGGGCCGATGCGACCGATCAGGACCTGGTCGACGCCGCGTTCCCATCGGATCTCATCCCGAACGCATCGAAGGTCCTCGACATCTTCAAGCACGACACGTCGATCGCCTTCCAGTCGACCGCGTTCCCGGCAGTCGTCTATGAGAAGGACAAGGTCCAGCTGTCGGGCCTCATGGACCTCGCCAAACCAGAGCTCAAGAAGAAGGTCACGCTGCCGCTGCCAGGCGACATCACGGCGGGTGGATTCTTTCTGGGTCTTGCCTCGGAGTTGGGCAAGGACTACAAGGATCCGGCCCAGATGAAGGAGGTCGTCGACTGGGCGGTCGCGAACATCGGACCGAACGTCCTCAAGTACACGACCGACTCGTCCGAGATGCAGACTCTGTTGCGGTCGGGCGCGGCAAACGCGGTGACCTTCTGGAACAGCCTTGCCCGGCTCGAATATTTCAGCGGCAAGAACGCGAACGCGGCGCTGCTCCTACCCAAGACGATCTATCCCGGCCAACGGCTACCTGTGGATCCCGAAGGGCACGGCCCACCCGGTCCTCGCCCAGATCTTCATGAACTGGCGGCTCGAACCGAGCGTGCAGTTCCCGAACGCTTGGCCCATCGACCACGGCCCCTGGAGCGAGCTCAGTGAGGGCTTCCTTGGACCGGACTACGTGAGCCAGGTCCCTGACTGGTTCGCAAAGGATTACTTCACCTACTTCCCGACGCTGGACCAGATCAAGTCCTCGTTCCAGACCGTCGACTGGAAGGCGTACAACGCCGGCCAGAAGGAGTGGCAGGACTACTACGCGTCCAAGATCGGTCAGTAGACTGACGTACAGCGGCGTCCCCGCTCCCCTTGGGCGGGGACGCTGTTCATTGACCAGGTGGCTTGATGACTGCTGAGCCGATCGGCCTGGCACTGCCTGGGATCGCGGCGGAGGTCCGCCGGCGTGAGCGCAACCGCCGTCTCGTCGGGCTCGCCCTGATCCTGCCGGCGCTGCTCCTTGTCTTCCTGTTCCTCTATTACCCGCTGACGTTCATCGTCCAGATGAGCTTCACGGCGGGCAACTCGTTCCTGTCCCCCAAGGGTCCCGAATATTCGACTCGCGAACTATTCCGCGATGTTCGGGCGATTCCTGCCGAACGTGCTGGTCACCCTCCAGCTCGCGGGTTTGGCGACCCTGGTGAACCTCCTGTTCGGCTTTCCGTTCGCCTACGTCCTCGTGCGGAAGATCAGGTATCGGGACATCGTTCGGGCTGTCATGGTGTTCCCGATGTTCGGGGCGCTCTACATCGCGTTCGGGCTGCGCTTCATCCTGCTTCCTGGCGGTCCGGCGACGCCCATCCTCGAGGCCTTCGGGATCGACGCAACGTCGGTCCTCTATAGCCTCCCATCGGTGGTGTTCGCGATGTCCGTGTTCACCTTCCCGTTCATGGTCATGAACATCGGTGCGGCGCTCAGCAATGTCGACCCCACCCTTGAAGAGGCGGCCGCGTGCCTCGGGGCACGACCCTGGCAGACGTTCCGACGAGTCCTGTTCCCGTTGACCAGGAGCGGCGTGATCGCGGGGATCCTGATGGTCTTCGGCTGGAACATCGGCACGTTCGCGGAGCCCATCCTCCTGGGTTCCCAGAACGAGCAACGGGCTCTTGCATGGACGCTGTATCAACGCGGCGTCGTCCAGGGCGACTACGGGATCTCGAGCGCGATGAGCGTCGTTCTGCTCGTCATCGCCTTCGCCGTGAGCTATTTCGTCGCTCCGGTATTCGCGGGGAGCGCTCGTCCAGTGAACGCGTTGGCGACCAGCTCGCGACCTCTTCTGCGCGTCTCGCGCCGGAGGATCGTCGACCTCGTCGGTCACGCGCTACGTCTGGCTCTGCCTGCTCGTCTTCGTCCTGCCGTTCCTGACGTTGCTCGGGTATTCCTTCACAGGCCCCGGAGGCTCGTACGCGGTCGAGAACTTCCAGTACGTCCTGGGCAGCTTCGGGGACAACCTGTGGTGGAGCTTTCGGGTCTCCGGCAGTGACCCTGGTGATCAACCTGGCCGTGGCGCTGCCCGCGGCCTACGCCATCGTCCGCTACCCGTTCCCCGGCAAGAGCGTCTTGTACTCGCTCCTCACGCTGCCGCTCTACGTGCCGGGCGCGGTCATCGGGATCTCGCTGCTGCTCGATCTACAACTTCACGTACCACCTGACGACGTCGGTCTGGGGGCTCGTGTTCGCGATGGCGATCGGCACGTTCCCGCTGATGCTCACGCCGATCGTCGTCGCCCTGAAGGACCTGCCGGTCGTCTTCGAGGAGGCCGCCGAGTGCCTCGGCGCGACGCGCTGGCAGACGTTCTGGCGCGTGGTCTTCCCGCTCATCGGCCCGGGCGTCAGTGCCGGGCTGATGCTCTGCTTCATCATCGTGTTCAACGAGTACCTGGTGACGCTGTTCGTCCACCCGCCGAGCGTCGACCACGGCGCCGCTCCGGGTCTTCAACCTCGTGCGCACCGCGGGCCTCGCGCCGACCACCGCGGCGCTCGCGGTGACGATGCAGCTGATCTCGTTCGCGGCGATCCTGCTGTTCTTCCGGATCTTCGGGACCCGCTACCTCAAGGGCACCTACCTCATCTGATGGCACGCGTCCGCCTGAACCAGGTCACCAAGCTGTACGGCTCGACCCTCGCCGTCGACCAGTTCGACCTCGAGGTCGCCGACGGCGAGTTCGTGACGCTGCTCGGCCCATCGGGCTGCGGCAAGACCACGACCCTGCGGATGATCGCGGGGCTCGTCGAGCCGAGCGCCGGCCAGATCCTGTTCGACGACCGCGACGTCACGTGGCTGCCACCACGCCGGCGCAACATCGGGTTCGTGTTCCAGACGCCCGCGCTGTTCCCGCACCTGTCGGTGGCCGACAACATCGGATTCGGGCTCTCGGTCAAGGGCGCCAAGAAGCCGGCCATCGCGGCGCGCGTCGAGGAGATGCTCTCGATGGTCGGCCTCGGCGGGTACGGCGGTCGGCTGCCGTCGCAGCTGTCCGGCGGGCAGCAGCAGCGCGTCGCGCTGGCCCGCGTGCTGGCGACCGACCCGACCGTGCTGCTGTTCGACGAGCCGCTCTCCGCGCTCGACAAGAACCTGCGCGACACGCTGAAGTACTCGATCCTGGATCTCCAGCGGCGGACCGGCAAGACCGCGATCTACGTGACCCACGACCAGTCCGAGGCGTTCGCGATCTCCGACCGGATCGTGGTGATGAACGACGGCCGGATCGAGCAGATCGGCACGCAGACCGACATCTACCTCCATCCCGAGACGCCGTTCGTCGCGGAGTTCATCGGCGCCAACAACGGCCTGCGCGGGACGATCACCGGGCGAGCCGGTGAGGGCGACGGTGCCCGCTGGGTCATCGATGCCGAAGGGCGCACGATCCGCGGGGCCGATCGGCCGGGGCTCGCAGTCGGCCAGTCGGTGGTGGCGTACATCCGGCCCGAGGACATCGAGATCGTCGAGGACGGTGTCGACGGCTTCGCGAACGTGATCGAGGGCACGATCGACCGCGTGATCTTCGAGGGCCCGATCGCCCAGGTCCGGGTCGACGTCGGCGGGCGCGAGCTGCGCGTCGACGTGACCGGCAACCAGCGGCTGACGCTGATGCGCCGCGACGGCCGGATCCGGCTCGGCTTCGACGAGGTGACCGTCATCCCAGCGCCCGCGTGAGGCACCGGCTGGCCGGTTCGTGACGGCCGTCATCGGCGGCGCGATCGCCGCGTTGTTCTTCACCGGGGCCATCCTCAGCTCGACGCGCGCCACGCGGATCGCCGGGCCCGTCGCGACGCTCGCCGGCGTGATGCTGGTGAGCGCGATCGTCTCGGCACCGATCGTGCTGTTGACGACCGCCGGCACGCCGTTCCCGAGCGATGCCCTGGTCTGGCTGTTCATCGCGGGCGCCGGGAACGTCGGCGGGCTGCTATCGGAGTACATCGGGCTGCGGACCGGCAAGGTCGGCGTGGTCGGGGCGCTGGCGGCCGCCGAGGGCGCGGTCGCGGCGGTGCTGTCGGTGCTTGCCGGAGAGGTCCTCGGACCGGTCGCGGCGGCAGGCGTCGCGGCCGTTGGGCTGGGCGTCGTGCTGACCGCGTTCTCGCCCGACCCCGTCGACATCGAGTCGACGGGTCGACGAACCCGCTCGGCGGTGCTCTTTGGCTCGATCGCCGGCCTCGCCTTCGGCTTCAGCCTGTACGCGACGGCTCGACTGGGCGCGACGCTGCCGATCGGCTGGGCGCTCGCCCCGCCGCGGGTCATCGGCGTGCTGGCGATCACGCTGCCGGCGATCGCGACGCGCCGGTTCCGGGTGCCACCCGCAGCGCGCAAGTTCATCGTGGCCGGCGGAGTGTGCGAGGTCGGCGGATTCCTGGCGGTCGCCCTGTCGGCCGCCGACGGGATCGCCGTGACGTCGGCGCTGGCCGCGCAGTTCGCGTCGCTCGCCGCGATCGTGGCGTGGCTGCGGTTCGGGGAGCGGCTCAGCCGGCGGCAGTGGGTCGGTGTCGCGGCCGTCGCCGTTGGCGTTGTGCTGCTGGCCTTCGGGTCGGCCTAGGGGTCCCTCAGCCGGGGAACGGCGTGCCCAGCGTTTGGCCGCCATCGACCACCAGCAAGTGGCCGGTGATCCAGGACGCATCGGGCGACACGAGGAACGCGACGGCGCCGGCCACGTCCTCCGGTGTCCCGAACCGGCCCGCCGGGATCTGGCGCAGGTAGATCGCGGCGTTGGCCGGATCGTCGGTGACCGACCGGGTGAGGTCGGTCGCGATGAGGCCCGGGCCGACCGCGTTGACAGTGATGCCGTAGGGCGCGAGCTCCATGGCCGCGGTCCGGGTCATCGCCAAAACGCCGGCCTTCGAGGCGTTGTACGCCGCGAGATCCGTCTCCATCCAGAACGCATTGGTCGATGACGTCACGACGATCCGGCCGCCATTCCCGATCGCCCGCATCGCCCGCGCCGCCGCCTGGACGCCGAGGAACGCGCCCCGCAGGTTGATCCCGATGACCCGATCCCAGAGCTGCTCGCTCATGTCGAGGAACGAGGCGGTGTCACCGACGCCGGCGTTCGCGACGAAGATGTCGAGCCGCCCGCTATCCGCGACCGCCTGGCCGACGACACGGTCGATCGCGGCGCGCTCGGTGACGTCGGCTTCGATGGCCTCGGCGCGGCCGCCGGTCGTGGCGGCCGACGTCAGCTCCGCGGCGGTCTTGCTCGCCAGGGTGCCGTCGCGGTCGGCGATCAGGACCAGCGCGCCGTCGCGAACGAACCGGGCGGCGATGCCACGACCGATCCCGCGGGCTCCACCGGTGACGATCGCGACCCGACCCTCCAGCGTACCGGCGGTCAAGGGCGCACGAGGATCCGGTCGGGATGGGTCATGGAGCGGCAAATGAGACTCTCAAGTCGACGCAGAGAAAGAGAGTGGAGCGGGAGACGGGATTCGAACCCGCGACATGCTGCTTGGAAGGCAGCCACTCTACCGCTGAGCTACTCCCGCGGTGCGCCGCCTTGCGGCGGGCGTCCTCGAGCGTATCACGGGTCCAGGGCCGCGCGACCGCTCAGCGCCGACCGGTGTCTGACGTCCGCCGACCGTGGCATGGACGGATGTCATTGCTCACGCAACCACTGGCGTCGGTCGTCGCGGTGCGGCCGCCGAGTTGCAATGCCGATGCACAAGGAATCAACGTCCGAGTCGGCTTTCGCGCCGCAGGACCACCGCAAAGGAACCGCCCAACATGCGCCGCTCCATCACAACCCGCACCATCCGCCCGCTCGTCGGCGCGATCGTGCTCGTCGTCGCCGCTGCCGTCGTGGCCTCGGGGGCGTTCGGCAATAGCGCCGCGCCCGCCCCGACCCACGTCCCGTCGGCGACGCCGCCACCGACGACTGCACCCACGCCCACGCCGACCCAGACCCCGACCGCACCGCCCGCGGACGGCGTCTTCGTGGTCGACCTCAAGACCCTCACCGACCACGACGTCTCGGTGAAGATCGACGACGAGATCGGACTCCGTCGTCGAAGCCACGTCCGGCAACCCGGGCGATGGCATGTCGGTCCGCTGGTTCGACGTCAAGGTCGAGAACGTCGACGCCGAGACGCTCCGCGTCGTGTGGGTCGGTCTCGGTCGCGACGAGGTCGTGCACCTCGGCATCTCGCGGGTCGACGGCAAGATCCGGCTTCGGTTCGTCCAGGACGGCCCGCCCGCCGAATTCGGACGCCGTCGGGTTCGACCGGGTCCTGAACCTCAAGTTCGTCGTGCCGGTCCGTTCCGAGGACGTCCTGACCAGCGTCCAGGAGGGGCTGGAAACCACGGACTGACCCAAGTCCCCAGGCAGTCGGACGCCCGCACGGATCGGCCGTGCGGGCGTCCTTGTGTGCTGGACGTTCAGCGGGTCATGGCAAGAGGTAGCTCATCACCCGATCCATCACGTCGTTTCGGGTCGCGGCATCGGTGATGCCCTCGAACCCGAAGCCCATGTACACGGTGTCCTCGGTGGCGACCACGGCGCCTTCGGGGAACCCGGCGGCGGTCGTGCGCTCGAAGTCGTTGCCGTTCGGCGCGCTGCCGGCTGGCTGTCCGGGCATCGCCCAACCGTCGAGCCCGGTCTCGAACGAAGTCGAACCCTCGCCGGTCGAGACGACGATGTCGTCGACGAAGACCCCGAGCCCCTGGCTCGCCCAGTCGCTCGCATAGGAGATCGAGACCTCGACCGTTTTGCCGGCAAAGGCACCGAGGTCGATCGACCACTGTGACCCAGCCCGCTGAATTGCCGGACGCGGCGTTCCATGCACCGGTCGTGCCAGTCGGGTTGCAGGCGGTATCGCCGACCTGCGTCTGGTAGTGGTCCATGAAGGGGTGGAGGGTGCGCCAGCCGCCGGAGTTCTCGGCCTTGCAGCTTTCGCCGGTCGCCTGGGTCGTATGGCCGTTCGCGTCGGGCAACGTGGTCCAGTCGTTCTGGCCCGCGGTGTGCGCCTCGACGAACAGGTGGTCCCAATCCGCCTCGGTGTCGTACGACGTCCAGAAGGACATCGTCGCGCCGCCGGCCGGCACGGTGATCGTGTGGGTCAACCGCTTGAACGAGATGTCGGAGATCTGCGAGTACACATAGAAGTCGCCGGTGTGCGGGTCGAAGGGCCCGCCCGGTCGGTCGTACTTCGCGACCGCGCTGCTCTCGAATTGCGGGTAGTCCGCGACCGGGAGCAGGCCGCTCGTCGTGATGAACGACGCGTTGTGATCCTGGTTTCCGGCACTGTCCGTGCCGTTGAACCCAAACTCGGAGCCATCGAACGGCGCTGCCGTGCCGGTCACGTCATACGGATCGCCCGTGTCCGGGTTGATGCCCGCAGCCTCGTTGACGAGTGATGCTCCGAACCAGTACTCGAGCACGTCGTTGACCGCGTCGCCAGAGCCGCCCAACGGCCGGCAGCGGGCAGTGATGGTCGACGTCGCGGACAGGCACGTCAGGTTCTCGAACGGGTCATAGATCTGGTTGCCGTGACCCTGCGCGTATTGATGGCCCGCGTACTTGCCCGTGTAGAAGACCTTGCCGCCTTCGTTCAGATAGTCGCGGATGCCGTAGAGCTCCTGGATGGCCAGGCGGGAGCCGTTCCCGGGGCCCGCACCTGGTTCACGGGTGATGACGTCGTCGCCCGTATACCAGACGACGGCGTCGTAGTGGCTCAGGACGCCGAGCGGATCGGGAGCGACCCGGCCCTGCGCATCGACGTCGTAGACGTCGTAGGCGATGCCGTTGGCGGCGAGCGCATTCCCGTACGTCGAGATGTATCGAGGCGCGGGGGTCGCGTAGACGGGCGAGACTCCCGTGTAGTCCTCTGCCGAAAGGAGCAGCACCGGCTTGCCACTTTCCGACACGGCGGTGTAGATGAACGAATCGCTCGTCGCACCGCCGCCCTCGAACCAGACCTTGACGGTGTTGGTCGGGCTCGTGCCCGTCACCGTTGCGCGCATGACGCGGTAGTACGTTGCCTTGCCCACGCCGTAGCGTTCACCGCCGGTCCATTCGGTCGTCGGCTTGCTCTGGACGGGTCCGCCATTGATCTGGTACTTGAGCGTGACGGCGCCGAGGCTCTTGCGCGCGAGGATGCGCACTTCCTGCGGGTCGCCGTACGACTTGGTGAACGTAAAGTCGAACATCGACAGACCGCCGTTCTCCGCGTCGACCTCGGTCTGGGACAGATAGAACGGCTTGGTCGTGTTGCCGAGGTGCGAGACCGGGTTGGCCGGGTTTGCCGCGGACTTCGCGACGTCGAGCGAGAACGGTCGCGTCTTCTCGAACTCGGCCTGGATCAGCGCCTCGTTGTCGGGGAAGACGAACCCGCAGCCTTCACAGCCCTCTTCGAGCTCCGGCGTGAAGGCGATCGAGCCGGCACGCACATCGGCGTAGTCGGTCGTCTCGCCGTTGGTGACGTACAGCTCCTCGGCGCTCATGCCGGGATCGAAGCCGGGGATCCCGGGGTTGGCGTCGGTGCCGCCGAGGGCGGTGTAGATCGGATTGTCTGCGTCGGGCGTCCCGACCTGCCAGCCCTGTGGGAACAGGATCAGCGGGCCGAACGAGTGCCAGTTCACCAGCATCTTCGGCTTGATCCGATCGATCAGCCCTGCGGCCGCCTTCGTCTCGGCCTCGGATGCTGGGGATGGGCCACGGTACGTCTCGCTGGACGCGTTGGTCGACGAGCCCTCGTTGTCGTAGTTCCAGTGCTCGTCGTAGTTGCGGTTGGGGTCGACGCCGTCGCCCGCCGCGATCTGCCCATCGCCGTTGTTGTCGCGGAGGTTCTTCCGCCACAGCCGCTCGTGGTCGAAGGTGTACTGGTAGCCGTCCGGATTGGCCGAGATGATGAACCACATCTCGGTCGTCTTGAGCAGGTCGATGATCTCGGGGTTCTCGAGCTTGCGCTGGTCGAGGATCCAGCGAAGCAACCGTCGATTGACCTCGACCGAGATCCATTCGCGGGCGTGCTGGTTCGACATGAACAGGGACGCCGGGCGAGACCCGTCCTTCTGTCCCTTGGCCCCCTGGGTGACCTTGAGGGCGATGATCTCGCGACCCTGGGCGGTGTGGCCCAGGACCTCGAGCTTCACGAAGCCCGCGTTCTTCTTGGCGATGTCATACAGCTCGTCGCGGATGCCGCCCTTCTCGTCCCACGACCGCCAGACGTTGAGCCCGCTGGCTGCCTGGAGGGCGGCGCGCTGGCGCGCCGTCCTGCCCTGCTTGTCGCGGATGGCGGTGGTGGTCACGCCGTCGGCGCGGAGCCGAGATCGATCCTTGCCGGACAGCACCAGGCTCAGACGGACCTTCCCGTCCGCCTGGGTCTGCTGGTCGGCGATGTCGTAGCCGGCCTTCGCGAGACGTCCCGCGGTGGCCGCATCGACCGTCGCGGAAAACATGTCGAGGCCGCCGGATGGGTGGTCCTTGGCGGTCGCAGGTGCCGCTACCGAAAGGGCGAGGATCGCGGCGAACGCGAGCGCACTGAGCCGACGCATGGACTACCTCCCAACCCATGTCCCCCAGTTATCAGGACGGTCAGGGTGGCACCCCCGGGAGGCTCGGCGCAACCGCTGCAACGATGTTGCAACAGGGTGTCAGAACGCACCACCTCAGGCGGTAGGGCGACCGTTGTAGCGGGCGTTCGGCGACTCCAGCATCGCGCGCTGGCGCGGCGTCAGGTCGGGCCATCGATCGCGGTCGTAGAAGGCGGCGCCGTAGGCGATCGGGCCCGGGTCGTACTTGAAGAACAGCGTCCGCCGCTCCCCTGCCCCGCGCCACGGCAGCGTTCCGTGGGTCATCGCCTCGGTGAAGATGATCGCGGTGCCGGCCGGCCCGGTGACCGCTCGGACGAGCTCATCGCGATCCTCCTCGAGCTCTCGCCACGCATCGGGGAACGGCAGGTTGGCCTTGTGGCTGCCCGGGACGCAGCCGAACCCGCCGTCGTCCGGCCCGACGTCGCGCAGGTTGTAGGCGACCACCAGCAGCCCGGATCGGGGTCGCCCCTCGACGAAGGTGTAGGACTGGCCCGGGTCGAAGGGCACGGCACCGCCATGGAGGCGCGTGCCGATCGGCCCCTTCCCGCGGCGGATCAGGTCCGCGTAGTCGTGGTCGAGCCGGAAGCCGGCGCCGAGGATCTCCTCGAGGTACGGCAGCATCGGCTCGTGGTCGATCAGCGCGCGAACCGGCGGTCCCCAGTCGAGCACGTCGGCGAACCGGTGCGTGGTCTCGTCCGGGGTGACGTTACTCGCGACGCGCTCGTCCATCAGCGCATCGATCGTCGCGACCGTCGCGGCTGACAGGGCGCCGGGGATCGCCAGATACCCGTTCAGGTCGAAGAGATAGCGCTCGCGGTCGTCCACCGATCCCCTCGCGACGTGCCGGTCGTGCGGCCGGTCAGCCCTTGCGCTCGAGGATCGGTCGGGCGATGTCGGGCTTGTCGACCACGAAGGCGAACATCGCCCGATCGCCCCATCGGCCGAGGAACAGGTGGCCGTAGATATTGACGCCCGCGTCCGCGAGCTGGCGCGACAACCGGGCCATGCCGCCCGGTCGATCGTCGACCTCGGTGACCAGCGACTCGCCCTCGATGTAGACGTAGCCCATCTCGTCGAGCACGGCCTTGGTCGTCTCGTCGTCGGCCGTGGTCATGATCACGTGGCCCGAATCACCGATGCTGCCGCCCCCGATCGCCCGCAGGTCGACCCCGCGGTTCGCGAGCGCCTCGGCGAGAGAGGCCATGGCGCCGGGTTCGTTCTTGAGCTGGACCACGAACTGGTTGGCCATGCGGGTGACGGTCCTCCGGAGGGGCGGTTCGCCGCTACATCCTACCGGTGGCGACGTCTCGGCCGGGTGACTCCAGCTCGCGTCCGGCCGCCTCCTGGCGCACCGACTCTGCTGGAGCGACTGCATCGCGCACCCGGAAGATCGGCAGCAGGGCGAGCGTGCACACGAGCGCCAGGCCCCCGAACCAGCCGGCGATCACGTCGCTCGGGTGATGCTCGCCGAGGTAGACACGCGAGACACCGATGGCCAGCAGGATCACGGCCAGGACGGCGATCACGCGGCGCGACGGCCGCCACGGGACGGCGATCAGGAGGCTGCCGATCAGGACGATCGACCGGAAGGCGTGGCCACTCGGGAACGAATCGAGGCCGGCGGTCGACAGCGGCGTGGGGTCGTACCAGATCGTGATCGCGAAGAGCACGGCGCCGATGACCGCACCCCAGCGCCAGCGCGTCCGCCACAGGGCGATGACGAGGACGACCGCCAGCCCCGCCCAGATGAGGTCCTCGGTCTCGGGCATCTTGAGCGGGATCTGGTAGATCGCCGGCGGCCTGGGGCGAACGACCGCCGCCTTCACCGCGTCGCTGGCGATCGCTGCCGCCAGGTAGCCCACCCCGACGAATAGGGCCCCTCGGCGGTTGCCCATCGCCCACAGGAACCCGGCCGGGAACATCGAGAAGAACCCGAGGATGTCGGCCACGCCGAGCTCGGAGATCCCGACCATGATCGGGTCGAGCACCGAACCATGGAGCGTGGCCAGGGCTTGCAGGCCAACCGTGTCGATCGAGTCGGTGACGCCCGCCCGGACGAGCAGCGCGACGACGACGAAGCCCGCGAGCCCGCCGATCACACCGAGCGCCAGCTTGGGGCGCGCCCGAACGTCGGTCAGCAGGGACATGCGCGGAGTAGACCACGACCGGCGGCAAGTCGCATCTGATGGTTCGGGGGCGGTCCGTGCTAGCGTCGCGGGCGTGACTGGCACGACGCTCCCGCCTGCGGTGGCGGCCTCGCTGGAGGCACCGAGCGAGGGTTCGCGCATCACGGTCGAGGCGGCCGGGATCCCCTGGTCGGCGATCGTCTGGGGAGCACCGGAGGCGCGGCCGCTGCTGTTGATCCACGGCGTGACGTCGTCCGCGACAACCTGGTGGCGCGTCGGCCCGGCGTTGGCCGCCGCGGGGCGACGGGTGGTGGCGGTCGACCAGGCGGGTCACGGGCGGACCGGTCACTGGCGCGGCCACCACCGGTTCCGCGACAACGCCGCGGACATCGCGGCGTTTGCTCGAGCAGCGGGGATCGTCCGCGACGATCTCCAGGTCGTCGGCCACTCGTGGGGCGCGATGACGGCGGCGGCGTTGCCCGTCACGGGGTTCAGGCCAGCGACGATGGTGCTGGTCGATCCGCCGGTGCTGTCGTTCGAACGGATCTCACTCGAGGTGTCCGACCCGACGCAGCAGCCGTTCGCCTCACGAGAGGAAGCCGTCTCGGCGATCCGTGCCGCGGAGCCCACGTGGTCCGATGGCGACGTCCGCGCCAAGGCCGAGGCCGTGATCCACCTCGACTTCGAGGCCGCGCGGTCCGTGCTCCTCGACAACGGCGCTTGGGACGGCGGCATGGCCGACCTGCGCGAGCCTGCCGCGGCGGGTGTCGACACCTGGCTGATCCGCGGCGATCCGGCGTTCGGGGGGTACGTCGACGACGCGGCCGCGGCGGCGTTCGCCGAGCTATTGGGACCCGATCACGTCCTGACGATCCCCGGTTCGCCACATTCGCCGCAGCGAACGCACCCTGTCGAGACGACCGCGGCGATCCTCCACGCCCTCGGCGGCTGAGCCTCAGTCGCGCCGGATCGCGACGGCCCGACGGTACGCCTCGACGTAGCGCGGCGCCGAGCCGGTGGTCCAGTCATGGTCCACGGCCATGCCTCGGTCCAGGAGCCCGGCCCAGGCCGCGCCGCCGCGCGCCCGCATCGCGAATGCCGCCTCGAGCGACGCGATCAGGTCCGCGGTGGTCGGGTGGTCGAAGACGAACCCGGTCCCTCGGCCCGGGTTCCGTGGCTCGTCGACGACCGTGTCGGCCAGCCCGCCCGTCCGGTGGACGACCGGCGGCGTCCCGTAGCGCAACGCGATCATCTGGCCCTGGCCGCACGGCTCGAACCGCGACGGCATCGCAAAGAAGTCGGCGCCGGCGTAGATCCGCCGGGCCATCTCGCGGTCGAACCGTTCGATGAGCGTCACCTTGTCGGGCGACGCCTTGGCCAAGGCACGGAACGGATCGGCGAGGGACGGATGGCCGGCGCCCTGGACGATGAGCCGGGCACCGCGGGCGATCAGCGTCGGCGCCGCGTCCGCGAGCATGTCGAAGCCCTTCTGCGGGTCGAGCCGCCCGATCATCCCGACCACCGGCCCGTCGTCGTCGGGATCCATCCCGTTGCGCGTGAGCAGGTCCGCGCGACAGGCGGCCTTGCCCGCGAGGTCGGCGCGGGAGTACGGCGCGGCGAGGACGGCGTCGCGGGCTGGGTCCCAGATCGTGGTGTCCAGCCCGTTGAGGATCCCGATGAACTGATCGCCGCGCGAGCGGAGCAGGCCATCGAGACCCATCCCGAATTCGGGGGTCAGGGCCTCGCGGGCATAGCCGGGCGACACGGTGTTGACGATCTCGGCCGCCTCGATGCCACCCGCGAGGAGGTCGATGCCATCGGCGTTCTGCCCCGGGGCACCGTCGCCGGGTCGCAGCCCGAGTTGCCCAAGGGCGCTGTTCGCCGTCCAGCCGTGATAGGCGAGGTTGTGCAGCGTCGTGACCATCGCAGCCTTGCCGATGAGCGGGTCGTCCTCGTACCAGCGATCGCGGAAGATCGCCGCCGGACCTGCCTGCCAGTCGTGGAGATGCAGGACGTCGACCGACCGGCCGTCCGCCCGGAGCGCCTCGATGGCTGCCCGGCAGTACAGGCCGAACCGCCATGCGTTGTCGGCGTAGTCGCCCGCTGCATCGCCATACAGGGCCGCCCGATCGAAGGCAGGCGGATGGTCGACCAGCCGCAATCGGTAGCCGTCGGCAGCCACGTCGATGATCGTCACGTCCGACGATCCGCCGACCGCGCGGGGATCGGGCACGCTCAGGGTGGTCTCCCCGAGGACCGCGTCGGGCGACGGATCGGGCACCGTCCGGTAGCGCGGCAGGAAGACGTCGACCGGCGCATCGATCGCGGCATCGCCGAGCGTGCCGAGCGCCCGCGCCAGCGCGTCGACCACGTCGGCAAGCCCGCCGGTCTTGGCCCATGGCTCGCATTCGGACGCGAGGAACGCGACGCGCATGCCCATCGGGCCCATGGTAGACGGGCCACCGGCCTCCGGCTCGGACCCGTCCGCACTGCCCCGTTCTAAACCGGTTCACGGCAGAACGACCCGCTATGATGCGCGCCGATGGAACCGGTCTTCATCCCGTCACTACCGGCCGCCAGCTTCCCGTTGCCGCCCAGGCTCGAAGGCCTGCGGCGTCTCGCCTACAACCTCCGCTGGGCGTGGAACCCCAAGACCCGCAACCTGTGGAGCCTGGTCGACCGCACGGCGTGGAACCGGTATCGCAACCCCATCCCGGTCATCAGCGGCCCGACCGAATGGTCACGCTTGCTCGAGGACGAGAAGTTCCTCGCCGAGTATCACGACGTCCTCGCCGACTTCGATCGGTACATGGCCGACGGCTCAGGGCACTGGTTCCAGCGAAAGCACGCCGACAAGCTCGACGGCCCGATCGCCTATTTCTGCGCCGAGTACGGCTTCCACGAATCGCTCGGCATCTACTCGGGCGGGCTCGGGGTCCTCGCCGGCGACCACATGAAATCGGCGAGCGACATGGCGCTGCCGTTCATCGGAGTCGGTCTGCTCTATCGGAAGGGCTACTTCCGCCAGTCGATCGACGCCGACGGGCACCAGGAGCACGCCTACCCCGACTACGACCTGAGTCGACTGCCGCTGGCGCGCGTCCAGGACCGCAACGGCCTCCCGCTGACGGTCTCGATCGAGCTGCCGGATCGCTCACTCTCGGTCGCCGTGTGGATCGTCCAGGTCGGTCGCGTGCCGGTGTTGCTCCTCGATACGGACCTCGCCGACAACTCGGTCGAGGACCGCCCGATCACCCACATCCTGTACGTGCGCGGGCGCGAGATGCGCCTGCACCAGGAGCTCGTGCTGGGCATCGGCGGGGTGCGCGCGGTTCGCGCCCTCGGGCTCCAGCCGGACGTCTGGCATCTCAACGAGGGTCACTCGGCATTCCTGCTCGCGGAGCGGGCCCGTGAGCTGGTCGCCGACGGCGCGCGGCTCGAGAGCGCGTGGACGACCGTCAAGCGTGACTCGGTGTTCACGATCCACACGCCGGTCTCGGCCGGCAACGAGCGGTTCGACGCGGACCTCGTGCGGCGGGTCGCCGGTCCGTCACTGAACGCCGGGGGCGTACCGGTCGAGCGCGTGCTCGAGCTCGGCCTGGGCACCGACGGAGATCGCGGCCAGTTCGACATGACCGCCTTCAGCCTCCGCCTGACGAATGGGGCGAACGCGGTCAGCAAGCTCCACGCCGAGACCGCCAACGGGACGTGGAGTGCCGTCACCGACAAGCCGATCCTCGCGGTCACCAACGGCGTCCATCCGCCCACCTGGGTCGGCTCGCCGGTCGACGAGCTGCTGGCCGGTCATCTCGATGCCAAGCTCGACGCGCTCGACGCGGGTCCCGGTCAGGACCGCTTCTGGGAGCGACTCGGCCGCCTGAGCGACGCCGACCTCTGGGAGGCGCACCTGCGCCAGAAGCGCGAGCTCGCGATCTTCGCCCGCGGCCGGCTGCGCGGGCAGCTGGCGCGCCACGGCGAGGCGCCGTCGGTGCTCGCGGAGATCGAGACCGCGCTGGACCCGGCGATCCTGACGATCGGCTTCGCCCGGCGGTTCGCGACGTACAAGCGTGCCGGTCTGCTGTTCAGCGACCTCGATCGCCTCGCCCGGCTCCTCTGGGACGAGCAGCGGCGCGTCCAGATCGTGTTCGCCGGGAAGGCCCATCCGGCCGATCGACCCGGACAGCGGGTGATCCAGGAGATCTTCCAGCAGTCGCGCTCGCCCAAGCTGCGCGGCCGGGTCTTCATCCTCGAGGACTACGACATGCGCGTCGCCCGCTTCCTCGTCCAGGGCGTCGACACGTGGCTCAACAACCCGCGCCGCCCGCTCGAGGCGTCCGGGACCTCGGGCATGAAGGCCGCCCAGAACGGCGTCCCCAACATCAGCGTGCTCGACGGCTGGTGGGACGAGGGCTACGAGGGCGACAACGGCTGGGCGATCGGCGGTCGCGAGCAGAACGCCGACGAGGCGGCCCAGGACTGGTCGGATGCGCAGGACCTGTATCGGCTGCTCGAGGAGGAGCTGGTCCCCGCCTACTACGACCGGGACAAGGCCGGCATCCCGAGCCGCTGGGTCGAGACGATGCGTCGCGCGATCGCCAGTTCGCTGTGGCAGTTCTCGACGACGCGGATGCTCCAGGAGTACACCGAGCAGCTGTACCTGCCCGCCGCCGGCAGCGAGATCGAGGTCACGGAACCAACGCCCGTGGTGACGGAGGCCGGCTAGGGCGGTGCCGCCCCACATCTCGCTGGCGCTCGCGCTCCACAACCACCAGCCTGTCGGCAACTTCGGCTGGGTCTTCGACGAGGTCTTCCAGCAGGCCTACGAGCCGATGATCGACGCGCTCGAGCGGCATCCCACGGTCAGGCTGTCCTTGCACTACACCGGACCGCTGCTCGACTGGCTCATCGCGGAGCGCCCGGACACGCTCGATCGGCTGCGCGCGCTGGTCGACCGCGACCAGATCGAGATCCTCGGTGGCGGCTACTACGAGCCCGTCCTCGCGTCGCTCCCGGAGCGCGATCGGATCGGGCAACTGTTGCGCATGAGCGACGAGCTCGAGCGCCAATTCGGGCGACGACCGCGTGGCGCCTGGCTCGCCGAGCGCGTGTGGGAGCCGGACCTGCCGACATCGCTCGTGGCGGCCGGATACGAGTGGACCATCCTCGACGACGCCCACTTCCGAGCGGCGGCTATCCCCGAGGAGGACCTGTGGGGGCCGTACACGACCGAGGACCAGGGACACCTCCTGCGCGTCTTCGGCACCGAGCAGGGGCTGCGCTATCGGATCCCGTTTCGCGACGTCGATGAGGTCATCGCCTACCTGCGTGACAACGCCAGGGAGGGCGAGGACCGCGTCGGCATGATGGGCGACGACGGCGAGAAATTCGGGGGCTGGCCGACGACCTGGGTGCACAGCTGGGGCGAGCGACGGTGGGTCGGGCGATTCTTCGAGGCGCTCGAGGCGAACGCCGACTGGATCACCACCACGACGCCCTCGGCCTGGCTCGACGCCCATCCACCGATCGGCCGTGTCTACGTGCCGACCGGCAGCTATGCCGAGATGGGCGAGTGGGCGCTCCCGCCGGATGAGAGCCTCGTCTTCCGCGACGTGCTGCACCGGGCCCAGGAGGAGCACCTGCCGGAGGCGCGCTGGCTGCGCGGCGCCTTCTGGCGCAACTTCCAGGTCAAGTACCGGGAGATCAACGACCTCCACAAGCGGATGCTCCGCGTCTCCGACGGGGTCGCCGCGATGGCGGACGGACCGGATCGCGATCGCGCCCTCGAGCACCTCTACCAGGGCCAATCGAACGACTGCTACTGGCACGGGCTGTTCGGCGGGATCTACATCAGCCACATGCGGCTCGCGACGCACGAGCACCTGATCGCGGCGGAGGACCTCGCCGAGTCGACGGCGGGCACGCTGCACCATGCCGAGGCCGCGGACCTGGACATGGACGGGATCGACGAGGTGCTGCTCTCGGACGACGGCCAGGTCGTCAACGTCGACCTTGATGGCGGTGCCGGGATCGGGTCGTGGGACGTGCGCGCGGTCCGGCACGCGCTGGCCGCGGTCATGCGCCGCCGACCCGAGGCGTATCACGAGACGCTGCGGAACCTCGACGAGTCGACGTTGGCAGCCGACGACGGGGCGGGTGGGCCGGCCCCGACATCGATCCACGACACGATCCGGGTCAAGGAGCCTGGGCTGGCGGCGCGGCTCGTCTACGACGCGTACGAGCGGCGCTCGGGTCTCGTCCGCGCGATCCCGCTCGAGGCATCGCCCGAGGACTGGTCGATGGCCCGGGCGACCGAGCTCGGCGACGCGGTGGACGGCGCGTTCGCGATCGCAGAGCTGGCGCCGGGTCGCCTCGTGACGAAGCGCGTAGCGACCATCGCGGACGCCTCCGTCGAGATCACGAAGACCGTCACGCTCGGTGGCAACAGGCGGGCCCCGACGCTGACGCTGCAGGTCGACCTGGCCCATCGAGGGCGGTGCAGCGGTCGACGCGCGCATCGGGGTCGAGTGGGCCCTGACGATGCTCGGCGGCGGTGGCAATCCCGCCGCGTGGTGGGACGTCGGTGGCGTCCGAACCGCGCACGACGGCGCCGGCACTGCGCGCGACCTGACCACGATCGCGCAGGGCAACGACTACATCGGCGTGTCGGTCACGACGACCACGAGCGCAGCCGATGCCTGGTGGGCACCGATCGAGACCGTGTCGAATTCGGAGGCCGGGTTCGAGCGCGTGTACCAGGGCAGCGCGCTGCTGCTGTCGTGGCCGGTGCGGCTGGCGCCCGGTGAGCGCTGGACGCGCACGATCACGCACGTCGTCGCGACGACGCGCGACCGACGGGACGAGGGCGCATGACCCGTCCCGCGCTGGTCGTCCACGGCCATTTCTACCAGCCGCCCCGTCTCGACCCGTTCACGGGCCAGATGCCGCTCGATCCCACGGCCACGCCGGCGCACGACTGGAACCAGCGCATCAGCGCCGACTGTTATCGACCCAACGCCGAGCTCGGCAATCTCGGCGCGATCTCGTGGGACCTCGGACCGACGCTGGCCGGCTGGCTGGAGCAAGGCGACCCGGTCGCCTATCGGGGGTTCGTGGACGGCGACGCCGAGTCGGAACGGCATGGCCCAGCCATTCCACCACTCGATCCTGCCGCTCGCCTCGGCGACCGATCGAGCGACGGAGATCCGCTGGGGGATGCGCGACTTCGAGGTGCGCTTCGGGCGGCGTCCGGCCGGGATGTGGCTGCCCGAGACAGCCGTCGATACCGCCACGCTGCGTCTGCTGGCCGACGAGGGGATCGGCCACACGATCCTCGCCCCGTGGCAGGTCCGCGGGGAGGGTGACGTCGATCCGCATCGGCCTCTGCGGATCGACCTGCGGGACGGTCGCTCGATCGCCGCGATCCGCTACGACGGGCCTTTGTCGACCGCGGTGTCGTTCGAGCCGTCGTCGACGATCGATGCCGACTGGTTCGTCGCAGAGCGGATCCAACCGATCCTCGACGGGCGTGCGGGCGGCAATGACGACGCGACGCTGATCGTGATCGCCACCGACGGGGAGCTGTACGGCCACCACCAGCCGCTCCGCGAGCATTTCCTGGCACGGCTCGTCGGTCGGACGGCGCCGGCTGGCCGACCGTTCGACACGCCGCCGCTCGAGGTCGGGCTGGCCCGCGCGGGTGCCCACGGTCTGGCCCCAGGCGTGCTCCAGGAGGACACGTCGTGGAGCTGTCCGCACGGCATCGCCCGGTGGACGAGCGCCTGCGACTGCGTGGCGGACGGGTCGTGGAAGGGGCCGCTGCGAGCGACGCTCGACCGGCTGGCCGGCGGCGTCGACGCGGCGACGGATCACCTGGTCCGCGGTCTCCCCGGCCAGCCGGACCCGTGGTTGCTGCGGGATGCGTGGGTCGATGTCGTCCTCGGCGTGCAGACGCCATCGGCATTCGCCCAGGACCGGCTCGGCTGGAACGAACGGGACGATGTTGCGCTGCTGGCCGACGTCATGGAGGCGCAGCGCTGGCGGCTGGCGATGTTCGCGAGCTGCGCGTGGTTCTGGGATCGACCGGCGCGCATCGAGACGGCCGGCGCACTCCGCGCAGCGACGAGGGCCGCCCGCCTGATCGATGGCCTCGCGGGCACCGACCTGGAGCGCCGGCTGATCGACGACCTGCGGCTGATCGAGTCCGATGGGGTCGACGGCGCGACGCTGCTCCGCGTCGCGCTTCGGGCGGTTGGGGCTCCGGAGACTTCGTCGCTTCGCACGCGACAGGATCTCGCCAAGAGGCGCCCTGGCGCCGCCTAAGGGCGGCCTCGTTGCCTGACAGTCGACAGATAGAGGTCGAAGGCTCGGATCTCGCCATTGACGCGGGCGTTCGGCGCAGATCGTTGCGTGGGAAGCGCACTAACGGCTCGTAGCCGGCAAGGACCACCCCGACATGCCGCTTGGTTCCCGATTTGTCGCCTGGGAGTCAACGCCGTGGAGGCCCGCGATGCCGCGGACATGTGAAAGGGCCGAGATCCTGCGCGATCCCGGCCCTTGCACGGAGGAGGTCGTCGTTGCCGGTCGACGCGGTCGGCGTCACCGGGCTAGGGTTGTCAGCTAGACGGCCGCACGTCGCGTGAGTCCACGCCCCAACGGAGAGCCGCGAGGTCGAGCACGATCACCGCGATCGCGAGGACGATGATCCCGATCATCCGGGTATCCCCCTTCTGTTGTTATAGTCCGTTAGGCCAAATCGAGTCTAGTTGGACTATCTGACTATGTCAATGGACGAATTGGGGATCCGCCAAGCTCGAACCGGGACCGCCGGCGGCGATCTCGATGTCGAGCGACAGTCGGACGTCCCGATCTCGACGCAGATCTACTGGCAGCTCGCCTACCAGATCGATTCCGGTCGGCTGCTGCCCGGCGCCCGTCTCCCGCCGGTGCGGGAGCTTGGTGGCGCACTCCGAGTGAACCCCAACACGATCCGCGCGGTCTATCGACGTCTGGCGGATGCCGGCTACGTCACGAGTCGACACGGCGCCGGGACACATGTCGCCGATCGCCCGCCGGAGCGGCGCGGCAACGAGGCGCTCGCCGGGATCGTCTCGGAGCTGCTGCGGCGCGCGGCGCACGCCGGGTTCACCGCCGACGAGGTCGCCGCCGCCACGTTCGCCGCGGCCACTGAGCGGAAGCGACCGGGGCCGCTGGTCCGCGTCCTCTTCGCGGAGTGCACGAGCGCCGATGCCGGCTATGACGCCGAGCGCCTGGTCGACGAGTTCCCGGGCATGATCGAGGCCGAGGGATCGCTGATCGCGGATCTCCCGGATCGGCTCGATCGGTTCCATTACGACATCGTCGCCACGACGACGTTCCACGCCGACGAGGCGCAGGTGCTGGCCGCCGGTCGCGTGCCGGTGGTGGCGATGCTCGTCGGACCCGGCTACCTCGAGCTCGTCCACGAGATCGCCGGGCTGCCGTCGGGCTCCAAGGTCGGTCTGGTGTGCGCCAATGAGCGCGGCGCCGAGAACATCCTCGAGACCCTGCAGATCTCGGGCACGACCGGGATCGAGGTCGTGCCGGCGCTGATCGGCGAGACCGAGCAGCTGGCAAAGGTCGACGAGATCGCCGACGTGATCCTGATGTCGCGCGAGGCGCTCGCCGCCGGGCTCGACCGGCAACTCCACGACCCGGACCGCATCCGGCCGTGGTCGTACGAGTTCGATCCGTCGGGTCTGGAGCTGCTCCGCCGGGCGATCGAGCACGCCGCCGAGGAGCGGCCCGCGGAGCTGTCGACCACCTGACGACCGCCTCGGGCGCGTGCCATCCTTCGGGGATGCGCCACCCGGACATCCGCGGCAAGCGCGTCCGCGCGTTCCATGTCCGCAGGACGGCTCGGGAGCGCTACGGCATCGACGAGTCGCTCCTCGCGATGCGTGGCGATCTCGCCGTGGCGGACTTCGCCGCGATCCGCCAGCTCGCGGCGCGCATGAACGCCCAGCGCCCGCCGGAGGCGCCCGGCGTGTCGGCCGGTGAGATCGGGGCGCTCGGTCTCCTCCACGAAGTCGGCCACCTGCTGATCGCCCGCCAGGCGGCCAACGGGACGACCATCGCCGAGGTGATGCGCGACGTGCGACGCGTGCTGCACGACGATCTCGATCGCGTGCTCGACCGGTTCGGCGCGGCGTTCCCGGGAGTCGGGCCGGAGCCGGAGCCGGCGACCGTCCGGCTCGAGGAGCTGCTACTCACCCGGATCAGCAACGAGAACCCCGCGATCGGTCCGTTGCACGAGCTCGTCGACGACCGGGACCTCGCCGATGGCACGCGCTACCTCGACACGTTCCGGGGTGTCGAGGGGGCATTCGGGACGGGCGAGCCGCTCGATCTCGGTGACGGCACGACCGCGTCGCTGGTCGACCTGCTGCGCGCCCCGGCGCGCCACGCACCGACCTCGTTCGCCGGCCAGCTGCGCTATGTCCGCGACCACTGGGGCCCGCTGCTCGGCCCCGAGCTGGATTCCATCATCGGGCGGCTCGATATCGCCCTCGGGATCATCGCCGAGGAGGATCGCGCGCTCCACCAGCGATTCGGCGGCGGTGGCGCCGGCGACGACCGACCGGTCCATCCGCCATCGTTCCGTGGCCTCGGCGACGAGCCGGAGGCCTTCTCGGCCGACTCCGCGTGGATGCCGCGGCTCGTGCTGATCGCCAAGAGCACGTATGTCTGGCTCGACCAGCTCTCGCGCCGGTATGGACGCGACATCCGGACGCTCGACGCGATCCCCGACGAGGCGCTCGACGAGCTCGCCTCGTGGGGCGTCACCGGCCTCTGGCTGATCGGCCTCTGGCAGCGGTCGCTCGCGTCGGAGCGGATCAAGCGGATGCGCGGCAACACGGACGCGGTGGCGTCCGCCTACTCGCTCGACGACTACCGCATCGCCGACGACCTGGGCGGCGAGCCGGCGATCGGCAACCTGCGCGAGCGCGCGTGGGCCCGAGGCATCCGGCTCTCGAGCGACATGGTGCCCAACCACATGGGCATCGATTCGCGCTGGGTCGTCGAGCACCCCGAGTGGTTCCTGTCGCTGCCGCAGCCGCCGTACCCGGCGTACACGTTCAGCGGCCCCGACCTCGCGTCCGACGAGCGGGTCGGCGTCGTCCTCGAGGACCACTACTGGGACGACAGCGACGCCGCGGTCGTCTTCAAGCGGTTCGACCGGGCGACCGGCGACGAACGGTTCATCTACCACGGCAACGACGGCACGAGCTTCCCGTGGAACGACACCGCGCAGCTGGATTTCCTCAAGGCCGAGGTCCGGGAGCAGGTGATCCGGACGATCGTCGACGTCGCCCGGCGGTTCCCGGTCATCCGCTTCGACGCCGCGATGGTGCTCGCCAAGCGCCACGTCCGGCGACTGTGGTGGCCCGCACCAGGAGCCGGCGACGGCATCCCGTCTCGTGCCGAATTCGCGATGAGCCAGGCCGAATTCGACAGGCGCATGCCGGTCGAGTTCTGGCGCGAGGTCGTCGATCGCGTCGCCGCCGAAGTCCCCGATACGCTGCTGCTGGCCGAGGCGTTCTGGATGCTCGAGGGCTACTTCGTGCGGACGCTCGGCATGCACCGCGTCTACAACAGCGCGTTCATGCACATGCTCCGCGACGAGAACGGGGCGGGCTACCGCAAGCTCATCAAGGAGACCCTCGAGTTCGACCCCGAGATCCTCAAGCGCTACGTCAACTTCATGAGCAACCCCGACGAGAAGACCGCGGTCGAGCAGTTCGGCAAGGGCGACAAGTACTTCGGCGTGGCCTCGGTCATGGCCACGATCCCGGGGCTGCCGATGCTCGGGCACGGGCAGGTCGAGGGGTTCGGCGAGAAATACGGCATGGAGTTCCGGCGTGCGACGCTCGACGAGCAACCGGACGCATATCTCGTCGAGCGCCACGAGCGCGAGATCTTCCCGCTGCTCCATCGCCGCGCCTGGTTCGCCGAGGCGTACGACTTCCTGCTGTACGACTTCCACACGGACGGCGGCGGCGTCGACGAGCACGTGCTGGCCTACTCGAACGGCCACGGCCCGACCCGCTCGCTGGTGGTCTTCCACGATCGATTCGGGTCGACCGCCGGCACGATCCGCGAATCGGCGGCGTACGCGCGCAAGTCGGCCGGCGGCGCGAAGCGGCTCGTCCGCCGGGCCCTCGCCGAGGGGCTCGGCCTGCCGAACGAGCCGTCGGCGTTCGTCACGTTCCGCGACGCCCGCACCGGGCTCGCCTACCTGCGCTCGTGTCGCGACATCTGGGACCGCGGCCTGTGGCTCGCGCTCGATGCCTACCAGGGCCACGTCTTCTGGGAGTTCCGCGAGATCCACGACGGCTCGGCCGGGCAGTGGCGACGCCTGGCGGAGCGGCTCGGTGGGCGCGGCGTGGCATCACTCGACGACGCGCTGCGCGAGCTCCAGCTCGAGCCGGTCCACCTCCCACTGCGGGCGCTGTTCGACGACGGCCACGTGGCGGCGGTGATCGACGGGGTGGCGACCGACACCGACCTCGACCAGCTGGAGGATCGGCTCGCGGCGGTGCTCGCGGCGATCGCTGCGGCGACGAGCGTCGACGGGGATCCGATCGAGGTCGCGGCACGGATCCGCGACGAGGCGACGACCGGCTATCAGGACGTCGCGACGCGCCTCGGCCGGACGGATCGGGCGGCGCTGCTGGGCTGGCTGGTGCTGTCGCGGATCGGCGCGATCGCGCCGGGTGCCGACGTCGGCCTGACGAGCCTTGCCTGGTACGACGAGCTGCGGCTCGCCGGGGTCGTGGCGAACGGGTTCCGCACGGCCGGGCTGGGCGAGGCCGAGGCGTGGGCGGTCGCCGACCTCGTCCACGTCCTGCTGGCGCTCCCACGCCCGTCGACGATCCGCGGCCGCGGCCGCGTCCTCGACCTGCGCCTGATCGAGCGCTGGCTGGCCCACGGCCAGATCCGCGCGGCGATGGGCGTCAACACCTGGGAGGGCGCCGAGTGGCTCGACCGGGACCGGTTCTCGGACCTGCTGGAATGGGCGGTCCGGCTCGACGCGATCGAGACTGGTCGCCGACCGGATCGGGCGCTCGTCAAGCGGCTCAACGGGGTCGCGGAGAGCGCCGGTTACCGGGTCGACGCGCTGCTGGCCGACCTGGCGAGCCGCGCCGAGGCCGTCAGTCGAAGAGGATCCGGCGGAGGAGCGACGTCGGCGGAGCCCCGTGGCCGATGACCGACTCGAGATGGTCCCGATACCGGAAGCCCGGCGTCTCGCCATAGCCGCCGGGTAGCGGTCCCGGGCGGATCGCGTCAGGGTCGGCGCCGGCTCGAGTCGCCGCGCGCCGCCGCGCTTCGAGCTCGATGTCCCACATCTCCAGCGAGCCCGCGAAGTACGTCGAGAGCTGGGTCGACGAGAGTCGGGCGCGGCGGTACTTGGCACGCGCCTCCGCCTCCTCCTGGAACCCGCCGTCGACCATGAGCGAGACGGCCTCGTCCTCGGTCATCCCCTGGGTGTGGATGCGGGCGTCGATGATCGCGTTGGTCACCGAGCGCAGGTAGAGCTTCCAGTGGGTCAGCATGAGCGCCGGATCGTCCGACCCGTAGCCGACATCCATCATCACCTGGGTGGCGTAGACCGCCCAACCCTCGTCGAACACGCCACTCGAGAAGATGCTCCGCGGCAGTGACGGCTCACGCGTCGCGTACGCGCTCTGCAGGTAGTGGCCGGGCACGGCCTCGTGGATCGTGAGCAGCCGCAGCATGCGGTCGTTGTCCTCGCGCAGGTACGACTCGCGCTGCTCCGGTGTCCAGTCGTCGGGGATGGGCGTGATCGCGAAGAACGTCGCGAGGCCCCGGTCGAGCGGTCCCGGCGCGATGAGCATCGCGCCGCCGTACTGGCGCAGGAACGTCGGCGTCCAGCGGATGTCCATCGGGTCGTCGACCATGCCGATCAGGTCCCGCTCGGTGCAGAAGGCCTCGATCCGCGCGTGCTCCGCGCGGCAGAAGGCGAGCAGGTCCTCAGGCGCCTGGTGGCGGTCGGCGATCGCGTCGAGGACGCCGCGGACCAGCGCGACCTCGTCGGTCGGTGGCTCCTGGTCGCCGCGCCAAGCGGGCCAGATCTCGCCGGCGAGGCGGACCATCTCGCCGCGGATGGCAGCGAACTCTCGCTCGGCCGCGGCCAGGATGCGGTCCGGGGTCAGCGCCTCGGAGCCCATCGTGTGGCGCATCTTGGCGGCGAACAGTTCGGGCCCGAGCCGGCCGTCGCCCTCGCTCGTCGGGAGGACGTCGTCCTGGAGGTGCCGCCCGAAACCGTCGAGTGCCTCGCGCGCGATCGCGGCGGCGGCGACCAGGCGCGGCTGGAGGGCGGCGACCGCGGCATCGGTCGGTGCCGCCTCACCGGCCGCGGCCAGGGCCTCGTCGATGAGCTCGCCGACCCCCGGCAGCTGCTCGATCGCGACCTCCGTCTGGAACCGCCCGACCGGCCGGGTGGCGCTCACGCCCACGAGCTGCTCGCGAGCCGCCTCGACGAGGGCAGGTATCCCCTCGAGGCGGTCGGCGACGCTCGTCAATCGGTCGGCGAGTGGCGCGAACTCGCGGGCGAGCAGCAGGAAGATGCCCTCCCCGAGCAGGTAGACCCACGCCAGCGGATCCCACGCCTCGTCGCGCAGCTCGGCTTCGGTGAATTGCTGGGCCTCGAGCTGGGCGAGCACCAGGTCGCGGTCGATGAGCTCGTCGGCGCTGAGGTCGGCCGGGTCGATCGCGCTGAACGTCGCGATCCACGAGTCGATCCAGGCAAGGCGTGCGGCCTGGCCGGTGGGCGACAGCTCGGGCCAGCGACCGTCGTGGCGGTGATCGCCGATGCCCGTGGCCGCGACCGGCTCGCGCTCGACGTAGGCGTCGAAGAACGCGGTGAACGCGTCGGAGAAGGCAGACATGACGCGAAGTCTATGGGCGCGCTGGGGGTAGGGCCGGCGCCACGGCCCGCTACCATCCGGCGATGGGACAGACCTGGGTGACGCCGGTCACGCTGACCGGTCGGCGGGTGCGGATGGAGCCGCTCGACGAACGGCATCTGGATGACCTCGCCCGCGTCGCCGTCGACGATTCGATCTTCCGCTGGATCACGAACCGGCCGATGGACGACGCCGCGCTCCGGGCCTGGTTCGACCAGGCGCGGGCCAACGCCGCCGAGACGACCGAGGTCCCCTTCGCGACGATCGACCAGGCCTCCGACCGGGCGATCGGCAGCAGCCGGTACATGACGATCGCGCCCGAGCATCGACGGCTCGAGATCGGCTGGTCGTGGGTCGGGACGGCCTTCCAGCGAACCGGCGCCAACCGCGAGGCCAAGCTGCTCCAGCTCACGCACGCGTTCGAAACCCTGGGCGCGGAGCGGGTCGAGTTCAAGACCCACGCCCGCAACGTCGCCTCGCGGACCGCGCTGCTCGGGATCGGCGCGACCTTCGAGGGCGTCCTGCGCCACCACACGATCATGCCCGACGGCTCGAACCGCGACTCCGCGTTCTACGGCGTCATCGCGCCCGAGTGGCCCGCCGTCAAAGCCCGGCTCGAGGGCCTGCTCGCCCGATGACCGATGGCGACGCCCAGCCGCTCGCACGACCGATCCGGACCGTCGACTACCACACCGGCGGTGAGCCGTTCCGCATCGTGACCGGCGGCGTCGCCGAGCTCGAGGGACGGTCGGTCCTCGAGCGACGGCGCTGGGCGATGGCCAACCTCGACGACGTCCGACGCCTGCTCGTCAACGAGCCGCGCGGCCATGCCGACATGTACGGCGCCTTCGTGACGCCACCGAACGACGACTGGGCCGACCTCGGGGTCGTGTTCTTCCACAACGAGGGGTTCTCGACCGCGTGCGGTCACGGCACGATCGCGCTGGTGACATGGGCGATCGACACGGGTCGGGTGGGCGTGCCGCAGGATGGGGCGCCGGCAACCGTGACCGTGGACGTGCCGAGCGGCCGGCTCGTGTGCACGGCGCGTCTGGATGCGGATCGCCGGGTCGAGGCGGTCCGGTTCCGGAACGTCCCCTCGTTCGTGCTGGCACGCGACGTGACGGTCCGCACGCCGCGGGGCCTGCTCACGCTCGACATCGCGTTCGGTGGCGCCTTCTACGGCACGCTCGACGTCGCGACCCTGGGGATGCGGCTCACGCCGGCGGCGCTCCCCGAGCTGATCGCCCTCCAGCGCGAGCTGCGGCCGGCCCTCGAGCGATCCGTCCGCGTGGTTCACCCGGACGAGCCGGAGCTCGCGGGCATCTACGGCGTGATCTTCTGGGAGGCGCTCGGCCCGGACGAGCAGCGCAACGTCACCGTTTTCGCCGACGGCGAGATCGATCGGTCGCCATGCGGCTCGGGGACGTCGGCGCGGCTGGCGGTGCTGCATGCACGCGGCGAGCTCGCGCTGGGCACCACGTTCCGCCATCGATCGATCGTCGATTCGGTGTTCGAGGCGTGGGTCGTCGACGAGGGCCCGCCGGTCGATCGGCACCCATCGGTCGTCACCGAGGTCGAGGGTTCGGCGTTCCGGACCGGCGAATTGCTCTTCAGCCTCGATCCGCGCGACCCGCTCGGGACGGGATTCCTACTGCGCTGAGGGGCTATCCTCGGCGGACCACCCCATACCGGAGGACGGCTCGTTGAAGGGTTTCGTCGTCGGCACGATCGTCACGGCGATCGCGTTCTACATCCTGGTCCAGCTGTTCCCGAACTGGTACTCCGTGTCTGGCGGGTTCGTCGGGCTCGCCGTCGTCAGCGTGATCTTCGGCGTGGTCAACGGCCTGATCGGCCCGATCGTGAAGACCCTCGCCCTGCCCTTGACATTCATGACGATGGGGCTCATCGGCTTCGTCATCAACGCAGCGCTGCTGCTCGCGACCGCGTTCGTGTCCAAGGCCGTCGGCTACGCGCTGACGGTCGGTGACTTCCCGCCTGACATCACGGCCGACACGATCATCGCCGCGATCGTCGGCGCGGTCCTCCTGAGCCTGATCTCGACCGTCATCCGGCTTGTCGTTCGCGACTGAATCGCCCGCGTCGGTCGGGCTGCACGAGGCGCTGTCCGCCGCGGCAGGCCGCTTCGGCACCCCGGTCTTCGTCACCGACCTCGCGACGCTCGACGAGGCCGCGAACGCCGTCACGGGCGCGTTCCCTGATCCGACCATCCGCCAGTACTCCGTCAAGGCCAATGACGTCGCCGCGATCGTCGCCGCGGTCGCGGCCCGTGGCTTCGGGGCGAACGTGGTTTCCCGCGGCGAGTGGTCGATCGCCACTCGGGCCGGGCTCCCGAACCACCGCATCACGCTCGAGGGGATCGGCAAGGACACGGCCGACCTGCGCGCGGCAGCGCTGGCCGCCGCCCACGGCGATCCGTTGCTGTGGGTCGCGATCGAGTCGCCAGAGGAAGCCGCCGCGCTGGCGTCGGTGGCTCGTCGCGCCGGAGCGCCGCCGATCGACGTGCTGTATCGGCTCAACCCGGATGTCGCGCCCGAGACGTTGACCGGCCTGGCGGTCGGTGCCGGGGCGACGAAGTTCGGCATGACCGAGACGGAGATGGCCGACGCGATCGTGGCCAGCGGCGGTGCCGACGGGATGCTTCGGCCACGCGGCATCCACCTGCACGTGGGCTCGCAGCTCGGCGCAGTGGACGCGTGGCGCGACGCGGTTCGCAAGGCGCTCGCGCTGGCCGCGCTGTGGCGCGGCTCGATCGGCACGTTCGACACGGTCGACCTGGGCGGCGGCTTCCCGGTCAACCCGGTCGGCCAGCCTTCCCCGACGCCCGAGCGCTTCGCGCGGGAGCTCGGCGCGTTGCTCGAGGCCACGCCGTCGGATCGCCGACCGTCCCGCCTCGCGATCGAGCCGGGTCGCGCGCTGGTCGCGCGCGCCGGCTGGCTCGTCGCCCGCGTCCTCCACGTGCGCGACCGCGGTGGGCGGCAGGTCGTGCTCGATGCCGGCATGACGGAGCTGATCCGGCCCGCGCTGTATGGCGCGCGCCACCCGATCACGGCACTCACGTCGTTGGGTCGCCCGGCCCCGGTCGCGAGCGGCGGAGCTTCGCCGGCGGACGTCGAGCCGACCCGAGTCGAGGGCCCGATCTGCGAATCGACGGATGCGCTCGGCGTACACGACCTGCCGCCGCTGCGCCGTGGCGATCTCGTGGCGATCGCCGATGCGGGCGCCTATGCGACGTCGCTCGGCTCCACCTACAACGGCCGTCCCCGACCACCGCAGGTGCTGCTCGGCGTGGACGGCCGGCTCACGCTCGGGCGGCGGCGCGGGACGCTCGCCTCGCTCGGGTAGGGCGGGTACGATGCAGCCCGCCATGGCGCGCCCCGCCCACCTCCGTCACCGCGCGCACCGGGTCGTCCGGTTGTCGCCGCTCGTGGCCGCGATCCTGCTGGCGGTCGCCCCTGTGGCGCTGGCCGCCGGCCCGCCATACCCGGATCCCGTCGATGGCCAGGCGGTCTACGACACCGCGAACCTGTTCCAGCCCGAGACGCGTACCCAGGCCGAGGGCATCATCGACGCGATCGAGGCCCAGACCAAGGCGGAGGTCGTCGTCTACACGCAGGCCCTCGGCCGCGACGACATCACGACCGAGGATGCCGAGGCCGACGCCAGGGCGCTGATGGACCAATGGGGCGTCGGGCGGGCCGGGCTGAACGATGGGCTCGTGATCCTGTTCGATCTCGACACCTCGCTCCAGCACGGCCAGGTGCAGCTGTTCGCGGGGCCGGGGTTCTCGGAGTCCTACCTCTCGGACGAGGAGCGCCAGGCGATCTACGAGGGGACGATGCTGCCGCTGCTCCAGGAGCAGCAGTTCGACGAGGCGCTCCTCGGGGCGCTCGGCGAGGTCGTGACGGCGACCTTCGACGGGACGCCACCGGGTACGCCGGAGGAACCGCCGGCGCAGGTCATCACCCCAGGCCCGCCCTACCCCGATCCCGAGGTCGACCGCGCGGTCTACGACTTCGCGGGCATCCTCTCGCCCGAGGCCATCGTCAAGGCCGAATCCACGATCGACGCGATCGAGGCACGGACCGCCGCCGAGGTGGTGGTCTATACCGAGCTCGCGGATTACGGGGTGTCGCAGGAGGAGACCCAGCAGCGGGCGATCGCGCTGATCGACCAATGGGGCGTCGGGCGGAAGGGCTTCGACGACGGGCTGGCGATCTTCTTCGACATCGATCCGTCGCTCCAACACGGTCAGGTCCAGCTCTATGCCGCCCCAGGGTTCGAGGCGGCCTACCTCTCGAACAGCGAACGCCAGAAGATCTACGACGAGGACATGCTCCCGTTCTTACGAGAGGCCGACTTCGACGGCGCCCTGAACGTGGCGCTCACGAAGGTGGACGCCGCCGCGACGCCGGAGCACGCGGCCCGGCTCCAGCTCGGTCGCCAGATCAATGCGGCCGTCGGCCTGATCGGTGCACCGATCGCGTTCCTGGGTCTCGCGGGATGGGCGCTGTCCTCGTGGCGGCGCTACGGCAAGGACCCGGTCTACCTCGACGACCCCTCGATCCTCATGCCGGCCCCGCCACCCGAACTGACTGCCGCCTCGGGGGCGTTCGTCATGGAAGGCGGTCCGTCGCGTCGCGCGCTGACGACCGCGATGCTCGATCTCGCGTCGCGTGGCCTCCTGGCCTTCCGCGAGGATCGCGGCTTCCTCGGCATGTCGAACAAGGTCGGGATCGTCACCGAGCCAACGCCCGGTGACGAGGTCGAGGAGGCACAGCGCGCGCGGAACGCGCGCCGGCCGATCAGCGCGGCCGAGGAGTACGCGCTCACCCAACTGCGCGGCATCGGCGACTCGGAGGGGTTCATCGAGTCGGGTGACCTGCCCAAGTTCGGCACATCGGTCAGCAAGTTCGACGAGAAGCTCGAGAGCCACGTCGTCGATCGCGGCTGGATGGCCGAGAAGCCGAGCAAGGTCGTCGCCCGCTGGGCCGGTCGCGGCGTGCTCGCGATCGTTGCCGGGGTGATCGCGGTCGTCGTCGGGATCAACCTCCCGGCATCGGGTCTCGTCCTGATCGGCGCGGCGATCGTGCTCGGCGGCATCGTGATCCTGATCGTTTCGAAGAGCATGCCGAGCGTGACGATGGCCGGGGCGATGATCCGCGCGATGCTCGCCGCCTATCGGCGGACCCTGCAGAAGACCATGGAGCAGGCGCGCTCGATGCAGCAGGTGGTCGACACCGCCGGCCTCGCCTGGCTCGAGACACCCGACCAAGCCGTCGTGTGGGGCACGGCCCTCGGGCTCCAGGGCGAGATCGAGAGCGTCCTCCAGCGCTCGCTCGAGGATGTTCGCGAGCAGCCGTCGCTGGCCTCATCGACCTACTTCCCGGTTTGGTACCAGACGTCGGGTGGCACGTCGGTCGGGAGCGGGATCGCGGCCGGGAGCGGTGGCTCGATCTTCTCGGGCTCCCCTGTGCCGGACATCGGCGGGATGATGTCGTCGCTCGGGACGATCGGGAACTCCCCGTCGTCGAGCGGCGGGTCGGGCGGCGGGTTCTCGGGCGGCAGCTCGGGCGGTGGCGGCGGCGGCGCCGGGGGCGGCTTCTAGTCGATCCCGAACATCGGGCGGCAGGCGTCGAGGCCCTCGATGACCGACGGCCGCGCGCTCGCGGGAGCGCCAGGCCTCCGCGCTCATCCGGAACTGCTGCGTCTCGCGCGCCACGCCCTGCGGGGCCAGCGAACCGCGCCCGTTCTCCTCGTAGCCGAGGCCGCGCGACACGGCATTCGATGCCGCGTTGTCGAGGAAGGCGCTCGACTCCGCGTATCGCGCACCGAGTCCATCGAAGGCGAACGCGAGCACGGCTGCCCGCATCTCCTTGCCCCATCCGCGGCCCTGGTAGGCGCGCCCGAGCCACGACCCGGTGTTCACGACCCGATGGACCGGGAATCCATCGCTCGCGACCGTCTGCGAGCCGACCGGTCGTCCGTCGGCCTCGACCAGCAGGTTGAGCTGCCACTTGTCGACCGACCACTCGGCGCGGCACTGCCAGTGGTGTTGGAGGAAGCCGCGGTCGAAGTCCGCGCCAGACGCGTCGGTCCAGGCCACGCCGAATGGCATCTCGTCCGGCGGATGGATGCCGGCCTTCGCGAGGTCGAGCAGCGCGACGAGGTCCTCGTCGGTCGGCAGGCGCAGGACCAGGTGTTCGGAACGGATCCGCAACCCGAACAGCGGCCAGGCGTCCCCCAGGGTCGTGCCGGCGTGCGGCGGAGGGTCGACGGCGTGCATGGGCGCCCGACGCTACACTCCGGCGATGGGTGCTGTCGAGACGATGGAAGAGTTCTTCGAGAAGCTCAACGCGGGCGATCGCGAAGGGGCGGTCGCGATGATGGACGAGAAGACCGAGATGCGCGTGCACGTCGGCGACAACGTCCAGACCTACCGCGGCGTCGAGCGCGTGGGCGGCTGGTTCCTGCGCGGTGACGCCGGGCTGCGCATGATCCCGGGCGGGATCCGCGACACCGGCAACACCTACGAGGCGGACCTCCTCGTGGTCCGTCCGGGCGCACCCACCCAGCACATCGATGCGACGTTCCGCGTCGAGGCGGGCCGGATCACCGCCATCAATATCGCGCCGCGTTAGCGGCGACGGCGCGTGCGAGCGCCCCGCCTCCGGCTACGAGGCCGACGCTGACGGCGCCGCCGGACTCTCCCCATCGACCTCGCTCGGGGGCGGCGTGGGGATCACGATCTTGTCGCCGACCTTGATCTTGTTCGCGTCCTTGATGGACTTGTTCGCGGCTAGCAGCTGGTCGAGCGTCAGGCCGAACCGTCGCGCGATCCGCGCGAGCGCGTCACCCGCCTTGATCGTGTAGATCTGCGGCGTCGGCTCGGGGATCGGGGTCGGCTCGAGGGAGGCTGACGCGGCCGCCCCCGATGGGCTCGCGCTGGCACCGCCTGCGGGCGTGCCGCCCCCGCCGCCGCCGATGTTGAGCAACGTCGGCAGGAGGAACAGCAGCAACGCCGCCACGACCACGGCTCCCAGCAGCACCCCGATCCGTGGCAGCTGGGGCATGCTCGCCGAGCCCATGCGCGAGCGGATGGACGGGTAGGCCTCGTAGCGGCGCGAGTGCTCCCACGACGGCGCGGCTGGCTGGTTGCGCTCCTGCGCCGCACGCTCTCGCTCGCGGTCGCGCGATCGATCGCGCGTCGAGCTGACCGTCGGGCGCCGGACCGGTCGCGAGGGAGGCACGACCTCGTCGGGATCGACGCGAGACGGGCCACGACTCCGCCCGACGGCGCTCCGACCGACGAGACCGGCGAGCTCCGGATCGGCGGGTGCGGCGGGGCTGTCCGGGACGTCATGCTCGATGCCTGACGAGCCGTCGGGCCGCGCCCGGCCACCGGGTCGATCGAGCCAGGCATGGTCGGGATCCTCGCCCTTGGCGAGTCGATCGGCGGCGCTGCCAGCGAGCCCGCGACCCTCTTCGGGGACGTCGCTGTCGGGGACATCGCCGCGGCCGCCGAGCGAGCCCGCGGCAGCACCGGCGGCACCCGCGGCAGCGCTCCCGGCCCAGGGCGGTGGCGCGGCCCAATCCCGCGGTGGGTTCCGGCGCGGCCGCTCCTCGATCGGGATGTCGGGCGGCGCGCTCCACGGATCCTCACCCTCGTCGGCATCGTCGGTGCTCGCCGCCGCGACCGGCTCGTCATCACCCGACGATCCCTCGGTCACGCGAGATGCCCCGGCCGGGACCTGGCGACCGGGACGCGCCTGTGCGGCCTCGCGCCGCGCCCAGTCCTGGAACGTCGGACAGACCGGGAACGCCGACGAGAGGCAGTACGCCTCCTGGTGCGCCAGCGCGCGCGGGGCCGGGACGGCCTCGGCGAAACACCGGTGGCGGTGGTCAGGTCGATCGGCCCGCTCGTCCCGATCGTCCTCGAACGCGACGAATGGGCAGGCCGGCGAACCGTCCGCGGTGGGCAACCCTCGGTCCGTCATCCCGCCGATGATACCCGCGGGCATTCGCCGCCCGTTCGCATCGACGGAGCGTTCTGCAGGCGTTTGACACGCCCCATGCCGGCTCGGACACTTCGAAGCGCTTCCCGAGACGATAGGCTGGATGGCCCTCGACCCCCAGTGAGAAGGAGTCCCATGTCTCGTCTGACCCGTTGGCTTGCGCCGACCACCACTGCCCGCGCTCACTGCGACCTGCCCTGCGGCGTCTACGACCCCGAGCAGGCGCGCATCGAGGCGGAGTCCTGTCACAGGATCAACGAGAAGTACGCGGCCAACGAGGACGCCACGTTCCGCGCCCGCGCGATCGGCATCAAGGAGCGCCAGGCGGAGCTCGTGAAGCACCACCTCGACGTCCTGTGGCACGACTACTTCAAGCCCGAGCACCTCGAGAAGGTCCCGAACCTGCACGAGCTGTTCTGGAACGCCACCAAGCAGGTCTCGAAGGTCAAGGCCTCGACCGACACGGCCGACTCGCAGAAGCTGCTCGACATGATCAACGACATCGACGCGGCCTGGAAGGCGACCGGCGGCGAAGAGAAGACGCGCGTCGCCGGCCGACCGTCCTGACGCTCCGTCCCATGCGCATCCCGAGGCCCCGCCCGACGGCGGGGCCTCGTCGTACCGAGTCGCTGCGCCATCGACTGCGCGGCCCGTGGCGACTCGCCGTCAAGCAGGCGAGCATGGAGCCCGCGATCCGCGAGGACGACTGGCTGCTGGTCGACCCGACGTCGACGCGCTGGCCGCGCCGCGGGACGATCGTGGCCTTCCACGAGCCCGACAGCGGCGCGCTGTCGATCAAGCGGGTCGCGGGCCGGCCGGGCGATCGCATCCCGTTCCGCGACGGCTACCTCGAGCTCGGCGACGACGAGGCGTGGCTGATCGCCGACGCCGATCCCGCCACGACGGCCGCCGCCGGGCTCGGCGATCCGATCGACTCGCGGTCGTACGGTCCGGTGCCGGTCGCCCTGCTCGTGGGTCGCGTGTGGTTCCGGTATGGGCCACTGCGCCGGATCGGCCGGCCTGACCATCGGGTCAGGGACGATGAGGACTCTCGCGGATAGGTTTCGCCCGTCCAAATCGCAATCCGGAGTTCGTCCGAACATGATCTCGACGCCCGCTCGCCGCCTCCTCGGTGGCCTCGCCAGCTCGATCCTGGCGGTCAGCCTCGCCGCGTGTGGTGGCACGGCCGCGCCCGCGACGCAGGCTCCGGCCAGCACCGCCCCGACCAGCGCCCCGGTCACGTCGCCGCCGAGCGCATCGCCCGTCGCGTCCGCTGCGGCGACCGCAGGCGCCAGCCTGGCGACGACCGGTCGCATCGAGTTCCCCGACAAGAAGTTCGCCGTGACGCTGCCCGCAGGCTGGACGCGGATCGACCTGTCGGCCGGCGACCTCGACGCGCTGCTCGCCGCGGCGGGTGCCTCGAACCCGGCCCTGGCCGAGGCCTATTCCGCGCAGATCAAGGCCATGCTCGCGACCGGGCTCGTGCTGTTCGCCTTCGGCCCGGATCCCTCGCAGGGCACCAACGTGAACATCCTCGTCGCCCCGAGCTTCGGGGTGAGCCTCGATCTGCTGGAGCAGGCGAACCTGGCCCAGATCAAGGGGATGGCCGACGGCGACGTCGTTTCAGAACGCGTCACGCTGCCCGCCGGCCAGGCCGTCCACATGCGCTACGCGATCGCGGCCGCGGGTCAGCCCGTCTCGCCGTCGATCGAGCAGTACTACATCGTGACCGACGAGTCCCAGTACATCGTCAGCGTCACCAACGCGGACGCCGCAGCGGCCGCCTCGATGGCGCAGTCGATCGAGCTGCTCGACTAGACCGCCGCGGGGCTGGGGTCGGGCGCGAGCTCGATCCCGGCCGCCCGGCAATCCTCCGCGAAGGCCGCCTGCGCCTCGAGCGTCGGTGACCAGCGGGTCGGGAACGCCACCAACCGGTCGAGCCCGAGCTCGGCCATCTGCGCGAGTCGATCGATCCGCGCCTGACCCGGGTCGCGCATCAGCTCGTCGCGCTCGTACAACGAGAACCGCATCGTCGCGGGATCCCGTCCCTCCGCCACGCATCGCTCTCGGACGTCGCGCATCCGCTCTGCGATGTCGTCGGGCTCGATGAACACGAAGTTCAGCTCGTCGCCGAACGTGATCGCGTAGCCGGCGGTGCGGCGGCGTCCGTTGCCGCCGACGATGATCGGGATGCGCGGCTCCTGGAGACCGCGCGGCTCGTTGATCGCGCCGCGGACGTGGGCGAAGCGTCCCTCGTACTTGGATCGGCCCGGCTGCAGCATCCGCGTGATGATCTCGAGGTGGTCGCCGAAGGCCGACATCCGGTCGGCAAGCGACGGGAAGCCGTAGCCGTAGGCGATCCACTCCTCTTCCTTCCAGCCCGCCCCGATCCCGAGCTCGAAGCGGCCGCCGCTGATCGTGTCGAGCGTGGCCGACAGCTTCGCGGTCAGGGCCGGATTGCGAAACCCGGTGCACACGACCATGTGGCCGAGGCGAACGCGCGAGGTGACCATCGCCAGCGCGGTCAGCACCGAGAACGATTCGAACGTGATCTCGTCGGTCGGCTGCGGGACCGTGTGGAAGTGGTCGAAGACCCAGAGCGACTCGAAGCCGAGCTCCTCGGCCTGCTTCGCCAGCTCGACGGTCCTCGCCCAGGCGTCCGCCGGCGGCCAGCCGTCGTAGTCACCCTTCCATCCCTGCGGTGCCATCAGGCCGACCTGCATGCGTGCCCTCCACATCCCCGAGCGCGTTCGACGTTCGTTGCCAAGCGGCCATTCTCCCGCGTCCGGGCGTTCGTCGCGTCGGTCGGGATGTGCCCGAGCCCTGCGACCTGCGCCCGTATGCTCCGTGGCATGGATGACACGCCGTTCGATCCCACCGCGCCGCTCCCCGGCCCGCCCGACCCGTGGGCGTCCACGTCGATGCCGAGCAGCCGCGCCGCGGCGCCGTTCCACATGACCGAGATGATCGAGGCCGAGCCCGCGATCGCGGTGCGGATCCTCGAACGCCACGAGGCGCCCGGCAGCGCCGCTGCCGAGCTGGCCCGGCTGATCCGGCGCACGATCCGCGGCGGCGAGCCGGTCGTCCTGACCGGCTGCGGCACGTCGGAGAACGCGGCCATCGGGGCCGCGGAGATCCTGCGCGATGCGGTTCGCTCGGCGGATCTGCAGACCGTGACGTCTGGCGCGCGGCGCGAACCGGTCGCGGCGCAAGCGTTGGAGCTGTCGCTCGATCCGCCGTCGAGCGGCCTCGTGATCGGCATCTCGCACGAAGGCGCAACGACCGCGACCAACGCCGCCCTTTCGGCGGCTCGCGATGCCGGGGCACGGACCGCGCTGATCACGGTGACCGACCGATCGCCGGGCGCCGAGCTGGCCGATGTCGTCGTCGAGACCGACGAGCTCGATCAGAGCTGGTGTCATACGGTCGGGTACGTCAGCCCGCTGGTCGTGGCGACGGCGATCGGCGCGCACCTGGTCGGGCGACCGGTGGACGCCGGGTTCCGAAGCGCGGTTCGCGACGCGCTTGCGGCGGGCGTCGAGCGCGGGTCGATCATCGAAGCGGTCGCGGGACGGCTCGCCGGAACGCGGCCGATCCTCGTGATCGCGTCGGGCGCGGATCGGTCTGCCGGTCACGAGCTCGTCCTCAAGATCGAGGAAGGGGCCTGGATCCCGTCTGCCTATCGCGACCTCGAGACGTTCCTGCACGGCCACCTCGCCGCCACCGACGGGTCGACCGGCGTCGTGCTGATCCTGACCGATCGTGCCCGCCGCGCTGAGCGGCTGACCCGGGCCATCGCGATGCTGCGGGCCGCACGGGCCATCGGCAGCGAGACCACCGCGATCGTTGCGGCCGACGCTGCGGTCGACATCCCGACCGAGCTCACATCAGCGGGCCGGATCGTCATCCCGGAGGCGCCCGAGCTGCCCGATCCGGTCGCTGCGCTCCTGGGAACCGCGACGGCCCACCAGCTGCTGACCGAACGGATCGCCAGGGTCAAGGGCATCAACCCCGATCCGATCCACCGCGATGTCCCGGAGTACCTCGAGGCCGCCGAGCTCATCGGGTAGTTCCGACACCGCTCGAGACGAGGCACCGCGCTCGTGCGGCACGTTGCGCGGACGAGCCGGAGCCGGCCGCGGCGACTGATCTGCCAAATGTTCGCCAGGCGAGCGTACGGCGAACCCGACTGCATCCGCTGACTCCAGACGATGCATGAAGATGCAGACCGACGGGCGCCTTGCGCACGATCCATACCCAAATACGCATAGGGATGCAATCGCACCCACAGCCTGATGCGGCAAGAGCCGCCCAATGGTCGCCTGGTAAACATTTGACCGAAATGGAGCCCCGCGCCCGAGCGCGCGGAACGTCGCCTACACGCGGCCGACGAGCTCCTCGGCGATCAGGTCGATCATGTCCAGGTCCCACGGCAGGAACGACTGGAACATCAGTCGTTCCAGACCGGCGTCAGCAAAGCGCTTGACCTGGGCGAGCGACTCGTCCGGCGTCCCGTAGATCCAGCGCGTGCGGCGCTCCTCCAGCCACGCCTCCCCGGTTTCGGCGTCCGACCCGAACGCCTCCAGCAGCGCCCGTTCCCGTGCCTCCACCTCGTCCCGCGTCCGCCCGATCAGGACGCCGGACATCGCCGAGCGTGCCAGCGTCGACGGGTCGCGCCCGATCGCCCGGCACGCCTCGTCGAGCTTCAGACGCACCTCGGCGGCGCGCTCCGGTGACGCCGAGCTGAGGTTGTATTCGTCGCCATAGCGCGCGGCGATCCGGTACGAACGCGCCGTGCCGCCACTACCGATGATGATCCGCGGCCGGTGGCCGCCGGCCGGCGTCGTCGGCCGTCCCGGAGCCTCCATGGGTCGGGGTCGGAAGAGCGCACCCTCGACCCGCACGCCGGTGATGCCCGTGAACGACCAGCCGTCGGGCTCGCCCCACAAGCCGTGGAGGATCGCCAGCGTGTCCTCGAGCAGGTCGGCGCGCTGCTCGATCGGCGGGAACTCGAGACCGAGCTGGCGGTGCTCGTCGTCGTTCCACCCCGCGCCGACCCCGACCTCCACGCGCCCGCCGCTCATCTCGTCGACGGTCGAGACCACCTTGGCGAAGACGCCTGGGTGCCGGAACGTGACCGGCGACACCAGCGCGCCGATCAGGATCCGCTCGGTCTCCCGGGCGAGGCCCGCGAGGACGGTCCAGGCGTCGGTGGTCGGCTGACCCCCTTCGCCGGGGAAGCTCGCGAAATGGTCCGAGCGGAAGAAGGCATCGAAGCCGCCCGCCTCGGCGTGGCGGGCCGCCGCCAGCTGGTCGAGGTAGCTCATGCCCTGCTGGGGTTCGAGCATCAGCGCAGATCGCATGCGGCACTCCTGCAGCCCGCGTCAACCATTGCGGTTGACACGATTATTGACATCGATAGAATAGTTCACGTGACACGAAGTAATGTTGCGGATCGGTTGCGAGACACCGCAACCCTCCGCGATCCCTACGCCCCCATCATCGCCGACTTCCGGGCGGCGATGACGATGCTCAAGTGCGCCTCGAGCGAGCGGGTCCTCCGCCTCGGCATCAGCATGGCGCAACTCCACATCCTCTACACGCTCCAGCGCAGCGGCGAGATGCCGATGAGCCGGCTCGCGGAGGTCCTCAACGTCTCGCTCTCGAATGCGACCGGTCTGATCGACCGCATCGAGGAGCGCGGGTTCGTGGAGCGCACCCGGGTGCCGGAGGATCGGCGCATCGTGAAGATCCGCGTGACGCCGGAAGGCTCGCGGATGCTCGACGAGATCGACGCGCTGAGCGATGACCTGCTGCGGTCGGTGCTCGGGCATCTCGGGCCGTCCAAGCTCAGTGCCGTGAGCGAGACCGCTGCGGCGCTGCGAGCGGCGCTCGAGGTCACCACCAACACGGAGCCGGTGGATCGCCATGCCGCCTCCATCTCCTCTCCACGATCCTCGGCGACCCTGCGGGGCGTCGAACCCACCCTCCCCCAGCCTGCACGGAAGGACTGAACGTATGGAAGCGTTCCCCGAGACCAACGGGCGAACACCCACATTGGATGAAGACCCCGCCCTTGGCCTGAGTCATCGAGCGAAGCTGGAGATCCTCTTCGCGGTCATGCTCGGCCTGTTCCTCGGCGCGCTCGACCAGACGATCGTCGGTCCGGCGCTGCCCACGATCGTGACCCAGCTGAAGGGCAATGACGTCTACGTCTGGGCCATCACCAGCTACCTGCTGACGAGCACGATCAGCGTGCCCTTCTGGGGCAAGCTCTCGGACCTCTACGGCCGCAAGCCGATGTTCATCACCGGCATCGTGATCTTCCTCCTCGGCTCCGCGTTGTCCGGCCTGTCGCAGGACATGACGCAGCTGATCGCGTTCCGCGGCATCCAGGGCATCGGCGCCGGCTCGCTGTTCCCGATCGCGCTCGCGATCATCGGCGACCTGTTCACGCCGGCCGAGCGCGGCAAGTACCAGGGCCTGTTCGGTGCCGTGTTCGGCATCGCGTTCATCGTCGGCCCGCTGGTCGGTGGGTTCCTCACCGAGCAGGTCGGCTGGCACTGGATCTTCTACGTGAATATCCCGATCGGTATCGTCTCGCTGTTCTTCATCTGGCGGCTGCTGCCGACGGTCAAGAACCCGCGCGCGACGCGCAACTTCGACATCCTCGGCGGGGTGATCTTCACGGTCGCCACGACGTTCCTGCTCATCGGCCTGACGCAGAAGGGCCAGACGGATCCGAGCACGCACCAGCTCTATGCGTGGACCGCCCCGACCGTGGGTGGCTTCATCGCCATCGCGCTCGTCGGCATCGCGCTCTTCGTGTGGGCGGAGTCCCGCGCCAAGGAGCCGATCGTCCCACTCGAGCTGTTCCGGATCCGGACGTACGCCGCGTCGATGGTCTCGACCTTCTTCGCCTCGTTCGCCTTCTTCGGCGCGATCATCTTCCTGCCGCGCTGGTTCCAGATCGTCCAGGGCTACTCGCCAACGAACTCCGGCCTGGCGGCGCTGCCGCTCATGGTCGGGCTCATCGGCAGCTCGATCAGCTCCGGCTTGATCGTCGCGAGGACCGGCCGCTACAAGTGGCTGACCGTCGGCGCGATCGTGATCATGGGCATCGCCACGGCATTGATGACCCAGCTTCGGGCGGACACCCCGGTGGGGATCGTCTGGCTGTGGATGTTCATCGCCGGCCTCGGCGTCGGACCCACGTTCGCGGTCTTCACGCTGATCGTCCAGAACGCTGTGCCGTTCCGCCAGCTTGGCGTCGCGACATCGAACCTGACGTTCTTCCGCCAGATCGGCGGTACGGTGGCCCTCGCGATCGTCGGCACGATCTTCGGATCGGCGTTCCAGGAGCAGCTCGTACCGCAGATGACGGCCGCGGGCGTCCCGGGTCCGATCACGAGCCAGTTCGCCCAGGCCGCGAGCACCGGCCAGGTCGACTTCAACCAGTTGACCGGTACTGGTGACATGGGGGCGACGATCCTGGCCAGCATCCCGGAGGCCTTCCGGGCCGCGGTCGAGCCGTTCATCGCGAACATCGTCCAGGGCATCCACCAGGCCTTCAGCCTCGGCGTCGCGCAGACCTTCTGGGTCGGCGTCGGTGCGTCGATCCTGGCGGCACTGGCCGCGGCGACCATGCAGGAGCTCACGCTCCGGACGTCGAACGCCCCGGCACCCGAGGCACGCCAGCGGCTGACGAGCGCGCCAGCCGCCGACTGACCCGTCCTCCCTCCTCTCGACGACCCCGGTGGCTCCGCTGCCGGGGTCGTTCCACGTTCACGGCTACGATGACCCTCGTGACGATGACCGCCGCCGCGTTCCCGCCTCGACTCCAGGCCATCGGGACCGAGCACGCGCCGTATCGACCGATGCTCCCCATCGGAGAGCTCCCTCAGGGCGAGATGCGCCGGGTCTCGATCGGCGAGCTCGACATCCTGCTCGTCAACACCGACAAGGGCGTGTTCGCGACCGACGACAGGTGCCCGCACATGTCGGCCCCGCTGTCGATCGGCGTGCTCGATGGCTGCATCGTCGAGTGCCCGCTGCACGACGGCAAGTTCGACCTCGTTAGCGGCGACACCGCCCAGATGCCGACGACCGGTGGCCTCGACGCCGATGGCGTTTACCACCCGACGTGGTCCCCGGCCGGTCGTGATCCGAAGGTCGATCCGCCCGGCAAGAAGGCCGAAGCACGCCGACTCACCCGCGTCCTCCGACTCCGTTACTACCCGGTCCGGATCGTGGGCGACACGATCGAGGTCGCGGTTCCCGGCTGACAGACGAGGGAAGCCATGGGGCGGCGACCGATCATGGTCATGGGATGTACCAGCGACGCTGGCAAGTCATTCCTGACGACCGCGCTGTGCCGGTATTTCGCCGATCAGGGCCTGCGCGTCGCGCCGTTCAAGGCCCAGAACATGAGCACCAATGCTGCGGTGACGCCCGACGGGTACGAGATCGGGCGAGCCCAGTACGTCCAGGCGCTCGCCGCCCGGACTCCGCCCGACGTCCGGATGAACCCGGTACTGCTCAAACCAAAGGCCGACACGCAAAGCCAGGTGATCGTCATGGGCCGCTACGACGCGGCCACGACTGCGCTGCCGTGGCTCGAGCGCCGTTCCCGCCTCTGGCCGGTCGTCCAGTCCTCGCTCCACGGCCTGATCCAGGAATTCGACCAGGTCGTGATCGAAGGCGCCGGCAGCCCAGCGGAGATCAACCTGCGCGCCAGCGACATCGTGAACATGTCGGTCGCGCTGGAGTGCCAGGCAGACGTCTACCTCGTCGCCGACATCGATCGGGGCGGCGCGTTCGCACACCTGCTGGGCACCTGGCAATTCCTCGAGCCCGAGGAGCGCTCGCTGATCCGCGGCTTTGTGCTGAACAAGTTCCGCGGCGACCCAGCCCTCCTTGGCAACGCCATGGAGCTGCTCGAAGAGCGAACCGGCATCCCGACGGTCGCCATCGTGCCGATGCGCCGCCACGCCTTGCCTGAGGAGGACGCGTTCCACTACCGCGGCGAGCCGATGCCCGGCAGCATCAACGTCGCCTTGCTCGTCTTCCCGTACGCGAGCAACCTCGACGAGTTCGATCCGATGATCCACGCGCCCGGCGTCAGGGTCACGCCCATCGGAGCCAGCGCGTCACTCGCCGACTACGACGCGGTCATCCTGCCCGGCAGCACGAACACGGCGGCCAGCCTGCGCCATTTGCGGGCCGAGGGCCTTGGGGATGAGATCGTCCGAGCCGCGGGGGTCGGAACGACGATCCTCGGCGTGTGCGGGGGGCTCCAGATGCTGGGCCGCGAGCTGCGCGATCCAACAGGGCTCGAAGGTGGCGACATCGCGGGCCTGGGACTACTCGACGTGACGACGACGATGGAGCCGGAAAAGATCACGCGTCAGCGCTCGATCGCGTGGGCCGAAGGCACCATCGACGGCTACGAGATCCACCACGGCCGGACCGAACCTGGCGTGCTCGCAGAGCCATGGCTCCCCGACGGGCTCGGTTGGCGGCAAGGCAACGTCATCGGCGTCTACGCCCACGGCCTGCTGGATAACGGCCCGTATCGGCAATGGTTCCTCGAACAGCTCGGTTGGCAAGGCCGGGCCGATGATTGGAGCGTCGCCATCGACGCGGCGATCGAGCAAGTGGCCGCCCTGGTCACCGAGAGTGGCTGGGCGCAGCACCTGGAACAGGTCACAATTTCCTGACGTGTCGAGTCCCGGCTCGGCTCGGCTCGGGACCGCCAAATCCGACCTAGCTCTGGGCGTGCTCGGTCTTCGTGGTCGGCTTCTTGACGTCGGCTTTCTCGATCGGCTTCGTGGCGGGCTCGACCTCGGCCGCCGCGTCGCGGTGGGTCTGCTCGTACGCCTTGATGATGCGGACCGCTTCCCTGGGGTCATCGGTCAAGCGAAGCAGGTCGACGTCCTCAGGGTTGATCGCCGACTCCTTGAGCAGTGACGCCCGGATCCAGTCGACCATCCCGGTCCAGTACTCCGTCCCCATGAGGATCACCGGGAAGTCCTGCACCTTGTGCGTCTGGATCAGCGTCAACGCCTCGAACAGCTCATCGAGCGTCCCGTAGCCACCGGGGAAGATCACGAACGCATCGGCGTACTTCACGAACATGACCTTGCGAGCGAAGAAGTAGCGGAACTCGACACCGAGGTCGACGTACGGGTTGAGCCCCTGTTCCTGCGGCAGCTCGATATTGCAGCCGACGGACAGGCCGCCGCCCTCCTGGCAGCCCCGGTTGGCGGCCTCCATGATCCCCGGGCCGCCGCCCGTGATGACCGCATAGCCAGCCTTGGCGAGCATCCTCCCCAGCTCGCGGGCCTGGCGGTAGTACGGATTGTTCCTCTTGATCCGCGCGGACCCGAACACGCTTACAGCCGGTCCGACCGAAGCCAAGGCGTCGAAGCCCTCGACGAACTCGGCCAGGATCCGCAGCGATCTCCACGGGTCGGAATCGAGGAACTCGGGCCGGATCGGACGCTGGAGGAGCGCCTCGTCCTCGGTCATCGCCATCCGGCCGCCAGCAAGTTGCGCGGCTCCCGGACGGATCGTCAGCCGACCGCGGTGGCGCCGCTTCGGCTGGTCGGCTTTTGCGTTATCGGTCTTCGGTTCGTCGGCCTTCGGTTGGTCGCGCTTCGATCGACGGCGGGTGGGGCTCACGTCCGTAGGATGCCATCCGCCGAGTTGCAGCAAAGTACCGGCATGCGCGGCCGCGTCACGGCAGGAATCCTTGCAGCCCTGGTCGGACTGGTGTGGATCGGCCAGGGCCTCGGGATCCTGCGCGGGTCGAGCTTCATGGTCGACGACCCACGCTGGGCGTTCATCGGTGTCGCATTCGTCGTCGCAGGGATCGGGCTGGCGGCGTGGGGTCGACTCCCACGCCGCTGATTCAGAGGATCAGCGCGCCGTCAGCGCGTAGATCCCTTCCTTCGTTTCGCTCTCGGAGGTCCCGACCAGCAGGAGCCGGCCAGTGACGGGATCGCGTCGCAGGACGTCGCTGGAGAGTCGGATCGACGGATCCAGGCGCGACCCGGACCAGGTCCCGTCCGGCGCCCTGGTCACGTACCGAACCCCGCGCGAGTCCGTGTAGATCGCGTGGAGACGTCCGGACTCGACGTCGAGCGCCAGCGACATCGCGCCGACTTCTCGGGAGATGTGCTTCGTCGCCCAGCTGCCATCGACATCCGTCGCGAACCACGTCCCTCGGTTGGGCGGGCTCGGCGGCTCGGGCTCGGCGCAGCCGCCGCCGGTCTCCATGGGCAGCGCGGTCCACGACACGAACGCGTGGTTCCCGCTCCCAAGGACGAGCACGGGCGATTCCATGAAGACATCCTTGTCGGCGAACACCGTGCTCACCGAAAGGTTCCCGTCGGCCGACACGACGCCATAGCGGATGGCGTGGGTCGTCGAGAAGGCGATCCGTGCGCGTCCGTCGTCACCAACGCGAAGCGACGTCGCCTGCGCATTCGGGATCGGCAGCTCTGTCCACGCCGCTCCGTTGAGCGACCCGTACGAGACGCCGCCGCTTCCGGAGAACGTCTCGTGGATCACGCCATCGACGACGCGGAACGACTGCAGGACATCGGCGACGTGTCCGATCCGTTTCTCAGCCGACCACGAGCCGTCGGGCAAGGTGCGCGAGCGGTAGTACACGCCGACGTCGTCGAGGCCATCGTCGCCACAGCCGCCATCGACCGGCTTCAGTCGCGTGTACGCCACATACAGCGTCTGACCGTCGACTGCGAGCTGCGGGCCCGTGTCGAACCGGTTGGTGGGCGTTGGAAGGGTCGATCCCCCGCCCCAGGTCTTGCCGTCCGCGGAGCTCGCGTATCGGATGCGCTGATCGCAATCGGCAGCGACGTGGAACCGACCGCTGTCGTCGACGGTCGCGACCGGGGCGCCGCACGTCACGCTGAAGATGCGGCTGGGCGCTGTCGACCACTGGACCGGCCTCGGGCGCGGCGTCGGCGTCGGTGCCGCCGACGGGTCGGCCGATGGGGTAGGCGCTGGATCCGTGATCGGTGACGGCGATGCGTCGGGCGACGCGGATGGCACGCCCCCGACGCCGGAGGATGGCGCGGGTGTCGCCGACGGGGTGGCCGTCTGACCACACGCGGCGAGACCCACGGCAAAGACGATCAGTGCCACCCCGGTCAGCAGTTGGTGCTTGCGCATCAGGTTTCCTTGCACTCTCTGTAACGATCGCCAGCTATGGACGACGATGCCACCGTGAGTGAAGCCGACATGAGCGTCGCTCCACCATCGCTTGACGGCCCCTCGACCATCGACATTCGTCGCGTGCGCCGCTTGTGTCTTGCGCTCGCTCGGTCGTAATACGCCCGTGGCGCGGGGTTGTTGCGGGTTTGCTCAGGGTTGTCGGGAAGCCGACACCGCGAGCCAGGACTTCCATGTGACCTCGGCGCGTCCGACGGTGACCTCGGTCCCGTTGCGCACGAGCGGCAGCCGCACGAGCGACGGGTCGGTCAGGAGACGCACCCCCACCTCGTCGTCGTCCATCCGGAGATAGCCGAGACCGCCGTCACGGTACGCCTTCGACGTCTCGTCGAGCAGCGCCCGAGCCCCGAGTCGGTCGACGAACCGACGAAGCTCGGCGGGCGCGATCGGTCGCTTGCGCAGGTCGACGAACGAGATCTCGACCCGGCGCTCCTTGAAGAAGCGCTGCGCGGCGCGGGTCGCCTGGTCCTTCTCGAGACCGAAGACCTGGATCGTCGGCGCCATGCCCCGAGCCTAGCGCACCCGCTCGACCGGGTACCATCGACGGACCCACAGGAGGTGCTCGTGTGACGGTCTGGTTCACGGTCCAGCTCGCCGATCGGCCCGGATCGCTAGCGCAGGTCGCGAATGCGCTCGCGGAGCGGAGCGTCAACATCACGGGCATCGTCGGCGTCGCCGAGGACACCGACGGCGCGCTGATGCTGACGACCTCGGACCCAGCCGCCACCCGCGCCGCGTTCGAGAGCCTCGGTCTCGCCTACGAGGAGCACGATCCGACCGGTGACATGCGCCCGGAGTCGATGACGGTGGGCGACCTGCGGCCCGGAGCGGCCGGTCGCGGCTCGCTCGGCTGACCGCAGCCACACCCGCAGCGTGCTCCGACGTACGGCGGTCGCGACCGCCGCGATCCGCTTCGATGTCGTCGACAGCCCGACCGCGGCGTCGACGATCGCGGCCGCGGCGGCGGGGGCCGGTGGTCGCGTGCGGACCCTCTCGACCGTGAGGCCCATCGCCGGCGACCCCCCGCTGGTCGAGATCGAGCTCGAAGTCGAAGGGATCACCGAGGATGCGCTCGTCGAGGCACTGGACGAGCTCGACGAGGTCCGGACGATCCACCGGACGCGCGCGCTCGGAACGGTGTTCGGGAAGCGGATCATCGTGGTCGGTGGCGGGGCGCAGGTCGCCCAGGTCGCGCTCGGCGCGGTGAGCGAGGCCGATCGCCACAACCTGCGTGGCGAGCGCATCTCGGTCGACACGATCCCGCTCGTCGGGGAGGCCGATATCGCGGCAGCCGTGCGAGCCGTCGCCGACCTGCCGCGCGCTCGCCTGCTCGTGCTGGCCGGCTCGATCATGGGCGGCGACATCTCCGCCGCTGCCGACGAGCTGCGCGAGGTCGGGATCCCGATCATCGCGCTGAACATGGTCGGCTCGATCACGGAGCACGTCGATCTCGTGGTGTCCGACCCGGTCCAGGCGGGGACCATGGCCGTCATGGCGGTCGCCGACACCGCCACCTTCGACCTCGACCGCCAGCGCGGCCGGCGCTACTGAGTCGCCCGATGCGGATCGCGACCTGGAACGTCAACTCGCTCAAGGCACGCACCGAGGCGGTCGACGCGTGGCTCGAGCGCGCTCAGCCCGACATCTTGCTGATGCAGGAGACCAAGCTGGCCGACGCGGACGCGCCGGTCATGCAGTTCCAGATGCAGGGCTACGAGCTGGTCCACCACGGCGAGGGTCGATGGAATGGAGTGGCCATCGCGGCACGCCAGGGCCTCGCGATCGACGACATCGTCACCAACTTCGGCGACGGGCCGGTACGCAACAGCGGAGCGGGAGCGAGCGCCCTGCAGGAGGACGATTTCGATCCGTTCGACGAGGCTCGGATGCTCTCGGTCGTCGTCGACGGGATCCGCCTGGTGGCGCTCTACGCGCCGAACGGGCGGGTCGTCGGCAGTCCGTTCTACGAGGGCAAGCTCCGCTGGTTCGAGCGGGTTCGCCGGTGGCTGGACGAGACTCGCTCCCCTGAGGAGCCGCTCATCCTCGCCGGCGATTACAACGTGACGCCGGCTGATGAGGACGTGTGGGATCCGATCAAGGCGCACGGCGGGACGCACGTTTCCGAGCCGGAGCGCGACGCGCTTGCGCGCTTGCGCGACTGGGGCCTTCGTGATGCGTATCGCCTCATCGAGGACCGCCCGGGTCGCTTCAGCTGGTGGGACTACCGGGCGGGCATGTTCCACCGCAATGAGGGCATGCGCATCGACCTGCTCTACGTGACCAAGCCGATCGCCGATCGCGTCGTCTGGGCGGAGATCGATCGGGAGGCGCGCAAGGGGCCGCCGGTGCCGTCGGATCACGCACCCGTCGTCATCGATCTTGATGCCAAGGGCAAGTCATTCGATGGCGGCTGGGATGCGGCGCTCGCCAGGATCCAGGCGCGCACTCGGCCGACCGGCCACAAGAGTCCCGCGCAGGTCCGCTACGAGGAGGAGCGGAAGGCCAAGGCGCGCTAAGGGCGTGCCCGAGCCTGCCCGTAGGGCGTGGGTCGTGCCGCGGGGCGGCAACAGACGACATCTGCGGAGACCCAAGTGATCCGTTATGCCGACCCACGGCATGGCGCGCCAGATGGTGCCGCAGGACGGGACAGGACGTCCAGATGCGGTCGATGCGCGTCGCCTGTTGCCGTGGGGGGCACCGATGATCGCGCCGCCGTTGCGGCCACCGGGACGGGTCCCGCCGGGGCTCATAGGGCGAACGTAGGCTCGCGTTCCGATGACCGTCCACAGCGGCGCTCCAGCGGAGATCCGCCTCATCGACCTGGAGAAGCGCTTCGGCGTGGTCCGGGCGGTCGATGGCGTCTCGTTGGACGTGCACGCCGGCGAGTTCTTCTCGCTGCTCGGTCCGTCGGGCTGCGGCAAGACCACGACCCTGCGGATGATCGGTGGCTTCGAGCTGCCGACCGCGGGCCGGATCCTGCTCCGCGACCGCGACATCACGCTCGAGCCGCCCGATCGCCGGCCGGTGAACATGGTGTTCCAGCAATACGCGTTGTTCCCGCATCTCGACGTCGCGGGCAACGTCGGGTTCGGGCTGCGCCGCCGAAAGGTCGAGCGATCCGAGATCGATCGGCGGGTCGCCGACGTGCTCGCGTTTGTACGCCTCGAGGGCTACGACCGGCGGCAGCCCGAGCGAGCTGTCCGGTGGGCAGCAACAGCGCGTCGCGCTCGCGAGGGCGCTGGTCAATCGGCCCAACGTGCTGTTGCTCGACGAGCCGCTCGGCGCGCTCGACCTCAAGCTCCGACGCCAGCTCCAGATCGAGCTCAAGCGCATCCAGGCCGAGGTCGGGATCACGTTCGTGTACGTGACCCACGACCAGGAAGAGGCGCTGACGATGAGTGACCGGATCGCGGTGATGCACGCCGGTCGAGTCGAGCAGCTCGGCACGCCCGAGGAGCTGTACGAGCGGCCGGCGACGCGGTTCGTGGCCGACTTCATCGGAACGACCAATCTGCTGTCGGGATCGGTCGAGTCGGCCGACACGGCATCCGCGCTGGTCAGGCTCGCCGGCGGCGACGCGTGCCGGGTCGTCGGGCGCGACCTGCGGCCGGGTCAGGCGGTCGAGCTCTCGATCCGCCCGGAATCCATCGTCCTGAAGACATCCAATGGCTCGTCGCCGCCCGGCGTCGAGCGACTCCAAGCTCGAGTCGAGCAGGTGGCCTACCTCGGGGGAACCGTCCAGTACCAGGTCCGCACGCACGGCGGATCCCTGGTCACCGTCCTGGCGCCGAAGACCGGCGAGCGATACCCGGTCGGAAGCGATGTCGACATCGCGTGGCCGCCGGCCGAGGCGTTGGTCCTCGACTCGGCACCAAGCGAGGAGGAGGTCTAGCCATGGAACCCCGACACGATGGATCGACCATCGACCTGGAGAAGGCGCTCGTCCGCTACATGGTCGAGCGGCGGATCACCAGACGGGAGATGCTCGAGCGCATCGCGCTCGTGGGTGGCGCCGCGGCCCTTGCACCGGTGATCGCCGCGTGCAGCTCGGGTGGCGCCGCGAGCCCCTCGGCCGCACCGTCCGTGGCGCCGTCGGTCGCGCCGTCGAGCGCGGCGCCGACCGCCACGCCGGAACCGACACCGATCCCGTCCCCCGAGGGCGAGCTGAACATCCTCAACTGGACCGACTACCTGGCCGACGACGTCATCAAGTCGTTCGAGCAGGCCCACAACGTCAAGGTGACGCAGAGCTTCTTCTCGACCACGGACGAGATGTACGCGAAGCTCGGCGAGGACGGTGGCGACTACGACATCAGCTTCCCGATCTCGGTCGACGTCCCGAACATGGTCCAGCGCGGAGTCATCCGCAAGCTGGACCAGTCGTTCCTCACGAACAAGGGCAACCTCGGGGTGGAGTGGTCCGACCCCGGGTACGACCCGGGCAACCAGTACACGGTCCCATACATGTGGTGGACGACCGGCGTCGGATATGACCCGAAGCGGATCAAGGAGACACCGACCAGCTCGAAGGCGCTCTGGGACACCCGCTGGAAGGGCCACATCTCGATGCTCGACGACTGGCAGGAGGTCTTCGGGCTCACGCTGATCCAGCAGGGTCACTCGGCCAACTCGACCAACCTCGCCGAGCTCGACGAGGCGCTGACGCTGCTCAAGGAGCAGAAGCCGCTGGTCCGGACCTATTCGACCGACACCATCACCACGATGACCTCTGGCGACGTGTGGATCGGCCACATCTGGGGCGCCGATCGCTTCGCGATCGCGGACTCGGTCAAGGATTTCGCCTACTACATCCCGGAGGAAGGTGGCGTGAAGGGCTCGGACACGGTGGCGACGTTCACCGGCTCGCCACACCCGATCGCCGCGCAGATGTTCATCAACCACCTGCTCGACGCGCACAACAGCGCGTTGAACACCAACCTCATCTACTACATGGGCCCGAACGCCGCGGCCAAGGAGTTCATCGACCCGGCGATCCTCGACGACCCGACGATCAACCCGGAGCAGAAGATCGTCGACAAGCTCGAGGAGCTGCTCAGCCTCGACCAGGCGGTCAAGGACGAGTACCTGAAGCGCTGGCAGGAGCTCCGGGGCTGATCTCGTGACGAGCGCCGCGGCAGCGCAACCGGCGACGACCGCGGCGCCGGAGGCGCGGGCCGGTCGGCTGGCCCGGCTGCGCGGGGCCGGGCTGGTGCTGCCCGGCGTGGCCTGGCTCGTGCTCTTCTTCGTCGTGCCCCTGGCGATCATCTTCGTGGTCAGCCTGGGGGCCCGCGATCAGCTCGACCGGATCAGCTTCGCGAATCCGTCGTTCGACAACTACCTGCGCGCGTTCAACCCGATCTTCCTGCCGACGTTCGCCAACTCGATCCGTTTCGCGTTGACGACCACGGTGCTCTCGCTGGTGATCGGCTATCCGATCGCCTACTGGATCAGCCGCTACGGCGGGCGGCACAAGGTGCTGCTGGTCATCCTCGTGATGCTGCCGTTCTGGACCAGCTACCTGATCCGGACCTATTCCTGGATCATCCTGCTGCGCGACAACGGCGTCGTGAACTCGATCCTCCAGGCGGTCGGGCTGACCACCGAGCCGATCATCCTCATGAACACCGACCTGTCGGTGATCCTCGGCATGACGTACGGGTTCCTGCCGTTCGCGATCCTGCCGCTGTTCGTGTCGATCGACCGGCTCGATCCCCACCTCATCGAGGCCGGACGCGACCTGTACGCCACTGGCCGCGGCACGTTCCTCCACATCACGCTGCCGTTGACGATGCCGGGCATCATCGCGGCGGCGCTGCTGACGTTCATCCCGGCGCTCGGCGACTTCGTGACGCCCGACCTCCTCGGCGGACCGGAGACGACGACGATCGCCAAGAACATCCAGGAGCTGTTCCTCGCTGGGCGCGACTGGCCGTACGGCGCCGCGCTCGGGTTCGTGCTGATGATCGTCACGCTCGGCGGGACGCTGATCGCGCTGCGGACCCTGCGGCGCGAGGTGATCGGGAGTGACTGAGTTCCGAGCCTGCCGGGGCGCGCGGGCGTGATCCGCGAGCGGAACCGCTGGCTCTCGGCGTACGCGTTGCTCGTCTACGCGTTCCTGTTCGCACCGATCGTCGTGCTGATCATCTACTCGTTCAACAAGGCGCGACGCGGTCTGGTCTGGCAGGGCTTCACGCTGGACTGGTACCCGAAGCTGCTCTCGAACGACGAGTTGCTCGACGCGCTGCTCGTCACGCTCCAGGTGGCGGTCGTCGCCGTGTTGATCTCGACCATCCTCGGCGCGTTGCTCGGGCTGGGCCTGGCGCGCCTGCGGTTCCGCGGCCGCGGCGCGACCGAGACCCTGCTGCTCGTGCCGATGGTCACGCCCGAGATCGTGATGGGGCTCTCGTTGCTGCTGTTCTTCCTCCAGGTGTTCGACGCCCACGGGTCGGTCGTCCAGCTGTGGGTGGCACACATCACGTTCTGCATCTCGTACGTGGCCGTCGTCGTCCGGGCGCGCGCCGCGAACATGAACCCGCAGCTCGAGGAGGCGGCACGCGACCTCGGCGCCTCGGCGTGGGGCGCGTTCCGGTTCGTTACGCTGCCGCTCATCGCGCCCGCGGTGGTCGCCGGCGCGCTGCTGGCCTTCTCGCTGAGCTTCGACGATTACGTCGTGACCACGTTCAATGCCGGTGTCGGCAGCTCGACGCTGCCGCTCTACATCTACGGGAAGATCAAGTTCGGGGTGACGCCCGAGATCAACGCGATCTCGACGATCGTCGTGGCGCTCACCGCGGTCGCGATCCTGGTCGCGTGGCGGGCCGGGGCGTTCAGCGTCGAGCGCGGCCGGGCCGTCAGCGAGGACTCGGGCGCCGGCTAGCGGGCCGTCGCTTTTGCCCGCGCGGCGGAACGCGAGGCGACGGCCGGCACGGCGCGCGGCAGGCGCACGGCCGCGACATCGCCCTCGAACGTGTCGGCCTCACCGTCTTTGGGTGTCGGCACGTCGTAGCGCAGCCGGACCGTTCGCTGCGAGTTGACGCCGTCGTTCGCGTATCGATCGACCGCCATCAGGTCGAACGCGTGGACGCTCGGCTCCTGGTTCGAGAACCGGCCAGCCCGCCAGCTCTGCGAGCGGGTGCCGCGGTGCTGCAGCTCGCAGACGTGCCAGTCCTGGCGGTTGGTCAGGTCCCAGAACTCGATCGCGTCGGACGGGTCGAAGTCGGGTGCCGCGATCGTCTCCGGCTCGAACAGCCACTGGCAGGTGATCCGCGTGTGATCGGGGCCCGCCGCCTCGAGTCGATGGACGAGGAGGTAGTCCGGGTGGATCGACAGGAAGGTCATCGGCCAGAGGAGGTAGTAGTAGATGCGCCGCTCGTCGACCGGGGTCATCCCGGGGATCGCCGGTCGGCCACCGCGGTGACCACCATCGATCGCCATCGTCTCGGCGTTGTCGACGAGCTCCATCCAGCCGCCCTGCCACGGGCCGGTCGGGGCGAAGTCGCCGCCGAGGTCGTACGGCGTGAGCTTGTTGAGCTGGGGATGGATCCCCGGGCAGTGGTAGCACTCGCTGTAGTTCTCGGCGACGAACTTCCAGTTCGTGTCGACCTCGTACGTGACGGTGTGCGCGACACGGACGCTGCCGAAGTCGAAGCGGGCCAGATGCGGCGGGAGGTCGCCGAGCCACTCGAGGAGCGGCGGCGTCTCCGGGGAGAGGCACACGAACACGAAGCCCTGCCAGGTCTCCATCCGCACCGAGACCAGCCCGAAGTCCTGCATGTCGAAGTCGTCGAGGTCGTCGGTGTGCTTGGCCCGGATGAGGTTGCCCTCGAGGTCGTAGATCCAGGCGTGGTACGGGCACTGGAACCGGACCGCAGGTCCACATGGCTCCTCGACGACTGCAGTGCCGCGGTGGCGGCAGACGTTGTAGAACGCCCGCAACTGGCCGTCGCGACCGCGCGCGATCAGCAGCGGCTCGTCGTCGATCGTCGCGAGGAAGTAGGTACCGGCCGACGGGGCGTCCTCTTCGCGGCCCACGACCATCCATTCGCGGCGGAACCATTCTCGTCGTTCGAAGTCGTGGATCGCCTGGTCGTGATAGGCCCGACCCGGGAGCAGCGAGGCGGCACGGTACGGCTTGCGGACAGCGGCGATCTCGTCGGCGGTCAGCGGCGAGGTGGTCATGACTTCGGGACATCCTTCTTCGGGTCGAGGAACGGGATCGCGGCGGTGCGAGCCGGCCAGCGCCCGCCGTCGGGCGCCTCGATCTCCAGGGGATTGCCCGGGCCGGCGAGCCCGATCGGGACCCACACGTAGCCGATGTTGCGCTCGAGCCTCGGCGACCAGATGAGGTCGGTCACGGTGCCCACGTGCTCGCCGTCGTGGAACGCGCGGCATTTCCGGGACAGCTCGAACGGGAGGGCATCGCCGTCGACTTCGATCCCGACGAGCTTGCGGTCGACGCCCTTGGCGCGGATCTCCTCGAGGGCCGCCTTGCCGATGTAGTCGGCGTCCTGCGGTTCGACGAGCCGCTCGAGCCCCATGACGTGGAACGGCGTGTCGGCGATCGTGATGTCCGAGCCGTAGTTGAAGATGCCGGCCTCGATCCGGCGCGCCTCGCACGGGGCGATCGGCCGGATGCCGTGGGGCCTGCCGGCGTCCATGATCCGGTCCCACAATTCGGCGCCGCGCGACGGGTCGCGCAGGTAGATCTCGTAGCCGACCTCGCCGGTCCAGCCGGTCCGCGAGATGACCACGGGGATCCCGTCGAGCTCGGTCGTGAGCGTCCAGTAGTACTTGATGTCGAGGATCGCGGGCCCGAACAGCGACAGCAGCGTGTCCTTCGACTTGGGGCCCTGGACCTGGACCGGGTAGACCTCCGGCTCGCGGACCTTGACGTCCATGCCGCTGTTGATCGCCACGCCCCTCGCCCACAGGCCGCCATCGCTATCGGCGAGCGCCAGCCACCAGCGGTCGGCCTCGACCCGCAGCAGGACCGGGTCGTTGACGATGCCGCCGTCCTCGGCGGTGATCAGCACGTACTTGCCCTGCCCTACGGCGCACGTTGTCAGGTCGCGGCAGGTCAGCTTGTTGACGAAGGCCGACGCGTCGGGTCCGGTGATCTCGACGATCCGCTCGACCGACACGTCCCACAGCGTGACGTCGTTGAGCAGCGCCCAGTACTCCTCGACCGGGTCGGCGTAGTAGCCCGGCAGGTACATGTGGTTGTAGATGTCGTAGGCGCTGCACCCCGCTTCGAGCGTCTTCTCGAAGAACGGGGAACGCCGGTACCACGGCCCGAAATAGAGGGTCGACGACTCGGTCGTCGCGGGGGTCACGAGCGGCGTGGCCATGGTCGAGCGGGCCTCCTGGACGGTGCGACGGACCGCCCGATCGTGGGCCATGGGCTTTCTATTGCCTCTCGTGTTCCATCAGACGGCCCGACCGATGCACCAGGCGCGACCGAGGGGCTCCGGACCCCCAGGGCGCCCGGGAACAGGGCTGATTTCACGGCCCGAGAAAGGACGACACCCGGTCCGCGATAGTGCGAACCGGGTGTCACTTTGGCCGGATCTCCCCCCGGGATGAGGCCGAGGACAAATCTAACCGGTACCTTCGTCCTATGCAAGTACCCGGACATTACAACTGGTGCAAATTTGCACCGAGGAACGGGGATTTGCACGGAAGTCGGCGCCGGAGCGACCGTTTGGACCCAGCTACGGTCGCCGTCGGGTCTACTCGAGCGTCACCCGCTCATGCCAGTGCGGCACGTGGGTCGCGAGACCGAGCTCACGGACCTTCGGTTCCAGCGCGATCTGCGCCTCCGGATCGCCATGGACGAGGAACACGCGTCGCGGGTAACCCGGATCGCCCGGTCGCTTGTTGGCGACGAACGAGCGCAGCCAGTCGAGCAGCTCGCTCTCGTCGGCGTGGGCGGAGAAGCCGCTGATCGATCGGACCTGGCAGCGAACCTGGCGGGGCTGGCCGTCGAGGCGGACCGTCTTCACGCCGGCCTGGAGGTGCGACCCGAGCGTCCCCTCCCCCTGGTAGCCGACGAACAGGATCGTCGCGCTCGGGTCGTCGATGAGGTTGCGCAGGTGCCCGACAACCCGGCCGCCCGTGAGCATGCCGTTGGAGGCCACGATCATGTACGGCCGCTTGGCCCGCTGGATGGCCTGTGAGTCCTTCACGTCGTTCGTGACGATCTGGGCGGGGTAGTCGAGCGGCGTCGCGCCATCGCGCAACAGCTGCGCCGTCTCCTCGTCGAAGTACTCGCTGTGGCGGCGGTAGATGTCCGACGCCTTCGAGGCCATCGGGGAGTCGAGGTAGAGCGGCAGCAGAGGGATCGTGCCCTGCTCGATCAGGCGATCGAGCTCCCAGACGACTTCCTGCGTGCGACCGATCGCGAACGACGGCACGAGCAGGACACCGCCCGCGTCGGCGACGAGGTGGATCGTCTCGACGAGGATCCGGAGCGCCTCGTCCTGCGGCTCGTGTTCGCGGCCACCGTACGTGGACTCGACCAGCACGTAGTCCGCGGCGGGGACGGAGGTCGGGTCGCGGATGATCGGCGTTCCGGGACGCCCGAGGTCGCCGGAGCACACGAGCGTCCGCTCCTCGCCGCCATCGTGCTCCTGGATGCGCAATCGGATGATGGCCGACCCGAGGATGTGCCCGGCGTCGAGGAACGTCGCCCACACGCCCGGGGCGACCTCGCGCTCCTCCCCGTAGTCGATCGGCCGGAAGTGCTCGAGCGTCCGCTCGGCGTCCTTGACGGTGTACAGCGGTTCATCGAGATCGACCTCGAGAGCCGGTGGCTGGGCTCGCAGGTCGGCCTCGGGGTCCTTCGGCCAGCCATCGAGACGCTCGGGCTCGATCGTGGTCTCGACGTGCTCCTCGGTCGCCGGCGTCTCGGCCGCGGTGGCCGCGATCGACTCGGCCGTCGCCGTCATCGACTCCGCGGCAGCGGCCACCGTCGCGACGGCCCCGGCCGGCGCATCGGCCGTCTCAACCGCCGCCTCCTCCGACCCGCCGGACGCCGCCAGGTCGATCGCCGCCTGGTACGCCGCAGCCTCCTCGCGATCGTCGGCCGCGGCCTTGTCCGGGTGGCGCTTCTCCCAGCGCGCCTCGCGCTTGGCGAACTCCTCGTGCAGGTGCCCCGAGTCGAGCAGTACCAGCGTCGCCAGTTCCACAGTCCCCGACGTCGCGTGGATCGTGCCGCTGTAGCCGGACTTCACCAGCAGCGGCAGCAGCCCGCAGTGATCGAGATGGGCGTGCGTCAGGACCACCGCGTCGAGCTCACCGGGCTCGAATGCGAACGGGATGCGGTTGCGGATCGATTCGTTCGGGCTCCCCTGGAACATCCCGCAGTCGACGAGGACCTTGGCCCGCTCGGTCGTGACGAGGAACTGGGAGCCCGTGACGGTCGTGGCGCCACCGAGGAATTGGATCTGCATCCGCGCATGGTGACAGGCGGGACGCCGACCGGGTGTCGCCGGCGACAGCCGGCGCGTGGCGCGCTCGTTACGCCGTCAGGACGATGGCGTCGACCGCGATGGCGAGGAACAGCAGCGAGAGGTAGCTGATCGAGTAGCGGTAGAGCTGGATCGCGCCCTGCGTCGATGCCTGCTCCGAGCCACCGCGGCGCCACAGCGCGTACGCCTGCCAGATGAAGACTGCCCCGAGCCCGACCGCTGCGCCGAGGTAGATCAGGCCCATCTGCGCCACCGGCCAGAGCACGAGCGAGATCGCGACCATCAGCAGCGTGTACAGCGCGATCTGCTTCGTGGTCTCGGGGATGCCGCGAACGACGGGGAGCATCGGCACGCCGGCCGCGGCGTAGTCCTTGCGGATCCGCAGCGACAGCGCCCAGAAATGCGGTGGCGTCCAGTAGAAGACCAGCGCGAACAGGATCAGGGCCGGGATCCCGACATTCCCCGTCACCGCGGCCCAGCCGATGACCGGCGGCAGCGCCCCGGCCGCCCCGCCGATGACGATGTTCTGCGGGGTCGATCGCTTGAGCAGCATCGTGTAGACGACGACGTAGAAGGCGATCGCGAGCAACGTGAGGAAGGCCGCCAGCAGGTTGACCGTCCAGGCCATGAGCCCGAACGACACGATGCCGAGGACGATCCCGAAGACGACGGCCCGCTCGGGCTCGACCTGGTGCGCGGGCAGGGGTCGGCGACGGGTGCGGGCCATGAGCTCGTCGATGTCCCGGTCGAGGTAGCAGTTGATGGCGTTGGCGCTACCCGCCGCGAGCGTCCCGCCGATCAGCGTCCAGAAGACGCGCACGCCCCAATCGCCCCAGTCGATCCCGGGCACCCAGCGGGTGGCGAGGACCATCGCGGGAACCGTCGTGACCAGCAGCAGCTCGATGATCCGCGGCTTCGTGAGCGCGATGTATGCCCGGATCGTGTCACCGGTCGTCTGCGGGGTGGCGCCGGGGAGGGCCCGGCGCATCGGATCGCTGTCGCCAACGCCCGTGCCGGCTCCCCGATCCGTGCCGAGCGCCACGACGCGCGCCGCATAGAAGCTCGTGATCGCGAGGCCGACCAGCATCGCGAAGATCACGGCGCCGAGCGCCAGGTGGAGCGTCTGGGTCCACGCCGAGAGGTGCGTGAGCACCTGCAGGCCACCGACCACGACCTGGACGATGAAGAGCACCGCCGCGGCCGCCGCGAGGCGAACGAGCGTGGGGTTGTCGCGCTGGGTCCGCGCCGCGATCACGGCCGTGGCCACCACGATCAACCCGACGACCACCGCGACCCAGCGGTGCAGGACGTGGGGTGAGGTCAGCTCGGTGAGGGCCGGGAACAGGCTGCCGTTCATCAGCGGCCAGTCCGGGAAGACGAGCGCGCTGTCGGTCGCGGTCACGTGCGATCCGAAGAGCAGCAGCGCAAAGGTCGCGATCGAGGTGAACGCGGCGAGCAGCGTGAACCGCTGGCTCGCGCCACCCGACGGCAGGCGGGCTGGGAAGCCGGCACGGACCGTCACGTAGACCAGCAGCGCGACGAGGATCATGGCGGCGGCGAGATGCGCCGTGACCGACTCCCCGCTGTTGCCGAGGCGGACCGTCTCGCGTCCGAGCCAGGCCTGGAACCCGACGAGCAGCACGGCCGCGAGCGATGGCCAGAGCAGCGACCGCCGGTCGCGGTGGTCGATCCAGGCGAGCGCCGCCAGACCGAGGATCTCGAAGCCGATGATCGCCGCCAGCGTCCGGTGCACCCACTCGATCCAGGCCTTGGCGTCGCCCAGCGGCGGCAGCAGCTGGCCGTGGCACAGCGGCCAGTCCGGGCAGCCGAGACCGGAGTCGGTGGCGCGGACGATCACGCCGACCGTGACGAGCAGGATCGCCGTCGCGAGGGTCGACGCGGCGAGCTTCTGGAAGCGGGTCAAGGGGTCTCCTGGCGGTCGACGACGCCGCGATGCAGGCCGCATTCTAGCGCGGGCGCGCCGCCGTGCCGGCGATGTGACGGCCCCGTAGGCCGACCTCCGCTAGGCTTGCCGACGTGATCCCCCTGGCGCGGTTCGCGGTCCCGTTCGTGCTCGTGGCGCTGGTCGTCGCGTGCACGGCACCGACGGGTGGAACCGGGAGCAGCGGGGCACCAAGCGGTTCGCCAGCCACGTCGGCGGCCACGTCGGCGGCCGCCGGCACGTGCCCCACGACGCCGCCGCCGCAGGGCACGCCCGAGGGCTGGGACGTGGCGTCGCAGCATCCATCGGTCTTGCCGGAGATCATCAACCCGCCCGGGACGATCGCGTGCGGAGCCAACCGACTGGTCTTTTCGTTCCTCGACGCGAAGAACGTCCCGATCGCCAAGCCGGACCGGACCGTCGATGCCCAACTCTTCGACCTCGGCGCGGACCCGAAGACGCCGGTCGCCCAGGGCACTGCGCGGTTCATCTGGGCCATCGAGCCGACCGTCGGCGTCTACGTTCTCGACATCGACCTCAAGACGGCCGGCACCTACGGCATCGAGTTCAAGACCGTCGCCCCGGGATCGCCCGAAGAGACGATCCGGTCCGGGTTCGACGTCCAGCCGACATCGAGCGTGGTAGCGGTGGGCGACCAGGCCCCGGCGTCCGACACGCCCACCCTCGCGGACGTTGGTGGTGAGCTGCAGAAGATCTCGACCGATGCCTCGCCGGTGAAGGCGTTCTACGAGACGTCGATCGCCGATGCGGTCGCGGCCCAGAAGCCGTTCGTCGTGGCGTTCGCGACCCCCAAGTTCTGCGTGTCGAAGCAGTGCGGGCCGACGCTCGACCGCCTGAAGCCGATCGCAGCGAGACACCCGAACGTGACGTTCATCAACGTCGAGCCGTACCAGCTCGAGTTCAAGGACGACCAACTCCAGCCCGTCCTGACCGGTGACCCGCCCAACCTCACGCCGACTGCGGCTACGACCGAATGGCGCCTGCCGACCGAGCCGTGGGTCTTCGTGGTGGACAAGACCGGGATGGTGACCGCGTCGTTCATGCTGATCTTCAGCGACGACGAGATCGAGGCAGCCCTGAAGGCGATCGAGTAGCGGCGCCTCGGCCGACTTACCGAGGCGCGTCGTCGAGTCGGATCGCCAATCGCGTCGTGCCATCCATCCGGTACGTCACCCGCACGGGAGCGGCCGTCGCCTGGTGCTCCGCCAGATGGCCGGGCGGGAACGCCGTCCCGTTCTCGAGCGCCCGCAGGTCGAATTCGAGCAGCTCGCCGCCGGGCACCCGCAGCGTGAAGCTCCGGACGTCACCCAGACCGCGCGAATCCACGGCGACGACCACCCCGGTGGCCTCCCCGGTCCCGGCCGGCGTCCGCGCCATGACGGCGACCGCCAGGCCGATCGCCACCGCGACGACCACGATCAGCAGCGCGAGGCGGACCCGGACCGGGCGATCCACGCGTCAGGTGGTGCCGGTCATCCCGGCGGTGACTGCAGCCCCCGTGCTCCCCGGGGCGACGAGCGGATCGCCGGCGGCGCATCGCGGGCACGTCGATCGACCGGGCTCGTACGTCGGCAGGTCGAGCTGCCACAGCGCACGCAGCGGATACGTCCGTCCGGTCGATGGCGAAGTCAGCGTCTCGCGACCCCCGCTCCGATCGACGAGGACCGCGCACTCCACGATCTCGCCGCCGAGCGCCTCGACGGCCGGGATCATCGCCAGGAGCGATCCGCCGGTCGTGAGGATGTCGTCGACGAGCAGGACCCGCTCACCGGGCTCGATCGTGAACCCGCGCCGGAACTCGCGGTGCGTGCCGCCTTCCGCGTCGCGGACCTCCTCCGCGAAGATGCTGCGCGTCCCGATCTGCCGGGCGGTCTCGAACGAGAGGATCACGCCGCCGGTCGTCGGGCCGGCTACCAGATCGACCGCGGGCCGACCATCCGGTCTGGTGGCCGCGCGCATGCGGCTCGCCCAGTACCCGCACAGCTCGCTGGTCGCCGCAGGGTCGGACAGGACCGCGAACTTCTCGACGTAGGCGTCGCCGTGGCGGCCGCTCTTGAGCAGGAAGTGGCCTTCGCGGAACGCGCCCGACGCTCGGAAGAGGGCCTCGGTCCGCATGGCAACAGCGGCTCGTGCCGCGGCGTCCGCGGCGGGTTTGAGGGTGGTCACGCCGGTAGCCTACCGGTCACGGTCGATATTCGACGCCCTTCACCGATGGCGCTCCGGCTCGCTTCGGGAGCGCGGTCCCGACGAGCTCGCGATGCGAGGTGACGCCCACGCGACGGCACTCTGCTGCCAGCTCGTCGACGAGCCGGACCGGCAGCGCCGGGTCCGCGAAGATCGCGGTGCCGACCTGGACGGCGACGGCGCCGACCGCGAGGAAATCGAGGACGTCGGCGAGCTCGGTCACCCCGCCGATCGCGACGATCGGGATCTTCACGGCCTGGGCGGCCTCGTACACGATCCTTAACGCGATCGGCTTCACGGCCGGACCGCTGAGGCCGCCATAGATGTTGCCCAGCAACGGTCGTTGGCGACCCGGGGCTACGGCGATCCCCGACAGCGTATTGATCGCGGTCAGCGCATCCGCTCCGGCGTCGGCGATGGCCCGCGCGATCGGCCGGATGTCGGCGACGTTGGGTGACAGCTTGACCAGCAGCGGCAGGTCGGTGACGCGCCGGACGGCAGCGGTGACCTCGCCGGCGGCGTCCGGGTCGATCGCGAACTGTAGGCCGCCCCGCCCGACGTTCGGGCACGAGATGTTGAGCTCGATCGCGGCGATGCCGGGCACGCCCTCGAGCCGCCGCGTGACCTCGACGTAGTCGCTCACGGACTCGCCGGCGACGTTCACGATGACCGGCACGGTCCAGCCGGCCCACGTCGCCGCGTACTTCTCGACGACCGCGTCGACGCCCGGGTTCTGCAGTCCGATCGAATTGAGCATGCCGCCGGGCGTCTCGGTCACGCGCGGCGTCGGGTTGCCGATCCGCGGCTTGAGCGTCGTGCCCTTGCAGCAGATCGCGCCGAGCCGATCGACGTCGACGACGTCGCCGTACTCCACGCCGTACCCGAACGTCCCCGACGCGACGAGGATCGGGTTGGGCAGCACCAGGCCCCGCCCGAGATCGACCGAGAGGTCGATGTCGTCGAGCTCGAGCGCGACCGAACTCGACGGCGGTCGACGTGGCGCGACGCGCTGCCGTCTCGACCTTGGGCCGTGGCACCGGTTGGACGATCGCCGACCGGATCCGACGCACGGTCGGCGTCCGCTTCGCTCCCGCCGGACGCCCCGAGGTGGTCGTCACGCGCCGCTTCGCCCTCATGTCCAGGCGCCGTCCCAGGCCAGCTCTTCGGCGGCGAAGACCGGTCCCTCCCGGCAGACGCGCTGCGGTGTGCCGGTCACGCTCATCACGACGCAGCCGAGGCACGCGCCCACGGCGCAGCCCATGTTCTGCTCCATCGACACCTGCAGGTACGCCTTCCGCCGCGCCGCCGGCGATCCGAGTGGGTCGGCTCGCCCCGCGCCCCGCTTCCGCCCGAGCTTCGCCACGCCGAGCCGTTGCCGACGACCCTCGGCCTGCTTTGCGAGCGCCCGGAGCATGCCGCTCGGTCCACAGGCGAAGGCCTGATCCGCCCAGCCCTCGTACTGCGGCACGAGATCGGTCACGAAGCCGTGGTGGCCGAGCGAACCGTCATCGGTGGCGACCACGTACTCGACCTCGTCGGGCAAGAGGCTCGACGGGTAGACCTCGCGCGAGCTCGCGGCGCCGAACAGGAGCGTGACCTGGCGGCCGTCACGGATCGCCTCGTCGGCCAGCATCCGCACGCCGGCCATGCCGAGACCACCCGCGATCAGCAGCACGTGCCGCGTCCGCGGGTCGACCTCGAACGGCCGCCCGAGCGGCCCCAGCAGATCGATCGTGTCGCCGGGTCGCAGCCTCGTGAACCACTCGGTCCCGCGACCGATGACCCGGAAATGGATCGTGACGATGCCAGTCACGGCGTCGGTCGTGTTCAGCGAGAACGGCCGGCGCAGCACGAGACCCGAGAAATCGCCCGGCCGGATGTGCACGAATTGCCCCGCGCGCGAACCGTTGGCGAGATCGGGCGCGTGATAGGCCTGTAGCCACTGACCGGGGAGGATCTCGCGGCTCTCGACGAGCTCGGCCGCAGCGAGCCGCATCGTCACGCGGTCGGTCGACCCTCCGAGCCGTTATCGGCGTCCTCTTCGACGCCGTCGTCGTCTCCGGTGGACTCGGCCTCTGCCTCCGCGTCCGGTGCCACGGCATCGAGCTCCTCGGAGTCCTCAGCGTCGGCAGCGGCCGTCTCCTCCGCGGGCGCCACCGCGGGATACGCCTCGGCCAGCGCGTCGGCGAGATCGCCGAAGACGTCGGTCGGGTCGTAGAACTCGACGAGCTCGTCCGGTCCGGACAGCGAGCGCCAGGCACCATCGGCCTCCTCGGGCACGACCTCGGCCCGGAACGCACCACTCCTGGTAAGGACGAGTCGCTCATCGTCGTCGTCGACGATCACGAGGTCGCCGATGACGTTCGACGCGGTCGCAGCGGCGACCTCGAACTCATCGAGCAGCCGCGCCTCCGTGCGCTGGCTGCGCTCCTGGTATTCGAGCGCGAGGTCGTACAGCCGGCGCGCGGCCGCCTCGTCGTCATCGATCTCGACGTCTTCCGGTTGCCCGGCGGCCCACGAGTCGGCCGCGGCGGCATACGGATCCTCGCCGATGCCGACGGTCTCCTCGGGTGAGATCCCGGCTGTGTCGAGCAGGTCGTCGCTCGCGGTCGGCTCCGGGCTGAACCCGGCCGCCTCGCGGGCACCCTCGCTGAACGCGGCATAGATGTCGGCCGGGTTGTACAGCTCGACCAGCTCCGCTGCCGTCTCGATCACCTCGGTCTCGCTCACCCACTCCCCGGTGAGGTCGTCGAGGTACCGGCTACGGCTGCGGAACGAGCTGTCCGGGGCGATGGCCAGGTAATCGGGCTCCTCGTCGATCAGCGTCAGGCCGCCGTACGCCGCGATGCGCTCCTTGTGGCGATCGAGGAATTGGCGGAGCTGGTCCGTGGACTGGACGAGGAAATCGGACCGTTCGAGGGCGGCATCCGCCGCGATCTCGCCGAGCAGGTCGTTGCGGCCCGTATCCATGGTTCGCCTCCTGTTCGGCTCGTCGCCCGGTGGCAGCTGTTCGCGTCGGATGCCCATCAAGCTCCTTTGGTCGTCGGGTCAGGGATGGTATTCGAGGTCGGGGCCCATGCGCTCGCGCAGGAACATCGAGTGGTGTCGCTCGAAGATCCACTCGCCGGCCCGATGGCCGAGGACGCGGACGGCTTCATCGGCCTCCATCTTGTCGAGCGTCGCGTAATCGGGCAGGTCCAAGAGGATGACGTTATCGAAGTCCCAGCCATGCGCGACGTTGTACCAGCCGAGGAATCTGATGCCGTGGCGTTCCTCGTACTCCTTCACCTGGCGCGGGAAGATCGTGCGCATGAAGAACTTGAAGAACGGGTCGCGGCCGCGGCGGACGGAGAAGTAGGTCGCGAGCACGGGCATGTGGGCATTGTGTCATGGGCCTCTGTGACTGAGGGGCCAACGATGCTCGCGACGACGTTCCGCCACTGGCCCGCCACCACCAGTGGCAGGTGCGCGACGAACGCGCATGGCCACCTGCGCAGATCGTCAGAACGGGCCGGGCGCCACGTTCTTTCGTCCGGATCGTGCCACTGAGGACGGCGCTTACGGCTCCGGTGGCGGTTGATCCGCTTCGTCCTCCAGCTCACCGACCGTCTTGGTGGCACTCCCGAGCGGGCGACGGCGACTGCGCCGGTCGGCGGCCACGAGGCGCAACAGGAAGATGATCGTCTGGCCGGTGGTCAGCAGCAGCCCGATCACGGCGAACAGCAGCACGGTACTCACGGCCTCGGGCCAGCCCCAGATGGCGCTGAGCGGCGTCAGCACGACGAACACGACCAGGACCGCGAGCTGGAACCGGAAGCAGCCGAGACCCGGGCCGCGCGCGGGCTCCAGATCCGCGCCGCGGTACTGGACGGGGCCCGTGGCGCGCGGGGGCCGCGGAGGCGTCGGGTCCGCGTTCGGGTCGACGCTCGGATCGGTGACGGTCACGAGCCGGAACGATACGGGACACGGCCTCAGCCCGCGGTCGGTGCCTCCGGGGCGTCGAGCCGCGGCGCCGGGTCGGTCGCCAATCCCTCGACGACCTCCACGCCGGGGATCGCGCGCAGGATCGACGGATCGCCCAGCACCTTCCACCAGCGCGACCCGCCGCCGAGCACGATCCGCTCCCGGTCCATCACCCGCGAGTCGATCCAGATCGGCATCCCGGGCGGCAGCCCGAACACCGTGACGCCCCCGATCTCCATCCCGGTGATCTCCCGGGTTGCCTCCGACGGCGCGAACGAGGCCTTGCGCGTGCCGAGCCGGTCACGTACCGCGCGATTGACGTCGAGGCGGTTCGGTGCCAGCACGACGCACGCCGCGTACCGGGGCGGATCGCTCTTGCCGATGACGAGGATCGTGTTCGCCGAGTCCTCCGGCGCGAACCCATACGCGGCACAGAACGCCGCGGTATCGGCCAGGTCGGGGTCGCAGGCGAATAGCTCGTACTCGACCCCGAGCGCGTCGAGCGCCCCCTCGAGTCGTGTTCGTCCCTCGGGGTCGTGTGTTGCGAGGTCCACGTCGGGCATGCGCGCAAGCCTAGCGTCGTCGGTACCATCGCCGTCGTGACCCATCGATCGACGCTCCAGGCGCCCACCGAGACCCCCGACATCGACACCTACCTCGCGGGCTTCGACTGGCATCCCGAGCCGGAGCTGATCGGGTACCTGGACGAACGCGCCTCTCGTGCCGCCATGGCGGACCTCGGTGCGAACACCTGGCGACACGCGCTCGAATTCCTGTACGGCACCGCGGTCGTCCGAGCGATGGGTGATCCATCCCGGTACGACGAAGCCCGCCGGCGCTACTACGGCAGCGATCCCGCCGGCCCGCGGACCGGCCCCGGTCCCGCCCCCGAAGGACCGATGCGCGCCGCCGAGGTGCTCGACGAATTCACGAGGCGCCTGTCCGGTGGGCTGATGAACGCCCAGCATCCCCGCCAGTTCGGCTATTTCACGCCTCCGCCGCTCCCGATGTCGATCATGGGCGAGCTGCTCGCGCAGATCGCCAACCAGGGCGTCGACGTCTGGCACGCCGGCCCGTTCGCGGCGTTCGTCGAGGAGGAGGTCATCCGCTGGCTGTGCGACCTCGTCGGCTACGACGAGCACGGCTTCGGGCTGCTGACCAGCGGCGGCGTGATGGCCAACTTCATGGGCATGGCGCTCGCCCGAGACTTGCACCTCGGTCAGCTACGGCGTCTGCCGGCGCCGCCCCGCGGCAAGGACCTCGAGGACGCGCGCGTCTACACCAGCGACCAGACCCACTTCTCGATCGCGCGAGCGCTCGATGAGCTCGGGTTCCCACGCGAGACGCTGGTCGTGCTGCCGGCCGACGACGACTTCCGCCTGCGAGCCGCCCCAGTGGCCGACGCGATCGCCCGCGACCGCGCGGCCGGCCTGACGCCGTTCGCGATCGCCGCGGTCGCGGGCGTCGACCAATACGGGTTCGGTCGATGCCATCGGCGAGCTCGCCGACGTCGCCAAGGCGCACGACCTGTGGCTCCACGTCGATGCGGCCTATGGCGGCGGCGCGAGGTTGTCGGTTCGCGATCGGGACCGCGTCCCGGACCTCGACCGGGCCGACTCGGTGACCGTCGATCCGCACAAGTGGTTCTTCCAGGCGTACGACATCGGCGGGTTGCTGGTCCGCGACGGGCGTGGCCTCGCAGCGGTCTTCGGCGGGCGGTCCCCGGAGTACTACCGTGGCGGTGAGACGCCGGGCAGTGGGACGCCCGACTACCTGCGCGGCGCCGAACCCGACGACGATCACGACGATCACGCCGATCAGCTCAACTTCTACAAGCTCTCGTTCGAGGGGACGCGGCGCTGGCGGGCCCTCAAGCTGTGGATGACCTGGAAGCACCTCGGCACGGAGGGGTTCGGCCGGCTGATCGAGGCCAACGACGACTTGGCCGCCTACCTCGCGGGTCGCTGCGCCGAGGCCGACGACTTCGAGGCGCTGCCGGCGGTCCCGGAGCTCTCGGTCGTGTGCTTCCGCCACCTGCCGCCGGGCGTGTCGGGTGCCGATCTCGACGCCCACCAGGATCGACTGCAGGCGGCGCTCGAGGCGTCGGGCGACGGCTGGCTGACGACGACCCGCCTGCGTGGCTCGACCTGGCTCCGTGCCGGGATCGTCAACTACCTCTCGACCGAGGCCGACATCGACCGGCTGCTCGACACGCTCCGCCGGCTCGCCGACGGATAGCGGCCGACCGCCGCCCCGATCAGTCCAGTGGGGCCGGGCGCTCGCAGCGTGACGTCACGCGCTGGGGTGCACCGGTCGTCGCCGCGGTCTCGATCGCGAGCAGCACGTCGAGGACGTGGAACGCCAGCTCCCCGCTGGCCCGCGCCGGGCGCCCAGTCCGGAGCGCGACGATGAAATCCGCCAGACCGACGCCGCGCCCGACGGTGCCGTCGAACTGCAGCGGGACGTCCTCCCAGGTCTCGGCGCCCATCGGTCGATAGCGGACCGCGCCGTTGAACCAGTCCGGGTCGCCGAGGGTCAGCGAGCCGGCCGTCCCGTGGATCTCGAGGTTCGGCGTCTCGCTGCCGACGACGTCGAACGACGCCGTCAACCCGCCCACGACGCCCGATTCGAACGCGAGCGTGGCCAGGATCGTCGTGGGCACCTCGGCGACGACCGTCTCGCCGGCACGCGGCCCCGATCCGATCAGCCGCTCCGAGCCGATGCCCCGCCCGACCGCCGTGACCTCGACGATCGGCCCGAGCAGGCTGACCAGCGCCGTCACGTAGTACGGCCCGAGGTCGAGCAGCGGGCCGCCGCCGCGCGCGTAGAAGATGCCCGGGTTCGGGTGCCAGCTCTCCGGCCCGGGGTGCGCCACCGATCCCCGCGCCATCACCGGCGTCCCGATCGCGCCGGAATCGATGACCGCGCGCGCCGTCTGCAGACCGCCACCCAGGAACGTGTCGGGCGCGCCCCCGACCCGCACGCCCGCGGCTGCCGCCTCGGCGAGGATCGCCTCGGCGTCCTCTCGCGTCGCGGCGAGCGGCTTCTCGGAATAGACGTGCTTGCCGGCGGCGATCGCCGCTCGCGACACCGCCGCGTGCGACGTCGGCGGCGTCAGGACCAGCACGATCTCGATGGTCGGGTCCGCCAGCAGGTCGGCCGGTGGCATCGCCGGGAACCCGCCCTTCGCCGACAGGGCCGCGGCCCGCTCCGCGTCGAGGTCCGCGCAGGCCGCGAGCTCGATCGCGGGGAACCGCGCACAGCTCGGGAGATACAGGCTCGTGACGTCGCCACAGCCCACGATCCCGACGCGCGCCGGGCGGATCTCCTCGGTCACCCCTGTCGAGCCCGGCCGAGGCCGTTCGCCGTGAGGTAGTCGAGGCTCTGGCGGGCCGCCTCGATCGCCGATCCCTCGACATGATCGAACTCGACGATCAGCCACTCGACCGATGGCTGGGCCTCCGCCGCCGCGATCGCCGGTGCCGGGTTGACGACGCCGGACCCGACCGGCACGTTCACGAACGGCTCGGCGCCGGCAGCGCTCGGCAGCTCGATGCCGTCCTTGATATGGAGCGAGACGACGCGGGCTCCCAGTCGATCGATCACCGAGGCCGGATCCGCGCCACCGACGGTCACCCAGAAGATGTCGACCTGGAAGTCGACGGCATCGCCAAGGCCGGCGGCCAGCAGATCGATCACCGGCATGCCGTCGAGCACCGCCATCTCGTCGCTGTGGTTGTGGACGCCCAGCCGCAGGCCGTGCTGCGCGGCAACGTCGGCCGGCGGCCGCGATCGAGTCGATGGCGGAGTCGACCGCCGCCCGACTGGTGAGCCCGCTCGGGCTCACGATCATCCGCGACGACCCGAGCTCGGCGATGGCGGCTGCGGCGCGGGCCAGCGCCTCCGGGTCATCGATGTCGGCCCAGGTGTGCGAGCTCGTGATCGCGAGCCCCAGGTCATCGAGCACGCGCCGGGCCTCGGCCGGATCGCCGCCGGGCACGTCCACGGTCTCGACGCCGGCGAACCCCGCCCCGGCGATCGCCGTCAGCGTCGGGACATCCAGGCCCATGCCCGCGCCACCGAACCGGGCCGGGTCGCGGAACGTGTACAGCTGGACCGCGAGCGGCAGCGGCATCAGGCGCCCCGCCGCGACAGCGCCGCGATCCGATCCTGCAGCCGGAACCACTCGCCGGCGAACGGCAGGAACCACGGCCGGCCCTCGTACGGCGCCGGGACCAGTGGGAAGTCGAGCGACGCGAGGGCAGGCGCAGCCCCGCCGGCCAGCCATGCGCCAACCTTCGTGCCGAGGTTGGTCATGAGCGCCACGCCGGTCCCGCAACAGCCCATCGCGTAGGTGACGCCCTCGCGCGTCCGTCCGACGTGCGGCATCCGGTCGAACGTGAAGCCGACATTGCCGCCCCACGCGTACTCGATTCGGTAGTCGGCCATCTGTGGGTGCACCTCGAGCAGCCCGCGCCACAGGATCGCGGCCGTCCGGTCGATCGTCGTCGGCATGAACGATGCTCGGCCGCCGAACACCATCCGTCGATCGGCCGACACGTGCCAGTAGTACAGGAAGTTCTTCGTGTCGAAGAAGGCGCGACCCTTCGGCGACAGCTCGTGGGCGAGGTCGGCCGGCAGCGGCTCCGACGCGATGATGTACGACCCGATCGGGATCACGCGCCGCCGGAGCGAGGGCACGACGCCGTCCGTGTACCCGTTCGTGGCGACGAACACGTCCCTGGCGGTGATCGCGCCGCGCGGCGTCTCGACACGGAAGCGCCCGTCATCGGTTCGGCGGACGGACCCGCGCCCGGACGTCCTCATGCAGGTCGGCGCCGGCTCGCGCGGCGGCCTCCGCGAGACCCGCGAAGTACCGGCCGGGATGGAGCAGGCCGCTCCCCTCGACGGCCAGCGCGCCGTAGTACGCGTCGCTGCCGATCTCCTCGCGGATCCGCTCGCGCGGCACGACCGTCGAGCTGACACCGACCGCCGCGAGGCTGTCGCGTGCGTGCTCGAGCTCGGGGGCGTGCGACGGCGCGTAGGCGAGCTCGAGATGTCCGACTTCGCGGAAGTCGCAATCGATCGATTCGTCGGCGATCAGGCGCTTGACCAGCTCGTACGAATCGAGCGTCTCCTGGTACAGCGCCTTGCCGGTCGCCTCGCCATAACGCTTGATGAGCTGGCCGGCGCTCCACTTGTACCCCGCGTGGACGATGCCGCCGTTCCGCGTCGATGCGCCCCAGCCGAGTGTTCGAGCCTCCAGCAGAGTGACGGCGATGCCGCGCCGTGCCAGCTCCCGGGCCGCGGTGATGCCGGCGTATCCGCCACCGACCACGACGACCTCGGTCTCGGCCGGCAGCTCGCGTCCGGATCGATCTGGCAGGGCCGGCATCGTTGCCTGCCAGAACACGCGGCGCTCGTAGTCGGCGTTGAGCGTCCGGGTCGTCGGCATGCCCGGAGCGTAGCCGAGGTGGGATCGGGTGTTGGCGCGGTCGCGAGCCGCGCGTCAGGCGACGGTCAGGTGGGCTGCGCCTCGGGACTCGCGGGCGGGATCGTCCAGCCGGCTTCGGGTGCGATCACGCGGAGTGCCGTCTCGCCGTTGGCCGCCGCAAGGTGCGCGAAGAACCGCGCTCGGCGATGGGAGACGATGCGGGCGTCCCGGCACGGACACCCCTCGACCAGGCAGCCCGTACGCTCCACCTGCTTCGAGTCATGACTGCCGATGAGGTCGTTCGTGTCCATGTCCTTCGCCTCGGCGCCATGAGCGGCGCCTTCCTGTCGATGTCCTGGTGATCGTGGTCCTGCCACGAATACGAAGAGGACGCGGCCACGGTCGAATCCGTTGCAGCGAAACGAAATGTTGTCGGCGACCCGACAGGCCGGACGAACCCGCGATCGACTAGCCCGCGACCGCGTCGGCGCGATCCGCGCGCATCTTGAAGAACAGCCACGTGGCGACCGTCACGGCGCCGTACAGCAGCACGAGGCCGAGCGCCACGGCGACCCGCGTCTGGCGGAGCGCGTCGAGGTAGGCGTCGTTCTGGTTGAGCAGCAGGTGCCAGAACAGGAACGTGACGAAGCCGAACACCCCGATCCAGACGACCTTGCTCCACTCGAAGACGGTCGCGCCGTCCATGAACGTGATCGGGATCATCGCGTAGAACGCGCCTTCGATCCCCGCCACGAAGACCGTTACGAGCGCTGCCTGGGTGAGCACGTGCCACCAGGTGCCGGTGGAGCCGGCAGGTGCGGCGAAGAACGGCAGCACCAGCCAGGCGAGGAGGCTCGCCGCGAGCAGGGCCAGTGTCGGGATCAGCACGAGGTACGCCTCGCGACGTCGATCCAGCACGACCGTGGCCGCGATCACGTTCGAGGCGATGAAGCCGTACATGATCCCGGGCTGGAAATCCATGAGCCGCGACAAGCCGACGCAGATCAGGGCGATCAGCACCGCCGCGATGTACAGGCGCACCGATGCGGGCGCGTGGAACCGTCGACTCGCCAGCAGCGCGCCGCCGCCCTCGGTCAGGAAGGTGACGAACCCGACACCGACCACGATCGACCCGAAGAGGACGACGCTCCCGGCATCGAGCCCGAAGTCCGGGCTCAGGAAGCCGTACACGATGCCGGTCAGGACGAGGATCAGCAGCAACCGGATCGGGCGAGCGACGTAGCGCCGGCCGGGCACGCGTCCCATCACACGGCCGGCACCGGACAACGTGCCACTCACCGGTCGCAGCCGACGGCGCGCGGCATCGACCCAGCCATCGATCTCCTCGCGGTTCGCCTTGATCGTGCTGTTGAACAGCGATGACGTGAGCCCGAACGTCAGCAGGACCACGATCGTCAGCAGGAGGTTGGTGCCGAGGACGCCGAGATCGGTCGAGACCTCGAGGGGGCTGGGTACCGCCGCTGTCAGGGCGGACACCGGCACCGCCTCGAATTCCGCGGCCAGCGCCCCGAGGTCGACGCCGTCGCCGGCACCGCCGACCGCGCCTGGGCCTGGTGTGCCCACCGCGCCGAGCACCGCGCCGGTCGGGGCCGGCGTCGGCGATGGCGTGATCTGGACTGGCGCGACGATGGGGGTCGGTGTCGGGGTGGGACTCGGCGTGGGCGAAGGCGACGGGGTCGGGCTCGGCGACGGGGTGGGTGAAGGCGACGGAGTCGGCGTTGGTTTTGGCGTGGGCTTCGGGGTCGGTTTGGGCGTGGGCTTCGGCGTGGGTTTGGGCGTTGGCTTTGGCGTCGGCTTGGGGGTCGGTTTCGGGTCGATCGTGTAGCGGGTCCGGGCCTGATCCGTGCACGCGCCGGTGACGTCGAGATAACACGCGACGAGGTCGTGCGGGCCTACCCCATCCGCGCCGGCCGGGGGCTTGGTCGCGATCGCCGCCTGGCAATTGCCGTCCAGGTTCCCGGTCCCGAGTGGCTTCCCATCCCAGGAGAAGTCGACCTGTTGGGCACGGCACACCCCGCTGTCGGTCGTGTACGTGACGGTGACCGTCTGCGAGACCTGCCCGTGGCTCGGCGACGCAATGAGCGATCCGGTCGCCGCCGCCGGACCGGGTAGCGAAGCGAGCGCAAGCAGGGCGACGACCAGCGCCGCACGCCATCGCCGTGTCGCTCGGACGGGACGAACCACCCTCAACCCCTCTGGACCGCACTCGGATCGATGCAGCAAAGCGCCTGCGGCCCGGCTTGTCCATGGCGGATCGACACCGACGACATGGACGGATGACGATGTCAGTCGGTCGGCGCCTCGTAGGCGACTCGGCCCCCGGCCATCGTGAGGAGGATGCGGCCCCCCAGCGTGCGCCCGAAGAGCGGCGAGTTCTTGCCCTTCGAGGCGAGCCCCTCCGCGGTGACCGTCCAGCGATCCGATCGGTCGAAGACGACGAGATCCGCCGGCGCTCCTTCGGTGAGGCCGACCCCGGCCGTCCGCCTCGTGCGATCCCCGAGGACCCGCGCCGGCCCGACGGTGAGTGCTTCGATGGCTCGCGTCAGCGTGAGCCGCCCAGCGTCGACGGCTTCGAGGACCAGACCGAGCGCCGTCTCGATGCCGCTGATCCCGTTCGCCGCGAGGCCGAACTCGACGGCCTTGTCGACCTCGGTGTGCGGCGCATGGTCGGTGGCGATGGCGTCGATCGTGCCGTCTACGAGCGCGGCCAGACACGCCAGGACGCTCACGGGCGCTCGCAACGGCGGGTTGACGCGGAGCGAGGACGCAAAGGGCGCTGCCGAGATCGCCTCATCGCGCCACGGATCGCCGTCCTCGCCGGCCTCCCACGCAAACCGCCGTGCACCGGCGATCCACTCGTCGGTGAGCGCGAGGTGATGCGGCGTGACGTCGCAGGTGACCGGCAGGCCGGCGGCCTTCGCCCGCCGGACGAGCTCCAGCGAACCGGCCGTCGAGAGGTGGGTGAGGTGCAGTCGGACGCCCGGTACGTCGCCGCAAACCTCGCCGAGCACCGCGAGGTCGCGCGCGACCGCCGCCTCCTCGGCAGCGGCCGGCCAGCCGCGCAGCCCGAGCACCGTCGCGACGAAGCCGTCGTTCGCCTCCGCGCCCGCGGTCTGCGTGGCGTCCTCGGGATGGTCGACCACCGGCAGCCCGAGCGGCCCCGCGTAGGCCAGCGCGTTGCGCAGGATCGTGGCCGATCGAACCGGGGCGCCGTCGTCGGAGAAGCCGACGACCCCCGCGTCGGCGAGCTCGCCGAGGGCCGCCAGCGTCTCCCCCGCCCGACCGACCGTGACCGCCCCGTACGCCAGCAACTCGACGGGCGACCCGGATGCGGCGCCGGCGGCGCGGATCGCGGCAAGGACGCCCGGCTCGTCGAGCGTCGGCGTCGTGTTCGGCATCGCGCAGACGGTCGTGAAGCCACCGTGCGCGGCGGCGGCCAGCCCGCTCGCGATGGTCTCGGCATCCTCGTTGCCCGGTTCGCGCAGGTGCGCGTGCAGATCGATGAAGCCGGGGGCCACGACCATGCCCGTGTCGTCGATGCCCTCGGCATCCGCGCCGTCCAGCCAGGTCACTGCCTCGAGGACCCCATCTCGAACGACGAGCTCGCCCGGACCCTCGCGCCCGGCCGCCGGGTCGACCAGCCAGACGCGGCTCAGGTCGAGATCGGTCACGAGTGGGTGACGCCGGCCAGCAGGTACAGCAGCGCCATGCGGATCGCGACGCCGTTCGTCACCTGGTCGGTGATGACCGACTGGGCGCCGGCTGCCACGTCCGGCGCAATCTCGACGCCCTCGTTCATCGGCCCCGGATGCATCACCAGCGCGCCGGGCTTCGCGAGCGCCAGCCGCGCGCCGGTCAACCCGTACCGTGCCGCGTACTCGCGCAGCGACGGCAGGAGCCCGGACGCCATCCGCTCCTTCTGGATCCGCAGGGCCATCACGACGTCGGCGTCGCGCACCGCCTCGTCGATCGAGGAGGTGACATGGAACCGGCGCCCGGCCGCGGCGCCACGGCCCGCCCACGCCTCGAACCCACGCAGCAGCGTCGACGGTCCGCACAGCCACAAGTCGGCACCGGCGGCGGTCAGCGTCCAGATGTTCGACCGGGCGACCCGCGAGTGCAGCACGTCGCCGAGGATCACGACCTTCCGGCCCGCCATCGAGCCGAGCCTCGAGCGCATCGTGTACAGGTCGAGCAGCGCCTGGGTCGGGTGCGCGTGCCAGCCGTCGCCACCGTTGAGCACCGATCCGCCGAACACCTCGGCCGCCAGGTACGGCGCGCCGCTCACGCTGTGGCGCATCACGAGCAGCTGCGCACCGAGCGCCTCGACCGTCCGGACGGTGTCGACCAGCGACTCCCCCTTCGTGATCGACGAGGTCGATGCCGTCACGTTCACGACGTCCGCCGACAGGTTCTTGGCCGCGACCTCGAACGACACGCGGGTCCGCGTCGACGCCTCGTAGAACAGGATCGTCACGTTCCGACCGCGCAGGGCCGGGACCTTGGCGATCGGACGCGCCAGGACCTCGCGCATCGCGTCGGCCGTGCGCATGACCAGGTCGATATCTTCGATCGACAGGCCGTCGACATCGAGCAGATGGCGATGGCGCCAGCCGACCGACTGCGATTCCGGGGCGACGTCGACGGACGGGACGACGACCTCGGTCGTCGCCGCACGCTCGTCGATCACGTCGGTCACGCGACGGGCTCGGCCGCCAATGGGCTGTCGACGAGGCGCTCGATCTCGACGCCGTCCTCGCCGTCGGTCTCTTCGAGGTGCACGCGCACGATCTCCTCGCGCGACGTCGGCACGTTCTTGCCGACGTGATCGGCCCGGATCGGCAGCTCGCGATGGCCCCGGTCGACGAGCACGGCGAGACGGATCGCCTGGGGCCGCCCGAAGTCGACCAACGCGTCCATCGCGGCCCGGATCGTGCGACCCGTGTACAGCACGTCATCGACCAGGACGACCGTCCGCCCGTCGATGCCCGACGGCAGCTCGGTGCCCTTGACCACGGGCTGTTGGGCGATCAGCGAGAGATCGTCACGGTAGAACGTGATGTCGAGCGCCCCGACCGGCACCTCGGCACCCTCGTTGTCACGGATGGCGTCGGCGATCCGGCGCGCCAGCGGCACGCCACGACGCTGGATGCCGATCAGCAGGAGGCCGTCGGTGCCCGCCTGCTTCTCGACGATCTCGTGGGAGAGGCGGACCGTCGCGCGACGGATCTCGTCGGCGGTCATGATCCGGCGTCCGGTCATCGCTCCTTCCCGGCCTCACAGGGCCACATGGGCGGACTCACAGGGCCGCGGCCGAAGGGTCCCCGACAGGATACGACGGGAGCGAGGTTCAGTAGCGGTTCAGTAGACGTAGACCGTGACGTCGATCACGCCGCTCCACGACGGACAGCCGCAGATCTTGAAGAAGTCGGGCCGGTACAGGTCGATGATCCGCTCCGGCTTCTGAGGTCCGTAGTCGTTCACGACCCGCTCGAGGCAGCCGCCCTTCGAGCAGACGATCACGATCGTGCCCCGCGGCAGCCGCATCGCGGTCGTGCCGTTGTCGTAGAACGTCGCCTGCCCGGACAGCCTGTATTTCTCGGGCTTGCGCTCCGACCCCGACGACACGTCCGGCTGGTCGACTGTCACGCGGTCCGCTGGGGCGTCCCCTGGGCCCGCGCCGGGCTCGATGAACACCTCGCTCGGCATGACGCGGCCGACAGAACGCGAGGCGAGATCGAGCCCCGCGATCGTGAGCGGCGATCGGGCAACGGACGCGGGGACCGAGTACGGCTGGAACGCGCCTGCGGGGACCGGTTCCACTGCGCTGGGGACGCGGGATCCGGCGAGGCCCGGTAACGCGACCAGGGCGAGGGCGGCGCTGAGGACCGACCCTACGACCAACCATCTGGGTCGCACGATAGGGCCGGAACGATACGCTCAAGAGCGGTCCGGTGTACAGCCCGGTCCCGCACGTCGACTCGCCGCGCACGCGCGGCGCGGGCTCAGCGGATGACGACGACGTCCTCGCCCGGGCCGCTCGCGACGATCCCCACGCCGTTTCCCGACCACGCCGCGATCTGCACGCGGCTGCCTTCGCCACCCTGGCCGCGTGGCGTCGCCCAGGCGAGGCGGCCCGACGCGATGGAGAACCCGGGCATCGCCGGGAGGTCTTCCGGCGCGCCCTTGATGTGCTCGAACCGGTCCTTGCTCTTGTCGAGATGGACGAGCGTCAGGCGGCCGGTCGCCGTCTCGCTGTCGTTGCCGACCCAGATCGCGGCCCATTCCCCGGTCTCGTCCCAGCGAACGTCGAAGTCACCTTGTGCCTCGTCCGCCACGACGCGCCGGTCCTCAGAGCCATTCGGCGTGCCCCCGTCGCGGCCGTCGGACCACGTGCGGAGCGCCAGGCGACCCTCGGCCGGGCGCCAGCCAAGCGGCCCGTCGGTCCGTTCGAGGGTGCCATCCCAGGCGATCGCGAAGCGCCCGCTCGGATCGACCATGGGCCGCCAAACCGCTCCGACGGATCGCTCGTCGCGCGACGCCGGATCGATGGCGACACTGACCGGATCCGTTCTGCGCGCCTCGCGGTCGGCGGGACGGCTCACGATCGCTCGATTACCCGACCAGGATGCGAAGTACGAGGACTGATCGCTCGTCAGGCGCTCGGCTCGGGCGTCACCGACGCGCCAGATGTAGACGTCCGGACCGCCCGACCCATCGCCGGGCCGCGCCGTGAAGGCGAACCAGCCACCGTCTGCGGAGTAGGCCGCGCTCTCGCCGACGACCTCGATGCCGCTCGCGATCGCGAGATTGGTTGCCGTCGCTGACGGCGTGGCCTGCGGGGTCGCCGACGGCGGCGCGCTCTGGATGACCACGGTCGGCGTCGCGCCGTCGGTCGGCTCTGCGCTGTCGACTGGCGCGGAGGACGCGTCGGCGCTGGGCGGTGGCGTCGGCGGTTCGGTGCGCGCAGGTGTCGGGCTGGGGGACGCCGCGGGCTCGGTGTCAGGCAGTTGGACGATCACGACCTGGTCGCCCGCATCCGGAGTCTTCGAGATCGCGACCGCCTGCCGGCGCGATGGGGACCCGATCACCGTGCGCGGGGTGTTGGTCAGGCCCAGCGCGGTGGCGGTCTTGTTCGGGATCGCCGAGCAGTTCGACGAGCCCTCCTCGGGGCAGACCTGCTCGACCTGGTAGGTCGAGTACCCCACGCCCCCGGGTCCGTTGTCGACCACCTGGACATCGCCCGCCCCGACGGGGAACGGTGTTGCCTCGGCTCCCGGGAGTGCCGGCGAGGGGTGATGGGTCGCCTCCGCAGTACCGACGCTTGCCGCAGGAGAGGGGTTCAGGGCCTGCGAGGTGATCCCACGAGACAACAGGCTCGCCCCGACGACGATGACCACGACCGCCACCGCCGACATCGCGCCGAGCGGCAGGCTCCCGAGACGCCCGCGTCGGGCAGGCGCGGGCTCACCAACGATCGTTTCGACCGGCGCTCCGCCGTCCTGCGACAGCTGCTCGATCGCGGCTGCCGTGCGTGCCCACAGGTCCCGCGGCGGCTCCGGTGCGTCCTGACGCAGCGACTGCAGGGCTTCCCGATCCGCGGCGTAGGCGGCGGCGATCGCGGCACAGGACGCGCAACCGGCAAGGTGCTCGTCGAGCCAGGCCGTCTCGGTCAGGCCCAGCGGGCCATCGAGCCGCTCGGCGGCGCGGACCCGTGCCCGTTCGTGGGCGTCGCGCCAGTGATCGGGTCGCCGGCGGAGCCTCGGGAAACGGCTCATCGGTCGGCCTTCGCGGGCTGGCCCGGATCGTGTCCCGCATCGCGGGCTCGATCGGCCGCGGCGTCGGACTCGCGTTCGGCGGCAAGTGCCTGGCGCAGGCTTTCGCGAGCGCGCGTGAGGAGCGCTCGGGCCGCGACGTGGCTGACACCGAGCGCCGACGCCAGCTCGAGACCGGTGAGGTCGTGCAGTTCCGCGAGGAGGAGCGCGGCGCGCTGCCGTTCCGGGATCCGCTGGAGGGCACGCTGCAGGTCGCCCGACAGCCGCGCGTCCATCACCAGGTGCTCGGCGGATGGCGCCGACCCGGGCGCCTCGCCGGTCCAGGGCAGGAAGCGCACGATCTTGCGGCGACGGATCTCGTCGAGCGCGACACGATGGGCGATCTGGTATAGCCACGCTCGGGCGTTCTCGGGCTTCTCGAGCGTCGCGTAGTTCTTGTATGCCTTGATGAACGTGTCCTGCGTCATATCGGCGGCGACTTCCGGGTCGCGCATCATCCGCAGCAGGTACGCGTAGATCTCGCCCTGGTGCTTGCCGAAGACGGTCTCGACGAAGATCGCCGCCTCGTCGCGATCCCAGACGCCGCTCACGGGGCGTCCTCGGTCAGCCCGGAGGGCGTTCGAACGGCCGTATGGGACGCGCAGGTCGATGGTCTTGGGTTCGAGGACCACGAAGACTCCGTGGGGGCGGGTTGTCGGGGCGGGCTCCAGTGGGTGCGCACACCCGTTTCGCCAGAGACGAGGCATCTCCCCCACGTGTGACGCCCGTTGCGCTCGGGCTCGACCCAGGTCAACCCGATCCACCTCCCTCCGGATCGGCGCGTCCGAGGAGTTCCTCGACGGCGTCCTCCGGCGAGACGGGGTTCACGGGCAGACCGGTTCCCAGCTCCAGACCCGCGATCTCGCGCAGTCTCGGGTGGATCTCCCAATGCCAGTGGTACGTCCCATCGACCTGTTCGCGCAGCGGCGCGGTGTGCAGCACGAGGTTGTACGGCGGCCCGTCGAGCGACGCGGCGAGCCGGCCGAGGACCTGGCGGAGCGCCTCCGAGGTGGCCTTGACGTCGGCGGCCGTCGCGCGCCCGAAGTCCGCGTCGTGGCGGCGCGGCACGATCCAGACCTCGAACGCCGACCGCGAGGCGTACGGCGCGAAGGCGACGCTGTCGTGGTCCTCCCAGACGAGTCGCTCCGGACGTCGCGATTCCTCGCGCACCAGCCGGCAGAACGGGCACTCGCCCTCGCGGATGACGAACCGCGCAGCGCCGCCGAGCTCTTCGGCGATCCGGTGGGGGATCTGCGGCAGGTCGTAGAGATCGAGACAGAGGTGGTTCGTGCGCGCGCCAGCCTGCGCGCCCCAGTTCTGGACGACCGTCAGGTATTCGGTCTGGCTGTCGTCGCCGGCGACGGCCAGCTCGTCCCGGGCGGCCGTGATCAGCCCCTCGATGAGCTCGCTGCCGACGGCGTGGAGCGGACGATGCTCCCCGGTCGGGGCGATGACCGTCCGCCAGCTGCCGGTGGCCCGTGCCTGTGCCAGCGACACCTGGGCGAGACCGTGGTCGGTCTCGAGGTCGCGGGCCTCGCTGTCGGTGCCGACGACGTGGAACGCGAAGTCCTTGAGCATCCGGGTGCGGACGCCGTCACCGGGCACCGCGCAGTTGCTGCAGCCGAACAGGCGGTCGTCGACAGGCTCCGCCGCCCGCGCGAAGCGATCGCGGTGGAACTGGCGATCGACGATGGTCGCGACCCACCAGCTCGTGATCGGATCCTTGCGGAGTTCGAAGAGACCGCTGGCCACGTCCCGTCAGTCCGCCACGCGCAGCCGGGCGTCGATGGCGGCCGCGAACGCTCGCGCGAAGATCCACGCCGAGCGCTCGACCGACGCGGTCGACGGCAGCGCGTCGACGTCCCCGAGCTCGCGGGCGATCGAGGTCGATTCGACGCCCGGCATGCCGCACGCATCGATCAGGTCGAAGTCGGCCAGATCGACGGTCACGTTGAGCGCGATCCCGTGATAGCTGACCCCGCGCTCGACGCGCAGACCCAGCGCGCCGATCTTGCGCGGGTTCGGACCGTCCACATCGCACCAGCAGCCGGGGTGGCCGTCGCGTCGCTGCGCGGCGACGCCCTGGGCGGCACATGTCTCGACGAGCGCCGCTTCGAGCGCCCGCACGAACGGACGCAGCAGCAGTCCGCGCTCGTGGAGGCGGACGATCGGGTACGCCACGAGCTGACCCGGGCCGTGGTACGTGACCTCGCCGCCGCGCTCGATGTGCTCGACCGCGATGCCGCGTCGTTCGAGCTCGGTCTCCGAGGCGAGGATGTGTGCCGGGTCGGAGTGCTTGCCGAGCGTCAGGACCGCCGGATGCTCAAGCAGGAGCAGGCGATCGCCGATCGTCCCGGCCGCCCGCGCATCGACGAGCTGCTTCTGCAGGGCGTGCGCCGCGCGGTAGTCCATCCGACCAAGCCAGACGGCTTCGAGGGGAGCGGCGGGGCCGGGTTCGGCGGCCGTCGAGCGGTGTTCGACGAGGGTGGCCTCCACGCTCGCACGATAGCAGGGGCGCCCTTCAGGGCCGTCTTCAGGGCCTTCGCAGCGGCACGGGGTGGTTCCCCCGCGCACTGGGTCATCGGTACCGCGGCGGTCCGCCGACCGGGTTGGTGCACAGGGTCGAAGTTCGCGTTACCGTACGCAGGCTCACCGTCACAAGCCTCCAGGGGGTCCCCGCATCGTCCATGTCCGACGTTCGTATCCGTCCGCGCTCGTCCATCGTTGATCCGGAGCTTGCCCGAGCGGCAACCGTGGACCTGCCCGTCGCCATCGCGGTTCGGCGCCCGCACACGCCGAAGGCTCTGGTCCAGGCCATCGCGGCGATCCGCCAACCCCAGGAACCCGAGCGCACCATCGTCATGACGCTCGCACCGATCGCGGCGCGCTCCCGCCAGTAGCGGCCGCCGCCGCGCTCTAGCTCGGGTTCCGCGGCAAGACCACTGCGTATCATCGCGGCGTGGCCCAGACCGAGATCGAGACCCGTCTCTCGCCGACCGGACGCGTCGAGGCCTTCAGCGACGGCGTCATGGCGATCGCGATCACGCTGCTGGTCCTGGATCTGAAGTTTCCGCCACTCGAGAACGTCCCTGATGGCGGTCTGGTCGCGGCCCTCCTGTCGCGTTGGCCGTCGTACGTGTCGTACGTCGCCGCGTTCCTGACGATCGGCATCATCTGGCTCAACCATCGGTCGATGGTGGACCGCATCGGGCGGTTCGACGCGCGCCTCCATTGGCTGAACCTCCTGCTCCTGTTCGGGGTCGCGACGCTGCCGTGGCCGACATCCCTGGTCGCGGAATATGTCCAGCGGGGTGGGCCGGACGCGTCAGCAGCGACCGCGCTGTACGGGGCGACCGCGACCCTGATGGCCATCCCGTGGGGGTTCATCTGGCGCCATCTGGCCGACAAGCCGGAGCTGCTCGAGCAGGGCTATGACGCGGCGTATGCCAGGGCCGAATGGCGCCGCGGCACCGTCGGGCTGCCGATCTACGCGTTCGCGACGCTCGTCGCGCTCGTGGCGCCGTTGATCGCCCTGTTGCTGTACCTCGGGATCGCCATCCTCTACGCGGCCACGAGCCAGGGCGTGGCGGTGCCGGCATCGCGACGCGGCTGGCTGAGGCGATGCCCGGATCGACCGACTGGCGAACCGCGCTGCCCCCGGGTTTTCGATGGCCGGACGGCATCCGCGCCGCGGCCTGCTTCACGTTCGACGTGGACGCGCGAGAGCCCGATCCTGTTCGAGCATCCGGAGGCGGCCGAGTGGCTCGACGTCATGAGCCACCAGGCGTACGGCGCCCGGACCGGGATCGCCCGGCTGCTGCGGATCCTCGATCGACGCCGGGTCCGGGCCACGTTCTTCATCCCGGGCTACAGCGCCGAACGATTGCCGGCGCATCTGCCGCTCGATCCGCGACGCGGGCCACGAGATCGCGCATCACGGCTACCTGCACGAGGGTGCACACGGAGCGAGTGCCGAGGTGCAGGAAACGCGATTGCTTCGCGGACTCGCCGCGCTCGACGAGATGCTCGGTGTCCGCCCGATCGGCTATCGCGGCCCGATGTGGGAGCTCACGTACGAGACGCCCGCGCTCCTCGCGCGGCATGGCTTCGCGTACGACTCCGGGTTGATGGACGCCGACCACCCATACCTCCTGGCAACGACGGCGGAACCAGACGCGCCGACCATCGTCGAGCTGCCCGGGCACTGGGCGCTCGACGACTGGGAGCCCTACAACTATCTGCCCGGGATCACCGGCTCCGGCGTGATCTCGAGCCCGGCGGACGTGATCGATCGATGGACGCTCGAGCTCGAGGCGCTGGTCGAGGATGGCGGGCTGTTCATGCTCACCAATCACCCGTTCGTGTCGGGTCGAGCATCACGGGCGGCCGGGCTCGAGCGCCTGATCGAGCGGGCACAGTCGATCGACGGCCTGTGGATCGCGACGGGCGAGGAGATCGCCGCGCACGTCGCGACCCTCGGCCTCGAGCCGATCGTCCACCGCCAGCCCGAGCGACCAGGCTGACGGCGGCGGTCAACGGCGAGCTTCGCTAGGCGGCCGACTCCTGGGCGACGGTGCGTCCCGACATGGCGCGCGCGCCGATCCAATACGCGACGAAGGCCACCGCGAACCCGACGACATAGGCGATGTCGGCGTAGTTCAGGTTGTTCGCTGCGATCGTGTTGATCGGCAGGCCCGTGTTCGTCGCGATCTCGCCGCCGAAGGTCGAGGTCTGGAACGGCAGCGACACGAGGAACCCGAGGACCATCGATCCGAGCGCGAGGGCCCCCGACGGGAGGCTGCTCCAGTCGACGAGGCGACTCACGTCCGCGCGTCCGCCGCGCAGCCGCCAGTCGGCCAGGACGACGGCCGCCCACGGCGCGATCCAGTAGCTCAGGAACAACAGGATGTTCTCGATCTTGCCGAGCAGGTTCTCCGAGTTCAGCCAGAGCGTGACGAAGAAGCCGAGGATCGCGACGACGAGCGCGGAGAGGATCCGCGGGACGCGGATGCCGGCCGCCTGGAGCGAGAGCGAGCCCGTGTAGTCGTTCATCGCGTTGACCGCGACCGTCCCGATGCCGATCGCCAGCATCGCCAGCGCGGCGAGTGGCGAGCCCGACAGGATCGTGTTGATCGTCGCGACCGCGCCGCCCTCGACGGCCTTGTCGGCGACGAGCAGCCCGAGCGTCTCGACCCAGCCGGCGGCCAGCGTCAGACCAAGGACCGTCCACCAGAACACGCGCGAGGACGACGTGTTCTTCGGGAGGTATCGGGTGTAGTCGGACGCGTAGAGCGCCCAGGCCAGCACGAAGCTCGCGATGATCGTGCTGTAGAGGATGAACGTGCCGATCTGGGCGGCACCCGAGACGGCGTCAGTACGCGCGAGGCCCGGGCCGGCCTGGCCGATGATCGCCACGGTGATGATCGCGAACATCGCGGCCAGCACGATCGCCATGTACTTCTCGAACGTGTGGATCGCCTCGTAGCCGATGATCCCGAGCAGGCCCTGGCAGATCACGATGATCACCAGCGCGATCACGAACTTGCAGACCGGTCAGGATCGAGATCGCCGCGGCGCCGAACACCGAGTTGATCCCGTCCCAGCCGATGCAGCTGATCCAGTTGAGCAAGCCCGGCACCACGATGCTCTTGCCGTAGGCGAGCCGAGCCAGCGGCATCTGGGCCATGCCGGTCTTGGGGCCCATCGTGGCCAGCAATCCGACCAGGATCGAGCCGACGACGTTGCCGACGACGATCGCCGCAAACGACGTCCAGAAGCCGAGCCCGATGAACGACGCAGCAGCGAGCGTGCCGAGGAAGAACGCCGCGGGCACGAGGTTCGGCGTGAACCAGACGGTGAAGACACGCGTGTCCGATCCGTAGCGCGCGGACGCGGGGATCGGCTCCAGCCCGTGTCCCTCGATCGACATGTCGCCCTCACGGGTCGGCATGCCCTTTCCGGTGAGCAAACCAGCAGTCATCCGTCCACTCCTTCCTCCGAACGGGCGCGGCGTTGGCCCGCGCCGTTGTGCCCCGCCGCCTCAGGGGATGCGGCAGCGGTCTCCACGGGATCTCGCCGGTACGTGACGGGCTGGGCAGACCCGTCGACGTGCACGGTGCTTCGGGCCGGCTCCGTCTCCGCGACGATCCGGCCGTTGCGGACGACCCAGCGCGCCGCGGGTCGAAGCCGGATGGCCTCGGCCTCGTCGGCGCAATCGAAGACGACGAAGCTCGCCGGCAGTCCTTCTCGAACGCCCCACGGAACCTCCGCGGCGCGTGCCGGGTTCGTCGTCACCATCTCGTACGCGCGGAAGAGCTCGGTTCGACCGGTCATCTGGGCGACATGCACCAGCATCGACAGCGCGTCGAGCATCGAGCCGCGCCCCAGCGGATACCAGGGATCCATGATCGAGTCGTGGCCGCAGGCGACGTTCACGCCGGCGGCGTCGAGCTCCTTGACCCTGGTCATGCCGCGGCGCTTCGGGTACGTGTCGAAGCGGCCCTGCAGCACGATGTTGTCGAGCGGGTTGGCGACGATCGTCACGCCCGCCCGCTTGAGGATCTGCAGAAGCTTGAACGCGTACGCGTCGTTGTATGAGCCCATCGCGGTCGTGTGGCCGGCGACGACCCGCCCCTGCATGCCGTCGCGCATCGTCCGCGCGGCCACGACCTCGAGGAAGCGCGAGTGCTCGTCATCGGTCTCGTCGCAATGGAGATCGATCGGTGCGCCGGTCTCTCGCGCCAGATCGAACAGGAAGTGGACCTCCTCGACACCGTCCTCGCGGGTCCATTCGTAGTGCGGGATCCCGCCGATCACGTCGCACCCGAGGCGCATCGCCTCGCGCATCAGCTCCTTGCCATCGGGGAACGACATGATCCCGTCCTGCGGGAAGGCGATCAGCCGCAGATCGACGAGATCGCGCATCTCGGCACGGAGCTCGATGAGGGCCTTGAGCGCGGTCAGCGACGGGTCGCACACGTCGACATGCGATCGGATCAGGCCCGGTGCCTTGGGCGACCTCCCACAGGATGGCCTCGCGGGCGCGGGTCTTCACGTCCTCGTGCGTGAGCGACGGCTTGCGCTCGGCCCACGTCTGGATCCCCTCGATGAGCGTGCCGGACTCGTTGTAGCGCGGCTCGCCGACGGTGAGGACCGCGTCCATGTGCACGTGTGGATCGACGAGCGGGGGTGAGAGCAGTCGACCCTCGGCGTCGAGCTCGAGCCGGCCGTCAGCCTGGATGGAGCCTGCCGGTTTGATCGCGGCGAAGCGATCCCCATCGACGGCGATGTCCGCGAGCCCCGCCGCGCGACCCATCGTTGGATGGACCCGCGCGTTGCGCACGATCAATCCGCTCGTTGCCACCTGATCCCTCTGGTGTGGCCCCGCGGCAGTGTGCGTCGCGCCGGTGATCGAAGTCAACGATTCGGCCTCGGGCCGCCGTCGGCAAGCAGTCGGCGGGCGAGACCGGCGGCCCCGGCCGCCGTCGGCCGAGGCTATGCCCAATGTGGGCCTGCCAGACTGCCAGACGAGCCTGAAGCGTTACCGGCGACCGTCCACGGGCCGATTTCGGGTCTGCCACGCACGAAACGGCCACGAGGAGGGCCGGACGTAGGTCTTCGATGCCAACCTGCAGTCTGGGAAGCACGTTGCCGGGGTGTTCGTTCGCCTTCGTTCGGTCGGGTCGCCTCAGCTGCAGGCTTTCACGGCGAGCAGTTGGTCGGGTTGGTCTCCATCGGTCGACGTCTTGAGGTATTTCCGACCGGACGGGGCGGTCGCAACGATCACATCGAGCGCCCGGCCGGTGCGCGACAGCACGAAGAAGTCCCAGCGCCCGCTTTCGATACCGGAGATCGCTTCCTCCTGTGTCAGGCGCCAGTTGACGCCGACGGTGTTCGTGCCGCCGATGCGGACGATGCGGTCCTCTGGGTTCGGTCGATCGGCCCCATCGACGCATTGGACGCGATGCCGCTCGGGCACGTCAGGTCCGGTAGACGGAGCTGAAGCTGTTGTCGTAGGTGCTGAGGTTTCCTGTCGACTGGTTGCAGCAGAAATTCCAACCGCTGCCGCCGTGGAGCCAATCCACGTAGAGACGACCACTCTCCGAGTTCTTCGCCTTGAAGGAGCTCACTCGGTCGTTCCAACCGATCGTCGCCAAGGTGTCGTAGTTCTGGGAGATCGACATGCTGCTCCCGCCGTAGAGCGCCTGGTCGAATACCGTCACGTAGACGACCCCGGCGGCCGCGACCTGGAGCTGACCAGCCGACGTTGCGAGCGCAAGGTTGCGGTCGCGCGGCTGACGGAAGCAGCGGATCGCCGGAAACTCCAGGTCGTGGCACGAGTACAGGCCGATTTGCGACACAGGTATGGCCCGCCCATCCAGGGTCGCAACGACATGAGGCGTCGCTGCCATCGCTGGGGTCGATGGCGCAGCCGCCAGGAGCACACCAAATACGAGCGCACGCGTCCTACGCACAGGTTCCTCTGGGCGACGAGGGATAGCCGACTGCTACCCTTCGGAACCTATGGGTGAGCGCGCGCCCACCCAAGGGGAAGGAACCCTACGAACGAAGGGGGTCCTACCCTACGGTGGCTGGCTTCCGTCACTTCCCTGGGCCGACGTGGCGCTCGCCACAGCGGTCGCTGCATCGATGGTTGCCGGGCTCGTCGGGGCCGCAGCCGCGGTGATCAGCGAGTCATACGCAGGCGTCTTCGGGCAGGACGTTGGCCATCGGGTGGACTATGTCAGTCCGACTGGCTACGGGTGGCGGGATGGCATCCGCATCGGCGACCTGATCGTCGCGGTTCGTGACTCCGAACAACCGGGCGGCTGGGCAATCACTGTGCAGGGCCGGTCGGGCCAGATCTCGACGAGCGCCGCCCCGAATGACGAGGCGCTGCGGACCAGCATCGTTCTGGCAGTGGCAGCCATTGCGCTGAGCCTTATCGCGTTCGCCGTTCGCGGCACGTGGCGGCTTGGAGCGTGGGCGGCAGCATCCAGTGGCCTCCTGCTGGCGAGCACGCCGTTGTCGCTTCAGGGCGATCCAACCGTCTCAACGCTCGCGCTCGGCGCGGCGCTCGTGATACCGGCGGCTGGCCTGATCGGACACCGATTGCGAACCGTGGCCGGCGCCATTGCGGCGATCGCCGTGGCCGCTTTCCTTGTCATCTGGACGACCGAGCGCGCGTTTGCCGTCGGGGATCCGACGAGCCTCGAGAGCACCCGCTCGACGATCGCCTTCGTTCTAACAGCCCTCTTGGCCGTGAGTGCGGCAATCGAGCTTCGCGGCATTGGGGCGCTACGACTGCCCACTCGACAAAACACGCCCGAGCTCGCTGGGTTCGCGGCGCTCGTGGGGCTCTTCACGATCCTTGCCCTGTTCCTCTACGTCCCGCCCGTCGTTCTGGCGATCGCCGCGATCGTGCTGTTCCTCGCGTATCCGCGGTCGCGGCGGGCGATCCTTCGCGCCGCCGACGCGCTGTTCCTCGGCGACGTCAAGCGGCAGGCCGCCATCGAGGCCTCCGAGGGCGAGCGCGCCCGGCTCGCCGCGGATCTCCACGACGTCCCGATCCAGGAGCTGAGCGCGGTCATCGCCCGGCTCGAGCTGCTGCCGGAGGCTGCTGGCGAACGGGCTGCACTCCGGCGCATCGCCGCCGAGCTGCGCAGCCTCACCTCCGAGCTGCGGCCGCCGGTGCTCGACGATCTCGGCCTGCCCCTGGCGATCGAATCGCTGGCCGACCAGTACGCGCGTGACGGCACGGCGATCCGCGTCGACGTCGACGATCGGACCCGACCCGAGGAGACGCGCGACCCCAAGGTCGAGCTGGCGATCTACCGCGTGACCGAGGAAGCCGTCCGAAACGCGATGGCCCATGCCGAGGCGCAGCGGATCGATGTGACGGGCGTCATCGGTGCCGATGCGGTCCAGATCGAAGTTCGCGATGACGGCCGTGGGCTCGACGCCGGCGCGCTCGAACGAGCCCGACGCGCCGGCCACGCTGGGCTCCTCGCGATGCGCCATCGCGCCGAGGCGATCGGCGCCCAGCTTGCCCTTCGATCAGAGCTCGGCGTCGGCGTATCGGTCAGCCTCGCCTGGCATCGATGACGATCCGCGTCCTGCTGGTCGACGACCATCCGGCCGTGATCGGCGGCCTCGAGAGGATCATCGAGTCGACGACCGATCTGCAGGTCGTCGGGACGGCCGGCACGCTGGCCGAGGCATCCGACCGATTGCTCCGTGACGACGTCGATGTCGCGATCATCGATATCCGCCTGCCCGACGGACTGGGGACCACGCTCGTTCGCGAGGCGTCGCGCGCGCGGTCGACCGGCGACGCTCGTGCTCTCGAGCTTCGACCAGCGCCAGTACGTCTCGTCGGCGATCCGCAACGGCGCACAGGGCTTCCTGCTGAAGACGGCCACGCTCGAGGAGGTCGCGGACGCCATCCGGACGGTGGACCGCGGCGGTCTGGCGTTCACCGCCGAGCAGCTTCGATCGTCCCAGGCGCCGGCCCTGCAGCTGAGCGAGCGCGAGCGACGGATCATCGTCGAGATCCAGGCCGGCAAATCGAACGACGAGATCGCGGCGGCGCTCGACGTGTCGCGCAAGACGGTCGAGGCGACGCTGTCGCGGATGTTCGACCGGCTCGGCGTGCTGAGCCGGTCCGAGCTGGCGATCCGCGCGGATCGCGAGGGCTGGCTCGAACCGCTCTAGCCCGCCCACGGGTAACAGAGCTGGCCGCCCGATAGTGCTCTTTGGCGGGACTATCGGGTACTGCTTCGCAACATCGCGTCTCCCTACCGTTCCTCTCGCCGGGGACAGCCAATGGACATGGGAGACGCACCGCATGCTGCAACGCATCCAGACGTTCATCGAGCGCACCCGGCGCGACGATGGGCAGGGCCTCGCGGAGTACGCGCTGATCCTCGCCCTGATCGCGATCATCGCGATCGTCGCCCTGATCTTCCTGGGCGGCCAGGTCAGCCAGATCCTGAGCACGGTCGGCAACTCGGTCTAACCCACCGGGAAGTCGCCACACCGACCGCCGTGTCCCCTCGGGGCACGGCGGTCATCAATTCCCGTCGGGGCTGTGGTGCGGTTCGGTGCGGTTTGGTATGGCAAGGGGCAGTCGCGGGCGATACAGTGGCGGTCCCTTCGCACGGGGTGTGATCTGACTGGAGGGAACCCGCTATGAATGCCCTGTATCTGCACGCCATCGCGCTCGTCCAGCGTGACGAGGACGGCCAAGGGCTGGCCGAATACGCACTCATCCTCGCGCTCATCGCCATCATCGCCATCGTCGCCCTGATCTTCCTCGGCGGCCAAGTGAGCAAGATCCTCAGCAACGTCGGGCGATCCATCTAGGGATCAGACCCGAGGCGCTCGTCTAGGGCGCCGCAGTCACCAGGCCAACGGCTCGATAGCGAGCCTCGACGACCTCACCATTCACTCGAGCGCGCGCTTCGACCACGATCGAACGACCACCCCCGCGAAGGATCGCGACCACGGTCTCGAGAGCGCCGCGAGCGAGGAGCAGGTTCCATACGCTCGAGGCAGCGTCGATGGCTTCGGGATGCACGAGCCGTTGGTACGGCATGCCCATCAGGTCGTCCGCGGCGTGATCGAACAGGCGCACGGCCTGGTGGTTGAACCCGATCACCGTGCCTTTGGGGACCTCGAGGAGGAGCGCCGGTACGTCGTCCCGAGCCCACCACTCCGGGTCGGCGGGCATCGGGAAGTCCCGATCGCGGAACACGTCCCACGTGAGCGTGGCCTCCGACCCGGCGCGGTGGGCCCGCACCTGCGCCATCGGATAGAGGGGCCGGAGTCGGTCCTCCAGCTCGCGCGCGCGGGTGATCTCCTCGGACGCGAGGACCCGGTGGACCACGTGCCCGAACGCCACATCAGAAGCCGGAAAACAAATCGCGCGCATCCCCGTCACTGGGGGCACCCGCCTTCCGCGTAGCAAGACGATCCGCTCGGGCAAGCGGTCATGGCCGGGGTGGTGACAGCGCGCATCGGCCTCGGATGTTCGCTGCAATGCGCTTGCACGGCAAGGAAGATGTTCCGCCCGCATCCGGGCGCGATCCGCTGATATGCGTTTGGTAGGCCACGGACTGGACGCCCGGCAGTACGATCGGAGGGACTGGGGGGCGTGCAAGGAGGTCAAGAACTCATGGGAATCATCGCGTGGATCGTGCTCGGCGCCATCGCCGGCTGGATCACCAACATGATCATGGGCGGCCGTGAAGGCGTCATCGCGACGATCATCCTCGGGATCATCGGGGCGGTCGTCGGCGGGTACCTCGCCGGCACGGTGCTCAAGGTCGCTGACGTGACCGGCATCAACATCGAAAGCATCATCGTGTCGGTGATCGGTGCGGTGATCGTGGTCGCCGTGTACCGGGCGGTCGTGGGGAGACGCACCGCCGTCTAGCGGCATTGCCTAGGAGCGTTCGAGCGCTACTCGGGCCCCCAACCCGACAATATCGTCCCGCTCACCCATCGGATCACCCGGCGGGGGGCGGGACGAGTTTGTGCGGCTCCCGAGGAACGCGAGCAGCCGGTCGTCGGTGGTCCCCTCCCCTACGAGCCTAGCTAGCGCAGACGTTGCCGACGGACACCGGTTCCGTGTCCGGATAGGTGGCGTTCGGTGGTTTCGGCTGCACAATCGAGGGAGTGGAGTCGCCGGGGGGCGCCATCGACGACGTTGGTCGTCGGTCTAGGCGAAGGGGGATGTCATGCGTCGACGAGCTCGCGCGATCGCGTGCCTGGCCGGTCTCGTTGGAGCGCTGACGATCGCGTCGTCCGCCTTCGCGGCGAGCCCGTGGATCTCGATCCGCCAACAGGGCATCAGCGCCGTATCACAACGAGTCGACTGCACAGAGAATCACGATGGAACGCTGAGCTGTGAGGCCGAACTGCTCGACGCCTTTCGCGGCAAGCTCAAGTTCAGCGGATCACCGACCGTGCACGCCGAACAGGTCTGCTACCAGAAGCTCAACGTCACGGTCGATGCGGAAACCGGCGATCTGATCGAGGGCAGCGCGGTGGCGGGCTGCGCGCTCGACGCGAACAGTGTGAAGGTGCGGAGCCTCGGATCGATCACACTGGCGCGGACCAGGATCGAGCTGACCAGGCTCACCTGCGACGCCGTCGATTGCACGGAGCATGCGGCCGGGCACGCAACCGTGCAGGGCCGCTGGACGAGTGCCGGTCGAGCGATGCGCGCACGAGACCAATTCGCCTTCGACGACGGCTTCTGCCTCGAGGTCGTGTCGGTCCAGGCCCGCGGTCGAGATGCCGCTTTCCGTGGAACCGTAAACGGCTCGGCACTCGCTGCCGACATCTCGCTGGTGTCTGCGGGGACGTTCCGACTCGAGGTGCGGTGCATGGCCGGGGTCGTCTAGCCCTTCCACCGCGGGAAAAGGCCCGGGTCAGGGGGTCAGGAGCAGCTCTGGCGCGTGCGCCGGATCCTCGCGGCTCGCGAAGATCGCGCTATCGGTCGATGCGCTCTTCAACGCGAAGGTGTATGTGCCGTTGCCCGGCACGGACGAGGCCGGGATCGTGACCTCGTACCACTGCCCGATCGCTGGGGTCGCCGACCCGGCTGCCACCGGGGTGGCGGGGATCGTCGGTGCCGTGGTCCAGTTCATCGAGCCCTCGACCCAGGTGTTGCTGGTCATGGAGACGGCGCCGCCCTGAACGCTTGCGTCCGTGACGTAGAGCCGCAGCTTGACCGCGCGCGGTTGACCCGCGAAACCGGAGACGACGAAGCGCAGGTACGAGTGGTAGATGATCGCTGCACTGCCCGTTTCCTCGCGGACCCGCAGGCTGTCGAGCGTGCCGTAGTTGGTGGACGGGCTCGATGACTTCACCTGGGCGTCCGCAACCGGGACGAAGCGCACCGGTGAACCGCCCGGTGACGGGGTCGGCGTCGCGGTCGGCGTGGCGGTCGGTGTCGGCGTGGGGCTGGCGGTAGGCGTTGGCGACGGGGTCGGGCTTGCCGTGGGCGTGGCGGTCGGTGTCGCCGTCGGGCCCGGGGTCGGCGTGGGCGTCACGACCGGAGTCGGCGTCGGCGTGGGCGTGGGTGTGGGCGTCGGGGTCGCCCCGGTCGAGTCGATCGCGAGGTCGAGGCGCACGCTCCCGACACCCGGCACGCTCACGTCACTGGACGTCGACTGGTAGCCCGGCGCGGACACCGTGATCGTCCTGCTGCCCGCCCCGATCCCGGCGAGCGTGTAGTCGCCGGTCGATCGCGTCTTCGTGGAACCCGCATCGAACGCGACCGTCGCACCGACGACCGGCGACCCTGTCGCCCGATCGATGACCCGACCGACCACCGATCTCGACCGTCCCAGCGCCTGCAGGAAGTAGTAGTCGCCGAAGGCGAGGCCGGTGTCGTAATTCCCGCTCGGCTTGTTCTGTGTCCCATGGAGGAGGATGGCCTGATTTGAGGTCCCCTCGGCCAGGTAGGCGGCCGACGACAGGGAGGTCAGGATCTGGCGGCCGGCTGCCACGTACCGCGTCGATCGCGTCGCATCCGTCTCGAGCCGGCCAAGCTCCAGCAGACCGGATGCCGCGATCGCGGCGGCTGAGCTGTCGCGCGGTTCGTTCGGGATGCCGGGCGCCTGGAAATCCCAATACGGGACCGAGTCGGCGGGCAGATGGTCGATGAAGTAGTCGGCGGTCCGTCGCGCGGTGTCGAGGAACCGCTGGTCGCTCGTCTCGCGGTAGGCGGTCGTGAACCCGTGCACAGCCCACGCCTGGCCGCGCGACCACGTCGTCTCCTTGCCGGCGCCCTGCTTGGTCGACTTCGATTTCACGGCGCCGGTCGCCGGGTCGTAGTCGACGATCTGGTACGTGCTGCCATCAGCGCGGACGTGATTCGTCATCGTGCGCAACGCATGGCTGACCGCCATGTCGTACCAGGCCTGCTGCCCGCCGTGCTTCGAGGCCCAGAACAGGATCTCGAAATTCATCATGTTGTCGATGATCACTTGGAACGAACCACCGTTCCACGAGCGGATGCAGCCGACCTTGGCGTTGTAGCGGGTGGCAAGTGACGCGGCTGCCGTAAGCACGACCTGGCGGTAGGCGTCGTTGTTGGTCAGTCGGTAGCCGTTCCCGAAGCTGCTGAAGATCACGAACCCGACGTCGTGGGTGGAGGTATCGGTCTTCCGGCTTTCGAGACCCGCCGTCCACGAGGTCGCGCGGTTGAGCCAGATCGGATCGCCGGTCAGCTCGTACATCGTCCAGAGGCTCCCCGGGAAGAAGCCGGAGGTCCAGCCGCTCGACCCGGTCGTGTTCCAGGCACCCGTGATTTCGTCGTGCTCGGGTATTTGGTCGGCGTCAGCGCTCGGGCGGTGGTGTCCAGTTGCGCGGCGCCGAACGTCGCGTCGTGTCGGATCGAGGCGTCGATCGGGTCGTCGGCGGCTCGGACGAGGGCACCCGTCGCGACCGCCGGCCATGCGGCAAGAACCAGGACGACACTGACGAGACCGGCAACCGCGCGCATCCGGCTTCCCCTCGCTGGCCACGCGACTGGGTCGGGCGGTCTGGCGTCACGATGGACGCGGACCGCTCCGCGGGCACGGTGAGTGTGCTCCGATGCCGTCGCCGCGTCCACGACGATGTGACGCAGGGAACGCTTGCGCGTCCCTATGACAGCGGCCGGTCAGACTGATCGGCGGTCGGGAGAACGCCATGGTGGATACGGAAGAGCGGTTCAGCGACGACTTCTGGCGCGGGGTGTTGGACGGGACCCAGGGGCAGATGCGGACCGGCCGGCGGCTGATGCAGCACCTCCCCGCTGCCCCACGATGCATGCTCTGCGCGGCGCCATTCCGCGGCTTCGGTGGCCGGTTGATGCGGCTCGTCGGGAAGGGACAGTGGCCCCGCAATCCGAAGTTCTGCAGGACATGTTTCGCGCAGCTCACGGATCACCATGGCGGTGCGGAGATCGGCTCCAGCCTGCTGTTCGCCGATGTCCGCGGCTCGACCACGCTGGCCCAGGACATGCGGCCGTCCGCCGTCCACGAGCTGATGGATCGGTTCTTCGACACCGCGGCGCGGGTCCTGGTCGATCACGATGCGATCGTCGACAGGTTCGTCGGCGATCAGGCGATCGGGATCTTCGTCCCGGCGCTGACAGGCCCACGGCACGCCGCGCGAGCGATCGAAGCAGCACGGGCTCTGGTCGCGGCCACTGGCGGTTCGGGCCCGGGATCCTGGGTGCCGATCGGGGTTGGCGTCAGCAGCGGCAACGCGTTCGTCGGGTCTGTCGGTACGGGATCGCATGTCGACTTCACGGCAGTCGGGGATACGGTCAACATCGCCGCGCGATTAGCGTCGGCGGCAACTGCCGGTGAGGTCCTGGTCACCGTCGATGCAGCGGAGGCAGCCGCTCTCGATCCCGGTGGCCTCGAGCGCCGAGAGCTCACGCTCAAGGGACGGAGCGGCCCAACGTCGGTGCTGGTCCTCCGGACGTCGAGATCGGCCTGAGGGGTGAGCGTCAGCCCTTTGGCTGGACGACCGCCAGCACGTTCCGACTCGGATCGATGAACCAGGCCGCCCACGAGTGGCCCATGTCGGCGATGCCGTCCGTGGTCACCGGGTCGGGCGCGACGTACTCCTCGATCCTGACGCCGCGGGCGCGAAGATCGGCCAACGCCGCGTGGATGTCGGGCACACGCCAGGCCATCTGGGTCTGGGGGTCGGCTGTGCCGACCGTGCTCTTCGTGACCACGAGCTGCGTGCCACCGCCAGTCCGGAAGACGATCCGATCGTCGGGGTCCTCGCGCAGGATTTCGAGGCCCAGGACGTCTCGGTAGAAGGTCCGCGTCGCGTCGAGATCCTTCGAGAGCAGGATCGGAAATACGGGATAGTCGCTCAACATCGGTCGTCCTCGGTTAGGGGCGAGGCGACGATACGACAGGTTCCCGGTGCGCGACGGTTACGCGGGCCGGCTCTCCTCGGCGGCGTCGTTGAGGCGCAGCAGCGCCGCCCGCCGCATCCACGGCTCGTAGACCGCGACACCCGTCTCGAGGCTCTTCGCGCTGTACATCGCCGCGTCCGCCTGGCGGAGCAGCGTCTCCGGCGAGCCGACCGACGCGACGTGGGCGATCCCGACCGTGACCGTCAGGCGCAGCGTGTGCTCACCGACGGTCGTCGCGTCATGGACCGCGTCCCGCAATCGGTGCGCGATCACCACGGCCCTGTCCTGCTCGACGACCGACGCCAGCACGCAGAACTCGTCGCCACCGAATCGGGCAACGATGTCGTCGGGGCGGGTCGCCGCAGTCAGACGCTGGGCCACGATCCGAAGAACCTCGTCACCGATCGAGTGACCGAGGCCGTCGTTTACGTCCTTGAACCCGTTGAGGTCGAGGAACAGCAAGGCCCACGGCTCGGATAGCTGGTGGACCCGCGCGAGCTCGATATCGAGCTGCTCGCGGTTTAGGAGCCCGGTAAGCGTGTCGTGGGTCGCTCGATACGCGAGCGTCTCCTCGATCCGCTTCTGATCGGTGATATCGATCATCACGCCGACCAGTCGATGACCCGATCCGTCCGCCTTGCGGATGACCCGGATCACGTCGGAGAACCAGCGGTACTCGCCGGTCGCGACGAGGAACCGATACTCGACGCGGATGCTGTTGAGGGCCTTGATCGCGGCGTCGGTCAACGCCATCGCGCGCTCCCGATCGTCCGGGTGGAGATGGTTCTCCCAGAACTCGGGCTCGTTCAGCCACCGACCAGGTTGATATCCGGTGATGTCCATCGATCGTGGCGAGACGAACGTCATCCGGTAGTCGTCGCCATCCGCCTCCCAGACGATCGCATCGAGCGAGCTGACCAGGTCGTCGAAACGACTTCCACCCTCCAACGGATGGAGGGTCGGGATGGTCAGCTCCGGTGGGAGTGTCGGAGGACGGCCAGCCGAAACCGTGGTTCGCATCGGCGAGCGAAGGGCACGCGTCACCGCGGGAGTCTCCCGAGCTGACGGATCGGGAGTCCTCATGCGGACGCGGCTTTAGCGTGCGAACGGCACAAGATGCAGGAACCCTGGCGGCTAGCGATGGCCGAAGCCTAGGGAATCGCTCCCGGCGCACAACCCACCTATCCGTACCATGCCAGTCCGGACCGATGTTGCAGCGCTAGGCGTCCGACCAGTCCCCCAGGCCACTGCATACTGCAACCACGCCAAATCAGGAGGGCCGGATGCCGTCCCGTGATCGTCTCCGCCTCGGCCTCATCGGTGCCGGCTGGATCACCCCGATGCATCTCGCGGCGCTCGATCGGCTCGGTCGCACGACACTCGTGGGCGTCGCCTCGGCCCGGTTGCCGAGCGCCGAGGCAACCGCCCTCCCACGAGGTGCGGCCGCGTACGACGACATCGAGCGGATGCTCGATGAACAACGGCCCGAGGTCGTGTACGTGGCCGTCCCGCCGTCGGTGGCGGTCGCGGCCTGTGACGCCGTCGTTGCGCGCGGCATCCCATTCCTCACCGAGAAACCTCTCGCGGCTGCGGACGCGAGTGGCCCTGCCCGCATCGCCGCGGCGGTCGAGGCTCGCGGACTCGTTGCCGCCGTGGGATATCACCTGCGCTCGCTCGAGACGCTACCCGAGGTCCAGGCGCGCCTGGCCGATGACCCGGCGCGGCTCGTCGTCGCCAAGTGGACCGATGCAACTCCGGAACCAGCGTGGTGGCTACAGGCCGCGGTCGGTGGCGGCCAGGTCATCGAGCAGGCCACGCATCTCTACGATCTCGCCCGGCTCCTCGTCGGGGAGGCCACGGTCATCGGCGCATCGGCGCTGCACGAAACGCCCGCGACCCCGCCTGGTGCGGATGTCGCCGACGCGTCAGCCGCCGTCTTGCGGTTCGACTCGGGTGCAGTCGGCGCCTTCGTGAACACGCGCCGCCAGTCGACCCACGTGGTCGAGATCTCGATCACCTCGGATGGCCCGTTGACGACGATCCGCCGGACGAGCCCGCTGCCGCACCTGTGGGAAGTCGAGCTGCGGGATGGCTCAGACGTTCGCGTTCTGCCACCCGGACGAGACCCCTACGAGATCCAGGCGGAGCGGTTCCTTGACGCGGTGGTCAGCGGCGATCCAAGCGCGGTGTCCTCGACGTACGCGGACGCGGTCCGGACCGATCAGCTCACGCGGGCCGTGGTCGCGGCCACCGGCAGCCCTGGCTGATGACGCGCCGGGTCAGACGGCCCGGCCCTCGCGAAGTGCCGGCAGCATCTCTGCGGCGACGCGACGGAGGATCGCCATGTCCGCCGCGACGGGCATGACCGCGGTGAGATCGGTAAACCCGGTCGACTGACCGCGGCGCACGAAGTCCACGAACGTGGGCACCGAGCGCCAGACGTCGGCTCTCGCCCATGTCGAACGGCGGATCTCCGCGGGATCACGTCCTACCGTCGCGCACGCCGCGTCCAACGCGGTCATGCGCTGGGCGAGATCCGTGGTGACTCCTTCGGTCGCCGTGCCAGACAGCTCGGCGAACGTGTCCCATTGATCAGCGTATCGAGCGGCGATGCGCAGCATCCTCGGCCGATGCGCCGCCACGAGGATCGGGATCCGCGGCCGCTGGATGGGCCGCGGCTCGAGGTGCGCATCGTGGAGCTGGTAGTAACGACCCGCATACGACGCCGTGTCTGCCGCCATCAACCGCGTGATCACCTCGAGTGCCTCCTCGAGCCGATCGACCCGCTCGGCGGCTCGTGGTAGCGGGATGCCGTAACGGCGGTGCTCGTCCTCGTGCCAGCCGGTCCCGATGCCCAGGATGAGCCTGCCAGCGCTCAGGTGATCGACGGTGACCGCGGACTTCAGGAGTACGGCTGGGTGGCGGAACGTATTGCTCGTGACCAGGACGCCGAGGCGGATCCGCGTAGTCATGGCCGCGAGTCCCGCGAGCAACGTCCAGCTCTCCAGGCACGGCTGCTCCGGGGGGCCGTCGGTGTCGACCAGGTGGTCGACGAGGTAGGCGGTGTCGAAGCCGAGCTCCTCGGCGATCCCGAACTCGTCCTGGACTTGACCGAGCGACTTGCTCGCCTGGCTGAGGAACAGCCCGAACCGCAGCGTCGATCCGGTCACGCGCCGGTCGTCGCTCGCGCCGCACGCCTGGGTGCTGGCCGCTGCGAGCGGAGCAGTCCCTCCCCGGCCGCGCGCTTCGCGCCTTCTGTCACCGGCGGGGCGCTCTCGCGAATGACGAGCTCGGTCGCAAGCGTCAGACCGTGCACGGGTTGACGGCCCGTGCCCTCGGGGTCGGCCGCCAGCACCTCGCGGACCGCGAGCTGCCCGAGCTCGCCGAGCGGTTGCCGGACAGTCGTCAACGCCGGCGAGAAGTAGGCCCCTTCCTCCATTCCGTCGAACCCGACGACCGCGATGTCGTCCGGGATCCGCACCCCCTGTGACAGCATTCGGTGCATCGCGCCCAGCGCCATCTGGTCGTTGGCCACGAAGACCGCATCCATCGCGGGGTCCGCCGCGCGGAGGTCGTCGATGGCCAGGGCGCCGCTCTCCGCGGTCCAGTCGCCGGCCTGCTGCGGACCCAGCTCGAGGCCGGCATCGCGAAGAGCGTCGCGCCAACCCTGCTGTCGGTCGCGCGCCTCGTGCCAACCGAGCGGGCCCGAGAGGTGGCCGATCCGTCGACGACCGAGGGCGACGAGATGCGAGGTCGCGGTGCGGGCACCACCGTAGTTGTCGATGAGGATCGTCGTGAATGCCCGGGACGGCTCCGACTTGAGAAAGACGATCGGTGGCGCGGACATCGGCAATCGCGCGCGGAGCGAGCCGAGATCCTCACCGAGGTCGGGGGCTGCGAACACGATGCCCTCGACACGATGGGCGATCAGGAACTCGATGACGGGCATGAGGTCGCTTGCGCCGGTGCCGGAGATCTCCTTCAGCAGCAGCGCATATCCCTGCGCCTCGGATTCCTCGGTGATCCCGTTCAGTGTCTGGGCGACCCCGAAGTAGCGGAGACCGGCGGCGACCACGCCGAGCGTGTAGGAGCGCCGCTGCACGAGACTGCGGGCGACGGCGCTGGGCTGGAACCCGACCTGGGCGATCGCCGCCTCAACCGCGGCACGGGTCGCCGGAGAGACATCGGGACGCTGGTTGATCACCCGCGACACAGTCTGCACGGAGACGCCGCACATCCGGGCGATCTCCTTGATCGTCACTCGATGTTGATTGCCTCGGGTCTTCGGCTCGCGCGTCACGATCGGCCTCGCGGTCTGGGGGGCGATGGGCTTGTGTCCCTCGCCATCCGCTGGTAGGTTACTCACGCTGTGAACGTTAGCGGGAACGCTAACGCTATCCGACCGCAATCCGGATGTCGAGGACGTCCGCGCGCGGTATGCCGTGCATCTAGCCTAGCGGGTGATGTCCGTCCGGGAGGGACTGTGGCCAGATACGCCGTGGGCGTCGACTTCGGCAGCGAATCGGGGCGGGCCGTGCTCGTGGACGTTGCCGACGGGCGCATCCTCGCCACGGCGGTGCACCCCTACGCGCATGGTGTCATCGACGACGCCCTGCCGATCGACGGACCTCGGGTGGGTCTCCCGCCCGACTGGGCGCTCCAGGATCCCGAGGACTACCTCGCGGTCTTTCGGACAGCGGTACCTGAGGTCCTGCGGGTGAGCGAGGTCGAGCCGAGGGACGTGATCGGCATCGGCATCGACTTCACCGCGTGCACGATGCTTCCAACCACGGCCGACGGCACCCCGCTTTGCCTCGTGCCGGACCTGCGGGCCGAACCGCACGCCTGGGTCAAGCTCTGGAAGCACCATGCCGCCCAGGGCCAGGCGGATCGGATCACGGACGTCGCGCGCACGACCGGCCAGCCCTGGCTCCAGCGCTACGGGGGCAGGATCAGCTCCGAGTGGTTCTTCGCGAAGTCGCTCCAGATCCTCGAGGAGGCGCCCGAGGTGTACGCGCGGGCCGAGCGACTGATCGAAGCCGCGGACTGGGTCGTGTGGCAGTTGACCGGCGTCGAGCGGCGCAACGTCTGCACGGCGGGCTACAAGGCGATGTGGTCGGCCTCCGAGGGCTTCCCCTCACCGGAGTATTTCGGCGCCCTCCATCCGGACCTCGCCGACGTCGTCGACACCCGCATGTCGCGCGAGCTGCATGACCTCGGTGAGCGCGCCGGCGGCCTCACCGAGCGCGCGGCAGCGTGGACCGGCCTGTTGCCGCAGACCGCAGTCGCCGTGGCCAATGTCGACGCACACGTGTCAGTCCCCGCCGCAAGGGTCATCGAGGCAGGCCGCATGGTGATGATCATGGGGACCTCGACCTGCCACATGGTCATGGCCCGGCGACGAGCTCACCGTTCCCGGGATCTGCGGCTACGTGCAGGACGGCATCCTGCCCGGCTTCTTCGGATATGAGGCGGGCCAATCGGCCGTCGGCGATCACTTCGCTTGGGTGGTCGAGCGGATGACGACCGACGCGGATCGGCGCGAGGCACTGGATCGGGGCATCGACATCCACGCCCTCTTCCAGGAGCGGGCCGCCGCACTGCGGCCGGGCGAATCCGGCCTCCTCGCGCTCGATTGGTGGAACGGCAATCGATCGATCCTCGTTGATGTGGACCTGAGCGGTCTGCTGGTCGGGATGACGCTCGCGACCACGGCCGCCGAGATCTATCGGACGCTGATCGAGGCGACGGCCTTTGGGACGCGCGCCATCATCGAGACCTTCGAATCGAACGGCGTCCCGATCCACGACATCGTGGCTGCGGGCGGCCTCGCGGAGAAGAGCCCGCTGATCATGCAGATCTACGCCGACGTGACGGGCCGGTCGTATCGGATCAGTGCGACGGACCAAACGCCTGCCCTCGGATCGGCGATGTTCGCGGCAGTCGCCGCGGGACCAGCTGCCGGCGGGTTCGCCACCATCGAGGAGGCATCACGCGCGATGGCCCGGCTCCGCGATGACGTGTACGAGCCGGACCCGACGGTCCGACCGGTCTACGACGCGCTGTACCTCGAGTACATGCGGCTGCACGACCTCTTCGGTCGTGGCGGGGACGACGTCATGCGGACCCTCCGGGCGCTGCGGGCCGGAGCGCGTCGCCAGCTCGCCGGGATCGCCTGATGCTCGAGGCCATCCGCGAACAGCTCCTTCTCCTGCACGCCGAGTTGCCCCGCCACGGCCTGGTCGCATGGACCGGCGGCAACATCAGCGCACGCGATCCCGAAACCGGTCTGGTGGCGATCAAGCCGTCCGGCATCCGGTACGAGGAGCTGACCGCCGACTCGATGGTCGTGCTCGATCTCGACGGACAGGTCATCGACGGCCGGCACAAGCCGTCATCCGATGTGGCCAGCCACCTGTACATCTACCGGCACCGTCCCGACGTGAACGGCGTCGTGCATACCCACTCTCGCTACGCGACGGCGTTCGCCGCGGTCGGCCGGCCGATCCCGGTATACCTGACCGCGCAGGCCGACGAGTTCGGCGGCGAGATTCCCTGCGCCGGCTTTGCGATGATCGGTGACGAAGCGATCGGGGCCCAGGTCGTCGAGTCGATCGGAAGGTCGCCGGCCGTCCTGCTCAAGAACCACGGCGTCTTCACCATCGGACCGACTGCCAGTGCCGCGGTCAAATCGGCCGTCATGACCGAGGACATCGCAGCGACGGTCTGGGCCGCCCTTCAGCTCGGACAACCCGACGTCTTGCCCGACGACGTCGTCGAACGGCTGCACCAGCGCTACACGACCGAATACGGCCAGTAGGCCACCACACGGCCGCTCCGGCCAAGGGAGCCCCCCACCGATGCTCGACCTGAGCGCCAACGAAGTCTGGTTCGTCACCGGCTCGCAGCACCTGTACGGCTCCGAGACGCTGGCGACGGTCGCCGATCACGCCGGACGGATCGCAGCCGCGCTGGACGCCGCTGGCGCGGTCCCGGTCAAGGTCGTGGTCAAGCCTGTCCTTACCGGACCCGACGAGATCCGCCGGCTGTGCCTCGAGGCGAATGCCGACGACGGGTGCATCGGACTGATCACGTGGATGCACACGTTCTCGCCCGCGAAGATGTGGATCCTCGGGCTCGCCGCGCTGCAGAAACCCTTCCTCCACCTGCACACCCAGTTCAACGATGCGATCCCCTGGTCGACCATCGACATGGACTTCATGAACCTCAATCAGGCCGCCCATGGCGATCGCGAGTTCGGGTTCCTCGCGGCGCGGATGCGCCTCGAGCGGACCGTCGTCGTCGGCCACTGGAGCGAGCCGGCCGTCCATGCCCGCATCGGCGAGTGGGCCGGGGCCGCGAGCGCCCGATACGATTGGGTCGGTGGGCGAATCGCTCGTTTCGGCGACAACATGCGCGAGGTCGCGGTCACCGAGGGCGACAAGGTCGAGGCCCAGCGGCGCCTCGGGTTCAGCGTCAACACGTTCGGCGTGGGCGACCTGGTGGCGCGCATCGGCGAAGTGCCGGACACGGCCGTCGACCACCTGGTCGAGGACTATCTCGACGCGTACGACGTCGCGGCAGAGCTCCGACCGGGCGGGGAACGGGCGACGTCGTTGCGCTACGCCGCGCGCCAGGAAGTCGCCATCCGATCCTTCCTCGAGGAGGGTCCGTACATCGCGTTCACCGACACGTTCGAGGACCTGCACGGCCTGGAGCAGCTGCCCGGTTTGGCGGTGCAGCGCCTCATGGCCGATGGGTACGGCTTCGGCGCTGAGGGGGACTGGAAAACCGCGGCGATGGTCCGGGCCATGAAAGTCATGAGCGCAGCGCAGCCGGGCGGCGTGTCGTTCATGGAGGATTACACCTACCACCTGGATCCGGCGGGCGACCTGGTCCTCGGCGCACACATGCTGGAGGTCTGCCCGTCCATCTCCGCCGGGCGACCGCGACTCGAGATTCACCCGTTGTCGATCGGCGGCAAGTCTGACCCAGTGCGGCTGGTGTTCGACGCGCATCCCGGGACGGCGATCGCGGCGTGCGTGACCGACATGGGCGATCGCTTCCGCATGGTTGCGAGCGTCGTCGACGTGATCGAACCCCCGCAGCCGTTGCCGAAGCTTCCAGTCGCTCGAGCGGTTTGGCGTCCACGTCCGGACCTGCAGACGAACGCGTCGGCCTGGATCCTGGCCGGCGGCTCGCATCACACGAGCCTCGGCTACGACGTCACGGCCGACCAGTTATCTGACTTCGCGGCGATGTGCAGGACCGAGCTCCTCGTCATCGACGACGACACTCGGATCGAGGCCTTCCGCGACGAGATCCGCTGGAACGACGTGTACCACCACCTGGCGGCGCGGTCCTAGTCCGGGCCGCGCATCGGTCGTCGCTGCGGCCCGAAGATTCCGTCTTGACGTCGCGCCGGGTCGCGGCTAGCATGCCCGTGAACGTTCACGGGAACGCTCACGGCCACGCGTTGGAGGCCCTGAGGAGCACGGACGTCGCCGGACCCGAGGATTTCGTCCCGGACGTCGACCCCACGGAGCAGGTGACCGGACCCGCGTCGGACCGACATATTCGGAGGAGTGGTTGTCCATGAAACGACTGATGGCCCTTGCGGTCGCGGCAGGGTTCGCCCTCGCGGCATGCAGCACCCCCGCCGGTTCGAGCGCCCCGTCCGCCGCCCCGGCCAGCGCCGGCGCTCCGAGCGCGGAGACCTCCGCCAGCGCGGCGGCCGGAGCAGGTGGGCTCGTCGGCATCGCGATGCCGACCAAGTCCTCGGCCCGCTGGATCGCCGACGGCGATAACCTCGTCAAGTCCCTTACGGACCTTGGCTATACGACCGACCTCCAGTACGCGGAGGACGACATCCCGACCCAGGTCTCGCAGGTCGAGAACATGATCACGAAGGGTGCCAAGGTCCTGGTGATCGCCGCGATCGACGGGACGACGCTGACCGACACCCTCCAGAAGGCCGCGGACGCGGGCATCAAGGTCTTCGCGTACGACCGCTTGATCCGCAACAGCCCGAATGTCGACTACTACGCCGCGTTCGACAACTACAAGGTCGGGGTCGCCCAGGCGGGGTCGATCATCGACTCGCTCGACCTCAACAACAAGCCGGGACCCTTCAACATCGAGCTCTTCGCCGGATCGCCCGACGACAACAACGCCGGGTTCTTCTTCAACGGCGCGGTCGACACCCTCAAGCCCTTCATGGACAGCGGCAAGCTGGTCGTGAAGTCCGGCGAGACCAAGTTCCCGAACCAGGTCGGCACGCTCCGCTGGAGTGGTGAGGCAGCCCAGGCTCGAATGGACAACATCCTTTCGACCCACTACGCCGACACCAAGGTCGACGCTGTCCTGTCGCCGTACGACGGCATCAGCCGGGGCATCATCGCCTCGCTCAAGCAAGTGGGCTACTACACCCCCGACAAGCCCGGTCCCGTGGTCACCGGCCAGGACGCCGAGCTGCCGTCGGTCAAGTCGATCCTTGCGGGCGAGCAGACCAGCACCGTGTTCAAGGACACGCGCACGCTGGCCGCCAAGGTCGCCGAGATGGTCGACCAGTTCCTCAAGGGCGAGACCGTCGACGTCAACGACACCAAGACCTACGAGAACGGCGTGAAGGTCGTCCCCTCGTACCTCCTGCCGGTCGTGTCGGTGACCAAGGACAACGTCACCAAGGAGCTGGTGGATACCGGCTACTACAAGGCCGACGAAGTCAAGCCATAGACTAGGTTCGCCATCGCGGGTGTGCGGCGGCTCGACGCCCCGCACACCCGCGCTTTCATATCGATCCGTTGACCGGAGGCGGGAGCAGCGTGGGCGACGTTCTGCTCGAGATGCGGGGCATCACCAAGGAATTCCCCGGGGTCAGGGCGCTCAAGGACGTGTCGTTCAGCGTGCGTCCGGGCGAGATCCACGCCCTGGTCGGTGAGAACGGCGCCGGCAAGTCCACCCTGATGAAGGTGGTCTCCGGCGTGTACCCGTATGGCGAATACGAGGGCGAGTTCTTCTTCGATGGGGAGGAATGCCGCTTCCACGGGATCCGTGACAGCGAGCGCAAGGGCATCGTGATCATCCACCAGGAGCTCGCGCTGATCCCGCATCTCTCGATCACCGAGAACATCTTCCTCGGCAATGAGCAGGCCGCACAGGGCGTGATCGACTGGAGCCGATCGCATCATCGAGCGATCGAGTTGCTCAAGAAGGTCGGGCTCGACGAGACGCCGGACACGCCCATCAGCCGGCTCGGGGTCGGCAAGCAACAGCTCGTCGAGATCGCCAAGGCCCTCTCGAAGAACGTGACGTTGCTGATCCTTGACGAGCCGACATCTTCGCTCAACGAGGCCGATTTGCAGAAGCTGCTGCGACTCCTGCGCGAGTTCCGCTCCCAGGGGATCGCCTGCGTCCTGATCTCCCATAAGCTCAAGGAAGTCGAGTCGGTCGCGGACACCATCACGATCCTGCGCGATGGCGCGGTGATCGAGACGCTCGATGCCCGGGACCAGCAGGTCTCCGAGGACCGGATCATCCGCGGCATGGTGGGACGCGACATGACCCACCGGTTCCCGCCGCGCGATGCGACGATCGGCGACGTCGCGTTCGAGGTCCGCAACTGGAAGGTGGCGCATCCGATCTACCTCGATCGGATGGTCATCAACGACGTGACCATGAACGTCCGCTCAGGTGAGGTGGTCGGGATCGCGGGCCTGATGGGCGCCGGGCGAACCGAGTTCGCGATGAGCGTTTTCGGGCGCTCATGGGGGCACTTCGTCAGTGGAGAGGTACTCAAGGACGGCAGGGTGATCGACGTCGGCACGATCCCGAAGGCGGTCGCGCACGGGATCGCCTACGTCACCGAGGATCGCAAGACGTATGGCCTGATCCTCATGAATGACGTGAAGACGAACATCACGCTAGCCAACCTGCCGGGCGTCTCGTCGCAGGGTGTGCTCATCCCGCCCAAGGAGATCCAGGTCGCCAACGAATACCGGGCCGCGCTGAACATCAAGACCCCAAGCGTGAAGCAGACGGCCATGAACCTGTCCGGCGGCAACCAGCAGAAGGTCGTCCTCTCAAAATGGCTCTTCGCGAAGCCGGACGTCCTCATTCTTGACGAGCCGACGCGCGGCATCGACGTCGGCGCGAAGTACGAGATCTACACGATCATCAATCGGTTGGCCGCCGAGGGCAAAGCCATCATCGTGATCTCGTCCGAGCTGCCGGAGGTGCTCGGGATCTCCGATCGCATCTACGTCATGGCGGCCGGCCGCATCGCGGCCGAGATGCCCGCATCGGAGGCGACACAGGAGTCCATCATGAAGGCGATCATGCAGCTGGCTCGGGCCGGAGCCGAGGAGGTGGTGCTGTGAGTACGCAGCCGGGCGCCGCGGCCCCCGCGACCGTCCCAGCCGAGCAGCCGCTCGGTGGCGGCATCCTGAGCCGGCTGGGCAGCGTCCGCAGCGCGGGCATGCTGGTAGCGCTGCTCATCGTCGTGGCCTTCTTCCAGATCACGACCGGCGGCGTGATGCTCAAGTCCCTCAACGTCACGAACGTCTTCCTGCAGAACGGCTACATCCTGGTGATGGCGCTCGGGATGCTCCTGATCATCGTGATCGGTCACATCGATCTGTCCGTCGGCTCGGTGGCGGGCTTCCTGGGGGCGATCGCGGCCGTGCTGATGGTGACCCTGAAGGTCGATCCAGTGATCGCCGTGGCGCTGACGCTCGTGGCCGGCGGGCTGATCGGTGCGTGGCAAGGCTTCTGGACGGCCTACCTTGGCGTGCCCTCGTTCATCGTCACGCTGGCCGGGATGCTGCTGTTCCGCGGCGCCACGCTTTGGATGCTCGGTGGCCAGCCCGTCGGTCCATTCCCGGAGAGCTTCCGGGCGATCAGCTCGGGCTTCTTCCCCGAGATCCTCGGCGCCGTCCCGGATCCGTTCGGCCCGCGCGACCCGGCATTCATGATCGGACCGGTGGCGCTGCCCTTCGGTGGCGGCCCGCTGCAGCTGACGACGCTGTTGATGGGTGCTCTGCTCTCCGCGGTGGTCGTGTTGCTGGGCTGGCGGTCTCGCGTCGACAGCAGATGAAATACGGATTCGCGGTCAGTTCGATGGCCAGCTTCGTGATCAGAAACGCGTTGATCGTGGTCGGCGTGATGTTCATCGCATACCGGCTCGCTGGCTACAAGGGTCTGCCGATCGTGGCGTTGGTCGCCTTCCTGTTGATCGGCTTGTACATGTTCGTCACGCTCCGGACCGTCATCGGCCGGCGGATCTACGCTGTCGGTGGCAACGCCAAGGCTGCGATGCTCTCGGGCGTCAACAGCAAGCGGATGGTCTTCCTCACGTTCGTCAACATGGGCGTCCTCGCCGCACTCGGCGGGATGATCATCGCCGCTCGATTCAACTCGGCGACGCCCAAAGCCGGCTACGGCTTCGAGCTCGACGTGATCGCGGCGACCTTCGTGGGCGGCGCGTCTGCCTACGGCGGTGTCGGCACCGTCGCCGGGACCGTGATCGGCGCGCTGTTCTTTGGTCTCCTCAATATCGGCATGGGCATCATGTCGATCCCGATCGATTACCAGTTCGTGATCAAGGCATTGGTCCTGCTCATCGCCGTGTACTTCGACGTCTCGAGCAAACGCCAGACCGCGTAGCGAAACTCAGCGGACCGGGCCGATTTCTCCTCCTTCGACCCGGTCCGCGCCCATTTCGGACCGTCGGACGCGGGCTGCTCGGCTGCACGCGCGAGGCGACATTCGGCTCGACGACGAACCCGTTCCCGACCCCTCCCCCGATGAGGTGCTCCTGCGTGTGACCGCCGTGGGGCTGTGCGGCTCAGATCGCCATTGGTTCCTGGAAGGAGGCATCGGCGGGACGACGCTCAGAACGACCGTTGGTCCTGGGCCATGAGATCGCCGCAGTCATCGCCGAAGGACCCGACGCAGGCATGCGCGTCGTCCTCGAGCCGGCGATCCCCTGCGATCGGTGTTCGACCTGCAGGGCGGGCGACCTCGAGTTGTGCCCGAGCGGATCCTTCGCCGGCTTCGGTGAGACGGACGGCGGGCTCCGCACGTATATGACCTGGCCGCGCCACCTGCTGCACCCGATCCCGCCGAACGTCGACGACGAGAACGCGGCGTTGCTGGAGGCACTCGCGGTGGCCGTTCACGCGGTCCACCTCGCTGGTGTCGATCCATCGTCGCGCGTCGCGGTGATCGGTTGCGGACCGATCGGGCTTCTGGCCGTCACGGTGCTGCGCGTCCGGGGAATCACGGCGATCACCGCCATCGAGCCACTCGCGCATCGCGCCGCGGCCGTGGCGGCTGGCGCCGAGGCAGACGCACGCGCCGCGGGGGCGAGCGATCAGCCGATCGACGCGGTCATCGAATGCGCGGGTCCGGACGAAGCCGTAGCACTCGCCGTCGATCTGGTCCGGCCCGGCGGTCGCGTCGTCATCGTCGGGATCCCGGCGTCGGACCAGACATCGGTCCCGGCATCGGTCGCACGGCGGAAAGGGATCGCGATGCAGTGGTGCCGGCGGACGCGACGATCAGACTTCGCGGAGGCGATCGACCTCCTCGCATCGGGCAGGATCGAGGTCGGGTCGCTGATCAGCCATCGCTTCAGCCTCGAAGACGTGACGGATGCCTTCCGGGTTCTCGCCGATCAGCGTGGTCTCAAGGTGATCGTCCAGCCCTAGTCCGCGTCGGATGGCTCAGCTCGCCATCGCCGCGCGCTCCAGGACCTCGTTGGGGATGACCGCCCCGTGCGCGCCCGCCATGCACGTCTCGACGCGACTCGCGTGGGCCGCGTCGGCAAGCGCCACCTCGAGGACGACCAACGCCACGTCTCCGCGCTCGCTCATGACGTTGCGCAGCGTGAAGCGCGCCTTGATCTCTGGGGACGCCCCGATGAGGCGCACCGCATAGGACGCCTCGCGCTCATCGGCAAAGGCGGCCGCGACCGTACAGGCGGCATCTCGTCGTCGCATGCCGAGAGTCTGCGGCAGGCGTGGATCGCGACGCCAGACCAAGAGGTCATGTCGGTCAACGGCCATTCGTCCAGTCGCGAATCTGGCCGCGGCCGTCGATCGCCGACGCCGACCGTCAATACGGAACGACGCCGCCGATGGGAAGCGCCGAGATCACCAGCGTGATGATCACGAGGATGACCAACACGATGACGCCGACCTGGCGCAGCAGCTGACCGGGTCTCATCCTGAGATCGTACGAGACATGGCGGCACGCGTCTGCGAAGGGGCTTGGTTCGTACTCGTCGCCACCTGTATCGTCGCGACGTGAGCGATCCGACGATCCGCGCCCTGTTCGCGCCCGAGCCCGGCGTCACCTATCTCGATGCCGCGACCTACGGGCTGCCACCCGCGTCGACCGTCGTTGCGATGGAGCGGGCACTGGCCGGGTGGCGATCCGGGACGGCGCGGTGGGTCGATGATTGGGATCGCCCGGCCGACGCCGCGCGGGGCTTGTTCGCGGAGCTGATCGGCGCCTCGGCCGCGGACGTCGCGCTCATCCCATCCGTCTCGATCGGGACGGGTCTGGTGGCGGCCAGCCTGCGCTCCGGCGACGTGGTGGTCGTGCCCGACGACGAGCACGTCTCGGACCTGTACCCCCTGCTGATCGCGGAACGCCGAGGCGTGACGGTCCGCGCGGTGCCATTCGCAGCCCTGCCCGACGCCATCGAGCCAGGCACGACGCTCGTCGCCTCGAGCCTCGTCCAGATGCAGACCGGCCGGGTCGCCGACCTCGCATCGATCACCGGCCGGGCGCGGGAAGTCGGTGCTCGCGTGCTCATCGATACGACCCACGCGACCCCGTTCGTCGAGGTGGCCGACCACATCGCGGGCATCGACTACCTCGTCTGCCACGCGTACAAGCACCTGCTCGGGGCGCGCGGCTGCGCATTCCTCTACGTGCGCGCCGATCGCGTCGACGACCTCGAACCGACCTACGCCAACTGGCGTGGTGCGACCGATCCGTGGAACACGTTCTTCGGCGGGCCACTGGACCTTGCCAGCGACGCCGGCTCGGTTCAACGTCTCGCTCGCCTGGCTGCCGTGGGTCGCGACCGTCGAGTCGCTCCGGTGCATCACGGCCTGGCGGCGTGACGGAGCGCTCCGACCGGTCATGGCCCTCGCGGCGCGGTTCGCCGAGGCCCTCGACCTCGAGCCGACCGGCGCGTCGCTCGTGTGCGTGCCGGTCGCCGAGCCCGAGCGCGTCCGCTCGGCGCTCGATCGCGAGCACATCCGGGCGGCCGTCCGCGGGAACGGCATCCGGTTCTCGGTGCACGTCTGGAACGACGACGCCGACGTCGAGCGGGCGGTCGAGGCGATCCGGCCGTTCGTTCGCGAGCCTGTGCAGGGTCGGAGCTGATCCGATGGCGTCGCCGCAGACCGGCATCTTCGCGCTCGGCACGTCGTCGCACGCGTACCTCGAGTTCGACCTGCTGCCGTCGGCGAGCGCCGCGGCCGCCGTCGTCCAGGTGGCACGCCTCCGCGAACCGCGGACCACGATCGGCGGGGTCAACCTCGTGGCAGGCTTCCGGCCCGAGCTCTGGGCGGCGATCGCGCCCGACGCCGCGCCGCCCGGCGTCACGGGGTTCAACGAGCCGCTGATCGGCCCGTCCGGGCATTCGATGCCGGCCACCCAGCGCGACATCGTGGTCTGGCTGACCGGCGCGGGCTACGACGTCGTCTTCGACCTGTCGCGCGGCGTGGTCAAGGAGCTCGCGCCGCACGCGACGCTCGTGCACGAGCTGGTCGGCTGGCCGTACCACCACGACCTCGACCTGACCGGGTTCATGGACGGGACGGAGAACCCGTCGCTGATCGAGGCCACGACAGTCGCGCTCGCACCGTCCGGGGCGCCCGACGAAGGCGGCTCGATCCTCCTCCTGCAGCAATGGGAGCACGATGCGCAGGCTTGGGAAAACCTGCCGGTCGAGACGCAGGAGGCGGCCATCGGGCGCCGCAAGATCGATAGCGAGGAGCTCGATCCAAAGCCGCCGACCTCGCATGTCGCGCGGACCGACCAGGACCAGCTCGGCAAGATCTTCCGGCGGAACATCGCGTACGGAAGCGTCAGTCAGCACGGCACGATCTTCGTGGGCTTCTGTGCCAGCCAAGGTCCGTTGGCGAAGATGCTCGACAGCATGGTCGGCCGCGACGGCGGTCCGCCCGACCTGCTCACCAGCTTCACGAACGCGCTGACGGGCGCCTACTACGTGATCCCGGCAGCCGACCGGCTGGCGGCGTTCGGCGAGGACGACAAGCGACCGGACTCAGCGCCATGACCCTTCAGGAAACGGACCTGCCGGTGGCATGGCACCCGCTGGTGCAACCCGACGATCCGTACCCGGTCTACCGACGCCTGCGCGACGAGGCGCCGCTGTATCACGACGACGAGCTGGATCTGTGGGCGTTGTCGCGGTTCGACGACGTGCAGGCCGCGGCCAAGGACTGGGAGACGTACTCGACCGGCGTCGGCGGTCTCGGCAACGACATCGACGACACGTACCAGCTGTTCCTGCCGGCCGGCGACCTGGCCGGCGTCGATCCACCCCTCCACACCCGTCTCCGCGGCGCGCTGCGTCTCGCCTTCAGCCCGTCCGCGCTTCGAGTCCGAATTCGAGCCGATCGTTCGGCGCAAGGTCACGCAACTCATCGACGAGTTCGCCGACAAGGGGCACGCCGACTTCGCGCGCGACCTGGCGAGACCGCTGCCCGGGACGACGATGTTCTCGTGGTTCGGCTTCCCGGAGGACGACCATCCCCAGCTGCTCGACTGGTTTAGCGACATGCTCGAGCGCGACCCGGGCTCGCGGGCGCTGCCGGCCCGTGCCGTCGCCGGCCGCGATCGGATGCGCGAGTACATGCAGGCTGCTGCTCGCGATCGCCGCGCGACGCGGCGCGAGGATCTCATGAGCTTCCTGGTCGACGCCGAGGTGAATGGGCAGATCTCGGCCGACGAGCTGCTCGGAAGCTCGATGCTGCTCTTCGTCGCGGGCATCACGACGACCTCCGGGCTCCTCTCGAATTCGCTGCTGCACCTGGACCGATTCCCGGATCAGCGAGCACTGATCCGGGCGGACCCGGCCCTGATCCCGGCGGCGATCGAGGAGCTCCTCCGCTTCGATGCGCCGATCCAGGCCCTCGCGCGGACGGCGACGCGCGAGATCGAGATCCACGACATGGCCATCCCGGCAGGTGCTCGGGTCGCCCTGCTGTGGGCCTCCGCCAACCGCGACGAGCGGCGCTGGATCGATCCGGACCGCCTCGACATCACGCGCGAGATGCAGCGTCACGTGTCGTTCGGCGATGGGATCCACCACTGTCTCGGGGCTCCGCTCGCACGCCTGGAGGCGAAGATCGTCTTCGAGGAGCTGCTGCAACGGATCCCGGAGTACGCGGTGTCCGGACCGATCGTCCGCGTCAAGACCCCGACGGACCGAGCGCTGGAGTCGTTACCGGTCGAGTTCTGATCCGGACGTCACAGGCTGGAGTTCAGGCCGCCGCGGTCGCTCCCGCTGCCGATGCCGCCGCCGTCGACACCTCGGCGCGCCGCCCGACCAGATACCACGTCTCGATCTCGCCCTTGCCCTTGACGTCGACCGTGCCACGCGGCTCCAGGACGAAGTCGTCCTTGAGCAGCTCGTAGGTCGCGCGGGTCACCTGGATCTGGCCTGGCGTGCCGTGCGACTCCATCCGGCTCGCGGTATTCACCGCGTCGCCCCACAGGTCGTACAGGAATCGCTTCCGACCGATGACGCCGGCGACGACGGGCCCCGAGTTGATCCCGATCCGCAGCTCGAGGCCGAGATGGCCGACGCCGTCCTCGGAGCGCATCGCGTCACGCATATCGATGGCCATCCGAGCCAGGGCCTGGGCGTGATCCGGGCGCGGCGTCGGGACGCCCGCCGCGACCATGTAGCAGTCGCCGATCGTCTTGATCTTCTCGAGCCCGTACCGCTCGGCGAGATCGTCGAAGTGGCTGAAGAGGTGGTCGAGGATGCCGACCACCTCGGCCGGCCCCATCTGCTCCGCCATCGGCGTGAAGTCCACGACGTCGGCGAACAGGATCGACGCCGCGTCGAATGAATCGGCGATCGTCGCCGCGTCGTCCTTGAGCTTGTCGGCGATCGACCGCGGCAGGATGTTGAGCAGTAGCGTCTCCGCCTTGTCCTGCTCGATCCGCAGCGCGGCGAGCGCCTCCGCGCGTTGTCGGGCGAACAGCGCCAGCAGCGTGAAGACGATCGCCCCGCCGACGGTGATATTGAGGGCGATCATGGCGCTTTCGAACCACGTCGGCAGCGACGACAGGCCGCCCGTCAGCTCACCCACGATCCCCGACACCAGGAACACGGTCACGAACGCGGCGAACCAGCGGACGCCGGCACGGACGCCATCGAACACCAGGGCCCCGAGCGGTCCGAGGATGCCCCAGAGCCCGACGCCGCCGGAGGCGAGGAACCCGCCGACGAAGGCCATCGAGATGGTCGGCGCCAGCAGGATGTCGAGCAGCTCGACCCGCAGGAACGCGCGGGCGTTGCGCGTCCGGGCGAAGACCGCGATCGCCACGACCGAGATCGTGAAATACAGGTAGGCGATCGCGCCCGACGGCGCCCCGAGCCCGATGAACAGGGTCCCCCAGACGAGCGAGATCGGCAGGATCAGGATCGCGATGACGACCAGCAGCGCCTTTCGGATGCGAACCTCGTCATCGTCGCGAGGGTCGGCGCCGATCGCCGCCGCACGTGCGAGCAGGCGCCGTGCGATTCGATCGATGGTGCTCACGGGGCGAGCATACGCGGTGATCTGACTACGACGTCACCGGCTCCAGGAGCGCTCGATAGTCGCCGTGATAGCGCACCCCCAGGCTGTTGTTGAACAGGTTCAGCAGGTTGATGTAGCCGACGAGGAAGGTCAGCTCGACGAGCTCCGGGTCGGTGAAGTGTTCGTGGATCTCGGTTCATGAGCGCATCCGGCAGGTTGTTCGAGTCGGCCAGGACGGCCTTCGTGTAGGCGACCGCGAGCCGCTCCCGTGGCGCCAGCCCGGATGGGTCGGCGATGTGCCCGAGCGGGTCGTCGATGATGTCCTCGATGTCGACCATGTCGACGTGCGCGTTCTCGCAGAACTGGCACTCGTTCCGCTGCGACGCCGTGATGATCACGAGCTCCTGGATCCGTCGTTCGAGGATGCCACCCGGGTAGAGCGCGTCGCCGAACCCCGCGAAGGCGCGCAGGATCTCGGGCCGGAGGGCCATCGCCTGGATCATCTCGACCGGGGGCTTGCCACGCTCCCAGAGGCCGCGGCTTTGGTCGAATGAGGGGTCGTCCTTGACGGCCTCGAATGCCGCACGGATCTGCTCGGGCTCGACGGTCACCCGCATGGGCCACGCCTCCATCAGGACATCGGTCGGTCGGTCGGTCCCGCGATAGTCGCATGCCCGTCGAGGCCCCGTGGCTAGGCGCTGATGACCCACTCCGGCGAAGGTCCCGCCTTCACGCTACTTTGCCGTCGATGCGTTTCTTCCCCGCGGGTCCGGTAAGAGTCGTCGCGCGCGCCATCATCGTTCTGCTGTCGTTCATCCTCGAACCGATCAGACGACTGACGAGCTCGCCGGGCGGAGCTCGGTGGCAGCGCTGGATCGCGCCCGCGCTGCTGCTTGCTGCTGCGGTGGTGTTCGTACGTTGGGGGGCCGAGCCCTCGCCTGAGCAGATCTCCCTCGCTGATCTCGCGGCCGGCAAGCTCTCCCAGACCCAGACGTGGATCGTCGTCAGCGGCAACCTCAGCGAGGCGCCAGCGGATGCGCTCAGCGATCACGTCTATGACCTGGCGGACCCTTCTGCTCCGCGGGCACGGATGCTTGTCCGAAGCGATCGACGCTGGCCGCTCGGCGCCGCGACCATCAGCGGGCAACTCAACGGCGGCCAGCTCCAGCCTGACGGCGTCACGTGGTTGGGGCAGATGCAGGCCGACGATTCATTCGTACCCGAGGCACCGCCGCCGTTGGCGGCGATGGCCCTGGCACTGGCGGGGATCCTGGTGTTCGTTGCCCGCCACACGAGCTACCCGGTCTATTTCTCCGAGCAGGCGACAGGCACGGTGGGGACGCGCGGCCCGGTGCCCGTGACGGTCACTCGGCTGGCGGGGCGACCGATCGACGCCAACCTCTCGGCGGTGCTCGAGCCCGGGGCCTATGGCGCCCCGGCGAGCCTTGTGGTCGCCGGGATGGAGCCGTTCCGATTGATCTTCCACTCGCCGACGACGGGCATCGATGTCGGTGCGCTCTGGTCCGTTGGACAGTCGGTGCCAGTCCTCCGCGTCCGCACCCCGGCCATCAACGCGACCATGGCCTTCGCATCACGGGCGGAACGCGACGGCGCCTTCGTTGCGCTCATCAAAAGGCACCCATGAATGACCGCCGGGTCAGACCAGGTGGCGGTACTGGATGAAGCCAGGTCGGTCAGCGAGGGTGTCGTAGAGAGCGCGCGCGGTCGCGTTCGTCTCCTGCGTCAGCCAATAGACCCGGCTCGCGCCAGCGAGCTGCGCGCGATCGTAGACCGCCTCGATCAGGGCCCGTCCGGCGCCCTGCCCTCTCGCTTCGGGCGCGGTGAACAGATCCTGCAGGTAGCAGTAGTCCCCGATCGTCCACGTGGAGCGGTGGAACAGGTAGTGGACGATGCCGACTAGCGTGTCGTCGAGGAAGGCGCCGAGGACGTGCATCGGCTCGGCCGCGTCGTGTAGCCGGCCCCACGTCGTCTCCGTGACCTCGGGCGTAACCACCGACTTGTAGAAGGTGAGATAGCCCAACCAGAGCGGTTCCCAGGAATGGCGTTCATCCGGCCGGAGTGCGCGGACATCGAGGCGGGGCTTCATCTCAGTCTCCTGTCCTGGACGCAAGGCAATGGCGGCGCGAGCCTGGATGCTGTGACACGGACCGGCGTTCAGCTCTGCACCAGTCGAAGGAGCGAGTCCCCAGACCGACCTCAACGACGAAGGCGGATGGCATGCGATAGCACCTCGGCCATGGCCTCGCTGAACGTGCGCATCGTCGACCCATCCTCATCACCGTGGTCCGGATTGACTTCGCAGATCGTCAGGGCCACCCAGTTCGGGGCGGCGACGAGTTCCCGTAGCACGGTAGTGAGTTGGGCAAATGACAGACCGGTGTTCCGACGCGTGTTCTCGGCTAGCGGAAAGTCCGAGTAGTCGAGGACGTCCGCGTCGACATGGACGAGCAGGCGCTCGAATTGTGCGGCCCATCCTTCCGCAACACCATGCGCTGCCCCCGCAGGGTCAGCCACCACCTGCGCCAGTCGGACTTCGTCGATCCCCCGATCCTCGATGATCCGCCGCTCGAAGGGCGTCGAGTTGTCGTTGGCGAAGAGGAGGACCTGGTCGGGACGCAACATCGGCGTCCGTGGGCCCAGCCCGGCCAGGATCGGGGTGGTGTCCTTCAGGCCAAGCAGATGGGCCACGCCCATCCAGTCGAGGGCGCCGTCCTCGATGCTCTCGGGGGTATTCAGGTCGGTGTCGAGATCGATGTAGATCAGCCCGACATCCTCTGTGTCGATGGAGGCCCCAGCGACCGTGCCGAGTTCGACTGTGCAGTCGCCGCCCAGGACCAGGATCGCAGCGCCCTCCGCGAGGCTGTCGCTGACGCGGTCTCTCACCGCGCGGGCCACGCCGGCCGCGGCCTCGGCGTTCATGGCCCGCGGGTTGGCGCGATCGACTCGCCAGCGAAAGCCCGGGACATCGCCTCGGTCCACGACCTCGATGCCACGCTCGCCCAGCCTCGCCGGCAAGCCAGCGGCGCGGATCGCCTCGGGAGCTCGCTCCTGGCCCGGCGCATAGGCTCCGGCGCTGCTCGGCGCGCCGATGATGTCAAGCCGACCAGTCATGGCTGCCTCCTCCGAACGGCCGTTTCGATGACAAGAGTTGTGCTAACTGTGGCTCCAGGCGAGTAGGGTTCGGATCCGTAGAATCCCCGGGTGAAGAAGATCGGCTTCCTATCCTTCGGGCATTGGTCGGATTCGCCCTATTCGCAGGTGCGTTCGGCGTCAGACGCGCTGATCCAGTCGATCGAGCTCGCCGAAGCGGTCGAGGATCTGGGTGCCGACGGCGCGTACTTCCGCGTCCACCACTTCGCCCAGCAGCTTGCCTCGCCGTTCCCGCTGCTCGCCGCGATCGGGGCACGGACCAAGCGCATCGAGATCGGAACCGCCGTCATCGACATGCGATACGAGAACCCGCTGTACATGGTCGAGGACGCGGGCGCCGCCGATCTCATCTCCGGGGGTCGGCTGCAGCTCGGGATCAGCCGCGGATCACCCGAGCAGGTCATCGACGGCTTCCGCTACTTCGGCTTCGTGCCACGCGAGGGTCAGACCGATGCCGACATGGCCCGCGAGCACACCGAGGTCTTCCTGCAGGCGCTGTCCGGTGCCGGGTTCGCCGAGCCGAACCCGTCGCCGATGTTCCCCAACCCACCCGGGCTGCTTCGCCCGGAGCCGCATTCACCCGGCCTGCGCGAGCGGATCTGGTGGGGCGCCGGAACACGCGCGACGGCCGAATGGACCGGACAGCAGGGCATGAACCTGATGTCGTCGACGCTGCTGACCGAGGACGCCGGCGTGCCGTTCCACGAGCTCCAGGCCGAGCAGATCCGGCTGTTCCGTGAGGCGTGGCACGCCGCCGGGCACGAGCGGGAGCCTCGTGTATCGGTCAGCCGCAGCATCTTCGCCTTGGTCGACGACCGGGACCGGGCGTATTTCGGGCGCGGCAATCAAGGGTCGGATCAGGTCGGCTATATCGACGCCCAGACAAAAGCCATCTTCGGGCGTTCGTACGCTGCCGAGCCCGACGTCCTCGTCCAGGAGCTGGCTGGTGACCTGGCCATCCAGGCGGCCGACACGCTGCTGCTGACCGTTCCGAACCAACTCGGCGTCGAGTACAACGCCCACGCCATCGAGAGCATCCTCAAGTTCGTGGCGCCGGAGCTTGGCTGGCGGTAGGCGTTTACAATCTCGCCGCGAGCGGGAGTAACTCAGTTGGCAGAGTGTCTGCTTCCCAAGCAGGATGTCGCGGGTTCGAGCCCCGTCTCCCGCTCCACTCCCCTTCTTCCGAGCCTGCTTCCCGTGCCGTACCTCTACACGCCCTCGACGAAGACGCCCAGCAGCAGGATCACGAAGGCGGCGATCGCGGCGTAGAGCGCCAACGTACCGGTGGCGAACCCGGCGATCGTGCCCGGCAGCAGGTTTGTGAAGAACACGAGCGCGGCGAAAACGGTCAAGACCGCTGCGACCACGATGGTGCCGAACCTGGGCGCAAAGTTGCTGCGACGACGCATCAGATCCCCGGCACCAGTGAGCCGATGATCAAGAGCGTCGGCGAGCCGACGACCATGATGCGTGCGAGCTCCTGGCCGGCTTTGATCCCGACCGCCGCGAGCGCATCCCCGACCACCTGGTTGAGCGCAGCGATGGAGATGAGGCTGCCCTCGAGCGAGAGCCCGATCACCATCAGCACGACCGCGATCACGACCGTCGCCATGTAGGGCGGGTTGGGCTTCATCGCGGCGAGTATAGGTCCGCTAGCTGCGCCGACGTCCCCTACCTGAAGTGGCGGACCATCTGGCCTCCGTGTCATTCGGCCCCCTCGCGAGGGTCCAATGGCCGTCAGATGGGTCGGCATGGCCCATCCCCTGGACGCACCCCACACCCATGCTGGCTTCACTAGAACAAGTAGCAGTAGTCAGTGAGGATGGGATCATGAACGGTCGATTGAAGGTCATCGGAGTCATGCTGGCGGTCGTGGGACTCGTCTTCATCGCGGGCGGCGGGTACGCCTTCTACAAGACGAACCAGGGAGCCCAGTCGCTGCAGGCGTTCAGCGCCGCGCAGAACGTCAGCCTCACCTACAACGAGTCCGGTCAGTTGGTCGACCGGGGCGAGACCGAAGGCGCCCAGAAGATCATGGCCCTCCTGGCCACCGACTGGGCTTACGCGGTCAATCCCTCGGAGCTCAACCCGAACGACCCGCAGGTCAACACGGCCAGCGAATACATGTACCAGATGGCGACGATCGCCTACCACACCCTGCACGGCTCCGCGACCGTCGTGCTCGACAAGGACGTCGAGTACAAGGGCCAAGTCTTCAAGGCCGGCACGTACGAGTTCGTGAACGACGGCCGATACTGGACCGGCTTCGACCGGGCGAACCCGATCGAGGGTCCCGCCCGCGAGCAGATCTGGACCGCCACCGCGCATGGCCTGATCGCCGAGCTTGGCGTCGGTAGCGTGACTGCCTCGGCTCTCCAGATCGGGCTGGGCATGGCGGCTCTCCTCGCCGGCTTCGGTGGCACGATCCTGCTCACGGGCCTCGGCCTCGTCTGGGCGACACGACCCGAGACCGCACGTGTCAAGGCTCCGGCCCTTCGGCCGGCGACCACCACCGCATAGCGGCTTCCCGGGTCGCCGACCCGGACCACCGACCACGAACGGCGTGGGCCCCATCGGGGCCTGCGCCGTTTTCGAACGCCCGCCGCTTGTACGACTTCGTGCACCATCGCCGACCTGACCGGGGTCGTCGCCGGTTGGGCGCTGGTCATCGGCCTAGCGGTGGTTGCCCTCGCACTGTCGCGGGGATTGCCGGCGACCCGCGCCGGGGCAGTCACCCACCCAGGAGCTTCTCGATCGCAGGCCAGATGAGTGCGGCCTCGGCAGCCTGACCGTCGACATTCAAGTGCGCGTAGTCGGGCGAGAAGTATTTGATCTTGTCGACCCAGGCTTTGCGGACGCCGCCGTCGGTCACGCAATTCGGTGCGGCAGCACACACCCTGGCCGTCTCGGCCTCGTACTTGTCGATCACCGCGCTGAGCTTCTCGAACCCCGACACGCTGAGCTTGCCGTCACGGTCGAAGAACGAGCACGGATCGTCCCAGGTGAGACTGGCCTTGGTCGCTGGCACGGCCGCGACGAGCTCTTTGATGAACGTGACGCTCGGCCGTCCGAGTTGTCCGACCACCATGATCTTGGTGTTAGGCGACGCATGGTTGATGAACGCCAGTGCCTTCGCGAGGTGCTGGCCGACCTCGGCGACATTCGCCCCATCGCATTGGATGTCGTTGTCGACCGTCTGGATGATCGCGAGTGCTGGCACTGGCACCGCGACCAGCGCGATCTTCGCCTGCGCCATCAACGCCGCCGCGGGCGCCCCGCCCTCGGCGGCATTGGCGACGTGGCCCTCGGTCTCGGGCAGCATATCGATCATGCGCCGGTACACGCTCTTGACCGCCGCTGTGCTCCCGGTCGCCCAGGAATTCTCCGTGCGCGGCTCGTATTGGTTCGCCGTTCCCTCACCCGTGAGCCCCGAGTGCCCGATGGCGATGATGCCGACCGGATGCGTGACATCCGGGGTGGGTGTCGCCGGGCTGGGCGTCGCGGCAGCCGCCGCCGACGACGAGGTCGCCGGACCCGTCTGCAGGGGAGGGCTTGGGGCGATCGAGGCGCCACCGCCCGAGCACGCGGCAACGACTACCGCAGCGATGAATCCGAGCGCTAGTCGTCGATCCACCGCGAGCATGGTACGCCTGTAGACGCAGCGGACGACGCGTCCTAGCCGCGGTCCATCTCGAGGTCGAGCCTCGCCGACACCCGGCGGAGCCGATCCGCGGCGTCCTCTGGCGTCAGGTCGCGCTGCGGCTCGGCCAGCAACTCGTAGCCGACCATGAACTTGCGCACCGTCGCCGATCGAAGGAGAGGCGGGTAGACGTGCGCGTGGAGCTGCCACTCGGGATGGTCCTCGCCATCGAACGGCGCCTGGTGCCAACCCCACGAGTACGGGAACGGCACGCCGAACAGGTTGTCGTACCGAGTGAAGAGCTCGATGAGCGCGGCGGCCAGCGCGTCGCGGGCGTCCTCGGCGAGGTCGGCAAGGCGACCGGCCGGGGCACCCGGGACGAGCAGCGTCTCGAACGGCCACGTCGCCCAGAACGGGACGACGAATTGCCACTCCCCGTTCTCGATCACGACCCGATCGCCCTCGCGCTCCTGCGCGACGTAGTCGAGCAGCAACCGTTCGCCAGTCCGGTCCCGGTGCGCCCGTTGCGTTGCCGCTTCGCGCGCTGCCTCGTTCGGCAACGCGCTGCCGGCCCAGATCTGGCCGTGCGGATGCGGGTTCGAGGCGCCCATCGCCTCGCCCCGGTTTTCGAACACCTGGACCCACTGGTGGTCGCGCCCGAGCTCGGTCGTCTGGTCCGCCCAGAGGTCGATGATCCGGCGCACGTCCTCAGCTGGCATCCCCGCCATCGTCAGGTCGTGCCGGGGGTGATAGCAGACGACCCGACAGGTGCCGGGCTCGCCTTCGGCGACGAGCAGCCGCTCCTCGACGCGATCACTGGACGAATCTGGTCGAAGCGCCGCGAAGTCATTCGTGAAGACGAACATCGACTCGTATGGCGGATTGGTCTCCCCGTTCGCCCGCGTATTGCCGGGGCATAGGTAGCACGACGGGTCGTACGGCTTCGCCACCTGGGTCGGCGGACGCTCGACGCTCCCCTGCCACGGCCGGTCCGTCCGATTCGCCGATACCAGGACCCAACGATCGCTGAGCGGGTCGAACCGCCGATGCGGTTCGGTCAGCAGGCGCATCGATCCGGGAAGCACGGCATCAGCGGAGGATACGGCGGCTACGCTTGTCGATGTGACGAGCCCCTTCGACGCTGCTGCGCTGGTCGAGGCGCTGATCGAGCGCTATCCGGAAGCGGCCACCGACCGGGACTCGATCCAGGTCGTGCGCGCCCCCGGTCGCGTGAACCTCATCGGCGAGCACACCGATTACAACCTCGGCTACGTGCTGCCGGCGGCGATCGATCGCGAGATCCGGATGGCCGTCGCACCGACCGATGATCGGCGGGTCGATCTCACGCGGCTCGACTCGGCTTCTCGGGGCTCGTTCGACCTCGACATCGGCCGACCGAAGGACGGCACGTGGATCGACTACGTCGCAGGCGTCGCCTGGGCCCTGACCGAGAGCGGCCGCCGACCGCGTGGAATCCGCGGTGTGATCTCCTCGACGCTGCCGGCAGGTGCCGGCCTGTCGTCGAGTGCCGCGATCGAGCTCGCGTCCGCGTGGGGGCTGCTCGGCACCGCGGCGGATGAGTCGGCGCCGCTCGATCTCGCCCGGATCAGCCAGCGGGCCGAGAATGAATACGTGGGCCTTCGATCGGGGCTCATGGACCAGTTCTCGGTGGCGTGCGGCGTGGCCGGCGCCGCGTTGCTTCTTGACTGTCGATCGCTCGAGTGGCGCCCGGTCGCCCTCCCGGACGACGTCGCACTCGTCGTGATCGATAGCAACGTGTCGCGCAGTCTCAATGCGTCCGCGTACAACGAGCGTCGCGCCCAGTGCGAGGCGGCGGTCGCCGCGCTGCGCGCCATCGACCCTGCCATCGAGTCGCTGCGCGACGTCAACCCGGCGTTTCTCGGGAAACACATCGGCGCGCTGGCCGAGGTGGTTGGGCGGCGAGCACGGCACATCGTGGAGGAGAACGGCCGCGTCCTCGACGTCGTCGCGGCGCTCGCCGCCGATGACATCCGCGCCGTCGGTGCTGCATTTGCCGCGAGCCATGCGTCACTCCGCGAGCTGTTCGAGGTCAGCTCGCCGGAACTCGACGCGCTGGTCGAGATCGCGGTCGGCGTCGACGGCGTCCTCGCCGCGCGGATGACGGGCGGTGGTTTCGGCGGCTGCACGATCAACCTGGTGCGGCCCGACGCGATCCCGGCGCTGGAGGCTGCGGTCGCGCGCGCCTACCGGCCGCGAACCGGACGCACGGCGAGCATCATGCCCGTCTCAGCTGCCGCCGGAGCCGGATTCCTGACTCGCTGAATCGATCGATCCGACCGATGGCCCATCGCTAGACTCAGCCGGCTGCGTCCGAACGCGGCTCGAAGGGGTGCGAACCGATGGCCACCGAGCAGGCCGATCTCGCCACGTCCGCGTTTCCGATCGCCTGGGACGACCCGGGCGATCTCGAGTTGACGTGGGAACACGACTCGATGCACATGCCGTTCGCGCTGTCGCCGCTGAGCATCGACTATGTGCAGCTCATCGCCGACGGCATGGTGTATGGGAAGGCGTGGTTCGACTCGCCCTATGAGGTCGTCTTCCGGTATTGGAACGGGTACGGCTACTACGCCGGGCGCGACCTTCTTCCCGAACCTGAGCGGAAGGCTGCGGGGGATGCCCACACCGAACGCGTGCGGGCGTTCATCGCGGAGTCAGATGCGTACTGGGCTGGCGTCGCGCTTCCTGAGCTGACCGCGACCCGGAGCTGGTTCCGCGCCATCCCGGTCGAAACGACCCCGCTCGCTGACCTTGTGCCCGTCTGGAACGAGGCGTGGGAGCGAGTGGCGCGCGGCTGGCAGATCCACTTCATCTCGATCCGCGGCGCGTACCAGATCACCGACGACCTCGCTGACTTCTACGAGCGCGTCGTTCCCGATGCCGCACCCGGCCATGCCCTCAACCTCATCCAGGGTCGGACCGACGTCCTGCACGACGTCGAGCGGGCGCTCGACCGACTCGCGTCGATGGTCAGCTGCGATCCCGCGCTGGCAGCCGCGTTCGCCGATGGTCACCCGCCGACACTCGACTCCCTCGAGCCGATGCCCGAGGCCGCGGCGTTCCTCGCGGAGCTGCGGGCATTCCTCGACGACCACGGGCACCTGGGCGGCAGTTTCGACGACATCATGTTTCCCAGCTGGGCCGATGACCCGTCGATGGTCCTTGGCGATGTCGCCCGCCGGCTCGCCCGGTCCGACCCCGCATCGACCGATGCACGCCGCGCGGCGCTGATCGCCGAATCAGACCTGGAGGCGGATCGCGTCCGCGAGATCCTCGCCGACCACCCGGAGGAGCTCGACCGCTTCGAAGCGCTCCTCGAAGCAGGCCGCAGGGTCGGCCCGCTGACCGAGGTCCACAACTACTGGATCGATCGGCTCATGCAGGCAGCGCTGCGCTCGTTCGCGCTGCAGGTCGGGGCGCGGCTGGTCTTAGCGGACGTGATCGATCGGCCGGACGACGTGCTGTTCCTGCGACGCGAGGAGGTCCCTGAGCTGCTCGCCGCGCCCGTCGACCGGCGGGCACTGATCGCCGAGCGGCGCGCGACGCATCAGCTCCAGCTCACGCTGACGCCGCCGGCAAGCGTCGGCAAACCGGCGGGCCAGCCGTCCGGACCGGCGGACCGCTTTGACGGCGCCCGATACGACGCGACCGACGACGGCTCGCTGCGCGGGACCGGCGCATCGGCGGGCGTCGCGCGCGGCACGGCCCGGATCGTCCTCGGGCCGGTGGACTTCGGGAAGGTGCGGCCGGGCGACATCATCGTCGCGCCGTCGTCGAACCCGTCGTGGGTGCCGCTCTTCACGGTCGCGGGCGGGCTGCTCGTCAACACCGGCGGTGTGGTGTGCCATGCGGCCGTGGTCGCGCGCGAGTTCGGGCTGCCGGCGGTCGTGGGGCTCGGCGACGCGACGCATCGCATCCCGGACGGCGCGCTCGTGGAGCTCGACGGCACGACCGGTCTCGTCCGGGTCCTGTGACCGAGGATCGCGCGAAACAGGAGGCGCCGACTCGACTCCTGACACCGGCGATGCTCGGCATCGCGAGTGGGTCGGTGCTCGTGCCCCTCAACTCGACGATGCTCGCCGTCGCGCTGCCGAGCGTGATGGACACCTTCGGGGTCGACGCCGTGACGGTGTCGACGCTCGTCACGGTGTACCTCGCCGCGGTCTCGATCGCGCTGCCGGCGAGTGGGAGCCTGGGCGACCGGTTCGGCCACCGGCGGACGTTCCTCGTCGGCGTGGTGGGTTTTGCGACGGCGTCCGTGCTCGCGGCAACGGCCGGCTCCTTCGCGATCCTCGCCGCGGCGCGTGTCCTCCAGGCGGTCAGCGGCGCCCTGGTCTCGACGAGCTCGACCGCGCTCATTGCCGCCGAGGCGCCACCCGATCGTCGCGGCGCCGCGTTCGGCGTGTTCGACCTGGTCACCTCCTCGAGTGCCATCGCGGCGCCATTGATCGGCGGCGTCCTCGTCAGCTCCTTCGGATGGCGCGGCCTGTTCGTGCTGGCGGTGCCGGTCGCCGCGGTCGCGCTGGCCACGGTCGGCTGGCTCGCGGTGCCGCGTCGCGTGGATCGCCGGGCGGTGCCAGCCCGAGCGATCGACATCCCGGGGCTGGTGCTCCTCGCGCTGACGCTGATCGCCGCGCTGTATGCGATTCGCGGCCCGTTCGACGGCGGTCTCGGGACCGTCGCAGCGCTGGCCGTCGTCCCGCTCGCTGTCGCGTTCGTCGCCGTCGAACTTCGGCGGGACCATCCGGCGGTCGACCCACGGCTGCTCACATCGAGGTCGTTCGCGGCAGCGCTCGCTGGTGTCTTCGGGATCACGGTCGTGCTCCACGCGACGTTCATCGTGGTCCCGCTCCTGGTCGAGCGCTTGCACGGCGGTTCGCCGATCGAAGGCGGACTCGCCCTGCTGAGTGTCTCCGCGCTGTGGGGCCTGGTGGCCCCGATCGGTGGCCGCCTCTCCGACCGGATCGGGCGTCGGAGGCCTGCCGTCGTCGGCGGGCTGGTGACGGCGGTCGCGCTGGCGATCCTGTGGCAGGTGGCTCCGGGTGCGTCGACGCTCGTGCTCGCGGCGCTGTTGTCGATCGTGGGACTCGGGATGGGGCTCGGCGGCTCGGCGCGGCAAACGGCCGCGATCGAGACGGTCGCGCCGGAACGGGTCGGCATGGCGGCCGGCACGTACTACACCGGCCGCTACCTGGGCGGCGTCGTCGGCGCGAGCCTGGCCGGGGCGATCCTCGGTGCGAGCGTCACGGCGGACGGAGTGATGGCAGTGTTCGGCGTGACGACGATCGCGGCGGTCGGCGTGACGATCGCGTCGCTCGGTCTGCCGGGCCGAAACCGTCCGGTTGCTGCCGATCAGTCGTTCGTCAGTTCAACGGGTCGCCGTCGCCAGCCTGGATGAGGCCCAGCGCTCCCCGTCCGACGAAGTTGAAGGCGTGCGTGACGATCGGGTAGAGACCGTCCTCCGCCGTGGTGAACTCGACGATCCCGCCCTGCGCTGGTGACAGGTCCATCGCCTGCGATCCCCAGTTGCCGCGGTTGCCCTTCGCAAGGGTCACGCCCTCGCGGATGACGGTGTTGAAGATCGTTCCGACGATATGGAACGAGCTATCGATGTTGGGCCCAGCGTCGAGCACGAAGATCCGAACGGACTCGCCGGTTCCGACTTGGATCGGCCCGTCCTTGTACTGGTTTGCCACGCCGTTGAAGACCACGAAATCAGGGGCCGGGGCGCCGGCCGCCGCCTTCGTCAGGTCGACCGGTTGGTGCTGCGGGCCGAGATACCACTCGCTCTGGACCAGGGCGAACTCGTTGTCGACCTTGGGCAATCCGTCGGTCGGCTCGACGATGACCATGCCGTACATGCCGTTGGCGATGTGGTGGAGCGCCGGGGCAGTCCCGCAGTGATACATCCAGACTCCGGCGTAGTCCGCGGTCCATTCGTAGAGCTTCTCCTTGCCCGGCTCGATCGAGGTCATCTCGTCGTTCCAGGCGACCTGGCTCGCATGGAAGTCGATCGAATGCGCCATCTGGTTCTCGACGGGGTTCTTGAGGTGGACGCGGATCTTGTCGCCCACCTTGACGCGGATCACAGGCCCCGGAACGGTGCCGCCGAACGTCCACACTTTCTGGACAAACCCGGTGGCGACCGTCATGTCCTGCTCGGTCATGACCAAGTCGATGTCGTGGACCGTGCCGGCGAGCAGGGCCGGCGCCTTCGGGTCGTAGCGGACCGGAGCCGGCGCGTTCGGATCGGCCTGGATATCTGTCGCCGGTGCTGGACCACCGTGGTCGTCTGGAGCGCTGCTTGGAGCCGCGGCCCCTGCGACCATCACCTTGCCGGCCATGCCGGCTTGGGCGTGACCGGGGATCGAGCACAGGAATGTCAGTCCAGCTGCGGGGACGTCGACGTCGACGCTCCCGGTCTCACCGGGCTTGGCCAAGGCCGTCTCGCCCGATGGGAACGTGATGTCATGCGACGTGGCGCCCGTATTGACGAGTTTGACGGTATATCGACCGGCGGCCGGAACCTCGAGCATCGCCGGCTCGAACCCCAGATCGAACGCCGTGATCTCAAGCGTATTGCTCGTGACGGCCGATGCGGCCGGGGCCACCGAGGAGACCGGTTGGGCGGATGGCGCCGCGGGTCGCGAGCTCGTTCCTGGCGGATAGGTCCAGACGGCACCCGCCGCCCCGGCCTGCGCGCAGGCGGTCAGGGCGAGCGCGATCCCGGCGAGGATCGACATGAGGCGAGCCATGAATGTGGGCCTCCCTTGAGGAACATGTACCAACGTTGTCAAGACTTCCCTTCAGCCGATCCCGGGGACGCGACACGCGAACGCGGTCGACCCCGCCGCAAGCGCCGCCGTGGCGATCGGTGACGTGTTCGATGGGGTGGCGCTGGATGCTCCGCTCGCAGGTGCCTGGATGACGAGGGCGGTGACCATCCCGAACATCCCGTCCGTCCCTTCGACGTGCGGAAGGATGTGGCAGTGGAATGCCCATGCCCCGGGTTCGTCGCAATCCACGATCACGTCCCAGCGCTCGCCGGGATTGACCCCGAGCGTGTCGCACGTGAAGGCGGCGGAGCCCAGCGGATATCCGTCACGGGCGACGACCCGCATCGGCATCCCGTGGAGATGCCAGGGGTGCATCATGCTGCCCTCGTTCATGAAGCGGATCGCGATCTTGTCGCCGAGGGTCGCGACGATCGGGGTGGTCGCCGGAAACCCGCGGCCGTTGATCGTGAACCCACCCAGCGAGTCGTTGCTGATCCAGACGATGTCCTGCGACACCCCGTACTGCCGGTCGTAGCGCCGGGAGCGGTCCTTCGGCTCGACGATGAACGCGCCGAGCAGCCCGCGGCCGACCTGGTCGGTCGCGTTGTGGTGGCTGTGATACATGTGCGAGCCGGGCGTCCGAGCGACGAACTCATAGGTGAACGAATCGCCCGGCAGGATCGGATCCTGCGTGATGTGCGGCACGCCATCCATCGCGTTCGGGATGCGTTGGCCATGGAAGTGCACGCCGGTCGACTCGCGCAGCTTGTTGGTGAAGATCGCGCGCACGCGGTCGCCTTCCGTCACGGTGAGCCGCGGCCCTGGCCAGATCCCGTTGTAACCAAGGGCGGCGATCGGCTCCTTGATGGCGTCGATCCGGTGCTGGATCTCCTCGATCGTCAGCTCGAAGACCTTGACCCCGTCGACGACCTTGGGCTCGAGCGGCACGTTGCCAGGATGGTCCATTCCCGCACCCTCGCCGCCGAGAAACCGCTGGACCGCGACCAGCGCGGCGGCGTCGTGGTCGACTGGCGCGGCGGAGCTGCCGGCCACCGGTGAAGCGGAGTGATCCATCGACGGGGCGGCGGAGGCCGCGTCCGATGGTGCCGCGGAGGACGCCGACATCCCCGTACCGGTCCCGGACGATGCTTCGGGGAACCAGCCGGTCGTCGGGGTCGGGCCGACGCATGCAGCGACACCGGCCGCGAGCAGCCCGCCGCCGGCTGCCCGCAACATCGCCCGGCGAGAGAGGGCGATCTGATCGGGTCTGGCGGGTTCGGCAATGAGCAGGGTCGGATCCGCGAGCGAGGGCAGGTCGTTCATGCACTACATCGTTGAGCCGAGTGCCCTCGCGCCGGAAGGGACCAGTGGACCATTCCTCCGGGCCGACCGGCCCGGGCCGTCCCGACCTCGTCAGCGCCCTAGGATGGGACGGTGACAGAACGCGAAATCGAAGGTGGCACGACCGCGCCGGACGAACCCATGGAACGGGCCGGTTCGCTGGTTCGCCTCCGGGAAGCGACGCTCGACGACGCGGAGGTGGTTGATGCACGGGCACGCGACCCGGCGATGATCGGCGAGTTCAACGACTTCGGGCTTGGCAAGCCCACACCGCTGGCCGAAAACCTTGCGCACGGCCAACGGATGGTCGGGCCCGATCGCGGCACGCTGCTCGTGGTCCGGATCGATGACGACGTCGTCATCGGCGACATCGGCTGGCACACCGTCTCGTATGGGCCAACCGCCGGCTCGCGAGCGCTGAACATCGGAGTCTCTCTCGACCCGGAGGCACGAGGCCACGGCTACGGGACCGAGGCACAGCGGCTGCTGGCCGAGCTGCTGTTTGACTGCTTCAAGATCGAGCGCGTCGAGGCCAGCACCGACGTCGACAACCTCGCCGAGCAACGCTCGCTCGAGAAGGCCGGCTTCACCCGCGAGGGTGTGATACGTCGCGCTCAGTCTCGCGCCGGCACGCAGCACGATCTCGTCGGCTATTCGATCGTCCGCTCGGATGTGACTCCATCAGAACGGGGCCCGATTCCGCGAGTGGCCGGCTAGATGTTCGAACCCCTGATTCCACCCATGCATCGATCGGGCCACGTGGCCCGTGCATCCGTGACATTCGCCACTCCGCGTGGGGTGGAGCAAGCACCACACTCAGCCCGATCACCGGCCCCCTTTGGACCGGACGACCCCGATCGATGGGGAGGTGTGCCATGACGCGAGTCCTCGTCGTCCACCACGACCTTGACCTGGCCGGACAGGAAACCGACTCGCTTCGACGGTTCGGATATGACGTCAACGAATGCGGAGGGCCCAGCCGGAATGTCTGCCCCGTGCTCGCCGGGCGCTCGTGCGAGCTCGCCCAGGCCGCCGATGTGCTGGTCTATGACGTGTGGGCGAGCGGCGATGCCGAAGGGTCGCGCGTGCTCATCGACAACATCCGTGACATCCATCCGGACACGCCCGTCGTCCTGACGTCACCCGGGCTCGCGCTGAGTTGGGAGGAGGAGACCGGTCCGCACCGTGTCACAGTGTTGCTCGGTCAGCCGACGGGCGCGCGTCTCCATGAGGCGATCCAGACCGCCCTCGGGTCGACCGCGGCTGCCGATTGATCGAGCCGACGGGCCATCCGGCATAGCAGTTCGGGCCGTCTGACTCGCGTCGACGCCGGGCGACCCACGCTTGAATCGGATCAGGCCCCCGCTCGGCACGGGCCCGATTGGATGAGCGCGCCAGGAGCACGACGATGACCACCACGACTGCCGCCCTGATCGACCGCACCGCCCGTCGTGACCGAACGGCGGTCGCCGTCGGTTCGGCCCCGTTCGTCCTGTCGATCCTTCTCGCGATCGACACGCTGGCCGCCGTCGTGGCCACGCTGCTCGCTCGCGACGCGCTCCGCGGTCCGGCGGTCAGCATCGGCTCGCTCCAGGGGACCGCGCTCGTCCTCTTGGTCGTCACGCTTCCGGTCCTCGCGCTCTCGATGGTCCTCGTCGGGCGCGGGTTCGGCGCAGCGGTGATCGGCTGGTTCGGCGCGCTCGGATCGATCATGTACCAGGGTGTGCTCTTCCTGTTTGGCACCCCGTTCAACGCGTTCTTCTTCCTGTACGTCGCGATGCTTTCGCTGGCGTTCTGGGCGATCGTCGCGCTCGGCGCGACGATCCCGGTATCACGCCTCGCTCGTCACGTCGGGAGCAATGCTCCCGTCCGCACCATCGCTGCCTACCTCCTCGTCAACGCCATGTTGTTCCTGGGGCTGTGGCTCCGGGCAACGATCCCCGCGGTCCTCAGCGCCTCCCCGCCCGCCTTTCTCGACGGCACGGGTATGACGACAGGTCCGGTGCAGATTCTCGACCTAGGCTTCACGTTGCCGCTCATGGTGGTTGCCGCCGTGCTGCTCCTTCGTCGCCGGCCATGGGGATACCTACTGGCCGGATCCCTCCTGGTGATGCTGACGATCGAAACCGCCAGCATCGGCGTCGATCAATGGGTCGGCCACATGGCTGACCCGGCTTCGCCAGTCGTCTCCGCCACATTGACGCCGGTGTTCGCGGCACTCACCGTGCTGGGCGTGGCCGTGCTCGCGCTGTTCCTCCGGCCGGTCGGGCGCACCATGGTGCGATGAGGGCTACGGGCCGGGACGTCGAGCACGACCAGTGGCCCACAAAGATCGATCCCCTTCCCTACACGGTCACGGCGGAGGCGATCGCCGCATCGCTCGGGGTTGAGCCGGAAGCTGGCTTGCCAGACGTCGAGGCCCACCGACGTGGTGCCAAGGCGGGACCGAATGCGCTCGAGGCGGAACGCCAACCGCGCATCTGGCGGATGGTCCTGCAGTCCGCGACCCAGCCGTTCGTCCTGCTGCTGCTCGCTGCCGGCATCAGCGCCATCCTGCTCGGCAAGGTCCGCGACGGTCTGCTGATCCTCGGCGGGCTCATCCCGATCGTCGGCGCCGACGTCGTGACCGAATACCGCGGCGAACGAGCACTAGAAGCGCTGAGGGCGGCGTCAGCGCCACGCGCCCGTGTTCGGCGAGACGGGCGGGCCGTCGACGTCGCTGCATCCGAGCTCGTACCCGGTGACATCGTCCTGCTGCGGATCGGTGATGTCGTCCCGGCCGACGTTCGACTACGCCGCGTGGACCGGTTCGTGCTCGATCGCAGCATCTTGACCGGTGAGTCGGTGCCGGAGCCTGGGGTCGTCGAGCCCGACGCTCCGGGAAGCGTTCTCGCCGACCGACGGTGCATGGCCTATTCGGGAACCAGTGTCGTCGGTGGTCGCGGCGAGGGCATCGTCACGGCGATCGGAGCGGCCACCGAGGTCGGGCGTATCGCCGGGGGGCTGACAGGCAAGGAACGCCGCCGCTCGCCATTGCAGCGCGAGCTCGATCGACTCGTCCGCATCCTGCTGATCGTCGCGATCGGGCTGATCGCGATCACCACCGGCCTCGGCTTCCTGCGAGGGAACCCGGCTGGAGACAACCTGCTCGCCGGGATCTCCGCCGCGATCGCGGCGATCCCCGAAGAACCACCCGTGCTGCTGGCGGTCATCCTCGGCCTCGGCGCGTACCGCCTCCTCAAGCGCGGCGTGCTCGTCCGGCGCTTGAACGCGGAGGAGGTCCTTGGCGCCGTCGACGTCGTTGTCACCGACAAGACCGGCACCCTCACCGAGAACCGTCTCGAGGTGGCCTCGGTCTACGAGTCGGGTGGCCTCGTCACGGACCCGGTTCGCCGCCTCGAGCTCCTCGTCGATGCGCTCCGCGCAGAAGACGACGCGTGGGCGTCGGGCGAAGGCATCGGTCTGAGCTCCTTCACGGGTGCGCTGGGGAGGGCCGTCGAGGCAGGCGGTGGTGATGCGCACCCAGACCCGGCCGACTTGATCGACGCTGAGCCGGTCGACGACCGGCGGCCGTGGACGTCGACCACCGCCCGTCGAGACGGCCACGTCGAGACGCTGTTCCTCGGGGCGCCAGAGGCCGTGGCCGACCTCGTTCTCGGCACCACCGGGCCCCGACGAGCAGCGTGGCACGAGCGGATCGAGGCCGCCACCGCGAGCGGGGAGCGCGTCGTCGGGCTCGCCCGCCGGTCGGCCAGTGCTGCCGCGGGCGGCATGCTGGCACTCATCGGCTTCGCCGATCCGCTGCGGCCTGAGATCCCCGAGGCAACGTCGGCGGCGGACAGAGCCGGAATCCACGTGGTCGTCGTGACTGGTGATCACCCGACGACCGCGCGCGCGATCGCCCGTCAGGCCGGCCTGGACGATCGGCGCACGGTCCTCGGCTCCAAGGTCGAAGCCTGGTCCGACGACGACCTCGCGCGACGCCTGCCCGAGATCAACGTGATCGCGCGCTCGACACCTGACCAGAAGCGCAGGGTTGTCGAAGTCGCGCGGCGTGCGGGCCATCTCGTCGCCGTCACCGGCGATGGAGTGAACGACGCCCCCGCACTCCACGCCGCCGACGTCGCGGTCGCGATGGGCAGCGGCACCGCTGTGGCAAAGGGAGCCTCGGATCTTGTCCTCGGGGATGACTCGTTCGCGACGCTGATCTTCGGGATCGGCGAGGGGCGGCGCATCGTCGACAACGTCCAGAAAGGCCTGGTCTTCCTGCTGTCGACCCACGTTGCGTTGTTGGGGTTCGTCCTCATCGCGACGCTCGCAGGCTTCGGCCAGCCGCTGCTCCCCATCCAGATCCTGTGGCTCGAACTGTTCATCGATATCGCGGCGTCCGTCGCGTTCGAGCGGGAACCAGCGGAGCCCGACCTCATGCACCGACCGCCTCGACCAGTCGCCAGGCCGCTGGTGCCAGCCGGTCTGCTGGCGCGTATCGCGTTGTCTGGTGGGTTCAGCGCGCTCGCCGCGCTGTGGCTCATGGTGAGTTACGGCGCATCGCCAGACCATGCACGGTGGCTGGCCTTCACGACCCTCGTCTGCGCGCAGGCCGTCCGGGCGTACGCCAATCGGAGCCTGCGGGAACCGCTCTATCGGCTGAGCCCGAACCCGCTCCTGTTTGGGGCGTGCGTCCTGACGGTGCTGGTGCAGGCGGCGATCCCGCTCGTCCCGCCGCTCGCAGACGCGTTCCGGGCCACGCCGCTCGACCCCAGCGAGTGGGTCCTCGTCGCGATCATCGCCCTACTGCCGGCGATCTTGGCAGAGACGGTACGGGCGCTGCGCGGCATCACCTGGATCGCCTGAGCCGCGAAGCGCCCGGTCGTCAGCGCGGTCCCAACGACGTCACCATATCGATCGGCTCGGGCTGGATCTTGCTGTCGTCCATCGACCATGTGATCGATGTCTCGACATCGACGATACCCGGCACGGCGTTCGAGGCCTGACCGATCATGTCGGCGGTCGATCGACGCTCGACGTGTCCTGAGATCCTCGCGATGCCGTCCTTGACCTGCACCTGGAACCGGGTCGGGTCGAGCCACATCGTGCGCAGGATGATGTCCTGGCGGATCGTGTCCTCGAGCTCCTGGTCCGAACGGACATACGCGGCGACCAGGTCGGCTCGTGTGACGATGCCGACCAGTCGATCGCCCTCGACGACCGGCAACCGATTCACCTTCTTCAGGGTCATCAGTCGAGCCGCCTCGGCGATCGGACGGTTCGCATCGATCGTGATCGCGGGCGCCGTCATCGCGTCCGCGGCGCGCGTCGCATGGACCTTGTCGAGCTGACGTCGTGTCTGGCGCGACTCGCCCAGGAGCCTGGAGAGGGGCCGATGGTGGACGATGCCGTCGCCGCTCTCCTTGATCAGGAAATCCGCCTCCGAGACGACGCCGAGCACGGTCCCGTCGACGTCGAGCACCGGCAGGCCGCTGATCCGGTTATCGACCAGGAGTCGGGCGACATCCTTCAATGGGGTCGTCAGACGCACGGACAGCACCGGACTGGTCATGACTTCTCGAATGGTTGTCATCTTCATCACCGCACCTTTCGAGGGTAGGTTCGCGCAGGAGACCGTGCGACGGACAGGGCCCAACGTCACAAGGACGGCCCCGGGACGAGCACGAATCGGGCCATTCGGCACTGTCTCGGTCCGGGCCCGCGCGGGATGATCAACCCAGACCCGAAGGGGTCCGATAGCCGAAGATCGATCCGAGATCACATCAACGGTCGGCACTGACCCGACCGAGATCGTCGGGTTAAGGGGCACGCCGCGAGTTGGCGTTCGCGGCACGGCGATGGACCCTTCGGGTCAAAACGCGTCCCCCACCATGCACGTACTGGTTGGTCGACCAGGTTGCGCAGGAACAGCGCCGCCGACGTCGTTGACGTCGGCGGCGTGATCGAGCCGGCGAGTGGTGACGGTCAAGTCTGACCGCCGCGGGTCATCCAGGGGCAGGCCCCGGCTGCGGTCGGGTGATGTGCGTCGTCGCATGCCACGGCACGCCCAGCATCGGCAGCAGGTATCGGTCGAGGCCGTAGTAGCCGGCGACCTTCCAGGCGAGCATCAGACCAACGGCAAACGTGAACATGATCGGGTTGACCGATGCCGATCCCGCAAGCAGGAACGACATGTTCATCAATGCGCCGAAGAAGGCTGCGATGCCGGTCAGCAGGCCAAGGAGGAGACCGATGCCGACCGCGATCTCACCCAACGTGATCAACCAGCCGAACCACGTCTGGGCATTGTTGTCGATCAGGAACTGGAGGAATGTCCGATACCACTCGAAGCTGATCGGTGGTCGGCCGGGCGCCTCGGGGACCTTCACTGCGCTTTGCCAAAATCCCAGCAGCGCGGATCCACCGTCGATCCAGCCTGGCCCAGTGAGCTTGTGCCAGCCGGCCTCAAGCCACTCGAACCCAAGGAAGATCCGGATGGGTAGCCAGAAGAGACCCGCCCGAGTATTACTGAACAGGTATCGCGCGAATGCGGGCCCCTCAACCTCTACGGTCTGGGCATCCGGTGACTTGCGATCCTGGAACATCAGGAACAGGACGACGATCGCGAGGACCCAGAACGCGATCGTAGCGATCGCGCGCTCCGTGGTGCCAGGCGCTGGCGAGAACCACGGGTTCTGCATGTAGACGAGGATGGCCGCCGCGATGATCGCGAGCGGTACAACGAGGTTGCGGTATCTCGAGAACATCGCTGTCCTCCCTCCTGCCGTGACTCCATCGAGCCAACTTCGCGGCCAACGGTACTGAGCCGGCGCCGACGGCTGACAGGCCCATTCGGCCCGGTTCGTTAGAGCCGGATGGCGCTGGGACCCGGGCTAGCCGGTCCTTGAGACTCATTGTGAGGGGTGGGAGCGAGTAGGCCCACCGCCAGGAGCCACGACATCGCGGAGGCGCCACATGCAAGCCGTCGTCGTTTACGAATCACACTGGGGCAATACGGAGGCCGTTGCCAGGGCGATCGCCCAAGGCATCGGATCTGGCACCAAGGCCATGACCACCGATCAGGCGGTCCCCACCGTCGTCGCCAATGCCGACCTGATCGTTGCGGGAGCCCCCGTGATGGGGTTTCGACTGCCGACCGAGCGGATCATCGAAGGGCTCGCCAACGAGGATCGGCCGCCGACGGTGAACTCGACGCCGATGCGCACATGGCTGAGCCGACTACCCCGTGGTACGGGTGGGCATGCCGCGTTCGAGACCCGAGTCTGGTGGTCGCCCAGCGGTGCCACGGGGGCCATCGAAAAGGATCTCCGCGCGGCCGGGTATGAGCGGATCAGTGCCGCGCAGCGGTTCGTGGTCGACGGGAAATACGGTCCGCTTCGGGAAGGTGAACTCGACCGAGCTCGTGCCTGGGGCGCAGCACTCGCGGCAACGATGTCCGATCGGTAACGATCCGTCGCCGGGCGAAAGCGAAGACCCGCCACACGGCGGGTCTTCGACTGTCCGCACGAGCCTTCAGTCGGCGGCGGTCGGTGGCTCCGATTCGATCGGCGCGCTGCTCGCCCCTGGTTGCGCCCCCAGGTCATGGAGCGCCCGTTGTCGGGCAGCGTCGACCCACAGGCCGAGCGCCACGAAGGCCAGGGCGGCCAGGAACAGCAATGTCCAGCCGCCAAAGCCGAGGACGAAGTCGAAATTCATGGCGTGCCTCTTGTCGATCGGAGCCGCGCTGCGACTCCTCTGTCGAGAAGGGCCCGCCGGTCGCCCGGCGAGCCCCTCTCGCGCTGTGCAGGCGACGTTCGATGCTAGGCCGACATCGGTCGGCCGGCATACGTCCCGCCTGTCATGTACCGCGTTGCCGCTTCGACGACGATGCCGAGGACGAGTGCTCCGACCACGGCCGGGACCAGCGCAAGGCCGTCCCAGACCGGCTCGAAGGTCCGCCAGGCAACGATGAACTCACTGGCTGCGATCGCGCCGAAACCGGCGGCGAACGAGTCGATGAGCCACTCATAACCTGTGCGCGCCTCGCCGATCGACTGTGCGATGACGCCGAAGAGGATCGCTCCAACCACGAGGAGGACCCATCCACCAAGTCCGAGGGCGATGTTGAACTCCATCTGCCCACACCTCCTGTTCTTGCTGGCGCCGGGAGGGCTGCCTGCCAACGTCATCGTCGGGCCGTTCCGTCCCACGGAGTAGAGCCAAGCGGCATGAATGGCGATGGTCATCCGGCCCGAAGGATCGGCTCGATCGCGGCCTTCAGTTCCTCCGCCTGCGACCACGGCTCCGGTTGGCGCGTGCGTAAACGCCGTTCCTCGGCCTGGATCGTCGTCCACAACTCGGGGTGGGTCGCCCGAAGCGTCGGGCTGTGGCGATACCGACGAAGCGTGTCGCCCAGGAAGAGCGCATAGCGTGCCACTGGTCCCACAGCGGCGAAGCGTGCTTCGAAACCATCGACGTAATCGACAGCGAGCATGACTCGACCGAAGAACGCCCCGAGGGTCTCCGCGCCGTTGTCCCAGCCCTGAGAATGGCCTCCTCGTCGGAGCAACGGGGCCGGCGATCGGAACTCGGCCACGAGCGTGCCGTCGATCATCGTCGCGCGCAGGTCGCCGCCGAAGGTGAGGTACGCATTCGAGATGCCGAGCCGGTCGATCAAGCGGATGACGCCCCAGGAGAACGACCGATCGATCGGCAGCCGGCTATCTCGGGTCAGCTCCGATCGCCGCCCACGATCGCAGTCGGTCATCCAGAACTCGATCCGCTCGGGATCGTAGTGATGCAGCGTCGGAATCGAGCGGATCGCCACCAGCAGGTAGGCGGGCCCGGGCCGATCGGGCAGATCCGAATGCGCCAGGAAGCCGAGGTCGGCCAGTGCGCGATACGCGGCGACTGGCTCGAATGTGCGCCCGGCTGGGTAGTCGAGACCCGTCATGGCGTTCACTCTGCGAGGATCGGGATGAGGAACCGTTCCTCGCGCTCGATGTGCGAGCGCAGGAGCGCCTCGAGCCCGAACAGGTGGCACTTGATCTCGGGCAGCCGAGCGGCAGCATCGACCGCCTGCAGCAGGGCGCGGTCCTCACGGATCCTGTCCACCATGCTCCGGATCTGCTGATGATCGAAATCGGGCCGGTCGCGTCGACCACGGTGTCCCGGTTCGCCCGTCGATCTCCGGGAACAACCACGCTTCCTCCCAGGAGAGGTGGGGCGCAAGAACGTGATCGAACCAGTCGATCACGCCGACCAGGTGGGTCGGCAGTTCCGGCGCGACCCAACCCTGGACCTCACAGGCCGTCTCGTGGATCCGGTTCAGTCCGCGGACCAAGTCTCGGTGCTCATGCTCCGCGAACGCCCATACGGGCCTCGGAGCGGCGGCGATCTGTGTCATGACAAACACTCCTCGCGCTGCCAACGGCGGTCCTGCCGCAGCATCTTGCGCAGCATCACGATGGCTGGCCAACACGGACTTCGACAGTCGCGAAGGTCCCACCGGGACGGGCCGTATGGCCCCTAGAAGGCCCGCGGATGGGATCGGGCCGGGCGTTGGCTAGACCCGGCCCTTCGGCACCGTGTGCCAGTACGTCTTGTTGAAGACGATCTTGCCCAGGTGCCACAGCTGGTTGGGCTTCGGCGGCCGGGGTGGGTGCTCGTAGTCGAACTGCAGGAGGGTCCCCTTGCCGTCGCCGATCTCAAAGAAGCACATGACCTTGCCGAGGTAGTCGCCGTGCTTGTGGTCCACTTCACGGCCCTCGACCGCGGCGACGATCCGTTCCGTCACGACCGGCGCCTCGAAGTGGGCGGTCGAGCCGGCCTTCGATAGCGGCAGGTCGGTCGCATCGCCCAAGGCGAACACGTTCGGCCGGCCACCCACCTGCAACGTCGCCCGATCGGTGGGGAGCCAGCCGCCGGGCGCCGGCGCCAGGCCTGAGTCGATGAGGAACTGCTGGCCCTTGTGCGGCGGCACCAGGATCAGCAGATCGTAGGGCAGCTCCTCGCCCTCGAGGCTTTGGACGACCTTTCGCACAGGTTCGATCGCCTCGACGTTGAAGAACGTGTGAACTTCGATGCCCTTCGTCTCGAAGATGGGCGTTGCCATCTCGGACACGCTCTCGATCGTGAATGCCCGCCCGATCGGCGAGCAGAAGTGCACCTCACTTCGCTCGCGCAGGCCACGCTGACGCAGCTCGCTCTCGATGAGGAACGACACCTCGAGCGGCGCCGGTGGACACTTGTAGGGCATCCCGGCGATCGCGACGACGATCCGCCCACCAGTGAACGCGTCGAGCGCCTTGCGGAGTTCGAGGGCCGCCTCGGCCGTGTAGAAGTGCTGCGCCTCGGTGTCGAAGTGCTCGATCTCATCCGGGACGATCCGAGACCCCGTGGCCAGCACGAGGTAGTCGTACGCGAGCCGCTCGCCGTCGGTGAGATGGACGGTCTGGGTCGGTTCGTCGACCTTCTCGATCTCACCGATGACGAGGGCCACGCGCGCATCGAGCAGCCCCCGCTCCGGGCGCTGGAGCCGCTCCGCGCGTTCGCCGCCCATCGCGATGTACATGAACCCGGGCTGGTAGCTGTGCTGGCCGGTCTGGTCGACGACCGTGATCGTGACCTCCCCTGCCTTCACCTGGCGGCGGAGCTTCTTGACGAGAAGATTGGCGGTGAGGGTGCCGCCCACACCGCCACCCAGGATGAGGATCCGCTTCATGGCCCTACCGCGCCTTCTCGACGACGATCTCGTCGTAGCCGTCGCGGGTCTCGAGGGCGATCAGCCGATGGCCGGCCTTCTCGATCCACTTCGGGATGTCGGTCTTCGAGCCCTTGTCCGAGGAATAGACGGCGATGATGTCGCCGACCTGGCCCTCGCGGATGGCCCGGATGAGCTCCATCAATGGTCCGGGGCAAAAGCTGCCACGGGCGTCGACGGTGCGGGTGATGGCGACGGCGGTATCGATCATGGCGGTGACGACCTTTCCTTGGACGACTTCCCTAGATGAAGAGCGGGACAGAGTTGTCGGTGAGCAGCCCGACGACCGTCGCGGCACCGGCCGGCTCGCCCATGCCGTCGATCATGTCGTCTGGCTTGAGGCCGAACATATCCATGGTCATCTGGCACGGGATGAACTCGACGCCCATCGCCTGGGCGGCCTCGAGGAGCTCCTTGGGGCTCGCGACGCCATACTGCTTGGCAAGGCGACCCATCATCCACGGGCCCATCCCGAGGAAGTTCATCTTCGAGAGCTTGCGATGGCTGATGCCCGGGCGCTGCATCGCGGACAGCATCCTCTGCATCCAGTTCTCACCGGTGATCCGCTTCGAGTCCTTGACGAAGACCTGGAGACCCCAGAACGTCACGAACACGCGGGTCTTGACCCCCATGGCCGCGCTGGTCGAGGCGAGGATCATCGTGGCCCAGACCTTTTCGAGGTCGCCGCTGTAGTCGATGATCAGCAGGTCCTTGGTCGCCACCTGGCCGTCGTGCGCGGGCGCGGTCGGGGTCGGCGCCTCGGTCGGGCTGGCGCCCTCCGCCCGATCCTCGACGGCTGTGATCGCGTCGGCAAGCGGGTCGACCCGCTCGAGTGTCTGGGTGGTCATGGCAGTCCTCACTTCCGGCGGATGACGAAGCGGTAGACCGCGCCATCCGATGTCTGCTCGATGAGCTCGTTACCCGTGGCTCGACACCAGGCCGCGACGTCCTTGATCGACCCAACGTCGGTCGCGAGGAGCTCCACGACGGCCCCGGACTGGAGTGGCTTCACGGCCTGTGCGGTCTTGACGATCGGCATCGGGCAGGAAAGCCCGCGCGCATCGACTCTCTGGGTGATCTCGATGACTGGCATGGGAGTGCTCCTTTCGGACTTCGTGGATCAGATGAAGACGAACTGGCCCTCGCCCGCGTTGAGGTAGAAGGCCGTCACGCCTTCGACTCCGTCGACCAGCGGGTCGAGGTCGGTCGATTCGAGATGGAGCAGATCCATCGACAGGCTGCATGCCTGGATGTCCACGGCGCCGAGGTCCTTGGCCTGGCGCAGGGTGTCGGCCCACGTCGCCTGGCCCGCCTCTGCGAGCGCATCGACGGCGATCCGACCGGCGGGGCCCGCCTCTGGTGCCAGGCCATGGTCCTCGCCGATCTTCGTCGCACGGAAGGCCTCGAGCGCCCAGTACTGGAGGAAGATGTTGACCGGCTTGCCGAGCGCAGCGGCGCCGGCGGTCAGGACGGCGGCGGCTTGCAGCTTGTCATCGGTGCCGGAGAACAGGATCAGATTCAGGGGCTCGTCCATGGGATCACCTCTTGGCTGTCATGCGCTGGTGGTGACGGGTTGACGGGTGGCGACCGACTCGGTCGGGACGTCGGACGCGGTCGATAGGTCCGCCAGGTGGCGCAGCCGGCGCTCGAGGACGCGGCGCATGATCCCGCAGGCGGTCATCACGTCCGGGTCGGCCAGCCGATAGCGGACCTCGCGCCCATCCCGCTCGGCTTCGAGGATGCCCGCAGCGCGGAGCATCGCGAGGTGCTGGGAGACATTCGGCTGCGCGGCGCCGATAGCCTCGGCCAATTGGCCGACTTCGATCGGACCGCGGGCGACGACGTGCAGGATCTCGAGCCGCCGCGGATTCGCAAGGGTCTTGAGGACTCCGGCCTGGAGGATCGTGATCTCGTCCATGGCCCGACTATCGACATATGCGCAGTCGGTGATGAGTGCCGCCCGGCCCCTTCGGGTGAGCCGGAAGTCATGACCACCGAACCCGGCGCCAACGCGCGAGCGGCCGCTCAGCTGATGGCGGTCCCGAGGAGCGTGCCGATCACGAAGGTGATCGCGGCGGCGGCAAGACCAAAGCCGACCTGGCGTAGACCCGAGACGATCGGCTGCCGCCCCGTGAGCAGCGTGATCGCAGCGCCAAGTGCGAAGAGCGCGATCGCGGAGAGCACGGCGGAGGCGACGATCGCCTGTGTGCCCGATGCCAGGATGAACGGGACGACCGGCACCAGCGCGCCGAGCCCGAACAGGACGAACGAGGTGATCGCCGCGATCCATGGTGAGCCGCCGAGCTCCTTGGGATCGATGCCGAGCTCCTCGCGGCTCATCGTGTCGAGCGCGACCTGCGGATCACCATGGACGATGCGCAGCGCGAGGCCCTTGGCGCTATCGGCGTCGAGCCCCTTGGCCTCGTAGATCAGGCGCAACTCCTCGGCCTCCTCCTCGGGGAAGGCCAGCAACTCCTCGGCCTCGGTGGCGATCTGGTTGGCGTAGAGCTCCCGGGCACTCTGGACGCTCAACCATTCGCCGAGAGCCATCGACAGGGATCCGGCGAGAAGGCCGGCGATCCCGGCGATCAGCACGGGAGCTCCCCCGGTGCTGGCCCCGGCAACGCCCATCACCAGGCTGAAGTTGGAGACCAGGCCGTCATTGGCGCCGAGGACGGCCGCCCGCAACGCATTGCCGCCGACGGCCCGATGGCGCCCCTCGAATCTGGCCAGCATCGCCCCGCTGGCGCCACCGGTCACGGCTTGCAGCAGCCGAGCGTGAGAACGCTCGTCGGCAGGCAGGGACGTGCCGGATGCCTCGGGCTGGTCGTCGTACATCGCGCGGCCCTGGCGCTCCTGGGTGGCGATGATCGGCGCCACGACGGAGGCGCCGAATCGACGAGCGAGGACGGCGAGAGCTCGCGCGCGTATCGATGGTCGCACCGATACCCCGGGCGATGGTGGCAATCGATCGCGCCACAGCTGGCCATGGCGCTCTTCAGCCTCGGCCATCCGGCGATACAGGTCGGCGAGCCGCTCGTCACCCGCGTTGGCCGCCATCCCGCGATAGATATGCGCGCCGTCCACCTCGCCCTGGAGGTTCCGTCGCCAGCGATCGTGATCAGCCGTCACGTGTTGCACCCTACGCGCTAGATGGTCTGATTGGCGACGTCGAGCTGACGCAGCGTCCAGGAGGTCAGGTCGGCAAGCCGCGGCGAGCTGAGCCGGTCGCAGGCCCATGTCCAATGGATCGCGACGACATCGCCGACGCTGGCACCCTCCACGAACGTGGCGCCATCACGCCAGGCTTGGACCCGCTCGGCACGGGGCGGGCCGAGCGCGAGGCGCCCAGCGGTCATGACGAGGGGCACCGCGTTCACGACCAAAGCGTCTCCGTCGCGCTCCAAGACGCGGCCCCAGCGGATCCGGCACGAATCCATGACGTCGAGCGCCCGGTCAGTCGATCCGGACCGCAGGAGGCCGACCTTGGGAAACACGTCGAATACGTGGAACGCGTGGACCGGGGCCCCGCCCGTTCCCGCCTTGTCCCCGAGCCAATGCCAGGGCCCGGCCGTCAGGCGCGGCCGGAACCGTTCCGACAATGACTCCGCCATCAGCCGTGGTGATACGCGGTCGAGCAGGGAGCTGCCGAGCCAATACGCCTCGACGACACGTCGATCGAGCGGATCGGGCAGGCCGTTGGCCCGGGCGATCAACTCGAGGTAGGGCCACGCGCCCTCGAACGACCTCGCGAGTTCGCGGAGCGCCCGGTCGTCCGGGGCGACCGTGGCCCCCGCGAACAGTTCGTCGACAGCGTCGGAGCCGCAGTACCCGAAGCGGTTCGGACCGTATGCGTAGCGCGCGAACAGCACCGGGCCGCTCGCCGGCTGGATCGGCGTCGTCGCGGCCGACACGGCGGGTAGCGTCAACATCGGCCGGCCGGTCAGTCGAGTCCGACGGTGACGGGCGCCAAGGTGTCGACCGAGTCGCGAGCAAGGCGACGCGCCGAGCGGACCGACCAAGCGATCAATGCCGTCGCTGCGCAGACGATCAGGACGTAGCCTCCGAGCACGGTCACATTCGGGACCGCGCCCTTGGTCGCCGCTGTCAGACCTCCCGTCACGACGGCGCCCAGCACGAGGACGCTGGTGACGATCGAGGCCGGGGCGCGCTGCAACGCACCGAACCACGTTGCGACGTATCCGGCCAGGACGAGGCCCGTGAGGAGCGCCCAGCCCCACTGTGTTTGGCTGAGGACCCCGACCGTTTCGAGCTTGCCGGACACCGCGAGGTAACCGACGAGGACGATCAGCCCGACCGCCATGCGCAGCAATGCCATCAGGCTCGCCGGGACCGAAGCGAGAAGCCGCTTCACGAGGATCGTCTCGACCGCCCACAGGAGCGTGGCGGCGAGGATCAGGGTCTCGCCGCTCCCCCATTGGATCCCGGCAGGCGGCAGGATCAACGCCTGCCCGGCCAGGAGCGCGGCCAGGGCCGCGATCGGTACCCATCCGAGCCGTTCTCCGAGGAATGGGACGGCGAGCAGCGCGACCCACACGAACAGGGTCTTCTGGACGAAGGCTGCGCTCGGAGCGCTGGCTGCTGCCAGACCCGTGAAGAACAGGATGAACGGGATGCTGCCGCCGACCACGCCGACGGCAAGGACCCGGGCCCATTGGGATGCTGTGAGCGTCCGGGCTTCCCTTGTCGCCCCAAGACTCAGCGCTACACCCAGCAGCACCAGTGCCGCGACGCCGTTCTTCAGCGTCGTGTAGACGGCGGCGTCGGGGAGCTGCTTGACGGCGTACGCGTTGAGATAGATCGCGACCCCGCTGATGAGCGCGGCGCCGATCGCCATCGCGACGCCCCAAGCGATGCCGGTCGGAACGAAGATCGTCGGCGATTGGCGTTCTTTACGGTGCGGGATCATGGCGTCCTCCTCGGTCTGTTGTGTGCGCAAGGGCTCCGTCGAGCGCCCCGGCCCGACGAAGGAGTGCCTGGATCTCGAGGGCATCGACCTCGTCGAGGCGCGCCACGATGGATCCAGCCGCGACCGCGACCCACTCCCCAACGGCAACGTCGGGGACGAGCAGCAGGGATGCCCGGCGGCGTCCGCCGTCGCTCTCGACGAGGGCTCCGTCGCGACCCAACTCGACGACGCGGCCGGGAAAGGCGATGCACATCTCAACGGCCCCCGAGCGGCGTCGCCGCCCCGTTGGTCTCGCGGATCGTTTCCGCGACGCGCTCGACGGCCACGCGAACCGCCTGCGCCAGGCCGGGAACGGCCTTCGCGACTCGCCGGGTGAGGGGGCGACCCAGGCTGAATCGGCGTGCGCCGATGACGACGATCCGACCGGCGAGCGGCCGGCCGCGGATCATGTCCGCGAGGCCGATCACCTCTGGGATCGCCAGCGCATGCGACGACCGTGGCTGCACAGCATTGTCGGTGCCGATCAAGGCCCGTAACGGCAGCTCAAGGATCGTGCCGGGATCGATTCCGGTCGCTGCGTCGACGATCACGACGCCCCCGCCGGGAGCGATCGACAACAGGTCATCGACATCGAGCTGACCGATCCGCTGGACACGCGCATCGAGGGGAGCGCCGGCCTCGAGGAGCTGCGCGGCGGCAAGCGGGGCGCCGTCGTCGCCTCGATCCATCGAGCCACAGACGAGGACGTCGATCGTCGCTGCGATGTCTGGACGGGACGTCCGGCCTGGCGTGACGCGCCGGCCGAGCCTGGTTGCCGTTGTCATGGCATGGCCTCCACGGTCAGATCGAGGAAATGGGTCGCACAGCTGATGCACGGGTCATAGCTCCGGATCAGCTGCTCGATCCGATGCGTCGCCTCAGGCTTGGGCAGGTGCAGGACACGAGGCGCGAAGGCCGCGAGGTCCGCTTCGATGGCCGCCTGGTTCTGGCTCGTCGGCGGCACGATCTGGGCGTGTTTTACGAGTCCGCGCTCGTCGAGCTCGTAGGAGTGGAAGATCAGCCCGCGTGGCGCCTCGGTCGCCCAGGCAGCCGACGCCGGGCCGGGTGACCACGGCGTCGCGGCAGCGTCCGGACGGCGGTAGTCCTCCACGATCTCGATCGCCTCGGCGACAGCGTCGACGAGCTCGATGGCTCGAGCGACGATGCTGCGATACGGGTTCGTCCGGATCGCGTCCTGAAGACCCGTCCTCGCGAGTGCTGCAGCGGCAACTGGGTGGAGCTCGCTCGCGGCGAGCGTGATCCTCGAGGCCGGCCCCAGAAGATAGGGCCGCTCGTCGCGGCCGCGCGACTGCAGGGCGTGCGACCAGGAGACCTGCCGCTCGCGGAATTCGCTCGGCCAATCGGCTACGGCGATATCAAGTCGATCCGTTGATGTGATCCGCCCCTCGTTCATCGGGTACTCGGTCGGGTGCCGCAATGCGACGAGGCGAGCCTCGCGATCGAAGTCGGGCGGCTCCAGGCCGCTGACCAGGTCGACCGTGCCGAGTGCGATGTCGAGTGCCTGGATCAACGGATCTCGAAGCGCGATCACGTCGTCTCGCCGGAAGGACCTTGAGAAGCCACCCACCCGAACCGAGACGGGATGGATCGCGCGCCCGCCGATCAGATTCACGATCTGGTTGCCGATCTTCTTGAGCTCCAGGCCGCCTGCGACCTCGGGTCGATGGTCCTGCGCCAGTTCCAGCGCGCTCGCATAGCCGAGGAAGTCCGGCAGATGGAGCAGGTAGATATGGAGGGCGTGGCTTTCGATCCATTCGCCGCAATAGAGGAGGCGGCGCAGCGCACGAACCTCCGGGTCGATCGGGATGCCGAGGGCGTGCTCGAACGCATGCACCGCGGTCATCTGATAGGCCACCGGGCAGATCCCGCAGATCCGCGCCACGATGTCGACGACCTCGTCGGGTGTGCGGCCGACGACCAACCGCTCGAAGTAGCGCGGCGCCTCGAAGATCTCGAGGTGCGCCTCCTCCACGACCCCATCGCTGACGCGCAGACGGAGCGACCCTTCGCCTTCGACCCTGGTGAGTCCGGCAACGTCGATGTCGAGATCGCCGGTCGCCTCGGACAGCGTGTCGGTGTCATGCATGCTTCGTCTCGGGTCCAACGGGTCGGCGGCCCGGCGGTCCACCGCGGGCGTCGATCGCAGAGCGGAAGGGCTCGGACCAGGCGGTGAAGCCCGCGAAGAGACGGGCGACGTCCTCCGCGGATCGTCCGTCCGAGAACCACACGGCCAGCGACTCGGTGTTCGCGGATTCGCGTGGCCCGAAACAGCCGTAGCAACCCCGGCCATAGACGGGGCACAGCGCCCCGCAGCCGGTTCGGGTCACGGGTCCCAGACAGGGGATCCCTTTGGCGACGGCGACGCACACGACCCCGCGCCGCTTGCACTCGAGGCACACGGCCTCGTCCGGCAGCTGTGGCCGGCGCCCGGTCATCATGGCGGTGAGGAACTCGCGGAGTTGGGCGGGCGAGATGGGACAGCCGCGCAGCTCGGCATCGACATCGACGAAATCGGCGACGGGACGGGCCATGGCCAGCGATTCGACGAACCGTGGCTCGGGATAGACCGACGCCCGGACTTCCTCGTGGTCGAGCCAGTTGCGGAGCGCCTGGATCCCACCGGCTGTCGCGCATGCACCGATCGTCACGAGATGGTGGGTCACCGCCCGCAATCGCAGGATCTCGTCGGCCTGTTCCTGGGTGCTGATCGAGCCCTCGACGAAGAGGACGTCGAACGGGCCAGAGGATCGGCGCGACGTCGCCTCCGCGAACTCCACGAGGTCGACGCGCTCCGCGATCGCCAACAGCTCGTCCTCGAGGTCGAGCAGCGTCAGCTGGCAGCCGTCGCACGACGCGAACTTGACGACACCGATCCGTGGGCGCGTCGGTGAATCCGCGCGCGGCAGTCGCCGAGCGCTGGTCGTGGTCGTCGCGGCGCCCATCACAGGCCGTCCCGCCAGAAGGCGCTGCCAAGCTCGGCGAGCGAGAACACTGGGCCGTCGCGGCAGACGAAGAAGGGCCCGAGCTGGCAATGGCCGCACGTCCCCACGCCGCAGGCCATGTTCCGCTCGAGGGTGACCCAGGTGGCTTCCGGCTCGACGCCGAGGCGACCGAGTCTCGTCGCGGTCGCCTGCATCATCCGCTCTGGTCCGCAGATGAACGCCGTCGTCCGATCGCCGGCCCAGGTCGCCTGATCGAAGAGCTGCGTCACGACGCCGACGCGCCCCAGCCACTCGGGCCCAGCGCGGTCGACGATCTCCGCGACCTCGAGATCGATACGTCCCGCCAGCGCAGCCATTTCCGCGACGAACAGGCGGTCCCGCGGCGTCCGCGCGCCCAGGTACAGGCGCACAGCGCCGAAGCGCGACCGGTCGGCGAGGACTGCGTCGATCAGTGGGCGCAAGGGGGCGAGGCCGATGCCGCCGGCAATGATGGCCACGTCCCGACCCACGGCTGACTCGATCGGCCAGCCCCGGCCAAGCGGACCTCGTAGCGCGACCTCGGCGCTGACCTTGAGCGATGTCAGCGTGGCGGTCGCCGCACCGACGGAGCGGATCGTCAGCTCGAGTGCATCCGGGTCGATCCGCGAGATCGAGATCGGCGGAACCGCGAACGCAGGCAGCTCGACCATCACGAACTGGCCCGGCCGCGCCGCCAGCAGGCGCTCGTCGGCGGTCGCGAGCCGCAATGTGACGGTATCGGCGGTCTCCGGACGAACCGCGGCCACTGTCGCCGTGACGTGGTCGTACGGCGCCGGCTCGGCGAGCGGCGCAGGCGCGCGACCCGCATCAGGCGAGATCGGCCACGGGATCGGCCCCGCCATTGCGCCGGGTGGCGCGATCGCCATCAGCTCCTCGCGAACATCGATGCCGACCGGGCACCAGGCGATGCATCGACCGCAACCCACGCAGCCCGACGAACCGAACTGGTCCCACCAGGTAGAGAACTTGTGCGTGAGCCATTGGCGATAGCGGTCTGGCACCGAGGGCCGGAAGTTCGCACCGCCGGCGACCCGCCCGAAACCGACGTTGAAGCAGCTATCCCAACTGCGCTCGGTCGTCCCGACGGTCCCGTCGAGGTCGGACGCGACGGACACGCTGGTGCAAAAGCACGTCGGACACACCAGCGTGCAGTTGGCGCAGGCAAGGCACCGCTCCGCGATCTCCGCCCAACGCGGGTGGTCGAGGGCAGCACGGAGCCGTTCCGGCAGGCCTTCGGGCGGGACCGGATCGCCGATGGCGGCCCGGACCGCGGCGACCTGCGCAGCCGCCGCGTCGACCTGCGGCTGGCTCGCTGCCTGCAGGCCGAGATCGGCGAGGATCGCCCCACCCGCGGCCGTCCCGCTGCGAACCACGAAGCCCTCGTCCAGCTCGGAGAGGATGACGTCGGCGCCACCATCGATCTCGGGACCCGTGCCCATCGATGTGCAGAAGCAGGTCGATGCCGCCGCAGCGCATTCGACGGCGACCGTGATCGTCTCGTTCTGCCTGGCCGCGTGATCCGCATCGCCCACTGGCCCGGCGCGCATGGCTCGATCCTGGATCCGCAGCGCCGCCAGTTCACACGCGCGTACGCCGACGAAGGCGACCTTCGGTGCGGGCTCGCTGACGGATTCGACGACAACCGCTTCGCCGTTGCGCCGGCCCCGCGTCAGCGGGACCAGCGGCGGATGGACGAAGCGCTTCCAGGATGTCGGGCTGGCGTTGGCGTCGAACATGCGGTCCGCGACCAGTCGGTGCGAGCCGATACGAGCCGGGCGTGGTCTCTGCCGTCCAGCCTGACGGGAGCTGGTCGGCGGCGGCGATCTCGTCGTAGACGATCGCGCCGTCGACGACGGTCGGTCCGATCACGCGCCGCCCGTCGACGCCAAGCCGCCCGATCAGCCGGTCGAGATCGGATCGCGGGAGGAAGGCGGCGGTCTCAGTCACCACGGCTCGTCTCCAGCCCGGTAGAGGTCCAGGAGCTGCATGCGCGTTGACTGGAGCCGTCGAGCGACGGCGCTCAGAACACGCTGGTAGATGACGGAAGCGAGGGCCGGGTCTGCCTCGAGCGCGCGAGCGAGTGGCTCTCGCGGGAGCAGGACCACGCGCGTCGGCGCCAGCGTGACGGCCGTGGATGTGGCCGACGAGCCGGGCAAAACGGTGGACCAGCCGAACAGATCGCCGTCTTCGAGTGTCAGGATGGTGCGCGGCTCCGATCCGGGGACCGCGGGACGGATCGCGATACGCCCTCGGACGATCACGCCCAGGGCTGCGGACGGCTGGCCGGCTCTGCACGAGGACGACGCCCGCTGGATGGTCTTCGATGACAGCCATCTCGGCGAGCCGGAGACGGACCTCCGGGGCGATGCCAGTGGCGAACCAGGTGCCGTCGAGCGCGTCGCTGACGAGATTGTTCATGTCCCCATCCTCGTCTGGGCCGCTGGGTCCATCGAGGGCCATAGGTCCCGGTTCGATGTGACTGTCGGCCGTCGCCACGCCGGGGCGACCAGCGCACCATCACGACGTTGGCGGTCCCGCGCGGACCGTCGGGATCGTGAAGGAGAACGAGATGAAGGTCCTTGTCGCATATGACGGAGGCGATCCAGCACGACGGGCGTTGGGGCTCGCCACTGAGTTCGCTAAGAAGTTTGACGCCGAGGTGGCGGTCATCAGCGTCGTGCCGGTCCATCCCGGCCGGGCGCCGATCGATCCCTGGGACGACTCCACCGTCCACCAGACGCAGCTCGCCGACGCGAAGGCCTTCCTCGCGGAGCGCGGAATCGAACCCGCGCTGGTCATGCGAGCCGGGGAGCCGGGGCCCGCGATCGAAGTGTTCGCTGAGGCGAACGGCTACGACGTCATCGTGGTCGGGTCGCGCGGGCTTGGTGCCATCTCGCGGATGCTCCAGGGAAGCGTGTCGGAGCACGTCGCAACCCACGCAGCGGCCACCGTCGTCATCGCCCGCTGAGGGGCGAGAACGCAGATCGGAGAATGCGATGCGTGTGCTGCTCGCCCTCGACGGGTCGTTCGCGGCCGATGCGGCCCGACAGGCCGTTCGATCGTTGCACCTGCCGACCGGCAGCCTGGTGGATGTGATCGGGGTCGTCGGGCCGACGTCCGACTCGATGACTCCCGTCGCGCCTGACACTGACGCGTCGGCGATCGATCGCGGAGAGCGCCTCGAGCGCGTGGTGGATGGGGCTGTTGCGTCCCTGCGGGGCGCCGACCTCGTCGTCACCGGCACGATCGCCGTCGGCCGACCCGCGAGCGTCATCGTCGAGATCGCGACCGGACGTCGCGCTGAACTCATCGTGGTCGGAAACCGTGGACGCGGACCGCTCGCGTCGATGCTCCTCGGCTCGGTTTCGGCAGAGGTCGTCGATCACGCGCCGTGCCCGGTGCTGGTCGTACGCTCCTCGCTCGATGGACCGGTCCTGGTCGCTGTCGACGGTTCGCCGTCGGCCAACACCGCCGTCACCTACCTGGCGGCAAATCGGATCGTCCAGGGCCATCCGATCCATGTCCTGGGTGTCGCGCACCCCATCGGGGTCGCCGCCGCCTGGGAAGCCGGCGCGTTGTCGCCCATCGCCCTCGAGAGCCTCGAGGAACAGCGGAAAGCCGACCGACACGACCTCGAGGACGGCGCGGCCCGGGCAGTCAACCGGTTGCGCGCGTCCGGCTATGACGCCCAATACTCGATCGTCGATGGCCATGCTCCGCAGGAGATCATCGAACGCGCGGCCGAGCTCGGTTGCGGCCTCATCGTCATGGGCTCCCGCGGGATGACAGGCCTCAAGCGCATCCTCGTCGGCAGTGTCGCCCGCGCCACGCTCCTGCACGCCGCGGCCTCTGTGCTGATCGTCCGCGAACCGATCAGGGAGGAGCAACCCGAACCGGCGGAGCCCGTCGGCGTCGCGATCAACCTCGGTGCCGCGACGGTTTAGTCGAGGCCCAGGGATCGGGCGTCGCTTCTCAGCCGATCGCGATGATCCGGGTGGGCGATCCCGATCAGCGCCGCTGCTCGTTCGCGCAGGCCCCGTCCGAAGAGCTCCGCGACGCCCCATTCCGTGACCACCGTACGGACGTGCGCCCGTGTCGTGACCACGCCCGCGCCGAACGCGAGGTTCGGCACGATGCGCGAGACGGTTCCGCCCGCGGCCGTCGACGGTAGCGCGATGATGGCCCGTCCCTCGGACGCCAGGGCGGCCCCTCGGATGAAGTCCATCTGGCCGCCCACGCCGCTGTAGATCCGAGCGCCGATCGAGTCGGCGACGACCTGCCCGCTCAGGTCCACCTCGATCGCCGAGTTGATGGCCGTCATCGTGCTGAACGACCGGATGACATGCGTGTCGTTCGTGAAATCGACCGAGCGCATCTCGACCATCGGGTTGTCGTGGACGAAGTCGTACAACCTGCCGGTGCCCATCAGGAATGCGGTCACGATCTTGCCGCGGTTGCGCTCCTTGCGCGCCCCGGTGATCACGCCGGCCTCGACCAGATCGACCACCGAGTCCGTGAACATCTCGGTATGGATCCCGAGATCGCGGTGGTCGCCAAGGGCCAGCGCCGTCGCCGCGGGGATCGCTCCGATCCCGAGCTGCAACGTGGCGCCATCCGGGATCAGCTCGGCGACATACGCACCGATCCTGCGTTCGACATCACCCACTTCGGACAGGTGGTGCTCATAGGGCGGCACATCGACCTCGACGGCAAGGTCGATGTCATCGACATGGATGAAGCTCTCGCCGAGCGTCCTCGGCATCCTCGAATTCAGCTGGACGATGACCGTCGTCGCGGCGCGGATCGCAGCGTGCATGGCTTCGACCGACACGCCCAATGAGCAGAACCCATGCGCGTCCGGCGGGGTCGCGTTGACCAGGACGGCATCCAGCGGCAGCTCCCCACGCTCAAACAAGCGCGGCACGTCCGAGAGGAAGACCGGCACGTAGTCCGCGCGCCCGTCGTTGACGGCGGCCCGCGCGTTCGGACCCACGAACAACGCGCGATGTCGGAAGTGACCCGCCATCTCCGGAGCGAGGTGCGGCCCGGGACCTTCGGTGTGGAGATGGATCATGCCGACGTCCCGCAGGTCGTCGGCGCGCGCGACAAGCGCGTCGAGCAGGACGGACGGAGCCGCCGCGGCGCAATGGACGTATACCTGGCCGCCGCTCGTGATCCCGGAGACGGCTTCGGCTGGAGTGACGATCCGCATCACACGCCAGTTTGCTGGACGGTCAGGTCGTACGTGCGCCTCGCGGTCAGGCCTCGGCGAAGAGCGAGACGAAGTCGGATGCGGACAACACCCCGACCGGCCGTCCTCGATCGTCGAGCACGACCAACCGATGGATCCGGTCGTCACGCATCAGCCGCGCGGCGCTCTGCAAGGTCGCCGTCATCGGGACGGTCACGGCGGGCGAATGCATCAGCTCACCGACGCGGAGACCGCTAGGTTCGGCGCGAAGCAACCGGCCCACGCGCGAGTCCTGGATCGCGACGAGATCGGTCTGGCTGATCACGCCCACCAGCGAGCCCATCGAGTCGACCACGGGTAGCCCGCTCACCTTGTTGGCAGAGCACAGGTGGGCCGCGTCCTCGAGCGGGGCGTCCATGGCGATCATGACCGGATCGATCGTCATGAGATCGGCCACGAGCATCCGCTGGCTGTCCATGTCATTCCTCCATGCCAGGCGAGCGGCCCGGAATCGATCCGGCCAATTCCTGCAGCGTGCGCCAGTTGCCGAGCCGGTCGAGTTGCGTGGCGCAGATCTCCGTAGTCGGTGTCCCATCGGCCGCGAAATGGGCCGCGAACCGGCCTTCTGAACGCGCGAACGTCAGGAAGTCGACGACCATCCCATCCGGCAGGGTCGCCCAGTCATCGCGCAGCGCCGGATTCCCCTGAAGCGACCACCGCTCGGCAAGCGACTCCCCACGACGTGGGTCGTACGTGAACAGTGGGAAGGCTCGCGAGTCGACGGCGAGTTTGGCCTGTCGGGTCGCGGCATCGTCGGCGATCCCGTGCTCCGGCATGCAGGCGGCGTAGACGATCACGACCGCAGGGCCGGGGAACGCGTTGGCCTCGCTGATCGCGCGGTAGAAGTGATTGACGTGTGCTGGCGTGGTCTGCGCGACGTACACGTTGCCGTGAGCCGCGAGGATGCGTCCGAGCTCCTTGCGCGGTTCGGGACGGCCATGCAGGGCGACGCCGAACGCCGACAGCTTCGTTACTTGCCCGCCGAATGATGCCGTCGAGGCCTGGCCACCGGTGTTCGAGTAAACCTGCGTGTCCAGCACGAGCACCTTGATGTCCGCACCGGACGCGACGATGCGCGACAGCGCCTGGAACCCGATGTCGTACATCGCGCCATCGCCGCCCACGACCCACAGGCGCCGGTCCGGATGGCCGTCCTGATCCCACTTGCTCCGGATCCCGGAAGCGACGGCCGGCGCATTCTCGAACAGCGAGTTGGTCCACGGCACGAGGTACGGGTTGTACGGATATGTGCTGCCGAACACCGTGTTGCAGCCGGTCGCCGCCACGATCCCCATCGAGTCGGGGCCGTGCATCTGGCGGGTTGCCGCGACCAGCATCCGGAGGGCCGTCGCCTCGCCACAGCCCGAGCAGGACCCGGCTCCACCGACGTACCCGAAGGCATGCTCCCCGAGCATCAGGTCGGCGAGGGCCTTCTCGTTGCGATAGTCGGCCGGGGTCGGGGGCAGGGATCGGAAGAACCGCATGTCGCGGGCATACCGCTCCACGGTACTGACGCCACCGCCGCTCGCTTCGGCAGGGACCTTGTCGACCATCTCGAGGGCGTCGTAGCCGAGCGCATGGCAGACCTGGACGCACTCGGCACAGCCTTTGCAGTGCACCGGGTCGACGAAGATCCCGAACTGTGCCGGCTCCAGCCCGCGCCGCGCCGGCACGTCCGCGTATTTCTTGGTCGTCGCGAACCGTGATCGGAGGCTCGCCCGCGCTGCCACCGGATCGGGATCGTTCGCGGCGAAGGTCGCGATCGCAGGATCGAGCACGGAGGTCGGTTGCGCGATGCCGAAGATGGCGCTGTCGGGGCAAGCATTGACGCAGGTCATACAACCCACGCATGCGTCGAGCAGGAATGCAGGGATCTGCGGCGCCAGCCCACTGAAATCGCGCGTTGCGGCCGTCCCGGGCGGGATCACGCTCCGCGCAACGCCACGGTCGCTCGGCAGGTCGCTGTCGGCGACCCCGCGGCGATAGGCGTCGATGACGGTCGAATTGAAATCGTCGACGTACCCGAGGACGTCGAGGACCGTGCCCGCGCCACCGAGGCGGGCTTCGTGGACTTCCTTCGGATCGCCTGGTGCCTTGCTCGCGGCAACCGCGATCTCGTGCAGGGCAAGCTCCGCGGCGTCGATCGGGATCATCACGAGCCTCGCTGGGCCATCGCGCGGACGAGGTCGCCGGTCGACAGGACCCCGATCGGCGTTTGACCGTCATCGCTCGTCACGACCAGTCGATGGACGGCGCAGGCCTCCATCAGTCGTGCCGCATCCTCGACATCGGCGTCGGCCGTCACGGTGAGTGCTGGCTGTGTCATGAGGTGTCGGACCAGCAAGCCCGGCCACGAGGTCCACAACGACTCCGTCGTGCGAGCTCGCAGCAGATCCGTTTCGGAGACGACACCAACCAGGACGCCGTCGGCATCGACGACCGGCAGGCCACTGATCCGATAGAACTCCATGATCGCGGCGGCATCCGCGAGCGGCATATCCGCGGTGACCAGGACCGGGTCGTTGGTCATCAACTGGCCAACGACCGTCCGGGGCGTTCGAAGGGCAGTCATGCTGGCACTCCTTCCCGCACGATCAGTTCGGCCCGAGGCCCGGGCACGAGCGCAGTCACCGCGGTGGTCACGTCGATCACGCCATCGAAGGCTTCGGCGATCAGTGCCAGATTGGCCTCTACCACCGCGTTTCCGCGTTTCCCGAAAAACCGTCGCAGCGCGGGCTTGACAGCGCGCATCAAGCGATCTCGGCTATATCCGGATTGCTCCGCGAACGGGGTGAGGCGGAGGAAGACGCCGACCAGCGCCACGCCTTGCATCCGAAGGATGAGGTCGGCCCGGGGCGCATGACGCCGGGCGAGCGCCGCGGTGTCCAGTGCTGCCAGGCGGATCCGACGCGCGAGGATCTCGGTCCGCGCCTCGACCGGGATGGCCGCCCAGATCGCCTGCGGATCGCCGAGTGTCGACTGCACGAAGACGGTTCCCTCGTCGCGCAGGCCGCGGAGCGGATCGCCCTGGCGGAACGCCGCCACGTCGTGAAGCGGCACGAAATCGACGTGCTCGAGTTCACCGTGCTGGCGGATCCGCTCCGCGGCAAGCGTCAGGTAGTACGTCGTCGGAAGACCCTTCTTCTCGGATCCATAGCGCGGGTACGCCTGGACGTGCATCCCGAACAGGGAGCCGACCAGCGACGCGACGAGCTTGTTGGTCGTAACCGACCCGAACCCCCCGATGGAATGACCACGCAGGCTGAATGCGCCGGCTGGGCGCAGGTCCAGCGAGGTCACCGGCAGCGCGGTCGGGTGGCGGACGCCGAGGGTCGCGAATCGGCGAGCCGGCAGGACGCTCGTGTCTGCGAGCCAGTCGAAGACGGCAACGAGGTCGCCCCCTCCGACGTCCCGCGAGCCGAGACCAGCGGATACCGACCGTACCTCCGGGACCCTGCCGACGTCGACGGCGAGCGCATACAACGCGGCTTTGACATCGCGAGTGAGAGGGTTGTCGTCCGCCGCCGGGTCGTCCGTTCGCTCGACCACCGCGACTGACCGGGCGCCCTGGACGATCGAGGTCAGCATCTCCGCCGGGAACGGACGGTACGCCGTCATCGAGACGCTCCCAACGGCACGCCCCGTGCCGCGCAGGTAGTCGACGACCGCCGTGGCCGTATCGGCCATCGTGCCCATGCTGATGAGGATGTGGTCGGCATCCTCGCAGCGGTATGGCATCACCGTGGCGTATCGGCGCCCGGTCAGCTCTGCCCACAGATCGAACGCGTCGTCGAGCGCCCGAGGGAGCCGGTCGTAGAACTCCCGCTGTCCGATCCGCCCCTTCATGTAGCTGTCCTGGTTCTGGACCACGCCGGTCATCAGCGGTCGGTCTGGGTCGAACCAGTTGTGGATCCGCTCGGCCGGATCGCCTACGAACTCGCGCAGGAGGTCGTCTTCGGGAAGACGGAGCGATTCCATCGTGTGGGTGGTGAGGAACCCATCCTGCACCACGAAGAAGGGCGTCTCCGTCGCTTCCGCGACCCGGCGAGCGATCGCCGTGAAGTCGGCTGCCTCCTGGGCATTTCGGGCGAAGAGCATGCCCCAGCCGGTGTCGGCAACCCCCATCACGTCGTCGTGGCCGGCGTGGATGTTGAGCGCCTGGCTCGTGAGCGCACGGGCCCCGATATGGAAGACGACCGGCAGCCGCTTGCCGGAGATCACGTACAGGACTTCCTTCATGAGGATCAGTCCCTGGCCGGCCGTGAAGTTCGTGACTCGCGCGCCGGCGAGTGCGGCGCCTTCAGCAGCCGATGCGGACGAATGCTCGGACTCGGGCTCGATGAAGCGAAGCGGCGTTCCCCACAGGTTGGTCGCCCCGTCGGCGACCGCGGCCTGGAATACCGCCGCCATCGTGGTCGACGGCGTGATCGGATAGGCACAGGCGATCGCTGAGATGCGCGTCTCGACCGATGCGATGGCCTCGGACCCGTCGACGATCGCCGGGGTCCCCGGATACCGCACGACCGCGCGGCTCCCATTCGAGCGCGTGGGGGTGGTGACTGTATCGGAGGTGGTGATATGCACGAGTCGATGGTCACGGGTTCGCGCGTCTCAAGGCAGGTCCGAAACGACCCGGAATGAGGGGCCGATCGGCCCCTTTGGTCACGGATGCGGTCCGGCGAAGGGAGGTCCGAAGGACCCGACGCGCGATGGCCTTCGGCCCTGTCCCTCGCCCTACGTCGTGCGTAGCGTTGGGGCATGGAGATCGTGATTCGTCGAACGAAGCCGTCCGACAGCGAGGCTCTCGAGCGGTTCTATGCGGGCCTCTCGGAGGAGAGCCGGCGCCGGCGATTCTGCGGGACCTCGTCCGGGATCAGCCATCGCGAATCCACGACGTTCTGCACCCCCGATCACGCACACCGCGAAGGGTTCGTGGCCGTGCACGACGCTGACACGGGCGCTCCGGAGATCATCGGCCACCTGTGCCTCGAACCCGTCGACGCCATCACCGCCGAGGTCGCGATCGCCGTCGCGGACGCGTACCAGCGGCACGGGATCGGCCGCCGACTGATCGAGGCCGGCATCGATTGGGCGCGGTCTGCGGGTCTGCAGCGCCTGACAGCGACCATGCTCGTCACGAACGGACCGATCCAGCGTCTGCTCTCGAGCATCGGCCTGCCATGGACAGCGCGAGCCGAGGGCTTGGACATCACGGTCCTCACGATGGACCTGTCCGAGCCGCTCCAGGCCGCAGCGTAGCGACCGGATCGGAGTCGACGACGATGATCGTGCGGTCCGTGCTCGCCGCGTTCCTCGTGGGACATGCCCTGATCCATGCGGGATTCCTCGCGCCCCGGCCTACGGCCACTGCAGGCGGGCCACAGTGGCCATTCGAACTCGACCGCTCATGGATCCTCGAGACATTCAGCATCGATCGCACCGTGACTCGGGGCATTGGCCTGGCCGCGATCGCCGCGACGGTGGTGGGCTTCGCTTTGTCGGCGCTGGCCACCTTCGGAGTCGGGCCCGTCGAACTGTGGGCCGCCGGAATCGCGGTCGGGGCGACGGGTTCGTTGCTTGCCCTGCTCCTGTTCTTCCATCCCTGGCTCGTTGTCGGGGTCGGTATCGACCTCGGCTTGTTGTGGGCGGTCTTCGTTCTCGGCTGGACACCCACACAACTGCCCTGATCGCCGCGACATCGCTGTACCCGAAGGAGGCGCGAGATGGTCAAGGTCGTCATTGCCGTCGTGCTATTGGCACACGGCATCGGTCATTCCATGGGTCTGCTCCAGATGACCAAGGTGGCCACCGTCAATCCCGCGTGGCGCGGCGACTCTTGGGTGCTGAGCGGAGCTCTCGGCGAGGGGGCAACACAGCTGGTCGGCGCCACGGTCTGGATCATGGCGATCATCGGCTTCGCGGCGCTTGCGGCGATCGTCGTCGGCTGGCTTCCGGAGTCGTGGTTCGCACCACTCGCAGTGGGGTCGGCGATCGTCTCCTTGGCGGGCCTGGCGCTCTTTCCCACCGCCTTCCCGCTCGGGAGCACAGTCGGTGCGGTGGTCGTCGACGTCGTCGTGTTGGCGGCGGTCACGTGGTTCGGCTGGCTGCCCTCGGAGCTCGCACGGTGACCGCGCTGCCGGAAGCGGACGCGCCCACGCAAGCCTGGATCGAGCGCGTGGAGCGGCGGATCACGACGGTCCACAACCGCGACGTCGTCATGCGCGCGCTCTACGACGTCCTGTGCGACGCCGTCGACTTCGGGCCTCGCGACCTCCCAACCGCAGACGACCGTCAGTGGTTACGCGGCGCTCTGGCGGTCCCGATCCACGAGGCGACCGAGGTCGCGATGCATGCATTGGTCTGGCACGTGGCCGAAGCGATCGACCGCGCGCCGCCGACGATCCGAGGACGGTTGGATCGGAGCCACGAGGGCGAAGCGCTCGGCTGGGAGTGACCCTCAGGTCGTGCCGCCCGGGCCCCGGCGGCGCGCCATGAACGCGGCCGCCTGCGCGCGTCGTTCCAGGTTCAGCTTCGCCAAGATCGAGCTCACGTAGTTCTTGACCGTCTTATCCGAGAGGAAGACCTCCGCAGCGATCTCCTTGTTGGTCTTGCCCTCGGCGACCAGCAGCAGGATCTTCTGCTCCTGCGGCGTCAATTGGGCCAGGTCATCCGGTTCGCTCGAGGTCGCGATTCGCCGGACCCGATCCAGGACCCGCCCGGTCACCGCGGGATCGAGGAGCGACTCGCCCCTCGCCACGGACTCGAGGGCCGCGACCAGGTCGCGCGCGCGCACCTGCTTGAGGAGGTATCCGCTCGCCCCGGCGACGATCGCCGACAGGACGGCGTCCTCGTCCGGATAGCTCGTCAACATGACGACGCGCGTGTCCGGCAGTTCTGCGCGAATCTCCCGGCAGGCTTCGATGCCCGACCCGTCTGGCAGACGGACGTCCATGATGACCAGGTTCGGCTCGAATCGGCGAGCCGCCTCGATCGCTTCAGCGACGGTCCCTGCCTCGCCGACCACCTGGAACTCGGGGCGTCGCCCGAGGAGGGCGACGAGTCCCTGTCGGACGACCTCGTGATCATCGACGACGAGGAGGGTCAACGGGGTTATCGGCCGGTCTGCCACGAAATGCCTCGTTAGGACGGACGCTCGATCCGGACGATCAGTCGGGTCCCGCGACCGGCATCACTGTCGATCGCGAGCGTCCCTCCGATCCGCTCCGTTCGATCTCGGATATTAGCGAGCCCTTGGTGGCCCATCCTCGCGACGCTCGACGCAGCGAACCCCACACCGTTGTCCTCGATCCGAAGCTCGAGCGCCGTTCCATCAGCGGAGGGCGCGAGTTCGACGGTCGCCTGCGTCGCCCTGGAATGGCGAATCACGTTGCTGAGGGCTTCGCTAACGATCGCGAGGAGATTGCCGGTCGTCGTCGGTGATGGGTCGTCGAGAACATCGACCGCACGGAACTCGAGGTCGATCGCCGAGTTCTGGCGATGCTCCTCGATGAGCACGGCAAGGCCGTCGACGAGCGACGCGCTCGCCAGGAGCTCCGGCCGCAACCCGAAGATGAAGTTGCGGATGTCCTGGATCGACAGGTGGATCGAGTCGATGGCCCGACTGACGCGGCCGGCGGCATCTACATCCGCCGGCGCGATGTCCTCGACGACGTCCTCGAGCGATAGCCCGACGGCGTAGAGGTTCTGGATGATCCCGTCATGGAGGTCCTTGGAGATCCGTTCCCGCTCGTCGACGATGGCGAGCCGCTGGAGCTGCTCGTGCAGCCGGGCATTCTCCATCGCGATCCCGGCGTGCAGCGCGAAGGTCTCGACGAGTGCCAGGTCCTCCTCGCTGAACTCCACGGCACCGATCTTGTTGGTCAGGTAGAGCCGGCCGAGCGAGACGCCTCGCAGGCTGATCGGGACGCCGAGGAAGCTCGTCATCGGCGGATGGTTGGGCGGGAATCCGTAGTTGCGCGGATCGACGTTGATGTCGGGGATCAAGAACGAGCGATTCTCCCGGATGATCAGCCCGAGCAGCCCGTGCCCTTCGGGCAACGGCCCGATGGCGGCGCGAGTCGCATCGTCCATCCCGCTCGTGATGAACCGCTCGATCCTGCCGTTGGGATCCACGATACCGAGGGCCGCATATTGCGCGCCAACGAGCGGCCGCACGCGATCCACGATGACCTGGAGGACGTCGTTGACTGGCGCGAGGCCGGCGATGCCCCGCACCGCGGCGTCCAGCGCCGCCTGGATCTCGGTGATGCCGGAACCGGTCACGTCCGTCGGCGGAGACATGCCCGAGAGGATACAGGCGGCTTGATCGTGCCCGGGCCGGTTAGCCCGATGGAACGGGCCGCAGGGCACTGGTGTCGGCATGGCAGCGCGAACAGCATCCCCCCATGTCCGAACGCATGACCGCCGTCGTCGAGCCCGCCTCGATGCATTCCGATTCGCGAGTTGCTTGGGAGCCTGGCGGGGAGACGATTCAGCCAACTGCCCGTCGCATCTTGCTTGCGACCGACCTGTCGTGGGCCTCGGAACGCGCGACAGAAGCCGCGATCGACATGGCTCTGACTGCACGCGCTCCCCTCATCGTCCTCAACGTGGTCGACCCCAGGCGTCTCCGTCTCCCTGGCGACCGGTTCGTGCGTCGCGTGGATCAGGAACGAGCTGAGGTCATGGCCCGCGTGCAAGTCGTCGTCGCGCGCGCACGCGCCAGTGGGGCCAACGCCACCTTCCTCGTCTGGGAAGGTGACCCGGCCGAGACGATCATCGCGGCGGCCGCCTCCGAGTCAGCCGACGTGATCGTGATCGGCTCGCACGGCCGGGGGCGATTGGGACGGATCCTGCTGGGCAGCACCTCCCTTCGCGTTTCCGAGGAAGCGCCTTGCCGAGTCGTCGTGATCCCGAGTTAACGCTCGACCCGTTGCCGTTCGGCCTTATCGGTCACGGTCAGATCGAGCAGACCGGACTGGGCCGCACGATCGTTCACGTTTGTCCGGATGTGTGCATCGGTGCGATGCTGCAAAGCACGAGGAGGCCGTCATCTCGAGCCAACAGACCGCTGTCGCAAATCGATCAAAGCTTGTCACGGACGACGACCTTGGCCGCATCGATGCCTACTGGCGTGCGGCCAACTACCTGTCGGTTGGCCAGATCTACCTGCTCGACAATCCCTTGCTGCGCGAACCCCTCCGTCCCGAGCACATCAAGCCGCGCCTCCTCGGTCACTGGGGTACGACCCCGGGGCTGAACCTCGTGTATGCCCACGTCAATCGGCTGATCCGAGAGCGAGACTGGAACGCGATCTTCATCGCCGGGCCCGGACACGGCGGACCGGCCGTCGTCGCGAACGCCTATCTCGAAAGGACGGAGTCCGAGCTCTATCCGAACCTGACCGACGACATCGACGGCTTGCGGGCGCTCTTCCGCCAGTTCTCCTTTCCGGGCGGGGTCGGGAGTCACGCCACGCCCGAGACTCCGGGTTCGATCCACGAAGGTGGCGAGCTCGGGTACGCGCTGACCCATGCGTACGGGGCGGCGTTCGACAACCCCGACCTCGTCGTGATCTGCGTCGTCGGAGATGGCGAGGCCGAAACAGGACCGCTGGCGGCGAGCTGGCACGCCAACAAGTTCCTCGACCCGAGGCGCGACGGGGTCGTGATCCCGATCCTGCACCTCAACGGGTATAAGATCGCCAACCCGACGGTCCTCGCTCGCATCCCCGAGGAGGAGCTGATGTCGCTCCTGGTCGGGTACGGGTATGCGCCGCACGTGGTCGCGGGCGCTGACCCGGCGAACGTCCATCGGCAGATGGCAGAGACGCTCGATTCGATCGCGGACGAGATCGCCGACATCCAGCGTGCCGCTCGAGCGGCGGATCCGGGCCAGGAGGCCGAGCGCCCGGCATGGCCGATGATCGTCCTGCGGACTCCCAAAGGGTGGACAGGACCGAAGGAGGTCGACGGCCTTCCGACCGAGGGCAGTTTCCGATCGCACCAGGTCCCGATGGCCGACGTCCGCGAGAACCCTGCGCACCTCCAGCTACTGCACGACTGGCTTGCGGGGTACCGGCCCGAGGAACTATTCGATGCGGGCGGAGCCGTGCGTCCCGAGGTGGCCGCCATGGCCCCTCGTGGCGACCGGCGGATGAGCGCCAACCCGAACGCGAACGGCGGCCTGCTCCTACGCGATCTCCGCATGCCCGACTTCCGCGATTACGCGGTGCCAGTCGAGCGGCCCGGGGTCGGGTCCGCGGAGGCGACCAGGGTGTTCGGCGAGTTCCTGCGCGACGTGATCCGCCGCAATCCCGACAACTTCCGCCTCTTCGGACCAGACGAGACCGCGTCGAACCGCCTCTCGCCCGTTTTCGAGGCGACGGATCGGGCATGGGTCGCCGAACGGCTCCCGACCGACGACCACCTCGCACCTGACGGGCGGGTCATGGAGGTGCTGTCAGAGCATCTCTGCCAGGGCTGGCTCGAGGGCTATCTCCTGACGGGGCGGCATGGTCTCTTCAATTGCTACGAGGCCTTCATCCACGTCATCGACTCGATGTTCAACCAGCATGCCAAGTGGCTGAAGATGACGCGAGAGATCCCCTGGCGCCGCCCGATCGCGTCGCTGAACTACCTCCTGACCAGTCATGTCTGGCGTCAGGATCACAACGGATTCAGCCATCAGGACCCCGGCTTCATCGACCACGTGGTGAACAAGAAGTCCGAGGTCATCCGGGTGTATCTGCCGCCTGATGCGAACACGCTGCTCTCGGTCGGCGATCACTGCCTTCGCAGCCGGCACTACGTGAACGTGATCGTCGCCGGCAAGCAGCCTGCCCTGACGTACCTGACGATGGATGAGGCGGTCGTCCACGCGGCTCGGGGGATCGGCATCTGGCCGTGGGCCAGCAACGACGACGGTGACCCCGACGTCGTCATCGGCACGTGCGGCGATATCCCGACGCTGGAGGGCCTCGCGGCGGTTGCCATCCTTCGTGAGCGCCTGCCGGATCTTCGCGTTCGATTCGTCAACGTCGTAGACCTCATGCGGCTACAGGACGAGACCGAGCATCCGCATGGGCTTCCCGGCCGAGAATTCGACGCGCTGTTCACCACGGATCGGCCCATCGTGTTCGCCTTCCACGGCTATCCGTGGCTCATCCATCGACTCACGTATCGACGGACCAACCACGACAACCTGCACGTGCGCGGCTACAAAGAGGAAGGGACCGTGACGACGCCGTTCGACATGGTCATGCGCAACGATCTCGATCGATTCCACCTCGTGATCGACGTCATCGACCGGGTGCCGACGCTTGGCTCCCATGCGGCCGAGCTCCGTCAGGAGATGGTCGATCGCCGAGTCGAGGCGGGTGCATACGCTCGCGAGCACGGGGAGGATCCGCGGGAGATCCGCGACTGGATCTGGCCGCACTAGCCGTCGATGCGGATCCTGGCGATCAACGCGGGTTCGAGCTCGCTCAAGACGAGCCTGGTCGACGATGGCGTCGCGATCGGACGATCCACGCTCGAGTGGACGGGGAACGACCGGGCGGCGACGCTCCATTCGGTCTTTCGCGTGCTGGGTTCGGCCCCTGACGACATCGACGCCGTCGCCCATCGGGTCGTCCACGGGGGCACGGACCTCACGGCATCGGTCGTGATCGATGACGGGGTCGTGCGCGCGATCGCCGAGGTCGGCGAGCTGGCTCCCCTCCACAACGATGTGGCGCTCGAGACGATCGCCGCGGCACGTGAAGCGATCCCGCATCGCCCGCACGTCGCGACGTTCGACACGGCCTTCCACGCTGAGATGCCGGAGGCGGCGATCACCTATCCCGTGCCGATGTCATGGCGGAGCCGATGGGGCATCCGGCGATTCGGCTTCCATGGCCTGTCGGTGGAGTGGTCGGTCGATCGGGCGGGACAGCTGCTCGGTCGGGACCCGGCCGAGTCGGGACTGGTGGTCGCCCACCTGGGGAGCGGGTGCTCGGTGACAGCCGTATGGCGAGGCAAGTCGGCCTGGACCTCGATGGGATTCACCCCGCTCGATGGCCTGATGATGCGCACGCGTTCGGGGGCGATCGATCCCGGGATCATCCTCCACCTTCTGCGCCACGATCGTCTGGATGTCGAAGGCCTCGCAGCCGCACTCGAACACGAGTCGGGTCTGGCGGGCGTCGGGGGCGGGAGCGGCGACGTCCGAGAGCTCGGTGCCGCCGCCGACAACGGCGATGGCCGCGCTCGGCTCGCACTCGAGATGTTCGCCTGGCATGCAGCGGGCGCGATCGCTGCGGCCGCCACGGCGCTGGCGCGCGTCGACGCGATCGTGTTCACCGGTGGGATCGGAGAGCACGCTGCAGCCGTGCGCGCCGGGATCGTGGAACGGCTGGGCGTGCTCGGCATCGAACCCATCGAGCCGACCGAGTCCGGCGAGGATCGGATCCTCTCGCGCGGCAAGACGAGCGTGCTGCGCATCGAGGCCCGCGAAGACCTCGTGATGGCCCGCGCCGCCAGCAGCCTGGCGGGAGCCACGCCCGACTGATCCGATCGCGCTTCGTGCCTTCTGGGGAACGACTGACGAGCCGGATGGCCCTATCGGCCGTCACGCTCGGACGCTTTGATTGATGCAGACAAAGCAAGACGACGCGTCCGGTCGGCGCGGGGTGTACGCGCTCCCAGAAAGGAGCGCGAAGGAGGCGGTATGGCGAGGCATGCTCTCGTCGCGTACGCGACCAAGCACGGCGGCACCACCGAGATCGCTGTCCGGATCGCCGAGACGCTCCGAGCGTGCGGACTCGATGTCGACGTCCGGACGGCCAGCGATGTCACAGACGTTCGCGGGTACGACCTGATCATCCTCGGAAGCGCCGTGTACATGTTCCGATGGCAAGGAGAGGCGCTCGACTTCGCACGTCGGTTCGAACGTGAGCTCCGCGAGCGGCCAACGTGGTTCTTCAGCAGCGGCCCCACCGGTGGGTCGCCCAAAGCTGATGCTCAGCTCGCCGAGCAACTCCGGACGCAGGGGCCGCCGCCCGGCAAGGCCGGCGCATGGGCGACCCGGATCGGCATCCGAGGCCACCGCACGTTCGGTGGGCGTGTCGACGAGGGAATGGGCGGGTTCTTCGAGCGTTGGGTACCGAAAGGCGACTGGCGTGACTTCGTGGATGTAACCGCGTGGGCACAACGCATCGCCACAGATCCGGTCCTGTCCGAGAACCAGCCGCTCCTGCCGGTCCAGACGGCCAGTCCGCCCAACCCCTGAAGGAGGATCACATGACGCAGCGATCGAGGTCGCAATCGGCAGGCGTGACGATCGGCATGGGGTCGGGCATCGGCGGCAGCCTCGGCATCGTCTTTGCGCTGCTGTCAGGGATCGAGCTCCCGCTCGGTCTGATCTTCGGTGCAGCGCTCGGGGTCCTCGTAGGCCTCCTGCTCGAATCGATTTCGTCCTCGGCTAGCTGGCTCTTGAACGAAATGCCGCATCGGCAAGACGGGAGCCAGTCAACCACTCAAGCTCGATCGGAGGTTTCTCAGATGTCGAAAGCCGTCATCACCCGATTGTTCATCGGCGGCCTTGTGGCTGCCATCGCAGGGTTCGTGATCGCGCTGTTCGCCGCTCTCGCGGCATTCGCGGGCAGCGAACTGATCATGAAGGGCCCCGATGTCGTCGGCATCCGCGGGACGCCGTTTGCCTGGTCGATGGTCGGCCTCGTGGTCGTCGGCGGACTCGCGATGATCGGCGGGGCCGTCGCCGGTCTCGTCTCGTGGATCGGTGCGCTGCTGAACACCGCCCAGCTCGACGACAAGCTCTGGTTCATCTTGCTACTCATCCTGGGACTGTTCAGCTTCGGGTTGATCGCGATGATCGCGTACGTGATCGCGGGCCCTGACAGCACGACGCTCGTGCGGCGCCAACCCATCCCGGCGACGACTTGAGCGATCAGAGGGCCGGCCTGGACGCGTCACGCTGACCCGCCCAGGCCGGCCCCTTCCCCTGGAGGTACGTCATGGACAAGCGGTTCATCCTCGGACTGTCGATCGGGGCAGGCTTTGGCGCCGGCATCGCAGTTCGTCGCTTCCGAACGTGGGGCATCGAGCGGGACGAGGCCGAGCGACCCCTGCCCGGGGACGACGTCGTCGACAAGGGCGAGACCCTCCTCACCCGCGGCATCACCATCGACGCGCCTCCGGACGCCGTTTGGCCCTGGCTCGTCCAGATGGGTTACGGGCGTGGCGGCTGGTACAGCTACGACCAGCTCGATATGAAGGGCCGGAGCGCCGAGGCCCCGTTGCCGGAATTCCAATCGCTCGAGGTGGGCGACGTCGTGCCGACGCATCCTGGTGGTGGTTTCGTCGTCAGGCTAGTGGATCCGCACGAGGCGCTCGTCTTCTATTTCGACAGCGAGCTTGCCGATGGCCAGGCGCGCGCCGCGAGGGAGCACATTGACGCGATCGAGACCCCGGGACTCGCGGCGTCGGGTCAGTTCCTCCGGACGGCGACCCCACCGGACTTCGCGGTGAGCTGGGCATTCGTGCTCGAACCGCTGGGAGCCGGCCGGACGAGGCTCATCGAACAATTCCGCGGGCGTTTCGGTCCGACGACTCGCGGCTCGAGCTTGTTGATGCCGATCCTTGGTTTCGGGGTCCTCGTGATGATGCGCAAGCAGCTCATCGGCATTCGCGATCGCGTGGCCAGATATCCCGTAGCGCTCCGCTCCCTGGCACTTGCCGCTGCTCCAGGGCACGCCGAAGCCGCCCACGCAGCGGAATCGCGCGACGCGGGGACTGGCCCTGAGGCGCACTCCCAAGGGAAGGAGCCGGTGCCGGTATGACGACCGTAGGTGACACAGCGACAGTGCCGGCGGGGTCGATCCCGGCCGCTCGGAGGAAAGGTTCGATGCAAGGCTTGATCGAGACGCTCGCAAATGGTCTGGGCAATGGCGTTGGCTGGATGGCCGAGCACGGGATCCTGTTCGCAGTATTCGCGCTGCTCTGGGTCGCGTTCGGCGCCGGTCTGCTCCTCAGCCAGGGCAGCGTCGATCAGACATGGCAGACGATCCGCGGCCTCCCCTTGATCGTGCAGCTCATCGTCTGGCTGCTGTTCCTGCCGGTGATGCTGGGCATGTGGGTCTGGGAGACGACATGGCCGCTCATCGTTCGGCTGGTGCTGGTTCTCAGCATCGCGGGCTGGAACCTGCTGGTCTTCCTCCCGAAGGCACTGCAGGTGGCGCGCCCGTGATTGCCCGCAAGGCCCAGTCCGCGGTTGAGCCGGCCCTTCTAGGGCCGGCTCCGTCGTACGTGGCGGTCGCGGAGTGGCCTGAGGTCGAGCCCGATGCGATTCGAGGTTGGCGTGGGCTAGGTTCGGTGCTCAGCCCTCTACGGCGACGCCGGCCTTCGGGACCGGGGTCTCTGTCCGGAGGGGGGCCGGCGATGCGCCCCGGCTCGCAGTCTCGGCGGCCTCGAGCATTAGGGGGGAATCCTTGCGGAAACCCTTGAAGGTCATCCACAGGCCGAGCGACAGCTCCCAGATGAAGATCGGGATGAGGGCGATCCCCGACCAGATCGAGTACTGCTCGTTGATACCGATGATCTGGCCGATCACGGACGAGATCATCAGCGGACCGCCGATGAGTCCCAAGATTGGGATCAGCCGCGGCACGAGCCCGGACCGGTACATGAGATAGCCGAGTAGCAGGGCGTTCATGCCCGGCATGAGGGTCTGTCCGAGCAGGAACGTCGCTTTGTAGGTCGCGACGAAGGAGGCGCCAGTGGTCAGCAGCAAGGCGTCATCGGCACCCGCCGCCGCGCCCCCTTGGTGCAAGGTCGCGAGTGAGAGCAGGCTCACGACACCCATCAGGATCAAGCCCGCTTCAATGACCCGGGTGGTGACAAATCCGAGCGCGAAGGCCTCGTTCTGCCGCTTGACGACAGGAAACAATGCGAGGGCGGTGCCGACGCCGGCCAAGGCGACGATCACCTCAAGGAGGGTGCCCCAGCGCAAGCCGGTATCACTGCCCGAGCTCAGGATGTAACCGGCATCGGTCAGCACCGGGCCGTATAGGGTCAGCGTGCCGACCGCAATAAAGGTGATCAGGTAGAACACGCCGGCGACGAGCGCGGTCTTGCGCATCGTGTCCCAGGGCGCGCGTGTTGGTGCGTTGGTCATGGGGCCTCCAAGACTCTTCGGGGCTTGCCAGCCCACTAATCGAAGAGCTCAGGTCCTGCACACGAGAATGACCCCTGCCAGGGATCGCATGTAGCCGGTTGGGGAAAGGCCCAACGTAACGCTCTCGAGACCCAGTCTGCGCTCGCCTTGGCAGTCCGTCAAAGAAGGCACGGCGCGACAACCTCTACCGCTGATCTAGCGCCGATCGAAGCGCCACGACTCATGCCCGTACCGGCTGCGGTCCTCGTGCCAGCCGAGGGCAGTGGCGATGACCAGCCCAAGAACCTCACCGATCGCGCAGCCCGTCAGGCAGTGGACGGTTGCCGAGAAAGCGAGGCGGTTGAGCGACTGTTGCGGATGCTCGGCGTCGCCTATGTGCTCGATCGGCTCACCCTGCACGAGTCATCGCACTTCCGGGTAGGCGGCAAAGGTCGCCGCGAATGATCCAGCGGGCGCATCTCCAACGTTCTCGTCCAGGAATGAGCGGACGAGATCCCGGGCGATGACGGTCATGCGGTTTGGGTCGATTGTGCCCAGGGTCAAAAGGCTGTTCAGCGGCCCCCAGAACAGTCCGACGTCGCTGTAATTCATGTGCTTGCTGCCGGCGATCGCCAGCTGCTGCGAGTTGCCCGCCGCCTTGACCGCCTCGAAGTCCACGGCCGCGGCTTGGCAGAAGTCGTCGCATGCGTCCTTCGGCGCGCGGAGGATCAGGTTGGGGACGGTGAGCCCGGTGTGCCGAACCTCGGTCCACAGCGTGCCGTCGAGGTCGACCGCGGCAGCACACCGGTCGTCCCGACGACATGCTTCGAACGATGCAGCTCCACCAAGCGACTGCCCCAGGTAGGCCACATGACTGAAATCCAGTGCGCCGATGTGCGGAGGGTTGGCAGCGAGTGTGCTGACGACGAAGGCCGCATCGCTGGCCCAGACCTCCGTGACGCGCGCCGCTGAGACATACCAGCTCGGGACGTCCGCCCCCGACACGTTACCGAGGGGCGTCGCCGCCACCAGGTGGCCGTCAGGAAACACGATATCCATCGACTCGGTCGGGTTGATGCCGACTACGGCATATCCATGGCTTGCCAGGTCCTCCGCGAGTGATGAATAGCTGGCAACCGGCTGCCCCAGACCCGGCATCAGGACCACCACGGGAGGGCTACCCTCGAGAGGAGCGTTCGCGATCGAATTCGTGTGGACGGCGTTGTAGTCCTGGGAAAACGCCCATTCGTTATTGACGAGCGGAGCCCAGGCGGCCGGGAGATACGGCGCTGCAGCGCCCGTGGAACCGGCCACAGCCGGATACCACAGCCACACCGCGAGCTCTCGCAGTCGACCGTCCGTGGCGAACGGATCGGGCCGGTCGGCATCCCTGAGAGCGATTTCGGTCCGACCGACAGCGGACGGACCAGTGACCGCCGGCAGCGTTCGGCTTTGGACCCGCATCAGAGCGCTAAACGCCGTGAGCGCAAGGATCAGTACCACCAAGCCAACGAGGAGGCCGCCGAACACACGGAGCGCGCCGCGGAGCGTTGGCCTAGCGCGCCGTCGGGACCCTCGCGGCTGCCGAAGGTCCAAAACAGCCGTGGGGTCGGACAGGACGCACTCCTCCCAGGGTTGGATGCGGTTCGCCGAGTCGGTTAATGCGCCGTAGCAACCGCGGGCGATCGGGCTTTCGGGACGTGCCCCTGGGCCTCGGTCGATTTCAGTGTACGAGCCGACGTCGCATGTGGTTGAGGAGCTCGAGTCGGCATGAGCCGGGCCGCCAGCCCTCAGGTGTGGCCACCGTGGCAACAAGCGTGCCAAGGGGCACCCCGGTAGAGGGAGGGCCTACTAAATCTCCACACAACCGAGAGGGGGTCTCAAGACCTCCGCATCGGGCGGCCGCGGGCCGTCCAGGTGATGCCCACCAGCGCCACGATCAGCAGCACGGCGAGCGCGCCGATCGGCAGCATCTGCGCGACGACCGGTTCCTCGTCGCGCGGCGCGGCCGGCGGTGCTCGCTGACTCGGGCCAGCGTCGCGAGGGTCTTCGGAACGACGGCCACCACTCCGGGCGACGCGGGGGCCGGCGAGGAAACCGTGACGGACGGCGGGGCGGTCGGGCTCGGACTGGGGGCGGCCGCGGTGGCAGCACTGGTAACGGCGCCTGGGCCTTCTGCGCCGGGGGCGCCGCGGGCACCGGCTGGATCGAGACGTAGCGCCCGTCCCAGATCATCCGCTTCGGCGCGTACCGCCAGGGCGTGAAGAACTGCCGCAATTGCTTGACGGTCAGCGATTTCCCGGGCCGCATGTCGTAGCCGAACGACCGCGTGTTCAGCCCATAGAGCGGTCCGACCACCCGCACCGAGGTCACCTTGAAATCCTTCGATGTCGCCGGGTCCTTGGTGGCCGAGAAGCCGGTCAGCACCCAGCCGTGGTTGCCGTTGTCGACGGCCAGCGCGACCGGCAGCTCGGTCGCGCGCATCCGCTGCACCGCCGAGCGCAGGGCGCCGTCGAACGAGCCGCTCGATACCAATCGATAGCGCGTATCGACGAAATGGCGCAGACCAGCGGTCCACCCGACGGGATCGACGCCGGCGGACAGCGGCAGGTCGTATCGATTGCGGGCGCGCATCCACTCGAAGTAGCGCCGCTGCGAGCTGGTCGAGTGGTCCCGCTGGCCATCGACGATGTTCTTGATGATCTGCACGTCCGCAGCCGTGCACCACAGCCACGTCTTCTGGACGGTGTACGTCCCGCTTCGGTACAGGTCGAGGCTGCCGTCCCAAGCCGTCCGCGCAGACGCCTCGGTCGCGGCCGTGCCCAAGAGCAACGAGGCCAGCGCGAGAGCTGCGAGGAGCGCACGCAGGCGCAGTCGATTGCCCACCATGCGGGAATCCTGCCCCTATCGGCACGATCGCGCCACCGACCCTGGCGCATGCCAGCCCCGTCAGCCCCGTTTTGGCAGAAGTTGCGCCCGCAGAACGTTATGGCAGCGAAGACGGCTCGGCACGCGCGTTTGGACCGCTAATGCGTCCCTCCACGCAACGCTCGCCACGAAAACGGGATCCGGCGCCATAACGTTCCCCCGGCGCAACTTCTGCCATTTCAGGGGTCAGGGGTCCCAGTGGCGGATCTCGGGCCAGTTCGGGCCCTCGGCCTGTGCCTGTGGCACACGCGTTTCGGGTGAACGAGCACGTGCAATTCGCCCACGCTGCAGGTTTCGTGCTCGGTGGGCAGATGGCGAGTGCTCATTCGTCGGATCCGTGCGTGTGTGTAGCGACACAACCGCGGGCGTTGTCACTCTCAGACACACATTTCGAATGAATGAGCACGCACCACCCCCAGAACGTGCAGTTTTTGCAGGAAGTGCGGGGCGGCCACGCTCATTCGTTCCGTTTGTGTGCCTGGTAGTGACCTTGGGGCCCGACCTTACGCCCCGACCGCCAGCGCCCCCAGCCGCTCCGTCAACCGCAGGTTCTCGGCGTAGTCGATCGGCACCTCGACCAGCGACGGCCCCTCGACCGCCAGCGCCCGCGCCAGCGTCGGATAGAGGTCCGCGGCGCTCGACGGCCGGAACCCGGCGATCCCGAACGACTCGGCATACGCGACGAAATCCGGGTTGCCGAACTCGACCCCGAACGGCCGCCCGAACTCGTTGCGCTGCTTCCAGTCGATCAGGCCGTAGCCGTCGTCGCGCCACACGACCACGCAGATGTTCGCGCCGATCCGCGTCGCGGTCTCGAGCTCCTGGCTGTTCATCAGGAACCCGCCGTCGCCGCACAGCGCGACGACCTTCCGATCCGGGTGGACGAGCTTGGCCGCGATCGCGCCCGGGATCGAGATGCCCATCGCCGCGAACCCGTTCGAGATGATCACGGTGTTCGGCTCGTACGTCTGGAACAGCCGCGCGACCCAGATCTTGTGGGCACCGACGTCCGACACGACGATGTCCGACGGCTCGAGCGCCCGCCGGAGATCGCCGATCGCCCGTTGCGGCGTGATCGGCCAGCCATCGTTCGTTTCGTGCGCCAGGAGCTCGTCGAGCAGCTGGGTCCGCAGGTCGGCGTGGACGAGGATCTCGCGCGACTCGTGCCGCTCCCCGGCATCGCGCCCGCCGACGCCCAGTGGCAGCACCGCGGCGAGCAGCCGCCGCAACGACCCGTCGATGTCGCCGATCAGCTCGACCTCCGGCCGGTAGGCCGCGTCGATCTCGGCGGGCTGCGTATCGATATGGATGACCCGCTTCGAGCCGTCCGGGTCCCACGACGACGGCGCGTACTCGACGAGGTCGTAGCCGACGCAGATCACGAGGTCCGCCCGGTCGAACCCGGACAGCACGTGGTCGCGCGCCTGGAGCCCGACCGCCATCAGCGACAGGTGCGACCGGTCGTCGATCGCGCCCTTGCCCATGAACGTCACCGCCACCGGCACGTGCAGCCCGCGCGCAAGCGCCCGCAGCTCCGGCGCGGCGCCGCGCCGCAGGACCCCGTTGCCGGCCAGGATCAGCGGCCGGTCCGAGCCCGCGATGAGCCGGGCGGCGTGATCGATCGCCTCGTCGGTCGGCTCGGGGAAGTAGGCATAGCCCGGTGTCAGCGGCACGAGCGGCCTGCCGTCGCGCTGCTCGATCGATGTCGCGGCGAGGTCCTCGGGCAGCTCGATGTGGGTCGGCCCCGGCTTCTCGAGCGTCGCGACGCGAAACGCCTTGCGCACGATCTCGGGGATCGCGCGGATCCGCTCGACGCGCGTGTTCCACTTCGTCACCGGCTCGAGCATCCGCACGATGTCGACGACCTGGTGCGCCTCCTTGTGGAGCTTGGTCGACGCTGCCTGGCCGGTGATGGCGACCATCGGGGCTCGATCCAGGTACGCGTCGGCGATGCCTGTGATGAGGTTGGTCGCCCCCGGCCCGAGCGTCGACATCGCGACCGCGGCACGACCGGTCAGCCGGCCATAGACGTCGGCCATGAACGCGGCGCCCTGCTCGTGACGAGTCGTGATGTGGCCGGACCGCCTCGTGCCGCGACAGCGCGTCGAGGATGTCCATCGTCTCCTCGCCCGGCACCGAGAAGACGAAATCGCAGCCCTCGGCCGCGAGGCAATCGACGAGGAGGTCCGCGGCGCGGCGCGGTCGGTCGGGAGTCATGGCCGTAGCGTAGGGCAATAGACTCCGCGGATGAGTCGGCCCAGTCTCCAGATGCTCGCGCCCGAGCTGATCGACCAGATCGTCGACGAGGCCAAGCGCGTGCTGGCCGAGGTCGGCATGGAGATCCGGGGGCACGAGATGCGCCGGCGGCTGATCGAGGCCGGCCTGCCGACGACCGACGACGGCCGCGTCCTGTTCCCGCGCGACGTGGTCGAGCGCGCGATCGCGAGCGCGCCCCGGTCGTTCACCCTCTACGACCGCGACGGCAACCCGCACGCCGACCTCGGGGAGGATCGGGTCCACTTCGTGCCGGGCTCGTCCGGGTTGAAGACGCTCGACCATCGGACCGGCGAGGTGCGCCTCGCGAATTCGACCGATTTCGTCGAATACGTCCGGCTCGCCGACGGCCTCCAGCACATCGCCTACCTCGCGACGGCGTTCTCGACCAACGACGACATCGAGGCGCAGGTCTCCGACGCGTGGCGCCTCTACATGATCCTGACCAACTCGAAGAAGCCGGTCGTGTCGGGCGCGTTCACCGAGCACGGCGTGCCGCGAATGGTCGAGATGATGCAGCTCTTCCGGGCCGATCGAGCCGACCTCATCGCCCGGCCGATGTCGATCTTCACGATCACCGCGACCGGCAACTTCCGGTACAGCGAGGACTCGTGCCAGAACATGATCGACTGCGTCGAGGCGGGGCATCGCGGTCGAGGTCGTGCCGGTCACGCTGATGGGCCTGATCGCGCCGGTCACGATCGTCGGGGCCACGGTCTTCCACACGGTCGACGTGCTGGCCGGCATCACGATGGCCCAGATCATCCGGCCGGGCGCGCCGGTCCTGTTCGGCGGGGCGCCGGCGACGTTCCACATGAAGATCGCGTCATCGCCGATGTCGGCGATCGAGGCGCTCCAGCTCGACGCCGCCTACGTGGCGGTCGCGAAGTCGCTCGAGCTGCCGTGCCAGTCGTACATGGCGCTGTCCGACGGGCCGATCCTCGACGCGCAGGCCGGGGCGGAGACGTTCGGATCGGCGCTGATCGCCGCGCTGGCCGGCGTGAACTCCGTGTCGGGCCCCGGGATGCTCGACTTCCTGCTGGTGTTCAACCTGCCGAAGCTCGTCTTCGACGACGAGATGTGCGGCCAGGCGCTGCGCTTCGTGCGCGAGGTGAAGGTCGCCGAGGACCTGCCGGTCGACGCGCTGATCGATCAGCTGATGGCCGACCAGCACCTGATCATGGCCGACCACACGATGGCCCACTGGCCGACCGAGCTGTACCTGCCGTCAGTGATCGTGGATCGGGACAACCGCGAGAACTGGCTCAAGGCGGGCGGCAAGGACACGTACCAGCGGGCGGTGGCGGAAGTCGAGCGGCGGCTCGCCGCGTACCGGCCGATCGAGACGGATCCTGCGATCGACGCCGAGCTGCGCCGGATCATCACGTCCGGGCTCGAGTCGCAGACCGAGCTGCCGTACGTCCCGCCCGCGGCCGAGCCATCGGAGGAGGCGCTGGCGGCCGCCGCGGCCGGGGACGGGCTGGGTGCTGGCCGTGCGCGGCGAGTCAACCCGAGACGACGGGCCGGCTGAGAGCAGAGGGCGGTCGCAACGTGACCCGCGAGCCGGTCGGCTGGGACGTCGACAGCCCGGTCCAGGCCGAGGTCTTCGTGGTCTGGCTCGATGGCGACCGGATCCAGCTCACCGGTCCGGACGGTCCGCAGGCGTGGCACCTCCAGCTCGGCCAGACCGAGCACCCGGTCGAGGTGGTCGACCGGATCGTGCGCGACACGGTCGGCCCGCCCACGCTCGTGCATTCGACTTCGTGGCGTCGCGATCGCGACGCGGTCATCCTGTCGTTCGTGGTCGTCATCCCGCCTGAGCTCGTCGGATCGATGGCGAGCGTGCCGATCGGCCGTGCCGAGCTCGCCCGCTCCGAGGCGACTGCCGCGCCGCGCGACATCGCGGTCGGGGCCGTGGTCGAGCACGGGCTGCGCCATCTCGCCTGGCTGGTCGAGGACGATCCGGTCGTGGCGGCCGAACTGCCGCCGTCGTGGCGATCGATCCTGGCGACGTACGTTCCCGAGCCCTTCCGGGCCCTGGGCTGAAGGAGGGCGACGTGACCGACACGACAGACAACGGCGAGTACACCAACACGTGCGAATGCGGCTGGGAGGTCACGGGTCCGCTCGACGAGGTCGTCGACGAAACGATCGAGCACGGGCGCCGCATCCACAACATGGAAGCGAGGCGGAACGAGGTGCTCTCCGCGCTTTTGGGCCTGGATCCTCCCGAGCCGAAGCCATGGGCCGACTAGGGAGTCCGCGCCCCCCCGTGGAAGCCACGGCGCCGGAGTCCTTGGAACATCACTTGTTACGAGCGGCGAAGGAACGACCCGTTCAGGCGATCTTTGGCACACGGAGCGTTACATCCGGCGGAGGAACGCCCGAATCGGGCCGAATCTCAACCGCTCAGCCCGAGTTCGTAACACGTCATGTTCCAGGCGCGGATCCCGGGTAGGCCACGGGCCGAAACAGATATCGAACCATTCCGGCTAACGCGCCCTCTTCATCCTATGCGCGTCCACCAGACGCGCTGACGGCCCGGGAGGGAGCAGTGGATCGACAGCTGGTCGAGCTGGCGCAACGAGGCGACGAGGACGCCTTCGAAGCGCTCGTTCGCGCCACCGGCGACCGCTGCGTCGGAATCGCGTATCGGATCCTGCGCGATCTCGACCTTGCCGAAGATGCCGTCCAGACCGCCTATGTCAGCGCGTGGCGTGAGCTGCGATCACTGCGCGAACCGGATCGGTTCGAGCCGTGGCTGCACAAGACCCTCACGCGAGCGTGCTACGAGGAGGCCCGCAACAGTCGTCGGTTCGCCGCGAACGTGCGGGTCCTCCCCGTCGAGTCGAGCTTCACGCCAGAGGACGTCCTCGGCGTCGTCGACCGTGATCAGCTCGACCGTGGGATCCGCCGCCTCTCCGTCGAGCATCGAGCCGTGCTGGTCTTCCATCACTACCTCGGGCTCACGCTCGCGGAGGTCGCGGAACGACTCGACATCCCCATCGGGACGGCCAAGTCCCGATTGCACTACGCAACCAACGCCCTGAGGGCTGCCCTCGAAGCGGACGCCCGACCGGCCCTGGATTCCCAGGAGCGTCCCGCATGACCCGCCAGCGCGACTTCGATGAGCTCATCCACACCTTCGTCAACGAAGGGCCGGCCGAGCTGTCCCCTCGACTGATCGGGAGCATCCGGGACGAGATCCACGGGACACGTCAGCGGACGCTGTGGCGTCCGTGGAGGACCTCTTCGATGCCTCGCCCATTCCTTGTCTTCGCCGTACTTGGCGCGATCGTGCTCGCGTTCGGCGCGTTCCTCCTGGTCGGCCCGGGCGGGCGCGTGAATGCCCCGCCGTCGCCGGCTCCGGTCACCAGTCCATCACCATCGCCGACGCCGCTCTTCACGCCCTCGCCGTCCTTCAGCCCCTATCCACTCGCCGACGGCGAGGCGTGGATCGTGCTCGAGGCGGGCGACACCGGCAACACGATGATCCGGCCGGACGGGACCGGGAGCCACGAGATCCTGGGCGGCATGTCGGTCCGCGCCGTCACCGCCGGGTGGTCGCCGGACGGGCAACAGATCGTCTTCGAAGGCAACGGCGACCGTGGTTCCCAGGTCTGGATCGCGAACGCCGACGGGACGGGTGCCACTCAGCTGACGCCGACCCCCGATGGGTGTCCGCACGCGTCGTGCATCGAGGGCATCCACCCAGCCTGGTCTCCGGATGGGAAGTCGATCGCCTACATCGCCGTGACGCATGAGTCGGGCACGTTCACGAAGTCCGCTGTGGCGGTGCTGGACATCGCAACCGGCAAGACGACCGAGCTCTACGCCGCCACGGACGTCTTGTTCGGCCGGCCCTCGTGGGCACCCGATAACGGTCGGATCGCCGTCGAGATGCTGCGCTACGAGGGCACTCCCGAGGTGACGAACGTTACCTCGAGCGTCGTCGGCGTCGTCGCCGTCACGGGCACCGACCATGCACCGAAGGACATCACGAACGCGAGCCTGCTGGCTGGCTATCCGGGCTGGCACCCGACTGAAGATCTCATCGTCGTGCGGACCAACCGCTTCGACGGCAACACGCAAACGCTGCTCGACAACAAGGCGGCGTCGAACCTGTACACGATGCGTTCCGACGGCTCCAACACGACGGCCATCACCCAGAACCGTGTCGGCGAAGCGATCGTGCGGGCGCCCTCGTGGACATCAGACGGCCGGATCCTGTTCTCGAAGCTCGCCGACCCCGCCGATGAGGAGCACCTCATGCTCATCAAGGCGACGGGCCTCGGTGAGGTGTCGGCGACTGGCGACGTCGTGACCCTCGGCGAAGGCCGCTGGCGGCCGGTCAAGTAGCAGTTCACCGCTCGTACTCGCTCGCTCGGGCCAACGCCCGGGCGAGCGCACCTATCTGTCGCTTGGAACGTCCCACGTTCCAACCAGCCAATGAGTCAGGCCTACCGAGCCCCCCAGCCGTCGGTCGGAACGTACGGCGTTCCAAACAGCGAACGAACCGGTCGATTCGCCAGGCGGCGTGCCCGCAGCAGGCCGAAGTCAGGCGCTCGTCCTCCGTTTGGAACGTGCCGCGTTCCAAGTGCCGGGGACGCGCCGGATCGGTGCGGACCAAGAGCCTTTGGAACATCACGCGTTACGAGCAGCGATGGAACCTCTGTTCATTCGCCGTTTGTCACGTTACGGGTTACATCCGGCGGAGGAACGCCCGATTCGGGCCGAATCTCAGCCGCTCAGCCCGAGTTCGTAACACGTCATGTTCCAGGAGGGCCCGGGCGAGCGGGCGCCTCAGATCGCCCGCATCCGGTTGTTCTTCGCGTCGTGGGTCAGCTCGGCCTTGCCGAGCGCCTCGAGCAGCGGCGGCAGGTACATCCCGAACCGACCGCGATAACCCTTCCGCAGCCCGTACCAGCCACCGACCGGGTTACCGGCATCGCGACCCCAGCCCTCGACCGTCCCGTCCTTCGCCGGCTTCTGCTCGTCGGCGGCGCCCAGGTCGACCCAATCGCCACGGGACTTCAGCATCGCGTGGAGGTCGTCGATCGCGCTCAGGTGGTACTTCAGCTGGGTCGATCCGACCTGGCAGACGAGCGCCGGCGGATCGGCCGATTTATCGCGCCACATCTGGTAATCGGACGTGCCGGGCGGCGTCTTCAGCTGCCACGGATCGTCCTTCGTGCCACTGCCCTTGACCGTCATGCCGTGTCCTCCTCTCGCTCGGCCGCAACCACGGCCCGTTGATAGTGCGGCAGCAGGGTCGCCCAGCCGCCGGCGTTCCGGTCGCGCAGATCCTGCCCTGCAGCACCCAATCGCTCCCATCCGCGATGCTCGATCTCGACGCGCGTCGCGTCGTCGGTCACCTCGTTGAAGCGGATCTCGACCTCGGACGCATCGGCTCGATCCTGGCGGAGGTGCCAGAGGTAGACGAACCGAGCCGGCGGTTCCCAGACCGTCACCTCGCCCCAATCGAACTCCTCGCCGTCGCGCGTTCGCTCGAAGATCCGGCCGCCGACCCGCCCCTCGAACACGATCTGCAGCCCTTGCTGGCCGGTGTGGGTGTGATCGGCGGGCCACCATCGATCGATCGCGCGAGTCCACGTATCGAACGCGTGCTCGACAGGCGCATCGACCTCGAACGACAGGCGGAGCGGCTCGATCATCGACTCTTCTTCTTGCCTTTCGGCCTGGTGTTACTCGCCACCAGTCGATAGCGCATCGCGGCCTCGCCCCAGACCGACTCGAGGTACCGGCGCGCCGCCTCGACCCCGTCCTCGTGCAGCGCGTAGAGCCGGCGCGTGCCGACCGCCCGTTCCTTCACGAGACCGGCCTCGCGGAGCAATCGAAGATGGCGCGACACCGCGGGCCGGCTGATGGGCAGGTCCCCGGCGAGGTCGCCGACCGATCGCTCGCCATCGCGCAGCAACTCGAGGATCGCGCGCCGGTGCGGGTCGCCGAGCGCATCGAAGGGGTCGGTCGCGGCGGGCTTGGTCCGTAACATCCCCGTTACCGTAACACGCGGGTTACGGGTCGCGCGAACGGATCTCCTCGACCGGCGCCGGGACCAGCTCTCCACCGCGCACTGTCGCCCCGAGCACGATGGCGGCCGAGACGATGACGATGTTCTTGATGATGTATTGACCCTCGAGCGTCGGCGCGATCGGGAAGACCGTGAACGTCTCGGTCGGGAACAGGAAGAGCGGCGTGATAGTACCGAGCATCTGAACGAACAGGAGCAACAGCACTGCGCGCATCCACCGACCCAACAACAGGCCGATCCCGATGGCGACTTCCCAGATCGCCAGGATCGGAAGTGCAGTCGCTCTGGGCACGAAGCCGCCCGTCAGGGTTTCGATCGTTCGTCCAGCAAGCTCTTCCGCGGGACTAGCGGCGGGGAAGAATTTGAGGATCCCGAACCAGAAGAACACCACGCCGATCGCGAGCCGAAGCAGCGTCAGACCGTGATCGGCCATCAGCTCGGTGATGCGCCGGTCGATCCTGTCGAGCCAGCCCGGTGCGCTCGAGGGCAACATTGACCTCAGTATCTCGGGCGCATCGATTTGGGGCCGTACTGTTCGCGACGGTTGTGTGTCATCGTCCACGCAATGGATCGATCCGATCCCGCGTACCGAGGCCAGGCCGACTACGGCCGGCTGCTCCTCACCCTTTACGACCCCATCGTCATCGGCGTGATCGCACCCCTGGTCTGGCGCGCCCCTCGCGAACCGTTGCTCAACCTGTATCGGACCAACATCCGGGATCCGCACCTTGATGTCGGCCCCGGAACCGGCTACTCGATCGACCATTCGGGCCTCCCCGACGGGAGCCACGTCACGATCGTGGACCCCAATCCCACCGTGCTGCGCCACGCGTCGCGACGACTTCGACGGCTCGACATCACCTCGGTCGAGGCCGATGTCCTTAAGCCGCTCCCGGTCGAGGGGCCGTTCGAGTCGGCGGCGCTCACCTTCGTGATCCACTGCCTGCCTGGGCCGCTGTCCCGAAAGGCGGTCGCCATCGCCAATGTCGCCGCCGTCCTCGCCCCGACCGGCGTGCTGTTCGGCGCTTCGGTCCTCGGGACCTCGGGCAACCACACCTGGCTCGGGCGTCGAGTGCTGAGCGCGTTCAACCGGCGCGGCGCGTTCGACAACCTGGACGACAGCGAAGCCGGCCTGCGCGAGATCCTTGAGGCGTCGTTCGGATGGTCGAGCTCACGACCGTCGGGTCGATCGCGATCTTCACCGCCCGGGACCCACGCCGGACCTAGGTCAAGCGCTCTTCTCGACCTTGCGCTCCCACATCGACCATCCATTGACCTCGCGGAGCCCGACTCGCTCGTAGAGCACGGTCGCCCCGGTCGAGTTCTCGGCGTCGACGTTGAGTGTGGCGTGACGCACGCCGCGACGCTTGAACCCCGCGAACGACCGGCGAAGCAAGGCCGCCCCGATGCCGCGTCCGCGATGGGACGCAAGCACGCCGAGCTCGCTGATCCAACCACGCTCGTCGTGGACATCGGCCGTCAGGGCGCCGACGGGCGCCTGGGAGTCTCGGGCGAGCAGCCACAACATCGGGTCGAAGGTCGGACGGCTCGAGTACCCCTCGACCCATCGGTCGAAGGGCTCCGGGTGGTATCCCCAGTCGTTTGCGAATGCGGCGTCGAGGATGCGATGGACGGCGGCTACGTCCTCGCGTGACTCGACCGCTCGAATGTCGATGCCTGGAGGCTCCGGATCGCCATCGACCGAGCCGTCAAGCGCGATCTCCATGTGCCAGAAGTGGCGGACGGGCTCCAGGCCTCGCGCGCTCAGGAGTGCGGCCGCCGCCTCATCCCCGAAGTTGATGGAATGGCGAAATCGCCTGGGCTCGAGCTCGAGTGCCCGCCCTTCGATCCGTTCGACCAACGCCGAACCGATGCCTCGCCCTCGGTGCTTGGGATCGACGACGCCCCATGACTGGATCACCCCGGGCTCCTCCCAGGAAGCCTGGCCATACGCCGCGATCGTCCCGGTCATGTCGACGACGACCCACGCATCCCTCGGAAGATCAAAGCCCGGGCGGTTCCACCCGTTCTTCACGAAGTCCGCCCCCAGGACAGCACGGTTCGACGCGTCCAGCTGATCGGCGATCAGCAGCTGGCCGATGTCGTCGAGGTCGGTGCGATCCGGGGCCCTGAAGGCGTATCCCGCGGGTAGCTCCATCCCGGCAGCCTACGCTTCGCTCCGACACTTGACAGGAAACCATTTGGTTTCCTATCATGCGTGGCATGGAGACCGTGTTCCGAGCCCTCGCCGACCCGACCCGCCGAGCATTGCTCGACGAGCTGTTCGAGCGCGACGGCCAGACCCTCGCGGCCCTGACGAAGGGCCACGACATGACCCGGATCGCGGTCGCCAAGCACCTCCGCCTCCTCGAGGAGGCCGGTCTCGTGGTGAGCAAGCGCCGGGGTCGGGAGAAGCTGCACTTCCTCAACCCGATCCCGATCCGCCTCGTCCACGACCGCTGGGTGAGCAAGTACACCGAACCCTGGGCCGCCGGTCTGACCGGCCTCAAAGCTGAACTGGAGACGCCGATGGAGAAGGTCTTCGAGATCTACATCCGCACGACCCCCGAACGCCTGTGGGAGGCGATCACCGACCCCAGGATCCGGGCGAAGTACCACTTCGGCGCCGGCGTCGAGTCCGACTGGACGCCGGGTTCGAGCTACCGGCTCGAGCATCCCGAAGTCGGACGGCCCGCTGGTCGAAGGCGAGAACCTCGAAGTCGACCCGCCGCGCCGGCTGGTCCAATCGATGAACGCCCTGTGGGGCCTCGACGCCTCGCGCGAAGCGACGTCGCGGGTGACCTGGGAGATCGAGCCGGTCGGCGACTCGTGCCGGCTGACCCTGACCCACGACCAGCTCAGCGACAACGCGCCGGAGGAGCTCTACGGCGGCTGGCCGATGATCCTGTCCGGCCTCAAGACGTGGCTCGAGACGGGCCAGACCCTCACCACCCCCGGCTCGCTGATGTACGGCGAGCGCTGAACGCGAAGGAGCACCACCATGCCATCGACCACCATCTCCGACGTTCGCACGGTCGGCATCACCGTCGCCGACCAGGACGCCGCGATCGACTTCTACGTCGGCACGCTCGGCTTCGAGAAGCGACTCGATGCGCCGATGAGCGAGACGACGCGCTGGATCGAAGTCGCCCCGCGGGCGCGTCGACATCGATCGCGCTCGGCGCTCGGGAAGCCGCCACGGACGTAGGCGTCGACACCGGGATCCGCTTCACCGTGCCGGATGCCGACGCCGAGCGTGCCGCGATGCAGCGAGCGCGGCGTCACCGTCGGCGAGCTGCTGCGCCGGGACGGCGTGCCGCCGATGTATACCTTCGACGACCCGGACGGCAACCGCTTCTATGTCGTGGAGGAGGTCCGATGACCGCGCACCGCCAAGGCCGCGACGCGCGGCTCGATCGACAAGACCTTCACCGCACCGCTGCGGAAGAGCCCGGCCAAGGGCGGCTGGACCTACGTCGTGACCGACTGGAGCGCCGAGTTCTTCGGCACGCGCGGCCTCGTGAAGGTGACCGGGACGGTCGACGGCCATCCGTTCCGCAGCTCGTTCATGGCGCTGGGCGACGGCACCCACAAGCTGCCGCTGAAGGCCGATCTCCGCCGCCTGATCGACAAGGCCGAGGGCGACACCGTGACGATCCACCTGACCGAACGCGTGGGCTGAATCGCCCGCGGCGTCAGCCTTCCACGGCTCCGACGGCCCAGCGCTGGTCAAGGGCGCAAGACGCCGCAGGCCGCGCGACCCAGCGCATGCTGCTGACCCATTCCTCCCCCGTGACACCGCTCTCCCCTGCGCTGTCGCCGCCACCGCCGAGAACGACGTTGTCGCCGTCGCTCACGGTCACGAAGGTCCCATCGAAGTTCCTGAACGTGATCGCGCGTGATTCGGCGTCCCAGATCGTTCGGTCAGACGGCCAGAACAGGAGGGTCAGCTCACCGCGCCACTCGACGTGGACGCATTCATCCGTGATGCGCAACGTGCCCTCGGTGCGCGCAGTGTCAGCGCCGTCCTGAGGAGGGATCACCGCCAGCGGACCCCACGGGTTCAGCAGAGCGGTGGGTTGCCCGAGGGGTGGCGCCAGGCTCATCCAAACGGCAACGACGACCGCGACCGTGGCGAGAACGGCGGCACCTACTCCGATCGTCCGGCGCATCGAGACGAGGGTAGTCCAGGCCGGACGCCCGCCGGCGCGCTACTCGGTCCGGATCTTCCAGTACGAGTCCTTCTTGATGATCTTGCCGTCGCGGAGGGTCCACAGGTCGCAGCCGCGGACCTCGATCCGCTGGCCGGCCGTCGTCGTGCCGGACAAGGTCCACTCCGACGCGCCCCGATCACCATCGACGAAGTGCTCGTCGTCCTGATAGCGGATGTCGGGAATGCCGGCGAACCGGCCGGCGAACGCCTCGCGGACCGCATCCGTTGCCGACGAACCGTTGACCCCATCGATCCGGCCCACGCGGCGAATCGAAGACGGCGTCGTCGGCGAAGTGGGCCATGATGCCGTCGAGGTCGTGCCGATCGAAGGCCGTGGCGATCGCCTCCAGCATCCGGATCGCCTCGTCGTGGTCCACGGCGCTCCTCCGTCCTTCAGCCGCGCTACGTGCGGACGTACGTGATCGGGAAGTCCAGCTCCCACTGATCGCCGGCATCGCCCATCCCGCGCTCCCAGCGACCCTCGATCGTGTTGCCGTCGGCCGAGATCTCGCCGATGAAGCGCTGGTTGAACCCCGGGCCGTCGGGTCCGTTCCAGTCCTCGCCGGGGGCGCGCCAGGTGGTCCACGTCGAGCCGTCGACGGTCGTCATGAACAACCGCTTGACGCCACGATCGTCGAAGTAGTGCATCGGCTGGGGCTCGCCGTCGGGCGAGCCGCCGATGACCGAGAGCGTCGACGGCATCTCCGCCGGCTCCCCGACGGTGCGCATCACGATGAAGGCACCGAACCGCTCGATCGTCGATCGCACTGAGATTTGCATCGGAGGGTCGATCGAGATCGCTCCCTCGCCGTGCCACTCGCCGATCAGTGTCTCGAAACCCGCTACCGCCAGGGCGACGGCAGGTGCGTCAGCGGCTCGCGATCCGGGAGCACGTCGGTCTGCAGCGACGGGTCGGCCGCCGCCACGTAGCGCTCTCGAGCCCGAGCTCCTTCAGGACGATGTTCCGCCCCTGCGCGATCCCGGTCGCCTTGTAGAACGCGACCGTTCGATTGAACCCCTGCCGGCCAAACCCGCAATCGCTGGACAGGATCAGCTTGTCCGCCGGGATCACCTCGAGCGCTCGACGGATGCGCCCCGCGATGACCGGCGCCATGTCGGCCTGCAGGGTTCGATGGCTCACCATCCCGACGGCGACCTTCTTCTTGAGGCTGTTCGCGTATGGCTTGAACAGATCGATCTCGGCGAGCTCGTTCTCGGTCGCCTCGATCGTCCAGACGTCGCCCTTGAGTCGCTCGAGGTAGATCTCGATCGAGTTCGCGTACGACTCGCCCGTGTAGACCTTCTGCATGTTGGGGTTGCCCCAGCAGGTGTGGATCCAGAGTTCGACGTCGTCGAGCCCATCGACCTCGTGGTTGAAGGCATCGACCATGAAGTCGAGCAGCTCCTTCTGCTCGGGGTGGAATGCCGCCGTGAAGTGGATCGTCGGCTCCTCGATCTGGATCACCTTCGCGCCGGCGGCCGCGAGCTGGCGCAGCTCGGTGTTCATCGCGGTGGCCATGTCCCAGATGAGCTGCTTCTTGTCGTCGAGGTCGTAGTCGGGCGTGTGGCTGTCGAGGAAGATCGACAGCACCTGCGACGAGCAGCTCCCGAACTTGACGGGCTTGCCCGAGGCGGCGCGTGCCTGGGCGATCCGCCAGAGCTTGGCGTACTCGAGCGGGTTCTTCGGGTCGTGCTCGACCTTGCCGACGACGCGCGGCCAGCGCCACGTCGTCTCGATCTCGTTCATCAGCGTCCCGGGCGCGAACGCGAGCAGCGAGTCGCGCGACCGCTCGTACTGCAGCTCCTCGTGCTCGAGCCCCTTCCAGCGCTGCAACGGGTAGTGGTGCCACGAGCGGCCGGCGAAGTCCTCGTCGAGGTGGTAGTCGCCGTTCGTGAGGATGTCGAGCCCGGCGCGCTCCTGGTCGGCGATCACCGTCGCGTGCGCGTCGAGGAACTGCTCGCGGAAACGGACGTCGAGCAGCGCCGTATCGAGCGGTCGGCCCCAGAGGCCCTGGTCGTACCAGCGCGGCCGCGGCCACGAGCCGGTGACGGTCGCGGGGAGCATCAGGTCCTTGGTGGCCGTGAGCATCGGACGGGCGCCTCCTCGTCGAATTCGGGTGGGGTCGATCCTAGATCGTCGGACGGGCAGGCGGCCGGACGACCGCGTACCGTGTCGCCGTGGGATTGACGCGCGACGAGGTGGCGGAGCGAGCGGGCATCAGCCGCGGGGAGATCGACGAACTCATCGACCTCGGGCTGCTCGCGCCTCATGCGAACGGCGAACTGACCGAAGCCGATGCCAAGCGCGCGACCCTCCTTCGGACGATGCGGGAGGCGGGTCTGCCGTTGGACGGACTCGCCGCCGTGCTTCGATCCGGAGCCCTCTCCCTCGACTTCATCGATACCGCCGCCTACGGGCGGTTCACGACGTACAGCCACGAGACATTTGCCGACGCGAGCGCCCGGACGGGCGTCCCGATCGAGCTCCTGCTGTCCGTCCGCGAGACGATCGGCGCCGCCCCGCCGAAGCCGACCGACCGGCTCCGGAACGACGAGCTGCCGATCCTCGAGTGGATCGCCATGCAGCACGCGAACGGGTTCCGTCCGCCCGCGATCGCGAGCCTGCTCCGGGCGATGGGCGACAGCCTGCGGCGGATCGCCGAGTCGGAGGCGGAGTGGTGGCGGTCCGAGGTGATCGGGCCGCGCATGCAAGCCGGCGGCTCGCTCGACGAGGCCGGCTCGCCCGAGTTCTCTGACGCGTTGGCCGCGGCCGGCGAGCGGGCGATGCTGAGCATGTACAACGCCGTCCAGATGCGGACCTGGACGGCGAACATCGTCGCCGGCGCCGAGCTGGCACTCCAGCGAGCGGGCCTCATCGAGGAGCGGGTCCGCCAGCCGGCGATCGTCTTCCTCGACATCACGGGCTACACGCAGCTGACGCAGGAGCAGGGTGACGCGGCGGCGGCGGAGCTGGCGGATCGACTCGGCCGGCTCGTCCAGCGAACCTCGATCGCGCACGGCGGTCGGCCGGTCAAGCACCTCGGCGATGGGGTCATGTTCGTGTTCCCGGAGCCTGGACCCGCGGTCCTCGCCGCGCTCGACATGGTCGACGACGTCGCGGCCGCTGGGCTGCCGCCGGCGCACGTCGGGATCGCCTCCGGCCCGGTGATCTTCCAGGAGGGCGACTACTACGGCCAGACGGTCAACCTGGCCGCCCGGATCTCCGACTTCGCCCGGCCGGGTGAGGTCCTCGTCAGCAGCGCCGTCGTCGACGCCGCGGACCTTCCCGATGACACCTTCGTCGAGGTGGGCCCGGTCGAGCTCAAGGGCGTGTCAGGCCCGATCCGGCTCCTCGCCGCGCGTCACGTGCCCGGGTCCGAGGTCGGTCGATCGGTCCAGTAGAGGCACATCGTTCGGCCGTTGGTGGCCCAGGTGAACTCACGCATGGACGGGTGGACCTTCGCCGCGACGGCGCGGGATGGCGCGTTCTCCGGGGATACGAGCGAGCAGACGACGTCGAAACGCGTGTTGGCGAAGACCCACGCGACGCACGCACGGGCCGCCTCGGTGGCGTACCCGTGGCCCTGTTCGGAAGGGACGACGTGATAGCCCACCTCAGGGATCTGCGCGTCCTCGACTGGCTGGAGCATCGGTCCGCAGTCCCCGAGGAACCGCCCGTCCGACCGCCGAATGACCGCCCACAAGCCGAAGCCGTTCTCCAGGTAGCTCCGGCGCGCCCACTCGATCCAGGCGGCAACGCGGTCGCGGTCGAACGGCGCCGGGTAGTAGCGCATCGCCACGGGATCACCGAGAACCTCGAGGAGCGAGTCCAGGTCGTCGGGTTCGAGCTCCCGCAGGTCGAGCCGTTCGGTCGCGACGATGACCCGCATCGGCGGAGGATATGACCAAGCCACGTTGCGTCGGGTTGCGCCGAGGGTCGGCACAGCGCCGAACGTCAATGTCAGCGGCGGGTAGTGGGTCAGTTTCAGGATGCGGGACGAGGGTAGCCGCTCTCTACGGTCGCCTTATGGATTTCGGCATGCGCCTGGATTGACTCGTCTTTCCAAAACGCGCGTGGGCCACCTGGATAATCGCTGAAATCCCCCACGACTTTCCGTCTTGCTGATCCAATCCTCGGGGAAGTCTTCGCCCTGCCAATCCGGATGATCGCGACACTTCCATAGGTCGGGCGCGGGTGCATACCCCGCGCCCAGTCGCTTGGCAGTGGGACTCTCACGATCAAGAGAGCCAAACGTAGAAAGGCTCTTGAGGGATGAGCCAGCCGGAAGCGTCTCGCGAGAGGTGCATATATGGCGAATGTACGTCGGCTAGTCGAGAAGCGCCGCCATTTCCTCGTACGTCCAACGTGATCGGACAGCCCCGCTGCCATCGCGGGAGACCTGCCGGCCAAGTGTCTGATGGGGTCGCGCAAAGTTGTAGTAGAGGAAATGGAGCGCGACGGCCGCGGCTAGGTTCTCGACCTTATTGCGTGCGAGCACTGGTGGTCGGAAGCGGGCCTGACGCTCGCGGCGTCAGGCTCAATACACTGACGGGCGTGAGATCGCATCTCGTTTCTTTCGCCGTTTGCCCGGTGGTCGAATGAACGGGCGCAGACGAGGACGATGGGTTCGCCGACCCGCGTGCGCGCAGTGATGCTGCAGGTCCTCGTGCTGCTCGCTTCCTTCTTTGGCCCATTCATCGCAGCATGGCTGTATGCCATGCGGGCCTTGGCGCGATATGAGGCCTTTCTGAGGCCAACACGGAATATCGTCGGCCGACGGCTGACGAATTTCGTGGGCGTTGGCCGTGGGAGTTGCCCAGGTATTTCGGCGACATGATCGCCACAGACGATGCCTATGAGACGCGCGTTGCGAGCGGCGCAGTCGGCGACGAGGGCAAGCGGTTGGTTGCCGCATGGCAGCGGAGTCGGCGACTGGTCGTCGTGTCGATCATCGGTGGCTTTCTGCTCAGCATCGTTGTTTCGAGAGCGCTACCCCAATCGTGGTTTGTGCTCTGAGAAGAGCAGTGGCCCCAAACGTGAAAAATTGTCCGGGAATGTCACTTGAAGGCACGCCCAACGCAAATCCCTTCAGGCGAAGCATCTAGGGTCGTGTGGTGAGTCGGTAGAGGCTGCGTCCATCGACCGTCTGCTCTGTCGTGATGGCAGCGAACACGGCCTGGTCCCTAGCGATGGGTTCCGCGTAGAGGCTGTCCTCGAATTGAACGGCCACCTTCGTGCTACCTGATTGAGGACGAACCATGCGGAAATAGCACCGTCATTCATGAGAACGACGAGGTTCTCGCCCTCAGCGAGGCGGGAATCCTCGCTCGACCCAAAGTCGGCGCCGATGGCCGAACTTATGTCGGCATCGGACGTGTAACCCGGAAACCCATACACCTTGTCCCAGTCCGCGGCGAGCACTGCGCCTAGGTCGATCAAGGCGCCATCGCCTGCGTCGGCCACGGCCGCATCGATCTTCTGCGCGAGGTCCGCCCGCTCATTCGCAGGGCCACATCCGGCGATGAACGCCGCCAGAGCCAAGGCGAACAGCAGCCGCAATATGGTCCTCGGCGCTGGCCGCCAGTGATTCGCGGGCCGATCGACGTGCGCGGTTCTCAATGGATGCCCTCCGCGGACAACGTCTTGATCATCCTCTCCGAGACGTCGACGCAGCCGTTCGGGTGACGCACGGCCACAGTGGCAATGTGGGCGGGAATGTCACATGGTCAGGAGGGCGGAAGTAGCGGGTCGAATCCGGGCATCCAGGTGACCCCTTCCGCCGAAACAGCGACGACCTGCACCGCCCGAACAAACGTCCAGCGTTCAGTGTCGGTTAGGTACTCCCTGATCGCGTACTCGCGTCCGCACGTTGCCCACCCTTTGCACGGTGCCCGGTTCGGGTAGTCGTCCCACGGCAGGGCCGCGCGGCGCTGGATCTCGTCGAGCGCAGCGTCGAAGGTCTCGAAGCTGTCGCGACGAGGGCTCATCTCCGAATGCGTCTCGTCAAAGAGCGCGAACGTTGAAAGGCCGCTTCGACCCTGGATGGGCTTCGGTCGCGCGTCCGTTACCCCGAACAGTCCCTTCGGCAAATCATGTCGGCCACGAAATGACGGCACGGCGGGAGGGTACCGGAGGCCTCGGTGGCATAGCGTTCGGGAATGTCACCCGACCAGCTTGATGCGACATGAGGAGGCGCGATACGCGGCTCGCCCAACGCGAAAGGCACTAGCCGCGTCAGATGACGTGTCAGCCGAGAAAGGCAGTCGCGTCGATCGAGATCCGCAAGCTTCGCGGCAACCCCACAAGCGGGGTGGAGCGAACCGGTGGAGCCGATGGGAAGAACTCGGCGAATAGCTGGTTCATCGCCGGGATGTCTTCGGCGCTGCCGAGGAAGACCGTCGTTCGCACGACGCGCTCGAGGCTGGCTCCTGCCGCCTCGACGACGGTGCGCAGGTTGACGAAGGCCTGTCGGGCCTCTGCTTCGAAACCGCCGGGAGGGACCGATCCGGTGGACGGATCGAGCCCCGGCTGCCCGGCGACGAACAGGAAATCGCCGGCACGGACTGCTGGGGAGTACGGCCCGATCGCCTTGGGCATGTCCGGGGAATTGACGGGTCCGTAGATCATGGTTGCTCTCCTCCTGTCGGCAAGATCTACGCCTAACCCTAGTCCGGTGCCCTCACTCCGGTTGGAAGCGACGGCGCGGCCGGGAAGCGATCCCAGCGCCTGTCGATCCCGGCTCCGACGGGCCGAGCGCTTTACGGTGGGCAGGATCGTCCGAGGGCTCATTACGTCTTGGTGGGATTGCGTTCGGGAATGTCACCCGCTCGTTGCGGTTTCGTCTGCGCCGTCACCAGTTACGCGGGATCGGTATTTGTCCCATTTGTCGTAACTCGCTGCGCCGCCTTCCCTGGTCAGGAACTCACCGGTCTGGATGTCTAGGGCGCGTGTACCGAGGAGGGCTGCGAACTCGACAACTCGACCGATCGTCGCTGGATCGGAGCCTGACCGTAGGGTTAGGTTGATCGACTCGGCGGGGTCCTCGGTTCCAACCCAAATCTCGGTCCAGTCGTCCGGTATCACGAAGGTTCCTTGTTCATCTTCGGTGGCACCCGCGAATACCTGTGCGAGCGCGGCCACCACAGCCGCACGAGGACCTATCGATCCTGGTTCCCAGTCCGACGGGATCGCTTCTGCGTTAGGCCAGTTTGAGTCGAATGGCAGAATCATCAGGTCCCAGCTCACGCTCGATCTCCCTAGGGGTTGACCGAGGGTACAGCGAGGCGCGGTGGAATTGCGAGATTTCATCCGGCGCCCGCGATCTCCCGTTTCCGGCGCTCGACAAAGGCATCGAGCGCCTCGGCGATCGAGCGGATCCAGCGGCGGTGGCACCGCCTCCGCGAGTAGCCGCTTCCACAGCACGTTCGCCCGTTCCGTGGCGGTATGCGACGCCGTCGGCCTGCCACGTCTCGAAGTTCCGCCAGTCCGACACGAGCGGCTCGTAGAACGCGGTCTCGTAGCGCTCGAGCGTGTGCGCCGTCCCGAAGAAGTGGCCGCCCGGGCCGGCCTCGGCGATCGACGCGAAACCGAGCGACGCCTCCGACACCTCGATCGGCTGCAGCACCTCGGCCATCATCTGCAGGATCTCGGCGTCGATGATCAGCTTCTCGTACGACGCCGTCAGCCCGCCCTCCAGCCAGCCGGCGCCCTGGTACAGCAGGTTGACGCCGCCCATGACTGCGCCCCACACGGCCATCTCGGCCTCATAGGCCGCCTGGGCATCGACCACCGGCGACGCCGTCGCGTTCGACGACCGCCACGGCAAGCCGTAGCGCCGCGCCATCTGCCCCGATGCGAACTGCGATTTCACCGACTCCGGCGTCCCGAACGCCGGTGACCCGGTCCGCATGTCGACGTTCGAGGTGAACGCGCCGTAGACCATCGGCGCGCCCGGCCGGACGATCTGGGCGAGCGCCACGAGGAACAGCGCCTCGGCGTTCTGCTGCGCGATCGCGCCCGCCAGCGACACCGGGCTCATCGCGCCGGCCAGCGTGAACGGCGTCGCCACGACCGGCTGGCCGTGGATCGCCATCTCGATCAGCCCGTCGCTCATCGGCCCGTCGAGCCGGAGCGGCGAGTTGGTGTTGATGATCGTGATCAGCGACGGCTCGGCCGCCAGCGCGTCCCGCGACACGCCGCGGATCAGCGACATCGACCTCCAGCGCGTCATCGACGACGACCGGCCCGTCCCGAGGCAATGCCACGTCTTGTCGAGCTCGGTGGCGAGCACCCGGTACTCGTCGAGATGGCGCGTCTCGACCGGCAGGTCGGTCGGCTCGAGCGGTCCCCCGCCCTCCTGGTGGATGACGTCGAGGGCGCCGATCAACCGCACGTAGTCGGTGAAGTCGGCGATGTTGCCGGGCCGTCGACCCCGATCGAGGTCGCTGACGAACGCCGGCCCACCGACCGCGCAGAACACGAGGTTCGAGCCGCCCAGCACGACGTCGCGCTCCGGGTTCCGCGCGTGCAGCGTGAAGGATCGTCGGCGCGAGCGCGACGAGCTCCTCGACCTGGCCCGGGTCGATCCGCACCCGCCGCGACGAGCGGTCAACGGTCGCGCCCGCGCGCGCGAGGGCGTCGAGCGCCCGATCCCCGAGCACCTCCATCCCGATCTCGGACAGGATCCGGAGCGAGGCCACATGGATCGTCTCGACCTCGTCGGCCGACAGGATCTCGATCGGTCGGTAGGGGTTGACCAGTCGACGCCACGGGAGCTGCCGGATGCCGGCCGCGGGGCGCCGACCTCGGCGCCGGTGCGCGTCGTGCTCGGTCATCGAATTGATCGTAGCCGACCCCCATCCGTTCTCAGAGCCGTCTCAGCCAGCGGCCCTTCCATAGCCATGCCTGTCGACATCGATTCGGAACGGGAAGGGAGCCGGAATGAAACGGAAGCTGGCTGCGCTGGTCGTGCTCGTCGCGGTCGGGTTGGCCGCGCTTGCCGTGACGTTCGGTGGGTTCGGGGCGGCGGCCGCCACCACGAACCAGTACCTGACGTCGCAGGCCGCGGTCGGTGACGTCACCGACGATGTCGCGGCGACCGGCAGCCTGGCGGCGGCGACCACGTACGGGCTGGTCTTCGGCGGCGACCCGTACCTCGTCACCGGCTCCGAGACGGCACCGCAGGCGACCCGCACCTGGCCCGTCAAGGACGTTCGCGTCAAGCCGGGCGACACCGTCAAGGCCGGCCAAGTGCTGGCGACGGCCTTCACCGCCGACGCCCAACGAGACCTCGCGTCGGCGACGAGCGACCTGCGCACGGCGAACCTCAACCTCGCGACCGCCGAGGACAACCTGGCGACCGCGAAGGACTCGGGGAACACCAACCAGGAGCGGCAAGCGCAGATCGCGCTGTACGGAGCGCAGAGCCAGGTCACGAAGGCATCGCAGGCACGGAACGACCTGCTGCGCCAGATCAAGGCCGCCACGCTGCGCGCGCCGATCGATGGCGTGATCACCGCAGTCAACGTCACGAAGGGCTTCGATGCGCCGGCCGGGGCCGCCATCACGATCGCGTCGCCGACCCTCACGGTCACGACGGACGTCGTCGAAAGCGATCTCGCGGCCATCAAGATCGGTCAGGCCGCGAACGTGACGGTCACCGCGATCGGCGCCGACCTGGCCGGCACGGTCACCGCGATCTCGCCGACCGCGACCACCAGCCAGTCCGACGTCGTGTCGTACCCGGTCACGATCACGATCAAGGACGCGCCCGCGACCGCTCGAGCCGGGATGAGCGCGGACGTGACGATCACGACCGCCAGCGCGACCGAACGTCCTGGTCGTGCCCAGCGAGCGCCCTCCAGGGCACGACCGGCAACTACACGGTGCTCGTCCTCGCCGCCGACGGCACGACGAGCCGGGTGCCGGTCGACGTCGGACTCGTCACCAACGCGATGGCCGAGATCAAGTCGGGCATCGCCGAAGGCACGAACGTCGTGACCGGCACGACCGCCGACCTGGTCGGGACGACCAACAACGGTCGGGGCTTCGGTGGCGGCGTCGCGATCCCCGGCGGCGGGCCGACGCTTCCGCCAGGTCGATGGCGGCGGCACTCGCCGCGGCACCGGGAACTAGGGCGATGCTCGCCACGATCCAGGGCGGGGCGCCGGGCGCTCCGCTGATCGAGCTCGAGCGGGTCAGCCGCATCTACCAGATGGGGCACCTCGACGTGCCCGCGCTCGACGACGTCAGCCTCCGCATCCACACCGGCGAGTTCGTCGCGATCGTCGGGCCGTCTGGCTCCGGCAAGAGCACGATGATGAACATCCTCGGCTGCCTCGATCGTCCGACGCTGGGCGCCTACCGGCTCGCCGGGACCGCGGTCGCCGAGCTCGACGACGACGCCCTCGCCCGACTCCGGAGCCGCACGATCGGCTTCGTCTTCCAGTCGTACAACCTGCTGCCGCGGACCTCCGCGATCGAGAACGTCGCGACGCCGCTGCTGTACCAGGGCGTCGGGCGGAGCGAGCGCCAGCGGCGAGCGCGCGAGGCGCTCGAGAAGCTCGGCCTCGGCGACCGCGCCGGCCACGAGCCGACCGAGCTGAGCGGCGGCCAGCAGCAGCGGGTCGCGGTCGCGCGGGCGCTCGTGACGGAACCGGCGCTCATCCTCGCCGACGAGCCGACCGGCAACCTCGATAGCCACGCCGGCGCCGAGGTCATCGCCTTGCTGCGCCAGCTCCACGACACGGGCCGGACGGTCGTGCTCATCACCCACGACGCCGCCGATCGCTGCCATGGCCGACCGGCAGATCCGCCTCCTCGACGGCCGTGTCGCGGCCGAGGCGGCGGCATGAACGTCCTCGAGCTGCTCCGACTCGCGCTGTCGCGCCTGCGCACGCAACGGGTGCGCGCCGCCTTGACGATGCTCGGCGTGATCATCGGCGTCGCCTCGGTGGTCGCGCTCGTCGGTGTCGGGCAGGGCACGACCTCGAACATCACCAGCCAGCTGGCGAGCCTCGGCACGAACCTGCTGACGATCAACCCGACGACCCAGAACTCCGACGGGTCGACGAGCCTGACGCTGGGCGACGCCGAGGCGATCGCCGAGCTGCCATCCGTCGCCGCAGTCGCGCCGGAGGTGTCGACCAGCCAGACCGTGAAGGCCGGGTCCAAGACGTCGACCACGTCGATCGTCGGGACGACCGCGGCCTATCCGTCCGTCCGGGCCTACTCGGTCTGGCAGGGCACGGCGCTGACCCAGGTGAGCGTCGATCGCTCGCTCCGGGTCGCCGTCCTCGGCAAGACCACCGCCGACAACCTCGGGCTCGGCGCATCGGACGTCGGCAAGAACGTCTCGATCGGCGGCATCGACTTCACCGTCATCGGCATCCTCCAGCCGAAGGGCGGGAGCGGCTTCCAGGACCCCGACGACCAGGTGCTGGTGCCGATCGGGGCCGTGCAGAAGTACTTCGTCGGCGGCGACAGCATCCGATCGGTCGGCGTCAGCGTCGCGCCGGACGCCGACATGACGCTGACCAAGGCGCAGATCTCCGAGCTGCTCCGCCAGCGGCACGACCTCGCCGCGACCGATGACGACGACTTCGGGATCTTCGATCAGACCCAGCTGCTGGCGGCGGCGTCGTCGATCGCCGGCACCCTGACGCTGCTGCTCGGCGGGATCGCCTCGATCTCGCTGGTCGTCGGCGGCATCGGGATCATGAACATCATGCTGGTCTCGGTCCGCGAGCGGACCCGCGAGATCGGCATCCGCAAGGCGATCGGCGCGCGCGCCGGCGACATCCTCGCGCAGTTCCTTGTCGAGGCGCTGACGCTCTCACTCCTGGGGGAGTGATGGGCGTCGCCCTCGGCCTCGGCGTCTCGGCGCTCATCGCCCGCGTTGCGGGCTGGGCGTTCGCGTTCACCCCTTCGACCCTCCTGGCCGCGGTGCTGTCGAGCCTGCTCGTCGGCGTCGTGTTCGGCGTCTGGCCGGCACGCCAGGCGGCCCGCCTCGATCCCATCGCCGCGCTTCGTTACGAATAAGGAGACCCTCCGATGACCATGGACCAGCAGCCAGCACCGACCAACCCGGTCCAGCCGGTCCCGCCCGTGACGGCGGCGCCACCTCCGACCACCCAGCCCGGTTTGACCGTGCCGGTGGCTCCGGTCGCGCCGTTGGCGCGGCCGCAGAAGCGTTCCAGCCGGATCCTCGACTTCGCGCTGCTCGGCGCGGCGATCCTCGCCGTGGGCGGCGTTGCGTTTGGCGTCGGACGGGCGACGGCACCGGCGGTCGCGGCGGCCAACGGCGCGGGCACGTTCCGCGGAACGAACGGCTTCCGCCCGGATGGCAGCTTCGACCCGAACGCGCCCGGTCGCGGCGGCGCGTTCGCGCTCGGTGGCGGCCTGTCGATCGACGGCACGGTCACCGCAGTCAGCGCCGATTCGATGACGATCAAGCTCGCGAGCGGGCAGGAGGTCACGTTCGCGCTCGACAGCTCGACGGCGTACCACCAGGCCACGACCGCCAGCGCCTCGGACGTCGCGGTCGGCGAGGATGTCTCGGTCAAAGTCAAGGGCGGCGGTGGCGGCCGCGCCTTCGGCGGCCCGGGCGCCAGCCAGGCCCCCGGCGCCAGCCCGGCACCGGATGCGAGCGGTGCGCCGCGCTTCGACGCGTCGGATGTCACGGTCACCCATTGACCGGATCGACCGCTAGGCTGACCGCGATGCACCTGCTCGTCGTCGAAGACGACCCCCGCCTGTCCCGGCTCCTCAAGCGCCTGCTCGAGGATGACCGGCACGTCGTCGAGCTCGCCACCGACGGCGAGACCGGCCTCGAGATCGCCGAGGACGCGCCCGGCATCGAATGCGTGATCCTCGATATCGGCCTGCCCGACATCACGGGTCTCGAGGTCGCCAAGCGGCTCCGGACCCAGGGCTCGGACGTGCCGATCCTCATGCTCACGGCCCGCGACACGGTCGGCGACCGCGTCAACGGGCTCGACGCCGGCGCCGACGACTATCTCGTCAAGCCGTTCGCGTTCGAGGAGCTGTCGGCTCGACTCCGGGCGCTCGCGCGGCGAAGTGCCCCGAACGGACGGCGCACGAAGCCGACGCTCGCCGCGGGGCCGATCGTCCTCGACGAGACCGCTCGCCGCGTCACGGTCGACGGCGCGCCCGTCGACCTGAGTCCGCGCGAGTTCTCGCTGCTCGAGTGCCTTTGCGGCACGTCGGACAGACGCTGTCGCGCGACCAGCTGCTCGACCAGGCGTGGCCGTTCGGCGTCGCGGTGACCCCGAACGCTGTGGATGCGTACATCCACTACCTCCGCGACAAGCTCGGGTCCGCGGGGAGCTGCATCCAGACGATCCGCGGCGTGGGCTACCGGCTGGCCGATGGCTGACGGGGTGCTCACCCCGACCGACACGACCGCCGACGCCCACCAGGTGACACCCGAAGAGGCCCGGCTCCTCCGGCGCGTCCGCCTCCAGCTGACGCTGTGGAGCGGCGGCATCACGCTCGCGCTGTTGCTTGCGCTGGGCGTGGTCCTGTATCTGGCGGTCGATCGCACGCTGGCGACGAGCGGCACGGCCGAGCTCGTTGCGCAAGCCAATGCCATCACCGGTACGCGGCCTGACCCGGACAGCGACCTCCCGACGGGCGGATTCATCTTCGGCGGGCCGGGGTCCGGGCTGTTCACGATGGTGCTCGACGAGCAGGGTTCGCCGATCGGGCCGGGCCCTGGTCCCGGGTCTGGATCGCGGATCCCGAACGGGCTGCCAGTCGAGGCGTCGGTGAACGCGGTGCGCGCGAGCGGCCTCCGGGATATCCGCGAGACGACGATCCCGGTGCGGTCGAGCACGGTTAACCCCGTGGGTATCGCAGGTCGCGCGACGGAAACGCCGGTCCGCGTGCTGACCGACCCGGTCCTGTTCCGGGGTCGGCAGCTCTTCCTGCAGATCGTCGGCGACCGGACGGCCGAGGAGCGGACGCTGCGCGTTCTCGTGTTGGTCCTGATCGTCGGTGGTGCGATCGCGCTGCTGGTCGCCTCGGGGGTCGGGGCGGCCTACGCGACCCGGGCGCTGGTGCCGATCCGTCGATCGCTCGTCGATCAGCGCGAGGCGCTGCGTCGCCAGCGCGAGTTCGCGGCCGACGCATCGCACGAGTTGCGCACGCCGCTGACCGTGATCCGTGCGAGCGTCGATGACCTCGAGCGGCACGGTTCCGAGCCCGTCGCGGCGGTCGGGACGGCGCTCACCGACATCAAGGAGGAAGTCGACCACCTGACGGGGATGGTCGAGGACCTGTTGCTGCTCGCCCGATCCGACTCGGGGGCGGTGGCGCTGGAAAGAGTGCCGCTGGATCTTGGGGACGTGGCGTCGACGGGTGCGTCGGGCCTCGCTCGGCCGGCCGCGGATCGGAACGTGGAAGTCGTGGTGGACCCCGTGCCGGCGGAGGTTTCCGGCGATCCGGCCCGGTTGCGGCAGCTCGTCGGATCCTCGTCGACAACGCGATCCGGCACGCGCCGCCCGGCACACGGGTCGACGTCCAGGTGCGCACCGACAGTGGCGATGCCGTGCTGACCGTGGACGACGCAGGTCCCGGGATCCGACCGGAGGACCTGCCGCACGTGTTCGACCGGTTCTATCGGGCCGCGGGCGCCCCTGGCGGTGGGACCGGGCTCGGGCTGGCGATCGCGGCCTGGATCGTGGAGCGGCACGGAGGCAAGATCGCGGCCGCGAACCGGGACGGCGGCGGGGCGCGGTTCACCGTCCGCCTGCCGCTCGATGCCGGCCGCGCCTCCCTTGGAACATCACATGTTACGAACTCGGGCTGAGCGCTCGGGCTGAGGCCCGGATCGGCGGTTCGTTCGCCGTTTGTCACATCACGTGTTCCATTCGGCTCGTGACAAGGCCTCCCAGCCTCCGGTCGTAACACGTCATGTTCCAAGGTCGCGGCTCCGCCCCGGCGCGGCCGATTACGCTTCCGGCATGCCGAGCGAATCCCACTCCTGGCCGATCTTCGGGCGCGACTCGGCTGATGTCGCGTGGCGGCCCGACCCGGCGGCTGCGGCCGAAGCGCGGCTGACGCGGTTCCTCCGCACGACCGGCGAGCCGGATCTCGAAGCGCTGCAGCGGCGGGCAGTCGATGATCCCGCCTGGTTCTGGGGCGCCGCGACCGACGACATCGCGATCCCCTGGGCACGGCGTCCGCGCGAGGTCGCCGACTTCTCCGGCGGTTCGGCATGGGTCCGCTGGTGGATCGGTGGATCGTTCGACTGGTCGTGGGCCGCCGTCGAGCCACGCGCCCAGCGCGATCCCGAGGGCATCGCGATCACCTGGGAAGGCGAGGACGGCGCCGTCCGCGAGGTGACCAACTCCGGCCTCGGCAGCGCCGTCCGGGCCGCTGAGGCCCAACTGCGCGAGCTCGGGATCGGCGAGGGCGACCGCGTCGGGATCCTGATGCCGATGCTGCCCGAGACGGTCGTCGCGGTCCTCGCGGTCAGCCGCATCGGGGCGATCTTCACGCCGATCTTCTCGGGCTATGCGGCGCCGGCCATCGCTGCGCGCCTGGTCGATTGCGGCGCCCGGCTCCTCATCACCGCTGACGGCTTCCTCCGCCGCGGCTCGTGGGTGAACCTCAAGTCGGTGGCCGATGCGGCAGTCGAGGCCGCGCCATCGATCGAGCACGTCCTCGTCGTCCGCCGTGCCGGCGAGGCGCTCGACACGCCCTGGCTTGAGGACCGCGATCGGTGGTGGGACGCGACCAGACCCACCGGCGAACCGGCGACGACCGAGCCAGTCGAGCGCAACCCCGAGACCCCGTACATGCTCATCTACACTTCCGGCACCACCGGTCGACCGAAAGGCGCCGTCCACGTCCACGGCGGCTTCCCGATCAAGGCCGCGCAGGACCTCGCCCACACCTTCGACCTGACCGCCCGTGACAGCCTGTTCTGGTTCACCGACCTCGGCTGGATGATGGGTCCGTGGGCGATCGCCGGCGTCGCTCCTGCTCGGCGCGCGGCTCGTGATGTACGAGGGCGCACCCGACTTCCCCGGCCCGGACCGGCTGTGGGAGATCGTCGAGCGACACAAGGTCACGCACCTCGGCCTGTCCCCGACGGTGATCCGGGCGCTGATGGCGCACGGCGAGGAGCCGGTCCGAAGCCACGACCGGTCGTCGCTCCGCGTCCTCGGCTCGACCGGGGAGCCGTGGAACCCCGAGCCGTGGTGGTGGTTCTTTCGCGAAGTCGGCGAGGGTCGCTGCCCGATCGTCAACTACTCGGGCGGCACCGAGGTGTCAGGCGGGATCGTCGGCGGCAACGTGGTCGGCCCGATCAAGCCGGCCAGCTTCTCCGGCCCGTGCATCGGCACGGCAGCAGACGTCGTCGATGACGCGGGCAACCGCGTCCGCGGACGGGTCGGCGAGCTGGTGATCCGCGCGCCCCTTCCAGGCATGACCCGAGGGTTCTGGGGCGACCGCGAGCGGTATGAGCAGACGTACTGGTCGCGCTGGCCGGGCCTGTGGGCGCACGGTGACTGGGCGTCGATCGATGCCGACGGCTTCTGGTACATCCACGGTCGATCGGACGACACGCTCAAAGTTGCCGGCAAGCGCGTCGGCCCGGCCGAGGTCGAGAGCGCGGCGGTCGGCCATCCGTCCGTCCTCGAGGCGGCCGCGATCGGCGTGCCCCACGACGTGAAGGGCGAGGCGATCGTCGTCCTGTGCGTGCTCCGACCGGGCGAGACCGACGGCGCGGAGCTCCGGGCCGCGATCGCGAAGGCCGTCACCGACGAGCTCGGCAAGCCACTCAAACCCGAGGTCGTCGCGGTCGTGCGCTCGCTGCCGAAGACGCGCTCCGGGAAGGTCATGCGTCGCGTGATCCGATCCGCGTGGCTGGGGCTCGACCCTGGCGACGTCTCGGCCCTGGACGACCCGGCGTCCCTCGACGCGATCCGCGCGACGTCCCCGGTGGCCGCCGACCGGTAACGCCGCCACGCCCCCGGTTCAGGCGGTGGAGGAGCTCGTCGAGTACGACTCGGGCTGGTCGGCCGGCACCGGCTTGCGCGCGGAGGCGCGGACGCGAGGCGGCTCGCCGAGCAGCGTCGCCCCGACGTAGCAGCCCGATCGCGACCCAGGCCAGGCTCGTGAAGCCGGTCTCGAGGGCCAGCCCGGCGGCCAGCATCGAGCCGAGCACCGAGGCGGCGCCGTTCACGCCCCACGCCCACGCGAGCAGGCTCCCGTCACGGGCACCGGCGGCGCTCAGCACGCGCGGGAACGCCGTGCCCAGCGGCAGACCGAGCGCGACCGCGAAGAGCAGCGCGCACGCCACCCGCGCGATCAGCGGAGCGGCGAGCGTCGCGTCCGCGGCGCGCGGGAAGATCAGGAGGACTGCCGCCAAGCGCGACGGCGCTGCCGATCGTGGCCCCGCGGAGGCCGCCACCGAGGCGGCGGATGCTCGCCGAGCCCGCCGCCGCGCCGGCGAGGAGGCCGGCGACACCGACCGCGAGGGCCAGCGTCGGCTGACCGAGATACAGCGTCAGCCGCTGCAGCAGCACGATCTCGACGAGGATGAACCCGGCCCCGAGCAGCACGGCGTAACCCGCGATCCAGCGCGCCAGCGGCGCGTCGACCCGCGACACGTTGCGGCCCAGCGGCAGCACGATCAGCAGCAGCGTCAGGACGAGTGCCACGAGCAGCGCCGAGACGAGGGTTTCCTGCCCGACACCCAGCGGCGCGCGTCCGGCGATCGCGTCCCAGAGCGGCACGTTGTCGAAGAAGAACGGGCGATCGTCGGTCGACGGGCTGCCGACGCCGCTCGCCGCGAACGGGGCCGCGAGTCGGCCGCTCGCATGCACCGGGTCGTATTCGACGACGAAGCCGTGTTCGTCGGCGAAGTGTTGAACGGCACCCATGCTCGCGTCGTCGAACGCGTCGGCGCGCACGAGCATCAGACCGAACGCCGCGCCCCGAACGACCGCGATGTGCCGCGCCGGCGCATCGATGCCGAGACGACGGAGGCCGGCACTGGCGACCGACATGGCGCGGAGCACCTCGCTCGGTGGGTCGCGATACCAGCGACCGATCGACAGCAGCCCGCCGGGCGCGAGATGGCTGACGTAGTCGGCGAACGCCTCTTCCGTGTACAGGTAGCTCTCGGACAGCGCGTAGGCGCCGCTCTGGAGCGCCGCCCAGCTGTCGACGACGGTCATCGCGATCACGTCGTAGCGGTCACTCGATCGACGGACGAAGCTGCGCGCCTCGTCGGCGACCATCGTCACGCGCGGGTCGTCGTAGAGCGCACCGCCGTAGTCGCGGTACGGACCCTGCACGGTCGAGATCACGGCGCGGTTCACGTCGACGCCGGTCACCGCGCGCGCGTCCTGGTTGAGCGCCACGAGGACATCGATCCCGCCGCCTGGACCGATGACCAGCACGTTCGGCCGGTCGACCAGGCTGTACGGCGTCGCCAGGACACTCGCGTTCATGGCACCGGGGTCGGCCTTGGTGCCGCCTTCCATGATCACCGTCGCCGCATCGAAGTCGATGCGCATGAGCAGCGAACGCGGCTTCGGCCCCGTGAACTTCTCGTCAACGAGATAGTCGTACGGGATCGACGACCCATCGACGCCGTCACGCACGACGTCGACGCGCCCCTGCGGATCCCAGCGCCCGGACTCGATGGTGGCGCCGCGCCGCAGGTCCTCCATGATCGGCTTGAACGTGGCGGTTCGGATCGGCGCGAGCTGGTCGCCGAACGACGCGAGCGCGAGCGTCAGCACGACCGTGGGGATCACGCCGGCCAGCACCACCCGGCGACGGACCTGCGGGTCGGCGAGGGTCAGCGCCGCTCCCGCAGCGAGCGCCGCCGCCAGCCCGTATTCGCCTGGCGCGCCAAGCGACGCCATCGCGACGAACGCGAGGACGCCGCCGACCGCGGCTCCGGCGAGATCGGCCGCGTACGTGCGACCGGCCCACGCCGGATCCGCCGCGAGGACGCGGACGACGACCCAGCTCACCAGCGTGTAGGGCAGGCTGCTGACGCCGTAGATCGCCGCGACGACGAGACGGATGTCGAGCGACGATGGGTCGAGCAACGACGAGACGGCAAGCGCGAGGACGTAGCTCGCGCTCGCGAGCCCAGCGAGGCGAGCCGTGCTGGGACGACGCGTCCGTCGATCCAGGATGGCCGCGGCCGTGGCACCCGCACCCACGCCGAGCAGCGCGATCGAGACCGCGATGAACGTGAGGTGGTAGCCGAGCGTCGCGCTGAAGAGTCGCGTCTGGGCGACCTGGAACAGCAGCGCCGAGCACGACAACAGGAAGACGGCGGCGGCCGTGCGCACGGGGGACGAGGAGGACGGGAAACGCATCGGGGCAACCCTACCGGCCGGGCGCCGTGCGAGGACCATGCCCTATCGTCCCCCCGGCGCTGGGACCATGGAACCGATGCTCGGGCGCTATCCTGCCTCCATGACGCAGGTCGCCGCCCCGGTCCGCGACATCGTCACCTGGGACGAGCTCGATCGCCTGGTCGGGAAGCTGGCCGAACAGCTCGCCGGTCAGCACTTCGACGTCATGCTCGCGATCACGCGTGGCGGCATGGTCCCGGGCGGCATGCTGGCGTATCGATTGCGGCTGCGGGACATCCTGGTCGCGGCGGTCGAGTACTACGACGAGCGCGGCCAACCCGGGCCGCGACCGACGTTCTTCCAGTTCCCGGCCGACCCGCTGCTGCGCGGGAAGCGCGTGCTGATCGTCGACGAGGTCTGGGACAGCGGCACGACGATCCACGCCGTGACCGAGCGCGTCCGCCAGGCCGGTGGGTCACGCCGGTGACCGCGGTCCTGCACTACAAGCCGGAGCGCTCGACGGTCCCCGACCGACCCGACGTCCACGCCGTCGAGACCGACCACTGGGTCGTCTATCCGTTCAAGGCCGGTCAGTAGGGCGGGCCGCTCACCGAGACGCGCGAGGCACATCCGATCCGCGGAGGCACGAGCCCATGACCGCCGTCCAGCTGCTCGTCGGCACGCCCAAGGGCGCATTCATCCTCGATAGCGACGAACGTCGCCGCGACTGGCAGCTGCGCGGTCCGCTCTGCGAGGGCTGGCCGATCCACGACCTCATCGTCGAGCCGAAGAGCGGCGCGATCCTCGCGGCCGGCGGCAGCCCGTGGTACGGCCCGGCGGTGTGGCGGAGCGACGACGACGGCGCGACGTGGACCCACTCGAGCGCCGGTCTGTCGTACGGCGATGGCGCGGGGCGAGGCGACGGCGGCGGCGGCAGGGTGACGGCAGCGGCGCCGGATCCGACGACGCCCCACCGATCACGACGATCTGGAGCCTCGCGGTCGCGCCCGACGGCGCGATCCTCGCCGGCGTCGAACCGGCCGGCCTGTTCCGGAGCGAGGACGGCGGCGCGACGTGGTCGCACGTCGAGGGCCTGCGCAACCACCCATCGCGACCGGGCTGGCAGCCGGGCGCCGGCGGGTTGATCGCGCACACGATCATCCCCCACCCGACCGACCCGGATCGGACGTGGGTCGGGATCTCGGCCGTGGGCGTGTTCGAGACGCGCGACCGCGGGAAGACGTGGGAGGCACGCAACCAGGGTGTCCGCGCCGACTTCATCCCGGGTCCGTCGCCCGAGACCGGCCAGTGCGTCCACAAGTTCGCGATGGCGGCGGGCGAGCCCGAGACGCTGTACCAGCAGAACCACTGCGGGCAGTACCGCTCGACCGATGGCGGCGCCACCTGGACCGACCTGTCGGCGAACGGCCTGCCGAGCCAGTTCGGGTTCCCGCTCGTCACCCACCCGCGCGACCCCGAGACGTTCTGGGTGATCCCGCTCAAGCCGCCCGAGGAGGGTCGCTACCTTCCCGATGCGAAGGGCGCCGTCTGGCGAACCCGGGATCGCGGCGAGACCTGGACGCGCGGCTTCGAGGGCCTGCCCCAGCACGACGCGTTCCTCAGCGTGCTCCGCGAGGCGATGGCGCGCGACACGCTCGAGCCTGCGGGGGTCTCATTCGGGACGAAGACCGGGCAGCTGTGGCACAGCGCCGACGAGGGCGACCACTGGAACCTCGTGACCGGCAACCTGCCCGAGATCTGGGCGGTCGAGGCCGTCGTCCGCGACTGACCGGTGGCGACCGTGCTGCTGCCGCGATCGCTGCTGGCGCTGTTCCCGGGCGTCGAGCGGCGGCACGACGTTCCTGCGGCGACCGTCGACGCCCTGATCGTCGCGCTCGACGCGAGCGTTCCAGGGATGCGCGATCGACTGGTCGAGGCGGGACCGCGGCTGCGACCCCATATCAACGTCTTCGTCGACGGCCGACCGGCCGACCTGACGACCGCGCTCGATGAGCGCTCGACGGTCCACGTGATCCCGGCGGTCTCCGGCGGCTAGGTCGCGCTATCCACCTCACCCGCAACCGGCGGGACTACCAGACTGCAGATCCGGGTCGAACACCCAACTTCGGCGTGCTTGGGCCTGGATCTGATGTCTGCCAGGCACGGAACGACCTCGAGGACGCGCGTGCTAGGCCTTCGGGGTCGTTTTGCAGTCTGCCAGTCCCGGGCGGGTGGACGCCGAGGCCCGCGTGTCCTGCCCGCCCAGAACGCGTCAGGTGGGGTCGAACGCCGCCAGCGGGTCGAAGGCCTCCGTGCGCTCGGCCACGGCGTCGCCGCCGATCGCCCGCGCCGAGCGGCCTTCACCGCTCGACCCGGACCGCGCGGCTGATCGCCGACCACCGCCCGCCAGCCTCCATCCGAGAGGCGTTCGAGCGTGGTCGCCGCCGCGGCCAGCATCGCGGTCGCGTGATCGTCGGCGACCCCGTGGAGATCGCCGAAGTCGGTCACGCCCGCGATGTCGGCAGCGGTCCGGGCCGCGGCCCTGGCCTCGTGCGCGGCGACCGTCCCGGCACCGGCCCGACGCATGATCACGGCCGCAGGACCCACCCGAGCCAGGGCCGCCGCGATCACGAACGGCCAGGCCATCGAGATGGCCTCCCGGTGACCGACCGGCTCATCGAACCGGATCATCTGGCCCGGGAACAGCGCCCGACGCACGACGACCTCGGCGAGGATGCGGGCCGTGGCGGAGGGCTCTTCGGTCAGCCATTCCGGGAACGCCCCGACGACCAGCCGTTCCGCGTCGAGACCGTCGGCGCGGGCCAACGCCACGCCCAGCAGTTGCAACGCCAGGGCCCGACCCGATCGCGTCGCGGGGTCCGACGGCACACCGGAGGCGAGATCGGGCGCCACGACGAGCGGCCCCGGCCCGATCGACACGTACGTATCGGATCGCCGATGCAGCCGGCGCGCGAACGCGTGATCCGCCAGCGATCGATCGGGATCGACGCCGCCGACCACGATCTCGGCGACCGGATCGGCCTCGACGAGGTCGACCCGTTCGAAGGCGGCGACGACCGCGCCCTCCGGCACGCCGAGCGGCGGGATCGCGGTCCCGAGGCGCACGTACCCGCGACGCTGGGCGGCCACACCGTCGGCGGTCCGGCGCAGCCGGGCGAGGGCGCGTTGGCTGCCGGATGGCGCCGGATCGCCGTCATCGCCGTCGCTTCCGTGACTCGACGCGCCGCCGCCGGAGCCACCACCGCGCGAGCGCTGTCCCGGCCGCCACTCCGGCACGTCCTTGCCGGCCGCCTCCATGCGCGCCGCCAGCTCCCGGCCGATCGGCACCTCGACCCGCAGCAGGTCGAAGCCCGCGCTCGCCAGCTCCGCGGCCTCGTCGAGCGCCTCGTCGACGTCGGGCTCCGAGATGGTCGTCCCGACCCACGGTCGATCGGCCTCACCGAGCAGGTCGAGCAGCTCGCGCCGCGCCGTGCGATCGGAGTCGACCCGGTCGACCGCGACGCCCATCAGCCGGTTCGACTCGGCCACCGCCAGCGCCCGCCGATCGCGCTCGCGCAGGAGCTCCGCCTCGAGCGCGAGATCGATCGCGCCCGAGGCAACGTCGAGCGCCAGCTGTTGCGGATCGAGGTCGTACTCGACCAGCGCCATCGAGAACGGCAGTGCGATCCCGCCGGCAAGGCCGTCGCGGGAGCTGGCCAGCCAGCGATCGACGGCGGCTCCGGCAAGCGGCCGACCGGCCCGATCGAGACCGGTCACGCCGTACAGGCGCAGCAGTGCGCGCTCCTGGCCGAGCGTGGTGGACGAGCGTGCCCGCGCGCCCCACGCGCCGGCGAGGGTCTCGGCCTGGTCGCGCAGCTTGTCGATCGCGCGGCCGTTGCCCTTCCGGTCAGCCACTGACGCCCTCGACCAGCCGGACGATCGCGAGGAAGCCACGGAACGCGGTCTCGGGATCGTCGCCGGTATAGCGGACCGTCCGATCGCCGACCCGCTCCACGCCCGGGATGATCGCGGCGTGGTCGGCGATCACGCCGCGCGAGAAATCGACCTCGATCGCGATCGGCGGGTCCAGGTCGAGCGTCTTGAGCTCGCCGGCCGCCGCGCGACGCACCGCCCGCTCGGCGCCCTCGCGGACCCGATCGCGCGCGACCGACGGGTGTGGCGAGATCGCGCTTCGACCGCCATCGATGGTCTTGACGACGACCCGCTCGGTCCAGGGGAGCCAGCCCTCGACCTCCTCGGCCAGCGCGTCGTCGCCCGCCACGAGCCCGACCGGGATGCCCCACGCACCGAGCGCCAGCGCGTTCATCCCGTACTCGCCGGTCGGCCGACCGGCCAGCCGCGTCTCGACCGGAGAGCCGGAGTAGGTATGGGCGATCGTGCCCTTCGGGTGGCCCGCCCGCGTGTGATAGCCGACGAACAGCGCGACATCGAACGCGGGTTTGCCGTCGGCGCCTCGCTGGGCGCCGGCGACCATCGACCAGGCCTTCTGGCCCTGGAGCACCCGCGCCTTCGGATGCAGGTCGGCCGGCAGCAGGTTGTACATGTTCCAGTGGCTGTCGTTGACGAGGATGTCGGTCGCGCCGGCGGCCAGCGCGCCTTCGATCGCCGCGTTGGTCTCGCCGACCATCAGGTCGACCGACACCGGGTATCGGCGGTCGGCCGGGTCGGTGGGATCGGGGTGGTTGATGCCCGCGATCCCCTCCATGTCGACGCTGATGTAGACCCTCACGATCCCTCCCGTGGTCCGCTGCGTGCCGTCTCGCCGACCCAGACGTGCCCGTCGACGAATTGCTCGGCCTTCCAGATCGGTGCCCGCGCCTTGGTCTCGTCGATCGCGTAGCGGGCGGCATCGAACGCCGCGTCACGGTGCGGGCTGACCGCCACGACCGCCACCGAGGCCTCGCCGAGCGGCACCTCCCCGGTCCGATGCACGATCGCCAGACGATCGACCCCGAAGCGGGCGGCGATCTCGTCGGCGATCTCGCCGAGCACCGCGAGAGCCATCGATTCGTGGGCCTCGTAGTCGAGCGACTCGACCGACCGGCCGGCGTGGCGTTCCGCGGCAGCTTCCTGTCCCGGGGCGGGCGTCCCGGGCGTGACCCGCGTCCGACCGAGGAAGCCGACCGCCGCTCCGTCTTCGGGCGTCGCCAGCCGATCGGTCAGCTCGGCGAGGATCGCGGTATCGAACGGGTCGGCCCGTAACTCGAGGATCCGGGCCGACTCGACGCCGGTGCCTGCCGAGCCCCCGGAGACCGGCGGGATCATCGCCACCTCGTCGCCCTCGGCGAGCGTCGTGGCGGCGTCGGCATAGGCGCCGTTCCGGGCGAACCGGACGGATTCGCGACCCGGGGCGAGGACCGGGAACGCGGCGACCAGCCCGTCCCAGGCATCGGCCACCGTCGCTCCATCGGCGAGGTCCAGCGCGTGCTCGCGCGTGCCGGCGAGCTCGCGCTGCATCGCGAACAGCCGGACACGGACCCGCATCGCCGCAGCCAAGCGGCTCAGCCGCGCCAGGTCGCGGCGAGGAGCCCGTCGCCGACCGGCAGGATCGTGGCGGTGAACCGTTCGTCGCCAAGCACGCGCTCCGAGAACGAGCGCAGCGCGGCGGTGTTCGCGTCCTCGCCGTCGGCCGGTCGCGCGCCCGAGACGCGACCGCTCCACAGCACGTTGTCGGCGAGGACCAACGCACCCGGGGCGAGGCGGCCGGCGGTCAGCGCCTCGAGGTAGGCCCAGTACTCCGGTTTGAGCGCGTCGATGAACGCGAGATCGAACGGGCCAGCCAGGGCCGGATCCGCGGACTCGAACGCCTCGAGCGCCTTGGCGTTGAGGACCGTGATGCGCTCGTCGGCGATGCCGGCGTCGCGCCACCAGCCGCGGGCGAGGTCGGTCCGCTCACGGTCGGGATCGATCGTGACGATGTGGCCGTCGGCCGGCTGCCCGAGCGCCAGCCACAAGGTCGAGTACCCGTACGCCGTGCCGACCTCGACGATCCGCCGGCGCCCGCCGGCCAGCACGGACAGCACCCGACCGGCATCGCGGTCGACGATCGGGACGCGCGGATCGCGGGCGGCTGCCTCGATCGCCTCCTCGGCCCTCGAGAGCGGCCGGGCGATCGATTCGATCCAGTCGAGGTCGGCTTCGCCGGGGATCCAGCCGCGGTCGCCCTTCATCGGTGTCGTGTCCCTCCGTGCGTGCGGGTCAAACGAGCAGTCCGGCGCCGAAGTACAGCCCGGCAGCCAGGATCGTGCCGGCCGCGATCGTGCCGACGTTGATGTACAGGAGCCCGGTCGCCGACTCCATCGACCGCGTCCGTGCCGTCTGGATCGCCAACCACGAGACGATCAGCGGGAACAGCAGCCCGACGATCAGGCGAAGCCAGACGAACAGGGCCCACGGACCGCTGAGGGCGCTGAACGGTGCGCCACGTGCCGGGCCGGCACCGGTCGCGATCCAGGCCACGAACAGCACGACCTGGATCCCGATGACCGCGAACAGCACCCGTGCCAGCAGGATCAGCGGGGCCTCGGGGAGCTTCGGCGTCACGAGATACCAGTGCCCGAGGATCATCGCCGCGAACACGCCGCCGGTCGCCGCGAACAGCACCGCGAGCTCGACGAGGAGCGCCGCGGCACCCACTGCGCCGCCGCCCCAGCCGAGCGCCCCGGCCACCAGCGTGACCGCCGCTGCGCCGAGCGCACCGGCCTCCACGACGGGGGCGGCAGCCGGGCGGACGCGACGCACGACGAGACCGGCGACGGCCAGGACGCAGAACGCCGCGAGTCCGAGGCGGCGCGGCATGTCGAAGGAGGGGTCGAGCGCGATCGCCGACGCGCCCTGCGAAGCCGGCAGGGCGCCGTCACTCAGCCAGGCGAGGATCCCGAAGCCGATGGCGCAGACCGTCGCGAACCCGAGGTAGCCGCCCGTCGCCGTCGAGCGCCGGCGGAGCAGGATGAGTGCCGCATACGTGCCGAAGGCGAGGCCGGTCAGCACCGTCCAATTGATGAAGGCGAGGTTCTGCGCGATCTGGGTCGCCGACACGTGGCGAGTGTAGCCGCGGGCTAGCATCGACATCGACGACAAGGAGGTAGCCGGCATGTCCCTTCCCAGCGGCACCCGCATCACGTGGTACGGCCACTCGTGCTTCCGTATCGATACCGCCGGCGGGCGGACGATCATCCTCGACCCGTACTTCGAGAACCCGAACAGCCCGATCAAGGCCGACGCCGTCGATCGGTGCGACCTGCTGCTGGTCAGCCACGGCCATTTCGATCATTTCGGCGACGCGCTCTCGATCAAGAGCCGCCTGCGACCCGTGTGGCCGTGCATCCACGAGCTGAGCCTGTGGCTGCCGCGACGCCTGCCGGCCGGTGACGAGGGGGTCATCGGGATGAACAAGGGCGGGACCGTCGAGGCGGCCGGCCTGCGCGTGGTGATGGTCGGGGCTGATCACTCGGCGGGCGACTGGAACGCGGCCGGGGAAACCACGCTGTACCTCGGCGACCCGGTCGGCTTCGTGATCGAGCTCGAGGACGGGTTCCGGATCTACTTCGCGGGCGACACGCAGGTGTACAGCGACATGCGGCTGATCCGCGATCTCCACCGCCCCGATCTCGCGATGCTGCCGATCGGCGGACATTTCACGATGGATCCTCGTGGCGGCGGCGTTGGCGGTCGAGTACCTCGGCGTCGGCGACGTCGTGCCGATGCACTACGGCACGTTCCCGGTCCTGGCCGGGACGCCAGACCAGCTTCGATCCGCGCTGGCGGAGCGGGGTCTCGGCGGGGTCACGGTGCATTCGCCGGCGCCGGGCGGATCGATCGGCGGCTAGTCCGGTGCGACCCGGCCCCGTTGCATCAGATGCACGTACCGTCGCCCAGGGCTACCGCCTTGCCCCGTCCCGCCACCGCGTTGCATCAGATGCACGTACCGTCGCCCAGGGCTACCGCCTTGCCCCGATTCGCGTCGATTTCGTGCATCTGATGTCGTCTTTGGCGCAGGAGACGTCCGCCAGAGGGCCTGGTAGCTCGAAATCGTGCATCGGACGCACGAATTCGGGGCCGTCGACGGGGCTCCGGCGACGTTACGTGCATTGGATGCAACGTCGAACCGCGGATGCAGCATCAGATGCAACATTTCGACCCGAATCAGGCCGCTCGCGCTCAGCGCGGACGCCGCGGTCGCCACGGGTCGCCCCCCGGCCTCGTCCCATCCGGTCGGCCCGTCCCGGGGAAGGCCGGCTAGGGCCCCGCGATCGACCCGCGGAACGAGACCGCGTCGATCCAGGTGGTCTGATCCCAGCGGCCGAAGTCGATCGCCAGGACCGCGTCCGGGTCCGTGACGGGGGCCGTGAACGTGATCGACGACTTCGTCCAGGCCACACCAGTCGTCAGGACGCGAGTCAGATATGAATCGCCGATGCTCGAGGTGATCCGCACGCGGACCTCGCGAGCCGCCGCTGCGCGCGTGGACAGGCTGATCACGTAGACGCCGCCTGCTTCGATGTGCAGGCCGCCCTGCTGCAGCGAGATCCCGCCGTAGGCGGTGCTGCCCGTCGTGATGTCGACTCGAGCCGCGAGTCTTGCCGCTGGCCGGAGCCGCTGTGTCCGCGGTGGGCGTCGCACTGGAGCCGGTGGCGACCAGCAGGGTCCACGGCGGCGCAACCCCGTCTTCGAAGTCCGCATTCGTGAGCTGCTCCGCACCCAGCACGATCGACGGCGACGGCGACGCCGATGCGCCCGATCCCGAAGGCTCCGGCACTCGTGGGCGACGGCGTGGCAGGCGGCGGGGTCGGTGTCGCGGGTGGCGGCGTTGCGCTCGGCGGGGGCGGGCTGGGGCTCGGGGCGGGTGTGGGGCTCGGCGCGACGATCAGCAGGTCCTCGATGGCCTTCTGCAGCGCGGGGATCTGGTTGATCTGCTTGATGAGTGCGCCCGCCCCGGCTCGATAGGCCGCTGCGTTTTGGAGCGAGGCGCCGAGCGTGTCCGACGCGGTCGCACCCATCGCGTCGTAGAGCGCGGCCAGGCGACCACCCGGCTCGTCGGGTCCGAGGAAGCCACCGAGCTTCGCCACGAGCTCTGCACCGAGCGCGATCTTCGCGTTCAGCTGCTGGATCAGGGAGCGCACGTCGGCTGTTCGGAGCGTGGCGCGGTCGACCTCCTTCTGGAGGGCCTCCCCCGTCGCCGCGATCTGCTGATTCAACGATCCGAGCAAGGCGACCACGCTGGGATCGACCGGCGGGGCGACGGTCGGTACCACCACCACACCGGCTGTGACGCGACGGGTGACGGCGTGGGAGTCGTGATGGCCGGTCGTCCGGCGCCCGCCAGGATCGACGTCCCGATCACGGCGAGGACGACGACGGCAAGCGCGGCGCCCACGATCTCCGGTGCCGGGCCGCGTCCTCCCTGGATCCCCTGCCCGCTGGTCTCGGGGATCGGTGCCGCCGTCTCGCTCACCCCCGACCGCCGAACCCGGCGATCGATGGGCTGAGGGCCTCCTCGAGCTGCTCGGCGCGCATGCCGCCGATCGTGCGGAAGACGATCGCGACCGTGGACCGGCCTTCACGCCCGGCGATGATCACGCGGTCGTCCATCGCGGTCACTTCGAAGTCGCTGATCAGCCCCTCGTGGCGGATCGTGAGCTGTCCCGCGTCGACCGGGCCGAACACGCGCAGCAGGTTGTCGCTGCGCGCGATCGCGTAGCACGCGCCGATCTCGAGACCCGCGTTGCCCGAGATGTACACGCCAGTCGAGAGCACGTCACCGGTCCGCTGCTCGGTCGGGCCGGTCGCGATCTGGTACGCCGATGCCGTGATGACGGGAGGCGCCACCGACAGTGCCGCCGCGCTGCCCGGGCGCGTGCCGAGCGACGTCGGCCGCGCGTCGCGGCGGTGTCCGGCGCGAGCGGCATCGATCGGCGTCGGTGGCGCGACGATCGCGGCCCGCTCCAGGATCGAGGCGGTCGCCGGGTGGTCGGCCGGGAGAGTGTGCGCCCATGGCTGCGCGGACTGTGGAGCGAGCTGACGGGCCGGCTGACGGGCCGGCGCCGCGGGCGCGGTCAGCATCGCGCCGTCGCGCAGCCGGGCGTGGCAGCGGTCGCAGGAGATCGGCCAACCCACGACGGGCGCCTCACAGTTGGGACAACGGCCCGGGGGTGCCACGGCCAGGAGGATCGTGGCGATCGGTCCGGTCAGGGCGGCGAGCGCGAACCAGACGACCGGGCTCCGATACCGACGCCTCGCGAACCAGCCCGTGACCGGCGCACAGATGCCGACCACCAGGAGCAGGGCGATGGGTAGATCCCCGAGAACGCCCGACACGCTTCCCTCCGATGCCGTTCGACCGAGTCGCGCCATGCTACCCGAGGTAGCCCGACCAGCCGTTGGGAGCCGAGCGACGAGCCTAGTACTGATGGCGCCCGATTGGTGCGGGCACGCACCAGAAGTGCGTCCCCCACACCGCCGCGAACATGCTCAGTGCCATCTCTCGCTGAACTTTTTAAGTGTATTTGAGAGGTCGGGGCCTTACGATAGGGGCAACAGAGACCGGTACTTTCGGTCGACGGGGACTTATTCAGGGCCGCTGGGTATCTGGCGTCCCGACGTTCGGATCTAGGCCACCTACTGGGGAAGGTCGAGGCCGTCGCGGCGAGCTGAACGGGGGTTCAGCGCAAGGGGGAGATACAGAATGCGTGTGACCGTAGTCGGTTTGGGCTACGTCGGTCTCGTGACGGGTGCCTGCCTGGCCGAGTGGGACCATGACGTAGTCGGCGTCGACGCCGATCCGAGACGGCTCGGGGCCCTGCGTGAGGGACGGATCCCGTTCCACGAGCCGCGACTTCCTGAACTGGTCGCGGATGGCATCGCGCGCGGCAAGCTGACCTTCACCGACGACCTGAAGGCCGCGTCCGCGTCGGCCGACATGGTCGTGGTCGCGGTCGGTACCCACGATGGCAACGGTGGCTGGCAGACCGACACGGTCCGCGGCGCCCTCGCCGACATCGTGCCCGCGATGCCCGACACCTCGACGCTCGTCGTCCGCTCGACGCTTCCGCCCGACTTCATCCGGCAGCTGCCCGCGCTCGTCGCGAGCCGTCGAGCCGCCCACGGTCGCAGCCCGATCCCCGTGATGCTCAATCCCGAGTTCACCCGGGAAGGTCGCGCGGTACGCGACTACCAGCAGCCCGATCGCATCGTGCTCGGTGTCGTCAGTGACCCCGACGGTCACGGCGAGTCCGCCCTGCGCGAGCTCTACCACACGGCCGCAGCGCCGATCGTGGTCATGGGTGCGATCGACGCCGCGATCACGAAGCTCGGCGCGAACCTCTTCCTCGCGACGAAGATCAGCTTCGCCAACGAGCTCGCGGAGATCTGCGACGCGTTCGGCGCCGATGTCGCGACGGTCGTCGACGGGATGTCCTACGACAGCCGCATCGGTGGCTCGTTCCTGAAGGCCGGGGTCGGCTTCGGAGGCTCGTGCCTGCCGAACCAGGTCTCGATGACCATCCGGACCGCGGCCCAGGCCGGCGTCGATACGCCGTTGCTGAGCGCGGTCGACGAGGTCAACCACCGGCGCCGCACCCAGGTCGTCGAGCGGGCCGCCAGCCTGCTGGAAGGCACGGTCCGAGGTCGACGCATCGCGCTGCTCGGCCTGACCTTCAAGCCCGACACCGATGACCTGCGCGACGCACCTGCGCTGACGATCGCCGCCGAGCTGATCGAGCAGGGCGCCTCCGTGGTCGCCTACGACCCGATGCCCACCGCCCGAGAGCGCTCCGCGACCCTCGTCCCCGGCCTCGAGGTCGTGCACGCAGCCGGCGACGCGATCGCCGACGCCGATGCCGCGATCCTCGTCACCGAATGGCCCGAGTTCGTCGAGCTCGACTGGGCAGCCGCCGGGGCGACGATGAGCCGGCGCGTCCTCATCGATGGCCGGAACGTGCTGTCGGGCGAGCGCCTGGCGGCCGCCGGGTTCGCCTACTCATCCTTCGGTCGCGGGACGATCGTCCCCGACGGCGCGACAGAGGCCGCGCTCGCCGGATCGGGCGTCCGCGTCCTGCAGTGGGGCGAGGGATGACCGTCGCACGACGCCACCATCTCATCGTCGCGCTGATCGCGGCCCTCGCCGGGGCCGGGATCGGTCTCGAGGCCGCGCGTGACGGCCTGCTGCTCGCCCCGACCCTTGGCTTCTGGGTCGGTGCGCTGGGCATCGTCGCGCTGGTCATCGTCCTGCTCACCGCTCCGCCCGAGGCGGAGTCGGCCCCGCTCACGAGCGCCGAAACCGGCTGGGCCGAGTTCCGCCGGGAGATGCGCCGCGCACGTCGTGGTGTCAAGGCGCTGACGATCCTGCGCATCCCCGTGGCCGATCCGGGCGCTGATGACGCCACCCTTGGTGGGCGGTCGGAAGAGATCGCCGCGCATCTGCGCCTGGTCGATCGCACCTGGGTCGACGATGGCAGCGTCTACGTCCTGCTGCCCGAGTCGCCGCGCGCCGCGGCGGATGTTCTCCTCTCGCGGATCCGCGCGGTCGCGCCGGCCCTCCTGCCGGCGGACGTCCGCGCCGCGACCTTCCCCGATGACGGCCTGACCAGCGGCGCGATCATCGCCGCCGTCCACGGCGCCGCGCTGGGTGAGGTCCCGATCCCGATCCGGGCCACGATGGGCGACGCCGACGAAGCCGTCGCCGAGCAGACCGTCGGCGACACCGCCGCCGGATCATGACCCGATCGCTCGGGCGCCCACGGACGCCCCGAGGGTACGCCGCGACCAAGCGTCTGATCGATCTCGGCGTGTGCCTGATCGCGCTACCGGTGCTCCTACCGGTCGGACTGCTCTGCGCGCTCCTCATCCGGCTCGAATCGCCGGGCCCGATCCTGTTCGCGCAGCAGCGGACGGGTCAGCACGGCGTGCGCTTCCCGATGTTCAAGTTCCGCACGATGGTCCAGAACGCCGAGGAGCTGAAGGCGTCCCTGCAGCACCTCAACATCCTTCCGGCACCCGACTTCAAGATCCCGAACGACCCGCGCGTCACGAAGGTCGGCAAGTTCCTGCGCAAGACCAGCCTCGACGAGCTGCCGCAGATCCTCAACGTGATCCGCGGCGAGATGTCGATCGTCGGGCCGCGACCGACCTCGTTCGCGGCGAGCACCTACGACCTGTGGCACTCCGAGCGGCTCGAGGTCGTGCCGGGCATCACCGGCCTGTGGCAGGTCAAGGGCCGCGGCACGATGACGTTCGATGAGCGGCTTCGACTCGATATCGAGTACATGGAGCGCCGCTCGACGCTGTACGACCTCAAGCTGATGGCCGAGACCGCCCTGGCGGTCTTCAAGGGCTCGGGGGTCTAACCGGCCCGGACCGCCCCGGCTCGACGCGCCACGTGCCAGGCGACCTGGCGGGCGAGGCCGTCGTCAGGCTCGACCGACGGTTCGTATCCGAGGGCCGCGCGTGCGCGGCCGATGTCCGCGCTCGTGTGGCGCTGGTCCCCGGGTCGCGCCGGCTCGCGCTCGATCACCGGCTCGACGCCGAGATGGCCGGCGATGAGGCCGATCGCCTCGTTGAGCGTCACCGTCTTCCCGCCGCCGATGTTGTAGATGCCGCCGACCGCCCCGCGCTCGAGCGCCAGCATCGTGCCGCGGACCGCGTCGTCGACGTAGGTGTTCGAGCGCGTCTGCTCGCCGTCGCCGAAGACCGTGATCGGCTTCCCGTCGAGCATCGCCTCGATGAAGCGGTGGTAGGCCATGTCCGGTCGCTGGCGGGGCCCGTAGATCGAGAAGTAGCGGATGATCGTCCCCGGGAAGCCACTCGTGGCCGCGTGGGCGAGCACCAGCTTCTCGGCCGCGAGCTTGGTGATGCCGTAGGGCGATGACGGCTCGAGCGGGTTGTCCTCGTCGCCGACCGCCTCGCGACCGTAGACCGACGACGTCGACGCGAGCACGAACCTGCGGATGCCGGTGCGCATCGCGGCCTCGATCAGGCGGTTGGTCGCGATGATGTTGCACGACGCGTAGAGCTCGAGATCCGTCCAGCTGCGCATGAGCCCGGCCATCGCGGCCTCGTGGATCACCGCGTCGGCGCCGTCGAGCCAGCGGTCCAGCTCGGCGGTCCGCAGGTCGAGCTCCTCGAAGTGGAACCCGCTCGCGCCTGACAACCCGGCGAGGTTCGCTTCCTTCATCGGGCGCGGGTAGTAGTCGATGAACGCGTCGAGGCCGACGACCTCGTGGCCGGCGGCGACGAGCGCCTCGGCCAGCGTCGAGCCGATGAACCCGGCCGCGCCGGTGACGACGATCTTCACGAGACTGGGACCTGCACGCTCACCTCTCCGATGTCGATGACCTGTGCCGCCGGCGTGGCGGCCGTGTCGATGCAGATGGAATCGATGGCCGTGACGCCCTTCGTGCGCCAGCGCAGGCCGGTGCGTCCCGCGACGGGCTTGTTGGCTGCGTTCCAGATCCGGAAGTCGTAGGTCCGCTTGGCCTGGTCGAAGGTCGCCGATACGCGGTACCACGCCTTGGCCCCGCGTCGGACGACGATGGTCGAGCGAACCTTCGTCGCGCCAACGTACCAGCCGAACACGCCGCGGGACGTGATCCGCACGCTGCCGGCCTCCCCGCCGCTCCCGCGCGCCGAGAGGAGGACACCGTCCGAGGTGCCGATGGCCGACACGCGAACGCGGGCGGTCACCGTCACGCGCGTCCCGGGCACCAGCGGGATGTCGCGGCATGCCCGAACCCCGCCCCGCGCCGATGGCACCCGGAGCGCGTGCTTCACGGTGCCGCCATCGACGATCGACAGCCTGCCCTGCGGATCCTCGGGGCGGACGTACCAGCCGGCGTCGGCCCGCCCGATCGCCCAGGCCTCGAAATCGTCGCGGAGCAGCGACGTGGTGGTCTTGGCGGATGCCGGCGTCGGCGTGGTCGGACGCTTGGGGTCGGCGGGATCCGCGGTCGGCGGCCCACCGCCGATGTCGAGCACGACGTGCGAATAGCGCCCGGTCGATCGATCGACGGCGAGCGCGACCAGGCCGGACTCCTTGGAGATCGGTCCCTTCGTCGAGGTGACGTCATCGATCTCGACGTCGGTCGTGCTGCTGAGCAGCGGCGTCCCACGACCCGTGTCGAACTCGAGGCTGTCGAGGCTTGCTCGCTTGTAGAAGATCGTCCCGCCGTTGCCAGGGGACGTGGCGGCCACGTACACCGTGCTCGTCGCCGGATCGACCATGATCACCGGTCGCGCGTGGTGGTCGCGGACCAGGCCGATCAGGTTCGTCGTCCAGGCCACCCGACGCATCGCGGATCGCGAGCAACGTCAGGGGGTCGAGCTGGCGAACGCCGCCGCCCTGGTCGAGCGCCGTCGAGACGGTGGTCGCGAGCGTGGATCCGCTGCCGCCGGCCAGCGGGATCGCCGCGACCGAGATCTCGTTGTCGACCCCGCTGCCCGACTGCGACGGTCTCCGGCGCCGACCATCCGTCATCGGGCGCGCCATCCTCGTGGACGCTCGCATAGACGGCACCCTGGAGCTGGTTCGACCACACCAGCCCGACCTTGCCGGGGCCGAATGCAGCGATGGCGGCGACGTCGGTCGGGTCGACGACCGCCTCCTTGGGTGGCAAGGCCGCCGGCTTCGACCAATGCGCGTCGTGGTCGAGCGTGTGGCTGACCCACACGCGGCCGTCAACGGCGAATGTCGCCCACACCGCGCCGGTCGAGTCCTTGGTGATGACGACGGGACTGCCGCCGGTCGGGTTGATCGTGATCGGGAAGCCGGCGTCGAGCACGTACCGCTTGCCCTTCTCGTCGTACGAGAAGCGGCGCATGCGGATGGCGTGCGACGGCGAGGGTCGTGATCCGCCCGACGCGATGTACAGGTGGGTCCCATCCCACAGCACGTCACTCCGCGCCGCGACCCGCTCGTCGACCAGCGTGCCGGTATCGGCCCAGACCTGCGTCGTGGCATCGAGCCGGTAGATATCGAGTCGGTTCGACGTCGGCGCGAACAGCACGCCCCACCAACTGCCCTGGGCGTACCACAGCTTCGACTGTGCCGAGCTCGCGGTCGGTGCTTTCACGATGTCCCGATCGGCGATGAAATCGGGATAGGTGATCGCCGCCGGCCCACCGGGCTGTGTGCCCAGCGACGGAGACGGTCCCCCGGATGGGCCGGGCGAGCTGGGTGGCGGCGTTGGCGGCGGCAACGTCGTCGCGACGACGACGACCGTCAGGATGCCGATCACCACGATCGCGGCAAGCGACAGCAGGAGGCGGGGGCGCATCGACGCGTTCGTTGCGACCTCCTCCCCCAGGTTGGTTCGTGGCTGGCATACCCAGATGGGTCGGCGGGAGTGTACGACGGAGGTTCGGCACTACGATGCCGGGATGAGTCTTCCGGCGCGCGTCGCCCTCGTGTCGCTGATCATGGTGTTCGTCGCGGGTCTCGCGATCGTCGTGTCGTCGCGCCTCGGACCGCCACCCGCGACGCCGTCCGCCACGGGAGCGGCAGCGTCGCGATCCGTGCCGCCAGGGAGCGGTGGGGCGTCCGTTCCGCCCGGCACGACACCCGGGGCCAGCGGGGTCGCGACCGACGGGCCGACCGGCCGCGCCGTGACGTGGACCCGCCTCGCGTCAGAGGGGGTCGCGCCGGTGGCGCGACAGGCGGCGACCTGGACGGTCGATCCCGGCACCGGGATCGCGTACCTGTACGGCGGGACGAGCGGGGGCATCGGTCCGGACGGCGAGCCTGCCGCCGGCTCGACGCTCGGGGATCTGTGGGCGTACGACCTCGCCGCCGACTCCTGGGAGCCGGTGGTCGGCACGTCCGATGAGCCGCCAGCGCGCAGCGGCCACGTCGCGGCCTGGGTGGATGGCGTCGGGGTGGTCGTGGTCGGCGGCAGGGATAGCTCCGGCCGGCCGCTCGCGGACATCTGGCGCTTCGACCCGAGCGACGGCTCGTGGCGCGCGCTGTCCCCCGCCGGCCCTGCCCTGCCGGCCCGATCGGGGGCGTGTGCGGCCGCGGCGGCCGACGGGCGGCTGTGGGTCAGCCACGGCCTCGGCGCGGGAGGCCCGCTCGACGATACGTGGCGCTACGAGGTCCAGGCCAACCGATGGAGCAGCCTCGACGCCAAGACACCACCATCGGCGCGGTCCGGCCAGGCCTGCTGGATCGACGCGGCCGGCAGGTTCGTGCTGTTCGGCGGCCGCAACGGCGACACCTTCGCGGGAGACCTGTGGGCGACCGGCACGGGCACGGACGGCGCAGGCGCCTGGTCCCAGCTCGGGGCTGACGCAGGGCTGTCGCCCCGCACGGGCATGGCGATCGCCATCCACACCGACGAGGCGGTCCTCTTCGGGGGCGTCGACGAGGGCGGCACGCCGCTCGGCGACATCGGGGTGGTCGCAGGGGGCGCGAGCGCCATCGAGCCGGCCCAGGCGACAGGCACGGCGCCGGACCCACGCACCGGGGCCGTGCTGGTCGACGATCCGGCCGGGGAGCGCCTGGTGCTCTTCGGCGGTGCGACGTCCGCGGGCGCCAGCGACGAGCTCTGGGAGGCCGACCTGCGCTAGCGGCGCCCCCGCGCATCGAGCGCACCCGCCCACGCCAGCTGGGCGCGCACCAGCGGGGTGCTCGCGCGGCCACCCACGTTGATGCGGCGGAGCCGCCATCGATCCGCACGTCGCAGATCGTTGCCACCGCGGTCGGTGGTCATCGCGAGGTGCATCCCGGCGCGCTCGGCGGCCTCGGGCGCGGACCCGCCGTACGCGCCGCTCGGGTAGGCCAGCACGCGCGGGACCGACGCGGTCCCCCCGAGCTCCCGTTCGAGGTCGGCGTGCGATCCCGCGATCTCGTCGACCGCCCGCTCGAGGGGCACGCGGTCGAGCAATGGATGCGTGCGCGTGTGCGGCGCCAGCGTGACGCCGTCCGAGGCCAGCCGCCGCAGGTCCTCCCAGCCGAGCACCGCCGGCTGATCGGGCGGCGACGGCTCGCCGAGCTCGCCGACCAGCGCGTCGACCTCGGCCATCGCAGCATCGTGATCCAGCTCCTTGAGCCAGGTCCGCAGCGTCGATGCGGTGGTCGCCGCGTGTGCTCGACCGACGGGCAATGCGCCGAGCGGCGTGGGGATCGGCTCCTGGCGGCTCGTGCCGACGAGCGCGGCCCACAGCCGGTCCCACCAGAACGACCGCGTCGGGTCGTCGGCGAACGCCGTCGGGACGAACAGCGTGGCCGGCAACGACGCCGCGCGCAGCACCGGCCAGGCGTGGGTGAGGAAATCGCGGTACCCGTCGTCGAAGGTCAGCAGGACCGCGCGCCGCGGCAGCCGCTCGGGGCGATCGAGCGCATCCAGCACGTCCCCCAGCGACACGACGTCGAATGCCCGCGCGACCATCGCCATCTGCTCGGCGAACGCTGCCGGGGAGGCCGAGATCAGGCTCGGCAGCAGGTCCGGGCGCGCGGCCGGCTCGTCGACACGGTGGTAGGTCAGGATCGACAGCACGCCCCGGCGGCGGGGGGCGATGCGGTCGACCGCGGCGACGCCGGCCGCGGCGACGGGCCCACGCGTCGCGGACGCGACGAGCCGCCGGATCGGGTTAGCCACGCCGCGCTCCGCGTCGTCGGAGCACGTCGCGCGCGATCGAGCCGAGCTGTGCGACGCCGGGTCCGGGATCGGAGCGCGACATCAGGTCGTCGCCGATGCGCGGGTCGAGCAGGCTGGCCATCGCCCCCAGCGAGGCCGACCGCCCGGGCCAGGGCAGGTATGGATACCGACGGCGGCCGACAAGCACCGCCCCGATCCAGCCGAGCTCGAGACGAAGGTTCCGGGATCGCACGCCGCGGCGGTAGTCGGTCGCGACCGGCGGCGGGGCCGCCGGCCGGTCCTCGAGCAACAGGTCCGCGAGGCGCCCCGGGAAATCCATCCCGGCACGAACGGCGAGCGGCAACGAGCCCCACACGCGGCCGTTGATCTCCATGAGATGGCCGATGCCATCGGGACCTCGGCGGAATTCGACCATCGCGAGACCGGTCCAGCGCAGGGCGCCGAGCATCTGCACCGCACGATCGTAGAGATCACGATCGAGATCGACGCTCTCCCGGAGCGCGCTCGCGCCGCCGGTCGGTGGCGACTCGCGGAGCCGGCGGTGCTGGAAGGCCGCGATCGGCCGTCCACGGTCCATCAGCAGCTCGACGCCGAGCCCGACGCCCGGCAGCCAGCGTTGGAGCAGCACGGACGTCGAGCCGATCGCCTCCATCCGCCGGCGAAGCTCGTCGGGATCCGCGGCGTAGGCAACGGCGTACGAGCCGATCGTCCCGTCGACGAGGAGCGCGCGCGAGACGGTGGGCTTCACGACGACCGGATAGCCGAGGGCAGCCGCCGCCCCGAGCGCATCGCCGCCTGCCGGCACGGAGCGAGTCGCCGGGATCGGGACGCCCAGGCGCTCGGCCAGCGCGATCGTCGCCCCCTTGTCGTGCGCCATCGCCAGCGCCTCGGGCTCGGGCAGGGCCAGCGTGGTGATGCCCTCGAACGACGCCCGCGCGTCGGCCAGCGGCAGCCCGACCTCGTCGGTGACCGGGATGACCAGGTCGATGCCGTCGCGTGCGACCGCTTCGAGGATCGCCTCGACGACGGCGTCCGGGTGGTCGGTCGGTCTCGGATACAGGAGCCGCCTGGTCGTGTAGCGAGACCGGAACCCGGCGCTCGCCGGGTCGAAGTCGGCGGCCGTGACGCGCCAGCCGCGCTGCCCGAGCGAGCGGATGAAGGCGACCGCGCTCCCCCGACTCGCGTCGGTCACCAGGACGTGCCGGCGGTCAGCCACCCGGACGCGCCTTGCCGAGACGGGCCTGGATCGCCTCGGCGACCTGGGTCGCCACCGCGTCGACCGGCTGGGTGGCATCGACCTCGACGAACGCCGGGACCAGCGGGGCGATCGCCCGGTATTCGTCGCGCCGACGTTCGAGGGCGTCGACCGAGCCCTCGCCCTTGCGCGCGAGCAGGACGGCCCCCGGCGCGTCCAGGTACACGACCAGATCGGGGCGCGGGTACAGCCGCCCGAGCACCGCGCCGTGCAGTCGCTGCGACCAGGACCGATCGGCCCCGGTCAGGTCATAGGCGTGGTAGTCGACGAAGAAGTGGCGGTCGAACACCACCACCGCGCCGGCGCGCTGCCAGCGCCAGGCCAGCCATTGGCGGTACCACTCCTCGGCGAACCGGTTGCCGAGACGGAGCGCGGCGCGGCCATCGGCGACCCGACGCTTGAGGAACGATCTCGATCGTGGCTTGCGCGGCCCGTGGGACGGCGGCCCGGCGGTATCGGGGGCCGCACCGAGCGCGCGCTTGATCCGGCGGGCGATCCGGGTCGTCGGCAGCGCCACGTTGCTGGAGTCGGCGCTGACGCCCATGTACAGGTAGCGCACCGGTACCGGCAGCAGGTCCGCGAGGCGCCGGGCGACCGTGGTCTTCCCTGCCCCGTCCGCGCCGATCAATGCGACCGTCGTCATCGGGGCCTCACCGGAGGACCGGCCTCACCGACTCGAACAAGGCGGCGAGATCGACCGGATAGGGATGGGTGACGACCCACGCCGGGCGCCCGGCAAGGATCCGCTCGAGGAGGTCCCGCTGGCGCGTCTCGGAGGTCTCGAGGTGCTCGTTGCGCAGGTCGGGGTCCGTGAACCGTGCCTGGTGCCAGAGGAGCTGCAGATCGTTGCGTTCGTACGCGAGCGATGCGGCCATGCGGCGAGCGACGTCCGCGGCCTCGATCGGCTCGACGGTGGTCTCGGGTCCCGCGGCACTCACCACGAACAGGATTCGATCGACGCTGCCGATCAGCGCCCCGAGCGGGCCGAACAGCCGCTCGGGCGGCATGTCGACGTGGAGCTGGCCCTCGAGGATCGGCATCGCGCGATGGAGCAAGCGGTTGGGTGGGAACCGACGCAGCCGGCGTGGGGTCGCGCGGTCGACGCGCCGCAGGGCGGGGATGCCCCGGAGCTTGACCCGATCGCCCAGGCCCAGGCGCGCGCGAGCGGACGGCAGCTGGTCGAGGTGCCAGTCCCACAGGCGGATCGGTTCGGGGATGCCGCGCATGGTGCCGTCGGTCGTGAGATAGACCCACTCGTCGCCGATGTACCGGGCGCCGGCCCCGACCGCGGCCATCAGCAGCTCGGTCTTGCCGCCCTTGGACCAGCCGGTGACCAGCGTGCCGACGCCGTCGAGCTCGAACGCGGCCGCGTGGAGCGGCAGGGCACCGTTGCCGAGCACGGTCAGGTTGAGCACCGCGATGAGGAACGGGATCGCGGGTACGCCGCGTTCCGCCACGATCTCGCAGGTCCCGCCGATGCGGTCCATCGGCAGCCGCACGACCACGGGCTGCTTGCGGCTCCGGAGCACGAAGAAGCCGTCGTCGGTCCAGCCGGCGTCACGAGCGCCCAGATAGCGAAGACGCGAGGCGTGCTCGATCCGGTCGACGAAGCGGATGACGATGTCCGGCTCCCGATCGAGCCGGCGTGGCAGCGGGCCGAGCTGCGCCGCCACGGCGGCGACGTCGGCATCGTCGCCGTCGACGACGCGCACGCCGGCCAGTCCGTGAAGATCGAAGTCCGCCGGGGCGCGCACGATCAACGCGCCCCGCACGGGAGGGTCTGGGTCATCGACTCCCTGCTGCTCGGTCAGCATCGCGAAGGTCCGCGCCGTGGGCACGGGTGGGCCGCTGGACAGTATCAAGTGCGCGCCGGGCGCGGGCGCTTTGTGGTGCAACGACGCACCGCCCCCGGACCCTGCAATGCTCACCGAAAGTTCAGGGGTGTAGGATGCGCCCTTGCGCCGAAAGGACCGGTGACGAGCGGTCCGTGTCGGTGTGGGGGAGTTCCGAGCGCGTGTCCAGCCTGCCAGTCGCCCAGTCGCGACGCCTGCCCACCCGAAGCCTCCGATGGATCGCCGCGATGGCCGTGGCCATCGGCCTGTTGATGGCGATCCCGGCCGCGGCGTCTGCCGATCCCGGTGACGTCGGCTTCGAGGGCCCGAGTGGCGGCGGCGGCAGCACCGGCCTTCCGAGTGCTGGCTCGGCCCCGAGCGGCTCCAAGCCCGAATCGAAGCTGTGGTTCAACGACGGGTCCTGGTGGGCCAGCTTGTGGGATACCGGCACCAGCGACTTCTACATCTGGAAGCTGAACCAGGCGACCGAGACGTGGAGCCGCACCAATACGCGGCTCGACGATCGAGGCAGTACCCGGGCGGACGTCCTGTGGGACGGGATTGCAGGCAAGCTCTACGTCGCGTCGCACAACTTCAACGAGACCGACGGGAGCGGGACGTCGCGCCTCTACCGCTACAGCTACAACACGTCGAACGACACGTATACCGTCGACTCGGGCTTCCCGAAGACCATCAACTCGGTCCGGAGCGAGACCCTGGTCATCGCCAAGGACTCGACCGGCAAGCTGTGGGCGACCTGGGAACAGAGCGGCCAGATCTGGGTCAACCGCACCACCACCAACGACGCCTGGGGAACACCGTTCCTGCTGCCCGGGGCCGCGACCGCCAACACCGACGACATCTCGTCGATCATCGCGTTCGGCGGCAAGATCGGCATCTTCTGGAGCAACCAGAACGCGAACCCCGACGCCGACTTCTTCGCCGTCCACACCGATGGCACCGCCGACACGACCGGTTGGGCGATCGAGACGGCCTACACCGGCACCAACCTTGCTGACGACCATTCGAACCTCAAGACCGACGCGAGCGGCAAGGTCTACGCGGTCGTCAAGACGAGCCTCGACAACGCCGGGTCGAGCCCGCTGATCGTGCTGCTCGATCGGGCGACGAACGGGACCTGGGCGAACCACCTCGTCTCGGCGTCGTCATTCGATCAGACCAGGCCGATCCTCGAGATCGACGAGACCAATGGCCTCCTGCGTGTCTTCGCCACGTCGGGCGGATCGGGCGGGACCATCAACCAGCACACGTCCCCGATCGGCTCGATCGCCTTCGACGGCGGCGCGGGCACGGTGGTGATCAAGGACGCGAGCGCCCTCAAGATCAACAACCCGACGAGCACGAAGCAGAACATCACGGCGTCCACGGGGCTGATCGTGATGGGCTACAACGACACGACCCGCAACTACTGGCACGCCGACGTCCTCAGCGGCGCGCCGCCGACGAACACGCCGCCGACGGCGAACGCCACCAGCGCCACGACCCCGCAGAACGCGCCGGTCTCCGTGCCCCTCTCCGGCAGCGACCCGGAGACCTGTGAGCTCACCTTCTCGATCGTCGCGAGCCCGGCGCACGGGACGCTTGGGTCGATCAGCAGCCCGACCTGCACCACCGGCATCCCGAACAACGACTCCGCGACCGTGACCTACACGCCGACGAGTGGCTACAACGGTCCGGACTCGTTCACGTACAAGGTCAACGACGGCACGGCCGACTCCACGCCCGCGACGGCCACGCTGACCGTCACGCCGACCGGTGGCGGTGGCGGTGGCACGTTCACCTTCCAGGCGACCGAGGACGCCCAGGTCAAGTCGACATCGCCAACGACCAATTACGGGGCCCTCCCGACGCTGCAGCTCCGCGAGGAGGCGTCACCGGGCGTCACCTACCGCGACTACCTGAAGTTCAACGTGACCGGGATGACCGGCTCGAGCGTGACCGCGGTGAAGCTGCGCCTGTGGATCACCGACGTGAGCCCGGACTCGGGCACGGTCTTCGGGACGACCACGTCCTGGAGCGAAGCCTCGATCGTCTGGAATGGCGCTCCGGCGCTCGGCTCCTCGTTCGGCTCCGCAGGAGCGACGACGACCGCCGGGACCTGGATCGAGATCCCCCTGGTCGGGTCGCCGGTCACCGGCAACATCGGCAATGTCGCGTTCGCGCTCAAGACGACGTCGACGAACAGCTCGATCTTCGACAGCTCGGAGGGTGCCCACCCGCCGGAGCTCGTCGTGACCACGACCGCTCCGTCCGACACGACGGCGCCCACCAAGACGTCGGCCGCGGTCAACGGCTCGACGCTGGTGATCGGCTACGACGAGCCGCTCGACTCCGAGCTCGGCACCCGCTCCCCTCGGCGTACGACGTCCAGGTGAACAACGTCTCACGTTCGGTGACGATCGTCGGCGTGTCGGGCTCGTCGGTGACGCTGACGCTTGCCTCCCCGGTCGTCGCCACCGACACCGTGACCGTGGCCTACACCGCGCCGGCCACGAACCCAGTGCAGGACGTCGCCGGCAACGATGCCGCGAACTTCACGGCTGCAGCCGTCACCAACAACACGCCAGCCGGCCGACACGACGGCACCGTCACCCACGACTTCGACGGTCAACGGCTCGACGCTGGTGATCAACTTCAACGAGGCGCTCGATCCGGCGTCGACGCCGGCGGGCTCCGCGTTCGACGTGCAAGTCAACGCGAGCGCGGACACCGTCAACAACGTGTCGCTCTCGGGCACGACGGCGACCCTTACCCTGACCACACCGGTGACCAACGGGCAGACCGTCACGGTCGCCTACACCAAGCCTGGCAGCCCGCCCTGGCTGCAGGACGTCGCGACCAATCCGACGGCCACGTTCGGGCCGAACCCGGTGACCAACAACACGCCGCCGGCCGACACGACCGCGCCGTCACCGACTTCGGCGACCGTGAACGGCTCGACGCTCTTGATCAACTTCGACGAGGCGCTCGATGGGACCTCGACACCGGCCACGTCGGCCTTCGACGTGCAAGTCAACACCACCAACAGAGCCGTCAACAACGTCTCGCTGTCGGGCTCGGCGGCGACGCTGACGCTGGCAACACCGGTAACGAACGGCCAGACCGTGACCGTCACGTACACCAAGCCGGGTAGCGCGCCGTGGCTGCGGGACGTCGCCGGCAATCCGACGGCCACGTTCACGGCCTTGGGCGTGACCAACAACACGCCGCCGTCGACACGACGGCGCCGACACGACGACGGCGGCCGTGAATGGCACGACGCTGGTGATCAGCTTCGACGAAGCCCTGGACGCCGGCTCGGTGCCCGCGGCTCGGCGTTCAACGTCCAGGTCGCTGGCAGCCCTCGCACGGTCAACACCGTCGGTCGCCCTCGGGCACAACCGCGACGCTAACGCTGGCCACCCCGGTGACCATCGGGCAGACCGTCACGGTCGCGTACACCAAGCCTGGCAGCGCGCCATGGATCCAGGACGCCGCGGGCAATCCGACGCGGCGTTCGCGCCATTGGGCGTGACCAACAACACGCCACCGCCGAACACCGCGCCGACCGCCAATACGACGAGCGCGACCACGCCGTTCAACCAGGCCGTCAACGTGGCCCTCTCCGGGAGCGACGCCGAGACGTGCCAGCTGACGTTCTCGATCGTGGACCCGCCGAGCCACGGCTCGCTCGGATCGATCAGCAACAACCCGTGCACCGCGGGTAACCCGAACACCGACACCGCCTCGGTCACCTACACGCCGACAACCGGATTCAGCGGTCCCGACTCGTTCACCTACAAGGTCAATGACGGCACGACGGACTCGACGGCGAAGACGGCGACGTTGACCGTGAACGCCCCGGCCGGCGGCACGTTCACCTTCATCGCAACGGATGACGCCCACGTCAAGTCGACGTCGCCGACCACCAACTACGGCGCACTGACCACCTTGCAGCTCCGCGAGGAGACGGCCGGCGGCACGCTGCCAACCTATCGCGACTACCTGAAGTTCAACGTGACCGGCATGACCGGCACGGTCGCCAGCGTCAAGCTCCGCCTGTGGATCACCGACGTAAGCACCGACTCGGGGACGGTCTACGGGACGTCGACGGCCTGGAATGAGGCGACGATCACCTGGGGTGGGGCCAACGCCGCGCCGGCCCTCGGGAGCTCGTTCGGTTCGGCCGGGGCGACGACCGTGGCCGGGGCCTGGATCGAGATCACATTGGTCGGCTCGCCGGTGAACGGCAACGTCGGCAACGTGGCGTTCGCGATCAAGACGACCTCGACGAATAGCTCCTTCTTCGATAGCTCGGAGGGTGCCCACCCTCCGGAACTCGTCGTGACGACCAACTGAAAGGTACGTGGGGGGAGTCGTGACCAGCGTGTCCGCGCGAGCCGATAGGATGGCGGCGTGCAGAGCATCGAGCTGATCCTCATCGCGACGGGGATCCTCGTCGCCGTCGCGCACATCGTGTCGCAGTACGCCGACCGCGCGGCCTCGGATCACCCCGTCGGCCGCGTCCTCCTCGGGATCATTCCCGCCGCGATCGGCGTGACGCTCGTCGTCATCGAGCGCATGGACCTCGTCCCCGACAACCTCGAACGACCCCTGTGGATCCTCACGGTGGTATTGATCAGCGGGGCGCTCGTCCTGGGCATGAGCTACCGGCTCGCCCGCCGCTGATCACGACGGCGGCGCCTCGGTCGGGCGCTCGTCCAGCGATATCCCGTTGGTCAATGTCGTCCAGCGCAATGCCGAGTGTCCCTGGCTGCCGAACGGCCGGCGCTCCTCGATGATCGGCACGAATGCCGGATCGCGAGACCGCTGGAACGCGATCTCCCAGAACGGCCCGGTCGATGGGCGCTCCACGTTTGGATCCCACGGCCACGCCTCGGGCCTGGACCAGTACGCGGCCATGTAGTCGATCGCGTCCTCGAGCGTCGCCCCGCCCTCACCGCGATAGGGCCACAGGTCCACGCCGTAGCGGCCGACGATGACGGCGGCACCGACCTTGTACTGCAGTGCCTCCTGCGTGTACGACATGCCCGAGGTGTCACGTCGGGTCTCCTCGGGGATGTGCCCATCAGCGGCGATCCGGTCCTGCTGCACGTACCACCGCTCGATCGCGGCGCGCAGCCCGTCCATGTCGCCCAGGTAGTCGGTCGCGGCGACGCGCAGGAACGTGCCGGCGTCGCCCCAGTTGTTCGGCAGCTCCGACGCGGCGGGCAGGATCACCGCTCGGAGCCACTCGCGGAACGCAGCCGCGTCCTCGGGCTTGAAGGCGTCGCTGCCCGCCAGAAGGTCCGCGGCGAAGATGAACCCGGGCGCCGTCCGGCCGATGATCAGCGATGTCTGGCATCGGCCGTCGTCCGGGCACGTGCCGACCGTCGTCCTGGTCGTGCGGACCCAGGCGTCGATGTACCCGGCCGAGGCCGCTGCGTATGCGTCGTCCCCCGTGACCACCCACGCCAGGGCGAGCCCGTAGGCCGCCGCGGAATCGTCCACGAACGGACCCTCCGTCCCGTCGATCTGCAACGGCTCCTCGGGCCGTGGCGGGCGTTTCACGGTCGCCGTCGCGAAGTCGACCAGGTCGGCGACGGCCGAGGCATACGGCTCTTCGCCTGACGCCGCCCGCCGCGCGCGATCCTGCAACTCGGCGACGGACGCGAGGTAGCCCGGCGACCGCGCACCGAGCTCGATCGACGGGTGTCGCGACAGCAGGCCGCGCCCGGCGACGACGAGACCCACGACCAGCGCGACGACGAGCAGGCCGATCGCCGCGATCGCGATCGATCTCGAGCGTCGGGGACGCCGGCCACCGCTCGCTGCGACCGGCGAGCCTGACTCCGGAGGCGCGCTCGACGTCGGCGTCACCCGTGGGGGCAGTCCGCCGTCCATCGATCGATCGTATCGTCCAGCGCCGATCGAGGTGTTCGACGATGGCCGACGGATGGTGCCCCGCGGCAACATGCCCGGTCCCCTCCGGACGATGAACCACTATCCTTACCCGGAACAGCCCGTTGTTGGCATTGGGGGACCGTCCCAAGGGGGTCGTGTGGAACTTTCTGGCTACCTCGCGGTCGCGCGACGGTGGTGGTGGACCTTGCTGGTGGCGACCTGGGTCGCCGCGATCTCCGGCTACGTGGTCGCATCGCAGATCCCGGCGACCTATGAGGCGGAGACCCAGCTCCTCGTCGGTCCGTACAACACCGACGTCGATACGCTCCGCGCGGCGGGCGCGATGGTCCAGACCTACGCCGGTCTTGTCACCACGACTCCACTGCTGGCCTCGGCCATCCAGGAGGCCGGCTCGACGCTGACGCCGCAGGACCTGCGGCTCGCGACCCGGGTCACGGCCAACGACACGACTCGGTTGCTGACGATCCGCGTCCAGGACACCGACGCGCGGATGGCGGCGAACCTCGCCAACAAGCTCGGCGACGAGATCACCCAGCTGGCATCCCGCGGCATCGATCGGCCCGAAGGCCGGCTGCAGCCCGTCGATTTCGCGATCCACCCGCCGCTCGACCAGCCCGTCGCGCCCCAGAAGTCGCTGATCGTCGCGCTCGCCGCGCTCGCCGCCCTGATCGGGGCGATGGTGCTGGTGATGCTCGTCGAGTACCTGAGCGCCGCCGTCCGCTCCGAGGATGAGCTCGAGCGCCTCACCGGCCTGCCGTTCCTCGGCAAGGTCGAGGCCTCCCGGGCGCAGCCGTCGAGCACGCGCGGGTTGATCGATCAAGCCCCCGAATTCGGCGGCCGCCGCCGCGTACCGGCTGGTCGTCGCCAAATCGACGTTCGGGGAGGCGGGCAAGACCGCCCGCTCGATCGTCGTCGTCGGCACCTCGTCGGACGGCACGAGCAGCCAGGTCGCGGCCAACCTCGCGGCGATCACCGCCCGCGGCGGACGCCAGGTCGTCCTCGTCGATGCCGACGCGAGCGACCTGTCGGCGACCAGGATCTTCGGGCTCCTCGAGCGGCCCGGGCTGTCCGATCTGACCGGCAACGCATCGATCGACCCCAACCAGCGCCTGGTGCGCATCTCGTCCACGCTGCGCGTGCTGCCGCGCGGGGCCACGCTCGACCAAGACGGCGTCGACGTCGCCCGCGCCCGCACGATCCTCGAGACGCTCGAGCAGTCGGTCGATCTCGTCGTCGTGAGCACGGGCCCGTTGCACTTGTCCGCGGGGGCACTGGCCTGGGGCCAGGCGGCCGACAGCACGATCATCGTCGCCGCGCGCGACCAGTCGCGCCGTGACGATGTCGAGTACGCGGCCGAGAGCCTCAGGCTCGTCGGCGTCGACAAGGTCGGGACCGTGCTGGTCGAGCGCAAGCGCGCGATCCGTCGCGGCAAGCAGGGCACCCCGCCGGAACCGGCTCGCCCGGTCTTCCAGGAGACGCCGCGCGAGCCGTTCCGCGAGCCATTCCGACCCGAACCGGTTCGCGAGACCTACGGCGGACCCTTCCGCGAGACGTACCGGGAGCCGCTTCGGGATGTCATCCGCGATCAGGGCCGGCGATCCGAGGCCGACGACGACATCGGGCTCGATGACGACGAACCCGAGCCAACGCCACCAACGACCCGCTCGCCGCGTCGGCGCAATCAGCCCGATCGGCCCAGCGTCTGACGGCCGGATCTCGGCGTCACGACATGGTGCGCATCCTGGTCACGGGTGGCGCGGGGTACATCGGCTCCGAGACCGCCCGGCGACTCGCCGCCGTCGGCCACGAGGTGACCGTCCTCGATGACCTTCGACGAGGTCATCGCGAAGCGGTCGGCTCGATCCCGCTCGTCGTGGGTGACGTGCGCGATCTCGACCTCGTGGCGACGACCCTGCGGCGCGGGCGGATCGAGGCCGTGGTCCACTTCGCGGCGCTCAAATCGGTGGAGGAATCGGTCGCCGACCCGGGCTCGTACTTCGACGTGAACGTCGGGGGGACGCTGTCCGTGCTCCGGGCCATGGCCAGGACCGATGTCCGTCGCTTCGTGTTCTCGTCGTCCTGCGCGGTGTACGGCACGCCCGATCGCTCACCGGTCGATGAACGAGCCGCCGTCCACCCGATGAACCCCTACGGCGAGAGCAAGCTCGCCTCCGAGCGTCTGCTGCCCTGGTTCGAGGCGGCGCACGGCATCCGATCCGCGGTATTGCGCTACTTCAACGCGGCCGGCGCCGCCGAGGATGGGTCGCACGGCGAGGACTGGACCGACGCCCCGAACCTCATCCCGGTCGTGATGCGCGCGGCGGCCGGCCGGCTGCCGGCGATCCGGGTCTTCGGGACCGACCACCCGACCCCCGACGGATCGGCGATCCGCGACTACATCCACGTGAGCGACCTGGCCGAGGCCCACCGCTGTGCCCTCGAGGCGATCGACGGCGACGACAGCGAGTCGCTGACGGTCAACGTCGGGACCGGCGTCGGGGCGTCGGTGCTCGAGGTCATCGACGCGGCGCGGCGCATCACCGGTCGACCGATCCGGACCGAGGCCGCGCCGCGGCGGGAGGGCGATCCGTCGGCGATCTGGGCCGATACGACCCGGGCCGAGGCCACGCTCGACTGGCGGGCCACCCGGACCCTCGACGACATCGTCCGGACCGCGTGGGCGTGGCATTCCCGCCATCCCGAGGGCTACGCCGAGGCGGCGGCATGACGCGTCGAACCGCTGGGGCCGAGGCGCGGTCGGAGCCGCTGACCGTCGCCTACGTGATGTCGCGCTTCCCGAAGCTCACCGAGACGTTCATCCTCGCCGAGCTCGAGGCGATGGACCGCGCCGGGGTCCGCGTCGAGCTCCACCCGCTCCTGCGCCAGACCGGCGAGCCGGTACAGCCGGCGGCCGAACGGTGGGTGGAGCGGGCGCACTATCTGCCCTTCCTGTCGCTCCCGATCCTGCGCAGCCAGTGGACGTTCCTGCGCGATCCTCGCCGGCGACGGCGCTATGTCCGGGCGCTCCTCGACATGGTCCGCGGGACGTGGCGGAGCCCGAACTTCCTGCTCGGTGGGATCGGCATCTTCCCGAAGACCGTCCACAGCTCGCTGGCGATGGTCGACGAAGGCGTCGTCCACGTGCACTGCCATTTCGCCAACCACCCCGCGCTGGCGGGCTGGCTCATCCATCGCCTCGTGGGCATCCCGTACAGCTTCACGGCGCACGGCTCCGACCTCCACGTCGATCGAACGATGCTCGCGACCAAAGTGGCGGAGGCCGCCTTCGTCGTCACGATCTCGCGCGACAACCAGGCGCTGATCGAGTCGACCGCCGGCGCGCCCGCCAGCGGGAAGGTCGACGTCATCCACTGCGGCGTCGATCCGGCGGCGTTCAGCCCGGTCGAGCGGGCGATCGACGGGCCGTTGCGGATCGTCGCGGTCGGGACGCTCCACGAGGTCAAGGGCCAGGCGCACCTGATCGATGCGTGCCAGCTCTTGGTCGAGCGCGGCGTCGACGTCACGTGCCGGTTCATCGGGGACGGCCCCGACCGGGATGCGCTGTCGGCTCGCATCGCGGAGCACGGTCTGGCGGGCCGGGTGACGCTCGCCGGGCGCATGACGAGCGACGCGGTTGCCGCCGAGCTCGCCGATGCCGACGTGCTCGCGGCCCCGAGTGTCCCGACCCGCGGCGGGAAGCGCGAAGGCATCCCGGTCGTGCTCATGGAGGCGATGGCCGCCGGCCTGCCGGTCGTCGCGTCACGCCTTTCCGGTATCCCGGAGCTCGTCACCGATGGCGTCGACGGGCTGCTGGTCGCGCCCGGCGACGCGGTGGCGCTGGCGGACGCCCTCGCCCGGCTCGCCGCCGACCCTGCGCTGCGCGCGCGGCTCGGCGCGGCGGGGCGAGCGACCGTGCTGCGCGAGTTCGACGTCGACCGCAACGCGGCACAGCTGGCCGCCCGGTTCGCCGCGTCGGGCAAGCGGCACGATCCCGAGCGGGCCGCGGCATGACGCTCATGGCCGTGCTGTTCTGGCTCGCGACGGCGCTCGTGGCCTACACCTACGTCGGGTTCCCCCTGCTGGTGCTGCTCCGCGCCCGGCTTCGACCGCGGCCGCATCGGACCGCCGACATCACGCCGTCGGTGAGCGTGATCATCGCCGCGCACAACGAGGCGGAATCGATCGGCGCGCGCGTCGACAACCTCCTCGGGCTCGACTACCCGAGCGACCGATTCGAGGCGGTGATCGCCTCGGACGGCTCGACCGATGCCACGGTCGCAGAGGCGCAACGCCGCGAGGATCCGCGGATCCGCGTCCTCGATCTGCCACGGACCGGCAAGGCCACGGCCCTCAACAGCGCGGTGGACGCGTCAAGGGGCGAGATCCTGGTCTTCTCCGACGCCAATACGGCCTATGCGACCGATGCCATCCGCGTCCTGGTTCGCTCGTTCGCGGATCCCGAGGTCGGGGGCGTCGCCGGCAACCAGGTCTATCTCAAGGCCTCGGCCGGCATCGGACCCGCCGACCCGGGAGCGGCGACCGCGATCGGCGTCGGGGAGCGGAGTTACTGGGACTTCGATCGACTGGTCAAGGATGCCGAGAGCCTCGGCGGCAGCGTGATCTCCGCGACCGGGGCGATGTACGCGATCCGCCGCGAGCTCTTCGGCGCGGTGCCTGACGGGGTCACCGACGACTTCACGACCTCGACCCGGGTGATCGCCGCGGGTCGACGGCTGGTGTTCGAACCGCGAGCCGTGGCGTACGAGCCGGTCGCCGGTTCGAGCGGCCGCGAGTACGGGCGCAAGGTCAGGATCATGACCCGCGGCCTCCGTGGCGTCGCATTCGCCAGGGGCTTGCTCGACCCCCGCCGGTACGGCTTCTACGCCCTCCAGCTGCTGACCCACAAGGTGCTGCGTCGCCTGATGGCGATCCCGCTGCTGGTCGTCCTCGTGACCAGCCTCTTCCTGTGGGACGCGGGACCCATCTATCGGATCGCGCTCGTCGGCCAGCTGCTCGTCTACGGGCTCGGGATCGTCGGCCTGTTCCTGCGCGATCGGCCGGCCGGGCGGCGGCCGTGGTTTGCGATCCCGGCGTTCTTCCTGCTCGTGAACATCGCGTCGCTGCACGCCGCGTGGAACCTCCTGCGCGGCCGGCGCATCGATCGCTGGCAGCCCGTGCGACGGGACGTGGGCACGTGAGCGCACCCGGCGTCTCGGTCGACCGACGGCGGAGAGGTGCGCGCAGCGGCGATCAGGCCGGCGCGATCGCCCTGGCGACGCTGGTCGTCGGCGGGGCCGTGCTCGCCGGGATCCTGTCGGCTGACGCGCCGATCCTTGCCGTCGCCGGGGCGAGCATCGTGTTGCTGGCGACCGCGATGATCATCCGCCCAGACATCGCGACGCTCGCGGCCGTTGGCATCCTGTACAGCAACGCGGCGGTCGTCCTGGTCCAGTTCCACGGCGTCCCCTTCTTCGTCGCGGCCGTCGTGCCCCTCCTCCTCGTGGTGCCGCTGGCCCGCGATCTGATCGTCCGCCGTCTCCCGATCGTGGCCCCTCCGGTGCTCGGGTGGATGTTCGTGTTCCTGCTCATCAACCTCATCTCGGCGTTGCTCTCCACGGACCTGACGACGACGTGGGACGCGATCACGGTCTTCCTCATCGAGGGGATCGGGCTGTACTTCCTGCTCCTCAACGTGATCCGCACGCCCGACATGCTGCGGGCCACGACCTGGGCGTTGATCGGCGCCGGAGCGGTCGTGAGCGCCCTGTCCGTCATCCAGGTGGTCACGTCGACCTACGGCAACAACTACTTCGGGTTCGCCCAGGCGACGAGCGCGGCCGTCAGCACCGGCGTCTCGACGCTGACCGGCGACGTCGTCCAGCCCCGCCTGGCCGGTTCGATCGGCGAGACCAATCGGTTCGCGCAGGTCATGTTGATGCTGGTGCCGCTCGGGATCTTCCGGTTCATCGACGAACGCTCGCTGCTGCTCCGGGGCATCGCCGGTGTGAGCACCGCGCTGATCACACTCGCTGTGGCGTTCACGTTCTCGCGCGGGGCGGCGGTCGGCCTCGGCGTCCTGATCCTCGCGCTCATGGCGCTCCGGCTGGTCCAGTTCCGCCACATCGTCGCGATCCTGGTCGCCCTGGCGCTGATGTTCGTGGCATTCCCGCAGTACGCGAGCCGCGTGTCGTCACTTGCCGCGATCGGGTCGTTGAGCGAGGGCGGGAGCACGAGCGGGGTCGACAACTCGCTCCTCAGCCGCGCGACCGAGACCCTGGCGGCAGGGCTCGTGATGGTCGACCACCCGGTGTTCGGGGTCGGACCCGACATGTTCCCGGTCTACTACGAGCACTACGCCGAGGTCGTGGGCATCCTCGTCAAGAACGCGCAGCGCGAGGCCCACAACCTCTACCTGGGCGTGGGCGCGGAGCTCGGCGTCGTCGGCTTGGCGGTGTTCCTGATCATCGCCTTCCTGACCGTCAGGATGCTGCTGGTCGCGAGACGGCTATCGCTCACTCGCCGGCCCGATCTCGAGCGGCTCGCGACGCCGTTCCTGCTCGCGTTGCTGACCTACTACGTCACCGGGATCTTCCTGCACCTCTCGTTCGCCCGGTTCTACTGGCTCATGCTGGCGATCGCCGCGGCGGCCGCGCTCATCACGGTCCGCGAGGTCGCCTCGGGCGACGGCGGCGAGGCGAGCCACGGCAACGGCCGGCCCGCGAACGGGACGTCGCGACCCGCCATGAACGGGCGACCTGCGAACGGCAGCCGCGTACCGGCGTCGCCGCGCGACGCCTAGGTCAGGGAGCGTTCAGCCAGTCGGTGTAGCCGTAGTTCTTGCCGGTCCGGGCGGGCGCCGGGCCGCGATAGGCCGTCCCGTAGCGCTTGTCGATCAGCCAGGGCTGCCACTCGTCGTCACCCTCGGCGGCCCAGCCGGCCCGGCCGTACAGGAAGCGCACGGCGCGAAGCATGGCCTTGTCTGACCAGTTCCACGAGTCGTAGCCGGCGACGCGCAGGATCTCGGCCTGCAGGACGGCACCCTGCAGGGCCTCCCAGGCGTACCCGGTCGCCACAGGCGGCCACTGGAACGCGCCGCCGCGACGCATCTCCTCGGGGAGGGCGCCATCGATCACGACGCCGCCCTTCGTGCAGCCGGTCGGGTTGATGCCGACGGGCTTGGCCGCGTCGCACTGCCAGCTCAGGTCGCCGTAGATGAAGCCGGCGTACGCGGTCCGGTCACCGAGCCAGCCGCGGAACACCTGCGCGGTGCGGGCCATCTCCGCGGTATCACCGAGATAGGCGGCGATCGCCGCCCGGGCGGCACCGGCATGGGTGCCCCAGTTGTTCGGTCGCTGCTCGTGCGTCTGGCGCAGGGTCTTCCCGTCGAGCACCTCGGTCAGCAGTGAGCGCAGCCACGGTCGGAACACGTTCGAGTCGAAGGCCGGGTCGTACGTCTTGAACGAGATCAGGTCCGCGGACAGCACGTAGGCCGGCAGGTTGCGACCGAGGGCGAGCGTCCGCCCACCGACCTCGGTGCCGACCGCCTGCTTGATCGCCGTCGCGACCGTCGAGCGATAGGCGAGGCTACCGGTGCGCGAATAGGCCAGCGCGCGGGCGAGGACCACCTGGTCGGTGTTGTCGTCCTGGTTGGAGATGTTCGGCGTGCCGAGGACACCGTCGGCCGTGCTCTTGAGCCCGTTCCAGGCGGCGCCGCCCGCCGGCAGGCGCTGGATCTCTGACTGCGAGGCGATGATGCCGAGCGCGGGCGCGGCCAGTGTCGGCAGCGGCGCGGGACCCGTCGGGACCGGGGTCGGTGGGGGTGTGGGCGTCGGTGACGGCGTCGGGCTGGGCGTGGGCGTTGGGCTCGGGGTCGGCGATGGCGTCGGACTCGGCGTCGGCGACGCGGTCGGCGTCGGGGTCGGAGATGCGGTCGGGCTCGGGGTCGGCGTCGGCGAGGCGGTCGCTGCCGGCGTCGGTGTCGGGGTCGCCGCGACCGGTGTCGCGGCAGGCGTCGCGACCGGCGTCGGGGCAGGCGTCGCCACCGGCGTCGGGGCAGGCGTCGCCGCGGCTGCCGGCGTGGGGGTCGGGGTCGGTGCCGGCGTCGGCTCGGCAGTTCGCGCCGCGGTCGGTTCCGCCGTAGGGGCTGCCGTCGGCTTCGGCGTCGGCTTCGCGGCCTTTGGCTTGACGACGCGGATCGGCTTGGGCGTGTTCTTCGGCGTGTCGTTCGACGGCGGCACCACGACCAGTCGCTTTGCCACCTCGATCGTGATCACGGCGCGCACGGTCCCGTCCGCTCCCAGGGCGGCGAGCTCGTAGTTGCCGATCGCGAACGAGCGGGGCAGGGTGACCCTGACCGTGAACCGGCCGCGGGAATTGGTCTTGAAGGTCTTGATCGGGCGCCCGACCGTCGGTGCCGCGGCACCCTGGGCGTCGCCCGTCGGGGCGGCGTCGTCCGACAACCAGACGAGCGAGCCCTCCTCGTTGCGGTCGAACCCTTCGCCGACGATCGTGAACTTCTGCCCGGGACCGGGCGCCTCCGGCGAGATCTTGAGGGACGTGCCGCCGGCCGCGGTCATGAGGATGGGCACGGCGAGGGCCGGGATCAGCAGGATGATCGGCAGGGTGGCGAGCCAGTCGCGGATCTTCGAGGGGCGCCGTGGCGGCGGGGCCGCCCGCTGGTTGACGACCCAATCCTTGCGGTCCGCGATGGCGATGTTCCGCACGACGACCTCCCTGTCGGCTGGTTCGCAGCCGGGACAGCGTCGGAAGACCGCGCGGTCGCATGGCGGAGGCGACCGGCCGCGCGATGCGACTTCGGCAACCCGGCTACCTGGGGATCCAGGCCCGTGGTTTTGCGTCCCCGCCTCGCGACGGGTTTGCCTGTTCGGTTTTCGGCGGTCCTGTCAGTGGGGGTGCTGACGGTGACGGGGGCGGCCGCGGCGTTCGTGCGGCGCCGATGGTCGAGACGGATCGTCCCGCTGGGGGGCAGATCCACCGCATCCTTGGTCTGGACTACCTTGGGGGTTGGGTCGAACGAGGGCAATCGGTCGATGGTCCCGCTGGGCGCCGAGCGGCGGCCGGGGATCGAGTCCGAGTGGTGCGTCGGCGCCACGGCCGATCAGGTCAGGACCGCAGCGGACCCCACCCTACCGACCGGCCCTTCCGTACCGATCAGCCGCCGTACAGCCAGTCCGTATAGCCGAAGATCCGGCCCTGGCCCGCCGGTCGGGTCGGGAGGTCGAGGCCGTAGCGGGCGTTGAACAGCCAGGGCAGGTGGTAGCTGACCTCGGAGCGGTTCCAGGTCCGACCCCCGGCCGAGCCCGATCTCGTGACGAGATCCGCGGCGCGGCGGAGCGCGTCATCCGACCAATGCCAGGCGTCGCCCCAGCCGTTCTCGGTGAGCAGCTCCGCCTGGACGGACAGCCCCTGGAGCGCCTCGAGCGTATAGGCGACGCCATCCCGTCCGGGCGGCCATTTGCGATTCCCGCCGCGGTCGATGTCGCGCACGATCGCGCCGTCGAGGTCGATCCCGTCGCGGACGCATGGCGGGTTCAACGGCACGTACGACTTGGGCTCGCAGGCCCACGAGGCGCTGCCCTCGACCGGCTGGAAGCGGTCCCACGCGGCCTTGTCGCCCAGGAAGCCGCGGAGGACCTGGGCGGCCTTGGCGACGTCGGCGGTATCGCCGAGGTAGAGCCCCGCGGCGATGCGCGAGGCCCCCGCGAAGGCCCCCCAGTTGTTGGCGGAGTCCTCGTGGGTGCCGATCAGGCTGACCCAGCGGCCGTGCCCGCCGAGCGTTCGCGTCCGGATGTCGGTCAGCCACTCCCGGAACCGCGCATCGTCGTCACCCGACAGGTCGATCAGGTCGGCCGCGAGGACGTAGGCGCCGAGCTGGCGACCAAGGGCAAGGATCGAATTGGTCGCGCCCTCGCGTTCGGTGCCGATCGCGGCCATGACCCCGTCGCGTGCTCGCTCTCGATAGGTGGCATTCCCGGTGCGCGCGTAGACCAGCGCCGCCCCGAACGTGCTGACGTCGTGGTGGGAGTCCTGGTCCGACAGATTGGCCACCCCGTAGTCGCCGTCGGCGAAGCCCAGCAGCGCGTCCCAGGCCGGTCCGCTGGTCGGCAGGGCCATCAGCTCGGCGCGCGTCAGGAGGAGGTAATCGCCCGGTGCTCGCGGCGGTGGGGGCGACAACGTCGGGCTCGCGGGCACCGTGGGTGCGGCGCTGGGCGTTGGGGAAGCCGGTGCGCCACCGGAGCCCGACGGCGTCGGCACGGCGGCGCTCGACGGGGACGGAGAGGGAGACGGCACCGGCGCCGCAGGACGCAGGGCAAGGCCGACGCCGACCACCGCGCCGAGCACCGCCGCGAGGGCGAGCCAGCGCCCGGTGCGGCGGCGTGATGTCGCGGGCGTCGGCGGGATCGCGGGTGTCGGTGGTGTCTCTGGGATCGACATCGACGGTGCAGTCTACGGGTCCTGCGGGCAACGTCCGAAACAGGCGTGACATCGAGGCGCAAAGGGCGCAAACTACGCAACCCAGGGTCGTCCGGGGATGGTCCCCACCCGCGCTCACCGCGGCCGTCACGCGACCCTACTGTCACGCCCGTTCGCCCGTCGAAGGGGGTCACCTTTCGTTCGTCGCATTCGTCATGCGGCGTCCAGGTAGAAAGGAGCGACATGCGGCCGGTTGGAACCGGCGTCCAGTGGACGTCTCACGCCTCCCCCAGGACCCGTCTCGTGGCCCTGCTCGTGGCCACCGCCCTCGCCCTTCCGATCGCGCTCGTTCCCGCCCGCGCTGACGCAGCGACCGACTACCTCCTGATGTCGCGCTCGGCGCTCATGGCCCGCCCGGTCAGCGGGACCGCGTGGACGAACATGCGCGAATTGGCTGCCGGTGCCGACGGGACCCCGAACCTCTGCGACCAGGACAACGATCACCACCTGCGCACGCTCGCTGCCGCGCTCGTCTACGCGCGAACCGGCGATGCGCGGTTCGGGACCAAGGCTCGATCCGGGGTGATGGCAGCGATCGGGACGCAGCGTGTCGGCTGCAACAACGCGACGCTCGCGCTCGGTCGTCAGCTGGCCGCGTATGTCCTCGCCGCCGACTTCGCCGGTCTCTCGGGCAGCAACGACACGACGTTCCGGAGCTGGCTGTCGGCGATCCGAACCAAGGTCATCGGTGGCCATTCGATCTGGAACTCGCTCGAGCGCACCCAGCACGATTCCGCGAACAACTGGGGCGCGTATGCCGGTGCGGCGCGGATCGCGGCGAGCCTGTACCTCGGCGATACCAGCGACCTCTCGCAGGCCTCGCGCATCACGCGTGGTTTCCTCGGCGACCGCGCCGCGTACGCCGGGTTCGAGACCAACATCTCGTCCTCGGCGATCTCGTGGAGCTGCACCGGCAGCGCGTCGACATACACGCCGGTCAACCCGGCATGCGAGCGGAGGGGAGTCAACGTCGACGGGGCCGTGGTGGCGGACATCAGTCGCGGCGGGGCCCTCCAATGGCCTCCCGGCAGCACCGGCATCGCGTATCAGCTGGACTCGATCCAGGGCCTCGGCCTGCAGGTGGAGCTGCTCTACCAGAACGGGTACAGCGACGCGTGGAACTGGTCGAACGACGCGCTCAAGCGGATGGCCGGCGTCGTCACCCGGTCAGCCGCGAGCGGCGGCACCGGCTGGAATCGGACCAAGGCCTCCCGGCAGATGCCGTGGCTCCTGAACCTTCGGTACGGCACCAACATCCCGACAGCGAGCGCCGGCGCGGGCCGAGCGATCGGCTTCACGGACTGGCTGTACGGCAGCGGCGCCAGCAGCGGTGGCGGATCCTCCTCCCCGCCACCGCCTGGCGACCCGCCGGTCGTGAACGCCCCGAGCATCCGCCTGACGACGACGTCCGGCGTACCGAGCTCCGGTGTGCCGGTCTACGTGTCGTGGAGCCTCAAGTCGAGCCTGAACGGGGTCCGACGATATGACCTGCAGCTGCAGGTCGGCTCCGGGTCGTTCTTCACGCGCCGGCTGTCGTCCTCGACAGCGACCTCGTTCCGCGCGACGTTGCGCGCATCGACCTACGATCGATTCCGCGTTCGCGCGGTCGATCGCTCCGGACGGGTCGGCGCGTGGGCCTACTCCTCCACGACCCGCGCGTCATCGATCTCCGACGGATCCTCGCTGATGCATTGGAGCGGCACGTGGTCGAGGGTGTCGAGCTCGAGCTATCTCAGCGGGTACCTCCACTCGACGAACCGGAACGGGCCGACCACCACGATGGGCTTCTCGGGATCGAGCGTCGCCTGGGTCGGCCCAGTGGGACCGACTCGCGGAGGGGCGAAGGTCTACATCGACGGCGCCTACGTCGCGACCATCAACACCTATCGATCCACATTCCAGGCGAGACGCGTGCTGTTCGCGCGGAACCTCGCCGACGGCTCGCACACCATCACCATCAAGGCGTTGGGGACCCGCGGTCACCCGACCGTCGCGATCGACAACCTGTACGTGCTGAACCCCAGCTGATGTAGCTATCCCCATGCGTCGGCGTGACGTCCGCTCGGACCCCCCTTACGGGTGGACGTCACGCGACGCGCAGTTCCAGCGCCCGGCCCTACTTGGTCCGCTTACCTCGCTCGGCCAGGCGCTCGTCGTACCGCGCATCCCGCCAGGCCAGGGCCGCCTTGAGCCCGTCCCGCTTGACGATCGCGTCCCATTCGCGCTGTTCGGGCGTGTCGGCGGCGTTGATGATCGCGCCGAGGTCGAGGCCGGCTTCGACGGCAAGTCGGAAACCAGCCGCGTCCATCGCCCGGTTGAGCATCCGCTTGGTCGGCCCCATCACCTCGGGCGGGGTCCGCGCCAGGCGATCGGCCAGCGCGTCCACTTCGGCGTCGAGCCGGTCGGCGGGGACCACGCGATTGACGATGCCGATCCGGCGGGCCTCCTCGGCATCGATCAGGTCGCCGGTGAGCAGCAGCTCCCGGGTCGCCTTCTGCCCGACGAGATACGGCATCAGCAGCGTCACCGGCGCCGACCCGTAGCGGATCTCGGGTTCCCCGACCATCGTGCCCTCGGCCGCCACGACGAGGTCGCAGGCCATCGCCAGCTCGAGCCCGCCGGCCAGCGCGTAGCCGTGGATCTGCGCGATCACGGGCTTTGGCGAGTCGAGGAACCGCAGCGTCATCGCGACGTCGGCGGCCAGCAGCTCGCGCCAGACGACGGGCCCACCGATCGACGACTCCGCCTCCTCGGTCAGGTCGTAGCCGGCGCAGAACGCACGACCCGCTCCGGACAGGGCGATCACCCGGACCTCGTCGTCCGCTTCGGCGGCATCGAGGGCCGCGATCAACGCCGCCACGAGCCGGCTGTCGAGGGCGTTCAGCTTCGCCGGTCGATCCATGATGATGCGGACGCCCCAAGGCCTGCGCTCCGTCCGCAGGACCGGTTCGTCGGCCGAGGCCGCGCCCGCCATCAGGCGGCCCCGGTGGCGGGCGGACCGGCGAGCACGACCAGCGCGTCGACGGCCACTGCCCCGTCGCTCGATGCGATGACCGGGTTGAGATCGACCTCGAGCAGGTCGTGGCGCTCGACGGCGAGCCGCGACAGTTCGGCGATCAATGACGCGACGGCGAGCCGATCGATCGGCGACGCTCCGCGAACCCCGTCGAGGACCCGAGCGCCGCGCAGGTCGTCGAGCATCGCGACGGCCGCGGCCGGGGTGACCGGCGCGAGCCGGATCGCCACGTCATCGAGCACCTCGGTCAGGACACCACCGAGTCCGACGACGACGCACGGTCCGAACGAAGGGTCGCGGCGGATCCCGACGATCAGCTCGACGCCGGCGTCGGCCATCGGCTCCACGAGCAGTCCGCGCGCGTCGATCCCATGGCGCGTGGCAGTCGCCAGCAGCTCCATGGCTGCCACGCGGACCTCCTCGTCGCCGCACAGGCCCGTCCGCACGAGCCCGAGGTCGCTCTTGTGCGGCAGATCGACGGCATCGATCTTCAGGACCACGGCATGGCCACCCAACGGGCGTGCCGCCTCGACGGCCGCGTCGGCATCGCGCACTGCGATGGCCGGCGTGACCGCGATCCCGGCGGAACGAAGCAGGTCGAGGCTCTCACGTTCCGGGAGGGCGCGGACGGTGCCCCGGCGGTCCTCCCGAGCGCCGGTTGCCTGCGCGTCCAGCCCGAACGCCGTCCGATCCGCCGCCATCGCCGGCCATCCCGCGCGCCACGGCCCGTCGGCGCCGCGACGGTCGCGAAGGCGCGTCCATCGTGCCAGCGCACCGATCGCCGTGAACGCCTCGCGAGCCCCGCGCAGGAGCGGCGCCCCTCCCCCGTCGGTGTCCAAGACGGCCTTGGTCTCGGGCGGCGGCTCACCGGATGTCAACGACACGTAGACGGGGAGCAGCCACGGTCGATCCCGCGTCGCGTCGAGGAGTGCGCGGGTCACCTCGTCGGCCGTCGCGACCTCCGCCGCCATCGATTTGTACGGGAAATCGTGGACCTGGACGAGCACGTCGTACGCGCCCGATTCGGCCATCGCCTCGAATACCGCTCCATACGCGGTGGTGGCATCGGCCGCGCCCCACGGATCGAGCGGATTGGCGATGAAGCCCATCGTCGGCAAGGCCTCGAGGATCCGTGCTCGGGCAGCCGGCGGGATCGGCGGCAGATCGAGACCCACCGACGGCGCGAGGTCGGCGATCAGCGAGGCCTCGCCCGTGCTGACGGTGACCACACCCGTCCGCCCGCGGCCGATCGAGCGCCCGGTCCGGCGCACGCCCTCGACCAGCTCGGCGGTCTCGAGGAGCTCGTCCAGGTCGGCGCAGCGGATCACCCCGGCGGCGTCGAGGGCCGCTTCCGTGACCCGCGCCTCGCCCGCCAGCGACCCCGAATGGGCGATCGCGGCCTCGCGCGCCTGCTCGCTCTGGCCGACCTTCACGACCATGATCGGCTTGCCGAGCTCGAGCGCACGGTCGGCGAGCGCGAGGAACCGCTCCGGCCGGCGGAACCCCTCGAGGAACAGGATCACGGATGTCGTCTCGGGATCGTCGAGGCAGTACGCGAGGTAGTCGCAGACGTCGAGGATGACCTCCGACCCGCAGCTGATGATCCGGCTGAAGCCGACGCGCGAGCCCGACTGGACGAAGGCATCGGTCACCGACCCCGACTGGGCGATGCCCGCCACACCGCCCCGTGGCAGGTACGGCGACACGTCGCCGATGTACGTCGCCGAGTTGACGGTCAGGTCGATGACGCCCATGCAGTTCGGCCCGACCAGCGCCATGCCGTGCCGGCGGGCGATGTCGGCCACCTCGGCCTGCATCGCGGCCGCGGCCGCGCCACCTTCGACCACGCCGCCCCCGGGGATGATCACCGCCGGGATGCCCGCGTCCGCGGCCGCCTGCGTCACGAGCCCGGCTCGCAACGGGTTGAGCGCCACGAGCGCGATGTCCGGGCGCTCGGGGAGCGCATCGAGCGACGGATAGCACGGCTGGCCGAGCAGCTCGTCGTACTTCGGGTTCACGAAATGGCAGCGCGTCGGGCTGCCCATCTGGGCCAGGTTGTCGCGGACGGTGCCGGCGATCCAGCTGCGCGTCGACGCCCCGACGACCGCGATCGAGCGGGGCTCGAAGACCGGACGCAGGTCGATCGTCGTCGGCCGCGCCGTCGTCGAGGTGGTCTCGGTCATCCGACGACCCGCCCGACGCCGCGCTTCTCGAGTGCCCGCGCGATGATCAGCCGCTGGATCTCGGACGTGCCTTCCCAGATCCGGTCGACGCGCAGCTCCCGGAAGAACCGCTCGGCCGCGGTTTCGCGCATGTAGCCGCGCCCGCCGAATACCTGGACCACGCGATCGGCGCACCGGAACGCCGCCTCCGAGGCGAACAGCTTCGCGAGTGACGCCTTGGCGTGGACGACCTTGGGATCGGCGCCCGTGTCGGCGAGGACCGCCGCCTCACGGGTGAGCAGTCGGGCGGCCGCCGCGTCGGCGGCCGAGTCGGCGAGTGGGAACGACACCCCCTGGAAGTCGAAGATGCGCTCCCCGAACTGCCGGCGGTCGGTCGCCCAGGCGACCGCGTCGGTCAGCAGCCGCTCCATCGCGCCGCTGCAGCGAGCCCCGATGTGGACGCGCTCCTCGACGAACCACTCGTTGGTGAGCTCGTCGGCGCCCCCGACCTCCCCGAGGATCGCGCTCGCCGGGACACGGACGTCGTCGAGGACGAACTGCGGATGGCGATCGGCGAACGTGTGCATGTAGTCGGGGTCGTGCTGCTTGGTCAGACCGGGGGTGTCGTAGTCGACCAGGAACAGCGTGGGCTCGCGCGTGTCGCCGTGGACCACGTTGCAGTGGAAGATCATGAAGTCGGTGTCCGGCGGACCGGTCACGAACCACTTCTCGCCGTTGAGGATGTAGTCGCCCGTCGCGGGGTCCTCCTCGGCGGTCGCCGCGAGGGCACGGGCATCCGAACCGGCACCCGCTTCGGTGATCGCGTAGCTGCCGTTTCGCTCGCCACGCAGGCTCGGCTCGAGGTAGCGGTGACGCTGCTCCTCGTCGCAGTGGACCAGCGCGTTGTAGCCACCCGGGATCAACCCCCACAGCCCGCCCGTCACCTGCCCAAGCTGTTCGTGCACCAGCACCTGCTCGAGGAGCGTCCAGCCCTGGCCTCCGAGGTCCCTCGGGAAGCTGCCGCCGTGCAGGTTGGCGTCGATCGCCGCCGCCTTGACGTCGCGAGCGACGGCCGGCTCGATGCGGCCACCCGACGTCTCGAACTCGATCTCGAGCGGCTGCAGGACCTCGCGCGCGAACCGACGCGCCCGGTCCTGGAGCTCCAGCTGGCCGGGCGTCAACGTGAGGTCCACGCCGGAAGGATGGCGCACGGCCCCGGTTGCCTCGGCGCATCGTCGCGGGCCACGGGACGTCGTTCTGGCAAGGATCTCGGCAAGGGCACCGCCGCACGCGTGGACCACGCCCTTCGGGTATCGTCGTGGCCGCTCCGGATCGACCCAGCGGCCGGACGACCGGTCCGACGGGTGAACGGACGACCGAGTGGCCGATGGGGACGTCGACGGAGGGGTGCGTGTCGTCGAGTGATGAGACCCTGGAGCGACTCGAGGGCGAACCGATCGCCGATGCCGTCGCTCGCGATCAGGGCGCCGCGCCCTCCCCGGAGGAAGGGCGCGCGGCGAACATCAAGCAGATCCGCGGCTCGAGCCTGCTCCTGGTCGGTCGGATGCTCGGGCTGGGCCTGGATTTCGTCTCCCAGGTCCTGATCGTCCGCCATCTCACGAAGACCGACTACGGCGCCTTCGCGCTGGCGCTCTCGATCGTGGCCATCGGGACGACCATCTGCCTGCTCGGCATGGAGCGAACGATCGGCCGGTTCGCGCCGATCTACCAGGAGCGCGGCGACTACGGCCGGATGTGGGGATCGATCGCGGTCGTCCTGCTGACCGTCGTCTCGATCGGCTTCGCGCTCACGATCGGCACGTTCGCGTTCCAGGGCCTGCTCACCGGCTTCTTCGACGACCCGCTGGCGTTGACCGTGCTCCTGATCATGATCGTGCTCGCCCCGCTCCAGGCGCTCGACGCGGTGCTCGTGGCGCTCTTCGCCACGTTCGGGTCGGCCCGCTCGATCTTCTTCCGGCGCTACGTCTTCGCGCCCGTGCTGCAGCTGAGCATCGTCGTGGCGATCGTCTGGAGCAGCAACGGCGCGCCGATCCTCGCGTTCGGGTACGTCATCGCCGCAGCGGTCGGGATCCTGATCTATTCGATCGTGCTGCTCCGGCTGCTCGCAAAGCAGGGGCTGCTGCGCCATCTCCGACGCGAGGCACTCCACCTCCCCGCCAGGGAGATCTTCACGTTCAGCATCCCGCTTGCTCGCGTCCGATCTCGTCTTCGTCCTGCGCGGCTCGCTGACGGTCGTCCTGATCGAGGTGTTCAGGACCACCGAGGAGGTGGCCGAGTTCCGGGCGGTGCTGCCGCTGGCGATCCAGAACCTGTTCGTCGCCACGAGCTTCCGGTTCATCTTCACGCCCGGGGCCTCGCGCCTCTATGCGCGCGACGACCGCCAGGCGCTCGACGACCTCTACTGGCAGACCGCGGTCTGGATCGCGATCCTGACCTTCCCACTCTTCGCCCTGTGCGTGGCCTTCGGCGAGCAGCTCGCGGTGGTGCTGTTCGGTGACCAATACCGCAATGCCGGGGTCGTCCTGAGCATCCTGGCGATCGGCTATTACGCGAACGGGTCGGTCGGCTTCAACTCGCTGCTGCTGCGCGTGTTCGGTCGGGTCCGCTACATGGTCACGACCGACCTGGGCACGGCGGTGTTCAGCATCCTGGTGAGCCTGGCGCTCATCCCGCAGTTCGGCGCGCTCGGCGCCGCGATCGGCACGACCGCGACGCTGGTGGTCCAGAACATCCTGTACCAGTGGGGCCTGCGAACGCGCACCACCGTCGCCGCGTTCGATCGCCGCTACCTGCGGGCATATGTGTCGATCATCGTCGCAGCGCTCGGGCTGCTCGTGGTCAACCTGCTCGTACATCCGCCGTTTGCGGTTGCGTTCGTGCTGACGGGCGTGGTCTCGCTCGGGGTGCTCGGGCTCAACCGCCACGACATGCGGATCCTCGAGACCTACCCCGAGCTTGGGCGATTCCCGATCATGCGGCGGATCTTCGGCGAGACTGCAGCCCCATGAGCCGAGCCAGACGCGCCACCGATCCCCGCTCGTCCGCCCGACGGCGGCTCCCCGACGTCTTCGGCTCGACCGCGTTCCTGTTCGGTCCGGCCGACCCGCAGGTGCCGACGGCGATCCAGGAAGCGAGCGGGATCTGGAGCCCGCCGACCGCGCCCGATGGCGTCGACGTCGTGCTCTGGGGCCGCATCGCCCGGAACGCGCGGCCGTCGATGGGCCTCGTACCGGGCGCCATCGCGCGCGAGGTGACGATCGCGGCGCTTCGTGCCGCACCGCCCGGCGACCTGAAGCTGGCCGAGCTCCATCGATTGCCGGCGGTCCGCCGACCCGGCCGGCTGCGCGGACCGATCCGGGCCGCGATCCTCAGCGGCGTGCTGGCCGAGCTCGTCCGCGGCGATCGCCCGACCCGGGTGATCGAGGCGGTCGTGGCGGAGGCCGGCGGGATCGCCCTCGAATCGGCGTTGCGTCCGAGCGGCGACGGCTCGGCCCTGGCCACGATCCCGCTGCACGACGGGATGTCCGCGGAGCTCCGGGTCGCGCGACTTGGTCACCCGAAGGCGGAGCACCGTGGCTACGCGGCACTCGTCGCCCTCGAGGCAGCCGGGGTCCCGTTCGTGCCGCGACCGATCGCGATCGGGACGACGGCCGGTGCCCGGTGGGCGACCGAGACGCTGCTCCCCGGGCGTCACACGCTGCGGTTGACTTCTGGGCTGGTCCAGGAGGTCACGGGGTTGCTGCTGCACCTCCCCGAGGACCCGTCACCGGGGCTCGCCGTCGCCGACCAGCTCGCTGACGTGGCGCTCGCGTTCCCCGAGCACGCCGACGCGCTCGAGGGGGTCAGCAATTCGGTCGAGCGCTGGTCGGCGGGGATGCCGTCGGTGCTCGTGCACGGCGATCTGTGGCTCAACAACATGCTCGTCGTCGATGGGCGCCTGTCCGGCCTCTTCGACTGGGATACGTGGCATCCCGCGGGCATCCCCGGGGCCGATCTGCTGAACCTGCTCGCGGCGGATGAGCGCACGAGATCGCAGCGCGACATCGGGCCGTTGCTGGTCAGCGACTTCTGGGCATCGCCGATCGTGGTCGACGCCCTTCGGCCGTATTTCGAGGGTCGAGGGCGGTCGCTGCCGGACCGGGCTGGGCTCGCCGCGATCGGCACCGCCTGGTGGGCGAGTCGCATCGCCGCCTCGCTGGACCGCGGCAGCCGCCCCACCGAGCACGAGGCTTGGGTCGAGCGGAACCTCGTGGCACCTCTCGATCGACTGGCACGGCTCGAGCGCGAGCTCGGCTGATCCGTCGCCTCAGGAGGGCTGGGCGAGCACCATGATGCGGATCTCCGTCATGTCCTCGATCGCCCAGCGCAGCCCCTCGCGGCCCTGCCCCGAGTCCTTGACGCCGCCGTACGGCATGTGATCGATGCGGTATGTCGGGATGTCGTTGACGATGACCCCGCCGACCTCGAGCTCGTTGAACGACTGCCACGCCCCGGCCAGGTCGTTGGTGAAGACGCCGGTCTGCAGCCCGAACATCGAGTCGTTGACGCGGGTGATGGCGTCGGACATGTCGGCGAACGGGAAGGCTACGACCAGCGGGGCGAAGGCCTCGTTGCTGCAGACCTGCGCCGCGACCGGGACGTCGGTCAGGACGGTCGGCGGAAAGAACGTGCCGTTGGCCTTGCCGCCGGCGAGGACCGTGCCACCCATCGCGACCGCCTCGTCGACCCAGCGCTGGGTGCGGCTGGCCTGGTGCTCGTCGACCATCGGGCCGACGTCGGTCGTCGGATCGAGCGGATCGCCGACCTTCAGCGCCGCGACGCCCGCCAGGAACTTGTCCATGAACGCGTCCCAGATCGCCTCGTGGACGAACATGCGCTGGACGCTGATGCACACCTGGCCCGCGTAGGCGTAGGCCCCGACCAGGGTCCGCTTGACGGCCCAGTCGAGGTTCGCGGTCTTGTCCACGATGACCCCGGCATTGCCGCCGAGCTCCAGCACGACCTTCTTCTTGCCCGCGCGTTCCTTCATCCGCCAGCCGACCGACGGCGAGCCGGTGAACGTGAGCAGCTTGAACCGCTCGTCCGCGACCATCCGGTCGCCGAGTTCGCGGGTCATGGGCAGGATGCTCACCGCGCCCGTCGGCACCCCGGCCGCCTCGACGATCTCGGCGACCGTCAGCATCGTCAGCGGGTCCTTGGACGGCGGCTTGAGGACGATCGGGTTGCCGCTGGCGATCGCCGGCGACAGCTTGTGCGCCGCGAGGTTGAGCGGGAAGTTGAACGGCGAGATCGCGGCGATCGGTCCGATCGGGAACCGCCGCGTGATGCCGACCCGGTCCTTCGATGCCGGCATGAGGTCGAGCGGGATCAGCTCGCCGGTCATGCGCTCCGCCTCCTCGGCGCCGAGGCGGAACGTCAGGACGGCACGGTCCACCTCGACCAGCGCGTCGCGGATCGGCTTGCCCGCCTCGAGCGCGATCAGCTTGCCGAGCTCCTCGCGACGCGACTTGATCCCGGCCGAGATCTCGCGAAGGATGCGGCCACGCTCGTAGGCGGGCAGCTTACGAGTGACGTCGAACGCGGCGACCGCGGCGTCGACCGCCTCGTCGTACTGCTCGGGGGTCGCCTGGTACGTGGCGCCCGCGGGATGCTCCGGGTCGGCCGGGTTGGCGACCTCGAGCACGTCGGGCGAGTCGACCCAGCGACCGGCCAGGAAGATCGGATGCGGTTTGGTGCCGGTGGCGACGGTCATCGAGGCGCTCCTGCGCGTGGGATCTGGTTGCGATGCCGCGATGGTACTGCGGCGACTCACGATCGGCCGTCTGCGACGAAACCCGTCGTACGCCAAACAGCCGTGCGACGATACGCTCGATGACCGATTTCCGAGCCGCCCTTCGCGTGAAACCCGGGACGCGCATCCGCCTCGAGGGCCGCGATCACGGCGCGACGCTGGGTTGGGACAAGGCCGGGGCCGAACCCGAGACGGCGAAACAGCTCGACCGGTTGGCGGCGCTGCAGGACCGGTTCTGGGCCGAGGGCAAGCGATCCGTGCTGGTCGTGCTGCAGGGCATCGACGCGGCGGGCAAGGACGGCACGATCAACAAGGTCATGGAGGCCTTCAACCCGCAGGGTTGCCCGGTGACCGCGTTCAAGGTGCCGAGCACCGAGGAGCTCGCGCACGATTACCTGTGGCGGGTCCATCGGGCCGTGCCACGCAAGGGCGAGATCGGCATCTTCAACCGCTCGCACTACGAAGACGTGCTCGTCGTCCGCGTGCACGACATCGTGCCCAAGCGAGTGTGGTCGAAGCGATACGACCAGATCAACGCCTTCGAGCAGCACCTGACCGACAACGGGACGACGCTCGTCAAGTTCTTCCTCGCGATCGACAAGGACGAGCAGCGAGACCGCTTCCAGGCGCGCTACGACGACCCGACGAAGCGCTGGAAGTTCGCGATGGGCGACCTCGAGGAACGCAAGCTGTGGGACGACTACCAGGCCGCGTTCGACGACGCGCTGTCGAAGACATCGACCGCCGCCGCGCCGTGGTACGTCATCCCGGCCAACCGCAAGTGGTTCCGCAATCTGGCGGTGGCGTCCATCCTCGCCGACACGATCGCCGGCCTGAAGCCGGCCTACCCGCCCGTTGCCAGCGACGTCCCGTCCGGGCTCGTCATCGAGTAGCCCGAGCGGCGCTGGATCGTCGCTCAGCTGGCGATCGCACCGATCGAAGACGGTGCGTCGACGCACCGGAACACTATCCGCGGATAGTCCCGCGCTCCTATAGTCCTTTCGTCGTCGAGCGTCGCGCACAGAGGCTGATCGCCGGACCGTCTTGGGGGGTTGGGAACCAGCACATGGCTGTTGTGGGGCCCATGGGCATGGGTGCGGTAGGCATGCGCCGTCTGGTCGATGGCGTCACGCTCGGCCTCGCCCTGGCGACGTTCGCGCGGATCGCAGACTACGAGATCCTCGCGCAGGCGCTGCTGGTCGTCATCGGCATCGGCGCGTTCATCTACCGGTTTACCGCAGCGGTGATTCGGATCGCGCTCGTCGGTACGGCTGCGTTCGTCTACTCGATCGCCGCCATCGGTGTCGGCAACCCGCTGGAGCCCGAGCCGCTCGACTTCTACGACTACGCCGAGTGGCCGCTCATGGTCGGGATCGGGCTCATCGTCGCGTTCCTCGCCGACCGGATCGGCACGTCGGCGAGACGGTACGCGGCCCTCTATCGGGAGGCCAGCGAACGGCTGTTGACGGCCCAGGAGCAGGAGCGCGGTCGGCTGGCGCGCAATCTCCATGATGGCGTCGGCCAGACGTTGACCGCGGTGATCCTGACGCTCGACGCTGCAGAGGCAGAGCTGTGGTCCGGCCCGAACCCGCCTTCGGAGCTCGCCAGATCGTCGATCAGTCGCGCGCAGACCCTGGCGTCCGCGGCGCTCGAGGAGGCACGCGACGTTGCGGCCCAGTTACGGCCGGCCAGGATCCATGAGATCGGGCTCGGTGCCGCCCTCGTGAACCTTGCCCGGGGAGCCGGTGTACCGGTCGACGTCCGGTTCCACCCGACGATCCTGCCACCCGGCATGCTGGAACCGGAGACCGAGATCGACACGTTCCGCATCGTCCAGGAGGCGATCAGCAACGCGGCGCGGCACAGCGGGGCGTCGCTGATCTGGATCGCTGCCCGCGTTGGGCGAGGCAACATCCAGCTCGAGGTCGGTGACAACGGACGAGGGCTCGATCCGCTCGACAGGGGTCAGGGGCTCGGGCTTCCGGGCATGGATGAGCGAGCCAGCATCTTGCACGCACAGCTGGACCTCCTTTCGAGCCCAGGCAGCGGCACCATCGTGTCGCTCATCATCCCCACACCACCCAGAGGTCGAGCGCGCCGTACGACGGCGACCGCCCTCGCCGACGTCAAGTCGACCGTCTGATGGACATCATCAGCGCCGCGGACCATGAGGGACGGGACGGCTTTCCGGCGTCGCCGCGCCCGCGTGATGACGCGGCGAGATCCCGACCGTCCGCTCGCCCGGGTCCGATCCGCGTCGCGCTCGTCGAGGACCACCACCTCGTCCGCGAGGGGCTGCGGCTCGCGCTCGCCGGCGCCGAGGGCTTCGAGATCGTGGGTGAGGCGGCCAGCCGTGCCGGTGCGCTCGAGCTCGTCGCGACGACGAAGCCCGACGTGCTGCTGCTCGACCTCACGCTGCCCGAGGGCGACGCGCTGCCGCTGCTCGAATCACTCCCCGCGATCCAACCGGGGCTGCGGGTGATCATCCTGACCATGCACAGTGATCCGGAGACCGTGCGCCAGGCGCTCGCTGCCGGCGCGTCGGGCTACCTGGTCAAGGGTGCGCACCTCGAAGAGCTGTATGCAGCGATCCGTGCGGTCGCTCGCGGTCAGCGGTACCTGCACAGCAGCGTCACGGGCGCGGTGGTGGAGGACTCGATCCGCTGGTACCGCAGCGGACCCTTGAGCGCCCGCGAACGCGAGATCCTCCGGCTCGTGGCGTCCGGCCACGCGCCGTCCGAGATCGGCACGATGCTCGGGATCAGCGTCCACACCGTCCGCCGGCACATCGCCAACGTCTCGGAGAAGCTCGGCCTTCGTGGCAACAACGCGCTCACTCGCTACGCCATCCGGAGCGGCCTCGTCACCGACGACTAGTCCGACGTCGATTGGTCACGCGCCGCGCGCACGGTGGTGCATTTTGAGTATGGGCGCGCGCTGACCCCAAAACCTAGATTCGGAGGGCCGAAGCCCTTGCCTTCGGCGCCGTCGGCGGGGGGAGCCGCCGTACCCGTACCGGGCTGGGGGGCCATGTCGGAGGGGCTTGCCGCCAACGCCCGCGTCGGACTGTCGTGTCCGGGGGTCGTTCGCGTGCCGATCACCCGCCCCAGACGACATCCACGGATGCGCACCCACACCACTGTCCTCGGAGGGTCCCGTCGATGATGCGGTCGGTCGTTGCCTGGAGCCTGCGCTACCGGCTGTTGATGCTCGGTATCAGCGGAGCCATCATCCTGTTCGGCGCGACCCAGCTGCCGAATCTCTCGGTCACGGCCGTGCCCGAGTTCGCCCCGACGTACGTCGAGGTCCAGACCGAGGCGCTCGGCCTGTCGGCCGACGAAGTCGAGCAGCTGATCACGGTGCCGCTCGAGGCGGACCTGCTCCAGGGCGTGGCCTTCCTCGACGAGATCCACTCGCAGTCCGTGGCCGGGCTGTCCTCGATCGTGATGCTGTTCGAGCCCGGGACCGATGTCTTCCGCGCGCGCCAGGTCGTCGCCGAACGGCTGACCCAGGCCCATGCGCTGCCGCACGTCTCACGACCGCCCACGATGATCCAGCCGTTGTCGTCGACGAGCCGGCTGATGATGATCTCGCTCGCCTCCAAGGACGTGCCGATGATCGACATGTCCGTGCTCGCCCAGTGGACGATCCGGCCGCGGCTGATGAGCGTGCCAGGGGTCGCCAACGTGGCGATCTGGGGCATGCGCGACCGCCAGCTCCAGGTCCTGGTCGATCCCGCCAAGCTCCAGTCCCAGCGCGTGACGCTCCAACAGGTGATCGAGACCACCGGCAATTCCCTGTGGGTCTCGCCGCTCACGTTCCTGGACGCCTCGACACCAGGGACCGGCGGGTTCATCGACACGCCCAACCAGCGGCTCGGCGTCCACCACATCTTCCCGGTGCGGACACCGGAGGATCTCGCGTCGATCGCCTTCCAACCAGATGACACGGGCGGGCGCCTGGTCACGCTCGGTGACGTCGCGACGGTGATCGAGGATCACCAGCCACTGATCGGCGACGCGGTCGTCGGCGATGGCTCGGGGCTGATGCTCGTCGTCGAGAAGTTCCCGAACGCCGACACCGCCGACGTGACCCGCGCCGTCGAGAAGGCGATGGCCGCCCTGGCCCCCGGCATGGCCGGCATCACCGTCGACACGAGGGTCTTCCGACCGGCGACGTTCATCGAGGAAGCCGCCTCGAACGTCTCGATCGCGATCCTTGCCGCGCTCCTGCTCGCGGCGCTCGCGCTGTTCGTCTTCCTGCGCGGCTGGCGGCCCGCCGTGATCGCGCTCGTGTCGATCGTGATGACGGTGATCGCCGCCGTGGTCGTGCTGTACGTCATGGCCGCGACGGCGAATGCGATCACGATCGCCGGGCTGGCGATCGCGGCCTTGATCGTCATCGATGACGCGATCGTCGGGACCGAATCGATCGTGCGCCGCCTCCGCCAACCCGCGGAGAACGATACCGGCCGGTCGCCACGCTGGATCATCATCGAGGCGGTCGCCGCGACGCGCGGTGCCGCCATCTACACCTGGTTGATCGTCGCCCTGGCGATCCTGCCGTTGCTGTTGCTCACCGGTGTCGCGGGGTCGTTCCTCCCGCCGATGCTCATCGCCTACGCGGTCGCGAGCCTGGTGGGCCTGGTGGTCGCCCTGACGCTGACCCCGGCCCTCGCATCGCTGCTGCTCCCGCAGGCCCAGCGCCCGCAGCGGGTCGGCGGCGCGTCGCGGCGGCTCGCCGGCACCTATCGGTCCGCGCTGGCGGCGGCGCTCACCCGAAGCCGCGCGATCTTCGCGGCCGGCGCCGTGGTCACGGTCGCGGTGGTCGCGGCTGCCGGACTCACCATCGCCGGTCAGGCCGACGGCGGCTTCATGCCCCAGTTCAAGGAGCGCGACCTGATCGTCGCTGTCGAGGCTGCCCCAGGGACGTCAGCCGAGGCGCTGCACCGCATCGCTGCACGTGCCGGCGCCGAGCTGCGCTCGGTGCCCGGCGTCAGCAATGTCGGCGGACACGTCGGTCGAGCCGTGACCTCGGACCAGGTCGTCGGGACCGACTCGGGGGCGATCTGGGTGACCATCGATCGCAACGCCGACTACGCCACGACGCGGAGCGCGGTCGAGAACGTCGTCGCCGGATATCCGGGGCTGGCCCTGCGCGTCGGCACCTACACCAACGATCGCATCGACGCGGTCCTCGACACCCCCCAGCGTGACGTCGTCGTCCGCGTGTACGGCCAGGACCAGGCCACGATCCGCCAGAAGGCGGACGAGGTGTCGGCCGCCCTGTCCGGCGTCAACGGCCTGACCGCCGTCGCATTGGAGACCCAGGTCGACCAGCCGACCCTGCAGATCGAGGTCGACCTGCCCGCCGCGGAGCGACTCGGCCTCAAGCCGGGCGACGTGCGACGCGCCACGACCACGCTCCTGTCCGGCCTGGAGGTCGGCCTCATCTTCGAGGAGCAGAAGGTCTTCCAGGTCATCGTCTGGGGCGCGCCCGAGATCCGGGGCAGCCTCGATGCCGTCCGCAACCTCCCGATCCAGACCGACGGAGGCGGCTACGTGCCGCTCTCGCAGGTCGCCAAGGTGGACATCGCCCCATCGGCGTCGGTCGTGCAACGCGAGGGTGTCTTCCGCTACATGGACATCGGCGCCACCGTCAGCGGTCGGGATCTCAATAGCGTCATGTCGGACGTCCACGGCGCGGTCGCGGGGATCTCGTTCCCCTTCGAATACCGGGCTGAGATCCTCGGCAGCGCCGCCGAGCGCCAGGCGCTGCTGTATCGCCTGATCGCGGTGACCGTCGGCGTGCTCATCGGCGTGCTGTTGCTGCTCCAGGCCGCGTTCTCCAGCTGGCGTCGCGCCGCTGGCCTGCTCGTCACGCTCCCGGCGGCTCTGCTCGGTGCCTTCGTGGTCGTGTGGTTGCTGGGTGGATCGCTGTCCATCGGGGTGATCGGCGGGCTGATCGTCGTGTTCGCCTTCGCCGTGCGCCACGGGATCCTCATCGTCGATCAGTACCAGCGTCTCGAGCACGAGCCCGGCGCCAATTTCGATCCGGATCTCATCCTCGGGGGCGCCCAGGCGCGGTTCGCACCGCTCCTCATCAGCGCTGCGGTGATCGCCCTGGTGGCCGCACCGTTGGTCGTCCTTGGTGGCGGCGCCGGCTTGGAGATCCTCCGGCCCATGGCGGCCGTGGTCCTCGGCGGCCTCGTCACCTCCACGATCTTCGCCCTGTTCGTCGTCCCCGTCGTGGTCTTCGGCACCGGCCCGAGCCCGGAGCCCGAGTCCGAGGGTCAGACGCAGGTCGAGCAGCCCAGCTTGAGCCCGGCGTGAGCGGCCTGATGCAGCCCACCGACCGCGCACCCATCAACCGAACGCATCGACATCGAGCTTCGAGGAGTCGAGGGATGAAGACCAGGATCGCCGGGGCGCTGGGCGTCCTGATGCTCGTGACGCTGGCGGTCACCGCGTGTGGTTCCGCCGCCAAGCCACCGGCCGCCGAGGCCGCCGTGACGGTGGACAAGATCGAGGGCAGCGAGCTCAAGAAGCTGACGCTCTCGGAGCATGCCGCCCAGCGCCTGGGCGTCGCGACCACCGAGGTCGCGTCGAGCGGCGGCGCGATGACCGTGCCGTACGCGGCGATCCTCTACGACAAGAAGGGCCTGACCTGGACGTACACGAACCCGGCTGGCCTCGAGTTCGTGCGCACCGAGGTGGCCGTCGACCACGTCGCCGACGGGGTCGCGTACCTCGACGAGGGACCGGATCCCGGCACGAAGGTCGTGACGGTCGGCGCCGCCGAGCTGTGGGGCGTCGAGACCGGAGTCGGCGGCGGACACTGATCGGCGATCGATCACGACCTGAGGCGAGGGGTATCGACTGATGATGCGCTTGATCGTCCGATCGAGCCTGCGCTATCGCTATCTGGTGCTCGCGGCAGCCGCCGCGATGATGGCGATCGGGCTCTTCCGGCTCCAGAACGTCCCGGTCGACGTCTTCCCCGAATTCGCCCCGCCGCGCGTCGAGATCCAGACGATCGCGATCGGGATGTCGACCACCGAGGTCGAGGAGCTCATCACGGTCCCGCTCGAGCAGGCCCTCGCCGGCGTCGAGGGGCTCGACGTGCTGCGCTCGAAGTCGGTCGAACAGCTCTCGTCGATCCTGCTCATCTTCAAGCCGGGCACGGACCTGCTCCACGCCCGTCAGCTCGTGGCCGAACGGATCCAGGTGGTGACGCCGTCGCTGCCGACGTGGGCGGCCCCACCGTTCATGCTGCAGCCGCTGTCCGCGACGAGCCGCGTCATGAAGATCGGCATCTCGTCGGACACCGTCGACATGTTCGACCTGTCCAAGACCGCGTACTGGAACATCCGATCGCGCCTCCTCAGCGTCGAGGGCGTAGCGAACGTCGCGATCTGGGGCGAGCGGCTCAACCAGTTCCAGGTCCAGGTCAAGCCTGAGCAGCTCGCCCGCTACGGGATCGCGCTCGACGACGTGATGGAAGCGACCGCGCAGGCGGTCGACGCCTCCCTGCTGATGTTCTCGACCGGGAACACGATCGGGACCGGCGGCTACGTCGACACCGTGAACCAGCGGCTCGTGATCGAGCACGTCCCGTCGGTCGTCGAGCCTTCGGCGCTCGACAACGTGACGCTCACGGCGGCGGACGGCCGGACGGTCCGGCTCCCCGAGGTCGCCGACATCGTCCTGGACCACCAGCCGCTGTTCGGTGACGCGGTCATCAACGATGGCCCGGGGATCATGCTCATCGTCGAGAAGTTCCCGTGGGCGAACACGCTCCAGGTGACGCGCGGCGTGGAGGCGGCCATCGACGAGATGCGCCCGGGCCTCCAGGGGATCGAAGTCGACACGACGATCTTCCGACCCGCGACGTTCATCGATGTCGCGCTCGAGAACCTGTCACGCGCGCTGCTGCTCGGGATCCGTGCTGGTCTTCGCGATCCTGATCCTGTTCCTCTTCGACTGGCGCACGGCATTGATCAGCCTCGTCGCGATCCCGCTGTCGCTGATGGCCGCCGCACTGGTCCTCCAGCTGCGGGGCACGACCGTCAACACGATGGTGCTGGCGGGACTGGTGATCTCCGTCGGGGTGGTCGTCGATGACGCGATCATCGACATCGAGAACATCGTCAGACGGCTACGCCAGAACCGGCTCGAGGGCACGGCTCGGTCGACGTGGTCGATCGTGCTCGAGTCGTCGCTCGAAGTCCGCAGCGCGATCATCTACGCGACGCTGATCGACGTCGTCGCGATCGTTCCGGTGTTCTTCATCCAAGGCCTGTCGGGCGCGTTCTTCCAGCCACTCGCCATCTCGTATGGCCTGGCCGTGCTCGCATCGCTGCTGGTCGCCCTCACGGTGACGCCGGCGATGGCCTACCTCCTGCTGCGCAATGCGAAGGTCGAGCGCCGCTCGTCACCGATCGCCCGCGTGCTCCAGGAGCGCTACCAGGCGGTCCTGGCGCGGATCATCGGCTCCGCGCGACCGGCGTTCGCCATGGTCGCGGGCATCAGCGTCGTGGGGGTCGTCGTGGGGTCGCAGCTTGGCCAGTCGCTGCTACCGGACTTCAAGGAACGCGACTTCCTCATGCACTGGGTTACGGCACCGGGCACCTCCCACCCCGAGGAGGTCCGGGTCTCGACTGCTGCGTGCGTCGAGCTCCGCTCGATCCCGGGCGTCCAGAACTGTGGCTCGCACATCGGCCAGGCGCTGCTGGCCGACGAGGTCGTCGGCATCGATTTCGGCGAGAACTGGATCTCGGTCTCGCCCGATGTCGACTACGAGGACACGCATGCCGCGATCCAGAAGGTGGTCGATGGCTACCCGGGTCTGCGGCGCGATGTCCAAACGTACCTGAAGGAGCGGATCCGAGAGGTCCTGACTGGGATCGAGCGACGCCATCGTCGTGCGCATCTTCGGACCCGATCTCGGCGTGCTCGACGCAAAAGCCAAGGAGCTTGAGGAGGTCCTTAAAGGCATCCCCGGGACCAAGGACGTCCATCGCCAACTCCAGACCGAGATCGCCCAGGTGCAGATCGAGGTCGACTTGGCCAAGGCCCAGGCCTACGGGATCAAGCCAGGCGATGTCCGTCGTGCCGCCTCGGTCATGTTGTCGAGCGAGGAGGTCGGTGACGTCTTTTTCGGCGGCGCAGCCTACGACGTTCATGTCTGGACGACGCCCGAGGTCCGCCAGAACCTGAGCGACATCGAGCAGCTGCCGATCGACACACCGACCCGGGGCAAGGTGCCGCTGGGCGAGCTCGCCAGCGTGAAGGTCGGGCCGGCCCCGAACAGCGTCACCCACGAGAACCTCACTCGGCGGATCGACGTCGATGCCAACGTGACCGGCCGAGACCTCGGGTCGGTGGTGCGTGACGTGCAGGCCGCCGTCGATGCCATGAACTTCGACGAGGGCTATCACCCCGAGCTGTTGGGCGAGTACGCCGAGCGGCAGGCCGCGACCGATCGGCTGATGCTCTTCGCGCTGGCCGCCCTGGTCGGCATCTTCCTGCTGCTGCAGGCCTCGTTCAACGACACCCGGCTCGCGCTGCTGGCGTTCCTGACGCTGCCGTCGGCGCTGGTCGGCGGGGTCCTGGCGGCGTGGCTGACCGGCGGCGTGCTGTCGCTGGGCTCGCTCGTCGGGTTCTTCACGGTGCTGGGCATCGCGGCACGGAACGGGATCATGATGATCAACCACTTCCAGCACCTCGAGCGGGTCGAGGGCGAGCCGTTCGGCGTCGGTTTGGTCCTGCGCGGCGCTCGCGAGCGACTGTCGCCGATCCTCATGACGGCGCTGGCCACGGGTCTTGCGCTGGTGCCGCTGGCGATCGCGGGTGACCTGCCCGGGCACGAGATCGAGCACCCGATGGCGATCGTGATCCTGGGCGGCCTGCTGACGTCGACCCTGCTCAATCTGCTGATCGTGCCGTCGCTCTACCTCCGGTTCGGGAACCGGGGTGGACGGGCGACCGCGGCTCAGGAGGTCGCGCCGGCCGTAGCGGGCTGACTGCCCACAGCGCTGGGGGGACACCTCGGTTCTCGCGGCGGGACCCCGTCGCCCCGCTGCCTCGCCTGCTGCCTATTCGTGAGGCGCATAGCGTGCGAGCCGCACGTCACAATGTCGTATTAGGCATCCGCGAGGCGAATAGCCAGCAGGCAAGTCGGCCCTCGGGGACCTGATCGCGACCCCGTCGCCTCCAAGCCATGCGTACCAGGGATATCCAGCAGGTTGCGTGGCGCCCCCGCCGGCCTGTCGGAGCCCCTCAATGAGGGCACGCAGCCCTCTACGGCGACGTGATCGTGTAGTTCCCGACTGAGTCGGGCCACGCCTCGCCGTAGGTGAACGCTTCGAGCGTGGCGATCATCCCGTTCTCCACAAAGAGGACGAACCCGGCGCTGGGCGAGGCTGCTACATGCGCCCCAGCAGGAGCACATGGGAGCCTGTCAGCTCGATGCTCTGATGGTTGACAACCTTCCACGTCTCCGTGTCGAGGATGGCCTCGGTGAGCGGCCCGTCCTGAGCTTTGACGTCCGCGTCGCATGGGTGCGTGCTTCGGCTGACCGGCTCGCCAAAACTGAGGCCGTCGCTATCGGTCTCCATCGCGAGCGCGGCGCTGAAGGTCTCGCAGGCGCTCGCCATGGTCACGCTGTTGAGATCGTGGAATGTGATCGTGGGCGGGCTTTCGACCTCTACCGGCTGACCATCGATCGACGCGAGAGCCCATGTGGTGCGGGCCAAGTTGACTTCCTGCATGGGCAAAGGTCGGCAGGCGCCCACCGACCCAACGACAACAGCCACGAAAGCGGCGATCCGTAGCGTTGGCAGCCGCGGGCGGTCGGACTTGTTACTCATCGTTTCCGAGACGCATTCGCGACCGTCACGAGTGATGGCGCTGGCTTGGAGTTGCGCGATCTCATCTGACATCGTCGTCACAGTCTGGGACGAAGCCCGACAGGAGCTCAGCGTCGACCGGTTCAGGTAGCGGTAGCTACGGCTCCTGTGCCCGGGACCTTCGCGCTCCGTCCGAAGCGGAGATACAGCGACGGCACGATGAACAGGTTGAGCAGCGTCGAAGTGACGAGGCCGCCGAGGATCACGATCGCCATCGGGTGCTCGATCTCCGCACCGGGCAGATCGCCCGCGAGGACCAGCGGGATGAGCGCCAGGCCGGTGGCCAGCGCCGTCATGAGGATCGGCGAGAGTCGCTCTCGCGCGCCACGCACCACGAGACCGGGGCCGAATGGCTCGCCCTCGACCCGCTCGAGGTGCTGGAAGTGGTTGATCATCATGATCCCGTTGCGCGCGGCGATGCCCAGGACGGTGAAGAACCCGATCAACGAGCCGAGCGACAGCGTCCCTCCGCCGACGTACGCGGCCAGCACGCCGCCGACCAGCGCCGAGGGCAGGGTGAGGAAGGACAGGATCGCGAGGCGACTGTTCCCGAACGCCGCCTGCAGGAGGAGCAGCACGCCGATCGCGGCCGCGATCGCGAACAGCAGCAGGTTGTTCTGGGCCGACTGGCGCTCGGCGAACTCGCCCAGGAACTCGGGGTGGTAGCCCTGCGGGAACTCGATGTCCCCGACGGCGGCCTCGATGTCGCGGACGGCCCCGCCGAGATCGCGCTCGTCGACGTTGGCGCCGACGGTGATCAGCCGGGCCAGGTTCTCGTGGTTGATCCGGTTCGGCGTCGGAACGACCTTGACGCTCGCAAGCTCGCTGAGCGGCACGGGCCCCTTGACCGGCGTGTCGATGAGCAACTTCTCGATGTCGCTCACGCTTTCGCGCGTCGCGGGCGTGCTCCAGACGTGCACGTCGTAGGCCTTGCCCTCGCTGAAGATGTCACCGACCTCTTCGCTCGACACGAGCGTCGCCGCGGCCCGCCGGACATCGCCGGGCTTGATGCCGTAGGCCTGCGCGGTCTGGAGATCGACCACGACCTCGATCTGCGGGATGTCGGTCTGGAGGTCGCGGTGGACGTCGACGATGCCGTCGATCTTCGCGATCGATGATTCGACCTCGTCGGCGAGGCGCTGGAGCTCCTTGAGGTCAGGGCCGTAGATCCGCACGGAGACCTGGTCGCTGGATCCGGTCAGGACCTCGTCGATCCGTTCGTTGAGATACGTCTCGACGTTCCGGAACAGCCCCGTGTAGGACGCGGCCACCTCCTCGACCTGCTCGAGCGTCGACTCGTAGTCGGCGTTCGGGTCGACGCTGATCCAGTTCTCGCCGAAGTCGACTCCGGCGATCTCCTCGCCGAGCAGCGCCTGGCCGATGTGCGCGCCGAAATTGCGCACGCCGGGGATCGCCCGCAGGTCGCGACTGGCCGCGAGGATGATCCGGTTCTCCTCCGGCAGCGACGTGCCCGGGGTCGTGATCCAGTGCATCAGGAAGTCGCGCTCCTTGAATTCAGGGAACAGCGACTGGCCGAGCTGCGGCGCGACGATGATGCCGGTGACGGCGATGGCCGCGACCGCCGCGAAGGCCGGCCGTGCGGACCTGACCACCCGCGAGAGGACCGCCGCATACGCCTGCTGCAGGCGGCGCGCCAACGGTGATTCGCGCCGCTCGATCGCGGACCCGTGGAGGAGGATCAGGGCCAGCGCCGGCGTGACGGTGAGGGCGACCAGCATCGATGCCAGGACGGCCAGTCCGTACGAGATGATCAGCGGCTGGAAGAACGCTCCGGAGACACCCTGGATGAACAGGACCGGGGTGATCGCAACGACGTCGATCAGGGTCGCGTAGATGATCGCGCTGCGCACTTCCAGCGACGATTCGAGGATCACGAGCGCCGTCGACTTGTCGCTCCCGCTGAGCCGATGCTGGCGCAGTCGCCGCACGATGTTCTCGACGTCGATGATCGCGTCGTCGACCACGACCCCGACCGAGATCACCAGCCCGGCGAGGATCATCGTGTTGATCGTCGTCCCACGTGCGTGGAGCACCAGCCCTGCGGCCAGCAGCGACAGGGGGATCGCGATGAGGCTGATCAGCGCGGTCCGCCACTCGAAGAGGAACGCCAGCAGGACCAGGACGACCAGGAGGCAGCCGAGGGCCAGCGCGAGCGACAGGTTCCCGAGGGCGACCTCGATGAACGACGCCGGCCGGAAGATCGTCGTATCGAACTTGATCCCGGGCAGACCGGGCTTCAGCTCCTCGAGCGCCTGCTCGACGCCGCGGGTCACGTCAAGCGTGTTCGCCCACGGGAACTTCTCGACCACGAGCAGCAGGCCGGGGCCGTCGTTGACGACCGCATCGCCGAAGAGCGGCTGGTGATCCTTGACGACCTCGGCGATGTCCCCGAGTGGGATCAGCTTGCCGTTCTGACCGACGAGCACGACCTTGCGCAGGTCGTCGGGCGTCACGACGGACGGGACGTGCTGGATCGAGAAACGCTGGTTCGCCGTCTCCAGGAAGCCGCCCGTCCCGATCACGTGCGCTTCCGAGAACTGCAGGATGCCGGCGTCGAGGGCGTCCGCGGTGCCCTCCATGACCGCATCGAGGGTGACGCCCTTGGCCACCATCTTGTCGGGCACGACCTCGACGTGCAGCTGGTTGAGCTGCTCGCCCCAGATCGGGATGTTGGCCACGCCCGGCACGCTCAGCAGCCGGGACCGGATCGTCCAATAGGTGATCAGCGACATGTCCATGACCGACATGGACGACGACGACATGCCGATCTTCATCACGCGGCTCGTCGCCGACAGCGGCGGCATCATGAACGGCGGTGCCGCCCAGGTGGGCAGCGACGGCGTGACGCTCTCGATCCGTTCCTGCACCAGCTGGCGTGACTTCATCACGTCGGTCCCGGGCTTGAAGATCAGCTCGATCTGGGACAGCTGGGGAACGGATTTCGAGCGGAGGATATCGAGACCTTCGATGCCCGCGACCGCCTGCTCGAGCGGGACGGTGACGAACGACTCGACGTCGGACGCGGACAGGCCGAGGGCCGCCGTCTGGACCTCGACGCGCGGCGGCGCGAACTCGGGGAACACGTCGACGGGTGCACTGCGCAGCTCGTCGGCGCCGAAGAAGATCGTCCCGGCCGCGATCGCGACGACGAGGAACCGGAAGCGCAGACTCGAGGAGACGATCCTGCGGAGCATCGTCAGGCGGCCGGCGCGGCTGGTCACTCGGGATCCCCGACGCCAAGCTCCGAGCCGTACAGCTCGGCGACGCCGACGGTCACGACCTCGGTGTCGATCGGCGGTCCGTCGGAGAGCAGTGCCTCGTAGCCGCCATCGATGTCGATGAGCGTGACCGGCGCCCGGACGAACACGTCGGTCTCCGGGCTCGTGTACACCCACGTCTGGCCGCGCGGCGTCATAGATCACCGTGCTCGAGGGCACGATCGTGTGCGCCGCCCGATGCGCTGGCGACGGGGACCATCTCGATGCCGATCCGTTCGGCCGCATCCTCCGTCAGCGTCAAGCGCTTGACGTCGGAGCCGGCGATGTCCTCGACGAGTCGCCGGCCCTTCCTCGCCGGCCGGCTCCGCGGCCGGCGGGGCACAGGCGGCGACGAGACCGCTGACGACGGTCAGGACGAGGATCGACCAGCGGTTCAGCCTGCGCATGACGTCGTCTCCTACGCCGTCGACGGCTCGAGGCTCGAGGCCTCGGTGCTGGGCTCGGTCTCCATCGACGCCTCGCGGGCTCGACACGACACGCTGGTAGATCGCCGGGACGAGGAAGAGCACCAGCAGCGTGGACGTCACGAGACCGCCGATGATCACGACCGCCATCGGCCGGATCACCTCGTACCCCGGGCGGTCGCCGAGGACGAGGAACGGGACGAACGCGGCCATCGTCGCGATGACCGTGGCCAGCAGTGGCACCAGCCGCTCCGACGCGGCGTGGAGGATCAGCGCGCGTCCCGTCAGCTCGCCGGTCCGCTCGAGCCGCTGGAACTCCCGGACGAGGAGGATCCCGCTCCGGGCGGTGATGGCCAGCACCGTGAAGAACCCGAGGATCGTGCCGAGCGAGAGCCCGCCGGCGGCCTCCGCGGCCAGCGCCCCACCGAGGATCGCCGCGGGCAGCGTCACGAAGATGAGCGCCGCGAGCCGCCAGCTCCCGAAGGCCGCCTGCAACAGCAGGAGGATCAGGATCGCGACCGCGACGCCGGCCGTCAGAAGCCGAGCCTGGGTCGCGAGGCGGGTGGCGTAGTCGCCGAGCACCTCGGCGCGATACTCGAGCGGCATCGGCACGGACTTGATCGCCGCCTGGATCGCGTGGGCCGCCCCCGCCAGGTCGCTGCCGCGGATGTCCGCGGCGACGTCCATGTAGCGGAATACGCCCTCTCGACGAACGACCGCCGGGGTCGGCGCGATCGTGACGCTGGCAACGTCGCCAAGTCGGACCTGCCCGCCGGTCGGGCGATCGATCATCAGGTCGTTGATCGTCGCCAGGTCCTTGCGGACGGCTGGCTCGCTCCAGACGACGACGTCGAAGACCTTCTGGTCCTCGAACAGGCTCCCGACCACGATCCCGGACAGCATCGTGGTCGCGCTCCGCCGCACGTCGCCCGGCTTGAGTCCGTACCGCTGGGCGTTGGCGATGTCGACCTGGATCTTGACGGTCGGCTCCTCGGCCTCGTCGCGGATCTCGGCCGCGGCGACGTCGGGAACGCCGGACACCGCCTGTCGAACGGCCTCGGCCTGTTGCCGGAGCAGGTCGAGTCGCTGGCCGTAGACACGGACGACGAGATCGGAGGTCGACGACGGGAGGATCGTGGTGACGCGATCCGACGCGTACGTGCGCAGTTCGGTGTGGAGACCCGGATAGCCGCTGACGACGCGCTGGACATCGTCGATGGTTCGATCGTAGTCGGCGCCAGGATCGAGGGCGAGCCAGATCTCGCCGGAGTCGACCCCGACGATCTGGTCGGCGAGGATCGCGCGGCCGACGTGGCCCCCGACGTCGCGGACGCCCGGAACGGCGCGTAGCTCGCTGCCGACGCGTCCGACGATCCGGTCCATCTCCGCTCTCGACGTCCCGAGCGCCGCATCCCAATGGATCAGCAGGTCTGGGTCACGGAACGCGGGCAAGGGCGCCTGGGCGACCTGGGGCACCACCGCTATCCCGATCAGGACGACGACGGCGATGGCCGCGGCGCCGCCCGCGAGGATCGCCGGCCGATCGCGATCGAGCACGCGCGGCAAGGCGCGGGCGTACTCGGTGCGCAACCGGCGGCCGAGCGAAGAACCGCGCTGCAGCTTGCTGGGATCCGTGCGCAACAGGTTGCACAGCACGGGAGCGACGGTGATCGAGACGAGCAGCGAGGTCAGGGAGGCCGCCACGAAGGCGATCGCCATCGACGGAGCGAACGTGCCGAGGACGCCGCCGGCGAAGAACAGCGGCGCGATCGCGCACCCGACGATCGCCATGGCGTAGAACGCGGATCCGCGCGCGTCCAGCGTCGCCTGAAGGATCAGTTCCACGCTGGAGCGCTCCCGATCCTCCGGACGGCGCTGTCGAGCTCGTTCCTCGACCGCCGCGTAGGCCTGCACCGCGTCGTCGACGACGATCCCGATGGCCAGGACCAGACCCGCGACGACGATCGCGTTGAACGTGGCCCCGAGCAGCGTGAGCACGATCCCCGCGGCCGCCAGCGACAACGGGATCACGACGAGGCTGATGACCGCCGCGCGCCAGTGGTTGAGCACGACACCGATCGCGATCACGACGAGCGCCAGCGAGAGGAGCAGCGCCAGCGCCACGTTCGCCACCGACGACTCGAGATAGTCGGCCGGGCGGAACAGCGATGTGTCGACGGTGATGCCCGTCAAGCCTGGCTGCAGGGCGGTGAGCGCGTCTTCGACGTTCCTCGTCACCTCGAGCGTGTTTGCGTCAGGAAACTTCTCGATCACGAGGACGAGCCCCGGTCCATCCTCGACCACGCCGTCGCCGATCAGCGGCTGATGATCCTCGACGATCGTCGCCACGTCACCAAGCGTGGTCTGCGCTCCGGGTGTCACGCGATCGCGCACGATCGCGACCTCCGCGAGATCTTCCGGGGAGCGGATCGGGAACTCGTGCTGGATGCCGAGGCGCTGGTTCGGCGTGTCGATGAACCCGCCCGTGCCCGGCGTCGATGCATCCAGGAACGTGAGCGGCGAGACCCACAGCGCGTTGCCGGTCGTCTCGATCACGGCGCTCAGCGAGACGCCGTGCTGGGTCATCCGATCCGGATCCACCTGCACCTGGAGCTGGCGCTCACGCTGGCCCCAGATCGCGACATTGGCGACGCCGGGAACGCTCAGTAGCCGTGGCCGGATCGTCCACCGCGCGAGGACCGACATGTCGATCAGCGAGACGTCCTTCGACGAAAGGCCGACCATGAGGACGCGGCTGGTCGATGAGAGCGGTTGGAGCATGGCCGGCGACTTGGAGACGTTCGGCAAGGCGTGGGCCTGGGTCAGACGCTCGGCCACGACCTGGCGGGCGCGCAGGACGTCGGTTCCCTGGTCGAAGAACATGACGATCGACGACAGGCCCGCGACCGATTGCGAGTGGATCTCGTCGAGGAACGGCACCCCGTGGAGGAGGTCGGCCTCGAGCGGGACGGTGATGAGCTGTTCGACTTCCTCAGCCGACAGGCCGAGCGCCTCCGTCTGGACCTCGACATAGGTCGGCCCGAACTCGGGCAGGGTATCGACCGACGCGCGGCCGAGCTGCGTGTAGCCGAACAGGATCGCCACCGCGGCGATGCCGAGGACCAGGAGCCCATAGCGCAGGCTCCATGCGCCGATCACGCCCATCCAGTCGCCTCTTCCCGTATCGGCGGCTCCCACAAGCCGCGGCCTTCGACGGACCCCTCAACACGGGCGGCGTTCGACGGCGAACCACGCCCGTTCACGGGAGGCTGTGACCGCATCATCCGCGGCCGCTGGCACGCCGCAATAATCAAACTGCACCATTGATGCACCAGTGCATGACCATGCACGGGCGCACGGTGGCGCCGCGTCAGAGCTCAGGGCGCGCCGCGTCCCTCCAGGTGCTGGTCGAGGTCCATCAGCCAGGCCGCCGGCGCGTCGCCGTGGCCGTCCATCTCGGCGGTCTCGAGACCCATCAGCGCCCGATCCCACGCCGCGGCCTTGCCGATCCGGCCGAGATCGAGGGCGCCTTCGAGCACCTCGTCCAACGCGGCGCGTGGCAGGACGTCGGTCCATGCCTCGAGGTAGGCATCGCGCAGTCGCCGCAGCTCCAGCGCGCCGGGCTCGATCCCGAGGTGGTACGCGACCGAGTTCAGCGTCCCAAGCAGCGTGCCGAACGGGTGGGCGACGACCGAATCGCCCCAATCGAAGAAGCGATACCCGTCGGCTCCGGCGAACACGTTGTTGCTGTGCAGGTCGTCGTGCTGGATCGTGACCGCGATCCCGGATCCGGACAGGACCCCGGCCCGCCGCTCTACCCACGGTCCGAGCCCGCGAAGGCGTTCGCGTGCGGCCGCCGCAGTATCCAACTCGGTGGCGTCGACGCGGGCCCAGATCGCGTCGTCCGCCACGAGCCGCGCCAGCGTCGCTTGGAGGACCTCCGGACGTCCGTCCGGGACACCGAGCCGGAGCAGCTCGCCGGCTCGTGGCTCCACGGCCCGCTGCAGCGTCGCGTAGTCGGCGAGCACGCGTTCCCACGCGCCGAGATCCTGGTCACCCTTGTCGTCGGGCCGCGTGCGACGAAGGGTGGTCCCGCCATCGGGCAGCAACAGCAAGCGGCGTCCAACATCCACGCCGAGCGGCGCGAGCACGAACGGCACGTTCCACTCGACGAAGGCCTGCAGCAGCGGCCCCTCATGGGCCGTCCCGGGTCCGCTGGCCTTGGCCCAGACGACGCCGCGATCGGTGGGAATGCGCAACGTGGTCGACCACGGCCGGCTGTGCGGCTGCTCGATCGGGCCGATCACCGACCGTCCCGTGGCGGCCAGCTCGGCCCGGATCCAGGCCTCGATCGCCGCGCGCCACGCCGGGTCCGACCAGCGGCCTCCGAGCCGATCCCGTCACGGGACGGCGAACAGGTCGGTCATCGGCGCGGCATCGCACGACCGTGCCAGGCAGTCGAGGCCCCAGGCGTCCTGCACGGTCCGGAGCAGTGAGTAGTGGTCGTAGCGGACCGTCGAGCGCGTGCCGGCGGTCATCGACGGCGTCGCGACGATCGTGGCGACGTGCCCGCCCGACGGATCCTCGCCGGCGTCCTCGTCGAACGTGATGACGAGCGCGCCGCCAGCCTTGAACGCCGCGCTGTCGAGGATCTTCGGGACGAACGCGGCCAGCCAGGCGTCGGCGCGATGGATGGCGCAGTCGTGGGCCGAATTGCACTGGTTCGGGATGATCAACGCGTAGTCGACGTCACCCGGCCGGAACGCGCTGAAGTCCTCGATGAACGCGCAGCGCGCCGCGTCGGTGCGGATGCTGGTGAAGCTGATCGCCGGTGCGTGCTTGCGGCGGTACTCGCCAGGTCCGTCGCGCCCACCGCGCGAGCTCTCCCCGGTGAAGCAGCCGGGTCGCACGTTCTCGGCGTACTCGCGCCAGGTGCGCCCGGACGCCTCGATCTGGTCGGCGATCGTCGGGGCATCGATGTCGTGCGAGTCGTTGTCGGTGATGTCGTGCGTCGAGCCGCTGAACAGCGCGAAGTAGTTCGGCTGGGACGGCCGGCCGACACCGAAATACGACTCGGCCAAACCGTACTGCTCGATGAGCCCGCGCATGTACGGCACGTCGTCGCCCTTGACCACGCGGTCGTAATCGGTGTTCTCGAGGACGATGATCCAGACGTGGGCGAAGGCAGGGACCGCGGAGCTCGGGGAGGCCGAGGCGGACGGCGTCGCGCTGGGGACGAACGGGCTCGAGGGGATCGGCGTGCCGAGTGATGGCGACGGCACGGCCGACGACGTGGGCAGGGCGGACGGGCTCGTGCCAGCCGCCGGCCCGCAGGCACCGACGACGGCCAGCGCCGCGACGAGCGCCGCGAGCCGGAGCGTCCAGCGTGGGCTGCGGCGACCCCCGATCAGCGCTTCCTGCCGCCTCCGAAGAGCGTCCCGAAGATGCCCCGGATGATCGACTGGCCCAGGCGCGACGTGACCACCTTGCCGCCGGTCCGGACCGCCGAGTCGATCGTTCGTTGCCTGGCTCGCGCGGCCGCGGCAGCCGCCTTCTCGTCGGCGCGTCGCTGTCGCTCGGCCTCGCGCTGGGCGCGCTTCTGGGCAGCCTCGATCTCGCGCTGCTGGCGGGCGATCTCGCGTTGCTGCTGGGCCGGCGTCATGTCGTTGAGCCCGGTCGAGGTCGTCGGATCCAGACCGGCGCGGGTCGCGGCCTCCTGGGCGGCCGCGGCGGCCGCCTGCCGCGCGGCAGCGAGCCGGGCCGTGATGCGCTCATGGGCGCTGTCGCGATCGATGGTCGTGCCGTACTTGGTCTGGAGCGGGCTCGCGGCGACCAGGTTCTGGAACGTCGCGGCGTCGACCGGCGCCATCAGCGAATCCGGGGGCAGGAGGCGCGTCGCAGCCAGTGGCGTCGGGATCCCGCGGGCGGAGAGCACGGTCACCAGGGCCTCACCGGTCCCGAGCGCGGTCAGCGTCTTCTCGACGTCGTAGAACGTCGTCGTCGGGAACGTCCGAGCGGCCTTGCGCAGGTTGTCGGCGTCGTCCGGCGTGAACGCGCGCAGGGCGTGCTGGACGCGGTTGCCGAGCTGGGCGAGCACCGATGCCGGGACGTCGCTCGGCACCTGGGTGACGAAGTAGACGCCGATCCCCTTGGAGCGGATCAGGCGTGCAGTCCGCTCGATCTGCTCCATCAGCGCCTCCGAGGCGTCATGGAACAGCAGGTGCGCCTCGTCGAAGAAGAAGCACAACTTCGGCTTCGGGAGATCGCCGACCTCCGGGAGGCCCTCGTACAGCTGGGCCAGCATCCAGAGCATGAACGTCGAGAAGAGGCGGGGCTGGTCCATGACGTCGGACAGCTCCATGACCGAGATGATCCCCTGGCCATCGGCGGTCGTTCGCAGCAGGTCGTGGACGTCGAACTCGGGTTCGCCGAAGAAGATGTCGGCGCCCTCCTGCTCGAGGACCACGATGCTCCGGAGCAGCACGCCCACCGACGCCGCCGACATGCCGCCGTAGTCCTCGAGAATCGGCTTGCCCTCGTCAGACGAGAGGAACTTGAGCGTCGTCCCAAGGTCCTTCAGATCGAGCAGCGGCAGATCGTTGTCGTCGCAGTACTTGAAGATGAGCGCGAGGATGCTGGTCTGCGTCTCGTTGAGGTCGAGCACCTTGCCGAGCAGCAGCGGTCCGAACGAGTGGACGGTCGCGCGGACCTGCGCGCCGAGCTTCCCGGTGAGCGACAGGTATTCGACTGGGTGCCCGGACGCCTCGAACGTCCAGCCGAGCGACTGGACCCGCTCGACGACCTTGGGGTTGCTGCCGTCGCCGGGAGCGGCCAGACCGGTCAGGTCGCCCTTGATGTCGGCGACGAAGACTGGCACGCCGGCTTTCGAGAGCTGGCCGGCGAGCAACTGCAGGGTCTTGGTCTTGCCGGTGCCGGTGGCGCCCGCCACGAGTCCGTGGCGATTGAGGATCGACAGCGGGACCGCCACACGGACGTCGTTGAACAGCTCCCCGTCGAGCATGGCACTGCCGATCGTCAGGGTCGGCTCGTTGAACGTGTACCCGGCCGTGATCGCGTCGCGAAATGCCTGGTCCATGGGTCCTCCGGTGGCGGCGCGGCGTGATGCTCGGGGGAAGCGCAAAGCGTATCATCGGGCACCCGAGCGGCCACCCAGGGGACGCTCGCCAGCGGGAGGATCCAACCATGCGCATCGAGGAGGTCGAGGGCATCGGATCGACCTATGCCACGAAGCTCGAAGCCGCCGGCGTGCGAAGCACCGACGACCTGCTGGACCGGGGCGCGAAGCCATCGGGCCGCCAAGCGCTCGAGGACGCGACCGGGATCGACCATGCGCTGATCCTCGAATGGGTCAACCACGTCGACCTCATGCGCATCGACGGCGTCGGGTCGGAGTACTCGGACCTGCTCGAGGCGGCCGGGGTCGACTCCCCCGCTGAGCTCGCGCAGCGCAACGCCGGCAACCTGGCGACGACGTTCCAGGAGGTCGTCGCAGCGCGGCCGAGCATCGTCCGGCGGACGCCCGGCGAGGGCGAGATCCAGGGCTGGATCGACCAGTCGAAGAAGCTCCAGAAGGTCGTCGAGCACTAAGCCGCTAGACGCCGGCCGCTATCCGATAGCCGATAGCCGGAAGGGGTCGCCCGTTGATCGGCGAGTTCCGGGCGTTCCTGCTCAAGACCAACGCGCTCGCCCTGGCGATCGGCGTGATCATCGGCGGCGCCCTGGGCACGGTCGTCAACTCGCTGGTCAACGACATCATCATGCCGCCGGTCGGTCTCGCCCTGGGCGGCGTCGACTTCGCAGCGCGGAAGTGGGTCCTGAAGGCCGCGCTGGGTGGCGACCCGGCGACCGAGGTCGCCATCCGCTGGGGCTCGTTCGTCAACGCGATCATCGCGTTCGTGGTCGTCGCCTTCGTGGTCTGGCAGGTCTCGCGGACCTTCATCAAGGAGGAGACCCCTGACATGAAGGTCTGCCCGTTCTGCAAGGAAGCGAATGCGCCGGACGCGACCCGCTGCAAGGCCTGCACCAGCGAGATCTAGGTCTGGCGCGTCAGGCGTCCGGGCTCGGGTAGCTCCCCAGGACGCGCGTCATCGTCGTCACGCCGCGCACCTCGTCGAGCGCGGCCTCCATCGCGGGGTCGCTGACGTCCCCGTCGAGGTCGATCCAGAACACGTACTCCCACGCGCGCTCCCGGCTCGGACGCAATTCGAGCTTGCGCATGTTGAGCCCGTGCGCGGCGATCACGCGGAGCACTGCGAGCAGCGTGCCGGGCTCGTTGCGGACCGCCACGACCAGCGTAGTCCGACGCAACGACGGCGGATCGAGGAGCGCGGGCAGCTCGGCACCGCGACGCGCGAGGACCAGGAAGCGCGTCCGGTTGTCGGGAAGATCCCCGATGTCGTCCGCGAGCACCTCCAACCCGAACAGCGCGGCCGCCCGTGGCGACAGCACCGCGGCGGCTCCCCGTTCCGCCGCGTCGGCGATGGCCTTGCCGGCGCCGGCCGTGTTGTACGTCGAGAGCAGCTGCCACGGTCGCGATCGCAGGAACGCCTCCGCCTGGCCGAGGGCCTGGATATGCGAGTACACCCGCTCGATGTCCTCGATACGCTGGCCCGGCAGCGCCGCAAGACACAGGCGCACCGGCACGACGACCTCGCCGACGATCCCGAGATCGAATTCGATCAGCAGGTCGTAGTTCTCGCGAACGGTGCCATGGATCACGTTCTCGATCGGGACGATGCCCGCGATGGCGTCGTCGCCCGCGACGACGTCGAAGACCGCCCGGAAGCTGCCGACCGGGGTCCGCGGCACGTCGCCGAAGGCGGCAAGCACGGCATCCTCCGCGAACGCGCCGGGCTCGCCGGCGTACGCGATCGGCCTGGTCGTGGCGGGCATGGCGGGGAGTGTAGAGGGCCGTGCTGCGGGCAGGCGATGCGGCCCGGCGCGTGATCAGGCGGCGGACTCGACTCCGGCGGTCGTCGACAGCAACGCGAAGAGGTCGATGGTCGGGCGGATGAGCGTCGGCTCCGCGCGACCGAAGAGGTAGCCCTGGCCCGCGTCGTAACGCAGCTCGAGGACCGACTCGAGATGATCGGCGGTCTCGATGCCTTCCGCGACCACCACGTGCCCGCGGTTCCGCGCGAGGGTCCCGAGCGCACGCAGCACGGCCTCACTGGCCTCGTGGGTGGCGCTCGCACGGACCAGCGACAGGTCGATCTTGAGGATGTCGAAGTCGACCTCGCTCAGCAGCCGGAGCCCGGCGTTGCCGGCTCCGACGTCGTCGATCGCCACGCGGACCTCGTGCCGGCGCAGCGTCGCGATCGCCGCCTGGAGTCGCGTCAGGTCGTCGATCGCCTCGCGTTCGGTCAGCTCGACGACGAGCTGGTCCGGCTCGAGGCCGTAGCGGCGCGCCAGCGCGAGGATCTCGAGCGGGCTGAAGGCGTCGGATTCGAGCGTCCGCGGCGACAGGTTGATCGACAGGTAGCGGCCCTCGCCGAGCTCCGCGGCGCCGGCCAGCACGGCCCGGGCACAGACGATATCGAGCTCGACCGTGCGCCGCGTCGCCTCCGCCGCGACGAACAGCGCCGTCGGCGACGCGAAGCCGGAGTCCTCGGACGGGCGGACCAGCCCCTCGAACCCGATGATCCGGCCGGTCGTGAGCGAGTAGATCGGCTGGTAGACGGCCTGGAGCAGGTCCTGCGACGCGACGCGACTGACGGCGGCCTCCAGCTGCGACAGCGTGCGCGTGTCGTCGGCGACGCCGTGGCGCGCGGGGTCGAAGCGTTGGACGACCGTCCGACCATGCCGCTTGCCCGCGTACAGGGCCGCGTCGGCGTGGTGGATGATCTGGTGACGGTCGGCGCTCGGGTGGGGGAAGGCGGAGATGCCGATCGTGACGGAGAATGCGCCGCTGCGGCCGTGGTTGCCACTCAAGGCCGCTGCGAGCAGGTGGTTGGCGATGATCTCGCCGCTGTCGATGTCGCAGTTGGGGATCAGCAGGGCGAACTCGTCGCCGCCGGTCCGGTACGCGGTATCGCCCCGTCGCAGGTTGGCCCGCATCATCTGGGCGACCGAGCGCAAGAGGTCGTCGCCGGCCGCGTGACCGCGCACGTCGTTGATCTTCTTGAGGTCGTCGACGTCGATCATCAACAGCGCGAGGCTGGTGCCGTCGTCGCGTGCCTGGGCGATCCGCGCGTCGAGCTCCTCCTGGAATGCGCGGTGGTTGCCGAGGCCAGTCAGCGCGTCGAGCAGCGAGTCGAGGCGCGCCCGGTCGTATGCGTCGCGCAGCTCGTCATAGGCGTTCTGCGTCTGCGTCAGGTCACGGCCAAGCCGCCGCGAGAGCACGACGATCACGATCAGGAGCGCGGTGGCCACGCCCACCGCCAGCCCGATCGCGACCGGAGCTGAGGAGGGTGGCAGCGTGCCCGGGGGTAGCACGACCTCGAGCGCATGGAGCGTCAGCGAGATGGCAAGGATCGCGAAGCACAGCCCGAAGCCGAGCTTGATCTCGCGAACGATCGCTCCATTCGAGCGGCGCTCGAGGTCCTCGATCCTCGCAGGGCGTGACGACAAACGGGCCTCCATGCGCGCAGGTGTGCAGGCGTGACCCATCTGTACCAGACGGGACCCCTCCCCACTTCCATACGAAGGTCATGGTCCCGACCGACCCTTTGGGTCCGACGGCGTCGTTCAGACCGTCGGGTCGTGGGGGAACGCGCGGTGTCGCCCTCCCGCTCGACAAGGAACAGGCGGTGGTACTCTCGCCTGACGGGAGGATCCGAGATGACGGTTCCTACGGCGGACGCGTCAGCCGACGACGCCCGACGGGCCTTGGTGCTGCTCGATCGTTCGGCCCTCGTCGACCTCATCGAGTTGACACTGAACCATGGCTTGTTCGTGGTGCGCGCAGCCCGAACGCTGGCTGAAGCCGAGCACCTCCTGACCGCCTGGCAGCCGCACATGGCGGTCGTCGACATGGACCACGACGATTCGCCCGAGCTCCTGCACCGCCTGGGCGCATCGAACAGCCTGTCGGCGAGCATCACGCCGGTCCTCGGTCTGACCCGCCGGGGCGACCTGCCGACAAAGCTCAAGGCGTTCGACCTCGGGGTCGACGACATCCTGACCGTGCCCTTCTCGCCCGAGGAGCTCCTCGCCCGATCGATCGTGATCACTCGACGGGCCTCCGGAGTCGACCGGCCGATCATCCCGACCATCAGGCTCGGCGAGATGGAGATCGATATCGTCAACCGCGTGGTCCGCGCCGGCACATCGGTCATCCACCTGAGTGGCATCGAGCAGAGCCTGCTGTACCTCCTGGCCAGTCGAGCCGGCCAGGTCATCTCAAGGGATGAGATCCTCGACGGCGTGTGGGGCACTGACTTCGTCGCGGAGAGCAACATCGTCGATCGCCACATCCGCTCGCTGCGGATCAAGCTGCAGAACGACTACCGCCATCCGCGGTTCATCGCCACCGTGCCCGGAAAGGGCTACCGATTCATCCCGACGTTCTCGAACCAGGGGTGGGATGGTGGGGAGGACGCGCCAGAGCCGTCGAGGCACTGAGCAGGGGACCTGACCCGCCCTCGGACCTCAGGCGCGATATGACGGGTCGTCATGACGGATATGGCGGCGGTTCGCCAAAATCGTGGCAGTCCCCGAAGCGGTCTCCTGGACATCCGCAAGACCTGGGGGTGCGGGCCTCGTCCAGCCGGGGTGCTTCGGGGACCTACGCGACGGACGGTTGGAACCGGGGCTCGCCCAACCGGTCGTCGCGACCTCTCATCGGGGGTCCGACAGGTCGATCGATTCGGTCCCGGACGGCCCGGGCGATTCGCACACGCGACGGAGCACGTCGCTGAACCGCGCCGTGGCAAGACCGATCACGCTGTCCGCGGCGCCGTAGTACATCCGGAGCTGGTCAGCCTTCTCGTCGTGGATCCAGCCACAGGGGAACACGACACGACCGACGTCGCCGGTGATCTCGTATGGGGCGGAAGGCCCGAAGACCCACTCGTCCGTGCGGTGGAGCGTGGTTCCGGGATCGTCGATCGCGAGGAGTGCCAGCCCCACGCGATAGATCGGCCCGTCCGACGTCGAGTGGACGCCGTGGTAGAGGATCAGCCAGCCTTCGCTGGTCTCCAGCGGCGGCGGGCCCAGCCCGATCTTGCCGGCGTCCCACCAGGCGCCGTCGCGCGCCTCCAGCAGCAGCTTGTGGTCGCCCCAGTGCCGGAGGTCCGGCGACCACGAGAGCCACATATGCGCGCCGCCGCGCAGCGGTGACGGACGGTGGATCATCGCCCATCGCCCATCGAATCGACGGGGGAACAGCGCGGCGTCCTTGTCCTCCGGGGGCATCGCCGGACCCAACCGGCGCACGGTTCGGAAATCGGGGCTCATCGCCAGGGCAACGAGCGGTCCGCGACGGCTGTAGGCCGTATAGGCGATCGCCCATTCCCTGTCCTCGGGCAGCCACGTCAGGCGGGGGTCCTCGCAGCCCCAGATCTCTTCGGCGTGGTCGTCCACAGGTCGTAACAGCGGCTCGTCGTCAAATCGCCAGTCCGTGACCCCGTCCGCGCTCCGCGCGACGTGGAGCTGCGAGATCCCTCGGAGGTCCTCGACGCGAACGAGGAGGATGGTCTCGTTCCCGACCTGGGCGGCGCCGGCGTTGAATACCGAGTTCGCGCCGTACGGCACATCGGCCACGGTGAGGATCGGATTCGCGGCCGAACGCTCGAAGAGCTCGTGCGACGCCTTCATCGCGCGGCCGATACGGCGAGCGCGCTCGTCGCGGCCCGGCCACCGACTCGACCCTGGCGAAGGGCGCGGATCCGTTCGGCGGCGATCAGCCACATCAGCGTCGACTCGGCTCCCTGGTTCAGGTTGACACCGTCAGGCGTGAGACCGTCGAAGCCCGCACCGCGCTCGGGGTCTGCCACTGACACGCCCAGGTCGTTCTGGCCGAGGAACCAGCCGTATGCCCGCTCCATGACCGCGCGGTATCGGTCGTCCGCGGTGGCCTCGAAGGCCGCCTCGGCTGCCAGCAGCAAGGCTGTCGCTTCGATCGGTTGCTGGTCGAACTGGGACTTGACCCCGCCTCGCGGCCACCACCCGTTCCCGATCGTGGACAGGTGGCCCGCCGGGTCGGTCTGCGCGTCGACGAGCCAGTCCAGGATCGCGAGGCCAGCATCGAGCATCGGACGCGAGTCGAGGAATCGGGACGCGACGATCAGCGCCCGGGGCAACAGCGCGTTCTCGTAGGTCACGCGCGACTCCGGCCAGGGCCACGCGTCGGACGCGCGGGGCAGCAGTCGCGAGCCGAGACGGCTCGCCAGGTCGCGGTACGCCAGGGCGGTCGATCCGCTCGGGGCCCCGCGCATCGCGGCATCGCAGCCGAGCAGCACGGACGCCTGGGCGCGGATCGCCCGCGATCCCAGCGTCGCCGGGAGCGCACGCGAGAACAGCGCCGATGCTGCATCGACCATCGAGGGATCAGGGCTCAGGGCGATGGTCCACCCAAGCGCGAGCATGGCCCGCCCCTGGCTGTCCTCGGACGCGACCTCGTCGAGCCACGAGCCGTCGATCCGACGGAAATTCCTGAATCGACCGCTCGCCTGATCGAACGCCTCGTCGAGGAACGTCACGCTTCGCCACGCGCTCGCGGCGACGGCGTCCCAGCCGAGCTCGTGCTGATGCAGCAGGTCGACCTCGAGGGCGCGCGCGACGTCGTCGGTGCAATAGCCGTGGGCGGGATCCGGGCGCGACCCCACCGCGTGCTGCATGATCGCGATGTCGTCGGTGAGGGCGTCCAGGTGGACCCGCGTCACCGGATGGAGGGGCGCCGGGTCAGGCATTGACCGCTTCGAGCGTCCTGCCGACGACTTCGTGGTGCGGCGTGCCGCGCGCGACCTGCGCGAACAGGTCGCGGTATTCGGCACCGACCGCGGACCAGACCATCCGCCGGCTGTAGGCGTAGGCGCGGCGGCCGAGCGAGCTGCGCAATGCGGCGTCCCCGAGCACCTCGTTGAGCGCATCCGCCCACTCCGACACGGAACCCGGCGGGACGAGGATCCCGCGGCCGTTGGCCAGGACCTCGCTCGCATAGGCATATGGCGTCGAGACGATCGCCCGACCCGCCCCGAGGGCGTACGAGAGCGTCCCGGACACGATCTGGGCGAGCTGCGGGTAGGGCGTCACGAAGACGTCCGCGGCCTCGAGCCAATGGGTCAGCTCGACCCGGCCGACGAAGCGGTCCACGAAGCGGACGTGATCCGCGATGCCGAGGCGCTTCGCCTGGGCGACGAGCCGGTCGCGATATGCCTCTCCCTCGGTGCCCAGCAAGTCGGGGTGCGTGGCACCGACCAGCACGAACAGTGCCTTGGGATGGGCTGCGACCACGGCGGGCAGCGCGTCGATGACCAGCTCGTAGCCCTTGCCGGGGCCCAGCAGACCGAAGCTCAGGATCACGTCACGGCCCTCGAGGCCGAAATCGGACTTGACCTGCGGCGGGGCGACCAGCGGGAGGTCAGGCACGCCGTGCGGGATGATGTGCACGCGACGGCCGTCGACGCCATAGACATTGCGCAGGAGCGTTCCCGCCGCCCGAGACATCACGACCGTGGCATCGGTTCGATCCACGAGCTCGGAGAGCACGGCGCGCTGACGGGCGGACGGGTCGCGCAGGACCGTATGGAGGGTGGCGACGGTGGGGACGCGGAGGGCGCGCACGAAGTCGAGCACGTAGTCGCCATCCTGGCCGCCCCAGATCCCGTACTCGTGCTGGATCGATACGACGCCGACGCAGCGCTCCAGGGCTCGCGCCACCTCCATGTAATCGGCCAGCTCGTCGCGTCTGATCCGGTGATGGACCTCGACCGGGTACGGCATGGTCTGTCCGGATGGATGGAGGGCGACGACCTCACGACTGCCGGTCGATGCGGCCAGATCGTGGGTGAACGACGCGATGCCGCATCGTCGGGGCGGGTACGTGGAGGCGAATGCGATCCGTGGTATGTGTGAGCTCCTCTCGGCCGATTATCCCGTCGCAACGGTCTCGAAGGCGCTAACGCACGACGGATGCAGGATTACATCCGACGGAAGGAGACCGTTCGAGACGAAGATGCACCGACGGCCCGTCCGGAGAACGGGCGGGCCGTGGGCTGGCTGTCAGGCGGCGCGAACCTGTGTGGCGCGCGGGCCCTTCTGGCTGGTCTCGATCTCGAACTGGACGCGCTCCCCGCCAACGAGGCGGTCGAAGTCCAGTGAGCTATCGACGCCGCTTCGATGGAAGAAGTATTCCTTCGAATCCTCGGCGGCGATGAAGCCGAAGCCGCGATCGGCGACGACCTTCTTGATGGTTCCGGTGGTCATTTCGTGACCTCCAACACTTCCCGAATTGGGTTGCAAAGCGCACGGCCCTTCGAGAAGGAGGTCGACCACGCGGACTGTCGCCACGCTTTGTGACGAGTGGTAACTATACCACAAGCGGTCGGGCGAAGGCCCTGTTCGGCCCCCGCGGCTACTGGTTGAACCAGTCGACCGTGTCGATCTCGCCCTTGTCCTCGTCGAGCTCGGCCCGCTGCTCGCGGGCTGTGCCCGCGGTGACCGCGGACTTGGGTCGAGCGCGCGTCCCGGTCGCGGCTGCCGCTTCTGGCGCGCCCGTCCAGTGCGCCTCGGCGAGCATCAGGTTGAGCGCCACCAGATATGCCTCGATCGACGCTGCGATGACGTTCGGGCCACGGGCCTCGCCGTCGTACTCGCCCTCGCCGCGTTCGCCGGCGGCGAGCGGCGGCGCGATCCGAACGTTGACGACACCGATCGTGTCGGTGCCCTCACCCAGCGCGTGGATGTCGAAGGCCAGGAGCCGCGGATGCCCGTCGAGCACCTCGGCGATTGCGGTATCGACGGCTCGATAGAGCGCGTCGATCGCGCCGTTCCCCTCGCCCGATGCCTGCCAGTGGTGATCGCCGGCGTCGATGATGACCGCGCCCCGGCTCCGGGCATTCGAGCCGGACGAGACCGTCCAGCGAGCCAGCCGGAGGGTCGCGGCGGCTTGGTCGTGATCGGGCATGCGGGTCACCTCCGTGGCGTCGCGGGGTCGGGTTCCGTGGCGGGCATCGTCGTGAAGTGGCGTTCGTCTCGTCGGCGCAGCTCGGCGCCGGATTTCCAGATGGCGTATTCGAGGGAGTCGGCGAGGGCCACCGCCGACGCCGCGATGATGTTGGTGTCGCTGCCCATCGTCGACCACGTCCGGGCGCCGTCCTGCGAATCGATGATCACTCGCGTGCGGGCTGCGGTGGCCGCGTCCCCGTCGAGGATCCGGACCTTGTAGTCCACGAGGTGGACGTCGTCGATGGCGGGGTAGAAGGCCCGCAGCGCCTTGCGCAGCGCGGCGTCGAGCGCGTTGACCGGGCCGTTGCCGTCGGCCGCCGTGTGCAGGGTCTCGCCATCGACCTCGACCTTGACCGTGGCCTCGGCGAGCAGCTCGCGACCGCCACGCTGCTCGACGAGACAGGTGTAGTCGACGATCCGGAACGGCGCGGCGTAGTCGGCCGCGTGGCGGCGGATCAGCAGCTCGAACGACGCCTCGGCGCCCTCGAACGCGAGGCCCTCGGACTCGAGCTGCTTGATGAGCTGGGACAGCTCGCGCGGATCGATCACGCCCTCGAGCTCGTGACCCAGCTGGCGGGCCCGGATGGATGTGTTGGCACGACCGCCGAGCTCCGAGACCACGAGCCGCCCGGCGTTCCCGACCGAGCTCGGCTCGACGTGCTGGTACGACCGCTCGACCTTGGCGACGGCCGCGCCGTGGACGCCGCCCTTGTGCGCGAACGCCGAGCGCCCGACGTAGGGCTGGTAGTCGTTCGGGGTGATGTTGGCGATCTCCGCGACGCTGCGGGACAGCTCGGTCAGGCCCTCAAGCCGGCCGCCGCCGGCGGGCACGAGCTCATGCTCGGTCTTGAGCGCGAGGTTGGCGAGGATCGACACCATGTTGGCGTTGCCGGCCCGCTCGCCGTAGCCGTTGATCGTGCCCTGGACGTGGCGGATCCCGGCGGCGACGGCGGCGATCGAGTTCGCGACCGCCAGCTCGGCGTCGTTGTGCGTGTGGATGCCCCAGGTCACCGCGGGCGCGGCGCGGTCCGCATCCAGCGTGCCGGTGACGTCGGCCACGATCCGCGTCAGCTCGTCGGTGAGCGTCCCGCCGTTGGTGTCGCACAGGACGAGCGAACGGGCCCCGGCCTCGCGGGCGGCGCGAAGCGTCGCGAGCGCGTACTCGCGATCGGCGCGGTACCCGTCGAAGAAGTGCTCCGCGTCGTAGACGGCCTCCCGACCGCGATCGACCACGAAGCCGATCGAGTCCGCGATCATGTCGAGGTTCTCCTGCGGTGTGGCGCCGAGGACCTCGGTCACGTGCAGCAGCCACGACTTGCCGAAGATCGTCACGACCGGCGTCTCGGCCGCGACGAGCTCGCGCAGGTTCGGGTCGTCGGCCGGGGCGTTGGATCGGTGGCGGGTCGACCCGAAGGCGGCCAGCTTCGCCGTCTCCCAGCGCATCGAGCGAGCGGCGGCGAAGAAGTCGATGTCCTTGGGGTTCGAGCCGGGCCAGCCACCCTCGATGTACGGCATCCCGTACTCGTCGAGCATCCGGGCGATGCGCAGCTTGTCGGCGAGCGACAGCGTGATGTTCTCGCCCTGCGTGCCGTCGCGGAGCGTCGTGTCGTAGAGGATGACCGGGCGATCGTTCGCGGTCATGCCGGCACCCCGGCCTCGAGGGCCTCGATCACGGCCGTTGCCATGCCGGTCGTGCCGACCACGACCAGGCCGTCGTCGGGGTTCGCTGGATCGGCCAGGTCGGCCGTGCGCCAGCCGTCGTCGATGGCCTGGCTGACAGCGGCCTCGATCGCTTGCGACACGTCCGGGCGCCTGAACGAGGAGAACAGCATCATCGCGGCCGACAGGATCGTCCCGATCGGGTTTGCGCGATCCTGGCCGGTCAGGTGCGGAGCTGACCCGTGGATCGGCTCGTAGAGGCCGAACGTGCCGTGATCGGTCTGCCGCTCCCCGAGCGAGGCGGACGGCAGCATGCCGAGGCTCCCGGCGAGCACGGACGCTTCGTCCGAGAGGATGTCGCCGAACATGTTCTCGGTGACGATCACGTCAAACGCCGTCGGCCGCTTGACGAGCAGCATCGCGCACGAGTCGACGAGCTGGTGGCTGATCTCGACGTCCGGCGCGCGCGATCCCAGTTCGTCGACCACCGTCCGCCACAGGCGCGATGTCGCGAGGACGTTCGCCTTGTCGACGCTCGTCAGGCGCTTGCGGCGCGTGAGCGCAAGGCCGATGGCGAGCGACACGACCCGCCGGATCTCAGCCTCGCTGTACGGCACCGTATCGAGCGCCCGTCGATCGCCGGTGTCCTCGCCCGCTTCCTGCCGCTCCCCGAAGTACACGCCGCCGGTGAGTTCGCGAACGATCAGCATGTCCACGCCCTCGAGCAACTCGGGGCGGAGTGGTGACGATGAGACGAGTGCCGGGTGCACCTTGACCGGGCGCAGATTGGCGAACAGACCGAGACCGCCGCGCAACGCGAAGAGCGCCTGCTCTGGCCGAACCGCCGCCGATGGATCCGACCACTTCGGGCCACCGACCGCGCCGAGCAGGATCGCGTCGGCACCGCGACAGATCTCGACGTCCTCGGGCCGGATCGCGACGCCGAACGCATCGATCGCCGCGCCACCGGCGAGGATCTCGATCCAGTCGACCACGAACCCGAACCGTCGGCCGGCCGCGTCGACGACCCGGCGCGCAGCGTCGAGGACCTCCGGCCCGACCCCGTCCCCCGGGATCGCGACCACCCGGTAGTGCTGAAGGTCACCCTCCATCTACGGGAGGCCCCGTTCGGTCCGCTGGTTGGCGAACGCCACCGCGACGCCGTTGATCTCGGCCCCGTGGAGCTTGTTCGTCGCGACCAGGTACGCGTCGAGGGACGCCTCGATGATGTTGGTCGATAACCCGTGGCCGGAGACGACCAGCGCCCCCGGACCTTCGTCCGACGAGCGGCGAACGCGGACCAGCACCTGGCCCTGCGCGTCCTCGCCCGCAGATACGGCCTTGATCTCGTACTCGGTCAGCGTGGGGTGCCAGCCGAGGACGGGCTGCAGCGCCTCGTCGACCGCGGCGAACAGCGCGTTGACCGGACCATTGCCGGTGGCCTCGGTCGTCCGCTCGCTGCCGTCGATCGTGATGGTCACGGTCCCGGTGGCGTTGCCGCCATGGGACGACGTGACGCTCCAGCCGACGAGCGCGACGCTCGAGGGCACCTCGGAGGTGCGCTGCTCGACGAGCGCGAGCAGGTCGGCGTCGGTGACCTCCTTCTTCGCGTCGGCCAGCTCGATCGCCTGGCGGTAGATCGTGTCCAGCGCGTCGCCTTCGAGGTCGTGCCCCAGTTCGCGCAGCTTGCCCTGCAGCCCGCGCCGACCGGACAGCTTGCCGATCGTCAGCTGGCTGCCGGTCAGCCCGACCGACTGGGGGGTCATGATCTCGTACGTCAGCGGGTGCTTGATGACGCCGTCCTGGTGGATGCCCGACTCATGGGCGAACGCGTTGCCACCGACGATCGCCTTGTTGGGCTGGACCGCGAAGCCGGTCAGGTAGCTGACCAGCCGCGACGCGGCCGTGATGTGCTCGGTCGCGATGCCTGAGCCGATCGCCTGGAACTGCGTCGGTCGGGTGCGCAGCGCCATCACCACCTCTTCGAGGGAGGCGTTGCCGGCGCGCTCGCCGAGACCGTTGATCGTCACCTCGACCTGGCGGGCGCCGGCCTGGACCGCGGCGAGCGTGTTGGCCGTCGCGAGGCCCAGGTCGTTGTGGCAGTGGATGCTCACGGTCGCCTGCTTGCCGACGAGATCGACGACCTTGCGCGTCAGCTCGCCGAACTCGCTCGGGATCGCGTAGCCGACCGTGTCGGGCACGTTGACGGTCGACGCGCCCGCCTCGACGACGGCCTCGTAGATCTTGAGGAGGAAGTCGGTGTCGGTGCGCGATGCGTCCTCCGCGGAGAACTCGATCTCGGCGTCGCGGCCGAGCTGCTCGCGGCCGTAGCGGACCCAGCGGACCGCCTCGGCGAGGGCCGTCTCGCGGTCGATGCGCAGCTTGTGCTTGAGATGGATGTCGCTCGTGGCGATGAACACGTGGAGGTGCGGCTTGTGGGCGACCTTGATCGCCTCGATCGCGCGCTGTGGGTCGCCGTCCTTGCATCGGGCGAGCGCGGCGACCGCGATGTCCTGCGGGGTCTCCATCGCGATCCGGCGAACCGCCTCGAAGTCGCCGGGGGACGCGGCCGGGAAGCCGGCCTCGATGACGTCGACCTTGAGCCGTGCCAGTTGCCGGGCGACCTCGAGCTTCTCGGCGGCGGTGAGCCCGGCGCCCGGCGCCTGCTCGCCGTCGCGCAGGGTTGTATCGAAGATCCGAACGGTGCCCGCCGGCACGAACGGGCCGGCGGGGCGCGGTACGGCGGGGCTCATGCCTTGCTGCCCGCGGCAGCCGCTGCGCCACCGGCTGGTGCGCCCGTCGCCGTCGCCTGGGCCTGCCCGGCCACGACGGTGACCGGATCGAGGAAGGGCATCTTGGATCGCAGCTCCGCGCCGACCTGCTCGATCTGGTGGTCGCGATCACGCTCGCGGAAACGCTTGAACTGCTCACCACCCGAGTCGTATTCGTCGATCCAGCGCTGGGCGAACGACCCGGACTGGATGTCGGCGAGGACATCCTGCATCGCGGCCTTCGCCCCTTCGGTGACCCGCGGCCCGGAGACGTAGTCGCCGTATTCCGCGGTGTCGGACACCGAGAAGCGCATGAAGTTGAGGCCGCCGCGGTACATCAGGTCGACGATGAGCTTGAGCTCGTGCATCGTCTCGAAGTAGGCGAGCTCCGGCTGATAGCCGGCCTCGACGAGCGTCTCGAACGCGGCCTTGACCAGCGCCGACACGCCGCCGCAGAGCAGCGCCTGCTCGCCGAAGAGGTCTGTCTCGGTCTCCTCCGCGAACGTCGTCTCGAGCACGCCTGCCCGCGTCGAGCCCAGGCCGCGAGCGTAGGCGAGGACGCGATCGCGCGCAGTCCCCGACGCGTCGCGTTCGACGGCGAACAGCGCGGGGACGCCGCCGCCCTGGCGGTAGACGCTGCGGAGCAGGTGGCCGGGTCCCTTGGGGGCGACCATCCCGACGTCGACGACGTCCGGTGGGCTGATCCGCCCGAACCGGATGTTGAACCCGTGGGCGAACATCAATAGCTGGCCCTCGCGCAGGTTCGGCGCGATGTCGGCGTCGTAGACCCGCTTCTGGACCGTGTCCGGGACGAGGATCATGACGACGTCGGCCTGACGCACCGCATCGGCGACGTCGGCGACCCGCAGGCCGGCTTCCTCGGCGACGGCCCGGCTCTTCGATCCCGGCGCCAGACCGACGACGACATCGACCCCGCTCTCGCGCAGGTTCAGCGCATGGGCGTGCCCCTGGCTCCCGTAGCCGATGACCGCGACGGTCTGCCCGGCGAGTGCCTGGGGATCCGCGTCGTCGTCGTAATACATCCGTGCTGTCATCGCTTGACTGCCTCCTCGATCGATGCGGTGCCCCTCGCCATCACGACCGCGCCGGTCCGGACGAGCTCCTTGATGCCATAGGTCCGGACGAGCGCCACGAACGTGTCGATCTCCGACTCGGTGCCGGTCACCTCCACGATGACCGAGCCATCGACCAGATCGACCACGCGGCCTCGCGACAGCTCGACGAGGCGGAGGATCTCCGCCCGGTTCGACTCGGTGGCGCGGACCTTCACGAGCGCGAGCTCGTGCTCGACGGTCGGTTCCGACGTGACGTCCTGGACCTTGAGGACGTCGATCAGTCGATACAGCTGCTTGGCCGCCTGCTCGACCGCGACGTCGTCGCCGTGGAGCGTGATCGTCATGCGGCTGACGTCCTCGCGGTCGGTGTGGCTGACCGCGAGCGAGTCGATGTTGAAGTTGCGCGCGCGCATGAGACTCGACACGCGGTTCAGGACGCCGGGCTTGTTGAGCACGATCGCGACGAGCACGTGCCGTCGCGTCTCGCCGCTGCCGGGCAGCGACCGGGGCGGCGGCGCGGCGTGGGCAGGACCGGCGGTCGGCACCTGCCCGTTGGAGTTGGGATCAGCCGGCATGCTGGTGCTCGCGCTCCGAGGTCGCCGCGAAGCCATCCGCCCGAGGGTTCATTCGTCCGCCCCGCCCCAGTTCTCGATCAGGTCCGACAGGCCCTTGCCGGCCGGCATCATCGGGAACACGTTCTGCTCCTCGGCAATCTCGAACCAGATGAGCGCCGGGCCGTCGACGCCCTGGGCGAAGCGGATCGCGTCATCCACCTCGGCCGGCGTCGATGCCTTGACCGCCGGGATGCCGAACGCCTCGGCCAGCTTCAGGTAATCCGGCCCGAGCAGGTGCGCTGAGTGGTAGTTGCCCGCGTAGATGATCTCCTGCCACTGCCGGATCATCCCGAGCTTCTTGTTGTCGAACAGCGCGATCTTGACCGGGATCTTGTCCTGGACCAGCGTCATCAGCTCCTGGAACGTCATCTGGAAGCCGCCGTCGCCGGTGATCGCCCACGTCTCGCGATCGGGCCGGCCGAGGGCCGCACCCATCGCCGCCGGCACCGAGAAGCCCATCGTTCCGAGCCCGCCCGACGAGACGTGCGAGTTCGGCTGGCGGAAGCCCGCGTACCGGGCCAGCCACATCTGGTTCTGGCCGACGTCGGCGACGTAGGTCGCCGCGTGCTCGGTCAGCTCGCCGATCCGGCCCACGACGTAGTCGGCCGAGAGCAGGCCGTCTCGCCACGCCCCGGAGCCGTGCCACGACGACGACTCGGACTCCGTGCGCCACTCGGCCAGCTGGTCGAGGTATTCCTTGCGCTCGGCGATCGGCGTCTCGGGGACCATCCGCGTCAGCGCCTGGAGCACTCGCTTGGCGTCGCCGACGATCGGGACCTCGACCGCCACGTTCTTGCCGATCTCGGCGGGATCGATGTCGGCATGGATGATCCGCGCGTATGGCGCGTACGTCCGCACGTTGCCCGTAACGCGGTCGTCGAAGCGCATCCCGACGGCGATGAGCAGGTCGGCGCTCTGGATCGCCCGATTGACGTGCTTCCAGCCGTGCATGCCCATGTAGCCGTAGGCAAGCGGGTGCGTCTCGTCGATCGCGCCGATACCGAGCAGCGTCCAGGCGACGGGGATCGACGTCTTCTCGGCGAACGCGCGCAGGTCGTCCCAGGCCTCCGCATGGAGTACCCCGTGACCGGCCAGGATGACCGGCCGCTTGGCCGCCGCGATCTCGGTCGTCGCGAGCTTGAGCTGGCGGCCATGCCCTTCGAGGTTGGGTCGGAACCCAGGGAGTCCGGCGACGACATCCTCGTCGGTGGGATGGCCGACGTGCGTCTCCTGCTGGAGCGCGTCCTTGGTGATGTCGATGTGGACCGGCCCGGGTCGACCGGTCTTGGCGATGTGGAAGGCCTCGGCGACGACCCGCGGCAGGTCGTCGGCGTCGCGGACGAGGTAGTTGTGCTTGGTCATCGGCAGCGTGATGCCGTTGATGTCGATCTCCTGGAACGCATCCTTGCCGATCAGTGCCGCGGGCACGTTGCCGGTGATCGCGACCATCGGCACCGAGTCGAGGAGGGCCGTCCCGATCCCGGTGACGAGGTTCGTGGCGCCCGGCCCGGACGTGCCCATGCACACGCCGACGCGGCCGGTGACACGTGCATAGCCGTCTGCGGCATGGGCTCCGCCCTGCTCGTGGCGAACCAGCACGTGGCGCAGCTCGGGATAGTCGCCGAGGACGTCGTAGAGCGGCAAGATCACGCCGCCCGGATAGCTGAAGAACACGTCGACGCCCTGGCGGAGCAGTGCCTCGCACAGCACGTCGGCACCGATCCGGGTGCGCTTCAGCTCACGTCCGTCGCGGAGCATGTCCTTGCGCGCCTGCTCGACGGCCGCGGCCGCCGCCGTGCCGTCACCCGGCACGTGGCTGCGCCGGCCGGGTTTCGTGCCCGGTTCGGCTGCCGGACTCGGCGGCGTTGCTGGATCGGTCCTGATCGTCATGTGTGGGCCCTCATCCGTAACGGACAAATCAAAAGACCCTCGCCTCCCGGCAAGGGTCCCGTCGGTGTTGCGATGTTCGTGACGTCTCGCGTCAGTCCCTTCGCGTTCCTCCGTTCTCCCGCCGGGAGCCGGTAATAAGGCCGAGAAGGCCATCAAGCCCCAGAAGCGAGCGAAGCAGCGAAAGGATCGATACGGGGTCGAGGCCGTTCGAGCCGACCGGCATGTGGACGCGGCGACCGTCCGTCGTGATCACGACGGCGACGGTGCGACGATCCTGCCGATCGAAAAGGCCCAAGTCGGTCTCCACGTGGTGCGCGGCCGGTGGCCGTGCAGTGGCGGCAGTCTAGCAGGGTTCGGGTGCCCGTCAACGTTCACCCGATGGTCCTAGGCCCGTCGGCCGTGTGGCGACGCGCAGACGGGTTCGATCAGGCGGGCATCGTCCCGAATGGTCGGGTGAACAGCTCGTGCTCGCGACGGACCAACGCATCGAGATCGACCGGGTCGGTCGACGGTCGTTCGGTCGGCCGTCCCAGCAGATAGCCCTGGCCGGCGCGGATGCCCAGCGAGCGGACGAACTCCAGCTGTTCCGCGGTCTCGACGCCCTCGGCGATGACCAGCGCGCCCCAGCGGTCGGCGAGGTCCTTGAGGGTTCGCACGATCTCCTGGGACGTGGCCCGGACCGCGCCACCCTGGACCAGCGAGAGGTCGATCTTGACGATGTCGAACCGGAGCTGCGACAGCAACCGCAAGCCGGCGTTGCCCGCGCCCACGTCGTCCGCGGCGATGCGCATCCCCGCGGCGCGGCAGGCTTCGACCGCCCGGATCAGCTGGTCCATCTCCTCGACGGCCTCGCGCTCGGTGAGCTCCAGGACGATCCGCCCCGGCTCGACACCGTGGCGCTGGAGCAGCTTGACCAGGCCGTGGACGCTGAACTGGTCGGACTCCAGGGTCCGCGGCGAGATGTTGAGGGTCAGGCTGCCGGGCAGGGCCAGCTTGGCGAACGCGGTGACCGAGGTCGTCAGGCTGGCGAGATCCAGCTCGACGGTCCGCCCGGCGGCCTCCGCTGCGGAGAACAGCTCGAGGGGATCGGCGAACCCGGATCCGGGCATCGGCCGGACCAGACCCTCGAACCCGCGCGGGTTGCCCGTCCGGAGGTCGAAGATCGGCTGGAAGACCGCGACCAACGCACCGGCTGCCGCGACCCGTGCGACCTCGCTCCCGAGCCCGGCGACCGGGCGATCGATCGCGCCCGACGAGTGGCGCTCGGGCTCGTAGACCGAGACGAACGTCCGGCCATGCTTCTTGCCGTACAGCAGCGCCGCCTCGGCCTCGCGGTAGAGCGTCGCGCGGTCCGAGGCGGTGCCGGGGACGCTCGAGATGCCGGCCGTGAACGACCAGGCCTCGGACGTGCCGGTGAGGTCCTGGCTGCGCCGCCCGTTGAACTGCTGGCGTTCCAGCGCGGTCGCCAGGATGCGCCGGACCACGAGGTACGCCCCGTCGGCATCGACACCGGGCAGCAGGACCGCGAACTCATCGCCGCCGATCCGGAAGACACGATCGGTGCGCCGCAGCCCGGCGGTGAGCAGACCTGCGATCCCGACGAGGACCCGGTCGCCGCTGGCGTGGCCCTCCGCCTCGTTGACCTTGCCGAAATCGTCGAGGTCGAGGATCGCGAGCGCGAGCCGGCTGTTGTAGCGGGTCGAGCCGATCCACTGCCGCTCCAGCTCCTCCTGGAACGCGCGGTGGTTGCCGAGCCCGGTGAGCGCGTCCCGCAACGACTCGGCGCGAGCACGGGTGTACGCGTCCTCGAGCACGACCCGGGCGCGGTCCAGGCGCTCCGCAGGCTCGAGGATCCGTCGAGCCAGCCAGACCGTGAGGCCGCCCATCGCGACCGTCAGCGCAGTGATGCCGAGCATCGGCATCAGCACCGATGCGCCATGCCCGATCGTCAGCACGTAGATCACCGGCGACCCAAGGGCGACGGGGATCGTGAACATCGTGATCAGCGCCAGGAACAGGCGCAGCCGGACGACGCGCAGGTCGGTCGACCCGTCGAAGATCGTCTCGTCGCTGTCTTGGGCGTCAGGGTCGTTGACGCTGACCTGGCTGATGGCGCGATCCTCCCTTGGGATTGCGATGCGGGTCGCGTCGTTATAGGTCACGACGGTGCTGTCGCCTATACGCACCGTGGTACTGGGCCTGCCATGACCTATCGCAGGAACGCCGAAGGCCGCCGGCGGAACCGCCGGCGGCCTTCATCCGCAATACCAGAGCTGGGCTATCTAGCCCAGCGCTGGCCGGCCTCGAGCACGAGTGCGGAGCTTGCAAGGGTCAGGAGGGCAAGCACGAGTCGGAAGGCCTGTCCCGTGAGGAAGGTCTTCATCCCCAGTCCCACCGCATCCCTGCGCCGGTCGAGAGGGCCATGATCGCGAGAAGCGTCAGTGCCCATGTGAAGCGCGCCAGGTTCGCCTTCACGGTTGCTCCCTTCATGAGAAGGACGTGACGCTCTGGCGGCGGCAACCGGGCGGTCTCAGTGAGATCCCTGGTTTTGCGTCCCCGCCTCGCGACGGGTTTGCCCTGGACGACCGTTCGAGCGGAGAGACAGAGTGCCGCTCGATCGGAACGTACCGAGTGACGGGACCAGGGCACATGACCCGTCGGTACTTGCCGCGCGGGGCCTTCGGGTCAGTGCGCCAGCGCACCGACACGGAGACGCGCCGGCGATCAGATCGGATCGACGATCGCCGTCGATGCTGACGTGGATGCACCGCGCATCGCCGCCACGATCACGACGGCCACACCGATGCCGAGGATGACGTCGCCGATGCTGAAGACGTTCGCGAACGGCACCCACGGCGGCAACGCGAAGATGTCGGTCAACGGTCGGAGGGCGGCGTGGTCCGTGATGACGCTGTTCGAGTAGGCGTGCGACTCCGCGGGGCCGAGCGTCGCGATCGCGCCGGGATCGGCCGGCATGTACCCGCCGTTCGCGAGGATGGCGACCAGGTTCGACATCGCCCCGAGCGCGACGACGCTCATCCCGACGATCCGGCGGTTGGCGACCATCGCCAAGACGACCAGCGCCGTGGACGCCACGTAGATCAGCGGGCCGAGCGCGCCGACGCGATCCGTCAGCGGGGTGGAGAACAGCAACAGCTGGACGACCAGGCCGACGACGATGGCCCACGGCCAGCGGATCCGCAGGTCGGCGAGACCGGCGGCTCGTCCGCCGAGGAGGAACCCGAGGACGACGCCGATGACGACCGAATAGAGGATGAACATCGAGTCTCCGCTGGTTTGGGGCTCAGGCAGACGCCTGCCCGACGACGATCGGGTGATCGTCGGGCTGTGGGTCGTGGGCGTCGGTCGGCTCGATCACCTTGAGACGCCGTCGCGCGCCGCCGTCGGCGAGGAACGCATACGTCGACTCGGCGTCCGAGGGTCGCCCGAAGAGGTAGCCCTGGCCCAGCTCGCAGCCGAGCGCGCGCAGACGATCGAGCTGGCCGTTGGATTCGATGCCCTCGGCCACGATCGTCAGCCCGAGCGTTCGACCCAGGGCGACGATGGCGCTCGCGAATGCCCACTCGTCGGAGTGGTCGGCAGGTGCCACGAACTCACGCGCGATCTTGAGGATGTCCACGCGGAACCGTCGGAGGTAGCCGAGCGACGAATAGCCGGTGCCGAAGTCGTCGATCGCGATCTGCACCCCCAGGGTCCGGATCGCCTCGAGCCGTGCCAGGGTCATCGCCGTCTCGTGGAACATGACGGTCTCGGTCATCTCCAGGACGAGCTGCTGCGGCTGGATGTTCGTGTCCTCGACGATCGACCGCAGCACGTCGACGAAGTCGGTTTCCTGGAGCTGCTGCGCGGACAGGTTGACGGCGATGGTCAACGGTCGATCGTGGGCGGCGTGCGGGGCCCAGCGGGCAGCCTGGCGACAGGCCTCCTCGAGGACGTAGCGGCCCAGTGAGGTGATCACCCCGGTCTCCTCGGCCAGCGGGATGAATTCGGCCGGGTTGATGAGGCCGCGGGTCGGGTGACGCCAGCGGACGAGCGCCTCGAAGCCCGTCACGACGAGGCCGCGGATCGTGACGATCGGCTGGAAGAACACGACGAGCTCGCCGCGGCCAAGGCTCCGCGACAGCTCGGCACTCAGGGCGTGCCGCGCGACGATCGCGGCGTGCATGGTCGGCTCGAAGACCGAGACGCGGTTCTTCCCGGAGCCCTTGGCCTTGTACATCGCGACGTCGGCGTTGCGGAGCAGCTCCTGCGCCGCTTCGGTACCGGTCCGGGCGGCGGCGACGCCGATGCTCGCCCCGACGGTGATCTCCTGGCCCTGGATCAGGAACGGCGCCCGGAGGGCATCGATGATGCGCTCGGCGACAGTGACCGCCTGCTGCAGCTCGGGGCCATCGTCGAGCAGCACCGCGAACTCGTCGCCACCGAGTCGTGCCGCGATGTCGCCGGGACGGAGGACGTCCCGCAGCCGGTCCGCAACGTCGACGAGCAGCCGGTCCCCGACGGCGTGGCCCATGGTGTCGTTCACGATCTTGAAGTCGTCGAGGTCGAGGAAGAGCAGGACGGGCATGCCCTCCTGCCCGATCCGGTCCAGCCGCTCCTCGGCACGTTCGAGGAACAGCATCCGGTTGGCGAGTCCGGTCAGGGGGTCGTGGTAGGCCTGGAACCGGAGCTCCTCCTTGAGCCTCGACAGCTCCGCGAGCGACTGCTCGAGGTGCCCGTTCTCGAGGGCGACAGCGGCCTGGTTGGCGAGCGTCTCGAGGAGGCGCAGGTCGTCCTCGCTGAAGGTCGTCCCCTCGGTGAGCCGGTTGGAGATCCGCAGGGAGCCGATCAGGTCGGACTCGCCGCGGAGCGGACTGACCATGTCGTTCTGGCCGTGGGCCGCGCTGTCGGCCGCCTTCAGGAAGAACGGTCCACGCGCCTGCACGACGGCGTCATGGACCGCGTCAGCCCGCAGGTCGAGGATCGGGATCATCACTTCCGGCTCCCGGTCGTGCCGTGACGTCGTGCGCAGGGCGGCCACATCGGTGCCACGTGGATACAGCACCACCTCCGCCAGCTCGGCACGGAACATCGTCCGGGCGTGGCCGAGCAACGCGACGAGCGTGGAATCGAGTTCAGGCGAGTGCTGGAGGATCCGCGACGACTGGTACAGCAGCTCGAGCCGCTCGTGCTTCTCGCGCTCGGAGACATACGCCTGGTAGGCGAGGAACACGATGATCAAGGGCAGGGCCAGGAGCCAGAGGAGGACCGGGTCGACCCAGATGATCGACACGGCGAGCAGGGCCAGGCTGGTGTTCGCGAACGCCACCATGCTGCCGAACTGGATCATCTCGGGCAGCTTTTCGTACTGCGGCGCACCACCCGACAAGGTGATCACGGTCGCGATCGTCAGCGCGCTCACGACCGCAGCGGCGAGCGTGGCGAGGAAGGCCGCGACCCAATCGCGGACATGGGGCGCGCCACCCATCTCGGCGACCGCGTACAGGACCGTCAGCTCGACGACCGCGACGAGCATGAAGTTCACGAGGTTGAACCCGAGCTTGATCAGCGGCGGCCGGCCGAAGATGAACGCTGCGGTCGATCCGACGAGCACGGCGATCAGGTAGTCGGTCGGCGACAGGAAGAAGAACCCGATGACCGCCGGGAATTCGCTCAGGGAGAACGAGTGCGTCTCCCGGCGGAAATGGACCTGGACGACCTTCAGCTCGGCGGCGGCGAACGCGAAGGCGAGCACCGGCCAGGGAAGCGCGAGCGTGACCGGGGGGGTCGGGCGGACGTGCAACTGCGCGAGGTAGATCCCGATGGCGGTGAGCGCCAGGGCACCGGTGAACAGCCAGATCCGTGCAGCCACAGGCAACGCCTTCTCGCGGCCGAGGGATCGGACGAGGCGTCGGGGTGCGGACGAGTCGAAGTCGAATCGCGCCATATTCGCGATGAGGACGCGGACCCCTTTCCCCCCGGCGACGGAGCGGCAAACGACAGGCCCCACCTGGCCGGCGTGACCGATGGGGCACTTGTACCCCCGAACCCGACGTGACCGCACCACACAAGATGTACCCCCGGACCTAGGACGTCCGGCGGAGATGCGGCTCGGCGGGCTGCCGGCTCGTCCTCTGCTACCCTCTCGACCGCACGATCAGCCCCGGAGAGCCACCCCGTCATGACCGCCCCTGCCCCGACCGACCGACCGACGCCGCGCACGATCGTCGACAAGATCTGGGCCGATCACGTCGTGGCCGATGATCCCGGTGCTCCAAGCGTGCTCGCGATCGACCTCCACCTGATCCACGAGGTCACCTCCCCGCAGGCGTTCACGGGTCTGCGCGAACGCGGGCTGTCGGTTCGTCGTCCCGGGCAGACCGTCGCGACGGCCGACCACTCGATCCCGACCACGCCGCGCGACCTGCCGATGCTCGACATGCAGGCCGCCGCACAGATCCGCCAGCTCGAGCAGAACTGCGCCGAGTTCGGGATCCCGCTCCATGGCATCGGGTCGCCGAGCCAGGGGATCGTCCACGTGATCGGCCCGCAGCTCGGCTTGACGCAGCCGGGGATGACGATCGTCTGCGGCGATTCGCACACGTCCACGCACGGGGCGTTCGGGGCGCTCGCGTTCGGGATCGGGACCAGCGAGGTCGAAATGGTCCTCGCGACCCAGAGCCTGCTGCAGCGTCGCCCGAAGACGTACGAGGTCCGCATCGACGGACGGCTCGCGCCCGGCGTCTCGGCCAAGGACATCATCCTGGCCCTGCTCGCGCGGATCGGGGTCGGCGGTGGGACCGGGCACGTGTTCGAATACCGCGGCGACGCGATCCAGGCGCTGACGATGGAGCAGCGCATGACGGTCTGCAACATGTCGATCGAGGGCGGCGCACGCGCCGGGCTGATCGCCCCGGACGACACGACCTTCGAGTACGTCAACGGCCGACCGCACGCACCGCAGGGCGCCGATTGGGACGCCGCGCTCGAGCGTTGGCGCCGGTTGCCGACCGATGACGGCGCCACCTTCGACAAGTCGGTCACGATCGATGCCGACGCGCTCGAGCCGATGATCACCTACGGGACGAACCCCGGGATGGGGATCCCCATCACCTCGCGCGTGCCCTCACCCAGCGACGAGGCAGATCCCGCCGCGCGTCGGGCGCTCGAGCACGCGCTCTCGTACATGGATCTCGAGCCGGGCCAGCCGATCATCGGCCAGAAGGTCGACGTGGTGTTCGTGGGCTCGTGCACGAACGGGCGCATCAGCGACCTGCGGCTGGCGGCCGCCGCGCTCAAGGACCGACGCGTGGCGGACGGCGTCCGGCTGATGGTGACGCCCGGCAGCGACGAGGTGAAGCGTGAGGCCGAACGCGAGGGGCTCGCCGACGTGTTCAAGGCCGCCGGAGCCGACTGGCGCGAATCGGGCTGCTCGATGTGCATCGCGATGAACGGCGACCAGCTGTCGCCCGGCCAGTACTCGGTCAGCACGTCGAACCGCAACTTCGAGGGTCGCCAGGGCAAGGGCGGCCGGACGTTCCTCGCGTCGCCCCTCACCGCCGCGGCGTCGGCGATCAGCGGCGTCGTGACCGATCCGCGGACCCTGCCTGGCATCGAGTCGCTCGCCGCCGTCGGCGGTCGCTGAGCCCTCGCCGACCATGGCCGAACCGTTCCGGATGTTCACGAGCAAGGTCGTGCCGATCGATGCCGAGAACGTCGACACGGACCAGATCGTGCCCGCGCGCTACCTCAAGGTCACCGACAAGGCCGGGCTGGCCGAGGCGCTGTTCCGGGATTGGCGGTACGAGGAGGACGGCTCGCTCCGGGAGCCGCGGTTCGTCCTCGACCGGCCGGGGATGGCCGGACGGCAGATCCTGCTCGTCGGCGACAACTTCGGGGCCGGGTCGTCCCGCGAGCACGCCCCGTGGGCACTGACGGCCTGGGGCGTGCGCGCGATCCTCTCGACGAGCTACGCGGACATCTTCCGCAGCAACAGCCTCAAGAACGGGCTGCTGCCGATCACCGTCACGCCCGAGGTCCACCGCCAGCTGCGCGAGCTGATCGAGGGGGACCCGGACGCGGAGCTGACCGTCGACCTCGCCGAGGAAGGCGTGCTGCTCCCGGACGGCTCGACGATCGACTTCAAGATCGACCCGTTCGCCAAGCAGATGCTGCTTGCCGGGACCGACGAGCTCGGGTACCTGCTCCTCAAGGAGGCCGAGATCTCCGCCTGGGAGGCCGGGCACCCACCGCGCGTCGAGACCCGCACCGGGGCGGGCTGACCGGAACCAACACGGGCGCGGCGTCGTCTCCCGCGCCATGAACGCCCTCCGACCCGCCGGCCGATCTGCCGCCAGCCTCTTGTCCGTCGCGCTGCTGCTCGCCGCCTGTTCGGGCGGCGCGGGAGCGAGCGTCGCTCCATCCATCGGCCCGTCGGCTGCGCCGCCGGACGCGCCGGTCACCGCCCCGCCGAGCACCGGCGTCGGCACCGACCCAGGCGCGCCGGGTGACCCGGCCAACGCGTTCGTCGTCCCGAAGCCCGGCCAGCTCGACGTCCACCCGATCCCGATCGACAGCTTCGCCGCTCGCGTGGACGGCTCCACGATCGTGGTGACGGCCACGTGGACCAGCGGCGTCGAGCCCTGCAACGTCCTCGACCGGATCGTGGTCGACTCGAAGGAGGGCACGTACACGATCACGCTGCTCGAAGGCCACGGTCCACAAGAGATCGCCTGCATCGCGATCGCCCAGATCAAGAAGACCGAGTTCGAGATCCCGACCACGGCGCCCGGCACGTACACGATCGCCGACGGCGGCGGCCTGGCCGCCCCGATCCAGGTGACCGTCAGCTAGCCGCTCGGCGACGGCCCGCGTCGCGACGGCGCCACCACGCGATCCGCGTTTGCGCCCCGGACGACGCGTCCGGGGCGTTCTCATGACCCCTGTGCGACGATCGGATGGTGAACCCCCTCGATCTCGTGGCCGTCGTGCTCGTCGTCCTCGCGGTGGTCCTGGGGTTCCGCTCCGGCGCGCTGCCACAGATCGGCGGCCTGGTCGGGGCGATCGGCGGCGGCGCGCTCATCGTGCTTGCCCTGCCGCTGCTGATCGATCCGCTCGATGCGGTACCGGCCGGGATCCGGCCGTACGTCGTCCTCGCCGGGCTGCTGGCCGCGGTCGGCGTCGGCGAGGGGATCGGGTCAGCCATAGGGCGATACCTCACCGGCTCCCTCGGCACGGGCTTCCTCGGTGCCGCCGATCGGGTCGCGGGGGGCATCACCGGCGCGGCGCAGGCGCTGCTGATCGTGTGGCTCGCCGGCGGTCTCCTGGCGGTTGGTCCGGTGCCACGACTGACCGAAGCGGCCCAGACGTCGACGGCCATCCGGACGCTCAACGGGATCCTGCCGCCACCCGCGGCGATCGTGTCCGAGCTCGGCGACCTGCTGAATGCGTCGGGGCTCCCCGACGTGTTCGTCGGCTTCGAGCCGCTGCCGCGACCCCCGGTCGACCGCCCGACCGACGCCGCCGCCCAGGCCATCGCGCGACTTGCGGCGGCCAGCACGGTCCGCATCTCGGCCCAGGTGTGCGGCTTCACGGCATCGGGGAGTGGGGTGGTGGTCGCCGACGCCTACGTCGTCACCAACGCGCATGTGGTGGCCGGGGCTCGCGACGGCAGCGTGCGGGTCACGAGCGGCGGGGGCGACCTGGTCGATGCGCGCGTCGTGCTCTTCGACTCGTCGCTCGACGTCGCGCTGCTCTATGCCCGCGACCTGCGCGCCGCGCCGCTGCGCTTCACGGGCGCCGACCCCGATCGCGGCACGGTCGGTGCCGCCCTCGGCTACCCGGGCGGCGGGCCGTTGACGATCGTCCCGGCCGCAGTCACCGGTGCGTACGTCGCCGTCGGGCGCGACATCTACGGCGACGCCCAGGTCGAGCGCGAGATCCTCGAGCTGCGCGCCCAGATCGATCGCGGTGACAGCGGCGGCCCGTTCGTGCTCCGCGACGGGACGATCGGCGGCCTCGTCTTCGCCGAGGCCCGCACCGACCCGGACGTCGGCTACGCGCTCAGCCCGACCTCGGTGGCGGTGCGGATCCGGCCCGCCGTCGGCCGCACTGCGGCGGTGGCGACGGGAAACTGCCTGCGCTGAGCGGTGCGCGCTCCGTGGGGGCGCTAGGTCGCCCGCTCGGGAACCGATGCGGCGACCCAGCCGGCGACATTCTTTAGCACCTTCTGCTGGATGCCAGGGTGGTCGGCCAACAGTGTCGTGAACTCGCGGTCGGCCAGCACCAGCAGGGTGGCCGGCGTCACCGCGGTTGCCGTCGCTGTTCGCGGCACCTTCCCGAGCATCGCCAGCTCACCGAAGAAGTCGCCCGGGCCGAGCGTGCGCACGACCTTTCCCTTCTTGCTGATCTCGATCGACCCGTCGACGATCACGAAGAACTCGTGCGCGATGTCGCCCTCCTTCGCGAGGACCTTGCCGGCGGGCACCGAGACCTCATCGGCGAGGCGACCGATCTCGTCCACCTCCTTCGTCACGCAGCCTGCGAACAGCGGCACATTCGACAGCGCGGTCAGCTTCTGGTCCATCGTCCTCCACACCCCTAGCACGACGCGTTCGAAGGGCTCGGTCGCGGCAGCATACGCGCTCTGACGAGCCCGCCGTCCCGGCGATTCCGCGCGACCCCGCTCGATATCCTTCCACCATGCCCCCATGGCTCGAGGGCCGCCTCGCCCCGGCGGTCGCGTCCCTGCGCACCGCGATGGCCGAACCCGCCGTGCGCCGGCTCGTCGTCGCGTGGTTCACGGTGGTCGCCGGCAAGTGGGCGCTCCTCGTGACGACGCTCGTGATCGCCTACGACCGGGGCGGGCCGGTGGCGGTCGGGATCCTCGGTGTCGTCCGCTACCTCACGCCCGCGCTCGTCGCCCCGTTCGCCGGCGTACCGGCATCGCGCTGGCTGCCGCTCGACGTGCTGCGAACGACGAATATCGCTCGGACCATCGCTTCGGTCGGCGTGGCCATCGTTGTCGCGACCGGCGCACCGCTCGCTGCCTTGCTCGTGTTCGTGGCCCTCGAGGCGGGGATCGGGGCGTTCAGCCGGCCGCTCCACATGGGGCTCCTGCCCGCGTGCGCCAGCTCCCCGGGCCAACTCGTCGCGGCGAACGTGACGTCCAGCGCCGCGGAAGGGCTCGGCACGTTCGTGGGGCCCGCGCTCGCGAGCCTGCTGCTCGTCTGGACCGGACCCCTGGGCGCGCTCGTCGCCGTCGTCGTCATCTACGCGGTCGGCATCCTGGCGATCGCCAACGCGCAGATCGCCACGGTCGGACGCGGTCGGGCGGTGCCGGCCGGTCCGGGCACGATCGTGCCGGAGCTCCTTGCCGGCGCTCGAGCCGTCGCGCGCCTGCCGGGCGCCCGATTGGTGCTGGTTGGCGTTGCCGCCCAGACGTTCGTCCGCGGCCTGCTGACGGTGCTGACGGTGGTCGCGGCGATCGAGCTGCTCGGGATCGGCGAGCCCGGCGTCGGCACGCTGAACGCGGCGATGGGTTTCGGCAGCTTGATCGGTGCCGGGGCATCGCTCGCCCTCGCCGGTCGGACACGGCTCGCCCCGGCGTTCCTCGTCGCGCTCGTGGGCTGGGGCGCACCCATCGCGCTCATCGGGATCGTCGTGCATCCGGCCGTCGCGATCCTGGCGATGATGCTGGTCGGGCTCAGCAACGCCTTCCTGGACGTCGCCGGCTATACGCTCATCCAGCGGACGACGCCAAACGAGGCGCGCATCGCGGTCCTCGGGCTGACCGATGGCATCGCGAACCTCGGACCGGCCGCCGGCGGCCTGGTCGCGCCGCTCCTGATCGGGAGTCTCGGGGTCCAGGGGGCGCTCGTGCTGACCGGAGCGATCCTGCCGATCGCCGCGGTCGTGCTCGGGTCGATGACGCGAGACGTCGATGAAGGCGGCCCAGCGGCAGCTCGGCGCGTCGAGCTGCTCCGCGGTCAGCCGCTCTTCGCGCCACTCTCGCTCGCGACCGTCGAGCACCTGGCCGCGACGATGACCCCACGCCACTTCGACGCCGGAATCGTGGCTGATGCGCGAGGGCGATGCCGGCGACGACTACCTGCTCATCGATACGGGCGAGGTCGAGATCAGCCAGGGCGACCACGTCCTGCGGACGCTCGGGGCCGGGCACGGGGTCGGCGAGATCGCGCTGATCAACGACATCCCACGCACGGCGTCGGTGCGCGCGATCGATGCCGTCCAGGCGTTCAGCCTCGACCGTGACGCGTTCCTCGAGGCGGTCACGGGTCACGCGGGCAGTCACGCCGCGGCGCGCAACGTCGCCGGTGAGCGACTCGCTTTGGATCGCGCCCGCGACGGCTGAGCGTCGCTCGTACACTGAGACGCATGCCCGATCAAGCACCGCCCACCCAGACCCGAGCGGCCTCCCACCCGTACGACCGACCCACCGACCCGGCCAAGCGGCACTCGGCCGCCCTGACCGATGGCCCGGATCGGGCCGGGGCGAGGGCCATGCTCAAGGCGATCGGCTTCACCGACGACGACCTCGCCAAGCCACTCGTCGGCGTGGCGACGACGTGGATCGAGACCATGCCGTGCAACTACAACCAGCGGCGGCTGGCGGAGCACGTCAAGGAGGGGATCCGCGCGGCCGGTGGGACGCCCATGGAGTTCAACACGATCGCGGTGAGCGACGGCGTGTCGATGGGCACCGAGGGCATGAAGGCATCGCTCATCAGCCGCGAGGTCATCGCCGACTCGATCGAGCTCGTCGTCCGCGGCCACCTGCTCGACGGCGTCGTGTGCCTGGTCGGCTGCGACAAGACGATCCCGGCCGCGGCGATGGCCCTTGGCCGGCTCGATGTGCCGGGCACGATCCTCTACAACGGGACGATCTACCCGGGCGTGTACAAGGGCGAGCGGCGAGCCACGGTCGTCACGGTCTACGAGGCGATCGGCGCCTACCGGGCCGGCAAGATCTCGCTCGACGAGCTGTACGAGGTCGAGAACGTTTCGTGCCCGGGTCCCGGGGCGTGTGGCGGGCAGTACACCGCCAACACGATGTCGATGGTCATGGAGTTCATGGGCATCTCGCCGGCCGGGCTCAACGGGATCCCGGCCGAGGACCCCGCCAAGGACGATGCCGCCCGCCGGACCGGCGAGCTGGCGATGGACCTCGTGCGTCGCGACGCCCGACCGTCGGCGTTCGTCACCCGCGAGGCCCTCGAGAACGGGATCGCGAGCATCGCCGCCACCGGCGGGTCGACCAACGGCGTGCTCCACCTCCTGGCGATCGCCCACGAGTTCGGCATCGACCTCGACATCGACGAGTTCGGGGCCATCGCCGATCGCACGCCGATCGTCGCCGACCTCCACCCGGGCGGGCGCTACGTCGCGTCCGACATGTATGACGCGGGGGGCGTCTCGCTGGTCATGCGCGAGCTGCTCAAGCGGCCCGGGCTGCTCCACGGCGGGGCGCCGACGGTCGACGGCCGGACCATCGCCGAGATCGCCGCCGACGCCCGCCCCGCGGACGGCCAGCGGGTCGTCGTGCCGATCGAGACGCCGCTCAAGCCGACCGGTGGCTTGGCCATCCTCCACGGCACCCTGGCCCCGGACGGCTGCGTGGTCAAGCTCGCCGGGCATGAGCGGCGGCTGCATCGCGGACCCGCGCGAGTCTTCGATTCGGAGACCGCCTGCTTCGAGGCGGTGTCCGAGCGGCGGATCGTGCCCGGCGACGTCGTCGTGATCCGCTACGAGGGGCCGGTCGGCGGGCCCGGCATGCAGGAGATGCTGAGCGTGACCGCGGCGCTCGTCGGCGAGGGCCTGGGCGACGAGGTCGCGCTGATCACCGATGGCCGCTTCTCGGGCGGCACGCACGGGCTGATGATCGGCCACATCGCGCCGGAGGCAGCCCTCGGCGGACCGATCGCGGCCGTGCGCGAGGGTGACGAGATCGTCATCGACGTCGATCGCAAGGCACTCGACCTGCTGGTCGACGCCGACGAGATCGAGCGCCGGCTCGCCGACTGGTCGCCGCGCCCGCCGAACTACCCCGGCGGCGTGCTCGGCAAGTACGCGGCGCTCGTCGGGTCGGCCTCGGACGGCGCGGTCACGACGGGCCGGCGGATGACGGCGAACCTGACGGGGACGCGCGCCGCTCGATGACGCGCCGCATCCCGATCGGGATCAAGACCTCCCCGCAGGGGACGGACTGGGCGACGCTCGACGCGATCTGGGCGAGGATCGGCGAGCACGACGTGTTCGAGTCGGTCTGGATGAACGATCACCTGACCGACATCGCCCAGGATCGCCACGGCGCCAGCCTCGAAGCGGTGACGGCGATGGCGACGCTCGTCCACCGCGTCCCGGGTCGCTGGGTCGGGCACGCCGTCATGTCGGCCACGTTCCGCCATCCCGCGGTGCTGGCCAAGGCCGCGACCGTGCTGGATCACGCGACGGGTGGTCGCTTCATCCTCGGGCTTGGCGCCGGCTGGCACGAGGGCGAGCACCTCCCGCTCGGCATCCCGCTGCCGCCGATGCCCGAGCGCTTCGACCGCTTCGAATTCGGCGGTGCACGTCCTCAAGGCGCTGTTCTCCGACGCGGCCGCTCGGCCACCGGGCGTGACCCGCCCCGACCGGTTCTACCCGCTCGCCGAGGCGACCAACGAACCAGCCCCGCTGCGCCCCGGCGGCCCGCCGCTGTGGCTCGGCGGCCAGCGGCGCCGGGGCATCGCGCTGGCCGCGGCCGTCGCCGATGGCTGGGTCCAGCCCGCCGTGTCGGTCGACGAGGACCGACCCTCGACGCTCGACGACTTCAGCGACCGGCGAGCTGCCCTGCTCGTGGCGCTCGAGGCCATCGGTCGCGACCCGGACACGCTCGATGTGGCCGCCCAGATCCAGACCGGCGAGACGCGCGACGATCGACGACGGGCGTTGGCCCAGGCCACGGACGCCGTCGATCGTGGGGCGACGCATGTCATCCTCGGCATGCGACCGCGGCTCGGCCCGAATGGCGTCGCAGCCGTCGCCGACGAGGTCGCCCGACCGCTCCGCGAGCACCTCGGCTAGGCGGTGGCGGATGCGCTGGTCGAGGCACCCGGGCATCATGGCCACATGACGTCGCCGTCGCCGCGAACCGAGGAACTGCCGCCGGACCCGCTCGCCTACGACTCCCCACGCGCCGAGCGCGCCCGCGCCAAGGGGTTGCAGGGGCCGTACATCACCGGCGGGAACGACCCGGAGCTCGCGGTCGCGCAAGCCGAGGAGCGACGGCTCGGGAAGATCCTGCTCGCGATGGTGATCGTGATCGTGTCGGCCGGGTTCGTCATCGGGATCGCGATCGCCTTGCTGATGCCGAGCGCGGCGTGACGACCCGCGGCCTCCCATCCACCACGGCATGACGACCAGCCGGGCGCCGACGCCGTCCTCCGCGATCACCGCCGGCGCCTGGTCGGCGGCCCACGACGGGGTCGTCGAGAGCCTGCGGGACCTCATCCGGATCCCGTCGGTGAACCCGCCGACACCCGCCGCCCCCGACGGCGAGACCCGCGTCGCCCGCTATCTCGAGGGCCGCCTCCGCGGGCTCGGTCTCGAGCCACAGGTCGTCGAACCGGCACCTGGCCGCGGCTCGGTCCACGTCCGGCTGCGTGGGGACGGCTCGGGGGGTGCGCCATTCCTGCTGCTGTCGCACCTCGACGTCGTACCGGCCCCGCCGGAGCGCTGGACCCACGACCCCTTCGCGGCCGACATCGCCGACGGCTACGTGTACGGTCGCGGCGCGGTCGACATGAAGGGGATGATCGCCCTCGAGCTGGGTGTCATCGAGCGGCTGGTCGCCGAGGCGCGGGCGGCCGGCGTCGACCCGGCGACCGAGCCGATCCCCGGTCTTCGGCGCGACGTGCTGTTCACGTGTGCCGCCGACGAGGAGGCAGGGTCGACCGACGGCGCCCGCTGGCTCGCGGTCCACCGACCGGATTGGCTCCAGGCCGCTGGCGCCGTGAACGAATGTGGCGGGGTCTCGGTGACGGTGGCCGGTCGGCGGCTGTACCCGATCCAGGTCGCCGAGAAGGGCTTCGTCCCGTACCGGATCCATGTCACCGGGACGTGGGGCCACGGCTCGATGCCGCGCGACGACAACGCCGCGGTCCGGGCGGCGCAGGTCGTCGATCGCCTTGCCGTCAACGGACCGATCCGCATGACGCCGGTCATGTCGCGCTTCATGGAGACCGCGGCCGCCGCGCTCCCCGACGAGCAGGCCACGATGCTGCGGCGGATCGCCGGCGATGCCGCGGCACCCGGCCCGATCGATCCGGGCGCCGTCGACCGCGCGCTCGAGGGCCTGTGCGAGCCCATGTACGCGCGCGCGTTGCGCGCGCTCCTACGCGACACGCTGAGCCCGAACGTCGTGACGGCCGGCGTCAAGTACAACGTGATCCCGGGTGACGCGATCGTCGAGGTCGATTGCCGGATCCTGCCGGGCACGACCGAGCCCGAGATCCTCGCCGAGGTCGAGCGGCGGATCGGTCCCGAGCTGCTCACCGCCTGCCGTATCGAGCGTCTGGCGTGGGGGGAACCGGTCGAGACGCCGGCCGAGGGCCCACTGTGGGACACGATGGTCGCGACGCTGCGCGATCACGACCCGGACGCGGTACCGCTCCCCGTCATGGCCCCGTTCGCGACGGACGCCAAGGCCACGGCGATGGTCGGGACGCCGACCTTTGGCTTCTCCCCGTTCCGCCTCGAACCCGACGAGCGTTTCCTCGAGCGCTTCCATGGCGTGGACGAGCGCATCTCGCTCGATGCGTTGCGGTTCGGGCTACCGGTCCTCTACGACGTCGTTCGCCGCTTCTGCGGCTGATCGATCAGGCGCCCTCGCGGATGCCCTCTGTCGGCGTCGGCGCCACGCGGACCCGCTCGTCGCAGACGGGACAGCGAAAGATGCGGCCGATGGCCCACGAGCGCTCCGGATCGTGCTCGGCCGAGTCGTCGGGCTCGTGCTCCACTTCCATGGGAGTGGACGTCCCATCGGCGTGGATATGCTCGACCAGGAGCACGTCGTCGAAGAGCTGCGGTTGGAACATCGTGTGCCTCCGGGCTGCGGCCCTAGGACCCCTTGTCGACGGGTTCGCGCTCGGTCGACCCGATCCGGACCTCTTCTTCGCAACTCTTGCACTCGAAGATGCGGCCGTACTGCCAGCCCGCCTCGGGATCGTGCTGGGCGGGATCGTGGTGTCCCGGCTTGCTCTCCATCCGCCCCCAGCTCCCATCGGAATGGCGGTGTTCGACGACGAGCGATTGGTCGGCGATGAGCGATCGCAACATCCGGGGAGCCTCCTGCGCCGCCGTAGCCTACATCGGTCGTCGGAGCCTATGTGCCAGGCTCGCGCGTCGCCCGGATGAGTCGGCCGCGCCGGCTGATCGCGTGGGTCGCGAGCGCGGCCACGCCCATCGCGACGATCGATCGTTCCGGTGTCGGCAGCGGGCGCACCGCGGCGAGGAACTGCTCCGCCCGAGCGCGGTCGACCACGCGCAGCACCGCGTGCCCGCGCGGGGTCAGGCGCAGGACCTTCTGGCGGCGATCCTCCTCCTCGGCGCGGCGCTCGACGAGCCGCCGCTTCACGAGCCCGTCGATCAGCCGGCTCGTCGCGGACGGCGATCGATTGATCGACTCGGCGAGCTCGCCGATGGTCAGCGTGCTGCCGTCGGCCAGGACATACAGCGCCGCGAGCTGGGTGAAGCCGAGCCGCAGCTCACCGAGCTGACTGGCGAAGCCGATGACGAGCTCCCGCCAGAGCGCGCGACCCATCGCCACGCGTTCGCTGATCTGGCGGACGTTCGGGAGACGCGTGCCCGCGGCCAGGACATGCGCCGACAGGTCGGCTTCGAAGCGGCGGGCGATCGTGCGTCGTGGCGCCGGACGGGTCGAGGAGCGGGTGGGGCGGCTGTCGATCATGCATGCAAGCATGCACGCAAATCGGCAAGTCGAGCAAGTTCCGGCGATACGCTTCGGGCGATGTCCTCGTTCGCCTACGTCTTTCCCGGCCAGGGCTCGCAATCGGTGGGCATGGGCCGGGAACTCGCCACGTCATCCCCTGCTGCGTCGGCCGTCTGGGGGGCGGCCGACGCTGCCCTCGGCGAGTCGATCAGCACGCTCGCCTGGGACGGCCCGGCCGAGCAACTGGATCGGACCGAGCAGGCGCAGCCAGCGTTGCTGGCGGCCTCGATCGCCATCCTCGAGGCGATGCGCGAGCGCTGGTCGGCCGCCGGCCTGGAGACCCCGACACCCGCCTTCGCGGCGGGACACTCCATGGGTCAGTACTCGGCGCTCGTCGCGTCCGGCGTGCTGTCGCTCGAGGACGGCGTCCGCCTCGTCCGGCAGCGAGGCACGCTCATGCAGTCGTCCGGTGGGGGCCGGGACGGCGCGATGGCTGCCCTGATCGGGCTCGACGATGCGCAGCTCCCCGGGCTGCTGGCCCGGGCCGCCGAGCACGGCACGTTCGTCGTCGCCAATCGGAACGCGCCGGGCCAGGTCGTGGTGTCGGGCGAGCGAGTCGCCATCGAAGCGGGCGCGGAGATCGCCAAGGAGCTCGGCGCCAAGCGCGCGATCGTGCTCCCGGTGAGCGTCGCCGCGCACTCCCCGCTCATGACCGAGGCAGCTGACGGCATGCGCGCCGCACTCGCCGGCGTGACCTTCAACGATCCGTCGACCACGCTGCTCGCCAATGCCGATGCCCGCGCGATCACGACGGCCGACGGCGCCCGCGCCGAGCTCGTCGAGCACCTGACGGCGGGCGTGGACTGGGTCGCCGCGGTGCGCTCGATGAGCGACGCCGGCGTCACCACGTTCGTCGAGGTCGGACCCGGCAGGGTCCTGAGCGGACTCATCAAGCGAATCGCCCCTGACGCCGAGATCGTCGCCGCCGACGACCCCGCCACCCACGACCGCCTGCTCGATCTGGCCGCCGTCACGGCCTGATCTCGCCACTCCTGGAGGAACCGTCCCACATGCGTCGACCCGACTACGACCGCCGCGTCGTCGTGACCGGACTCGGGGTCATAAGCCCCGTCGGCAACGACAAGACCACCGCCTGGTCGAACCTCGTCCAAGGCCACTCGGGCCTGGCCCCGATCACCCATTTCGACCCGTCACCGTACGAGGCGAAGCTCGCCGGCGAGGTCCGTGACTTCGACGCCAAGGAATGGATGGACCCGAAGGCCGCGCGCCGCAGCGAATCGAGCCTGCACTTCGGTGTCGCCGCCGCGAAGCAGGCCCTGGCCGATTCGGGCTTCGAGCTGAGCGACGAGAACCGCACCGAGGTCGGCGTGATCTTCGGCTCCGGGGCGGGCGGTCAGCAGCTGATGATCGACAACTACGTCACGCTCCACGAGCGCGGCAACCGGACGGTGGCACCGACGTTCATCGCGAACGCGCTGGTCGACAGCTGCTCGGGGATGATCGCGATCGAGACCGGCGCCATCGGGCACAACGTCTGCATGGTGTCGGCCTGTGCGACCGGCACCCACAACGTCGGTGAGGCGGCCGAGGCCATCCGCCGCGGCGACTGCATCGCGGTGATCAGCGGCTCGACCGAGGCCCCGTTGCTCGAGGTGGCCCACGCCGGCTTCTCGAACATGCGCGGCATGGGCCTGCCGCGACCCGGCGAGGATCCAGCGACCGTGTCCCGGCCGTTCGACGCGACCCGCGATGGCTTCGTGCTCGGTGAGGGTGCCGGCTCGTTGTTCCTCGAGGATCTCGAGATCGCAAAGGCGCGCGGCGCGCACATCTACGCGGAGGTCGTCGGTTACGGCTCGGCCGCCGATGGGTGGGACATGGTCCAGCCGATCGATGCGGGCGTCGGATCGGCGCGGGCGATGCAGATGGCGCTGGAGCGGCGCGGCGTGCCGGCCGACGAGGTCGACCTCATCAACCCGCACGGGACATCGACGCCGCTCGGCGACAAGCGCGAGGCCGAGGCGATCTGGACGACGTTCGGGCCGCGCTCCGGTCGGGACGCGAAGTCGCTGGCCATCAGCGCGACCAAGTCGATGACCGGCCACATGATGGGCGCCGCGGGTGCGTTCGAGGCGTTCGCCACCGTGATGTCGGTCGCCGAGCAGTGCGCGCCGGGCACGCTCAACTACCGCGACTACGACCCCGATTGCGATCTCTGGGTCGTGGCGGAGACCCAGGGCCTGCCGATCCGCTACGCGCTCTCGAACAACATCGGGCTCGGGGGCCACAACGGCGCGGTGATCTTCAAGCGCTACGACGGCGATTGACGGGCCGAGCGGATCGGCGGCCGTGCCGTTCCCGCCCCACGGCAACGCATGACCAAGGTGGCCTGCTCCGTACCGTTCGTTGCCGCCGCACGGCATGACTGATCCCACCCTGCCGCCGCACGGCAAGGATCGCCCGTCATTTGCCGTACGCGTCGTGCGTTGCCGTGCGACGGGAAGTCCGGCAAACCTGGGTTCTCTCGCGCCTACAATCCGACCCGATGCCTGAACGAGATCCGGCGCGCCGAGCCGTCATCACTGGTCTGGGTGCCGTCATGCCGATCGGCAACGACTTCCCGACCTACTGGGCGAACCTGCAGGCCGGCGTGACCGGCACCCGGACGATCCGCAGCTTCGACGCGTCGAACCACGAGGTCCGCATCGCCGCCGAGGTGCTCGACTTCGACCCCAACACGGTCATGGAGCCCAAGATGGCCCGGCGGATGAGCCGCTTCATCCACCTCGCGATGGGCGCCGGCAAGGAAGCGGTCGCCGACTCCGGCATCGACTTCGCGGCAAAGACCCAGGAAGAGCGCGACCGTGTCGGTGTCGTCGTCAACACCGGCGGCGGCGGCATCGAGCAGATCATCGACGGCACGCACGTGCACGACCAGAAGGGTCCCCGCTTCGTCTCGCCATTCGCGGTCCCGGCCCTGTCCGGGTCGATGGCCGCGGCGATGCTGTCGATGGAGTGGAGTCTCACCGGCCCGGTGATCACCCAGGTCGCCGCGTGTGCCACATCGGTGATCGCGTTCCACGATGCGCTGCGCCTCATCCGCGACGGCGACTGCGACGTGGTCGTGACCGGCGGCACCGAGGCACCGATCTGGCCGATGGGCGTGGCGGCCCTCGCCAACATGACGGCCCTATCGAAGCGCAACGACTCGCCCGAGACAGCGTCGCGGCCGTTCGACCTGACGCGCGACGGGTTCGTGCTCGGCGAGGGCGCCGGGATCACCATCGTCGAATCGCTGGAGCACGCCCGGCAACGCGGTGCGACGCCGATCGCCGAGATCCTGGGCGGTGCCCTGACCTCCGACGCGTTCCACATCAGCGCCCCGGAACCGACCGGCCGCGGCCAGGCCCGGTCGATGACGCTGGCGCTGCGCAACAGCGGGATCGCGCCCGACGAGGTCGACTACATCGTCGCCCACGGCACGGCCACGCAGCTCAACGACGTGACCGAGACGCGGGCGATCAAGTCGGCCTACGGCGACTACGCCTACAAGGTCGCGATCAGCTCGCCGAAGTCGATGATCGGGCATCTCGTGGGTGCGGCCGGGATCGCCAGCGCGCTGGCCGGCATCGGGGCGATCCGCGACGGCGTCATCCCGCCGACCGCGAACCTGCGCACGCCCGACCCCGAGTGCGACCTCGACTACGTGCCGCTCACTGCCCGGCGAGCCAAGGTCGAGACCGTGGCCGTCGACGGCTTCGGCTTCGGCGGCCAGAACGCGGTCACGATCTTCCGCAAGCTCGTCGACTGATCCTCAGCGGAGCCGGCGGCCCTCGAAGGTCTCGATGGCCCCGATGAAGATGTCGCCGAGGGGTGCCGAGCGGTCCACCTCGTAGTCGTAGCGGACCATCACCGATTCGCTGGTCGCGACGAGCCGCGGCGTCCCGCCGGGGCCGCACGCGGTCAGCCGGTGCTCGAGGGTGAACGACGAGCGGCCGATGTGGGTCGCGCGCGTCTCGACCGTGACGGTGTCGGTGTGGAAGACCGGCGCCCGGTAGGTGATGCGGGCCTCGGCCAGGATCAGGCTCTCGGCTCCCTCGTGACCGGCGGCGACCGGCTCGCCGGTCACATCGGTCCAGTACCGGATGCGAGCCATCTCGCAGTACGTGAGATACACCGCGTTGTTGACATGGCCCATCGCGTCGGTGTCCGCGAAGCGGACGTCGATGTCGACGCGATGCGCGAAGTCGCCCGGCGAGGTCGCGGGGATCCTCGGGCGTGGCGATCCGCTGGCGGGCGGGCATGGCGGTCAGTCTGGCGCCCGGACGACGAGCGTGCCGGTCATTCCCGCCTCGGCGTGACCCGGCACGGTGCACAGGATCCGGTACGAACCGGGCCGATCGATCGTGAAGCGAATCCGCTGGGTCTGGCCGGGACGAGCGGCGGCGTCGGCATTCGCGACGCCGTCGACCGCCCAGTCATGGAAGGTCGTCCCGTCGTTGCGGAAGGAGACCACCGTGGTGCGGCCGGCCGTGATCGTCACATCGTCCGGGCTGAACGCGAGGTCGCGGGCCACGACCTGGACTGGCTGCGCGGCCGACTCGATGGCGCGGTCGGCGGCCATCACGCCGCCTGCCAGCGCGAGCCCGCCCAGCGCGACCGCCGCGAGAAACCAGGCCTCGCGCAGTCGACGCAGCCGACCACGCCGCCCGATGCGATGGCCCGCCTCCGGTCGGGCGTCATAGCCCCGCAGCCGGAGCGAATTCGCGACCACCGAGACCGACGACATCGCCATCGCGCCGGCGGCAAGCGCGGGTGACAGCGCGATGCCGAAGAACGGGATCAGCACGCCCATGGCGACCGGGATCAGCAGGACGTTGTACCCGAATGCCCAGACCAGGTTCTGGCGGACGATCGACATCGTGGCGCGCGACAGCCCGATGGCAGCGGCCACGCCACGTGGGTCGCCGCGCATCAGCGTGATGCCCGCAGCCTCGATCGCCACGTCGGTGCCCGTGCCGATCGCCACGCCGAGGTCGGCCCGGGCGAGCGCCGGGGCGTCGTTGATCCCGTCGCCGACCATCGCCACGGTTCGGCCGCGGCGCTGGAGCCGCTCGACGATCGCCGCCTTGTCCGCGGGCACGACCTCGGCCACGACGTTGTGGACGGGGATGCCGACCTGCGCCCCGACGGATTCCGCCGTCGAGCGGGCGTCGCCCGTGACCAGCCAGACGTCGATCCCGGCGTCGCGCAGCTCGCGGACGGCGGCGCTCGACTCGACGCGCACGGGGTCGGTGATCTCGATGACCCCGGCCGCCGTGCCATCGATCGCCACGATGACGGCCGTCCGACCCTGGCCGGCCGCGGTGGTCAGCGCCTCCGCGACCGGACCGAGGTCGATACCGCTGCTCTCCAGCAGCCGGCGACTGCCGACGACGATGGCGTGCGTGCCGTCTGCTGCGGCGACGCTCCCCCGGGCGCCACCGCCCACGATCGCCTCGAACGCGTCGACCTGGAGCGTGCTGCCACCCCGGTCCGCCGCCCGGGCCACGATCGCCGCGGCGAGGGGGTGCTCGCTGCCGCGCTCGACGGCAGCCGCGAGCTCAAGGACGTCGCGAGCGGTCACGACCGGCGGCCGGCACGACCGCCGTGACCGCGGGCCGGCCGAGCGTCAGCGTCCCGGTCTTGTCGAAGACGACCGTATCGACGCGGTGGGCGGTCTCGAGCGCCTCGCCGCCGCGGATCAGGATCCCGCCCGCGGCGCCACGACCGGTGCCGACCATGATCGCGGTCGGCGTGGCGAGCCCCATGGCGCACGGACAGGCGATGACGACCACGCCGATGAACGCGGTGAGCGCGAGGGTGAGCCGCGGTTCGGGACCGACCACCAACCAGATGGCGAACGTCCCGACCGCCACGGCGATGACGAGCGGGATGAACCGTTCGGCGGCTCGGTCCGCCAGCCGCTGGATCGGCGCCTTGCTGCCCTGCGCGCGGCTGACCAGCTCGACGATCCGGGCGAGCGCGGTCTCGTCGCCGACCCGCGTGGCACGCATCACGAACGTGCCGGTCGTGTTGAGGGTCGCGCCGGTGACCTCGCTGTCCGGGCCGACATCCTGCCGGGATCGGCTCACCCGTGAGCATGCTCGTGTCGATCGCCGACGCGCCCTCGACCACGACGCCATCGACCGGCACCTTCTCGCCGGGTCGAACACGCAGCAGATCGCCGACGACGATCGCGGCAAGCGGCACGTCGACCTCGCCATCCGCGTCGACACGCCGCGCCCGATCGGGCTGTAGTGCGACCAGTCGGCGGATCGCTCCGGTCGTGCTCGCCTTGGCCCGCCCCTCGAGCCAGCGGCCAAGGAGCACGAGCCCGAGGATGATCGTCGAGGCGTCGAAATAGGTCTCGGGGTGGAGGCCCGCCTCGTGGACGACCGCCGGGAAGAGCGTCACGACGACGCTGTAGAGCCATGCCGCGCTCGTGCCGATCGCGATCAGCGTGTCCATGTTGACGGTGCCGTGGCGGGCAGCGCGCCACGTGGCGCGGTAGAAGCGCTGCCCCGCCCAGACCTGGATCAGCGTCGCGGGGCCAAGCGCGAGCCAGTTGATGGTCTCCATCGGGATGCTCGTCTGCGGAACGAACATCGCGACCATGATCACGACGGCGACCGCGATCGAGGCGACCGCCTCGACGAGCGTCGATCGCGACTCCCGATCGCGCTCGGCGTCGGCGCTGGTGAACGCGGCGGCGAGCGTCGCCTCGGCGGGCGCCGCCTCGGTCGCGGGCCTTGGGCCGGGCCGGACGTCATAGCCGGCCGACGCGACCGCCTCGACCAGCTCGGCCCGACCGGCGACCTCCGGCAGGTAGCGGATCGTGGCGATCTCGGTCGCGAGGTTCACGTTGGCGCTCTCGACGCCGTCCGTCGCGCGCAGGAAGCGTTCGATCCTGTTGACGCAGGACGCGCAGGTCATGCCCTCGATGGGAAGCTGGATCTCGGCGGTGGGAGATGCTGACATACTCCAGGGGAGTATATCGCGGCCGGTCGACACCGACCCCTGGTCCGCGGCACACTCGCCTCGTGCTGGACCACGCGGTGTACACCACCCTCGCCGGCGGCGGCGTGCCGTTCCGGATCGCCGCGACCGACCGCGGCGTCGTGGCTGCGACCTGGGAGCCGGACGAGGGCGCGTTCGTCGCGGCGCTCCGATCGCGGCTCGGTCGCGATGTCCTGCCGTCGGTCGACGTCGATGCCGACGATCCTGCGCGACAGGTCCTCGACGCGGCCGTCCCGCCCATCGCAGCACTCCTCCGGGGCCGGCCCGCGGAGACGGCGACCATCCCGATCGATCTGGCCGACCGTCCGGTCTTCGATCGCCGCGCGCTCGAGGCGGTCCGCCAGATCGGTTGGGGCGAGACCGCGAGCTACGGGGGCATCGCTCGGCGGATCGGCGCGCCGCGCGCCGCGCGGGCCGTCGGCGGTGCCCTCGGCCGCAACCCGATCTCACTACTGATCCCGTGCCATCGGATCATCGCCGGCGACGGGACGCTCGGTGGCTACGGCGGCGACGGCTGGATCGATCGCGACCGGCAGCTGTCGCGCAAGGAGGCGCTGCTCATGCGCGAAGGCGTCACGGTGCCGCGACGCGTTGGCTAGACTCGGGCGACCGACGCAGGGGCGGCGCGGATCGTCCGGGGCCAACGAGCGATGAGCGGGTGCCGTAGACGGCTCCCCGTGGAGGGCCATTGACTGCAGCGACCGCGCCGGCTCCCTCGATGTTCGCGGTGTTCCGCAAGCGCGACTTCTCGCTGCTGTGGACCGCCCAGCTGATCTCGACCGCCGGGTCCGCGCTCACCGACCTCGCTGCGGCCATCTACGTCTTCCGCGAAACCGGCTCGGCGCTGGCGGTCGGGCTGACGCTGATGGTCACCGCGGTGCCGAGCCTTGTGGTGGGGCTCCTGGCCGGGGTCTTCGTCGATCGGCACGACCGCCGGCGGATCATGATCTGGACGTGCCTGATCCAGGCGGTCGCGGTCGGCCTGATCGCCGTGGTCCTCGGCATCCAGGCGATCGCGATCCCGGGGCTGTTCCTGCTGCTGCTCGTCAACGCGGGCATCAAGCAGTTCTTCGACCCGGCTCACGACAGCCTCATCCCCGAGATGGCGAGCGACGAGGAGCTGGCGGCCGCGAACTCGTTCCTGTCGATCGCTGCGTTCGGCTCGACCGCGATCGGCTTCGCCGGCGCCGGGTTGCTGGCGCAGTTCGACCTGCGGGTGGCGTTCCTGATCGACGCGGCATCGTTCGTGGTCTGCGCGCTGCTGATCACGGCGATGGGTCGCTACCCGATGCCCGCCCCGGAGGAGGACGCCAGCGTCCCGGTCATCGTCGAGAACCTCAAGTCCGGGCTCTCGGCCTTGTTCGGGACACCGGTGCTGCGCTCGCTGTTCTTCGTCGGCGGGATCATGTTCTTCTCGTTCGGCCTGTGGAACGTCCTGCTGCTCCCCATGTCGCTGCGCGAGCTCCACGCGACGGAGTTCCAATACGGCCTGCAGGAAGGACTCACCTCGATCGGCTTCGTGATCGGCTCGTTCTTCATGGCCCGTTTCAACAGCGTGCTCCCCGAGCCGATCTGGATCGCCGTGGGCCTCGCGGCGATGGGCCTGTGCGGCGTCGCATACGCGGGCGCCACGTCGATCCCGTTCGCCATCCTGCTCGTGACGATCTCGGGCTTCTTCAACGCGCCGACGTCAGTGGCGCGCTCCGTCCTGCTCCAGCGGAACACGCCGCGCGAGCTGCGCGGGCGCGTCTTCTCGGCGTACTACGTGATGCGCGACATCATCTTCCTGTTCGGCATGGCCGGCGCCGGTCTGGCCGACGTCGTGAACGTTCGAGTCCTGATCACGTTCGCCTCGGTGCTGCTGTTCGGGTCCGCGGCGCTGGCGCTGGTCGCGCCGGGGATCGGCATCCGCTCGCTCCGTGCCGCGCGGATGCGGCTCGCCGACGCGGGAGCCGAGCTCGCGGGCGTCACGTATCGACCCGCGACGCTCGTCGATTTCGATCGGTTGATCGGCGGGCTCCCGACGTTTGCCCGACTGAGTCCGACGCAACGGGCGGCGTTCGTCCGCGATGCGACGGTGCGCGAGGTGCCGGCCGGGACGCGGATCGTCGAGCACGGCGATACGGCGTCGTCCGCGTACTTCATCCTCGACGGCGAGGCGACGGCGGGCATCCCCGACGAGGGCGGCTATCGAGGCCTCTCGACGATGCACGCGGGCGACTTCTTCGGCGAGATCGCGGCGCTCACCGGTAGTCCGCGCACCGCCGATGTCGTGACCGACACCGACACGTCGCTGATGGAAGTACCGGCCGACGCGCTGCGGGCGACGATGTCCGTGCAGGAGATCCAGAAGCTGGTCTACTCCACGATGACCTCACGGCTCGTCCGAACGGAGTCCGCCGACCTGCCACGGCTGGCCGGTCCCGACCAGGAGGCGTTGCGCGACCTGCGCACGCCGCGCCCGAGCGTGGAGGCGTTGCCCTCGTATTCCGGTGAAGCGGCTTCGTAGGTGTCTCGCAGCCGACAGCGAGCGGGTCGCCCACGGTCCTCGGCATCGAACCGCAGTGGGGCTATCCTCACCGCAGCACATCTCCCACCGTCACGGATGAAAGGGGCCGGGTGATGAAGAAGTTCAAGCTCCCGAAGGAGCAGCTGGTCGAGCCCGAGCAGGGACCGCGCGGGGGCGACGGGTTCATCGACGGTCAGGACGTCGAGGGTCACGGGCTGCCGATCACGGCGCCGCCCAGCTTCGATGTCCAGCGCCGCACGCAGCACGGCGGCGAGCTCCTCCCGACCGACACCGACGACGCCGAGACCGAGTAGACCCAGAAACGGCGCCCGTCCCCGATCCGACCGCCCGGCATCGGCCCGGGCGGTCTTCGAATTCAGCCCGGCAGGTCGGCCGTGGCCGCCAGCAGCGCCTTGATCTCGAACGGGCTCGCCGCGGGATAGCGCGAGCGGAGTCGGGCGGCGTGCCCGGCGAGGTGGGGCGCCGCGAACGAATTGCCCGTCGCCCGGATCCGGCTCCCATCGCGCCACGCGACGTCGACGTCGAGGCCATACGCACCGAATTCGACCGGTGGCGCCGGGTTGTAGTACCAGACGTCCGGGTCCGCGACGTCGTGGGCCGCGACCGACAGCACGGCCGCGAACAGCGACGGATACGACGGGCCCGGAACGTTGTTCGCGGCGCACACGAGCAGCGTGTTCGCGAAATACGACCGATCGGCGAGATCATGGAAGGCGCCGAACATCGCCTCGCTGCGCGACGACAGGCTCAGGTTGACGATCGGGATCCCGGCATCGATCGCCCAATCGATCGCCGCCGCGAGCGCGAGGCCCTTGCCGCGGTTGTCCGCGCCGAGGATGCGGAGCGACACGATGTCGGCCGCCGGGGCGATCCCCGTGATGATCCCGGCACACGCCGTCCCGTGGCCCACGAGGTCCACCGCGCTCGGGTCGTCGAGGACCTGGGCTTCATCGCCGTCGACCTCCACGACCAGGTGCCGGGTCACGCGTCCGCGGACCGCCGGGTGCTGGCCGTCGACGCCCGAGTCGACGACCGCGACCGACACCCCTGCCCCGTCGGCGTCGCCGAAGACCGCGGCCCGGTCGAGACGCCCCAAGGGCAGGTCGCGCTGCAGGGACGAGCGCGCTTCGGCGGCGAACGCCTCGCTCCACGCGGGCGACAGGCGTGGTCACGCCGATCGCCTCACCGACGACCGGCCGGTCGCGCCGGCGTCCGACGGAGGAGCGCGTCGAGCCAGTCGGTCATGAGCTCGACCGAGCCCGGGTCCGCGTCGCGGAGTCGGGCGATCCGATCCGCGAGCGCCCAGATCGTCCCATCCTCCCCGGCGAGGTCGCGCGTGGCCGCCGAGACCAAGTGCGTCGATCGTGGCGTCGTCGTGGTCGGCGCCGTCCTCGTCGCCCATCAGGCTCGCCAGCGACGCCCGCAAGACCGCCGTCGCGTCCCCCCGGACGGCGGCCGAGCGCACGGCGATCGTGGCGGTCGTGGCGATGGCACCCGCGACGTCGAGGTCGCGCAGCGTGAACGAGCCGCCACGACGGTCGAGCGCCTCGAGCACGCCGACGGTGCCCGCGTCGTCGATCAGCGGGACGGCCAGCAGGCTGGACGGGACGTAGCCCGTCGCATCGGCGACCGATCGGTCGAAGCGTGGGTCTGCCGGTGCATCCGCGACCGCCAACGGCTGGCCCGAGGTGAACGCATACCCGGCGATGCCCGCGGACGCATCGATCGACAGCCCCACGACGGCCCCCGCGGCCGGTCCGGCCGCGGCCCTGAACACCAGTCGATCGGTAGCGGGATCGTGCACGGCGATCGACGCCGCTTGCGCATCGAGGGCGGTCACGACCGAACCGGCGATCGCGGTCAGCAGGTCCTCCGGTCGTTCTGTCGCGACCCGCCCCGCTGCGTCCAGACGGCGCGCCACGGCCGCCAGGAGCGCACGAAAGGCGGCCTCGTCGGTCACCGCCGCGTCGCCCCGGCCAGCCGCTCCGCATCGGGGATCACCAGCACGTCGCCCTCGAACCGCAGGAGCCCGTCGGCGACGAGATCGGCGAGTAGCCGGTTCACCGATTGGCGCGAGCCGCCGATCATGCCCGCGAGCTCGGCCTGCGTGAACGGCCACGGCAGGCGGTACTCGCCGACGAGGCCATCGCCGTCGCCGGACGCATCGCCCGACGCCGTGGAAACGGAGCGCAGCAGGTGCCGCGCGAGCCGTCCCGGCAGATCCAGGAAATGCAGGTCTTCGACCTGGGCGGTCAGGCGGCGGATCTCGGATGCGAGGGCGACGAGCAGCGCGGTCCGCAGCCCGGGCTCGTCGTCGAGCAGCCGCTCGAACACGTCGCGCCGGAGGACGTGGGCCTCGACCGCCTCGAGGGCGACGGCCGTCGCGGAGCGCGCCGCGCCATCGAGCAACGACAGCTCCCCGAAGAACCCGCCCGGACCGATGGTGGTGAGGATGGCGGGTTCCGATCCCTCATCCGACGGGATCGTGATCTTGACCAGGCCGGCCGCGATGATGAACAGGCTGTCGCCCGGGTCGCCGGCATGGAAGATCGTCTCGCCACGGCGGAACCGTCGGACGCGCAGCGCCGCGGCCACGAGATCGAGGGACGCAGGATCCATGTCGGCGAAGAGCCGGCACGCGCGGAGGGCGTCGCGGTCGAGGGGACTCGGTCCGGCGGTCGGCACGGGCGCATCGTATCGCCCGGCCGGTGTCTCGCGAGGTGGCTAGGTCCGGGGCACCGGGCGCATGGGATAGACGCCGACCACGATCGGGGCGCGCGGATCGAACGACAGCTCGTAGCCGATCTCGCCGCCACGCAGCAACTCGCCGAGCAGCGAGCCCTCGCGTGCCGGCAGGCCGACGTACACGTGCCCCTCGTCCAGGCGGACCTGGGTCACGTCGTCCTCGCCGCCGTCGATCGCGAACCGCCGTCGCAGCTCGTGCATCGGCACGTACGGTCGGCTCTTGATGAATCGGCGCAACTGCGGCGCGGTGCAGCCGTTCGGGCGCTCGTCGCGACCGTTGATCGGGGCGGCGTTGATGGGTGCGCCGTTCGACGGTCCGCCGTTGGACGGTCCGCCGTTGACCGCGGCGCCGTTCGAGGGCATCTGCCCGTGATCGGTCAGATGGGCGTGCCCGTTGCCGTTGGACGGCACCGGCAGGGGCGTCGCGTCCACGGCGGCAGTGCTGGTCATCGTCGTCGGTTCGAGCACGGTCGAGGCGGTTTCCACCGTCCCGTCTGTCGTCGACTGGAGGACCTGCGGCGGTGCGGACTCGACCACCGGCTGCTGGGCCGGGGAGGCGTCGATCGAGGTCGGTGGGGTCTGGCGCGCGGCCAGCTCGGGACGTGGGGCGTCCGGGCGATGGCGGGCGTGGTGGGGACGCCCGTGGTGACGACGGCTCATCGGCCGCGTCTGCCGGGTCGCGCATCCCGACGGTTGGGCTCGGCGACGGAACGTCGCCGCGATCTGCTGGGCATCGATTCTCGATCAGTCGCTGATGGCCGCTCGGATACGACCGTCGACCGATGATACCCCAGCGACCCCGATCCGCCGCCGACGGGCGTCAGCCGTCGACGACCAGCAGCTCGCGAGGTGCCTCGTTGAGCACGATCGGGCCGTCGTCGCCGCACACGACGATGTCCTCGATGCGCGCACCGAACTCGCCCGAGAGGTAGATCCCGGGCTCGACGCTGAACGCCATGCCCGCGGCGAGCGGACGCTGGTTGCCGGCTACGAGATACGGGTTTTCGTGGCCGTCGAGACCGATCCCATGACCGGTTCGATGGAAGAACGCCTCTCCGTAGCCTTCGGCATCGATGATCGTCCGCGCGCTCGCATCGATCGATTCGCAGGGCACACCGGGTCGAACGGCCGCGGTCGCCGCCGACTGGGCCGTGTGCAGGACGTTGAACAGATGCCGGAACGGCTCGGACGGGCCATTCGTTGCGTCCCCACCGGTCACCCAGATCGTCCGCGTGATGTCCGAGCCGTACCCGCCGAGCGTGCCGCCGATATCAAGCACGATCGGCTCGCCGGCACGGATGACGCGCTCCGAGGCCTCGTGGTGCGGCGAGGCCGAGTTCGGCCCCGAGGCGACGATCGCGAACATCGCCTCGTCGTGGCCCTCATCGATGAGCCGCTGGCGAACCTCGCGAGCGACGTCTGCCTCGGTCCGCCCGACCAGGCGACCTCCCGCGATCTGGCCGACGACTCGATCCGCGGCGTGCGCGGCCTCGCGCAACAGCGCGATCTCCTCGGGGTCCTTGCGCATCCGGAGGTCGCGCAGGATCGTCGAGGCCACCTCGTAGCGGGCGTCCGATCCGAGCGCTCGCTGGATCCCGAGGAGGTGCATCGCCAGCATCGAGTCGGAGATCGCGACCCGGCCGGATCGCGCGATCCCGGAGGCGGCGAGCGCGTACGGATCGTCGGTCTCTTCCCAGGTGCGGATCTCGACCGCGGTGCGCAACCCCTCCTCCGCGGCGCCGCGTTCGAGACGCGGGACCACGATGACCGGGGCCTCGCCGGGCCGAAGGACCAGCACCGTGAGGCGCTCGAGCGGCATCGCCGCGTAGCCGGTCAGGTACCGGAGGTCCGACCCGACCCCGATCAGCGTCGCGGCCAGGCCCGCCGTCTCCGTCGCGGCGCCGGCCCGCGCGAGGCGTTCGGCGTACCGCGACCCGGGGATCGTGGGCCGCTCGGCGAGCGTCATCGCGGGGCGTCCGCGGCGGCCGCGTGCGGCTCGCCGAGCCAGCCTGCGATCGTGGCCGGCCCGTCCTCGAACAGCTTCCGGTAGGCATAGACGCGCTCGGCGCCGCGAGCCAGCGCGCGCTTGCGGAGATCGAGGTCGTCGTGTTGCCCGACCGCGAAGACCCGAGTGCCGGCCGATCTGGCCCGCTCGATGGCCACGAGCGGGTCGTACGCGCGCGCGGTCATGTCGACGATCGCGAGATCGGCGCATTCCAGCGCTGCATCGAACTCTGGGGCGGTCTTCGCGCGCTGCGGTTTGGCCCCCGCGGCCTCGACCGCGCGCGCGAGCCGATCCGACCAGATCAGGTCCTGCGCCAGGATCGCGATCCGCGCCGCCACGCGCCGCTCAGTCGATCGTGGCGGCGAGGTGGTGGAAGATGTCGCGAGCCGTGACGACGCCGGTCGGGCGGCCGTCCTCCACGATCGGGATGTGGCGGAACCCACCGACCGCCATCTTGTGGATCGCCACGGCGATCGGGTCGTCGTGGCGGAGCACGACCGGATCGGGGGTCATGAAGTCGCGGACGTGGAACGACGAGAGCCGCTTGCCGGCGGCCTTCACCACCGCGTCCCGGTCCGTGAAGATGCCGACGAGTCGGTCGCCGGCGAGGACCAGCACGCAGTCGGTCTCGGCCTCGTACATCCGGCTGATCGCCTCGCCGAGCGGCGTGTCCGGCGTGACCGTGACCGGAGCCGGAGCGCCCAGCTCGTCGAGATGCTCACCGAGCAGCTGGCCCTTGAACGCGGGCGCCTGCTGGGGCGTGTCGTGACCGAAGATGTCGGCCCCGCAGTTGTCGCAGATGTCGGCTCCGGTCAGGTTGACGAAACCGCAGGACGGGCAGCGCATCCCGTCGTCGCCACCCTCCTGGCCGGCCACGATCCCGTCGCCTCCGGCCATCACTTGACCGTCCACGTCTCGCCTCCCTCGAGCACGCGCTGGAGATCACCGACGCCCGACTTCGCGACGGCGCTGGCGAGCTGGCCCTCGATGAGCTGGTCGTGCGTCGGGCGGCTCGCCGCGCGGAGGACGCCGACCGGCACCGGGAACTCGGGCCAGAACATCCGCGAGAGCACGAGGGCGAGGTACGGATCTTCGGCCGTTTCGTCGTGGACGAGCAGGTCGGCCTCGGTCACGCCGTTCTCGCCGAGGGTCACGACCTCCGGATGCAAGCCGTTCAGACGGATGCCCTTGTCGCGGTCCTTCCCGAAGATCATCGGCTTGCCGTGCTCGAGCGTCAGCATCCGGTCCTCGCGGACCTCGCGGTCGGTGAAGTCGCGCCACGCGCCGTCGTTGAAGATGTTGCAGTTCTGGAGGACCTCGACGAACGCGCTGCCCTTGTGCCGGCCGGCGCGCTCGAGCGTCGCCTGCAGGTGCTCGGTGTGGGTGTCGACCGAGCGAGCCACGAACGACGCCTCGGCCGCGAGCGCGATCGTCAGCGGCATGATCGGCGTATCGATGGTTCCGGCCGGCGTCGACTTGGTCCGCTTCCCGAACTCCGAGGTCGGCGAGGCCTGGCCCTTGGTCAGCCCGTAGATCCGGTTGTTGAACATGACCAGGTTGATGTCGACGTTGCGCCGCATCGAATGGATGACGTGGTTGCCGCCGATCGACAGCGCGTCGCCGTCGCCAGTGATCACCCAGACCATCAGGTCCGGTCGCGCCGCCTTGAGCCCGGTCGCGAGCGTCGGGGCCCGGCCGTGGATCGTGTGGAAGCCGAACGTGTTCATGTAGTACGGCAACCGGCCCGAACAGCCGATCCCCGAGATGAACACGATGTCCTCCTTCTTGTAGCCGAAGTCGGGCATCACCTTCTGGGTCTGCGCCAGGATCGAGTAGTCACCGCAACCCGGGCACCAGCGGACCTCCTGGTCGGACACGAAGTCCTTGCGGGTCAGCGCGATGACCTGGGCGTTCTCCGGGCTGAGCGCCGGCTCGTTGCCGTTCGTGGTGGCGCTCGCGCCGTTGGTGGTGACGTCGGCGCCGTCGGTCTCGGTCATGCGGTTTCCTTCAGCATCCGTTCCGCCTCGGCCACGATCTCGGCGATGCGGAACGGCTTGCCACGAACGCGGTCGTAGCCGACCGCGTCGATGAGGTATTTCGCGCGGATCAGCAGCAACAGCTGGCCGAGGTTGACCTCCGGGATCAGCACCCGGCGATAGCTGCGCAGCACGTCCTCGGTGTTGGATGGGAACGGGTTGAGGTGGCGGAGATGCGCGTGGGCGACCGACCGCCCGTCTGCGTGCAGTCGCTCGACCGCCGATCTGATGGCGCCGTACGTCGATCCCCAGCCGAGGATCAGCAGGTCGCCCGAGCTCGGCCCGAAGACCTCCAGCGGCGGGATGTCCTTGGCGATCCCGGCGACCTTCGCCTGGCGCAGCAGCTGCATCCGGTGGTGGTTGTCCGGGTCGTAGCTGACGTTGCCGGTGATGTCGGCCTTCTCGAGCCCGCCGATCCGATGCTCCAGGCCGGCGGTCCCCGGCACGGCCCACGGTCGGGCGAGCGTCTCGGGGTCGCGCAGGTACGGCTGGAACGGCCCCTCCCCGCGTTCGGCATTGGCGACCCCGATCGGCGGCAGGTCGGCGATGTCGGGGATCTTCCACGGCTCCGAGCCGGTCGCCAGGAACGCGTCGGACAGATACGCGACCGGGGTCATGTACTTCAACGCGATCCGCCAGGCCTCGATCGCGTAGTCGAAGCATTCGCCGGGCGTCGCGGGGGCGATGATCGGGATGGGTGAATCGGAGTTGCGGCCGAACATGACCTGGAGCAGGTCGGCCTGCTCGTTCTTCGTCGGCATCCCGGTGGACGGGCCCGCGCGCTGGACGTCGATGACCACCAGCGGCAGCTCGACCATCACCGCGAGGCCCATCGCCTCGGACTTGAGCGCGATGCCAGGACCGGAGCTGGCCGTCATCCCGAGCGCACCGCCGTAGCTGGCGCCGATGGCGGCCCCGATGGCCGCGATCTCGTCCTCGGCCTGGAAGGTCTTGACGCCGAACGTCTTGTAGCCCGACAGCTGGTGGAGGATGTCCGATGCGGGGGTGATGGGGTACGAGCCGTAGAACAGCGGTCGGTCGGCGAGCTTCGACGCCGCCAGGAAGCCGAGCGCCGTCGCCTCGTTGCCGGTGATGTTCCGGTACGTCCCCGGATCGAGCTTCGCCGGTCGCACCCGGTAATGGGTGTGGAACATCTCGGTCGTCTCGCCGTAGGCGTAGCCGGCCCGCAACGCGCGCTTGTTGGCCTCGGCGATCACCGGCCGGGCCGAGAACTTCGAATCGACCCAATGCAGCGTCGGATCCATGCTCCGCTCGTAGAGCCAGAACATGAGCCCGAGCGCGAAGAAGTTCTTCGTGAGGTCCTTCTGCTTGGTCGTCATGTCGAGCCCGTCGAGCGATCGCTCGTTGAGCGCCGAGATCGGGATCTCGAACGTCGTGTAGGCCTTGAGCGAGCCGTCGGTCAGCGGGTTCGACGCGTAGGCGGCCTTGTTGAGGTTGGCCTGCGTGAACGCGTCGCTGTTGACGATGAGCGCGCCGCCCGGTGGCAGGTCGCCGATGTTGGTCTTGAGCGCGGCCGGGTTCATCGCCACCAGGACGTCGGGCTCGTCACCTGGCGTGTGGATGTCGGTCGAGCTGAACGAGATCTGGAATCCGGACACGCCGGGCAGCGAGCCCGCCGGGGCGCGGATCTCGGCCGGGAAGTCGGGCAGCGTGCTGATGTCGTTGCCGAAGACGGCGGCGGTCCGGGTGAACTGGGTACCGGTCAGCTGCATGCCGTCGCCGGAATCACCGGCGAATCGGATCGTGACCCGTTCGAGCTCCTGGATCGGGAGCGCCCGCTCCTTGGTGGTCGTCATCCGCCCTCTTGCTGCTTCATCCGCTGGTGTGGGCGCGGCGGCAGGTTGAGCAGCTCCTCGGGGAACGACTCGGCGAGGTACTTGATGATGTCGACCTGGCGGACCACGCCGACGAGATGGCGACGACCGTCGACGATCGGCACGTTGCGGTAGCGGCCGGTCTGCATGAGCTCGATCGCGTCGCGGATGGTCTGGTCGAGGTCGAGGGTCTTCGGTTCGCTTGTCATGAGTGTCTCGACCGGCTGGGCGAGGTCGACGTGGCCGACCACGATCCGGGCGAAGATGTCGCGCTCCGTCAGCACGCCGACGAGCCGACCGGACGCGTCGCACACGAACACGGAATCGCCAGTGCCCGTTCGCTGGATCGCCCGGACGCACTCGACCAGGCTCGTACCCGGTGGCACCGTGACGGGTTGGCGGCGGCTCAAGACGCGCAGCCGCTCGTCGGTCAGGGACGGGACACGACGCGCGACCGCACTTTCGGTCAGGTCGGTCACGCTCGAAGTGTAGTCCGTCCCCGCAGAGGGCGGGCCCGGACTGCTAGCCTCGGGCCGATGGATCGACGGACCGCGCTCGGGGTCGGGCTCGTGCTCGTCGCGGGCATCTCCTTCGCGTCAGGCTCCGTGCTCGCCACGCTCGCCTACCGCCTGGGCCTCGACTGGCTCAACGTCATGTGGTGGCGGTTCCTCGTTGGCGCCAGTCTCGCCTGGGCATGGGTCCTGCTCTCGTCCAGGCGGCGCTCTGGACTCGCGGCGATGCCCCGTCGCCAGATCGGGATCGCACTGGGGCTCGGGATGGTCTACGCGGGCAACGCCGGCACGTACTACGCCGGCCTGGAGACCGTGCCAGCCGCCCTCGCCGGTGTCCTCGTGTACGTCTATCCCGTCATCGTCGCGCTGCTCTCGCTCCGTTTCGCGACCCGTCTCCCGGGTCGACGGCCGTACGTCGCGCTGGTGTTGGCGATCGCCGGCGTCGTCCTGACCGTCGGCGGGGTCGACGTCGGCCCGGGCGCACCGATCACGGGCCTGCTGCTGATCCTGGCAGCGGCAGCGATCTATTCGGTGTGGATCGTGTTGTCAGCCCGGCTGTCCGGAGAGCGTCGTGACCGGCTCGGAGCCGAGGCGCCCGAAGCCGCGGAGCCCGCCAGTGATGCGGCGGTCACGACGGCATTGATGATGGCGGCGACGGCCGCCGTATTCGGATCGTTGTCGCTCCTGAGCAGGCACTCGATCGATCCTGGGTCCGTGCCGACGGGGGCGTGGCCCTTCCTGGTCGGGATGGGGGCGCTCGCGTCGTTCCTGGCGATCCAGACGCTGTATGCCGGTGCGCGCCGGATCGGAGCGGCGCAGGCGGCCCTCATCAGCACCACCGAACCGGTCTTCATCGTCGCCCTGGCCTATGCGTTCCTCGGCCAGGCTCTCGGGCCATTGCAGTTGCTCGGGGCCGCGCTCATCCTGATCGCGGTGCTCATCGCGCAGACGTCACCCCGGCCAAAGGGGGCGCCGGAACCGGCGACGCCGCTCGAGGCGGAGGTCTAGCTCCGGCCAGCCGCCGCCAGCATCGCCCTGGCCCCGCTTGAGACGAACGAGCCCTCGGAGCCCAGGCCGATGAACCGGAACCCAAGATCGTGGTGCGGTTGAAAGGCCGAGGCGTCGTAGACGAGGATCCCGGCCGACTTGCCGTGGCGCTGGCAGGCCTCGACGACCGTCCGGAGCGCGTCCTGGTAGACCGGCTCGTCGAACCGGCCAGGGACCCGCAGGTTGTGGCTGAGGTCGGCCGGGCCCACGAACAGCACGTCGACCTCGTCCATCGCGGCGATCTCGTCGGCGTCCTCGACCATCTGCGCCGCCTCGATCTGGACGATCCCGACGATGCGCTCGTTGACGACGCGGGCGATGTCGCCGTGACCCAGCGCGCCCATGTCCGCACCGCGGGTGCGGAGCGCGATCCCGCGCGCGCCGACCGGCGGATAGCGCAGATAGCGGACGGCTTCGCGAACCTCGTCGGCCGACTGGAGTTGCGGCAGCATGATCCCGGCGGCCCCGAGATCCAGCGCCCGGCCGACCCGCAGCCGTTCCGCGGAGGGCACGCGGACGAATGGGACCATGGGCGTCGACCCGACCGCGTAGAGCAGGGCGAGCAGGTCGGCCTCGGTGGCCGCTCCGTGCTCGAGATCGATGATCGTCCAGTCGAACCCGGCACGACCGTTCAGCTCGGCGGCGAGCGGCGAGGCCAGATCCGAGAACACGCCGATCAGCGTCTCGCCGGAGCGGACGCGGCTGCGGAAGTCGGTCATCGCCAGATGATGGCGGGTCGAGCTGCGACCCGTGCGGTCGGTCGCGCCGACTACGGCCCGTTGACGAGGCCCGTGGTATCGACGACCTCGAGGTCGGCGCCGGTGATGTCGTCGAGCTCGTGCATCTGGTCGTCGTCGAAGTTCGGGTCGCTGGCGCCGCTGATGAACCAGTCCGAGCCGTTGTCGGCGAGGATCATCCCGTAGCGCTTGAGCGCTTCGGCGATGGGTTTGGCTTGCTGCAGAGAAGCCGGACGTGTCGTACGACGCACTTCAGGCGGACTCGGAGGCCCATCGGCGGCAGGCTCGCGAGTCGTTGACACCGGCCTGGTGCCGCGCCGGATAGATGTACGTGTTCCGCGTCGGTTGGGTCGTGAAGCGCAGCGCGTGAAGGATCTTGCCGGCCGCCACCTCGTCGTAGCGGACGAGACCGGGCAGGATCGGCAGACCGGCGGCATCGGCACTCGTCCAGCCATCCGGACGGAGAGCATTCGAGCGCAGGTCCCAGGTCGCGCCGCTCCCGGCGTACCACTGGCTGCCCGACGTGTGGGCCGCGAACAACTCGTACAGCTTGCAGGCGTCGCGGTCGACCATGAGGATGTGCCGATCGCCACTGGTCGAACTGGGTGGGCCGGCGCCCTCGATGAGGGGCGTCGCCGGGATCGGATAGCCGACGTGGTCGGACTCGCCGGCGTACTGGAACGTCACCGTCGAGCGCGGCGTTGACGCGGTCACGACCTGGTACGGGATGCCGTACCCCGCGAACGACCCGAAGTCCATATGCAGGCCCTTGGTGAGGCCGATCGTGCCGATCAGCGTCGCCGAGTCGTGGTGGACGGGCCGTCCGTCGATGCGCATGTTCCAGACGTTCGTGGTCGGAAAGATCGAGCAGAAGGGCGCACCGGGCACGGTCGGCCCGCTCGGCACCCCGCGCTTCGGCAGGACGCGCGTGATCGATCCGTGTGGACCCGGTGTCGGAGGACCGCCCCGTGGGCCCGCTCCGCTCACTGGCAGCGCGAGCAGCAGCGCCAGGCAGAGGGCGACCGCGAGCGAGCGGCGGATCGTCGTCATCCTGCGAGCCTGCCGGACGGGCGCGTCGAACGGCAGCGGCCCGGTCGTACCCGGCGAGCCGCCGCTGGTCCGGTTCCGAAACGCACCGACCGGGGATGCGGGGCCCGCGGCGGCACGACGGCCCGCGACGCGTCGCCAGTAGCCTGTCTCGACGACGTCATGACAAGGCAACGAGCGATCCCTGGTTGGCGCCTCTCGGTCGGTCTCCTGATCGGACTGACGGTCGGCGCCTGTTCCGGCAACGCGGCGCCGCCGTCGGCGCCCGTGAGCAAGACGTCGCCGTCGGTCGCTGCACCGTCTGACGCCCCATCGGTCCCTGCCTCCCCATCGGCCGAACCACCGACCTCGCTGCCGAGCCTCGCAGTCAAGTGGACACCGTTCGCTTCGAAGCGATTCGCGTTCTCGATCGAATATCCGAACGACTGGACGCTGACCGAGGGGACGGCAGATTGGCCGCACACCGGGTGGCCGGATCCAGGCGGCCATGCCGTGGACCGATTCAGCCGCGAGCCTGCCGGATCGGGTCAGGTCACGGTCTCGTCCGACGTTCTTGCCGCCGACGAGGTCGCCGCGGGCAGAAGGGCTGAGATCGACCAGGAAACGGCGCTCATGTGCACGATCAGCGGCCAGACCACCACCACGCTCGACGGCGTCGTCGCGAACCGCCAGGACCAGTTCTGTTTCGGGAAGGATCACGTGATCGACGTGTTCGCCGAGCATGACGGGCGGATCTACCTGATCTACTGGCTCTCGAAGGACGACCTCACCGACGCCGACCAGGCGCTCTTCGCCGCCATGCTCGCGAGGTTCCACTTCGAGGGCTGAACCCGATTTCTTGAACGACCGCTGCCCTCGCTCCGTCGTAGGGTGCAGACGCGGCGAGGTCCGTCGCGGTGGAGGGATCAGCGGTGGTCGATCGAGCGATCGTCGAAGCCGCCCAGCGCGGCGATCACGAGGCCTTCGAGGTGCTCGCGATCGGCGCCGGCGATCGACTGTTCGCCATCGCCCGGCTGATCCTTCGAGACGTCCATGCGGCCGAGGACGCTGTCCAGGAAGCCCTCGTCCATGCCTGGCGCGACCTGCCGCGCCTGCGCGACCCGGAGCGGTTCGATGCCTGGTTGCATCGGCTGCTCGTCAACGCCTGCGCCGATCAGGGACGGCATCGTCGCCGCTGGTCGGCCGAGATCCAGATCGTCCGCGCCGAACCGGTGACGGACGACGAGGTCAGCTCCATGGTCGATCGCGACCAGCTCGAGCGCGGCTTCAGGCGCCTGAAGCCCGAGCAGCGAGCGGTCGTGGTCCTCCACTTCTACCTGGGCCTGACCGGCCCCGAGATCGCCGAGACCCTCGGCATCCCGGAGGGCACGGCCAAGTCCAGGCTCCACTACGCGACCGAGACGCTGCGCGCCGCCCTCGAGGCAGACGCGCGCGGCGGACCGATCGCGGCCACGAATGGACACTCGGCATGACCGGACCGCGCTCCGTCGAGGAACGGATCTCGCTGTGGCTCGAGGAGGAGGCCGTCGGCCAGCTCCCGGATCACACGCTCGACGCCACCTTCGAACGCACCCGCGCGATCCGGCGCCGGCCGGGGCTGTCCACCTGGAGGCCCTTCCCGATGTCTCGTCCCTTCTCGACCCTGATCGCGGCCGGCGCCGCCGTGATCGCCATCGTCATCGGGGCGTCGATGCTCCGCCCGACCGGCCAACCGTCCGTCGTTGGCGCAACGCCGTCAGCCAGTGCTACGGCCGGGGCGACCGCAAAGCCCACTGCACGGCCCACGCCCTACGGTCTCGCGCTCGTCAATCTCGACGGCAGCGTCCGCCAAGAGCTCGGGCTTCCGCCCGACACGTGGACCGCCGATCTCAGCGCCGACGGCACGCACGTCGCCTTCACGACGGTCTCGACCGACGTCGGGAACTGCGGCGCGTGCGCGTCCGGCGATCGCCGCCTGGCGGTCGTCCGTGTCGGACGACAGGTCGGCGACTTCGTGAATATGGGCGATGTCGCGGATCTCGAGCCGGGGAAGACCCAGCAGCCCGTGTGGTCACCCGATGGATCCAAGCTCGCGTTCGTCGGCACAAGCACCGAAGGCAACGTCGACATCTATGTCGCCGAGCTCGGAACGAGCGGGGCGGCCGGCTTCGGCCCGACGGTCCAGCGCCTCACGACCGACCCGGCCATCGATGAATTCCCAGCGTGGACGCCAGACGGTAAGACGATCCTCTATGACAACCTCGGCGTCGACGGACCGGACGACTCAGGCTTCGCACAGACACAGGAGATCTGGAGCGTTCCAGCGGCCGGCGGCAAGCCCGTCAGGCTGACGAACAACACGGATGCCGATACGCAGCCCGACGTCGCCGCCGATGGATCCGTCGCCTACTGGCACGGCGGCGACATCTGGGAGATGGCCGTCGACGGCTCCGATCAGCGACGGATCACGACCGTGCCAGGCGGACTCGGGTTCAACCCGCGCTGGTCACCGGATCGCAGCAAGGTGGCCCTGCTCGAGTACGACCCGAGTGAGCGTGCACGCTTGGACTTGTCGATGAAGCTCCCCATCGACCATCCGCTGTTGAAGGTCGTGGTCATCGATCTGTCGACGGGTGCCATGGCCGACGTTGGTCCGCGCGTGGCCAGCGATGTCAACCCCGTGTCGTGGACGGCGGACGGCTCAGCCCTGCTCGTCTATCGGTATGACCAGCCGAACTGACCAGACCGGGAGTCGGTCAGGACTCGTCCTGGGCCGCGCCACGGGTCTTCGGATCCCGGTCGCGGCCCCGTGCTCGCAGGCCGACTCAGTCCGGGAACGCCTCCGGGCCTCGCTCCGCGAGCTCGGAGGCTTCCTTCGCGTGGTCGTCCGAGGGCAGCCACGAGTACGGATAGTTGCCGTCGTCGAGGTCCATGGCCGCCTGCGTCACGTGCAACGGGTGGAACGTGTCGACCATCACCGCGAGCTCTTCCGTCGCCTCCTTGCCGATCGATGCCTCGACCGTGCCCGGATGTGGCCCGTGCGGGATCCCCGCCGGATGGAGCGTGAACGAGGCGATCTCCACGCCGCGCCGGCTCATGAAGTTGCCCGCCACGTAATAGATGACCTCGTCGGAGTTGATGTTCGAGTGGTTGTACGGCGCGGGGATCGCGAGCGGGTGGTAGTCGAACTTGCGCGGCACGAATGAGCAGACGACGAAATTGCGCGCCTGGAACGTCTGGTGGACCGGCGGCGGTTGGTGGACGCGCCCGGTGATCGGCTGGAAATCGGCGATGTTGAACCGGAACGGCCAGAGGTAGCCGTCCCAGCCGACGACGTCGAACGGATGATGTCGGTAGTGGTAGGCGGTGATCCGGTCGGCGGAGCGGACGTGGATCTCGAACTCGCCTGGATCGCTCCGCGGCGCGACGCCATCCGGGGCGTGGATATCGCGCTGCGAGTACGGCGCGTGCTCGAGCAGCTGGCCGTAATCGTTGCGGTAGCGCTTCGGTGGCTCGATCTCGGAGGGCGCCTCGAGATAGAGCATCCGCTGCGCGGAGCCGGGATCGGGGTCGAGCCGCCACGTTGTCCCGATCGGCAGCACGAGGTAGTCACCCGGCCCGTACCGCAATGGGCCGAAGACCGTGTCGCAGACGCCGCTGCCCTCGTGGACGTACAGCATCTCATCGGCGATGCCGTTGCGGTAGAACCAATTCTCGGGCATCGATTCGGCCGGGCGGACGACGCCGAACACGACGTCGTTGTTGAAGTAGAGCGGGATGCGGCCGCTGACGACGTCGCCATCCGGCTCGATGTCGCCGGTCTTCGTCAGTCGATGGCGGTGCAGCTCGTCGTCCGCAGCCTCGAGACGGATCCGCGTCACGGGCTCGATGCGATGCGTCTGCGTCGGTGGCGTCAGGTGATACAGGAGCGAGCTACGACCGGTGAACCCCTCGACCCCGAACAGCTCCTCGGCGTAGAGCGACCCGTCGTCCGCGCGGTGTTGCGTGTGCCGCTGGCGAGGAACGCTGCCGCGCTGGACGTAATACATGAAAGCGACTGGCCTCCTCAGGTCCGAGGAGGCCAGTCTACGTTCGGGATGCTCCGTCCGTCCCTACCTTGGAAACGTTGTCAGCGTCCCGTCGGTAGTGCGAGTGGGAGTTGGGTCGGGAAGTTGCCACCTGTCGGATCGAACGTGACCCAGTCGTAGCCCGGGAAGTACACCTCGACCCAGGCGTGCGCGTCGCTGTCGCGGATGATCTCGGTCGCACCGTTGCGCTCGCCGGGCAGAAACCCCTCCGCGATCCGCGCGGGGATGCCCATGCTCCGGAGGAGCACCGCCATGGTCGTGGCGTAGTACTGGCAGAAGCCCTGTTTGTAGGTCGCGAAGCATTCCACGGTCGAGAGCGCTGCGCAGTCGAGGTGGGAGATGTCCGTGTTGTACGTGAACTCGTTCGAGCGGAGCTCGGCCATCGTCGCCTCGACGAGATCGATCGGCGCGCGTGAGGCTGCCGTGCCCTCGATCTTTTGCTGGAGCGCACGCGCGTTCGGCCCAAGGATCCCGTCGGCGACGTCCAAGTAGCGGCCGACGATCTCCCCCGGGTAGTGGTTGCCCGCCGCGCGCAACGCCGCGTCGTTGAGCTCGCCATCTCCGTCACCACGGACCGGCGTCCGGGCCGTGACTTCGTACTCGGTCGTCGTACCTCCGTCGCGACGCATCGAGGCGAAGAAGCCTGCCTCGCCGATCAGCGTGAGTCGGACGGTCTCGCTGGCGCTCACGGGGGTTCCGGGCGAGATGAGGGGCGATTCCGGTGCGTTCGCGGCACTCGCCGGGATGACCGTGAAGGCCAACGTCCCCAGACCCTGCCGCATCCCCGGGTCATCGATGGTCCCCTCGAGCAACGCCGTGCCCGCCGGCCGCGTCACCGTCCGCACGTCGGTCTGCGCCCAGCCCTTCGGGAGGATCCGGTCGTACGTCGCAGCCCGCCAGTACACCGGGTCATCGTCGAGCGAGTCGCGCCGGATCGTCAGCGCGACACCCCCGCCGCGCGTCCACGTGCTCGCCAGCGTCAGCTGGACGGGCACGGCCCGGCCCGGCACGACGAAGGATGACGATGTGGCGTCCCCGAAGGCGAGCAGGCCACCGATCACCGATACGATCGCCACCGCGGCAACTCCCATCCACGCGAGAGGCGTCGTCCGGGTGCTCGACGAGACGATCCTTGCGCGCCCTTGTGCCACGGCGGGAAGCGCGGCCAGCACGCCGACGAGCACGTTCGAGGGCGCCTGATCCGGGTCGTGTTCAAGCCAGTCGGCGATGCGGGGATCGAAGCCGGGGTCGAGGTGGTCGATCTCGTGGTTCATGCCGATCGTTCCTCTGAGGTCGCAAGGCGCCGATCGTCGGCGCTCAGCGCCGCCCGCAGCTGACGGACGGCGTAGTGAAGCCGGGACCGCGCGGTCCCCACGGGGATGCCCAGGGTCGCCGCGATCTCCGTCAGCGGATACCCCAGGTGGTGATGCAGGACGACGACCGACCGCTGCTCCGGCGAGAGCCGGCGGAAGGCGCCCTCGAGCTCGTCCCGGTTGACGACGGAGCTCGCCACGTCGGGACTGGTCGGAAGATCGGAGGTGAGGACCCGGACGCGGGCCACCCAACGGCGCTCGCCGCGGGCCTCTGTGTAGCAGGCATTGACGACGAGGCGATGCAACCAGGCGTCGAAGCGCGCCGGGTCGCGGAGGGTCGGCAGGTCGCGCCAGGCACCCAGCATCGCCTGCTGGGTCGCGTCCTGGGCGCGGTCCGGGTCACGCAGGATCCGATAGGCCAGGCCGTAGCAGCGGTCGACGTGCGACGCGGCCAGCGACGCGAAGGCGTCACGGTCGCCGCGGATCGCTCGCTCGACGAGCTCCAGCTGCATTCTTCGGCTCCGGGCTTGCGACCCGCGTGGCCGCGTCATCGAGTATGGAGCCGGCTCGTTGCCGAACGTTCACCGGGCGTCGATGCGACGAACCGACGAGGAAGGCGTAGATTTCGCCGGTGACCTCCGAGAAATTCTCGATGGACGAGCTGCGGAGCTTCCTCATGGGCGAAAGCCCGGAGCTCGCGGCACAACGACGTCGATTCCGACGGTTCCCGACGAACCCCCGATGCAAGATGTGCTCCGCGCCGTTCGGCGGTCTCGGCGGGCTCGTGTTCAGCGCGGCCGGCTACGGGCGGTTCTCCGGTAACCCCGCGATGTGCAAACAGTGCATCACGACGATGCGAAAACTGGGGATGAGCGGCGTGGAGATCCCGGTGACCCTGCTGTTCACGGACGTCCGCGGGTCGACCGCCATGGGCGAACGCATGCGTCCGACGGAATTCCACGCCTTCCTTGACCACTTCTATCGACTCGCGTCGGACGCGATCCTTCGGCATGACGGGCTCATCGACAAGATCGTCGGCGATGAGGTTATCGGCCTGTTCTTCGGCGGGGTCAGCGGTCCACAGCACGCTGCAGCCGCCGTCGCGGCGGCGGTCGACCTCGCGGAACGAGCGGCGCTCCCCCATGCGACGCCATCGGGTCCGATCCCCGCGGGGACCGCCGTTCATACCGGCGATGCGTTCGTGGGCGCTACCGGACCAGCGGGCGCCGTCGACGATTTCACGGCGCTCGGCGACGCCGTCAACACGACCGCCCGACTCGCGTCCGCCGCCAGGGCCGGCGAGGTGCTGGTCAGCGCCGCCGCTGCTCGCGCCGCCGGCCTGACCGCTGGTGACCTCGAGCAGCGGACCCTCGAGATCCGAGGCCGGACGGAATCGATCGACGTGATCGTCTTCCGCCCGGCCGATCTGGAGCTTGCAGTCGCCTCGTAGCCGCTAGCGATCCACGGCCGCGCCCGGATCGAAGGTGACAGTTTCGAGGAGCTTGAGCCAGGACACCAGGTTCAGGTGCTTGTCGCCTTCGAACGTGGAGTTGCCCCACGTGAAGGCATAGACCCGGCCACCGACGGCGACAATCGCCTCCGCGGCATTGCACAGCTCGTACCAGCGACCCGTTTCCGAGCCGATCGGGGTCGATGCCCATGTGGCGGGATCCCCGCCGTCGCAGCCGGGTGGAACGTTCGCGGTCGTGCTGGCGTGGAACGACGACCAGGAACTCGTTGAGGGTCTGGGCACCGAGGGCCTGCGACGCGACGGAGATCGTCGTGTCCGTCCCGGTGATGACGATCTCATCGGTTGCGGGTGGCGAGTTGTCGACGCCCTGCCAGTGCGCGGTCGCTGGGCGAACCGTCCACGCACCGGCATGCTTGATCGAGTAGCCGTACCACGGCGACGTGAACGTCTTGTCCAACGGTGGCAATGCGCCGACCGACGCCGGATCGAGCGTGATCGTGGCCAGGAACGCCTCGAACGTGGGTCGATCGACGTTCCCGTCCATGTTGAAGTTGTAGGCCCGGTCGCCGGACACGACGACCGCATCGAACATCCGGCCGCCAGGAGCGATCGTGCCGCCCGCGGCGGCAACGCCGTCGGCGGTGATGTAGCCGGTCTGCCCGCCGATCGGGATCGTCGGCCAGGTCGCCCGATCCGTTCCGCCCGCGTACGCGGCGAGCCACTCGTCAGCGGTCTGGCCGGTCGCGAGGGTCTGGGACGTTCCCGAGAACCGGACGTCCCCGCCGGTGAGGTACAGCTCGTCGTTGTAGCCGCTGCCCCAGTCGTTGGTCGTGCCGGTCGACCATGTCCTGGTCGCGGGGTGGGCCTTCCAGCCCGCTGGGTACTTGACCGAATAGCCATACAGCTGGGACGGGAAGCTCGCTGACAGCGCGAGACCGGACGCCGATGCCACCGCCGCGGACGACGGATTCGTCGATGGCGCGGGCGACGGCAGTGGTGTGCTCGTCCCGCCCGGACCGAGGAGCGCGAACGCCCCGGCCAGGATCAATGCGCCGATGGCGACCAGCGCCACGACGCGTGCAGAAAGCGGCATGCGTGGGAACCTCCACGGGAACCAGTCCCGTTCCTGAGGGGTGTGGGCGATGAGGTCGAGCACCGCGTCCACGACGTGCGGTGGTGCCGCCGTCGGACCGACCTCGATCCACGACCGGGCGGCGCGTTCGAGCGAGCGTTCGTCGGTCATGCGAGGCGTCCTCCGTGGACGAGGGGCTCGGCATCGGCCCGCAGCGCGTCGCGCAGGCCGATGAGCGCGTAGTGCAGTCGCGATCGGGCCGTGCCCGCGGGGATCTCCAACAGCTCGGCGATCTCCACGAGCGGCAGCCCGAGGTAGTGGTGCAAGACGAAGACCGCCCGCTGTTCGACGGGCAGCCGGCGGAAGGCCCGCTCGAGCTCATCGCGATCGATGACCTGGTCGGCATCGTCCGGTGTCGTCGGCCCATCGAGGGGCAGGACGCGGACATTCGCCGACCACTGGCGTGATCGATGCGACTCGTCGTAGCAGGCGTGCACGAGGATCCGATGGATCCACGCCTCGAAGCGCTCGGGATCCCGCAGGTGCGGGAGCCGGCGCCAGGCAAGGACGAGGGCGTTCTGCAGCGCGTCCTCGGCGAGCGCCTGATCGCGCAGGATGCGTTGGGCCACCGCGAACAGCGATCCACTGACCTGGTGCACCAGGACGGCGAACGCGTCGCGATCACCCTTGCGAGCCTGCTCGACGAGCTCTCGCTCCATCGTGGCCTCCAGCAGCCGCTCCGCAGGGAGCGGACTACCCACTATGACGGGAGGCCGCGGTCTGAACGTTCAGTGGGCTCAAGGGGGATCTCGTGCGGTCTAAAGGCGCGGACCCGTCGATGGGTCGGAAATAAAGGGCGAGCCGTCCAAAAGATCGTCTGGTCATCCGATGGCGGGACGGTCGCTCGCTCATAGGGTTGTGTCATCGCGAAATGACGACGAACCCGACGTCAGCACAGCGATCGTGAGCAGACAAGGAGCCATCGGCATGAACGCCAGCTTCGACATCGACTTCAGCCAGCACGAAGATCGCATCCGCCGCGCCGAGCAGCGCTTCGCCCTGATCGCCGCGACGAAGACCGAAGACATCACGCAGTCGCAGTCACAGCCGCGACACCGGCTGTGGACCCTGCTGCGACGCATCGCCGGGACGCCTGCCGCCGCATGACGCTCGGCGAGCGGGAGGCCGCGCGTCGGACGCTCCCGTACCATGGGCCCGTGGTCACCCGGGTCGCGAGCCCTGACTTCATCGGTCGCGCGCGCGAGCTTGGATCGATCAGCGCGGCCATCGACCGGGGCGCCGCCGGCGACCCTGTCGTCGCCCTCGTCGGCGGTGACGCCGGCATCGGCAAGTCCCGTCTCGTCGCGGAGGCGGCGGCTGCTGCCCGACAGCAAGGGGCGCTGGTCCTGGAAGGCGGCTGCGTGTCGCTCGGGAACGGCGAGGGGCTGCCGTTCGCGCCGATCGTGGAGGCGCTGCGGCGCCTGCCCGGCATCATCGCCAGCGGCGGAGCTGGCTCGATCGCGTCGCTCGACGAGCTGCGTTCGACCGAGACCGGGGACATCGGCCGGCTCATGCCCGAGCTCGGGACCGCATCGGCGTCGGACACCGGCCTGTACGACCGGCCGGATTGGGTCCAGGCGCGCATCTTCGAGGGCATGTTGGCGCTGCTCCGAGCCATGGGCGAGCGGATCCCGGTCATCCTGATCGTCGAGGACCTCCACTGGTCGGACGGGTCGACCCGGGACCTCCTGTCGTTCCTCGCACGCAACCTGCGCAGCGAACGGCTGGCGATCATCGGCACCTATCGAACCGATGACCTGCATCGCCGACATCCCCTCCGCCCGTGGCTCGCCGAGATGGAGCGATTGCCACGGGTGGTCCGAACCGAAGTCGGTCGGTTCGGCCGTCCCGAGCTCACCGCGCAGATCGCCGCGATCCTCGGGCACCGCCCGCCGACCGCGCTCGTCGACGCGATCGCCACGCGCGCGGACGGCAATCCATTCTTCGTGGAGGAGCTGCTCGCGTCAGGGGTCGAGGGCGGCGCGGAGCGCATCCCGGCCACACTTCGGGACGTCCTGCTGACCCGGGTCACGGCGTTGTCCGACGATGCCCAGCGCGTCCTTGGGATCGCGGCGGTTGCCGGGCGAACGGCTGAACCCGGGCTCCTTGCGGCGGTCGCGGGGCTGCCCGAGGGCGACCTGGAGGGGCCGCTGCGCGAGGCCGTGGGCGCCCAGATCCTGTCGACCCAGGTGGCGCCGCGGGGCGACGCGTATCGATTCCGTCATGCGCTGCTCGCGGAGGCCGTGTACGACGATCTGCTCCCGAGCGAGCGCCGCCGACTGCACGCGGCGTATGCCGCCGCGCTCGAGCCGATGCACGTCCCAGCCGGGGCGGACGGGGCCAGCCACCTCGCCACGCTTGCGCACCACGCGACAGCCGCCCAGGACCAGCGGCTGGCGCTCCGTTCCTGGGTCCGCGCGGCGCGGGCGGCCGCGGAGACACACGCATTCGGCGAGGCCGCGCGAGCGCTCGAACACGCGATCGAGCTGTGGGACGCGGTGCCGGCGGACGATCGACCCACCGATACCGACGCGGCCGGCCTCTATTTCGAGGCTTCGCTCGCCGCGATGGTCAGCGGCCAGGGCGATCGTGCCGTGGACTTCGCGCGAGCGGCGATCGAGCGGATCGACCGCCACCGGGACAGCGAGCGGTGGGTGGCCGCCAACGAGCGGCTCGCGCGTGCCTTGTGGATCGCCGGTGCGATGACGGAGGGCCTGGCGATCCTCGAAACGACGGTCGACGCCCTCGATCGATCGGCGCCGACCCAGATCCACGCTCGGGTCGTCGCGGCGCTCGCGGGCGCGTACATGCTCCGCGGCGATCACCCCCGCGCGATCGCGACCGCCGAGCAGTCGATCAAGATCGCGCGCGCGACCGAGAACCGGACCGCAGAAGCACACGCCGGCAACACGCTCGGCGTCAGCACCGCCCTGCTTGGTCGATGCGAGGAGGGCGTAACGATCCAGCGCGAGGCGGCGGCGATGACGAGGGAGCTCGATGACGTCGATGACGTCGGTCGGTCGTACGCGAACCTCAGTACGGTCCTGACGGTCTGTGGCGCGACCGAGGACAGTTACACCGTGGCCATGGAAGGCGTCGCCTGGGCACGCTCCGTCGGCGCGTCGAGGGGATATGGCCGCTTCCTCGCCGGTAACGCGATCGCCGCGGCGATCGAACTCGGTCGGTGGGCCGAAGCGGAGACGCTCACCGACGACGTGCTCTCTGGCGACGCGGTCGGCGTGAACCGGATGGGCACGATCGCTGTCGTCGGCACGTTCTTTGCCCGACGGGGCCGCAGCGAGGAGGCCGCCCAGCTCCTGTCGGAGGGCCTGGCCTTGATCGCGCCACTCACGGAGGCCCAGTTCACTGGACAGATGTACGTCGGCCGGGTGGAGCTCGCCTTGACGACCGGGCTGGTCGACGAGGCGGCGCGGTTCGCGGCAGAAGGCGTCGCGCGCATCGACCGGACGGGCGATCGCTACTACATGAGCGAGCTGCTCGCCATCGCTACCCGGGCCGAGGCCGACCGCGCCGAGATGGCCCGAGCGACCAGGGATCCCGGCGTGGCCCACGAGGCACTCGCCGGAGCGCAGGGGCTACCGCGACACCCTGCGCGACTGGACCGAAGTGCCCGAGGGGTCCGAGCAGTTCGGCGGCCGACTGGCCGCGGACGCGGCGATCAGTGCCGCGGAAGTCGAGCGTGCGGCCGGCGACCCGAGCGTCGAGGCGTGGCAAGTCGCCGTCGAACGTGCGGATCGCACAGAGACGGCCTGGCGGATGGTGTACTCGCGATACCGTCTCGCGGAGGCACTCCTGCAGGCTCGCTCCACACGCCGAGGCGCGGCGGAGGTGCTTGGTGACGCGTGGACACGCGCCGACGCGCTCCGCGCGGTGCCCCTCCGCGATGCGATCGAGTCGCTGGCTCGGCGATCACGCGTCGAGCTCCCGGTCGAGGGGCCGGCAGACGCGAGCGCTGCCGACGAACCGACGGCGACCGACGACCACGGCCTGACCGCCCGGGAGCGGGAGGTCCTGGCGCTGCTCGTCCAGGGCCACACCAACCGGCGGATCGCCGAGGAGTTGTTCATCAGCGAAAGCACGGCCGGTGTCCACGTCTCGAACATCCTGGGCAAGCTGGAGGTGCGCACGCGGACGGAGGCGGCTTCGGTGGCCGCGCGTCTCGGTCTCGTGGAGTAAGGCCGCCTACGCCCAGACGCGATCGCTGCGCCGTTCCATCAGTACGACGTCGCGCCAGCGCTCACGCCGATCACGACCCATCGAGCGCATCACGCCGACGCGTCGAAAGCCGCACCGAGCGTGCAGCGCGATGCTCGCGCGGTTCTCGGCCATGATCCCGGCAAGCAGCGTCCAGAAGCCCGCCACTTCCGCTGCGGGGATCAGCGCCTCGAGCAGCGCTCGGCCGACGCCCTGGCCCCGGGCAGCTTCGGCGACGTACACGCTCTCCCAGGCGACCCCGCTGTAGACGCGTCTCGCCGAGTAGGCGGTCAGCGCGACCCAGCCGATGGCCGGACCACCCGTCTCTCGGCGCGCGACCAGGCGGCAATCGTTCCGATGCGATCGATCGAAATGGTCCCAGTCGGGCGCGTCGCGTTCGAGGGTCGCGTCGCCGGTCGCGATGCCCTGGCTGTAGATGCGGTGGACATCCGGCCAGTCGGCCGGGATCATCGGCTCGATTCGGAGCGTCGAACGAGGCACCCGAAAATCATGGCACGGCTCGTGTCCTCGACGGCGCCGAGATCTAGGCGATCTGCGGTCGTTCGACGATCGGCGTTCGCAGCGTCCCGAGGCGATCGACCGTGAGTGCCACGTCGTCGCCGGGTTCCAGGTAGCGACCAAGGGTCTGGTCCTTGATCTCGAGCAGGCAGCCGGTCCCGACCGTGCCCGAACCGAGCAGCTCGCCTGGCCGCAGCGTGACGTCGGCCGAGGCACGTGCCGCAAGCTCCGCGAACCCGTGGACGGCGTCCGACCAGCGACCGCGCGACGTCTCGGTCCCGTTCACGGTCGCGGTCATCGCCAGATCGAAGCCGACGCCCGAGCGGGTGTCCTCCAGCTCATCGGGCGTGACGAGCCATGGCCCGATCGAGCTCGCGAAATCCTTGCCCTTCGCCGGCCCGAGGCGGACCGCGGTCTCGTCCCGCTGCAGGTCGCGCGCCGACCAGTCGTTGAAGATCGTGTAGCCGCCGATGGCCTCCTCGGCTCGATCCGCCGCCAGATCCCGTGCCGGCGTGTCGATGAGCGCCGCGATCTCGATCTCGTAGTCGAGCTCGGTCGAGCCACGCGGCGCCCAGACCGGGTCGTCCGGACCGCGGATCTCCGACACGTTCGAGAAGTAGAAGACCGCGAGCCGGTACCAGGCCTCGGGGATCTCGCCACCACGCCGCTCCCACATCGTCCGAACGTGCTGTTCGAACCCGTAGCCGTCGCGCATCGAGGGCGGGTCGAGGATCGGCGGCCCGAACCGCAGCTCGCGCGCATCGAGCAACGCGTCGTCATCGTCACCCTCGCCCCGTGGCACGAACGCCTCGACGATGTCGGCGAGGGCCGCCACGCGGAGGCCGCGGGCCAGGTGGGCGTCGAGCGTCGTGATCGGCTGTCGATGGAGGACCGCGTCGTGGGCCAGCTCCGGCCGGGCCGCCAGGTCGCGTCGCCGCGCGACATCGAGATCGATCCAGCGGCTCGGCGGATGGTCCAGCGCCGCGGCGAGGCGCCACGGCGCGCCGGTCGCGGCATGCCGTTCGCGGACGTGGGCGAGGCGCATCAGCCGCTCATCGCGTCGCGAACCGCAGCGGCACCGCCCCGCCGAGCGCCAGTCGGCCATCGGCGCCGAGCTCCCAGCTCGTGACGCCGGAGAGCGCCGCCAGGTAGTCCGACTCGATCGCGCTCGCCGGTCGGACGCAGCCGATCTTCGTCGTGGCCAGCGGCCCGAGCGCGAGCGTGCTCCCGTTCGTGGTGTACGACCCGGAGAACGTGTTGCAACCGGCGAACCCCGAGACCGACCCGTCCGGGCCGAATTCGATCGTCGGGACGATGTGGGCGAAGTCCGCGGTATTGCCCAGCTCGACGAGATCCCAAGCCGTCGCGGCAAGCCCAGCCCCCGCGCTTGGCAGGGGCACCCCGGCCGCGATGCCCGGCCTCGCGACGATCCGGGCCGCACCGTCGATGACCAACTGGCCGTCGCTGTCCACCGAATACGTCTTGGCACCGCTCAGTCCGGCGGTGAACGCCGCCTCCTGGGGTCCGCGAGCCCCTTCGCAGAACATCTCGGTCGACTGGAGCGGCCCGAATTCGATGGTGCCGCCGTTGGCCTTGAACGAGCCGCCGTACTGGTTGCAACCGCTCGACCCGCTCACGTGGCCGTCCTCGGAGAACTGGATCGTCGGTGGCGAATCCGGGACGACGCCGGCGCCCGTTGATCGAGATGACGGTCCAGCTCGTCCCGGCGAGAGCAGGAGCCGAGGGACTTGGTGCCGCAGGCGCACAGCCCAGGACGACGATGGCGACGATGGCGACGACTACACGATCAACGATTCGCGGCGCGGGACGAGATGGCATTCCGGACTCCGGCGGACGGTCGATCCCGAGCTAGAAGCCGGGCTTGATGACCATCAGCCAGACGAGCACCAGCAGCCCGACGGTTCCGACCGTCGCAAGGATCTCCGGGCGACGCGTATCGAGCTGGGCCGTCAGCGCGTCGGGGGACACGCCCGGCGCTCCGTCAGCTCCGGGCTCGGCGACCGCCTTGCGCAGGCCCATGTAGTACGGCGACGCGACAGCCCACATGGCCACAAGCACGATCACGAATACGACGATCGACGCGATGATCCATGGCTGGCCCCAGAGGTTCGCGATCCAGGCGGCCCCGAGCCCACCGACGATCAGCAACAACAACCCGATGTACATGGGCCCGATCGACCATTGCCCCACGTCGAGGAGCGCGGCGATCGTCTGCGGATCCCGTGCGCGGCGCACCCGGAAGGCCATGAACGCCGATGCCCCGTGGCTGATCGCGAACAGCACGAGACCTGCGAGGTGCACGAACACGAACCACGGGTAGAGCTCCATCGCCTCCTCCGTCACTTGCCCCTTCGACAGCACGAGGATACTGCGCGAGTCGGCCGGTTTTGAACGCTTCGACGGCATCGGCGGCCATAGGGCGTGGACGGCACTCCCGACGAGTGCCACGCAAGGACGGTGACGTGGACCGCGACACGTTCCGGTTCGCGGTCGCCGACTGAGCCCGGGCCGGCGGCGCGGACCCCAACCGGCGGTTCCCGCGCTGGCCCCTCGTACGGACGACGAATGAATATCCAACGCTGAGCGCGCACGATCTACCGGTAGAGGTGGACGGCGCCCCCCATGGGCGTCACGCCCTGGTGGTGACGGTGGATCGCGACCTCGTCGAGGCTGCAGCGCATGGTGACCAGGCGGCATTCGTCGATCTGGTCCGATCGCGCGGCGACAGCCTCTTTGCGATCGCTCATCGGATCCTGCGGGACGTCGATCGGGCCGAGGACGCCCTGCAGGACGCGCTGGTGATCGCCTGGCGCGACCTACCGGGTCTCCGCGATCCGGACCGATTCGACGCCTGGATCCACCGGTTGCGTCGACCGCGTCTGCATCGCGCATGCGACGCGCGAGCGTCGGAGGGCGGCGAAGCTGCACGTCTTGACACTCGACGGTCCCGCTGGACCCGACGAATTCCTGACGGTCGCCGATCGAGACCAACTGGACCGCGGGTTCCGACGGCTCACGCCGGATGAGCGCGCGGTCCTTGTCCTGCATCACTTCGTCGGCTATCGCGCCGTCCGAGATCGCCGACCTGCTCGGCGTCCCGGCCGGCACGATCCGCTCTCGACTCCATCACGCCCATCGCGCCATGCGGGCTGCGCTCGATGCCGATGCGCGCGTATCGATCGTCGGAGGACGGAGCGCATGAACCACCGAGCCGACATCGATCGCGTGCTCGAGGTGTGGCTCGGCGACGGACCGTCCCGGATGCCCGACAGGGTCGTGGACATCGTCGCCGCCCGGATCTCGCATCAACGTCAGCGGCCGTCGTGGCGCGGTCTCACCTGGAGAGCCAACCACATGAATGGATCGCTTCGAATTGCAGCCGTACTGGCTGCCGTCCTCGTCATCGGCCTCGTCGGCTTCGGTCTCTTCGGTCCTCGGGGCAGCGAATCCGTCGGCGCACCGGGAGGGAGTCCGACCACGGCCCCATCGGCGTCGCCGGCGCCGAGCTCAGCAGCTCCATCGCCGACGTTCGACCTTGGGGTGGCAAGGGCCTGTGACCTGGTGACCGCTGCCGAGCTGGCGACCGCCCTCAACTTGTCGTCCACGGTCACGCCAGACCCGAATATCAGTGGTAGCAACGGCGACGTGAACTACTGCATCTACCGTACGGCAGGCGCGGATGTCCTGGGAACCTCGTACCGGAAGAACGGCGGCGCCGCGGTGTTCGAATCCTGGAAGTCGAATTCCGGGGTCCAGCCCGTCTCCGGCCTCGGCGACGAGGCGATCTGGGATCCAACGCAGGCGACCCTGTTCATCCTGAAGGGATCCAGTCTCGTTTCGATCGAAGGGGGGTCGACGCCCCTGACCCTCGAAGTGGCCAGCGCTGTCGGCACGATCGCGGTCACCCGCATGTAAGCCCGATCGCCTGGATCGAAGCGGCAGCGGCGCTCAGCCCTGCCGCTTCGGCGCGCGGTGCCAGGTCTCGATGGCAGTCGCTGTCGAATGCGGGCACAACGTTCCGTCGTGGCCGGTCGGGCAATCGCAATCGACGGTCAGGTCGCCGTCGACCGCTGCGAGCTTGACGTAATGCTGCTCGCCACCGTCGTCGACCTGTGCGGTGACCCGCATCGGGCCGAAGTCCACGATGGTCACGCGGCCCGCCGCCCGCAGGACCTCGCCCGCTCGCTGGAGGTACTCGCCGGCCTTCTCCCGCAGGGCTTCGGGCTCGACGAGATCCGCCACCGACGCCACGGCTAGAGGTTCCCGCGCTTGGCCTGCTCGCGCTCGATCGCCTCGAACAGCGCCTTGAAGTTGCCGACGCCGAAGCCGCGTGAGCCGTGGCGCTCGATGATCTCGAAGAAGAACGTCGGGCGATCCTGGACCGGGCGGCTGAAGATCTGCAGGAGGTAGCCCTCCTCGTCCCGGTCGGCCTCGATGCCGAGCTCCTCGAGCGTGTCCATCGGGACGCCAACATCACCGACGCGGTCGGCGAGCGTGGCGTAGTACTCGTGCGGCAGGCCCAGGAATTCGACGCCGTTCTCGCGCAGGCGGCGCACGGTGCCGACGATGTCCTCGGTCCGCAGGGCGATGTGCTGGCAGCCGGGCGATCGATACCAATCGAGGTATTCCTGGATCTGGCTCTTCTTCTTGCCCGTGGCCGGCTCGTTGATCGGGAACTTGATGCGGCCGTTGCCGTTGGTCATCACCTTCGACATCAGCGCGCTGTAGTCGGTGTGGATGACCTTGTCGTCGTAATGGATGAGCTGGGCGAAGCCGAGGACGTCGCGATAGAAGTCGACGAAGGCGTCCATCTGGCCGAGCTCGACGTTGCCGACGCAGTGATCGACCTCGAGCAGCGACAGCCCCTCGGCAGCCCGAGGCGGCGACTTGACCTTGCGGTAGCCCGGCGCGAAGACGCCGTGGTAGCCGCTGCGATCGACGAACGAGTGGAGCGTTTCGCCGTACGTCCGGATCGACGACCGACGGAGCACCCCATCCTCGCCGCCGTCGAGCTCGGTCGGCTCGAGCGCGGAGGCCGCGCCCCGCGACGTCGTCTCGCGCCAGGCGGAATTGACGTCGGCGACGCGGAAGGCGATGTCGTGGACCCCGTCGCCGTGGGCGCGCACGTGCTCGGCGATCTCGCCGTCGGGGGTGAGTGGCGCCGTGAAGACGAACCGGATGTCGTTCTGGACCATCACGTAGCTGGCCCGATCGCGAATGCCGGTCTCGAGCCCGCTGAACGCGACCGGCGTGAAGCCCCACAGCGCGCGGTAGTAGGCGGCGGCCTGCCGAGCGTTGCCGACCCAGAACTCGACGTGATCGATGCCATCGAGGGGCAGGAAATCGGCGGCCTTGGCGTAGGCATCCGCATCGACACGGGCGCCGGCCTGGTTGGCCGCGCCACGAGAGATGGTTTCGGTCATCACATCGCTCCGCTGCATGCGGGTCCGGCCCCGGCGGCCCGACGGTCAGGCCGAGGCGTTGGTCAGTGCCACCATCGTACGCCGCGCGTGCGACACTGGCCGCCATGACGACCGAGATCGAGCGCATCGCCGCGGCCCGCCGCGCGTATGCCGAGCTCGCACCGCGGGTGATGGCCGGCGAGCCCTGGACCCTCGCTGACGACTACGGGACCGGTCCCGAGGCATCCTGGGGGCCGCGCGAGGTGCTGGCCCACGTCGAGGAGATGCTGCCGTTCTGGCTCGGCGAGATGGAGCGGATCGTCGATGCCCCTGGTAGCGCCCCCGTCCCGTTCGGGCGCACCGCGGACGATCCGGTCCGGATCGGGATCCTCGCTCGTGATCGGACGTTGCCGTTGCGGGTCCTGTTCGGCCGCATCGACGCCGGCTTGCGTGATTGGGAGGACCGGCTGCCGAGCCTGTCGGACACCGACCAGACCCGGATCGGGCTCCACCCGAGGCTCGGCGAGATGCCGGCCGGGGGCATCCTCGAGCGGTTCGTGATCGGCCACGCCGAGGATCACGTCGCTCAGCTCAACGAGATCCTCGCCTCGCAGACGGACTGACGCCCCGCAGCGTGTTCATCCTCTTTGCCATCCCGCTGGGGATCGCGCTCGGCTATCTGCTCGGCGGACGGCTCGAGCGGCTCGCCAACGTGCGCTTCGATTGGGCCTGGCTCGCGGTCGGCGGCCTGCTGGTCCAGGTGCTGCTGTTCTCGCCGCTCCTCACCGAGCGGATCGGCGAGGACGTCGGCGCCGCGATCTACGTCGCCTCGACCGCCGCGGTCCTGATCGCGGTCGTGCGCAACATTCGCCGCTTGCCGGCGCTGGCGCTCGTCGCGCTCGGCGCGGTCTCGAACCTGGCCGCGATCATCGCCAACGGCGGGGTCATGCCGACGACCGAGGCGGCGTTGGCCACGGCGGGCCTGTCACCGGCGGACGGGTTCTCGAACAGCGCGGTGATCGCAGACCCGCGTCTCGCGCCACTGACCGACGTCTACGCGCTGCCCGCGGCGATCCCGCTGGCGAACGTCTTCAGCATCGGCGATGTGCTGATCGGGGTCGGGATCGTGCTGGTCGTCGCGCTCGGGATGCGCGCAGGAGACCGGTCCAACCCCTGATTCGGGCCGCGGTGCGTGACCGCACTGCCACCTACGCCGAAACCCTCTGGTACCGATGGCCCATGGCCGCGCAGCTGCCTGTCTCCCATGGTTGTGGTCCGGGACGCGTATTCGTCCCTCGGATCATTCGAAATCGAAGGGACCATGATGAAGAACCTCATCAAGTCAGGGACCTTCCGGGCACTGCTGCTCCTGTCCGCGCTCGCCAGCTCCGGCCTCGTGCTGGAGGCGGCGCGCCGCTGGGGGCCCTAGGGTCCGGACCGTCGTGTCGCCGGCGCTAGCCGCCGGCACCGACACCCGATCGACCGGCCGTCCGATGAGGACGGCCGTTTCGATTCTCCGCGAGCGGCTAGCCCGCCACCCGCGTGCGGACTACAGTCCGTTCGATGCCGAGCCTGCCCGAGATCGGATCCAGCCTGCCGGACGTCGCGCTCCGGACCGCGATCGTCTACCTGTTCCTCATCGTCGCGATGCGGATCTCGGGCAAGCGCGAGGTCGGCCAGATGTCCGTCCTCGAACTGGTCGTGATCCTGGTGATCAGCGACGCGGTCCAGAACTCGATGGTCGGCGAGAACACGTCGCTGTGGGGCGGGCTGATCGCGGTCACCACGCTGCTGACGCTCGACTTCCTGCTGGCGCGACTGCAAGTCCGCTCCCCGCGCGTCCGCAAGGTCATCGAGGGTGAGCCACGGCTGATCGTCCGCGACGGCCGGGTCCTCGAGAAGGCCGTCGACGAGGAGGGGATCTCGACCGACGAGATCGAGACCGCGATGCGAGCGCACGGCCTCGAACGGATCGAGGACGCGGCGCTGGCGGTGCTCGAGACCAACGGGTCGATCAGCGTGATCCCGCGTCGCGGCCTGGACGCGATGCCGCCGCCGTCGGTGACGAGCCCGGGGGAAGGTGGGTCCGCAGGAAGCTGACGATGCGCTCGAACGCGTCCCGCCGGTTCTCGCGGCGTTCCCAGCCGTGGCCCTCGTCGTCGTACCAGTGGACCTCGTGGATCTTGTCCTCGATCCTGAGCGCCTCGACCATGCGCTCGGTCATGAGCGGGACCACCCGCATGTCCTTGCGGCCGTGGAGGATCAGCAACGGGGCCTCGATCCGTTCCGCGCGATAGACCGGCGACCCTCGCCGGTAGGCCTCGCCCGACTTGGGGTCGTCGGGGATCCCCATCTGGCGCTGGAGGTCGAGCCGGCCGACCCGGTCGCCGTGCCGGTAGCTCTCGGCGATCTCCGAGTCGCCGTAGAGGTCGACGCCGGCAGACCACATCGCCGGCTCCTCGACGAGCGCGCTCAACACCATGTAGCCGCCGTACGACCCACCGTAGATGGCGAGCCGGCCATCGGACCACGGCTGCTCCCTGACCCAGTTCCCGCCGTCGATCAGGTCGTGGACGTCGCCGTGACCCCACTCCCCGTGGTTGGCGTGACGGAACGCCCGGCCATAGCCGGTCGACCCGCGGAAGTCGACGTCGAGGAACGCGAAGCCCTCGTTGACCAGCAGCAGCTTGAACGGCTGGAAGCTGCGGTACGACTGCCAGGTCGGGCCGCCGTGGGGATAGACGATCGTGGGGACCCGTCGGCCGCCGCGCTTGCCGGAGGCGCCGGCCGGGCGCCACAGCGTGCCCTCGATCCGTAAGCCGTCCCGCGCCGTGAACGTCACGCGCTCGCCGACGGACACGCGACCGGCGCCGGTCGCAGCGGCGAACACCGCGGGACGTGAATCGGTGACCTGGCGCGGCCTCGATCCCTCCGGCGCGACGCCCGGGACCGGCAGCAGCCAGAGGTCCTGCGGTCGCGTCTCGCTCTCGCCGATCGCGGTGACCCAGGCGCCATCGGGCATCCAGCCGATCGCCCGCCAGACGCCGTCCCACGGCGAGATCCGCACGGCCTTTGTGGCCGCGCTCACCGTGCGTGGCGCCTTCGGCGGACGGCCACGACCACGCTTTGGCTGGCCGTCGCCGCCCGAGGCTCGCACGACGAGGTCGATCAGCCCGTCGTGCACGTCGATGTGGACGAGCCGCGTGCCGTCCGGGGATGGGAGCGGCACGAACCCGTAGCCACCCGACGGCTCGCCGTGCTCGCGCTTGCCGTCGGTGAGGACCAGACGATCCCGTCCGTCCGGCGAGCGGCGGATGACCTGGAACCAGCCGTCGGCATCGCTGACATAGATGATCGACCCGTCGGCGAGCCAGCGGGCACCCGTGTCGTGGCTGTCCTTGCCGGCGACCACCTCGCTCTTGCCGGTCGCCACGTCGACGAGCGAGATCTGGGAGGTGGTGAGATCCGCCGGCTGTTGCTGGGCCATCACCGCGAGTCGGGCCCCGTCGGGCGACCAGGCCATGCTCTCGACGTCGATCGCGGCCGGGGTCAGCGGGACCGCCTCGGGCGGCTTCGGTGCCCGTTGCGGACGCCCGCGGCGGGGAACAGGGGCGTCGATCAGCCACACCTGGGTCCAGCCGCGCCGGCGCGAGAGGAACGCCAGCTGCCGCCCATCGGGCGACCAGCGCGGGTCGTGGCCGCCGGCCGGCTTCGCGACGACACGCGTGAGCCGCGAGCCATCGGATTCGACGATCCAGATCTCGTCGTCACGCGTGAACGCGAGGCGACGCCCGTCGGGCGACCACTGCGGGTCGGCGATCGGCTTCTCCGACGCCGTCAGCTGCGTGGGCGGCGTGCCGGTCCCGCGCAGCGACAACGTCATCAGCTGCCGCGCCCCGCCGACCTCGGCGGTGAACGCGACGACGCGATCGCGAGGATGCATCCGGAATTCGCGCGGCGAATCGATCGCGACGATCGACTCGATGGTCAGCCCCGAGCCCCCCGTGGCGGGCGCCGGCGCGTCGTCGGGCATCAGCCGTCCGCTCGAGCGTGGCCGACGCACCAGCGACCGACCATCGCGAGGTGCTTGCGGACGTGGCCGTAGTGGCAGTCGTAGGCCCAGCTCCAGCCGTCGGGCGAGCGAAGCTCCTCGAGCGACATCGACGCGACCGCCGCGTCCATCGCCGCGTGCGCGGCGTCGTACCGCTGCAACGTCGCCGCCGGCGGCTCCCCGCGCCGGGCCACGACGTGGCGCTCGTTCCAGGCGTCGATGCCCTCCTCTGGATCGGACAGCCAGCCGCCCCCGGCCGCATGCACGCCGATCGCCCGGGCGCCTTCCTCCAGCCAGTCGGCGAGGTGGCCGACGTGGTCGCGCAGCGTCCAGCCGGGCGTCACCTCCTCGACGTCCCAGCGATCCGCGGGCAGCGTCGCGGATCAGCGCGTCGAAAGCCGCGTCGATCTCGCGCGCGGCGTCAAGGAACCCATCGTGGTCGGCCGTTCGGGGGTCGGCGACGAACGGGTCGCCGTCGACTTGCCGGGCCAGGAGCCGATCCGCCCACGGCTCGATGACCCCGAGGTGATCGAGGTAGTGGCCGTGGAGCGTGGAATGGATCCAGCCCCAGGCGGCGTCGCTGCGGATCGTCTCGAGTGGCAGGCGACGCGCCGACTCGAGCAACCGGGGTCGCGACGCCGTCAGGCGGGCGACGATCGCGCTGGCCGGCATCGTCGTCCACGGCGCACGGCGCCGCTCGTTGAACTTGTCGAAGTCGCCACCGTCGTAGTCGTCGTCGGACGGCCAGCGGCCGGTCGCGATGGCGGTCGCCACGTAATCGATCGCGAGCTCCTGCCAGTCGGCGAGGTGGCCGACGTGCTCCGCGAGCGACCAGTCGGGTCCACCGGCGTCGGACCGCGCGGCGCCGGGCAGGTGCCAGGCTGCCTCATCGAGGCCCGCCCACGTGGTGATCATCCGGTCCCAGAGCGCGGCCTCATCGGCCCAGAAGTCGCGAGCCGGCGAGCGGAGGTCGAGGGTCCGAACGTCGTTCAGCGACGCGCGACGGAGGTCGGTCGATGGCGCCGAGGCTCCGACCGTCGAGCTCGACGTCATCAGCGGGTCGGCCGATCCTTGGTGCCGACCTCGAGCCTTGCCTCGAGCTGGTCGCCGAGTTCGACCGTTCGCCGGAACGCCGCCCAGACGGCCTCCGACAGGACCGTCCGCAGACGCCCGCTCTCGAGCTCGTGCAGCGCGGCGGCCGAGGTGCCGCCGGGCGACGTGACCATGTTCCGCAGCTCGGCCGGGTGCATCCCGGACTGCTTCGCGAAGAGCGTCGAGCCCTCCAGCGTCTCGATCACGAGGTCGTGGGCGATGTGGCGAGGAAAGCCCAGGTGCACGGCCGCGTCGATGAGCGCCTCCATCACGAGGAAGACGTAGGTCGGCCCGGTGCCGCTCACCGCGGTGGCCATCGCGACCATCTTCTCGTCGTCGACCTCGAGCTGGTACCCGAGCGCCCCGAGCAGCGCCGCCGCCTGTGCCCGCTGCTGCTCGGTGGTCTCGGGCGTCGCGTACCAGACCGTCACGCCCTTGCCGAGACGGGCCGCGGTGTTCGGCATGCTGCGCACGACCTGGTCGTGCCCGAGGATCCCGGTGAGGGCCGCGGTGGTCGCCCCGGCCAGCACGCTCAACACCAGTTGGCCGCGGCGCAGGTGCGGGCCGATGTCGCGGCCGACCCGCTCCAGCATCTGCGGCTTGATCCCGAGGACGATGACGTCGGCCTCGCGGACGGCATCGGCATTGCCGGCGACGGTACGGATGCCGTACTCGCGCTCGAGCGATTCGCGCCGCTCGGCGCGGGGATGGCTGGCAACGAGGCGATCAGGGGTGACCAGCCCGTCGCGCAACAGCCCGGCGATCATCGCTTCGGCCATGACGCCAGAGCCGACCGTCGCGATGGTCGCCTCGGACAAGGGGGACATCGGCCGGAGTATACCGACGGGGACCGGGATTTCCGCGGTGCAGACCTCTCAGCGAGCCACTGCAGTGCCGAGCACGAAGAAGCGTCCGGTCGTGGCCACGTCGACCGCCTCGAAGCCCGCGTCCGCGAGCGCCGTCTCGAGCGCCTCCGGCGGATAGAAGACCTTCACGATCGAGAACGACCTGCCGTCGTCGAGACTGCGGGTAGCTCGATCGCCCGCGGGCTCCGGGTGGTCCGCGGCGCCCGAGGCCGGGTCGGGGAGCGAGTCGATGAACGCGAAACGCCCGCCGGGCTTGAGCCAACGACGAACGAGCGCCAGGAACGCCGGCAGTCGGTCGCGCGGCACGTGGCTCAGCCAGAAGCCGGCGAACAGCCCATCGACCTCGCGATCCGGTTCGGTCCACGCATCGCGCACGTGCAGATGGGCGCGCAGACCATGCGCCACGAGCCGCTCGCGCGCCCGATCGAGCGCCGCCGGAGACGTGTCGTACAGCGACAGCTCCCCGCGCGATGCCAGCAGCGGTGACCACCAGCCGGTCCCCGCCGCAAGCTCGACGATCTCGCCGGTCCACGGCAGGCCGTCGAGCCAGCGGCCGGCGGCGTCCAGCTCCGCGTTCCACGCGGCGTCATGGACGGCGCCGCGCTCGTATCGACCGCGCCGCAGATACCAGTCGTCGTACTCCGGTGCCCGCGCCTCGTAGTACTCGATCATCGCCTGGTCGAGATCGGTCGCTGCCGCGACGGCCGTCGCGGCGGCGGCGTGCCCGGTCGCGTCGTCGATCGCCGGCGTGCCGGCGACACCGGGTGCCGCGCCAACCGCGCTCGACGCCGCCGACCGTTCCGTGAGCGCCTGGCGCAACCGGAAGCGGAGGAAGCCGTTGTCGCCCGCCTTGCCGACGCAGTCGGGGCAGAGCTGGGCCCAGCCCTCGAGGTCGTCGCCGCTCCGCGTCGCGTGCGCGGCGCCACACCACAGGCAGGTGAACGTGGCGAGGAACGGCACCTAGCGGACTCCGACCGGCGTCCAGCCACCCGGCGGTGCGATGTCGACGAAGGCCTCGGGATCCATGATCTCGGCGAGCATCTCGATCCCGTCGATGACCCGCGGTCCCGGACGAGAGAAGTACGCCGAACCGTCGAGCGCGACCACCGCGCCGCGCCGGGCGGCGGGCAGCTCCACGATCCACGGCGGCACCTCGGTCCGCGCCCACTCCCGGACGGTCTCGGCGAGGTGGAAGCCGCAGGGCATCAGGAACAGCATCTCCGGGTCGACGTCGGCCACCGCCTCCCAGGTGGTCGGGTACGACTTCTCCCCGTCGGCCCCCAGCAGGTCCCAGCCGCCGGCCCGGCGGATCTGCTCCGGCACCCAGTGACCGACCGCGAACGGCGGATCGAGCCACTCGAGCGCGACGACCCGCGAGGCTTCGCGCCCGGCATCGCGCCTGGCCGCAACGCGCTGCTCGACGGCTCCGAGGCGCTCGCGCAGACCTTCGACGACATCGATCGCGGCGTCCTCGACCTCGGCCATGGCGCCGACCGTCGTGATCGTATTGAGGATCCCCTCGATCGAGGTGGGCTCGAGCGACACGACCGCGATATCGGCATCGATCCGCCGCGCGACCTCGTTGACCTCGCGGTAGCTGACCGCGCAGACCTGGCACAGCTCCTGGGTCAGGATCAGGTCCGGCTCGACCGCCGCGAGCGCCTCCTCGTCGAGCTCGTACAGCGACGAGCCGCCATGCACCGACGCCGTGACCCGCGCGTTGATCTCCCGTGACCCGACCGCGGCGAGGTCATGGACGCTGCGGGTGACGACGGGCTTGCCGACGACCGATGGCGGCCAGTCGCACTCGTGGGTGATCGCCACGAGCTCGTCCTGGAGCCCGATCGCACAGACGATCTCGGTGGCGGAAGGAAGCAGGGAAGCGATGCGCATCAGGAGTGCCGGGGTACTGGCAACCTCAACGTGAAGCTGACACGCTCGCCCCGAGGTCTGAGGCCGAGCGCCGCGAGGCCATCAGCCCGAGGGCTTCAGGGCGTCGACTGACGCCCGAGCCGCCGCCTTGTCCGTGTACCAGGTCGCATCGATCGGCGTGTACTGCGCCCACTCGGGTGGCAGCGACTCCTCGGGGAAGATCGCGTTGACCGGGCATTCGGGCTCGCATGCGCCGCAGTCGATGCATTCGTTCGGGTCGATGAACAGCTTGCGATCCACGCCCTCTTCGTAGTGGATGCAATCGACCGGACAGACCGACACGCACGAGATGTCGAGCACGTCGATGCACGGCTCGGCGATCACGTAGGCCATCCAGGTCCTCCTCGCGGGTTGCGGTCGATGTCGATCGGCGCTCGACGGCGGAGGAAGAGCGTACACCGCGCATCGTGCTTGCGTGGCCATCGCGCCGAGGCAGGTGGTGCGTCGACCGCGCCGTCCCTTGACACGCTTCGGTGCCCGTCGCATCGTTCGCGCACCCCGTCATCCGGACGACCCGGCGACACCCACCCGCTTTCCCAGCTGCGAGGGCGTGCTTGGCCATCCCTACCGAGACCCGCAACGCGAGCGGGACGTCTGCCGCGAGTGACCACGACACGTCCACGCCGGCCGTGCGACTCGAGGGCGTGCGCAAGGAGTACGGCGACGCGGTCGGACGGCGCGTCGGAAGAAATACTGACACCGGGGGCACCTCCCAGGTCGTGGCAGTCGACGGGATCGACCTCGACGTGCGCGACGGCGAGTTCTTCTCGATGCTCGGCCCGTCCGGATCGGGCAAGACCACGACCCTGCGCATGATCGCCGGCTTCGAGGCCCCGACAGCGGGCCGGATCCTGCTGCATGGCCGCGATGTCACGAACGTCCCGCCGTTCGACCGCGACGTGAACACGGTCTTCCAGGACTACGCGCTGTTCCCGCACCTGACGGTCGCCGACAACGTGGCATACGGACTCATGGTCCGCAAAGTCCCGAAACCCGAGCGGTCCAAACGCGTCGCCGATGCGCTGCGGATGGTCCGGCTCGAGGGCTTCGACCGGCGGAAGCCGGCGCAACTATCAGGCGGCCAGCGCCAGCGCGTCGCGCTCGCGCGAGCGCTCGTGAACCGACCGCGGGTGCTGCTGCTCGACGAGCCGCTCGGCGCGCTCGATCTCAAGCTCCGCGAGGAGATGCAGATCGAGCTCAAGGCGATCCAGCAACAGGTCGGTATCACGTTCATCTACGTGACCCACGACCAGGAAGAGGCGCTCACGATGAGCGACCGCATGGCGGTGTTCAACGCGGGCCGGATCGAGCAACTGGGCTCACCCGCCGAGGTCTACGAACGACCGAAGACCCGGTTCGTGGCTGGCTTCGTCGGGACGTCGAACCTCCTGACCGGCGAGGTCGCGCAGGACCGTCCTCGGCCGGGAGGGGACGTTCACGATCCGGCCGGAGAAGATCCATCTGCACGATCGGGACCACGCAGTCGAGGCCGACGAGACGGGGGCGACCGGCGTGGTCCAGGACGTGGTCTACATCGGCCCTGATACCCGCTACGTGGTGGCGCTCGATGCCGGCACGAAGCTGGTCGTCACCCAGCAGAACCTTGCGACATCGTCGACCGAGGCGCTCGCGCTCGAGGGCAAGGCCGTCCGCCTGGTCTGGAAGCGACAGCACGAGCTCGAACTCGCCGAAGGGACGTGAGATCGGAGTGTGCCGGCTGATCCGGCGAATCGAGGAGGAGGAGACATGAAGGATCGGAGATTCGCGGTCGGGTTGGCCGCGCTGGCCCTGATCGCGGCCGCATGTGGCGGCGGCGGAGCGGCCAGCGCTGCCCCATCCGGGGCGCCAACGACCGCAGGCAGCACGGAGCCGTCGGCCGCGACGAGCACCGAGCCGTCGCCGGCGGCGTCGCTCGGCGAAGGCGAGGGCGCGCTGAACCTGGTCGCGTGGACGCAGTACGTCATGGGCGGCTCGGGCGGCGAGCCCGTGCCGGCGGGCGGCTACGACTGGGTCACCCCGTTCGAGACGGCCACCGGATGCAAGACGACCGTGAAGGTGGGCGCGAGCTCGTCCGAGATGGTCCAGCTCATGAAGACCGGCGAGTACGACGGCGTGTCGGCGTCTGGCGACGCGACGCTGCGCCTGATCGCCGCTGGCGACGTGGCGGCGATCGATACCAGCCTCGTCCCCAGCTTCGCCAACGTATTCGAGGGTCTGAAGAACCAGCCCCACAACACGGTCGACGGCAAGGTCTACGGCGTGCCGCACGGTCGCGGCGCGAACCTGCTGATGTGGAACACCGACGTGGTCAAGCCCGATCCCGACAGCTGGAGCGTCGTCTTCGAGGGCGGCTCGGCCTACAAGGGCAAGGTCACGGCGTACGACTACGAGATCTACATCGCCGACGCCGCCGTGTACCTCATGGCGACCAAGCCCGACCTCAAGATCACCAATCCCTACGCCCTGGACGACACCCAGTTCCAGGCCGCGGTCGACCTGCTCAAGGCGCAACGCCAGAACATCACCACGTACTGGGGCACGGCGCAGCAGGAGATCGACTCGTTCACGAGCGGTGACATGGTGGTCGGCACGACCTGGCAGTACCAGGCGAGCGTGCTGCAGGCCGCGAAGCCGCCCGTCCCGGTGAAGGTGACGAAGCCGAAGGAAGGGACCACCGGCTGGTCCGACAGCTGGATGATCTCGGCCCAGGCCAAGCACCCCAACTGCATGTACAAGTGGATGGACTACATCATGAGCCCGCTCGCCAACGCCCAGGCGACGGTCTGGTTCGGCGAGGCGCCGGTCAGCGACCAGGGCTGCGCCGAGGCGGAAAAGCTTTCGCCCGGCTGGTGTGACCTCTTCCACGCCAAGGACGAGGCGTACTTCAAGGACGTGTACCTCTGGAACACGCCCTCGTCGGAATGCCTCGACGGTCGCGGCCCGATCTGCAAGGACTTCTCCGCGTGGACGGCCGGCCTGGACCGAGATCAAGGGCTGACGCCCACCACCGCGTAGTCTCGGACCCCGGTTTCCGGAAGGAGGCCGGGGTCCGACGGCACATGGACCCTCCGCATGACGCACCACTGAACGCACGCCAACAGGCTCCGACAGCCGCGCCTGACCTGCCGCGCCCGAGCCTCGCTCGGCGGCTGGCCGGTTGGCTGTATCGGCGGCCGCGGATCCAGCTCGGACTCCTGCTGTCGGCGCCGCTCGGCTGGTTGCTCATCGCATATATCGGATCGCTCGCGCTCCTCGCGGTCTCGGCGTTCTGGCGGCTCGATCCCTTCAGCGGCGAGATCGTCCACGACTGGAGTCTCGAAGAACTTCCAGGACCTGATCGGCTCGAACGATCTACCGAACGGTGGCGCTGCGGACGATCGGGTACGCCGCGCTCGTCACGATCACCGACGTGATCCTCGCGTTCCCGATCGCGTTCTTCATGGCTCGCGTCGCCTCGCCGCGGACGAGGGCGCTGCTGGTCGTGTCGATCCTGCTGCCGTTGTGGTCCGGCTATCTCGTCAAGGTCTACGCGTGGCGGCTGATCCTGAGCGAGAACGGATTGCTGAACTGGGCTCTCGCGCCGTTCGGCCTGCACGGGCCCGGCTA
>CAWBFV010000003.1:0-358093 GCA_963788235.1 uncultured Chloroflexia bacterium | reverse complement strand
CTCCGGGACGTCCGACACGGTGCCCCCGACGGGGACCAGCGAGCGGACCGACCTGACGTCGGCATTCACCTACGACACGGCCGGGAATCGTGCGAGCACGGCCGACCCGCGCCGGGCAATCGGCGCCTCCGCGACCACCTTCGCTCGGGACGCATATGGGCGCTCGGTCACCGACGGCTGGGGGACGGCCGACACTGGCGGCTCGTGGTCGAGCACCACCAGCGAGCACGATGTGGATGGCTCGGTGGGCACGATCAGCCTGAGCTCGAACACGAACGCGAATACCTACTTGACGTCGGTCTCCGCCCAGGATGCCGAAATCCTCTTCAAGCTCAAGGTCGATCGGCTGGCAGTCGGGTCGGACCACCTCTTCTGGGCCTATCTGCGCCGCCAGGACTCCAGCAACTACTACCAGGTGCGCGTCACCTTCAACACCACCCAGAAGCTGACGACGACCTTCACTCGGACTGCCTCTGGGACGTCGACGGTCATCGAGGCCGCGACGAGCACCGTGCCCCATGCCACCACCGACTGGTATTGGGTCCGGGCGCGGCTCACTGGGACGACCAGCGTTCGCGGCCAGATCCGACTGTGGAGGGACGGCACGACCGAGCCTGTCACCTGGGCAGTCGACGAGGCGGACACGAGTCCGCCAGCCGGCCTCCAGGGGTCGGGACACGTCGGGCTGCGGTTCCAGCTCGGCGGCGCGTACTCGGGAAGCTATCCGGTGGTGGCCTCGGTCGACGAACTGACGATCACGTCCATCGGCGGCGGCGGGCAGGCCCTCGGCGCCGACGACTTCGTCGAGCGCACGACGTATGACGCGCTCGGCCAGGCCCTCACCGTCACGACACCGTCCACACCCGGCGTTGGCATCGCGCAGAAGACGTCCACCACCGTGTACGACGAGCTCGGCGACGCTCGCCACGCAACGGACTTCGGAGGGGTGATCACGGCGACCGAGTCGGATCGGACCGGCCGGCCGACCAAGACCTTCGAGGACACGCCGACCGCCGCAGCCGCTGTCACGTCGGAGACGTCCTACGACCCGTCCGGCCGGGTCCTCAGTGACAAGGATCGCCGACAAGTGGCGGGCAGCTTGGGCGCCACGATCCACGTGTACGACGAGCTTGGCCGACAGGTGGCCGTGGCGTCGGCCGATGGCACGACCTACGAGACCGAGGATGACACGGCCTACGACACCCTTGGCCGGGTCAGTTCCGTGGAAGTGGGCGTCGGCGGACCGGCCACGCAGAAGACCGTCTACACCTACGACATCGGCGGCCGAGTCACCAAGACCGACGCGGAGTCGACGTGCGGCACCGCGACCTACGACTACCGCGGTCTGCCGCTTACCGTGACCGAAGGCCTGGTCGGCAAGACCTGTGTCTCGGGCTCGGACACGCGCACCACGACCAACCGGTATGACGCCCTCGGTCGCCTGTATGAGGCCGAGATCACCGCCGGTCCCAACGACGACGACAAGCCGACCATCGAAACCTTCGACAGCGTCGGCAACAAGCTCACCAGCGGCGCCCTCAAGGCGACCGTGACGACGACCACCACGTACACGATCGACGACCTCGATCAGACCGTCGTCGAGGCACGGCCAGATGGCTCGACCACCAAGACCACGTTCGACGCGTCGGGCAACCCCGTCGATTCGTGCTTCTGGGCAAGCGGCACAGCCGGCGACTGCAACCCGGTGGGCACGCTGCCGTGGACCAACCCGCCCAGCCAGTCGACCAGCACGACCTACGACGCCCGCGACGAGCGCATCGGATTGGTCGACTCGGCGTCCAACCAGACGACCGTCTACGACGCCGATCACAACTATCAGGTCAAGGCGATCTACCTCCCCACGATCTCGGACCTGACAAAGGAGGTCCAGACCCTCTCGAGCTACGACGATCGCCATCGCTTGATCGAGATCAAGCACCAGGTGTGCACGATCAGCTCGGGCCACGCCTGTTCCGCGACGACGGCTGTCGGCGAAACCGACTACGGCTACGACGACAACGACAATCGCAGCCAGGTCGTCGAGAACAACGGTTCGGTTACCAAGGATTTCCGCTACTGCTATGACCCGCTCGAGCGGGTTGAGTACCGCAACGAGGCGGCAGCCTGCGGATCGGCCGGCACCAGTCACGACGAGAAGTACGTCTACGACGACACCGGCAATCGGACCCGGACGGAAATCGGACCCTCAGGCAGCGTTGTCTCGACAGATTTCGCGTACGACGCAGAAGGTCGCCTGTGCAAGACCGCATCGACGTCGTGCACGACCCCCAACGTCACCTACGACGACAACGGTCGCACCAAGACCTGGAACGGCTGGACGTTCAGTTACGACCCCGACGGCCGGATGCTCACGGCCTGCAAGACATCCAACTGCGCCACCACCCACGACAAGGTCGCCTTCACCTACGACGCCGAGGGGCACCGCACCCAGATCGTCAGCGATCCCGCGGGGACCGGCGCAGGCCAGGGTCCCAGCACCTGGGACCTGCGCTACCAGGACGACGCGATCGTCGAGGAGCGCCTGACCGACGCGACGCACACGGCGGCGCTGGTGCGCAGCTACGTGGTCGACGACTCGGGCACGGTGGTGCGCATGACCATCGCCGCCGGTGAGCCCGGCGCGGGGACCTACATCCCGGTCTGGAACGGCCATGGTGACGCGCTCAACCTCTCCCGGCTCGAGTCCGACGGCTCGTTGACCCTTGCCAACAGCTACCGCTACGACACGTGGGGCAAGCCGACCACGGCCACTCACAACAGCATCGTCGACCTCGGCTTCCGGTTCACCTACGTGGGCGAGTTCGACGTCCAGTGGGACGACCAGCTGGGCCTCAGCCTGCTGTACATGCACGCGCGCCACTACAGCCCGGCGCTCGGTCGGTTCGTGCAGCCCGACCCCGACCGCTCCGAAGCCAACCTGTACCGCTACGCCGCCAACAACCCGGTCACCGAGCTCGATCCCGACGGGACCTGCTTCATCGTCTGCCAGCTCGTGTTCGGGGCCATCGTCGATAGCGTCGTCTACCTCGCCACGACCGATAACGCCAGTTTTGATGGCCTAGCCAAGGCCGTCGTCGGCGGCGCCATCGAGTCGGCCATCAACCCCTTCGCCAAGCTCAACAAGGTGGCCAAGCTCGCCAAGGCTGCCACCAAGATCATCGCCAAGCTGCCGAAGGCGAGTCGGGTGGCGCAGCAGGTTGTGCGCCAGTATCGACACGTACAGAGAGCTCAACCAGATGCCTTGGTGCGGCTGGCGTCCCAAAGGGTGCATGCGCGTGGGCCCGCTGCCTTGCGAGCGGCGTACTCGCAGAAGCAACGTGGTGCCATCGCTAGGAGGCCGGGTCTCGACAAGCCCTTCCTTGGAAGCCGCTATCACGAAGCCGTAGGTCGGGAGGTTCGATCGCTCAGCCGTGGTCGAATCACATATCAGCGCAGGGGTCCCGATTTCTACGACCGGAGGTCCGGTAGCCGCGTGGAGCTAACAACCCCGGGTCAGGTCGGACGTCATGTTCGGCGGCCAGGATACGGACCGGCAGGCCCTATGATGCGATACGTGAAGTACGCGATGTTCTGAGGCTGCGTTCGTGAACTTTCGTGTACGTGTGAGTGGTCGTGAGGATCCCGAGGCGCGCACGACGATTCGGTTTCGAAGGGTTGGGGGACGCTACGAGGGGAGTGCAGACCTCGAGGTCCGTGGTGCAAAGGTTCGGGACGTCGATTTCAGCAATCGCGCTTTTCGACACTTCCTCGCCACCGCGTCGATATTCGAAGCGTGTTTGTTCGACGGCGCGGCCTTTGCTGCTGGAAGTCTCGGCTTATCGCCCCAGACGGTATTCCGCGAGTGCTCATTTCGTGGGACGGACTTGCGTACTATCGACCTCGATCAGGCCCGATTCGAGCGTTGCTCGTTCGAAGATGCGCGTATTGAGGACTGGGCGTCGGACGCAGCTGAGTTCGTGGGCTGTCGGTTCGGCGGCCTGATATCCGACAGTCGCTTTTCAGGTCGGCCATGGGGAATGTGGGCCGAGCCTGGTTACCTACACCCGCGTCGCGTGCGGAATGAGTTTCGAGACAATGACTTCAGGGCGGCTGAGATCCGCGGAACCGACTTTGTCTGGGGAGTTGACGTGCGAGCTCAGCTATTCCCCGAGTCAGCTGATTATGTCTTGCTCGACCGATGGGCCGAGAGGGTGGAATTCGCGAGGCGAGTGGTCGAAACGTGGTCGGACTACGAACGAGGAGAAGCCGATATCATCCTCAACGTGTACACAGGGCCGGGGTACGAGGAACAGGAGAGCGTCTTCCTTCACAAATGGTCACTCGACGTCCCAAGGGAGATCGCCGGGAAAGTCTGGGACGTTCTGACGGACGCGTGATCTGCCAATTCATCTATTCGTAGGCCTGATCCAAGCTTGACCGTCGCATAGCGATATCGACCCCTGCGTACTCCGGCGGCATTGCAGAAGCGCGGCCCGACGGCTCGACCGCCAAGGCGACGTACGACCCTGCCGGCAACCAGGTCGACGCCTGCACCTGGGCGTCGGGCGCCACCGTCGGCCACTGTCTCGCCGTGGGAACCGCTGGCTGGAGCAACCCGCCGACCAATTCGACGACCACCCGCTGGGACGCCCGCAACGGGCGGATCGGCCTCACCGACTCGGCGTCCAACCGCACGACCGTGTACGACCCCGACCAGGCCTACCAGGTTTCGGCCGTCTACCTGCCGACGATCGCCGACGGGACCAAGGAGCACCAGAGCCTGTACGGGTACGACACCCGGCATCGGCTGATATCGATCACCCACCAACTATGTTCGATCACAACCGGCCATGACTGCCCGTCCCCGACGGCCACCGGCTCGGACACATACGCCTACGACGATGCCGACAACCGCACGCGCGTGGCCGAGAACAACGGCTCGGCGTCGTCCGATTACTGACCGCGCAGGTGGCCAGCCCGCCAGTGGTACCAGGTCGAGACCGGGATCCCCAGGCGGGCGACGAACCGGCGGACCGGCAGGCCGCCCTCGACCCGGATCAGCTCGAGCTCTTCGTACGCGGGTAGAGCGCCCCCTTTTCTCGCCACACGCGGAGCTCCACGTAGGCCTCGCCGATGGCGGTCGTGAGGTCCTCGACCTGGGCCGCCAGCTCGACCTCGCGTCTGGACGCCAGGGTCTGCGCGTTGTCGCCGCGGGCGAGGCTCTCGCGACCGCCCTCGAGGAACTGTTTCTGCCATTTGGCGATGGTCGTCTGGCTCATCTGGAGCCGCCGCGCGATCTCCACCTGGGTCGTCTCACCGCGCAGCACCGAGAGGACGATGGCCAGCTTCTGGTCTGGCGTCTTGAACGGCTTGCGCCCCACCGTCAGCACCTCATCGGACTCCCCGCTTCATCACAGTCGCGAGTGTCCAACTTAGTCTGACGCACCACAAACCGACTACGGCTACGACGACAACGACAATCGCAGCCAGGTCGTCGAGAACAACGGTTCGGTTACCAAGGATTTCCGCTACTGCTATGACCCGCTCGAGCGGGTTGAGTACCGCAACGAGGCGGCAGCCTGCGGATCGGCCGGCACCAGTCACGACGAGAAGTACGTCTACGACGACACCGGCAATCGGACCCGGACGGAAATCGGACCCTCAGGCAGCGTTGTCTCGACAGATTTCGCGTACGACGCAGAAGGTCGCCTGTGCAAGACCGCATCGACGTCGTGCACGACCCCCAACGTCACCTACGACGACAACGGTCGCACCAAGACCTGGAACGGCTGGACGTTCAGTTACGACCCCGACGGCCGGATGCTCACGGCCTGCAAGACATCCAACTGCGCCACCACCCACGACAAGGTCGCCTTCACCTACGACGCCGAGGGGCACCGCACCCAGATCGTCAGCGATCCCGCGGGGACCGGCGCAGGCCAGGGTCCCAGCACCTGGGACCTGCGCTACCAGGACGACGCGATCGTCGAGGAGCGCCTGACCGACGCGACGCACACGGCGGCGCTGGTGCGCAGCTACGTGGTCGACGACTCGGGCACGGTGGTGCGCATGACCATCGCCGCCGGTGAGCCCGGCGCGGGGACCTACATCCCGGTCTGGAACGGCCATGGTGACGCGCTCAACCTCTCCCGGCTCGAGTCCGACGGCTCGTTGACCCTTGCCAACAGCTACCGCTACGACACGTGGGGCAAGCCGACCACGGCCACTCACAACAGCATCGTCGACCTCGGCTTCCGGTTCACCTACGTGGGCGAGTTCGACGTCCAGTGGGACGACCAGCTGGGCCTCAGCCTGCTGTACATGCACGCGCGCCACTACAGCCCGGCGCTCGGTCGGTTCGTGCAGCCCGACCCCGACCGCTCCGAAGCCAACCTGTACCGCTACGCCGCCAACAACCCGGTCACCGAGCTCGATCCCGACGGGACCTGCTTCATCGTCTGCCAGCTCGTGTTCGGGGCCATCGTCGATAGCGTCGTCTACCTCGCCACGACCGATAACGCCAGTTTTGATGGCCTAGCCAAGGCCGTCGTCGGCGGCGCCATCGAGTCGGCCATCAACCCCTTCGCCAAGCTCAACAAGGTGGCCAAGCTCGCCAAGGCTGCCACCAAGATCATCGCCAAGCTGCCCAAGGCGGGCAGGGTGGCGAGACTCGTCACAAGCAAGAGCGGGTTCACGACGTGGCGCACGCCAAATGGTCGGTTCGCCAAGAACCCTCACGCAAGCCCCAAGCCTCCGCGGTCCTCCAAGCATGGCAACTCATATGACAGTGACCGGGAGACCATCCTCTATGCCGCCCGGAACAGGCGGACGGGCGAGTTCAGGAAATACGGAATCACGGCTGACATCAACAGGCGATACTCAGCGAGAGACAAGTACGACCTCCGGGAAATCATGCGAGGTAGCCGACGCCAGATGGCCGCTGAGGAGCGGAAGAGAGTTATTCGGTTCGGCGGACCCGACAATAGGGAGCCATGGTCTCGATGGAGAAGGTTCCGATAGTCGATCTCGGGATCATCGCGAAGGGCCCTGGCCTCATGAGACGGCCAATCGCCCGAGAAATTCGACGCATTCGCGATGCGGTCTGGCGAGACGACGGAGAGCCCGTGCTTGAGTTCGCCTTTGTGCTTCCAGGCCGACTGGGCCGCGCGGATTTTGAAGGTTTTGAATTGCGTCGATCAGAAGGCGCGCGTGGACACGACATCGTCTTTATCGAGGTACCGACCGAGCTCGTTCAGTCACGGGATCCCCTCGCCGGCCTGATTGTCCTCTTGGATGGGGCTGTGGCGTTCGCGCGGGCACATGGACGGAACTCCTCTTCCCAACTTGACGAGATCCTCGATCGCCTGAAACAGGTAGCAAACCCCGTCGGCGGTTCGATCCTCGCGGGAGATCGGGGCCTAAGCGCGGCGTCGAAGACCCCACCGCCGGGACGGGTTGTCGTCGAAGAACCCCGGCTCGAGGTGTCGCTGCCGATCCCGGACGAAGCCGCGCTCGGGGAGGCCTTCCAATTCGAACGTTTGCTGGACGACTCCCTCAAGGCCGCAGCAGCTGGTCACGTTGATGGGAATGAAGCAGGTGACGGCGAATTCGTGATCTTCGCCTACGGGCCATCAATCGAGCGTCTTCGAGCTGTTGTCGACGACGAGATCCGCAGACATTGGTCCGGAGGAAATGCCAGGACCGCTGCGTTCGAGGATTCGTCCATCGACCACCAATAGCAGTTCGGCTGATTCTCGCGAGAGGCTCGTGATGGCAATACGTCCCTCAAGCTCCGATCCGGCGTCGGCCCAGCTCCACCCGCCATCGCGACCGCGTGAGGCGATCACGCGCCACGACGCCTCGGTCGTGACGCACTTGAGGATGAGGGCCACGGGTCAGAGTCCGACACCTCTCATCTGCTAGCATCGGCGGCGAGATGCAGCTGTTTCTCGTCGCCTTCCAGCAGCCGATCCCGTTCGGGATCAGCATCGCGGTCGTCACGCTGATGATCGGCATCATCTTGAAGGCCGCGCTGTCGAGCGAGGGCGGCGCCCGCTGGGTCCGGCGCATCACGAACCCGAACGCGAAGTTCCTCTTCACGTTCCTGTTCATCGGCTGGGCGGTGGTGTTCGGGATCGGGCTCCAGCTCGTGCCACACGTCGGTGCGAGCACGCCGTATGGCGGCCTCGGCCTGATCGCGCTGTTCAGTGGGTTCTTCATCATGATGGGCCTGCTCTGGGCCGTGATCGGGGAGTAGACCCGGCCGTCTCCCGCCCGGAGATCGCGCTCTTCGTCGTCGTCGCGTTCCTGTCGGCGGCGCTCGCGTTCCTCGTCGAACCCCTCGTCGCCAAGTCGCTGTTGCCGATGTACGGCGGGACCAGCGCGGTCTGGACGACGGCCCTGGTCTTCTTCCAGTCGACGCTGCTCGTTGGATATGCCTGGGCGCACGTGACGATCGCGTCCCTCGGCGTTCGTCGGGGAGCCCTCGCCCAGATCGTGCTCGTCGTGGTGGCGCTGGCCGTCCTGCTGTCTGCTCCACTGACCGTGCCCGCATTCGCTCGACCTCCGGCGGGCGCGCCGGCATCGATCTGGCTGGTCATCGTGCTGTCGTCGATGGTCGGGCTGCCGTTCCTCACGCTGGCGAGCGCGAGCCCGACGACCCAACGCTGGTTCGCGGCCCTGCCCGGTGGAACCGAGCCGTACCGGCTCTTCGCGGCGTCGAATGCCGGCAGCCTGCTCGGCCTCGTCGCCTATCCCACGCTGGTCGAGCCGAACCTCGACCTCATCGACCAGGTGCGCTGGTGGACGATCGGTTTCGCGGGTTTCGTCGCGTTGACGGTCGGCGCTGCGTTGGTCGTCCGTCGGCGTGGCATCGCGGGCACGGGACGAGCCGAGGTCGAGGACGTCCCGCCGCCGCGTCGCCGCGTGCAGCTGCGCTGGCTCGCCCTCGCCGCTGTGCCGGCGGCGCTGCTGATCGGCGTGACCACCGACATCTCGACCGACGTCGCGGCGGTCCCGTTCCTGTGGATCGTGCCGCTCACCGTCTACCTCGCGACGCTGATCCTCGCGTTCCTGCGGGCGATGCCCATCGGCGAGCGGATCGGGGCAGCCGCCTTGCCGATCCTCGCGATCCTCGTTGCGCTGCGAGCAAGTCACCTCATCGTGATCGGGATCTGGCCGTCGATCGGGCTCTTGCTCGCCATGCTGGGGTCGGCGGGCCTGGCGCTCCATGGTCGACTGGCGCGAACGCGCCCGGGGGCGTCCCACCTCACCAGGTATTCGCTGCTCGTCGCGTTCGGTGGCGCGGTCGGTGGGATCGCGACGGGGTTGCTGGCACCGCTCGCGTTCCGGGTGCCGATCGAGGGGCTGCTGGCCGTCGCGCTCGGCATCGTGCTCGGGGCCGACCGCAGCTGGAAGCGCCTCGCGGCGGTCCCGTCGCTGGCGGCAGTGGCACTCGCGATCGCGGTCACCGTGACGGGCAGCCCGGGCACGATCCGGGCTGACCGCAGCTTCTACGGCGTCTATCGCGTCGACGAGCCGAGTCCCGGACTGCACGTGCTGTATTCGGGCACGACCGTCCATGGCCGCGAGACGTTCAGAGGCCCCCTCGCCGGCCAGCCGCTGAGCTACTACCACCGCCGAGGCCCGCTCGGCGAGGTGATCGAGTCGCTCCAGGTCGAGCTCCCGAGGCTCCGGATCGGCGCGGTCGGTCTGGGCGCCGGTGCGGTCGCCGCCTACCCGCGATCGAGCGACACGCTGTGGATCGCCGAGATCGACCCCACCGTCGTCGCGATCGCCCGCGATCCGGCGAGCTTCACGTTCCTCCGCGACTCCGCAGCCGCATCGCTCGATGTGGTCGTGGGCGACGGTCGGCTCGAGCTCGAGTCGATCCCGGCTGGCTCCTTCGACCTCCTCGTGCTCGACGCGTTCTCATCCGACGCCGTGCCGGTGCATCTCCTGACGGTCGAGTCGTTCGCCACGGCGATGCGCACCGTCGCGCCGGGCGGGGTCATCGCGGTCCACGTCTCGAATTGGTTCCTCGACCTCGAGCCCGTTGTCGCATCGGCGGCCCGCGAGCTCGGGTTCGTCTCGATCATCGGCAGCGACCTGCCACCGCCGGAGCTCGACAACCTCGCGGACGCGTCGCAGTGGATGGTGGTCGGCCGCTCCTTCGCCGACCTCGCCGATCTCGTCAGCGGCGATCGATGGCGGACCGCCCACGCCGATGGTCACCGAGCGTGGACCGATCGCTACAGCGACCTGCTCGGCGCGCTCCGCCGGTAGCGACGCGGCGAGGTCCACGTAGCACGTCCTGCGCCCCCGGGACCATCGACGGCTGGACCGCGCCGATCCGCGTGGCGCTATCATCCGCCGACATGCAGAGTGCATAGACTTTATGCGCTCGACGACGCGCTCGACCCGTTCGGAGGCCGCCCACGTTGGACGCCCAGGAGATCAAGACCGCGATCGCGCACCAGGCCGCCGCGAAGGCGGCTGCCGAGGCGCCCTTCGTCAACCTGGCCGATCCGGCGCTCGCGCTCGGCCCGAACGGCACGCCTGCGGTCAGCCGCCGCGCCCCGATCTACGAGGACGTCCCCGACGAGAAGTGGAACGACTGGCGCTGGCAGCTCTCGAACCGCGTCAACGAGCTCGATGAGATCGAGCGGATCCTCGAGCTGACCGACGAGGAGCGGGCCGGCCTCTCCGCCACCGACAAGTTCCGGGTCGACATCACCCCCTACTTCATCAGCCTGATCGACCCGAAGGACCCCAACGACCCGATCCGCCGGCAGGTCATCCCGACCGGCCGCGAGCACGAGGCCTTCACCGCGATGATGGAGGACTCGCTCGCCGAGGACCGCCACTCGCCCGTGCCGGGGCTCGTCCACCGCTACCCGGATCGCGTGCTGATGCTGGTCACGACCCAGTGCGCGAGCTACTGCCGCTACTGCACGCGGTCGCGGATCGTCGGCGACGCGACGCAGAACTTCAACCGCAAGGACCACGAGGCCCAGCTGGAGTACCTGCGCCGGACCCCGCAGGTCCGCGACGTCCTGATCTCCGGCGGCGACGGCCTGACGCTCGCGCCGAAGCTGTTCGAGTCGATCCTGCGCGGCCTTCGCGAGATCCCGCACATCGAGATCATCCGGATCGGCTCGCGCGTGCCGGTCTTCCTGCCGCAGCGCATCGACGACGAGCTGTGCGCGATGCTGGAGAAGTACCACCCGCTCTGGATCAACCTCCACTTCAACCATCCGAACGAGATCACGCCCGAGGTCTCGCGCGCGGTCGACAAGCTGACCAAGGCCGGCCTCCCGGTCGGCAACCAGAGCGTGCTGCTCGCGGGCGTGAACGACTGCGTCCACATCCAGCGCGCGCTCGTCCACCAGCTCGTCGCGAACCGGATCCGGCCGTACTACCTGTACCAGTGCGACCTGGTCGAGGGATCGGGGCACTTCCGGACGCCGGTCGGCAAGGGTCTCGAGATCATCGAGGGCCTGCGCGGACACACGTCGGGCTACGCGGTCCCGACCTACGTCATCGACGCGCCCGGTGGCGGCGGCAAGATCCCGGTCATGCCCAACTACCTGATCTCGTACTCGGATCACAAGGTCGTGCTGCGCAACTACGAGGGCTACATCACGACCTACGAGGAGCCCGAGACCTACCAGAAGCACGACCAGTCGACGTGCGCCTACTGCCAGCACGAGCGCCCGGAGCCCGGCCAGTCCGGCGTGCTCGGCCTGCTCGAGGGCGAGCGGATGTGGATCGAGCCGAAGGGCTTCCAGGAGCTCCACGCGCGCGGCAACACCGAGGCGCACCGGCTCCAGGACCCGTCCAAATGGGTGCCGTTCGGCGTCGGCGCGATCGAGGGGCACGTCGGGGGCGCCGCTGAAGGTGCTCGAGTCCGGCAACGGCGGGCGAGCCGAAGCGACTTCGGTCCCGGCGAGGAGCCACGGCCACGCGAGGGCGAGCCGACGGCGTCGGCCCACGGAGAGCTGCTCTAAGCCCTGCGTCGCTCGCAGCGATCGCCGCCTGGGACGTGGACGGGTGGCGCCGGAGGGTTCTTGGGCGCACAGCGCCGCTAGCGCCAGCGGAGGCGCGAGCACCCAAGGTTCGTCAGGCGACAGGACCCGGGCATTCACCCGGTAGCATCCGCTGATGCGCCGCGCGTTCTTCTACGGCTGGGTCGTCGTCGCCGTCACCGCGATCGTCGTGCTGGTGACCGCGGGCGTCCGTGCGGCGCCCGGGGCGTTCATGCTGACGATGACGACCGAGCCGGGCTGGTCGACGGCGTCGGTGTCGTTCGCGGCAGCCGCCGGACTGATCGTGTACGGGTTCGCCGGGACCCGTCAGCGGCTCGCTGATGGGCCGGATCGGCGTCAAGAACGTCGTGCTGCTGAGCCTCGCGATGACCGGCGTCGCGCTGCTCGCGACCAGCGTCGTCCGCGAGATCTGGCAGCTCACGCTGCTGTTCGGCCTGCTGTCCGGGCTCGGCACCGGGCTCGTTGCGAGCGTGCTGGGCCCGACCGTGGCGACTCGCTGGTTCGTGAAGGACCGCGGCCTGGTCGTCGGGATCTTCGGCGCCAGCACGAGCGCCGGCCAGCTGCTGTTCTTCCCGTTCCTGACGGCGCTGTCGGTGACGGTCGGCTGGCGGACCGGGGCCCTCGTGCTCGGCGTGGCCGCGCTCGTCCTGGCGGTCCCGGTCCTGATCTGGCTCCGCAACGACCCCGCCGACGTCGGCGAGCGCCCGCGCGGCGCGCCGGATGGCGCGATCGCTCCGACGAGACCACCGGACCCCGGTGTCATGCGCCGCGCGATCCGCACCTCCGACTTCTGGTTCCTCGCCGGCACGTTCTTCGTGTGCGGCGCCACGTCGAACGGGCTGGTCGGGCAGCACTTCATCCCGCATGCCGTCGACCACGGGTTCACGCCGGTCGCCGCCTCGACCGCGCTCGCGGTGATGGGCGTCTTCAACTTCATCGGCACGATCGCGAGCGGCTGGCTGACCGACCGGATCGACCCCCGCAAGCTGCTGCTCGTCTACTACGGGTTCCGCGGCGTCAGCCTGCTGTTCCTGCCGTTCATCCACGACGTCATGTCGATCGGCGCGTTCGCGGTGCTGTTCGGGCTCGACTACATCGCGACGGTCCCGCCGACCGTGGCCCTCGTCGCGGACCGGTTCGGGCGGCACAACGTCGGGATCGTGTACGGCTGGGTGTTCGCCGCGCACATGGTCGGCGCCGCGATCGCGGCGTGGGTCGCGGGCATCGTCCGCGAGCACGTCGGTGACTACGCGGCGGCGTTCGTGGCCGCGGGCTGGATCGCGATCGTCGCGGGCCTCGCGGCGATGATGATCCGCCGCCGCGGCACGGACGCCGAACCGCCGACCGCCGCCCCCGTCGCCGCGTGACGAAGCGCAAGCGACGGCCGACCGGCGAGACCCTCGGCTCGATCATCGTCGGGTTCGATCAGCAGATCTTCCGGACCCTGCCGCCCGCCCAGGAGCTGGTCGCCAAGACGCGCCCGGTTCGTGGCGTCTCGGGTCAGGCGCCCGGGCTGGAGATCGTGTTCCCGGACGACGTGATCGTCGATGCCGGTGGGTCGTCGGGTGTCGTCGAGCCCATCGACGCAGGCACGGCTCCCGATCCGGAGTCACAGCCCGAGCCCTGACCAGCCCGTCCCGCTAGGGAGTGGGCGCCGGCGCGGCCTCCTTCGCGGCGATCTCGATGGCCCTCGCGAGCTGCGTGTCGGGGATCTTGGCGACGTCGCCGGCGCTCACGCGCCGAAGGTCGTCGGGGGTCATCGGCAGGACACCGTCCCCAAGCTTGACGGGCACGTCCGGGGCGATCCCCTGGTGCCAGATCTCGCGGCGCTTGGGGGTCAGCCACTCCACGGTGCCGACCCGCAGTGCCGAGCCGTCCGACAGGTCGAACTCCCCGAGTACCGTCCCGGTCCCGAACGTCGTCTCGCCGACGATCCGGGCGCGACCCGCGTCCTGCAGGGCGCCGGCCACGATCTCCGCCGAGCTCGCGGTGGTGCCGTCGACGAGCACGACGAGCGGGAGGTCGGTGGCCACGCCGCCAGGGCTGACCGGATGCTCGGTCTCCTGGCCCTGCGCGTTCTTCTCGATATAGACGACGCCGCTCGTCAGGAACTGGCTGGCGACGCCGACGGCTTCGTTCACGTAGCCGCCCGGGTTGCCGCGAAGGTCGAGGACGATCCGCTGCCCGCCGGCCTCGCGCGCGGCCTTGAGCGCTTTGACGAGGTCGTCGGCTGCCCCGCTGGAGAACTGCTCCAGGTACAGGTGGACGGTCTTCGTGCCGGGGACCATCGCCCATTGCACCGGCTGGACCGGCACGTCGGCGCGGACGACCTTGACCGTGCGTTCCGGGCCGTCGGCGCCGTGGCGGACCGTCAGCTCGACCGTCGTGCCGGCCTCGCCGCGCACCCAGGCGGCGACCACATCGATGGCCGTGCCCTTGGTCGATCGCCCGTCGACCTCGACGATCACGTCGTCTGGCAGCAGGCCGGCCTTCTTGGCCGGGCTGTCGTCGAACACGCCGACGATCCGCGGCTGGCCGGCATCGTCGGGTTCGATGCGGACGCCGATCCCGACGTACGAGCCCGACAGCGCGTCGTTCCGCTGCTGCCGCTCGGCGGGTGTCATGAAGTCGGTGTGACCGGTGTCCCCGACCGCGGTCGTCATGCCATCGATCGCCCCGTAGATCAGCGCCTGGTCGTCGAGTTGGTCGCGCCCGACGTACTGCTGATGGAGGATGTCCCAGGCCTCCTTGATGAGCCCGAAATCCGTTGGCTTGGTCGAGGACGCAGGGTTCGGGGCCGAACCGTCCGAGCCGACAGGCCCGAGCAGTCGACCGGCCCCGATCCCGGCGGTGAACGTCACGACCAACGCGAGCCCGACGACCGCGCCGAGGAGCGCCGACCGGCCTCCACGACCTGCCGCCGTCGGTTGCGGAGCCTGGGAGGGACCGGGCGTGAGGGAGGTCACACCCGGCGGCTCGTCACCGGTGGTCGGTTGGGTCGGGATCCGGTCGGTATCCATGGGTGGCATCGGACTCGTGCGGTCTTGACGCTCGTTCCCGCAGACGTGCGGGCTGAGCGCCGGACGGCTGTCCGGCACGCGCAAGGATGCCCCAGAACGGTTCAGTACACCCTTTGCGTCGAGTGAAGCTTCGTTGGCGATACGTTAGACTCGGCAATCCCCAGTACCCCACTCGGAGATCCCCTCGACCGTGACCGACGCACCGACCGCGACCATCGGACTCGGTCCCTTGCGACCGTCGCCAGCGGGGATGCCCGACCCGGTGCTGACGCCGCCCACGGTCGGGGAGGCGCGTGATCCGTTCACCAGTCTTCGGGTCATCGACCTGCTCGCACGGGTCGAGCGAGGCCGGCCGATCCGCATCGCCGACATCGCCGACCGGCTCAACGCCTCCTACCTCGATTGGCTCTTCCCGACGCCGGTCGTCGCGGACGTCGCCCTGCAATTGCAGGCGAACTGGATGGCCGACTACCGCAACAGCTCGGGCATCGTGGTCGAGGACAGCCCGCTGGGTCCCGTCCTGACCATCGAGGACTCGAGCCGCGTCGATCCGTGGATCGTCCGCCAGGCCGGTCGCGCGGCAGCCGACTGTACCGAGCGGCTTGCCGAGTTCAGCCGCCGCGACCGACCGTCGTCCGGCGACTGACCCGACCCGCCGCACGAACCCCTCCCGTCACCGTCGTTTCCAACGCCCCATCCGCGAGCCATGAGGAGGCTGCACCAGCCATGAGCCACCACGAGACCACCAAGGGCGCCCTCGTCGACGCCGCCTGGGCGCAGGCCCACCTTGACCGATCCGAATGTCCGCTTCGTCGAGGTCGACGTCGACACGACCGCCTACGAGCAGAGCCATCTGCCGGGTGCCGTCGCCTGGAACTGGACCAGCCAGCTGTCCGACGGCGTCCGCCGCGACATCGCCTCGCGCGAGGACTTCTCGAAGCTGCTGTCCGACTCGGGCATCGGGCCGGACACCCAGATCGTCCTCTATGGCGACAACAACAACTGGTTCGCGGCGTGGGCCTACTGGCAGCTCCGGCTGTACGGGCACACGAACGTGCGGATCCTCGACGGCGGGCGCAAGTACTGGCTCGACCAGGGCCTGCCGCTCACGGTCGACGTTCCCTCGTACGACGCGACCGGCTATGAGCTCCCGGAGCCCGACTTCAGCCTCCGCGCCTACCGCGACGACATCCTGCCGCGGCTCGGCGACCCCGAGCTCGCGCTGGTCGACGTCCGGTCGCCGGCCGAGTTCAACGGCGAGGTCATCGCGCCCCCGGGCATGAGCGAGACCGCGCAGCGAGCCGGGCACATCCCGGGTGCCGCGTCGATCCCGTGGGCACAGACCGTCCGGGAGGACGGGACGTTCAAGTCGACCGACGAGCTCGCGGCCCTCTACGAGGGCAAGGGGATCACGCGCGACAAGGACGTGATCGCCTATTGCCGGATCGGGGAGCGCTCGTCGCACTCCTGGTTCGTGCTCCACGAGCTGCTCGGCTATGACCGCGTCCGCAACTACGACGGGTCGTGGACCGAGTACGGCAGCCTGATCGGCGTGCCGATCGAGAAGCCGGTGCCCGCCGGGGTCGCCGACTAGGGCGACCCCACGCCCAGCTCGGGTACCGGGAGGTCCACCGCTCAGCGGTGCTACTGGAGCCCGGGCGCCGGGCCGATCTCGTCGCGCCGGCCTCGAGCCGACGTCGGCACCGCCGGGCGGTGCTCATCGCGGTCGGTCAGGACGCGCGTCGACGTTGGCACCGCCCGCAGGTGCACTCGCGACCGTGGTTCGTCCGTAGCACCGCCCAGCGGTGATCGCGGATGCCTACCGCGGTCGCGGCTCCGGTCACAACAGCCCCGGGCTCGGCAGGATCCGCACGGGGTCGAGCTGATCACGGTCGGTGGCACAGAACGTGTCGGTGCCACCGATCCGTACGCCGCCCTCGAGTAGTGCGGCGACCGCGGGGTTCGGCCCGGGGACCGCGGCTCCCAGCCGCTCGCCGTTCGCCGCGGCGCGCAATACGCCGAAGACGGCACGGACCGGGTCGGCGTCGGGGGCGATCGTCGCGTGGTCCAGCCATCGACCGGGAGCGGCCAGCTCCCGTCGCGCCCAGCCGATCGCCGCGGGCCGGCCATCGATCTCGATGACGAACCCGGCGGCGTCCGGCAGGCTGGCGTAGAACGCGAAGTCGACCGTCCGGTCGAGGCCGGTCCACGCCGTTGAGCTGCGCCGCGGTCTCGGCGACGTCGGCCGGCGCGCGCCACGACGCCGGCATCCTGCGATCCGAGCTGTCCGGCGTCCGCTTCGAGGTACAGCAGCGGCCACCACGGGCGCATCCCGTTGCGGATGTACGACGCGAGCGCCCGCGGGTCGCCCGACGAGAACGTCATCCGCTCCGCTGGCGCCGTCGAACGCCGCCCGGAGCATCGCCGACCCCAGGCCGCGCGACTGCCGCGCGGGATCCACGTAGAGGTCGGTCAGGAAGCGACGCGACGGACCGCCCACCTCGATCGTGCCAGCGACGCCGGCGACCACGCCGTCCAGCTCGCCGACGATCAGCCGCAGGTTCGGCTCGGGCGAGCAGGTGCTCCACGTACGGGGCGCGCGGCACGTCCGGCCACGTGACCGGCTCGTCGTTCGCCTCGAGGATCGCGGTGATCGCCGCCAGGTCCGCCTCGACCGCCGGGCGGACCCTCATCGCCCCGCCGCGCGCATGAGTGCCACAAGACGTTCATGCGGGATGGCGTGGGCCGTGATCCCGTCGCGGCCGACGACGGTTTTCGCGGCCACGAGCGCGTTGATGATCGACTCCTCCGTGGCCTCGATGACGGCGTCGAACAGGCGGTCGATCACGATGTCGCCGACCATCCGGACGTCGCGGGTCTCGAGGCCGCTCGGATGATCGTCATCGCCGGCGAAGCTCGGCAGTCGATTGCCCGTGGCGAACGCGATGAACAGGTCGCCGCTCGTGTGACCGCCGGTCCCGCCGGCACGCGCGATGCCCAGCCCCGCGCGTTGTGCGAGGCGCTGGCATTGGTGGGGGAGCAGTGGGGCATCGGTGGCCACGACCACGATGATGGAACCGGATCCGGGTGGCGGGCTCGGCGACGCCGCTGGATCGTCATACGGGCTCGGAAGCTCATCGAAGGGGATCGCCTCGCCGACACGGACGCCGTCAACGCGGAGCCAAGACCGCTTGCCGTAGTTGGCCTGGACCAGGACGCCGACTGTCCAGCCACCAGTGACCTCGTCGACGACCCGAGACGCGGTGCCGATGCCGCCCTTGAATTCGTGGCAGATGCACCCGGTCCCGCCGCCGACGCCGCCCTCGTCGACGGGGCCGCCGCGGGCGTTCGCGATCGCCTCGTGGAGATGCTCGCCGCGGACGTGGAACCCGTTCATGTCGTTGAGCACGCCGTCGTACGTCTCGCCGACGACTGGCAGGGACCACAGCGGGCCCCCATCGCCCACCGACGCGGCGACGAGCGCGTCGCGGACGACGCCGACGCTGTGCGTGTTCGTGATCGCGACCGGCGTCGTCAGCAGACCGGATTCCTCGACCCACGCAAGTCCCGTCATCTCGCCATTGCCGTTCAGCACGTGCGATCCCGCGAACACGGCCTCCTGCCGGCCGCCTGCGCCACGCGGGCAGACGACGGTCACCCCCGTGCGCACCGGTCCCTGGCCCACGACCAGCGGCCCATCGCCGCGGATCAGCGTCGTGTGGCCGACCGTCACTCCGTCGACGTCGGTGATCGCGTTGTTGGGTCCGGGCGACCCGAGGCCGATCCGGATCCCGAGGTCTCGTGCACGCATCCGCGGAGGGTAGCGTCCGCGCGTCGGCGGGACCGGCCCGTCCCGAACGGGCCGTGGCGGGCCGGCTGCCCCGGCGGGCCGGGCGCGGAACGGCCGTATCATCGGCCGCGTGATCCCCGTCGGTCCGGACAGGCCGGATACCCCATCGACGACGCTCCGGGTTCGGCGACTCCCCGAGCGGATCGCCTCGCTGCGTCCGATCGACGCGGCCGAGGCATTCCGGGACCTGCCAGGCCTCGCGCTGCTCGAGAGTGCCCGCCCCGGGCGCAACGCGCGCTGGACGTACCTGACCGCCGACCCGATCGCCGTGCTGGAGTCGCCGGCGGCGGGTTCCGATCCGTTCGCGGTCGCGCGCCGCCTGCTGGCACGGCTCGACGGGTCGCCCGTGGCCGACGACGCACCTCCGTTCATCGGCGGGTTGGTCGGGTATCTCGGCTATGACCTCGGTCACGTCCTCGAGCGCCTGCCGTCGATCGCGGTCGACGATCAGGGCCTCCCGCCCCTCCGCCTCGGTCTCCACGATTGGGTGGTCGCCTGGGACCGCCGGACCGGCCGGGCGTGGCTCGCCGGCCGGGCGCTCGACGGCGATGCGCGTCGACTGGCCCGACGCCTCGACGACGTCCACGCGCGGTTGACGTCGCCGGTGTCGAGCTCGCCGCCGAGGCCGACCGCCCCGATGCGGTTCCAGTCGTCGCTCAGCCGGCCTGCGTACGAAGCCCGCGTCGAGCGGATCCGCCAGCACATCGCCGACGGCGACATCTACCAGGCCAACCTGACGCGCCGGTTGGAGGCGCCGTTCGATGATGATCCGTGGGAGCCGTACCGCCTGCTGCGGACCGGGGACCCGTCGCTGTTCTCGGCGTTCCTGGACCTCGGCGCCTCGCCCGAGACGGGCCGGCGGCGCGCGCTGCTATCCGCCTCTCCCGAGCCGTTCCTGTCGCTCGACGCGGCGGGGATCGTGGCCAGCGACCCGATCAAGGGCACGCGACCACGCGGGCGCGATCGGGCGGAGGATCGCGCGCTCGCCTGCGAGCTGCTGTCGAGCGCCAAGGACCGCGCCGAGAACGTGATGATCGTCGACGTGCTGCGCAACGACCTGGCTCGCGTGTGCCGTCCGGGCACGGTCCGGGTGCCGCGGCTCTGCCGGCTCGAGCGGACGGCGGCCGTCCAGCACCTCGTGTCGACCGTGACCGGACGCCTCGCGCCCGGGCGTCGATGCCTTCGACCTCCTGGCGGCGAGCTTCCCGGGCGGCTCGATCACCGGTGCGCCGAAGATCCGGGCGATGGAGATCCTCGAGGGTCTCGAGCCGGTCCGCCGCGGCCCGTACACGGGCGCGCTCGGCTGGATCGGGGCCGACGGGGCGATGCAGACCAGCATCCTGATCCGCACCTTCGTCGCCGACGGTCGGCGGCTGACGCTGCACGTCGGTGGCGGCATCACGTGGGGCAGCGATCCGGCCGCCGAATGGGAGGAGACCGTCGCCAAGGCGCGCGGCCCGCTCGGCGCGCTCGGCGCCGAGGAGGTGGCGTGACCGACGACCGGCGCGCGACGCCGGGCCACGTTTGGGTCGACGGCGAGATCCTGCCGGCCGACGGCGCGCACCTGTCGGTCTTCGACCGCGGCTTCCAGCTCGGCGACGGCGTCTTCGAGACCCTGCGGGCTCGCGCCGGCCGCGTGACCGAGCTCGACGAACACCTGGCCCGCCTGCATCGATCGGCTGCGGGCCTCGATATCGAGCTCCCGCGGGATGTCGACGACCGGCTGGCCGACGGGATCGGCGCGGCTGCTCGCCGCGGACGGTCTCGACGGGCCGGCGGGAGACGCGTCGATCCGGATCACGGTCTCGCGCGGTGCGTATCGCGCCCGTGGTGTGCTGCCCGCCCGACGAGGACGTGCCGCCCACGATCGCGATCCAGGCCTGGCCCGTGCCGCCCGCGCCGGCCGATCATCTGGAGCGCGGCCTCCACCTCGTCGACCTCGAGCGTGCGTCGCGATCCGCAGAACCCGTTGGCGACGCTGAAGACCACGTCGCGGGCGGAGTACGTCTACGCGCGGCTCGAGGCGCGCCGGGCGGGCGCCGACGACGCGCTGTTCCTGACCATCGACGACCACCTCTCGGAGGGGACGTCGGCCAACATCTTCCTCGTCCGCCGCGCGGGGAGCGACGGATCGCCGGAGCTGGCGACGCCCTCGCTCGACTGCGCGATCCTGCCCGGCACGACCCGGTCCTGGCTGCTCGAGTGGGCCGCGCGCGTCGGGTTGCGACCGGTCGAAGGCCGTCTCGAGCGGCGCGACCTCGCGGCGGCCGACGAGGCGTTCCTGTCCTCGAGCGTGGCCGGGATCCTGCCCGTGACGACGTTCGACGGCGCCCCGATCGGTGACGGTCGGCCCGGTCCGTGGACGCCGCCGCGCCCGCGCGGATCGCGAGTCGATGATCCGCGACGGCGAGCCGGCGCTCCGATGACGCGCGACGAGCTCATCTCGCGGACGCGCCAGCTGATCGACGAGGGCGACCGGCTGCTCGCCCAGCCCTCGATGGGCGCGATGCAGCTCTGGCTGCAGCTCTCCGACGACCTGCTCGCGACCGCGTGGGGCAGCATGGACCGTTACCACCTGGCGTGGCTGATGGTCGGCAAGCCCAAGTCGATCGTCCGCGGCCGTCCGATGACGCCCGACGAGGAGGCGGCCTACGTCCGCGAGGTCGCGTCGCAGAAGACCGCGGCGCTGCGGATGTCGCTCGACGCCGTCGATCGCCAGGGGATGCCGTTCGTCGGGGAGACCGGTGGAGGCCTGGGCGAGGGCAGGACCACGGATCGGTCCGAGCCCGGCGTCGACGATCGGCCGCCGCCCGTGGCCGACCGGGCGCCGGATCGTGCCGGCCTGCCCCCGGACCCGACGCTCGCCGATCGCCTGGCGGAGGCCCGCCGCCGGGCCGAGGCCCATCGGGACCACGATGAGCGCCGGGCTCCACGTCCTGACCGCATGCAGCGGTGACCGCGGCCCGCGACCTGGTCGCCGCCGTCGGCGGAACCCGACGCGTGCCGGCACCCGACCCGATCGCCACCGACTACATCCTGCTCGGGCTCCGGCTCGACCAGCTGGCGCCAGGGATCGTCGACGCGTACTACGGCCCGGCCGACCTCAAGGCGCGCGTCGACATGGAGCAGGTCCCGACCGCCGCGCGGCTTCGCGCGGACGCGGTCGCGCTCATCGATCGCCTGGATCGCGAGGTCGAGGACGAGGCCCGACGAGCGTGGCTCACCGCCCAGGTGGTCGCGCTCGAGGCCCAGGCGCGCGCGCTCAGCGGCGAGCCGCTGCCGTATCTCGAGCACGTCGAGCTCGCCATGGGGTTCGCACCGCTGCGTCGCGACGATGGCCTGTTCGACGCCGCGGCCCGCGTCATCGACGGCCTGCTCCCCGGTCCGGGTTCGCTCGACGACCGCTTGCAGGCCTGGGACCGATCGCTCGAGGTCCCGGAAGCGAGACTGCCTGACGTCGTCGACTGGCTGCTGACGACGTTCCGCGCGCGAGCGGCGCGCGACTTCGGCCTGCCCGAGCCGGAGGGCGTCGCGGTCACGTTCGTGCGCGACCAGCCGTGGTCGGCCTACAACTGGTACGACGGCGGGCGGCGATCGCGCATCGATGTGAACCTCGACCTGCCGGTCCGCGCCCCGAGCCTGATCCCGACGATCGCCCACGAGACGTACCCCGGCCACCACCTCGAGCAGGCCTGGAAGGAGGCCGACCTGGTCGACGGGGAAGGCCGGCTCGAGGCGTCGATCCTGCTGATCAACACCCCGGAGAGCCCGATCAGCGAGGGTCTCGCGGACGTCGGCACGGCGTTCGCATCGCCACTCGCCGAGCGGGCAGAGCTGCTCGTGGAGCTGTTCGAGCGGGCCGGGATGGCGGTCGCGGAGGATGCCAGCCGGAGCCCGGGAGATCGCGGACCGCGCGGTCGCCCTCGCCGGACCACGCGAGACGCTCCGTGCCGCCCTGGGGAACGCGGCGATGCGCCGCCACGCGGACGGCGCATCGCATGCCGAGGTGTTCGGCTATCTCCGCGAGACCGGTCGACTCTCCCCCGAGTCGGCGGCCAAGGCCCTCGAGTTCATCGAGCACCCGCTCTGGCGAACCTACGCGTTCGTCTATGCCGACGGAGCCGAGCTCCTCGAGCGGTGGATCCAGGCGGCACCGGCGCCCCAGCGCGTGGGGCGCTTCGGCCGCCTCCTCCACGAGCAGATCACGCCGGGTCGACTCCTCGCGGAGCTGGGCTGAGCGCCACCGTCGGCGCGCGGCCCCGGTCGCCCGGCAAGCCAGGCCATCGCGAAGCCGGCGGCGGCGCCGGCCAGCACCGCGAGGCTGATGACGGCGAGGATCGGCAGGCCCCCGCCGGTCTCGACTGCGGCCAGCCGCGTCTGCAGCTCGTCCCGCTCCTTCTGGAGCGCGTTGGCTCGTGCCTCGAGCGTCGCGAGCCGACTGGTCATCGCCTGGGCCTCCTGATCGAGGCGGTCGATCTGGGCACCGAGCGAGTTGCCCAGCTCCGTCCGCACCTCGGTCTTGGCGCGATCGATGGCCGACAGCACGCTCGACTGGTCGATCGCGGGCAGCTGACCCTTCGCGGTCCGCACCGCGATCGTCACCGGCGCATGGTCGCTCTGCAGGTTCGCGAGCGTGACCTGCCAGCTCCAGTACCCGGCGTGCGGCAGCGTTGCGGTCGCCGAGAAATGGCCGTTCGCGTCGTCATTGGTCGCCACGACGTCGAGCTTCTCGCCGGTGCCCTGGTCGACGAAGTGGACGGTCGCCGATTCCCACGGCGCGGGCGTCACGCCGTGCTGCATCACCTTGAAGCCGATCGAGAGTGGCTGGCCCTCGACGGGTGGCTTGGTCGTCTGGGCGTCCGCGACGATCTCGGCCCAACCGCCGGCCATCACCGGGACGGCGACGATCAGCAGCATGGCCAGCGCAGCGAACATGGCGGCGATCCGACGGATCATCGGATGACTCCTTCCGTGGCAGGTCGGCGTTCGGACCCTTGCGAGAGCACCTACACCGCTCGGGCGCGGTCGGTTCCCGTGGGCGCGGCCGCCGGTCCCGTCAGAGCGGTCGCGTGAACACGACGCGGTCCTCGCCCCAGCCGTCGTAGTTCGGGTAGGCAGGCGTCCCGTACAGGCGCTGCGTCCCCGGTCCGTCGTCGATGCGGAAGCCGAGCTGCCGGTGGAAGGCCACCGAGGTCCGGTTCCCGGGCCACGTGATCGCCTTGACCTCGCGAACGCCGCGGGCGGCGAGGTCGGCGAACACCCGCTCGTACAGCGCCCGACCGACGCCCGCCCGTCGCCGGTTGGGGTCCGACGCGATCATGTGGACATAGCCGATCGACGGATCGTCGGGTCCGATGAACGCCACGACGAAGCCGACCAGCCGGCCCTCGGGCGTCTCGAGCAGCCACGACGTGCCGGTGAAATGCTGGAACCAGAGGCGTGGCAACAGCGCCCGCATCCGCCGTCCACCCCACCATTCGTCGACCAGCTCCACGATCGTGGCGTGGTCGGCCTCGACTGGCCGGCGAAAGACCAGCTCGCCGCCGGTGGGCTCGGTCATCGGGTCTGCCACCACGCGATCAACGCGGCGATGACGAACTGGAGCGGCACGAGGAAGCCGAACACCTCGGCGAGGTAATCGATGAGCGACAGCACGCCGCCCTCCTCGCGACCGAGCAGCCACAGCCCGACCTGACCGAGCGCGACGCCGGTCACGGTCAGGACGACGGCCAGCCAGCGGACGGTCGAACGGCGCGACCGCGCCGCGTGCGCCGGTCGCCACCGAGGCCGCCACGAACCAGCCGACGACTCCGGCGATCACCAGCAGACCAGCGGTGATCGCGAGGAGGCCGCCAGCGATGGTGATGGCGACGGCGCCGCTGATCGCCGCCGCAACGCCGAACGCGATCGCGCGACCGAGCGATCCTGTGCCAGCAGGTCCTTGCTCGGGCTCGGGCGGTGTCGGGCGATAGCGATCCGACGGCGGACGCTCGAGGCGCCGCTCACCGGGCGTGCTGGTCGGTCGCTCGTTGGCCACGCCGCATCCTAGTCGCGTGGCGGCCGGGTCGACCGACCGGTAGACTCTCGGACCGTGACCCACCCGAGCCTCGGACGCCCGCCGCTCGACCTGACCGCCGGCTCCCCGGACGCCGCGCGGCGGATCCAGGAGTCCGCGTCGACGCTGGCGGCGCGTGCGCTGGCCGCCGCGCTCGACCGCGATCCGACGCTGCGCGAGCGCAACGACGAGGTCGGCCTTCGGCAGCGCCTTCGCGACGCCGAGCTGCTCGCGGAGCGCGTCGCGCTCTCGGTCGCGGCGGCGGACCCGACGCCGGCTCGCGAGTACGCCGACTGGACGTCGCCCGTGTATCGGCGCAAGCGCGTGCCGCTCGACGACCTGATCAACCTGTGCGAAGGCCTGCGCGTGGCATTGCCCGCGGTCCTCGCACCCGGCGAGCTCCCGGAGGCGGGTCGCGCGCTCGACGAGGCCATCGCGCAGTACCGCTGGCACCGGCGCCTCGCCGGCGACGCGCGCAAGCGCAACGCGTTCCTCCAGTTCATCTACAAGGGCGGCTGACGCCGTGACGATCAAGTGGGTCCAACAGGATCCCCTGGTCATGAACGGCGAGCCGTTCTGCTACGGGTCGCGGTTGACCGTCCGCCAGCTCCTCGAGGAGCGCGCCAACGGCTACGACCTCGTCCGCATCCTGACCGACCATCCCGAGCTGCGGACCGTGGGCGTCGCGGCGGCGTTCACGTACGCTGCGGCGCATCGGGAGCGCTATGCCGACTTCTTCGAGGCCGATGGCTCGCTCGTCGGTCCCGGGTACTCCGATGCCGAGGCAGCCGAGCTCCCGTCCCAGTACCGGTTGCCGGGCGTCGTCATCAAGCCGGCCTGACCGGGACCGGCTGGGAGGCCTTCGCGTGGCTGGGTGCTACGCTTGATCCCAGCACGCTCCCGGAGATCCCACGCATGACCGACACCACGACCACCGACACCACCACGACCCCGGCCACCGAGGCCACGGACGCCGCTGTAGATGCGCCTGCCTTCGATCCCGAGCGACGGGCGACGGAGCTGGCGATCCTCGACGCGCTGCGCGCGGTCGTCGACCCCGAGATCGGCATGAACGTGGTCGAGCTCGCGCTGATCAAGCAGATCCTGCTCGGCCCCGATTCCACCGAGATCAAGATGATCCTGACGACGCCGTTCTGTCCGTACGCCGGCTCGATGATCGCGCAGGTCAAGGAGCAGGTGGAATCGGTCGTCGAGCACGACGTCAAGGTCACGCTGCTCGCCGAGCGCTGGGACCCGCGTGACGCGGGTCTCATGTGGTGATCGGCGACCCACCGACCGTCTGCTACCGTTTCTGAACTCCGCTTCCATCACGAGGAGCATCCCGACCGATGAGTGACCCGCGTTTCACCAACCCCTACGCAACCCCGACCCCGGGCACCGGCATCGGCCAGACCCCGGCGATCGCCGCCGTCCCGGACGCCCGGACCCAGACCGCACTCCTGACCCAGGCGTTCCTGTGGATGTTCGTCGGCCTCGCGGTGACCGCCGGCGTCGCCTTCGTCGTCCAGGGCAACCAGCGGCTGCTGGATTTCGCCGCCGGCAACATCCTCATCCTGATCATCGGCCAGCTGGTGCTCGCCTTCGCGATCCAGCTCGGCATCCGGCGCATGAGCGCGTCGCTCGCGCTCGGCCTGTTCTTCATCTACGCCGCGTCGCTCGGTCTGACGATCGGGCTGATCGTGACGGCGTACACGGACAGCTCGGTCGTCACCGCGTTCCTGTCGGCGTCGGCGATGTTCGGTGCGGCCGCCGTGTATGGCCACGTCACGAAGCGCTCGCTCGCCGGTCTCGGTGGCCTGCTCGTCATGGGCGTGATCGGTCTGCTCGTCGCCAGCCTGATCAACCTGTTCCTCGTCAACGACACCGTGTCGTGGATCATCTCGATCATCGGCGTCGTGATCTTCACCGCGCTGACGGCCTACGACGTGCAGCGCATCCAGAACGGCCAGCTCGCGGTCTGGGCCGGTTCCGTCGAGAAGGCGGCCGTGCTGGGCGCCCTCCACCTGTATCTCGACTTCGTCAACCTGTTCCTGTTCCTGCTGCGGCTCCTGGGCAACCGGAACTAGGCCTCAGACGACCCGGCGGAGCGTCCGTCCGCGCGTCACCGTCCGCGCTCGGATCGGGCGCGGACGCCCGACCGCCGCATTGCGGCGGAGGAGCGCAGCCAGGCGGTCGGCCGGCACCGGCCGGCTGAACAGGTAGCCCTGGCCGTAGTCGCAGCCGAGTTCGCGCAGCCGATCCGATTGCGCCTGGGTCTCGATGCCCTCGGCGACGACGCCGATACCGAGCCCATGCGCGAGGCCGATGACCGCATCGACGATCGAGCGATCGGCTGCGCCCTCGATCCCCGCGACGAACGAGCGGTCGATCTTGATCGTGTCGAGCGGCAGGTGCTTGAGGTACGACAGCGACGAATAGCCCGTGCCGAAGTCGTCGAGCACCAGCCGGACGCCGAGGCCGCGCAGGTCGCGCAGCGTCCGGATGCCGGCCTCGGACTGGTCCATCAGCACGCTCTCGGTGATCTCGAGCTCCAGGGCATCGGCCTCGAGGCCCGTCCTCGCGAGCGTCGCCCCGACATCCTCGACGAGGTCGCCCTTGGTGAACTGCCGGGCAGACAGGTTGACCGACACGAACAACGGAGCCGAGTCGGCCGGGCGATCGCGGTTCCAGCGCTCGGCCGACGCGCACGCTTCGTCGAGCACCCAGCGTCCGAGCGGCACGATGAGCCCGGTCTCCTCCGCGAGCGGGATGAACGCGAGTGGCGGCACGAGCCCACGCTTGGGATGCTGCCAGCGGACGAGCGCCTCGAAGCCGACGACCTGACCGCTCTCGAGCGAGAGGATGGGCTGGTAGTGGAGCAGCAGCTCGTCCCGCTCCAGCGCGCCGCGCAGGTCGTTCTCGAGGTCGAGCCGGTCGAGCGTCTGGTCGCTCATCGACGGCTCGAACAGGAACTGGCGACGCGCCGGGTCGCCCTTGGCGCGGACCATCGCGATCTCGGCCTCCCGAAGCAGCTCCTCGGGCGTGCCTCGGCCCGGCTGCGCCAGCGCGATGCCCAATGACGCGCTCAGGAACCAGTCACGCCCGTTGAGCGGGAACGGCTGGTACAGCTCCGAGCCGATCCGCTCCGCGATCCGATGCGCCTCCTCGGCGTCGGCGACGGGGTCGAGGACCAGCGCGAACTCGTCGCCGCCGAAGCGCGCGACGGTGTCGCCGGGGCGGAGGCAGTTGAGGAGCCGTTGCCCGACCGCCACGAGCAGGCGATCGCCGGCCGCGTGGCCGAGCGTCTCGTTGATGACCTTGAAGCGGTCGAGATCGAGCAGGATCACCGCGATCGACAGCGTGTCGCCGGATCGATGGCCGGCCAGCGAGTGGGCGATGCGGTCCGCGAGCAGCTCCCGGTTCGGGAGGCCGGTGGTCGGGTCGTAGAGGGCGCCCCGCTGGGCGACGTCGACCAGGCGTGCGTTGTCGAGCCCGATCGATGCGAGGCGCGCGAAGCTCGACAACGCCTCGATGTCGCGCTCCGACCAGTGTCGCTGCGCCTCGTTCGTCGAGAGGCCGAGGACGCCCACGATGCGACCGCCCGCACGGAGGGGCGCTCCGATGATCGCGCCGACCGGTGCCAGCGTGGCCCGCGGGCGCCCCGGCCATCGATCGTAGTCCTCCAGCGCGACGGGCCCGCCGGTCCGGACGATCTCCCCGTCCAGGCCCTCATCGGCGTCGACGCGCCAGCCGAGGAGGCCCTCATACACCCCGGTCCCGACGCGCAGCACGAAGCCCGAGCCGTCGGGCTCGAGCAGGTCGACGAAGCCATGGGCCGTGTTGAGCAGCGCGGACGCCCGGTCGAGGATCGTCCGTAGCAGCCCCTCCTGGTCGTTGCGGTCGAGCAGGGCCAGCGCCGTCTCGTCGAGCGCTCGCAGGTACGGGTCACCGAACGAGCCGTCGACGCGGTCGTGATCGGGCTTGACGAGGTAGAGGGCGCGGTCGGCCACGGCCATCAGCTCGTCCTTAGTCCGGCCGTCGTCGGGGAAGCAGGCGACACCGACGCTGATCGTCACGCTCGGGCGCGGCTCGGTGGCGTCGCCCGGCAATGGGTCGGTCCGTTCGCGGACCGCTCGCCGGATCCGCTCGGCCACCTCGTGGGCCGCCATGCGATCGGCACCCGGCAGGAGTGCGGCGAACTCGTCGCCCCCGTAGCGATACAGCCGGTCGGTGTCCCGCGTGGCGTGGGTCATCGCCCCGGCGAGTTCCACGAGCAGGCTGTCACCGGCCGGGTGACCGAGCGTGTCGTTGAACCGCTTGAAGGCATCGAGGTCGAGCATCAGCACCGCGAACGGCCGGCCGAGGTCGACGGCCGCCCCGAGCTCGCGCTGGAACGCGCCGTGGTTGCGCAACCCGGTGAGCGCGTCCTGTTCGGCGCGGACCCGCACCTCGCCATGCGCCTGGGCGTTCTGCATCGCGATCGAGGCCTGACCCGCGAACAGCTTCGTCAGCTCGAACTCGTTGACCGTGAAGTGGGCCTCGGCGTTCCCGACCCGGCCGATGTTCAGCGTCCCGATGGTGTCGCCATGGACCAGCAGGGGGACGACGATGATGGCCTCCGGCTCGAACGGCGTGCCCGGCACCTGGATCGACCGCGGATCGACGTGCGCCTCGTTCGCGAGAACGGCTTCCGCGTGATCGATGACCCAGCCGGTGATGCCGATCCCCAACGGGCTCTCATGGGCGAGGATCTGGTCGGCGAAGCGGTCGCGCGCGATGACCGCGCGGCGGACGCCCGCCGCCCGATCGGCCTGGTAGATCGTCAGCGAGTCGTAGGGCACGATGGCCTTGAGCGAGTCGGCGATCAGGTCCAGGATGCCGGCCGGATCGAGCGTGGCGAGGAGCCGCTCGTTGACCTCGAGGAGCCGGCGCTGGCCTTCGAGCTGATGCTCGAGCTCGTGCTGCTGGCGGCGGAGCCGCTCGACGTTGTCGGCGTTGACGAACGCCTGGACGGCCGCCGCCGCGAAGATCGACAGTGTGACCTCGTCGTCCTCGTCGAAGCGGTCGGTCCCGAGCGCCGACACGACGATGACCCCCTCCGCTTGATCCTCGCGGACCATCGGGACGACCAGCATCGATTCGGGGCGATCGCGATCGCCCAGCAGCACGACGCGTGGATCGGTCGTGGCGTTGCCGAGACGGACGGCGTGACCGTGCTTCGCGACCCAGCCCGTGATCCCTTCCCCGATCGCCATCCGGAGCGTCGCCGTGTCCGGCTCGGTGGTGCCGAGGAACGTGCCCTCGAACGCGACGGGCTCGCACATGGCGGTCGCGTGGTCGACGCGGTAGACCCGGATCGTGTCGAGCTCGATGAGCCGCTTCGCCTCAGTGACGATCGCCCATGCGATCGCCTCCTGGTCGACGAGGCCGCTGAGCCGGCCGGCGAGCTCCGCGATCGACGACAGCCGTTCGGCGAGCGTCCGTCGCGACTCGGCAAGCCGGGTGCTGCCGATGGCCGTCGCCATCTGGTCGCCGAACGCGCGGGCCAGGGTCCGCTCGCCGGGCGTCCATTCGTAGGCCTCGCGGTGGTACAGAACGAGCAGCCCGAGCACCTCGTCGCCGAAGACCAGCGGCACGAAGCAGATCGACCCCACGCCGATCGCCCGGTAGACCTCGCGCAGCGTCCGCGTCGTCTGGCGCATCGCACGGTCGAGGACGCGAACCCGCCGTGTCCGCAGGGCGTCCATGCCCGCGGTGCGGGCGTCCCTCGGGAGCGACGTGACGGCGTCGACGATGACGGCCGGCAGCCCGCGCTGCGCCGCCAGCTCGAGCGGGACGTCCTTGGTGTCGTCGTACGTCCAGAGACCGGCGCGATCGACGCCGAACAGCTTGAACGCCTCGTCGATGATGTCGTGGAAGAGGCCGGTCAGGTCGCGACGCCCGCTGACCTCGGCCGCGATCCGTCCGAGTGATTCGGCACGGTTCGGGTCGGTCACGGCAGCACGCGGCTGCGGTTTGCCGGCCGGTCGCGGCGTCGAGCGGCGACGGTCGGGTCTAGGTCGATCCTCGGCTGGGCTCATCGGATCGTGGGCAGTCTCCAGGGGGCAGGGCAGCGCCCGGCAGTCCGCACGTCGGACGGCACGGGAACGGTACGGTCCAGTGGCATATGGGGCGATAGCCCATCGGTACCGGTGGCGTCGTCACCTGACGGCTTGCGCAGGGTTAGACGCGCAGGGCCTCGATCGAGTCGATCAGCACATCGGCGTCCGCGAGATCCGCGTCGTTTCCGATCCCGCTGCGCACGCCGATCACGAGTCCCACCCCCGCCGAGCGGCCCATCGCGATGTCGGCAGGCGAGTCGCCGACCACGGCGGTCTGCGACGGGTCGACGCGGAACGCCTGGCAGATCGCGAACACCGGATCGGGCTCGGGCTTCATCGCGAACCCGTCATCGCCGCACACCATCGCGCCGACCAGGTCCCGGACACCGAGGGCGCGCAGCGTCGCATCGGTCGGGGCGCGATCGTCGGTCGTGACCACGGCGATCCGGCGTCCGTCGATGCGCAACCGGTCGAATAGCGCCGCGACGTCGCCCAGCGGGACCGCGAGCGCCACGGGATCCGGGATCGACCAGGCCGCCTCGGTCGCCCGTCGCGCCGCGGCGATGCTCGGGCACCAACGCCGGAGCACCCGCGCGACGGTCTCCTCGATGCCCGCCATCGTGGCCGTCGCCAGCTCCCCGCCTGGCGCGACGCGGCCGGTCGACGGGTCGAAGCCGATCGCCGCGAACACGTCGAGGGACACCGGCCGGCGGATCGCCCCGTCCAGCCGCTCGCCGAGGCCACGCGCCCAGCCGCCCCACATCGCATGGAAGTCGATCAGCGTGCCGTCCTTGTCGAAGATGACGACGTCGATGCCGGCGAGGTCCCGCGGCGAGTCCGCCACGGCCTAGGGCCGATCTCGGCTCAACTGCGCAGCCGGGTCATGCCGGCGTCGAAGAGCGGGTCGGCCGCGACTGTCGCGGGCACCGGCTCCCCGAAGTACTGGATCGTGACCGCCTGCCCCGGCTGGGCGGCGGCCGCCGGCAGCCAGGCGTACGCGATGGCGGCGCCGACGCTGAACCCGAAACCGGCGCTGGTCACGTATCCGACGGGCCGGCCGTCGACGTGGACCGGCTCGCGGCCCATCACGACGGCGGCTGGATCGTCGATGACGAGCGCGACGAGCCGTCGCTCGGCCGTGGCCTCGCTTCGGCCGACGAGCGCCTCCCGGCCGACGAACTCGCCCTTGTCCATCCGGACGGCGAAGGACAGACCCGCCTCGAACGGATCGTGTTCGGTGGTCATGTCCGTGCCCCACGCGCGATAGCCCTTCTCGAGGCGCAACGAGCCGAACGCGCTGCGGCCGGCGGCGACCATGCCGTGCGCCTGGCCGGCACGCCACAGCGTGTCCCACAGCTTCACGCCCATGTCGGCGGTCGTGTACAGCTCCCAGCCGAGCTCGCCCACGTAGGACAGACGCAGGGCGGTGACCGGCACCGTCCCGATCCACAACTCCTGCGCACGGAAGTAGCCGAACGCCTCGTTGGAGACGTCCGCGTCGGTGACGGACGCGAGGACGTCGCGCGCCCGCGGACCCCACAGGCCGATGCAGCACGTGCCGGAGGTGACGTCGCGCACGTCGACGCTGCCGTCCGACGGCGCGTGACGCCGTAACAGGTCGAGGTCGAGCTGGCCGTTGGCGCCGATCTGGAAGCGGTCGGCCGCGAGCCGGGCGATCGTGAGGTCGCTGCGGATCCCGCCACGCTCGTCGAGCATCAGGCTGTAGACGACGCTCCCGACCGGTCGGTCCAGGCGGTTCGTGGTCAGGCCGTCGAGGAACGCGAGCGCTCCGGGCCCGGTCACCTCGAGGCGCTTCAGCGGCGTCACGTCGTAGAGCCCGACCGCATCGCGCGTCGCCAGCGCCTCGGCACCCGCGATCGGGTGCCAGTAGCGTGCCGCCCACCCGTTCCGGCTCGGGATCCGGTCGCCGTACCGGCCGAGCAGTCCTTCGTTGACGCCGTACCAGTGCGGCCGCTCCCAGCCGCCGCCCTCGAGGAAGTACGCCCCGAGCTCCTGCTCGCGCTCGTAGAACGGCGAGGTGCGCATCGGTCGGGGATGCTCCATCGGCTGGAGCGGATGGACGATGTCGTAGACCTCGACGTAGTTCTGGATGCCGCGGTCGTGGATGAACGACGGCGCGAGCTGGTGGCGCTCGAAGCGGTTGATGTCGCACTCGTGGAGGTCGGTCGTCGAGCCGCCATCGGCGATCCACTCGGCCATCGCCTTGCCGACCCCGAGCGCGTGCGTGACCCACACGGCCTCGGCGACCCAGAACCCGGCCACGTCCGGCGATTCGCCCATCAGCGGCATGCCATCGGAGGTGAACGAGAAGATGCCGTTGATGGCGTGATCGATCCGGGCGTCGGGTGCGCGCAGGGCGGGCACCAGCTCCTCCGCCCAGCCCCACGTCTCGGCAAAGGTGTCCGGCGTGAACGCCAGCACCGACGGCATCACCGGGGCCTCGCTCGGCGAAAGGATGTCCGCTTGCTCGACCGGCAACGGGACGTGCCCGTAGCCGCCGACCGCCAGGTGATCCGGGTACTCGCGGAAGTACATGTCGCGGTCCTGGACGCGGATGTTGGGGTGGATCGCCTCGTTGTCGGTCGGGATGTCGAACGCGACGACCTCCGGCAGGACCGTCGTCCAGCTGAGCTGGTGCGCGAGCGGCTGGAGCGGGATCGTCATCCCCACGAGCGCCCCGATCCGCGGTCCCCAGATGCCGGCGGCGCAGACGACGATGTCGGCGTCGATCTCGCCGCGATCCGTGATGACGCCGCGGACCCGACCGTCGTCGGTCCGGATGCCGGTGACGGTGTGGCCGCCGAGGAACCTGGCGCCGCCCTCCGTCGCTCGGCGCGCCTGGGCCTCCGAGACCCGGACCGAATTGGTGAGCCCGTCGCTCGGGACGTGATAGGCGCCCACGATCGCCGCGCGGTCGACCAAGCGGCCACAGGCGGGCCGTCTCGTCGGGATCGATGACACGGGCCTCGAGGCCCCACGACTCGGCGTAGCCGTGGCGTCGGTGGAGCTCGCGCAGCCGATCCTCGTTGAGCGCGAGCTCGAGGCTGCCCACCGGGTTGAGGCACCAGCGGCCGTCGAGGGTCAGCGACGCGGCCTTCGCGATCGTGTACATCGCGAACTCGGTCATGGTCTTCGAGGCGTTGGTCTGGAAGATGATCCCCGGGGCGTGGGACGTCGACCCGCCGGTCTTGAACAGCGCGCCCTGGTCGACCACGGTCACGTCGGTCCAGCCGCGCAGGACCAGCTCGTCGGCGAGCGAGCAGCCGACGATGCCGGCTCCGATGATGACGACGCGCGGGGTCGCGGCCACGGGACAGCCTCAGCGTGGTGGCCCGAACCGGGCCGGAACATGACGATGGCGGCGGGCCATCGGCCGCGCCGCCATCGTGCCTACGACCGGATCAGGAGGCGGGGATCCACGCCTTCCAGACGTCCTGGTGGGCGTCGACCCACTTCTTGGCCGCGTCCTCGCGCGACATCTTGTCGTTCGTGATCGAGTTGGCGACCTCGTTCTGGTCCGCGGCGGTCCACTTGAAGTTCTTGATGAACTGGGCCGCCTTCGGCGCCTTGGTCTCGAGGTTCGTGCTGATGATCTTGTTGAGGTCCTTGTACGGCGCGTAGTCGCACGTGATCTTGGTCGCGTCGGCGTCGCAGCCTTCCGTCCACGGCGGCAGGTCGACGTGGACGAGCGGGACCTCGTTGAGGAACCACTGTGGCGAGTAGAAATAGCCGATCAAGGCGGTCTTGTTCTGCTCGGCCTTGCGGAACGCCTCGATGAGCGCGGCCTCGCTGCCGGCGTACACGACCTTGTAGTTGAGGGCGAGCCCGTTGATGATCCCTTCGTCGCTCGTGACGAACGACGGATCACCGTCGAGCAGCTGGCCCTTGTCGCCGGACTCCGACGTCTTGAACAGGTCGGCGTACTTGTTCAGGTTGTTCCAGTCCGTGATGTCCGGGTACTTCTCCTTCATCCACGGCGGCACGTACCAGCCGATGATCCCGTCGACCCCGGTGCTGCCCGCGTCGACCGCGACCTTCTTGTCGGTGATGTAGGTCTTGGCCAGGTCCGCGTGGCCCCAGTTCTCGACGATCGCGTCGACCGTTCCGGACTCGAAGCCTTCCCACGAGACCTGCTCCGTGAGCTCCTTGTACTCGACCTTGCTGCTCAGCTGGTTCTTCAGCAGATAGCCCACCACACCGGCGTTCGCCTCATAGCCCACCCACGGGTTGACGGCGATATCGACGACCTCGCTGGAGGCGCCGCCACCCCCGCCGCTGCATGCGGCGAGTGCGAGCCCCAGGACGGTCGACGCGACGAGTGCGCGGGAGCGCGTGGTCACACGCATCCTGTCTGGTCCTCCTCTGCCGGCTGCGACGAGCCGGGTCCGTGGATTATCGGCCAACCGGGCCGTCGGGGGAACCTCCGTCCCGTCTCATCCCTGGCGAGGCCGCGGCCGCGCGTTCGCGCCCTGCGTGATCCGGTCGAGCGCGATGCCCATGAGGACGAGCGCGATGCCTGCCGCAAGGCCCATCCCGAACAGGCGGTTCTGCGAGAACCCGGCCACGACGTCGTACCCGAGCGCCTGGCCACCGACGAGGCCACCGACGACCACCATCGACAGGACCAGGATCACCGCCTGGTTCGCGGCGAGCTGGAGCGCCGGCCCGGCGACCGGGAGCTGGACCTTCGTGAGCAGCTGACGACTCGTGGAGCCCGACGACGTCGCCGCCTCGATGATCGTCGCCGGGACGGTCCGGATCCCGACTTCGACGAGGCGGATGACCGGGGGCAGCGCGAAGATGATCGCCGCGAAGATCGCCGTGAACCGGCTCGGGCTGAACAGCACGAGCGCCGGCAGCAGGTACACGAACGACGGCATCGTCTGGGCCACGTCGAGCAGCGGCCGCAGCATCCTCGAGAACCGGTCATTCCGCGCCGACAGGATCCCGAGGCCCAGGCCGATCGCGAACGTAAGCACCGTCGCGACCAGGACCTGGACGAGCGTCTCCATCGCGTCCTGCCAGAGGCCCATCGCGAACATCAGCAGGAACGCCACCGCCGCCACGACGGCCTGCCGGGCGCCCGAGACGAGCAGGGCGATCCCACCGATGACTCCGATCGTCAGCCAGAACGGCGACTGGACGAAGACGGTCTGGACGGGGTTGAGGACGACGTAGCTGACGGCGTCCTTCAGGCCCCCGCTGAGCCACGAGGCGTCGCTGCGCAGCCAGTCGACGACGCTGTTCACCGGGCCGCTGAACGAGAGCTCGATGTCGCTCGGGAACGTCTGCGCGGCGGGGACGAGGAGTCCGACCACGACCGCCGCGGCGATCAACGCGAGCGCGCCACGCCACACGCGCGCCGGCACGGGACCGCGGTGCTCCAGCGCCCGCTTTCGCGGGTCCAGCCGCTCGCTGACCTTCTCGGTCAGGCGGTCGAGCACGATCGCCAGGATCACGATCGCGACCCCCGCATCGAACATCGCGCCCACGTCGTTGCGGATCAGCGCCCGGAGCGTGTCCTGGCCGAGACCCGGCGCCGCGATCAGCGCGGTGATCACGATCATCGAGACCGCCAGCATGATCGTCTGGTTGAGGGCCAGGGCGATCGCCGGGCGCGCCACGGGCAGTTGCACCTTGGTCAGGACCTGGCGGTCGGTGGCGCCGAGCGAACGGCCGGCCTCGATCGTGTTCGCAGGGACGTTGCGGATCCCGAACGCCGTGATCCGGATGGCTGCCGGCATCGCGTAGATCAGCGTGACGATGGCCGCCGCCGCCGGCCCGATCCCGAAGAACAGCACGAATGGTGCGAGGTAGGCGAACGTCGGCATGATCTGCATCACGTCGAGGATCGGCGTGATGATCGCGCGGACCCGATCGCTGCGGGCCATCCAGATGCCGATCGGGACCCCGATGCTGAATGAGATCGTCACGGCCGCCGCGACCGCGGCGAGCGTCTCCACGCCGGAGTCCCATAGCCCGAGCACGCCGATCGCGAGCAACCCGACCGCGGCGCCGGCCGCCAGGCGGACGCCACCCACGATGTAGCCGAGCGAACCGGCCGCGACCACGAGCGCCGGCCAGCCGATCGTCTTGAGCGTGCTGGTCAGCACCTCGACCAGCGTGTCGATGACGACGCGCGGGATGCCGAACAACACCTCGAAGATCGGGTTGTTCTGCTGCTCGCGGATCGCGTCGCGCACGCTGTTGAGCCACAGGAAGAACGGGCGGTCGTCGGCCCGTGGCTGGATCATCGTGCCTTGGAACGCGATGTAAAGGACGGCGGCCGCGACCACCAGCACCACGAACCAGGCCCGCTTCGGGAGGGCCGCCATCCCGCGTTGGCGGAGGGCGACCGTCGCGGTGGTCAACGGCCGGCCATCGTGTTGATGATCCGCTCGCCGACCGTGTCGGCCACCGCGGCGAGGATGCGCGAGCGGTCGACGACGCCGAGCAGCTGGCCGTCCTCGACGACGCGGATCGGCTTCTCGGTTGCCGCTGCCGTCTCGAGACATGTCCGGATCACGGCCGAGGCCGGGAACTCGGGGCCATCGACGGGATCGTCCGGCAGGACCGGTCGCATGATCCAGCGGAGCGTCAGGATGTGGCTCTTCGGGACGTCGCTGACGAAGTCGGCGACGTAGTCGTCGGCCGGGGCGCCGACGACCTCCTCGGGGCGCCCGATCTGGACGACCGCCCCGTCGCGCATGATCACGATGTGGTCGCCGAGCTTGAGCGCCTCGGCGAGGTCGTGGGTGATGAACACCATGGTCTTGCCGACCTCGTGGTGGAGGCGCAGGACCTCGTTCTGCATGTCGCGCCGGATCAGCGGGTCGAGCGCGCTGAACGGCTCGTCGAAGAACATGACCTCAGGGTCGACGGCCAGCGCGCGCGCGAGCCCGACCCGTTGCTGCATGCCGCCCGACAGCTGGTCCGGGTAGCTGTCGGCGTGACCCTGCAGGCCGACGAGATCGATCATCTGGCGAGCCCGTTCCTCACGTGCCGGTCGCGGCTCGCCGCGGATCTCGAGACCGAACGCGACGTTGTCGATCACCCGCTTGTGGGGCAGCAGCCCGAAGTGCTGGAAGACCATGCTGAATCGGCGCCGGCGCAGCTCGCGGAGCGTCTCCGGGCTGGCCTTCACGATGTCCTGGCCGTCGAGCTTGACCTCGCCGGCGGTCGGCTCGATCAGCCGGGTCATGCACCGGACGAGCGTCGACTTGCCGCTGCCCGACAGGCCCATCACGACGCACACCTCGCCGGGTCGCACGTCGAACGAGACGTCGCGCAGCCCGACGGTCGAGCCGGTCTTGCGGCGCAGCTCGTCCCGCGACAGCTCCGCGTTGGGCGTGCCGATCACCTTGCGCTCGGCCGGTCCGAAGACCTTCCAGAGCCCTCGGACGGCGAGCGTCGGCGTCCCGTTTGTCGCCGTCTCCGGGGTCGCTCGGTCGATCGTCGCCGTCACGCAGTCACCCTCCGAACCAGCCAGTGGGACCAGGCGCCGTGTTCTGCCAGATGTGCTTGGCCTCACGGTACTCGTCCAGACCGCTCGGGCCAAGTTCTCGACCGATCCCGGATCGCTTGAAGCCGCCCCATTCCGCCTGCGGCAGGTACGTGTTGTAGTCGTTGATCCAGACCGTTCCCGCGCGCAGGCGGGCGGCGACGCGCTGGGCGCGCGATGCATCGGCCGTCCACACGGCACCGGCCAGGCCGTAGTCGGTGTCGTTGGCGAGCTCGATCGCGTCCTCCTCGGTCGAGAAGCGTTCGACGGTCAGGACCGGCCCGAACACCTCCTCGCGCACGATCCGCATGTCGCGCCGAACGTCGGCGAAGACCGTGGGCCGGTAGTAGAAGCCGGACTGGAGATGCGCCTCGGTGGGGCGTCCCCCGCCCGCGACGAGGCGCGCACCGTCCTCGAGCGCACGCGCGACGTTGGCCTCGACCTTGGCGCGATGCTCGGCGGAGATCAGCGCGCCGGTCTCGGTCGCCGGGTCCGTGCCCGGTCCGAGGCGGATCCGCTCCGCTCGCTCGGCGATCGCCTCGACGAAGGCGTCGTAGATCTCGTCCTGGACGATCGCCCGGCAGCCCGCGGAGCAGACCTGCCCGGAGTGGACGAACGCGGCCGTGAGCGCGTTGTCGACGGCCGTCTCGAAGTCCGCGTCGGCGAAGACGATGTTCGGGCTCTTGCCGCCGAGCTCGAGCGCGACCCGCTTGACGTTGACCGCTGCGCCGCGCATCAGCGCCCGGCCCGCGGCGAGGCCGCCGGTCAGCGAGATGAGGTCGATGTCTGGGGAGTCCGCGAGCGCCTGGCCGACCCGCTCGCCCGGCCCGAGGACGAGGTTGACGACGCCCGCCGGAGCGCCGGCCTCGGCCAGGATCCGCGCCAGGTGGATCGTCGTCAGCGGCGTGACCTGCGCCGGCTTCATCACGATCGTGTTGCCGGCTGCCAGCGCCGGCGCCACTTTCCAGGACATCTGCAGCAGCGGGTAGTTCCACGGCCCGATCAGCCCGCACGCGCCGACCGGCTCGTAGACGATCCGGCTGATCGCGGTCGGCGAGCTGGCGTCGACGAGCCGACCGGCCTCCTTGTCGGCGAGGTCCGCGTAGTAGCGGAACACGCGGATCACGTCGGCGATGTCCGCGCGGCTCTCGCGCATCGCCTTGCCGGTGTTGGTGGTCTCGGCCGCCGCGAGCTCCTCGAGATCGCGCTCGAGCAGGTCGCCCACCCGGTCGAGCAGCGCGGCCCGCTCCGACGTCGGCGTCCGCGGCCAGTCCGTGCGATCGAAGGCCCGGCGGGCGGCCGCGATCGCGGCCTGGACTTGCTCGTCGGTCGCGACGTCGACCTCGGTCACGATCGAGCCGTCGCTCGGGCAGATGACGGGACTGCAGGCGCCGTCGCCCGACGCGACCCACGCCCCATCGATGAACAGGCTCGGCACGGCCCCTCGCTCTCCTCTGACGCCGCGGGCGGTTAGGGTCGATGGCGGCCGACCGGCCGTCAAGCCGCGATGCGCGGTGTGGTGCGTCGCCCGGGTATCCTCCTCGTTCACCGTCACGGCAGATCACCGGAGGAGGGTCGGCATGGGCGCGCTCCCGACGCGGGCGGACGTCGTCATCATCGGCGCCGGCATCGTCGGCAACAGCATGGCCTACCACCTTGCCGAGCAGGGCTGGCGGAACATCGTGCTGCTCGACAAGGGACCGCTCCCCAGCCCCGGCGGATCCACCGGCCACGCCTCGAACTTCATCTTCCTGACCGACCACTCCAAGGAGATGACGGCGTTCACGGTCGACAGCGCCAACCAGTACCGCGAGCTCGGCGTGTATGACGAGACCGGCGGGATCGAGGTCGCGCGGACACCGGAGCGGATGGAGGAGCTCAAGCGGCGCATGGCGGCGTCGGCCTCGTGGGGCATCGAGGGGACGCGCCTCATCACCCCGGCCGAGGTCAAGGAGATGGTCCCGTTCATCGACGAGAGCGTGATCCTCGGCGGCTTCTACTCGCCGGGTGTCGGCATCGTCGACTCGCTCCAGGCCGGCACGCTCATGCGCCAGAAGGCGCAGGAGATGGGCGCCCTGACGGTCGCGGCGGGGGTCGAGGTGACCGGTATCGACGTCGTCGACGGCCACGTCCGCGGCGTGCGCACGGACCAGGGCGACATCGCCGCGGACACCGTCGTCGTCGCCTGCGGCGTCTGGAGCCCGCGCATCGCCCGGATGGCCGGCGCGTCGATCCCGCTGACGCCGGCCGTGCACCAGATGATCGACATCGGCCCGGTGCCGATGTTCGAGCACACGACCAAGGAGGTCGGCTTCCCGATCGTCCGCGACATGGACACCAACATGTACGAGCGCCAGCACGGGACGGGCTTCGAGGTGGGCTCGTACGCCCACCGCGCGATCCTGATGGACGCCGACGACATCCCGTCGATCGAGGCGTCGGCGCTGTCGCCGACGATGCTGCCGTTCACCCAGGAGGACTTCGACCCGCAGCTCGAGGACGCCCTCGAGCTGTTCCCCGAGATCGTCGGCGACGAGTCGGTCGGGGTGAAGCTGGCGATCAACGGCCTGCTGTCGCTCACGCCGGACGGCAACCCGATCATCGGCGAGACGCCCGAGGTGAAGGGGCTCTGGTCGGCGGCGGCGATCTGGATCAAGGAGGCGCCGGGGATCGCCAAGGCGATCGCCGAGTGGATGACGACCGGCGAGCCCGAGATCGACCCGCACGGGTCGGATATCGCGCGCTTCTACGACCACCACAAGACCGCGCAGCACATCGCGGCCCGGGCCAGCGAAGGCTTCAACAAGACGTACGGCATCGTCCACCCGCAGGAGCAGTGGGCCTCGAACCGGCCGATCCGGCTGTCGCCCGCCTACGACCGACACGTGGAGCTGGGTGCCGAGTTCTTCGAGGCCGCCGGCTGGGAGCGGCCCTACTGGTACGGCACGAACGAGTCGCTCCTCGGCGAGTACGGCGACCGGGTCATGCCTCGCAAGGCCGAATGGGAATCGCGCTGGTGGTCGCCGATCATCAACGCCGAGCACCTCGCCATGCGCGACCGGGCCGGGCTCGTCGACCTGTCGGCCTTCGCGATCTTCGATGTGACCGGGCCGGGTGCGCTCGCGGTCCTGGAGCGCCTCGCAGTGAACCGCGTCGACGTCGCTCCCGGCAAGACCGTCTACACGCCGCTCCTCAACAGCGCCGGCGGCATCCTCGCCGACCTCACGATCATGCGGCTGGGGCACGACCACTTCCGGGTGGTCACCGGCGGCGGCATGGGCATGCGCGACAAGAAGATCTTCCAGGACGCGATGCCGGCCGACGGTTCTGCGCAGCTCCACGACGTGACGAACGCCTACACGACCTTCGGCCTGTGGGGTCCGCGCGCACGCGACATCCTCGGCGAGGCGTCGGACGGCAGCGCCGACATCAGCCACAAGGGCTTCCCGTTCCTCACGTCCAAGACCGTCGAGGTCGACGGCGTCCGGACCCTCGCCTCGCGGATCAGCTACGTGGGCGAGCTCGGCTGGGAGATCTACGTCCCGATCGAGCAGGGGCTGCGCGTCTGGGACGCGCTCTGGCGCGCCGGCCAGTCGCATGGTCTCGCGCCGGTCGGGATCGGCACGTACGCGGTCACGTCGCGGCTCGAGAAGGGATACCGCGCCCACGGCGCCGAGCTCGAGCTCGACTTCGATCTTGTCGAAGCCGGCATGGCCCGACCGAGCGTCAAGGACGAGGACTTCATCGGCCGCGAGGCGTACCTGCGCAAGCGGGACGAGGCGCCAGTCGCGATCCTGTGCACGCTGACCGTCGACGATCCGACCTCGAAGAGCGGCGTCAAGCGCTACATGCTCGGCCGTGAGCCGATCCTCGCCGAGGATGGCAGCCCGCTGGTCGACGCCAAGGGCCGGCGGTCATATGTCACGAGCGCCGGGTCCGGTCCGTCGGTCGGCAAGCACCTGCTGATGTCGTACCTGCCGCCGGCCCAGGCCGTCGAAGGCACCAAGCTCCTCGTCGAGTACTTCGGCGAGCGCTACCCGGTCACCGTCGCCGTGGCCGGCGCCACCCCGCTGTTCGACCCCCAGAACGAGCGGATCCGGAGCTGACGTCGCCGATGCGCATCCTCGTCCTCGCCAAGCGCGTGCCGGCGACCGGTGGGCGGATCGTCCTGACCGGCGACGGCAAGGCCATCGACACGCGCTACCTGGGCTTCGTCGTCAGCCCGCACGAGGAGTGTGCGGAGGAGGAGGCCGTCCGCCTGATCGAGGCGAACGGCGGCGAGTCCGTCGTGCTGACCCTCGGCCCAGCCGAAGCGGCCGACCAGCTGCGCGACGCGATGGCGATCGGCATCGACCGCGCGGTGCTGCTCGAGACCGACGGCTCCGACTGGGATCCCGTGTCGACCGCCGCCGCGATCACCGACGCGATCCGCACGATGGAGGCAGCCGACGGGCCGTTCGACCTGATCCTGACCGGCAACGAATCGGCCGATTCGGGCGGGTTCCAGGTCGGGATCCGGATCGGCGTCGCGCTCGACCGCCCGGTCGTGACCGGCATGAAGGCCCTCGAGGTCCGCGACGGCGTCGCACTGGCGCGCCGGCCCGTGACGGGCGGGTTCGACATCTATGAGGTGCCGCTGCCGGCGATCGTCGGCGTGCGCGAGGGGATCAACCTGCCGCGCTACCCGTCGGTCCCGGGCCGGCTGCGCGCCAAGAAGAAGGAGATCGAGCGGATCGTCCCGGAGCGGCAGGCCGCCGGCGGTCCCGTGCTCGAACGGCTGCAGCTCCCCGTCGAGCAGGAGCAGGACGTCGAGATCCTCGGGAACGGACCGGACGCCGCGCCGCGGGTCGTCGAGGTCATGCGCGAGCTGGGCGTCCTGTGAGCGCCGTCCTCGTCCTGGTCGAGCTCGCCGATGGCGTCCCGGATCGACTGAGCGCCGAGGCGCTCGGGCTGGCCGGCCGGCTCGCAGGGTCCGCCGGTGGGGGCGTCGACGCGGTCGTCGTGGCGGCAGGCGACGAGGCGGCGGCGGCTGAGCGTGGCGCCCCGGGTCTCGGTGGCTATGGCGTCTCGACCGTCCACCTCGTGACGAGCGATCGGCTCGGGTCGTACGCGCCCGCGGCGTGGGCCGCGGCCGTAGCCGGTGTGGTGGCTGCCGGTTCGTACACGACGGTCGTCGCGTCCGCTAGCGAGCGGGCGACCGAGGTGCTGGCCCACGTCGCGGCACGGACCGGCGCGCAGCTGGCCGCCAATGTCGTGGCGGTCGAGCCCGGCGAACGCTGGCGGGTGACGAGACAGCGCTGGGCTGGCAGCCTGCTCGAAGACGCGTGGCTCGACGGTGAACCGCGGATGCTGACCGTCGCGCCCCACGCCGTTCCCGCGCTGGAGCCGTCGGGTGCCGCTCAGGCAACGGTGGTCCGCACGGCGCCGACCATCACCGACTCCGATCTCCGTGCCCGAGTCGTCGGCCAGGACGTCGCCGCCGCGGATCGGGTGTCACTCGCCGACGCGAAGGTCGTGGTGGGTGGCGGACGCGGCATGGGTAGCGCTGAGGCGTTCGCGATGCTCGACGAGCTCGCGGGGCTGCTGGGCGCGGCCGTCGGCGTGTCGCGCGTCGCGACCAGCCTGGGCTGGCGGCCGCACGCCCAGCAAATCGGCCAGACCGGCACCCGAATCGCCCCTGATCTGTACATCGCGTGCGGCATCAGCGGCGCCATCCAGCACATCGTCGGCGCGAAGGCGGCCAAGCGGATCCTTGTCATCAACAACGATCCCGATGCGCCCATCTTCCGGCGGGCGACCTACGCGGTCGTGGGCGACGTCCACGCCGTCGTGCCCGCTATCAGTAATGAGATCCGGCGAGTACGGGGCCTCGGCTGACATCTTCCCGGCGCTACACTCGCCCGAACGGCGCGCCGCTGGAGGGGGCGCGACCGCCAGGACTGGGAGGTTTCCGATGGGCTTCATCCGTGGCGTGATCGCGGGAGTCACGGTGGCTGCCGGCGCGGCCGCCTGGTACATGTCCCGTGCCGGCGCGAAGTTCCGGGATCGGTATCGCGTCGACCGCAAGCTCGGCGAGATCGGTGACGAGGTCGAGGTGCGCACGCGCGACGTGCGCGCGCAAGTCGGCGCCCAGGTGGCCGACGCGCGGGGTCGGGCGACTGGCCAGATGGCGGACGCCCGCGACCGTGCGACTGCCCACGTCGCCGGCGCTCGCGACCGGATGATGGGCGGGCCGGCCGACGACGTTGCCCTGAAGCTCGACGAGGCGCAGGCGGCGGCCGCGGAGGAGGCCGCGGAGATCGCGGCGAGCGTCGAGGAGAAGGCCGCCAAGATCAAGAAGACCGCGAAAGCCGCCGAGGCCGACGCCGAGGGCTGACTCTCTGTTCAGGCCCGCGACGACACGATGCTCGCGGTCGAAATCCGTGCGCCCGCCTGTGGGCAACTGACGCCTCGTAGCCGATCGTCGACTCCGGCGCGACAATTCGTCCCGAGACCCAGGATTCGCGCGCTCGCTGCACCGCCCGTCGCCTCCCAGGCGACAAGATGGGGTCGAGGGTTGGCCGCGCCGATGCAAGGCGTCCCTACCGAAGGTTTCGTCGCCTGCCAGGCGACGCCATCTGCGGGATGCCCCAGTAGGTATCACTGCGGCTTGGCGGTGATTTTGTCGCCTGCCAGGCGACGCCATCGCCGGAGGACGTCCCGAGCAGGTCATCGCTGCGGCTTGGCGGTGAATTTGTTGCCTCCCAGTCAACGCCCTGCCCGGTGAGCGCGTCGCGTGCCACCGCCGCCCGCCTCCGCAGGGTTGCGCGGGGCGACTACGGAATCAGCGCTCGCGCAACCCGGCCGCGATCCGCGCCGCCCCTGTCACGACCAGCTCGGCCATCCGCGGTTCCGTGCCCGGGACCGGGAATCGATATGACGGCCCGTGGATGTGCACGGCCGCGATGATCTCGCCGGAGCCGTCGGCGATCGGCGCCGCGACCGAGGAGATGTCGGCGTCGAACTCCTCGACCGCCCAGGCGTACCCGTGCCGGCGGACGTCGCGGAGGCGCTCGCGGATCGAATCGGCGTCGGCCAGCGTTCGCTCGGTGAACCGCTCGAGCTCCGGCTGGGCCAGATAGCGCTCGATCGCCGCCGGTGTTCGGAACGCGAGCAACACCTGCCCGGACGAGACCGCGTGGAGCGGCGCCCGCGCCCCGGTCCAGTCGCGCACGACGACCGGGTTCGGCGTGTCGACCTGGTCGACGTAATGGATCAGGTCGCCATCGGATACGCCGACGCCCGCCGCCTCGCCGGACGCCGCCGCCAGCTCGGCCAGCACCGGGCGTCCGACCGCGGCCAGCGATCGCGTCAGGCTGAACCCGCCACCGAGCGTCACCAGCCGCGGTCCGAGGCGGTATGACGTCTCGCCCGGCACCTGTTCGACGGCGCCTTCGCCGACGAGCGTGGCCAGCAGGCGCGCCGCCGTCGACTTGGGAAGCGTCGCCCGCTCGGCCACCTCGGTCACCCCGAGCGGCCCCTCGTCGAGGGCGTCGAGCACCGCAAAGGCTCGTCTGATGGACTGGACGCTGGACATCGGTACCTTCGTGCTCTAGATTTGCGGTCCGCGAGTTCCATCATACGGTACGGTTCCACGATGTGGAACCCCCTCCCTGATCGCACCACCACCAAATCTCCCGGAGCTCCACCACATGACGGACGACTACCAGGACATCGACCTCAACGCCCTGTCCGACGACGAGCTCGTCGAGCAGATGCACAACGACCTGTACGACGGCATGAAGGAGGAGATCGTCCAGGGGACGAACATCCTGCTTCAGCGCGGGTTCACGGCCACCAAGGTGCTCGACGACGCGCTCGTCGCCGGCATGAAGATCGTCGGGATCGACTTCCGCGACGGGATCCTGTTCGTGCCCGAAGTCCTGCTCGCCGCCAACGCGATGAAGGCCGGGATGGAGATCCTTCGCCCGCTGCTCGCGGAGACCGGCGCGGAGCCCGTCGGCAAGGTCGTCATCGGCACGGTCAAGGGCGACATCCACGACATCGGCAAGAACCTCGTCGGGATGATGCTCGAGGGCGCCGGCTTCGAGGTCGTCGACCTCGGGATCAACACCGACGCCGACAAGTTCATCAACGCGCTGATCGAGCACAAGCCGGACATCCTCGGGATGTCGGCGCTGCTGACGACGACCATGCCCTACATGAAGGTCGTCGTCCAGACGCTCAAGGATCGCGAGATGCGCGACGACTTCATCGTGCTCGTCGGCGGAGCGCCGCTGAACGAGGAATTCGGCATGGCCGTCGGGGCCGATGCCTACTGTCGCGACGCGGGAGTCGCGGCCGAGACCGCCCGCCGGCTGATCGACGAGCGACGTGCCCGGAACCGTGCCAGCGTCCCGGCCTGACGCCGCTCCCAAGGTCTTGATCGTCGGCTGCGGTGCGCTGGCCAACGAGCTCGTCGCGCTGACCCGCGACCTCCCGAACGTCGACATCACCTGCCTGCCGGCGACCCTGCACAATCGGCCGGGTGGGATCCCCGCCGCGGTGCGCGATCGCATCCGCCGTCGACGCGGCGGCTACGACCGGGTCTTCGTCGCCTACGCCGATTGCGGCACGGGCGGCCTGCTCGATCCGGTCATCGCCGAGGAGGGCGTCGAACGGCTCGCCGGCGCCCACTGCTACGAGTTCTACGCGACCAGCCCGGAGTTCGCCCGGATCGTCGAGGACGAGCCGGCGACGTTCTTCCTGACCGACTTCCTGGCCCGGAACTTCGATCGGCTGATCATCAAGGGCCTCGGGCTCGACCGGCACCCCGAGCTCCGCGACCAGTACTTCGGCAACTACCGGCGTCTCGTCTACCTCGCCCAGACCGCCGACCCCGCGCTGGACACCGCGGCCCGCCGCGCCGCGCGGCGGCTCGGTCTCGCGTTCGAGCGTCGCCAGACGGGCTACGGCCAGCTCGGGACGACGATCGCGGCCGTCGCCGCAGGCCGGCCGGCTCCCCAGGTCATCTCGGTGCTCGACTGATGGAGGACACACGACCGTGGCGACCATGACCGTCATCTGGTGGCGGGACATCCCGGCCCAGGTCACCGCGAGGGAAGGCCGCCGGCAGAGCAAGATCGTGCTCCACCCTCGGTTCCAGGTCGCGATCGACAAGGCGGCCAGCCGCGCCGGCAAGCGCGCCTACAACGACTACATCGAGGAGTGGCGCCGCACCCAGAAGCGCTGCGGCGACGACATCGATCAGGAGGTCGCCGCCGAGGCGGAGCGCCTCGAGGCCGACTACGACAAGCACCGCCTGGCGATGCTGATCCAGTCGGGCGGCGTCGAGGGCGGCCCGGTCTTCTCGCCCGTCCACGACGAGACGCAGGGAAAGCCCGTCGCATGACGCGGACCGTCGTCAGCTCGGCCACTCGCGAGGTCGTCATCGGGGACGATCAGCCGTTCGTGATCATCGGGGAACGGATCAACCCGACCGGTCGCAAGGTCCTCATGGAGGAGATGAAGGTCGGGGACTTCTCGCGTGTCGAGCGCGACACGATCGCCCAGGTCCAGGCAGGCGCCCAGATGCTCGACGTCAACGCGGGGATCCCGCTGGCGGACGAGCCGGCGATCCTGGCCGAGACCATCAAGCTCGTCCAGTCGCTCACCGACCTCCCGCTGTCGATCGACTCGTCGATCGTCGAAGCGCTCGAGGCCGGGCTCGCGGTCTACCAGGGCAAGCCCCTCCTCAACAGCGTCACCGGCGAGGAGGAGCGGCTCGAGCGCGTGCTGCCGCTCGTCAAGAAATACGGCTGCGCGGTCGTCGCGATCAGCAACGACGAGACCGGCATCAGCATGGACCCGGACGTCCGCTTCGCGGTGGCCAAGCGGATCGTCGAGCGCGCGGCGGACTACGGCATCCCGCGCGAGGACATCGTGGTCGATCCGCTGCTGATGCCGATCGGAGCCCTGGCCGGCGCCGGCCGCCAGGTCTTCCGGATCCTTGGCCGGCTGCGCGACGAGCTCAAGGTCAACTCGACCTGTGGTGCGTCGAACGTGAGCTTCGGGTTGCCGAACCGCGAGGGCATCAACGGGGCGTTCCTCAGCATGGCCATCGCCTCGGGTCTGACCTCGGCGATCACCAACCCGGTCGCGGAGGGCGTCCGCCACGCGGTCATGGCCAGCGACGTGCTGATGGGCAACGACCAGGACGCAACGCGCTGGATCCGCCAGTTCCGGATCGCGCCGCCCGAGGGCGAAGCCGGTGGTCGTCGGGTCAATCGCCGCCGTGGCGGATCGCCGGACGGCAACCGCCAAGCGCTATCCGCCGATGTCCCGGGCGTCGACGTCCCCGGGCTCGACGTCCCGGCCACCCGCTGACGGCAACGCCCGTGCCCGCCGGCCCGGCGACGGACCACCCCCAGGTCATCTTCACGCCCTCGGGACGACGCGGTCGCGTGCCCGCCGGCACGACCGTGCTCGACGCCGCGCGGTCGCTCGGTGTCGACATCGACGCCGTCTGCGGCAGCCGCGGCATCTGCGGGCGCTGCACGGTGACCCCGGCCTTCGGGTCGTTCGCGAAGCACGGCATCACGTCGGCGCCGGATCACCTCGCAGCACCGGGTCAGCTCGAGACGGCGTACCGCGAGGAACACGGCCTGGCCGAGGATCGGCGCCTGTCCTGCACGGCCACGTTGCTCGGTGATGTCGTGATCGACGTCCCGCCCGAAAGCCAGGTCCACAAGCAGGTCGTGCGCAAGGACCTCGCCGCGCGGGCGTTCGACATGGATCCGGTCGTGCGGCTGTACACGGTCGACGTGACCGAGCCCGACCTCGCGACGCCGACCGGCGACCTCGGCCGGCTGTTCGACGCGCTGCGGGCGGAACGAGGCCTCGACGACCTGCGCGCCGACTTGTCGGTCGTCCGGGCGCTCCAATCGACGCTCACGGCCGGCGGCTACCGCGTCACGGTGGCGGTCCACGGCGGCCGCGACGTCATCGCGATCTGGCCGGGCTTCCACGATCGGGCGTTCGGCGTCGCCATCGATGTCGGGTCGACCACGATCGCCGGGCATCTCGTGAACCTGCTGGACGGTTCGATCCTTGCCAGCGCGGGCGTGATGAACCCGCAGATCCGCTTCGGCGAGGACCTGATGAGCCGCGTCTCGTACGTGATGATGCACGAGGGCGGTGACGTCGAGCTGACGACGGCGGTCCGCAAGGCACTCGACGGGTTGCTCGCGGCCCTCGCGAACAAGACCGACATCAAGCGGGTTGAGATCCTCGAGCTCGCGATCGTCGGCAACCCGATCATGCATCATCTGTTGCTCGGGATCGACCCGACACCGCTCGGGTCCGCGCCGTTCGCCCTTGCCACCGACACCGCGGTCTCGACCACCGCGGCCGAGCTCGGCGTCTTCGCCCATCCCGGCGCCCGGGTCTATGTGCTGCCGTGCATCGCCGGGCACGTCGGAGCGGACACGGCCGGCGTGATCCTGGCCGAAGAACCACACGAGGCCGAGGCGATGACGCTGGTCGTCGACGTCGGCACGAACGCGGAGATCGTCCTCGGCAATCGCGATCGATTGCTCGCGGCGAGCAGCCCGACCGGCCCGGCGTTCGAGGGCGCCCAGATCAGCTCCGGCCAGCGGGCCGCGCCCGGCGCGATCGAACGCGTCCGCATCGACCGGACGACCCTCGAGCCGAGGTTCCGCGTCATCGGCGTGGATGCCTGGTCGGACGACCCGGGCTTCGCCGACGCGGTCGAGGCCGCGGGCACCGGCGTGACCGGCATCTGCGGCTCGGGGATCATCGAAGTCGTCGCCGAGCTGTTCCTCGCCGGGGTGATCACCGCCGACGGCGTCATCGACGGATCGCTCGCGGCGCGCTCGCCCCGCGTCGTCCCCGACGGCCGAACGTTCAGCTACGTGCTCCACGAGCCCGCCGATGCCGGCCCGCGGATCCTCGTCACCCAGAACGACGTCCGGGCGATCCAGCTCGCGAAGGCCGCGCTCTACGCCGGCGTTCGGCTGCTCATGGACCAGCTCGGGCGCGACACCGTCGACGAGGTCCGGCTGGCCGGGGCGTTCGGCAGTCAGATCGACCCGCTCCACGCGATGGTTCTCGGGCTCGTCCCCGACTGCGATCTCGGTCACGTGCGTGCCGCCGGGAACGCCGCCGGCACGGGGGCGCTGATCGCGCTGTTGTCCGGAGCCGCGCGCCGCGAGATCGAGTCGGTCGTGCGCCGCGTCGAGAAGATCGAGACCGCGGTCGAGCCGCGCTTCCAGGAGCATTTCGTCGAGGCGATGGCGATCCCGCACCGGACCGCGCCGAACCCGAACCTGGAACGCGTGGTCACGCTACCGCCGCGGCCCGGAGTCGGTGCCGCCGACCGGGCCGGCGAGGTCCGCGGGACGGGACCGCGCCGACGGCAGCGGCCGGCGGTGGGTTCGAGGACGGGAGACGACCGATGACCGAGACGATGGGCAACCGCCGCACTGGTGGCCGCGAGGGTCGGCGTGCGGCCCGCCTGAGCCACCAGGTCGAGCGCCTGCCGTTCCTGACCCGCACGCTCGCTCCGTTCGAGGTCCTCAACGACGAGGGGCTGTCGATCATCGAGCACAACGCCGACACGATCCTCGAGGAGGTCGGCGTCGAGTTCCGCGGCGACCCCGACGCACTCCGCCTGCTCCGCGAGGCCGGCGCCGACATCCAGGGCGAGCGGGTCCGCTTCCCGCGCGGCATGTGCCGAGGGATCGTCCAGGCGACCGCCCCGCGCCAGTTCACGCAGTACGCCCGGAACGAGGCCAACAACGTCGAGATCGGTGGCATGCACACGGTGTTCGCGCCGAACTACGGGTCGCCGTTCGTGCGCGATCTCGACCGCGGCCGGCGGTACGGCACGATCGAGGACTTCCGCAACTTCGTGAAGCTGGCGTACGCCTCGCCGCACCTCCACCACAGCGGCGGGACGGTCTGCGAGCCGGTCGACATCCCGGTGAACAAGCGCCACCTCGACATGGTCTATTCGCACATCCGCTATTCGGACAAGCCGTTCATGGGCTCGGTGACGGCGCCGGAGCGGGCGCGCGACACCGTCGAGATGGCACGGATCACATTCGGGGCGGACTACCTCGAGGACCACCCGGTCATCCTGTCGCTGATCAACGCGAACTCGCCGCTCGTCTGGGACGGGACGATGCTGGGGGCCGCCCGGGCCTACGCAGAGGCCAACCAGGCGACGCTGCTCACGCCGTTCATCCTTGCCGGCGCGATGGCGCCGGTGACGGCTGCCGGGGTCGCCGCCCAGACCCTCGCCGAAGCGCTCGCGGGCATGACGTTCGTGCAGCTCGTGCGGCCCGGCGCGCCGGTCGTCCTCGGCAGCTTCGCGAGCTCGATGTCGATGCAGTCGGGGGCGCCGACGTTCGGCACGCCCGAACCCGCGCTGGTCCTCTACACGATGGCGTCGCTGGCCCGACGGCTCGGCGTCCCGTTCCGCTCCGGCGGATCGCTGTGCGCCTCGAAGATCGCCGACGCCCAGGCCGCCTACGAGAGCGCAGCGACCCTCCAACCAACGGTGCTCGGCGGCGTGAACTTCGTGCTCCACGCCGCAGGCTGGCTCGAGGGCGGCCTCGCCGTCGGCTACGAGAAATTCATCATGGACGCCGACCAGTGCGGGATGATGGCCGTGTTCGTCAAGGGCGTCGACCTGTCCGAGAACGGCCAGGCGCTCGACGCGATCCGCAGCAACGGGCCTGGCCAGCACTTCCTGGGCACGGCCCACACGCTGGCCAACTTCGAGACCGCGTTCTACCGCTCTGAGATCGCCGACAACAACTCGTTCGAGCAGTGGTCGGAGGACGGCGGGCTCGATGCGGCCCAACGCGCGAACGCCATCTGGAAGCGGATGCTGGCCGAGTACGAGGCGCCGCCGCTCGACCCCGGGATCGACGAGGCGCTGCTGGAGTTCATGATCCGGCGCAAGGCCTCGATGCCCGACTCCGAGGTCTGATCACGTGCTGTTTCGCCGCCACGCCCGGCTCACCCCGTCGTCCAGCCAGGCGCTCACCGCGCTGCTCCGGTCGCCGACGTTCGAGCTGATCCCGCTCAAAAGCGCGATGGACCAGGCGGCGCACCTGCCGGCGGGCGCCACGGTCTCGGTGACGGCTTCACCGACCAAGGGTCTCGAGGCCACGGTCAACCTCGCCGCGCAGCTGCAGCTGGCCGGCTTCGTGGTCGTGCCGCACCTCTCCGCGCGCATGGTCAGGGACCGGGAGCACCTGTGCGCCCTGATCGCGGAGCTGGACGACGCTGGCGTGGATCGCGCCTTCGTCGTCGGCGGTGACGAGAAGGAGCCCGGGGCCTTCGCCGACGGGCTCGCGCTGCTCCGCGAGCTCGCCGAGATCGGTCACCCGTTCCGGGAGGTCGGCATCCCCGCCTACCCGCAGGGCCACGCGTTCATCGCGGACGGGCCGCTGCTCGCGGCGCTGCATGCCAAGGCGGCCTTCGCGACGTACATGACGACCCAGCTCTGCTTCGACCCGGCGGCGATCTCGACCTGGATCGCGGCGCGACGGGCCGAGGGCATGACGCTGCCCGTCCACATCGGCGTCCCGGGCGTCGCCGAGCCGCAGAAGCTGCTCGCGCTCGCGGCACGGATCGGCGTGGCCGACACCCACCGGTTCCTTGCCAAGAATGTGCGGTTCGTCGCTCGACTCGTGCGCTCCGGCGGCTTCTATCGACCCGACGCCCTGCTCGAGGGGATCGCGCCGACGCTCGCGGACCCGGCAGCGAACGTCAGCGGGTTCCACCTGTACCTGTTCAACGCCGTCGAGGCGACCGAGAGCTGGCGTCGATCGAAGCTCACGCAGCTCGGGGCGAGCGCGTGAACGGAGCGCGGACGGGCCTCGTCGAGCGGTTCGCGTCGTTCCCGGATCGCGTCGCGGCGGCCGCTCGGGCGGCCGAGGGTGCGCCGCGGACGGACGGGGAGTGGACGCCGGAGCAGGTGATCCGCCACCTCATCGCCGTCGAGACCATCGTCCATCGCACGCGTCTCCTCGATGTCGCGGTCGAGGACGCACCGGCCTGGAGCTGGACGGAACCCGGCCCATGGCTCGGCGAGCCGGACCTCGACCTCGGCGGTGTCCTCGCGCGATTCGCTGAGCTGCGAGCCGGGACCGTGGCCAGTCTCAAGGCGCTCGACGCGTCGGCCTGGACGCGATCGGGCAGGCACGCGACATACGGGAAGCTCGACGTCGCCGGGCTCATCGGACTTGCCGTGGACCACGACGAGGAGCATCTGCGAGGGTTCGCCAAAACGGCCTGAGCGCCACCCGAGCGCGACGGTCACGCGACGTTGGCGTGGCAGCATGGGGCCACTCGGCCGGTCGAATGGCCGGCCACGAGGACGGAGGGATCCCGATGGCGCCCGACCCCAATGCACTCCGCTCGCGCCGAGCGCTCCTGACCGCAGCCGCCGGCGGTGCGGCCGCGATCGCCGCGACAGCCGCCGCCCCGGTCTCGGTGCTGGCCGCTCCATCGAACATCCAGACTGAGACCGCCAATACGAGCACCGCCCAGACGTCGCTCTCGATGACCTCGGCGACCGCAACCGACGTCGCCCTCAAGATCGCGAGCACGACGAGCACCGCCGCCTCGTTCGTCGGGGCATCCGGCGACCAGACGAACATCGCGACCGACACCGGCTTCACCGGCGTCTACGGCTGGGCCGAAGGCGCGCCCATCAGCGACCCGAACCACATCGGCAGCGGCGTCTGGGGTGGCAGCGACGACATCGGCGTCGTCGGCACCGGCGGCATCGGCGTCGAGGGCGACGGATTCTACGGCGTCCTGGCCGCGGGAGCCAACGACCCTGCCTCGGTCGCGCTGCTCGCGCTGGGCTGGGACGGGACCGGCAACTACACCGCGCTCGACGTTCGGGGCAAGGCCAAGTTCAGTCGCTCAGGTCGGTCCACCATCGGTGCCGGCAAGTCGAGCATCAAGGTCAACATGGTCGGCGTGTCGTGGAGCAGCCTCGTGTTCGCCGTCGTCCGCTCGAACCGTGCCGGGCGCTACGTTCGGGCCGTCGTCCCAACGACCGGCTCCTTCACGATCTACCTCAACGCCGCGGTGACGTCGTCGACGTACGTCGTCTGGTTCGTGCTGAACTGAGATGGACGCCGATCGCATCGAGCGGTTGATCGCCGCTCGCAAGTCAAAACGGGACATCAGACCGATGACGACCGCGGCTGCGGAACGGCTCGTCGCCCGGGCCATGTCCGCGAGGCGCGCGTCCCTCGGGCGTGCCCAAAAGGACCGCGCAACGAGGCTCGCGAGCGACGTCCTTCGAAGAGGCGACCGGAGGACCTAGCGACGCAGATTCGGTGGTGACCGGACCTCGGGCGGGTTGCGGCCCGAGCAGAGGTCCGGCATCATCCGGGCCACAACCGAAGAGTGCTTATCCAGAGTGGCGGAGGGACCGGCCCGTCGAAGCCACGACAACCTACCGACGCGAGGTCGGCAAGGTGCCAACTCCGGGCAGGTCTTCCTGCGAGATAAGGGACACTCCCGTCGGAGGCCCTCGAAGCGACCAGGTAGCCGTGGCCAGCATGTCCGGTCCCTTCGCGGCGCTCAGCCGCCAGACCGGAGACGCCTGTGACCAACCGAACGCTGCCGCCGCCGACCAGCTCGAGTGCGCTCGAGCGACCGGGCGCCAACGCGCGCCCGTGGACGCGACAGGCCCGGCGCGACCGCCTCGACGGCCTGCTGGCGGAGCGGATCCTCGTCCTGGATGGCGCGATGGGCACCATGCTCCAGGGCTACGAGTTCGACGAGGCGGCGTTCCGAGGCGATCGGTTCGGCGACCACCCCCACGATCTGCGCGGTGACAATGACCTCCTGTCGCTGACCCAGCCGGACGCCGTCCGCGCCGTGCACGCCGGCTACCTGGGCGCAGGCGCCGACATCATCTCGACCAATTCGTTCACGGCGACGCGGATCGCCCAGGCCGACTACGGCCTCGACCCCGCGGTCGTTCGCGACATCAACGTCGCGGCGGCTCGGCTGGCGCGCGAGGCGGCAGATGACGCCGAGCGTCTCGACCCCGCGCGTCCACGCTACGTCGCCGGCGCCCTCGGCCCGACCAACCGGACCGCGTCGATCAGTCCGGACGTCGGTGACCCGGCGGCGCGGGCCGTGACCTGGGACGAGCTCGCGGAGGCCTATCGCGAGGCGGCCGCCGCGCTCGTCGAAGGCGGCGCCGACATCCTCCTGATCGAGACGATCTTCGACACGCTCAACGCCAAGGCCGCGATCTTCGCCGTCCAGTCGCTGTTCGACGAGCTCGGCGAAAAGCTCCCGCTGATCGTCTCGGGGACGATCGTCGATGCGTCGGGCCGGACATTGTCCGGTCAGACCGTCGAGGCGTTCTGGCACAGCATCCGCCATGCCGACCCGATCGTCGTGGGGCTCAACTGCGCGCTCGGGCCGCGCCAGCTCCGCGAACATCTCGACGTGCTGGCACGGGTCGCCGACCGACCGGTGTCGGCCTATCCGAATGCCGGCCTGCCCAATGAGCTCGGCGGCTACGACGAGACGCCCGAGCAGATGGCCGAGGCGCTGGGCGAGTGGGCACGTCACGGCCTCCTGAACATCGCGGGCGGCTGTTGCGGCACGACGCCGACCCACATCGAGGCGATCGCCGCCGCGGTCGCCGGCCTCCCGCCGCGCCGCCTCGCGGAGCCGCCCGAGGTCACGCGGCTGGCCGGTCTCGAGCCGGTGGTGATCCCGCCACCGGGCAACACATTCGTCAACGTCGGCGAGCGCACCAACGTCACCGGCTCCCGCAAGTTCGCGCGACTCATCGCCGAGGGCAGCGAGGACGAGGCCGTCGATATCGCGCGCGAGCAGGTCGCCAACGGCGCGCAGCTCATCGACGTGAACATGGACGAGGCGATGCTCGACGGCGTCGAGGCCATGACCCGCTTCCTGCGCCGGATCGCTGCGGAGCCCGACATCGCGACGGTGCCGGTCATGGTCGACAGCTCGAAATGGTCGGTGCTCGAGGCCGGCCTGCAGCAGCTCCAGGGCAAGGGCGTCGTCAACTCGATCTCGCTCAAGGAAGGCGAGGCCGAGTTCCTGCGCCAGGCTCGGCTCTGCCGGCGCTACGGCGCGGCGGTCGTCGTGATGGCCTTCGACGAGCAGGGCCAGGGCGACACCGTCGACCGGCGGATCGCGATCCTCCGGCGCGCCTACGACCTATTGACGCGCGAGGTCGGCTTCCCGCCGGAGGACATCATCCTCGACGCCAACATCTTCGCGATCGCCACCGGCATCGAGGAGCACAACGCCTACGCCGTTTCGTTCATCGAGGCGGTCAAGCGGCTCAAGGTCGAGCTGCCGGGCACGCGGACCTCGGGCGGCGTCTCGAACGTCTCGTTCGCGTTCCGCGGCAACGACCGCGTCCGCGAGGCGATCCACTCCGTGTTCCTGTACCACGCGACGCGCGCCGGCCTCGACATGGCGATCGTCAACGCCGGCGTCCTGCCGGTCTACGACGACATCGAGCCCGACCTGCGCGAGCGCGTCGAGGACGTCGTGCTGAACCGCCGGCCCGATGCCACCGAGCGACTGCTCGAGATCGCGACCCGGTATGCCGGGGAGGGCGGCATGGATCGCCCGGCCGAAGACCTGGCGTGGCGCGAGCGGCCCGTCGGCGAGCGGCTGACCCACGCCCTCGTCGAGGGCATCGACGCCTGGATCGTCGAGGACACCGAGGAGGCGCGGCAGGCCGCGACCCGCCCGCTCGAGGTCATCGAGGGTCCGCTCATGGACGGCATGAACGTCGTCGGCGACCTGTTCGGCTCGGGGCGGATGTTCCTGCCGCAGGTCGTCAAGAGCGCGCGGGTCATGAAGAAGGCCGTGGCCCACCTCGTGCCGTACCTCGAGGAGGAGCGCGAGGGCACGGGACGGCGAGCCGGCACGATCGTCACGGCCACGGTCAAGGGCGACGTCCACGACATCGGCAAGAACATCGTCGGCGTCGTGCTGGGCTGCAACGACTACGAGGTCATCGATCTCGGCGTGATGGTGCCCGTGTCGCGCATCCTCGAGGCCGCCGAGGAACACAACGCCGACCTCATCGGGCTGTCCGGCCTGATCACGCCGTCGCTCGACGAGATGGTCCACGTCGCCTCCGAGATGGAGCGACTGGGCATGACGACCCCGCTGTTGATCGGCGGCGCGACGACATCGAAGACGCACACCGCGGTGAAGATCGCGCCGGCGTACTCGGGAGCGGTCGTCCATGTGCTGGACGCCTCGCGGGCGGTCGGTGTCGCCGGTGCGCTCGTCGACGCGGGTCGCCGGGACGACTACGCGGCCGAGATCCGCGACCAATACGACGCCGTCCGGCGCGATCGCGCCGACCGCCAGTCGAAGGAGCGCTACCTCCCGATCGCGGAGGCGCGCGCCAATCCCGTGCCGATCGACTGGTCGGAGGTCGACCCGCCGGCGCCCGTCGTTCACCGGTCTGCGGACGTTCGATCCCTACCCGGTCGACGAGCTCGTCGAGCGCATCGACTGGACGCCGTTCTTCGCGACCTGGGAGCTCCGCGGCGCGTTCCCCGCGATCTTCGACGACGCCAAGGTCGGCGCCGCCGCGCGAGATCTGTACGACGACGCCCGGACCCTGCTGGAGCGGATCGTCCGGGAGGATCGTCTGCGGGCGGCCGGTGTCGTCGGCTTCTGGCCGGCCAACGCCGACGGCGACGACATCCAGCTGTGGCGCGACGACGCGCGCCACGACGTGCTGGGGACGTTCCGCACGCTGCGCCAGCAGATCGCCAAGCCTCCGGGCCGACCGAACGTCGCCCTCGCCGATTTCGTGGCGCCGATCGACACCGGGCTGCCCGACCACGTCGGCGCGTTCGCGGTCACAGCGGGTCACGGGCTCGATGGTCCCGACGGGCTCGTCGCGGAGTTCGAGGCCGCGCACGACGACTACTCCGCGATCATGGCCAAGGCGCTCGCCGATCGTCTCGCCGAGGCCTTCGCGGAGCGGCTGCACGAACGCGTCCGCCGCGAGCTGTGGGGCTACGCGACCGACGAGGCGCTGACCAACGCCGACCTGATCGCCGAGCGCTACCAGGGCATCCGGCCGGCGCCCGGCTATCCGGCCTGCCCGGACCACACCGAGAAGCGGACGCTGTTCGAGCTGCTCGAGGCCGAGAACCGGGCCGGGATGCAGCTCACCGAGTCGTGCGCGATGCTCCCCGGCGCATCGGTGTCCGGCTACTACTTCTGGAACCCGCGCAGCCACTATTTCGGGCTCGGGCGCATCGAGCGCGACCAGCTCGAGGACTACGCCGCCCGCAAGGGCGTGCCGATCGCCGAGGCGGAGCGCTGGCTCGCGCCGAACCTGCGGGATGACGCGTGACGGGACCGACCACGGGACCGGGGCAAGGGATGGACGCCCGCGGTCGCTTCCGCGATCGCCTCGCTGCGGGACCGCTCCTCGCCGATGGTGCGACCGGCACCCTGCTGTTCAGTCGCGGCATCCCGCAACGTGCCGTCCTCGACGAGCTCGTCGCCAGCCGGCCTGATCTGATCGGGGCCATCCACCGCGAGTACCTCGCCGCCGGCGCCGACATCATCGAGACCGCGACGTTCGGGGCGAACCGCATCCGCCTCGCGCCCCACGGCCTCGCCGATCGCAGCGGCCGCCTCGTCCGGCGCGGTGCGCAGCTCGCGCGCGAGGCGCGCGACGTGTCGGGTCGGGACGTGCTGGTCGCGGGCTCGATCGGGCCGCTCGGCGCGCCGACCCGCGAGATGCTGCACCTGTCGGACTCCGCGGTCCGGGCCGCGTTCCGGGAGGTGATCGACGGGCTGCTCGAGGGCGGCGTCGACCTGCTCTGGTTCGAGACGTTCGCGTTGATCGATCATCTCGCGATCGCCATCGACGAGGCCCGCTCGGTCACGGCGGACCTGCCGATCGTCGCGCTGCTCACCTTCGGCGAGGAGATCGCGCTCGCCGACGGCGCGGCACCCGGCCCCGCGGCCCGGGACCTCGCCACGCGCGTCGACCTGGACGTCATCGGCGTCAATTGCGGCGCCGGGCCGGTCGGCTGTCTCGACGCACTCGTCGCGATGGACGGGGTCGGACGGGCGATCCTGCCGAACGCCGGGCTGCCGCAGCGGATCGAGGGCCAGTTCGTGTACGCCGCCGGACCCGACTACCTGGGCCGGATGGTCGGCGACATGCTCGACGCGGGCGCCGCGATCGTCGGCGGCTGCTGCGGGACGACGCCGGAGCACATCGCCGCGATGCGTGCCGCGATCGACGCCCGTGCCCGCGGCGCGACGGCCCCCGCACCGGCCGTCGTCCCCGTGCCGCAGCCCGCCGCATCGATCCGGGCGGAGGTCGGCGCCGCGACCGACACCGCCCCGCCGCCGTCGCGGCTCCTCCGTGCCCTCGCAGAGGAGCGCTACGTGATCTCGGTCGAGATCGATCCGCCGCGCTCGGTGCGCATCGAGCGCACGATCGAGGCGGCCCGGCTGCTCCATGCCGCGGGCGTCGACGTCGTCAACGTGAGCGATTCGGCGATGGCCCGGGTGCGCATGGGCGCGCTGGCCGTCGCGTTCGGCATCCAACACGACCTCGACCTCGAGTGCGTGGTCCACGTGACGACCCGCGACCGGAACCTGATGGCGCTCGAGTCGGAGCTGCTCGGGGCGCATGCGCTCGGCGTCCGGGACATCCTGGCGCTCACCGGCGATCCGCCGCGGATCGGCGACTACCCGTCGGGGACGGGTGTGTGGGACGTCGACTCGATCGGGCTCGTCGAGATCCTGACCCGGCTCAACCGGGGCGAGGATGCGGCCGGCTCGCCGATCGGCCAGCCGGCGTCGTTCACGATCGCGTGCGCACTCGACCCGACTGCCGCGGACGCGACGACCGAATGGGACCGCCTCGAGCGAAAGGTTGCGGCCGGCGCTCACCTGATCATGACCCAGCCGCTGTATTCGATCGAGCAGGTCGAGGCGATGTTCGACGAGGCCGGCCGTCGCTTCGGACCGAGCGGCTTCCCCTTGCCGGTGCTGCTCGGGGTGCTGCCGCTCCAGTCGGCCCGGCACGCCGAGTTCCTCCACCACGAGGTGCCCGGGATCACGATCCCCGACGCGACGCGCGCGGCACTCCACGCCGCCGGCGACGGCGGCGCCGAGGTCGGCCTGCGCATCACCGAGGAGCTGCTGGCGGCGGTCGGCGAGCGGGTCGCCGGAACCTACGTCATGCCCTCGTTCGGCCGCTACGAGCAGGCCGCCGAGCTCGTCCGCCGGCTGCGTGCCGCCGAGCCGGTCCTCGTTGACGCGGTGGTGGCCCGGCCCTAGACTTTCGATATCCGACGAATTCACTCGGATATCGTCGCGAACCACGTCACGAGGTCCCGTTCCCTGACCGCGATCAGCCCCGGCACGTCCGCACCGCACCGCCCGCTCTTCCATGGCTCGGGCGCCGTCTCGTTCTCGACCAAGGGCGAGTACGGCGTGCGCCTCATGGTGCAGCTCGCCCGGCATTACGGGACCGGTCCGGCATCGCTCGCAGGGATCGCCGCCGAGGAGGACCTGCCGCGCGCCTACCTCGAGCAGCTCGTCGTGAACCTGCGCGAGGCCGGCCTGGTCGTCTCGACCCGCGGCGCCCACGGCGGCTACGAGCTGACCCGACCACCCGAGGCCATCGCGATGGGCGAGGTCCTGCGGGCCCTCGAAGGCCCGATCGCGCCGATGTTCTGCGCCTCCGACGACCCCGAGCACGCGCTGACCTGCGATCGCTCGTCCCGGTGCACCGTCAACGTGCTCTGGGTCCGCGTCCGCGACGCCATCACCTCGACGCTCGATTCGATGACCCTCGCCGACCTCGCGCCCCAGCGCGTGATCGGCGGAGCCTCGACGACACCCAAGGAGCCGTGACCACCCCGTGACCGACCAGTCGACCGCCACCCCCGACCAGCACCTCGTGATCCGCGGCCTGCGGGTCGCCCCCGCCGCCACGCCCGACCGGGAGATCCTCCAGGGGATCGACCTGACCGTCGGCAAGGGCGAGGTCCACGCGATCATGGGCCCGAACGGCTCTGGCAAGACCACGCTCGCCTACGCGCTGATGGGCCACCCGGCCTACGTCGTGACCGGTGGCGAGGTGACGTGGAAGGGCCGCGACATCCTCAAGCTGTCACCCGACAAGCGCGGGCGTCTGGGCATGTTCCTCGCCTTCCAGTACCCGACCGCGGTCCCCGGCCTCAGCGTCGCGTCGTTCATCCGGAGCGCGCTGAACGCCAAGCTGCAGGGCATCGACAAGAGCCCCGAGATCGATCCGACCGATCCCGTCAAGGGCGGCGTGTCGATGCGCGACTTCCGCAACAAGATGCGCGAGAAGATGGCGCTGCTGCGGATGGACGAGGGGTTCGCGACGCGCTACGTGAACGAGGGCTTCTCGGGCGGTGAGAAGAAGCGCCTCGAGATGCTCCAGATGGCCGTGCTCGAGCCCGAGATGGCGATCCTCGACGAGACCGACTCGGGGCTCGACATCGACGCGCTGCGGATCGTGGCCGAGGGCGTCAACGCGATGCTCAACCCGAACCTCGGCGTCCTGCTGATCACCCACTACCAGCGGCTGCTCAACCACATCAAGCCCGACGTCGTCCACGTCCTGGCCCAGGGCCGGATCGTGAAGAGCGGTGGCCGCGACCTGGCCCTCCAGCTCGAGGACGAGGGCTACGGGCCGATCCTGCGCGCGGCCGGTCTCGAGACCAACGTCTCGGACGATGCGCTCAAGGTCCCGAAGGGTCCGGATCTCGATCTCGACGCCGAGCGCGAGCCCGTGGAGGCCGCCCGCTAGGCGGGCAGACCCGCGATGGCCATCGAGGCGACCGACCGTCCGAGACTCGACCCCGTCGCGCTTCGCCGCGACTTCCCGATCCTGCGCCAGGAGATCAACGGCCATCCGCTGATCTACCTCGACTCGGCGTCGAGCAGCCAGAAGCCGCAGGTCGTGATCGACGCGGTGGCCGACTACTACCGCGACTACAACGCCAACGTCCATCGCGGGATCTACACGATCGGCGAGAAGGCGACCGCGGCGTACGAGCGGTCGCGGGCCCAGGTCGCCCGGTTCATCAACGCCCCCGACAGCCACGAGATCGTGTTCACGCGCAACGCCACCGAGGCGATCAACCTCGTGTCGTATTCGTGGGGCCGGCGCAACATCGCCCGCGGCGACGCGATCGTGCTCACCGAGATGGAGCACCACGCGAACCTCGTGCCGTGGCAGCTCCTCGTCCAGGAGCAGGACGGCGACCTCGAGTTCATCCCGATCACCGATGACGGCCTGCTCCGGCTCGACGTGTTCGAGGTGTTGCTGCGGCTCAAGCCCAAGCTCGTCGCGTTCACGCATGTGTCGAACACGCTCGGGACCATCAACCCGGTCCGCGAGATGACCGAGATGGCCCACGCGGCCGGCGCGCTCGTGCTGGTCGACGGCGCCCAGGCCGTGCCCCACGTGCCCGTCGACGTCGCCGAGATCGGCTGCGACTTCTACGCGTTCAGCGGGCACAAGATGCTCGCGCCGATGGGCTCGGGTGCGCTGTGGGCGCGACGGGAGCTGCTCGAGTCGATGCCGCCGTTCCTGGCGGGCGGCGAGATGATCCGCGAGGTCCACCTGCGGCGCAGCGAGTTCAACGACATCCCGTGGAAGTTCGAGGCCGGGACCCCGGCCGTTGCCGACGCCATCGGCCTCGGGGTGGCGGCGGAGTACCTCATGGCGATCGGCATGGACTGCGGTTCGCGCGCACGAGCGCGAGCTCGTCGCGTACGCGCTGGATGTGCTGCCGCGCGAGGTCCCCTCCATCGAGCTCTACGGGCCGCTCGACCCGGATCGCCGAGGCGGGGTCGTGCCGTTCAACCTGCCCGGCATCCACCCACACGACGTCGCGCAGGTGCTCGACCGCTACGGGATCGCGGTTCGCGCCGGCCACCACTGCACGATGCCGCTGCACGAGCGGCTCGACCTTGCCGCCACGGCCCGCGCCAGCTTCAACGTCTACACGACGACCGACGACATCGACCGCCTGGTGGACGGCCTCAACGAGGTCCTGCGCGTCTTCAACGGCTAGGTCGCCCAGCCGAGACGCCGCGATGGCCAGATATTCACGCAGAGACTCGTATGGCCGCCGAGCGCGGGCCAAGCGGCAGGATATGCATATTCGTGACCAGTTAGGTCCCGATTCGCGCAAATCCTGGTCGCGTTGGCGCCCTAGCAGTCCGCCGGTGAATATCCTGCCGCGGCCGGTGCCCGCGGCACGTCAAGGGCTAGCGCTGACATCACGACGTCGACGACGATCGAGGCGACCGGCCGCACGACCATCGGGCCGGGGCTAGTGGATCCGGGCGCCGTACCGGTCGAGGAGCGTCGTTTCGGCACCTGCGCGCGCCGCGGCGAGCGCCGCCAGGGCCGCTGAGAGACCGCCGGGTCCGCTCCCGACGACGAGGACCTCGGTCTCGTGGACGACGTCGACGGTGCGTGCCGCCTCCGAGATCCGGTGCATGTCGCGGGGACCCGGGTTGCGCTAGCCGCTCGTCGCGAGTCGCTAGCGCCGCGTCACTCCGCGACCGCGAAGACCGGGGAGGGGTCGACCACGACCCTGACCGTCGCGCCGGGGACGAGCCCGCGCGACTCGGACGCCGACATCTGGGCGACCACGAGCGTCTCGTCCGGCAGCGTGACCTGCGCCCGGCACAGCGAGCCGAGGAAGCTGACCGCCGCGACGCGGGCGGTGCCGTCCTCTGCCGGGACGAGACGGACGTTCTCCGGACGGACCAACGCCTGGACCTGGCCGCTCTGCGCCGAGCCGTCAAGCAAGGGCACGGGCGTCCCGAGGATGTTGACGGCGCCTCCGGAGGCCGTGCCCGGGATCCGATTGGTCAGGCCGACGAACTCGGCGACGAACCGCGTCCGCGGGCGGTCGTACAGCTCCGACGGTGGCGCGATCTGCTCGAGCCGCCCGGCGTTCATGACGCCGACCCGGTCGCCCATGGCCAGCGCCTCTTCCTGGTCGTGGGTGACGAAGAGGGTCGTGATCCCGATCATGATCTGGATCCGCCGGATCTCCTCGCGGAGCTGGCGGCGGACCTTCGCGTCGAGCGCCGACAACGGCTCGTCGAGCAGCAGCACGCTCGGCTCGATGGCGAGCGCGCGGGCCAGCGCGACGCGCTGCTGCTGCCCACCGGACATCTGGTGCGGATAGCGGCCTGCCTGCTGTCCGAGGCCCACGAGCTCGAGCATCTCGTCGGCCTTCCGCTTGCGCGTCGTTCCGTCGACCCCGCGCAGCCGCAGCCCGTACCCGACGTTGTCGCGCGCGCTCATATTCGGGAACAGGCTGTACGCCTGGAACACGATCCCCATGTTCCGCTTGTTCGTGGGGACCGACGTCATGTCCTTGCCGTCCACGAGGATCCGGCCCTGGTCGACGTCGTCGAGCCCGCCGAGTGCCCGCAGCGCCGTGGTCTTGCCGCAGCCGGACGGCCCGAGCAGGGCCACGAGCTCGCCGGGGGCGATGTCGATCGTCAGCCCATTGAGCGCATGCACCGAGCCGTACCACCGGTGCAGCTCCTGGAACTCGACGCCGACGCCGTGGCCGGTCGCGACGGGGGTCGTGCTCGCAGCAGTCATGTTGCCGGTTCCTCGCTCTCGATCTGGGCGCGGCGGCCGGAGCCGGCGCCCAGGCGGGTGATGACGATCAGCAGGACGAACGCGAATACGAGGGCGGCGAACGCCACCGCGACCGAGATGAACGGATCGCGCTTGCCGAGCAGGTAGATCACGACCTGGAGGGTGTTGAAGGACAACAGCGACGAGATCGTGTACTCGCCGAGGACCAGCGCGATCGCCAGGACCGACGCCGACAGGATCCCGCCCCGGATGTTGGGAACGATCACCTGGAGGATCGTCCGGGGCCACCCGGCGCCCAGGCTGCGGGCGGCGTCGGAGAGGGTCGGCGTATCGATCGATCGCAGGCTCGCGTCGATCGCGCGGTAGGCGAACGGCAGCACGAGGATGATGTCGATCAGGGCGAGCGTCAGCGGCGACGCGCCGATCGCCCCGAGGTGCTGGCCCATCCAGCGATAGATCGGGGCGATGCCGACGACGATCACGATCGCCGGGACGGCGAGGGGCAACAGGCACAGGAACTCGACGACGCGGCGCATGCGCGGCACCCGGACGACGGTCCAGACCATCGTCGGCACGAGCAGAGCGAGCATCCCGACGACGGTCAGGACGGCGATCTCGAGGGACGTCGTGACGGAGTCCACAAGGTCCTGGTTCTTGAAGATCGCGGCGTAGGAATCCAGCGTTCGGCTGCCGTAGTCGCCGCGGGTCGAGAACTCGAGCATCGCGAACAGCGGCAGGATCAGGTACCCGAAGATGATCACCAGGATCGCGATGCGGACCCAGAGTTGCCGGCGCGATCCCGGTCGCCCGCGGCCAGCGCCCTTGGGTCGTGCCATCAGGGCACCGCCCTGGGGCGCCGCGGCGGAAAGCGGGGCGCCCGGGCTCGAGGTCATCGGACCCACCGCGAGGCACGACGCTGGATGAAGGCATACAGGAGCATCGCGACCGATACGACGACGATCATCCCGAGCGCCAGCGCCTTGCCGACGTTCTCCTGGCCGAGGACGACCTCGCTCTGCAGCGCGTCGGCGATCTGGAGCGTGACGATCGGGCTGCCCTGACTGACGAGGGCGGCGGCGGTCGCATAGGCCGAGAACGCGTTGGTGAACAGCAGCAGGAGCGAACCCAGGAAGCCCGGCGCCAGGATCGGACCGCCGACATTCCGCCAGAACGACCAGGCGCTCCCACCGAGGCTTGCCGATGCGTCGTACCACTCCTGGCGCAGCCCATCGAGCGACGGCAGGAAGACGATCAGCATGAGTGGGATCTGGAAGTAGGTGTAGACGACGACGAGACCCGCGAGGCTGTATAGCCACGACGCGTCGGTGAGGAGGTCGACGTGGAGGATGTCTCGGAAGAACAGCGTCGCGAGGCCGTTGAACCCGAAGGTCGCCAGGAAGGCGAACGCGAGCATCACGCCGCCGAACTGGGCGAGGACGCCCGACGCGGCGATCACCACCTGGCGGAGCAGGCCGTTCGGATCGCCTCGGACGACCGCCCAAGCGAGCATTGCCCCGAGGATCGCCCCGGCGATGGCGGTGGCCACGGCAAGCTCGATCGAGCGCACGAATGCGCTGACGAACACCTCGTCCGTGAACAGCCGCGACATGTTGTCGAGGGTGAAGTCTCCCTTCGCGGTCGTGAATGCGCCGATGGCGACGACCAGCGTCGGAAGGATCAGGAAGACCCCGACATAGGCGTAGAAGGGGAGGAGGGCGAGGTAGTTCCCCGCCCCTCGCAGACGGCGTGAGCCGGCCCTACCGGAGGTAGGACCGGCCGCTTGTGCCGTTGGCGGCGTCGCCGCGCTGACCTGGTCGGTCACGCAAGCTCCACCGTGTGACGGTCTCGGCTGACTACTTGATCGCGATGAACTTCCAGTTGGCGGTGAGGTACGCGGTCGCAGCATCGCTCTGCGCCTGCGTCAGTTGGACCGGCGGGGTCGTCGGGGGATTGAGCGCGGCAAGTGCCGTGGCGTCGAGGGTCCCGGCCGTCTGCATCGCCGCGAGTCGGACCGGCAGGGCGAAGCCCTTCAGCCAGGCATTCTGGCCGGCGTCGGAGTAGATGTATTCCATCCAGCAGCGGGCGGCCGCCGGATGTGCGGCGTCCTTGTTGATCGCCTCGTTGTAGAACGAGGCGACGGGGGCCGCGTCCGCTCGGGATCACGGTCTTCCAGGTGATGCCCTTCGGCGCGAGAGCCGCCGTCTGGGCGCCGTTGTTGTAGGACCAATCGATCACGATCGGGGTCTGGCCGGATGCGATCGTTGCCGGGGTCGGGTCGACCGGCAGGAGGTTGCCCGCTGTCGGCGAGACCCTTGAAGAAGGTGACACCGGCGGAGATATCGTCGGCCGAGCCGCCGTTGGCCAGGGCGGCCATGACCACGCCATTGAAACCGGCGGACGCCTTGAGCGGGTCGCCGTTCAGCGCGACCTTGCCCTTGTACTTTGCATCGGCGAGATCCGAGACCTTCGAGATGTCCCCGAGCTTGGTGTCGTAGCCGATCGATACGAAGCCGGTGTAGTTGTTGATACCAGAGACCCGTCGAATCCTTGTTCCCGTCAGGGATGTCCGCCCAGGTGGCCACCTTGTACGGGGTGAACAGGTCGGTGTGGGCGGCGACGAGAGACGACGCCGATGTCGAAGATGTCGGGCTGGCGCCCGGTTCCGGCGAGCTGCGTGGCCGCGTTGATCTCATCCTGGCCGTTCCCGTCGGGCTTGTCCGACTGGACCTTGATCCCGTACTTGGCCGAGAAGTCGGTGATGATCTGGCCATAGTTCGCCCAGTCGGGCGGCGTGGCGATGATGTTCACCTGGCCCTCGGCCTTGCCCGCGGCACAGATGGCGTCGACGCCGCCCACGTCCGCGGCCGATGTGGCCGTCTTGGGATCACCCGCGGCCGACGCGGGCGCGGATGCTTCCCCTGCTGACGCAGGGGCGCTCGCGACAGCACTCGCCGGCGCGGCCGTCGCGCCGCCGCCGCTGCTGCACGCCGCGAGCAGGATCGCGGTGATCCCGAACAACGCGACGAAACGGATCTGCTTCTTGTGCACGAGAGCCTCCTCAAAGAAGGGCGTGTGTCCGCTGGACCCCGGGCGGCGCGCTGCGCCGTCCGAGCCTCCTCCAGTTGCCACAGCCAGTCGGTGCTGGATCCAGCTCCTCCGACATGACAGGCGCCGGTCTACCTCCGCGGGCGCCGAGCTCGAGTTCCTCCACATTGGCTGACGAGAGAGGCGGAGCATACGCGTCTCGACCCGACATTTGCACGCCTTGGGCCGACGACGCCTGTGAACATCCTGTTATCGGTCGGACAACGGATGTTCAAGGCTGGGGCGCTGGTCGGCGACGCACGTTCGTAGCCCCGACAGGCGACGGGCTCAACCGGGGGCGAGCGACCGCCAGGTCTCGAGCGCCCACTGCCAGTCCGCCGGGTCGTCGAACTCGATGCGGATCGCCGCGCCCGACCCGCTGACCGCCGTGTAGCCCTCGAGGATCCCGACCTCGACCCCGGATGACGCGTCGGTCATCAGCCGGGCTCGACCGAGGATCTCGCCAGCACGGTGAGTGATGGCGTCAGGCCCGAGGTCGACCGCGAACTGCTCGATGAACGCCTGCGCCGACATCGGCCGCCCGTCCGCCGAACCCGTCGTCGTCGCTGCGAGCGTGATGCTCCGGCCGGCGCCGCCACCCCACCACTCCTCCGCCGAGCGCCGTTCCGCGTAGGAGCCGGGGACCTCGAGCGACCAGCCCTCGTGGCTGACGCGGACGTCGTCCCGCCGATACCCCACCGGCAGCGTCGGCTCGGGCTCCTTGGTGGCGCGCGTCGCGGCCTGTCGGGACATCGGATCGTCGATGCCGCGCAGGGCGGTCAGCTCGGTCCAGGCATGCCACGGGTAGTCGAGCTCGGGGTCGAGCGGGAACGCGCGCGACAGCAGTCGATGGATCTCGTCGAAGAGGTCGGCTTCGCCCTCCATCGCGGGCGTCCGCCAGCGGACCTGCAGCCACATCAGCACGAGCGCCCGGTGGAGGAGGTAGGCGGCGTCGGTCGCGTCCGCCCACCAGGGCGTGATGTCGAGCGCCACCCGCGGGTCGGCGATCGCCGCGTCGAGCCACCCGGCGTCGCGCGGACCCATCACGGTCGCCACCGCGCCGTCGGTCTGGAACCGGGTACCTGCCGGCAACCCGAGCGGGACGCCGCGGTCGCCGCGCTTGACGGCCGCGCGGGCGCGCGCGAGCTGCGGTCCGAGCCAACCCAGGTACAGCCGCTCGGCACCCGTTCGATCGACGAACGCGGTCGCGCCGTCGCCGTCGGTCCAGTCGATCGAATGCTCCGAGGCGAGCCGCTCGAGGATGCGGCCGACGAACCGGTGATAGCCCGGGCCGACGACGCCGGTCTCGGCGGTCGCCGCGATGCGGCCCTCGTCCGAGGCGATGAGCAGCAGCGGCTCGACGGCGGGGTGGAGATCGACGGCCAGTGCCGCCTCGCCACCGGGCAGCGTCCGCTGGTGGGTGGACCGGACCGCGTCGGGGTATTCGCCGGTCACCCAGACCGCGATGTCGGCCAGCAGGCGATCGCCGTCGGGCACGCGCGGGATGAGCCCGCGCTTCTGCGCGACCCCGCCGAGTGCGATCCGGAGTGCGTCCGCAACGTTCGTCGTCACCGGTTCCCGACGATACCTACGGAACGGTGCCCCGACGCTCGCCGCTTCGTACCAGCCACGATGGCAAACGGTCCGTTGCGGCGACGCACCCCGGGCCCTAACGATGCAATCCCGACCCCGCTGGTCGGGATTGGACATCCTGCGCTACACTCGATATTCCGATGGACGATCTCTACCGCGACTACATCCTCGAGCACTATCGGCGCCCCCATAACTTCGGGGTGGTCGAGGATGCCGATGCGTCGTTCGAGGGCAGCAACCCGCTCTGTGGCGACCGCATCACGCTGATGCTCGGCGTCAAGGACGGGGTCGTGGACCGGGTCGGCTTCACCGGCCGTGGCTGCGCCATCAGCCAGGCGAGCGCCAGCCTCCTGACCGACGAGATCAAGGGCAAGCCGCTCAAGGACGTCGCCGCGTTCCGCGCAGACGACCTGCTGGACCTGCTCGGCATCGATATCAGCCCCGCGCGCCTGAAGTGCGCGATGCTCAGCCACGACAGCCTCCAGCACGTCCTCGGCGACCTCGGCGCGGCGACCGGCCAGCCGGGCGCACCCGAAGGAGCCCAGGCATGACCGGGATCGAGCGCCGCTGCAGGTGTCGCCGGCCGGCCTAGCCGGCTCGTCGCGACCCAACCCCAGCCAATCCGCCCTGGCGGCCACGAGCCGGCCAGCCCGTCGTTCATCCGGAGTCCCCATCCACATGCCGAAGTCCTACGCCGACCTCCTTCGGGAGGCCCGCGACCAGATCCCCGAGATCTCCGTGCAGGAGGTCGATGCCCTCGCGCCCGGCGGCGCGACGGTCGTCGACGTCCGTGAGGCGTCCGAGTGGGAGCAGGGCCACCTGCCCGGCGCCCAGCACGTGTCCAAGAGCTACATCGAGCAGCAGATCGAGGGCATCGCGCCCGACCGCAGCGCGCCGGTGATCCTGTACTGCGCCGGCGGCATCCGCTCGCTGTTCGCCGCCCAGACGCTCGCCGAGATGGGCTATGGCGACGTCAAGTCGATGAAGGGCGGCTTCCAGGCGTGGAAGGGTGCCGGTCTCGACTTCGAGACGCCGGTCGTCCTGACCGCCGAGCAGAAGCAGCGCTACAGCCGCCACCTGCTGATCCCCGAGGTCGGCTCCGCGGGCCAGAAGCGGCTGCTCGAGAGCAAGGCGCTGCTGATCGGCGCGGGCGGGCTCGGCAGCCCCGCGGCGCTGTACCTGGCCGCGGCCGGCGTCGGCACGATCGGCCTGGTCGACTTCGACGTCGTCGACCTCAGCAACCTCCAGCGCCAGATCCTGCACACCACCGATCGAGTCGGGGAGCGCAAGGTCGAGTCCGCGCGGATCGCGATCAACGCGCTCAACCCGGACGTGAACGTGATCGAGCACGAGGAAATGCTCGTCGCTGACAACGTCGCCCGGCTGATCGACGGCTACGACGTGATCCTCGACGGCACCGACACGTTCGAGACTCGCTACATCCTCAACGACGCGGCGGTCGCCGCCGGCATCCCGGTCGTGCACGCCAGCGTCTTCCGCTTCGAGGGCCAGCTCACGACCTTCGTCCCGTACGAGGGTCCGTGCTACCGCTGCCTCTACCCGACCCCGCCACCGCCGGAGCTCGCACCGGGCTGCTCGGTCGCGGGCGTGCTGGGCGTCGTCCCGGGGATCCTCGGGCTGCTCCAGACCAACGAGGCGCTCAAGGTGCTGCTCGGGATCGGCACCACACTCGCCGGACGGCTGCTGCTGTTCGACGCCCTCGAGACCGAGTTCACCGAGCTCCAGCTCCGTCGTGACCCGAATTGCCCGGTGTGCTCCGACGCCGCGGTCGAGGCGCGCAAGGCCGGCCGACCGCTCGACCTCGCGTCGGTCGGTGGCGACGCGCCATTCCTCATGACCACGACCGGGCTCGCCGGATCGGTGTCGCCGGAGGCGCGGGCGTGAGCACGGTCTTCATCCCGTCCGTCCTGCGCCCGAGCGTCGGTGGCGTCAAGTCGCTCGAGGTCGACGGCGAGACGATCCGATCGGTCGTCGGCGGCCTCGTCGAGCGGCATCCGTCGCTCGGCGGCCAGCTGCTGACCGACGATGGCGATCTCAATCGCTTCGTGAACGTGTACGTGAACGGCGAGGACGTCCGCTACCTGGCCGGTCTCGATACCCCGGTCGCGCCCGGCGACGAGGTCCGTCTCCTGCCGGCGATGGCCGGCGGCTGACCATGGCCGTCCCCTGGCGGATCGAGCCCGAGGCGCCCGAGGGCGAGCTCGTGCAGCAGCCGGTGCCGGTCCACCCGCACGATGACGCGACCCCGCATGGCGGGCGGTACGTCGACATCCTCGACGCGATCGGGCACACGCCGCTGGTCGAGATCCCGCGGATGAGCCCGAACCCGCGGGTGCGCATCCTCGCGAAGCTCGAGATGCTGAACCCGACGGGCTCGGTCAAGGATCGCGTCGCGAAGTACCTCATCGAGGACCTCGAGGCGCGCGGGCTGCTGCGCGACGACTCGATCATCCTCGAGCCGACGTCCGGGAACACCGGCATCGCGCTGGCGATGATCGGACGTCGCAAGGGCTACCGCGTCGCGCTGGTCATGCCCGACAACGTCACGAACGAGCGGCGCCAGATGGCGGCGCTGTACGGCGCCGAGGTCATCGACTCGCCCGGGGCGCTCGGCTCGAACGGCGCCATCGCGCTGGCGAAGCACCTCGTCGGCAAGGACGACCGCTTCGTGATGCCGTACCAGTACGGGAACCCGGCCAACCCCCAGGCACATTTCGAGACGACCGGCCCCGAGATCCTCGCCGACTGCCCCGAGATCGACGTCTTCGTCGCCGGTCTCGGGACCGGTGGCACGCTGATGGGCGTCGCCCGCTACCTGCGGGAGCACAAGCCCGGCGTCCGGATCGTCGCCGCCGAGCCGCTCCCTGGTGAGCAGGTCCAGGGCCTGCGCTCACTCGACGAGGGGTTCATCCCCGAGATCTTCGATCCGACCGAGATCGACGCCAAGTACCTCGTGTCGAACCGCGACGCGATCGCCGCGCTGCGCGAGCTGGTATTCCGCGAGGGCATCTTCGGCGGCCCGTCGTGCGGCGCGGTGCTCGTCGCCGCGGCCCGGGAGGCATCCCGGATGCGCGCCGGGACCATCGTCGCGTTGCTGCCTGACGGCGGCTGGAAATACCTCTCCGCTGGCACGTATACGACCTCGCTCGACGAGATGACCGACGCGCTCGAAGGCGGTGTCAACTGGTGGTGACGGCCACCCATCCCGGCCCGTCGAGCACGACGATCCCGGCGACGCTGGTCCAGGCGCTCATCGACCACGCCCGCGCCGGCTACCCGAACGAGGCGTGTGGCCTGGTCATCGGCGATCGAGCGGCCGCCGACGGCGGTCGACCCCTGCGCTGGGAGGCGACGGCCAACAAGGCCGCCTCGCCGTACCGCTACGAGATCGATCCCGCCGACCTGTACCGGCTGACCGTCGCGACCGACGATGCCGACGAGGCGTTTTGGGCGATCGTCCACTCGCACACGCACACGCCGGCCGTGCCCTCGCCGACCGACATCGGGCTGGCGTTCTACCCCGACGCGCTGTACGTCCTCGTATCGCTCGCCGACGACGAGGCGGATCCGTCGACCGGCACGCCCAGCGTTCGGGCCTGGCGCATCGTCGACGGCGCGGTCCACGAGGTCGCCCTCGACGTCATCGCGGCGTGACCGGAGCGGCGCCGCCGGGTCGGCCGGCCGATCGGCCACGGACCGGCGCCGCGGTCGCGATCGTGCTGGGGGTGCTGGCCGTCGCCGCGGCCACGGTCGTCGGCTGGAACGGCGGCATCCTCGACGCACTCCTCACGCCGCCGCCGGCCATCCGCGCCCTGCTGGTCGGCGCATCGGTCGTCCTCGGCGGCTGGCTGCTCATCCAGTCGGTATCCCGGATGTCCACTGCCGGCACGACCGACGTGCCCGGGCTGATCCGCGCCGTGCGGCTCGCCTTCCTGGCCGTCGCGGCCTTCGCGGCGGGCGCCGGCTGGGCGCTTGCCCATCCGCTCCCGCTGGTGGTCGCCGCAGTCATCGCCGGCATCGACGTCATCGAGACCTCGTTCCTGTTGCTGGTGGTCGGCAGGCGCTGACGCCCGACATCGGTGGTGCGTCTCGGCACCGGAACTTCTGGTCCGATCAGCCCGGTCGCCGTTTGGCGGGTGTTCGCTGGTACTGTTAACGAACCGCCGGGGGAACGAATAGACCACCGATGTCGGCGACGCCCGACTCGGTCGGAGGGGGGCCCTCGGCGTGATCCTGGACGGCACGTGCGTTGGAACGCGCGTAAGGCGGATCCACCCACCGGATCGTCATCGGTGGGCGCCCCGGTGAGGGTCATGATCGCCGGCGGCGCGGGGTTCGTCGGCAGCCACCTCAGTCGGGTCACTCCTCCGCGAGGGTCACGGGTGGTCTGCGTCGACGATCTGTCCACCGGCGACCTCGCCAATATCGCCGACCTCGTGCCGCAACCGCGCTACGAATTCGTCGACGCGGACGTCGCCACGGCACCGGTCCGCGAGGTCGACGTGATCGCCCACCTGGCGTCACCCGCGAGTCCGTCGACTACGACCGCATGCCGATGCATACGCTGCGCGCGAACTCCCTCGGAATGTTCCGATTGCTCGATGTCGCCCGCGAGGTCGGGGCGAGGCTTCTGCTTCGTTTCGACCTCCGAGGTCTACGGCGATCCGCTGGTGCATCCGCAGCCCGAGGACGTATTGGGGCAACGTCGACCCCGTCGGACCACGCTCGTGCTATGACGAATCGAAACGCTTCGGCGAGGCCTTGGTCTTCGCGGCGCGTCGAGAGACCGGTGTGCGTGCGAGTGTCGTTCGACCGTTCAACACGTACGGTCCGGACATGCGCCGCGACGACGGTCGGGTGATCCCCGAGATGATCAGCGCGGCGCTCCTGGGTCGTCCCCTGGTCGTGCATGGCACCGGTCACCAGACCAGGAGCTTCTGCTACGTATCGGATCTCGTCGATGGCCTCATCCACGTGATCTCGGATGCGGACGCACGATGGGCGCATCTTCAACATCGGCAATCCTCACGAGATCTCGATGGGTGACCTCGCGATTCGGATCGTCGAGCTGACCGGGCGGACGCTCGCTGATCACGTTCACGCCCGCCCGGGCGGGCGATCCTGAGCGACGCCGCCCGGTCATCGACAAGATCCACCAGCGCTACGGGTGGCTGCCGCGCGTCGACCTGACGGAAGGGCTGCAGCGAACGATCGCGTCTTCCGCGCGGCGGGTGACCGCTGACCAGCCCGCCAACGACGCGTCATCGCGGACGATGTCGCCACGCCGCGTCGTCGGCGCCTAGCGCGGGTCGACGCGATCGTCCGGGGAGCTCGTGGCGGGAGTGCCAGGCCCACGCCGTGCTGACCATCGCCCGCAGGTCGTGGCGCGCCCGCCCACCCCAACGTCGTTCGGGCCAGGCTTGGGTCCGCCCAGACCTGCGGCGGTCGCCCGGCCGTCGTCGGCGACCAGCGCAGGGGACCGCGCGGCCGCTCGCGACCTCCTCGACGAGCGCGATCACCTGCTTCACCGACGACCCGATGCCGGTCCCGAGGTTCAGCGCCAGTGAAACCGAGATCCGGTCGCTCCATGCGCCGTGATCGAGCGCTCGCGCGTGCGCGTCCGCGAGGTCGACGACGTGGATGAAGTCGCGGATCGCCGTGCCATCGGGCGTCGGATAGTCCGTTCCGTAGATGTCGACGGGGTCCCGCTTGCCGAGCGTCGCCTTGCATCAGCATCGGGATGAGCATCGGTCGAGCGGTCCCAGTCTTCGCCGAGCCGCGCATCGAAGGCCGCGCCGGCGGCATTGAAATAGCGCAGGCTCACGACCGGATCCCATGGATTCGGCTGAACGACCTCAGGATGTCCTCGACCATCATCTTGCTGACGCCGTACGGGCTCTCGGGTCGAAGTGGCATGTCGACTCGTCGGCCGGCAACCGCGCCGGCGCGCCGTAGACCGAACAGCTCGACGAGAAGACGAGGAGCGGCGTGCCGGCCTCGACCATCGCCCGAGCCACCGACAGCGAACCACGGCACGTTCGTCTCGAAGTAGATGCCCGGGTCGCGCATCGAATCGGCCACCGAGCGGAGTCCCGCGAAATGGACGACGGCATCGATGGTTCGGCCCGGAGCAGCCCGACCAGGCCGGCGTGTCCTGGATGTCGCCGACCATGCCGCGCGCGCCCCCCAACACCCCGGCCGCGTCGAACGGGTTGAGATCGACGACGACGACGTGGTGACCTCGATCGAGCAGCTCGCGGACCGTGTGGGAGCCGATATAGCCGGCTCCGCCTGTCACGAGGACGCGCACGGCATCCAGCGTTCGGGCGGGGTCATCGGTGCATGATGGACCACCCTGAACCGAGCGTGATGAACGTGCCACTGGTGGGATCCCGGCCGACATGTGTCTCGCGCGACGATGCCCCGCCGAGACCCGCGGCCCGGCGCCGCACGGCCCGAGGTTCGAGGGCGATCCCTCTATGTCGGCGACGACAAGCTCTGGCTGCGCGGAGCGACCTATGGCACGTTCCTGCCGGCGGTGCTCGGCGACGACGGCTACGACGCGGTCGGCGTTGACGACGACTTCGCGATGATGGCGGCGGCCGGGCTCAACGCCGTCCGCCTCTACGAGTCCCGCCGCCTGGCTCCTCGACAGCGCCCAGCGACACGGGCTCTGGGTCGTCGATCGACATCCCATGGGAGGAGCACATCACGTTCCTCGACCAGCCGGCCTCCCTGGCTCGATCGAGCGGGCGCGTCCGCGATGGCGTTCGGCGCTGTGCCGGTCATCCGGCCGTCCTGGCCGTTCACATCGGCAACGAGATCCCATCCCGGATCGTCCGGTGGCATGGGCATGCAGTCGCTCGAGGACTTCCTGGAGCGTCTGCGGACACCGTCCGGACGCCGACCCGTGTGCCCTCGTCACCTATGCGAACTACCCGTCGACCGAGTACCTCCGCGTCCGCGGCATCGACTTCGACTCGTGGAACGTCTACCTCGAGGAGCCCGCCGAGTTACGAACGCTACGTCGCTCGTCTCCAGAACCTGGCCGATCGACCGCCCGGTCGTGATCGCCGAGCTCGGTGCGGACAGCCGTCGTCTTGGGGGCCGTCGTCCAGGCGCGAGCTGCTCGCGGACGCAGGTTCGTGCGCCTTCGCCGCCGGTCCGTCAGGGACCTTCGTCTTCGCCTGGACCGACGATTGGGCGCGCGGCGGCGTACCGGTCGACGACTGGGACTTCGGTCGTGACGTCGCGAGCGCGAGGCCCAAGCCGGCTCTCGAAGCGTTCGACACTGCCTATGCCGAAGTGCCCTTCGCCGACGACAGTCGTGGCCACGGATCTCGGTCGTCTGTCTGCAGCTACAACGGCTCCCGCTTCATCGGTCGACTGCCTCTCAGCGCTCGCGGCGCAGGACTACCCCGACTACGACGTCATCGTGATCGACGACGGCTCGACCGACGCGACCGCCAACATCGCTCCGTGGCTTCGATGTGACCCTCGTCAGCACGCCCGAACCAGCGGCCTCTGCGCGGCTCGGAACGAGGGGCTCGGCGTGGCGTCCGGCGAGATCGTCGCCTACATCGACGACGACGCCTGGCCGGATCCAGAACTGGCTCGCCTACCTGGGCTGGGCCTTCCATGACCGCCGGTCACGCCGCCGTGCTGGCGGGCCGAACCTTCCACCACCCGGCGACGGCCGGACCGCCGAGCTCGTCGCCTTGGCCCCGGGTGGCCCGAACCACGTCCTCCGAACCGATACCGAAGCGGAGCACATCCCAGGCTGCAATTCGGCTCTTCCGGGTCGGACCGCCTTGCGCGCGATCGGCGGCTACGACACGCGATTCCGGACGGCTGGCGACGATGTCGACGTCTGCTGGCGATTGCACGAGCGCGGCGGCACGTCGGCTTCTCGGCCGGCGCCGTGGTGTGGCACCACCGCCGTGGGACGCCCGCGGCTACCTCGCGCCAGCAGCGCGGCTATGGCTTTGCCGAGGCGCTGCTCGAGCGCAAGTGGCCAGAACGGTTCAATCGGCTTGGGCACGTCACCTGGCCTGGGCAGCTCTACGGGCCGCGGCGCCCGCCCGGCGTCCCCTGTCGCTGGCCAGCATCTACGGCGGCAGCTGGGGCATGTGCGCCATACCAGTCCATCTACGAGCGGATCCCAGCGCTCGCGGCCGCGCCGCTCATGCCCGAGTGGTGGATGGGCGCCGCCGGCCTCGGCGCGATCGGATCGTTCGGATGGTCGTGGCCACCGCTCCTGGTCGCCGTCGCACTGGCCCTGGCGATGGTGAGTGCGTCCCTGCTCGTCGCCCTGGCGATCGCGCTGGACGCCGTCGACGCGCGCAACGGCACGCCGACGACGCGAGCTCGGGCGGTGGGCCACCTGGTGGTCCTGATCCTCGGGCAGTCCATAGCGCGGCTCCGAGGGCGCCTGGCCGGGGGGCTGACGCCCTGGCGGCGACGGGGTGCCGGTCGATGGATCGCGCCGCGTGCGACCCGGTACGAGGAGTGGAGCGAGGACTGGCAGTCGATGGAGGCGCGGCTGCGAAGCGTCGAGACCGCGGTTCGCGATGCCGGATTCGCCGTCGGTCGAGGCGGGGCGACCGATCCCTGGGATCTCGCTGTCCGTGCCGGCGCCTTCGGTGGAGCCAGGCTCCACGGGACGGTCGAGGAGCACGGCCATGGCCGGCAGCTCGTCCGCTGGCGATGGCGCCGACGATCTGGATCGGCTCGCCGATCCTGGTCGCGCTGCTGTCCCTGGTGGTCGTGGGCGCCCTTCGAGACGGCGCATGGCCGGCGGCCGCGGTTGCCGCGGCCCTCGTCGCGCTCGTGGTCGCCCGGACCGTCCTGGATACCGGCCAGGCCGTCGGGGCTGCGCTCGGTCGCGTGGAACCACGGCCGATGGTGCCGTGAGCGGCCCGGCCCGATCCGACCTGGCGGTCTATCGGCGGGCGGCGCAGGAAGCGCGGCCACAGGTGGGTCGGATCGCGCTCCTGTTCGTGATCGGCCTGCTGGGGAGCCCGCTCAGCCTGCTCACGCCCGTGCCCCTCAAGATCGTGGCCGACTCGGTCATCGGGAACGAACCGTTGTCCGGACCCTTCGCGGGGCTGTCACCGGATGCCGTCCTCCTGCTCGCGGTCGGCCTGCTGGTGGCCGTCGCGCTGCTCAAGGAGCTGCAGTCGCGGCTCGGGGAGCTGACGCGGACGTACGTGTCCGAGGCGCTGGTCCTCGGCTTCCGTGCCCGGATCCTCCAACACGCCCAGCGACTCTCCGTGCTGTACCACGACACCACGGGGACCGCGGACACGACCTATCGCGTGATGTGGGACGCGAACGCCATCAGCCTGATCGCGATCGATGGCGTCATCCCGATCGTGACGGCCGCGATCACCGCGCTGTCGATGCTCGTCGTCATCGCCGCGATCGATCCCGAGCTCGGCCTGGTCGCGATCGCGATCACGCCGATCCTCCTGTTGAGCACGAGGCGCTACCGGCGACTCATCCGGCCGCGCTACCGACACGTCAAGCAGGTCGAGAGCTCCGCCCTCGCGGTCGTCCAGGAGGTGCTGACGTCGCTGCGCGTCGTCAAGGCGTTCGGGCAGGAGGAACGCGAGCACGCGCGCTTCATGACCCGCGCGTCGGAGGGCGTGCGGGCGCGACTTCGCCTCGCCTTCGCCGAGGGCGCGTTCGGGGTCCTGAACAAGGGCATCGTCGCGGCGGGGACCGCCGCCGTGCTGTACGTCGGAGCGAGCCACGTCCGGGCGGGCATCATCTCGCTGGGCGACCTGCTGTTGATCGTCGGGTATGTGGCGATGCTCTACGACCCGATCAGCACGATCGCCAGCAAGGTCACCAAGATGCAGTCGTCGATCGTCAGCGCCGAGCGCGCGTTCGCCCTGCTCGACCAGGCGCCGGATGTCGCCGAGCGGCCGGGTGCCGTCCCACTCGGGCGGGCCCTGGGCGAGGTCCGCTGCGAGGGCGTGTCGTTCCGCTACCGCGACGGCCCCCTGGCACTCGCCGACCTGTCGTTCGAGGTCCCGCCGGGCAGCCGGGTCGGCATCCTCGGGGCGACCGGTGCCGGGAAGACAACGCTCGTCAGCCTGCTCACGCGCTTCGCGGACCCGACTGACGGGCGGCTCTTCCTCGACGGCGTCGACCTCCGTGACTACCGCGTGGCGGACCTGCGCAACCAGTTCGGGATCGTGCTCCAGGAACCGGTGCTGTTCTCGACCACGATCGCCGAGAACATCGCGTACGCCCGCGAGGACGCCGCATTCGAGGCCATCGTCGAGGCGGCCAAGTCGGCCAGCGCCCACGACTTCATCATGTCGTTGCCCCTCGGGTACGACACGACGTCGGAGAGCGCGGGATGAGCCTGTCGGGTGGCGAGCGGCAGCGGATCTCGATCGCTCGGGCGTTCCTCAAGGACGCTCCGATCCTCGTCCTGGACGAGCCGACCAGCTCGATCGACGTGGCGACCGAGGCCTCGATCATCGATGCGATCGATCGGTTGCTCGAAGGTCGCACCAGCTTCCTGATCACGCATCGGCGGAGCGCCGCCCGGGATTGTGACATCTGGCTCCGGCTCGACCACGGGCGGCTGATCGGCGGTCGCGCCGATCGTCGGACAAGGACCGCCGAACACGGTCGCCGGGGCCGCGCCATCCAACGCCTCGGTCACGTCGATGCTTGATCGCCCGCACGACGTCATGGCCAACGACGCGACGGTGGAGCAGCGTGCCTTCCAGGCCTGGCAGCGTTCGGGGCTCGGGCCGGATCCGATCCGCACGGAGCTCCTGAAGGACAGCTGGAAGACCCTTGCCTCCCGGCTCGTGGGCTGTGGTCCTGGCGGGAGCGATGTCGTCGCGACGCGCCGGGCGACCGAGACGACCCTTGTCGAACGGGCGATCTACGGCGATGTGCTGCCCGGGCTGTCGACGCCGCATCTGAGACTCCTTGGCGCCATGGACGACACGGACCTAGGCCTCACGTGGATGTTCCTCGAGGATGCCGGGGAAGCGATGCCCGACTTCCGTGACCCGGAGCACCGGGCTCTCGCCGCACGATGGCTGGGTCGGCTGCATCGGGAGCTCATCGGCCGCTCGTTCCGCGAGGATCTGCCCGACCGTTCGCCGGCGTACGTTCGCGGCCTCTTGACCGCCAACCGATCCGCGATGGTCGAGGGCCTGCGCAACGACCATCTCGACGCGTCGGGCGCCCGTCTGCTCCGCGCGGCGATCCGCCGCCTCGACGCGATCGAAACGGCGTGGCCGCGCGTCGTCGGGGGCCTCGACGATCTACCGGGATCGCTCGTGCACGGCGACTTCGTCCGCAAGAACCTGCGCCTGCGCAGCGGCCCCGATGGACCGTCGATCGTCGCGTTCGACTGGGAGATGAGCGGTTGGGGACCGCCACTCCTCGATCTTGGGTCGGTCGACCTGGGCGCCTATCTCGCCGAAGCGGGCCCGTTCTGGGGTTCACGCTTGTCGTCACTCGATCGCTTCGCGGACGTCGGCCGGATGCTCGGGCTCATCGTCGCGATCAGCTGGGAGATCCCCTACCTGGAGACGCCCTGGCTGCACCGCCCGATGAGCCGTCTCGCCGTGTATCACGCCCGTCTCGGGAGCGCGCTCGTCCGTCTCGGAGCGGCTCCGACGGCGGGTGCCAGGCGTGGGCCGGCCGCACTGCCGTCCCGTCCCCACGGCCGGACGGACGGTCTCGCTGCCACGGCCGGCGTCATGCGCGGCCTCGTGACGATGGAGCAGCGTGGCGCCGCGCGCGTCCTCGGCGTGGTCCACCGCGAGCCGAACGTCTACCGGAGCACCTTCCCGAGCGAGATCGCGACGTGCCGGTTCGACGACGGTGTCGAACGCCGCCTGTTCGTCAAGGCGTACGTCCCGGACATCCACGACGGCTTCGGGTACTGGCGCGGGGGGCCCTACGAGGCGCGGGTGTATGACGATGTCCTTGCGCGGCTGGGGGCGGGCACCCCGCAGCTGTTCGGGTGGTGGTCGGATCCCGCGAGCGGTCAGACGTTCCTTGCGCTCGAATACGTCGCAGGACCACGGCTCGATCGGTGCCCGCCGGAGCGGCTCGTCGACGCAGCGCGATGGCTTGGGGAACTCCACCGGACGGGGCTGCCGATCGCGGCCACGCATCCGAGCGCGCGCCGGTACGACGAGACGTTCTTCCGGGGCTGGTCTGCGCGGGCGCGCGCCAGCCTTCGAGTCCTGCGACCCGCGGCCCGCTGGGTGGACCACCTCGTGCAACGGTTCGACGACGAGCTGGTCCCGAGGTTGCTGACCTCGGCGCCAGCCTTCATCCATGGCGAGCTCTACCCGGAGAACGTGATCGTCGACGGCGCGCGGATCTGCGTCGTGGACTGGCAGTCGGCGGCGATCGGACCGGGTGTGATCGACCTGGCCAGCCTCACCGAGGGGCATTGGCCGCCGCAGCATGCCGGCGAGGCCATCGCAGCGTACGTCCGAGCGAGGGACTCCGCGGTCGACGACGATACCGATGCAGCCCTGGAGGCCGCGCGCCTGTACTGGGCGATGCGTTGGCTCGGCAGCGAGCCCGAAGGCGCGACGGTCGATCGGCACGTCGAATACGTCGACGTCCTCGAGGCGGCCGCCCATCGATTCGGGCTCATCCCTGGGTCCCGCTGAACCGGATCTCTCCGGTGCGACGATGCACCGCGTCCCGTCGACAGACGGGTCGACACGCGATCCTGGCGGGCGCGTCACCGTAGACTGGCGCCCCGGCCGCACCGATCCGCGGCCGTCATCGGAGCGTGGAGGCGCACGGTGACTACCACTCGAGAGCGGCTCGGTCTTGCGACCGGCGCACTGATCGCGATCCTCGTGTTCATGCTCATCGCGGCCTACGGCCCGCGTCCGGCTGCCGTCCCGGACGAGATCGGGCGGGCGGGCCTGCCACCGAGTGCAGCCGACACGGAGCCCGCCCTCGACGCCAACGAGGAACAGGAAGAGCAGGCCGAGGGCGTCGAGGAACGGACGGAAGCATGGGAGGCCGCCGAGCGGAACGGCAAGGCCGGTCAGACCAAGCCGAAGGCCTACCTGACGGGCGCCGCCGCGCCCACCGCGACCGGCTGGGCCGGCGAGATCCCGATCGACACCGCCGTCGACGACTGGGAGCCGGCCATCGCCGCCGACCCGAACTCGAGCTACGTCTATGTGCTGACGACCCGGTACGGCACCGACAAGCCGTGCCCGGGGAACTGCCCGAGCCCCTTCATCGCCCTGGCGGTCAGCGCCGACAATGGCGCGACGTGGAGCCCGGCGCGGCCACTGTGCGCCTGCAAGGGCGGGGGCCAGTTCGATCCGATCATCGAGGTCGTGCCGCGGACCGGTGCCGTCTACTCGCTGTTCATGATCGGGTTCAACGTCTGGTTCACGAAGTCCGCGGATCACGGCGCGACGTGGTCGGCGCCGGTCAAGACCTGGGGCAACGTGTCGTGGAACGACAAGCCGATCCTCGCGGTCAGCGACGACGGCCGCGAGGTGTACGCGTCGTTCAACGGCCCGACCGGCGGCGACCCATGGATCGCCCGATCCGGCGACGCCGGCGCGACGTGGACGCAGGTGAAGATCATCGACTCGGCACGTTATGTCTACGCGTTCGACGGCGACGTCGCCGCGGACGGCACGGTCTACTTCGCCGAATCCAGCCTGCTCTACGGCAACGCCGGCAAGAAGGGACCGCTCGAGCCGGGACTCGAGGAGCACGTGTTCATCTCGCGCGATCACGGCGCGACCTGGATCGACAAGCTGGTCGCGACAGGCCAACCCGGTCTCGCGTGTGTCGCGACCGGCTGCTCGCCCGACTTCTACACCGGTCACGCGGCGATCTCGGCGGATGCGAATGGCGCGCTGGTCTTCCTCTACGACTCGGCGACGACGTTCGGCGGCAAGCAGTCGATCTATGCGACCCGCTCCACCAACCGTGGCAGCACCTGGTCGACGCCATCGGTGATCTCGACCGCCAGCGAGGAGTCCACGACCCCGATGGTCGAGTCGCGTGGCTCGGGTGACGTCCGCATGGCGTGGGCACAGACCTCGGGCGGTGGGAACGTGGATGCCTGGAACACGTGGTACCGCCGCTCGACCGATGGCGGCGCCACGTGGTCGGCGCCGGTCCGGATCTCCGACGGGACGTCCGGGGCGCCGTACAAGACCGCGGCAGGCTATGCCGAGGTCTACGGCGACTACGGCGAGATCGCGATCACGAGCGCCGGCAAGACCATCGCGACGTGGGGCGAAGGCATCAGCTACACCGGCCCCGGCGGCGTCTGGGTCAACCGGGAGCGCTAGCCAGCCGGGCCCGCGGCAGATCCGCGCCGAGCGGCGAGGTCGCCGACCCGCTCGATCAGCCGCTCGAGGAATGTCGCGACGTCGACGTCCGATGCGACGTCGACGTTCGGCGGCTTGCCGGTGAGTCGCCGCCGGTCGGTGACGGTCATGCCGGTCGTGATCTCGCCGCGCGTCTCGACGTCGACGTACAACGGCTCGCTCGTGACGAGCGACGGATCGAGCGCCGCGGCGACGACCAGTGGGTCGTGGATGAATGCCCCGTAGAAGCCGTCGTACTCGCGGTGGAACTCGAAGTAGAAGCGCAGGGCATCGGCGAGGAAGCGGATCACCGGGTTCGAGGCCACCGATCCGCTCGCCGCCAGCGGGTCCGCGCCGCCGCCGTTCACCAGTGTTTCGTCCGGGATGCTCCCGGCCCGTCGCGCGAGCAGGACGAGGTGCTCTGGCTCGATCCGGGCGCGCTCGGTGACGTCGAGACCCATTGCCAGCGGGCGGCGGATCCCAGGATCGTTCGCGACCGCGTCGCCCCAGGCACGGAACACGATCCGGGCCGCCTCAGGGTCGCAGTGGATGTTCCATTCGGTGGTTGGCGTGGTGTTCCCCTGGGCACCGTAGGCCCCACCCATGATCACGAGTCGATGCAGCAGTCCGGGCAGCGCGGGTTCACGCTCGAGCGCGACCGCGATGTTCGTGAGCGGGCCGAGGGTCACCAGCGTGATCTCGTCGGGTCGCGCGCGCGCAGCGTCAACGATCACGTCGACGCCGTGGCGCTCGCTCGGCGTGGTGCTGGAGGGCCGCAGGATCGCATAGCCGGTCCCGGTCGGGCCATGCGTCTCGGGGGTCGTGACCAGCGGGCGCTCGAGCGGCACTTCCCGGCCGATCGCCACCTCCACGTCGGGTCGACCGGCGAGCTCGAGGACGCCCAGGGTGTTCACGGCGACCTGGCGCGCGTCGGTATTGCCCGAGACGCACGTGACGGCGAGCAGCTCCGCTTCGACCGAGGCCGCGACGTAGAGCAGCGCGAGGCTGTCGTCGATGCCCGTGTCGACGTCGAGGATGAGCGGCACCGTCGTCTGGCCCTTGGTCACGGTCGCGATGCTAGCCGAGCGGGCGACCGACGAGTCGCCAGACCGGTCGCACCTCTTCGGCCGCCGGGTGGCCGGAGGTCCGCCGCGTGGTTCGCAACCGCCGAGCCCACGACGAGCCGGACGCCTCGATCTCGGCAGCTGTCGCCGGGCGCATCGAGCACAGCTCGAGACCGGCGGCCTGCCACGCCGCGCGGATCGATGGTTCGAGCGTCGCGTGGAGCCGGTCGAGACCGGCGACGTGGTCGTCCGGCACGACCGAGGCGAGCACCTCGACGGTGGCGTCGCTGCAGGGGAGGGCAGCGACGCCGGCCAGAACGGCCGGATCGAGACCCAGGACGCCACGCAGCAGCGAACCCCAGGGGAACCAGATCGATACGAGATCGGCGCGCCCCGCGAGCGGTGTCGCGGGCAGCTCCTCGGCACCGGCCGCGAAGAACAGGGCGTTGGTCGGTCCGCGTCGCGCGGCGCGCCTCGAGGCGTCGGTCATCGCGGCCGCAGCCGCATCGACGCCGATGACCAGCGCCCTCGGTTCCGCGGCTGCGCGAGCCAGCACGGCCCGGCCGTCGCCGGTGCCGATATCCACGATCACCCGGTCAGACCGGGCGATCAGGTCGGTGACTTAGCCGACGTCCACCTCGAGGGACCGTCGGCCGATGATCTGTCGCATGGGGCCGCAGTCTACACTCCGGCCGTGAGCCAGACCTCGATCGGGCCGTACGTCCGACTGCCCGCCACGGTCGAGCCCTGGGACCCACGAGCCCTCGACGTCGCGGCGACCGTCACCGGACTCATCACCGAGCGTCGCCCGGATCTCGTCGTCGAGCACATCGGCAGCACAGCGGTTCCCGGGCTGCCCGGTAAGGGCATCGTGGACCTCGCGATCGCGACCACGCCCGATGATGTCCCAGCGGTGGCGGGGCTGTTGCGTGACCTTGGCTTCGGGCCGCAGCCCGGTCCCGATCCGTGGCCGCCGAGCCGGCCGATGCTGGTGGGCTCGCTCGAGCTGGGCGGCACCACGTTCCGGATCCATTGCCACGTCCTGCCGAACCGCGATGAGCTCCGTCGGGACGTCGCGTTCCGCGACGCGCTGCTCGCCGATCCGGCGCTGGTCGAGGGCTACGCCTCGCTCAAGTCGGGGATCGTGGAGGGCGGCCCGATCGAGCCACACCAGTACACGTACCGCAAGCAGGCCTGGATCGCCGACGTCCATCGTCGCCTCGGCGTGGAACGCCTGCCGATCACGCCGCCCGCGACGATCGGCCTGCTCGGCGGCGGCCAGCTGGGTCGGATGCTCGGTCTCGCGGCGCGAGCCATGGGCTACCGCCTCGCGGTGCTCGATCCGGACCCGCTCTGTCCTGCGGCCTCCATCGCGGACCGCATCGTCGTCAGCGACTACGACGACGTCGGCGGCGCGCTGCGGCTCGCCCAGCTCAGCGACGTCGTCACCTACGAGCTCGAGCACGTCGCTCCAGCGGTCGTCGACGCGATCGATGCGCTCAAGCCGGTGCGGCCGGGTCGGTTGCCGCTCCATGTGACCCAGGACCGGCTGGAGGAGCGGCGGTTCCTCGAATTCGGCGAAGGCCGAGGTCGCGCCCTGGCGTGAGGTCCGGACAACCGACGACCTCCGACGTGCGGCGAGCGAGCTTGGCCTGCCACTGCGTCTGAAGGTCGCGACGGGCGGGTATGACGGTCGGGGTCAGCTGCGCCTGGCCGACGACGCATCGCTCGGCGACGCGCTGGAGCGGATCGGCCGGCCGGCCGGCGAACCGTTGCTCGCCGAGGCGGAGATGGCGTTCGACGCCGAGCTGTCGATCGTCGTCGCGCGGAGCGTCGTGGGTCGGATCGCCGCCTTTCCCATGGCCCGCAACCGGCACGACCGGGGCATCCTCGTCGAGAGCGTGGCGCCGGCCGAACTGGATCCGGCCACCGTCGAGCGAGCGGGGCGACTCGGGGAGCGCCTGGCCGTGCTGCTGGGGATCACCGGCACCCTCACGATCGAGCTGTTCCACATGCGCGACGGCAGTCTCGTGGTCAACGAGCTCGCGCCGCGCGTCCACAACAGCGGCCATTGGACGATCGAAGGGGCGGCGACGTCCCAGTTCGAGCAGCACATCCGGGCGATCTGCGGGCTCGACCTCGGATCGACCGAGCCGCTGACCGCGACCGCAGTGGTCAACCTGCTCGGCACGGGACGATCGAGGCCGGCACGGCTCGACGCGGTCGGGCTGGCGCATGCCATGGCCGATCCGCTGGTCCATCTCCACGTGTACGACAAGCGACGCGTGTTCGAGCGCCGCAAGATGGGCCACGTGACGGCCACCGGACCGACCATCGAGGACGCGCTGCGCCACGCCGATACGGCGGCCGGGCACCTCCGTTGGTCGGGTGACGGCGAGACCGACGGACGGGAGCCGCGGACATGACGCAGGAGGCGAGCGCTCCAGCCGCCCCCCGTCGTCGGCGTCGTCGGTGGCAGCCGCAGCGATTTCCCGATCCTCGAGGACGCCGTCGCGATCCTCGCCGAGCTCGGCGTTCCAGCCGAGCTGCGGGTCGTCTCGGCGCACCGGACGCCCGACCACCTGTTCCGCTACGCCGAGGCGGCCGCCGGCCGTGGCATCCGGGTGATCGTGGCGGGCGCGGGCGGCGCCGCCCACCTGCCCGGGATGCTCGCCGCCAAGACGACGCTGCCGGTCATCGGCGTGCCGATCCCGACGCAGCATCTCGGTGGGCTCGACTCGCTGCTCTCGATCGTCCAGATGCCGCGGGGCATCCCCGTCGCGACCGTCGCGATCGGCAACGCCACGAACGCGGGTCTGCTGGCCGCCGCGATCATCGCGCTCGGCGACGAGGCGCTCGCCGCCCGACTCGCCGAGTGGCGGGCGCACCAGACCGCATCGGTGCTCGACGACCCCTCGAACGACTCGCGCTGATCAGCGCGCCCGCTGGGGGTCAGCCGCCGACGACGGTCCCGGGCGGGCTCGGCGCGAGCGGCTTGGCCGGACGGTGCTCGGCGAGGTGTAGCCCGAGATCGAGCACGATCTTCACCGCCACGAGCACGGCGATCGCGGCCGCCGGAGCGCCGGTGACGATGATCGCCAGCGCCCCGAAGATGATCGTCAGATGGAGGGCGATCAGGCGTCGATAGGGGGCGAACATGAGCCCGACCGCGGTGGTCCGCCGGTATTCGCCGCCGCGCAGGAAGTTCCACCAGTACGACAGCCCGTGACTGATGGCGAGCGCGAGGACCGCGAGCCCGATCGAGCCCGCCGGACAGCGTCATCGAGCTGCCGAACGACTCGCCCGACATGCTGGCGAACAGCGGCAGGGTCAGCACGAACACGCCGTGGACGACCCAGAACAGCCCGTAGTGGACGACGAAGAACGGGATGATCGCGAACTTGACGATGCCCGCAGCCGGTCGCCCGTTCACCAGCATCGTGACCGCCAGCGGATCGCTGACGGCCGACCCGTCGGCGCGGGCCATCTTCAGGACGTTGAACGCGCCGACGATGCCGTTCTCGAGCCAGTAGATGACGAGGATGTTCCAGACGCTCCAGCCGAGGAACAGCACGCCGATCAGCGGGATGGCGTTGGCCACGACCAGCGCGACGACCGCGCCGACCGACGACCCGACGCGATACCAGGCGAGGATCCGCTCCACGCCCCGATGCTAGCGGCCCGGAGGGCCGCCGATCACGCGTCCCCGGGTGTGCGTCCCGCCTTGGCGACGTTGAGGGTCTTCTCCTCGGCACCGCGCACGATCCCGAGATCGAACGGGGCCTCCACCGCCGCGAGCGCGTCCTGGAGGTCGTCGGCGTCGCGGATGTCGCGGCCACCGGCGGACACGATCAGGTCGCCGGCCTCGACGCCGGCCACGGCCGCTGCGCTGCCTTCTTCGACGCCACGGACCAGGATCCCGTCACGCTCGGGCAGGCCGACCGAGCGCCGGAGTCGCCGTGCGACGTGGTTCGGGGCGATCGCCACACCGAGACGCTGGCGCTTCGCGGACTCGCCGCGACCGAGCGCCTCGACCCGGGTCTTGAGCGCGGCATCAGCCGGAAGCGCGAGGTAGAAGCCCTCACCGATCCGGTTGGTGTTGAGCCCGATCAGCCGTCCCGACCCGTCGACCAGCGCTCCACCGGACGATCCGGGGGCAAGCGGCGCGGTGTGCTCGATGCTGCCGGCGATCCGCCGGCCGCCGGGGCCGCGGAACGAGCGCTCGACCGACGACACGAGGCCGAACGTCACGCGCACGCCGCCGCCGCGGGTCGCCGCGATGCCGAAGACCGCGTCGCCGAGCGCCGTCGGGTCGCCGGGCGTCCAAGCGATCGCCTTGGCGCCGGCGGTATCGACCTGGACGACCGCGAGGTCGCCGTCGGGGTCGACACCGGTCACCGTGCCGATCGTCGATCGACCGTCGCTGAATGTCACGGTCACTTCGCCGCCGCGCAGGTTGTGGGCGTTGGTCAGCACCTGGCCGTCTGCGACGACGACGCCGGACCCCCGGCTATCGCGCCCGATCCCGACGACCGACGTCCCGACCGCGCCGGCGACGGCGCCGACGGCCGTTCCGATCTCTTCGATTGCGCTCATCCGAGCTCCTCCGAGTCCATGTAGGTTTGTGAGTTGGTAGTGAGTAGTGGATTGCAAGTTACTACCATGTGCGGGTCATGGCAAGCCCCGACCGGCTACCATCGCGCTCATGCGTGAAGCCGCGGCCCGGGACGCCGCCCCCACCGAACGTCAGCCCTTGCCGCTCGAGGCGGCCCTCGATCGGGTCGGGGACCGCTGGAGCCTGCTGCTGGTCGAGGCGCTGCTCGACGGGCCGCGCCGGTTCGGGGAGCTCGGCGAGCGGCTGCCGGGGATCGCCGCGAACATCCTGACCGACCGCCTTCGTCGGCTCGAGCGGGCGGGGATCCTGCGGTCGAGTCCGTACCAGGAGCGCCCGACCCGGTTCTCGTACGAGCTCACCGCCGACGGCCGGGCGCTCGCGTCGGCGCTGCGGTTGCTCGCCGACTGGGGTGCGCGTCGATCCGACGATCACGAGCCGCTCCGCCATGCGACCTGTGGCACGCCGCTCGAGGCGCGCTACTTCTGCCCGACGTGCGAAACGCTGGTCGACGCGTCCGCCGCCGACGAGGTCCGGGTCGTCTAGCCAGTCCGACCGGCCCGAGGGCTACACTCGATGGCGTGACGACCGACGACGAGCGCTGGGAGCCCGGCATGCCGGTGCTCGATCGGCAGGCACCAACCACGAGCCGCCCGGCCACGCCGACCGTGTCGAACCTGCCGCCAAGCCTCCAGGGCCTGCCACCACGCTCCGTCCCCGAGGTCGCGCCGACGCCGCTCCAGCGCCACTACATCAACCTCTCGGCGATCGTGCTGGTCTGCGGCGCGGTCGCGATCACCGCCCTGAACCTCGGCGCCAGGCTCGGCGACCCGCTGATCAAGCTGTGCGTCGCGGTCGCCGCCCCGCTGCTCGTCCTGACCACGGCTGACGCGATCGTCCGCATCTGGCGATCGGCCTGGGCGTGGATGCCGGTCGACCCCGGGCGGGGCTGGTTCCGGCTGGCGTGGGTCGTCGTCAGCGTGATCGGGCTGCTCGCGCTGATCGGCGCATCGATCGTCGCGCTGTTGGCCTGACGCGGCGCGATGGTCGATCACGACCGCGGGCCCGACGGGCGCTCGTCGGAGCTCGCCTCGGGTCAAGGAATGCCCGGCTGGATCGCCCGGACGCTGAACCATTGCTCGAACTGCGGCGCGTCGTTGACGTTCGGGTCGATCGCCGGCGAGGACCGCGACCGACTGTCCTGCCCCGAGTGCGGGCACATCGCCTACGTCAATCCGCGGCTCGTGGTGACGACGCTGCCGGTCAACGACGATGGCGATCTCGTGCTGTTGCGCCGCGGTATCGAGCCGGGCCGCGGTCTGTGGGCGCAGCCCGGGGGCTTCCTCGAGATCGACGAGACCGTCCACCAGGCGGCGATCCGCGAGACGCTCGAGGAGACCGGGCTCATCATCGAGCCGGGCGAGATCATCGGCCTGTATACGCGGCTCGAGGCGGCGGTCGTCACGATCGCGTTCGAAGCGACGGTCGTCGGCGGAACCGCGGCGCCGACGGTCGAAGCGCTCGAGATCGCGGCCTTCGCACCGGAGCGCATCCCGTGGGCGGACCTCGCGTTCCGGACGACGACGTGGATGCTGCGCGACTGGATCGATCGGCATCGGCCGGACCTGACCTGGCCGCCGATCGAGCGGGGCTCCTAGGCGACGAAGGGCTCCTGGCCGCCGAGCTCAGCTGATGTCGATGAAGACGTTCTTCGTCTCGGTGTAGAGGTCGAGCGCGGCCATCCCGAGCTCGCGACCGATGCCGGACATCTTGTAGCCGCCGAACGGCGCCTCGGTGTGCACCGAGCTGTTGCTATTGACGCTGATGACGCCGGACTGCAGCGCCCGCGCCGCCCGCATCGCCTTGCCGATGTCGCGGCTCCAGATCGAGCCTGATAGGCCGTACGGGGTGGCATTGGCCAGGCGCAGGGCCTCCTCCTCGGTGTCGAACGGGATGATCGAGACGACCGGTCCGAAGATCTCCTCGCGAGCGATGCGCATGTCGTTGTCAACGCCATCGAACACGGTGGGCATGAGGTACGCCCCGTCGGCGAGGGCCGGATCGTCGGGTGCCGCACCACCGACGACCAGGTTTGCGCCCTCGCCAAGCCCGATCTCGATGTAGTCCTTGACGCGGTCGCGCTGCTTGGCGCTGATGAGCGTCCCGACCTCGGTCGACTCGTCGGCAGGGTCGCCGACCTTGACGCTCCGCGTCGACTGGGCGAACAGCTCGACGACCTGGTCGTGCGCCGATCGCTCGACGAGGATCCGGCTCCGCGCACAGCAGTCCTGGCCCGTGTTGTCGAACACGCTGTACGGCGACTCGCGCGCGAATTTCTCGAGGTCGGCGTCGGCGAACACGATGTTCGGGCTCTTGCCGCCGAGCTCGAGCGAGATCTTCTTCACGTTCGTCGATGCCAGCCGCATGATCTCCTGGCCGGTGGCCGTCTCCCCGGTGAACGCGACCTTGCCGATGCCCGGGTGCGCCGCGATCGACGCACCGGCCGTGCCGCCGGGCCCCGTGACGACGTTGAGGACGCCGGGCGGGATGCCCGCCTCGAGCGCCAGCTCGCCGAGGCGGATCGCGGTCAGCGGCGTGTACGAGGCCGGCTTCAGCAAGGCCGTATTGCCGGCGGCGAGTGCCGGGGCGACCTTCCAGGCGGCCATCAGCAGCGGGAAGTTCCACGGCACGATCAGCCCGACGACGCCGATCGGCTCGCGCAGGGTGAGGTCGAGCCCGGGCTTCGAGACCGGGATCGTCTGGCCGTAGATCTTGTTCGCGGCGCCGGCGTAGTAGTCGAACACGAGGCTCGCGCCGATGACTTCGCCACGCGCCGAGGTGATCGGCTTGCCACCGTTGCGGCTCTCGAGCCAGGCGATCTCGTCACTGTTCTTCTTGATGAGGTCGGCCAGCTTGGCCAGGCTGCGCCCGCGCTTGCCGGCCGCCCAATTCGCCCAGCCCTTGCGATCCTCGAACGCCGCTTGCGCGGCAGCGACCGCCCGATCGACGTCCTCGCGGCCACCCAGCGGCGCGGTGGCGATGACCTTGCCGGTCGCCGGGTTGACGACCTCGAACGTCTGCCCGTCCGCGGCATCAACGGGTTGGCCGCCGATGACCATGCGCGCCGCCGTGGGCGCCTCGGAACCGGCAGGGACGTTGGTCTCGGTGGTCATTGGGGGTGACCTCGTGCGCGATCGGGCGAGAAAGGACCGCAATTCTACGCTGGCCCCCAGTTCGCGGCCGCACGTCGCTGGGAGGTGCTACTGGCGACGCACGTCGATCGATCCGTCGGATAGCGGTGCGATCGACGGCCGAACCCTCGTTTCACTCGCCATGACCGTCGGCCAGCGGTGAGAACGCAGTCCGAGGGCCTGCTCCTCTGTCAGTAGCACCGCTGGGCGGTGATTCCGGCCTGGTGATCGAGGCTCAGGCGGCCCGCGCGCTCTAGCTCGCGGCGGCCGCTCCCCTCGCGGTGGGCACGCCCGCCGCCGCACCCGGCAGGTCGTCGCGGGTCGTCCTGGCGTCCTCGAGCCCCTCGGCTGCCACGATCGCCGCGCCGATGATCCCGGCGTCGTTGCGCAGCTGGGCCGGGATGACCGGCGTCCGCGTGGTGAGCCGCGGCACGAACTTGTCGGCGTTCTTGCTCACGCCGCCGCCGAGGATGAACAGGCTCGGCCACATCAGGTCCTCGATACGCTGCAGATGCTCATCGAGGTCCTGCGCCCAGGCTTTCCACGACAGGCCGCGGCGCGTGCGCGCGACCGACGCGGATCGTCGCTCGGCGGGCCTCCCGCGGATCTCCATCTGGCCGAACTCGGTGTTCGGGACGAGTGTCCCGTCGACGAACACGCCTGACCCCACACCCGTGCCGAGCGTCAGGAAGATCACGGTGCCCGGCTTCGACGCCCCGACGCCGAACCGCATCTCGGCGATGCCCGCCGCGTCGGCGTCGTTGACGATCTCGACCCGCCGCTTGAGCGTCTTGGCCAGCCGCTCGGCGATCGGGTAGTCGACCCATGCCGGATCGATGTTGGCGGCGGTCATCAACCGGCCGTCGATCGCGACACCGGGCAGCCCGACCCCGATCGGCGTGTCCGCGGGCAGTGCCGCCGCCTTCGCCAGTCGCCGCACCAACCGGCCGATCGAGTCGCTCACCAGCTCGGGCGTGGAGGGGACAGGCGTCGGGACGCGAAGCCGCTCCGACTGCAGCGCGCCGCTGTCGACGTCCACGATGGCCGCCTTGATCCCGCTGCCCCCGACATCGACCCCGATCGCGCGTCGACCGCCGGAGGCGCTCGCGTCCCCGGCCGCTGTCTCGATCGTCGCCGTGTCGTCGGTCATGACCGGCTCCTCAGAAGTAGTTGACCGTGATGCCGCCATCGACCACGAGGGAGGCACCGTTGGTCCAGCGTGACTCGTCGGACGCGAGGTAGACCGCCATGTTGACGATCTCCTCGGGCTTGCCGAAGCGTCCGGTCGGGTTGCGCGCGAGTCGGATCCGCTTCGCCTCCTCATCCTTGACCAGCCAGTCCATGAGCAGCGGCGTCTCCACCGGCCCGGGGCAGATCGCATTCGTCCGGATGCCCTTTGGCCCGAACTGGACGGCGAGGCTGCGGGTCAGGCTCAGCAGCGCGCCCTTCGAGGCCGTGTAGGCATCCTGGGGCACCGAACAGCCGACCAGCGCCACGAAGCTCGCGATGTTGATGATCGAGCCGCCGCCGGCGGCCTCCATGGCCGGGATCGCGTACTTGCAGCCGAGGAACACGCCGCGGACGTTGACGGCCATCACCTGGTCCCAAACGTCGACCGACGTGTCGGTCACCGAGTGGTCGGCCTCGGGCATGATCCCCGCGTTGTTGTAGAGGCAGTCGAGCCGGCCGTACGTCGACAACGCGTGATCGACCATGGCCTTCGCGTCGGTTTCCTTCGAAACGTCGGCCTTCACGAACGTCGCCTCACCGCCGTCAGCGCGGACGAGATCGACGGTCTCCTGGCCGGCCGCGTCGCCGTATTCCGCGACGACGACCTTGGCGCCGTGCCCCGCGAACGTCCGGGCCGCGACCCGGCCCATGCCGCCGCCCCCGCCGGTGATGATGGTGACCTTGTCGGCGAGTCGCATGGCGCCGCGTTCCCTCTCGTGACGGTCGCCGGAGGGTCCCGGCGTGGGCGGACATCGTACCCGCGTGCAGCACGCCCGGATGTAGGCTCTCGCCATGCCCGACGAGCGAGACATGATGGCCGCGGTCGCCGCCGGCGATACAGCTCGCGTGGTCGAGCTGCTGGCCGTGGATCCGTCGCTCGCGTCGGCGCGGGGTGACGACGGCGTGTCGGCGGTGCTCCTGGCGCGGTACCGCTTCGATCGGCCGACGATGGACGCGATCCTTGCCGCCGACCCGGAGATCGATGCGTTCGAGGCGGCCGCGCTGGGCCGGATCGAGCGCCTCCGCGAGCGGCTGCTCGCCACGCCCGAGGTGGCCGCGGCGTACTCGCCCGATGGCTTCACGGCGCTCCACCTCGCCGCGTTCTTCGGGAAGCCGGAAGCCGTCAAGGTGCTACTCGACGCTGGGGCGAGCGTGGACGCCTACACCCGCAACCCGTTCGCCAACCAGCCACTCCACGCGGCCGCGGCGGGGCAGCACGTCGAGGTCTGCCGGCTGTTGGTCGCGGCAGGGGCGGATGTGAACGCCACCCAGCATGGCGGTTTCACGCCGCTCCACGAGGCGGCCCAGCACGGCGACGACGAGATGGTCGAGCTGTTCCTGTCGGCGGGTGCCGACCCGACGATCGCCGTGGAGGACGGTGGCACCGCGGCCGACCTGGCCGAGGCCGCCGGCCATCCGGACGTCGCCCACCGGCTGCGCGAGGTCGCCGCGAGTCGCGAACCGGGACTGTCGGCAGGACCCGCCTAGGACTTTGGTACTACCCCTCGGCGAAGCGCTCGGGCGGGAAGATATCGAGCGCCAAGGGGAAGAGCGAGAGGGGGATCGGCGCGCCAAGGCCGTCAGCGGCCGGCGCGCTCCGCGAGCAACGCGTCGCGAACTGCGGCGAACTCGGCATCCACCGCCGCGATCCTGGCCTCCATGTCGGTCACCTGCCCGCCGCGCGCGTCCGTCTCCAGGGCTCGGGTCAGATCCGCGAGCACGGTCGCCCCGACGTTCATGCTGTTCGACTTCAGCGAGTGCGCCGGGCGGACGATCGCCGCGACGTCGCCCGCCGCGCCGGCCGCGTGCAGCGCCTCGATCTGCTGCGCGGCGTCGTCCAGGAACGTGTCGATCAGCTCATCGACGAACGCGCGATCGTCCCCGGTGATCTCGAGCAGGCGGGCGATCGCCTCCGGATCGAGCGTCACGTCGACGCCCCCTCGGCCTCGCGGTCGAGACCTCCGGCCTCGGTTCCAAGACCCATGATCGCGAACGTGGGGACGGCTCGGCTGAAGCCTTTCAGCGATCGCTCGCCGGCGGGCTCCGCGACGATCGAGGCATCGCTCTCGGCCTCGGCATAGGTCCGAGCGGCAACCAGGATCTCGCCCGGAGCGGCTTCCGCGCTGAGGCGCGCGGCGAGGATGATCGCGTTGCCGATCGCCCCGTAGTCGTAGCGGCCCTCGAAGCCGATCCGCCCGAGTGTCGCGTAGCCAGTCGCGATCCCGATCCCGATCTCGAGTACGTGCCCGCGCCGGCGCCAGTCGGCTGACAGCCCGGCGAACCGGTCGCGCATCGCCACGGCCATCCCGATCGCCCGAGCGGCATGATCGGGCTGGAGGACGGGGTCATTGAAGAACGTCATGAAGCCGTCGCCCGCGAAGTGCTCCAGCGTGCCCTCGTGCTCGACGACGAGCGTGCCCATCGCCGCGTGGTAGGCCCGGAGGAACCCGAGCACCTCTTCGGGCTCGGCCGTCTCCGAGAACCCCGTGAAGTTGCGCAGGTCGCAGAACATCGCGGTGATCTCGCGTCGATGGCCCGCCAGCATCGCCTCGCCGTCGGCGCTCGAGACCAGCGCGGCGACCTGCGGCGACAGGAATCGCGACAGCTGCGAGCGCTGGCGGTCGATGGTCGCGAGGAGTTCGCGCTCGTTGTCGCGCAGCCGTTTCTGCGCGAGCGACGCATCGATCCGCGCGCGGAGGATCTCGGGATCGACGGTCTTTGGCAGGTAGTCCGCGGCGCCCATCCGGATGCAGCGGACGACGCTGTCCAGCTCATCGACGCCCGAGATCACGATCACCGGCAGGTCGCGCAACGCGTCGTCGGCCTTCAGCGCCGCGAGCGTCTCGTGGCCGTCCATCTCGGGCATGACGATGTCGAGCAGGACGAGATCGATCGGGTCGGCTTCTGCCTCACGCAGCCGCTCGAGGGCCTCGCGACCATCCCCTGCCTCGATCCCCGTGTAGCCGATCCCCTCGAGCAAGCGGACCAGCAGGCGCCGATTGAACGGCGTGTCGTCGACGACGAGGATCCGCGCGCCGCTCAACCGGTCTCTCCAGTCGAGATGCCGCGCGCTGCGACCAGGGCAGCCTGGAGTGCCTCGGGCGCGATGGGCTTGGCGATGTAGTCGTCCATGCCCGCCTCGAGGCACGCCTCGCGGTCACCATCCATCGCGTTGGCCGTCATCGCGACGATCCGTGGCCCCTCGCCGCCGGGCCACCGCCGCCGGATCCGCCGGGTGGCCTCGAGCCCATCGAGCTCCGGCATCTGGATGTCCATGAGCACGACGTCATACACGGCTCCCTCGAGCGCGGCGATCGCCAGGTGGCCGTTCTCGACGACGTCGGCCCGATAGCCCATCCGATCGAGCAGACGCATCGCGAGCTTCTGGTTCACGGGATTGTCCTCCGCGAGGAGGATCCGCAGCGGATGCCGGGCGCCGAGCCCGTGGTCGACCCCCACGCCGGTGGTCCGGACCGGGACCGTGGCCGCCTCGCCGGCGAGTGCCGTCGCGATCGTGTCATGGAGCGCCGATGGCTTGACCGGTTTCACGAGGAACGCGGCCACTGCGTCGCTCGCCCGCTCGTGCATGCCAAGCGACGACAGGACGATCACGACCGTCGATGCCCCCGCCTCCGCGGCGCGAAGGGCGGTGCCGAGGGCGATCCCATCGAGCTCGGGCATGTGGAGGTCCACGATCGCGAGGTCGAACTGCTCGCCCCCGACGACCCAGCCGAGCGCCTCACGCGGAGACCCGGTGTGCCGAGCGATCATGCCCCAGCGCTCGATCAGCGTCCGCAGGATCCGCCGGTTCGTGGCGTTGTCGTCGACAACGAGGACACGCCGCCCGGTCAGGTCGACCAGTCGCACCGGGGACTGGGCGATCCGATCGGCCGCCACGTCCGCCTCGAACGTGAGCTCGAACGTGGTCCCCCGGCCGGCCACCCCATCGCTGGTCGCGACCAGCGAGCCATCCATCAGCTCAGCGAGTCGGCGGCTGATCGCCAGGCCGAGGCCCGTCCCGCCGTAGCGCCGGGAGATCGATGCGTCGGCTTGGCTGAACGACTGGAAGAGGCGATCCATCCGATCGGCCGGGATGCCGATACCGGTGTCACGCACGCGGATCGCGAACGTCCAGCGGTCGCCGGCCGAGGCGCCCTCAGTTCCCAGTGGCCGTCCCGTCGCGGCCAGCTCGACCTCGCCGCGTTCGGTGAACTTGATCGCGTTGGACAACAGGTTGATGACGATCTGGCGGAGCCGGCCCTGGTCGCCGACGATCGTCCGCGGCAGCTCCTCCTCGATCGCGTAGACCAACTCGAGGTGCTTGGTCGCTGCGGCAGGCGCGAGGACATCGACCGCGCCCTCGATGGAGGCGCGCAGGTCGAACGGCTCCTGATCGAGCTCGACGCGGCCGGCCTCGATCTTCGAGAAGTCGAGGATGTCGTTGATGATCGTGAGCAGCGCGTCGCCGGAGGTTCGGATCGTCTCGGCGTAATCGCGTTGCTCGTCGTCGAGCGACGTGTCGAGCATCAGCCCGCTCATCCCGATGATCGCGTTCATCGGCGTACGGATCTCGTGGCTCATCGCGGCAAGGAACGTGCTCTTGGCGCGGTCCGCGTCCTGTGCCGAATCCCGTGCCGCCTCCGCCTCGCGATAGAGGCGCGCGTTGTCGATGGCGATCGCCGCATGCGCGGCAAGGCCGTTGAGCAGGTCGAGCTCGCTCTTGGTGTAGGGCTCGCTCGGCATGGGTCGCCAGACCGCCATCACGCCGATGGCCGAGTCGTGCGAGATGAGCGGGGCGACCATCAACCGGTCGTTCTCGTCCGGATCGGTGCCCGGGATGATCTTGGTCCGTCCGTCGGCGAGGACGTCGTTCACCATCTCGCCGACGCGGTTCTGGAGCACGCTGCCGATGATCCCCTCGCCGATCGTCACCGTGTGCGCGAGCAGCTGTTCGGCGATCTGCCCACGACCGACGATCGCCTTGAAGGTCTGGCCGTCCGGCTGGGCGAGGTAGACCGCGCTCGACCCGGCGGCGAGCAGGTTCATCGTGTGCTCGGCGATGCTCTCGAGGACCGTCGTCGGATCAAGCGTCGCCGACAGCTCGCGGCCCACGTCCGCCAGCGCGGCCATCTCGTTCGCTCGGCGATGGGTTTCCCGGTAGAGCCGGGCGTTCTGGATCGCGACGCCGACGTTCGACGCGATCGTCTTGAGGAGGCGCATGTCGGCCTCCCCGAAGCGACCTTCGTCGCGCGTGCTCTGGACGCTGATCACGCCGATCGCCTCGTCGCCGACGACGATCGGCACACCCAGCCAGGAGAGGGCAGGTGTCCCGATCGCCGGAACGCCGACCGCCTCGAACTGGGCCGAGCGATTGAGGAGCAACGGTTCGCGCGACGTCAGGATCCGCCACGAGAGGCCACTGCCTCTTGGCAACGGCACCTGGGCCTCGCGGACGCCCTGTTCTACGTGGTACGGGAACGTGATCACGTCGGCGGCTTCGTCCCGGAGTGCGACGAACGCGATATCGGCGTCGAACGTCGTCCGGATCTGCTCGCCGACCAGCTCGATCAGCGTCGGGAGATCGAGCTGCGCGGAGATCGCCTGGCCGACGCGATTGATGGTGTCGAGATCGGCGACCCGCTGGCGGGTCTCGTCGATCAGCCGGGCGTTCTCGAGGGCCACGCTCAAGCTGGCCGCCAGCGTTGTCAGCAGCCGGACGTCACTCTCGGAGAAGGCATGCTCGCGATCGAGATTCTGGAGCGAGATGACGCCCATCGCCTCATCGCGGACCACGAGCGGAGCAAAGATGATCGATTTGGCCGGTTCCCCCTGGATCACGGGCGTCGTCTGACCCATCTCGATCACGCGCACGTTGGCGTCCTCGTTGAGGACGATCGGTTCGCGGGTCTCGAGGACACGACCGCGCGGGCCCTCGATGGCCATCGGCTCGTCGGGAAAGCGCACGCCACGCTCGATCGTGTACGGGAAATGGATCTCGCCGGCGTCCCGATCGACGATCCCGATGTCCACGACCTGTGCGTCGAAGATCTCCTGGATCTTGTCGCCGACGACGTCGTACATCGCCTGCATGTCGAGTCGCTCGGCGAGGCCTCGCTGGACCTCGTTGATGATCGCCAGTTCCGCGGCGCGCTCGTCGGTCTCGGTGAGGAGGCGCTTGGTCTCGTCGAACAGGCGAGCGTTCTCGAGGGCGACGAACAGTCGGGCGTTCTCGAGCGCGACGCCCATGCTCGACGCGAGCGTGCTCAACAGCCGCACATCGGCTTCGTCGAAGGCGTGCGGCCGCAGGCTTTCAAGCGCGATCACGCCGAGCACGCGTTCGCCGGCCAGGATCGGCACGCCCAGCCATGACTCAGTCGTCAGTCCGACCTGGATGGCTCCAAGCCCCACGGTCTCGGCCGCTGTTGCGAGATTGAGCGGCGCGCGAGATTGGATGACGCGACTGACAAGTCCCTCGCCGATCTGGATCGTGGCGAGCTCGTAGCGCGCTCCCTCTTCGATCGCATACGGGACCGTGATGGTCCCGCTCGCCTCGTCGTAAAACTCGATGTGCATCGAGCGGGTGTCGAACATCGTGCCGATCCGTTCGCCGACCAGCTCCACGATGGCCTCGAACTCGAGTTGTTTCGCGAGGGCGGCCCCGATCTCGTTGATGACCGCGAGCTCCGCCGCTCGTTGGTCCGCGTCGGCGAGTAACCGCTTGGTCTCGCCGAACAGTCGGGCATTCTCCAGCGCCACGCCCATGCTCGAGGCGAGCGTCGTCAGGAGGCGCTCGTCGGATTCACTGAAGGCGTACGGCTCAACGCTCTCGAGCGCGACGATTCCCATGACCCGCTCTCCGGCCGGGATCGGCACGCCCAGCCACGATTGCGTCGTGGTGCCGCCGATCTGGATCGCGCCGGCGGCCTCCTGCTCCTCGTAGGTCGAGATCCGGAGCGGACGCCCTGAACGGATCACCTGTGAGGTGATGCCCGGGCCGAGCTTGACCACGCCTCGATCGAAGCGTTCACCCTCGTCGATGTCGTAGGGGAACGTGATGTCGCCCGTCGCGGCGTCGTAGACGCCGATCGCCAACGATCGGACGTCGAAGATCGCACGCAGGCGCTCGCCGACGAGCTCGATGATCGCCGCGAAGTCGAGCTGCTTCGACAGCGCCTCGCCGATCTCGTTGATCAACGCGAGCTCGGCGTTCCGCTCCCGCGTCTCCTCGATCGCGCGAGCGCGGCTGAGGGCGGCCCCGACATGCTGCGCGACGAAGGTCAGCAGGGCCTTGTCGGCCTCCGAGTAGCGTTCGTGCGCCTCGTAGGTCTGCACCGCGAGCAGGCCGATCGTGCGGCCGTCTGCATGGAGGGGAACGCCGATCCACATCCCCGCGCGGACGGTCCCGATCTGCTCGATCTCGCCCTGACGGATGAGCTCCTCGAATGCGGGGACGTCGATGAGGAGCGGCTCGTCGCGGCGGATCGCGTAGGCCGTGACGCCGCGCGCCTGTCCTTCTCCGAACGGATACCACGCCTTCGGATCGGGGAGGTCGGTATCGACGGCGTCGACGTAGTAGGGGTAACTGATCCGCTGCCGTTCGCCGTCGTACAGGGCGATGTACATGTTTCCGGCGGGGATCAGCTCGCCGACGATCTCGTGGATCGTCTCGTAGAACGCTCGGAGGTCCTCCGCCGCAGCGGCCGCCTCCGCGATCCGATAGAGGGCGTCCTGGACGCGGGCGGCCCGGGCGGGGTCGCATGACCTCGGGCGGCGAGTCGGTGGCGCGCTCGGTCTGCGTCACGAAGGTCGGTGGTTCAGCCTCGCTCGAGGTAGCGCTCGCGGTCCCACGGGTGGACGACCGAATCGTACGTCTCCTGCTCGACCCGCGCGGCATTGAGGTAGTGGTCGACCACGTCCTGGCCGAAGATCTCGACCGCCGCCTTCGACTGCTCGAGTTCCGAGATCGCCTCGTAGAGTGCCCGGGGCATGCGGGGATGACCCTTCGCGAGATACCCGTTGCCCTTGAACTCGTTCTCGAGCTTGAGCCCGTGGCGGATCCCGTACAGCCCCGCCCCGACCATCGCCGCGTACGTCAGGTACGCGTTCATGTCGCCGCCGGGGAAGCGGTTCTCGACGTGGAGCGACGGCCCGTGTCCGACGAGGCGGAACCCCGTCGTCCGGTTGTCCCGGCCCCAGACGACGTTGACCGGCGCCCATGACAGCGACGCGTAGCGCTTGTACGAGTTGATGAACGGCGCGACGAACACCGCCAGCTCGCGCGACAGCGCCATCATCCCGGCCATGAACTGCTGACCGACCTTCGAGAGGCCATACGGCCCGGCCTTGTCGCGCCCGATCGCGTGCATGATCGGTTCGTCCGTGGCGAGGTCCCAGACGCTCATGTGGAGATGCCCCGAGGACCCCGTCCAGCGATGGTCGGGCTTGGCCATGAACGTGATGCCCCAGTCGTTGAGGTAGGCGATCTCCTTTGCCCCGTGCTTGAACACCACGCTCCGGTCGGCGGACTCGAGGACGTGGTCGTAGCGGATGTTGACCTCGTGCTGCCCGTTCGCCGCCTCGCCCTTGCTGAACTCGATCGGGACGTTGGCGGCGCTCATCTGGGTGCGCAAGAGGTGGTGCAGCGGCTCGGCCTTGGTCGCCTGGAGCAGGTGGTAGTCCTCGTTGTAATAGCCGAAGGGGCGCGGGACCGGCCAGCCGCGCTCGGCGAGCGACTCCCACGAATCCTTGAGCACGTAGAACTCGAACTCCGAACCGGCCTTGACCGCGAAGCCCTCGTCCGCGGCCTTGGCGACCTGGCGCTTGAGGATCGTCCGCGGCGAGACCGGGATCTCCTTGCCCGTCTCCTCGTCGATGGTGTCCGCGAGGACCATCGCGGTGCCGGGCAGCCACGGCGGGAACCGGAGCTGGTCCCAGATCGGCTCGGCGATCCAGTCGCCATACCCGGTCTCCCAGTTCATGAGCCGATAGCCCTCGGGCGTGTTCATCTCCATGTCGGTCCCGAGGAGGTACGTGCAGAAGTGCGCGCCGTGGGAGATCACGCCGTCGAGGAACGCCTGGCCGTGGACCCGCTTGCCCATCAGCCGGCCCTGCATGTCGGTGAACGCCACGACGATCGTGTCGATCTGGCCGCCGCGGACCATGCTCTCCAGCTCGGCCAGGCGCGGGTGCTTCGTCGCGTGGCCGGACTCGTCGCCGTGGTCGCTCATCGGTCTCCTCCTGGCGCGATGACGGGAAGCGGGGCCGGCCGGCGGTGCCGGCCGGCCCCGTGTGCGATCGGGGTCGATGGAGGCCTGGGGATCAGGCCGGTGACAGCTCCTCGGCCGCGTGCTCGAACTCGCGCTCGATCTCCGTCAGCTCCGCGCTGTCGCCCATGGACCGCGGGCCCTTGAAGCGCGACTTCGCATAGCCGAAGTAGTAGACGAGCAACAGCACCACGGTGCCGATCATGAACGGGAACGAGATGTTGCCGGAGGTCGGCCAGGAGAACAGCACCATCAGGACGATGATCCAGGCGACCGAGATCCAGGCGATGGGCTTGGACCAGCGACCAAGGCTCCAGACACGCTCGGAGAGCCAGTCCTGCGTCGTCGCGCCGAGGTAGATCACGACGCCATACGCGGCGTACAGGAAGATCGTGCTGATCGCCGTGATGATCACGATCGCGGTCCCGGTCCCGACGATGAACGCCGCGACGCTGAACAGCCACGAGATCACGACGATCGCGGTCAGCGCGTTGCCCGGGGTCCGATAGCGGTGGGACACCTTCTTGAGCCAGCCGGCGCCGGGGAGCCCGTCGTCACGGCTGAAGGCGTACAGCATCCGGCCGGCCGAGGCCACCGACGAGAGGCCGCAGAACGCCATCGCGATGGCGATCCCGGCACTCAGCAGGTCGCCGATGCCGCCGAGGTTGTACTTGAGGATCTCGATGACGGCCACGCCACCACCGAAGTAGTACTGGCTCGCTGTGGCCTGTGGCGGAACCTCGACCGTGGCCGGGAAGAGCGTCTTGAGATCCGGCAGGTGCGTGGTCAGGGCCAGGAGGAACACGAACCCGACGACCGCCGAGACCGCGACCGACAGGAACAGCCCCCAGGCGCTCGCGACGCGGGCGCCGACCGTCTCCTCGGCGACGTGTGCGGAGGCGTCATAGCCGGTGTACGTCCAGTTGGCCTGGAGCAGCGAGAAGAAGAACGCAAGGACGAGCGGATACGTCACCGCCGAGCCGTACGTCAGGTGGACGAACCCGAGGTTGTTGTCCCAGCTCCCGCCGACGTCCAGGGGCTGGACGGCGAACAGCGTCAGACCGGACTGGTCGGGCTTGCCGGCGAGGAAGACGAGGATGACGACCGCCGCGACGATCGCGATGTGCCACCACACGCTGGCCTGGTTGAGCAAGGCGACCAGGTTGATGCCCGCGATGTTCATCCCGAGCTCGATCAGCATGAGGATGCCCATCGTGACGAGCTGCCCGTTGAGGATGCCGCCGATGAACACCGAGGTGTTGCTGTAGTCGATGCCGGCATTCGCGAGCAACGGCGTGATGATCGTCGCGTTGAGGAAGCCCGCGGCCGCGTAGTTGATGCCGGCCACGATCGCGAACTGCCCGATGAGGTTGAGCCAGGCGGTCCACCAACCCCATTCCTTGTTCTTCATGCGGCTGGCCCAGTAGTACAGGCCGCCAGCGGTCGGGTATGCCGACGCGATCTCGGCCATCGACGCGGCGATCGCCACCACGAAGACCGTGACCAGCGGCCACCCGATCAGGACCGCGGCGGTGCCCGCCCAGGCGAGGCCGTAGTCGTAGAGGATGACCGCGCCGGTCAGGATGCTGATGATGCTGAAGCTGATCGCGAAGTTGCTGAACCCGCCCATCGAGCGGAGCAGCTCCTGCGCGTAGCCGAGCTTGTGCAGGTCGGCGACGTCCTGCTGGATGACGTCCTGCTGGGATCGGGCCATCGATACCTCCCTCGCCGGACGGAGCCGCCGTCTGGGGGTGTCGGCGGTCGCCGGGTCTCGCTTCCCCCCTCGAGCCGGCTGCGCGCGTCCCTCGATCACGGCGGCGGACTCTGTCGGGGGACTATACGCGCCGGTTTCGGCGCGAGAAAGGGTGCCGACGGTCAGAAGAGCATCGTCGTCCCGGTGGGGAAGACGAAATCGAAGGCGGTCGGCGGGAGCGGCGCATCGACCGCGAGCTCGGTCACCTCGGCGTCGCGCGTGATGTCCTGACCCATGCGCTCGATCAGTGCGCAGGATCACGCCGAGCTCGCGATCGACGGCGAGCTCGATCACGTGATCGGGCCGGTCGCCCGCGATCTCGATCGTGCGCGGATGGTCGCAGCGGATCCAGATCGCCTCACGGCCTGACGCGGTATTCGTGCCGATCACGCTGCACTGCCCGGTCGACAGCACGTTCTGGCAGTACCCGGCGGGGTGGATGAACGTGTCGGGCAGCGTCTCCATCGGGAGTGCCGTGACCGGTTCGTAGACCCGCGACATGCCGGGGAAGTCCTTGTCGTCGAGGCCGCGCGGGCGGTTGCGGATCGGGCGCTGCGTGCCGAGCTTGTGGCCCGAGGCGTAGGTCCGGACGATCTCGCCGTCGGAGATCCAGATCTCGTACGGCGAGCCCACGACATGGCCGGATTCGGTGGTCGTGACCTTGGCAGAGCCAGGGTGGCGGAGCATCACGTCCAGCTCGGTGGCGCCCTCGCCCTTCGTCGTCTTGTCGCGCTCCACGACTCGCATCCGCAGGGTCTCGAAGCGGAGCTCTGCGTCGCGCATGAAGTCGAAGAGCTGATCGATGGTCGGCAGGCCTGTCGGCAACGCCGCCACGGCCGGCGATCGACGCCCGTCCGCGGCGATCGCGACAGCGGCTCGATCCCAGAGGCGAGTCTCGGTCATCGGGCGGGATTGTACCGGCCCGGTGATGCCGTTCGTTCGCTTGACACAGTCGCGCGATGATATATCGTATAGCGATATAACGTGGGACGGCATACGAGGACCGTGCGATGGAGCAGCTCCGATGACCCCGCTGACCGGTCCGACCCTGCGTGCGTGGCGAGAGACGGTCACGACGGGGTATTCGCGGCGGACGCTGTTGCGCCGCGGGCTGGGCACGGTCGCCGGTCTGTGGCTCGTCGAGTCGCTCGCGGGCACCCTCGGGTTCGCCTGGTCGGCCGTGAAGTCGGCGACCCCGACGATCCGGGTCGGAACGTACGACGAGCTGATCCTCCAGAACGGCGACCTCCCGATCGCCGACGGCTTTCCGGCCTATGTCGCCGCCGCCAAGTCGTTCATCGTGATCATCGACCCGGGACAGCACGGCTGGTTCGTGGGCGACGATCCGACCGGCGATGGGACCGCGCTCAACGTGCGTGCCCTCTCGCAGCGCTGCCCGCATCTCGGCTGCCGGCCGAACCCGTGCCTCGAGGATTTCTGGCTGCGCTGTCCGTGCCACCAGTCGCGCTACGACCGGCTGGGCACCAAGGTCGCCGGCGAGCGGTACGGCCCGGCCCCGCACGGCATGAACCGGTACGCGGTCCGCGTCGATGCCGACGGCGTACTGTTCGTGGATACGTCGCGGTTGACCCTCGGTCCGTTGCCCGTCGCCCTCGGCGAGCCCGGGGTGATCCCGCCGCTCGTCGAGAACGGATGCGTGTAGGACCAGGACCGGAGCGATCCCGAGCGACGCGCTGGCTGCGCCTCTATCCACGCGATTGGCGGGAGCGGTACGGCGACGAGATCGGCGACCTGCTCGGCGAGCGGCCGTTCGGCTGGCGCGCCCGACTCGATGTGGTGCGCGGGGCGCTCGATGCCCACCTCCATCCTCGGCAACCGCCACGGATCGGGCTGCTGGCACCGCTCGTTGCCGGTCTGGCGTGGATCGCCGCCGGCCTCGCCACGGTCGTCGAGCCGGTCCCACCCGATTGGCCGGGGTACCTGGTCTGGACACTGCCGCTCGGTGCGATCGGCGCGTTGGCCGTCCTGCGCCTCGTCACGATCGTCGGACGGCGCTCGGGTCTGCGCGCGCCGTCGGTCGCGGGTCCCGCGCTGCTCGTGGCGATCGCCGCGCACGTCGCCTGGATCGCGGCGCTCGTGATCGCGATCGCCGGCGGGCCCTACGGCGCGCTCACGGCCGCGGCGCAATCGATCGCTGGGGTCGCGACCGTCGGGATCGGGCTCGTGCGCTGGCGCGACGGCGACCACCCGCTCGCGGAGGCCGTGCTGGTCGCGGGTGGCGCGCTGCTGATCCCGTCCCCGGCGTCGTGGATCGTGGTCGGCGCGGCGTGGCTGGCGGCCGCGATCGTGGCGGGGCGACGACGGGACCTCCGACCCGCCTGACGGCGAGCGCCGTCCCGGGTCTTGTCAGCCTCCCGCCGGACCGCCCCCGAGCCCGGGCTCGGTCATCGAGGCCGGGTCCAGCAATCGGTCGAGCGCATCGGCGTCCATCCCGCGCTCGAGCGCGAGCTCGCGGATCGTCCGTCCGCTCTTGAGCGCGTCCTTCGCGAGCTTGGCCGCCTCGTCATAGCCGATCACCGGCGCGAGCGCCGTGGCCAGCATCAGGCCCTGCTCCACGAGCGCCGGCCCGCGGTCGGTGGCGGCGAGCCCGTCGATCGTGCGCTCCGCGAGGTTCGCCGTCGCCGCCGCGAGGAGCTCGATCGACTCGAGCAGCGCGACCGCCGTCACGGGCAGCATCACGTTCAGCTCCAGCAACGAGCCGGTCTGGGCGAACTCGATCGTCGCGTCGTTGCCGACGACCCGGGCCACGACCATCGTCAGGCTCTCGATGATCACCGGGTTCACCTTGCCCGGCATGATCGATGACCCCGGCTGGGTCTCGGGCAGCGCGAGCTCCGACAGCCCGGCGCGCGGTCCCATCCCCATGAGCCGGATGTCCGAGCCGATCTTCCACAGCCCGAGTGCCGTGGTCCGGATCGCCCCGTGCGCGGCGATCGGGACGTCGAGCGTCGCCTGCGCGTGGAAATGGTTCGGCGCCTCGCGGACGGGGAGCGTCAGCAGCTCGGTGAGCCGGGCGCAGGCGCGGGCCGCGTACTCGGGATGGGCGTTGATCCCGGTGCCGACCGCGGTCCCTCCGAGCGGCACCGTCAAGAGCTCGTCGCGGGCCGCCTGGACCCGGCGGATCGCTTCCTCGACCTGGCCGGCATAGCCCCGGAACTCCTGGCCGAGGCGGATCGGTGTCGCGTCCTGGAGATGCGTCCGACCGGTCTTGACCACCGGCCAGAAATCGTCGGCCTTCGTCGCGAGCGCTTCCTGCAGTCGGACGAGAGCCGGGATCAGCGCTTCCTCGATCGCCATCGCCGCGCTCAGGTTGAGGGCCGTCGGGATCGTGTCGTTCGAGCTCTGGCAGCGATTGACGTCGTCGTTCGGGTGGACACTGCGGCCCTTGCCGAGCCGCCTCGTGGCGATGTGCGCGACGACCTCGTTCATGTTGGTGTTGGTCGACGTCCCCGAGCCGGTCTGGTACACGTCGATCGGGAACTGGTCGTCATGGTCGCCGTCGGCCACCGAGGCCGCCGCGGCCGCGATCGCCCGCCCGACGTCCTCGGGCAGCAACCCCAGCTCCGCGTTGGTCTCCGCGGCGGCGAGCTTGATGAGCGCGAGCGCGCGGATGAAGCGGCGCGGGAAGCGCGTACCGGAGATCGGGAAGTTGAGGACGGCTCGCTGGGTCGAGGCCCCGTACAGGGCGTCCGCCGGGACCGCCATCTCGCCCATGGAGTCGCGCTCGACGCGCGTCGCGGCCTTCGCAGCGCGCCGGCGCGGGCGCCGCGCGCGGGCGCCGCGCGGCGCCGCTCTTCTGTCTCGGCGCTCGGGTCGACGCGGCTCGATCTCTGGCCATGGGACCGATCGTACCCTCGCGGTCGCCGCACCGTGCTGTCCGCGATGGCCGTAGCATCGGTGCCGATGCCGACCATCGTCGCGAATGGGCTCGATACCGCCTACGAGGTCGAAGGCGCCGGTCCTCCGCTGGTCATGCTCCACGGCGCGACGAGCAGCGGGCGGGAGCACTTCGCCGGGCTCGGCCCGATCCTCGCCGAGGGATTCCGCGTGTTCCTTCCGGACGCTCGCGGCCACGCCGAGACCGGTGGCGACCCGGCCGACGGCCTGACGACGGAGGAGCTCGCGGCGGACGTCATCGGGCTCGCCGATGCCCTCGGTCTCTCGAGCTTCCACCTGCTCGGCTATTCGATGGGCGGCATGACCGCCCTCCACGTCGCGGCCACGGTGCCGGAGCGGATCCGGACGCTGGTCGCGATCAGCATCGGCACGGACCGCGAGCCGCGCCTGTCGGTGGCACGGAAGCTCATGGACCCCGAACGCATCCAGCGCGACGACCCGGGCTGGGCGCGTTTCCTGGCCGCCCGCCACGATCCACGCCACGGCCGCGGGTCATGGCAGCCGCTCCTCCGGGCGATCGTCGACGACATCGAGCGCCAGCCGCTGCTCACGCCGATCCAGCTGCGGGCGATCGACGCGCCGACGCTCGTCGCGGCCGGTGACCGGGATCCGTTCGTGCCGGTCGCGCAGGCGCTGGCCCTGGCGCGGGGGGTGCGCGACGGGCGGCTGATGATCCTCCCGGGCGTCGGTCACGACGCCATCAACGAGGGCGCGAAGCTGCTCGAGCCTGCGCTCGTCGACTTCTATCGATCCACCGAAGCCATCGCTCGCGAGCGTGCGGGCGAATCGAACGCCACGGAGGCCGCCCGATGACGACGCTGCTCGCCCTGTTCCGCCGCCCAGATGGCGGCGACGCCGCCCTCGCCGAATTCGAGCGGCGGTACTCCGCCGAACACCTGCCGCTCGTGGCCGAAACGCCCGGTCTGCGTGGGACCGAGGTCCGCCGCGTCAGTGAGGCGCTCGGTGGCGAGACCGACCTCGTGGTGATCACCGCGATGCACTTCGACGACCGCGCGTCGCTCGACGCGGGGCTGGCATCCGATGCCATGCGCGCGGCCGGTCGCAACCTGCGCGAGATCGCACCCGGTCTGTCGACGCTGCTCGTGCTCGAGGACGCCGAGGATCTCTGGCCGGGGCGCTGACGGACAGGTCGCGACCTTCCCGCGTCATGGATACTTGCCGGACGAGCAGCGAGGAGGCGCCGTGACCGACGTCGAGCCGACGACCCGCTTCATCCGCGTCGACGACCCGGTCCCCGGGCATGACGGGGTCGCGCTCGTGACGATCGATCGGCCCGCCGCGCTGAATGCGCTGAGCTTCGATCTGCTGGACGAGCTCGCAGGCAGGCTCGAGGCGCTCGACCGGGATGGTCGGACCAGGGCCGTCGTCCTGACCGGCGCCGGCGAACGTGCGTTCGCTGCCGGTGCCGATATCGTCGAGCTCGCGGACCAGACACCGGAGCGGCTTCGATCCGAGCGACGGTTCGAGGCATGGGATCGGATCTGGGCGATCGGCGTGCCGCTGATCGCGGCGGTACGCGGTTTCGCCCTCGGTGGCGGCTGCGAGCTGGCGATGTGCTGCGATCTCATCGTCGCCGGCGACGATGCCCGGTTCGGCCAGCCCGAGATCTCGCATCGGGGTCATGCCCGGTGCGGGCGGCACGCAACGGCTCACGCGGGCGGTCGGCGTCGCGCGGGCCATGGACATGATCCTTACCGCGCGAACGATGCGCGCCGATGAGGCCCTGGCGGCGGGTCTCTTGACCCGCGTCGTCCCGGCCGCCGAAACGATCGAGTCCGCGCTCGAGCTCGCCAGTTCGGTCGCGTCGATGCCGCCGCTGGCGGTCCGTGCCGCCAAACGATCCGTGCTCGCGGCGGCAGAGTTGCCGCTGGCAGCTGGTCTCCGCGCCGAGCGCGAGGCGTTCTTCGACCTGTTCGCGACCGCGGATCAGCGTGAAGGCATGCGCGCATTCCAGGAGAAACGACGACCGGTGTGGGTAGGTCGATGACGATCCGCCCCGTGGACGCAGCCAGGACGATCGAGGAGGGTGACACCGATGGAGCGTGACCCGTACGAGGGCGGAACGGATGTGGGCCGCGACATCGCCCGCGACCTCGCCGACGAGCCACCGGCGGCCATCCGCGACGCGCCGCCCGACATCCTGAGCCCGATCGACGATTCGTCGCCGGTGAGCGGTCACGTGCCGCCGCCGGAGAAGACCGCGTCACCGGTCGATTCACCTGAGCACGACTGGGCGCTCGCCCGGCCCCTCGTCCGGCCGGCGTTCCGGCCGGTCGGTACGCAGGGCATGTCGATCGAGACCGTCGACCGCGATTCGCTGGCCCAGCGCTCGATGCAGAGCCACGCCCAGCCCTTGATCGATTCCGGACCGGCCGGGCTGCCCGTGATCTACACGATCCCCGCCGGCGGGTTCGACGTCGTCGTCAACGGCGACCACCTGCTGTCGTGGGGGATCGAGCCGAGCGAGCTGCAGGACGCGGCGCTGCGCAACCTGGCCGCATGGGCGGCCGACGCGCCCTGGAGCGAGGAGGTGTCGGGCGATCGCCGCGTGATCAGCTCCGACACCGGTGACGGCCTCGACGCCGTCCGCATCCTGCTGCCCGACTCGATCGCGTACCTGGCCAGCGAGCTGGGTGGCGGCGGGCGCGTCCTCGTGGGCATCCCGGAGCGCCACCTCCTGCTCGCGTCGACGCTGCGGGCCGGCGACGAGGGGTTTGCCGGCATGTTCGCCGAGTTCGTCATCGAGCAGTCGGGCGGCGCCGACGAGCCTGTCGATCGGCGGCTGTTCGAGCTCGTCGACGGTCGCCTGGTCGAATTCGCCGGATGACCGACGGCCTGCGCGTCGAGGTCGACGGGCCGGTCGCGACGATCACGCTCGACCGGCCGGAGGCGCTGAACGCGCTGACGGTGCCGGTCAAGGTGGCGCTGCGCGAGGCGCTCGAATCGATTCGGTCGCGACCGCGCCGTCCGGGCGGTGATCCTGACCGGTGCCGGTCGCGCGTTCTGTGCCGGGCAGGACCTCGCGGAACGCGAGCAGCCCGACGCCGCGCCGCTCGACGTCGAGGTCCGCGAGCGCTACAACCCGATCATCCGCGCGATCCGGTCGATGGGCCAGCCGGTCATCGCCGCCGTGAACGGCGTCGCGGCGGGAGCCGGCGCCTCGCTGGCGTTTGCGTGCGACCTGCGCATCGCCGCGGAGGAGGCCCGCTTCGTGCTCGCGTTCGGACGGATCGGACTCGTCCCGGACAGCGGCGCGACGTGGTTCCTGCCGCGGCTCGTCGGGTCGGCGAAGGCCGCCGAGCTGGCGCTCGTCGGCGACGCGGTCGATGCCGCGGAGGCCTTGCGCCTGGGCCTGGTGTCGAGGGTCGTGCCCGGCGAGCGCGCTGATGGACGAGGCGCGCGGCCCTCGCCGCAAGGATCGCCGACGGCCCGCCGCTCGCGTTCGCGCTCACGAAGGGCGCCCTGCAACGCGCGTTGACGATCGATCTCGACGAGGCGCTCGAGGGCGAGGCCAAGCTGCAGGGCATCGCCGGTGCGTCGGCCGATCACGCCGAGGGCCTGGCGGCGTTCCGCGAGAAGCGGCCGCCGCGCTTCAGCGGCTCCTGACGACCGCGCGGCTGAGGCGTAGGCTGACGCCATGACCGACCCGCTCGCGCTCGATCCCGTGCTCGCGCCGTCCGAGCGTTCCAGCGGCGCCGCGCCGGCGCGCCGCCACGACGAGGCCTACGACGCCTGGTTCGAGCGGTTCGAGGCGCACGTCATGCACGGCGGGAAGGTCGAGGCCGTGGACGCCATGCCCGACGAGTACCGGACGGCGGTCCTTCGCTTCGTCGAGATGCACGCGAACTCCGAGCTGATGGGCGTGCTCCCCGAGCGCGAGTGGCTGATGCGGGCCCCGACGCTGCGCCGCAAGCTCGCGCTGACCGCCAAGGTCCAGGACGAAGTCGGGCACGCCCAGCTGCTGTATCGCATCGCCGAGGACCTGGGCAAGCCTCGCGAGGCGATGTTCGACGACCTCCTCGCCGGGAAGACCAAGTTCCACAACGTCTTCCACTACCCGACCGTCGGCTGGGCGGACGTCGGGATGATCGCCTGGCTGGTCGATGCGGCCGCGATCGTGGCCCAGCAGGCGCTGCGCGACTCGAGCTACGCGCCGTACGCGCGGACGATGCGCAAGATCTGCTGGGAGGAGTCGGTCCACATCATGCATGGGCGGGACGTGGTCGTGACGATGGTCACCGGGACCGCCGACCAGCGTGCCGCGATCCAGGACGCGCTCGACCGCTGGTGGGGTCCGCTGATGCAGATGCACGGTCCGCGCAGCCCGCGCGAGAAGGACATGGACCTGCGCTGGCGGATCAAGGCCAAGTCGTCGGAGGAGCTGCGCCAGGAGTTCCTGACGATCTACGTGCCCCGGATCCGCGAGCTCGGCCTCGTGATCCCCGATCCTGAGCTCCAGTTCGATGACGCCGCCGGCGAGTGGCGCTACACCGAGCCCGACTGGAACGAGCTGCGCACGGTCGTCACCAACCACGGCCCGATGTCGGAGGCTCGTCTCGAATTCCGCCGGCTGGCCCGGGAGGAGACGGCCTGGGTGCGCGACACGATCCTGGGCGTGCCCGCCGCCGCATGACGGAGGGGCCAGAGCTCGAGGCCTGGGAGGTCTTCCGGCAGGAGAAGGATGGCGACCCGATGCGCCACGGCGGCAGCGTGATGGCGCCCGACGCCGAGCTCGCGACCCACTACGCCCGCGAGATGTACGGCCGGCGGCAGGAGAGCATCCGGCTGTGGGTCGTGCGTCGCGCCGACATCGTCGATCTCGAGGATCCCGACCTGTTGCAGCCGCCGCTCGATCGGTCGTTCAAGAAGCCCGGCGGCTACGTGATGCGTGACAAGCTCGCTGCCGCGCGCGAGGCGGCCGGCCAGGAGAAGCCGAAGGCACGCTCGAAATGAGCGCGACGACCGGCGCGACCGCCCCGGCGATCGCGGGCCTCGATGACCTGCTGCTCTCGATGGCCGACGACGAGTTCGTGATCGGCTTCTCCGATTCCGAGTGGACCGGGATCGCGCCGCTCCTCGAGGAGGACGTCGCGATGAGCTCGCTGTCGCAAGACGAGCTTGGCCACGCGACCGCCCTGTACGGACTGCTCGCCGAGCTGACCGGCGACGACGCGGACGCGCTCGCCTACGATCGCGAACCCGCTGCGTACCGGCATGCGCGGCTGCTCGATCACGGCCGTGGCGACTGGGCGATGACGATCGCCCGCCGATACCTGTACGAGACGTCCGACGCCGTTCGGCTGGCGGCGCTCGCGGACGGATCGTGGCGACCGCTCGCGGACCTCGTCGGCAAGCTCCAGCGCGAAGAGCGCTACCACACGATGCACATCGGATCGTGGTTCGAGCGCCTGGCCCGGACGGATGGCGAGTCGCGCGACCGGCTCGTCGCCGCGCTCGAGACGCTGGCGCCCGATGCGTCGACGGTCTTCACGCCGCTCCCCGGTGAGCCGGCACTCATCGACGCCGGCGTGCTGGCCCGGCCGATGGCCGCGCTCGAGGTCGAGTGGCGCGACCAGCAGCGACCGCAGTTCGACCGTCTCGGGCTGGCGATGCCCCCGCCGGCGGTCCACCCGGCTCGCGGTCGGACGGACCACGGCGCCGCCTTCGACTGGCTGCACGGCGAGTTCACGATGGTTCGCCGCAGCGACCCGGGAGCGACGTGGTGATCGACGCCGCGCGGATCGGACCGGGGGAGGCGGACGTCCGGGCGGCGCTCGCAGCGATCCCGGACCCGGAGCTGCCGGTCCTCTCGATCGTCGACCTCGGGATCGTCCACGACGTGCGGGTGGACGCCGATGGCATCGAGGTCGCGATCCTTCCGACGTTCGTGGGCTGTCCGGCGCTCGAAGCGATCCGGGCCACGATCGGGGAGCGGCTCGAGCGCCGGTTCGACCGCCCGGTCCGGGTGCGCACGACGTTCGAGGTCCCGTGGACGTCCGACCGGATCTCGCCCGCTGGGCTCGCCGCGTTGCTCGACGCCGGGATCGCCCCGCCCGGTACCGCCGAGGACACTCGCTGTCCGTTTTGCGCGTCGGCGAACGTCGTCATGGACAGCGCGTTCGGGCCGACGCAGTGCCGGACGCTCTTCTACTGCCGGGCCTGTCGCCAGCCGTTCGAGGCGATGAAGTCGGTGTGACGACCCTCGGGATCGTCGGCGCCGGCGTGATGGGCGCCGGCATCGCCCAGGTCGCGCTCGAGCACGACTGGGAGGTCGTGCTCCACGACGTGGACCCCGAGGCGATCGAACGAGCGAATGCCCGCGTCCGCGACGGTCTCGCGCGTCGGGCGGCGAGGCTCGACCTCGATCCCGACTCCATCGACGACTGGGTGGATGGGCGGATGGCCGGTCTTCGCCACGCGCACATCCTCGATGGGCTCGCGACCGAGTCGACGCTGATCGTCGAGGCCGCGCTCGAGGACCTCGGTCTCAAGCGATCGATCTTCCGGGCGCTCGACGCCGAGGCCGCGCCCGACGTGATCCTCGCGACGAACACCAGCGCGCTCTCGGTCGGCGCGATCGCGGAGGCGGCCGAGGCGCATCGGGAGCGGGTCCTCGGTCTGCACTTCTTCAACCCGGTCCCGCTGATGGCGCTGGTCGAGGTCGTGCCTGGCGTCGAGACCGCATCGTCCGTCACGACACGGGCGATCGCGATCGTGCAGTCGTGGGACAAGGCCGCGATCACCAGCGCGGACCTGCCCGGGTTCATCGTGAACCGGGTCAACCGGCCATTCACGATCGAGGCGTTGCGCATCCTCGAGGAGGAGGCGTCCACCGTCGAGGCGATCGATGGCGCGATGCGCGCGGCCGGCTTCCCGATGGGGCCGTTCGAGCTGATGGACCTCGCTGGCCTCGACGTCAATCTCGCGGCAGCCCAGGGGGTCTGGGCGGGTCTCGGCAAGCCCGATCGACTGCGCCCCTCGCCGATCCAGGAGCAGCTCGTGGCGGAGGGACGCCTCGGCCGGAAGTCGGGCCGTGGCTTCTATCGATACGAGGAGGGGCGGCGCGTCGGCGTCGATGCGCCGTTCGCCGACCGCCCGGCACGGAGCCTCGGCGCGGAGCCGATCCAGACGCGGATCGAGGCGGCGATCGCCGCCGAGGCGAGGCTCGCGCTCGAGGACGGTGTCGCGGGGCGCGACGACATCGCAACGGCATTGCGACTCGGCGCTGCGTACCCGGAACGGTTCCTGGCGGCTCTCCGAGGCTAAGGTCGCTCCGAACGTGCCAGGCTGCCACGGGCTGCCCGGCAGTCTGGAGGAGTCTCATGCGCCAACGGATCGCCACCTGGAGCCTCGCCGTCATCGCCGCCATCGCCGTGATCGGATGCAGCAACGCGGCCGCCCCTTCGACAGGCGCGAGCGCCGGAGCGGCCTCGAGCGCCGGCCCGTCGCTGTTGATACCGAGCCTGGCGGTCCCGAGCGTCGTGCTGCCGAACGATGCCAAGGAGCTCGAGGCGCTGCTGCCCGCCACGATGTGCGGCCAGTCATCGCTCAAGACGAGTCTCGCCGGCGACACCTTCGCGACGTCGGGTGACGAAGACCTCAAGGCCCTGATGGAGCAGCTCGGCAAGACGCCCGCCGACGTCAGCTTCGCAGCGGCGATCGCGGGCGTGACCGGCTGTACCGCCACGATCTTCCGCGTGAACGGCGCGGACACGACCAGGCTGCACGACGTGTTCGTCGCCGAGGTCTCCAAGGAGGGGCCGCCGCCGACGGAGAAGACGCTCGGGGGCAAGACCGTGCTGGTCGGCACCGACGCCAACAAGTTCGGGTTCGCCTACTTCAAGGACGACACCGTGATCCTGTTCACGGCACCCGACGACGCCAAGGCAACGGAGATCGCGACCGCGCTTCCCTGAGGCGCCATGTCGAGTCCCGATCCGGACGCGCCGTCGACGCCGTCCCCCACCCGATCGACCGGCGGGCCCGATCCAGCCTCGCCCCTACAATCGGGCCATGACCCGAGACTCGAATCGACGACTCCGCGAGGCGGTGATCGTCGAGGCGGTTCGCACGCCGATCGGTCGCTACGGCGGCGCGCTCGCGAGGGTTCGGCCCGACGACCTTGCGGCGCTCGTGCTGCGCGCGGTGGTCGATCGAGCGGGCCTCGACCCGGCGCTCGTCGAGGACGTCATCCTCGGCTGCGCCAACCAGGCCGGCGAGGACAACCGGGACGTCGCACGGATGGCCGTGCTGCTTGCCGGTTTCCCGGTCGAGGTGGGTGGCCTGACCGTCAATCGACTGTGTGGGTCGGGGCTCCAGGCGATCAACTCGGCGGCCCACGCGATCGCCGTCGGTGATGGCGACGTGTTCATCGGGGGCGGCGTCGAGTCGATGACCCGGGCGCCGTACGTCATGGCCAAGGCCGAAGGCCCGTGGGACCGGGGTCCACGGGAGCTCCAGGACACGACGCTCGGCTGGCGATTCATCAACCCGAAGCTCGCGCAGATGTACTACCCGTACTCGATGGGCGAGACCGCCGAGAACGTCGCGGAGCGGTGGAATGTCGATCGCGCGCGCCAGGACGCGTTCGCGCTCGAGAGCCAGCACCGAGCCGTGGCCGCCATCGAGGCCGGCCGGTTCGACGACCAGATCGTGCCGGTCGAGGTCACCGGCCGGAAGGGTGACGTCACGGTCGTCGACCGCGACGAGCATCCCCGAGCCGACACCTCGGCTGCGGCGCTGGCCAAGCTCCGACCGGCGTTCCGCGCCGACGGCGGATCGGTCACGGCCGGCAACAGCTCCGGGATCAACGACGGCGCGTCCGCCGTGCTGCTCGTCGAGCGCGATCGGGCAGCCGAGCTCGGTCTCCGACCGATGGCGCGGGTCGTGGCGACCGCGGTGGCCGGCGTCGATCCGGCGGTCATGGGCATCGGGCCGATCCCCGCCACGCGCAAGGCGCTCGAGCGGGCCGGCATCGGTGTCGAGGACCTCGATTTGATCGAGCTGAACGAGGCGTTCGCCTCGCAGTCGCTCGTCTGCATCGACGAGCTTGGCCTCGATCCTGCCAAGGTCAACGTGAATGGCGGCGCCATCGCGCTCGGGCATCCGCTGGGGATGAGCGGCGGGCGGCTGATCACGATGCTGACCCACGAGCTGCGCCGAACCGGCGGTCGCTACGGCCTCGCCACGATGTGCATCGGGGTCGGGCAGGGGATCGCCACCGTCGTGGAGCGCCTGGACGGCTAGATGCCAGTCGCCCACTCGCTGGCGAGACCGGTCAGGAATCGAGAAGCGCCCGATCCCCGAGGACACCTAAGGTGCCTGCACATCGGGTCGATGCGACCCGCGAAACCAGGAGATGACATGAACGCTTCGTCCACCCAGGGGATCAAGACCGTGCTCCACCCCGTGACCGACCTGGCCGCGGCCAAGGCGGTGTATACGGCCCTGCTCGGCATCGAGCCGCAGGCCGACGCGCCGTACTACGTCGGCTACGAGGTCGAGGGCCAGCAGATCGGACTCGTGCCCGGCGGCGGTCCCCAGGGCATGACCTCGCCGGTCGCCTACTGGCACGTGCCGGACATCGAGGCGAAGCTGGCCGAGGTGACCGCCGCGGGCGCCGCCGTGAAGGAGTCGCCGCGCGACGTCGGCGGCGGCCGCCTGGTGGCCACGTTCACCGACCCCGACGGCAACGTCCTCGGCCTGGTCCAGGACCCCGAATAGCAACCGAGAGGAGACTTGCAATGGCAGCAGCAAAGACCACCACCAAGAAGGGCACGTCGGCCAGCAACGCCGCAAACGTCTGGACGGACGAGGAGCGCGCCGCGATGCAGGAGAGCGCGCGGGAGCGAAAGGTCGCCTCGAAGCGCACCCCGGAGGAGGAACGGGCCGAGGGCGAAGCCGATCTGCTCGCGAAGATCGCCGAGATGCCGCCGGAAGACCGCGTGATGGCCGAGCGGGTCCACGAGATCGTCACGAAGGCGGCGCCGTCCTTCATGCCGAAGACGTATTACGGGATGCCGGCGTACGCCAAGGACGGCAAGACGATCTGCTTCTGGCAGCCAAAGTCGAAGTTCAAGGTCCGCTACTCGACCTTCGGCTTCCAGCCGGACGCCCGCATCGATGACGGGGACCTCTGGCCGGTCGCGTTCGCCGTGGCGAAGCTGACCCCGAAGGCCGAGGCGCGGATCGTCGAGCTCGTGAAGAAAGCCGCGGGCTGAGCGGCGGGCTCGCCCCATGACCATGGCCACGAGAACCGACACGCCGCCGCACGCTGCCGACAGCCACGACCTCATCCGCGTGCAGGGCGCGCGGGTGAACAACCTCAAGGACATCAACCTCGAGATCCCGAAACGCCGGCTGACGGTGTTCACCGGCGTCTCGGGCTCGGGCAAGAGCTCGCTGGTGTTCGGCACGATCGCCGCCGAGTCGCAGCGGATGATCAACGAGACCTACAGCGCCTTCGTCCAGGGCTTCATGCCCACGCTGGCGCGGCCCGACGTCGACGTGCTCGAGGGGCTGACGACCGCGATCATCGTCGACCAGGAGCGGATGGGCGCCAACATCCGCTCGACGGTCGGCACCGCCACCGACGCCAACGCGATGCTCCGGATCCTCTTCAGCCGGCTCGGACAGCCGCACGTCGGGTCCCCGCAGGCCTTCTCCTTCAACATCCCGTCGGTCAAGGGTGCCGGCGCGATCACGATCGAGCGCGGCGCCGGCAAGCCGACGACGGAGAGCCGGACCTTCACGCTCCTCGGCGGCATGTGCCCCCGCTGCGAGGGCACCGGCGCGTCACCGACATCGACCTGACCCAGCTCTACGACGAGACGAAGTCGCTCGTCCGAGGGGGCGATCAAGGTCCCCGGCTACACCCCCGACGGCTGGGCGACGCGCATCTTCGTCGCCGCCGGCCTCGATCCCGACAAGCCGATCCGCGACTACACCGACGCCGAGCTCGATCGGTTCCTCCGCCAGGAGGCGACCAAGGTCAAGGTCGAGAACATCAACCTGACGTACGAGGGCCTGGTCCCCAAGGTCCAGAAGTCGATGCTGTCGAAGGATCGCGAGGCGATGCAGCCGCACATCCGGGCCTTCGTCGACCGGGCGGTGACGTTCACCGCGTGTCCCGACTGCGGCGGCACGCGCCTCAACGAGGGCGCGCGATCGTCGAAGATCCGGGGGATCAGCATCGCCGATGCCTGCGCGATGCAGATCAGCGATCTCGCCGCCTGGGTCCGCGACCTCGACGAGCCGTCGGTCGCGCCGTTGCTCGGCAACCTGCGCCATCTGCTCGACTCGTTCGTGGAGATCGGGCTCGGCTACCTCTCGCTCGACCGGTCGGCGGGCACGCTGTCGGGCGGCGAGGCGCAGCGCACCAAGATGATCCGCCACCTCGGCTCGTCGCTCACCGACGTCACCTACGTCTTCGACGAGCCGACGATCGGCCTGCATCCCCACGACATCCAGCGCATGAACGAGCTGCTGTTGCGATTGCGGGACAAGGGCAACACGGTGCTCGTCGTCGAGCACAAGCCGGAGGCGATCGCGATCGCCGACCACGTCGTCGACCTGGGTCCGGGCGCCGGCAGCGCCGGCGGCGAGGTCGTGTTCGAAGGCACGCTCGATGCGCTTCGGGCCAGCGGCACGTTGACGGGTCGCCATCTCGACGACCGGGCGACCCTGAAGCCGTCGGTGCGGACGCGGTCGGGCGTCCTGGAGGTGCGCGGCGCCACCACCAACAACCTGCAGGACGTCGATGTCGACATCCCGCTCGGCCTGCTCGTCGTGGTGACCGGCGTGGCCGGGTCGGGCAAGAGCTCGCTGATCCACGGCTCCGTGTCGGGCCGGGACGGCGTCGTGTCGATCGACCAGGGCGCGATCCGCGGCTCGCGACGGAGCAACCCGGCGACGTACACCGGGCTGCTCGACCCGATCCGTACCGCCTTCGCGAAGGCCAATGGCGTGAAGCCCGCGCTGTTCAGCGCCAACTCCGAGGGCGCCTGCCCGGCCTGCAACGGCGCGGGCGTCATCTACACGGAGCTCGGGTTCATGGACACGGTCGCGACCCCATGCGAGGAGTGCGAGGGCAAGCGGTTCCAGACGGCCGTGCTCGAGTACCACCTCGGAGGACGCGACATCAGCGAGGTGCTCGCGATGCCGGTGGCCGAGGCCGAGGCGTTCTTCGGTGCCGACGGCGCAGCGCCCACCCCGGCCGCGCACAAGATCCTCGACCGCCTCGCCGACGTCGGGCTCGGCTACCTGCGGCTCGGCCAGCCGCTGACGACACTCTCCGGCGGCGAGCGCCAGCGACTCAAGCTGGCCACGCACATGTCCGAGAAGGGCGACGTCTACATCCTCGACGAGCCGACCAGCGGCCTCCACCTCGCCGACGTCCAGCAGCTGCTCGGCCTGCTGGACCGGCTCGTGGAAGCCGGCAGGACGGTCATCGTGATCGAGCACCACCAGGCCGTCATGGCGCACGCCGACTGGATCATCGACCTGGGCCCGGGCGCGGGCCACGACGGCGGCCGGATCGTCTTCGAGGGCACACCGGCCGACCTCGTCGCTACCCGCTCCACGCTCACCGGTGAGCATCTCGCGGCGTACGTCGGCGCCTGACGCAGGCGCCGCGGACGAGGTCGCTGGACGCCCCCGATGTGCCGGTACTGGCTCGGACCGACGGTCTATGGCACGCTGTCGCCGATGACGCGCCCCGCCGACTCGACCCAGCACCTGAGCGACCTCGTGTGGCTGCGCCGCGTGCGCGACCGGATCGACCGCGAGTACGCGCAGCCGCTCGACGTCGAAGCGCTGGCCCGCGGCGTCCACATGTCGGCCGGCCACCTCAGCCGCGAGTTCCGGCGGGCGTACGGCGAGTCGCCGTACAGCTACGTGATGACCAGGCGCATCGAGCGCGCCATGGCGCTGCTGCGGCGCGGCGACCTCAGCGTGACCGAGGTCTGCTTCGAGGTCGGCTGCTCCTCGCTTGGCACCTTCAGCAGTCGGTTCACCGAGCTGGTGGGCGTTCCGCCGAGCACCTACCGACGCGACGCGACAGGCGAGATGGCCGGGGTGCCGCCGTGCGTCGCCAAACAGGTGACCAGGCCGATCCGGAACCGCGAAGCGCCGGTCGCCGCGACATTGCGATCCTGACCCGATGGACCTGACGATCGCCCAGGCCTACCTCCCGCAGGACGACCCGGACGCCGCCCTGGGCTTCTATCGCGACACGCTCGGCTTCGAGGTCCGCAACGACGTCGACTATCGAGGGCTGCGCTGGATCACGGTCGGCCCTGCCGGGCAGCCCGACACGGCGATCGTCCTGCACCCCCCTGCCGCCGACCCCGGCATCACCGACGACGAACGCCGCATGATCGCCGAGATGATGGCCAAGGGCACCTATGCGGGCATCAACCTGTCCACCAGGAACCTCGACGACGTGTTCGAGAAGCTGCAGGCGCGCGACGTCGATGTCGTCCAGGAGCCGACCCAACAGCCGTGGGGGATCCGCGATTGCGCGGTCCGCGATCCCGCGGGCAACCTGATCCGCATCCAGGAGCTGCGCTGAGCTGGCGGGCGATTTCGACGGCGTGCTTGTCGAAACCCGTTGTCGTGCGTACGATTGACCCATCGACGGCGTGTCGAGTCGCCCCCACCATGGGCGGCGCGACGATCACATCGCGTCCAAGGAGTCCTGCCGAATGATCGACCAGCAGCCGACGGTCACCGAGCCCGCCCCGCCGAGCACGGTCGTGTCCTTGTCCGACGCCGCTGTCGCCAAGCTCAGCGAGCTGACCAAGGAAGAGACCAATCCCGACATCGGCCTGCGCGTGTACGTGTACTCCGGCGGGTGCTCCGGTTTCCGCTACGGGATGATGCTCGAGGACGCGCCGACGCCCGAGGACAACGTGCTCGATGTCAGCGGCATCAAGGTCTACGTCGATGGCCAGAGCATCTCGTTGCTGCAGGGCTCGCAGATCGATTACGTGGACACGCTGATGGGCGCCGGCTTCACGGTCAACAACCCGAACGCGGTCGCCGCGTGTGGGTGTGGCTCGAGCTTCCGGACCGCGGACGACGCCGGTACCGCGAGGTCCTGCGCGCACTGATCGACCCGGGCGGCAACGCCGCCCGCTGAACCCGAACCACCAAAGCCGCCGGTCGAACCGGCGGCTTCTTCGTTGCCCGGGCCCCCGTGAACGATGTCTCGCTGCCGGCTGTCCCATGGGCGTGCGGTACAGACGGGTCATGGGCGTCGGGGGGTTCGCTCCCGAACACTCGCGAACGACAGATGTCCCTCGATCGCACGGTCCTCTCGCGGTTCCCCCTGACGCGCGCCTTGCCCGCGCCCAGTTCGCCGTGGCTTGTCTACCTCGCGATCGGGTCGGTCCTGCTCCTCGTGCACGCCATGCTCGAGACCGGCTCGCTGCCCCAGAGCTTCCTCTACGACGGGGTCGGCGCGTCGGCCGTCGCGGTCGCCCTCATCGGCGTCTGGCGCTATCGGCCGGAGCGTGTCGCCCCATGGCTGCTGATGGCGGCTGGGCAGGCCCTGTTCGTGGCCGGCGACCTGGCCTGGAACTGGTTCGAGATCATCGGCGAGGACCCGTTCCCGTCGGTCGCCGACGTCCTCTACCTCTCCGGCTATCCGTTCATCGCCCTTGGGCTCTTCCTGTTGATCCGCCGCCGCCTGGCCGGCGGCGACCGCGGTGGCGTGGTCGATGCCGCGATCCTCACGACCGCGGTGGCGATCCTGTCGTGGACGTTCTTCATCCAGCCCCAGGCGGCCGTCGCCGACATCGACCCGCTGAGCTTCGGGATCAGCCTCGCCTACCCGATCGCGGATCTGCTGCTCATCGGCGTCGCGATGGGCCTGCTCACGACACCGGGATCGCGGACCGTGGCCTATCGGTTCCTTGGCATCAGCCTGTTGCTGCTCCTCGTCGCCGACCAGGTCTACGCGCTCCAGACGCTCGATGAGACGTACGTCTCGGGCGGTCCGCTCGACACCGTGTACCTGATCTCGTACCTGCTGTTCGGCGCGACCGCGCTGCACCCGTCGATGGTTCGCTTGACCGACCCGCACCCCGTCGCGGTGACCTGGCTCGGCCCCGTCCGGCTGATCTGCCTCGCGATCGCGATGGTGACGGGTCCGATCCTGGTGAGCCTCGGCCCACAGGGCAGCGGTGGCCTGTCGGTCGTCGCGGCCGGGACCGCGATCCTGTCGCTGCTCGTGCTGATCCGCCTCGCAGGGCTGGTCGGGCTGCTGGAGCGTGACGTGGCGGCCCGGCGGGTGCTCGAAGCACGGCTGACGTACCAGGCCTATCACGACCCGCTCACCGGTCTGGCCAACCGCCGTCGCTTCGTCGACGACACGACGGTGGCCATCGCCACGCGCAGGTCGGCCGGTTCGCTGGCGGTGCTATTCCTCGACCTCGACGACTTCAAGACCGTGAACGACGGCATGGGCCATGCCGCCGGTGATGAGCTCCTCGCGGCGGTCGCCGATCGGATCCGCTCGAGCGTTCGCGCCACCGACGTCGCCGCGCGCCTCGGCGGGGACGAGTTCGGGATCCTGCTCGTGGATGTGCCCGACGTCGCCTACGCCGAGGACGCCGCCGGGCGGCTGCTCGAGGCGCTCGACCAGCCGATCGACATCGCCGGTGAGCCCGTCATCGCGCATGCCAGCATCGGCATCGCGATGGGAACGGCCGCCACGTCTGGCGTCGACGACCTGCTCGGCCAGGCCGACATCGCGATGTATCGCGCCAAGGCGCAGGGCAAGCACCGCTCCCACGTCTATGGCTACGAGGACGTCATCGACACCGCGGCCGCCGCCGACCGGGCCGCGCCGCCCGACGGTGGCGCCACGTCGCGACGCGGCGTCGCGTTCCGCAAGCCCAGCGTCCGCCGTCCGGCCCTCGGGCCCGAACCGGGCTAGACTCGCGCGGCGATGGAGATCCCGCTCTTCCCGCTGCACCAGGTGCTCTGCCCCGGGATCGTCCTGCCGCTCCACATCTTCGAGGATCGCTATCGAGCGATGACCCGCCGGTGCCTCGACACCGGGGAGCCATTCGGTGTGGTGCTGATCCGCGATGGACGTGAGGTCGGCACGAAGGGCATGGCGACGCTCGCCGGTGTGGGCGCATTCGCCGAGATCCGCGAGGCAGGCCGCTATCCCGACGGTCGCTACGACCTGCTGGCCGCGGCGACCGGCCGGTTCGCCATCGAGTCGGTCGATGCCCAGCGGGAACCGTATCTCGTCGCCGAGGTGACCCCGCTCGACGACGACATCGGCGATGAGGGCCGGGCCGAACGGCTGGCCGCCCGCGCCATCCAGCGGTTCGTCCGCTATCTCGATCTCATGCGCGCCCGGGACGGCGAGTCGTCGGAGGTGCTCGATATCCGCGTCGAGATCGACGCGTCGGTCGGCGAGCCCGATGACGACGTCGATCCCGATGCCACGGCTCGGTCAGAGCCGGCCCCGGCCGAGGTGGATCCGACGGCCCGGCGCGACCTCGACATCCCGGACGATCCGACGGTGCTGTCCTACCTGCTCTCGGGCATCGTCCAGGTGGAGCTGCCGCGGCGGCAGGCGCTCCTCGAGGCCGAGACGACCGTCGAGCGGCTCGAGGGGCTGATCGCCCTGCTCGAGCGCGAGCTGGTGCTGCTCGGCCGGCGGCTGCGCTACTTCACGCCGGACCCGGCATCGATCCGGGGTGCGCGCCGGAGCTGACCCGGGCCGGCTTGACCGCCGAACTACGCTGCGGTCCATGTCGCTCAAACGGACGGTCGGGTTCGCTCTCGTCGCGGTGGCCCTCGCGGGCTGTCAGGCGACCGGCCCGGCCGCGACGCCCACCTCGAGACCGGGCGAAGTCGGCCTCGAGAGCCCGAGCGCCGCGACGAGCACGGCGTCATCTGCGAGCCCGAGCGCTTCGGCGCGCCCGCTACCGAGCGCCCCCTCGGTCAAGATCCTGATCGACACCGACGTGGCCCCCGACGACCTCGTCGCGATCGCCTTCCTCGTCGCGGCGCCGAACGTCGAGATCGCGGCGATCACCGTGTCCGGCACGGGCGAGGTGCATTGCCCGCGCGGCGTCTCGATCGTCCTCGGGTTGCTCGAGCGCCTGGACGCGCCGGACATCCCCGTTGCGTGCGGCAGCGACCGGCCGATCGCCCTCGACCACGCGTTCCCGGCGCTGTTCCGCGACAACGCCGACGCGGCGGCCGGTCTCGATCTCCCGACGACCGCACGGTCGGGCGCGTCGGGCGACGCCGTTGCCCTCATCACGACGACCGCCGCGGCCGATGCCGGCACGCTGCGCATCCTGACGCTCGGGCCGTTGACCAACCTCGCCCAAGCCATGGCCGCGACGCCATCCCTGAGCGGAATGCTCGAATCGGTCTACGTCATGGGCGGCGCCGTCGACGTGCCGGGCAACGTCGCCGGGTCGCCATCGGCGCCGGCGGATAACACGACCGCCGAGTGGAACATCTACGTCGACCCCGCGGCGGCGGCGGCGGTGCTCGACAGCGGGTCGCCGGTGCGCTTCGTGAGCCTGGACGGCACGAACCAGGTGCCCGTCACCCCCGCGTTCGGGCAGCGCGTCGCGACGTCCGCGAGCGGCGCTCCCTTGACCGTGCTGGCCGAGCTCCTCGCCAAGAACGACTACATGACCAGCGGCGGCTATTACCTCTGGGACACTATCGCCGCGATCGCCGCGGCCGGCTACCCCGTGGGCGACTTCGCCGACGTCCATCTGGCGGTCGACACGACCGATGGCGCGACCAGCGGGAGGACCCTGCGCGGCGAGGGCCCCGCCAACGCGTCGTACCTGTCGCGGGCGGATGCCGCGACCATCGAGGGACTGATCGTCGACGTCATGAATTGGGACTGAGCCCCTGCCCGGTTGACGGCAACGATACACATGACATAGATTGTCAATGTGTCATTGAATGAACGCCGCGGCCGTGGCTCAGCCACCCGCCGCCGGACGGTCGATGATCTCCTCGACGAGCTGACCTCGTGGAACCCGCGCGAGCGCGCGGGCGCATTCCGCCAGTGGCTGCGAACGTCGCTCAGCCTCGTGCACCTGCACGTCCTGACCGTGCTCGAGGACGACAGCCCACTGTCGATGAGCAAGCTCGCCGAGGCGCTCGACGTGTCGGTCGCCAGTGCGACCGGGATCGTCGATCGGATGGAGCAGCGTGGCCTCGTCGAGCGGACGCGCGAGCCCGACGACCGTCGGGTGATCCTCGTCCACGCAACCGGGGCCGGCGACGCCGTGTTCCGCGATCTCGCGGCCGAGCGTCGCAAGATGCTGTCCCGCCTGCTCGACCGGATGACCGATGACGAGCTCGAGAGCTTCCTCGTCGGTCTCCGAGCGCTGCGCCGGGTGCGGTCGGAAGCCATGGCGGCCAAGAACGGCCACGGGGCGGAAGCGAGGTCGAAGCCGTGATCGGGCTCTTGCGCACCTATCTGCGGCCGTACGCCGCGCAGCTCGCTGCGGTGATCTTGCTGCTGCTCGTCGGCGCGATCGGGAACCTGTACCTGCCGGACCTCAACGGCGACATCATCAACAACGGCGTGGTCAAGGGCGACACCGACTACATCGTCCGGGTCGGCGCGTTCATGCTGCTGATCACCGTGGTCGTCGGCATCGCCGCGATCGCCAGCGTCTATCTCAGCTCGCTCGTCGCGAACGGCTTCGCCCGCGACCTCCGCAGCGCCGTGTTCAGCAAGGTCGAGACGTTCGGCCAGGTCGAGGTCAACCAGTTCGGACCGGCGTCGCTGATCACCCGCAATACGAACGACGTCCAGCAGGTCCAGCAGGTCGTGTTCGTGGCCCTGACCGTCATGGTCTCGGCGCCGATCCTGATCGTCGGCGGGATCTTCATGGCCCTCCGCACGGACGTCCCGCTGTCCGGTCTGCTGGTCGTCGTGCTGCCGCTGATGGCGCTCGTCATCGGGCTCGTGATGAGCCGGGCGATCCCGCTGTTCCGGGCGACCCAGGCGAAGATCGACCGGATCAACCAGGTGATGCGCGAGACGCTCGCCGGCGTCCGCGTCATCCGCGCCTTCGTGCGCACGCGCCACGAGGAGGCGCGGTTCGAGACCGCGAGCCTCGACCTCTACGACACCCAGCTCCGCGCGGGCCGGCTGTTCGCGCTCACCCAGCCGGTGATCTTCGCGATCTTCAACCTCTCGACCGTGGCGGCCCTCTGGTTCGGCGCGATCCGGGTCCAGGACGGGGCGCTGTCCATCGGCAACCTCACCGCGTTCCTCCAGTACCTCAGCCAGATCCTGTTCGCGACGCTGACCGCGGTCTTCGTGTTCATCCTCGTGCCTCGCGCGGCCGTGTCGTCGGGGCGGATCAGCGAGGTCCTCGACACCGTGCCCTCGATCCACGATCCCGATGCGCCGGTCGTCCCGGACACGACCGGCCCGGAGCGTGGCGTCGTCGAGTTCCGTGGCGTCGAGTTCCGCTACCCCGGCGCCCAGGAGCCGGTCCTGCACGACATCTCGTTCCGCGCCGAGCCCGGCCGGACGACCGCGATCGTCGGCAGCACCGGCAGCGGCAAGAGCACGCTCATCAACCTGATCCCGCGCTTCTACGACGCGACGTCGGGCGCGGTCCTCGTCGACGGCGTCGACATCCGGACGATGGACCGCGAGGACCTCTGGGCGCAGATCGGCGTGATCCCCCAGAAGGCGTTCCTGTTCGGCGGGACCGTGTCGAGCAACCTCCGCTTCGGCAAGGCCGACGCGACGGACGACGAGCTCTGGCACGCGCTCGAGATCGCCCAGGGCCGCGACTTCGTCAGCGAGATGGACGGCGGTCTCGAGGCGCCCGATCACCCAGGGCGGCAGCAACGTCTCGGGCGGCCAGCGGCAACGGCTCGCGATCGCCCGGGCGATCGTCAAGGACGCCCCGATCTACGTCTTCGACGACAGCTTCTCCGCGCTCGACTTCGCGACCGACGCCCGGCTGCGGGCAGCGCTCGACCGTGAGCTGGGCGGGGCGACGGTGATCATCGTCGCCCAGCGGGTCGGCACGATCCTGAACGCCGACCAGATCATCGTGATGGACGCCGGTCGGATCGTCGGCAGCGGCACGCACCGCCAGCTGCTCGAGACGAACGAGACGTATCGCGAGATCGTCTACTCGCAGCTGTCCGAGGCGGAGGCGGTCGCATGAGCGGGCGACCCGGCGGCGGACCGACCACCCGACGAGCGGCCTGCCGACGGCGCACCGCGTTCGCGGGCCCGGTGCCCGCTTCCGGCCCGGCGCCGGCTGGCCCGGTGGCGCGGCCGCCCGGCCGGTGGCCGGCGTGGCCCGGCCGCGGTCCGGGGATGATGGGCATGGGCATGGGCCTGCCGCCCGCCAAGGCCAAGGACTTCCGCGGCTCGCTGCGCCGGCTGTTCGGGACGCTGCGGGCCGGAACGCCCGCTGATCGTCCTCGTCGTCCTGCTCGGGATCGTCAGCGTGACCTTCAACGTCATCGGCCCGAAGATCCTGGGCGAGGCGATCAACCGGATCGTCGAGGGCGCGCTCGGCAAGCAGATCCTCGCCACCGGGCTGACCCAGCAGCAGGCGATCGACGCGGCGCGTGCCCAGGGCCAGAACCAGCTCGCCGACATGCTCTCGAGCATGCACCTGAACGCCGGCCGGGATCGACTTCGGCGCGCTCGGCGGGCTGCTCGGCTGCTCGTCGCCGTCTACGTCATCAGCTCGATCTTCGGCTGGATCCAGGGCTGGATCATGGCCGGCGTCACGCAGCGGACCGTCGTCAAGCTGCGCGCCGACGTCGACCGCAAGCTCGGCCGGCTGCCGCTCCGCTACTTCGACAGCCACCCGCGCGGCGACCTGCTCAGCCGCGTCACCAACGACATCGACAACATCGGCCAGTCGCTCCAGCAGAGCCTGACCCAGCTGATCACGTCGCTCCTGACGATCGTCGGCGTGCTGATCCTGATGCTCACGATCAGCCCGATCCTCGCGGTCATCTCGCTGCTCGCCGTGCCGGCGTCGCTGGCGGTGACGATCCTGATCGTCCGCCGCTCGCAGCAGCAGTTCGTCGCCCAGTGGGCCTCGACCGGCGCGCTCAACGGCCACGTCGAGGAGATGCACACCGGTCACGCGATCGTGAAGGCGTTCGGCCGGCAGCGCGAGGCGATCGAGGTCTTCGACCAGGAGAACGAGCGGCTCTTCGACGCCAGCCGCCGGGCGCAGTTCATCTCCGGGATCATCCAGCCCGCGATGACGTTCATCTCGAACCTGAACTACGTCGCGATCGCGGTCATCGGCGGTCTCCGCGTCGCGGCCGGCCAGCTGACCATCGGCGACGTCGTCGCGTTCATCCAGTACTCGCGCCAGTTCACGTTCCCGATCATCCAGACGGCGAGCATCGTCAACGTGCTGCAGTCGGCGGTCGCCTCGGCCGAGCGCGTCTTCGAGCTCCTCGACGAGCCCGAGGAGTCCGCCGACCCGGTCCCGGCGGTCCCGCTCGACGCGCCCGTCGGCGCGGTCCGTTCGAGGACGTGTCGTTCCGCTATCTCCCCGACCAGCCGCTGATCGACGACCTGTCGCTCGACGTCTCGGCCGGCGCGACCGTGGCGATCGTCGGCCCGACCGGAGCCGGCAAGACGACGCTCGTCAACCTGCTGATGCGCTTCTACGAGCTCGACGGCGGGCGGATCACGATCGACGGGATCGACACCCGGGACCTGACCCGCGACGACCTGCGCCGCTCGTTCGGGATGGTCCTCCAGGACACCTGGCTCTTCCACGGGACGATCCGCGAGAACATCGCCTACGGCCGGCTCGACGCCTCCGACGCGGAGTTGCACGCCGCGGCCGAGGCCGCCCACGTCGACCACTTCGTCCGGACGCTGCCCGACGGCTACGACACGGTGATCGACGACGACGCGACGAACCTGTCGGCCGGCGAGAAGCAGCTCCTGACGATCGCCCGGGCGTTCCTCGCCGACCCGCCGATCCTCATCCTCGACGAGGCGACCTCGTCGGTCGACACGCGGACCGAGGTGCTGATCCAGCGCGCGATGGCCGGGCTGATGCACGGGCGGACGACGTTCGTCATCGCCCACCGCCTCTCGACGATCCGCGACGCCGACACGATCCTCGTCATGAACCGCGGCGCGATCGTCGAGCAGGGCACCCACGACGAGCTGCTCGCGCGAAACGGCTTCTACGCCGAGCTCTACCACAGCCAGTTCGTGGAGCCGCTCGCCGAGGCGGTCTAGCGCCGCGCGGCCGGGTCGTTCGTGCCGCGGGACGGCAACGGGGTGCGAGCGTTACCCGTCGCTGGTGGCGCCTTGCCGCCCGGCGGCACGCGCTGACGATCGGTGCCGCACCGCGGTAGGAACGTGTTCGCGGGATGCCGGCCGTGTCGTCTGTTGCCGCCCTACGGCAGCAAGACGCAAGAAGCCCGGAATCAACAGCGATGCAAGGCTTGACAACGGTGCCCACACGTCGGATACTTCGTCTCACGATATATCGTGCAACGTACTATTGGAGTGTGATGAATACCCGGATCCCGGAGCTCGGCCGCTTCGCCGAGCCGGCCCTGCTCATCCTCGTCAGCCTGAGCAGTGGCCCCAAGCACGGCTACGCGATCATGACCGACGTCGAGGCGGGCACGGGCCGGCCGTTGGGCCCGGGAACCCTGTACGCCGCGCTCGCTCGACTCGAGGAGCGCGGCCTGGTCGAAGCCCTCGAACCGATCGATCGCCGCCGACCATACCGGCTCACCGGTGTCGGCGCGACGGTCCTCGAGGAGCAATTGCGCGGGCTCGCCGAGTTCGCGCAGCTCGGCCTCCGCCGACTCCAGGACACCTCGCGGTGAACCGTCTCCTGGTCCGGCTCTACCCCGCGGATTGGCGAGCTCGCTACGGCGATGAGTTCGAGGCGCTGCTCGACGAGCGGCCGCTCGGGCCATTCGACGTCGTCGATGTCGCACTGTCCGCATTCGATGCCCACCTTCGCCGGGGCGGCCCAACCGCTCCTGGCGAGCACACCAGAGGTGTTCGCATGACGCTCCGAAACGGAGGCATCGCCGCGATCGTCGGCGGTGGACTCTTCTGATCTCCCTCGCGGGAGCCTCCGCGACGAACTCGGAGAGCAAGCAGCTATGGCTTGCGCTCTTCGTCGTTTCGCTCGGCGCCCTGGTGATCGCGATCATCGGGCTCAGCGCCGAGCAAGGGCACCGACAACCGAGTCTCATCTGGGCCGCGGTCGCAGTGCCGGTCATCGGCGCAGCGATCTCCGTCCTCGGCCTGATCGGCATGGCGACGGTCGGCGACAAGCCGTTCATCGCGGGTGTCAGCCCCTGGAACATTTGGGCCCTTGGGACGATGCTGACGATCATTGGCTCCGGGCTGTTCGCCCTCGCCAGCCTGCGGGTACGTACGACCTCCCGGCTCGGCTCGGCCCTCCTCGCGGTCGGCGCCGTGATCGCGATCCCGTTCCTCATGGGCATCGCCTTCGTGGAACTCTTTGGCGACGCAGGCAGCCTCATCGGACTGTTCGGCATCCTCGCCTTCGCGGGCGGATGGATCTGGCTGGGGATCAGCGCGCTCCGGATCGACCGCGCCGCTACCGCAAGCTACCGGGAAGCCATCCCCTGATCACGGCCCGCTGGGACTCCCTCGGAGTGGGGCCGAGGGAGTGCCGGCCTCAGTCGCTGAAGCGCTCTTCCTTCCACGGATCGGCGTCGTTGTTGTAGCCGTAGCGCTCCCAGAACCCGAGCTGGTCGTGGTCGAGGAACTCGAGGCCACGGACCCACTTGGAGCTCTTCCAGAAATAGCGCTTCGGGACGAGCAGGCGGAGCGGGTAGCCATGCTCGGGCTCGAGCGGCTGCCCATCGAAGGTGTCCGCGAGCAGGACGTCGTCGTCGTCAAGGACGCTCAGCGGCAGGTTCGCGGTGTAGCCCTGCTCGGCGTGACTGACGACATGCGTCGCCGACGGCCGGACCTGGGCCATCTCGAGGATCGCCTGGATCGGGACGCCGTCCCAGGTCGTATCGAGCTTCGACCAGCGGGTCACGCAGTGGATGTCGGTCTTGACCTGCTTGCGTGGCAGCTGCTTGAACTGCTCCCAGGTCAGCGTGAACGGCGCATCGACCTCACCCCAGACCTTGAAGTCCCAGGTCGTGAGGTCCACGTGCGGCACGGATCCGTAGTGGAGGACCGGGAACTTCTCGGTGCGGTACTGGCCCGGCGGGATGCGCGAGGCGATGGCTGGATCGGTCGACTGGTTGCCGAAGAGTCGTTCGAACATCGGGACCACGGTCCTTCTGGCTGAGGCGGGACGGGCGTATCGTCGCACACCGCTCCGTGACGAACCCGTGGCGCTGGCCGGGGCCCATCCGGGACTCAACTTCGTCGCCCAGCGATGCTACTGACGGACGAGCCGTCGACCAGCCGACAACTCCACCGCTCAGCGACGAGATCCTGCGACCTCCCCTGTTTCCACCGCGTCCAGCACCGCTGACCGACGAACCAGCCGGCGTGCTTCGTCAGTAGCATCGCCCAGCGGTGGCGGCGGACGCCGTCCATGTATGCCCCGCTGCTCCGGTACGCTTCGCGCCGTGACCGACCAGACCAGCCCGCGGATCGTGATCGTGATGCCCGCCTACAACGCGGCGCGGACGCTCGAACGGACGTACGCCGACATCCCGCACGACCGCATCGACCGGATCATCCTCGTCGACGACGTGTCCCACGACGAGACCGTCGACATCGCCCGCCAGCTTGGGCTCGACGTGATCATCCATTCGCAGAACCGGGGATATGGCGGAAACCAGAAGACGTGCTACGACGCGGCCCTCGAAGCCGGCGCGGACATCGTCGTGATGCTCCACCCGGATTACCAGTACGACGCGACGCGCATCCCGGCACTGGTCGAGCCGATCGCCAGCGGCGAGCGCGACCTCATGCTGGGGAGCCGGTTCCTCGGCGACCCCCTGGCCGGTGGGATGCCGCGCTGGAAGTACGTCAGCAACCGGTTCCTGACCGGCGTCGAGAACCTCGCGTTCGGGCTGCACCTGTCGGAGTACCACACGGGTCTGCGCGCCTACAGTCGGCACCTGCTCGAGACGATCCCGTACCGCGCCAATAGCGACGACTTCGTGTTCGACCAGGAGCTCATCGCCCAGGTGGTCGCCGCGGGCATGCGCGACCGCGTGGGCGAGATCGCGGTCCCGACTCGCTATTTCGAGGAAGCGAGCTCGGTCGGATTCCGGCGCAGCGTGGTCTACGGCCTCTCGACGCTGCGGGTCGTGGCGCGCTACACCCTGCATCGATTGCGGCTGCGGCCGTCCAAGAAGCTGACCGCGCGCCGACCGTGACACCGCTCGGGTGAAGGTCGACCGGGGCTTCGTGCTGCGCGCCGCGCTCGGCGTGGCCATCAGCGTCGGCGCGGTCTGGGTCCTGCTCCGATCGGTCGACGTGGGGGCGGCGCTCGACGTGCTGGGTCGGGCGAACCTGCTCGCCGTCGCGCTGATGGTCGTCACGGTCCTGCTCGATGTCGCCGCCCGGGGCGCTCGGTGGCGGGCGCTGCTGGCCCCGATCCGACCACTCCCGTACCGGCGCGTGCTCGGCTACACGTACGTCGGCTATCTCGCGAACAACGTCCTGCCGGCACGGCTCGGCGAGCTGGTGCGCAGCCATGCGCTCGGCGAAGGGGAGGGGCTGAGCCGCCCGACCGTGCTCGGGACGGTGGTGGTGGAGCGGATCGTCGACACCGTGATCGTCGTGGCGCTCGCAGCGGCCAGCGTGGTGGTCCTCGGCGTCGGGGGCGTGGCCTCCACGGCGGTCGTGCTCGGGGCGATCTTCGTGGGCGTGCTGGTCCTGGGACTGGTGGTGGCCGTGACCAGCCACCGATTGCCCGGCGTCGAGCGCGTCACGGTCCTCGCCGAACGAGTGCCGCGGGTCCTGGACCTCGGCCGTCGCCTCCGCGACGGGTTGGCGGTCGTCGGCCGGCCGGCCGCCGTGGGCCAGGCGATCGTCCTGAGCCTCCTCGCGTGGTCGGCGTCGATCGCCACGTTCATCGTGGCCGGGGCGGCCCTCGGGGTGACGCTCACGCCGGCCCAGGGAGCGTTGCTGTCGAGCGGCGTCGCGCTCGCCACGATCGTGCCCTCAGGCCCGGGCTACCTGGGCACGTTCGAGCTGACCGCCGTGGGCATCGCCACCCAATTCGGTGTCCATCCGGATTCCGCCTTCGCGTTGGCGCTCCTGGCCCACGCGATGATCCTGGTGATCACCTCGGTGGGCGGGGCCGTCGCCGCAGTCCGGCTCGGCGTCGGTCTGAGCACCGGCTCGGGCGAGCGGACGTCGAGCTAGGCGGCGCGCTCCGTGATCGGATCGTTGAGCACGGGCCGGTCGTAGGGCTCGAACAGCAGCGGCTGACCCGGACGACCGGTGACGCGCAGGAACTCGAGGTTGTACGACTCGTACATCTCGTTGAGCAGCGAGACCGCCTCGATGTGGTCCGGCTTCCCGGACGCGGCGCGCGCCTCACGTCGCCCGGTCCACAGGCAGAACGACAGACACGAGCGGTCTGCCGCAGCGGGACCCTTGAAGTAGAAGACGAACCCGGGCGCCGCGGCGGCCTCGAGATGGGCCCGGTCGTCGTAGCGGTTCAGCCGCTCGCAGTCGGCGTCGATCCGGCGGATCGAGCGGAACGCGACCATGTACCACTCGCCGGCGCCGAGCTCGTGTGCCGCCTCGGTCCAGTCGAAGGCGTCAGCGATCGGCAGTGATGCATAGGCATCGGAGACGGGCGACAGAGCAGCCAGCGCGTCCATTGCGGTCGCAGCATCGTCTTCCTCGGTTCGATTGTCAAATCGTGGAAAGTCACGATGTCACATTGCGATAGTACTAACCTCGTCAGGAGGTCCCATCCGCGCTCAGCGATCGCTCCACGGCCCCGGCAGCATCGCGCAGCAACCGGCGCCCCCGGCTCACCCATCGCCGCGTCGCGCGATCCGATGGGGCCGCCAGGGCGATCGCCGCGATGATCCCGTCGTCACGGAGCACGGGCTCGGCGATCGTGACGCCGCCGGGGAAGCTCAGACCGTCGTCCTCGGCCCAGCCCGCGGCGACGATCGCCGGCAACTGGTGGCGGATCGCGGCCGGGTCGGCGGCCTCGGCCAGCGCGGCATCCTGGATCTCTTCGGGCGCGTACGCGAGCAGCACCAGCGCGACGGCGCCGACGTCCAACGGGGTCGTCCCGGGCTCGACCGAGACCCGCAACGGCTGGCTCGATGGGACCTGCGTGAGGCACACGGCGCCGAGACCGACGCGGCGGCTGATGAACGAGGTCTCGCCGGTCTCGGCCGCCAGCCGCACCAGGACGGGATCGGCGGCACGGATCAGCTCTTCGGCGCTGACCGTGGGGCCGGCACCGAGCACGTGCAACCTGGGACCGAGTCGATAGCCGCCCTCCTGGCGGTCGACGAACCCGAATTCCGTCAGCGTGCGCAGGTAGCGATAGATCGTCGAGAGCGGCGTGTCGAGCAGCGAGCTGAGCTCATCGGCGCGCACCTCGCCCCGGTCGGCGATCGTGAGGAACACGCGCAGGCCACGGGCGAACGACGTGTCCTCGGCAGCTTCTTCAGGGGGGCGGTCTCGTGCCGTGGTCACGCGGATCTCCGGGTTGGGCGGGGGGCGGTCAGGGTACCGCAGGTCGCATGGTGGGACCGCTTGATGACATGGACGTGTCAGGTATCCGGCCCCACGCGGTCGCGTGCCGCCGTCGGCGATACTGGGGGCGTGAGGATCTCCGGCATCCGGCTGCAGCGTCTGCGCGTGCCGCTCGACCCGCCGTTCCCGGCGGCGTGGGATCCGGTGCCGCGGACCGCGTTCGACGTGACGCTCGTCCGCGTCGAGACCGACGAGGGGATCGTCGGGATCGGCTCCGGTGACACGATGGACGGGTTCGGGGCGTTCGAGCACCTGTTCCTCGGCCAGGACCCGCTGGCCATCGCCCGCCACGTCCGCGTGCTCGAGACCATCGACTTCCATGCCGGTCGCTTCTGGCCGCTCGAGGCGGCGCTATGGGACGTCGTCGGCCAGGTGGCCGGGCTGCCGGTCGCCACGCTGTTCGGCGGCGCCTCGGACGGGATCCCCGCCTACGCCTCGTCCGGGATGCTGCTGCCGGCGATGGAGCGTGCCGAGTCCGCGCTGCGCCTCCGCGATGAGGGATTTCGCGCGCTCAAGATCCGCGTGGATCCGCGCCGCCTCGACGAGGGCCTCGACGCGGTCACGGCGACCCGCGCCGCGGTCGGTGCGACGATGGCGATCATGGTCGACCTGAACCAGGGCTGGCGGATGGCCGGCGACACCGCCCCGGCGCTCGATCCGGCCGGCGCGCACCGGATCGCCGACCGCCTGGCCGAGCTCGACGTCCTGTGGATGGAGGAGCCGCTGGCCGGCACCGACCTGCGCGGGCTCGCCGCGCTGCGAGGCTCGTCCCCGGGCGTGCGCATCGCGGGTGGCGAGATGACCCGGACGTTCGCTGATGCGCTCGCCGCGCTCGACGCCGATGCGTTCGACGTCTACCAGCCGGACGTGGTGCTCGCCGCCGGGATGCTCCGGACCCGGACCGTCGCGGAGCTGGCGCTCGCCCGCAATCGATGGTTCACGCCGCACACCTGGACGAACGGGCTGGGACTGCTAGCCAACCTGCACGTCGCTGCCGGCGTGGGCGGCGGCCCGTTCATCGAGTTCCCCTACGACCCGCCGGGTTGGACGACACAGCGCCGCGACGCCTTCCTGGCCGAGCCGGTCTGTCCGGATGCGGACGGGATGCTGCGCGTGCCGGCGCGACCGGGTCTCGGCGCGGTCCTCGACGAGGCGGCCATCGCGAGGTACGCCGCATGACGACCACCTCGCCTGGCTCCAAGACCGAGGCTACCGTCGACGAGTGGATCGGGCGCGCCCGCACCGTCCAGCCGCGGAACCAGGCATTCATCGACGGTCGGTTCGTGCCCGCGGCGTCGGGTCGCACGTTCGACGACGTCGCCGGGCGGGACGGGTCCGTGATCACGACCGTCGCCGAGGGCGGTCCCGAGGACGTCGACCGAGCGGTCGCCGCGGCCCGGACGTCGTTCGACGATCGTCGCTGGGCGGACGCCTCGCCGGCCAAGCGCAAGGTCATCCTGCTGAAGCTCGCCGACGCGATCCGCGCGAACCGCGACGAGCTCGCGCTGCTCGAGTCGCTCGACGTCGGCAAGCCGATCCGGGACACGCTGTCCGTCGACGTGCCGTCGGCCGCCAAGACCATCCAGTGGTTCGCCGAGACCATCGACAAGGTCTACGGCGAGGTCGGGCCGACGGGGCCGGACGCCCTGTCGCTGGTCACCAGCGAGCCGGTCGGGGTCGTGGCCGCGATCGTGCCCTGGAACTACCCGCTGATCGTGACCGCGTGGAAGCTCGGCGCGGCGCTCGCCACCGGCAACTCGGTCGTGCTCAAGCCGGCATCGGCGTCGCCGCTGACCGCGCTGCGGCTCGCCGAGCTCGCCTCGGAGGCCGGCCTCCCAGATGGTGTCCTCAACGTCGTGCCGGGGCCTGGTTCGGTGCTCGGCGAGGCGCTCGCGCGCCACCCGGACGTCGACAAGGTCGCGTTCACGGGGTCGACCGAGGTCGGCAAGTCGCTGCTGCGCGCGATCGGCGAGACCGACGTCAAGGGCATCTCGCTCGAGCTCGGCGGGAAGAGCCCGCAGCTCGTGCTCGCCGACGTCGGCGACCTCGAGGCCGCCGCCTCGGCGATCAGCCTGGGGATCTTCTACAACAGCGGCCAGACCTGTAACGCCGGTTCGCGGCTCGTCGTCCATCGCAGCGTGCGCGAGGAGCTCGTCGAGCGGATCGCGGACCTCGGCCGCCAGCTCGCGCCGGCAGAGCCGCTCGACCCGGCGACCCGTCTCGGGTCGATCGTCGACGCGCGCCAGCTCGACAAGGTCCTCGGCTACGTGGAGGTCGGTCGGCAGGAGGGCGCACGGGTCGTGACCGGCGGCGAGCGCGTCCGCGAGGACACCGGCGGCTACTACCTCGGACCGACGATCCTCGACGGCGTCGACAACGGCTGGCGGGTCGCGCGCGAGGAGATCTTCGGGCCGGTGCTGACCGTGACGGAGTTCGAGGACGAGGCCGACGGCCTGCGCATCGCCAACGACACGCCGTACGGGCTGGCGGCCGGCCTGTGGACCCGCGACGTCAATCGGGCGCACAAGCTCGCCCGCGCCCTGCGCGCCGGCATCGTCTACGTGAATACCTTCGACACCGCGGACATCACGGTCCCCTTCGGCGGGTACAAGCAGTCGGGTTTCGGGCGCGACAAGTCGCTCCACGCGCTCGACGGCTACACCCAGCTCAAGACGACGTGGTTCGATCTGACCGGTGACTGATGCGGAGGGCTCCGTGACGGACATGGACTCGGTGGCCGGCCAGGCGCTGCAACGGCGTCGGTCCGGCGGGCGTGCCGGGCACGAGCGCAGCAAGCTGCCGCCCCAGCGCCCGTGGGCGCAGCCGCGCATGCGGTATGGGCCGACCCAGGTCCTGTCCGCGGACGAGATCGAATCGATCCATCACGCGTCGCTCCGCGTGCTGGCGGAGCTCGGGATGGACTTCCTCGACCCGGACGCGCGGGACCGCCTCAAGGCGGCCGGTGCCGAGACGTCGCCCGACACGCAACGCGTCAAGTTCGATCCCGACTTCGTCACCGAGACGATCGCCAGCGCGCCCTCGTCGTTCGCCCTGCACGCGCGCAATCCGGAGCATGACCTGCAGATCGGTGGCGACTGGATGGCGTTCGGCACGGTCGGCAGCCCGCCGAACGTGTCGGACCTCGATCGTGGGCGGCGCATCGGCAACCGGGTCGACTACCAGAACCTGCTCCGCCTGGGGCAGGCCCTCAACGCGGTCCACTTCCTGGCGGGCTATCCCGTCGAGCCCGTGGACCTGCATCACGGCGTCCGGCACCTCCACGCGACGTACGACGCCCTGACGCTGATGGACAAGGCGATCCACTGCTACAGCCTCGGGCGTCAGCGCAACATCGACGTGCTCGAGATGATCCGGATCGCCCGCGGGATCGAGGACGCGCAGCTCGACCACGAGCCGTCGGTGTTCACCGTCGTCAACTCCAGCTCCCCGCTCCGCCTCGACGCGCCGATGCTCCAGGGGATCGTCGCCTTCGCCGAGCGCAACCAGGTCGTGTGCATCACGCCGTTCACGCTGGCGGGGGCCATGGCACCGGTGACGCTCGCGGGCGCGCTCGCCGAGCAGAACGCCGAGGCGCTGGCGGGCATGGTCCTCACGCAGGTCGTCCGCAAGGGCGCGCCGGTGATCTACGGGGGCTTCACGTCGAACGTCGACATGCAGTCCGGCGCGCCGGCCTTCGGGACGCCCGAATACATGCGGACCGCGATGGTCGGGGGCCAGCTCGCGCGCCGCTACGGCGTGCCGTACCGCTCCTCGAACGTGAACGCCGCGAACGCGCTCGACGCGCAGGCGGCCTACGAGTCGGTGTTCTCGCTGTGGGGCGCGATCATGGGCGGCGTCAACCTGCTCATGCACGGGGCCGGCTGGATGGAGGGCGGCCTGCACGCGAGCTACGAGAAGATGGTGCTCGACGCGGAGCTGCTGATGATGGTCGAGGCCTTCCTCGATCCGGTCGTCGTCGACGACGCGTCGCTCGCGTTCGAGGCCATGGTCGACGTCGGGCCTGGCGGCCACTTCTTCGGGACCGAGCACACGCAGAGCCGCTACCGCACGGCGTTCCACAAGCCGATGCTCAGCGACTGGCGCAACTTCGAGACCTGGGAGGAGGCCGGTTCCCCGGAGGTGCCGGGCAAGGCCAACCGGATCTGGAAGGAGTTGCTCGCCGCGTACGAGCCGCCGCCGATGGATCCGGCGATCCGCGAGGAGCTCGAGGCGTTCGTCGCGCGCCGGGTCGCCGAGGGCGGCGTCCCGACCGACTACTGAATCCCGAGCCCAGTAACCGTTCGAGAGGGGTCGAGTGAAGCAGGAAACCCAGGTCGTCGTCATCGGTGGTGGCGTGGTCGGCGCGAGCGTGCTCTACCACCTGACGAAGGCCGGCTGGACCGACGTCATGCTGCTCGAGCGGCGCGAGTTGACGGCCGGGTCGACCTGGCACGCGGCCGGCGGCATGCACACGCTCAACGGCGACCCGAACGTCGCCCGGCTCCAGCAGTACACGATCCAGCTGTACGAGGAGATCGAGCGCCAGTCCGGGCAGGACTGCTCGATCCATCTGCCGGGCGGCCTGATGCTGGCCGACACGGAAGTCCGCATGGACTTCCTGCGGATGGCGGTCGCGCGTGGCCGGTACCTGGGGATGGAGCTCGAGCTCATCTCCGCCAAGGAAGCGGCCGACCTCTTCCCGTTGATGGACCCCCAGTACTTCGTCGGCGCGCTGTACGACCCGGTCGAGGGCCACGTCGACCCCACCGGGGTGACCCGCGCCTACGTCAAGTGCGCCCAGCAACTCGGCGCCGAGGTCCACCAGCACACGCCGGTCGTCGGCCTCGGCCAGCGCGCCGACGGGACCTGGGACGTCCGACTCGAGAACGGCGACTCGATCCACACCGAGCACGTCGTCAACGCCGGCGGGCTGTGGGCGCGCGAGGTCGGCCGAATGGTCGGCATCGAGCTGCCGGTCCTCGCGATGGAGCACATGTACCTGCTGACCCAGGACATGCCCGAGGTCGCCGCCCACGTCGCGAAGACCGGACACGAGATGCCGATGGCGCTCGACTTCGCTGGCGAGATCTACATCCGCCAGGAAGGCGGGCAGATGCTGCTGGGCACGTACGAGCAGGCCTGTGTCCCGTGGTCGCCGCGCGAGACGCCATGGGACTTCGGGTCACAGCTGCTGAAGCCCGATCTCGACCGGATCACGCCCGAGCTGTCGGTCGCGTTCAAGCACTACCCGGCGATGGGCACGACCGGGATCCGCAAGGTCGTCAACGGACCGTTCACGTTCTCGCCGGACGGCAACCCGCTGGTCGGCCCGATCCGCGGGTTGCGCGGCTACTGGGTCGCCTGCGGCGTGATGGCCGGCCTGTCGCAGGGCGGCGGCGTCGGGCTCGCGCTCGCCACCTGGATGACCGCCGGCGACCACGGCGACTCCGGGATGGATATCTGGGCGATGGACGTGGCCCGCTACGGCGACTACGCGACGTTGGCCTACACGAATGCCAAGGTCCAGGAGAACTACCGGCGGCGGTTCCGGATCACGTTCCCGAACGAGGAGCTGCCCGACGCGCGACCGCTGCTGACGACGCCGATCTACGACCGGCTGACCGCCGCGAACGCGGTGTGGGGTGCGACCTTCGGCCTCGAGCACGCGCTTGTGGTTCCAGAAGGCCGGTCTCGAGCCGAAGGAGGACGTCACCTTCCGGCGCTCGAACGCCTGGGAGTGCGTGGCCGAGGAGGTCGCGGCGGTGCGCGAGCACGTCGGCATGACCGAGATCTCGAACTACGCCAAGTACCGCGTGACCGGCCCGGGGGCGGAGGCGTGGCTCTCGTCGCTGCTTACCCAGCGCATGCCGGCGCCTGGCCGGATCACGCTGACCGCGATGCTCAACGATGCCGGGCGGATCGTCGGTGAGTTCACCGTCGCCCGGGCGTCCGAGGCCGAGGAGTTCTACCTGTTCGGGTCGCTGCCTGCGGAGGTCCATCACTCGCGCTGGTTCCGGCACCACCTGCCGGCTGACGACTCCGTCCGCTTCGAGGTGCTCGGTCTCGGGCTCACCGGGCTGTCGGTCGCCGGTCCCAAGTCGCGCGACGTCCTTCACGCGATCGCGCCCGACCTCGACCTGTCGACCGCGGCCTATCCGTTCATGACGTTCCGCCAAGTCGACCTCGGCATGGTCCCGGCGCACCTGGCACGCATCAATTACGCCGGCGATCTCGGCTACGAGCTTTGGGTCGCGCCCGAGCACCAACGCGTGCTGTTCGACCGCATCGTCGAGGCCGGCGAGCCCCACGGCCTGCGCCTGTTCGGCATGCGTGCCCTGATGTCGCTCCGGCTCGAGAAGTCGTACGGCACCTGGTTCCGCGAGTACCGGCCGATCTACACCCCGCTCGAGGGTGGCATCACCCGCTATATCAAGCTCGATCACGAGTTCATCGGTCGAGCGGCCCACGAGGGGGAGCTCGCCGACGGCGGCCCGAAGCGCCGGCTCGTGGCGTTCGTCGTCGAGCCCGATCCCGACGACCCCGCCGACGTCATCGGCGACGAGCCGGTCTGGCACGGTGACTCGGTGGTCGGCTGGATCACCTCGGGCGGTTACGGCCACCACGTCAAGCAGTCGATCGCGCTGGGCTACGTCCCGACCGAGCTGGCCTCACCCGACGGCCCGGGCGGGGACGGTTTCGAGGTCGAGATCATCGGCCGACGACGCCCCGCCCGCCTGCAGCCCGAGCCGTTGTTCGACCCGCAAGGGCTGCGGATGCGCCAGTGACCGAGGAGAGCGGGCGGATCGTCGTCGACGGTCGCCCGGTCGCGTTCCGGCGCGGCGATTCGGTCGCGATCGCGATCCTGCGGGCCGGTGAGACGCCGGCTCGGTGGCGGCACGCTGTGCCTCACCGGCGATTGCGGCAATTGCCTGGCCCAGGTCGGCGGGATCGCGTACGTGCGGACGTGCCAGCAGGCCGCGCTCCCCGGGCTCGACGTCACGCGCCACCCACGCGACGGGCTGCCGCCGCTGCCGGTCGCTGCCGATCCGACTCCCGTCACGAGGCGGATCCGTCCGGAGCTGGAGGTCATGCGCGCGGAGATCGATGTCGCGGTCATCGGCGGCGGTGACAGCGGTCGCCTCGCCGCGGCCACGGCGGAACGCGCCGGCAAGCGCGTATTGATCCTCGACGCCGGGCAGGGCGACGAGGTCGTCGGCATCTATCCCGGGCCACTGATCGTGGTTCGCACGCCGAGCGTCATGCTCCACGTGTACCCGGCGGAGATCGTCGTCGCGACCGGCGCGGCCGAGCTGCATCCTGTGGCACCCGGCAACGATCTCGAGGGGATCGTCACGGCTCGGGCGGCAACGCAGCTGCACGCGGCCGGCGTCGAGCTCGGCTCGGCGGTGGCGATCGGGACCCCGCCCGACGGCGTGCCATGCATCCCAGTCGCCGGTCAGCTGGTGCGGTTCATCGGCGATGACCGCGGGCACGTCAAGGCGGTGGTCACCGCCGACGACTGGATCGGGGCCGAGACCACGACCCCCTGCGACACCGTGATCCTCGGGCTGGGCTGGGCGCCACGGGACATCCTCGCGCGGATGGCCGGCGAGGTGCCGCTGTCGGTCGTCGGACCCGCCGCCGAGTCGCCGCCGCTGCCGCCGGCACCGACGCACGGCATCGTGTGCGCCTGCAACGGGACGACCGTCGACGACCTGCGGGCGGCGTGGGACCACGGCTTCCGCGAGATCGAGCTGCTCAAGCGATCGAGCCTGGCGTGCCTGGGGACATGCCAGGGTGCCGCCTGCCTGCCGCAGGTCCGGGCCTGGATCGCGGCCCAGACCGGCGAGGTGCCGGCGCCGTTCACCGCGCGGCCCGCCTCGCGCCAGATCACGCTCGCCGAGGCCGCGGCGGACGCGACGGTCGACGTCTTCCGGCGGACGCCGCTCCACGATGAGCACCTGGCGCTGGGCGGCCGGATGGACCGCTTCGGGAACTGGTGGCGACCGTGGCACTACGGCGACCCGGTCGCGGAGTACTGGTCGGTGCGCGAGGGCGTGTCGGTCGGCGACGTCAGCACGCTCGGCAAGCTGATCGTGTCCGGCCCCGATGTCGTCGAGTTCCTCGAGCGGCTGTATCCGTGCCACGTGGCGGATATCAAGCCGGGTCGCTCGCGCTACGCGCTGCTCCTCAACGAACGCGGTCACATCATGGACGACGGGATGATCCTGCGGGAGGCCGAGCAGCGGTTCGTCCTCACGTTCACGTCCGGTGGCGCGGCCAACGCGGAGATGTGGATCCGCGACTGGATCGACGAATGGGGCCTGCGCGTCCACGCCCTCGATCGGACGATGTCGCTCGCCGCGATCAACGTCACGGGGCCGCGCGCCGGCGAGCTGCTGCGCAAGGCGGGGCTCGCGGAACCACCGCGCTTCCTCGGCCACGTTCACGCCGACGTCGCCGACGTGCCCTGCCACGTGATGCGGCTGTCGTTCACCGGCGAGGCGTCCTGGGAGCTGCATCACCCGGTCGATCGCTCGGTCGAGCTCTGGCGAGCGCTCATGGACATGGGCGAGGAGTTCGGCATCCAGCCGCACGGGCTCAAGGCGTTGTTCGGGCTGCGACTCGAGAAGGGCCACGTCATCATCGGCATGGACACGGAGCTCGATACGACGCCGCGTCGCGTCAACATGGACTGGGCGGTTCGCATGGACAAGCCGCAGTTCATCGGTCGGGCGTCGCTGGCCCGCACCGAGCCGCTCCCCGACGAGCGCCGCCTGCACGGCTTCACGATGGAGGGCGACGCGCCGGTCGAGGGCTCGCCGATCCGCGTCGATGGCGACATCGTCGGGCACGTGTCGGGGAGCTGGGCTTCGCCGGTCCTGCACAAGGCCGTGATGCTCGGCTGGCTCAAGCGGACGCCGTACCCCGAGCGCGTCGAGATCGACGGTCGCGACGCGGTCGTGACAGCGACGCCGTTCTACGACCCGGAGGGGTCCCGTGCACGCGCTTAGGGCGCCGGGCCTGCGGGTCGTCGCTGCGCCCCGTGCGCTTGACGAGGCGACCTGGTACGACGAAGGGCCGGGCCCGGATGAGTTCGAGCCGCTCGTGCTCCGGCTGGCGCCGGACGATGCCTACGCGATCGGCGCGACCGCGGTCGACCTCGATGACGACCACGCGATCATCGAATCCGAGGTCGGCTATCTCGCCTTGATGTTCCCGGCCGACGAGTTCGCCGACAACGTGGTGCCACACCTCGAGTGGCCGCCGCCGCTCGACCGTCCCGCCTTTGCCCAGGGCGCGATCGCCGGCGTGCCGACCAAGCTGTACATCGATTCGACGGGCGCGGCGATCGTGCTCGTGCTCGACGCGTACGCCGACGACCTGCTCGACCGCCTCCCGGTGGACGCATGAGACACGGCGTCGCCGCCGGCTACGTCGCGACGCTGCCGGCCCTGCGCTGGGACGAGCCAAAGGACGCCTACGACGTCGTGATCGTCGGTGGCGGCGGGCACGGCCTGTCGACCGCGTACTACCTCGCCACGCGGCACGGCATCACGAACGTGGCGGTCATCGAGGCCGACTACATCGCATCCGGGAATACCGGCCGCAACACCACGATCATCCGCGCGAACTACGGGCTGCCCGAAGCGATCCGGTTCTACCAGCACTCGCTCGAGATGTATCGGGCGCTCGAGGACGAGGTCGGGGCGGCGATCCTCCACCAGACCAAGGGCATCTTCTGGATCGCCCACACCGAGATGGCGCTGCGTACCGAGCGCGCCCGCGCGCTGATGAACACCGCGGTCGGGGCAAAGACCGAGATGCGGACCCCGGCCGAGATCAAGGAGCTCGTGCCGCAGGTCGATCTGAGCGGTGGTGGGCGCTACCCGGTGCTCGGGGCGTCGCATCACCTGGAAGCCGCGACCGCGCGGCACGATCGCGTCGCGTGGGCGTATGCCGCCGGCGCCGCCGCGAAGGGCGTGCACGTCATCCAGCACACGCCCGTCACGGGCCTCGTCCGCGATGGGGACCGTGTGGTCGGCGTCCAGACGGCGCGTGGTCCGATCGGCGCGGGCGTCGTGCTCTCGGCGGTCGGTGGCCGAGTCACGGCGATGGCCGCGCACGCCGGTCTGCGGCTGCCGGTCCGGACCCACCCGCTGCACGCGTTCGTGACCAACGACTACGCGCAGGGGTTCGGGCCGATCGTCGCGAGCACCGAGCTCAACTGCTACGTGTCGCAGACGGAACGCGGCCAGATGCTGATCGGGGCGGAGTTCGACGCCCAGCCGTCGTACTCGCGCCAGTCGTCGTTCGCGGCCCTGCGCGGCTACGCCCACAAGATCACGCGCATCCTGCCGTTCCTGGGTGACCTGCGGATCCTGCGCACGTGGGCTGGGATCTGCGACATCTCGGTCGACTTCTCGCCGATCATGGGCGAGACCGGGGTCGATGGGTTCCTCATCACGACCGGCTGGGGCACGTGGGGCTTCAAGGCGATCCCCGCCGGCGGCGAGGCGATGGCCGAGCTGATCGCCACGGGACGGACCCCCGCGCTGATCGCCCCGTTCGGCCTGGCCCGCTTCCGGGCCGATCACCTCATGGCCGACCAGGGCTCGGCGGGGACGCGCTGATGCTCTGGCTCGTCTGCCCGATCTGCGGCCGCCGCCCGCTCGACGAATTCACGTTCGGTGGCGAGCGACGCGAGGTGCCCGCGTCGATCACCGATGCCGACGACCGCGACTTCGACGAGGTCTGGATCTTCGAGAACCCGGACGGTCCGACGACCGAGCGCTGGTTCCACGCGTTCGGCTGCCGTCGCTGGCTCACGATCCGCCGCGATACGAGCATCGACCAGGTCCTCGAGACCCTGGCATGACCCGACTGGCCGACCGCCAGATCGAGATCGTCCTCCGGAACCGCGTGGTGTTCGGGGTGGGCGCGGTCGCGCGACTCCCCGAGCTGGTCGCCGCGGCCGGTGGCTCGCGAGCGTTCGTCGTGACCGATCCGGGTGTCGTTGCCGCCGGCGTCGCCGGTACCGCCGTGGACGCCCTGGTCGCTGCCGCCATCCCCGTCGAGCTGTTCGTCGAGGTCGAGCCGAACCCGAGCGGGGCGACCGTTGAGCGCGGCGCCGCGGCGTTCCGCGCGTTCGGCCTCGATGATGCGGTCGTCGTTGCGATCGGCGGGGGCTCGGCGATGGACGCCGCCAAGGCGATCGACCTGTGCGCGACGAACCAGCTGCCTGTCTGGGAGCTGGAATACGACGGCCCGTCACTGGCGCCCGGTCGGCCGGTCGTCGCGATCCCGACCACCGCGGGAACCGGCTCGGAGGCGCACCCGTTCGCGGTGATCACCCACGAGGAGATCGGCCGCAAGGACTACATCGGCCATGCTTCGCTGCTGCCGTACGCCACGATCCTCGATCCGGGCCTCACGGTCGGCCTGCCGTCGGGCGTCACGGCCGCGACCGGCGTCGACGCGATGACCCATTCGCTCGAATCGATGCTCTCGCGGAACGGCAACCCCTTCGCCGAGGCGACTGCGCTGGGCGTGATCCGCACGGTCGCCGAGTGGCTCCCCCGAGCGGTCGCCGATGGTGGGGATCTCGAAGCCCGCTCACAGATGCTGGTCGCCTCCCACCTGGCCGGCGTCGGGCAGGCGAGTGGCACCGGAGTCGGGCTCGTCCACGCCCTCGGCCATGCGCTCGGAACGCGCGGGCGGCTCGCCCACGGCACGGCGCTGGCCGTCGTGCTCCCCGAGGTCCTGTCCTTCTACGCCGCCGAACCAGCCCTGCGCGACCGCGAGCTGGCGTTGGTCGGCGTCGCCCTCGGCGCGGCGTCGGCCACCGAGGAGCCGGCGACGGCGGCCGGCGCCGCGATCGGCGAGCTGCGCCGGTTGCTGGCGAGTCTCGGTCAACGACCGACGCTGCGTTCGCTCGGGTTCGACGACGCGACGCTCGTCGTCGTCGCCCAGGACGCGATCGACGATGCCGCGATCCGGAACGCGCCGCGGCTGCCGTCATTCACCGAGGCGCGCGCGATCCTGGCCTCCGTCCTGGGCTGATGTCGGGCGGCCGCCCCGTCAGTTGATCGCGAAGACCACCGTGACGGTCGCCTGGACATCCTGCGTGCCGCGCTGGACCGGGGTGAGCGCCGCCGCATCGCGCGCTGCCGCGCCGTAGTAGTACGGGCCGGGCGTCGCCGCGGAAGACTCCGAGATCGACACCACCGCGCCGAGCGACACGCCGGCGGCCGAGGCCATCTTCTGGGCGCTCGTCCGAGCCTGGGCGATCGCCGCGGCCCGCGCCTCGTCCAGCGCGCTTGCCGGCTCGTCGACATCGAACCACAGGCCGCCCACGTCGGTCGCGCCCTTGGCGGTCGCGGTGTCGATCACATCGCCGGCCTTGTCGAGGTCGCGGACCGTGATCTGGAGCTGTTCGCTCATCCGATAGCCCACGATCCGCGGCGTCGCGCCGTTGCCGTACTGCGGGCTCAGGTCGATCGAGGACGTCTTGATGTCCTTCTCGTCGATGCCGAGCGCCTTGATCGCGTCGATGATCGCCGTCATCGACCGGCCTGCCGCGTCGCGCGCGAGCCGCACGGTGGACTTGGTGACGCCGACACCGACGCTGACGCGGGCGACGTCCGGCACGCGGGTGACCGACGCGGTCCCGGTGGTGGTCAGGGTGTGCGCGGCAGGTTCGCCGTCGGTCGTCGGTGCGCCGACCGCTGGGCCGGGTCGCATCGCCAGTGCGGCGACCGCGACGACGAGCGCGCCGAGCGCCAGCGCGCCGGCAGTCCGGATGGGTTGCGACATGGGATACCCCTTCGTCTCGTGTGCTGGGCGGCCATCGGTGGCCACAGCCTTGACCGCGGAGACGGACGAAGACGACGGACGGTTTCGAGCCCGTCGCGCGTCGTCGATCAGCCGGGCGGCGTTTCGATCCTCGATCGAAGCTCGATCGGGGCGGCCTCACGGATGGCGCGCGGGATCTCGGCGACCCGCTCCACCTCGGCGATCAGCTCGCGGACGCGCTCCTCGGGCGCAGCGCTGCGAACCACGACGTCCAGCGTGATCGGCGTGGAGCCCGACCCACGACTCGGGAAGTCGCCGTCCACCGTCACCTCGACACCGTCGAGCGGGATGCCCAGCGTGGCGGCCTCGCGGTACAGGTCGTTCGACCAGCACGCCGCGATCGACAGGTAGAAGAGCTGGCCGCCGTTGAAGCCGAGCCCGCCGCCACCGGCAGCTGTGGGCCGATCGACGGTCAGCGTGAACGGCCCGCCCTGGCCAAGCGCCGTCGGGCCGTCACCGACCGTCCGCAGGTGCACGCGGTACGCGTCGGACATCGGCGCGGACTCGCGTCAGCTCCGGTCGATCATCGGCTTGAGCTCGCCGATGAAGCGCTCGAACGTCTCGACGTCGTACGGAGCAGGTTGCTCGGAGATCACCGTCCGGAACCCGAGGTCGACGTATGGCCGCAGCCGCTCGGCCATCTGCTCGGGCGAGCCGTTCCAGAACGTGTCGTCGTCCTCGACCTCGGACATCGGGGTCCGGTTGTGCTCCATGGCAGCCCGCCAGACGCGGTCCGCCTCTTCCTTGGTCTCGCGGAGCGTCAGCTTCACGCCCAGCGTGAACTCGATCTCCGAGACGTCGCGCCCGACGTCATCGCAATGCCGCTTCAGGACGTCGACCTTGTGCGCCATCAACTCGAGCGGGCCCATGGCGTTCCACATGTCGGCGTACTTGGCCACCGTTCGGAGCGTCTTCTTCTCGCCGCTGCCGCCGATCATGATCGGCAGGCGGCGCTGGATCGGCAGCGGGCTGTGGCGCAGGTCGTCGAACGCGTAGCGGCCACCCGGCTCCGACGTCACGGACTTCCCGTCGAGGACCCCACGCATCGCGGCGACCGCCTCGTCGAGCCAGTCGAGCCGCTGTCCGAAGCCGGACCCGAAGTCGATGCCGTGTGCCCGGTGCTCGGGCTCCATCCACGCCCCGCCGATGCCCAGGATCGCCCGACCGTCGCTGATGTGGTCGAGGGTCTCCGCGAGCTTCGCGGTCAGACCGGGGTTGCGGAACGTGTTGGCGCCGACCAGCAGACCGAGACGCGTCCGCTCCGTCGCGATCGCCCACGCCCCGAGCGACATCCAGCCCTCGAAGATCGGCTGGTATGGGTCGCCGAAGATCGCGTAGAGGTGGTCCCACGTCCAGAGGTGGTCGTAGCCGAGGCCGTCGGCTCGCTTCGCGGCGTCGAGCATCTCGGGCCAGGTCGCGGCCTGGCTCCACAGCAGGATCCCGGTCTTGAGGTCGGTCACGCGTCGCGCCTCCGGTTCGATGGGGGAGGACCAGTCTAGAACCGGCCGGCCGCTCCGTTCGGGCGCGTTGACGCGGGGCTCGTGTGCCGGCGGGTCGGTCAGCCGCGCACCAGCCGAGCGAGCGCGCGGACGACGATGCCGAGCGAGATGCCGACCGCGAGGACCAACGCGGGATTCGGGTAGGCCGAACCCAGCGGGACGTAGGTCGCGCCGGTCGGGCGCACCTCGAGATAGCCCATCGGATCGGCCATGGCGCCACCGCCGGCACCGCTGCCGCTGCCCGCGGCGTCGCCGTTCGTGGCCGTCGCGTCGACCGGTCCGGTGCCGGTTCCGGCCCCGAGCCCCCACCGGACGCGAGCCACGGGGATGACCGTCACGTCGCCGCGCTCGACCGGCTCGCCGAAGACCGCTTTGACCGACGCTTGGGTGCCGATGCGCTCGCCGAGTCGGTCAAGCATCTTGTCGATGGGCTGGGAGGCGGCCGCAGACGCCCGCTCCTTTGCCTCGTTCATGGTCGCCGTCATGGCCACCTCCAGTTGCGAGCCACGAGTCTGCGCCCGCATCCGGATCACGTCATGTGCCGTTCGTCACGAAGGGCGCGCACCGGCGCCGGTCTCTTAACGACGTGGAAATGACCGGTGTGGGGACGCACCGTTACGGTCAGTTGCGTTCGGAGGCGCCCCACCGCGGCCATTCCTCGGCCGGTAACCTTGGCGATGGGGTCGAAGCAGCACCCGCCCGCATCGCGGGTGCCCAGGAGGAGGCTATCGCCCATGTCCTCGACCACGCGTAGCTCGACCGCCGCGCGACGGCGGATCATCGCCTCGATCGCACTGCTGATCGCGGCGCTCGTCGTCCCGGGATCCGTGTCGGCCAAGCCGTCCGGCGACGTCAACGTCCAGCTGCTGGCGATCAACGACTTCCACGGCAACCTCGAACCGCCGACAGGCTCGAGCGGCAACATCCTCGGCACGCTCGCGGGCGGCGTCGACTACCTCGCGACGCACATCAAGCAGCTCCATGCCACGAATCCGGATCGCACCCTCGAGGTCGCGGCCGGGGACCTGATCGGCGGCACGCCGCTGATCTCGGCGGCATTCCACGACGAGCCGACGATCGAGGAGATGAACGCCCTCGGGCTCGACCTCTCCGCCGTCGGTAATCACGAGTTCGACGAGGGCGTCGACGAGCTCCTGCGGATCCAGAACGGTGGCTGTCACCCCGTCGATGGGTGCCAGGACGGTGACGGGTATGACGGCGCGGCGTTCCAATACCTCGCCGCGAACGTGGTCAAGAAGAGCAACGGCAAGACGATCTTCCCGGCCTACAAGACCCGCAGCTTCGGTGGCGCCAAGGTCGGCTTCATCGGCCTGACGCTCGAGGGCACCGCGAGCATCGTCTCGCCCAACGGGATCCAAAGCGTCACGTTCCTCGACGAGGCCGAGACGATCAACGCGGCCACCAAGGAACTGCAGGCCAAGGGCATCCACACGATCGTCGTGCTGTTGCACGAGGGCGGCGGCCAGGGCACCGGTGCGAGCCTGAACGGCTGCGTCAACTTCTCTGGGGCGATCAACGGCATCGTCAGCCAGCTCGACGACGAGGTGGATCTCGTCATCAGCGGGCACACCCACAACTTCTACAACTGCTTGTTGCCGAACTCGGTGAACCGCGGGATCCCCGTGACGAGCGCATCGTCGTTCGGGCGTGTCATCACCGACATCGACATGACGATCAACCGGACGACCGATCAGCCGACGGCGATCACCGTGGACAACAAGATCGTCACCCGCGACGTCGCCATCGATCCGGCCGCGGACACGATCCTCCAGAAGTACAAGACCGCGGTCGCGCCCATCGCGAACCGCGTCGTCGGCAAGATCTCGGCGGACATCACGCGTACGAACAACACCGCAGGTGAGTCCGCCCTCGGCGACGTCATCGCCGACGGGCAGCTCGAATACAGCCAGGCCTCCGGGGCGCAGTTCGCGTTCATGAACCCCGGTGGCATCAGGACCGACCTCGTCTATGCCTTCAGTGGCGGCGGAGAGCCGGACGGCGACGTGACGTTCGGCGAGACATTCGCCGTGCAACCGTTCAACAACCTGGTGGTCACCCAGACCATGACGGGCGCGGCCATCAAGACCGCCCTGGAACAGTCGTTCATCAATTGCTTCGGCAGGACCCAGGCGACCGTGATCCTCCAGGTCTCCGCCGGCTTCACGTATTCGTACGACACGACGAAGCCGTGCGGGGAGCGGATCAGCGCGATCAGCCTGAACGGCACGCCGCTCGACCCGGCGGCGTCGTACAAGGTCACCATGAACAACTTCCTCGCCGACGGTGGCGATTCGTTCCCGGGCTTGACTGCCGCCACGGGTCGCGTGACGGCGCCGGGCTTCGACGTCGACGCGCTCGCGGCCTATATAGGTGCGCATTCGCCGGTGTCGCCGGGTCCGCAGAACCGGATCATCAAGATCGGCTGACGCGCAGCCGGCAACGGGCTCAAGAGGAGAGGCCGGGCGAACGCCCGGCCTCTCAACCTAATCGACGATGACGGCCGAGATCAGGCGCGATCGAGCTCCCGGTCGATCGCGCGGAGGATGAACCGGGCGGCCTCGGCGCTCTTGCCGCCGAGCTTCTCGCCCTCGTCCTGATCCAGCGCCAGCATGAGATCGCCCAGGTACTGGTCCATCGCGGGGGTGCGCTGCAACGAGCCGTCGGCGAAGGCCGTGTCGAGGCGGGCGACCGCCAGGCGCGCGTTGTCGACCGTATGGCCCTTCGCCACGATCAGCTCGCGGACATCGGCCCGTGCCGCCTCGGCTCCGGGACCAGCGCTGCTCACGAGAACCTCCGCACCGTCCTGCGCAGCAGGCTCGAGCGCGACGGTCGCCGCACGGCACCGACGGGCTCGACGCCACGCTCGGCCTCCGTCTGCGCGGCAGCGTCAGCAAGGAGTGCCTCCCGATCCGCGAGGTCCTCGAGCTCGCCTGCTTGGAGGCGCCGCCAATCCGACTCGAGCACGCTCATCGCGAGTTCGTCCCACCAGCGGCCGTCGCGGTAGATCGACTCCCGCGAGCGACCTTCGATCACGAATCCGCAGCGGCGGTACGTTCGGATCGCTCGCTCGTTGAATTCGAAGACGAACAGCGCGACTCGGTGCAGGTTGAGCGCGCCGAACGCGTGGTCGAGCATCAGGCGAGTGGCCTCGGTCCCGTACCCGTTGCCCCAGGCGTCCTTCTCGCCGATCGTGATGTGGTACAGCGCAGAGCCGTTCTCGCCGTCGAGCTGGCTGAACGCGCACGTGCCGACCAGCCGGTCCGTGGCGCGCTCATGGATCGCCATCGCCAGCGCATCGGGTCCCACGACCCGCGCGGTGAAGAAGCGCTCGATCTCCTCGGCCCGCATCGGGGCTTCCTGGTAGCGCGCAAGCCGCGCGATCTCCGGATCGGAATACCAGCGGCGGAAGGCTCCGAGGTTCTGCGGGGTGTGGCGGCGCAGGACCACCTTCGACCCCGTCAGGACCTCCGGGAACCACGTTCGCGGCGCCATCGGCCGAACCGTATACCATCGCCGCCATGCGCCGCTGGAGCGAGCTGGCCGAGCGCGTGGCGGCGACGACCCGCACCTCCGAGAAGACCGCGCTGCTGGCCGAGTACCTACGCAGCCTGAGCCCCGATGAGCTGCCGATCGCGGCTGTCTTCCTGACCGGGCGGCCGTTCCCCGAAACCGACCAGCGCGCGACGGGGCTGGGTTGGTCGGCGATCGTCGGGGCGGTCGGGGCGCTCACCGGAGCCTCGCGCGAGGAGCTGGCGGCGGCGTATGACCGGCACTCCGATCTCGGGCTCGCCGTCGAGGACGTCCTCACCCGGGCGGACCATATGCCGCCGGCCGGCGATTCGCCGACGCTCCCCGAGGTGGCCGCCACGTTCGCGGCGATCGAGGTCGCCTCTGGTCCGGCGGCCAAGGCCGAGCTGCTCCATGGGCTGCTCCGGCGGGCCGACCCGTTGACCGCCAAGTCGATCGTCAAGGTGCTCGGCGGCGAGCTCCGGATCGGGCTTCGCGAGGGCCTCGTCGAGGCGGCCATCGCGAAGGCCTTCGATCGGCCGATCGAGGACGTCAAGTGGGCCGGGATGCTGACCGGCGACATGGGCCGCCTGGCGGCGCTCGCGCGCGACGACCAGCTCGGCGACGCCGAGCTCGCGCTCTTCCACCCGCTCAAGTTCATGCTCGCCTCACCCGCCGAGGACGCCGACGAGATCATCACCCGCCTCGGGAACGAGGTCTGGGTCGAGGACAAATACGACGGCATCCGGGCGCAGCTCCACAAGCACGGCAGCGACGTCCGGCTGTACTCACGCGACCTCCACGACATCAGCAGCCAGTTCCCGGAGGTCGTCGAGGCGGCGAGACCGCTCGACTGGACCGGCGTGATCGACGGGGAGATCCTGGCGTTCAAGGACGGGCTCGTGCTCCCGTTCATCAGCCTCCAGGCGCGGCTCGGGCGCAAGGCGCCGTCCGACGCGATCCAGACCGAGGTGCCGGTCATCTATGTCGCCTTCGACCTGCTGGCGCTCGGCCCCGGGGACGATGCCGATGGCGACCTCACTGTCGAGCCACTCCTCCGCGAGCCGTTGCGCACACGACGGCGGCGGCTCGACGCGATCGACCTGCCCCTCGTCGAGGACGGCGGCCGGTTCACGCGCTCGTTCCTGGCCGTGGCGCGCGACGCGGACGAGCTCGAGGTGGCGTTCGCCGAGGCGCGCGGACGGCGCAACGAGGGGCTCATGGTCAAGGATCCCGACAGCGCCTATTCCCCGGGCCGGCGCGGGCTCGGCTGGCTGAAGATGAAGAAGGCGCTCGCCACGATCGACTGCGTCGTGGTCGGCGTCGAGGTCGGCCATGGCAAGCGTCACGGCGTGCTCTCGGACTACACGTTCGCCGTCCGGGACGAGGCGACCGGCAAGCTCGTCAACATCGGCAAGGCGTACAGCGGCCTCACCGACGCCGAGATCGCCGAGATGACCGCGTGGTTCGAGGCGCACACGATCGCCCGGTTCGGGCGATATCGGCAAGTCGAACCGACCGTCGTCGTCGAGATCGCCTTCGACGTGATCGTTCGCAGCAAGCGCCACGGCTCGGGCTTCAGCCTCCGGTTCCCGCGGATCCACGCCCTGCGGCCGGACAAGACCGTCGATGAGATCGACACGGTGGCGACCGTGACCGCCCTCTACGAGGGTCTGCAGCACGGGTCGGAGCTGCTGGTGACCGCCGGCGCCCGCACGGTGCCACCCGAGCCGGTGTAAGGTCCCGGGCTTCCCCGACCCGCTATCCTTGCGCGCATGTTCGACGGGGTCGGTGGCGCGCCGCAGTCGGTCGCACTCACGTTGTTTACCGACGCGTTCGTGATCCGCGGCTCGCTCCTCACCCGGCAGCGACGCGTCACGGACATGCTCAACCTCGCCGAGGAGCGCTTCCTCGTCCTGTCAGATGTCACGAGCGACGAGTTCGGCAGTCGCGGCGACCAGCTCCGGGCCGAGTTCGCCCAGGTCAACCTCGCATCGGTGCTCTTCGCGGTCGTCAACGAGCCGGTGGCGCCCGCCCCGGAGCTGCGCACCCCGAAGATCGCCGAGGAGGCGTTGATCTCGATCCCGCCGTTCAAGGTGACCGGCTACATCCACCTGATGCCCGAGCGCAGCCTGCGCAACGCGCTCTCCGAGCTGACCGGGCATTTCCTGCCCGTCACCGAGGCGGCCTATTGGTCCGACACCCTCGGCGAAGCGCGCGTCACGGCCGAATTGCTCGCCGTGAACCACGAGCGCGCCCAGATCCTCGCGCCCTATCGGGTGGCGGATCCGTGGGCCGGTCTCGATACGGCGCCGCTGTCCGGCGAGCTGCCGCCCGAAGAGCCCTCCGGCTGGTGATGGCCGCCTCGGCGGCCTAGCGATCGACCGGCAGGTCGAGCCGGTTCCCCCATTCCGCCCAGCCACCGTCGTACACCGCCACGTCGTCGTGGCCGAGCAGGCGCAGCACGAACGCGAGCATCGACGCCGCGACGCCCGACCCGTCGTACGCCACCATCCGGCCGCCGCGGCTCACGTTCGCGGCATGCAACCGGTCGCGTAGGTCGCTGCCATCGCGGAGCCGCTGGCTGCCGGCGGCGTGCATCGCCCCGACCGGCACGTTGATGGCGCCCGGGATGTGGCCCAGCCGTCGCGTGTTGCCCTCGAACCCCCGGTACTCCGCCGGCGCCCGGGCGTCGAGGAGCGTCACGTCGGGTGCCCCGAGCAGCCCGCGCACGTCGGATGTCGTGAGATGCATGCGGTTCGGGCCGCGCGGTGAGAACGGCGTGTGGGGGTACGGCGCCTCGTTGCCGGGACCGCGCTCGATCGGTCGGTCCTCGGCCTCCCACGCCGGATAGCCGCCATCGAGGATCCGGACGTGCTCGGCGCCGTAGGCGAGGAACGTCCACCAGACCCGGGCCGCGTACAGGCCCTGGGTGTCGTCGTACACGACGACCGTGCTCTCGTCGCCGATCCCGGCTCGGTCGGCGATCGACGCCACGCGCCCGGGTGCGGCCAGCCGGATCGCATCCTCGGCCTCGTCGGTGTCGACGAGGTCCATCCGCCAGTCGATGTGCACGGCGCCCGGGATGTGCCCGGCGCGGTGGACCTCGATCCCCGTCCCGTCGGGGCGCCAGCGGGCGTCGAGGATCCGCACACCGGGGCGTCCCAGGTGTTCGGCGAGCCACTCGGTCGTGGCCAGGATCTCGGGTCGGGCCAGGCCGGACATCGTCGGTATCATACGGGCCGTGGTCGCCCCAAAGCCCCCAGACGACGACCGTTTGACGGCCGTCCGGGCGGCCCTCCCGGCGCTCGATGCCGGCATCTACCTGAACACGGGGTCGGTCGGTCCGCTGCCGCTCGAGACCGCCGCGGCGATGGACGAGCTCGAGGCGTACGAGCTGCGCACGGGTCGCGCCCACATCGACTACTGGCACGAGACGTTGCAGCGCATGGCCGAGGCGCGCGCGGCGGTCGCCGCCGTCCTGACGGCCGACGCCGCGGACATCGCGATCACCCACTCGTCGACGGATGGGATGAGCATCGCCGCCTGGTCGATCGACTGGCGCCCCGGGGACCGGGCGGTGACCACCAGCCTCGAGCACCCGGGTGGCATCGGTGCGTTGTACAACCTGCGCGATCGATCGGGCGTGGACATGGCGTTCGTCGACGTGGGGCCGAGCCGGGCTGAGGCCGAGATCCTCGACGCGTTCGACGCCGCCATCGACGAACGGACGAGGCTCGTCGCGGTGTCCCACGTGCTGTGGGCCACCGGGCGCGTCCTGCCCATCGCGCGGATCGCCGAACTGGCGCACGCGCGGGGCGCGGTCCTCGCGGTCGACGGGGCGCAGGCGGCTGGGGCGATGCCCGTCGACGTGGCGGCGCTCGGGGCCGACCTGTACGCCATCTCCGCGCAGAAATGGCTGCTCGGACCGGAGGGCATGGGCGCGCTGGCCGTCGCTCCCGCGGCGCGCGACCGGCTCGCCCCATCGTGGGGCGGTCACTTCACGTTCGAGTCGGTCGACTCGGGCGGGACGGCGGTTCGCTGGCCCGACGCGCGCGCGTTCGAGAGCTCGAACTTCCACCGGCCGTCGATCGTCGGGATGGCCCGCTCGATCGGCTGGCTGAGCATGTTCGTCGGGCTGGACTGGGTCTACGAGCGCGGGCGCCGAGATGGCCGCGCATGCGGCCGATCGACTGGCGGCGATCGATGGGGTCGAGGTCGTGACACCCCGCGACCGCATGGCGACGCTCGTCGCGTTCCGGATCGCCGGCTGGGACGCGCAGGCGGCATTCGACGAGCTCAGCGCCCGGGTGTTCGCGGTGCTGCGAACCGTGCCGCTCATCGACGCGCTACGGATCAGCGTGGCGTGTTTCACCACGGACGCCGAGCTCGATCGGTTCCTCGGCGCCGTCGAGCTGCTCGCCGCGCACACGCCCGACACGATCCCGCCAAGACGCACGCTGACGATCCTCAGCGGTGGCTGACCCCGTGCCGGGCGTCCGACGGCGGTCGTGGGCGGAGGTCCGCTGGCGGCAGTTCCGCAACGCCCCGCGGCCCGTCGTCCGAGCCGTCCTGTCGAGCCTGGTCGTCGCGGTGATCCTGGCCGCCGCCTATCTCGTCTACGACATCGCGCTGGCACGTGGCACGACGTTGCCGGGCGGCGACCTGCGCCTGCTGGCGCTGACCGGCTATACCGTCGTCGTGCTGACCGTCGGGACCGTCCTGACGTACCTCGTGGTCCCGCAGCCGACGGGGTCAGGCGGCGTCCGTCGCCGGAGCGCGTGGAGTGCGGCGCTCGGCTTCTTCGCGGCCGTCCCGATCGCCTGGCTTGTGATGATCGCGACACTCCAGCTGATCCGACCGCTATTCGGTTGATTCGGCCGGGCTGCAAGGATGCTGCCCGTACGCACCACTTCGGACCGCCGAGCGGTGATCTGCCCTAGCCCTTCCGTACCATTCCACGGTACCCTGCCGCCGATATCATCCTCGATGTCGCCCGGGGTCCCGGGATGGCATCGGACCACTCTCCGAGGAATCGCGTGTCGATGTCGATCGAAGAGCAGCATGTCGCGCTCCCCAAGCTGTACGGTGCTCCGGCATACGCCCGGCCGCCGTCCCTCGTCGCGACCGCCGAGAAGCCGTTCGATCCGGACGACCTGCCCATCGAGGCATTCCAGAGCGAGGAAGACCGCGCGTTCGCGGCGACCTTGCCGGCCCGTGCCTGGGCACCCGGCGGCATCTCCATCGATGGCCGCCAGGGCGACGGTCACCCGACGAACGCTCGCACGCTCCGCGGTCGACCGCTGAGCCTGCGCACGATCGCGGGTCGTCTTCTCGGCTCCGACTGAGGGTTCGCCCGCCCGCCCGGGTGTAGCATCGCCGCGGGGGAGTAGCTCAATCGGTCAGAGCGGTGGGCTTATATCCCGCTGGTTCCAGGTTCGAGTCCTGGCTCCCCTACCAGATCACGTCGTGAGGGACTAGCCCGCGACCTCGCCGGCTGCCTCACGCACGAGGTCGAGCACCTGGTCGCGCCGGCCCTCGGTCAGGCTGCGCTGCGGCGGCAGTGCCGCGATCCACGGCGCCAGCTCGTCCGGCGTCAGCACCGCGCAATCGGCGGTCCGGGTGATCGACCGACCCGCGCCCACGACCGCGGCGTACGTCTTGACGACGAAATCCGCGTCGTCGTGCCCGAGCCAGCGGCGAACCCGCTCCGAATCCCGGCCGGCGCGCTCCAACGGATTCTCGAGCGGCATCCAGCCGCGTGGCGTCCGCAGCTCCCAGCGGCCCTCGCGGATCCGCGTCATCGCGGCCGGCGGCAGCTCGCGGATGACCGCGGCGCCGAAGGACCCGAGGACGACGTCGCTGACGGCGCGCCCGTCGGGGAGCGTCAGACCGCGGGCGACCACGACGTCGTCCGGCAGCGAGTCGAGCGCCCGCAGCAGCGTCGAGCGGGGCGGGTTGCGGACCTTCAGCGTCGTCAGGATGCGCACCAGCCGGCTCGCGCCCAGGAGCACGAACGCTGCCGGTCCGACCAGCGCGATCGCCCAGATCAGGATGCCCGTCGCCATCTGGCCGATGTTCAACCGACCGCTCGGCAGGATCGTGCCCAGCATCGGCGTCGCGAGGACGACGTACGCCATCACGATCCCGGTGACGATGAGGATCGTGGCGATCGCGGTGCCGCCGAGCAGCGGCCCGATCGATGGCTTTGGCATGCCGCGGGTCGGCTGGATGACCTCCATCGGTCGATGGTCGGTGCCCGGGCGCGCCGCGTCGATGGGCGAACCGGGGTAAGCGCGCAGTACCGGAGGGACCACGCGCTACGCCGGACCGCACCGGACCGCACCCCGCCGTGCGACGCGTCGGTCACGTTCGCCGGCGCGCGCCGGTCGGCGGTGCGCGGCGGGACCCCCGTACCATTGCCCGCCCCACGTGCGGACACCATCCTCGCGAGCAGGATGCTGCGATCCGACCGTCACCCCAGGCCCCAGACAGACTCGAGACCGACAGCTCGCCACCGGGCCGTCGTGGCCGCGGCCGTGGTCTCGCTCGCGCTGCTGTTCGCGGCGGTCGCCCCGGCCTGGGCGGGCTCGGGCCCGACGCGGTTGTCCGATGCGGCCGTCGCCCCGCGGAGCGGGACCACGGCGACCACGATCGTCGTGACCGTCTCGTTCCGCAATCGCGAGGGGTCGCCCGCGGACTGGGTGCGCGTCAAGACCGGGGCGTCGACCCATACGATGAGCCAGGTCGGCGGGTCCGATTGGAAGAACGGCGTCACGTTCAAGTGGGCCGGCAAGTTGCCGGTCGGCACCCACGCGGTGTCGATCGAGGCGAGGAGCCGCGACCACTTCTCCGACGCGATCACGGCCGGGAGCATCACGATCGCGAACCCCCCGCCCGCCCCGACGCCGAAGCCCACGCCAAAGCCGACGCCCAAGGCGACCCCGAAGCCCACGGCACGACCGACAGCCAAGCCGACCCCGAAGCCGACACCGCGACCACCGGCCGTGCCGACGTCCGCACCGACCACCGATCCGACGACCGGTCCGGCGATCGCGACCAGCTCGCCGTCCCCGTCGGCCAGCGCGAGCGAGACCGCCAGTCCCACGCCGAGCCCGACTGCCAGCGACGACGCGATCGCCGTCGTCCCGGGTGGATCGAACGGCGGCGGTCCGGGGAGCGGTGGGACCGATCCCACGGTCGGCGGCTCTGGCGGCGCGGGCGGTGCGGGTGATGGGCCGCTGGTGACGCTGGCATCGGCACTCGATCTGCTCGCGAATGGCCGACCCAGCCTGCCGCTGGGTCTGGTCGCGACCCTCGCCACGACATCGACGGTCGTCGGCGCAACGCTCGCCTTCGGGTTGTTCGGCAAGCGCCGACGCGACGGCGAGCCGCCCGAGTCCGATGAGGTGCTCGCCCGCCACGCCGCGACACCGCTCGCGGTCGCCCAGGCATCGGCCTATCTCTCGCGGGGCTCGGGGGGTGCTCCGTCCGCGGCGGCGGTCGCCGACGCGCCGACGCCGCTCGAGGGCGAGGCGGCGATGCCACGCTGGCGCCGGCCGTCATTGCTCGAGGCGCGCAGGGCCGATCCGGTGCGAGACGCCATCGCCGCGCCGCGCCTTACCTTCGATCATGGGCTCGTCGGTCCGCTGGAGGGTCGCGAGCGTCGCCTCATCCGGTACAGCCTCGTCCGCCTGCTCGACATCCCCGACGAGCTGCGCGGGAACGAGATCTCGTTCCTCGATCAGGGCGACGAGGTGCAGCTGCTCGAGAAGCGCGGCGTCTACTGGCTGGTCCTGTGCCCCGACGGGCGGCAGGGTTGGATCCACAAGATGACGCTCGGCGAGACCGTCGGCCCGCCGACCGTCCAAAGCACACCGACCGCCACCATGCCGATCGCGGCGGAGACGTGGACCCTGGGCGACGACGTGGACGGTGACGTCCTCGCGGCCTACCTCGAGAGTCGCCGCCGCGCCTGACGCTCCGGCTCGCGCCGTAGCACGACGATGTGCTGGTGGGCGATGTTGGGAACGAACGACCGGGGATAGCCGTACGGTCGCAGCCGCGTCCCGGCCTGGTGCCAGATGAGATCGCCCTTCGGGACGAGGCCCACGGCCTCGGCTCGTGCCGCGAGATCCGCCCCGACGAACTGGTAGCGGCCCTGCTGGTACGCGTCGCGCACGATGACCACCGCGTAGCGACCCGGTCGCAGGACCCGGCACAGCTCGGCGAAGACCTCGCCCATCCGGTCGAGGAAGGCCGGATAGTCGGGCGCGTTGGCGAGATCCGCCGGGGCGTCGCTGACCATCGCGTAGTCGGTCCGCCGGTTTGCATGCGTCTCCGCCAGACGCCCGCCGGCCATCGTCAGGGGCAGCTGGATGTTGTACGGCGGATCGGTCGCGACCATGTCGACGGAGGCGTCGTCCAGGGTCGGCAGGATCGCGAGCGCATCACCGACGCGGAGCTCCAGACCCGACGCGTCGAACGTGCGCCGCGGGCCGGGGTCGACGTTCTCGAGCTCGCTGATCTGCGGTCCCGTGCCGTCGTGCTCGGCCGCCAGCGACGCGACGACGTCGTCGTAGATCGCCGCCCAGCGAGGATCGAGCTCGATGCCGAGCGCCCGCCGCGGCCCGCGCGCGATCGCCGCGCCGAGCAGCGTCCCGCCGACGCCGGCGAACGGATCGAGCACGAGGTCGCCGGTCTTGGTGAAGAACTCGATGAGGCGGGCCATCAGCCGTGGCGGCTTGTTCGCCCCGTGCGCCTTGCGCTGTGCGTGCCCCAATTCCGACGGGTAGGCCGTCGTCAGGACCGACTTCGTGAAATACAGCCACTCCTCGCCCGACAGCTCGTTGAGCTCGTTGTCGGGATGGGGTGGGCGCCGGCCGTCGGTCACGAGGGCCAGCGTAGCCGAGCGACTGCGTCACTGGTGCGTTCTGTCCCCGGTCGTGTCGCCCGGCGGTGGAGAGCCGGGTCGCGTTGTGTACGATGGCCCGGATGGCCCCGACGTACACGAGCGCGCGGTTCGTGGGGCGTGAGGACGCATTCGCGCGGCTCGCCTCTGTGCTCCAGTCGGCCGCTGCCGGCAGTTCCGGCACGCTGCTGATCGACGGCACCGCCGGTGTCGGGTCGAGCCGGTTCATCGACGAGGCGATCCATCGCATCGCCGGGTTGCAGGAACCGATGACGGTGATCCGCGGCGGCGCGTTCGGTCCTGCCACCGATTCCCCGTACGCCCCGATCGTCCGGGCGCTTCGCCCGATCCTCCGCGAGCTGTCCGACGACGACCTCGGAGCGGTGCTCGGGAGTGCCACCGACGAGCTGGTTCGGCTGATCCCCGAGGTGGCCGAACGGGTCGGTGGCCCCGGCGAGGACGGCCGGCGGGTGCTCACCGCGGTGCCCGAGCGTCGGCAGCCGCGGCTGCTCGAGGGCATCCTCGGTGCGCTCGGCCGGCTCGGCGAGCAACGCCCGGTGCTGCTCGTCGTCGAGGACCTGCACCGAGCCGACGCAGCCACCCGGACCCTCGTGACGTTCCTCGCGCGACTCGCCCGGACGCAGCGCCTCGCCATCGTTGGCACGTACCAGGCCGACGCGATCCACCGCGACCATCCCTGGTCGCACGATCTCGACGGGCTTGCCCGCGCTCCCCGCCAACCACACCGATTGTCGCTGGCGCCGCTCGGCCGTGGCGAGCTGGCGCGGTTGATCGAGTCGATCGAGGGCGCGCGCCCCTCGGCGAGCGTGCTGGTCGTCGTCGCGGAACGATCCGGAGGCCGACCCCTGGTCGCGGAGGAGCTCCTCGCGGCACGTCGCGAGCTGCCGGCCGTCTCGCTGACGTCGTCGTTCCAGGACATCGTCCTCGCCCGGATCGCCGCCCGATCACCGGAAGCCCGCCGCGTCATGCGCCTCCTTGCCCCGGCGAGCCGGCCACTCGACCGCGAGGCGCTGGCGTCCATCGCCGACGCCTTCGAGGCGGAGCTGACCGGTGGGCCGCCGCGCTCGTCGCACGCCCCACGGCGCGGTGACGGCATCCTCGATGCAGACCTGACGGCGGGCCTCGACGAGGCCCTCGAATACGGGTTCGTCCGTGAGGACGAGCACGGCCTCGCGCTGCGTCACGAGCTGGTCGGCGAGGCGATCGTTGCCGACCTCCTTCCGTCCGCCCGGAACCGACACCACAGCGCGGTGGCACGAGCCCTGGAGGATCGGCCCTTCGTCGCGATGGTCCATCACAGCGAAGCCCTCGACCCGGTCGCCGTGCGGCAATCCGCGATCGCCGCGGCGGACGAGGCGGCGTCGGTCGATGCGCCCATGGACGAGCTCAACGCGATCGAGCTGGCCATCTCCGCTGCCACCGCGACCGGCGTCTCGTCACGGCAGGGCGGTCGACGACGGACCGATCCGTCGGTGCCGCCGTCGAGCGCGCTCCACGTCCGTGCTGCCGAGGCCGCCTTCGCGGCCGGCCGTCCCACGCGCGCCGTGGCCTACCTCGACGCTGCCATCGCCGGGATCGACGCCCGCCGCGATCGAACGCGGCTCGGCCTCATCTACGACCGGCTCGCGCAGTTCCGGCGGATCGCGGGCGATGCCGAGGGCGCGCTCGCGGCCCGTCGTCGCGCTGTCGATCTCGTGCCGTCGACACCGACGCCGGCGCGTGCCGCGGTCGTCGCCGGGCTGGCCCAGATGCTGATGCTCGAGGGCACGTTCTCCGAGGCCGACAGGCTGGCCCGTGACGCGATCCGGATCGCCCGGGCGTGCGATCCGCCGGCCCGCCGGTGGGAGGTCCACGCGACGACGACCCTCGGGGTGTCGCTCGGCTGGCGTGCCGATCCCGAGGCTGCCCTCGCGATGCTGCGCGACGCGCGGGTCATGGCCGAGGAGCTGGGTGACCTCGACGAGCTGTTCCGGGCGCACGCCAACCTGACGACCGTGCTCGAGCTGGCGGGCCGCCACGAGGAGGCCGTGGAGTCGGCCAAGGCGGGCATCGACGCGGCGCGCGACGCCGGCCTCGAGGCGGTCTACGGCAACGTGCTCCGTGGCAATGCCGGCGACTCGCTGTTCCTGCTCGGCCGCTGGGAAGAGGCTCGGGCGATGAGCATGACCGCGCTCGAGTGGTTGCCGGCGGGGGTCAACTTCCTCAACGCGCTCGTGTCGCTCGCGACCGTCGAGATCGAGCTGTCGGCAGGCGAGGCGGCCGGCCGCTTGCTGGGCCAGTCGCTGCTGGAGCTCGAGGCCGTCCGCGACGCCCAGCAGGCCGTGCCGCTCCACCTCTCGTCGGCCTCGTTCGCCCTGTGGCGGGGCGATCTGGCCGACGCCCGACGCGCCGCGGAACGTGGCTGGGTGCTGATCCGAAGCACGGAGGACTGGATCCTTGCCGCCCGGACGGCATCGACCGTCCTCGAGGTCGAGGCCGCGAATGCGAGCGAGGCGCGCGAACGGCGCGACCTGGCCGCGCTGGCCGCCTCACGGGAGGGGGCGCGCGAGGTCCTGCGAGCGGCGGAGTCGATCGTCAAGCGCCACGGGGTCGCCCACACGCTCGGCTCGCGCCGCCTCGCCGACGCCTGGTTGGCCACCGGTCGTGCCCATCGCCGACGGGTCGACGGGCGGGACGACGCGGCGGCATGGGCGGCGGTCGGGGACGCGTGGGCGGGCCTGCACATCCCATACGAGACCGCCCGAGCACGGTGGCGCGAGGCGGAGGCGATCCTCGGATCCGGCGCGGGCCGCGCCGGCCGCGCCGATGCCCGCAAGCCGCTGGCCGAGGCCGCCGAGATCGCGTTGTCGCTGGGGGCGGTCCCGCTCCTTCGCGAGCTGCACGAGCTCGCGGGCCGCGCGCTGATCACGCTGCCGCCAGAGGTCGCGGCGCGAGCAAGTGGTGCGGACGAGCAACCCCGCGAGCTCGTCGGCGTCATGGCGCCTGCCGCGGTGGCGGTCGCCGCGCTAGTCGGCGGATCCGGTAGCGAGCCGTCCGACTACGTGCGCGAGATGGCCGGTCCCGTCGAGGCGCCGACCCGCGGCGACACGTTCGGCTTGAGCGGGCGGGAGCGGGAGGTCCTCGTGCAGATCGCGCGGGGCCGAACGAACCGGGAGATCGGCGAGCGCCTCTTCATCAGCCAGAAGACCGTGGGCGTCCACGTCGGGAACATCCTCTCGAAGCTCGGCGTGTCGGGCCGCGTCGAGGCCGCGGCCGTGGCGATCCGCCTCGGGCTCACGGATCAGGCGTGAACACCGGCCGGACATGACGAGACCCGGAGGGAGGTCTCCGGGTCTCGAATGAGGACGATCGCCGGCCAGCAACGTCCGGCGACTGAAAGTCGATGTTGGCTCAGTACCAGCGGCGGGCAGCCACCAGCGCGAGTGCGATGGCGAGGAGCGGGCCGACCGTGATGGCGATCTGCCAGGCTCGGTCGATGATGGTTCGTCGCACGGAGTTGGGGGCTCCATTGTTCCCCTCGGTGCACGATTCCTCGCACCAGGGAAGGGGAGGTCGAAGGCTAGCCCCACCAAGGTCCCGGGACAATCCGGACGATGGTACTGGTGGGGTACTGGTCCCCTGGTACCAGTCGGCACCCCGGACCGCGAGTCGCGCGGTCGGCGCGGACCGGTCGGCGCCGACGCGGTAGATTCTGCGAGGAACACCCCGATCGCGGTCATCCGCGCCCACCGAGAGGTCCTCCAGCCCATGCGAACCATCCGACCCATCGTCGCCATCCTCGCCATGCTGGTGCTCGCCGCGTGTACGAGCGCGAAACCGGGCTGGACGTACGCTCCGGCGCCGTCGGCGACGCCGATCCCGAGTGTCGCGGCGAGCGGCTCGGCCGCACCGAGCGGATCTGCTGCCGCATCGGCGTCCGCCTCCGCGCCGGCCGCCAGCGAATCGGCTCCTGCCAGCGAGCCCGCCGGAAGCGCATCGACCGGCGGCGCCGTCCTCGAGATCGAGGCGGAAGGCATCGCCTACAAGGAATCAGCGTTGACCGCCGCGGCCGATCAGCCGTTCAAGATCGACTTCAAGAACAACGACTCGGGGATCCCCCACAACGTCGCGATCCACGAGGGGTCGCCGACTGGCGCCGAGAAATTCAAGGGCGAGATCTTCCCCGGTCCCGGCGAGCGCACCTACGACGTGCCGGCGCTTCCGGCCGGCGCCTACGCGTTCGTGTGCACGGTGCATCCGAACATGACCGGAACGCTGACCGTGCAGTGACGTCGCCCGGCGAACAGCTGGCGTACACCGACGCGTACGCGCGATCGGTATCGGCCACGGTCCGCCACGTCGAGGACGGTGACGCGCCGCTGCTCGTGCTCGATCGCACGGTCTTCTACCCGGGGGTGGCGGCCAACCGTCGGATCGGGGCCTGGTCGTGCGGGCGGCGGATGGGCGGCGGTGGACGGTTCGCGGTGCCCGAAAGGCCGGGCCGGAGATCGCCCACGAGCTCGAGCCCGATGGCAGCGACCTGCCCGCGGTGGGCGACCAGCTCGAGGTCGATCTCGACTGGGCGCGCCGCCTGGCGCTGATGCGCACCCATACCGCCTTGCACGCGTTGTGCGGCGTCGTGTGGCGCGATCACGGTGCCCAGGTCACGGGCGGCAACATGGAGCCTGGGTCGGGCCGGATGGACTTCGAGTTCGAGTCGATGTCCGGTGACCTCGTCGATTCGATCGAGGCGACCGTGAACCGCGAGCTCGCCGCCTCGCGCGACGTCCGGGTCGCCGTCCTGCCGCGGGAGGAGGCGTTCGCGATCCCCGACCTGATTCGGACGAAGATCAACCTGCTGCCCGAGGGCATCGAGCAGATCCGGACGATCGAGATCGTCGGGCTCGACCTCCAGGCCGACGGCGGGACGCACGTCGCGAACACCCGGGAGGTCGGCCAGATCCGCGTCACCGGCTACGAATCCAAGGGCAGGATCAACAAGCGGATCCGCATCGAGCTCGTCGATCCCATCGCCGATGCCTGATCGGCCGCTCGACGGCCGCGTCGCGCTCGTGACCGGCGCGGCGTCCGGGATCGGCCGCTCGACGGCGCTCCGACTCGCGACCGATGGGGCCGCGGTCGGCTGTCTCGACCGCGACGGTCCGGGCGCGGAGACCGTGGCGGAGGCGATCCGGGCGAGCGGTGGCCGCACGGCGGCGCTGACGGCCGACGTGACCGATCCGGCGGCGGTCCACGACGCGGTCGCCCGGTGGGTCGGCGAGGCGGGCGGTGTCGACATCCTCGTCAACAACGCGGGCGTCCCAGGTGGTGGCCGGTTCGTCGACGTCAGCTACGAGGATTGGCGCCGCGTCCTCGATGTCCACGTGGACGGCGCGTTCCACGTCACGAAGGCGGTCCTCGCCGGCATGACCGAACGGGGCTGGGGTCGGATCGTCAACATCTCCTCGGAGTCGGTGTGGCTCGGCAACCAGAGCGTGCAGTACGTGACCGCGAAGGCCGCGCTGCTCGGGTTCACGCGTGCGCTGGCCTACCAGGTCGCCCCGCTCGGCGTTCGCGTCAACGCGATCGCGCCGGGACCCGTCGACACGCCGATGCTCCGTGACAACGACGCCGCCACGATCGAGGCGGAACGTGTGGCGGTCAGGATCGGGCGGTTCCTCGACCCGGACGAGATCGCGGCCACGGTCGCGTTCCTGGCCGGCCCGGGCGGCGACGCCTACGTCGGCCAGGTGCTCTCGCCGAACGGCGGCACGGTGTTCCCGGGCTGATGGATCCCGACACGCCCGCGACCCGCGCCATCGCCGCCGCCGGCGTTCCGCACCGGGTCGTCGTGACCGAGCGGGCCGGCAGCGCGGAGGAGGCGGCGGCCCTCCAGGGCGTCCCGCTCGAAGGACTGCTGCGCACGATCGTCGTGCGCCGCGGCGACGACGACTACCTGTTCGTGCTGGTGCCCGCGGGTCGGCGGTTCGACTGGCCCAAGCTGCGCGCTCACCTGGGGGTGCGGCGCATGACACTCCCGGACGCCGACGAGGCTCGTGCGGTCACCGGGTACGAGCGCTACACGATCACCCCGTTCGGGGCGTCCCGACCCTGGCCGGTCGTGGTCGACGCGGCCGTGCTGGACCAGCCGATCGTGTCGGTCGGTGGCGGCGCGTTCGGGGTGAACCTGCACATGCTCCCGTCGGACCTCGTCGCCGGGCTCGGCGCGGGCGTCGCCGACGTGTCGATCCTCGACGGCTAGGGCCATCTGCTGGCGCCGCCCTGCCTCCGCGCCGCGGCCCGCGCGTAGACTGGCGGTCCGATGCCGATCGACCTCGCCGCCGATACCGGCTACGCCGTCCGCCTCTTGCTTGCGGCCGTGCTCGGTGCGGCCGTCGGACTCGAGCGTGAGGTCCACGGCCACCCCGCTGGGATGCGCACCCACCTGCTGGTGTCGCTCGGTGCGGCGGGGTTCACGGTCCTGTCGATCGCCGCGTTCCCGGCTGCCGGTGCGGATCCAGCGCGAGTGGCGGCACAGATCGTGACGGGTATCGGGTTCCTGGGCGCCGGCGCGATCCTCAAGCAGGGCGTCACGATCACCGGCCTGACCACCGCCGCGAGCCTGTGGGTGGTCGCCGCGATCGGCATGGCCGCAGGCGCCGGAGCGTGGGTGACGGCGCTGACCATCACGGTGATCGCCATCGTGTCGCTGTGGCCGCTGGGCCTGATCACCGAGCGCTTCGTGCGCAAGGGTCAGCGCCACGAGGGCGACTGACCGCGGGTCCGAACGCCCGATGAGGAGAGGGTTCCTCGTCGTCGCCGCGATCGTGGCCCTGATCGCCGTGGTGGGTGTCGCGTCGATCGTCCGGACGATGGCGCCACAGCGCACGACCGCCCGGTACGACCCGCCGGTCCTCGCCGGCCAGCAGCTGTGGGGTGCGTGTGCTGCCGGGTTCTACGCCCGCCGCGGCGACACGATCGTGCTCACCTCGAGCGGCCATTGCGCGACCGAGGGCACCGTGGCGCACGACCCGGACGGCGGCGGGATACGCGGCGTGTTCGGGCCTGCTGCGCTGGACGCCACATGTCCCCATCCCGGGCATGTCTGCTCGCCCTCCGACATGAACTACCTGGTGGTCGCGGCGGACCGCATCCCGTGGGGTCACCTGAACGTCGTCGACCTCGGCACGGCCGGCTATCGGATCATCGCGGCCGGGACGCGACCGCTCGCGTGCGTCGACATCGCGATCGACGACCCGGTCGAGATCAACGGGCGCGACGTCTACCGGTCCGGGACCGTGGCCGAGAAAGGCGAATACCTGCACGATCAGGACGGCACGTACTTCCCGTGCATCGTCGCCGCGCACGTCCAGGTCGAGGTCGGGGACTCCGGCGGGGCGGTGCTGGTTCGCGGGATCCCGGCCGGCGTGACGAGTCGCAGCTTCGGCGGGGTGCTCGGGTTCACGCCGTTGGCGGAAGGTCTCGCCGCCTTGGGTCTCGATCTCTGTACGACGCCCGACTGCGACCTCGACAGGTCCTGAGCCGTCGTACTCGCTGGTTGCTGCCGTCCGCGGTGTGGCACGATCGGCGAGATGCGTCGGCCCCGTCTCAAGCGGTCGCTCGTGCGGTCGCTTCCGATCTTCGATTCGCCCGTCGTCCGACGGATGCTGTGGCACCTCAATCGCATGCGCGGCCAGCTCGATCGTCGGTTCTTCCTGTCGCTCGCGCAGGGCATCGCCGGGTTCGTGCTCATCGCGGCGGTCCTGATCACGGCGTTCGAAAAACCGTGGACATTCGAGTCGGTCTTCGACTCCTTCAACTGGGGCGTCGCCACGGTGCTCGGCCAGGGCGACTCGTCGTTCGTCACGTCGCCGGCCGGTCGCCTGATCAGCTGGTTCCTTATCCTCTTCGGGGTCGCCATGCTGGGCATGATCACCGGCGCCCTCGTCGCGATGGTGATCGATTTCCTACTCAAGGAGGGCCAGGGCTTGGGTGCGTCGGGATACCGTGACCACATCGTCGTGTGCGGCTGGAACACGACGGCCCGCGACCTCATCGCAGAGCTGGAGGGTGACGACTACAAGGCCAAGGTCGTGGTCCTGGCCGATCTCGAGAAGAACCCCGCCGGCGACAGCGTGTATTTCGTCCGCGGCGACGCCTCGAACGAACCGGATCTCGACCGCGCCGGGATCAAGGAGGCAGCCGCTGCGCTGGTCTTCCCGGCCGATTCATCGGACGACGCCGACATGCGCTCCATCCTCACGATCATGGCGATCGAGCACGCGGCGCCCGACGTCCGAACCGTCGCCGAGGTGAACAACCCCAAGCACGAGCCGCACTTCCGACGCGCGGGCGTCGACGAGCTCCTGGTGACGTCGAAGGTCGCGTCCCACCTGCTGGCCCGGTCCGCGCTGTACCCGGGTCTCACTGGGATCGTCACCGACATCGTGTCCGGCGGCGAGGGCTCGGAGCTGTACCGGATCACGTTGCCGGACGACTACATCGGCCAATCCATCGACACCGTCGCCGCGCGCCTCCGCACCGACCACCGCGCGACGCTGCTGTCGATCAACCGCGGCGGGCGGGCGTTCGTGAACCCGGGCACAGACTTCGTCCTGGAGTCCGACGACGACGCGATCGTGGTGGCCGAGTCGCTCGGCTCGCTCGCCCCGCTCGAGATCCCCGACGTCAACGCCGCGCCGAGGACCGCGTCGGTCGTACCGTCAGCCTGACGTTGCGAGCCGGGGAGCCCGGCCGGGCCGCGCCCCTTGCCAGGCGTTCCGATCCCGCGCCGGCTCGTCCATGTCGCTGTGAGTGACGCGTTTCTAATGAATGAGCACGCGCAATATGCCCAGACAGCACCGAACTGTCGATTCGAGCAGGTGGCCATGATCGTTTCGTGCGGAATGCGTGTCTGACAGCGACATGCCTCGGGGCACGTGCTCGCCGCGGTCCGGCCGCGGAGCCTCCTAGAGCGCCTTCACGGCGGCCGTCAGCGCCGCGAGCCCTTCCTTCGCGTCCGCGAACAACATCCCGGTCTTCTCGTTGGTGTACAGCTCGTTGTCGATGCCCGCGTAGCCGCGGCCCATCGAGCGCTTGATCACCACGATCGACTTGGCGTGGTCGACATCGAGGATCGGCATCCCCGACACCGGTGAGCCCGGGCGACGTGCGGCCGGGTTCGTGACGTCGTTCGCGCCGATCACCAGCGCGACGTCGGCACGGTCGAACTCGGGGTTGATGTCGTCCATCTCCTTGAGCTGCGGGTAGGGCACGTTCGCCTCGGCCAGTAGCACGTTCATGTGCCCGGGCATCCGCCCCGCCACCGGATGGATCGCGTACTTCACGTCGACGCCGCGCTCCTCGAGTAGATCGGCCAGCTCGCGGACCGCGTGCTGCGCCTGCGCGACCGCGAGACCGTAGCCCGGCACCACGATCACGTGCTGGGCATAGGCCAGCTGGATCGCGACGTCGTCGGCGCTGATCGCGCGGACGCTGCCGCCCGTGGCGTCCACGGCCCCCACCGCGTCGTCGCCGCCGCCGAACCCGCCCACCATGATGTTCACGACCGAGCGATTCATCGCGTCGGCCATGAGCTTTGTGAGGATCGCGCCAGAGGCGCCGACCAGGGCACCGGCGATGATCAGAACCGGGTTGTCGATGACGAAGCCGGCCATCGCCACGGCCGTGCCGGTGAACGAGTTCAAGAGGCTGATCACGACCGGCATGTCGGCGCCGCCGATAGGCAGCGTCATCGTCACGCCGAAGATCAGCGCCGCGGCGAGGATCACCAACATCAGCCCGAGGTTCGGTGTGCCCGTCGCGAACAGGACCAGCGCCGCGACCAGCGTGATCGCCGCCAGCGCCGCGGTCACGAGCCGGCCGCCCGGGATGAGGATCGGCTTGCCGGGGATCAGCCCCTGGAGCTTGCCCGATGCGATGAGCGACCCGGTGAACGTGATCGACCCGATGATGATGTCCAGGACGATGAACACGTTCGTGTCGAGGCGGATGCGCCCGCCGCCGAGCAGGTGCAGGTAGTCGTCGATCGCGATGAGCGCCGCGGCACCGCCGCCGACCGCGTTGAACAGCGACACCAGCTGCGGCATCGCGGTCATCTTCACGGTCCGCGCCGCGTAGAGACCCAGTCCGCCGCCGATGATGACGCCGGCGATGATGATCGCCCAGCTCGACGCCCGGATGCCGAAGCTGACCGGATCGAGCAGCCTGGCGCGCCCCGATGAGGATCGCGGTCGCTGCGATCGCCACGGTCATGCCGCCGGCCGACAGCAGGTTGCCGTTCCGGGCGGTGGCCGGGGAGTTCATCCGGGCCAGGCCGAGGACGAACGCCACCGCCGCGACGAGCCAGGCGATCCGGACGAGGATCTCGATGATCTCGAGTGCCGTCACGTGCCGGCCTCCGCGTCGTCCGGCGCCGGTTTCGGTGCGACGGGCCGCTTCTTGAACATCTGGAGCATCCGGTCGGTGACGACGTAGCCGCCGACGACGTTCATCGTCGCGAACGCGACCGCGATGAGCGACAGGGTCTGGCTCACGCCACCGCGGGCCTCGGCCGCGATCAGCATCGCGCCGACGAGGACGATCCCGTGGATCGAGTTCGCGCCCGACATCAGTGGCGTGTGGAGGGTCGCCGGCACCTTCGAGATGACCGCGAAGCCGACGAGGATCGCGAGCGTGAAGATCGTCACCGAGTTGAGGAGCGCATCGATCTGGTCGGGGGTCATGCCTGGCCTCCGGGGTTGAGCAGCTTGTTGACCGCGTCGGAGACCACCGCGCCGTCCTTGGTGATGACCGTCGACTTCGTGACCTCGTCCTCGAAGTCGAGGTTGAGCGCGCCGTCCTTGACCATGCCGAGCAGCAGCGCCGAGATGTTGCGCGCGTAGAACGCCGATGCGCCTGCCGGCATCGACGCCGGGAGGTTCTCGGGCGCGATGATCGTCACACCGTTCGGCGTGACGACGGTCTCGCCGGCCTTGGACAGCTCGCAGTTGCCGCCGAGTGCGCTCGCCGCCATGTCCACGATCACGGAGCCCGGCTGCATCTTGCCGACGGCCTCCGCGGTGACGAGCACCGGTGGCTTGCGCCCGGGCACCTGCGCGGTCGTGATCACCACGTCCATGCCGCCGATGACCTCATTGAGCTCGGCCTGCTGCGCGGCCCGCTCCTCCGCGGTCAGCTCGCGCGCGTAGCCGCCGGCGCCGGTGGCATCGATGGTGGTCTTGAGCTTCACGAACTGGGCGCCGAGGCTCTCCGCCTGTTCGCGGGTCTCGGGGCGGACGTCGTACGCCTTGACGACGGCCCCCAGCCGCTTGGCCGTGCCGATCGCCTGCAACCCGGCGACCCCGATGCCCAGGATCAGCACGTTCGCGGGCTTGGCGGTCCCGGCCGCGGTCGTCAGCAGCGGGAAGTAGCGGCCGTACGACTCGGCGGCGATGAGCACGGCCTTGTAGCCGCCGACGTTTGCCTGGCTGCTGAGCGCGTCCATCGACTGGGCACGGGACAGGGTCCGCGGGATCGCGTCGAGGCTGATCGCGGTGACGCCCTTCGCGGCGAGGTCCTTGGCGAGCCCCGGGTCGATCAGCGGAGCGAGGAACCCGACGACGGCCTGGCCCTGGCGGAGACGCCCGACTTCGTCGGCGGACGGCTTGGCGACCCGCAGGATGACGTCCGACTGCTGGTAGAGCGCGTCGCTCGGGACCACCTCGGCACCGGCCGCCGCGTAGGCGCTGTCGGGGATCGCCGCTCCGGCACCTGCCCCGGTCTCGACGAGCACGTCGAGCCCGGCCGCCTTGAGCTTGCCGAGGACCTCGGGTACCAGGGCGACGCGCCGCTCTCCGGGCGCGGTCTCCTTGGCGACACCGACCTTCATGGGCACCACCTGTTTTGGATGACGGAGCCGCGGACGTGGGGTGAGCCCGCGGTGGACGCTTGGGGTCGCCGGAAGTCTACCGCCTCGATGGCCCGTGGTCGTGGCACTGGAGATTGCGGTCGGGTTCGGTCCCCGCCGGCACGGGCCGGCGCGGGTCGGCGACGCCGGATGGGCGGGATGCGGCCCGGACCATCGGCTGATGCGGGATAGCCCCGCCGCACGGTTGGAGCGTCCTGGCAACGCCTCTACGGTCGTGCAGATGCATCCGACCATGCGCGCGCCCGACGCCGCGCCCCTTGCCGATGCGATCTTCCGTGACGGATCGCTGCCGCCGCCGGAGTCGCCGGCGCGGCGGCTACTGATCCACGGCACGGCGCTCCTTGCCATTGCCGTCACCGCGGCGTACCTACTCTGGCGTCTGAACGGCACGATCGCGCTGGCGTGGTGGTGGATCGCGATCCCGCTGTTCGTCGTCGAGGTCCACAACGCGTTCGGGCTGGTGCTCTACACGATCGCGCTATGGAGCGTGGACGACGAGCCCACGCCGCTCAGCACCCGACCGCTGAAGGCGCGCGTCGCCGTCTTGATCCCGACGTACAACGAGCCACCGGACGTCCTGCTGCCGACGATCGCCGCCGCGGTCGCCCTTAAGCCGGCCCATCAGACGTGGGTCCTCGACGACGGTCGACGCGACGAGGTCCGGGCGCTCGCGGAAACGCTCGGCGCGCGGTATCTGACCCGCCCGGACAACCGCCACGCGAAGGCGGGTAACCTGAATCACGCGCTCGACCACATCGATGCCGACATCGTCGGCGTCCTCGACGCGGACCACGTGCCCACGGCGCGCTTCCTGAGCGCGTTGCTCCCGTACTTCCACGATCCGAAGCTGGCGTTCGTGCAGTCGCCGCAGGACTTCTACAACCTGGAGTCGTTCGAGCACCAGCGACGCTGGAACGGCCAGATCTTCAACGAGGAGGCGGTGTTCTATCGCGTCATCGCCCCCGCCAAGAACCGCTGGCACGCACCGTTCTGGTGCGGCACCTGCGCGCTCGTTCGCGTGACGGCGCTGCGGTCGGTCGGCGGGGTCAGCACCGACAGCGTCACCGAGGACATCCACACGACGATCCGGATGTACCGCAAGGGCTGGACGGGTGCGTACCACAACGAGGTCATGGCGCGCGGTCTCGCCCCGGACGACGCCACGTCGTACCTCATCCAGCGCAACCGCTGGGCGCTCGGCGCGATGCAGGTGCTCCGCCGCGAGAACCCGCTGTTCGGGCGGGGCCTGGCGTTCGGGCAGCGGCTCGCCTTCCTCACGACGCTGTTCGGTTGGTTCGACAGCTGGCGGACCTTCGCCTACATGACGATCCCGCTGGCTGTGGTCGCCACGGGCGCCGTCCCGATCGATGCCCCGGGCGAGATCTTCGGGCCGTTCTTCGCCGCTACGCTCGGGATCCAGTTCGTGGCGCTGCGGCTCCTCGCCCGGGGCCACTACCCGCCGGTCCTGTCGGTGCTGTTCGAGGTCCTGCGCATGCCGGCAGTGTTGCCGGCCACGCTCGCGCTCCTCTGGCCCGGCCAGGAAGCCGCTTTCAAGGTGACCCCCAAGGGTCGGAGCACCAGCGGCGGGCAGCGCACACCGGCTCCACGGCTCCTCACGGTGCTGGCGGCCGCCTCATCGGTCGGGCTCGTGTGGTTCACCGCGACGTTGCTCGGGCTGTCCCCGCTCACATACGGCACGCCTTGGGCGGCGATCGGCGCGGCCGGCTTCATGGCCGTGAATCTGGCGTTGCTCCTCGCGGCGATCGGCCGCATCCGCTCTTCGCGCTTTGCCGGCAATCGCCGGGCCGGGACGCGGCTGCCCGTGCATGTGCCGGTCCAGCTGGGCGGGCTGCCCGGCGAGCTGCTCGACCTCTCGGTGACGGGCGCTCGTGTGCGGATGAGCGGGCCCGTGGATGGGTCGGTCGGCGAGCTGTGGCTGACGCTCGAGCTGCCGACCCGCTCACTCGAGTTGCAGGTCGACGTCCGGCGCGTGGAGTCGCGCGACGCAAACCCGACCCTCGGCCTGTCGTTCACGCCAGGTCAGGAGCGGGCGATCGCCGATCTGGCGGTCGCGGTGTTCCACGCGGATGTCGCCAAGCCGACGGGTCGACGACGCCGGCAGGGCAGCCTGGTCTGGGAGGGCTCGACCGGGCTCGGCTCGGTCGCCTGACCGCTCAAAGCCGCGAGCGGATCTCCCACAGGTCGGGGAATGCCGGTCGGAAGAGCGTCCCGCGCAGGTATTCGACGCCGCTCGAGCCCCCGGTCCCCTGTTTCGAGCCGATCGTCCGCTCGACCATCTTGACGTGGCGGTAGCGCCACTCCTGCACCCCCTCGTCGAGGTCGACGAGCCGTTCCGCGATCAGCGATGCGTCGGCGTCGCCGCGATAGACGCCGACGAGCGCCTCCTGGACGGCCGGGTCGGGGACCGAAGGCGCGTCGGGGAGGGCATGGCCCCGCGCTCGCAGGTAGCCAAGGAACGAGTCCCACATGGACGGGCCGGCCTGCGCCGCCTCGATCGCCCGACGCGCGTCGGATCCCTCCGGCTGCGCCGCGACCGCGGCCGGATCGCGCGAGCCGAGCAGCCCCTCGATCCGTCGGAACCCTGCCGACTGGAACCCCGACGCCGAGTCGAGGCGGTCACGGAACGACAGGAACTGGAGCGGCGTGATCGTCTCGAGGACGTCGACCTGGGCGACCAGCGTCTTGAGTATCTTCAGGACCCGGTTGAGCAGGTGCAGGGCGCGATCGGTGTCGCCCGCCTCGAGCGCCGCCTGGACACCGCGCAACTCGTGGTCGAGCGACTTGAACCAGAGCTCGTAGACCTGGTGTACGACGATGAACAGCAGCTCGTCGTGCTCGGGGCCGTGCGGCCCGCTCGACCGCTCGACCTGCAGCGAGAGGAGGTCCGGGACCCGGAGGTACGACGCGTAGGTGACGGCGCGGCGGGTCACCGGTCGATGGTACGTCGGGCCATCGTCCCGCCGCGTCCCGTCGCGACGCTCAGTCGTGTGGCAGGATCCGGATGATCAGCATCGCCGACTCCTCGTCGCCGATCGCCGCGGCCTCGTGCGGGATCGCGCCGTCCCAGCGCAGGTAGTCGCCGGGCCCGAGCTCGATCTCGTGCGGCCCTTGCTTCGCTCGGAAGCGTCCGCGAAGGACCAGGTGATGCTCGTCGCCAGCGTGGGCGTGGATACCGACCCCAGCACCGGGCTTGGCCGTCGCCTCGACGATCGTCACGTCCCGCGACGCGCGGCCATCGACGTGTTCGATGCGCCCAAGCTCGGACCGATCGATCGGACGATCCGCCGCCCGGACGACGGTCGGTGCCGGCACCTCGCCCATCAGGAACCAGGCCGGTGGCACGTCGAGCGCATCAGCGAGCTGCCCGAGCACCGCCAGCGACGGCGATGCCTTGTCGTTCTCGATCTGGGACAGGTAGCCGACGTTCAGCCCGCTCTTCGCGGCCACGCCCGCAAGCGTTAGCCCACGGACACCGCGCCACCGCCGCACCTGGGCACCGACGGCGATCCGCGAAGCGGCCGGCGCACTGCCGGCGCTCCCCTGTGGTTCGATCATCGCATTTGGTCCTCAACAAACAGGTATTGACGACAGTATACATCCGGCGTATGGTTGTCGTAGCAACGAACCGTCCGCTTCCGAGGGCGCAGACCCGCTCCGACGGACGATCAAGGAGGCTACGCGATGCAGATCGCCATCATCGGTGCCGGGAACGTCGGCACTGCGCTCACCACTGCGCTCACGCGTGCGGGCCACAAGGTCACGATCACGTCGCGGGATCCCAACGATGCCGCGCGCGTCGCGAGCACGACCGGAGCCCACGCCGTTCCGACGATCGCGGACGCCGTGGCCGGGGCGGACGTCGTGATCCCGGCCGTGCCGTTCTCGAGCTTCCCTGAGATCGCCTCGGAGATCGATGACGCCGCCGCCGGCGCACCGGTCGTGGACGTGACGAACCGCATCTCGTTCGGATCCGCCGGCCCGGAGATCGACCCGACGTCGTCGAACGCCGAGGAGCTCGCCGGGCTGTTGCCAAAGAGCCCCGTCGTCAAGGCGTTCAATACGCTCTTCGCGTCGCACCAGGCCGACCCGTTCGCCGAGGGGATCCAGCTCGACGGCTACGTCGCCGGCGACGATCCGGACGCGAAGGGAACCGTGCTTGACCTCGTCGGTTCGATCGGTCTCAACCCGGTCGATGTCGGCCCGCTGGTGCGCGCCCGCCAGCTCGAGGGTCTGGCATTCCTCAACATGGCCCTCAACATCGTGCACGAGGGTGACTGGCAGTCGGGCTGGAAGCTCGTGTCGGCACCATCGACGACTGACGCCGACGGTGGTACCCGATGACGACCGACGCGGCGCCGGAGGCGGCGACGGCGCAGACTACGTCCGTGGGTATCCCGGTCGCGCGACTCAATCACGCGGTGCTCTACGTCCGCGACGCCACGCAGGCCGCCGAGTTCTACGGCAGGGTGTTCGGCTTCGAGGTCGTCGAGAGCGCATTCGGTGGTCGCGCCGTGTTCATGCGCGCCGCCACGGGCGACAACCACCACGACCTCGGCCTGTTCTCGGTCGGGCCCGATGCCCCGCGACCACCGCGAGGGTCGGTCGGCCTGTACCACCTGGCGTGGGAGGTCCCGACCATCGACGACCTCGCCGAGGCGGCCCGGATCCTGTCGGCGGAACGGGCGCTCGGAGGCTCCTCGGACCACGGCGTGAGCAAGTCGCTGTACGGCGCTGACCCAGATGGCAACGAGTTCGAGATCATGTGGCGCGTCCCGCGCGAGGCGTGGGGCGAATACGAGCACCAGGGTGCCGTGATGCCGCTCGACCTCGATGCCGAGCTGAAGCGGTGGGGCGCTGCCGGAGCCGCCCGGGCCTGATGGCGGTGGGCGGCCGCGGGCCGCTCAGCGGGGAGCTGCGGCAGCCACCGTCACGAGCGTCATGATGTAGACGTGGGCGATCGCGCCCCACAGGATCGACCGCGTCCGCCACGCCAGCCAACCATAGGCAAGCCCGCCACCGAGCGTCGATAGCAGCTCGAGGGCGGGTTTTCCGACGTGCGCGTAGGCGAACGGCATGACCGCGATCAGCACGCCGATCGGGCCCACGGCCCGGAGCAACGCGAACATCAGGAAGCCACGGAACAGGAACTCGGCGGCCGACAGGTCGAGGGCATAGGTCGCGACCATGTCGATGGGGGAGCCGGCGCTCGCCGCGTAGTACGCAGCGACGTCGGGGAGCCGGGCGAACCACAGCACCACCGGTGTCATCAGCACGCAGCCGGCGAGGCCGAGGAGCAGCCCTGCTCTGGCGTCGCCGAGCCTGAGCCCGTAGCGGCTTGGTCGATCGCGCATCGCGAGCACGATCACGAGTAGCGGCACGACACCGAACAGCACGAATTGCTCGAGCGCGACCCCGCGGAGGCCGTCCGGGCCGCGTCCGGCGGCGACGATCCCGGATGGGAGCAGGATCCTCGAGAAATCGACGAGCAGGACGAGGGTCGTGACCGCGATCGCGATCGACGCGCGGACCGGCAGCTCGATCCCGACCAGCGTCCGCGTCCGCCGGTCGTCGGCCGTCGCCGCATCGGGTGGTGGCGTGGTCAGCCAATTCCAGACCGTCGTGCCGCCGGTTCGCACGAGGTCGCTCGCGGTCATGTCGAGAGCGTAACGGCTGGCAAACCGCTCGAACGGGCGCTCGCGAGCGGCGTGAATCGACCGGATCGGGCGCTCGTCGCTCCGCCTGCGGCATCCGACACCGATTCTGCGATGCGCGTGTAGCACATCGAGCGGGCCCTTCGGACTAGCCTTTTCGCGATGATCGTTCGCCTCGTAACGGCGACGGTGAAGGCGGAGCGTGCCGGGACGTTCAACGCGCTCATGCGGGCCCAGCTGCCGGCCCTTCGTCGGAGCCCAGGTCTGGTCTACGTGAAGCTGGCTCGCCGGATTCGCGGGGATTCCGAGGAGGTGCTGCTCTACGAGGAGTGGCACGACACGGAGTCGCTGTACGGCTGGGCGGGGCCGGAGATCACCCGTGCGCGACTGGATCCCGCGGCTGCGGAGCTGGTCACCAGCCTGACCATCGTCCACTATGAGGCGCTCGACATCGATCCCGACTCTGCCTGGTACTCGCAGATGCACGGCCAGATCGACGAGAAGGGCCTGACGGTCGAGGAGGATACCGTCGAGACCGAAGAGCTCCCCGAAACCGTCGAACAGGAACACTCCCAGATGAGGGAGGGTTAGGGTCCCCGGCGCTCGACCAATCCCCCAGCGACGGGAGCACCCGGGACCCGTTATCCGATACTGGCTGATGGTGGTGCGTCGAGACAACGACCCATTCGTACCACCCGGTCGGCAGGACCCGGCCGTGGCCGGTCCCAAGGAGGACGCGACGTGAGGGAGGAACTCGAGAACGACGCGGAGATGCTGCGCGCGACGTCCGACAGGCTCGTGATCGCCATCGCCGAGGTCGATGCGCGAGAGCGCCAGAAGCGCGGGGTCCCCCCGGCAGATCCTTCATTCCCGACGCTGGCACGCGAGGTGCGCGTCGCCGCCGAGCTCGTGCTCGAGCTGGCCCAGCTCGAGGAGCTGAAGGCGAACGAGACCTTTACCGACGCGGGCGTGGAGGCGTTGCCGCCGATCGAGGCCGTCTCGCCGATGAAGGAGCTCGAGGGGATCCTCGCCGCGTGGCGCGACGTCGAGCAGCGGTTGAACGCGGCTCCGCCGGGGACCCCGGAGGCGGAAGCGCTCTTGGCGGAATTCGAGCAGCTCCGAAAGCGATACGCCGACGCCCTCGACGCCAAGCGAGCCTCGTCCTGACCGGCGGAGGATCACCCGGCGAACGCGCGGAGGTGGTCCTCCGGGGGCTCCGGCGAACGCGGCAGATCCGTCAGTTCGCCGACGAGCCGATCGACGAGGACGCGCTGCAGTCGATCCTCGAGGTCGCCCGCTGGACGGGCAGCTCCATGAACAGCCAGCCATGGACGTTCATCGTGGTCCGGGACGCTGCGACACGCCGGCGGATCGGTGAGCTGGCGAGGTACGCGCGGTACGTCGCGAACGCCCCGCTCGCCATAGCGATCGCGATGCCCGGCAAGGACCCCGAGGCTGAGGCGTACGACGAGGGTCGCGCGGCCGAGCGCGTCCTGATCGCCGCCAGCGCGCTGGACCTTGGTGCCGGGATCGGCTGGGCCGACAGCCCCGAGGAACGGGCGGCGGTCGGCGCGCTCCTCGGCGTCGAACCGCCGGCATTCGTGCGCACGATCCTGGCCGTCGGTGACCCGACCGAGGCGGCGCTCCAGAAACGATCGGGACCCGGGACGGGTCGGCGACCGCTGGCCGAGTTCGTCCGCGAGCGCTGAGCGGGGCGCGATCTACTCGATCGGGCGGATGACGGTCAGGAACTCCTCGCCCTGGACCTCGGTGTACGAATCGAATTCGACCAATGAGCCGTCGCTCCGCGGCATCCGGAACCGCGATTCCGCTGCGCCGACCTCGGCCAGGATCTCGAGCATCGTCGTCACCTGCTCGGTGGACCCGGGGGTGACGAACTCCTGCCAGTAGTGCCCGACCATCGATCGACCGAAGAGGTCCTCGGCGGGCTTGTTCGCCTCGGCGATGAGCGCCTGGGCGTCGTAGCGGACCCTGGGCAGCGAGGTGTCGAGCCACCACTTCGGCGCCTGGGCCAACTCGGCGGCACGCTCCCGTCGGACGCGCCACTCGCCGTCCTCGACCTCGACGTTGGCGTGCGGATACAACCGCCGCAGCCGCAACGCCAGGCCATCCGGCGTCGGCTCCGGCATGCGTCCCAGCGCACGCTCCACATATCCGCGGAACGCCGCATCGGTCGGGGGGAAGCAGGTCACCCGCTCCGGAGCGATCGTGGCGGCGTCGCTGACAGCGAAGTCGACGTCGCCCGCGAGCCGGAAGACTTCGACGATGTCCGCACCGACTCGGGCGGCATGGAGGTCCAGGGCGATGACGTCGCCGGTCATCGGCCGCAGCAGGATCGTCGCCTCGAGCTCCATACCGACATCGATCGCGCGGAACAGGCTCATCGAATCCTCGAGCGTTCCTGGCACGATGAAATCGGTGAAATGGTGGGGCACCGAGTCCGTCGTCGTGATCCCGAGCAAGCCCGCGGCGGGAGGGTTCACATCGGTCATCCAGCCCTCGGCCGAGACGACGACCCGCGGCAGACCCGGTTCTTGCCACCAGGCCCCAGTCGCCGGCGCCTTCCAGCCTCCGTCTCGATAGACATACCAGGCCATCGGTTCGCTGGACAGCGCCCGTTCGCGGACGACGACCCTCGGGAAGATCATCCGCAATCGAGTCTGCAGGTCGTCGGCGGTTGCGCTCGGTTCGCGCGCGGTCAGGTGCTGGACGTGCTCGCGGAACGCGGCGTCCGAACTCGGGATCGTCATGATCCGTGGCCGAGAGGTGGGTGTCTCCATGCGCTCGCCGTCATTCTTCACGCTCGGTCGACGTCGCCGGTAACGGGCGTGTATCCCCTGCGAGCTCCGCCATATCAGCAGCGTTGCGGTTCGCCGACCCGCACCGCGGTGCTACTCGGGAGAGGCGGTCTTCAGTTCCTCGTATGACGACACGACGGTCTCGAGGATCTCGAGCGTGCTGTCGACGATCGACTCGCTGAGGCCGGGCAGCCACGTCGGCTCCCGCCATCTCTCGCCCATCACCGCGACCATGGCGTCGACGTCTGCCCAGATCGAGACCGCGACGAGCTCCGTGACCTTGCCCGTCACGTGGCGGCTGATCGAGACCCCGAGCAGACCGGGCGGCCGCGGGTTGGCACGTGTTGCGTCGCGGAGGACCTCGAAGACGCGACCCTCGGTATTCGGCCGTAGCGTCCCCCTGGTGATTTGGGTGATCAATCGGCCCTCGACGTGACGGAGGCACTGGGGCGGCCAGTGTACGAGGGGTTGTCCACACCACTGGCGCTCCGCGGAACGTGGATCCGCCCCGTCTTATCCCAACGTCGCTCGCCGTCCGGGATCGTCGGGCAGGTCGCGGGCGACCCATTCATACGTCGGACTGGCATTGAAGACCCGTCCGGTCGCCCGGTATCCGTTGTGGTCGAGCGCCGCATCGATGGCCTCGAGCTCCTCCTCCGAATGCGCCTCCGCGAAGACCACCGGGCGGTCCTCGAGAAGCCCCTCGGCTCCTCGGAGCGCGGCGAGCTCCATGCCTTCGATGTCAAGCTTGATCACGGCGACAGGTCTCGGGACGAGCTCGTCGAGGCGAACGATCTCGAACGACTCGCGCACGGGCTCGGCGTCGCTGACGAAGCCCACCTGGTGCTCTCGGCTGAGGTAGTTCGTGGCCTCGCCCGCGCGATCGGATACGCCGACCCGGTGGACGACGACATGGGCCTCCAACCCGTTGGCGGCCACGTTTCGATCGATCACGTCGGCATACCTGGGCACGGGCTCGATCGCGTGCACGACGGTCGACCGGCAGAGCATGGCGAACCACAGCGTGTGCGTGCCGAGGTGCGCACCGACGTCGACGTACGCCCCGACGCGGTCGAGCGACCGGATGTGCTCGAGAAACGCCTCTTCGTACCACCTGCCGCGGGCGAGCGGGAGGTAGACGTAGGGTGGTTCGGTGAAGCCCGTGTCGTCGAAGCGCACCGTGACGCCGTGCCGTTCGATCGTCAGCATCGGCACAAGAGTACGTCCGAGTCCGATCGGCGCCGCCGGCGCCGGCGGCGGAGGGGAGGACGGCCGTCAGCCGGACTGTCCTACGGGCCGAACTGCGTGGACGCGATGACCCTTTCGAGCTCCGCCTCGTCGCTCGCCGTCGAGTTGAAGTCGATACCGAGGAAGACCCAGAGCTCGCTGTTCTTCTCGAGGACGTACACGATGCCTCGTGCTCCCGGGGACAACGAGGTCATGCCCCCCGTGCCCGACCAGATGTTGAGCGAGGCGTCGGTGCCTCCCGAGCAGGAGGCCAGATCCTTCACGAGATCGACCCGGGTGGCCGGGAGACCGCCGAGCGTGACCTGGGTGATGGTGGCGTTTGTCCCGACCTGGGCGTCGAGGGCATGCACGAGACCCCGAAGCGTCCCGTCGACCGGCTCGAGGTGCGGCCCCGTGCAGGCGTTAGTGAAGACCCGACCGCCCGACCCGACCGGACCCCACCACAGGCCGGCTCCATCGGCACCTACCTTCCGGACGAATGGTGGCTTGCCGATCCAACCCGCGGGCACCTCGATCGAGGTCGCCAGACGGTCGTACAGGGCATATCGACCGGGCGCGAGCGGACCCTCGGCGAGCGGCGCAAAGGCCGGCGTGGCTGTCGGGGCTGCTTGGGGATTCGGTTGCCGACCCGACGTCCCGGAGCGTGGCAGGAACTGGATGCCCGCGACCACGACCACGACCACGACCGCGGCGCCGATCGCCAGCTTGGCGAAGGAGGTCATCGTTGGGATCCTCCCCGGCACGCGCATGGCGCGCCGCTGCGGAGTCCGGGCGATGTCGGTGAGCGCGGCCTCGATGACGCGGTTGGGCAGCCTGTCGGCGTCCGGGGCGAGGAAGGCATCGAGGATGCGCTCGGCATCGATGCGACTGGTCATCGGATCCCGCCGCCCGCCGCGGCCGTCGGCCGGGCATCGGCCTCCAGCTGGGCACGCATCGCCCGGTGGGCGTAATGGAGCCTCGACCGAGCCGTCCCGGCGGGGATGTCGAGCACCTCGCCGATCTCGCTCGAATCGAGGCCCAGGTAGTGATGCAAGGTGAGGATCGCCCGCTGCTCGGGCGGCAACTGCCGGAACCCTCGCTCGACTTCGTCGCGATCGGCGAGCGCCGCGATCTCATCCGGGCCGGCCGGTCCGTCGATCGGCAGCGTCCTGATGGAGGAGGTCCAGGCGCGCTGGCGGCGTGCCTCGGCGTAGCAGGCGTGGACAAGCGTCCGCTGGAGCCAGACGTCGAACCGGTCAAGATCGCGGAGGCGGGGCAGCTCCCGCCAGGCGATCACCAGCGCCTGCTGCACCGCGTCCTCGGCCAGGCTGACATCGCGGAGGATGCGGCGTGCGATCCCGAACAGCCTGTCCCCGCGCGTGCGGGCCAGGACGGCGAACGCCTCCCGGTCGCCCCGCTGGGCCTGCTCGACGACATCGCGGTCCACTCGCTCCGCCCTCTTGGTAGCGCGCATCGTGCGCGCTGTCCGAGCCTACAGAGTGCCCGCCATTCGGCGATGTTCAATATTCGCTGGGCGCCGCATGTTCCAAAGCCCGCTCGGAGTCCGCGCCGCCATCGCCGTGACGTTTCGATGTCGGATCGTGCACGAAATGGGCGTGTGGCCCGCCCGGAGGGATTCGAACCCCCGACCTACTGATCCGAAGTCAGTCGCGCTATCCACTGCGCCACGGGCGGTAGGGCCAGTTTACATTCGTACACGCGCTGAACGATTTCCGGGTTTGGCGAAACCGCTGCTCAGCAATTTCCAGTTCTCAGCCCGTGGCTTGACGGCGTTTGACCTTATTCGTGACCGCAAAGGGAGACTCATCGACAATCCACGCAGCCCCCGCGCCTCGTCACCTACGTCCCCGCTGCAGACGACCTTTTCACCACTTCACCCTGATGGGGATACCCCTCGCAATCGTGCCAGTTGCCCGCAGCGTGTCCGCATGTATCCTCGGTCGTCTCATTGCTGATATCCCCCGATGACACCCGGTGGTCGGACTTGAGCGTCGTCCAAGTGTGACGCTTCCGGTGTCGCTGGGTGAGGCACGCTGCCGGCGCAGCGAATCACTTCAGCTCGGCCTCAACCTCGGCCGGTTCCTGGGTTCCGTCGCGCACGATAAGCACCGAGGCGGTGCTTCCGGACAGAACATTTCGCGCGACGCTGCCGAGCAACACTCGAGTCAGCCCTGTGCGACCGCGTGAGCCAAGGACGATGAGATCGGAACCTTGCTGCTCTGCCACGGCGATGATCTCGCCGGCGGCATCGCCAGCGCGCATCTCCGCCTGTACGACACGGCCAGCTTCACGCAGTCGCGCCGCCGATTCCGCTGCGAGTCGCTCGTGATCCAGCTTCGCTTGGCGGAGGTCCGCTGCATATGCGTCGAGGACCTGTGCATACATCGTCGGGGCGATCCCACTTGTCCACGGGACAACGACATCGGCCACGCTAACGACGCGGATCGACGACCCGGCGAAAATGGTCCATTGAGCCAGCATTGCTTCGGCTGCTTGGGCCGAAGGCGATCCGTCGGTGGCGAACACGACCTGGCTCAACGTGGCGTTTCGAGCGACGAGGACGGGCCAGGAGGCTGTGGTCGACAACCTCGCTGGACACTGACCCGAGGACCAGCGACGCGATGGTTCCATGGCCCCGCGAGCCGATGATGACCAGGTCTGCGTGAAAGTCACGCGCGGCGTCGATGATCGTGCTGGCGGCCCGGCCGCGCCGTACAAGGCCTTCGGCGGACTTGCCGGAAGCGCTAGGCGCTTGACGACCTCCCTCATCGCTTCCTGGGCGTAAGTCGTGATCGCCGCATCGAGCTCGGGCGTAAGGGCGGTGCCGCGATCCCACGGGCCCGAGACCGACATCGCGATCGGTTCGATAACGTTGATGACTCGTAGCAGCGAGTCGCTGGGCCAAGGGATCGACTCGGCGAGCGCCACTGCCTCCATCGCGCCAGCCGAACCGTCATATGCCAGCAACACGCGCATCTGTTCGTACCTCCTTGCCGCGGTTGCGCCTCCACTTTGCGCCGAGGCCGCAACCAGCGTGCCACTGACCAACGCATTTTGGTGCCGCGGGAGCGTCGCGGCGGAATCCGCGCTCGGGTCATCTGCGACAGCGACCTCATCCGCGCTTTTGGACGTAGGAGCACGACCGGCGCGCGAAGTCGTATTTCTCGCACCCTTCCCGCCCTCGTCCGTGGTCTCGCGGCAGCGCTAGCGGCGGCCGGTCAGCCGCGGCCAGTTCGCCAGCGTGGCGAAGAACCCCTTCGAGCATGGATGGCGTGAGCCGACCAGTGAACGTGTTGCGCTGGCTAGGATGGAACGACCCGATCAGGCGGTACGGACCAACGACGGCCTCGGTGCCGTGCCCGAATTGCGGTCGCGGTCGCGGCATGGGCGTCGCGTCGCCGATGGCGATCGCCCGGAGGGCCGCGTCCCAGGCGAATGCTCCGAGGGTGACGATCACCGTTACCCGTCGTAGCAGAGCAAGCTCACGAACCAGGTACGGGGCGCAATTGTTGCGTTCATCGATCGTCGGCCGGTTCGAGGGCGGCGCGCAACGGACCGCGGCAGCGACGTAGGCGTCCGTCAGGGCCAGGCCATCATCGGTCCCAGTCGAAGTTGGCTGGTTGGCGAAGCCCGTCGCATGGAGCGCCGCGCACAGGAAGTCGCCCGATCGATCGCCTGTGAAGATGCGACCCGTCCGGTTCCCCCCGTGGGCGGCCGGTGCCAGACCGAGGATGAACACCCGGGCATCGGTGTCGCCGAAGCCAGGCAGCGGTCGACCCCAGTACGTCTCGCCCGCGAAGCGCGCGACTTTCTCGATGGCCACCCGCTCGCGCCAGGCGACGAGTCGCGGACAGAGGCGGCAGACGACGATCTCGGCATCCAGCTCGGACAGGACCGAAGAATTCAGGCGCCATAGCCTAATCAAACGAGTCGAGCTGCATCGCTGCGCGGACCTGGCGAATGGTGTCGCCAGCCTCGACGCGCGCTTGCTTCGCTCCCGGATCGCAGCGACGTCCTCGACCACCGAGGGATTCTCCGCCAGGAGATCGCGCCGACGTTGTTGGATCGGGGCAAGGAGCGAATTCAATGCAGCGACGAGCCGTTGCTTGACCTCCACGTCTCCCACTCGTCCGTGAACGTATCGTGCCTTAAGATCCGCGACCTCGTCCATGTCCGGGTTGAACGCGTCGTGATAAGCGAACACCGGATTCCCTTTCACTTGGCCCGGGTCCGTCGCCCGAATTCGGCTTGGATCCGTGTACATCGCCATGACCTTGTCCGGACGGTCTCCTCGTCGTCGAAGAGATCGATCGTGTTCCCGACAGATCGGCTCATCTTCGGCGACCCATCCGTGCCGGGCAGTGTCCCGCCACGCGGGGCGAGGGCCGTCGGTACCGGGAACACTGGCGCGAATCGTCCGTTGAAAGTTCTCGCGATCTCGCGAGCAAGCTCGACGTGGGACCTCTGGTCGGGGCCGACCGGGACGACGTCTGCTCTCATGAGCAGGATGTCCGCTGCCTGCAGGATCGGATAACCGAGAAGGCCGTACGAGGGTTGCGCTATCCGCAGCTCGCGGACCTGGTCCTTGAGTGTCGGGATCCGCTGCGCTCGCGAGACAGAGACGAGCATCGCAAAGTAGAGAAAGAGCTCCGCAGTCTGAGACACCTGCGACTGGAGATAGATCGTGGCCTTGTCCGGGTCGATGCCGACGGCGAGATTGCCAAGCACGTCCTCCCGGATGTTCGTCTCGATCTCGCCAACGCGGTCAAGCCGCGTCGTCAGCATGTGCTGATCCGCAATGAGGATGAACGTTTCGTGGGTTTCCTGGAGGAGCACACGGTTGTGCAGCGTCCCGACGAGATGCCCGAGGTGAAGTGGCCCTGTCGGCCTATCGCCCGTGACCACTCTGGGGCGACGGCCCCGCGACGGCGCGTGCTCGTTCGCGGGGTATGCGTCGATTCCCATCGGCACCGTCAGCCTATTCGGCCTCAAGACACCTTCGCCGCAATGCGGAACGACATCGTCGACCAGTAGCAAGGGGTTTGACAGGCGATCCAACGAGCACATCTTCGACGGCCTGCCTTGGTGTCCCCGCGTCCGCGTGCCGACCGATCACTTGTTCGGGGTCGGACCGAGTGGGATGGAGACGATCGCTTGGTCGAAGATGCCGGCTCGTGACACATCGTCTGCGGTCCGCCGGCCGCCCGTTCCCTTCGGCCTGTCATGGGTTGTTGGGTTATCCGGCAGTCGGCCGGCCAGTCGCAAACCCGTCAAGGTGCCGACAAGGAACAGGCCCAGACCCAGGAAGATACCTGGACCGTCTTGGTCCCGCGTAGAGACTGTCAGCACAGCTCCGACGATCGCCAGAGCAACCCAGAAGACAAACGCCGATGGCTGCCCAACAAGGGGATGTTCGTTTTGGTCAGCGAGGCGCGCTTGATGCTCGCGAACTCGCAGTTCGTTGATGTCCATGCGCCGATCGTGGAGGTCGAGGGTGGACTTCCCCCGAAACTCGCGTGGACGTCATGTGAATATTCGCAAGGGACCGTGTGCGCGTCGCTTGCACCGCATCACGCGCCCGGCACGAACCGACGAAGGGATCGACGTAGGGTCGGGCGCTCGAAGCGCCTGTGTGATGCCTACGGGTAGAGCCCGCGGAGTCGCGTCGCCTCGGCCACACGCTCCACCGCGATGGCCTGGGCGGCCAAGCGTGGATCGATCCCGTCGGCGCCCGCTCGAGCCCAGACTGCGTCGGCGGCCGCCAGGATCTGCCGGCGCAAGCGCTCGTTGACCTCCTCGAGGGTCCATGCGAGTGCCGCTCGGTTCTGAGCCCATTCGAAGTAGCTGACGATGACCCCGCCCGCGTTGCACAGGATGTCGGGGACAACGACGACCCCGTTTCGGCGGAGGATGGGATCGGCGTCGGGCGTCACCGGCCCGTTCGCGGCCTCGGCGAGGATCCGCGCCCGAACCGTGTCGGCGTTCTCCGCCGTGATCTGTCCCTCGAGCGCCGCAAGGACGAGGACGTCGACATCGAGCCCGAAGAGTTCGTCGTTCTCGATGGGTCGCGTTCCGGGCGCCCCGGCGATCGTGCCGTGCTCACCGAGATGGCGTCGCAGGAACGGGACGTCGAGACCTTCAGCACGTGCCACGCCACCGTGGACGTCGGTGATCGCGACGACCCGTGCGCCCGCCTCGTGAAGCAGTCGGGACGTCGCCTCGCCAACGTTCCCGAATCCCTGGACCGCGACGCGCGAGCCCTCGAGCTCGAAGCCGCCTCGGCGAGCCGCGTCCGCGATCGTGTAGACCACGCCCTGGCCGGTTGCATCCGCCCGACCGACGGAACCGCCGATGGCGATGGGCTTGCCGGTCACGACGCCCGGCACCGAGTAGCCCCGATGCATCGAGACCGTGTCCATGATCCAGGCCATCGTCTGGGCGTTGGTGCCGACGTCTGGCGCCGGGATATCTGAGTCGGGTCCGATGATCCCTTCGAGCTCGGTGGCGAAGCGGCGGGTCAACGCCTCGAGCTCCTTTGGGCTCATGGAGCGCGGATCGCAGGTCACGCCACCCTTTGCGCCGCCGAACGGGACGTCGACGAGGGCCGCCTTCCAGGTCATCCACATCGCCAGGGCGCGGACGTCATCGAGATCGGTCTTCGGGTGGAATCGAAGTCCTCCCTTCGCCGGCCCCCGCGCGACGTTGTGCTGGACCCGGTAGCCCTGGAAGACCTCGACCGAGCCGTCATCCCGCTTGACCGGGAAATGGACCGTGAGTTCGCGCTGCGGAACGCGGAGGACGGCACGGAGGCCGGCCTCCAATCCGAGGTGGTCGGCAGCTGCATCGAACTGGGCTAGAGCCGCCGCGAGGGCGCCTGCCCCCGCGGACGGCTTGGTCCGGGTGAGGACCTCTTGCATCAAAGAATCTCCATGGCGAATCCAAGCTGGCGTGGTCGCCAAGGCTCGCGTGCGCACCGAACAAATCCGTTGACGGACATGAACGGCACGTGAATGCGCAACCGGGCATCGGCCGTGTTCACGCGTTCTTCATCCACATTCCCGAGGCGCTTTAGGCGCGGTCCCTAGCGTCGACGAGCACGCCCTCGGGACGGCCCGCCCAACGAGGAGCTGTCCCACCACGAGGTTCCTCATGCGCCGCTTGAGCACCGAATATCCCTTTACCTGTGTTACCTGCGAAGCCGAGATCGCCGGGCAGGCGATCTTCCATGTCGGGCTTCCGTTCTGCTGTTCCGGCTGCGCGGCCGATGGACCCTGCAACTGTTCCTATGACGAGGAGGCACCTGACCATGACCGAGCTGGCGATACGACGGCCTTCAACAAGCAGCGCTGGCCGATGACACGAGAGGCCTGGCTCACGCTCGTCGATGAACTCGGGCGCCTGCGAACCGACGTTGCATCGCTTGCCGGAGAACTGGCCAACGACGTCGTCGATCTCGCGGTCGTCAAGGCTGCACGACGGCTGGACGTGCTTTCGGCGGTTCTTGATGCGGCCGAGCAGATCCACGAGCCGGAGCGAGCGGTGATCGGTCGTCGCATCACCGTCCTCGAGGCCGAGGGCGAGTCGGTCACCTACAGGCTGGTGTTCCCTGGGGATGGCGACCCGGCCCAGGGCTGGATCTCAGCCGACTCGCCGCTCGGGTCAGCCATCCTGGGCGGCGAGCCTGGCGACAAGGTCGAGGTCACAGCGCCGGCGGGACATCGAGTCGTCACGGTGCTCTCGGTCGAGTAGCGGGTCGTATGCTCGGCTACATGACATCGACCGGCTCAGCGAGTTCGCCGTTGGCCGTCGCCGCCCTCGCACTCGTGCAACGACGGCGCAACCGCAGACGGATCTCGAGACGCCGGTTCGCCGAGAACGGCGCCGACCTACGTCCCGGCGTCGTGGAGGGCCTGCTCGACGGAGCTGGAATCCCTCGGGCTGATCCGGATCTCGAGGGGCGCCCCGCTTCGCGAGTACGTCCTCTCGAGTCTCGGACGGCGACTGGTCCAACACGGAAATTGGACTGACGCCGCCGTGCCGATGAAGGACCTGGAGCGAATGCGAACCGACTTCTTGTCGATCATCGCCCATGAACTCCGGACACCGATCACGGTGATGCGAACGCTCACCGGTCTCTTGCTCGACCCAGCGTCAGACCCGTCGCCTGAGCAGCGCCGCACGATGCTCGAGACGATGGAGCGCAACGCGGAGCGGATGCAGCACCTCATTGGCGAGATCCTCGACCTCGCCCGCTATCGAGCTGGCACGATCGGACTCCAGCTTCGTCCGTTCGACGCCATCGAGCTCGCCGAGTCGGCGGTTGCAACGATCCGCCCGCTCGCGGAACGCCGGAACCAGACGGTCGACCTCAAGGTCCCGCGAGGGTCCGCTCTCCACGCGTGTTCGGCGACCGCCCGCGGCTCGATCGGGCGCTCCTGAACCTCGTCAGCCAATGCCCAGCATTTCGCTCCGGATGGAGGGCGCATCACGGTTCGCCTCCATCGCCCCGCCGATGGCATGATCCGCTGGTCGGTGACCGACGACGGACCGGGCATCCCACTGGAAGACCAAGCCCATCTGTTCGAGCGGTTCTACGTCGGGACACACGACCCAAACGAAGCGCACGAAGGGGTTGGACTTGGACTGCCGAGGGCGCTCGCCATCGCGCAAGCGCACGGCGGGACGATCGACGTTCGCAGCCGGCCCGGCCATGGGAGCACGTTTACGCTCGTGGTCCCTGCAGCCGGACCGCCGGAGGAGGCTGGATGAAGATCCTTGTCGTCGACGACGAGCCCGACGTCGTCGAGTCGGTTCGCCTCGGCTTCACGCTGCAGTGGCGCGACGTCGACGTCCTGGGAGCCGGCGAGGGCGAGGCGGCGCTGGACATCGTCGAGCGCGACCATCCAGACATCGTCCTGCTCGACGTCGGGCTCCCTGGCATCGACGGCTACGAGGTACTCCGCCAGATCCGCGCGTTCTCCGACGTCCCGGTCGTGATGCTCACCGCGCGTGATGACGCCATGGACAAGGTCAAGGGTCTCGAGCTCGGAGCGGACGACTACGTCACGAAGCCGTTCAACCACCTCGAGCTGATGGCGCGCGTCAAGGCGGTTCTGCGCCGCCTCGAGATGCCTGCCCCGACCAGTCGCGCTCCGTCCTTCCAATCCGGCGATCTCGAGGTCGACTTCGCGAAGCAGGAGGCGCGCCTGCGCGGCGAACGTCTGGATCTGACGCCGACCGAATACAAGCTGCTCTATCACCTCGTCCGAAATGCCGGTCATGTCCTCGAGCACGGGACGCTTCTAGCCAAGGTCTGGGGTCGCGAGTACGTCGACGAGGTCGACTACATCCGCGTCTACATCCGGCGGCTCCGGGACAAGCTCGGAGACTCCTCCGAATCGCCGCGCTACATCCAGACGGAACGCGGACTCGGATACCGGTTCATCGCACCTTCCTAGCCCTTTTTCATCGTTCCCCGTCTGTCAGCCCTCGAGTCGACGCTCGAGTTCCTCGGCGATGACCCGGGCCTGGTTGTGCTCGCGATCGCGCGCGCCGTAGACGAGCGTGACCGGACCCAGGCGCGCCTCGGCGGCGAGTGCGTCAAGCACCTGCGCCTTGTCAGGTTCAGCGAGCTCCGCCTCGTACCGTGCCTGGAACTCGGGCCAGAGTGCCGGGTCGTGACCGAACCACTTGCGGAGCTCGTTGCTGGGGCCGAGATCTCGTGCCCAAGCGTCGAGCCGCAGCGCCTCCTTGGTTCGTCCTCGGGGCCAGACGCGGTCGACCAGCACGCGATGACCATCCTCGGGGCCCGGTTCGTCATAGGCTCGCTGAGTCCGGACGTTCGCAACAGCCATCGGCTGGTCACCAGCGCGACGTCGTGAAGCAAGTCTCATCGTGTCGTTCTCTCTTTCCGTCTATGGTCTCGCGCTGACGTCGAGCCGCTGCACGCTCAGTCGAAGCCGGCTTCATGCCGGGCTTTCGCCCGGTCGAGTTGGCGTGCGATATCGGCCGGTACAGCGACCATCAGACGAATCGAGTCCGTGGACAAGCGCCTCGAGCGCTGTGTCGGTGACTCTGGTGACCGCGGCTTCGGTCGCTGTCGCAACCCAGTCGGCACACGCTGCTGGGAACTCGTCTGACTCATTCGGACCCAGAAGGTCCACGGCGATCGAACGTAGTTCGCCCTCGAGACGCCCTTTCGCCTCGACGCGTGATATTCGTCGAGCCACTCCATGACCGAACGGTCCGTGGCGTTGGTTCCGTTCGGCTCGCGTGGCCGACTGCTCAGCGCCATCAACGCCCGCTCGACCGTACATTGGGGTGGCTTTCGCTCGAACTTGTAGCCCCATTCCAGTGGCTTCCTCTTCCAGGAACCGCCCACATCGGGCGCATGGCCGGAACGTAGTCCTTCTGGCTGAAGGTCTGCCCGAACTGACATGAACGCAACGTGAACGGATGGCGACGCCCGCCTCGCTGAGTAAGAACCGTTGAACGAACCCATCAGATCGTCGGCGGCTTCTCCGGGAACCGTGTGCGATGACGTCCGCGCGGCCCGACGACCGCTCGGTACTGATAGATCAGGAGCAGCGCGACAGTGACAACCCCCATTGCCACGGCCAATCCGATCCCGAACGGAGTGCCTAGTCCCGCACGCAGACTGAGGATCCCGGCGAGGACGCCTGCGATCACGCCGTCGACGACCGCGAGCATGCCAGGCGTCGTTACGAATTCGTGGGCGAAGCTGCCCGGGCCCGGTGTCGCCCCGAATGTGGCCATGATCCCAGCTTCGTCGTCGGTCGAACCGCTGACGAAATACTGTCGGAGCTCCGGCGCGGCGCCCAGGTACGCATGGCGGAGGAGGTTCATTCCGACGACCCAACCCACATCCTCATGATTGATCGCGACGAGACGCATGAACGTCGCGATGCCCACGAACAGGACGACCGGCAGTATCAGGAGCGCGAACGTCACGAAGCCGTCCCCGAACGCCGTCGCCTGGGCGACGAGCGCAAGCGCGACGACGGCTCCGGAGAGCACGGATAGGAACATCGTGGCGCGGCTGAACGCCTCGTTCCAACTTAGCGCCCGAGTCGACAACAGACTCCAATGCTCTGTCGTGAGGATCTGGAGTCGCAACGCCGGCGGCAGGCTGCCGTCATCTCCGCCTGCAAGGACATTCGCGGAGTTTCGCGAGGCTCCACGCTCGATACGCTCGCTCGTCATCACACATCTCCCTAAGACCTGGATCGCCGGCACCTGATTCTGCGGATGGGATCAGGCAAACGATCGCGGACCCATGCCGTCACGCATCGGAGCCCATGGTCGCTCCTGACGTCGCTGACGGTCCATTAGGGCGATCCCTTCCGGGCTGACGATGAGGCTGCCCGCGGCTAGGTTGACGATCCGACCGATTGCTTGTCTGCGGCCCCAAAGGGAACCCCGGAGTCCGTCGTCGGTCGGAAATTCACAGCCTGTTCATCCCGATTTCTGTCGCGGTACAGGCTCCCTTCCTACCGTCTCGGACGTGAGCCATAGCAAACCATCTCAGACCGAGAGGGAGGACCAGTGCCAGCAGTCGCAGCCATCCGACGCCTATCCCGGGCGGCACATCAGTTCCCGATCGGGTCGCAGATCGGATTGGCCGTGATGGTCCTCGGATTCGCGGCAGATCTGGTCGCCCATCTGGACCCGGCTCTCGATCACCACCACGGAGGTGTGACCGGGCCGCAGCTCTCCGCGCACCTGGTGGTCTTCGCGGGCATGGCGCTGGTTCTCATCGGCGTCGTCGTTGACGGCGTCCATTCAGGCCGCGGCAGTGGCGACTCGGGAAATCAAGGGAGGAAGAACGATGCCCTTCGGTGACTTCATCAACCAGGTCCCAGCCCTGGGCTTTCTGGCCATCCACGCGACGGCGTTCCTCATCGGTGCGTACTTCGCATGGCGCTCGTTTGGCGCCGGAGCCACCGCGCTCGGCTGGGGTTTCAGTCTGTTCGCGCTGGCGGAACTCAGCTACATGACCTACCACCTCGACTGGACAGTCTTCCTGTTCGCCCACACGGTCAGCGAAGTGCTGGACCTGCTGGCGTTCATCCTGATCTTCAGTTGGACGGTGCGCCAGGCTACTGTCAGCGCATCGGGATCGCGCTGACCACCATGCATTCCCTCCTCCGCGCGAGTGCCAGGCATCCCCTCCGCCTGGCACTCGCCATCTTCTTCGCAATCGTTCTCGCCGCCGGCTGCCAGGCTGCCGAGCCGAGCGCACCCGTCGCCACGAATCAGGTCGATCTGCCGAGGTCGTACAAGTTCGCACCAGCGGACATCACGGTCCCGGTCGGCACCACGGTTACCTGGACGAACAACGACAACTTCACACACACAGTGCGTCTGCTGGACACCGGCCAGGATCAAATGATGAGACCAGGCGAGAGCGTCACTCAGGCCTTCACGGGACCTGGCCTATTCCGCTACGACTGCTCGCTGCATCCCAAGGATATGCAGGGAAGCGTGTTGGTCGGCGGGGGCACGCAGTGAGCGTTCTCTAGGCCATTGCCGGATATCGCCCATCGCAGTTTGATAGCCCAGGGAACTCTGACTTGATTGGGAGCCAGGCCATGTTGGTACGGATCGGCAATTCGGCGGACGTCGCAGACGGACAGATGCGCGTGTTCGTCGTCGCTGGAACGAAAGTCAATGTGTCGAACGCGAGCGGACATCTCTACGCGTTCGATGACACCTGCACCCATATGGGCTGCTCGCTGGCGAATGGCGAACTTGACGGAACCACGGTGACGTGTGCTTGCCACGGCAGCCAGTTCGACGTGACGTCCGGTGCTGTTCTTCGCGGACCGGCCCAGCGGCCGGTCCGGTCGCGCGCGCTGCAGGTCGACGGCGGCGAGCTACTCACCGAGGCGTGAGGATTCCACCATGAAGATCTTTCTGGACACCGCCGGGATCGAGGAGATCCGCATCGCTGCCCGATGGGGCGTCTTGGACGGGGTAACCACCAACCCGTCCCTGTTTGCCAAGGTGGGCGGCAGCTATGACGACGTCCTCAAGCAGATCTGCGAGATCACACCCGGGCCGGTGAGTGCGGAAGTCGTGGCAGATGACGTCGAGGGCATGCTCCGCGAGGGCCGCCACTTCGCGAAGCTGGCGCCGAACATCGTGGTGAAGGTACCGATGAGCGAAGGTGGCCTTGAGGCGATGGCGCGACTCGCCTATGAGGGCATCAAGACCAACTGCACGTTGATCTTCAGCGCCAACCAAGGCCTCCTCGCCGCCAAGGCCGGAGCCTCGCTGCTGTCGCCGTTTGTCGGTCGCATCGACGATATCAACCAGGATGGCATGCAGGTGGTGCGCGATCTCGTTGCGATCGTCGAGACGTACGACCTCAATACCGAAGTCCTTGCGGCATCGATCCGCAGCCCGCGCCACATGACGGAGGCCGCGCTCGCGGGCGCCCACATCGCGACAGTCCCGCTCAAGGTACTGACGCAGATGGTCCACCACCCGCTCACTGACAACGGAATCCAGCAGTTCCGGAAGGACTGGGAGCGGGCGCAAGCCGCCCACGCCGAGGCGCCGATTCCCGAATCGTCTCGATCTGGCTGACCGGGCCACGACGGCATATGGGGTAATTGCCGAGGCGGCTTGGAGTTGTGCAACTGTCGCCGCCGTCAGGCGACTCGTCGACGGCACAGCTAGTCCATGGGAAGGCTGCCCGGTCAGCATGATTGCGTCCGTTCCGTCAACGACGGCGTTCGCGACGTCGCTTGCCTCGGCCCGCGTCGGTCGCGGAGCGACGGTCATCGACTTGAGCTGTTCACCGAGCGTTCACGCGGGTCAGCGGGATCGTTCACCGCGTGCCACTACGGTCGTCATGACTCCCGACCAGGGATAGCAAGACGGTACGGAACCTCCCCATGGCGATCTCACAACGCACAACCATCGCCGAGCGATCGGCTCAGACGAAATGGACCGGATCCCTGGCCAGCGGCGAGGGCACGGTCACTTCCGGTAGTGGTGCCCTGCAGGACCTGCCGGTCACGTGGGCGGCTCGAACTCGGGAACCGAACGGAAGGACGAGCCCTGAAGAGTTTGTGGCTGCGGCCCATTCCTCGTGCGTCGCGATGGCACTCGCCCTTCGGCTCGGCGAACACGGCATCGCGCCCCAGCGTCTCGATGTCACGGCGACGGTCTCGCTCGACGACGTTGATGGTCGTCCGACCGTCGTGTCCTCGGCGTTGCAGGTGGTCGGTCAAGTCATCGATCTTGACGGCGAAACGTTCAGGGCGATCGTTCACGAAGCCGCTGACCTTTGCCCCATCTCGCGACTGTTCGCCGGGGCCGCGATCACTGTCAGTGCGTACCTCGATGGGACGTGGGAAGAATGACTGCGACCGTGGCCTGGCCCGTTTTCAAGGCTGCCCTGGTCGGCCGTGACTTGGTCGCCGAGCGGACGATGACATTCCGTTTCGCCAAGCCCGTGGAGTGGACCTATCGCGCCGGGCAGTTCGTCGACATCACCCTGCTCGACCCGCCGGAGACCGATGCTGAGGGCAACACGCGTGGATTCTCGATCTCGAGCGCGCCAAGCGAGGACGTGATCATGATCAGCACTCGGCTGCGCGACACGGCCTTCAAGCGGGTCCTGCAGACGATGCCGCTCGGCACGGCCGTCAAGATCGAGGGTCCGTTCGGGGATCTCCGCCTCCACCACGCCGCCCGCCCGGCCGTCGTGCTCACCGGCGGCATCGGCATCACGCCGTTCCGGAGCATCCTCATCGAGACGATCCGAAACGGCGGCCTCCCGTACCCGGTGGTCGTCTTCTACGCCAACCGTCGACCCCAGGACGCTGCCTTCCTCGACGAGCTTCGTGAGCTGGCCGGGCGGGACGGGAACCTGCGCTTCGTTCCAACCATGTCGGCGCTCGACCCGACGGAACCGTGGGACGGCGAGCGCGGCCACATCGATGCTTCGATGCTGGCTCGCCACCTGGACCGCGTAAACCAGCCCATCTACTACCTGACCGGGCCGCCCGGCATGGTGGACGGACTGCGGACGATGCTCCTGGACTCGGGCGTCGACGAGGACGACATCCGGACGGAAGAATTCACCGGCTATTGAGGGACCGAGACGCGTCCTCCTGATGCATCCGGCACGGCCACGGGAGCCAGGATCCACCACGCGCCGAATGACCTGAAGCGGGCGCACCCTCCTCGTGGCCACGAACGGCCGCCGTCGACGCGACCACCGATACGCCGAATTCATCCCCTGTTCATCCGTATTTCCGGGCGGGTACAGGCCTCACTCATATGGTCCCCGACAGGTCCATTGGGAATCCCAGGGCGAGCCATCCAGCTGACGCCGATGGGCGCTCTCCCGGCGGCGCGCCGCCATGCGGCCAATGACATAGGGGAGGAGCCTCTATGCCCTTCGACTTGCTCGCCAACACGATCACCGCCCTCGGCTTCCAGGGTATCCACCTCACGCCCCTCCTCATCGGCGTGTACATGGTCTGTCGCCACGGGACATCACGACGAGGCGCGACCGTCGTGGCGCAGATCCGCTGATTCGCGGCTTTCCCTTGTGGACGCGAGTGCCGGCTACGGGGGTATCGGGCACTCGCGCACCACGCTTCAAGACGCTCCGCGATCAGTACGAATCGCGAATTGAGAAGGAGCAGTAGAACTATGCGAACGAAGTACTCAGGCCTGCTCGTCGCCATCATGCTGGTGGTCGGCGCCTGTGGAGCCACCAACGAGCCGGCCTCGAGCCCGGCGTCGGTTTCCCCGAGCACCCCTCCTGCTGCCAGCGCATCCGGCCAGCCTCCAGCCTCGAGTGAGCCTTCTGCCGCGCCGGTCATGAAGGACACATCACTTGGTGTCGAAGTCGCCGCGAGCGGCCTCACGGAACCAACGGCGTTGGCATTCGTAGGGGCAAACGACTTCTTCGTCACAGAGAAGAGCACCGGACAGGTGCACCATGTTGTTGACGGGCAGGTGGGCGAGCCGGTCCTGGATCTGGCCGTCAACTCCTTCGATGAGCGAGGCCTTCTGGGCATCGCCCTCCATCCTGAGTTCGCTGCGAACGGGTTCGTCTACCTCTATTGGACCGAAAGCGCCAAGGGGGAGTCGGGCGAGGGCATGTTCGGTGCCGACACCGACGACGCGAAGACGCTTCCAGCCCTGGGCAATCGGGTCGACCGATTCATCTGGGATGGCACGAAGCTCGCCTGGGACCGAAATCTAGTGACAGCTCCGGAGCAATACGCTCGATACCGACACGTCGGGCCGCATCCGCGGCAACCACGACGCCGGACCGCTCGCCTTCGGCAAGGACGGCAAGCTGTTCATCATCATCGGTGACCAGAATCAGCGCAGCCAGCTCCAGAACCTGCGCGACCAGGCGGCACCCGATGACACCAACCTGACTGGTGTCGTCCTGCGCCTCAACGACGACGGCAGCACGCCGGAGGACAACCCGTTCTTCGCGACGGGCGCAGCGCTCGGTGGCGAGGCCGGCGAGAACGTCCAGATGATCTGGACCTACGGGGTCCGCAACAGCTTCGGGCTGGCGATCCACCCGCTCACAGGTGACCTGTGGGAAACGGAGAACGGCGACGACAGTTGGGACGAGGTCAACATCTTCCCGGCCGGCTCGAACTCCGGTTGGATCCAGCTCATCGGTCCACCGGAGCGCTTCGCCGAGTTCAAGCAGATCGAAACGGATTCCGCGGACGGGATGGACAACAAGGACTTCCCGCCCGACAAGCTGGCGGCGAGTGCTGACGAAGCACAGCAGCGCATGTTCGTCATGGACGGCAGTGCGTATGTGCCGCCCGTATTTGCCTGGAAGCACCCGGTGGCGGTCACCTCGCTCGCCTTCGTGACAGACGACAGCCTTGGCGCCGCGTCGGCCAACACCGCCTGGCTGGGCACGGTATTGACGGACAGCCTGTATCGATATCCCCTCGCGGCTGACGGATCAGGCTTCGACTTCGCCGGCGACACTGGGCTCACCGACCGCGTCGATGACAACACCGAGAAGGGTGACGTCGGCGAGAGCGCCAGGTACATCGTCGGCACGGGCTTCGGTGTCGTCACGGGCATCGTCCATGCGCCGGACGGCATGCTGTATGTCTCGAGCATCAGCGCCGGTGCGGTGTACCGCATCGGGCCCGCGGACACCGTGGGTGACGCCAGTCCGGCGCCTGGCGCTTCGGCAGCCCCGAGCACTGCGCCATCCGGCCCGGCGCTCGAGGTCACGGTGGGCACTGACACCGGCGGCGAATTGAAGTTCGATCCAGCTGAGGTGACAGTTCGAGCAGGAGCTGACGTTCGTCTGAGCTTCGAGAATCGAGCGACAGTGCCGCACAACCTGACATTCCAGGGGCCGCCGAATGTCGCTACCGCGACGGTCGTCGCGGCAGGAATGTCGGAGATCCTGGAGTTCAAGGCTCCAGACGCGGGCAGGTACACATTCTTGTGCACCCTCCATCCCGGCATGAGTGGGACGCTCGTGGTCGAGGCTGGGTAACCCGGATCGTGCGGGATAGCAGAGCGACGGCCAAGCTCAAATTGGGCTCGGCCGTCGCTGGATCCGTTGGCTCAGTGGAGGCCAGTGGCAACGAACACGGCCAAGGACCGAAATAGCGCCGCGGCCCCTGCATATCCCGCCGGCTGAACAGGTCCGCTGATCCGGGCACGTAGGCGGGGCCCGAAGACCCACGAGATGAGCAGGTTCAATCGCGCCGACCTATAGCCGCGATGCGGAAAGGACCTCCCGCGCGCCGCCAAGGAACGGCGAGACTGGATCCGCCACGTCGAGGCAATGGCGAACGGCTCCGCCTTCGACCCCGGTGCTATCGTCGGAACACGTGCATGCGGCCCCAGCGACACAACCTGCGCAGCAGAATGGCAATCCGACATAGAAGACCGCTTGGCCTCGGATCTCGGTCTCGCAGGTAACACAACTGAACGGTGGGTCGGTGCTGAGTTTGCGCACGAAGGCGTCCTCCTTTTCGGGTTGGGGATCAGGGAGGGTGGTGCGCGGCACGCGACGCCACCTTCAAGACCGTATCCAGTGGGTACGAACGGCCGCCGGAACCTTGGTGAACGTCGAGTGAACGTTCATTCGTCCGCCGCAACGCGGCTCGAAACGTGTCGCTGGCGGGACAGCTGGCCAGGCGTCCTCAGCCGCGCAGACGTCGTGCACGCATTCGTGCGCCCGGACGATCAACTTGCGAACGCGATCCGCGATGACGTCCTTTACAAGACACTGTGGCTTGACCCGGACAAGTTCGATGTCGGTGTCGCCAATGGCAACGTCCGAATTGGTGGACGGGTCGAGCGGTCAGGTCCTGCGACTCCCACCAACGGCGGTCGCGATCGTCGGGGCGGGCCTGTGTTTCGCCCTGCGCGTGATCGCTCTTCGCCGTGGTTGGCAACTTCCCGTCGCACGCGCAAACGAGCAGGACGTGTGACGCCTCCTCAGGCACGCCATCCAGCGACAATGCGTTGGGGACGTCCCTGAAGGTCGCCTAGGAGAGGGCGACGTCAATCCGCCCGCGTTCAATTCACACGTTGTTCATGTCTCTTTGCGCGTTGTTTCAACAGACTGCAATACGGTCGTCTTGCAGCGGACTCCAAGTCTGCCCTTAGAACACAGGACCATGAACACGCTCGATATCTCGCTTCTCATCCTTCAGCTCGGCGTCGGCCTGACGTTCGCAGCGCACGGCGCCCAGAAGGTCTTTGGCTGGTGGGGCGGGCCCGGGCTGGCCGGCTGGCAAGGCGCCATGACGAACATGGGCTTCCGGCCGGCGAGGCTCTTCGCCGTGACCTCGGCGTTCACGGAGCTTGGTGGTGGCCTTCTGCTTGCCGCCGGGCTCCTGACGCCCCTCGCCGCAGCCGCGCTCGTGGTTCAGGCCGTCGTCATCATCGGCCATGTCCACTGGCGGAATGGCTTCTTCAACGCCCGGTCGGGCTTTGAATTTCCGTTGCTGCTCGGCCTGGGCGCCGCTGCCATTGGGCTTGCCGGACCCAGCGCGATCAGTGCGGATAGCGGGCTCGGCCTTGCGGTCGAGCCAAGTACGCGCATCGTTGCCGTATCTGTAGGGATCGCGGCGGGCCTCGTCACGCTGGCGATCCCGCGACTCGGTTCGCGGACCGCCGCGACGAGCGCGTAAGCGTCCGGCGTCGAGAGCTGTGGGGGCGAGCCTGAGCAAACTGGCCGAGACTCGCCCACGCCCGGCTCAAGACGTCGAAGCGGGCGCCAGGCGGTAGTGCAAGACCGTGCCCACCGCAAGGCTCTCGGTGGTCTCGGATGACGCAATTCGGAGCGTCGCCCGCTGGGAGGGTCTCGCGACGATACGCCCGCGCCTATCGCGCACCCTAGGCGTCAACCGTCCATCGGTAACACTCCCGCTCCCGCAACCGGGTTGGCCAAGAACGCCGAAGGAGTTCGAAGCAACCAGGGCCAATCTGCGATCGGCATGCTGGCCCCCAGGCGGTGCCGCCGCTCGTGGCACAGCAAATAGCTGGGCGGAAATTAGTCGTTGGCCACTCCGCGACGCACACCGCTCAGCCGCGGCTACTCCGAAGTCAGTCGCTCTGATCCACTGAGCTACGGGCGGACTGTTTTGGGCGGTTAGATCGCTCGGTTCCGGTTCAGACCCCACCCTATTTGGTTAGAGCATGGAAGGGGTCAGCGATCTAACTTTCCGGTGGTACAGCTGCACCATCCGCAGCGGCCGATCTGACTGCTAGGCCCGACGGACCGCCGCGCGACAGGAGACTACCACCGTGAGCAGGATGCCTCGACCATGAAGCGGGTCGGACAGAGCTACATCGGCGAGGAGTGAGTTCAACGACGCGGGCATGAAAGACTGGGGTCGGCCAGCCGGCATGGTCGTTCGAAAAGGGGTCACCATATGACTTCCGAGTTCGCACGCAGTCGGAGCACCTTCCGATGGTGAACCTAAGTTGGTGGATCTACTTCCAGAACGTTCAGAGCGGCATGGCTTTAGACGTGCTGGGCAACGCAAAGAGAGCTGGAACGACTGTTTGGCCCTACTCGTTGAACTACACGGACGCTCAGATCTTCCGGGTCGGGGGATACAACGCAGCACGCCCTCCCCGCGATTACGGTGACGATGCGTACTACATCGAGGCGCTGAACCCCGACGGCCCCGACCTCTACCTCTCCGTCAAGTCACCGCCATTGGTGATCGTGGCCGCAGAGGCATCGGAGCCGGCACGACCAGGAACCGTCCGAAGCGACGTCATCCTGCCACGGGTGGTTGCGGACCAGCCTTCCGACAAACGGGTCTTGAGGAATTACGCCTTCTCGATCGAGGAGATGGGTCGTCCCACCGTAACTTCGCCGATCTCGGTGGTCACGGATCTTTCTGCTCCGGTGGGGCCGCCAAAACAGGTATGGAAGCTCGTGCCGGTCCCAGGCGAGGCGGACGTCTTCTTTATCCAATGCGCCGACTTCGAGGACACGATGGTCGTCGAGTCCTTGGATCTCGGTTCCGGTGGCACGCTCGTGTTGAGCTCCTTTACCGGAGCTGATATCCAGAAGTGGCGGATCGGGTCGACGGCTCCTCCCAATGCCACCGACTTGAAACTGGCCGATTTCACGTGGAAGGAGTGGTTCGACACCTCACCGATCTATAAGCCCTGGAGGTGGCACTGGGTTCGCACCATCCAAGGGAAGCTGTCGTGGACCAACCCGAATCCTTCAGTCCTAAGTCAACAACTCGTCGCCGTCTCTGTTGACGGCGACAGCAATCGATCCCGCGGGGTGCCGCCAAATCGATCTAGCTATGACTTCGAGTTCGCCAGCACCACGGACGAAAAGGCGAAAGAACACTGCTTCGTTGTTTTCGGACGCAGCAAATGGCAGAGCAACAACCTGTCAGTGAGCAATGAGATATGCGGCATCCCAGATCTTTACAGCCCCGCTCAACCCGAGCCGACGACCCCTCAAGGGATCGGGAAGTTGCTTGTCCAGAACTGTCATGTCGAAGGGAAGTCAGTTCACCTTTGGACGTATGACTGGACTGCCAACACCGGGGTCTGGAAAGACCAAGGAACCAAGGCCTTCGATTGCCCGGATGGGACCCCGAAGGAAATCTCGATTGAAGATGATCACCTGTTCCAAGTGGTCGCCATCGACTGCGGGGACATGCCACCAAATCAGACGGATGGCTCTTGCTGGAAGAAGATCTCACCCGTACTGCCAGGCGAGAAGGACGGCCTGACTATGCTGTGGGGCATCGACACCCCCTGACCATTCCAGGGATCCTGACGCCTTCGATGTGGTATCGGGCTAGGGGTCGAGGTGATTCAGTCGCCGCAGAGCTACGAACAGCGCGACGACCCGGACGATAGATCCCCAGATTCAGATCGCACCCACGCGCCCGCTCTCGGATCGGCGTCATCCCGGCGCGCTTCGGACTCGCCGGCGTCATTCTCCGTGGGGGAACATCCGAGAGCCGATAACCCCTACACAATCGTCATCGCGTCCTCGATCGCGCCCGAATGGGCGCAGCCGCATGTCTTGGACAAGGGATATGAGTGCTTGGTACAACAGGGTGTAGGGCTCCCCCTGCGGTCTCCCCCGGCCGCACGGGGGAGCCATTCCCGCCGCGGTTTGGCCGGCTGGAGACCCTGCCCTCGGCCGATCGGACCGGGCTTGACCGCCGCCGGACCATGTCGGGAAGGAGGTCGCGATGCCAAAGCCGCCCGCGGTCGACGCCTGGTTCGAGCGCTACGACAACCCCATGAAGCCCGTCGTGCAGCGGATCCGCGAGATCGTCCTCGACGCCGACCCGCGCGTCGACGAGGTCATCAAATGGCAGGCGCCGACATTCACCTACAAAGGCAACATCGCGAGCTTCTACCCGAAGAGCAGGCAACACGCGAGCCTGATGTTCCACGAGGGCGCGCACATCCCCGGTAGCTTCCCGCGGCTCGACGGGACGGGCGACACCTCACGGGTCTTCAAGGTCGTCGACCTCGACGATGCCGAAGCTGCCCGCCCGGAGCTGCAGTCGATCGTCCGTGCGTGGTGCGCTTGGCGCGACGCATGATCCCGCGACTGCGGCGTCAGCCGGAGGCGGCCCGCGAGGTGACGAGCGAATACACGGATCGAACGCCCGTCAACCCCTTGAGCTCGTGGCTCCCGCGATCCTCGAACGCGAGTCCAGACCCAGCCAGCAATTCGTAGGTCGTGCCCGAGACGAGGACCTCGCCGGGCTCGGCGAGCGCCATGATCCGGGACGCCGTGTGCACCGCGACGCCACGGACGTCGTTCGGCACGATCTCGACCTCACCCGTGTGGATGCCCGCGCGGATCTGGATCCCGAGGTCGGCCACCGCGTCACGGATCGCCGCCGCGCACCGGACTGCTCGCGCTGTCCCATCGAAGATCGCCAGGAACCCGTCGCCGGTGTCCTTGATCTCACGGCCACGGAACGCCGCCAGATTGAGACGAACCCGATCGGCCTGGTCGGCGAGCACCTTCCGCCAGCGGGCGTCCCCGAGTCGCTCGGCGGTCGCGGTCGAGTCGACGACGTCGGTGAACAGGATCGTCGCCAGCACGCGCTCGCCCGGGGCGTCCGGCGCGAGCGCGAACCCGCGCATGCCGGAGAAATCGAGGGAGACGTAGGGCTCGGTCCCGGTCACCCAGGCGTCGTGGCCGGGCGGGATCTCGTACACCGTGTCCGGACCGAATTCCATCTCGCCCCCGTCCCGCATCTGGACGTGCACGGATCCGGAGATCGTGACCCCGATGTGGTGGTGCTCGCAGAGGTCCGTACCCGCGATCGGCCGGACGATCTCCGACCAGCGCCAGCCAGGCTCGAGGACCTGCCGCCCGACCACCATGTCCCCGAGATCCACGATCGTGATCGTGCCGTGCGCGGTCTGCCGGATCTCGTCGGGGGCCGAGAAGCGCTTCGCCTGGAGTCGGGCCATCCGCTCCCGATCAGGCTTCGAGCTTCGAGCGCAGCTCGGCGAAGTCGGCGGTGGCCGACTTCCGGATCGAGCTCGCGATGAGCGGCTGCAGCAGTCGATAGAGGAGGCCGGCGGGCTGCATCCGAACGGCCCAGTGCAGGTCGGTGCCGTCGCCCTGCGCCGTGAGCGTCGTCGCGAAGTCGCCGACGAATCCGTCGTTGTCGACCGTGTGGAAGTCGAACCGGCGACCTGGCTCGAGCGTCGTGACTTCCGCCCGGATCGTGGCCATACCGCGCTGGGCCTGCCGCTCCATCGTGAACCTGCTGCCGACCGCGAGGGGTCCGGGCGACTCCTTGGTCACCTTCTTCACGCCCGCGACGTGCTGCCACTCGGGGATCCGCTCCACATCGGTCACGTAGTCGTAGACCGCCATCGGGTCTCGTCGGATCGCGACGTGGTAATCGACCTTGATCATGTCGTTCGCCTCCAGCGCGTAGTACACCACCGCGCCACCGCCCCCGCCTCGCCAACCGGTCGCGGCATACTTCCCGGACGCGCAGGGGAGCGCCTGGAGGAGAGACCGTGGCGATCGTGATCCGCAAATGGGCCACCTTCCGGGAGGAGATCCTGACCGACGGCGGTCGCGAGCTCCCCCGACCGCTGCGTCGCGTGGCGGTCGCGGCCGTCTGTTCCAACCCATATGCCGGTCGCTGGTCGGAGGACCTGAGCGAGCTGATCGATTTCGGCGAGTACCTCGGCGACGAGCTGACCCGGCGCTGCCAGGAAGCGCTCGGCGAGCCCGTCGAGGCGTATGGCAAGGGCGGGATCGTCGGGGAGCACGGCGAGCTCGAGCACGTCGCCGCGGTGCTCCACCCGAAGTTCGGCGCGCCGACGCGAGGTCGCGTCGGTGGCGTGTCGATCCTGCCGTCGGTCAAGAAGCGGGCCGCGATGGGCGCCACGCTCGACATCCCGGTCCATCACATCAAGGCGATGCTCGTCCGGTCGCATTTCGATGCCGTCGAGATCCGCGTCGCGGACGCCCCGGGCGCCGACGAGCTGCTGCTCGCGCTGGCGGTGACCAACGCCGGCCGGCCGTTCGCCCGGATCGGCGGGCTGGCCGCGGCCGAGGCCGTCGGCGAGGACGGGCTGCACTGAGCTCCCGGCGCCGGGAGGCAACGACGTGCGGACGCTGATCACCGGCATCGGCCAGCTCGTGTCCGGCGACATCGAGGCGCCGCTGCTCGACGGCGATTCGATCGCGATCGTCGATGGGGTGATCGATTCGATCGGTCGCGAGCTCGACACCGACGCCGACGTCGTCATCGACGCCAAGGGCACGACGGTGATGCCGGGGCTCATCGATTCACACGGGCACCCGGTCGTCGGCGACTTCACGCCGCGCCAGCGGACGATCGACTTCATCGAGTCCTCGCTCCACGGCGGCGTCACGACGATGATCTCGGCGGGGGAGCCGCACCTTCCGGGTCGCCCGAAGGACGTCGTCGGACTGAAGGCGCTCGCGATCGCGATCGCCCGGGCGTACGCGACCTACCGACCCGGCGGCGTCAAGGTCCGCGCAGGCGCGCCGATCCTCGAGCAAGGGCTCGTCGAGGCCGACTTCGCGGAGATGGCCGCCGGCGGCGTGCAGCTGATCGGCGAGATCGGGCTCGGGTCGGTGAAGACCGGGGCGGATGCCGCCCCGATGGTCGCCTGGGGTCGCGCCCACGGGATGGTGTCGACGTTCCATACCGGCGGCCCGTCGATCCCGGGGTCGTCGGCGATCGGCGCGGACGCGGTCCTCGAGGCGCGGCCCGACATCGCCGGGCACATCAACGGTGGCACGACATCGCTGTCCGAGCCCGACATCGATCGGCTGGTCGGGGGCGACGCGCGGATCGCGCTCGAACTCGTGCACTGCGGCAACGGCCGGACCGCGCTCTACGCGCTTCGCCAGGCGTCGGATGCCGGCGCGCTGGCCAGGGTCATCCTCGGCAACGACGCCCCGTCCGGCACCGGGGTCGTGCCGCTGGGGATCCTGCGGTTGATGGCCCACCTCGCCTCGCTCGGCGGGACCGCACCCGAGACGGTCGTGGCGTTCGCGACCGGGAACACGGCGCGCGTCCACGCTCTCGATCGAGGCGTGATCGCTCCGGGTCGCGCGGCCGACCTGCTGATCGCCGATGCGCCGATCGGCTCGGTCGGGTCGACGGCGCTCGAGGCGCTGGCCAACGGCGACATCCCGGGGATCTCGATGATCCTGATCGATGGCGTGCCGGTCATCGGGCGAAGCCGGAACACCGCTCCGGCCGGCCGCGTGGCCGACGTCGTCAAGGGGCCGGCCGTCGGCGCAGGCGCGCACTGATGCGCTTCGGGCTGCGGCTGCCGAGCTACGCGCTCGGCGTCGAGCCGACGAGCCTCGCCGACATGGGCACCTACCTCCGGCGCGCGGAGGACCTCGGCTTCGAGAGCGCGCTGCTGATCGACCACCTGCTCGTCGCGCCGCCCGCCTACCGGACGACCTGGCTCGAGCCGGTCTCGCTGCTGGCCGCGCTGTCCGGTGTGACGCGAACGATGCGTCTCGGCACGCTGGTGCTGGTGCTGCCGTTCCGCGATCCCGTCGCATTCGCCAAGGAGTGGGCGACGCTCGATTGGCTCTCCGGCGGCCGGTCGATCCTCGGGGTCGGGGTCGGCTGGCACGAGGGCGAATTCGCAGCGCTGCGGATCCCGTTCCGGGAGCGTGGCCGGCGGATGAACGAGATGCTCGAGGCGATCACCGCGCTGTGGGCCGGTGACCACGTCACGTACGCGGGCCAGTTCTATCACTTCGAGGACCTGTCGATCGACCCGAAGCCGCTGCAGCGGCCGCACCCGCCGATCTGGATCGGCGGTGGCACCCAGCCGTCGGAGAAGATCTACGGACAGCAGGTCGACACCGTGCGACCGGTCCTCCGGCGGATCGCCAGATACGCCGCGACGTGGGTGCCCCACTCGTCGGCGACGGCCGACATGGTCGCCTCGGACTGGACGATCATCCGCGAGGAGATGACCGGCTTCGGGCGGGACCCCGACGCGCTCACCAAGGTGTACTCGAACTTCGTCTATGTGTTGCGCCCTGGGGAATCGCCCGAGACCGCGGCCGCCAAGTTCCGCGTGTTCTCGGGCATGGACCTCGACTACTGGCGCGAGTTCTACCTCCTGGGCGAGGCCGAGGACGTGGCCGACCGGATCCGCGGCAAGATCGAGGCGCTCGGCGGGGTCGAGCACGTGATCCTCAATCCGCTCGACTGGGATCCCGCGACGCTGGAGGTCCTCGCCGCCGACGTGCTCCCACGGCTCGGCGAGTGACGGCACGGGATGGGGAGCTACCTCCGACCTGATCGACTCGACGAGGCGCTGGGGGCGCTGGCGGAGGGGCCGCGGACGTTGCTCGCCGGCGGTACCGACGTCTACCCGGCTCGCGTCGGCCGATTCGTCGACGACGACATCCTCGACATCTCGGGGCTGCCCGGGTTGCGCGCGATCACGATCGACGACGGCATCGTGCGGATCCCGGCCCAGACGACCTGGACCGACGTCGTGCGGGCGGACCTGCCGGCTGCCTTCGACGGGTTGAAGACGGCGGCCCGCGCGATCGGTGGCGTCCAGATCCAGAACCGGGGCACGGTCTGCGGCAACCTGTGCAACGCGTCACCGGCGGCGGACGGGCTGCCCAATCTCATCGCGCTCGACGCGCGTGTGGAGCTGACCTCGCGCGCGGGTCGTCGGGAGGTGCCGGCGGCGTCGTTCATGGTCGGCAACCGGCGAACCGTGCGGCAGCCCGAGGAGCTGGTCACCGCCGTGCTCGTGCCGGATCCCCGCACCCGGTGCCCGCTCCACGTTCCTCAAACTCGGGTCGCGCGCGTACCTCGTCATCTCGATCGCCATGGTCGCCGCGGTGATGGAGGTGGACGCGGGTGGTCGGATCGCTTCGGCGCGGATCGTCGTTGGTGCGTGTTCCGAGGTCCCGCAGCGGATCCCCGCCGTCGAAGCGCGGCTGGTCGGGCGGGACGCGTCGCCCGACCTGGCTCGCGAGATCGTCGCGGCGGACCTGGCGGCGCTCGCGCCGATCGACGACGTGCGCGGAACCGCCGCGTACCGTCGCGACGCGGCGCTGACGCTCGTCCGACGCGCGGTGACGGAGCTCGTGGCATGACCGGGACCGCGGTCGGCACGACGGCGTTCACCGTCAACGGCCGGCAGGTTTCGGTGGACGCCGACCCGATGCGCCGACTGAGCGAGGTGCTCCGCGAGGACCTCGGGCTGACCGGCACGAAGGTCGGGTGCGACGCCGGCGACTGCGGGGCGTGCACAGTCCGGCTGGACGGCGAGGCGGTGTGCGCCTGCATGGTCCCGCTCGGCCAGGTTGGGGGCCGTGGCGTCGCGACCGTCGAAGGGCTCGCTGACGGGGGCGAGCTGCGCCCGATCCAGGCCGCGTTCCTGCGCCACGGCGGTGCGCAATGCGGGATCTGCACGCCCGGGATGCTGATGTCGGCCGACGCGTTGCTCGACGCGAACCCGGAGCCATCCGAGCAGGAGGTCCTCGACGCGCTCGGTGGCGTCCTCTGTCGGTGCACCGGGTACCGGAAGATCGTCGAGGCGGTGGCTGGCGTGGCGGGAGCGGCGACGGAGACCGCGCCGACAACGACGGCGCTCGGCGGGGCGGCGGTCGGCGCCCGGATCGCGCGCGTCGACGGGGTCGACCAGGTCACCGGCGCCAGCCGGTTCGGGGCCGACCGCGCGCCCGCCGACGCCCTCCACCTCCGCGCGATCCGCTCACCGCATGCGCACGCGCGGTTCACGATCGGTGACGTGGCCGCGTTGTACGCCACGTATCCGGGGCTCGAGCGGGTCCTGACGGCGGCCGACGTGCCCGGGCAGAACCGCTACGGGATCTACGCCACCGGGAAGGACCAGCCGGTCTTCGCCGACGGCTACGTCCGATTCCGCGGGGAGGCGGTGGCGGCGTTGGTCGGTGACGCGCGGACGGTGGCGCGGATCGCGGACAGCGAGCTCCCGATCGCGTGGCAGCCACTCGAGCCGATCCTGGACCCGGCCATCGCGACCGCCGAGGATGTCCCGCACCTCCACGACGCCTCCCCGGGCAACGTCCTGACGCGCGGGCGGGTGGTCCGAGGCGACGTGGATCGGGCCCTCGCGGCATCCGCGGCCGTCGCCCGTGGGACGTTCCAGACGAGCCACGTCGAACACGCCTACATCGAGCCCGAGGCGGGCTACGCGCAGCGGCATGGCGATCGGATCGCGGTGGTCGCGACGACGCAGACGCCATACATGGATCGCGACGAGCTGGCGCTGATCCTTGGGCTGGCCCACGACCGGGTGCGCGTCGTCCCGACGGCGTGCGGTGGCGGCTTCGGGGGCAAGCTCGATCTCTCGCTTCAGCCGATGATCGCCATCGCCGCGTGGCTGCTCGATCGTCCGGTCCGCTGCGTCTATCCGCGTCCCGAATCGATGCGCTCGACGACGAAGCGTCACCCGGCGCGGATCACGGCGGCGGTCGGCGCCGACGCCGACGGTCGCCTCACGGCGGTCGACTTCGACGGCGACTTCGACACCGGCGCGTACGCGTCGTGGGGACCGACCGTCGCGAATCGTGTCCCTGTCCATGCCGCGGGGCCGTACGTCGTTCCCGCCGTGCGCGCCACGACCCGGGCGATCTACACGAACGGGCCGATCGGTGGGGCGTTCCGCGGGTTCGGTGTCCCGCAGGCTGCGATCGCCACCGAGGCGCTGATCGACGACGTCGCCGAGCAGCTCGGGATCGATCGTCTCGACATCCGGCTGCGCAACGCGCTCCGGGCCGGGTCGCCGACGGCCACCGGCCAGATCCTCACGGCGAGTGCCGGTCTGGCGCCCTGCCTCGAGGCGCTGCACCCGGCGTGGGACGAGGCCCTGGCTGATGCCGGTCGCCAGAACGAGGAACGGCGCGCGACCGGGTCCCCATCACGCCGAGGCGTTGGCATCGCGGCCATGTGGTACGGGATCGGGAATACCTCGCTCACGAACCCGTCGACGATCCGGATCGGCCTCCGCGCCGACGGCTCGTACGTGCTGTTCAGCGGCGCGCAGGACATCGGCCAGGGCTCGGACACGATCCTGACCCAGATCGCGGCCGACGCTCTCGAGACCCCGGTCGGGTCGATCCGCCGGGTGACCGGCGACACGGATCGGACGCCGGACGCCGGCAAGACATCCGCGTCGCGCCAGACGTTCGTATCGGGCAACGCGACGAAGCTCGCCGCCGAGGACCTGCTTCGGCGGATCGAAATGGCCGGCCCGGACCTGCGCCAGCTGCCACAGGATGCGGACGGGTGCATCCTCGTCGGGACGGGAACCTACGACCCGAGGACGACGCCGCTCGATGCCGACGGGCAGGGCGTGCCCTACGAGACGTACGGGTTCGGCGCGCAGATCGCGGTCGTCGACGTCGACCTCGAGCTCGGCACGACGCTGGTTCGACGGATCGTCGCGGCGCATGACGTCGGCCGGGCGATCAACCCGATGCTCGTCGAAGGCCAGATCCACGGCGGCATCGCCCAGGGCCTGGGCATGGCGCTGATGGAGGCGTACGAGGCCGGTCGGACCGACAACCTCCACGACTACCTCATCCCGACGATCGGCGACATCCCGCCGATCGAGGTCCACATCGTCGAGGACGCCGAACCGGCCGGCCCCTATGGCGCGAAGGGCGTCGGGGAGCCGGCCCTGATCCCGACCGCGCCCGCGATCCTCGGCGCGATCCGCGATGCGACCGGCGTACGGATCACCGAGGTTCCTGCGACTCCGTCGCGCGTCCTCGCCGCGATCCGCCTCAGGGCAATCGGCTGACAGCGGGCACCAGCACCTCCGGCTGGCCAGTGACGTGGACCACCATCCCGTCCCGTGCCCAAAACGCGACCGTGAACTCCTTGCCCGACGCCCACTGCACCTCGCGGCCGGCGATCGTCCGTGATTCCCACGTCGACCCGGGGATCCGGAAGATCACCGATCGGAACGCGGACGTCAGGCGCTCTGGATCGATCCCCGGAACGCTGTAGATCGACACGGTGACGGTCCCCTCGCCGTCGCCGCCCATTCCGTGAACCACGACGGCGTCCTTCGGAGCGACACCAAGCCGTTTGAGCGCACGGGTCAGGAGCGATGACCCCCACCTGTTCGCGCGTTCGGATTCGATCTCCATGGGCGGCGTCGAGAGGTCGATAGGGATCAACGACTCGAGGTCGTTCGCGGCGTGGCTCCGAGGGATCGAGTCCCGAGTCACGATCTTGACGTTCCCGGGAACACCCACGAGCAACTCGTCGATCTGATCCTGGGTGAAACCTGGCGGGACCATCAGGACCTGATCGGTCGACGCGAAGTCGACATCGATGAGGTCCTGCTCCGCCTTGGGAGCGGGGGGCCGGCGTCCCCCGGCGACCCATTCCGCGTACATCCGATCGAGAGCCGGCTCGACGAGCTGGTATGTCTCGGGTCCGTCCACGACGCTGTAGGCAGGCATCGCATCGAAGAGAGTCGCGTATTCGTCGAGATAGGCCTCGTAGCGCGCGTCGCTGAACGCGGCGCCGTCCGCGCTCATGTCTGCGGCAATCAGCTTTCCGTCGATGTCATCCCTGAGATCAGATCCCGTCATCTCGCCAGCCTTGATCGCGTCGACGTGTTCCTCGGGAAAGACCTGCGGATCGTGCAGGTCGTGCCGGATCAACCAAGCCAGAAACAGCCCGATGTGGGTGAACGCCTGCTCCTCGGGCTGCCCGGCATCGATCGCGCCATCGACATGCCAGTCGATGCGGTCGTAGCTGCGTCACCGAGCGAGGGTCGCCGCGATGACCAGACCGGTCAAGTGTCCGTAGAACACGACGATCCAGACCACACATGGCGACTCGTTCGATCGTCCATGCCCGCAGCGTAGCCATCGCGCTCAGCAGTCGGTTGCAGTCGGTTGCACGCGGTTGCCATGCTGGACCTCCGTGGATCCACAAAGCAGACCGCTCAGGCTCGCAATCGCGATCGCGATCGGTTGCGGGAGGTTGTGGATCGGGCGGGACAGCCACGAGCCATGCGTCCGTTGTGGCTGAAATCTCGGCTACACCCGTCGCCTCCAATACGGGCGCCCAGTCCAGTGCACCAGCGGCATCATCGGAGGACACGCCCATGACCGAGACGCAAGCGCCGTCCGAGCAGCTGACGCTGACATCGCCAGCGTTCGCGGACGGCCAACCGATCCCCCGCGAGTACACCTGCCACGGGAGTGACCAGTCACCGGCACTCAGCTTGGCGCGGCGTCCCGGCGGGTGCCGAAGCGCTGGTCCTGTTCGTCGACGATCCTGACGGGCGAGATTGGGTCCATTGGACCGTGCTCGATCTGCCGGCCCGGGACGGGGACCTGCCCAAGGCGATCCCGCCCGATGCGATCCCGCCGCAGCAGGGTCGGAACGACTTTCGCAAGGTCGGGTATGGCGGACCCTGTCCGCCGTCTGGTACGCACCACTACCGGTTCACGCTCTACGCGCTCGCGGCACCGCTCGCGCTTCCGGCGCACCCCGACGGTGGCGCGGTCCGAGATGCACTGCGACAGGCCACGGTCATCGCGATGACCACGCTGACCGGGACCTTCGCCGCCTGACCGCGACGCGTCAGCGCAAGACGTCCTCGAGCGCGACCCGAGCACTCGTCCCTGCGTCGCGATCCTTGACGAGGAGCGCCGTCGAGACCGAAAGGTCGTAGCGAGCGGCGAACGGACCGTCCAAGGCCCTCGTCCCCGGGACCACGACCGCATCGGCCGGCACGACGAGCGGCTCGTCCGCCGTGCCCTGGAGGACGACACCCCGGACCAGGTCGTACAGCCGCGATGTCCCGGTGAGGATCACCCCGGCACCGATGACCGCGCGACGGCGCACGAGCACGCCCTCGAGCAACGCGCTAGCCGGCACCCACGAACGCGTCGTCCTCGACGATCACGGGTCGCGCGCCAGGTGGCTCGAGCACGCCACCGATCGTGACCCCCGCCGCGAGGTGGACCCGCGCCCCGATCTGGGCGCACGACCCGACCAGCACGTGGGAGTCGACCATCGTCGACGTCGCCCACCCACGCGCCGACGTTGACGTACGAGGGCGGCATGACGACGACGTCCTGCCCGAGGTAGGCCCCTCGCCGGACGGCGGTCCCGCCGGGGACGATGCGCCACGGACCGTCGCTCACGTCCCGGGCGGCAGCGCGGCGCGATCACGGAACGTCAAGGGCCCGACCGACCAGTCGGTCGTCGAGCGGTCGCGGAACAACTCGAGGATCGCGGTCTTGACCGCCGGGTCGACCCGCCAGCCGGACGGCGCCGTCGCGTCCGGCTCGGCGGCCCGACGGCCCCCCGATTCGAGCTCGTCGAGGATCGATGCCGCGGGCCCGGCGGGCTCGGCGTCCAGTGTCGCCACCAGTCTCGGCGGTCATGCCACCGCCTCCTGGGGCGTCGCCACCAGCCGCCCGCCACGCGCGTCGACCAGGCCGAGCGACCGGAGCATCACGGCCATCGCCGCCCGCGCCTCGCCGTCGAGCGGCAGGAGCGGCGCGCGAACGGCGTCACCGTCGATCAGGCCCATCATCGCCATCGCGGCCTTCGCCGGGACGGGGTTGGGCGCCCCCCGGAAGTTGCCGAGGAACAGCGGCAGCCAGCGGGTATGGATCCGCCGCGCGGCATCCCAATCGCCGGCGGCCGCCGCGTCGCACAGCGCCACCATGTCGCCCGGGATCTCGTTGCTCGCCACCGACACGACGCCGTCGCCGCCGAGCGCCAGGATCGGCAGGGTCCAGGCATCGTCGCCGGCAAGGACCGCGACGTCGCGCGGGCGATCGCGACAGATCGTCGCGATCTGTTCCAGGTTGCCGCTGGCCTCCTTGATCGCGATCACCCGTGGGTGGTCCGCGAGCCGCAGGAAGGTCGCCGCATCCAGGTTGGTGCCCGTCCGCGACGGGACGTTGTAGACGACGATCGGCAGATCGCCGGCATCGGCGACCGCCCGGAAGTGCGCCTCGAGCATCCGCGCGTCGGGGCGGTTGTAGTACGGCGCGACGACCAGCGCGGCGTCCGCGCCGAGCTCGGCAGCCCGTCGCGTGGCCGCGATCGTCGCCGCGGTGTCGTTGGTCCGGTGCCGGCGACGATCCGGACGCGATCGCGCGACGGTCGCTCCGAGGCCACCTCGACGGTCGCGGCGATCAGCCGCTCCCGCTCGGTCGGGGTGAGGGTGGGCGCCTCGCCGGTCGTGCCACACGGCACGAGGCCGTCGATGCCGGCGAGGATCTGCCAGCGGACCAGCCGCCGGAACGCCAGCTCGTCGACGGCGCCATCGGGCGTGAACGGGGTGACGAGCGCCGTGAAGGCGCCGCGGAGGCTCGGTCGATTCGAACGGGTCATCGTGGGTGCTCCTTCCAGGTGGGGGTCAGGCGGCGATCGGCGGGACGAGCGATCAGCTCGTCGATCACCGGATCGAAGGTGTGGATGCCGGGGGCCCGCGGGCGCGCGCATCAGCCAGTCGGCCGCGGCTAGCACGCCCGTCGCGTAGGCCGACCGGTCGCGCGCCGTCACGCGCAGCTCGACGGTCTCGCCGGCAGCGTCGAACCCGACGAGGTGCATCCCGGGCGACGAGCCGGCGCGGACCGATGCGACCTCGAGGTCCTCGACGCTGCCGAGCGTGGGGTGGCGGCCGACCATGCGCCGACCGAGATCGAGCGCCGTCCCGGACGGGCGGTCGACCTTGCCCCGCCGATGCCACTCGACGAGGTACGGGTCGAACCCGTCGACCGCGCCGAAGAGCTCGGTGGCGACCTCCACCAGCCGGCCGAACAGCGCGATGCCGAGGCTGAAGTTGCTCGCGACGACCGCAGCGGCACCGCTGGTGAGCAACGCTTCTTCGACCGCCTGGCGGTCGGTCGACCAACCGGTCGTCGCGATGACGAGTCGGCGGACGCCGGACGCCAGCACGGCATCGACGTTGGCGGCGACCGCCGAGCCGGTCGTGGCGTCGACGACGACGTCGGTGTGGTCGAACGCGGCCGGGTCGTGGCCGCGGCCGGCCGGTCGTCCGACGACCGGTGTCCGCTGGCCGCGGTCGGCTGCCTCGCTGGCCACGGCCCAGCCGAGGTGGCCGTCGCCGAGGATCGTGATCCGTTGCTGCTGCTGCATCTGGTCCCTCGCATTCGTGGTCGAGGGGCCGCCTGGTGGAGGTCAGGGACACGAAAATGCCGCGGTCACCGTCTGGTGCCGCGGCCCCTGGAGCCTCCGTCCCTGGAGGCCCCGGTGTCGTTCCCGATGAACGCGCCGGTCAGCGCTCCAGGGCCCGTGCCTCCTGGCAGGGCCGCCGGAGCTTCTTCTTCGAATCGACGGAGAAGAGGTGGCGATTCACCTGCATACCATGCAATAGCCGCAGATTTCATGCAACCGTCCGGCGGGTTGCATCTCGGGTGCGAGCGTCAGGCGGTGATGCCGGCGACCCCGAGCAGCTGCGGGAGGATCGTCCCGAAGAGGTAGCCCGCGACGCCGGCGAACGCGGCGAGCAACAGGACCTCCAGACCGGACGACAGCGCCGAGCGGTGTGTCCAGCGGCTCTTCACGACGCCGATCCCGAAGAGGACCAGGCCAGTCGCGACCACAGCCGCCGGGAGCGCCATCGCGATCGGCAGCAGCAGGAACGGCACGACCGGCACCGCCGCGCCGAGACCGAACGCCGCGCCCATGAAGAGCGCGCCCCGCAGCACGCCGCCATGGCGGTCCTCGACCTGGATCCCGAGCTCGCGGGTCACCATCGTGCGGAGGAGCACCTCCGGGTGCCTGGCCATCAGCCCCGCGATGCGGGTGGCCTCGTCCGCATCGAGCCCTTCCTCCTCGAGCATGAACGCGACCTCGGCCTCGGCCTCGCCGGCGCGCTCCTCGACCTCGTTTCGCTCCTCGTGGATCTGCGCGTCGAAGATCTCGCGCTGGCTCTTGCTGCCGATGTACTCCCCGGCGGCCATCGAGAACACTCCGGCCAATGCGCTCGCCACGCCCGCGACGATGACCGGGAACGGCTGGCCTGATGCGCCGGCGACGGTCGCGACGACCGCGAGCGTCGACACCAGCCCGTCCTGGGCGCCGAAGACCACCTCGCGGATCTCGCCCAGCAGCGAGCTCGCGCGACGTTCCTCGGCGAGGTGGTTGGCGATCCATTCGCGGGAATAGGCCGACGCCGGGGCGTCGAGGGGCGGGCGTGCGGCGGTGTCGGACATCTCGCGGACAGGGTCGCATACCATGGGCGCCCATGCCCGGGTCCCGTCACCCCGGCCGACCGCCGGGGCCCCTCGACAATCTCCCGCGCCCACTGTCCGAACGCGATCGGCGCGGTCGTGGCCGCCGCCGCGCGGCCAAGCTGTTCACCGCCGCAGTCGTCGTCGGCGTCGGGGCCGTCGCGTTCGCGTCGTGGGGTCGCGAAGGGCCCGCGCCCGTCGGTGCCGTGCAGGGCGCGGTCGGTCTGCCCGGACCAAGCGCGACACTGCCGGCCCCCGTCCGGGCCCGACCGAGTCCGGTACCGACCGCGAACCCGGTCCCGACGCCCACGCCCGTGCCGACGCCGGCCCCACCCACCTCCCTGACCGGCTATCGATCCCCGCTGGCGCACGGCCGGCTGACACTCCCGTTCGGCCCGTCGGCGTGGGGGTCGCGGATCGTGCAAGGGACGACGTTCCACGACGGCATCGATCTCGCGACGTTCTGCGGCGACCACGTCGTCGCCGCCCACGACGGAACGGTCCTCGCTGCCGGCCGCAAGTACGACGACCAGATGGGCTGGGTCGGCGACCTCAAGCGGTACAAGGATCGGCTGGACAAGCGGCACCTGTGGATGACGCTGCCGATCGTGATCGTCATCGATGACGGCAACGGGTACCGCAGCATCTACGCCCATTTCTCGGAGGTCGTCGTGAAGCGCGGCCAGACCGTCAAGGCCGGGCAGTTCCTGGGCTACGAGGGCCGCACCGGACGCGCGTCCGGGTGCCACGTCCACTACGGGCTGTTCAGCCCGCTGGAGACCGCGACCTTCGAGATCGATCCGGACGTCGTCAAGCGCATGAGGCTCCCCGCCAAGCAGATCGCGCGGGTCGACCCGGTCCTCGTATTGCCGCAGTACGCCCCCGAAGTCGAGCGCGTCGGCCACGCCGTCGTCCGCCGCCTCAGCGCCTGCGATAGCGCCGGCCGACCAGCCAGTACGCGGGCACCGAGCCGAGCGCCGCCGACAACGACATCGCCCGCCCGTCCCGACCCTCGAGCGCCAGCAGCCGGTCCGTGGCGGTCGCGTCGGCCGGTCGGGCATCGACCTCCGCGAGATCGATCGCGACCACGCCGGGTTCGGCCTCACCCAGCGATGCGATGAGCGCCTCCGGTCGCTCGCCGCGTTCGTACTCGGCGCGGATCTCGGCCTCGGATCGCCAGGTCGGCTGGCGCAGGAGGATGGCCCGCCACGCGGCGGCGATCGTCGGCGACACTCGGCCGTCGCCGGGCTCGCTCGCCTCTTCGCCGCTCGCCACGTCGAGCCCGCGCGCCCAGCGCGCGGCTTGGTGGAGCAGCGCGTACTCGTCGAGATCCGCGAAGGCGGCCAGCCGATCGGCGGGCGAACCCTCGCCGAAGATCGCGCGGATCGATGGCGCGAATACCTCGGCGAGGTCGAGGTCGATCGCGCGGACCGTGCGATGGAAGTACACCTGCTGGTACATGAAGCGGCGGGCCGTGAGGAACATCTCGAGCGCGCCGAGCCCTGGCTCGAACAGCGTGAGGCCGTCAGCGCCGATGAACGTGTACCGGCGCAGCCGCTCGACGTCGACTGGCCCCGCCGTGACCCCGGTGAGGTACGCGTCGCGCCGGACGTAGTCGAGGTTGTCGACGGTGAAGACGCCGGACAGCAGCGGCGCGAGCCAGCGGACCCAGCGCGGCATGTCGGGGTCGCTGAGCGCCGGCTTGGCGATGAGGAACGCCACCCAGGCGGGATCGATGGCCTCGTCGTCGCGCAGCGCGTCGCGCTCCGCAACGGCACCAGGGGCGCGCCGGAGACCACGCAGCAGGTGCCCGAGCTCACCGATGATCCGCCCGCTCAGGTCCTCGTGGCTGAGCCGCTTGGCTGACGAGCGCCGCGGGTCGGCGGGTGCCTCGAACTCGGCCAGGACGTGGTCGTCGAAGAAGTGCGCGAACGGTCCGTGCCCGACGTCGTGGAGGAGGCCGGCCATGCGCAGCGTCTCGGTGACGAGGCCCTCCGACGGGAGCGGTCCGCCGTCGGGATCGGACGCCAGCGTCGACACGAGGCTCGGATAGAGCGATCGGGCCCACAGGCCGGCCTCGTGCATGACGCCCAGACCATGGGTGAACCGCGAATGCTCCGCCGTCGGAAAGACCCAGCGCGCGCTCTGCAGCTGGCTGATCCGGCGCAGGCGCTGAAGCCAGGCCGTGTCGAGGAGGTCCTCCTCCGCGACCTCCTCGTCCGGCAGTCCGGCTGCCGCCGACTCCGGCGGCGCGAGTTTCTTGGTGAGCTCGATGTACCCGTGGATCGGGTCACTGATGAGGTTGACGGCGGCGAAGGGATGCCGCCTCATGGATGGGTCAGGGGACCCAGATGCGCCTCTCGCTGCTCCATGCACCCACATTGCCACGTCGATCGGTGGCCCGCACGCGGATCGAGTAGTAGCGACCGTGCGCACGGTTCGCCAATGCCAGCGACGTCGACGTGGTGTTGTCGCGGTACAGGCTCCAGGCCCCGGACCCGATGCGGTACTGGACGTCGTAGTCGCGGAAGCCGGCGGTATGCGTCTGGAGCCGTGGGTCGTAGCCGTTCCAGGTCCAGCGGACATCGTCACCGGATCTCGCCGAGCCCGTGACCCGGGCGATCGGGCGGGTGTGGTCGGGCGCCTCCGTGAGGATCGCCGAGCCGTAGGTCCGATGGTTGGACGACCGATAGGCGAGACCGACCCCGATGTAGTTGAGGTTGCTGCTCAGCAGAAGCGCCCGGTGCGCCGAGCTGCCCATCCAGGCCTGGTAGATCGCCCGCGCCGAGTTGGTCGGGAAGCTCGCCGTCGACCAGCCGATGGTCTCGCCGTAGCGGTACCAGGCGACGTTGTACCAGTCGAGCTGGGAGGCGATGTTGCCGCCGACCGTGTGGCTCATCACGTTCGCGGAGGCCATCCGGCTGGCGCGCAGCCCGGCGATCGCGGCGAGATCGCCGTCGGTTCTGAGGGGCGCGAGACCGCGGTCCATGCGGTCGCTGTTGATCCACACGATGGCCAGCGCCTCGGCATCCGATACCGTCGTCGCGCTGGTCGCGGGTGCGGAGAACAGGGCCACGGCGAAGGCCGTGATCACTGCGGCGCGCATGGCGATGGCCAGCCGCCGAGGGGCGGGGGAGTGGTGCATGGGCACGACCTCTACGTGTGGGGGGTCACGTGGCGTGTCGCGACCTACCCTACCCCAGTTCCTCCGGCCTTGCCCTCCGCGTCGTACTGCTCCCCCGCACGACGGTGCGTCAGGGCAACGTCTTTTCGGAGCTCTGGCGGCGCGATGACCTCGACATCGTCACCCCAGGACAGGATCCAGAGGCGGATCTCGATGGTCCCCGCGACGGTCGCCGTCCAGGTCAGCGAGCCGTCGTCGCCGCCCACCACGCGCTGGGTCGGATGCCACGTCGCCTCCTGCACCCGAGCCGCGACGCCGGGCGCGAACCGCAGGACGACCTCGGTCGGCGGCTGGTCCGCGATGATGTCCCACGCCCGGCGGAGCGCGCTCTCGACGCCGTCGCCCTCGGGCAGCTCGAAGGTCCGAGGCGTCAGGGCCACGTCGCGGATCCGCTCGATCTTGAAGGTGCGCAGCGCGTCGCGGGTCTCGTCCCAGCCGATGAGGTACAGCGCGTGGGTCTGGAGCGAGGGCTCGATCAGGTACGGCCGGACCACCGCGCGGCGAGCCGCCGCCTCGGGTGCATAGCGCGCGGGCTCGTATTCCAGCGTCACGACCCGGCGCTCGGCCCAGGCGCGGGTCAGGCGATGGACGCGCTCGCTGAACCCCGCGTCACGCGGGTGCTGGGAGAGCACGTCCAGCGTCCGCTCGACGTGGTCGGCCAGCGGCTGGGGCAGCACGCCTTCGAGCTTCTCGAATGCGGCCGCGAGGTCGGGGTCGTACTTGTCCGCGTAGCGGACCATCAGCCGTGCCGACAGCACCACGGCCATCGCTTCGTCGAGGGTCAGCTTGAGCGGTGGCAGGAACTCCTCGCCCACGACGCCCCACAGGCCATCCTCGGACCACACCGCGACACCGACCTCGGTCTCGAGCGCGCGCAGGTCCCGATAGACGGTCCGGGTCGCGACCCCGGTCCGGCGGGCGATCTCGGATGGGCGGATGCCCTCGGGATGGCCGCGCAGGACTGCGACGACGCGCAGCATCCGGGCGAGGCGGTCGCGCTTGCCGAACGGTCGCTCGTCCGCCTCGAAGGTCATCGCGCCGGAGGATAGATGACGATGGACTGGCCCCGTTCCGTGGCGGTCAGCACGACCTCGATCGTGCCCTGGATGGCGCCCTCCTCGATGGCGCCGGCCTCCCCGTTCACCGACCCCGCGACCTGGCCCAACTCGCCGTCGAGGAAGATCCAGTAGTCGAGCTGTCCGAACCAATGCGCGAGCGGGTCGGCACCCACGAGCCACGACACCTGCGGGAACGTGGCACGGAACACCGGCCCGTCGACCGACACCCGGCAGCGTCGGGCCTGCGCTCCCTCGATGACCTCGACCCCGCGGTCCTCGGCCGTGGCTCGCGTGCCGTACGTCAGGGCAGCGCGTGTGGCTTGCAGGTCGAGCGTCGAGTCGGCGACCGCCGACGTCAGCGCCGACACCCAGCCGCGACTCGGTGTCCGGACCCATGCCGACTGGCCGATCCGCGCCTGGCCGTACTGCCCGAGCTCCTGGTTGGTGGCGACATACGCCAGCCAGCGGAAATCGAACCCGTTGCGGATCCCGACGACGTCGACGGTGCCGATCTGACGACCGTCGATCGACCCGACGAGCTTTGCCGAGATCCGGGCCGTGGATCCCGTCACGAGGGCCGAGTCGCACGGCGGTGGCACCGCATCGCCGCTGCGCCCCGTCGGCCCGAAGCGGGATCCGCTGGCCGGCCGGTCGTCACCGCGCAGGCTGAGCTCATTGGCGATCGCTGCTCCGCCGAATGCCGCGCCCCCGACCAGCGTGAGCGCGGCGGCGATGGCGACGCCGAGCCGAAGCCGGTGCCGCCGCCGGGCGGCGCCGCCGATCAGGCGGCGCGCTTGTCCGAAACCCGTGAAGAGGCTCGTGCCGATCAACGCGAGGAGCCAGGGATACGCGGCTTCCAGTGACGGCATCAACGTCTGCGAGCCGAGCGCCTGCAGCTGGTTGAGCACGCCACCGATCGACGGCAGCAGCACCAGCAGCGTCGCGAACCCGAGCGCCACGATCAACGCATGCGAGCCCTCCCGGCGTGTCACCGGCGGCCAGACGACGCCGACCACGGCGATCGTGAGCGGCACCAGCAGCGTGACGCCGACGACGACATCGAGTGGCCCGCCGGGCCGATAGGCGAGCAGCACGAGCGCCGCCGCGAGCCCCCACGCGGCAACCAGCGCCAGACCGATGAGCCGCAACCCCAACCGTCGAACTCGCACGAAGCCGAGTCTACCGAGGGCCCGTGCGGTGCCGATCGGAGGGCTCCGGCCGTCCGCGCCGGAAGTACCGGTCACCATGGGACCGATGGGTCATCGCGACTGATCGGCTCCCACACGAGCATGCCCATACCGCACCGGACTCCCCGGAGCGGGACGTCACAAGGTCGAGGGGCCACGGGAGATGGACGGACCGGCACAGCGAGGCAGTCGGGGACGCGGACGATCGACTCGTTCCGCCGCGACGACGAGGCTCGGCGCGTCGGCATCCACCACCGGCTCCCGCGCGATCGTCCCGACTCGGCAGGCCGCGCAGGCCCGCCCCGGCATCCCTGACGAGACCACGCAGCTGGTCACCCGTTCGACCTACCGCTTGCTGATGAGCCGCGGCCTGGCCCCCGACGAGGCGGCCAACCTGACGGCGTTCATGTGCGGCATCCCGATCGACGACGTGCGTTGGTCGATCCGCCAGGTCAACCAGCTGCTGTTCCTTCGCGAGCTCGCCAAGAACGGCAAGTTCGGCCCATCGGATGGGGGCCGACCCAGACCGCACTGACCAAGCCCGTCCGGGCTGAACCAGCTTCCACCCGATCGCAACGGCGCGACCCTCCTCCCGCCCGAGCGATCGACCGATCCGAAGCGGCACCGAGCCTCCTCCCGGTGCCGCTTCGGTGCGTCCGGACCGCTGCTACCATCCGCCGATGCGCCCGGTCATCACGTTCCTCAGCGACTTCGGACCGGCCGCGCCAGCCGTCTGTCGCGGCGTGATGTTCCGCGTCTGCCCCGACGCCAACGTCATCGATATCAACCACCAGGTCCCGCGATATTCGATCCGCGACGGCGCCGGTTCGCTGGTCTTCGCCCTGCCCCACATGCCGGTCGGGACGCACGTCGCGGTCGTCGATCCGGGCGTCGGGACGACGCGGTTGGCCCTCGCGTTGCGCGTTGCGCGCGGGGACGTGCTGATCGGGCCCGACAACGGCCTGCTGATCCCCGCGGCGGAGGCGCTCGGCGGGATCGTCGAGGCGCGCTCGATCGAGAACCGCGACCTGATGCTGCCCGTCGTCACCTCGAGCTTCCACGGCCGCGACATCTTCGCGCCGGTCGCCGCCCATCTCGCGTCCGGCGTCGCGTACGAGACGGTCGGGCCCGTGGTGCCGGTCGAGTCGCTCGTGCGGCTGCCGGAGATCCGGCCCACGGTCGGCGACGGCGTGCTCGATACGTCGATCGTGTCGATCCTGATCTACGGCAACGTGACGTTAGCCGGGACCCCGTCGGACCTGGAGGCCGCGATCGGTCCGCTCGACTCGGGCCGCCGCCTCGTGCTCGACTTCCCGGCTCACGACGGCGCCCCCGCGCTCCAGGAGATGACGGTCTGGGAGCGCACGTTCGGACTGGTCCCGCTCGGGAGCTCGCTGCTGATGTCGGACTCCGAGGGCCACCTGTCGCTGGCCGACAACCAGGGCGACGCGGCCCGTCGGCTCGGCCTCGTCCTGGATCGACCGGCGCGCATCCGCGCGGCCTGAGTCGCGCCACCGGATGGCGGGGCCGCTGATCTCGTTCCTCACGGACTTCGGCGGCGAGTCGGCGCCCGCGACCTGCCGCGGCGTGATGTGGGACATCGCCCCGGACGCGCGGATCCTCGACCTCAACCACAACGTGCGCAAGTTCGCGGTCCGCGACGGGGCGTTCCTGCTGTCACGTGCCGTGCCCTATCTGCCGATCGGCGTGCACCTCGCGGTCGTCGACCCTGGTGTCGGCACGGCGCGGCGACCGGTCGCGATCCGCGTGGGCCGGGGCGACCTGCTCGTCGGGCCGGACAACGGGCTGCTGGTGCCCGCCGCCCGGGTGCTCGGCGGCGCGGTCGCAGCGCACGAGATCACCGCCCGGCACCTGTTCCTGCCGCAGGTCTCGTCCACGTTCCACGGTCGCGACATCTTCTCGCCGGTCGCGGCCCACCTCGCCAACGGGATCCCGATCGACGAGGTCGGGCCGCCGATCGACATCGCGGAGCTGGTCGACATCGCGCTTCCGGAGCCCGTGGTCGGCGATGGCGCGCTCGACACGGTCGTGCTGTTCATCGACTCATTCGGCAACGTTCGCCTGGCCGGCCAGCCGGATGATCTGACGCGAGCGTTGGGCAGCGACCTGACCGAGGGAACGCGGATCCGGCTCTCCGGCGGCGCGATCCCGGCGGGCGGTGTCGACGTCGGATGGCACCCCACGTTCGGCGACGTCGGGCCCTCGCAGCCGCTCCTCTACGAGGACGCCGACTACGGCGGCCTGGCCGTCGCGATCAACCAGGGCTCGGCGGCCGAGCGCTTCGGCCTCGAGATCGACACGCCGGTCCGCATCGAAGCCGTCGGCGAGTGACAGCACCCGGCTCCGAACCGCTGGTTGCGGTCGACGGCCTCACCTTCCGGTATCGACGGGCGACCGAGCCGGCGATCCGCGACGTGTCGCTGTCGATCCACCCGGGTGAGGTCGTCCTGGTCGCCGGCCCGTCGGGCTGCGGCAAGAGCACGCTCATCCGGGCGATCAACGGGCTCATCCCGCACGCCTATCCGGGCGAGCTGGAGGGCGTCGTCCGGGTCGCCGGTCAGCCGACCACCGAGCTGAAGTTGCGCGACATCGCACGGACCGTCGGGACCGTGCTCCAGGACCCGGGCAAGCAGATCGTCGGCGCGACCGTCGAGTCCGAGATGGCCTTCGGGCCGGAGAACCTCGGGACGCCGCGCGACGAGATGCGCGCGAGGCTCCGCGACGTCGCAGCACGCGCGGGCATCGAGCCCCTGGTCGGCCGCGAGACGAGTGCCCTGTCCGGCGGGGAGCGCCAGCTCGTCGCCGTCGCCGGGATCCTGATGATGCAGCCCCGGCTGTACGTGGTTGATGAGCCACTCGCCAACCTCGACCCGGCGACCGCCTCGCGACTGCTCACGGTCCTCCGCGACCTCGCGGACAACGGCGATGCGGTCGTCATCGTCGAGCATCGCGTGGAAGAAGCCCTCGACCTTCGGCCCGACGCTGTCCTGTACCTCGACGAGGGTCGCACCCGGTTCCACGGGCCGGTCGAGCAGTTCCTCGAGATCGCCGATCCACGGAGCGTCAAGCTGCCGTTCGAGGTCGTCCTCGACCGGGCACGCGGTGGCGGTCTCGATGCCCCGCAGCCCCCGATCGAGCGTCTCGCGAGCGAGGCGCTTGCATCATCCAAGGAGACCGAGGCCGCGACACCGCCCGCCCGACTCGAGTTCGTCGACGTCCATGCCTCGATCGGCCAGCACCCGGTTCTCAACGGCGTCAACGCGCGGCTCGGCCGAACCCAGATCGTCGCCGTGCTCGGCCCCAACGGCTCCGGCAAGACCACGCTGTTCCGGACCGCGATGCGGCTGCTGCCGCTGACCGCCGGGACGATCTATGTCGATGGCCGCGACGCCGCCGAGCGGACGACGGCCGAGCTCGCGACCACGTTCGGCTACGTTTTCCAGAGCCCAAGCCAGATGCTGTTCGCGCGAACGGTCCGCGAGGAGCTCGTGTTCGGCCCGATGAACCTTGGACACGACCCCGCGACCTTCGATGCGCTGATCGACGACGTCCTGCAACGGACATCGCTCGCCGATCTCGAGAACATCCGGGAGCGACCGCCGCTCGCCCTGTCATTCGGGCAGCAGAAGCGTCTCGCGCTGGCCATCGCGCTCGCGCTGCGACCGTCGACGCTGATCCTTGACGAGCCGTCGGCGGGGCAGGATCATCCGCACCGCCGAGCGCTTCATCCGCGAGGTGCTGGCCATCCCCGGGCTCGAGAGTGTCTATCTCATCACGCACGACGTGGACCTTGCATTGACGCATTCGGACCGTATCCTGCTGTTCAGGGACGGTCGCATCGTCGCCGACGGTCCGCCCCACGAGGTCATCGCGGACACGGATCGCTGGATCGAGTGCAACCTGCGGCCCACGTCGCTCATGCGAGCGAACGCCCGATGGGGGGATCGGGAGCAGGGCTTTCTCGATGCGGAATCCCTCGCTCGACGGATCGTCGAGCGGGAGCGCGATCCAGCTGGGACGGAAGGAGGATCGTTCGTCGTCGATCATCGATCGGACCTTGGAGAGGGAATGGAATTCGCGTAGGAGGTCCAATCCATGACCACTGCCCTGCGAAGGGACGGCCTCTGGGAGGTCAACTCCCGGACCATCGTGTATGCCGCGATCGGCGCCGCCCTGTACGGCGTCCTCGGCGCCTTCATCAATTTCGTCATCCCCGGGTCGAACAACGTGTCGATCCGTCCGGCCTATGCGCTGGTCCCGTTCTTCGGGATCGCGTTCGGCCCGATCGTCGGGTTCTTCACCGGTCTCGTCGGCAACGCGCTGCTCGACCAGATCAACGGCTACGGCGCCTTCACGGCCTGGAACTGGAGCATCGCCAACGGCCTGGCAGGCCTCGTGGCTGGGCTCTTCGCCGCGTCGATGGCCGACCGGCTGCAGACCTCGTCAAGCCGGATCGTCGGCGCGGCGTTCATCGCGGCCGCAGCGACCGTGATCGGCTTCCTGTTCGTCCTGACCGACATCTGGGTCTTCGGCAACACCCCGGAGGCGGCGCTCACCGGCAGCTACCTGTTCGTGATCGTGCCGAACCTCATCGCGTCGGTGATCCTCACGCCGATCCTGGTGGCCGCGTGGGACCCACTCAAGGACGCCATCGGCCGGTGATCGAACCTCGACGTCGCCCGGCGACGCCGAGGTGAACATCACGCCTCGCTACCTGGGCCGGGGATCGTGGCTCGCGCGCCGTGATCCCCGGACCATCATCCTGGTCGTCCTGCTCGTCGGGATCACGGTGATCCAGATCTGGGACATCCGCATCGTGCTGGCGTTCCTCGTCGGCGCGATCGTCTGGTATCGGTCTGCGCGGATCCCGTTTGCGATGGTCCGCCGCCAGTGGCTGTTCGTGTTCGTGTTCGTGTTCCTCATCGTGTTGTGGAACACGATCCTCACCGGCGGCGAGGTCGGTGCCTACGACCGCGACAACATGCACGTGCTGTTCACGCTGCCGCTGCTCGGCACGCCGATCGCCGCCGAGAACCTGTCATACGGGACGACCCAGTTCGCGCGGTTCTTCACGTTCGCGACGCTCGGGTTCACGATGGCCTACGCGATCGCCCCGGCCGACCTCGGGGTCAGCTTCGCCCGGCTGCGGATCCCCGAGAAGTTCGCGTACGCGATCGACCTGACGTTCCGGTTCATGCCCTCGCTGGCGAGCGATCTCCAGTCGACCATGGACGCGCAGCGGGTGCGCGGGCACGACTGGGACAAAGGCAAGGGCGGACCGATCAAATGGTTGCGACGGGTGATCCCGCTGGTCGTGCCGCTGACGATGAACGCGATCGTCAACGCGGAGGACACCATCGATGCGATGGACCTACGGGCGTTCGGGACGGGGCATCGAACCTGGTACCGGCACCTGATCTTCGACCGGACCGACCGATTGATCCTGGCCCTGGTCATCACGCTGCTGGTCACGTTCACGGCCCTCGGGTTCGTGGCCGGCACCTCGAAGCTCTACGTGTTCCCGTTCCTGCTGGACCTCGCCGCGCGCTAAGCAGTCCATGGCGGGAGCGTCGGCCGCGCCCACGCCCCGTGGAACATCACGTGTTACGAACTCGGGCTGGGCGACGGAACGAGCCTCTGAATTGGCCCTTGTTTCCTCGTTTGTCACACCACGTGTTACAGACGGTGTCTGAACTGGTCACTCCTTCGTCGCTCGTAACACGTCATGGTCCAAGCGCAGACGTCGACGGCGAGGGCCCGGCGGGGATGGGCGACGCCGACGGCGTCGGTTCTCGCGGCAGGTCCTCAGGATCCAGCTCGAGATCCGGCACGAGCAGCAGGACCCACCCGACCTCGATCCGGTTGGGCTGGTAGCTCGGTGAATCGGGGTCGAGCGATGGATGCTGGGTCCGGTTCCAGAACGCGATGCTCCGCGCGGTCGTGCGATACCGCCGCGCGATCGAGGTGAGCGTGTCGCCCGACTTGACGACGTAGGCGAGGAACGTCGGCTGCGGCGTCGGGGTCGGACGCACGAACGACGGCGGACCGGAGGGTCCCGCGGGCGTCGCGCTGGCCGCGGCCGATGGTTCGCTCGAGCTCACGGGCGCCTCGCCTGGTGTCGCCCCCGGCCGCAGCGCGGTGCCGGGGATGCATGCGCCGACGATCGGCACGACGATGGCGAGGGTGGCGACGAGGCCCGGGAGCCGGCGCATCGCGGCCATCCTGCCGCAGCCGGGCGGATCGGGCTAGGTGGTCTGCGTTTCGGAGTCGACCGGCGTCGGGGCCTGCTGGCGGAACTCGGAGGCCAGTGCCAGGCCCTCGGCCGCGGTCGCGACGCGGTCGCGACCGATGCGCTTGGCCAGGAAGCAGGCGCGGTCGGCGGCGAGCAGCACCTCGGCGGCCGTCCCGCCATCGATCGGGAAGGTCGCCACGCCGATCGACGCGGTGACCGGTCCGCCCAGGCCGCGGACGGCGGCGGCAGCGCGCTCCGCGACGGCCATCGCCCCGGCGGCGTCGGTGTGCGGAAGCAGGAACGCGAACTCGTCGCCGCCGTAGCGGAAGACCATGTCGGAGTCGCGACCCGACCGCGTGAGAGCCGTGGCGATCTGGCGGAGCGTCTCGTCGCCGGCCTGGTGGCCCATCGTGTTGTTGATCTCGCGGAAGTCGTCGAGGTCGAGCATGATCAGACCGAAGCTCGTGGCGTCGTGGACCGCGCGTTCTAGGTGGTCCTCGAAGGTCGCGTGGTTCAGGAGCCCGGTCAGGCCGTCGGTCTGCGCGCGGATCTCGACCGCGCGGTAGACCTCCGCGTTCTGCAGCGCGATCGACACCTGGGCCGCGAACAGCTTCACCAGGTCGAACTCGTCGGTCGTGAATGCGTTGCCGACCCCGAGTCGTTCGATCGTCAGGACACCGATCGCCCCCGACCGGCCGCGCAGCGGCACGACGATGAGGCTGCCGTCCATCGGGGAGAACGAGCCGTCCGGGTTCCAGAAGTGGTTCACCCTCGAGTCGTTGCGCTCGTCCTCGATGAACGCGGGCTCGTTGTGTTCGACCACCCACGTGGCAACGCCGGTCTCGCCCGGGGCCCATGGCTCGAGATACGACGCGGCGTGGATGCCGCGGGCAGTCAGCGGCGTGAGCAGCCCAGTTGCCGGGTCGACGATCTCGATCGCCACGTTGTCGCTCGCGATCAGCGTGCTCAGCCGCTCGGTGATGCTGTCGAGGACGACCCGCCCGTCGAGCGTCGTCAGGATCGACTCGGTGATCTGGAGGAGCTCGCGCTGGCTGCGCAGCTGGCGCTCGAGCGCGGCGGACTGCTCGCGCAGGCGTTCGGTCGTGTCCGCGTTGGCCATCGCCTGCGCCGCGAAGCTCGCGTAGATCACGAGCAGCCGCAGGTCGTCGTCGCTGAACTGGTGGAGGCCGAGCTTCGAGAGCACGAGCACGCCGAGCACGTCGTCCTCGAACAGCATCGGCGCGAGCAGCATCGACTCGTCGAGGTCGTCCTCGGTGCCCGGGATCGTGTTGGCCCGCGGATCCATGCTCGCGTCCGGCAGGTACTGCGCGACGCGATGCTGGGCGACCCACCCGGTGATGCCCTCGCCGACCTTCACCTTGAGCTGCTCCGGTGTCTCGTCGACGTACTCGCCCACCTGGCCGCGCAAGGCGACCGGCACGAGCTCCGAGCCCTGCACCCGGTAGACGCGGACGTTGTGGTAATCGATGAGCTGACGCAGCTCGGTCGCGATCGCCAAGCCGATATCGCGCACGTTCGAGAGGTGGTTCAGGCGGGCACCGAGCTGCTGGATCGACTGCAGCTGGGCCGTCCAGGTCGCCATCTTCTGGAAGTTCTGGGCGGTCCGCAGCGCGACGCTCGCCTGCGTCGCCAGGGCCGCCATCGTGTCCAGCTCGTCGGCTGACCAGGTATGCGGCGTGTCGTGGTAGACGTTGAGGAGCCCCAGCACCTCGTCGCCGTCGAACAGCGGGGCGGTCGCGATCGAATCGAACCCCTCCTGCACGACCGCGGCACGAACGCCGATCCCCCGAGGGTCGTCGCGGTAATTGGTGGCGAACAGCGGTCGGCGGGCAGCGATGGCGGCCGACGGGAGCGATCGCTCCGGAAAGTCGCGTACCGCATTGAGGAAGGCCGTCGACAGGCCACGGCTCACCTCGGCCACGACCCGTCCGTCAGGCTGGCTCAGGAACACAGCGGCGCGATCCCCTTCGAACAGCACCATCGCGTGATCGACGAGGCCGGACAGGATGCGATCGAGGTCGAGGCGGCTGCCGATGTCGCCCGCCACCCGGCGGAGCGCCTCCGCGCGGTGGAGCAGGTGGCGGACCTCCTCTTCGCGTCGGACGACGCCGACGATCGCCCCGATGGCGTCGGCGAGGACCGTGACGAGGTCGCGGTCGACCTCGCTGAACGCCTTGCCCGCGCTCGCCACGACGAGCAGCGCGCCCCACGGCCCGTCCGGGCCGGGGATGGCGGCGGCGAGCTCGGCTCGGTCGCCCGGCAGGAGCGTGCCGGTCACGCGATCGTCCGGCCCACTCGTGACCGCGACGGATCCGGGCGATCCGGACTCGGCGGCGCTCGGCCGCTGGTCGGCGGCCTCCATGGCGCGTGCCAGCACCCCGAACGTGCTCGGCAGGTCGAATAGGCGCGGTGCGACCGCGCCAGGTGGCACGGCGATGGCCTGCGGCACGAGTCGATCGCCGCGGCGTTCCCAGATCGCGACGAGGTCCCGATCGCCCGCCACGCGGATCTCGGCGGCGACGCGGCTCAGATCGTCCTCGACGGTCGCCGCGCCGAAGGTTCCGCGGGCGATCGAATCGAGCAGGGCCAGGTCGCGTCGATGGCGCTCCGAGTCCGGGGCTGCACCGGCGTCCCCGGCGTCCCTGGCGTCTCGCCGGATCAGCGTCGGGCGGGTGAGTCGACTCGACCGGAACTCCTCGAGCGAGACGGGATCGAACTGGCGGCGCTGGAAACCGCGTTGCGGCTGGTCGATGTCGAGCGGCGCCTTCTCCGCGGCGGCAAGGAACCGCTGGAGGTCGCCCATCCGGTAGCGGCGGTCACCGCGCGGGTTGATGCGGTAGTAGCGCAACCGACCGGCGTCGCTCCACGCTCGCACGGTGTTCGGATGCACGCCGAGCAGCCGCGCGGCTTTGGTGACCGACAAGGTCGCGTCGATGGGCCGGGGCGGAAGTTGCGCGTTCATGACGATGGAAGAACTGTGAAGTCCACGATCTCGAGGCTAGCAATCTCACAGTTCTTGACATATAGGCCGATGGTCCCGACGACATTACGGGTCGATGACGGGCCGCACCGGCCCCTCGTTCAGGTGCGCCGGCCGCCCGTCCAGCGGACGTACAGCGTCGTGATCAGGGCTGCGCCAAGCACCGATCGCGAGCATGAGCCCGATCGCGAGCAACGGATCACCGACGAGGCCAGGACCTTGGCCGCTGCTGCGCGGGTCGCCACCGATCGCCCCGCTCGGTGCCGGTGACGCCGCCAGCGCCGTGCCGGTCGCCAGCGACACCAGGGCCCACGCGACACCGACCGTCAGCCCGATCAGGCCGACCGCCAGCGCGATCACCGCGGCGAGCGGACGACGGGGCGCGTCGGACGCCAGGACCCGCATCGCTTCGTCGCGTTCCAGCGTGGTGAGGATCAAGGGGCGACCGAGGCCTGCGGTCATCCACGTCGTTCCACTCGCGGGGTCCCGCGTCGGGACGCCGGCGACCGTCGCGTGCTCGACCGACGAGACCTGGTCGATGCGCAGGCGGAGCGGCGTGGCCGGAGCGGTGCCCGCGGGCATTCGTTCTGGGGCGTCCGCAGCCGTCCCGGTCGATTCGCGGGGGATCACGATCAGACCCGCACCCAACGAGGCGTGGTCGACGGCGATCGCATCGAGACCCTCGCGGACCCCGAAGTCGACGCCCTCGCGGTGCTCGTCGACGGTCCGCCAGCGGGTCCCGCCGCCAACCTCGAACCGGACGCGGCGGAGCACGAGCGGCCGGTGGGCCTCATCCTCGAATTCGCCTTCGGCGTCGATGCGGCCCTGGACCGCGACGTAGCGAGGCGGGCCGTCGGCGAGCCGAAGGGCCTCGGCGACCGGCACGACCGGCGTCACCGCGAGCAGGCGGCCGACGCGGTAGTTCGGGCCGAAGCTGCGCAGGATCGCCACGCCGATACCGAGGGCAAGCAGACCCACGGCGATGGGGACGAGGGGTGTCACGGCGGTGAGGATACCCGCCGGACATGGAAGGGCCCGAAGGAACCTCCACGACACGTGGGCGTTGATGCGATCGCCGCCGTTAGTGTCGTTCGGCCCCTCCGGGCTGACCGTTACGCTACGGGCCGCGACGATACCGGGTCAACGGGCCTCGTCCACGAATGTGCATCGTTTCTTGCCGGTTATCCACCGCCTGTCCACAGGGTGGGGCCAACTCCGAGCACGGCGCCCGCACGACGCCCACACCGCGCCCGCACGACGCCCCGCGGAGGACCCTCTCCGCCACTCAATGCGACGATTTCGTCGTATCTGGGGTCTCGGTGCCGTCGTCTCGTGCGTGGATCAGGTGCTGCGCGAATGCGGATGGCCGCCGCCGTGCGTCGAACCCTGGATCTCGCCACCCGATGCGACGATTTCGTTGCATCCGTTGGGGGCAAGGGCCGCCCCCGGGCGGCCGGCCGGATGGTGTTAGGCGGGACGTCCGCTCGCCGGATCGAGCGCGTTGTGCTGGCCGTCGAACCCTGTGAGGACCAGGCGCCCGCCCACCAGCGACGCCTCGGTCACGACGTCGCTGTGCGCGACCCGCCAGGCCACGGTGCCATCGGCCTCGATCGCGAACGTCTCGATCTCCGACTGGACCAGCACGTGCCGCAGCCGCGGCGAGCCGAGCAACGCGATGATCGGCGTCGCGGACCGATGCTCCCAGCGGTCCGCGCCGGTCGTCGCGTCGAACGCGAACGTATGGAACCCGTAGGCGACGACCAGCAGCCCTTCGACGTCCCAGTACACGGCTCGCGGCTCGTCGTGGATCGTCGATGCGAAGCGCGCGGTCCACGCGCCACGCGGTCCCTCGAGCCGCAGCTCGGCCCGGCACAGCGCATCGGGATCCTCGCTGACGCGGGGCCCCAGATCGAGCAATGTCCCGCCGGCCTCGCTCAGCGCGAACACCTCGGGCGCGGAGCCGCTGCCGCCCCAGCGCCATCGGGCGCGCAGGCCACCCGGGTAGGCTGATCGTTGCGTTACGGGGTTCGGCGGCCACGCGGGGAAGTGCCGTCAGGCCCCCGACGATGCGAGGCGGCCCGACGCCTCGCGGTCCGCGGCACGCCGTTCCTCGGTGATCGGCGCGACCGTCGCGTTGGCCAGCGTTCGCAGCGTGGCGGGCGGGACCTCGAACACCGCGGTCGGCAGGCCGGCCGCCGCCCAGACCGTCGGGTACCGCCCAAGGTCGGGATCCATGATCACGCGGATCGTCCGCTCGAACCCGATCGGCGGGATGCCACCGATCACGAACCCCACCAGCTCGTGGGCCTCTCGAGCGGTGGCCCGGCGGATCTCGGGCTCACCGGTCACCGCGGCGAGCCTCGCGACGTCGACGCGGTTGACCCCGGAGACGAGGCACACGATCGGATCCAGGTCGCCTGTCGACGTCGGGGCCACGAACACCAGCGACTTGACGATCTGGCCGAGCTCGCCGCCGACGGCTGCCGCCGCTTCCTCGGCCGTGTGGGTCGACTCGTCGAAAACGACGACCTCCAGCTCGACGCCCTTCCGCTCCGCGGCGGCGAGGACGCGTTGGACCGCTGGATGGTCGGTTGGGTCGGGCACGGGCCGGAGTCTAGCATCGGGTCGGAGCGGCGACCGCTACGATCGGTCGCATGCAGGTCGTCGTCCTCGCCGATGGCGCCATCGGATCGCGCGCCGCGCTCGACGCCGCGTGGCCCGGCTGGTTGTCGCCCGGCGCGACCGTCATCGCCGCCGACGGCGGCGCACGGCACGCCGCGAGTCTCGGCCTGGCGATCGATGCGTGGGTCGGGGACGGCGACTCGCTCGGCACGGATGGCGTCGCGGAGCTGATCGCGGCCGGCATCCCGGTCGACCTGGCCGATCCGGACAAGGACGAGTCCGACACAGAGCTCGCGCTGCTCGCAGCGCTCGAGCGATCGGCGACCGCCATCACGATCCTCGGAGCGCTCGGCGGGCCGCGCATCGACCACGCGTTGGCGAACGTGACGCTCTTGTCGATGCCGGCCTTGCATGATGTCGACGTGCGCGTCCTGGCCGACGACGCCCGGATCCGACTGCACCGCGGGCCGGCGCCCGATGGCCGCCCCGCCACCATCGATCTCGAGGGTCGCCCCGACGATCTCGTCACGTTGCTGCCCGTCGGTGGCGATGCCCATGGCGTGTCGACCGAGGGGCTGGCCTACCCGCTCGATGACGAGACCCTGCTGGACGGCCGGACGCGAGGCCTCTCGAACCGGCGAACCCGACCGCGTGCACGGGTCACGCTGCGATCGGGACGGATCATCATCGTGGAGACCCCTGCTAGGCTCTGAGGATGCAGATCCCAGCCGTCGGCGACCAGGCCCCGCCGATCGCCCTGCCCGATGAGACGGGCACCGTCCACGACCTTGCCGATCAGCGCGGGCGATGGACGATCCTCTACTTCTACCCCAAGGACGACACGCCCGGCTGCACCGTCGAGGCATGCGAATTCCGCGACGCGAACGAGACCATCACCGAGCGCGGTGCCGACGTCTGGGGCATCAGCCCGCAGGGCTCGACCAGCAAACGCAAGTTCCGCGAGAAGTTCGGCCTGCCGTTCACGCTCCTCGCCGACGAGGACCACGAGGCCGCGGAGGCCTACGGCTCGTGGGTCGAGAAGCAGAACTACGGGCGGACATACATGGGTACGGCCCGGACGACGTTCCTCGTCGACCCGACGGGACGCATCGCGCGAGCGTGGCCGAAGGTCAAGCCGGAGGGTCATGCCGCCGAGGTGATCGCCGCGCTCGACGAGCTCCAGACCGCCACGGCATGAGCCGCTCGCTGGGTCGCGCCCGGCGGGAACGGAAGAGACTTCGCTCGTGGGGGGAGACGAGCGAAGTCTCGGCCCCAAGCGTACGCGTACGCAGGGGCGCCCGCAAGACGAGTGGCGCACGGTGACCGAGGGCCCTCGCGCTGCGCCCCACGACTGGCGACCCGAGCGGTTCATGGTGATCGCCGCCCACCCCGACGATGCCGACTTCGGCCCCGCCGGCACGGCGGCACGCTGGATCGACGAGGGCGCTTCGGGCTGGCTCGTGTGCTGCACGTCTGGCGATCAGGGCGGTGAGGATCCCGATGCCGACCCGCTCGAGCTTGCCGCGCTGCGCGAGCGCGAGCAGCGTGCCGCGGCCGACGTCATCGGATACCTAGGTGTTTCGTTCCTCCACCATCCCGACGGGGCGCTGGCCAACGACCTGCCCCTGCGAGAGCTGCTCGTCCGCGAGATCCGGACGTTCCGGCCCGACGCCGTCTTCGCCACGGATCCCGAGTTGATCTTCCACACCGGCGGTGGCGTGAACCACACCGACCATCGGGCGGCGGGCCTCGCCGCGGTCGACGCGGTCTATCCGGCCGCTCGCAACCCGATGGCGTTCCCCGCGCTCGCCCGGGAGGGGCTCGCGGCGCACAACGTCCGACGCCTGTACCTCTTCTGGTCGGAGCGCCCCGACGCCTGGGTCGACGTGACCGGCACGCTCCAACGGAAGCTCGACGCACTGGCGGAGCACCGCAGCCAGATCACCGACCCCGAACGGCTCGCGACGAGGATCCGCGAATGGGCCGCCGAGGAGGGTCGAGTCCATCGGCGTCGCCGCTGCCGAGGCGCTGCGGGTGATCGTGATCGACGAAGACGAGGACGAATCGAAGGGCTAAGCGCCCTCAGGTCTCCTCGAGCAGCAGCGGTCGGATGCGACCCCAGGCGTTCCAGACGTCGGTCAGCCCGTCGGCTCGCCGCCCGAGCATCGTGACGAGCTCGCCGAGCGTCAGGTCGCCGGCCGAGCCGGCGACGTGCTCGGCGGCCGCGACGTCCACGTCCCGGAACAGGTCCTGCATCTCGGCCTCGTTCGGCCACTGACGCATGCGCATCGGGTCGAACCCCGCGTACCCGAGGGCGAGCGACAGGTCGCGTTGCGACGGGACGCGCTCGTCGACCCAGCCACCCATGCCATCGAAGCGGTAGCCGAGCGACGAGAGCGCCCCGACGATGTCACGGTTCTGCGACGTCGAGAACGCGCCCCAGAACGCGTGATCTGCCGGGAAGTCGAACGCCGACGCGGCGATGCTGTCGGCGAGGATCGCGTCGACGAGGTCCGAGATCGCGAGCTGCCAGCGCCGCCGGTCGTCGCTCGAGTCGCCGGCCAGCGCGGCGACCAGCTCCTGCATCGCCGCCCGCTCGCCCGCGCAGCAGCCGGACGACGCGCAACGGGGTGCCGGCTCGCAGCGCCGTGATGAGTGTGTCTGAATTCGGACGTCCGCTCCTCATCGTCGCCACTCGGCGGCGGTACCTGGGGCACGATCCCGAGCGTGCCGCGCGCGGCCTCTTCCTCGCACTGGGCGACCGCCTGACGAGCGGCAAGACACGCCGACTCGGCCGCCTCGGCCGAGATCCTCGCCCCGTCCGCGGCTACGGCCGTCCGCTCGAGCCTGACGGCGAAGTCGGGTGCGCTCGCGTGCGCCTTGGCAAGTGCCGTCGCGGCGTCCCGGGCGCGGCCGTTGATCTCGTTGATCTCCAGCAGCCAGGTGCGGGCCGCGGCCTCGACCTGCTCGTTGGTGGTCGCCGCGGCGCGTCCCGACCGGAACTTGCCCTGGGCGTCGTCCTTCGCCTGGCGCACGGCCCGTGGATCCGCCGCCGCGGCGGCCTCTGCCGCCGCCGTCTCGTGCTCGTCGTACTCGCGCTGGGCGGCGCGGAGCGCATCCTCCGCCTCGGTCGCGTGTGCCCGCGCGCGTGTCGCAAGCTCGCACCGCTCGTCGGCGATCCGTCGTGGCTCGGCGCACGGGCCGTCGTCCTTCGGAGGGCTCTTCGGGGATCCGCCGCGCGACCGTGGGGTGCTCGCAGTGGCTCGGACCGCGTCAGGGTTCGCGGACAGGCCCACGGCTGGCTCCGTGGTGGTGCTCGGTTCGGGCCGCGTCGCCGTGGCGCGTCGCAACCCCGGACCGCATCGCCGCCTCGGCGCTGGCGGCGGCGCTTGCGCGCAGCGCGGTCAGCATCGGGTCGACGCCGCTCGAGACCGGCATCGCGGTCGCCGCGACGGCGCGCTCCGGCATCCGCGCCGGGGCGCTCCCGTTGGATCCGCGCGACGGGGAGCGTGCGCGGGACCCGGCCCGGTCAGACGGAACGCCGGCTCGACGATCGTGCCGGGGACCGGCACGTGAACACCTGTTCGATGATCCGATGCCCCAACGACGGGGTTTCCGCCGCCATCGAGGCGGTCGGCCGGGCCGCCGCGGGCCGGCTCGCCGAGCGTCCGCGCCTCGGTAAAAGCGTCATTCGCCAGGGTCGCCGCGCGGCGGCGCGGAACGGCGTCCGGGGTCATCGTGACGCGCACTTCGCGCGCGGAGGGGCCTCTGGATCGGACGATGAGGAGGAGTGCGGCACCTGCGGCGATGCCCAGGACCAGGCCCATCGCCAGGAAGGCGAATTCGCTCACGGTCACGCTGTCCGCAACTCCATCCGATCGCGTCCCTCACCGAACGCGGCGGCTCCCCCCGGCCCGCAGCGTAGCTGCGAGCGTGCTCAGCGTCAACCGGCGGACGGTGGCGTCGGGCACGCTGCCGAGCCCCGCGACCCGCTCGGGTGACCCGGCCGTGCTTTGCAGCCTGAACGAGGCGGATGGTAGATTCGGACACGTCGGCGAGCGCCGATCCTCCGTGTGCGCCCGTGATCCCAATCAACAGGGAAAGGCCTGTACCGCTTGGCCATCGAACCCGCGCAGGAATTCCTCGTCCAGCCCGTCGATGCCTCCTGGTTGCAGTGCAACATCGAGTGCCAGGAAGCGTGTCCGGTCGGGACGAACTGTCGTGGCTACCTGAACCTCGCCGCGGAGGGGCGTTTCGAGGAGGGCTACATCCTGTCGCGCGACCCGAACCCGGTCGCCGCGATGTGCTCCTACGTCTGCTCAGCACCGTGCGAACGGGCGTGCCGCCGCGGCGATATCGATCGCCCGCTGGCCATCCGCGCCATGAAGCGGTTCCTCGTCGAGTGGCACGAGGCCTCGGGCATCCCCGACGTGATGCCGCAGATCACGCCCCGGGCAGAGCGCGTGGCGATCGTCGGCGCGGGTCCCGCCGGCCTGTCGGTCGCTCGCGAGCTGGCGCAGAAGGGCTACCAGTGCACGGTCTTCGACAGCCTGCCGTACGGCGGCGGGACGATGCTCATCGGGGTCCCGGCCTTCCGCCTGCCGCGTGAGGCGATCGAGATGGACGTGCGGCTGATCGAGCGGCTGGGTGTCGCCTTCGTCTACGACACGACGATCGGCAAGGACATCACGTTCGAGGAGCTGCAGGGCCAGTACGACGCGATCGCGATCACCGCCGGGGCCATGGACGCTGTCGCGCTCGACATCCCCGGCGCCGACCTCGACGGCGTCGACTACGGCGTCGACTTCATGAAGAAGGCGAACCTCGGGCAGCCGCTCGAGGTCGGCGATGACGTCGTCGTGATCGGCGGTGGCTACACCGCGATGGACTGCTCGCGGACGAGCCTGCGCCACGGCGCGTCGAACGTGACCATCGCCTATCGACGCACGCGGTCCGAGCTCGTCGTCGACGAGGAGGAGCTCGGCGAGACCGAGCGCGAAGGCGTCCGGATGGAGTTCCTCGCGAGCCCGATCGAGGTCCTCGGCGAGGACGGCAAGGTGACCGGCGTGCGGTTCATCCGCAACCGCCTCGGTGAGCCCGATGCGTCCGGCCGTCGCTCGCCGGTGCCGATCGAAGGCTCGGAGTTCATGGTCGCCGCCCAGACCGTGATCCCGGCGGTCTCCCAGGCCGCGGATCTCACGTTCCTCCCGGTCGAGGCACGGTTCGAGATCAACCGCGGTCGCGTCAAGGTCGACCCCGCGACATACGCGACCAACGTCCGCGGCGTCTTCGCCTGCGGCGACTTCGTGACCGGACCCACGACGCTCATCGAGGCGGCCGGGCACGGCAAGAAGGCCGCGTACGCGATCGATCGCTACCTGGCTGGGCGAACCGACGTCACGGTCGCGGCCAACGTCAAGGTCACGAGCTCGTGGCGCCACGACATGCCCGAGTTCTACGACGTGCTGCCCCGCCAGCACATCCCGATGGTGCCGCTCCAGGCGCGCATGCCGTCGACCGATCCGATCGTCAACTTCAACACGCCGGTCGAGCTGGGCTACGACGCGAACGGGGCGGTTGCCGAGTCGACCCGCTGCCTGATGTGCAACTACAACATCTGGTTCGACCCCTTCCGCTGCGTGCTCTGCGGGGCGTGCGCCGACGTCTGCCCCGAGGGCGTCATCCATATGGTCGACATCAACACGCTCAAGTCCGAGGCCCTCCTGCCCGAGCTCGATGAGGCCTACGGCTGGGACAACGGCGGCGCGATGATCCTCGATGAGGAGCGCTGCATCCGCTGCGCCTTGTGTGTCAAGCGTTGCCCGTTCGACGCCATTACGATGGAGCGGTTCGAGTTGCAGGAGATCTCGACCGACGGGCGGCTCTACAAGGAGTCGTACCGGGATGCGCAGCTGGCCGGCACACCCGGCGTCGCAGGAGGAGCCCGGTGAGTTTCCTCGAGCGGGTCGACCAGACGATCCGGCGCAGCCCGGTCTGGCGCTCGCTCTTCCGCCAGCCCTACCCGCGCGACGAACGCTCGCGCGCGTACGCGGTCATGAACAACGTGTTCCTGCACATCCACCCGGTCCGTGTCCGCCAGCACGCGGTCAAGTTCGCGTACACCTTCTGCCTCGGTGGTCTGAGCTTCTTCCTGTTCCTGGTGCTGACCGTGACCGGCGTGTACCTGATGTTCTTCTACGTGCCCTCGGCCACGCTCGCCTACACCAACATCCTCGACATCCAGTCCGAGGTCACGTTCGGCCTGCTGACCCGCAACGTCCACCGCTGGGCGGCGCACCTGATGGTGTTCTTCGTGTTCCTGCACATGATGCGCGTCTTCTACCACGGCGCGTACAAGCCGCCGCGCGAGTTCAACTGGGTCGTCGGCGTCGTGCTCCTGTTCCTGACCATCATGCTGAGCTTCACGGGCTACCTGCTGCCGTGGGACCAGATCGCCTACTGGGCGATCACGATCGGCACGAACATGGGCGGCTATGCGCCGCTGCTGAACACCCCGGTGTCGCGCATCCTGCTCGGCGGCGTGGAGGTCGGCCAGAACACGCTGCTTGCGGTTCTACGTCGGCCACGTCGTCTTCCTGCCACTGATCGCCGCTGTCTTCCTGGTAGTGCACTTCTGGCGCATCCGCAAGGACGGAGGAATCTCGGGACCGCTATGACCGTCATCTGCCGCGTTGTCGCCTGCGCGCCTCGCTCACGCACCTCGAGGTGCGCTCGCAGCTGTGCTCGGCTCCGCCTTGCATCTGACGGCCCTATCGGCCCCGAGCGTTCGAGGCTGTTCCCATGACCGACGTCAAGGATCCGACGACCCGTCGCGAAGTCCTCCCGGTCGACCCGGCGCGCAGGACCGAGATCGACAAGCAGCGCGTGCCGATGTCGGCGCGGCCGTATCGGCTGCTGGCGCTGGTCAAGCAGGATGCCGTCGTCCGCGTCCAGAAGGAGCCGGACGACACGGTCATGACCTGGCCGCACCTGCTCACGATCGAGTTCCTGGCGGCCGGGATCATGTCGATCTTCCTGTTCCTCATGGGGCTGTTCATCAACGCCCCGCTCGAGGAACTGGCCAATGGCAACGTCACGCCGGCGGTGGCGAAGGCACCGTGGTACTTCCTCGGGCTGCAGGAGCTGCTGGCCTACTTCCACCCGACCGTCGCTGGTGTCCTCGTCCCGACGTTCGTGCTGGTCGGGGCTGCGCTGATCCCATACGTCGATCGCGGCGACATCCTTGCGACCCGCCCGTCGCAGCGCAAGACCGCGGTCGTGCTGTTCACGCTGTTCTGCATCCTCGGGCTCGTCCTGACCTTCGTCGGGATCTTCTTCCGAGGCCCGGGCTACACCTTCGTCATCCCGTACGTGACCGCTCCCGGCATGTACTTCTCGCTGTGAGCGTCGAGAGGATCGCTGCGCGTCCATGAGCAACTACCACGTCGAAGCCGTCGACAAGCCGGCCGCCCTGACCCCGGCGGCCCTCAAGTCGCTGCGCCACGAGCAGGTCCAGGGGTTGTCGCGCCGCCAGCTGATGCGCGTGGCGCTCGGGGCCGGGATCGGCCTCGGGACGCTCGAGTTGCTGGCGGGCACGGTCGCGTTCGCCTGGCCGAACCTGCGCAAGGGGTTTGGTGGGGTGCTGAAGATCGGCACGCTCGAGGAGGTCAAGACCAAGAACAGCACGCTGCCGATCGCCCAGGGGTTCCCGGCCTATTTCCCCGAGGCGCGCGCCTTCGTGGTGCTCAAGGATCCCTCCCAGCAGCGGTTCATCCCCGGCGAGGACACGACCGGCGACGGATCGGCACTCAATGTCCGGGCGCTCTACCAGCGCTGCCCGCACCTCGGTTGCAAGCCGAACCCGTGCCTGAAGAACTTCTGGATGGAGTGCCCGTGCCACGGGTCGCGCTACGACCGGCTCGGGATCAAGGCCGACGGCCCGCAGTACGGCCCCGCGCCGCGCGGCATGGACCGCTTCTCGATCTCCGTCGATGGCACCGGCACGCTGTCGATCGATACAGGCAAGATCACGCTGGGTCCGCTCCCCGTGGCCCTCGGCCAGCCGGGCCTGATCCCGCCGCTGACGCCAACCGGGTGCATCTGATCAGGCCGTGACCCACCGACGCGAGCGCCGAGGAGCCTCATGACCGACACGCCCGAGCGCGGCCCCGAGGGGCAGGAGCCCGAGCAGCGCCTGCCGGCCGTCCGCGAGACGACCGAGGTCGTGCCGGCCGATCGGTTCACGTCACCGCCGGCGATTCGCAAAGTCGAGTTCACGCCGGAGCGTGCCGCGCAGGTCGTGCGCCAGTCGGCCAACGCGCGCTGGGTCGGCTTCCTGGCGATCGTCGTGATCATCCTGTTCGTGTCGCTGTACTGGTTCTACGAGCTCGGTGCACCGGGCGGGCTGACCAAGGCCCGCCAGGCGATGGAGATCGATGCCCAGCAGGTCGCCAAGGTCGAGCGCGGCTACAACATCTACGAAGCCAACTGCGCGCGCTGCCACGGCGCAAACGGCGAGGGCGGCATCGGCCCGGTCCTCAACCGGCAGGACAAGCTGTTCAGCCACTTGAACGAGGCGTACATCCGCAACGTGCTCACGGTCGGCGGTCGCTACGTGTGTGGCGATCCCCTGTCCCTGATGCCGGTCTGGTCCGACAAGGGCAACCCGGCGGGTCCGCTGAACTACCGGCAGATCGACGAGCTCGTGGCGTTCCTGTTGGCGACCAACGACCAGACCTTCATCGTCCGCGATGAGCACCTCCTCGACCCGAAGATCGACCCGATCACGCACAAGGTCCTGACGTTCACCGGCTGGCGCGACAAGAACTACAAGCCAGACCCGGGTGCGACGCCCTATCCGGACTGCTGGAAGAGCGAGTTCGCGACGGCGAGCGGCAGCCCGGCTGCGAGCGGATCGGCTGCCCCGTCGGCCAACCCCAGCGCGGGCGGATCGGCGGCTCCGTCGGGCAACCCGAGTGGGACGGTCGTCGACATCGCGGCGTCGGGGATCGCGTTCTCGACCGCCTCGTTGACCGCCCCGGCCGATACGCCGTTCATCATCCGCTTCGACAACCAGGACAGCGGCATCCCGCACGACGTGGCGATCAAGGACGCCGGCGGCGCCCAGGTCTTCAAGGGCGACACCTTCCCGGGTCCCGCGAAGCGCGATTACAACGTGCCGGCGTTGAAGGCCGGGACGTACGACTTCATGTGCACCGTCCACCCGAACATGACGGGCACGCTCACCGCGGGTTGATCGGCAGGCGGCCGGGCCAACCGGCCGCGCGATGAGGATCGGAGGACCATGGCCCAACAGGCGCTCGGGACCGGGATGATCGTGCCGCGCAAGCGCGCGTTGTTCGGGCTGCTCGACGCCGACGGCTGGGCGTGGGCCGGGGTCAAGGCGTTCGTCTGGCTCGTGATCATCATCCTGTTGCTCGGCTACATCCCCGATCGGGCCTACTACTTCACGGTCAACCGGACCATCGACCTCGGGGTGCTCGCCTGGTCGCCGGTCAACCTGTGCAGCTCCGAAAACGAAGCGTTGCCCTGCCCGCCGCCGCGCGGCTCGGTCACGGCCTGGCACCAGTCACCAGACAAGCTGGCGCTGAAGGGGCCGCGGACCGACGGCACCGCCGTCCAGCTCGGGACCAAGATCCTGTTCATCGGCGGATCCGACGGGACGACCGCGCAGAAGGACGTGTGGGTCGCGACGCTCTCGGGCGTCGGCAACTTCGACTCCTGGACCGACGGACCACCGCTCCCCGAGCCGCGCTCGGACGCGAGCATCGTGCCGGTGTCGGGCACGGTCTACGTCATCGGCGGCTTCGATGCCGACGGCAAGCCGACCACGACCGTCTTCTCGCTGACCCCTGACCCGCAGACCGGCGTCCTGCCCGAGTGGAAGGTCGTCGATACGCTGGCCCTCGAGGAGGGACGTGCCGGTGCCGCCGCTGCAGCGGTTCCCGACGGCTTGTTGCTGCTCGGTGGCGAGGGTCCGAATGGCCCGACGACCACGACGCTCAAGAGCCTGCTCGATGCCGAAGGGCGTCCTCGGCAAGTGGAAGGCCGAAGCCCCCTTGGCTCGACCGCAGGCCGACGCGCTCGTCTCGGTCATCGGCGATTTCGTCTGGCTCTATGGCGGCCATGACGAGAACGGACCGGTCGGAGCCAACCAGCGCGGATCGCTCGGCCTGGAGGCGGCCGAAGGCTTCCCCGCCAACCCCGACCAGGGCAAGCTCGTCAAATGGGACATCGACAACGCCTGGAACCTGCCCGGCGCCCGCGATGACGCCGCGGGCTGGACCGCGAACGGGACGATCTATAGCGTCGGCGGCAAGGACGGCCAGGGCGATCGGCGCGAGCTGTATTGGTCGATCCCCGGCAATGACGGGACGATCCCCGAGTGGAAGCACCTCGACGCCAGCGACATGCCCTACGGGTTGACCGGCGGGTCCGCCTTCGTGACCGGTCCCAATGCGGTCATCGTCGGCGGCGACTCCGACCAGGGCGTGCTCGCGACCAGCCTGCGAGCGAATACGGCGCCGCAGAGCCCGTACTTCCAGCTCGGCCTGGTCGGCGCCACGGTGCCCGGCCTCAAGATCGACGGCGAGATCGGCCAGCAGCTGGGCTACCTGAACGCGGCGGGTGCCGGGACGGTCGACTTCATCGTGCTCTTGCTGATCGGTTGGGCGTTCGCCCACAAGCCGCAGGCCCGCGCGCTGGTCCAGCGGGTCATCCAGCGGCGCCGGCGCGCCTGACCAAGCCGCGCGACGAGCGCGCGTTCCGGCGCTCGGGTGCGGCCTTCAGCCGGGGAGATCGCCCTCGCCGGGTCCCGGCGCGCCGCGGAGGACCGGCAGGCCGCCGCGCTCCCACGCGTCCATCCCGCCCGTCACGTTGACCACGTCGCTCCAACCGGATCGGATCAGGAAGCCGGCGGCCGCCGCGGATCGACCGCCAAGGTGACAGACCATCATGAGCGGGCGGTCCCGGGGCAGCTCCCCGGCTCGTGCCGCGAACTCGGACATCGGCACGAGCACGGCACCCGGCGCCCGGACGTCGGCGAACTCGCCGCGCTCCCGGACATCGACCAGGAGTGGCCCGGCAGGATCCTCGCGCAGGCGGCGCTCAGCCTCCGTCACATCGATCGCGGGCAGGGCGGGTCCCGGGTTCATCGACGCCTCCAGCGGATCGTGACGGGCTCCAGGCCGGCGCCACCATCGAGCGCCTCGAGACGGGCGTCGATATCGGCAAGGAGCATCGCCACGTCGAGCTCCACGCCGGTGATCGTCCCGTCGGCCCCGGACCGAAGGCGGTCACGGGCGCCTTCGAGGTTCCGCCGCACGCCGGGCGGGTTGCCGCGCACGGCATGGACGTCGGCTGCGGCGACCTTGATCAGGCCCTGGATCAGCGAGCGCTCGGCCGGGTCGGCGGAGCCCATCCACGCCGGCTCCATCAGCTCGTGCGCCTCGAAATAGTCGTCGGCCGCATACGCCTCGAGACCGGCCACGACCGCGGCGATCCGCTTGGCGTCGGGGAGCGGCCGGTAGGCCTTCGCCCGCCCGTCCGCGCCGACGATGACGCGCTTGGCGATCACGCGAGCTCGATCAGCGGACGGCGCGACCCGAAGCCCGTCTCGAGCTCGTGCCAGAACTCGACGGCGTCCTCGCCGAGCTGCCAGCACAGCCAGACCTGTCGCCCGCCCGCCAACGCCGGGAAGTCGATGAGGCCGCGCTCGATGTCGCGAAGCGTGATGCCCAATCGATCGATCTGGGCGACCGCCGCGGCCATCTGGTCGACGATGCCCTGCATCCGCAGGCGTATCCGCTGGGCCTCGGCGTCGTCGATCTCGGCCGGCCCACCGCCCGCAGACGCGTGGGCGGCGAGGGTGCGGTCGCGCAAGCGGATCAGCTCGGCGCGCTGGTCGGCGAGCGTCGCGAGCAGCGGCCCGACCTCGGCAAGGGCCTCGTTGGCGGCGTCGATATCGAAGAAGCGGGCCATCGTCGCCGGATTCTAGCCCCCGATGCGAGCGGGGGCTCTCGGTCGCGGGCCAGAAGGCTGTCGGATCCGTTGAAGACGCGTCTCCCGACCCGGCTGACGGTGCGGTCGGTCGCGTACCATCGGCCCGAGGAGGAGCGCCGTGGACCTGGGGCTGGACGGAGCGCGGGCACTGATCGGTGGCGGATCGAGCGGGCTCGGTCACGCGATCGGTGCGGCACTCGCCGGCGAAGGAGCACGCGTCGCCCTGATCGGCCGGCCATCCGACAAGCTCGACGCCGCGGCGAGCGCGATCGACAGCCTGCCGGTCGGCGCCGACCTGTCCACCCCTGACGGCCCCGCATCCGCGGTCGACCGTGCGGTCGAGGCGTTCGGCGGGCTCGATGTCCTCCTGGTGAACTCCGGCGGCCCACGCCCCGGCACGTTCGACGAGCTCGACGACGCCCGCTGGCAGGAGGCGATCGAGAGCACGCTCTACAGCGCGATCCGGCTGATCCGCTCGGCGCTGCCCCACCTGCGAGCGAGCGATCGCCCGGCGATCCTCGTGATCCTGTCGTCGTCGGCGCGCGAGCCGATCCCCGGCCTGACCGCCTCGAACACGCTGCGTCCTGGGCTGATGGGCCTCATCAAGTCGCTGACCGCGGAGATCGCCCCGGTGCGGATCAACGGGCTGGCGCCGGGTCGCTTCACGACCGCACGGATCGCCGAGGTCGAGGAGATGTCCGCCGCCCTGACCGGGACGACGACCGAGGCCGTCCGGGCCGGCGTGATCGCGCGGATCCCGCTCGGCCGCTACGGCGATCCCGTGGAGCTCGGCCGGGTCGGGGCATTCCTGCTGTCGCCGGCGGCCTCGTACGTCACGGGTGCCGTCCTGCCGATCGACGGCGGCATGGTCAAGAGCCTGCCCTGATGCGCCGCCTGTTCCTCTGGGCCGCCAAGAACGGCTGGTTGAAGTCGCACCTGCCGCGATTCCGGTTCATGCAGAGGGCCGTGCGCCGCTTCATGCCGGGCGAGACGCTGGCGTCCGCGCTCGATGCGGCCGCGCCGCTCGAGGCTGCCGGGATCGGGTCGATGTACACGCGGCTGGGCGAGAACCTGACGAGCCTCGATGAGGCGGACGCGGTCGCCGATCACTACGTCGAGGTGTTCGAGGCGATCGCGGCCCGCGGCTACCGGGGCGAGGTGTCGGTCAAGCCGACCCAGCTCGGGCTCGACCATGATGCGGATCGGACGCTGGCCCATCTCACCCGCTTGGCGGAGAAGGCCGCGCAGACCGGCTCGTACCTGTGGATCGACATGGAAGGCAGCCCGTACGTCGAGCCCACGATCCGGCTGTACGAACGCCTGCGCGAGGTCCAGCCGCGGACCGGCATCTGTCTCCAGGCGTACCTGAAGCGCACGCCGGGCGACGTCGAGCGACTGCGTCCGCTCGACCCGTCGATCCGCCTGGTCAAGGGCGCCTATGACGAACCCGACACGATCGCCTACCGCGACAAGCGCCAGGTCGACGCCAGCTATCTAGCGCTGGCGGTCGACATCCTCAAGTCCGGTCGTGGGCGGCCGATCCGCCTCGGTCTGGGGACGCACGACGTGGCGCTCATCGAGCAGATCGCCGAGCAGGTCGCGGCGTCCGGTGTCCCGCGGGATGGGTTCGAGATCGAGATGCTGTACGGGATCCGCGCGCGAGAGCAATATCGACTCGCCAAGGCGGGCTATCGCGTCCAGACGCTCATCGCGTACGGCGACGCATGGTATCCGTGGTATATGCGCCGCCTGGCCGAGCGACCCGCGAACGTGGCGTTCGCGATCCGCTCACTGCTTCCATAGGAGACCGACCGATGACCATCTCATCCGCCCGACGCGTCGCATCGCGGATGCAGACGATCGGTACCGAAAGCGCATTCGAAGTCAGCGCGCGCGCCCGCGCGCTCGAGGCCCAGGGTCGACCGATCATCCATCTCCAGATCGGCGAACCGGATTTCGACACGCCCGCCCACGTCCGGGAGGCGGCCAAGCGCGCCCTCGACGAAGGCGCGACGCACTACGCGCCGTTCCCGGGCATCCCCGCGCTCCGCGAGGCGATCGCGGCCGATGTCACCAAGCGAAAGGGCTTCGCGGCCGATCCGTCGCAGGTCTTCGTGACCGTGGGCGGCAAGGGCGTGATGCTCTACGCGATCCTCGGCCTCGTCGACCCAGGCGACGAGGTGATCGTCCCGGACCCGGGCTACCCGATCTACGAGTCGCTGACGCGCTTCGTCGGCGCCACGGCGGTCCCGATCCCGATCCGGATGGAGCACGAGTTCCGCCTCGACGTCGAGGAGCTGGCGTCGCTGATCACGCCGCGGACGCGCCTGCTGATCATCAACTCGCCGGCCAACCCGACCGGCGGCGTGCTGACCCGCGCCGACCTCGAGCGGATCGCCCAGCTCGCGCAGGAACACGACCTGTGGGTCATGACCGACGAGATCTACGGCCGGATCCTGTACGACGGCGAGGAGCACGTCTCGATCGCGTCGCTGCCCGACATGGCCGAGCGCACGATCGTCCTCGATGGCTTCTCGAAGACGTTCGCGATGACCGGCTGGCGGCTGGGCTACGCGGTCGTGCCGACATCGCTGATCCAGACCTATTCGCAGCTCGTGATCAACACGATCTCGTGCGCGCCGACGTTCGCCCAGGTCGGCGCGGTGCAGGCACTGGTCGGACCGCAGGACGACGTCGACGCGATGGTGGTCGAGTTCAAGGCCCGCCGCGATCTCGTGGTCGAAGGGCTCAACCGGATCCCGGGCATCCGTTGCGCGACGCCGCTCGGTGCCTTCTACGCGTTCCCCTCGATCGGCGGTACCGGGCTGACCGGCGCCGACATGGCCGAGCGGCTGCTCCACGAGGCCGATGTGTGCGTGCTCGCCGGGACGGCGTTCGGCGGCGTCGGCACCGACCACATCCGCATCTCGTACGCGAACTCGCGTGAGAACCTGACCGAGGCGCTCGGGCGGATCGACCGGTTCGTGGCCGGTCTCGGGCGTGCCTGAAACGGCCCGTGGCTGACACCGGCGAGACCACCCGGCCCCGCGTCTTCGTCTCGCGGGTCATCCCCACCGAGGGGATCGACGCGGTACGCGCCGCATGTGACGTGGACCTCTGGGAGGACGAGCTCCCGCCGCCACGGGACGAGCTCCTGCGACGGGTCGCGGGCCGCGACGGCGTGCTCACGCTGCTCACCGACCGCGTCGACGACGAGTTCCTCGATGCGGCCGGCCCGCAGCTCAAGGTCGTGAGCAACTACGCCGTCGGCTTCGACAACGTCGACGTCGCCGCGTGCGCGCGTCGCGGCGTCAAGGTCGGCAACACGCCGGGCGTCCTGACCGAGACGACCGCCGACCTCGCCTGGGCGCTGCTGATGGCGGCGGCGCGACGGCTCCCCGAGGGCGACCGGTACGTGAATGCAGGCTCCTGGAAGACGTGGGGCCCGCTGCTGCTGCTCGGCCCGGACGTCCACGGCGCGACGATCGGGATCGTCGGGTTCGGGCGGATCGGGCAGGCGCTCGCCCGGCGGGCGCAGGGCTTCGGCATGGAGATCCTCTACCACGACGTGCAGCAGCTCCCGGCCGAGATCACCGAGCCGCTCGGTGCCACCTACCTCCCGCTCGAGGAGCTGTTGCCGCGGAGCGATTTCGTGTCGCTCCACGTGAACCTCTCGCCGGTGACGCGGCACCTGATCAACGCCGAGACGCTGGGCTGGATGAAGCCGACCGCGGTCCTCGTGAACACCTCGCGTGGACCCGTCGTCGACCAGGCCGCGCTCGCGACGGCCCTGCGCGAGGGCGTGATCTGGGCGGCCGCGCTTGACGTCACCGACCCTGAGCCGATCCCGATGGACGACCCGCTGGTCGCTCTCGACAACTGCCTGATCGTGCCCCACATCGCTTCGGCGTCCCGAGCGACCCGCGGCAAGATGGCCGCAATGGCGGCGGCCAACCTGATCGCGGGCGTGCGCGGCGAACCGCTGCCGACCGAGGTGCCGCCGCCCGCGTGATCTGCGCGGTAGAGCTCCACGTCATCGTCATGGGCGTGTCGGGGAGCGGCAAGACCACGATCGGGCAGGCGCTCGCAAACACCCTCGCGTTCGAGTTCATCGAAGCCGACGCGTTCCACCCGGACGCCAACATCGAGAAGATGACCGCGGGGATCCCGCTCAGCGATGACGACCGGTGGCCGTGGCTGGACGCCCTGGTCGACGTGGTGCGTGAACGGCACGACCGGGGTATCGGCACGGTGCTGGCGTGTTCGGCGCTGCGGCGGGCCTACCGCGACCGGCTCCGAACGGCCGTTCCACAAGAAGAGTCGTTCGTGATCGCGCTCGAGGCGGATCCCGAAACGCTCCGCTCGCGGCTCGAGACGCGCCGCGGCCACTACATGCCGGCAAGCCTGCTCGAATCACAGCTGGCGACGCTCGAGCCGCTCGAGCGCGACGAGTCTGGCGTGACGCTCGACACGACGCGGCCCCAGGAGCTCCTGATCGCCGATGCCTTGTCAGCCGTGCGTAGCCGGACACGCTGATCGTTCCTGGCACCCGCCAGGCGGCACGCGGGCGCGCGTCGCGAGTTGACTGGGGTTCGGTCGCCGTCGATACTCCCCGCCTGGGGAAGGGACAAGGGGGGCGGGCGCATGCACGCCTACCGGCTGAACCGCGCACTCGTGCCCACTCGCTGCCGACGGATGCTGAAGGCCGGCGCGCGAGCCATCCAGACCCGGACACATGCCGGCGACAACGTGACCTGCCCGGTATGTGATGGACACTTCTCGTCGTTCACCAAGCGTCACACCACGCCGAATGCGCGGTGCCCAGGCTGCGGGTCCTTGATCCGCCATCGTCTCCTTTGGCTCTACCTTTCCCGCCAGATCTCCGTGGGGGATCGGCGCACGCGATTGCTCCACCTGGCGCCGGAGCGAGGGCTCGAACGACGCCTGCGGGAATTGCCCTTGGTCGACTACACCTCGGCCGACATCGACGCGCACCTCGCTGCAGAACGGGTCGACGTCGTCCACATGCCCTACCCGGACGAAGCGTTCGATCTGGTGTTGTGTAGCCACGTGCTCGAGCACGTGCCCGATGACCGGGCGGCAATCGCCGAGATCTACCGTGTCCTTCGACCAGGCGGCACGGCGATCATCGTCGTTCCGATCAAGGTCGATCGGACCGAGGAGTTCGTCGATCCGTCGCCGAGCCCGACCCATGCCGACGGGTATCGGCGCGTCGGGCCGCACGGCCATGTCCGCCTCATCGGTGCGGACTACGCAGCCCGCCTCGAAGTCGGAGGGCTCCATGTCGCGACCGTCGACTACGCCGCCTCGTTCTCGGATGCCGATCGAATCCGGTTCGGCCTCGTCCCGGGGCAGCCGTTCTTCGTGTGCACAAGGCCGGTTGTCGCCATCCCGGCCCAGACCGACCCGACTACGGTGACGGCGGCCCCCGATCATGACCTGTCGATGGTCACCGCGGATGCGTAGGCGGTCGCGAACCTACGCGACGATCGCTGCCATCGCGTCGCTGGTCGGCGTGGTTGTCCCCTTCGCGACGGTGAGCGCGGCGGACCCTGTCCTCGTCGGGGCTGGCGACATCGCAAGCTGCTCCCGCTCGCAGGACGAGGCGACGGCCAGACTCCTCGACGGCATCGCCGGGATCGTCTTCACGGCCGGAGACAACGCCTATTCGAAGGGCACTGCCTCGGAATTCATCAATTGCTATGGACCGACGTGGGGCCGCCACAAGGCCAGAACCCAGCCGGACCCCGGAGACGACGACTACGAGACGCCGGGAGCTACCGGGTATTACGACTACTTCGGGTCACGGGCAGGTGACCCCCGCAAGGGCTACTACAGCTTCGACATCGGAGCCTGGCATGCCGTGATGCTCAACAGCAATTGCTCCGAGGTCGGCGGTTGCGGGGCGACGTCTCCCCAGGCCAAGTGGCTCCGCAGCGACCTTGCAGCACACCCGCGGGCATGCACGATCGCGGTGTGGCACCACCCGCGCTACACCTCCGTGCGGTCGACGCCGGACGGACGGGCGGTCGCGTTATGGCAGGCGTTGTACGACTACGGCGCCGAGATCGTCGTGAGCGGTCACCAGCACAACTACGAACGGTTTGCGCCGCAGACCCCGGGTGGTGTGGCCGACTCGGCCTATGGCATCCGGCAGTTCGTCGTGGGAACCGGCGGCGCGGCGCTTGTCGGGTTCTCCGGGACCATGAAGAACAGCCAGGTCCGGAACAGCCAGACCTATGGCGTGCTGCGCCTGACCCTCCACGCATCGAGCTACGACTTCGCCTTTGTCCCGATCGCCGGCCAGACCTTCCGCGACACCGGCTCCGCGGTGTGCCACGGCAAGCCCCCGACGTCCGCCGCCGCGATGGATCCGAACGTCCGCGAGCCGTCCGCGACTACGTGATACGGTCGGTTCGGGCCGGTAGCTCAGTGGTCAGAGCAGGGGACTTTTAATCCCTGGGTCGTGGGTTCGAATCCCACCCGGCTCGCCAGGCCGGATCGCGGTCGGCGCTTGACGGCTTCGTGGTGCGGTGGGGCATCATGACCGCCCGAGTGCGTGGTGGAGGGTCCATTCGTCGTGCGTGTCCGCCGTGGCCTCTTGTTCTGGGGCCTGTTCCTCATCCCCCTCGGTGGCGTGCCGCTGCTGGTACGCGCCGGTCTCCTCGACGCCGACCTCGTCGCGAACGCCTGGCGCGTCTGGCCGCTGCTGCTCGTTGCGTTCGGGCTGACGATGATCCTCGGGCGCAGCCGTGCCGGCATCGTCGGCACGATCGTTGCCGCGCTCGCGCTTGGGACGGTCGCCGGTGGAGCGCTCGCCGCCGGGGCCCCGTGGCTGGGCAACGTCGGCGGCTGCGGCGCATCGAGCTCGGATGCCGACCAGCGCTTCGAGCGCCAGGGGACGTTCGCCGGCCCCGCGTCGGTGGAGCTCGACCTGGATTGCGGCTCCCTGGACGTCGGCTTCCAGCCGGGCAGCGATTGGCAGGTCATCGCCGATGCACCGGGGGGCCGAGCCGCGGCTCGATGAGAGCGTCGACTCGCTCGAGGTGCATTCGCCCGACGGATTTGGCGAGCGTCGCCAGGACTGGACGATCCGGCTGCCGTCGGAGCAGACACGCGAGCTCAAGGTCACCGCGAATGCCAGCACCGGAACCGTGGCGATCGGCGGCGCGGCGCTCGCCAGTCTCGAGGCGGACCTCAACGCCGGCGACCTGCGCATCGACACGACCGAAGGGCGCGTCGACTCGATCGACGTCTCGGTCAACGCCGGTCGGGTCCGGATCCGAGCCGGTGGCGACCTGCACGGCAGCCTGTCGGCGAATGCCGGCTCGATGGAGCTCTGCGCCCCGCCGACCGCCGCCCTGCGGTTCCGCGTCGAGGAGCAGCTGACGTTCGCGCACAACCTCGATGACCGCGGCCTGACGCGCAACGGCGACATCTGGACGCGGGAGGGTGCGCCCGGCGGTGGCATCGTCGACCTCGCGATCGACGGCAACGCCGCCAACCTGACACTCGACCCCGACGGAGGCTGCTGAGATGGCCGATCGACTCTACCGCTCGCGGGACGACCGGATGCTCGCCGGCGTCGCCGGCGGGTTGGCGGAGATGTGGGATGCCGACCCGGCGCTCATCCGGATCGTCTGGGCGCTGCTCGTGATCTTCACGGGCGGCGTCGCGTTGGTCGTCTACATCGTCATGGCGATCGTCGTTCCCGAAGAGGACGATCGCTGGCCCGCCGGCGCCCCGCCGGCGCAGCCGGGCCCGGCGATGCCTTCGCCCGCCGCCACGCCGGACGCCGCTGCCGCCGCGGGTACGCCACCCCCTGCCGCCTCCGGCTGGGCGACACCGCCACGAGATGCCCGAGCCGAGGCCCGCGCCGCCCGCCGCTCGGCGCGCGCCGAGCGTGGGATGTCCGGAGGCATGCTCCTGGGCGGCTTCCTCGTGCTGCTCGGGCTGTTCTTCCTCGCCCGCGAGTTCCTCCCGTCGATCGATTTCGACTGGTTCTGGCCACTGGTACTCGTGGCGGTCGGTGCCGCGCTGCTCGTGTCGTCGATGGGCCGCGGGCCGCGGTCGGGCGGGGAGGGATGAACCGCGGCCAGCGCGGCTCGATCATCGCCGGGACCTGGCTGATCGGGCTCGGTGTCGTCTTCCTGATCCGGCAGGTCTACGACCTGTCGTGGTCCGAGGCGTGGCCGCTGTTCGTGATCCTGGTCGGCGTCGCGAGCCTGGTCCAGACCGCCCTGGACTGGCGTCCGAGCGTGCCCGGGCTGTGGGCGTTCACGTGGCCGGTGCTGTGGATCGTGATCGGCGGTGTCCTGCTGCTCAGCACGACCGGACGCCTGGGCACCAACCCCGGTGACCTGATCTCGCAAGGCTGGCCATGGCTGCTGGTCGCGGTCGGTGTCTGGTTCCTCATCGGCGCCGTCGCTCCCGGGAGCTCGGGCCCGACCGAGCGGCTGTCGATCGCCCTGCGAGGCGCGCCGGACGCGTCGGTGAAGATCCGGTTCGGCGCCGGGACGCTCACCACGCACCTCGCCCCGAGCGGTGTCCTGGTTGACGGCACGTTCGAGGGAGGCGTGGTGACTCGCGAGCCCGGTCCGGGACGGGTCGAACTGGAGCAGGACACCTCGTACGGTCTGCCGTGGCTCGACCGACGCTCGGCCTGGGACGTCGGCCTCCCGACCGATGTCCCGCTCGCCCTGCGCGCCGAGACCGGCGCCGCCCGGGCGGTGCTCGACCTGCTCGACGTCCGGCTGCGGCGCCTGGACCTGCAGACCGGCGCCAGCGAGACGCGCGTCATCCTGCCGCGCAACGCGGGGTTCAGCGAGGTTCGGGCGGAGCACGGGGCGGCGTCGCTCACCTTCGAGGTCCCGACCGGCGTCGCGGCACGGATCCGCGCGCGGATGGCCATCGGCAGCAACCAGATCGACGAGACGCGGTTCCCCCGGGTCGGCGACGTGTACCAGTCGACCGACTACGACTCTGCGACCGATCGGATCGACCTCGACGTCCAGGGTGGGGTCGGCTCGTTGCGGGTCGTCAGCGGTACATGAGAGCGCGAGCGGCTCGCCGGAGAGCGGTCCGGCTGATCTGAGCTGCGTCCGTCGCGTCGATCGCGGCCGGATTTTCAGACCTTTCTCAGAGGAGTCGTTGAGGCTCCCATGGTGACCGCCGCCTTCGAGCCGACATTCCGCGCGCCGCTCGACCCGCGACGCGGTGTTCAGAAGATCCATCGCGTCGGTGGCCTCCAAGCCGAGGACGTCCTAGGTTTCGCCGCCGCGAACGCCTTGCTGATCACCGGGATGTGGCTCCGTCACGGGGCCTTGGATGAGCTCGGGACGATAGCCGGGATCGCGACGGCCATCGGCCAGCTGACCGCCCTGTATGGAACGTTCCTCGCCTTGATCCAGCTGCTGCTGATGTCGCGAGCGCCCTGGCTCGACGCGATCTTTGGGCGGGATCGACTTGTCCTCGCCCACCGCTGGGTGGGCTTCGCAAGCGTTTGGCTGATCGGGGCCCATGCCCTCTTCACAACGCTCGGTTTCGCCCTCGCGGACGGGCGATCGTTCCTCGGTGAGGCATGGGTCCTGATCACGACGTGGGAGTTCGTGCTGATGGCGACTGTCAGCCTCGGGCTGTTCATCGCCGTGGCGATCACGTCGATTCGCCTCGCTCGTCGTCGCCTGTCCTACGAGAGTTGGTACGGGGTCCATTTGTATGCATACCTGGCGATCGCGCTGGGGTTCGCGCACCAATTGGTCGTGGGCACCGACTTCGCCGAGGACGCGCTCGCGCGTGCGTACTGGGTGGGCCTGTACGTGGCGACGGGAGGCCTCCTCCTTGCATTCCGCCTTTGGACACCGCTGTTGCTCAACCTGCGCCACCGCTTCCGGGTGGTGAACGTGGTCGACGAGGGACCGGGTGTGGTCTCGGTCTATCTCGGCGGTCGAGCCCTCGATGACCTGTTCGTCCGGAGTGGCCAATATCTGACGGTCCGCTTCCTGCGAGAGGGATGGTGGCGGGCACATCCATATTCGATCTCGGCCCAGCCGAATGGCCGCTGGCTCCGTCTCACGGTCAAGGCCCTGGGAGACGATTCCGAGCGGATCGCTTCGCTGCCAGTGGGGACGCGGGCGATCGTCGAAGGCCCGTACGGGAATCTCACGACGGAGCACGTGGCCTCGGACCGCGTGCTGCTGATCGCCGGCGGCATCGGGGTGACGCCGCTGCGGGCGCTTCTCGAGGAGCTGTCAAACTCGAGACCAGTCACATTGCTCTATCGGGTCGGTTCGGAGGACGACCTGATCTTCCGCTGGGAGCTTGACCGGCTGGCCGAACGCCAGAACGTCTCGGTCCGCTATCTCGTCGGGCATCGCACCAAACCTCGATTTGCGTCCGATCCGCTCGGCCCTGCGTCGCTGCACAGCCTGGTCCCAGACATCGTCGATCACGACGTCTACATCTGTGGTCCCCTCCGGATGATGCGGGCGGTCGGGGCTACGGTCCGGGCGCTCGGCGTACCGGCCGCTCGCATCCACGAGGAACGGTTCTTCGACGAGCCGATCGAGGGTTCCCCATGATCCCCAAACGCGCCATCGGCGCGATCATCACGACCGCATTCGCGCTTTTGCTCCTGTTCAACTTCAAGACACCCGATGCGACCTCGGTGCTCCGCGCGAGCGCTCCGAGCAACGTGGCGGTCGTGGGCCAGCCACCTGCGAATGCTGGTGCGACGCAGGCGCCCGGCACTGGAAACGCGTCCTCGGGCGGCGGCGATGCGACCGGCAACGCCGCTACCGAGGCCTATCGCGATGGGACGTACGACGGGTCGACCGTGCAGACCCGGTACGGGGACGTGCAGGTCGAGGTGACCGTCGTTGGAGGCGTCATCACCGACGCGACGGCCCTCCAGCTCCCGTCCGGTGACGGCCGATCCGATCGCATCTCTCAGGTGTCGGCTCCGCTTCTTAGGTCAGAGGCGTTGACCGCCCAGAGCGCACAGATCGATGGAGTGACCGGAGCCACGTATACGAGCACCGGCTACGCCCGATCCTTGCAGGCGGCCCTCGACAGCGCCCGCGCGTCATGATCCGCGTCGAGCCGGTGATGGGCACAGTCGCCTCGATCCGTATCGCCGACTCGGTCGTCCCGGCGGGTGCGGTCGAGGATGTCGTGGCGTGGCTGCACGAGGTCGACGAGCGGTTCAGTCCGTATCTACCGGACAGCGAGGTCAGCAGACTCGGGGATGGCCGATTGGCGGAAGTCGACGCGCATCCCGATGTCCGCACGGTCATGTCCATCGCGGATCAAGTGGCGATAGACAGCGAACACGCCTTCGATGCGCGGCGCTGGCGCACCGATGGCCGGGCTGACCCTACCGGACTCGTGAAAGGCTGGGCGCTGCAGATCGGCGCCGAGCGATTGGAGGCGGCTGGCGTCAGGCGTTTCGCGATCGGTGCGGGCGGAGACATGGTCCTACGGGCCGGAGCCGGCGATCCGTGGCGCATCGGCATCCGCCACCCCGACCGTGATGGGCTGGTCGCTGCGGTCCTGCGTGTCCGCGACGGGTCGGTCGCGACCTCCGCCACGTACGAGCGTGGGCCACACATCCGTGATCCCCGCACCGGCCGGGCCGTCGGCGACGTTCGTAGCGTCACGGTCGTCGGACCAGACTTGGCCCTTGCCGACGCGTATGCGACGGCGGCATTCGTTCAGGGGCCTGCGGGTCTCGCATGGATCGGCGAGCGCACTGGCTACGCGGGTTATGTGATCACGCTGGACGATCGATGTCAGTGGACGACCGGCATGGACCGCTACCTGTCATCGATGACCGAATCCCGGGAGTCAGTCACCGCCTGAGGCGCTCGCAGATCCCCGAATTGCAACCTCCGAGGCTCGACGAGCAGCGCCCGGACCCCAAGCGCGACCTTGTCGGTCCCGCCACGGGGCCGACCAGGGGCCCGTACCGCCCGTAGCGTCTGCTCCACACCCGTCCGAATCGGGTGTCCCGAGTTGCCGGGAGGGCTGGATGGATACAGGCGATACCGCGTGGCTCCTGATGTCGACCGCACTGGTCATGATCATGCTGCCGGGGCTGGCGCTGTTCTACGGCGGCCTCGTCCGGCGCAAGAACGTCCTCTCCACGATCATGCACAGCTTCTTCGGCCTGGCGCTCGTCAGCGTCGTCTGGGTGATCGTCGGCTTCTCGCTCGCGTTCGGGCCTGACGTCGCGCTGCCGTTCGGCCTGAGCGGCCTGATCGGCGGGTTCGACCACGTGCTGTTCAACGGTGTGGGCCTCGAGCCGTCCGCGACGTACGCGACGACCGTGCCATTCGTGCTGTTCGCGGCCTTCCAGCTGATGTTCGCGGCGATCACGCCAGCGCTCATCACGGGCGCCTTCGCCGAGCGCAAGCGCTTCGGCGCCTTCGTGCTGTTCACGATCCTGTGGTCGATCCTCGTCTACTCACCGCTGGCCCACTGGGTCTGGTCGACTGACGGCTGGCTGTACAAGCTCGGTGCGCTCGACTTCGCCGGCGGGACGGTGGTCCACATCAGCTCCGGGGTCTCGGCCCTGGTCGTGGCGCTGCTGATCGGTCGTCGCGCCGTCAATGGCGAGCCGATGGAGCCGCACGACGTCCCGATGACGGTGCTCGGTGCGGGCCTGCTGTGGTTCGGCTGGTTCGGCTTCAATGCCGGCTCGGCGGTCGCCGCCAACGGGCTTGCCGCCAGTGCGTTCATCGTCACCAACACGGCCGCGGCCGCCGCGACCATCACCTGGGTCCTGGCGAGCTACCTCCACAAGGGCAAGGTCAGCGTGATCGGTGCCGCGTGCGGTGCCGTGGCCGGCCTGGTGGCGATCACGCCGGCGTCCGGGTTCGTCGGTGTCGGTGGGGCGCTGGTCATCGGCCTCGTGGTCGGCGGCCTGTGCTACAGCGCGACGCTCCTCCGGTCGCGGCTCAAGATCGATGACGCGCTCGACGTCTTCGCCGTCCATGGGGTCGGCGGCATGTTCGGTGCGGTGGCGACCGGCGTGTTCGCCTCGGCCGCGATCCAGGAGGCGTACACGGGCCTGCTCGAGGGCAACGCCCAGCAACTGGTCACCCAGCTCGTCGCCGTCGGCGCGACGATCCTCTACGCCTCCGTCTCGACGCTGGTCATCGTCAAGGTCGTCGACCTGATCCTCGGGATCCGGGTGTCGGCCCGCGACGAGGAGATCGGCATCGATCTCGCCACCCACGGCGAGGTTGCCTACCAGACCTAGCCAACGGGGTCGGACGGCCGGCGAGACCCACTCCTCCTGGCATTTCGTCGGCCGACCCTCCCACCGACCCCACCGTCCCCGGTCCACGCCACCGTCCGACCGACGGGGGCTCCTTCGCCACCTCGGAGACGACCAGCGAGATGGACGCCAGCGACCATCGCGACTCCCGGGCGCCGCTGTACGACCCGCGGTTCGAGCACGACGCATGCGGCGTCGGGTTCGTCGCCGATGCGGGTGGACGGTCGCGGACCAGGGTGCTGCCACTGGCGCTCGGGGGGCTGACCGCGCTGGCCCACCGCGGCGCGTTCGGTGCCGACGGTGAATCGAGCGACGGAGCCGGCGTCGCGCTCCCCCTGACGCCGTCCGTGCTGTCGCTGATCGCCGGCGACCTCGCGAGCGGCAAGCCGGGGATCGCGATGCTGTTCCTCCCCCGAGGTCGCGGGGCGTCCCGCCGGGGCCGGGCCCTCGTCGAGCGAGTCGTGCACGACGACGGGCTGTCGATCCTCGGCTGGCGGACCGTGGCATTCGAGCCGAGTGCACTCGGAGCCGCGGCCGCTGCGTCGCGGCCCAGCGTCGTGCAGGCGATCGTCGGGCGCCCGGTTGGCGCGTCGGACCAGGCCTTCGATCGACGGCTCGTCGTCGTCCGTCGCCGCCTCGAGGAGGCGATCCGCACTGCCGGCGGGTCGCTTGCGGAGATGTCGATCCCGTCGATGTCGTGCCGGACGATCGTGTACAAGGGCCTGGTCGCCGGACCGCGGCTCGCGGACCTCTATCCCGATCTGCGCGCCCCGATCGAGGTCGGCTACGCGCTGTTCCACCAGCGCTATGCGACCAACACGACCCCGGTGTGGCGGCTCGCGCAGCCGTTCCGTTCGATCGCGCATAACGGTGAGATCAACACGGTCCGTGGCAATCGCGAGCAGGTCCGCGGCCGAACGGCCGATCGAGGCATTCGCCCCATCGCCACCGACCTGCTCGATGCCGGCCCGCTGCTCTCACCGGACGGCTCCGATTCGCTGTCGCTGGACGAAGGGCTGGAGCTGCTCACGACCACGGGCTGGGAGCTGGCGCCGGCGCTGCTGGCCGCGATCCCGGAAGCCGTCGGGTTGCGCCGCGCGCCGCACCCGCACGTGGCGACGCTCAGACGCCGCACGGCCGGGATGCTGGCGCCATGGGATGGCCCAGCGGCGATCGTTTTCGCGGACGGGCGGCGAGTCGGCGCCCTGGTCGACCGCAACGGTTTGCGACCCGCGGCGTTCGCGGTGACCCGCGACCGCCTCGTCGCGCTGGCGTCCGAAGCGGGAGCCGTGCCGTTCCCGGCCGCGGAGACCGTCCGGCGTGGGCGGCTGGGGCCGGGCGAGATGCTGCTGGTCGAGCCCGACCGTCGATCGATCCTCGAGGACACTGACGCGAAGGCGCGGGTCCTGCGGCACCTGCCGATCCACGACGAGCCGCGACCGATCCACGACGACCCGCCGGAGGCGGCGATCGACGAGATCGAGGCGCGGTCGCCGCTCGACCACCGCGGGCGCTATCTCGCCGGGCTGGACGCGGAGCGACACCGACTCGACATCAAGACGATGGCGCTCGAGGGCCATGAACCGCTGTGGAGCATGGGCGACGACACGCCGACTCCGGGCACGCGCCCGGCTCGACCGGCCGGTCACCGACCACCTCCGCCAGGCATTCGCCCAGGTCACCAACCCGGCGATCGATCCGGAGCGTGAGCGGGTCGTGATGGACATGCGGGTCGAGCTCGGGCGTCGACCGGCGCTGCTCGGCGGCCCGCCGCGCGGTCCGCGATCGATCCGCCTCGAGCGGCCCATCGTCGCGAGCCTTGCCGCGCTCCTCGACGAGCTTGCCGCGCGTGGCTGCCGTGCCGCGAAGCTCGACGCCACGTGGTCGGCTGTCGACGGCCCCGGTGGGCTCGCCGGCGCGCTCGAGCGCCTCGCGCAGCGGGCCGTGACCGCGAGCCGTCGCGGGACGGAGGTCGTCGTCATCAGCGACGCGATGCTGTCGCTCGATCGGCTGCCGATCCCGTCGGCGCTCGCGGTGGGCGCCGTGCACACCGCGCTGACCGATGCCGGTCTGCGCGGTCGCACCGACATCGTGCTCGATGCCGCTGACGTCCTCGACGTCCACGCGATGGCCATGGCGGTGGCGGTCGGTGCGACCGCGGTCCATCCGCGGCTCGCCCTGGAGCTCGCCGCGGAGCTTGCCGGCACGCGCGGCGCGGAAGCGCTGACATCGGCCATGACGGTCGCCAACCTCATCGACGCCTTCGTCGCCGGACTCCGCAAGACGCTGGCCCGGATGGGCATCAGCGCGATCGCGAGCTACGTCGGCGGGTCGCTCATCGACACGGTCGACCTCGCCCCGGACGTGCTGGCGCGTTGCTTCCCGAGCGCCGCGGCATGGCCGGGGGCGACGACGCTCGCCGATCTCGGCGCGCGCCTGCTCCGACGCCGAGACGCCGCGATCGCGATCGCCGAACCCGCGCCCGGCCGCGAGGCCCGACTGCCCGACCCGGGCTTTGCGCGGTACCGCGGTGACGGCGAGGCGCACCTGTTCGCGCCGCGGATCGCCAGCGAGATGCAGGCGCTGTCCGGCGTCGCGCCGACGCTCGATGAGCCCATCGGCATCGACCGGGCGCTGGCCCGGTATCAGTCGGCACTGGCGCGGCCGGTTGATACGCCCGCGGTGCCGCGCGACGGTCTGCGGGTGCGACGCGCGGCGACGGGCGTGCCGTTGAGTGAGGTCGAGAGCGCCCGCTCCATCGCGCGGCGGTTCGTCGTCTCGGCGATGAGCGTCGGGGCGCTGTCGCCCGAGGCGCACCAGGCGTTGACGATCGGGATCCAGCGGGCCGGCGGGGCCGCGAACACCGGGGAGGGCGGCGAGGATCCGGCGTGGTACGCCCCCGACGCGGACGGCCGACGTCGCGACGCGCGCATCAAGCAGGTCGCGTCGGCGCGGTTCGGGGTCACCGCAACGTACCTCGCCCGAGCGGACCAGCTCGAGATCAAGATCGCCCAGGGCTCGAAGCCGGGCGAGGGTGGCCAGCTCCCCGGCCGGAAAGCGACGGCGTACATCGCGGCGCTTCGCCGCGGTCAGGCCGGGCAGAGCTACATCAGCCCGCCACCGCACCACGACATCTACTCCATCGAGGACCTCGCCCAGCTGATCGCCGACCTGCGAGCGATCAACCCGCACGCGCGCATCGGCGTCAAGCTCGTCGCGAGCCGCGGCGTCGGCACGATCGCGGCCGGCGTGGCCAAGGCAGGCGCCGGGTACATCCACCTGTCGGGTCATGCCGGCGGGACCGGGGCGTCGCCGCTGTCGTCGATCAAGCACGTCGGCGCGCCGTGGGAGCTCGGGCTCAGCGAAGTCCACCAGGTGCTGCTCCGGAACGATCTCCGCGACCGCGTCGCGCTGCGCACCGACGGCGGCCTCCAGACCGGGCGGGACCTGCTGGTCGCGGCGTTGCTCGGTGCCGAGGAGTTCGCCTTCGGGACGTCGGCGCTGGTCGCGGTCGGCTGCGACATGGCGCGCCAGTGCCACCTCGACACCTGTCCGACCGGCATCGCCACGCAGCGCGAGGACCTGCGGGCCAAGTTCCGGGGCACGCCCGAGATGGTCGAGACGTTCTTCCTTGCGATCGCCGAGGACCTGCGGCGGGAGCTGGCATCGGTCGGGGCGCGGACCGTCGGCGAGCTGGTCGGCGAGAGCCGTCGACACCTGCGTGCGGTGGCGGGTGCAGCCGCGCAGGCTGCAGCCGCTGATCACCGGTGCGTCGTGGGCCGCGGACGCCGTCCGGCGCGCCGACCCGGCGCTGCCCACGCGAACCACCCGCCACGAGCCGGCGTCGCCGCTCGAGGCCAGGATCGCGGCCGCGTTCCGCGATCAGGGGCCGGTCGCTGCGTCCGGGCTGCGGCTGTCGACCGCGGATCGGTCGTTCGGGGCGGCGCTCACCGGCGCCGTCGAGCGCGGCGAGCTTCGCGGCCCGGTCCGGCTCGATCTTCGCGGCGCAGCCGGCCAGTCATTCGGGGCCTTCGCGTCGCCATCGATCGACCTGACGTTGACGGGCATGGCCAACGACTACGTCGGCAAGGGCCTGTCCGGCGGCCGGTTGGTCGTGCGCCCCGAGCCGGATCTTGCGGTGGCAGCATCGGGCGAGGCGGTCGCCGGCAACACCGTGCTCTACGGCGCCACGGCCGGGCGGCTGCACCTCGTCGGCCGGGCGGGCATGCGGTTCGCGGTCCGCAACAGCGGCGCGACCGCGGTCGTCGAGGGCATCGGCCCGCACGGCTGCGAATACATGACCGGTGGGATCGTGGCCGTTCTCGGTCCCATCGGCGCCAACTTCGGCGCGGGCATGACCGGCGGTCGCGCGTACCTGTACGACCCGAGCGGTCGGCACGTCGCGGCGCTGCATCACGACAGCGTGGGCGCGGTCAGGCTCTCGGAGGTGCTCCGTGCGCGCGCCGACGGGACCGAGCGCTTCGACGAGTTGTTCGGGCTGATCCAGGACCAGACCGAGGCCGGCTCGGCGCTCGCCCGACGGCTGCTCCACTCCGATCGACTCGCCGCCGACACGTGGCTGGTCGAGCCGGTCGCGCCACCGTCGGACGCGGCGCCGGTTCCCGTGCTGGCCGCCGAGCCGAGCCCGGTCGAGGTCCGACTCCCGGCCTGAGACCCAGGCTCAGCGAAGGCCCATGGAACATCACGTGTTACGAGCGACGAAGGAAGCGGCGGAATCGAGGATCCCAGCCGCCGATCGGAACGTTGGACGTGCCAAACGGCGGAGGAACCGCCGAAATCGAGCGCCGTGACGGACCCCCAGCCCGAGTTCGTAACACGTCATGTGCCAAGCTCGGTCGTTTGGAACGCGGCAGGTTCCGCGGGCCGGGGAGATGCGATGGCCGAGTCACCGGCCCGGGCAAGCGGATGCCCGGCGATCCGCGGGAGCTGGACCGCCGGGCAGGGTGAACGCGGACTGGACGCGCGGTTTAGGTGCCGGGTTCGCCGATCGCCCGCGACGGCGTGGCCGCACTTCGCCGACTGCGGCCCCGCCGGCCGGCATCTCCTGCCGGATCGGCACCTCCTTGAGCATCAGGACGAACGCCGCGGCGATCAGCGCCGCTCCGATCCCGATGTAGAACGTGCTGGCGGTCGCGATCGAGATCGCCTCGTGGATCGCCTCGACGATGGCCGGGATGAACGGCTGGACCTGCGCCCGGAAGGCCTCAGGCACCTGCGCCAGGATCGCGGCCCCGAGATCGCCCACGCTGGCGATCGCGTCCAACCGGACGTTCCCGCCACCGAAGGCGGCCGTCAGCTGCGGCGGCAGTCCGCGGCGGCGAGCCGGCGCGGGACTTCCTCGCCGAGCGTCGTGCCGAAGATCGTGCCAGTGATCGCGAGCCCGACCGTGCCGCCCACCTGCTGGAAGAACGTCAGGTTGCTCGTCGCCGCGCCCAGCTGATCGAAGCGGACGCTGTTCTGGACGATCAGCGTGAACACCCCGAACGTGGGTCCGACGCCGATGCCCGCGATGAACATCCAGATCCACAGCAGCGGGATCGGGGTGTCCGAACGCAGGTTGGTCAGCAACAGCAGCCCGGCCGCCATCGTGACCAGCGCCCCGAATGCCAGCAGCCGGTACCGGCCGGTCCGGCTCACGATCTGCCCAGCAGCGGTCGCGCTGATGATCAGCCCGCCGAGCAGCGGCAGGATCTGATACCCGGACTCGGTCGCCGATGAGCCGTTGACGACCTGGAACCAGCGCGGCAGGAAGACCACGGCCGCGAGGAAGCCGAAGGACGACAGGAAGAACGCGATCACCGAGATCGTGAACGTCCGGTTCCGGAAGAGGCTGAGCGGCACGATCGGCTCGCGCGCCCGCGACTCCCAGACGATGAACACCAGCGCGATGACCGCGCCGATCGCGATCAACCCGCCGACCGTCGGATCGGTCCATTCGCGCGCTCTGCTTGTTGGTCAGCCCGACCAGGATCGGGACGAGGGCCGCGGTGAACAGGCCCGCACCCACGAAGTCGATCGACGGTCGCTCCGACCCGAGGTGGTACGACGGCAGGCTCCGCCACACGATCGCGAAGACGATCGCGCCGATCGGCAGGTTGAAGAAGAACACCCATGGCCAGCCGATGGTGTCGGTGAGCAGCCCACCGATCGCCGGCCCGATCAGGACCGACAACCCGAACACCGCGCCGAACAGCCCCTGGTAGCGACCGCGTTCCGACGGCGAGAAGAGGTCGCCGATCACCGCAAGCGCGATCGGGAACAGCGCGCCGGCCCCGAGACCCTGGATCCCGCGAGCGGCGACGAGCTGCCACATCTCCTGGGCCAGACCGGAGCAGACCGACCCGACCATGAAGACGCCGATCCCGAACAGGAAGATCGGGCGCCGACCGAACAGGTCGGACAGCTTGCCGTACAGCGGGCCGCTGATCGTCGAGGTCAGCAGGTAGGCGGTGAAGGCCCACGTGTAGAGCTCGTTCCCGCCGAGATCCGTGATGATCCGCGGCAACGCCGTCCCGACCACGGTCTGGTCGAGCGCGGCGAGGAAGATGCCGATCATCACTGCGCCGAGGATCCGCATCCGAACGGGGTGCGGCAGCTCGATGGGCGGTCGGTCCGCGAACTGGGGCCCCTGGTTGGTCGATTGGGTCACGACTACCTCCTTGTCTCGTACACCCGTTGACCGTACCAGCGAATTAGGAAGGATTTGTTCCTATTGGTCTGGTAACGTTCGTTTTGGCATGGATCCGTCGGCTCGACTCCTGCGCCTGCTTTCCCTGCTGCAGACCCCGCGCGACTGGACCGGCGTCGAGCTCGCCGAACGGCTCGAGGTGAGCACGCGGACCGTGCGCAACGACATCGAGCGGCTCCGCGGGCTTGGCTATCCGGTCCACGGCACGCGTGGCTCGATCGGTGGCTATCGGCTCGAAGCCGGGGCAAACCTCCCGCCGCTGCTCCTCGACGACGACGAGGCGATCGCCGTGGCGGTCGGCCTCCGGACGGCCGCCGGCGGCGCGATCGGCGGGATCGAGGAGACATCGCTGCGAGCGCTGTCCAAGCTCGAGCAAGTGATGCCATCCCGACTTCGTCGCAAGGTCAACGCCCTGCAAACATTCACGGTCCTCGTTCCGCGCGACGAGCGCGAAACGACGGTCGATCCGAACGTCCTCACCGCGATCGCCACCGCGTGCCGGGATCACGATCGGATGCGGTTCACGTATCGCGACCGTGAGCAGGCGACAACACGCCGCGACGTCGAGCCGTATCGGCTCGTGAACTGGGGCCGTCGCTGGTACCTGGTCGCGTGGGACCTCGAGCGAGCCGATTGGCGGACGTTCCGGGTCGATCGACTGGCGATCCGGATGCCGCTCGGTCAGCGGTTCACGCCGCGGCCGTTACCCGACGAGGACATCGCCGCCTACGTCGCCCGCGGGGTCGCCACTTTGACGTGGCGATACCGGGCCCGGATCGTCGTCCATGCGCCGGCCGACGCGATCGCGGAGCGCATCGGGCGCTACGTGGGCACCATCGAACCCATTGACGCGGGCTCCTGCCTCGTCGACGCGGGCGCCGACAGCCTCGAGACCCTGGCCGTCTACCTCGGGATGCTCGGCGCGGATTTCACGATCGATGCCGACTCCGGCCTCGCCGAGCACGTCGGCCGGCTGGCCGACCGCTATCGGGCAGCGATCAGCGCCTGACGGCCGCGAGCGCTCGTTCCGCCTGGCCGATGTGGAACCGGTCGTGACCCGCCGATAGGCGGACCATCAGCCCGTAGCTCTCCTCGCCGCGTTCGCGATGCCGGCCGTACCGCTCGCGGTCGGTGGCCGGGCGAGCCTTCCACAGGCGCAGGTTGGCGCTCCGCAGCGCCTCGAACAACGAGATCAGGTCGTCGGGGTCGTCATCGCGATGGCGCAGGCCATCCACCCAGCGGTCCTGGTCGTAGGCGATGATCTCGGGCTCGTCCTCGGCGAGGATCCAGCGGACGCGGGCCGCCGTCGTCAGCTCCGAGTCGACGAGGTGGCCGATGCACTCGACGACCGACCATTCGGTCGGCTCCGGGCGGACGCGAAGGTCGTCGCCCGCCTCCTTGGCGAGCTCGCGGAGGCGCGCGGCGGTCGCCGACTGGACGACGGCCGGATCGTCGTCGCCGAGCAGGTCGAGGAGTTGGCGGCGGTACGCTTCGGCCGCGGCGAGCGCATCGGATGTGGGCTGGGTCATGGCGCGATGGTGCCCTACCGGCAGGGCTTGGCGCTCGGCCCACCGACACGAGAACGTCGATCCAAGGATCCCTCAACCAGAGCAGTCGTGATGCGGCGGTCCGGTTCGTCCACACCAAATGAACCATTCATCGGGGAACACCAGGCTGTCGATGATCGGCCTGAGCAGGCCGTCGAGCTGGTCGAGCTTCGCTTGACTCTCGCTATCGATGTCGATCATCAGCGTGTGCCGCTCGTTCGTCGGCCCGATGTCCATGACGTATTCACGGACGTGCTCTCCCGGCCCGTAGCCGATACAGCAATTGACGTGTGGCCGGCCGATGGTGAGCGCGCAGCCGGCGGTGCAGAAGGCATCGATGCCGCTGGTCGCTGTCGGTGACACGGTCCAGTCGAGCACGACCGCGGGCAGGCCCGCGACGGCCACGGACTGCTTCGAGGAAACGGCCAACTCCCGATTGCTCGAGATCCAGTCGACCATACCGGCCGCGTCGAACTGGCGCTTGGGATCGGCGACCGTTGCCGAGGCCCCTGGTGCCATGTCGATCCAGAGGCGGACTTCGCCGATCTGCCTCGGCTCGACGGGATCTAACTCCAGCTCGCTCTGCCAGTGTTCCCGACTGGACCATGGGATGGGAAAAGTGACGGCCATGCCAGGAATGAAGCCATCCACCGGCGTCTGGTAGGTGCCCGGATCGATGGTGCAGCGGGCGTCCTCGCTGCAACCAGCGGATAGCGGGATCGGCTTGACATCGGCTGATGGCTGGATCGTGGCGCTCGCCGGGATCGAGACCGACGGCAGCGCGCTCCGGTCGCTCGACGGGACCGCCCCGGAACAGCCGACGAGGACGGCGACCAGGACCAGCGACGCAGACCGGTTCCCCAGCAGGTGACGTGCAGCTGCCACGCTTTCCTCGACGGAGGGTGACGATGCCTTGCGAGTATCGGGTTCGTGCGAGCTCTGTCAATCGCCGGGTTCGGCTCTCGATACCCACTCGCAACCGACCCGCTCCTCACTCGGTGCCGAACCCGCGTCGTCGGCGCCCTACGCTCGCCGCCCACGATGGGATGCATCGCCCCGGATGCGCCTGGGCGGTTCCCGATCGGCCAGCAAGGAGGTGCCGCGATGCTCCATCCGCCGGATCCCGAGCTTCGTCACCCGCTGGCCGTCCGCAACGGTTCCGAGGGTCCCGTGACGTGCGCGTCGTGTGGCTGTCGCCTGAGCATGACCGGCGACGCCTGGTTCCACTTCAATCCGCTCGGCGGGCGTGACGCGCGCGGTTGCCGCGTCAACTGCGTCGACGCCGCGCACGACGAGAGCGGTCGGCCGGTCTCGCTCCCCGTCTAGGGCGCTCGGCCGAGCGTCCCGCAGCCGCAGGCTCCGCTCAGCCGCCCGGCTCCTCGTCGACCACCACCCGGTACCCCACGCCCCGGACCGCGACGACGTGCGGACCGCCGGCCGCGTCCACCTTCGCGCGCAGCCGCGCGAGGTGTGGCTTGAGCCACAGGAGGTCGGGGTCGGTCTCGGCCGGCCAGCCGGCACGGGCGAGCTGCAGGTGCGGGACGATGTCGCCGCGAGCCCGGACGAGCGCTTCGAGCAGCCGGAATTCGGTGGGCGTGAGCGACAGCGAGGTCTCGCCGACGCGTGCCTCGTGGCGGCCGGGCTCCAGGACCAGGGTGCCCGCCTCGAGCGGACCCGCCGGAGCACCCGAACCCGCCGCCGAGCGATCGACCCGCCGCATGATCGCGGCGATCCGTGCCAGCAGCTCGGCCTTGCCGAACGGCTTGACGAGGTAGTCGTCCGCCCCGATCCCAAGCGCGCGGACTTTGGCGGCCTCCCCGCTCTCGCCGGACACGACGAGGATCGGCGCCTGGCCGACGGCGCGCATCTGCCCTGCGACGGAGAAGCCGTCCGGGCCCGGCATCGCGAGGTCGAGCAGCACGAGGTCGGGGTGCTCGTCGCGGAAGCGCTTGACGGCGGTCAATCCGTCGTACGCGGTGATGACTTGATGGCCCTCAGTTCCGACGAGGGCCGTGATAGCGCCGACCATCGCGGGATCGTCATCGACGACGAGGATCCGGAGCGGCCGGCTGGACATGGCGATCATGTTCCTCCCATTCAGCGTTCAGACGGCGACCGCGGCGGGAACCGCGACCACGAATCGCGCCCCGTGCGGTCGAGCCGGCTCGCACCAGAGGTGCGCGCCCATCGATTTGCCGAGACGTTTGGCGGCATACAGCCCGATGCCCGAACCGCGGGCCGTGTGGGTATCGCGGCGGGCATAGGGTTCGAAGATCCGTTCACGCCACTCGTCGGGGATCCCCGGGCCCTCATCGGTGACGCCGAGGTGCACGACGCCTTCGTTCAGCGACCAATCGAGCCGGATCGTCGTGTCCGATGGGGCGTACTTGACCGCGTTCTCGACGAGGTGCTCGACGATCTGGCGCAGGCGCGACGGATCGGCCAGGCCGTGGAGTCGCGGCACGCCCTCGGCGATCACCCGGTGGCGGCCCAGCAACGGCGTCAGCGAGCTGAGCACCTCGCGGACGAGCGTCTCGACATCGACCGGCTCGACCGCGGCCGCATCCTCGGGCACGACCCGGACCGAGGCCAGGATCGAGTCGACGAGGCGGTCCAGCCGCTCGATCTGCTCGAGCGTCGCGTCGTGCCAGGCGGCTCGCGTCCTGCGGCGCTCGACGTCGCGCGACTGGCGCCCCTCGAGGGCGGGCTCGTCGGCCAGCAGGTCCGCGTAGGCGCGGACGACCGCGAGCGGTGTCCGCAGCTCGTGGGTGACCAGGGCGATCAGCTCGTTCCGTGCCTCGTCGATGGCCTTGAGCGACTCGACCCGGGCCTCGGCCTCGCTCTGCTGGCGGCCCTTCTCGACGATCCCCGCAAGGAGGTCGGCGACCGCGCTGAGCTGCGCCACGTCCGATCGGCTGAACACGCGTGGCCGCTCGGTCTGGACGTTGAGCACGCCGACCGTCTGGTCGTGCCACGTCAGCGGCACGCTCAGCATCGAGCTGACGAAGCGTCGCTGGTCGATGCCGCGGACCCACAGGAAGCGCGGGTCGGCCTTGACGTCCGCGATGACCAGCGGTTGCTGGCTGGCCGCGACGGAGCCAGTGACCCCTTCGCCGAACGGGACGCGAGCGCGTCCGATCTGGAAGCGATCGAGCCCGTTGGTCGCGGCGAGCGTCAGGTACGCTCCATCCCGGTCGAGCAGATAGAGCGAGGACACATCGGCATGGAGGGCGTCGCGGGTGCCGTCGACGACCGTCTCGAGCAGCTCGTCCCACGTGCGCGCCGTGGTCGCGAGACGCGCGACGTGATGGATGAATCGAAGCTGGTCGAGCTGATCCGACCGCGTCGCCGCAACGGGCGATGGGTCGACGGTCTCGCGCGGAGCACGACGGGCCACGTGTACCACCGTACAAGGGTAGGAACCGTCCCGCGCCCGCAAGGTTGCGAGAGCGTCGCGCCTTGGTTGCGGTACGTCCCGCTGCGATGGGCGCCATGAGCGGCGCTCGTGCGGCACGCCGGCGTGCCGAGCCAGCCGGCATCGGCTCGGCACGGGCACGCGACCCGCTCGCCCTCGAAGTGCGCCTGCTCGGTGCGCTGCTCGGCCAAGTCATCGTCGAACAGGCAGGGGAGGCGATCTTCGACCTCGTCGAACGGCTGCGGCTCGCGGCGATCGCGTTCCGCAACGACGACGATCCCGCGGTCCGTGGCCGGCTCGAAGCGGAGCTCGACGCGCTCGAGCTCGCCGACGCCGAGGCGGTCATCACGGCCTTCTCGCTCTATTTCCAGCTGGTCAACCTCGCCGAGGCGCGGGCGCGCGTGCGCACGTTGCGGCGGCGCGAACGCGCGGCACGCGATGGCGTGCTCGACGACTCGGTCGCCGAGGCGGTCGCGCGCCTCCGTCGTGCCGGGCGCACCGAGGCCGACCTCGACGGGATCTTCGAGCGACTGTCGATCGCGCCGGTCCTCACCGCGCACCCGACCGAGGCCCGCCGGCGGACGACGCTCGTGGCTCTGCGTCGCTGCGCCGCGCTGCTGGAGCGGTTCGACGACGCGCGCCTGACCCCGTCCGATGACCGGGAGATCCGACGCCGCCTCCGCGAGGAGATCACCGAGCTGTGGCGGACGTCCGACATCCGCACGATCGCCCCGGAGCCGCTCGATGAGGTGCGAACCGCGATGGCGTTCTTCGACGCGACGCTGTTCACGCTCGCGCCCCGGCTGTACCGCGCGATCGATGCGGCCCTCGGCGAGGACACCGGCGAGCGGGCGCCGCGCGTCCCGGCCTTCCTGCACTACGGGTCGTGGATCGGTGGCGACCGCGACGGCAACCCGGCCGTGACGGCCGACCTGACCGAACGGACGCTCCGCATCCATGCCGATCACGTGCTCCACGGGCTCGAAGCCGTGGCCCTGCGCCTCATGCAGACCGTCGCGGCGACGACACCGCATGCCCGGGTCTCGCGAGCGCTCGGGATGCGGCTCGCGCGCGATGCGGAGGACCTGCCGGAGACCGACCGGCAGCTGCGGCGGCGATTCCCCGACGAGCCGTATCGCCAACGCTTCGGGTTCATCGCCGAGCGACTGCGGCGGACGCGCGCGGCGGTGACCGGGGAGACGGGACCTCGTTCGGGCCACTACGCCGACGCTTCGGAGCTCGACGCCGAGCTCGCCGAGCTCCAGACGGCGCTCGTCGACGACGGGCTGACCCGAGTCGCCTGGGGCGAGCTGGCCGAACTCCGCTGGCAGTTGGCGACGTTCGGGTTCCACCTCGCGTCGCTCGAGGTCCGCCAGCACAGCGCCGTCCATCGAGCCGCGCTCGCGGCGCTCCCCGGAACGCCGACGCCGCCGACTCGGCCGATGCCGCCGACGCGCCCCCGGCCATCGAGGTCGCGCCGGGCGTCGACGTGGATGAGGTCCTCGCGACGTTCCGGGCGATCGGCGATGCGCAGGCGCGGTTCGGCGTCGACGCCTGCCATCGGGTCATCGTGTCGTTCACGGCCGCGCCGCGGGACGTCACCGACGTCCTCGAGCTCGCCCGCCTCGCCGGGTCGAGTGCGGTCATCGACGTGGTGCCGTTGTTCGAATCGTCCGAGGCGCTCACATCGGCCGGGCCGATCCTCGATGCGCTGCTCGACGACCCGGTCTATCGGGCCCACCTCGCGACCCGCGGCGATCGCCAGGAGGTCATGCTCGGCTACTCGGACTCGAACAAGGAATCGGGCTTCCTCGCGGCGGCCTGGATGCTGCACCAGGCCCAGGCGGCCCTCGTCGAGTCGGCGGGGGCACGGAACGTCGAGCTGACGCTGTTCCATGGCCGCGGCGGCGCGATCGGGCGTGGCGGCGGGCCGGCGAACCGCGCGATCGTCGGCGGAGCGCCCGGGTCGGTCGATGGCCGGCTCAAGCTCACCGAGCAGGGCGAGGTCATCGCCGCGAACTACAGCGACCCGGCGATCGCCCAGCGCCACCTCGAGCAGCTCACGGGGGCGGTCCTGATCGCCTCGACCCCCGAGCACGACGCCGCGGCCGCCGCGTCGGCGACGGCAGGGGGCCCGTCCCTCGACGAGCTGTCAGACACGGCTCGACAGGCCTATCGCGGTCTCGTCCACGACGACCCGGGCTTCGCCGCGTTCTTCCGCGAGATCACGCCGATCGCCGAGCTATCGGACCTTCGGCTCGGATCGCGGCCCGCGGCGCGTGGCCGAAGCGGGGCTGCCGCGGACGAACCCCCGTCGATCGACAGCCTGCGGGCCATCCCGTGGACGTTCGCGTGGTCGCAGACCCGGATCAACCTGCCCGGCTGGTACGGGCTCGGCGCTGCGCTCGAGGCCTACGGCGCCGCGCACGGTGAGACCGGTCTGCGCGAGATCGCGCGCCTCTATCGATCGTGGCCGTTCCTCGCCTCCGTCATCGACAACGCCGAGATGATCCTGGCCAAGGCCGACATGGGCATCGGTCGCCGGTATGCCTCGCTCGCGACGAGCGAGGGTGCCGACGCGCGCTGGGCGATGATCGAGGCCGAGTACCACCGCACGGTGACCTGGCTCCTGCGCGTGACCGGTCGGGATCGTCTGCTCGACGGTGCCCCGGTCCTCCAGCGCTCGATCGCCCTACGCAACCCGTACGTCGACGCGCTGTCGGAGGTGCAGGTCCGGCTGCTCCGTCGGCTTCGTGCCCTTGGACCCGACGATCCGGCCCGCGCCCTCCACCAGCGCCTGGTCCAGCTCTCCGTGAACGGCGTCGCGGCGGGGCTCCAGAACACCGGCTGACTAGCGGCTCATGCTCCGGTAGCGGCGCACGCCGAGTGGCCCGAAGATCGCGATGACCACGACCACCCAGACGAGCGTCACGAGCACGGGGTTCTGGGATGGGAAGCTGTCCGACGCGAACGGGTTTGGATTGCCCCAGAGCTGGCGCAGCGCGCCCGTGAGGGTGCTCGTCGGGTTCCACTCGGCGACGAACTGCAGCCAGGAGGGCAGCGTCTGCGGCGGCACGAACACGTTCGAGATGAACGTGATCGGGAACAGCACCGTGAAGATCGCCTGCTGGGCGACCTCGACCGTCGGGACGCTCAGCCCGAGATAGATCCCGAGCCACGACATCGCAAAGGCGAACAGCAGCAGCAGGCCAACGCCGGCGAGCAGGTTGCCGACCCCGGTGTGGACTGTCCAGCCCACGACGAGGCCCGACAGCATCAGCACGATCAGGATGCCGCCGTTGTAGACGACGTCCGACAGCGATCGACCCGACAGCACCGCCGAGCGCGCCATCGGCAACGAGCGGAACCGATCGATGATGCCCTTGCCGATGTCGTCGGCCATCCCGATCGCGGTGGTCCCGGCCGCGAACACGATGGTCTGGGCGAAGATCCCGGGCATCAGGTACTCGCGATAGAACTTCGGGTCGGGCGGATAGCCGGGCAGCGGGATGGCGCCGCCGAAGACGAACGCGAACAGCACCACGAACATGATCGACTGGAGGATCGCGAAGATCGCGAGCTCCGGGATCCGCGGGATGCGCTTCAGGTTTCGCCACATGATGATCAGCCCATCGCGGACGGCGGACGACAACGTCCCGCTGGCAGCGGCTGGTCGGGTGCTGGTCGTGGCGCTCATGCCGCCGACTCCGTCGGCTCCTCGACCGCGACGTGGCCGGTCAGGCTGAGGAAGACGTCGTCGAGCGTCGGGCGCCGCAGGCCGATGTCATCGATCGCGATGCCAGCGTCGTCGAAGTCACGGATCACCGTCGCCAGGCGTTTCGCTCCACCGTCCGATGGGACCGTCACCCGACGCGTATGCTCGTCGACTGTCGCCGCGCCGATCCCGATCCCTTCGAGGATCCGCCGCGCATCGTCGATCCGGGTGCGGTCGTGGATCACGACTTCGATGCGCTCACCACCGACCTGCGCCTTGAGCGCATCGGCCGTGCCCCGGGCGATGATCTTGCCGTGGTCGACGACCGCGATCGTGTCAGCCAGCTCGTCGGCCTCCTCGAGGTACTGCGTGGTCAGCAGGAGCGTCGCCCCTTCGCGGACGAGCGACCGGATCACGTCCCACATCCCGATCCGGCTGCGCGGATCGAGGCCGGTCGTCGGTTCGTCGAGGAACAGGAGTCGCGGCCGGCCGATCAGTGCGCTCGCCAGGTCGAGCCGGCGGCGCATGCCGCCCGAGTAGGTCTTGACGACGCGATCGCCGGCATCGGCCAGGTCGAATTGCTCGAGCAGCTCACCGGCCCTCGTACGTGCCGTGGCGCTCGCCAGCTGATAGAGCCGGCCGAACATCCACAGGTTCTCGCGCCCGGTGAGGTTCTCGTCGACGGCGGCGTACTGGCCCGACAGCCCGATCAGGGTACGGATCTGCTGCGCGTCGCGGACGACGTCGAGACCCGCGACCGTGGCCCGGCCGGCGTCCGGTCGAAGCAACGTCGCCAGGATGCGCACGGTCGTCGTCTTGCCGGCGCCGTTGGGGCCGAGCAGCCCGAGGATGGTGCCCTCGGCCACGGACAGGTCGATCCCATCGAGGGCGCGAACCTCGTGCTTGCGCGTCTTGTAGATCTTGACGAGGCCTTCGGCCGTGATCGCGTCCACGCGGCAGCTCACCTCTCGATTCCGGGGGTGGGGGCGGTGGAGTATAGCCGCCCCGGATCAACGCTTCGGGTGCCCGTTAGTTGGTCTGCGCGATCTGGATCAGGTTGCCGCAGGTGTCGTCGAAGACCGCCGTGGTCACCGGCCCCATCGCGGTTGCGTCCTGCGTGAATCGCACGCCGTGGTCCTTGAGGCGCTTGACCTCCGCGTCAATATCGTCCACGCCGAACGAGGTCGCCGGGATCCCGTCGGCGACGAGCGCGTCCTTCCACGGTCTGGCGGCCGGGTGCCCGTCCGGCTCGAGGAGCAGCTCGGTCCCGTCCGGGTCCTGCGGTGAGACGACGGTCAGCCAGCGGGCGCCTCCGCCCAGCGGGATGTCGTTCTTCATCGAGAACCCCAGCACATCGGTGTAGAACCGCAGCGCCTTCTCTTGGTCGTCCACCAGGACGCTCGTGACGACGATCTTCAACGTGGTCCCTCCTTGTCGTGTGGGACGCCCCATCGGTCGGTGATCTCGCGCAGGGGCGTCGTGTCGAGGTCGTGGAACTTGTAGCGGCCCTCGCGGCGGGTCTTGACGAGCCCCGCCTCTTCGAGGATGTCGAGATGCTGCGAGATGGCCTGGCGACTCGACGCCAGGCCGTGCTTGGTCATGAGCCGGACGCAGAGCTCGAACAGGGTCTGCCCCGACTTGTCGTGCAGCTCGTCGAGGATCGCCCGGCGGGTCGGGTCCGCGAGCCCCTTGAAGACGTCACCCACGGGAACGCAGCATAGGCAAGTAGTTACTTGCCTGTCAAGTCGACGCCGACACGCGCTGGACGGCCGTCCTGCCGGCCGCATCGAGGTCGGCCCGACCGGGGCGCGACGCTACGCTGGCCGTCCACCGTGCCGACTCGCATCCGTGTCTGGCTTGACCGCTGGGCTCCGATCCTGCCGCTCCTCGCTGCCGAGTTCGTGATCTGGCTCGGCTTTGGCGGGCTGCTCCCCGTACTGCCGATCTACTTCAAGGAACAGGGCCTCGACCTGGCGACGCTCGGACTGGTCATCGCGGCGTGGCCGGCTGCCCGGCTCGTCAGCGAACCGGCCTTCGGATGGCTCGCCGATCGAACGGCGCGCGTGCCGCTCATGGTCATCGGGCTGGTCGCTGCCGGCGTCTTCGGCGCGTTGCCGCTGGTGTGGACCGGCGCCATCCCGTTCATCCTGCTGCGTGCGGGCGCAGGCCTCGGCGCGGCGATCTACGATCCCGCGGCTCGTGGGCTCCTGACCGATGCGACGCCGCCCGATCGCCGGGGCGAGGCGTTCGGCTTGTACGGAGCGGCGCAGATGGGCGGGCTACTCGTCGGCCCGTCGATCGGGGCCTTCGGGGCCGGCTGGTTCGGTGGGATCGGCTTCGTGTTCGTGTTCAGCGCGATCGCCGCGATCGTGGCTGCCGCGGGCATCGCGCTCCGGGTCCGCGAGGCTCCACCGCTCCACCGCGGCGATCGCCGAACGATGTCCGATCGCACGGCGTTGCCGCCCGACTCCCCGGATTCCGAACGACGAGCGGCGGCCGCCCTGGTCGCCGACAGCGCCACGCCGGATGACCGGCCTGCGATGCGCTTGCTCAACCGCGGGCTGGTCGCCGCGATCGTCCTGAATGCCGGGAGCTACTACGGCGGCGGGACCTACGAGGTGATCTGGAGCCTCTTCCTCCAGGGTCTTGGTGCGGACCTCGCGTTGATCGGGCTGACGTTCACGATGTTCGCGGTGCCGGTCCTGGTCCTGTCGCCGTTCGCCGGCAGGCTGGTCGATCGTCGCGGCTCGCTCGGGTTCCTCGTGGCTGGGATGGTCCTGCCGGCCATCGCCGCGATCACGTACACGCTGATCCGTGACCCGGTCCTGGCAGTGCCACTGATCCTCATCGAGGGGACCGGTTTCGCGGTGCTCAGCCCGGCCCTGTATTCGGTCGTCGCGGCGAACTCGCCGCCGGGTCGGTCATCGACCGCGCAGGGGGTGTTCGGAGCGGCGGGCACGCTCGGCTTCATCGTGGCCTCGCTGACGACCGGCGTGCTCGCCGAACGAGGCATCCTGCTGCCGTTCTATGCGTTCGGCGCCGTGATGATCGTGTCGCTCGTCGTGGCGCTCATGATCGGCGGGTCGCGGTTGCGCGGGCCGGTCGCGGAGCCTGCGCCAAACGCTGTTGCGGTGGGCTGACGGGCGTCCGCGGGTCGGCCCTCGGGCCGTTGGTGTTTGACCGATCAGGCCGTTCGCCCTATCATTTGCGGTCGCGGGGTGGAGCAGCGGCAGCTCGTCGGGCTCATAACCCGAAGGTCGTCAGTTCGAATCTGACCCCCGCAACCAAAGCATTTTTCCTGAACCCCGGGTCCCGACCAACCCGGGGTTCATCCTTTTCCGGCGGTGACTGCGGCTTACGGCAGGGCGGTTCGTTGCCAGACTCCGCCCTCGTCGCTGCGGAACGACGCGACCGTCGAGGTCCGCGTCGTGAGGTCGGTCAAGTAGGTCAGTTTCTCGCCCCACAGGATCGAGATGAGCTGGGCCCCATCCGGAGAGACCTCGTAGCCGACCCCCTGGCCGCTCGTCGACGTGATCCCCAGGTCAGCGGGCCGAGCGCCGTGCTCGAGCGCCACGACTTGGAGGCTGTCGGTGATCCCGAGACCCTCGTTGCCCAGTCGTCGTTGATAGACGATCTGATCGCTGCCGGGTAGCCAGCTTTTTTTTTTTTTTTTTTTTTTTTTTTTTTTTTTTTTTTTTTTTTTTTTTTTTTTTTTATATAATATAAAAAAAAAAAAATAAAAAAAAAAAAAAAAAAAAAAAAAAAAAAAAAAAAAAAAAAAAAAAAAAAAAAAAAAAAAAAAAAAAAAAAAAAAAAAAAAAAAAAAAAAAAAAAAAAAAAAAAAAAAAAAAAAAAAAAAAAAAACGCGAGATGCAGGTCGACGAGCGAGGTGAAGGCGTCATGCTCGCCTTGCCTCGCTCGTTCGACGAGTTCTCGCTGGTCCACGGTCGCCTCGACTGCGGCGCGACCTGGGCGGTCGTGCTCGACAGCGTATGGCGTCCGTCTCGGGCGAAAGGTTCAGTTCTGTGTGGCTGCGGGCGACCCAAGTGGCGCGGACGCATCCGGCTCCGCCAGGGCTACGCGAATCGTTGCGATCACGGCCTGCTGCGCCGCGACGTCGTCCGACGGCGTGCCGGGAAAGTGGAAGGCGTCGATCACCAGCCGTTGCCCGTTGACGTCGACCGCGTAGATGTCAAAGACCTGGCCCGGCGCCGAGCCCCAGATGTCGCCGTCCCCTTCATCCCGGAACAGGTAGAACGCGCCACCGTCCTGGGCGTCGAATTGGGCGTCCTGGGGGATGGTCAGCTGGATGTGTTTGGCAGGGTACCCGCCGATGGTCGCATCGCTTGGCGCGGTCGCATCCCAGGCGGGCTGCTGTGCGATCGCCCGCACGAGATCATCCGCAGACGGGCCAGGTTGCGGGGACAGGAGTCCATCGGCGTGCGAGCTCGGCGTCCGGAAGAGGTGCGACACGGTGTAGAACCGCACGGCCATTCCGTCCGGTAGGTCATAGCCCTTCGGGCCCCTGACCACCCAATCGCCACCAGCGCTCCACCCGGCAGGCGCCGAGACAGAGACGTCCCACTTGAGACCGAGGTTCGCGGTGTATCGGCCACCGAGGTTCGCCTGGCCGCTCAGCGGGCCGAGGACAGGGTCAGCGGGCGGCCGCGGCGCCCCAGGTCCGGCGAAGTAGACCGCGAGCATCGCCGCGATCAGGATCGCCAGAAGGGCCAGCATTCCAACGGCCCGCCGCGGGTAGCGCGGTGCGCCAGGCAATGCCTCATTCGCGAGATTCACGGGGAGCCACCTTTCGGGGAACGTCCAGGAAGGCCGCTGGCGGCGCTGCGCCGTGGTCGCGAGGACGTCGTCGATGTAATCGGGATAGGCACCCATCGCGATCTCACCGAGGATGATCGGAAGGTCGCGCTCGAGATGACGATCGGTCGTCATGCGAGATGCCCTCCCGCTACCGGCGATGCGAGGGGTGTGTCGGAATCGGCGACGATCGCGATCCGCATCTCGCCAAGCGCGCGATGCAGTCGCGATTTGACCGTTCCGATCGGAATACCGAGGGTCGCCGCGACCTCTGTCAGCGGCAAACCCAGGAAGTAGTGCAGGACGACGATCGCGCGCTCTCGCTCATCGAGGTGATTGAGCACCCCTTCGACGACGTCGCGATCGGCGAGCGCGCCGGCCGTGTCGGTCACGGCCGGCGCGTGGATGGTCATGAGCTCGACCTCGATCGGTCGCCGTCGCCGGCGACGCGCGAGATCGAGACAGGCGTTGACGGTAAGTCGGTAGAGCCAGCCGTCGAACCGGTCGGGATCCCGAAGCTTCGGGAGGTCCCGCCAGGCCCGGATCAGCCCCTCCTGGACCGCGTCGCGTGCGAGCTCGGGGTCCCGGAGGATGAGGCGAGCCGCCTGGTCCAGCCGCACGACGGCCGCGCGGGCGAGCTCGGCGAAGGCGTCATGATCGCCTCTGCCTGCACGCTCGACGAGCCCTCGCTGGTCCACGGGTGCCTCGGCTGCGGCACGATCTGGTGGATCGTGCTCCTACAGCGTATGGCGCCCGTGTCAGCGATCCGGTTCTTGCGGCGGCGCGGCGCCCGTCAGGGCGTGGTGCCTGGTTCCGCGAAGACGAAGCTCTCGACGATCGGCATCGCCTCGGCGATCAGCGCATCCCACCGGGCGGGATCCTCGCCGTTGATCTCGACATAGACCGTGTTCCCGTGGCCGATGTTGATGAAGATCTCCCGATGCTTGCCTGTGCCCGACGCCCCGGTGAGCCCGGTGTTCGCGTACACGAGCGAGGCCGCTGGCTGGCCCGTCGGACCACGCGCAGGGTTGCGTCCACGCCGGGTCGATCTCGAGGTCGACCCACGAGCCCGACCGACCATTGATCGTGATCGGCTGTGGCACCCCGGCGTTGACCGACGGCAGGCTCGTGATGAAGGCCATCAGTTCCCCCGGCGACAGCCCGACGCCCGGTTCGGGCTCCGACGGGCAGCCCTCAGCACGGGACGCCGCCTGCGGGTGGCCGAACACATAGATGCTCGCATCCTTGATCGTGCCGTCTTGCAGGTGCGGGTACTGATCGGATTTCATGAGCCAGAAGCGCGTCGCGTTGTCGGCGACGTGCGTCCAGCCGGCCGGGACGGTGAACGTCAGCGCACCGTAGACCGGCGGCAAGGTGACGCCATCGATGATCTCGGAGCGGAGGTCCACCGCTCGCGATCGATAGGTTCCTGGCTCGAGGTCGCCATAGCAGTCCCAGTCGCCACCAGCGATCCCGGGTCCGGTCTGGCAGTCGTTGCGGACCCAGTCGCCCTCGGCAAGCACTCGTCGATCGAGACAGGGCTCGGACTCGGCCGTCAAGGTCAGCCGCTTGCCACCGGGTGACAGCAGGAACCGGTACGTGCCCACGTCCGTCAGTTGGCATCCTTTGCCCGGTTCGGCCGTGGTCAACGTCAGGCGGTCGTTGGCGACGGGTGCCACGAGCGAACGGAAGCGCCCATAGACAACGGTGGTGCCGCTCACATCCCATCGGCCGTCCGCGTCGAACGCGGAGCGCACCATCGCGCTTCGCGTCAGGTCGGGCAAGGTCTTCGGTGAGCCTGCCCACTCGCCGATGAGTGAGCGAAACACGCTCGCTGGCACGGGTGAAGGTGATGGAGATTCTGTTGGACGGGCGATCTGTGACGGATTCCTGGTGATCAGCGAACCGCCGATCACGAGCGCCAACGTGAGCGCTCCGACCAGGGCGAACGTTCGGGGCGACATCTGAATCGTTCTCCAGAGGGGCCATCGCCACGTCCGCCGAACCTGCGGCGTCGTCTCGATGGCGGCAAGCACGGCGGCTACTGCACGATCCGGTGCTTGACCCGGCCCCGCCTCGAGCCAGGCTCGGGCGATCCGGTCGAAGTCTCGTTCGTGCGTCATGCCAGCCGTCCTTCGGGGGCGACCGGGTCGGCGTCGGCCTCGATGGCCGCGCGCAGGACCCGCGTCGCGTAGTGGAGTCGCGAACGAGCCGTCCCCGCCGGGATGCCGAGCGTGTCGGCGATCTCGACGAGGGATCGACCCTCGTGGTGGTGCAGGACGAAGACCGCCCGCTGCTCGACGCTCAATCGCCGGAAGGCGCGGTCGAGCTGGTCGCGGTCATCGATCGAGATCAGGTCATCGGCGCCCGCCGGCCCGTCGACCGGCAGGACCCGAACGTTGGCTGCCCACGACCGGCGACGCCTGGCCTCGGCGTAGCAGGCATGGACCAGCACCTTGCGGACCCAACCCTCGAAACGGTCCGGGTCCCGGAGCGCGGGGAGCTGACGCCAGGCGCTGATCAGCGCGCCCTGCAGGGCATCCTCGGCGAGATCGTTGTCGCGCAGGATCCGGGCGGCAAGACCGTACAACCGGTCGCTGATCATCCCGACCAGCGCGCCGAACGCCTCGCGGTCGCCGTCCTGGGCTCGCTCGACGAGATCGCGCACGTGCTCCCTCGATATCGACCGTGCCGGTTGGCCCGGTCGACCTCAATGAGTATCGGGTGGCGTCGAAACGTTCAGACCGTTGTGCCGCGGCTCGGCTCGCCTCGCCGCTCGGCGTGCTCCACCGCTGGCGGGTGCTACCGACGGCCAACGCCTGAGCGCGTCGCTCCATTCACCGCCAGGCGACGAGACCGACCACTGTTCAAACGCTGCGACGCCGACGGCCACCTCCTGCCGGTGGAAAGGACGCGCACGAGCGCCAGCAGCACCGCCCAGCGACGACGTGGCGGGTCGGCCCGCCGGCGTCACTCCCAGCGGAACGTGCGGACCGACCCGATCGTCGCGGCGACGCCCCAGGCGGCGACGATCGCCAAGGGTCCAAGCACGTCCCCGCCGTCGAGGGCGGCGCGAAACGCCTCGCCGGCGGCTCCCCACGGCAGCAGCGCGGCAGCCGTGGCCAGGGGTCCAGGGAGGTCGTCGACCGCCACGACGATGCCACCGAGCAGGATCGCGGCGAGGAACAGGACGTTGGCGACCACCAACACCGCCTCCGGGCGCAGCGTGCCGGCGAGCAAGAGGCCGACGGCGGCGAACGCGCCAACGGAGATCACCGTCACGAGGGCGACCGCCGTCCACGACGCCGCACCGCGAGGGCCGCCATCCGAGCAGCGCGGCGAGCACCAGCAGCGCCGCGACCTGGGCAGCGCCGATGATCGCCACCACGGCGACCTTCGCGACGAGCAGGCCGCCCCTGCCGAGCGGGGCACTCCCCAGCCGCTTGAGGACGCCGTAGCCGCGCTCGAAGGCGGTCGCGATCCCGAGGTTGACGAGGCCGCTGGCGACGAGCGCCAGCGCAAGCGAGGCGGGCAGCAGCTCAGCGATCCCGCGCGCCGTTCCTCCCACGCCGACCGTGCTGAAGAACACGAGCGCCGCGATCGGGATCCCGACCATCGCGAGCAGGTTCTCGCTTCGTCGCGCGGTGAGCCGCGCCTCCATCCGTGCCTGTGACAGGACGGCGGACGTGAACGGTGCCGGGCGACTCACGACGGGTGACCGCCGGTCGCGACCAGCTCCAGGTAGGCGTCCTCGAGCGAGCCGCCGGAGGCCCTCGACTCGACGATCAGCCGGCCGGCGCCATCGCACCAGGCCGCGAGCGCGGCGAGCAGGCCTGGGCTCGGCGCCACGTCTACGACCTCGTAGCGATCGATGTCGTCGGTCCGCCGCACGGTCGCCGCGAGCGCCGTGGAGAGGGCCCCGAGCGCCGAGGCGTCGAGGGGGACATCGAGCCGGAAGCGAAGGCGTGGTCGCAGACCGGCGGTCAGCGCGGCCGGCGTCCCCTCCGCGACGATCCGCCCGCCGACGAGGATCGCGATCCGATCCGCGAGGCGTTCGACGTCGGCGAGCTCGTGGCTCGTCACGAGGATGGCCGTGCCGATCGCCCGTTCCGCCGCGATCCGGGCGCGGACGACGGCGCGCGCCTCGGGGTCCATGGCCGCGGTCGGCTCGTCGAGCACCAGCACCTCGGGCCGGCCGACCAGGGCCAGCGCGAACCCCAGTCGCTGGCGCTCGCCGCCGGACAAGCGGCGGTACGGCGTGGCGGCGACGGACCGCAAGCCTAGTTCGTCGAGCAGCTCCTCCGGGTCGAGCGGGTCGGCGTGGAACCCGGCGTACTGCCGCAGGGTCTCCGCCGGGCGCGCGCGGAGGTCGATGCCCCCGGCTTGCAGCATCACGCCGACCCGTGCCGCGTGCGCCCGGCCGGCGCCCCACGGATCGACGCCCAGCACGCGCACCGCGCCGGCGTCGCCTCGTCGATAGCCCTCGACGGTCTCGACGGTCGTGGTCTTGCCGGCGCCGTTCGGGCCAAGCAGCGCCACGACCTCGCCGGATCGGACGTGTAGCGAGACGTCGTCGACGACCGTCCGCTCGCCGTACCGCTTGGTCAGCCCATCGACGACGACGGCCGGATCGGTCATCCGGCGATGCGCGCGTACTGCAGCTCGAAGTCGGCGTCGTACATCTGCCCGATCTGCTGGGAGCGCAGGATCCCGGCGCGATCGATGAACCAGGTGTGCGGCCGCCCGACGATGCGGTACTCGGTCTTGATCCGCCCGTCTGGGTCGACCACGGTCGGCCAGGTGGCGTGGTACTGCGCGACGAACTGGCGCGCCGGCTCGACCGGGTCGTCGGTCAGCACGCCGACGATCGCGAGACCGTCAGCCTGGTGCTCCTCGAGCTTGGCCAGAAACTGCGGGAACTCGTCGCGACAGGGGATGCACGACGGGCCCCAGAAATTGACGATGACCGGTCGACCGCGGTAGGCAGCAAGATCGAACGGCGCTCCGTCGAGGGTCGTCCCGACGATGGGCGGTGCTGGCTCGCCCACGGCCGCCTTGACCGCCAGGTCGTCACCGTGGACATACCACCACACGCCGAGCGCGGTCAGGACCGCGATCGCGACGGCGATGACGATGGGCCGACGGGGCGTCTTGGTGCCTCGATCGCGGGCGCTACTGGAGCGTGACGGAACCCGTCATCGTCGGATGCACGGTACAGACAAAGGCATACGTGCCACCTGGCAATGCCGGCACGTCGTAGACCTTCGTTGCCACGCCCGGGAAGACCTCGCCCTTGAAGACTTCCTTGCCCGTGGGCGAACCCTCGTGGATCGCCACGTTGTGGGGCGTGCCCTGGTCCTCGTTGACGAACGCCAGCTTGAACGGCTTGTCCTTGGGTACGGCGATCGAAGGCTCCACGAACGCCACGTCCTTCGCATGGACCGTGGCATCAGCGGCGGGACCGCTCGGCGGCGGTCCGCTCGACGTCTCGGGCCCTCCCGACGCTGGCGGCGCACCTGACGCTCCGGGCGCGCCCGACGGCGCGGCGCCACTGGCGGCCCGTGGCGGTAGCCAGCCGGCCTGGATCACGAACGCGGCGATCAGCAGCAACGCGAGCGTCCCGAGCAGGGCGCGGGGTGTCTTCGGGTCCGGTAGCGGCTCGAGGTGGCCGGTCTGGTCCGCCTCGACGGTCTTGACGTACTCCTTCCGAGCGTCCCTGAGCCAGCCGACCAGCGTCAGGATGAACGCAATGACCCCGATGCCGAGGAACCACTCCCCGAAGACGAGGCCGAGCAGCAGCATCGCGGTCCCGATCGCCGCCGTCAGTGGCAAGTAGGAAGGGCCCGGCATGTGCACGCCCGGCGGCGGCCCATCGTGGACGACGACCGGCAGTGGCGGCGCCGTCCCACCGACGTCGTGGTCGTAGACCCGCAGCGCCTCGCTCAGCCAGTACAGCAGGGTGAGCGCGAGCGCGAGCACGCCGAGCACGAGGATGGGCCCGCCGAACACGAGCCCAAGGAGCAGCAATGCCGTGCCGATCGCCCCGAAGACCGGCGACCACGACGGGCCGGGCATGTGCACGCCCTGCGGCGTCACCGGGTCGAGGCGCTTGACCCGGCCAGCCTTCGGCGCGCGGAACAGCTTCCAGAAGAGGACCACGAGCACGACGACCGTCAGGACCGCGATGAAGATGGGGAGCATCGCGACGATCGATCCCCAGTCGGGGATGACGAACTTGGCTGCTAGCTCGAGAATGCCGTTCCAGAACTGCTCGAACATGACGCCCGATCAGTCGTTCGGGGAACCGGCGATCAGCACGTAGGCGAGGATGCTCACCGCCACGCCGAGCAGGATCAGCATCGTGACCCCGGCATAGTCGACGTGCCATCCGGCGATCGTCTGGACGCCCCAGTAGACGACCCCGGTCGCAGAGAAGAGCAACCCGAGGAAGATCGCGTTGCGTGGATGGCGGAGCGGATGCATGGCGTCCTCGCTATCCCTTGCCAGGCAGGAGGTAGAGCAGGGAGAACAGCAGGATCCAGACCACGTCGACGAAGTGCCAGTACAGCGACACGGCCTCGGCCGCGTCGTGGTGGCGCGCCGAGAACTGGCCGACCAGACCGCGGTACAGGATGACCCCGAGCATGATCACGCCGCCGAAGACGTGGGCGCCGTGGAAGCCCGTCAGCGTGAAGTAGGTCGTGCCGTACGTGCCCGCGGACAGCGTCAGCCCCTCGTTCGCCAGCGCGATGTAGTCGGTGGCCTGCATCAGCAGGAACACGATCCCGATGATGAACGTGGCCGCGATGTTGCGGAGGAACCCGGTGCGGTCGCCACGCCGGATCGCCCAGACGGCGAACTGGCACGTGAACGACGAGAGGATCAGGAACACGGTCGCTGGCCCGACGAGCGGCAGGATCGCGAGCTCGAACTGGTGGCCGGTCTCGGGGTTGATCGTCGGCCACTGGGGAGAATTCGCCCGCACGTTGAAATAGGCCGCGAACAGGCCGCCGAAGAACATCACCTCCGAGGTGATGAACAGCAGCATGCCCAGGACGACGTTGCTGATGCCGCCCCGGGCGTCGTGCGAGAGCCCGGCGACCGGGCTCGCTTCGCCGGTCGTCGTCGTCAGCGCGTGGCTATCGGCCGCCATCGATCAGTGCTCCGCGACCGGGGCCGCGGCGCCGTGCGTCGCATGACCGTGGCGCACGTCGAACACCGGCCGCTCTGAACGGATCTCGGGCAGGTGGTCGAAGTTGTACGGCGGCGGCGGCGAGCTCGTCGCCCACTCGAGCGTGTTGCCCTCCCACGGGTCGTCCCCGGCGGGCTTGCCGCTGCGCAGCGAGATGAACACGTTCCAGAGCAACGGGATCATGCTGCTCGCGATCAGGAAGCCGCCGATGGTCGCGGCGAGGTTCAGGTCGTTCCAGCCGGCCGTCGACGCGTAGTCGGCGATGCGCCGCGGCATTCCCGACAACCCGAGCTGGTGCATCGGGAAGAACGTCAGGTTGAAGCCCAGGAACATCAGCACGAACTGGATCTTGCCGAGCCCCTCGCTGAGCAATCGACCGGTCATCTTCGGGAACCAGTAGTACAGCCCGGCCATCACGCCGAAGACCGAACCGCCGAACAGCACGTAGTGGAGGTGCGACACCACCCAGTAGGTGTCGTGGAGCGCGAAGTCGACCGGCACGGCCGCGCTGATCGCCCCGTTGATGCCACCGATCAGGAACATGCTCAGGAAGCCGAGCGCGAACAGCAGCGGGGTCGACAGCCGCAGCTTGCCCGCGCCACAGCGTGAAGATCCAGTTGAACATCTTCACGCCGGTCGGCACCGCGATGAGGAACGTCATCAGGCTGAAGAACGGCAGGAACACCGCGCCGGTCGTGAACATGTGGTGCGCCCAGACCGAGAAGCCGAGGGCACCGATGCCCGCCGTCGCGAACACGAACGCCTTGTAGCCGAACAGCGGCTTGCGGCTGAAGACCGGCAGGATCTCGCTGATCATGCCCATCGCGGGCAGGACCATGATGTAGACGGCCGGGTGCGAGTAGAACCAGAAGATGTTCTGGTAGAGGATCGCGTCACCGCCGTTGGACGGGTCGAAGAAGCTGCCGCCGTAGTTGCGGTCGATGAACAGCATGATCAGGGCGCTCGTGATCACCGGCGTGGCGAGCAGCACCAGGACCGACGTCACGAGGACCGTCCAGACCATGATCGGCATCCGGAACAGCGTCATGCCCGGCGCCCGGAGCTTGAAGATCGTGACGAGGAAGTTGACGGCGCCCAGGATCGAGCTCGTGCCGATGAACACGACCGCGACGATCCACAGGTCCTGGCCCGGACCGACCGCGGCGAGCGGTCGATCCTCGGACAGCGGCGCGTAGCTCGTCCAGCCCGCCGCCGCGGAGCCACCCGTGAAGAAGCTGAGGATCAGCAGGATGCCGGCGAGCGGCAGCATCCACAGCGACAGCGCGTTGATGCGCGGGAACGCGACGTCGGGCGCCCCGATCTGGAGCGGGACGATGTAGTTCCCGAAGCCCGCCAGGATCGGGATGATGAACAGGAAGATCATGAACGTGGCGTGCATCGTGAAGAACTCGTTGTAGGTCGAGTCCGTCAGGAACTGGAGCCCTGGCTGTGCCAGCTCGGCGCGCACGCCGAGGGCGAGCACGCCGCCGATGAAGAAGAAGATGAACGAGTTGATCAGGTACATGATCCCGATCTTCTTGTGATCGGTAGTCGTGACCCACTCGTACAGCCTGCTGCGGTAGGCGGGTGCGGCCGGATGGAGGACGGTCGTCGCCACGGCGATTGCTCCTACTGGACCGTGAGGGTGCCGGTCATATTCGGGTGGACCGTGCACACGAATGCGTAACTGCCTGCCTTGAGTGCGGGTACGTCGTATGTCTTCTTCGCGGGACCCGGGAAGATCTCTCCCTTGAACACCTCGGGCCCGGTCGGCGAGCCATCGTGGATCGCCACGTTATGCGGCGTGCCCGAGTCCTTGTTGTCGAACTCGATCTTGAACGGCGTGTTGGCCGGGGCCTGCAGTGCCGATTGCTCGTAGGCGACGTTCATCGCGCTGACTTGCAGGGTCGGGCCCGCGGCCGGCGGCTGACCGGACGGCGCAGGCTGACCGGACGGCGCCGGCTCTCCGGACGGGGCCGGCTCTCCGGACGGGGCCGGCTCGCCGCGACGGCGGCGGCGGCGGCGACGCGTTCGCCCCCTCGATCTGCTTCTGGAGCCAGGCGTCGAACTCGCCGCCGGTCAGCGCGTGGACCTCGAACAGCATCACCCGGTGCCCGACGCCGCACAGCTCCGCGCACTGGCCGCGGAACGTGCCACCGGCGTCCTTCTCGTCGACCGTGAACTCGAACGTGTTCATCCGGCCCGGGACGACGTCGCGCTTGAACAGGAACTGCGGGACGTAGAAGGCGTGGATCACGTCGGGACTGCACAGGTACAGCTGGACGGTCCGGCCGGCAGGGATGACCAGACCACCGCCCTCGCCGGTCGGGGTGAACTGCGTGTAGAGCGGCTTGGCGTCCTCGCACTTGGCGGGCTTCGCATCGGCGGCCAGGTAGTCGAACTGCCACTGGAATTGTCCCGCGACCGCGCGGATCTTCGTCTGCGGCTCGGCGGAGATGGCCTCGACCGAGTTCAGCGTCTGCCACGAGATCACGAACATGAAGGCGACGATCAGCGTCGGCACGACGGTCCACACCACCTCGGCGACGGCGTTGCCGTGGGTCTGCGGCGGCAGCTCGTCATCGCCGGGCTTCCGCCGGTAGCGCACGACGGTCCAGATGATCAGGCCCTCGACCACGAAGAAGATCACGACCGCGATCGCGAACACCGTGTTGTACAGGTCGCGGATGTGGACCGCGCGGTCCGTGACGGCGGGTGGCGGATAGAGGCTGCTGACGACCCGCTGACCGATGCTGCCGACGTCGATCCGAGCGAGGACGACCACGACGACCCCGAGGACCAGGATGGCTCCAACCAACAGCGCGCCAAGGGCGGCGGAAGAGCGGCCGGTCCGGGGGGAACTCGCCATGCAGGTCCTCAGCGACAGGGGAGCGGGCGCGTCCGAACCAGCCCGGGTCGGACCGCGGCCATGATACCCGGAAGCACGCAGGCGTCGTGCGTCCCGGGAGATGCTCGCGCCCTTCGGCGGATGGTCGTGGGACGATGCGCCGGATGGCGGTACTGACGCTCTCCAGCGCTCCTCGTCGCTCGGTCCAGGGTCTCCTGGCGATGGGCGGTTGGCTCGCCATGGCGCTCGCGGTCCCCGCCGGCGTCGCGGCGCACGGACCGGTCCCTGCCGAGCCGCCGAGCGCCGCGTCGCTGTTCCTCGACTGGACGATCGAGCCGATCCCGGCGCTCGGGATCCTCGCGGCGGTCCTGTGGTGGCGCTGGGCGGTCGGCCGCGTCAACGCCACCCATCCTGCCAACCCCGTGCCGCGTCGCCGGACCGTGGCATTCCTCGGCGGCATGGCCGCGATCGCGTTCGCGCTCATGTCAGGCATCGATCGCTACGACACGACGCTCTTCTCGGTCCACATGGTCCAGCACATCCTGCTGACGCTCGTGGCGGCGCCCCTCATCGCGCTGTCGGCCCCGATCACGCTGGTGCTGCGCGTCGCCTCGAGCCGAACTCGCCGCCGCTGGATCCTGCCGATCCTGCACAGCCGGGTCATGCGGGTCGCTGTCGTTCCCGGTCGTCGCCTGGCTGCTCTTCGCGGCGGCGATGTGGGGGACGCATTTCTCGCCGCTCTTCGACGCCGCGCTCGAGGACCCCTTCGTCCACGACCTGGAACACGGCCTGTACCTCATCACCGCGCTGCTCTTCTGGTGGCCGGCGGTCGCCCTCGATCCAGCGCCGTGGCGGATGACGCACCCGATCCGCGCCCTCTACACGTTCCTCCAGATGACGCAGAACACGTTCCTGTCGGTCGTGCTCCTGAACGTGCAGACCGTGCTGTATCCGCACTACGCGACGCTGGTCCGGACGTGGGGCCCGACGCCGCTCGTCGACCAGCAGATCGCGGCCGGGATCATGTGGATCGCGGGCGACCTGATCTTCCTGACGGCGATCATGGCGATCATCGTCGGCTGGTCACGAGCCGAGGGTCGCGACGCAGCCCGGGCGGATCGCCAAGCCGCCGTCGAGCTCGCCGAGATCCGCGTTCGCGAGGGCCGGCTCGGCCGAGCGCCAGGCGCTCGCGCGTGAGCGCGACGACGCTCAATCCGGGAGCGGCGTCCCGAGATAGGCGCGGTACGCCGCCGGATCGACGTTGCCGCCGCTGACGACACCGACCAGGTCGCCATCGACGTCCGCCGACCCGAGCGCGTCGGCTCGATAGGCGATCGCCGCCACCGCCAGCGCACCGGACGGCTCGACCACGAGCCGGGATCGTTCTGCGGCCAGGCGCACGCCGGCGGCGATCTGCGCCTCGGTGACGGTGACGATCCCGTCGAGATGGGCGCGGAGGTGCGCGAACGTGCGCTCGCCGAGCGACTGGGTGCGCGTTCCGTCGGCGATCGTGCGCGAGACGTCGTCGGCGGACCAGCGGACGATCGATCCACGATCGAGCGACGCCTTCGCGTCGGCGGCGAGCTCCGGCTCCACGCCGATCACCCGGATGTCCGGACGAAGGGCCTTCACGGCGGTCGCGACGCCGCTCGCCAGCCCGCCGCCGCCGATCGGGACCACGATCAGGCGCGTGCCCGGCAGGTCCTCGAGGATCTCGAGACCGACCGTGCCCTGGCCGGCGATGATCCGGTCGTCGTCGTAGGGCGGGATGACCGCGAGTCCCTGGTCGGCGGCGATCGCCTCAGCGCGGGCCTGGCGCTCGTCGGACGCGGTCCCGACGACGACGATCTCGGCGCCGTCCGCGGCGACCCGATCGCGCTTGATCTCGGGTGCGTCGCTGGGCATCACGACCACGGCGCGGATGCCCAGCAGGCGCGCCGCGCGGGCCACGCCCTGGGCGTGGTTGCCCGACGAGTACGTGATCACGCCGCGGGCGCGCTCCTCGTCCGACAGCGAGGCGATCGCGACGTAGGCGCCGCGAAGCTTGAAGGCACCGATCGGCTGGAGGCTCTCGGCCTTGAGGAACACGCGATCCTCAGGCGGGCCGTAGGGGACGAGCGGCGTGCGGGTGGCGACGCCGCGTAGCGTCGCGGCCGCGGCGCGGATCGCGTCGATGCCGACGAGCGGTCGGTCGGTCACCGGCGGGCCCGATCGATCGCGGTCTGGCACTCGATGCAGTGGGCGACCCAGGGCAACGCCTCGAGCCGGCCAGGAGCGATCGCCTTCCCGCAGCGAAGGCACGTCCCGTACGTGTCGGCATCCAGGCGGGCGAGCGCCGCATCGACCAGCTCGAGCTGCTGGATCGCTCGATCGCGCAACGCGAGATCGCGCTGCTGCGCGAAGACCTGGCTGGCCGCCGCTGCCTGCGATCCATACGTCATCTGCCCGGGCGCGACGATCGCCTCGCCGAGCTCGGCCAGGAGACGCTGGCGTTCTGTCTCGAGGGTGCTGCGGGCTGCCGCGGTGTCTGGGGCGTCCATCGATGGACTCTACGCTCGGCGGTCTGGCCGCGTAACGTCGCCTATACTCCCGGGGAGTACCTGTGGAGGACGTCTCGGACATGGCCATCGCGATCGATCCCGTCTGCGGCATGGAGGTCGACACCACAACGTCGACGCTGTCGCTGGACTACGACGGGACCACCTACTGGTTCTGCGGCAAGGGCTGCCTGCTGGACTTCCAGGACGACCCCGAGCGAGTACCTCGCCGAGGACTACACGCCCTCGATGTAGCCGCCGGCGGCAGCATGGGCGGATAAGTCGCAGCTAAGACCGCATCGGGATACTGCGGTCGCCGCGGACGCGATCGGGCACTCCTTGGTGGGGTCGGCCGGCGGCGGTCACGCCGGCTCGGCCGGCACTGGAGGCACCCGTGGCCCGATTTCGATCGGTCCTGCTCTCGCTCGTCCCCATCGTCGCCGCCGCGCTGGCCCTCGTCGCGGCTCGCCGGTGGGAGTGACGGTCAGCGGCGGCTGCCGGCGACACCCGCCGGATCGGACGTGATCCGCGCGGCGATGTACACCGGGATCACCGAGAGGAGCAGCACGAGCACCGAGGCCACGTTCACCAGCGGCAGCTGCTGGGAGCGCGAATAGTTCGAGAAGATCCAGATCGGGAGCGTCTGGACGCCGGCGCCCGACGTGAACGTCGTCACGACGATCTCGTCGAAGGACAGCGCGAATGCGAGCAGCCCGCCGGCGACGAGCGACGTGCCGAGCCCAGGCAGCGTGACGAACCGGAATGTCTGCCACGTGTCGGCGCCGAGGTCCATCGACGCCTCCTGGGTCGACCGCGCGGTCCGGCGGAGCCGGGCGATGACGTTGTTGTAGACCACGACGATGCAGAACGTGGCGTGCCCGACGATCACGGTGAGCAAGCCGAAGTCCAGGCCGAAGGTCCGGAACGTCGTGTTGAGCGCGATGCCGGTGAGGATCCCCGGGAGGGCGATCGGCAGCAGCACGAGGAACGAGACCGTGTCCCGCCCGAAGAAGCGGAATCGGTGCACGGCGAACGCGATCATCGTGCCGAGGATGAGCGCGAGCGTCGTCGCACCGATCGCCGCCTGGAGTGACGCGATGAGGGCCTTCCTGATGCCTGCGTCGGCAAACGCCTTTCCGTACCAGTCCAGGGTCAGCTCGGTGATCGGCCAACGGACGAGCGAGCTCGCGTTGAACGAATACAGGAGGATCACGCCGAGCGGCAGGTAGATGAACAGCAGCGTCGCCCCGGCCCCGAGCCGCAGCGCGATGCGAGTCCAGCGAGCGCTGGACATCAGAGCGCGTCGAACGCGCCGAGCCGGCGCGCGACCAACAGGTAGATCGTCATGACGACCGCCGGCACGAACGCGTACGCGGCGGCAAGCGGCTGGTTGCCGGCCACGCCGACGTTGGAACTAGATCACGTTGCCGATGAACGTGGCGCTGGAAACGAAGGGCGGCGTGATGTAGTCGCCGAGCGTGAGCGAGAACGTGAAGATCGATCCGGCGACGACCGCCGGGAACACCAGGGGCAGGATCACGCGGCGGAATGTCGTCGCGGACTTCGCACCGAGGTCGCCGGACGCCTCGAGCAGCGTGTCCGGGATGCGCTCGAGGCCCGCGAAGATCGGGATGATCATGTAGGGCAGCCAGAGGTATGACATCACCAGCCAGACCGCGACCTCCCCGTAGCCGGGCCCGTGCAGGCCGAACGGCGCGAGAGCCCAGTTCAGCAATCCGTTCTCGCTCAGGATCAGCCGCCACGCGTAGACCTTGACGAGATAGCCGGACCACAACGGCAGCAGGATCGACACGACCAGCAGCGCCCTCGTCCGCGGCGAGGCGACGCGAGCCATGAAGTACGCGATCGGGAACGCGAGGATCACGTCGGTGATCGTGACCAGCGCGGCGTACCCGATCGTCCGCAGCGCCACCGTTCGGTAGATGTTCGAGCCGATCAGGTCCTGGAAGTTCTTCAGACGTCCAGTCGTGGACGATCTCGCCGCTGAAGGGATCGAGCCGCCAGAACGCCGAGACGACGAGGAGCGCGAGCGATCCGATATAGGCGATGAGCAACCAGCCGAGCGGCGCGGCGACAGCAGCGTCCGAGCTGGGCCCGCGGCCGCCGATACAGCGCAACCGGCCAGCCGCCGAGCGAGGCCCGGGCGCGGCAGGTCAGGCGCGGCTGCCGGCGCCCGTGGCCGGCGTTCGGTCGTGGTCATGCGGAGGTGTCCATGTGCCGTCGACCCCGGCTTCCTTCCGGAAACCGGGGTCCGAGACTACGCGGTCGTCGGGGCGTCAGCCCTTGATCTCGGTCCAGGCGGCCGTCCACGCGGAGAAGTCCTTGCAGATCGGGCCGCGACCGTCGAGGCATTCGCGACGAGGGCGTGTTCCAGAGGTACACGTCCTTGAAGTACGCCTCGTCCTTGGCGTGGAAAAGGTCACACTGCCCGGACAGGGAGTAGAGCGTCATGCCCTTGCTCTTCTCGGTGCCCATCGAGCTGAACCACTCCGCGCCCTTGCGCACGATGCTGGGCACCGACGCGATCGACTCGACGTTGTTGATGACCGTCGGCGCGGCGTACAGCCCGGCCACCGCGGGGAACGGCGGACGCAGCCGCGGCTGCCCACGACGACCCTCGAGCGAGTCGAGCAGCGCGGTCTCCTCGCCGCAGATGTAGGCGCCGGCGCCGGCGTGCACGATGACGTCGAGGTCGAAGCCGGAGCCGTGGATGTCCTTGCCGAGGTGGCCGGCGAGGTACGCCTCCTGCACGGCGCGCTGCAGCCGGCGTACGACGTGCAGCACCTCGCCGCGCACGTAGATGAAGGCGTGGTTCGCGCGGATGGCGTAGCAGGTGAGGATCACGCCCTCGACGAGGGTGTGCGGCGTGGCCATCATCAGCGGGACGTCCTTGCAGGTGCCCGGCTCGGACTCGTCGGCGTTGACCACCAGGTAGTGCGGCTTGCCGTCGCCCTGCGGGATGAAGCCCCACTTCATGCCGGTCGGGAAGCCGGCGCCGCCGCGGCCGCGCAGACCGGAGTCCTTGACCAGCGCGATGAGGTCGTCCTGGTCCATGCCGAAGGCGGTGTCCAGCGCGCGCGTACCCGCCGACGTCGGCGTAGGAGTCCAGGGTCCAGGGCCGGTCGGTGTCCCAGGCGTCGGAGAGCACCGGGGTCAGCGGGTGGATCGGTCTGCTCGCTCACTTGTCCTCCTCGTCCTTGCCGCCGCGGGTGCCGGCGCCCGACCGGTCGATGCGCATCGCGGACGCGTCGTCGGTCGCGTCCGACTTCTCCGCTGCGCCCGACGGGGGTGTCCGCGGGCGAGCCCAGGTCGCCGGTCGCTGCTCCGAGCGCGGGGCGGTCCAGCCGTTCGCCCGCGCGATCTGCAGGCCGAGAAGGGAGGCGGGTCCGGCCGCCGGTCCCTCGTCGGCGCGGTCGTCGGGGAACCCGGCGAGCACCCGCTCGGCCTCGCGCCAGGTGCAGATCCGGGGCCCGCGGGTGGAGGTGCACCTCGCACGCCGCTGCGCAGGTCGTCGACCAGCCGGGTCGCGGACTCGGGCGTCTGGTTGTCCATGAACTCCCAGTTCACCATCATCACCGGCGCGTAGTCGCAGGCCGCGTTGCACTCGAGGTGCTCGAGGGTGATCGCGGCCGTCCTCGGTGGTCTCGTCGTTGCCGATGTCGAGGTGGTCCTTGAGGCGCTCGAAGATCGCGTCGCCGCCCATCACCGCGCACAGCGTGTTGGTGCAGACGCCGACGTGGTAGTCGCCCACCGGACGCCGCTTGTACATCGTGTAGAACGTGGCCACCCCGGAGACCTCCGCGGCGGAGATCCCGAGGATGTCCGCGCAGGCCTCGATGCCGCGCGAGGTGACCCGGCCCTCGACGCTCTGCACGAGGTGCAGCATCGGCAGCAGCGCCGACCGGGGCTGCGGGTAGCGCAGCGGTGATCTCGCTGCAGCTCGGCCAGCGTCGTCTCGTCGAGCTGCCCGTCGCTGGATCTCGGTCATCGGTCCACCCCTCCCATCACCGGGTCGATCGAGGCGATCGGCGACGATCACGTCGGCGACCATGCCGCCCTCGCTCATCACCGACGTCGCCTGCAGGTTGGTGAAGGACGGGTCCCGGAAGTGCGCCCGGAACGGCCGGGTGCCGCCGTCGGAGACGACGTGGGCCCCGAGCTCGCCGCGCGGTGACTCGATCGGCACGTAGGCCTGGCCGGCCGGGACCCGGAAGCCCTCGGTGACCAGCTTGAAGTGGTGGATCAGGGCCTCCATCGACTCGCCCATGATGTGCTTGATGTGGTCCAGGCTGTTGCCCATCCCGTCGGTGCCGACGGCGAGCTGGCTCGGCCAGGCGATCTTCTTGTCGGCGACCATCACCGGCGCGCCCTCGAGCCCGGCGAGCCGCTCGGCCGCCTGCTCGACGATCTTCAGCGACTCCCACATCTCGTTGAGCCGGATCCGGAACCGGCCGTAGGCGTCGCAGGTGTCCCAGGTCTGCACCTCGAAGTCGTAGTCCTGGTAGCCGCTGTAGGGCTGCGTCTTGCGCAGGTCCCAGGCGAAGCCGGTCGAGCGCAGCACCGGACCGGTGATGCCCGAGGGCCATGCAGCCGGCCAGGTCGAGGTGGCCGACCTTCTCCAGCCGGCCCTTGAAGATCGGGTTCGCGTTGCACAGCGCGGCGTACTCGGGGAGCCGCTTCTTCATCAGCGCGACGAAGTCCCGGATCTGGTCGAGCGCGCCCGGGGGCATGTCCTGCGCGACGCCGCCGGGACGGATGAACGCGTGGTTCATCCGCAGGCCGGTGATCAGCTCGAACAGGTCGAGCACCAGCTCGCGCTCGCGGAAGCCGATCGTCATCACGGTCAGCGCGCCGATCTCCATGCCGCCGGTGGCGATGCAGACGAGGTGGCTGGAGATGCGGTTCAGCTCCATGAGCAGGACCCGCATGACCTGCGCCTTCTCCGGGATGTCGTCCTCGATGTCGAGCAGCCGCTCGACGCCCAGGGAGTACGTCGCCTCGTTGAAGAACGGCGAGAGGTAGTCCATGCGGGTGCAGAACGTGACGCCCTGCACCCAGGAGCGGTACTCCATGTTCTTCTCGATGCCGGTGTGCAGGTAGCCGATGCCGCAGCGGGCCTCGGTCACCGTCTCGCCCTCGAGCTCGAGGATCAGCCGGAGCACGCCGTGCGTCGAGGGGTGCTGCGGGCCCATGTTGACCACGACGTGGTCCTCGTCGTCCTCGTCCTCGCCGGCGGAGTCGGCGATGCCCTGCACCACCGAGTCCCAGTCCTGGCCGGTGACGGTGAAGCACCCGGCCCTGGCGTGGGGTCGTCGCGCGTTGGTCGGCGTAGCGGGTCGTAGGAGTAGTGGCTCATCAGTTGTAGGACCTCCGCGTGTCCGGCGGTGGGATGGTGGCGCCCTTGTACTCGACCGGGATGCCACCGAGGGGGTAGTCCTTGCGCTGCGGGTGGCCCGGCCAGTCGTCGGGCATCTCGATGCGCGTCAGAGCGGGGTGACCGTCGAAGATGATGCCGAAGAAGTCGTAGGTCTCGCGCTCGTGCCAGTCGTTGGTCGGGTAGACCGCGACCACCGACGGGATGTGCGGGTCCGCGTCGGGGCAGGCGACCTCGAGGCGGATCCGCCGGTTGTGGGTCATCGACAGCAGGTGGTAGACCGCGTGCAGCTCGCGGCCGGCGTCGTCGGGGTAGTGCACGCCGGAGACGCCGGCGCAGAACTCGAAGCGCAGCTGCGGGTCGTCGCGGAGCAGCCGGGCCACCGTGCAGCAGCTCCTTGCGGCGGATGAAGAAGGTGATCTCGCCGCGGTGCACGACGACCTTCTCGATCGCGCTGTGCAGCACGCCGGTCTGCTCGAAGGCCGCCTCCAGGGCGTCCGCGACCTCGTCGAACCAGCCGCCGTACGGGCGCGGCGTGCCGCCGGGCATCGACCACCGGGCGCACCAGGCCGCCGTACCCGGAGGTGTCGCCCGTGTCGCTGACGCCGAACATGCCGCGCCGGACGCCGACGACCTCGGGCTCGAGCTGCTCGCGGGTCGGCGGGCAGCCGGTTCTCCTCGCGCGCTGTCGGTGGCGTCCGCGCTCGGTGCCCGGCGTGACCTCGGGGAACTCCTCGGGCTTCTTGTCGCCCGTGTCGCTCATCGCAGCAGGCCCTTCATCTGCGGAGGTCGGCAGCGCGTTGAGCGCGTCGGTCTCCTGCTCCTCGATCTGCGTCGGCGCGGTTCACGCCGAGCTTGGTCGACTGCACCTGCTCGTGCAGCTTGAGGATCGCGTCGATGAGCATCTCCGGCCGCGGCGGGCAGCCGGGGAGGTACATGTCGACCGGGACGACGTGGTCGACGCCCTGCAGGATCGCGTAGTTGTTGAACATCCCGCCGGAGCTGGCGCAGACACCCATCGCGAGGACGTACTTCGGCTCGGCCATCTGGTCGTAGATCTGGCGCAGCACGGGCGCCATCTTCTGGCTGACCCGGCCGGCGACGATCATCAGGTCGGCCTGGCGCGGCGAGGCGCGGAAGACCTCCATGCCGAAGCGGGCCAGGTCGTAGCGCGGTCCGCCGGACGTCATCATCTCGATGGCGCAGCAGGCCAGGCCGAACGTGGCCGGCCAGAACGACGCCTTGCGCATGTAGCCCGCGACACCCTCGACGGTCGTCAGCAGGACGCCGCTCGGCAGCTTCTCCTCGAGGCCCATCGTGCTCCTCCACTCAGTCCCAGTCCAGCCCGCCGCGCCGCCACACGTAGGCGTAGGCGACGAACACGGTCGCGATGAACAGCACCATCTCGACCAGCCCGAAGAGCCTCATCGAGTCGAAGTACACCGCCCACGGGTAGAGGAAGACGATCTCGATGTCGAAGACGATGAACATCATCGCGGTGATGTAGTACTTCACCGGGAACTTGCCGCCGCCGAGCGCCTGCGGGGTCGGCTCGATGCCGCACTCGTAGGAGTCGAGCTTGGCGCGGTTGTAGCGCTTCGGGCCGGTCAGCGAGCTGACCACCACCGAGAAGACCGCGAAGCCGCCGCGCCAGCACCATCGAGCGCGAGCACGGGTGTGTAGAGCTCCACCGCCGTCTCCCTCCTGTCGTCTCGTGCGTGTCGTGTCGCGCGGTGTCGGGCTAGGCGGCCGGGGCGATCCTGGCCAGTGCGTTGATGACCCGGTCGGAGACGTCGCCGTCGTGCGGGTCGGTCAGGTTCGCCATCAGCTTGAGCGTGAACCTCATCAGCGCGGTCCGCGGGCAGACCGTACTTCGTGGCCTGCTTCATGAACGTCGGGTTGCCGATCATCTTCGCGAACACCCGGCCGAGCGTGAAGTAGCCGCCGTACGCCGCGTCGAGCGCCGCGGCGTACCCCTCGAGCACGCGCTCGCGGGCCGGGCCCTCGGGGCGGGCGAGCGCCTGCACGACGGTCTCGGCGGCCATGTGCCCGGCCTCGAGGGCGTAGTCGATGCCCTCGCCGTTGAACGGGTTGACCATGCCGCCGGAGTCACCGACCAGCAGCACGCCGCGGGTGTAGTGCGGCTTGCGGTTGAAGCCCATCGGCAGCGCGGCCGAGCCGATCCGGCCGACGAGGTTCTCGTCGCGGAAGCCCCACTCGTCGGGCGGTGTTGGCCAGCCAGCGGCGCAGCACGTCCTTGTAGTCGACGTGCTGGAAGGCCTTCGAGGTGTTGAGGATGCCGAGGCCGACGTTGGCGGTGCCGTCGCCGACGCCGAAGATCCAGCCGTAGCCGGGCAGCAGGTTGCTCTGGTCCGGGCTCGCCGTCCCACAGCTCGAGCCAGGACTCCATCCACTCGTCGTCGTGGCGCGGGGTCTCGTAGTAGGCGCGGCACCGCGACGCGCCATCGGGCGGTTCTCCCGGCGCTCGAGGCCGAGCGCGATGGCCAGCCGGGCGGAGACGCCGTCGCAGGCGACCACGACGGGCGCGGTGTAGGTCTCGTCGTCGCCGACCTTGCGGCCGCGGTCGTCGACCGGCTTCGCGGTGACGCCGACGACCCGCCCGGTGCGCTCGTCGAGGACCGGACCGGTGACCGCCGTGCGCTCCATCAGCCGGGCGCCGGCCTTCTCGGCGTGCCGGGCGAGGATCTCGTCGAGGTCCGTGCGGGTGCGGACCAGGCCGTAGGGCGGGAAGGTCGGCGAGGTCGGGCCAGGGCAGCTCGAGCCGGTGGCCGGCGCCGACGATCCGCAGGCCCTTGTTCTGCTGCCAGCCCGGCTGCGTCGAGGTCGATGCCCATCGCGATGAGCTGCTCGACCGCGCGCGGGGTCAGCCCGTCGCCGCAGATCTTGTCGCGGGGGAAGCGCTGCCTTCTCCAGCAGCAGGACGTCGAGCCCCGGCCTCGGCGAGGTGGTACGCGGCGCTGGCCCCGGCCGGACCCGCCCCGACGACGATGACGTCGGCCTGCCGCGCGTCGGCGGTGGTCCGGGTCATGCGTGGTGCCTCTCCCTGTGACGCGGTGTCGGCGAGCGAGCAGTCATGTGCGCTTGTGAATCGCTTCACGAGTGGCCGACACGGGAGTCTAGAGGCGCTGCGTCACATGTTGCGACCCGGCTCCCCGCAAGGTCGCGACAGCCCTCGTTCCCGGGCCCGACCTGCGGCTGCAGGTCATCGAGCGCGTCGCCGAATTCACGCCCGCTCGCGGACGGCGTGGTGCAGGGCGACGATGCCGCCGGAGAGGTTGCGCCAGCGGGGCGCCGGTCCAGCCGGCGGCCGCGATCCGGGCGGCGAGGCGCTGCTGGTCCGGCCAGGCCCGGATCGACTCGGCGAGGTAGACGTAGGCGTCGGGGCTCGAGGACACCGCGCGGGCGACCGACGGCAGGGCCCGCATGAGGTACTCGACGTAGACGGTGCGGAACGGCGCCCAGGTCGGATGGCTGAACTCGCAGACCACCAGCCGTCCGCCGGGCCTGGTCACGCGCAGCATCTCGCGCAGCCCGGCGTCGGGGTCGACGATGTTGCGCAGCCCGAACGAGATCGTGACCGCGTCGAAGGTGTCGTCCGCGAACGGCAGCCGGGTCGCCGTCGCCGGCGGTGAACGCGCAGCCGCGGCCGGGCCCGCTTGCCGACCCGGAGCATGCCCGAGCGAGAAGTCGCACGGCACGACGTGCGCGCCGCGGTCGGCGAACGGCTGGCTCGAGGTGCCCGTGCCCGGCCGCCAGGTCGAGCACGCGCTCGCCCGGCTGCGGGTCGACGGCGTCCACGACGGCCGTGCGCCAGCGGCGGTCCTGGCCCGAGCGACAGCACGTCGTTGGTGAGGTCGTAGCGCCGCGCCACGGCGTCGAACATCGCGGCGACGTCGGCGGGCTCCTTGTCGAGCTGCGCGCGGGTCACGCGGCGCAGCCTATGCAGCCGCTGCGACAGCGTCCGGGTCGGCGCGCCGACGCGTCCGGCGCTGGCGCCCGCCGTAGGCTGCGCGGCGTGACCGAGCCCTCCAGCACCGCGAGCCCGCGACCGCGAGTCCGCGCCGCTCGTCGTGCGCACGGTCCGCATCGACGACCCGGGCCCGCTGCTGGCCCTGCTGCCGGACACCGCGCGACGCCACCGCCTGGGTCCGCCGCGGCGACGGCCTGGTCGGCTGGGGCGTCGCCGCGATCGTGCCGTACGACGGGCGCCGGACCGGTTCGCGCGACGCCCAGCAGTGGTGGGCCGAGCACGCCGCGCAACGCCGTCGTCCGCGACGAGGTCGACCAGCCCGGGCACGGGCGTGGTCGTGCTTCGGCTCCTTCGCGTTCGCCGACGACCCGGGCGACAGCGTGCTCGTCGTGCCCGAGGTCGTGGTCGGCCGCCGCGGCGGCACCACCTGGGTGACCACGATCGGCGTCGGCACGCATCCCGGCCCTCGCCGACGGTGACCGCCGACCGACGCCCCGCCGCGCCCCGCGCGACGTGCGCGTTCGCCGACGGCGCGCTGAGCGGCGCCGAGTGGGTCGACCGTCGTCGCCGAGGCGGTCCGCCGGATCAACGGCGGCGCGCTGGAGAAGGTCGTGCTGGCCCGCGACCTGGTCGCCACCGCCGACGGCGACATCGACGTGCGCTGGCCGCTGCGGCGGCTGGCCGAGAGCTACCCGATGTGCTGGACGTTCCACGTCGACGGCCTGTTCGGCGCGACGCCGGAGATGCTGGTCCGCCGCGAGCGCGGCCTGGTCACCTCCCGGGTGCTCGCCGGCACCATCCGGCGCACCGGCGACGACGCGCGCGACCTCGCCCTGGCCGCCACGCTGGCCCGCTCGTCGAAGGACCTCGAGGAGCACGAGTACGCCGTGCGCTCGGTCGCCGACGCGCTCGCCCCGCACTGCTCGTCGATGAACGTGCCCGAGGCGCCGTTCGTGCTGCACCTGCCCAACGTCATGCACCTCGCCACCGACGTCGCCGGCGTCATCGACGACGCCGCCGACCCGTCGGGCACGTCGCTCGACCTCGCCGAGGCGCTGCACCCGTCGGCCGCCGTCGGCGGCACGCCCACCGACGTCGCCACCGCGCTGATCGGCGAGATCGAGGGCATGGACCGCGGCCGCTACGCCGGGCCGGTCGGCTGGATGGACGCCACCGGCGACGGCGAGTGGGGCCTGGCGCTGCGCTCGGCGGAGATCGACGGCGCGACCGTCCGGCTGTTCGCCGGCTGCGGGATCGTCGCGGACTCCGACCCCGAGGCCGAGCTCGCCGAGGCGCAGGCGAAGTTCGTGCCGGTCCGCGACTCGCTCTCCGGCTGACCGGGGAGGGTGGTCGAGCCTGTCAGCACCCGGCAACTCGAACGGACACCCTCCCCGTTCCGACCCCAAGAGGCCGCAGAAAGCCGGCAGGGTGCCCGTCCGAATGACCGCCCCTCACCACGGCTCGACCGTCAGCGGTCCGACCCATCGAGACGACCCGGCCCCCACCGGCCGGCCCAGCGGGCCGCGCATCGCGTCCCCGGTGCCCTGCGCATCGCGTCCCGGGTGCCCTGCGCATCGCGTCCCGGGTGCGCGGCGCTTCCCCGGCGTTTCGAGCCTGTCGGGACCACCCGACGGTCGAGCACGTCACGACTTGTCGAGCTCGGGGGACCCGGCCACTCGAACGGGCAACCCTCCTCGATCGGGGCCGTCGAGGGGCGTTTGCGGGTAGGGCTGCCCGTTTGAATGGCCGCGGTCATCCGGATGGTCGAGCTTGCCGGTCGAGCTTGCCGGTCGAGCCGGTCGAGACCTGTTTGCCCTTGTGGATAAGGGCTTCCAGGGATCGCTGGCGGCGCGGAACTGTCGGTGGTCGGGTCTAGGTTTGACTCATGGCCACACCGTCCGACACCAGCGACAGCACCGGCCCCGACGCCGGTGTCGACGCGGTGGCTGTGCGCGCGGTGCTGGACACGATGGTCTCGTGCCGGGCGGCGGCGGACCGTCTGGAGGCGGACCTGCTGGCGTTGGCGGTGGAGCTGGTCGCGCTGCACCCGGTCGACGACGACGACTGCGCCGCCCTCGCGGCGCCACGTGGACGGGGCGGCAGCCTGGGCGGACGCGGCACGCGACGGCAGACGACGTGGCCCTGACCTCCCCGGGATCGACGAGGACGCGGTCGCGGCCCTGGGTGCGGCGTTGGACCTGCCCTACGGGTCGGCGTGGTGCCTGGTCACCGACGCTCTGCAGCTGTCCCACCGGCTGCCGCGGATCTGGGGCCAGGTGCAGGCCGGTCGGCTGCAGGCCTGGAAGGCGCGCACCGTCGCGGCCGCCACCGGCCGGTTGTCGGCCGCGGCGGTGGACTTCGTGGACCGGCACCTGGCGCACCTCGCGGCCCGCAACCGGGTGCCCGGCCCGGCCCAGCTCCGCGGCCTGGTGCATGAGGCCCTGGTGCAGTGCGACCCGGAGGTCGCGGAGGGTCTCGAGGAGTCCGCGCTGCGGGCCCGCGACGTCACCTTCGACCATCGGGGGTCGACCGAGACCACCCGGATGACCGCGGACCTGGACACCCTGGACGCCCTCGACCTGGAGGCCACCCTCACCGACCTGGCCGCCGAGATGCGCCGGCTCGGGGACACCGACCCGGTCGGGGTCCGCCGTTCCCACGCGCTGGGGTCCCTGGCCCACCCGCAGCGCACCCTGGACCTGTTCGGCGACCCCCACCAGCGCACCACCCCGGACCAGAACGACGACCCGTCCGACCAGCCCGACCAGAACGGTGCCGCCGACCCGGACGGTGCCCCGGCCCACCGGCGCCACGAACCCACCGGCCCGAGCACCCCGGACGCCAGTCGGACCCCGACGGTGGGTGGCACACCACCACCGCGACCGTGTACCTGCACATCGACGCCGCCGACCTCGTCGACGCCGCCGACTTCGCGGACGCCGCCGACCTCGCGGGCGGTGCCGCGAGTGCGGACGGTGCAGACGGTTCGGGCACCGCGGGCGGCACGACGGTGTTCGGTGGCGGGATCGTGGAGAAGCTGGGTGCGGCCACCCTGGCCCGGGTCCGCGACTGGCTGCAGCGGGTCGACAAGGTGACCATCCGCCCGGTCCTCGACCTCTCCCGCACCGACGCCGTCGACGTCCACGACCCACCCGGCTGGATGCGGGAGACCGTCATCCTCCGCGACGGCCGCTGCTGCTTCCCGGGGTGCCGGGTCGATGCCCGCGACTGCGACCTCGACCACATCGAGGCCTACGTGCCCCCCGACGACGGCGGACCACCGGGCCAGACCACCCCCGAGAACCTCGCCTGCCTGTGCAGCCGGCATCATCGCCTCAAGACCTTCACCGCCTGGACCTACCAGGTGATCCGCACCCAGAGCGGGGCACGCGCCTACGCCTGGACCAGCCCACACGGCCACACCTACCTCACCCACCCCGACCCCAAGCACCTCAAGCGCTCCAAGCGCTGAGCCGACCCTGCGCTGAGCCGACCCTGCGCTGAGCCGACCCTGCGCTGAGCCGACCCCCACGCCGTCACGGCCCCACCACCGGCGCGGCACCACTCCGCCGACGTTCCCCTCATGCACGCCCGCGCACGCAGGCCCGCGCACGTCATTCACGCCCGCGCATGCGGGCCCGCGCGCGTGCCAGCCGGATGCACGCGGAGGCGCCGAGACGCGCCCGGACGCGCCCGGAGGCACCCGAGAGGCACCGGTCGGGCCGTCACAGGTCGCAGACACGATGATCGGCACGCCCTCTCCACTCCGCCGACCAGCCCCGGCCGATCCGTTCCGCCGCACCGGGAGGCCCACCGAGGGCTCGACCGACCAGACGAGTGGTCTGACAAGCTCGACGCCGAATGACCCATGGCCACGGGCGCTGGCCTTCCAGGCGACAAGCACGAGACAGGGCGGCAACTCACACGGGCACCCTCCGCCATTCCTGCGCGAAAACGCCCCAGAAGCCGGCAGCTGCCCGTCCGAACGGCCGCTGGGTCAGAGCGCGAGGTCGGTGCCCGGCGGGACCCGCTCGAAGGTGTGGTCGTCGGTGTCGAGCAGCCCGTGCAGCACCCGCCCGACGACGCCGTGGCCGGTGTCGTTGAGCAGCCCGTCGTGGATCGCCACCGACCGACGCGCCCCGACGGTCCGGCTGAAGTCGGCCACCTCCGAGACCTTGCTCCAGGGGGCGTGCACCGGCAGCAGGAGCACGTCGACGGGGCCTCCGGCCGGCGTCAGGGCGTCGCCCGGGTGGTAGAGCCGGGTGCCGCCCACGTCGACCAGGTAGCCGCTGTTGTTGAAGCGCGGCAGCTCCGGGTGGATCACGGCGTGCAGCTCGCCGACCGCCGTGACCGGGAGGCCGGCGTCGAAGACCTGTCCCGGGCCGACCACCTGCACGCGCTCCGCCACCGCCGGGTCGGCCTCGGCGATCCGCCGGCGCACGGCCTCGATGGTGTAGACGGGCGCGTCCGTGGCGGCCAGCTGGTCGACGTCGAGGTGGTCCGGGTGCTCGTGGGTCACCAGCACCGCCGTCGCGCCCTCGGTGGCCCCCCGGCCAGGCCCTGGAAGCCCGGGGGATCGCGTCGCTCCCCTCGGTGCGGACCATCAACCGCATCCTGCGACGGCGGGGCGTCCTGGACGGCCAGCCAGCGCGTCCGCCGGCCCCGCCCGCCGCCGGGCTGGTATCTGCCCGAGGTCGCGCCCGACGCGGCGGGAACTGGACAGCTTCGACGTCGTCGAGGGGCTGGTCATCAAGGGCGGCCCCCAGGTCGAGGTGCTCAACGGCATCTCGCTGCACGGCGGCCTGGTCGCCTCGTGGCCGCGTGGAGGCCAGCGTGACGGCCAAGTTCGTGGTCGAGTGCCTGGTCGAGCACTGGCGGGCAGTTCGGCCTGCCCGGCTACGCCCAGTTCGACAACGACACGATCTTCCAGGGCACGCACGCCCACCCCGACGTCGTCGGGCGGGTCAGCCGGCTGTGCCTGAGCCTGGGCGTGGTCCCGGTGTTCGTCGCCGCCCCGCGAGTCGGGCTTCCAGGCGATGATCGAGAACTACAACGGCTCCTGGCAGGCGAAGGTCTGGGCCCGGTTCCAGCACGACGACCTGGCGGACTTGCAGGGGCGGTCGCGGCGCTACGTGGCCGCCCTGCGGCGCCACCGAGCCGATCGGATCGAGTCGGCCCCGCCGCGGCGGGCGTTCCCGAAGCGCTGGCGCCTGAACCTCCAGGCCCGGCCTCGAGGGCCGGATGGTCTACCTGAGGCGGACCGATGCGACGGGCGCGGTCGAGGTGCTGGGCCGGAGCTTCGAGGTGGACCGGCACTGGGTGCACCGGCTGGTGCGAGCGGAGGTGGACCTGGACGGGGGCATGATCCGGTTCTACCGCCTGCGCCGGCGCGAGCCGGGGGATCAGCCGCTGCTGAGGGAGGTGGCCCATCGCATCAAATCCAAGCGATTCTGCGAATGAGCGGGCATCGCCGATGCTCCGCCGGCTTCATGCTGAGCGGAGCACATGTCGTGGCATGAGTGTTCTGGATGTGGTGGCACTTGCCAGCGCATCGCGTTTCGATTGTTCGGGATGTAGTGGCACCTGTCCTGGTATTGATAAGTTCCTCGGACTTTTGTCCAATCCTGGCGGTTTCGACCAGGATCCTGGGACGGAGTCCGATCATGAACAAGAAGATTCGTCGTGCGTTTGTCTGTCGAGGAACGCGGCCAGTTGGAATCGCTCGTCGCCAAAGGCAAGGCGGCGGCGCGAAGTTGACCCGGGCGCGCATCCTGCTGAAGGCCGATTGCAGTCCCCTTGGCCCGGCATGGTCCGACGAGCAAATCAGCGACGCTCTGGACCTCGGAGCGATCACTGTCCACCGGGTCCGCCGCTCGTTCGTCGAAGGCGGTCTTGAGGGTGCCCTCGTTCGTCGTCCCTTACCGCGCCGTCCGCGAATGCTCGACGGCGAGCAGGAGGCCCACCTGATCGCCTTGGCCTGCGGAAGCCCGCCGGCGGGTCGGTGCCGCTGGACGCTCCGTCTCTTGGCGGACCGACTGGTCGAACTCGGCCATGTCGACAAGGTCTCGCATGAGACCATCCGTCGGACGCTCAAAAAAACGAGCTGAAGCCGTGGCTGGTCAAGATGTGGTGCATCCCGCCCAAGGCCAATGCCGAGTTCGTTTGGAAGATGGAGGACGTCCTCCAGGTCTACAAACGTCCGTACGATCCGCTTCGACCCGTCGTCTGCATGGACGAGACCAGCAAGCAACTCATCGGGGAGACGCGGCTCCCGGTGGATGCGGCGCCGGGCCGGCCGCGCCGCGTGGACTACGAGTACGAGCGCAAAGGGGTGGCGGACCTCTTCATGTTCTTCGAGCCGCTGCGCGGTTGGCGGCGGGTGTGGATCACGCCGCAGCGTCGCAAGGTCGAGTGGGCGTGGTGCGTCAAGCAACTCCTGGATGAGCACTATCCTCAGGCGGAGCGCCTGGTCCTGGTCTGCGACAACTTGGTGCGCTGATTCACTTATGTTCGCATCCCTCCCGCAGGAGAGGAGGCTCTCGGGACATCGAGACCTGGGTCATCCGGCTTACCCACGGCCGAAAGGCACGGGGGACCACAGCATGCCGGAGAAGCGGGGGCAGGCGACGTCAGCGAGCCGAACGCCCCGCAAGACCCGCGTGGCATGGTCAAGGCTAGACTGCTTGAAGTCCAATCCCGATCGGGCCACTCGCAGCCCCGTCGCTACGCTGACTCAACGCGACGTCACCGCGTGCCGCCCCTTCGTGAGACGTTGGGGCACGGCAAGCCCGCGCGGCGAGATACCGGGGAAGACTCCTGGGCGTAGGGATGAGTGGACGGCCTAAACCGCGCTGACACGTGCGACATGCAGGGAAATCAGGATCGCCTACGGGGCGCGAGCCCCACGGCGACGGAGCCCCCGTAGTAGTCCGAGGCCGGGAAAGCCGGCCACATGGCGAAGGGGGGCAGGTGGTCCGATGGTCGAGACCGTGGAGGTACGCGACATGCGGAACGCCGAAACAATGTCGACCATCCTGATGGTCACTGGAGAGCCGGATGCTCGGAAACCTGCACGTCCGGTTCGGGAAGGGGCGGATGGAAAAGGACGCAGCCGGTTGCCGTCACTGCTGACGCAAACGGACTAACGAACCCCGGCACAAGCCAAGGGTGTGACCGACGATTGATGTCAGCCGGAAGTCAGGCTGCGTAACGCTGGTGTTTGGAGAAGCGTCCCCGTAAGCCGAAATCGGGGATTCTTCGTAAGTCCGTCCCTGTATCAGGGTTGCTGCAACATCAATCGTCGGTCATACCCCAAGCCAAGAACCTCGCCAGCCATCTACTTCACAATACCCACACGGGTGGGGCCCTGTACGAGGCGTTTCCCGCCGCGGAGGCGAGGCGGTTGTGGGAGCGACTGGAGGTCCACTACACTCCCAAGCATGGCAGTTGGTTGAACATGGCGGAGACGGAGCTGAGCGTCCTTTCCGGCCAATGCCTCGACCGCCGTATCGACGAAGTGGCGGTGTTGCGGTCAGAAGTCGGATCGTGGGAGGATCATCGAAACCGAACGGAGGCGAAGGTGCGCTGGCGGTTCACGACGGAGGACGCCCGGATCAAGTTGGAGAAGCTGTATCCGGTGCTCGAGTACCCCGATCCTCATTGACTTCCGCCCCCGACGAACTTATCGAAAATCGAGTGACAGCCGTCGTGTACGTTTGAATCCGTGATAAGTAGCCTGCAAGAGCAACTCATCGCTTTTCGCGGGACGAGGCACTAAATAGCTCCCAGCAAACCGGAAAGTGCCTTGGAGCGTAGAACAGGGTGGATCGAACACCCCGACGACACCCCGGCACACCCATGACGCGCAGCATCCGCCTGAGCCCCGAGCAGCGGGCAGGCCTTGCTCGACCGCTACCGCAAGGACCCCGACCCCGAGGTCCGCTTCCGCGCCCACATCCTCCTGCTCCTGGACGACGGCCACACCTGGGCCACCGTCGCCACGCTCCTGTTCTGTAGCTCCCGGACCATCGACCGCTGGGTCAAGCGGTTCCACGCCGAGGGGGTCGAGGGCCTGGCCGGGCACAAGCCCGGCCGCCCCTTTCGCCTCGCCGCCGGCTGGGTCGCCGTCGTCGTCGACTGGGTCACCACCCAGACGCCCGCGCGACTTCGGCTTCCTCCGCAGCCGCTGGTGCTGCGAGGCGCGTCGCCGTCCTGCTGCTCGAACTCCATCAGCGTCGAGGTCAGCCGCGAGACCGTCCGCCGCTGGCTGCACCGGGGCGGACCTGGTCTACCGCCGCCCGCGCCCGGTCCTCGGGCCGACCGACCCCGAGCGGCAGGCCAAGCTCGACGCCCTGCGGCGGCTCCTGGCCGGGCTGCCCGACGACGAGACGGCGGTCTTCCAGGACGAGGTGGACATCAACACCAACCCGAAGATCGGCTCGATGTGGATGGTCAAGGGCCAGCAGGCCAAGGTCGAGACGCCGGGCAACAACGAGAAGCGGTACCTGTCCGGGTCGATCCACTGGCGGACCGGGCAGGTGTTCCTCACCGAGGGGCGGCCGAAGCAGGGCCGCGACACGGCGCTGTTCCTGGCCCACCTGGACGACCTGCGGCGCCGGCTGCGGCGGTACCGGAAGATCCACGTGATCTGCGACAACGCGAAGTGCCACACGAGCGACGACGGTGGCGGTGTACCTGTGGGAGCACCGGGAGCGGATCGACCTGCACTTGCTGCCGAAGTACAGCCCGGACTGCAACCCGATCGAGCGGGTGTGGTGGCACCTGCACGACCAGATCACCCGCAACCACCGGTGCGAGACGATGGAGGAGTTGCTGGACCTGACGTTCGCCTGGCTGGGGAGCCGGAACCCGTTCAAGGTCGAGGACAAGGTCTACAGGGCCGCAGCCTGATTCACTTTCCCTGTTGCGGGGAGCTATTTAGGCTTCGGAATCAGGAGAAAACCGCTCATGCCCATCGGGCCCCGTGGGATAACTCCGCGAGGGTTCCCGGAAACGGATCACGCTAGCTCGGGTAAGACAGCCGAAACACCGGCTTCCTGAACCGAGAACTGTGAGCCGATTACCCCGGCGAAAATCGAGCTGAACCAGTGCGCAAGGCCCCGGCTGGGCGACTTCAGGCACAGTCCTCGTCAGGCCGCGATGGTCGTGGCCGAAATGAAAAGGAGAACGATATGGCTACTGAAATCGACAACAACGAGAGCAGCCCGCAAGCGGGCAGGAGACCCACACACGCCGCGTACTCGGTCCGGGAGCGGGAGAATCAGAAGAGCGACTGGAGACCGGTCGGCGTTGCCTGGGAGCACGCCGACGGCAAGGGCTTCAACCTCGCTCTTGACCTGGTTCCTCTCGACGGTCGCATCGCCCTGCGGGTGATCGAGGACCGAAAACGCTGAGCGAACCTCAGCAGGCGGCTTCGTGCCGCCGTTTTTTCCGTTCATCCGGATCTTCCGCACCGCTGTCGAGGACTGCATGTGAGGATGGTTGGTCGAGGGCGGCTCACGTCCTTCGGGGGACGGGACCAGCTGCCCAGTTCCCTCCCATCGACGCCCGGCCCTGATTGCATGGATTCGAAAAGCCGTCTCGTCTCAGGGGTCCCCGGCAAGGGGCCAGTGCCCGAGTTTTCAATTCACCACGAGTTCTCGAGACGAGTCCGGCCGGAGTAGGGTCCTTGCCGGTGAACGGGCACCCCTCACGAACATTTTCCTGGCGAACCCTCAGGTTTCACGCCGGGACAAGCAGATGACCTCAAACGGGAATGACGAACGGGTGGTTCGTCTCCGGCAATCGTGCGTTATGATGCCGCTGTGGCCCAGCTCCAACTCCTGAGGACCAGAAAAAGCGGGCGGCGATGGCGCTCAACGACGACCTGGACCGGCACCGATACCGCCTCCGATCTACTCGGCCCTGATCGGCGCCCGCGTGGTCACGCTGCCGCCGGGCCTGGAGGTCTTCCTGTACGTCTCGGCAAGTTCTGGGTCGGCAGGAAGACCTTCCGCCAGCTCAAGGCCATCGGCGACCTGGCCGGAGCATCCGCGCCGCGGCGGCCCGTTGCGTCGCGACCTCGGGGCGGACCACTTCGAGGGCCGGAAAGCCTCGCCGACATTCGAAGGGATTGTCGTTGAGGCCACCAGGGCGTACGCGGGCCGCGTGCCGGGAATGGACGGCGAGGTCTTCTACATCCCCGGCGTAGGACGACGATGGGACCGTCCCGACCGGGCGAGCACGGCGGGCGGTCCGATCGTGCGGCGGGTGGTCATCCGAATGAACTCCCCGGCAGCGATCCCCGTGGGAGTGAAGACGAAAAATGCAGCGAAAGTCATCGAGATCGCGAGTGGGTCGCCGTCCTGCCGGCTGCCTTCGTCGCCGCCTACATCGCCTATGCGGCGGCGTGGGCTCCCTGGGACACCTGCTCTTCGACTGGCTGGGCCGCGAGGCGCCGGCCGCCTGGGCACGCCACATCCTCTGGGCACGTCCCGCGATGGCCTTCGTCATCGCCGGGGCCAGGACGGCGCCGCCACGCCGCCGGGCAATGGCCATCGCCCTTGCCACCCTGGCGGTTGCCCAGACGGCCCTGACTCATGGGGTGATACGCCACGGTCTGGGCGGCGACACCCTGCCCGTCATCGTCGAGGCGGGGGCGGTCGTTTGGGGTGGTGTTCGTCTTCTATACCGAGAGGACGAAGGGGGGGGCCCAGGCCCCGGGCCCTTCGCCGATCGGCGAGCCGACCGGGTAGACGGCAGTTGGTGAGGATTCCGCCAAAGCCGTATCCTCGGCCGCGTTACCAAGTGATACACCGAAGCAAGGAACGCTCGCTCCCCCGTCACCTCGGAGTCGGGACCGGAATCGCGTGTCCGCGGTTGCGTTCTGAGAGGTTATCCGGTGAGGCCCTCCGGGGGTCACCGGATCGCCTCCGTGTTCTCTATTCAGGGCTGGATCCCCTTGGCCCAGGCATCCGGCCCGGCTAAACTCGCTCCCGTTGAAGCTGGTGAGGTGGCGTTGGGCCTCTCCCTGCACCGCGTCGAGGTCAGCGTCGCCAGCATCGGCCGAGCACTGTGCGTCCTGACGCCGTGGACGGTCCACGGCATTCCGAGCGTCCTTTCTCCTACAGGAGGCGCTTGTTTAAAAATGAAAACGGCCGATCTCCTGCTCGCGGCAATGTTGGTGATGGCGGGGACTTCGGGCACTTCCGCGGGACCCGGATCCCAATTTCTACATTTTTCTCTGCTTTGGTCAGTCCAACATGGAGGGCGTTCCAGGAGTTGAACAGCAGGACAAGGCCGTGGACGAGCGCTTCCAGGTCCTGGCAGCGGTCGACTTCCTGAAGCTGGGTCGAAAAAAGGGCCGCTGGTACCCGGCCGTCCCCCCTCTGTGCCGCGACACGTCCGGACTTTGCCCTGCCGATTATTTTGGCAGAACAATGGTGGCCCACCTGCCGAAGGACGTCAGGGTGGGTGTTGTGAATGTTTCGGTGGCCGGGTGCAAGATCGAGCTTTTCGATAAAACCCACTACGAGGCGTATGCGTCCACGGCGCCACCGTGGATGACCAATATCATCGAGGAATATGGCGGAAATCCCTATGCACGCCTGGTCGAGATGGGAAAGCTGGCACAGAAAGACGGCGTCATCAAGGGGATCCTGTTGCACCAGGGGGAGTCGAACACCAATGACAGGCAATGGCCCGGAAAAGTGAAACTTATTTATGATAATTTGATCAAAGACCTGGATCTCGAGCCCGGATCGGTGCCCTTGCTCGCGGGCGAACTCGTGAATGCCGACCAGGATGGCGCCTGTGCCAGCATGAATTCGATTATTGCAGGGCTGCCGAAGACGATTCCCAATTCCCATGTCATTTCTTCCGCCGGTTGCGAGAGCCGCCCGGACCGTCTGCATTTCACCGCGGCGGGCTACAGAGAGCTGGGAACGCGTTACGGAGAAAAAATGCTTTCATTGCTGGGTTGCAAGATCTCCGGGGCGAAGGAGCCCGATACACCAGGGCCAACGCGTTAGACTGGACGCATCGTCGAGTTGTCCGGGATCGTGGCGCCTTTCTTGAAGAAGGAGGCGGTCATGGTTTCGCGGCTCCTCTTGGGATTCGCGTCGGTGGCAGGTGCCTTGTAAGGGTCGGACTCAGTGCCCGAGCCCTTCGGAAACTCGTGGGGTCGGGCACGCCGGAACGTCGGAAGCGCTGGCGGGGCCGAAAACCATGAACCATGACTCCACTCGCGAAGTCATCGAATCCGCTCGGCGGAAACCGTCTGCCTTTCATGTGCCCGGGCTCCGATGGTGGATGATGTCGCTGATCATGCTGGGCTCGATACTGAATTATTTGTCACGCCAACGCTCTCGGTGGCCCAGGTGCACCTCAAGGATTCGCTGGGCATCTACGGAGGAGCAGTATTCGTGGATCACCGGCGCGTTCCAACTCGCGATCATGCTCCAGCCGATCTGCGGTTACGTGCTGGACGTCGTCGGGCTCAGGATCGGGTTGGCGATCTTCGTCGCGGCATGGTCCGTCATCAACATGGCGCACGGGCTGGCGGGTTCGTGGAGAGGGCCTGGCGTTCCTGCGCGGGCTGATGGGTTTCGCGGAGGGTCGGCGAATCCGGCGGGGATGAAGGCGACGGCCGAGTGGTTCCCCGCGCGGGAACGGGGGCTGGCGGGGGGGATCTACAATATCGGGGCGTCGGCAGGGATCGATGCTGGCCGGGCCGCTGGTGGCCTTCTGCGGTCTATTTACATGAACTGGCAAAGCGCCTTCGTGATCAGCGGCGGCCTGGGTCTGGTCTGGGTTGGTTTGTGGCTCCTGCTTCTATCAATCCCCCTCGACGGCATCGGTGGCTGTCGGAGGAAGAGCGTCGACCACATCGCATCCGGGCAGGAAAAGTCGCTCGACAGCGCGGGAAAGCCCTCCATCCGGGAAATCCTCAAGCAGCGGAATTTCTGGGGAATCGCGATCCCGCGTTTTCTCGCCGACCCCATGTGGGGCACCTTGTCGTTCTGGCTGCCGCTGTATTTGGCGAAGGAGCGGCATTGGGACCTCAAGGACGATCGCGCTGTTTTCCTGGCTGCCGTTCCTGGCGGCGGATTTTGGCTGCATCTTCGGCGGGCTGCTTGGCCGCGACACTGCAGAAGCACACCAGCGTTTCGCTGATCAATGCCCGGCGGTCGGCGTTCACGCGTGGCGCCGGGCTGATGGTCGAGCGTCGCGTTTGCCGGTCAGGTCGAAGACCCGTATATGGCGATCCTGCTCTTCAGCTTGGCCGGTTTCGCCCATCAGACTCTGTCGGTGACCGTCATCACGATGTCATCGGACCTGTTCCGGCGGAGCGAGGTGGCGACGGTGGCCGGCTTGGCCGGAACGTGCGGCAACGCCGGGGTGCTCATCTTTACCTTGATGGTCGGCGCGCTGGTGACTCGAGATCGGCTATTCGCCGTTCTTCGTCTGCCTGAGCATCCTCGACATCCTCGGCGCGATCGTCTTGTGGACCCTCGTGCGGGAGCGGAAGAGCCGCATGAACATCACCAATCCCATCCTCCGCGGCTTCAACCCCGATCCTTCCATCGTGCGCGTGGGCGACGACTACTACATCGCCACCTCCACGTTCGAGTGGTATCCCGGCGTGCAGATCCACCACTCGAGGGACCTGGTGCACTGGCGGCTCCTGACGCGGCCGCTGCGGCGGGCAAGCCAGTTGGACATGCGCGGCGATCCCGATTCCTGCGGCGTCTGGGCGCCATGCCTGACCTATGCCGACGGCCTTTTCTACCTGATCTACACGGACGTGAAGCGCTATGGCCGGGCCTCGGTCGGCGGCATGGCCAATGCCTCGCTGCGCGACTTTCACAACTACCTGGTGACGGCCGGACCGCATCGACGGCGACTGGTCGGATCCGATCTACCTGAACAGCAGCGGCTTCGATCCGTCGCTGTTTCATGACGAGGATGGCCGCAAATACCTCGCTCAACATGCTCTGGGACCATCGCCCGGGCCAGAATCGATTTGCCGGCATTGTGCTGCAGGAATACTCGCCCCGCGAACAAAAGCTGATCGGCCAGCGGCGGCTCATCTTCCGGGGCACGTCGATCGGCTTCACCGAAGCGCCGCATCTGTACAAACGCGGCGGCTACTATCATCTCCTGGTTGCCGAGGGCGGCACCTCCTGGGGCCATGCCGTGACGATGGCGCGGTCGCGCAACGATCGACGGGCCCTACGAACTGCATCCCGACACCTATGTCCTGACGGCGCGCGATCGGCCCGACTGCGCCTTGCAGCGTGCCGGTCATGGCTCACTCGTGGAAACGCAAGACGGCGAAACCTACATGGCCTATCTGTGCGGCAGGCCGCTGCCCAATCGCGGACGCTGTGTCCTGGGCCGGGAGACGGCGATCCAGAAGATGGTCTGGTCGCCGGATGGGTGGCTCCGCACGGACGACGGCGACGGCGTGCCGCAGGTGAGCGTGCCGGCGCCGAACCTGCCGTCGCATCCGTTTCCCGCGCCGCACTCGACGCGAGGATTTCGATTCGCCGGAGTTGCCCATCGATTTTCAGTGGCTGCGCACGCCCTATCCCGAGCGGATCTGGAGCCTTACCGAGCGGCCCGGATTCCTGCGCCTCTTCGGCCGAGAAACCCTGGGGAGCCAGTTCGAGCAGGCGCTGGTCGCTCGCCGGCAGCAAGCCCATTGCTTCACGGCCTCGACGCGCATGGAGTTCCAGCCCGAGCATTTTCAACAGGCGGCCGGCCTGATCCTGTATTACCACGCGACGAAGTTCCATTACCTGTTTCTGACGGAGGACGACACGATCGGCCGTCATTTGCGCGTCATGTCGTGCGTGCACGGATGTCGGCGACAGCTTCAGCGCCCCGATTCCGCTGCCGGCGGGAACGGGGAATATCGAGCTGCGCATGGAGGTGGATTACGAGCGGCTGATTTTTGCCTATCGGCTGCCCGACGAGCGCCTGGCGGGCGTTGCCGCAGGTTTTTGATGCGAGCATCGTGTCCGACGAGGCCGGTCCGCCGACGCTGCCCAACTTCACGGGCGCTTTTGTGGGCGTCTGCTGCCAGGACGGCGCAGGAACACGCCGGCCGGCTGATTTCGACTACTTCGAGTATCGCGAGCGCGACTATCAACCGCAGCTTACGTTTTAGCCCACATCGGCCATCCGATCCTGGCCGGCAAGCCCTGCTCCGGCCGCGACCGGGTCACGCTGGGAGAGATCTCCGGCCCGTACGGGCCGGATGCCGATCAGGTGCTGATCGATCGCCAGGCCCTGCACGCCCACAGGCTGAGCCTGGAGCATCCCCTGACCGGGCGAGACCTGGAACTCGTCTCTCCGTTACCCGACGACATGACCGCTGTCCTGAAGGCCTTGTGGACTCATCGGAGTTGAAGGGGCTTCAGGAGCCTGAGGCGGAAATCGAGGCGGGCCGAACCTATCGAGACTTCGTCCATCCCATAGAGGAGCGTCGTCACGCTCTCCGGCGGGAGGACCCCCGGCCACTCCGTCGGTTCGCACCGCCGCCGCCGATCGGTCACGTAGGCCCGATCCAGGCGGAAGGCGTGCGCCGCCGTCACGCGCGGCTCGATGGCCCGGGGAGCGGCCTTGTCCGGATTGATCAGGACGACGGCGACCTTGCGGCCGTCCGCGCTGCGGAACGCGGCCACGAGCGGGGCGCCGGGCCCCGGGGGCTCGGGCACGTCCAGGCGGACCCAGCCGGGGCGGATGAACTTCGAGAATTGCTGGAAGGTGTAGGATTTCGGCGTCCGCTCCCGGAACGCGTGGACGCCGTCGCTGGCCTCCGGCTCGACCAGGATCAGCCCTTCGTCGCGGAACTTCTGCCGCTCCACTTCCCCCCGGACGGTCGCCGGCGGGGCGCTGTAGATGAGCCCCCACCACAGGAACGCGCCGGCGCCGGCGTCGACCAGCGCGGCGTGCATGTACCGCGCGGCGGCGATGGCCTTGTCGTGCTCGTCGAGCGCGGGGTCCCAGCCGAGCGTGTGCCACTCCGGGACGTTCCACTGCGCCGGTCGTCTCGGTCATCCAGACGCGCTTCGTGGGCAGGTCCTCCCGCAGGAATCGGCCCAGGGCCTTCTGGCGGGCCCGCACGCCGTCGAAGCCGGGGTCCGGCGTGCCGTCCGGGTACGAGTCGTACATGTGGTAGGAGAAGATCGTCGCCGCCGGCCCGGCCAGCACGGGCGCGAACCGCCGGGCCTCGGCCGCGTCGTCGTGGATGCTGGCCAGGTCGGGCGCGGCGATCGGGCAGCAGGCCCAGCCCCGCGGCGGCCAGGCGCGGGGCGAACTCGGAGGCCGTGAAGTCGGCCAGCGCCTCGGGCTCCCAGGCGCACGTCAGGGTGCCGGGGGCCGAGTAATTGGGCTCGTTCTGCACGCCCACGGCGACGACGTTGGCGCCCCAGTCGCGGCGGATCGCGACGACGCGGGCGACCATCTCGTCGGCCCAGGCGGCGGCCATCGCGGGCTTGAGGCGGTACATGCCCGCGGCATCGGAGTCGAGCCAGTCCTCGGGCCTGGGCCTGTCCTTCGATCGCGGCTGCCAGAAGGTGAGGTAGACCTTGGCCTCGGGCGCGACCTTGGCGACGCGCCGGAGGACGTCGCGGTAGGCATCGGGGTCGCCCTCGCTGGGCGACCTCGGCCGGGATGCGGACGATCGTGGCGCCGAGGTCCTCGAAGGCGATCCGCAGGGCCGCCTCGTCGGCGTTGTAGCCCCAGTAGGCCAGGGACCCCCCGAAGCCGTCGATCACCTGGCGGTCGCGCGAGCGCTCGACGCGGACCTCGAGCGTCGTGGCCGGTTCGTCACCGGCCTGCGCCCTCGAACCGGTCGGTTTGGGCACCGGCTCCTGGCCCCGGACGCAGGTCGAGGCACCGAGTACGAACGCGAGAGCAACGGCAGGGATCGGCGTCGGCATGGGAGAGCACCTCGGGGCATTCCGGTTGATTCGCCCGGGCGCGGGATCGGTTACTCGGCCCTGGTGGGGTCAAGAAGCCCTTGAGTCTACTAGGAGATGTCGTGAGGTCGGAAGCCGGCCCCGTCCACCTCCGACCACGCACTCCAGACGTCCCGCGATCGCCTGTGATACTGCTGGCGAATTCCTGTAGTCGGTCGTCGGGACGGAGCCCGGGAGAGATGGGGCGTCCTGCGATCGGCAAATCCCGCCACTCCCGACCCTCTGCCGAATTCGCCAGCACCATCACAATGGAACAGGGTGGCCTGTCGTCCGCGCCGGGGATGCCTCGCGGAGCGACGGCCATTGCCGGCATCCGTGCCGACCGAGGCCGGGTGCTGATGGTCCTCGCGCTCGTCCCTCGCGGCTATTCCCCGGTGGCGATGGTCACCGCCATGACGAACGGGGCCGTGTCGTCGTCCGGGCCCTTGACCAGCTCGATGCGCTCGATCGGCTCGGTCCGCTTCGGGCGGATCGCCAGGTGGCGGACCCGCTGGTCGCCGAGGAGGAAGGCCGGGCTTCGGGCCGGGCACCTCGACGCCCCGGATGTCGCCGGCGAACTCGACCCCGCTGCGCACGGGATGGTCCTCGACCTGGCCGTCGGCGTAGTGGAGCCGGACGATCAGCGAGGCGGGCACCTCGCGGCCGAGCGGGGAGCCCCAGCCGGAACAGGCCGCCCAGGATGTGGATGGCCTGCGCCGGCGCGTTGCAGGGGAGCGCGACCGACCGGGGCATCCGCGGCGGGATGGCTCCCGCTGCCGGCCCGTACAGCAGGATCGCGTTGGGCACGCGGCCGCCCCTCGGGTCGATCAGCTGGAAGGGGACGCCCCGGAAGGTCTTGGGCGACCCGTCGGCGGCGATCGGCTGCTCGGCGTCGGAGTCGTCGTCGTAGAGCACCCCCTGCATGCCGACGACCGTGGCCGCCCGGCCCAGGTCCAGCGGCAGGTACTTGCCCCGCGCCGTGAGGAACGCCAGCAGGTCGGCCAGCCGCTCGGGCGGGACCTGCTTCTCGAAGCCCTCGGGCATGATCGACTTGCCCGAGGCGACCATCTCCTCGATCTCGTCCCGCTGCACGACGTGGGGCTTGGCCTCGGCGTCGAGCAGCTCGATCGAGGTCCGGGTCTCGGAGGACGAGCAGCCCGTTGAGGACCCGGCCGTCGGCGGTGGCGACGGTGTACTGGACGTAGTTCCCCTCGACGCTGCGGCTCGGGTCGAGGATCTGGGTCAGCAGCTCGTCCTTGGGGTGCGCCGCCATGCCGGTCAGGTCGGGGCCGACCTTGCCCCCCTCGCCGGAGTGCGATGTGGCACTTGGCGCACTGCTCCTGGAAGACCAGCTTGCCGCGGGCCGCGTCGCCCCCCTTGAGGACGACGGGGGACAGCTCGTCGATGACCTTCTGGCGATCGGCGTCGGGCAGGCCGCCGCCGCGGGCCAGCAGGCGGCCGGCCCGCTCGGCGAGGGCCTTGTCGGGGTGGGCGGCCAGCGCCTGCTGCTGGTCGAGCGACAGCTCGGTCAGCCGGACCTGGCCCGCCTCGATCCCGTCCAGCAGCGCCGTGGTCCAGTCGGCGCGGCCCAGCAGCGCGCGGACGGCGACCGGCCGGACGCCGGGCGTCAGCGCCGGCAGCCGCTCGACCAGGACCGCCCCCGCGCCCGGGGCCTCGCCCTGGCCGATGGCGTCGACGATCCCGGCGGCCAGCATCGGCGACGTGCGGGGCGAGATCAGGTCGAGCAGCGCGACGGCGGCCTCCACGTCCCTCCGGCGCAGCTCGATCAACTGCCGGGCCGCCTCGACCCGCTCGAACTCGGGCCTCGACTCGTCGCTGGCCGTCGCCAGGAAGTTCGCGGCGATCTCGGGGGTGTGCTCCGCCAGCGCCTCGCTGCCCCAGCGGCCGGCCAGGCTGACGAGCTGACCCCTTGGCCTCGGGGGAGAGCGTCGGCAGCAGCCGGACCATCGCCCGCTCGGCCGCGTCGTCCAGGGTCGCCGGGCTGCCCCTTGGGCCAGCCGCGGGCCAGCCCGGCGAGGATCGCCCCGGCCACCCGGCGGTCCGACCGCCTCGAGCGCCACCAGGAGCGAGCCCACCGAATCGGCCGGGGCGCCCCGGGCGTAGTGCTCGGCGACCCGCTCGGCGATCGCGACGACCAGGTCGCCCGGCGGCCGGTCGAACGCGCGGGCCGTCAGGGCCCGCAGGAACGCCCGGTCGTGGGCCGCGGCGGCGACCGCCGCCGCCTCGGCGAGCGGGTTGAACCGGCGGCCCTCCGGCGCCCGCAGGAACATCCGGGCTCGGAACCCGGCGCCGCCGTGCCCGGCCGACGCCCCCGGCCGGCGGCCTCGCCGCCCGGCCGGCCCCCCGCCGCTCGCCGCGGCCGCGCCGGGCGCGGTGTCGCGCCCGGTGATCCCCACGCCGGGCGCCCGGCGTCGTCCCCGCCGGGCGATGTGGCACGGCCGGTCGTCCCCGCGCCACCTCCCGAACCCGGCCCGCCCGGCGCGAGGCCGCGCTGGGCCAACCGCGCCGAGGCCTCGATCTCCAACCGGGTGAGCGGGACGTCATGCCCGGCGTTCCCCGCGAGGATCGCCTCCGTGATGGCCCCGGCCACCTCCTCCGACGCGGGCATCTCCGCCAGCGCCAGCAGGGCGGACAGCCGGACGAAGGAGTCCTCGTCCCGCAGGGCCCCCGAGGCCAGCACCCGCGCCGCCGACCGCTCGTCGCGCGGCAGGACCTCCAGCGCGTTGCGCCGGACCCCGGCCGACGGGTGCTCCAGCGCCGCCTCGGCCGCCTCCCTCGCGGCCGGGTCCGGGCCGTCGAGCGCCCCCAGGCCGTGCAGCGTCCACAGGGCGTGGATCGCCGCCGGGTTCAGGCCGATCGCGTCGACCGACCGGTCCTGCACCAGCCGGATCAGCGCCGGCACCACGTCGCGCTTCCCCCGCTCGACCAGCAGCCGCTGGGCGTGCATCCGCCAGAACAGGTTGTCGTTCTTCAGCGCGGCGACGAGCCCCTCGGGGTCGCTCCGGGTCGAGCGTCGGCGGCGTCGGTCGGCTTGGCGTCCTTGTAGACGATCGCGATAGATGCGGCCGTGCGTCTTGTCGCGCAGCGGGGTCTCGTAGGCGTTGCCCTTGCCGGTCTTGAAGCCCGCGGGCGTGGGGTTGTGCTGGACGATGTAGTTGTACCAGTCGATCACCCAGACGTGGCCGTCGGGCCCGACCTCGGCCATGATCGGCGCCGTCCACTCGTCGTCGCTGGCCACCAGGTTCCAGGCGTTGCGGGCCACGAAGTCGCCCTCCTCGCGGTGGAGCGTGAACGTGGCCGTCAGGTGGCCGGTCGGCTCGCTGACGAACGCCGTGCGGTTCCAGTAGTGCTTCGGGTAGGTCCGCGCGGTGTAGAGCGCGTGGCCGGCCGCGGCGGTGAAGCCGCCGTGGTGGTCGACCTGCCGCACCTTGTCGGTGATCGGGAAGAAGCGGTTGCGAGTCGGCGATCGCCGCGCAGCACGCGCGCCGACCAGCCGCGCACCTGCTCGTAGTAGCGGTTGGGGATCGGCAGGTAGACGCTCGGGCAGCCGTTGGCCGTCGAGCCGAAGACGCAGGCCCTCCTCGCTGAAGCCGACGCCCCAGGTGTTGTTGTTGGTGCTGCGGAGGAACTCCAGCTTCGAGCCGTCGGGCTTGAACCGGAAGAAGCCCCTGGCCGAACCGGATGCTTCTCGCCGCCGACCGTCGCCCTGGAACCCGGAGTAGCCGACGATGCCCTAGATCCAGTTGTCGAAGCCGTACCGCAGGTTGCTCGGCCCGGCGTGCGTGTCGCGCGTGCCCCAGCCGGTGAACAGCACCTTGCGCGACGTCGGCCTTGTCGTCGCCGTCGGTGTCCTTCAGGAACAGCGTGTCGGGCGCCTGGTGGACGATCACGCCGCCGCGGGCGAAGGCCAGGCTGGTCGGGATGCTCAGCCCCTCGGCGAAGACGGTGAACTTGTCGGCCCGGCCGTCGCCGTCGGTGTCCTCGCAGATCTCGATCCGGTCGTTGCCCTTGGCCGCTCGCGCTGCATGTCGTTGGGGTAGTCGATGCGTCTCGGCGATCCAGAGCCGGCCGCGGTGGTCCCAGGCCATCGCGATCGGCTTGACGATGTCGGGCTCGGCGGCGAACAGCTGCGCCTCGAAGCCGGCGGGGCACGACCATGTGCTTCATCGACTCGTCCGGGCCGACGCGGCTCCTGCATCCGGTCGATCGGCTCGCCCTGCGCCTGCCCGACTTCGTCGCCGGGACGTAGTTGGGGATCTCGGCCTCGCCGGTACGCGAACGGCTTCAGGCCGGCGCGGCACCCGCGGCCGGCTGTCGAAGACCTCGCCCTTGTCGGCCGCCCAGCGGATGCCGCGCTCGATCAGGTCGTGGAAGCCGGGGTGGCCCCAGGTCCGCTCGTCGTGGCCGTAGGCGGTGTAGAAGACGCGGCCCTTGCCGTGCGTGCGCGACCCAGGTCCACGGCTCCTCGCGGTCCCCCTCGGCGCGCACCTGGAGGACGTGGCGGTCCTTCGTCGTTGTGCTTGGCGTGGACGTAGGTCTCGTCCCAGGTCGCGGAACGGCTCGAAGCCCTTCATGATCGGGTGGTCGGCGTCGACGACCTTCGTGCTCGAACGTCGCCGGTGCCGTGGCGCTGGAACTGGGCGCCGACCAGGGCGACGTACGCCGGCGAGTTGCGGAAGCAGTACGAGGCGCAGTGGATCGGGCACGAAGCCGCCGCCGCCGGCGACGTAGTCGAGCAGGGCCTTCTCCTGGGCCGGCGCGATCGCGTCGATGTTGGCGTAGACGATCAGGGCGTCGTACCGGGCCAGGTTCTCCGGGTTCAGGTCGTCAACGTCCTCGGTGTAGGCGACCTCGATCCCCCGGCCCGCCATGACGGGGATCAGCTGCGCCGCGCGGTCGGCCGGGTGGTGGAGTCCCCGATCGCCCAGGAATAAGGCCCGCAAGGTCGTCGGTGCCGTCGAGGCCCCGGCGGCGGTCCCCGGCAGTAGGGCCGGGGCGAGACAGGCGCAGATCGCCCGGGCGATCCGCATCGTCGTCCTTCTCATGAGCTCCTCTCACTCCAACGGTGCCGCCGGCCTGCGCCGGCCTCGATTCAGGGTGATTGGCCTCCCCGTAGCAAACGGGTCGAGTCGGGATGTGGGGTCGATTCCCCCTGCGGGAGACGGGATCGGATCAGGCGGTCCTCGTCACGCCCGCCGGAGTCAGGAAGGTCGCTCTCCGTCGGCTCCCGTCCCCCATGCGATTCGCCGGTCAGCGGAAGAGGTGCCGGGAGAACAGATACAGGTTGTTCTTCCGCTCGGTCGGGTCATGCGCGTTGCCGTCCACGTGCCAGACGTGCGGGACGTCCTTCTCCTTCAGTTAGGCGTGAAACGCACCTCGTCGCACACCAGGTAGCCGCCCGGCGGCGCACCCGAGAAGCGGACGTACGCGATCGCCGATGCCTTCACCGTCAGCTCGAAGCTCGGGATCGGCTGCTCCGGCCCGGTTCGCTCCGGCACCGCGTCCCTCGATGCCCGGTCCACGACGTTCCCGTCCGTGTCGTACGCCTCGACGACCGCCTCGCTGCCGATCGAACCCCAGAGCACGAGGGTGACGCTCGCCACCGGCTTCGGGAAGCGGACCTCGACCGGGATCGACTCGTTCGCCATCGCGTTGAGGATGCCCTTCCGCGGCGTCTTCAGGTGCGGGAAGAACATCACCCTCCCGGCGGCGCGGCTCGTGGTCGGCGGGCGCGACAGGGCGAACACGACGCCCTGGTCCGTGTAGCTCGGCATCGGCTTGCCGGTCTCGACCTTGTCGAAGGTGATGGTCACCGGATCGTCGGCGGCGCGCGACGAGGCAGCCGAGGACCGCCAGGACGATCGTTCGGGCGTGCGTCATGGCTCAGGCCATCTCCAGCCCGCGCATCGTGCCGGTCGAGGAGGCGAAGCTGGTCTCCTCGATCCCCATCCGCTGGAGCATCGAGACGAACAGATTCGGCAGCGGATAGTTGCGGCCGCGGTCGAAGGCGAGGTGCTGGCCGTGCCGGAAGCCGCCGCCGGCGAAGAGCGTCGGCAGGTTCGTCGTCGAGTGCGCGTTGGCGTCGCCGAGGTTGGAGCCGTACAGGACCATCGTGCGGTCCAGCAGCGTCTCGCCGCCTTCCCTGCACGGACTTCAGGCCCTTGAACAGGTCGGCGAGCAGCTTCATGTGCCATTCGTCGATGCACCTTGAGCTGCGCCAGCTTCTCCTCGGCCTTGCCGTGGTGCGACAGGTTGTGATAGCTGTCGGTGATCGTCGCGCCGGCGATCTGCACGACCGGCGTGCCGACGCTGTTGAGCATCAGCGTGATCGCGCGGGTCGAGTCGGTCTCGAAGGCCAGCCGCGCGAGGTCGTACATGACCTTCACCTTGTCCATGTACTGCGCCGGGCTGGCCGGGTCGATCGGCGGGCTGGCCTTGACCGTCGGCTTCGGCTTGTTCTCCCAGCCGCGCGACTCCTGGAGCCGGTGCTCCAGGTCGCGGACGCTGGTGAAATACTGGTCGAGCCGGCCGCGGTCGCGCGCGCCGACGTTCGCGCTGCAGGTCCTTGGCCTGGTCGGCGACCGCGTCGAGGATGCTCCGCCCGGTGTCGAGTCCGCGGATCTGCGCCTCGACCTCGCTCGGGCGTGCCCTGCAGGAAGAGCTGGTTGAACACCTCGGACGCCTGGTCCTCCGGCGGGATCGCGACGCCGGTGCCCGTCCACGACAGGCTGCGGCCGCCGTTGACCGCCAGCGTGAGCGAGGGGAACCGCGTCAGCGTGCCGATGCGCTCGGCGATGAGCTGGTCGAGCGAGATCGTGTTGCGGAACGAGCTGCTGGCCGGGTGCGGGGCCGCGGTCAGGAAGCTGATGTCCGACGGGTGGCCGCCGTCCACGTTCGGGTGCGACACGCCGCTGAACACGGTGAAGTCGTCGCGGTGCTCCTCGAGCAGCTTCAGGTACGGCGAGGGCGTGTAGTCGCGGCCCGCGTCCGCTCGGGAAGAACGGCTCGGGCAGCACGCCGAGGTTGTTGCAGATGCCGAACATCCGGCGCGGCGCCGGCGCCGGCGCGTCGCGCCGCGCGCGAACGGCGCGCCGCATCGATTCGAGGAACGGCAGCGACATCGCGACGCCCGAGCCGCGGAGGAAGCGCCGCCGCGAGATCGGCCGCCGCCTCGACGCGAATGGGGCCGTGGATCGCGACCCGGTTTGCGCGTTCATCGCCGATCTTTCCTACTTGTTCCGGAACAGGTCGCTCTGCACGATCGCGTGGACGAGGCTGCGCACGCCGTACTGGCTGCGCCTTCGCCGCGTCGAGGATCTTCTCGATCTCCTCCCGGTCGGAGAACCGCACCGGCGCGCCGGTGGCGAAGACCGTCAACTGCCGGGCCAGGTTCCGCGCGATCGGCCGTTCGTCCTGGACCAGCAGCCGCTTGAACTCGCGCACGTCCTTGAACGGCCGGCCGTCGGGCAGCTCGCCGGCCGAATCGACCGGCAGGCCGTAGTGGAACGCGAACGCCTGCCCGTTCATGCCGAAGCCCTGGACTCGGGCGTCACGTTCTCGGCCACCGCCCGGTAGCGCTCGCGGTAGCCGCCCATCACGTCGAAGCTCTCCAGCGCGAAGCCCGGCGGGTCCATCTTGCTGTGGCAGGACGCGCAGCTCGGATTGGCGCGGTGCTTGTCGAGCTGCTGGCGGATCGTCACCGCGCCGCGGATGTCCGGCTCGACGGCCTCGACCGTCGGCGGCGGCGGGCGGCGTCTCCAGTGCCGAGGATCCGCTCGGTGATCCAGTGGCCGCGCAGCACCGGCGAGGTCGTCGTGCCGTTGGCGGTGACCTTGAGCACGCTGGCCTGCGTCATCAGCCCGCCGCGGAGGCTGTCGGCCGGCAGCGTCACCTGCGGAATCCGGCGCCGGTGACGCCGGGGATGCCGTAGTGCTCGGCCAGCCGCTCGTTCAGGAACGTGAAGTCCGAATCGACGATGTTCCGCGCCGGCAGGTCGGCGCGCAGCAGTTCGGCGAAGAACAGCCGCGTCTCCTCCAGCGCCGCCAGCTTCAGCGGGTCGTCGAGCTCGTAATCGTTGTAGAGCGTGGTGGACGGCGAGGTGTCGTCGATCTTCCGCAGGTCGAGCCAGTAGTCGGTGAACGCCTCGACGAAGCGGCGCGACCTTGGGTCGTCGAGCAGCCGCTCGGTCTGGGCGCGCAGCACGTCGGGCTTGCTGCAGCTCGCCGCGGTCGGCCAGCGCGCGCAGCGTGTCGTCGGGGATGGAGTTCCACAGGAACAGGGCCAGCCGCGTGGCGAGGGCGTAGTCGTCGAGCCGGCCCGGCTTCTCCTCGACGAACACGAAGCCCGGCGACGCCAGGACGGCCGTGTAGGCCGAGAGCATCGACCGCGCGAAGCCGGAGCCCTTCCGGAACTGCTCGTCGAACAGCCGCAGGAACCGCTGCACGTCGGCCTCGGCGACCGGCCGGCGATACGCCCTCTTCAGGAACGATCGCAGCAGCCGCTCGGCGTCCTCTCGCGGCGCCGCGGATTCGACTTCATCGAGCGCCTCGGCGAGCGCGGCCGCGCCCGGCCCGCCGGGCCCGCCGCGGCCCGCCGCCGCCTGCCGCGCGGGCCGGCCGATGCGTGCTCGGGCCACGATCTCCAGCGGCACGCCCGCCCTGTCGCCTGCTCCGAGGGCGCCAGCTCGGCAGGTCGCCGAACAGCAGCTCGTAGCCCGCCCCGCCGGCGCGGGTCGTCGTAGAACGGGCCCTCGACCTCGATCCACTGGACGGCGTAGCCCGGCATGCCGTCCTCGGTCGCCAGCGGGATTGACGTACTGCTCGTCGGTGCCGTTGACGCGCGTGCGGAAGAGCCGCGAGCCGTCGGTCCGCACGACCTCGTTCGCCAGCAGGAAGACCTCGATCTCGCTCACGGTCGGCTCCGGCGTGAAATCGACGGCCCCGATCGGGCGGGTCTGGCCGCCGCCTGCGCGTAGACGCCGATCGGCTCGTTGCGCCGGCCGGGCTAGACTTCGTCCAGGTTCGGGCGGTGCCACAGGAGCGTGTGATAGACCGGCGCCTTCTCGGCCCCCTGGCCCTCGTAGAACCAGCGCGCCATCCCGCCGCCGCCGACCCAGATCGTGTAGCCGGCGATCCGCAGCTTGTAGCGCGCCGCGACCGGCGCCCGCCAGCCGCCCCAGCTGTAGCCGCCCGCGTCGCTGAAGATGCTCGACACCTTGCCGACCGCCTCGCGCTCGCGCGTCTCCGGGCTGGTCGCCGGGGCGCGGCCGGCGCGCACGTCCGGCTGGGCGTGCGAATCGAGCACGGGGAACGACAGCCGGTCGGGCAGGGTCCCGTTCTCGCGCGGCCACCAGTTGCGCAGGCTCCGCTCGTCGCGCGCATACAGCTTGCGGGTCGTCTTCGCCGGCCGCTCGACGTGCCGCCGCCATCGCCTGCCGCATGGCGTAGTCGGCCGAGTCCATGAACCGCGCCATCTGGACGTAGGACACGTCGAGCGCCTCGCCGCTCTTGTTGAAGTGATACGCCTCGCCGTCCTCGGGCAGCCGGCTGGCGACCTGCGCCCACGGGACGCCGAGCAGGTCGCGCAAGGCGTTCTCGTACTCGTGGCGGTTGAGCCGGCGCTGGATCGCCCGGCCTTCGCCGGCCAGGGCCGCCCGCTCCGCGGCGACGATCGACCGCGCCAGGCCCTCGACGAAGGCCTCCTGCCGGGCCGGCGTCGGGCCGGGCCTCGCCCCTGGGCGGCATCTCGCCCGCCTTCACGCGATCGTGCACCTTGATCCAGACGGCCAGGTTGGCGGGATCGCTCGGCGTCGAACGCCAGGCCGGTCAGGTCGAGCTGGCCTTTCCGGCTCACGTCGTTGTGGCAGCTCGTGCAGTAGTCGCCGACGAAGGCGTCGTCGGGCGCGGCCGGCTCGACCGCACCGGCCGGCCGGCCCCCGAGCAGGACCAGCACCGCGAGCCCGAGAAGTCGAAGGCGGGACCTGCCTCGGCCATCCCCAAGAGATCGGTGGCGCATCATCGCTCGTTCCTGGTCGAGTGGCGTTAGCGAACCTGCGCGGGCCGGAAGCCCGACTAATCCTGGAACAGCAGCGGCGCGAACTGGTAGAGGCTCCGCCGCCAGGTCTGCCACTCGTGGGCCGTGTTCGGGGATTCGTAGTAGGTGTTCTTGATGCCCAGCTTTTCCAGCGCCTCGTGGTTCGCCTTGGCGGCGGCGGTGTTCTCCTTGCTGCCGTAGCTGACGAACAGCACCTTGACCTTCTGCTTGAAGGCCGCCGGGTCGGCCAGCGCGGGATCATTCGCCGCGATGCTGCCGCCGCTGAACAGCCCGATGTGCGAGAACTTGTCGAGGTTGGCCAGGGTGATCTGCCTGGTCTGCATGCCGCCCATCGACAGCCCCGCCATGGCGCGATGCGGCTGGTCGGCGAGGGTGCGGTAGTTGGCGTCGATGTAGGGGATCAGCTCGTCGGTCATGATCTTCGCGAAGGCGGAGAAGTCGAACCTCGGGCGGCCCGCCGGCGCCGCCGGGGGCGGGGGGAGCACCACGTCGCGGCCCGCCGGCGAAGTTGTTGCCGCCGTTGTCCATCACGATGATGAACGGCCTGGCCTTGCCCGCGGCGATCAGGTTGTCCATGATCAGGTTCGCGCGCCCCTGGTTCCCCCACCCGGTCTCGTCTTCGCCCGCGCCGTGCTGCAGATACAGCACCGGATACCGTGTGCCGGTGTCCTTGTCGTAATCGGGCGGCGTGTAGACGAAGCAGCGGCGCGTGGTGTTGGTGCTCTTGGAGAAGTACAGGCTCTGGCGGAGCTGGCCGTGCGGGACGTTCTTGACGGCGTAGAAGTCCTCGTCCTGGGCCGGGATTTCGATGGCGCTGCCCCAGCGGCTGGCGCCGTAGAAGAACTTGCTGCCGGGGTCCGGGACGTCGGCGCCGTCGATGTTGATCCGGTAGTAATGGAACCCCTCGTCCAGGGGGCGCGTGGTGCCGACCCAGGCGCCGTCTTCGCCTTTCGTCAGGGTGATTCCGCCCCACTCGGGCACCCGCACGCTCTGGGCCTGAGGCGCGACGATGCGGAAGCGGGCGCGGCGCTCGGAGTTGACCTGGGGATACTGCTTGCCGCCCTGGTTGGAGGACGCCGGCTTGAAATCCTCCACTGCCGGCGCGGACTGGGCCGGCGCGGTCTGGGGCTGCGTGGTCTGCGCCAACGCGATTTGGCCGGCCAGCAGGGGCAGCAACACGAAACCCATCGACGCTGCTCTCATGACGGTGCTCCTCGGTCCTGAAACAAAGGTCGGGCCAACGGACACAAGATGATGGGGTTGCTGTCCCGTTACGCCGGGTGCCGTCCCGTTGCGCGCTGCGGATGGCAGCGCAACGGGAGCAACCCGGTTACACCGGGAGCTGCCACGGGTCGCGGCGCGGCCGGGACAGCATCTGGTTGGCCTCCGCGTCGTCGAATTGATGCTCGACGGGGTCCCACTTCAGCTTCTTGCCGGTCCGCAGGGCGATCACGCCGATGTGGCAGACGATCACCGAGCCGCCGCCGACCGTGGCGTCGCAGATCGGCGGCTTGCGGCTCTTGACGCAATCGACGAAGTTCTGCATGTGGTTGGTCGGCCGGCCGTCGTAGACCTTCGGGTCGTCCTTGAGCGGCTCCGCAAGGATCTTGGCGTCGCTGGCGAGGATCGTGCCGCGGCTGACGAAGAGCGTGCCGTCCTCGCCCAGGAAGAGCACGCCGTTCTCGTCCGGGCCGACGCGCATGGGGCGGCCGCGATTCGGTCCGAACCTCTGCTCGGGCACCTTGCCGTCCTTGTCGACCAGCTTGGACCCCAGGTCGGTGCCGCCGCCGCTCATGGCGATGACCTTGGTGCCGTTGTCGTAGGTGTACTGCACCTGGAAGCTCGGGTGGCAGTTGTAGCCGTCGCCGCCCTTGTAGGGCTCGGACGCCTTGAGCACTTCCACGGCGACCGGGCCGCTGCCGTCCTTGTCCAGGGCCCACTGGGCGATGTCGAGGTGGTGGGCGCCCCAGTCGGTCATCTTGCCGCCGGAGTACTCGTACCACCAGCGGAACTCGTAGTGGCAGTTCGTCAGCTTGCCCTCCTTGCGATAGGGCACCTTCGGGGTCGGGCCGAGCCAGAGGTCCCAGTCCAGCCCCTCGGGGACGGGCGTGTCCGGGATCGGGCCGCTCGTCGGGTTGCCGCCGATGCGGCACTCGATGGTCTTGATCTTGCCGAGGCGGCCGGCGCGGACCAGCTCGACCGCCAGGCGGAACATGCCGCGGAACTCGGTGCGCTGCTGGCTGCCGGTCTGCAGGACGCGGCCGGTCTCCTTGACCGCCTTCTGGACCGCCAGCGCCTCGGCGACGGTCAGCGTCAGCGGCTTCTCGCAGTAGACGTCCTTGCCGGCCTTGAGCGCCTCGATGGCCACCAGGGCGTGCCAGTGGTCGGGCGTGGCGACGAGCACGCAATCGAGGGACTTGTCGTGGACGAGGTCGCGGAAGTCCTTGGTGTTGGCCTCGAAGTCCTTGAACCCGCGCTTGCGCATCACCTCCGTGGCGCGCTGGCGATGGGAGCCGTCCACGTCGCAGCCGAGGGTGAATGTCAACTGTCCCGATTGCACGCTGGGGCCCGACTCGCCGACGACCTGCAAGCTGCGGCTCTGCGGGCTGCCGATGCCGACGATGCCCATGACGAGGCGATCGTTGGCCGACGACTTCTTGACCGCACCCTCCTCCTGGGCGGCCAGGAGCTGCCGGGCATACCAGGTCGGCAGCCCCGCGGCGGCGAGCGTTCCCAGCGAGCGCTGGAGGAAACCCCGCCGAGATAGATTCCTGCTTTCCACGTTCCACCTCCCTTGATTTCCGGTCCTTGACCGAGGTGAGCCGTCGAGACGATTCCGGTGAGAAGTTCTCTCAGCGGAAGATCCGCTGGGCGAAGTAGTAGAGGTTGTTCCTCCACTCGGTCGGCGTCGTGGCCGTGGCCGTCGACGTGCCAGACGTGCGGGATGTCCTTCTCCTTGAGATAGGCGTGCACGCCCTGGCTGATGCGGAGCAGGTCGTCCTTGTTGCCGCAGGCGACCCAGAGCAGCTTGAGCTGCTTCTTCGCCGCCTCCGGGATCGGGGATCAGTTCCGACGCGCGGCTTCGTGTTCGGGGCCGAGGAGAAGCCGCCGACCCAGGCGAAGGTGTCGAGGTGGGCCAGCCCGAAGTTGAGCGTCTGGCCGCCGCCCATCGACAGGCCGGCGAGGGCCCGGTGCTCGCGGTCGGCCTGGACCGAGTAGCGCGACTCGATCGCGGGGATCACGTCCTTCGAGCAGGTCCTGCTCGAACGCCGCGAAGGCCGGCGCGGCGGCGAAGACGTTCCCCTCGGGCCGGTCGTTCTTCTGGGCGCGGCCGTTGGGCATGACCACGATCATCGGCACGGCCTTCCCGTCGGCGATCAGGTTGTCGAGGAGGAGGTTCGGCTTGGCGAAGCGCTGCCATTCCGTCTCGTCGCCGCCGATGCCGTGCAGCAGGTAGAGGACCGGGTACTTCTTCTCGGCCGAGTAGCCCGGCGGCGTGTAGACCTGCATCTTGCGGGTCGTGCCGACCGACTTCGAGTCGTACGAGACCATCTCCAGCTTCCCGTGCGGGCACGTCCTTCTCGGCGTCGATGCCGGCCGGGCGGATCGGGGAACGCGGGCACGTCGTCGGGGTTCAGGACGATCGGCTGCCGCTGCCCCGGTCCGGGACGGCGGCCGACCGAGGGGGCCTGCTGCGCGAACAGGAGCGGGGCGAACTCGTTCAGGCAGCGGCGCCAGGTCAGCCACTCGTGCGACGTGCCGGGCGACTCGTAATAGACGTGCTTGATCCCGGCCTTCTCCAGCGCCTCGTGATAGTTCTTGACGCTCTCGTACATCCGCTGCGGCTCGGTCGTGCCGATGCCCAGCCAGAGCACCTTCACCTTCTTGTTGAACTCGTCGGCGTCGGCCATCACGCCGCCGTGGGCCGTCTTCGGGTCGAAGGCGACGCCGCCGAAGCCGCCGCCCCCGCCGCTGAAGCCGCCGATGTGCGAGAACAGGTCGAGGTGCTTGAGCGTGATCTGGAACGTCTGCATGCCGCCCATCGAGAGCCCGGCCATCGCGCGGTGCTCGCGGTCCGGGATCGTGCGATAGGTCGCGTCGATCATCGGGATCAGGTCCTTGACCATCACGTCCTCGAACGCGCTGAACATGCGGCTCATGTCCGGGCGCGGCGGGGCAGTCTGGCCCGGGCGCGGCCGGACGAGGCGGGGCGGGCGGCGGGGCCGTCTCGCCGGGCCGGCGGGCGTAGCCCTGCTCCATGACCACGAGCATCGGCTTCGCCTTCTTCGCGGCGATCAGGTTGTCCAGGATGAAGCTCATGCGGCCCTGGTTCGGCCAGCCGGTCTCGTCCTCGCCGCCGCCGTGCTGGAGGTAGAGGACGGGATAGCGCGTCTCGCGATCGGCGTCGTAGCCGGGCGGGGTGTAGACGAAGATGCGCCGCCAGTCCTGGGTCGTCTTCGAGAAGTACCAGCGCTCGCGGACCTCGCCGTGCGGCACGTCCTTGGGCAGGTAGTAGTCGACGCCCTTCTCCGGGACCTCGATCCCGCTGGTGTCCTTGCCGGTGCCGTAGAACGTCTGGCTCGCGGGGTCGTTCACCTGCACGCCGTCGATGAACATCCGGTAGTAGTGGAACCCCGGCACCACGGGGTCCGTGGTCGCGGTCCAGAAGCCGTCCTCGCCCTTCGTCGCGGCGTACCGCTTGTTGTCGAAGAACCCGAATTCGACCTTCTGGGCGTCCGGCGCCTTGATGCGGAAGGTCACGCGCAGGTCGGGATGGATCCGGGGATACTCCGCGCCGCGGATGTTGGTGGATGCGGGGATGCCGTCGGCGGGATTCGAGTCCGCGCCTGAGCGGGGGCGTGGCCGAGGAGGGGCAGCAGCCCGGCGAGCCACAGGCTGTTCATCGAGGGGTCTCCCTTGTGGGTTGATCGGAGCCTTGGGCGGTGCGTGGCATCGCACGCCGGAGCCGCGGATGCGACACAGGGATCGAACGCATGACTCATCGACGCCGCATCCGGCGGAGAGCCCCTCCGGACTCGGTCCATGCACCGTCTCGTCCGGCCATGGAGATCCGCCGCCGGATCGGAGACGTTTGCGAAATCACTCGAAGCCTTCGACCGTCACCGCCAGGACGACCGGGGCGGAGGGTCGCTCCCCTTCACCAGCTCGATGCCGGCGATCGGCTCCGTCCTCTCGGGAGTGACGGTCAGGTAGCGGACCTGCTGCCCGCCGAGCTTGAATGCCAACTTCGAGCCCGGGACGTCCTGATCGCCGTTGAGGTTCGGCGAAGTGCACGCCGTTCCTCAGCTCGTGCGTCCTCCGTCGAGCCGTCCTCGTACCGGATGCGGACGATCATCGAGACGGTCCCCTCGCGGCCCGCCGGGTATCCCCAGGCCGAGCACGCCGCCGAGGAAGTGGATCGCCCTGGCCGTCGTGTTCACCGGCAGGCTCACCGACCTCGGCATCATCGGCGGGATCCTGCCGATCGGGCCGTAGAGCATGATCGCGTTCGGCACCTGGTCGCCCTGCGGGTCGACCAGCGCGAACGGCACGCCCTCGACGACCTTCGGGCCCCAGTCCTCGAAGATCAGCCGCGTGGGGTCCCGGCTCGGACCCGAACAGCAGGCCCCTCGTGGTGATCGTCGTCGCGGCCTTCCGGAGGTCCAGCGGCAGGTACTTCCCCTTCTGCGTGAGGAATTGCAGGAGGTCGGCCAGCCCCTGCCGGCGGGATCGTCTTCTCGAACCCCTCGGGCATGAGCGACTTCGTCGACGAGGCGAGCTCCTCGATGTCCTCGCGGAGGATCGTCTGCTTCTTCCCCTCGGCGTCGAGCAGGTCGACGGAGGTCTTCGTCTCGCCCGCGAGCAGGCCGCTGAGGACGCGGCCGTCGGTGGTCGCGACGGTGTACTGGAGGAAGTTCCCCTCGACCGAGCGGCTCGGGTCGAGGATGTGGACGAGCAGCTCGCCCTTCGGATGCGCGGCCATCCCGGTGAGGTCCGGGCCGACCTTGCCCCCCTCGCCGGAGTGCGTGTGGCACTTCATGCATTCGTTCTTGAAGACCTCCTTGCCGCGCAGGGCGTCGCCGCCCTTCAGGACGAGCGGCGCCAGCTCCTGGATGACCTTCTCGCGGTCCGGGTCGGGCAGCCCGCCCCCCTCGGCGAGCAGCGCCTTGGCCCGGTCGGCGATCGCCCGGTCGGGGTGGGCCGCCAGCGCCTGCGACTGGTCGAGCGACAGGAGGGACAGCGGCAGCTTGCCCTGCCTCGATCGCGGTCACCAGGTCGTTCGTCCATTCGGTCTTGCCGAGCAGTGCCCGCACGCTCGCCTTGCGGGCGGCCGGGGTCATCGGCCCCATCGCGTCCACCAGCGCCGTCCCGACCTCGCGGGCGTCGCTCCGCGCCACGGCGCCGATCAGGCCGCTCGCCAGGTCGGGCGGCGTCTTCGCCGTGACCAGGGCGATGACGTCGCGGACGGCCTGCGGGTCGGTCTTGCGCAGGTCGATCAACCGGCGGGCGGAGTCGATGCGGGCGGCCTCGGGCTTCGATTCGTCGGCCGCCGCGGCGAGGAAGTCTCCGGCGAGCCGGGCGACGTATTCGTCCAGCCCCTTCACGCCCCAGCGCGAGGCGAGGCCGAGCATCTGGCCGCGCGAGTCCGGCGGCAGCTTCGGCAGGAGGGCGGCGAGGGCCTCCTCCGAGGCGGCGTCGAGATCGGGGGCCTTGTCCCTCGGCCAGCCCTCCGCGAACCCGGCGACGATCGCCTGGGCGATGAGGGGGTCGGCCTCCGTGAGGGCCGCCAGCGATCGCGCCGGCGGTGTCGGCCGGCCCGCCCCGCGCATGGTGCTCGGCGAGCCGGGAGACGATCGTGAGCGTGTCGGGCGACGGCGGCCGGTCGAAGTTGTGCTTCGTGAGGATCTCGAGCACCTTCGCGTCGTGTCGGGCCGCGGCGGCGGTCGCCGCGTCCATCAGCCCGCGGTCGCGGTCGAACGCGCCGGCGGCGATCTGGTCGGCCAGCACCGGTACGTCGCCGTCGGCCTGCGCGAGGTCGGCGATCCGCAAGCAGCGCCGCCATGCGCACCAGCGGCTCGGGGTCGTCCAGGAGGACGCCGGCCGGCGTCCTCCGCGCGACGACGAGGTCCGTCGGCAGCGCCAGCGCCGCGTTGCGACGGACACCGGCCGAGCGGTGTCGGACCGCCGCCTCGAGCGCCGCCTTGCCGGCATCGCCGGCCTTCTCCCAGCCGTCCAGTGCCGTCAGCGTCCACATCGCGTGGATCGCCCCGGGGTTGAGCCCGGCGGCATCGACCGCGGGGTCGGCCACGAGCTTCGCGAGGTCGGCCGCGACATCGTCCCTGCCGCGCTCGACGAGCAGCCTCTGGGCGTGCAGCCGCCAGAACATGTTGTCGTTCTTGAGGGCCGCGACGAGTCCCTTCGGGTCGTCCTTCGACAGCCTCGGCCGCTCGCTCGGCCTGCCGTCCCTGGCGACGATGCGGTAGATGCGCCCGTGCGTCTTGTCGCGCAGGGGCGTCTCGTACGCCGCCCCCTTGCCCGTCTCGTATCCCTCGGGCGTCGGGTTGTGCTGGACGATGAAGTTGTACCAGTCGATCACCCAGACCTGCCCGTCGGGCCCGACCTCGGCCGGATCGGCGAGGTCCACTCGTCGTCGCTCGCCACGAGGTTCCAGGCGTTGTGCGAGCGGAAGTCGGTGCCCTCGCGGTGCAGGGTGAACGTGGCGACGAGGTGCCCGGTCGGCTCGGCCACGAACGCCGTCCTGTCCCAGTACTCCCGCGGATAGGTCCGCGCCGTGTAGAGCGCCGAGCCGGCCCCGGCGGTGAACCCGCCGTGACAGTCGACCTGCCGGACGTTCTCGGTGATCGGGAAGAAGCGGTTCGAGTCGGCGATGTTCTGCAGCACCGGCGGGCGCCATGCCGCGGACCGACTCGTAGTAGCGATTCGGGATCGGCATGTAGACGCTCGGGCAGCCGTTGGCCGTCGAGCCGAACAGCAGGCCCTCCTCGCTGATCCCCACGCCCCACGAGTTGTTGTTCGTGCTGCGGAGGAACTCGAGCTTCGAGCCGTCCGGCTTGAACCGGAAGAAGCCCTGGCGGAAGCTATGCCGCTCGCCGCCCACCTCGCCGTTGAAGCCGGCGTAGCCGATGATGGCATAGATCCAGTTGTCCAGCCCGTAGCGGAGGTTCGACGGGCCGGCGTGGGTGTCGTTCGTGCGGAATCCGGTGAAGAGGACCGTCCGCTCATCGGCCTTGCCGTCGCCGTCGGTGTCCTTCAGGAAGAGCATGTCCGGGGCCTGGGCCACGATCAGGCCGCCGTTGGCGTAGCAGAGGCTCGTCGGGATGCTCAGGTCGTCGGCGAACACCGAGACCTTGTCGGCCGTGCCGTCGCCGTCGGTGTCCTCGACCACGGAGATCCGGTCGCGGCCCTTGCCCCTCCGGCTGCTTCCCGTTCGGGTAATCGACCGTCTCGGCGACATAAAGCCGGCCGAGGTGGTCCCAGGTCATCGCGATCGGCTTGAAGATCCGCGGCTCGGCCACGAACAGTTTCGCCTCGAAGCCGGCCGGCATGGCGAGGTGCTTCTGCGACTCCTCGGGCGCGACCGGCTTCTGCATCTTGCGGATCGGCTCGCCGAGCGTGCCCCACCGGGCGCCGGGGGTGTAGAGGGGGACCTCGGCGGGCTCGTACTCGAACGGCTTGAGGCCCTTCGCCACGCGCGGCCGGGAATCGTACACGTCCCCCTTGTTCGCCGCCCAGCGGATGCCGCGCTCGACGAGGTCGTGGAAGCCGGGATGGCCCCAGGTGCGGGCGTCGTGGCCGTAGGCGGTGTAGAAGACGCGCCCCTTGCCGTGCGTGCGGGTCCAGGTCCAGGGCTCCGAGCCCGACCTGGTCGTCGCGCGTCTGGAGGACGTGGCGGTCCCTGGTGTTGTGCCCGGTGTGGACGTAGGTCTCGTCCCAGGTGCGGAAGGGCTCGAGGCCCTTGATGATCGGGTGGTCGGGGTCGGCGACCTTCGTCTCGAACACGCCGGTGCCGTGCGTCTGGAACTGGGCGCCGACCAGGGCGATGTAGTCGGGGGAGTTCAGGAAGCAGGACGAGGCGCAGTGCAGGGGGACGAAGCCGCCTCCGTCGGCGACGTAATCCAGCAGCGCCTTCTCCTGGTCCTTGCTGATCTCGGCCGTGTTCGCGTAGACGATCAGCGCGTCGTACTTGCCGAGCGTGTCGGGGTTCAAGTCCGACATATTCTCGGTGTACGTCACGTCGATCCCCCGTCCCGCGAGGACCGGGGCGAGCTGGGCGTAGCGATCGGCGGGGCGGTGAAGGCCCCCGTCCCCCAGGAAGAGGACGGTGAGCGGCTTCGCCTCCGGCGCGGGCGGATCGGCCGCCAGGGCGACGGAACGCACAGAGCCCGAGCAGGGAGAGGGCCGAGGAAACCAGGAATGTTGGGAGCCTCATCGTGCGGATTCCCTCGCGACGCGAACGGGGCCGGTTGGCCGGTGGACCCGAGGACGGACATTCGCCCGACGCGCGATCCCGGCCCGGGCGGAACATGAACCCTCTCCGGCTCGGGGTCTCATCCGCGCTCTGGATGACGGGGGCCACGCGCCGCCTGTCGGTGTCGCGTGGCCCGAGGACCGGGCGGCCGACACCTCCGACCACGGACGCACGCGGCCTCTGCCTATCCAATTGGGGAAGCGCGCCCGGACGTTACAGCCGCCCTCACAAATTCCTGCCGGCGCCAGGTTCCCGGGGGATGGGAGCGGACGCCTCCGCGCGCACCGCTTCGACGCGATGCCAGAATTGCCGGAGCGAACGACGCTCGGGTTCGGGGATCCCGGACAGGAGCGGCTCATCGCGGATTCCTGCCAGGGCCGGGTCGACCTGCCATCGGCCGAGCTGTTCGAGGGCCGTAGCTCGCTGCTGATAGGTCCCCGCCTCCAGGACCGCGGCGGAGGCGGCCAGGTCGGCTTTCAACCAGTCGACGGCCTGCTCGCGCCACCGTGCCCGCGAGCGGGCGTCGGACGAGGGCTGCCCCGGCCCGCCTTCGGTACCGGCCACTGCGGCGGCGCGCGGCCTGGAAGCGGTTCGTAGAGGCCAGGTCGGCCGCGAGTGCAGGCGACGAGGCGAACGACTCGCTCCACAGGCGGGCCGCCGCCGCATGCTGGTGTCGCGCGAAGGCGAGCCGGGCGAACGCCACGCCCTCCTCGGCGTCGCCCGGGTGGTCGCATCCCTCCACGACGGCCGGGAGCCGCGCCTCCAGGGCGAGGAGGTGCTCGGCGCGGGAGGCGAGCGTGGAAGGGCTCAGGAACGGGTCCGGCGGCGGAGGGCCGGCGTCGACCCGGGCCAGCGCATCGAGGGCGTCCCGGTAATCGCCCGTCTCGATGAGGGCCCTCCCCAGGAAGAGATGCGCCGAGGGGAAGCGAGGGTCCAGTCGGACGGCCTCGCGGAATTCGACGACGGCCTCCTCGATGCGACCGGCCGCCTGCAGGGCGTGGGCGAGCGCCTTGTGGGCGACCGCCGATCGCGGGAACCGGCGGGTCGCCTCTCGCTGCTCCCGGACCGCCGCGGCCCAGTCGCCCCGGTCCGAGAACGCGAGGGCGATCTGGTCGCGGACCATCCAGTCGTCCGGCTTCAGCCGCCTCGCCTCGCCGAATTCGGCGTCCGCCTCGTGCGGCTCTCCCTGCGCGAGGAGCGCCGCACCCAGGGCGACGTGGGAGAGGGCGTCTTCGGGCCAGAGCCGCGTCAGCTCGCGGAAGATGTCCGCGGCCTCCGCCGGCTGGCCGCCCTGGAGGAGGGCCTTCCCGAGGCCACTCAAGGCAAGCCCGCTCCCGGGTCGGACGCCCGCGGCGACGGCGAAGAACCGGACCGCCTCGTCGGGACGGCCGGAGGCCATCAGCTCCCGCCCGAGATCGGCATTGACCCAGAAGTCGTCCCGATGCGACGCCTGGGCTCGCCGGAGGAGCGTGATCGCCGTATCCCTGCGCCCGAGGAAAGCGAGGGAGGTGGCCAGTCGGGTGACGCTCGCCGCCGGCAGGTGGTCGACGTCGGCGGTGGCGGCGAGCCGCTCCAGGACCTCGAGCTTGCGGGCCGGCCCGCCCTCCGTCCGGCCGAGCGTGTCCCGCAGCCGATTCCGCCAGGGGTCGGGGTCGGCCGCCCTGGCCGCGGCGACCAGCCGTCTCGCGCCGTCCGGGTCGCGCAGGGCCCGCCCCCGCCGCAGGAACGCCCATTGATCGAGGGCACTGGCCAGCTCCGCGGCCGACCGGGCTGCGGCGATGCGGCCTGCCGGCGTCCGCCGGCTCGAGCGCATCGAGGTCGACGCCGTAGGCGCGGAACGCGGCGGCGTACTCGGCGTCGGCCTTCGCCTGGTCGTGGTGGACCCCCAAGTCGTTGTGGATCGCGGCGAGCCGCTCGACGATGCGGCGGTCCTTCTCGGCGGCCTCGGCCGCGTCGCGCTCGCGGACCAGGTCGGCCAGGAACGCCTGCACGCGGTCGCGCAGCCCGGCGCCCGCTTCGCCGCCCGCCGAGGAGCGCCTCGGCGCGGCGGGCCGCCTCGATCGCCTCGACCCAGGGGACCGGGTCGCCGCCGCCGGCGCGGGCCCGCTCGCGCCTCACGGCGGCCTCGGCGAGGGCCCCGTCGACCGCCGCTCGCACGGCTCCCTCGCGCCGCCGTCGCTCGCGGTCCATCCAGCCCCAGCCGGCCGCGCCGATCAGCGCGGTCGCGAGCACCGACGCGGCCAGGGCGAGCGTCAGCAGGCGACGCCTGCGCTCGCCCGGCGGCGCGGGCCTCGGCCCGGGCCTGGGCCAGCTCGGCCGCCCGCAGCCGCTCCTCGACGCCCCGGAGGTAGGCCGTCAGCCCGGCGACGACCACGCCCGCGTCCCGCGGCCGGTCCTTCGGCGCGGCGGCCAGGCACGACCGCGCCAGGCGCCACCAGCTCGGCCTCGGCGCCGCAGGCGTCGAGCCGGGCCAGGGCCTCGGCCAGGTCGGCCCGCGCCGCCTTGCGGTAGACCTCCGTCGCCGGCCTCGCCCGCGAACGCCGGCTGGCCGGTGAGGATCTCGCAGAGGATCGCGCCCAGGCCGAAGACGTCGGCCCGCTCGTCGAGCGTGTCCAGCTCGCCCCGGGCCTGCTCGGGCGCCATGTACGCCGGCGTGCCCAGCACCGAGCCCGGCCCGCGACTCCTCGGCCGCCGACCCGCTCCGCCACGTCCGGACGGCGGACGCGTCGTCGCTCGGCCCGGAGCGCCTGCTCCTCGTCGGCCACGCCCCCCTGGTCGAGCACCTTGGCCAGGCCCCAGTCCATGACCTGCACCTCGCCGAAGCCGCCGACCATGACGTTCGCCGGCTTCAGGTCGCGGTGGATCACGCCCCGGGCGTGGGCGTAGGCCATCGTCTGGCAGACCTGCTCGAAGATCGACGAGGAACCGCGGCCGGTCCTCGGCCGGGTCCCGTGCGCGCCGCCAGCAGCGCGGCCAGGGTGCGGCCCTGGACCAGCTTCATGGCGATGTACGGCCGGCCGTCGGGGAAGCCGGCCCAGCTCGTAGACCGGGACGATGCCCGGGTGCTGGAGCTGGCCGCCGATCTGGGCCTCCTCGACGAACCGGCGGACCATCTCGGGGTGGTCGCGGTGCTCCTCGCGGAGCACCTTGACGGCCAGGTCGCGGCCGAGGTCGACGTCGCGGCCCTTGAGGACGACGCCCATGCCGCCGCGGGCGATCTCGCCGACGAGCTGGTAGCGCGACGGCTGGCCCGGAGGTCGGGCATCTCGGGCGACGCGGGCCGGATCAGCCGCGCGTCGTCCGGCGGTCGTCGCGGAGCAGGACGCGGGGGACCGGCCCGATCGCACCGTCCCGGTCCGGCAGCCGGATCATCGGGGGCAACGGCCCCGTCTCCCGGTCCGAGAGCTCGTCGCGACCCGGTCGCCTCTCCGAGGCCGAACTCCCCCGCCGAGCCCGCCGAGAGGGCGGCCCCCAGGCGGCAGCAGGCACCGAGGGCAGAGCCCCGCCGGGGACGTTCGCCGGCAGGCGGGCCGCGCAGTCGGGGCAGGTCTCGGCCGGCGATCATCCCCGCCGCCCCCGTTCCAGGAGTGCTCCCGTTCCTGTCCGGTCCGACACGTGACCATGACCTCTCGATTGGGACAATCGCGGCGAACGTTACAGCGCCCGGCCGTCCTCAGTCCTCCAGGGCGGCGAAGAGGTCGCGGATCTCGTCGTCGACCTGGGCCGGGTCGCCGACCGTGGCCGCGATCTCCTGGCGGAGCAGCACGCCGTAGCGGCGCCGGAGGCGGTGGACGGCGACCCGGACGTCCCCTTCGGTCGTCCCCAGCCGGTCGGCGATCGCCGCGTAAGATCCGGACCCGGGGTCCCGGGTCAGCACGGCGATCAGCGCCTCGAACGTCGCCGCCCGGCCGGCGTCGTCGTACTCCCGGCGGAGCCGGTCGAGGACCCGGCCCAGCAGGGTCAGGGCCCAGGTCCGGTCGAAGATCCGCTCCGGGGTCAGCTCATGCGGCCAGCTCGCGGGTGTAGCTGGCCCTCGGCGTCGGAGGCGTCGATGGAGAGCACGGGCCGGCCCCCGCCCCGCCTGGCCGCGTTCTCCCGGTCGCGCTGGTCAGCGAGGTAGCGGGAGCAGACGGCGCGCAGGAACGAGCGGAACCGGCCCCGGGCCGGGTCGGCCTTGGCGAGCAGGCCGCGCTCCAGGACGTAGGCGAAGAAGTCCTGGGTCAGGTCCCGGGCCTGCTCGGGGGCGTAGCCGCGGTGGCGGATGTAGGCGTAGAGGGGATACCAGTACGCCTCGCAGAGGCCCGCCAACGCCTCCCGGGCCTCCGACGCGTCGCGGCTGGCGGCCGTGACCACGCGGCTCCACTGCGTCGTCGGGAACCGGCCCGGCGCATGGCCTTCAGTTTGAAGTTGCGGCATAACTTCCCTCGCCGGGGGCCGAATCGGAGCGACGGGCGTTGCGAGAGGATCGACTTTGATTATGAGCTGGGGATGCGGCCCTGACGAGAGCGCCCGATCCGCCGACGAGGATTCGTCCGTCGAGCGAGCTCGGCCTCGCCGACGGAGTACCGCGCCATTCGCTCCGATGAACCGCACTCACTGCGGGGCCGCCCCAAGTCTTGTGCATCCGCTGCATTTCGTAGGAGGGCTTACCTGCTTCGGTCTGATCGTCCGGGGCGGCGGACGACCGGGCGGCCCGACCGCCCGCCGGCACTCATCACTCTCTCCGGCGAGGCCGCGGGCCGAGGCTCTGGCGCGCAGGTCGCCGGTGCTTCCCGCAGGGGTCGGGGGGCCTCATCGAAGATACCCCTCCAGCCAGCCGCGGGAGCCCTGGGGCGGGATCCGGTCGGCGAGGTCGGTGCCGTCGGCGAGTTCGAAGGTGACGGCCAGGGGGAACCGCCCCTCGGGGGCGCCGCCAGTGAATGGGCCGGCGCCCCAGAACTCGCCCAGGGCCACGAGCTCCAGCCGCACGACCCGGCCCCCCTTGACCTCCACGACGCCGCGAAGCTCGGCCTCGTACCCGCGGTCGCCGCGGTCGGTCTCGAGGCGGACGGAGCCCGTGAGTCGGCCGTCGCGGAGCCGCATCTCGAGCGACGCGAATCTCGCCCCCCTCCCACATCGGCGGCTCGCCCCGGGTGTTGTCGACGAGGTGGAACCGGGCGATCCGCCGCCGGAGGGACTCCGGGACCTCGCCCCGGGCCAGCGCCCCGTGCTCGGCGGCTGTAATCCAGAGGTTGTCGCGGGAGACGGACTCCTGGAAGATCCGCCGCCAGGGGTCGTCCGTCGGCTCGTAGCCGCCGAGCACCTTGGCCCGCACGCGGAGGACGAGGCCGCCCTCGGGCGGCTGGACGTTGTATCGCGCGTTGACCTCGTCGCTCGCGATCGCCTCGACGGCCCGTCCGGCCGCGGGGCTCGCCTCGAACTCGGCGAGCTTCTCCGTCATCAATCGCCGGAGCTTCCCCGGGTCGCGATTGTTGTTGTAGAGCAGGAGGTCGCCGCCGGCTGTGGCGATGTAGAACCCCTGTGTCGTGCCCTCGAAGTCGTTCCGGGGGCCCTGGCCGGCGATCCGGCGGTAGAAGTCGCCCTCCGCGTCGTCCTGCCGGCGCTGGTAGGCCTGGTCGATCGCGACGGGGACGAAGCGGGTCTTCAGCAGGTCAACGATGGTCGGTTCGGCGAAGGTCGACGCACGGTCGACCACCCCGTTGTTTCAGGTGCAGCCGAGCGGGTGGCCGTCCATCGCCCAGATGAAGATCGGTTTGCCCTCCCGTGCGGCGTCCCGCTGGGCGTCCAGCAGGCGGATCTTCCAGGGGATCGTCCGCCAGGCGGCGTCGGGGTCCGGCCGGAGTTCCTCGATCAGGCGGCGGGCCTCGGCCTCCGTGAGGTCGCCGCCGCGGCAGGCGGCCGCCGGGGCCCACAGGGCCAGCGCCCCGCAGAGGAGGCCCGTCGCGGTTCGGATCATTCGCATCATGATGGTCGTCTCCGGGATCGAGGTGTCCGGGGGGCGGGTACCGATCCGAGGATACAATCCTGGCGGGCCCCGACGCAACCACGCACGCGGCTGACCCATCCCCAGTTTCATTCGGAGCCCAGGAAAATGGCGACCGCCGCATCGTTCTGATCGCCCGCATCAGCCGGCGTCGGCGAACCGCCTCCGGCAGCACGGGCACTCGCCGTCGCATCCCTTCAGGAGGGCCGAGAACGCGGTCGGCTGCGGCAGCGTCATGATCGCCCTGAAGGCCAGCGGGGCGCGGTGGGCGTAGTGGCGGTAGGTGATCCCGCCGACCGAGTGGCCGAGGATCTCGACCGACGACTCGGGCACGTGCTCGTCGTAGTACGTCGCGCAGGTCTTCCGCAGGTCCTTCAGCTCCCACGGCTCCTCCCTGCCGGTCTCGACGTCCGGCCTCGGCTTGATGCCGGCGAGCTCGCAGAGCGCCTGGAAGCGGGCGTTCGGCCGGGCCCCGCCGCCGAGGAAGACCGGGGCGTCGGGCCGCGGGTCGTCCGGCATGATGCTCCTGAGGTGGGCGTGGACGACGCGGTTCATCGGCCGGTAGAACGCCTTGCCGGTCTTCACCCGGCGGTAGAACAGCCAGCCCCACGGCGACTGCTCCTTGACCTCGCGGTCCGGCGACTGCCGGCCCCACGACACGTGCCGCCAGAGGATCGGCTCGTGGGCCGGCGTCGACTTCCAGACGGTCCCGGTGTCCACGCCGTAGTTGAAGAACACGACCAGGGCGCTCCGCCAGTACCGGCCGACCGGGAACGGGCCGTCCCAGCCCCGCGGCCGCCGCATCGGTGGGTGGCGAAGTAGAGGGCGTTGATCTCGGCCTTGGTCAGGTAGTGGCGGCCGGCCACGTCGCGCTGGTCCCTGGGCTTCGGGGAACCGCGGCGGCGCGTCGATCAGCTCCTGCTCCCAGGCCCACGACAGGACGGCGCGCAGGTGCTCGCGGGCCTTGTTCGCCGTGCGGCCGGGGTTCGTCCCCTCGTCCGTCGACGGCCCGCTCGTGGACCCAGTCGAGGAACTCGCGGACGTCCTTGCCGCTGCAGCTCCTCGATCGGGACGCCGCCGCCCCACTGCTCCCACTTCCTGAGGGTCGAGAGGTACTCGTTGCGGGTCCCGCGGGACAGGGCCTTGGCGCGCAGGTAGCTCTCCGCCGCCGTCTTGAGGGTCGTCGGCATCCCTCGGCCCCCGGCGTCTCACGCCCGCGCCGCCCAACCGGTTGGCGGGGTCATCCCTGATCGCTAATGTCTCTTCCAGACCTAAGCATCGGGCGTAGGCCGTCCTGGGCGCTCACGAAATCCGTCGAGAGCGAAGCGTGTGCCTGGCGACCATGCCGGTTGAGGGGAGTTGCACGCTGGCACGGGGTGTCGGACCCATGTGCGCAGATCAAGGGGCGTTCACGCTGATGTGCACCCAGCCTTCCGTCCCTGGTCCCGGCGGCGTCTTCTCCTGCGACGCGGGCCTGCGCCGGCCCTCGCAGGTCTCCCTCATGATCCCCCCGCAGGTCCACTACCACTTTACTCGCGACGTCCTCAAGGCCATCCTGTCCTGATCCGCGGCCTCCGTTCGGGGTCGCCCGGTGAAGGCCACGCCTCCGATGATGAGGGCACGCATCCGGCGAGCACGCCGGATCGTGAATCGTCCCCATGCTTGAGGAGGAGGACCGACCGATGAAGACGGTTCACGCACTCGACCTCGGCTCCGTTGTGCGCGACGCTCGCTCTCGCCGTCGCCCTCGCCCCGGCGACGTCCTCGGCGCAGCCGCCGCCCGACGCCTACGCGAAGGCGATCGCCGGGGCCCAGCAGGCGATCGAGCAAGGCCGCGACGACGAGGCGCGCGCGGGCTGCTCGCCGCGACGTCGCCGGCCGCGCGTGGGTTCGAGTTCGACTACCTCCAGGCCCGCCTTGCACGCGGCGGCGGGCCGAACGGCCCCGCGCCGACCTGGTCGAGTTCGTCGCGAAGCCCGACGTCGACACGCGGTACGCCGTCCTCCACCCGCTCGAACGGCGAGTCGCCTTCATCTGCCGGGATGGGTCCATTCGGGTCCATGACCTCACACGAACGGCCGAGCCTGCCTCGGTCCATCGGCATCCGAATGGCGAGGCGGTCTGGTCGGGCGCATTCAGCGGCGACGGCCGACGGTTCGTCTCGGGGCACCAGAACGGCGAGGTCCTCGTCTGGGAGGTGCCGGCCTGGAAGGTCGTGACGACCCTGAGCCTGCCCGGCAAGCGACCCGTGGGCCAGGTGGCCATCTCCCCGGACGGCACGTCGATCGTCGCCGAGGGAGAGAAGGAGCTGGAGCTCTGGAGCCTGGCCGGCGAGGCGCCGACGAAGGTCGCCGGCATCGGCCCGAGGTACAACTTCGGCGAGGGGCTGGCCATCAGCCCGAAGGGCGACGTCGTGGCGACCGGCGGGATGTTCGACATCCTCGTGCACGACCTCAGGACCGGGGAACTGCTGCGATCGATGCAGCACGCCTCCTACACGATGGGCCTCCAGTTCAGCCCCGACGGCGCCCGGATCGCCTCGGCGCCGCGGGGGAACGTGAACCGGTTCTTCGGCATGTTCGACGCGACGACGGGCCGGTCGCAATACAACAAGGGCCCGTTCGGCCAGTACGTCGTCGGCCTGGCCTTCACCCCCGACGGCAAGCGAGTAGCCGCCACCGGCTGCGAGGACATCCTGCGCCTCTTCGACGCGGCGACCGGGGAGGTCGTCCTGAGCCTGTCACGGCCGATGTGCTGCCAGGAGCCGGGCTTCACCGCGTCGGGTCGGCTGCTCGGGTGGTCCGAGCCCGATGGCTACCACTTCATCGACCTCGGACCGAAACCCGACGCCGACCCGAAGTCGCCCGCGCCCGACCGCAGCTCGCCTCCCTGAAGCCGGCGTGCTGAGTGTGGTCCGTCGATCCTCCGGGTCGGGCGCGTTGGCCTGATCGCCCGGGGTGTCGGACCGACGCCAAGGCTGTTGCAGACGTCCTGAACCTTGGACCGGGAAGGCGAGTGCGAACATTCCGTGCCAGTCACGTCATCGTAACAGCCCCGGACGGTCGTACGGCGCCCGCCCGAACCCGGGTAGAATGTGGGCGGATCGACAGCCCTACGACTTGCGGGGGTCTCGCCGTCATGAAAGCGCCGGGCCGACCGAACGCCGTCGTGATCCTGGCGGCCGCCTTGATCGGCGTGCCGGCCGCCTCCACCGCCGGCCGCGCCGACGACCGGCGGCCACCGACCGTCGAGACCGCCTGGCTCCGCGACCTCGACGCGTCGCACGACATCCCACCCGAGGTGCGCCCCCGGGAAGCGCTGACGCTGAAGCCGCGGTCGGTGCCCGGGTACGACCAGCTCAGTCGCGCCCTCTGGTCCGGCGGGCCGAACGCTCCGGCCGCCCTGCTCGCCAACGGGGCCGATCCCAATTCCAGGAGCAAGGACGGCGAGCCGATCCTGCACTACGCCGTCTGGGTCAACCAGGAGGAGCAACTGGAGGACCTGCTCCGCGCCGGGGCCGACCCGAACCTCCCGGACAAGCACGGCGACACGCCGCTGGGCCGGGCCATCTGGGGGGGACACGAGAAGACCGTCGCGCTGCTCCTGAAGTACGGGGCCGACCCCCACCGCAAGCGCAAGGACGGGACCACGGAGCTGGACTACGCCCGGTGGGTGGGGAACAAGAAGGTCGTCGCCCTGTTGGAGGCGAAGCGGCCGGCCCCCGTCGTGCCCCAGCCGGTCAAGCCGCCGGCGGTCCTCCGCCGGCCGGACAGGGTGTTCGGCTCCGCCCGGTTCCGGGCGGCCGGGGGCGGCCGGGCGCTGGTCTACACCGCCGACAGCCGGCAACTGATCGCGGGGGACGAGCGGGGCGGCCTCCGGTTCTTCGACGCCCGGACCGGCGACCTGCGGAACGTCATCGACGCCCACGAGTACGCGGTGCTGGGGCTGGCCCGGGTCCCGAATTCGACCATCCTGGTCTCGTCCGGCGACGACCGGACGACGCGCTTCTGGGACACCGATACGTCGCGGGAGCTGATGCGCCTGAGCGGGGGGAGTCACGGGATCGCCGTCTCGGCCAACGGCCGGCTGCTCTTCACGGGGGACCACGTCTGGGAGATCGAATCGGTCCAGCCGCTGAAGCTGGGGCCGCGCGGTCGCCAGCTCAAGGACCCCGGCGGCGGGACCCGGTGGTCGTTCTTCACCCCGGACAGCCGCTACCTGATCATCGGCCGGGAGGCGCGCGGCATCTGGGTGTGGGAGCTGGCGAAGGACCGGATTCACCAGATCAAGGAGTTCAACCCGGCGGCCACGAAGGCGATCCGGTGGAAGGACCTGGCGGCCGCGGTCGATATCGGCACGGCCGAGCCGACCGATCTGCTGGCCCTGGGGTCGGATCAGTACACGGTGGTGACGGCCACCCCCGAGGTGCTGGAAGCGTTCTCGGAATCCGTCGCGTCGGTCACCAGCTACGTGCGGGCGATGGCCTGCTCGCCCGACGGCCAGTACCTGGCCACGCTGGGCTACGACAGCCGGATCGACGTGTACGACCTGGAGAACGGGCGGCAGAAGTACCCGCACGACGGCCACACGGCGGCCGTGCTGGCGGTGGCGGCCTCGCCGGACGGCCAGCGGATCGCGTCCGGGGGCAACGACCAGACCGCGCGCATCTGGGACCGGGAGACGGGCCAACAGCTCGCGGAGATCCCCACCGGGTCGTTCGTGTACTCGGTCCGCTTCTCCCCGGACGGCAGACTGCTCGCGATCGGCGACAACTCCTCCAACCTGTACCTGTGGGACGTCGAGGGGAAGTCGCTGCAGACCTATCAGACGGCCGGGCGGATCACGGGCCTGGCGTTCGATGCCCGGGGCGAGGTGCTGGTCTCGGTCGGCGACGAGCTGCACGTCTTCGACATCGAGACGCGGACGACGCGGGCGAAGGTGGGGGCCGGGAACGCGTTTCAGGGGCCGCTGGCCCTGTCGCCCGGCGGCCTGATCGTCGGCGGCGACCGGGCGATGGCCGCCGACGAGACGTTCAAGGTGCCGACCGCGTGGGTGCTGGATGGGATGACGCTGACCGAGAAGAAGGACCTGTTCTCCGAGGCGATGGGCCACCGGAGCTTCATCGATGCCGTCGCGTTCTCGCCGGACGGTTCGCTGCTGGCCGCCTCGTCGGCCGGCGCGATCCGGTTGTGGGACATGAACAAGAAGAAGGCCGTCGGCGGCAAATGGTGTGGTCACACCGATTCGGTCGCGGACCTGCGGTTTTCCCCCGACGGGAAGTGGCTGGCGTCGGCCAGCGGGGACGGGACGGCGCGCCTCTGGGAGGTCCCGTCGGGCCGGCACGCACTGGTCCTCGACGCGGACGTCGCGGGCGTCTCAAGCGTGGACTTCACCCCCGACGGGCACTTGGTCACGGCCAACGGGGACGGCACCGTGCACCTGTGGGACTTGCCCAGACGTCGCGCAGCGCCGGGCGCCAGATAAAGGCAGGTGGCCGGGTCCGCTGGTCATCAACGGGAGTGAACCGCGGCGACAGGACTGGGTGGGTCGGTCGCATCGTCCACGGCGTGTCGGACCGGAGCGCGTTGGCGATGGCTTGATTTGTTGCCCTTGACCATCAGAAGAAGGGTGCTCTGTAGTTGCAAGCACGTCCGCAAGACGATTATTGATGAGCACATGTTGAGTCTATTGTCCGACACGCCCATGGCGTGTCGGACCAGCGCGTGCAACGTAACCTCCTACGACCGTGTGGTTAAGTCATTGGTGGATGCTTCGGGGCCCCTCGAGGCCGGGGGAACTTTTTTCGGGCCCGGCTGTATAACCTCTCAGCGGGAGTTCAGTGCGGCAGGGCAGGGCGCCATGAACGATGACCTCGATGCGATCCGACGGGTGCTGGCGGACGACGTCGAGTCGTTCCGCCGCCTCGTGGAGCGCTACCAGCGGCCGCTGTTGACACTGGTCCGCAACCTGACGCCGCCCGACACCGACCACGAGGGAGTCGCCCAGGAGGTGTTCCTGGCCGCGTTCCGCTGCCTGGCATCGTTCGACCCAAAGCGGTCGGCGTTCTCGACCTGGCTGTTCACCATCGCCCGCAACCGCTGCCGCAACGAACTCGCCCGCCGGCGGCCGGTCGCGGGCGCCGAACTGCCGGACGTCGTCGATCTGCGGTCGCCCGAGCGGGCGGCTTCGGAAGCGGAACTATTCCGCCAGCTCGACGCGGCCCTGGACGCCCTGCCGTTCGAGCAGCGTTCCGCCTTCGTGCTCGCGCAGCTGCAAGGTCTTTCCTACGAGGAGGTCGGTCGGATCGAGGGCGTCGGCGTGGGCACCGTGAAGTCGCGAATCGCCAGGGCCCGTGAGAAACTTCGCTGTCTCCTCCGCCACGCCGCCGAGCCGCACTCATGAACGACGAACTTTACAATCTGTGGATACAACGGGCTGATGCCGAGGCGCCCGCTGACTTCGCCGACCGCGTCATGGACGCTGTCCGCCGCGAACCGCTGCCGTCCTCGAAGGGCGTCCGGGTCCTGCTGCTGTCCTCACCCGCCGTGCGCGTCGCCGCCTGCGTCCTGGCGTGCCTCGCCTGCCTGTATCGCATGGCGGCCGTTGTTGCCGTCTTTTTCGTCCAGTGAACTCCGTAATGATGAGGATTTCTCTTGAGCACCCCTAACGCTTCCGCCCGCAGTCCGCTGATCGCCGTGATTCTATCGCTCGCCGCCACCGGACTCGGCCAGATTTACTGCGGCCGTATCGTCCGCGGCCTGGTGATGTTCCTCGGCTCGCTGCTGTTCGCGCCGGCGATCGTGGTGGCCGCCCTGTTGCCACCGGCGACCATTGTTCTGGTCGGCCTGATCCTCGCGCTGCTGACAGTGCTGGGGGTCTATGTCTTTGCGGTCGTGGACGCCTTCCGCCTTGCCCGCCGCGGCCGTGATCTCTTCCAGTCAATGGACTACAACCATCCGCTGGTCTACGCTCTGTTCATCCTGGTAGGACTGACGTACTCGGCCGGCGGGCTGTACTTCATCCGCAGCAACGTCTTCGAGGCCTTTGCGATTCCGACGGCCAGCGAGGTGCCGACGTTGCTCCCCGGTGATCGGATTCTGGTGAACAAGACGACGTACCAGAGGCGATTCGTGCGCCGCGGCGACGAGGTGGTGTTTCGCGTGCCGTCGGAGCCGGGGCTGAACTGGGTCAAGCGTGTCATCGCGCTGCCCGGCGATACCGTCGAGGTGAAGGACAACGAGGTGTTCGTCAATGGGCAGCAGTTGCCGCGCGAGCCGGCGCCGCGGGCGAGCCTCGGGGCCGCGGCGCAAGAGGTCAAGGGGGAACTATTCGAGGAAACCAACGCCGGCCGCCGCTATCGGATTCTCTTCGCCGCCGACACGAAGCCGTTACCGGACTACCCCAAGGCGAAGGTGCCGGACGGGATGTGTTTCGTGCTGGGCGACAACCGGAACAATTCGCGCGACAGCCGCACGATGGGCTTCGTGGCCCTTGGCGACGTGCTCGGCGACGTGCAGTACAGGTACTGGCCAGCCGCGACGTGGACCCGGTTCGGCGTCCTGACCGAATAAGCACTGACCTGATTCCAATCATGCACCCGCCTCTCAACGGAACCTCCGGACCCATGCATGGTGGTTTCAGTGCTGTTCGATCTTGATTCCTCGTCCGACTTCGGGAATTCCGCGACAAGAGTCTCCGTTATGCCGAGGAGCGCCCGTCGCACGGCCTCCCTGTGAAAGACCTCCCACCTGGAATCGCGCTGCCAGAAGTCCTTGGTTCCTGGCCGCCAAGTCGTGGCGCCCATAGCAGCATGGGCAACCTTTTCCAACATCTTCGCGCCGATCGACCGGATTGTTGCGCGCCTTCGGTCACATCGCCCGGGGCGGCGGACGACCGGGCGGCGATCGAGTTCTTCAACGGCGGCCACACCATCAACGGCAGGGGCACGTTCGACTTCCTCCACACGCACCTGGAGTGGCCCGGACCCGAGGGCGGGCGGTGAGCCGCAGGGGACGGACCGGGGCCGCCTCGGGCATCCGTCCCCCCGGCTGCCCCGATTGCTCCGGTTTCCCCTGGACGAGGAGCATCAACTCTTTGTTCAATACCTCTTCAGCAGGGCCGGGCGGGCGAGACGACGGCGAGCTCCACATTCCCTCCGGGTCATCCCGGGGGCGGTCCTCTCGCGGACTTCCCGCCTTTTCCTCAGCTCCCGGCGCCCTGCGCATTGATCCGACCCGCCCGGACGACGGCCATTTCCGATGGATCTGACCGGTGCCGAACGGACGGACCTACCCCACCCCCTTGCCCTCGGCCCACCCCCGCACCATGAAACTGATCTTCCCCGCCTTGCTCGCATTGACCGTCGTCGCCGCGCCGTGCCCGCGGCCAGCCCGTCCATCCGCGGCATGAAGCCCGTCGGCGGCCGGCGCGGCACCGAGGTCGCGGTGACCCTGACCGGCCAGAGGCTGGCCGACGCCAAGGAGATCCTGTTCTATCAGCCGGGGATTACGGCCACCCGCTTCGAGGCGGTCCGCCGACGGCCAGGTGACCGCGACCTTCGCGATCGCCCCCGACGCCCCGCTGGGGCTGCACGACTTCCGGCTCCGCACGGCGACCGGGGTCAGCCCCCTGAAGACCTTCAGCGTCGGCGCGATGAAGGACGTGGCCGAGGTCGAGCCGAACAACGACTTTACGCGGCCGCAGCCGATCGCGATGAACGTACCGTCAACGGGGTCGCCGACAACGAGGATGTCGACTATTACTCGGTCGAGGCCAAGAAGGGGCACGCATCACCGTCGAGGTGGAAGGCATCCGGCTGGGTCCGACGTTCTTCGACCCGTACGTTGCGATCCTCGACGCGAAGCGGTTCGAGCTGGGGTCCAGCGACGACTCGGCCCTGATCTGGCAGGACGGGTTCGTCTCGGTCGTTGTGCCGAGGACGGCACGTACATCGTCCTGGCCCGCGAGAGCGCCTACGCGGGCAACGCCAACTGCCTGTACCGGCTCCACGTCGGCGACTTCCCCCGGCCGACGGCGACCGTCCCGGCGGGGGGCAGCTCGGCGAGCCGGTGACCCTGGCTCTGGATCGGCGACGTCCTGGGCGAGACGACGACTCGCCTGACGCTGCCGGCAGCGCGGAGCGCAACTTCGGCCTGGTCGCCCGCGACGAGCGCGGCCACGCCGTACCCGAACGCCTTCCGCCTCAGCCCGTTCGGCAATACCATCGAGGCCGAGCCGAATGACACCCACGCGACGGCCACGCCGTTCACCCCGCCGGGCGCTGAACGGGGTGATCGGGGCCGTGGGGGACGTCGATCTCTATACCTTCAAGGCGACGAAGGGCCAGACCTACGACGTCCGCGTCTTCGCCCGCCAGATCCGCTCGCCGCTCGATTCGGTGCTCGCGATCGCCGCGGCGGGACGGGCCCCTGGTTGCGGGCAACGACGACAGCGGCGGCCCCGACAAGCAGCCCGCGGTTCGACAACGGTCTCGAAGGACGGTGAGTTCGTCGTCTCGGTGGCCGACCACCTCAAGGGGGGCGGGCCCGATTACGCCTACCGCGTCGAGATCAGCCCCGTGGTGCCGCTGCGGCTGAGCCTGAGCACCCCGAACGGGTACCCGCTCCGCCGGGGCACGGGGACGATGGCCGTGGCCGTGCCGCGGGGCAACCGCCAGGCGATCCTGATCAATGCTGCCTGTGCTGACTTCGGCGGCGCCCTGTCCCTGGCCGCCGCGGGGCTCCCCGCCGGGGTGGAGTTCGAGGCCGATGTCCTGGCCGCCGGCACCGCGGTCGTGCCCGTCCTCTTCTCCGGCCGCGGCCGCCGACGCCCCGGTGGCCGCGACCCTGGCCCGGGGGATCACGGGCAAGCCGGTCGACTCCACGCTTGAGATCCCCAGCGAGTTCACGTCGACC
>CAWBFV010000002.1:0-441198 GCA_963788235.1 uncultured Chloroflexia bacterium | reverse complement strand
ATCCCGCCGTCGACCTCTTTCTGCGGCCGGACGAGGAGCCCGAACTCGTCGATCGAGCTCGGCCTGGAGTCGGCGCCGGGCGCCATCGGTTCTCGCCCGATCGGGCAATCGGGGCGACCACGACGGTCGGGCGCAAGGTCGTTGGCGTTGCCGACGGCCCGCGACCCGCGCCCGGGCGATCGGGGAGGGGACCGTCGCTCGCGGCTCGGCGATCAGTGCCTGGCTCCCGATCATCTACGGCTGCGACAAGACGTGTACCTACTGTATCGTCCCGTTCAGCCGCAGACCGGAGCACGCCGCCCGTTCGACGAGATCCTCGACGAGGCCCGCCATCTCGCCGGCGCAGGAGGCTACCGCGAGGTCACGCTGCTCGGCCAGAACGTGAATTCCTACGGCCACGACCTGCCGGCCGAGGCCCGCTTCGCCCACGTCGACGAGGAACGCTGGGCCGGACGGCGCTCGACCTGCACGGTCGGCCGGACCTCGCCGAGCTGATCCGCGCGATCGACGGGCTGCGCACGGCCGATGGTCGCCCGGCGATCCCCAGGTTGCGGTTCGTGACGTCGCACCCGTGGGACCTCTCGGATCGGCTGATCGCGGCGATATCAGACTGCCGGAGCGTCTGCGAGCACCTGCACCTGCCGGTCCAGTCCGGCGACGACGCGGTGCTCCGCCGGATGGGCCGCCAGTACACGATCGAGCACTATCTCGAGCGGCTGGACCGCATCCGCGAGGCCGTACCGGGGATCACGGTCTCGACCGACGTGATCGTCGGGTTCTGCGGCGAGACCGACGCGCAGTTCCGCTCGACGCTCCGGCTCCTCGACACGGTCCGCTACGACCAGGTCTTCGCGGCCGCCTACTCGCCACGACCCGGCACGCCGGCGACGCGCCTCCCCGACGACGTCCCGCCGGACGTCAAACGTCGCCGATTGAACGAGCTGCTCGCGCTCCAGGAGGAGATCGGACGGTCGCGGAACGAGGCCTGGCTCGGACGCGACGTGGAGGTGCTCGTCGACACGATCACGACGCCGCGATCGCACGACCACGACGTGACGGACGCGGGAGCCGCCGCTCGTCGGCGCCGCCGGTCGGCATCGCGATGTCCGGTCGAAGCCGCGGCAACAAGCTCGTCCACCTGGTCGCCGACGCTGGCTGCTCGGGCGCGAAGTCGCGTCCGCGTCGAGCACGCGGGGCCGTACGCATTGCGGGGTCGTCTCGTTTCGGAGGAACACCCGCCACTCGTTGACATAGGCGAGAACGCGCCGTTACCGTGGCGGCTTCCGGAGGAGTTCTTCACGCGGACCGTCCGGCTGGATGGTTGCGAGCCATCACGGGTCCGTCACATGGTCGAGGAGGATTACGCCATGGACTACTCCCGCTTGGATCGGGTGCGCCGATCCGCGACACCCCTCGAGCTGGACCTCGTCGAGAATTTTGCTCAGGGCAAGATCACGCGACGCCAATTCGTCAAGCGCGCCACGGTCATCGGCCTGTCAACGCCGTTCATCGGTGCGGTCATCGCCGCATGCTCGACACCGCCGGCCGCATCGGTGGCACCGCCCTCGAGCGGGGGCGAGGCGAGCCCAAGTGCGGGAGCCAGCAGCGCGGCACCGACCGGCGGAACGATCAGATCGCCATTCACGGCCGGTCAAGATCGACCCGGTCGCTGATGCAGGACCTCGGCGGCTACGGCATCGTTGCTCAGACGTTCGAGTTCCTCTGCCACGCTGGACAAGAAGGGCGACGACATCGACACCGGGCTCGCCACCGATGGACGCCCGAACGACAGCGGTCGGTCTGGACGTTCAAGCTGCGCCACGGCGTGAAGTGGCAGGACGGCTCGCCGTTCACCGCCGCCGACGTCGTGGCCACGATGGATCGCCTCGTTGCCGCCGGCAACCCGGTCTGAAGGGCGTCATCGACGCGGTCGGCGCCGGCGACCGACGACGACACGGTCGAGTTCACGCTCCTCAGCGCGAACGGCAACTTCCCGTATCTCGTGTCGGTCTTCAACCCGCAGTCGGTCATCACGCCCGAAGGACTACGTCGCCGGCACCACGCTCGACGGCGCCCGACGGCACCGGTGCGTTGAAGCTGACGAGCTACGACCCGGCGACGGGCGCGACCTTCGAGGCGAACGCGATTGGTGGGGCGGCACGCCGCCGCTCGACACGCTGGAGTTCAGGTTCTTCGACGCACCGGGCCGCAGGTCTCGGCCTATCCAGGGCGGCCGGTCGATGCGATCGCCCAGTTCGACGTGCTCGGTGGCGACGCGCTGTTCGACGACCCCAACATCGCGTCGATGCCGACCCGCGCAGCGCGCACCGCCAGATCTGGATGCGCTGCGACGACGGGCAGTTCACCGACAAGGGGTGCGCCAGGCGTTCGCGCTTCCGTCGATCGGCCGGCGCTCATCGAGCAGCTTTCCACGGGCAAGGCCGACCTCGGCAACGACCACCTCGATCGCGCCGATCTACCCGTTCTTCGACGACTACGCGTCCCCCAGCGCGAGCGTGACATCGATAAGGCCAAGGCGCTGCTCACCGATGCCGGGCACGCCGACCTGACGGCGACGCTGCACGCCGGCGAGCTGCAGGAGATCCCCGAGCTCGCCGAGCTGCTGCAAGAGCCAGGCCAGGAAGCAGGGTTCAACCTCGAATATCGCTGTCGAGAGCCTGACCGTTCTACGGCGCGCAGTGGTGCCCGGCCGAGCCGACGGACCCGCCGTGCTCCGGTGCGGCCGAGCTTGGGCATCGTCGACTACGGTCACCGCGCGACCCCCGACGTCTACCTGAACGCGCGCTCAAGACGCAACGGCATCTGGAACTCGTCGCAGTACATGTCGCCGGGACTTCGACGCGGCCTTCGGCGAGTTCCAGGCAGCCGTCGGCGTCGACGCCCAGAAGGCCGCGTGCAAGAAGATCGAGACGATCCTCAACGACGAACGTGCCCGTCGGCGCTGCCGTACTTCTACAACTTCCTCGCCGGCAACTCGAAGAACTTCACCGGCGTCTCGTCGAGCGCGCTCGGCCAGATGTTCCTTCGTCGACGCCGCCAAGGTCGCCTGACCCGTCGATCGAGCGAGGGTCGATCGGCCGAGCCGTCGCCCTCGCGAAGCCATCTGAATCAGATGAAGGCGTGAGGGTAGATGACACGTGGTCTGCGCGCAGGCTGGTGCTCTCGCTCGTCACGCTGTGGCTCCTCGCCACGATCGTCTTCCTCATCGTCAACGTGCTGCCCAACGACATCGGCCGGACGATCCTCGGCCCGTTCGCGCCGCAGGAGAGCGTCGACGCGCTCAACGAGCGAGCTCGGCACCGATCGCCCGCTGATCAGGCAGTACCTCACGTCGATCGCCGGCGTGTTCACGCTTCGACTTCGGGGATTCGTTCTCAGAACCAGCCCGCCGGTGTCGCAGCATCTTCCCGGCCCTGGTCGCTCGGCCAAGCTGGCGGCGCTCGCGCTGGTCATCACGATCCCGATCTCGATCGCTGGCCGGGCTCTTTGCCGCGCGCCGTCGGGACAAGATGGCCGATCGCGGCGATCGTCTACTCGGCTTGGCCACGTCGTCGATCCCCGATTCGTGACCGGCGCGGTGCTGGTCGTCGTCGTTCGGCGTGCAGCTCGAGCTGGTTCCGGTGCTCGCCACGCCACCGCGACGGCGCGCGCGGCGATCGAGCTGCGCTACCTGCTCATGCCCGCGCTGGCCATGGCGGTCGTGTACTTCGGCTACATCGCGCGGATGACGCGCGCCGGCACCATCGACGTCCTGCAGCCGACTACACCCGGACCGCAACGATGAAGGGCCTGACGACGGCCCAGACGATGCGCAAGCACGTCCTGCGCAACGCGCTGGTCCCGACCATCACGGTCATCGCGGTGCAGATCGGCTACCTGTTCGGCGGCATCATCGGCGTCGAGAAGGTCTTCAACTACAACGGCATGGGTCAGCCGATGCTGTTCGCGGCGCAACGCAAGGACATCCCGGTGCTGAAGGCGGCGTGATCATCATCGGCATCGTCTACATGGTCGCGACGCTTCTCGCCGACCTGATCGATCGCCTGGATGAACCCGCGCATCCGGCTCGACGCGGACGCGCTGATGGACGTCCCGATCGCCAGCACCCGTCGCGGCACCGATCGGGCAGCTCCGGTCTCCGAGCGCGCCCAGGCGCGCCGCGAGACGCTGGCGTTCTGATCCGCCGGCCCGGCGTTCATCATCGGGTGCTCATCGTGCTGTTCTGGGTCGATCTCCGCGATCCTCGGCGACCGGATCACCCCGTACGACCCGTTCAACGACTTCGCGAAGGCGCCACTCGGCCGCCCAGCACCGCGCATCTGTTCGGCACCGACGAGACTCGGGCGCGACGTCCTGTCCCGGGTGATGGCCGGCGCCGCGACGTGCTGATCGTTGCCCCCTTGGCGGCCCTGCTCGGCGTGGCGCTGGGCACGATCCTCGGCCTGGTCATGGGCTACTTCCGCGGCATGGTCGACGTCGTGCTGAGCCGGATCGTCGAGGCGTTCCTGGCGCTGCCGGTGATCCTGGTCGCCCTGCTGACGCTCGTCGTCGCTCGGGACGTCGCCGCTGTGGTGATCGGGTCGTGGCGATCCTGTTCACGCCGATCGTCGCCCGCACGGTGCGATCCGCGGTGCTCGCCGAGCGACAGCTCGACTACGTGACCTCCGCCAAGCTCCGCGGCGAGTCGCGGGCTGTTCATCATGTCCCGCGAGATCCTCCCGAACGTCCTCGGCCCGATCATCGTCGAGCTCACCGTCCGTTTCGGTTACGCCATCTTCACCGTCGCCACGCTGTCGTTCCTCGGCGTCGGGCATCCAGCCGCCGTCACCCGACTGGGGCCTGTCGGTCAGCGAGGAGTTCTGCAACATGATCGTCGGGCATGTGGTGGCCGACGATGTTCCCGGCGCTGGCGATCGCGAGCTCGTCGTCGCCGTCAACCTGATCGCCGACTCCCTCCAGTCGGTCTTGAGCGAATGACGACCGCAGACGCTCACACCAGCCTCCGCCGCCGGCACCGCGCCGCGCCGCGGCGCTCGAGGTCGAGGACCTCTCGCTCGCTACATCGTGCGCGGCGATCCGGCGGCCGGTGCTGCGCGGCGTCTCGTTCGAGGTCGCGCCCGGGCGAGGCATATGGCCTCGTCGGCGAGTCAGGGCTGCGGCAAGTCCACCACGGCCTACGCGGCTCTGCGCTACCTGCCACGCAACGCGCAAGATCACCGGGGGCCAGTCCTCGTCGCCGGCGACGACGTCACGGGGATGACACGACGACGCAGCTGCGGCGGTTCCGGTGCCACCAGGCATCGATGGTCTACCAGGATCCGGGCGCAGCGCTGAACCCGACGATCAAGGTCGGCCGCAGGTCATCGAGGCTTCACGCTGCTCGGGCAGCACGACGGACCAGGCTCGCGAGAGCGCGCTCGCGGCGCTGCGAGCGGGTCCGGATCGCCGACCCGGAGCGGGTGATCGACCGCTACCCGCACCAGCTCTCGGGCGGCATGCAGCAACGCGTCGTCATCGCCATGGCGCTGGCCTGCGACCCGAAGCTCCTCGTGCTCGACGAGCCGACCACCGGTCTCGACGCGACCGTCGAGGCGAGGTGCTCGATCTGGTCCGCACGCTGCGCAAGAGACCAACGCCGCCGTGCTGCTGATCGCCCACAACCTCGGCGTCATCCGCACGATGTGCGATCGCGTCGGTGTGATGTACGCCGGCAAGATCGTCGAGGAAGGCAACGCGATCAGGTCTTCGACAGCCCGCAGCATCCGTACACCGTCGGTCTGCTGCAGTCGCTGCCCCGCCACGGCATCCGCAAGACCGAGCGGCCGCTCGCCACGATCCCGGGCACGCTGCCCCAGATCGGCAGCCGCCTGCCGACCTGCGTCTTCGTCGATCGCTGCCCGCTGGCCGACGACCTCTGCCGCGACGGTCGTGCCGCCGGTCGTCGACGTCGGCAACGGCCAGTGGACCCGTTGCCACCACTGCGAGCGGATCGGCGAGCATCGAAGGCAGCCGTCGCACCGGGATCGGCCAGGCCGTCGTGCCACAGGGCGAGGTCGCGCTCAGCTGACGAGCATGTCTCCAAGACGTTCCAGCAGTGCGGCCACGACGTGCCGGCCCTCGTCGGCGTCGACCTGCAACTGCGCGACGGCGAGACGCTCGGCCTCGTCGGCGAATCGGGTTCGGGCAAGTCCACGCTGGCCAAGACGATCCTCGGCATCGAGTCGCCCGACAGCGGCGGCAGCATGGCGCTCGACGGCCACGCCGCTCGCGCCGAACGCCTCGGCCACGCGACCGACCGACGGACAAGCGCGCGATCCAGATGGTGTTCCAGAACCCCGACTCGGCGCTGAACCGCGGCTGGACCGTGCGCAGCATCCTGATGCGCTCGGTCAGCAAGCTCACCGGCGTCAAGGGCAAGGCCGCCAACGAGCGGGTCGACAAGCTCGCCGAGCACCTGCGGCTGACCCAGCGGCACCTCGACCTCAAGCCGCGCCAGCTGTCCGGCGGGCTGAAGCAGCGCGTCGCGATCGCCCGCGCGTTCGCCGGCGACCCGCGGATCGTCGTCGCCGACGAGCCGACGAGCGCGCTCGACGTCTCCGTGCAGGCCGCGATCCTCAACGTCCTCGCCGAGCTGCAGGCCGAGAGCAAGACCAGCTACCTGTTGATCTCGCACGACCTGGGTGTCGTCCGCTACCTGGCCGACCGGATCGCCGTGATGTACCTCGGCCGGATCCAGGAGGTCGGGCGACACCGAGACCGTCTTCAAGCGGCCCGAACCATCCGTACACCGAGGCGCTGTTGTCCGCGGTCCCGAACGTCGACGGCGAGGAACGCACGCGGATCCGGCTCGGCGGCGAGGTGCCCAGCCCGGCCAACCCGCCGAGCGGCTGCGTGTTCCACACCCGCTGCCCGCGGGTCATCCCGGGCCTGTGCGAGGTGACCGAGCCGCCGTTGGCCGAGGTCGAGCCCGGCCACCTCATGAAGTGTCACATCCCGCTCGAGGAGCTGCGCCGGCTGCAGGCCGAGCGCAAGGAGCTGGTGGTCGAGGCGATCGAGGTGGCCCCGGTGGAGGACGTCGCCTCGGCGTGACGACGGCGCCATCCTCGACCAGTGACGCGCCGGCCGCACCGCCCGGCCGCACGAGCAGTCGACCCAGGAAGGAGCCGTCGGACCCATGGCTACGCGCAAGGTCATCCTGACTGCGCGATCACGGGCTCGGGGCATACGCCGTCGATGTCGCCGCTACCTGCCGTACACGATCGACGACGTCGTGAACCAGTCGATCGAGCCGCCGAGGCGGGCGCCTCGATCATCCACCTGCACGCGCGCGATCCGCGGGACGGACGGCCGACGCCGGATCCCGACGTCTTCATGGAGTACCTGACGCGCATCAAGGCCAAGTCGGACGTCGTCCTCAGCGTGTCGTCCGGTGGCGGGACCGGGATGACCGTCGCGCAGCGCCTCGAGGGTGTGCTCCGGGCGAAGCCCGAGCTCGCGACCCTGAACATGGGGTCGATGAACTACGGCGGCTTCACGATGATCGACAAGTACCGCGGCAAGTGGAAGTTCGACTGGGAGGAGCCGTATCTCGAGCAGACCCGGCGCGACCCGTTCCTGAGCACCTACACCGGACATCGAATACATGCTCACGGGTCGTCGGGCCGGAGACCGGCGCCCGGTTCGAGTGCGAGGCCTACGACACGTCGCACCTGTACACGCTTGCCTACTACCTCGACAAGGGCATGATCAAGCCGCCGATCTTCGTCCAGACGATCTTCGGGACGATGGGTGGCATCGGCACCGATGTCGACCACATCGTCCAGATGCGCCGGACGGCGGACCGACTGCTCGGCGACGCCTACGAGTGGTCCGTGCTCGGCGCCGGGCGGTTCCAGATGGGCGTCGTGACCGCCGCCGCGATCATGGGCGCCCACGTCCGCGTCGGCCTCGAGGACAGCCTCTACCTCGGCAAGGGCCAGCTGGCCGAGTCGAACGCCGACCAGGTGCGCAAGATCCGCGGGATCCTCGAAGCCCTGTCGCTGGAGATCGCCACCCCCGACGAGGCGCGCGAGATCCTCGGCCTCAAGGGCCGCGACCAGGTCGCGTTCTGACCATGGTCCGTGACCGGATCCGGCCGACGTGCGGCGGGTGGGGGTGATCGGGACCGGCGTGATCGGCGGCGGCTGGGCGGCCCATTTCCTGCGGATGGGCCTCGACGTCGTCGCGTTCGACCCGGCGCCCGGCGCCGAGGATCGACTGCGCCGACTTCGTCGCCGACGCGTGGCCGACGCTCGAGCGTCTCGGGCTGCGCGACGGCGCCGACCAGTCGCGCCTCCGCTTCGCGACCGACCTCGCCGAGCGACGGCGGGGACGGAGTTCATCCAGGAGAGCACCCGCGAGGACGGCCCGACCAAGATCCGGATCCTCGCGGAGATCGACGCTGCCGCCGACCCGGCGACCGTCATCGCCTCGAGCACATCGGGGTTCTCGATGACGATGCTCCAGCAGGACGCCGTGCACGCCGAGCGGCTGGTGGTCGGCCACCCGTTCAACCCGCCGTATCTCATCCCGCTCGTCGAGGTGGTCGGCGGCGAACGCACGGACCCTGCCGTGGTCGACTGGACCGTCGCGTTCTACACCCACGTCGGCAAGTACGGGCTGAAGATGACCAAGGAGCTGCCCGGGTTCCTCGGCAATCGGCTCCAGGAGGCGATCTGGCGCGAGGCACTGCACATGGTCGCGGCGGGGGAGGCGACCGTCGAGGAGATCGATGCGTCGATCACGTACGGCCCGGGGCTCCGCTGGGCGTTGATGGGGCCGTGCCTCACCTTCCACCTCGCCGGCGGCCAGGGCGGGATGGGCTACATGCTCGACCATTTCGGTGCGGCCCTGCTCGAGCCGTGGACGCGACTCGAGGCGCCCGAGCTCACCCCGGAGCTGCGCGAGCGCATGGTCGAGGGCTGCCTTCGCGAGGCGGCAGGCCGATCGATCCCCGAGCTCGAGCGCGAACGGGACGAATTCCTCGTCGAGCTGTTGGCCCTTCGAGCGCGGAGCGACACGCGCGACGCGTCCGGGAACGTGACCGCCCTGGTCACGTCGGGGACGCGGGTCCTCCCCGAGTGGATCGACTACAACGGTCACCTCATGGACGGCTACTACTTCGTCGCGTTCAGCGATGCCACGGAGGCGGTGCTCGCGGCCCTCGGGTTCGGACAGGCGTACCGCGAACGGACCGGTTGCACGATCTACACCGTCGAAGGACACCTCACCTTCCGGCGCGAGGTGTCGCTGGACACCGTGCTGTCGGTGGCGACGCAGGTCGTCGACCATGACGCGAAACGGATCCACGTCGTGCACGACATGACCGACGCCGCGACCGGGGAGCGGCTGGCCACGGCCGAGCTGATGTTCATCCACGTCGACCAGTCGAGCGGCAAGGTGGTGCCGATGCCGGCGGCGCAGGCGCGCGCTGGTCGATGCGATGGCCGCCGCGCATGCGGGTTTGGCGCGCCCGCCGGCGTCGGCCGGCGGATCTCAATGCACCGGGATCGCGCCGCGACGAGGCGGCCAGCCGGCCCCGGTCGGCCCGGACCGGCAGCTCGGTGACGCTCGTCGCCTGCTGCTCATTCGCGACACGAATACGTCGGAGGCTCCAGTGGCGGATTCGGCCTGCCGAGCCCAGATTTCGGCCTATTGCGTATTCACCTGAGCGATAGCCAGCAGGACCGGGCGCTGTCTTTGCCTGCTATGCGCCTCGAGGGATGAGCAGCAGGCGGAGGAGCCCGGGCGCGCAGGCCCGGAGAGCACGGACCAGACCGGCTAGACGTCCGAGTCGGGGAAGCTCGCTCGCCGCCTCTCGATCCACTCGAGCGAGCGCCTCGTGGACGCCCTCGTCGAGCGGCGGTCGCTCGTACTCGGCCAGGCGGCGCTTCCAGCGGGCGTTGGCGCGCTGGGCGGCGTCCTGCGCCCCGTTGAGCTCCCACTGCTCGAAGCTGTTGTTGTCGGACAGCTCCGAGCGCCAGAAGGCGTTCTCGAAGTTGGCCAGCGTGTGCGGCGAGCCCAGGAAGTGCTGGCCCGGACCACCCGCGAGCATCGCGTCGAGCGCCATCCCGTTGTCGGTGAGGTCGACGCCGCCGATGTACGCCGAGGTCATCGACGCCTGGTCCTCATCGAGCATGAACTTCTCGTAGCCGACCGCGAGCCCGCCCTCGAGCCAGCCGGCCGTGTGCAGGTTGAAGTTCACGCCGGCCTGCATCGTGGCCATGAAGCTGATCGCGCTCTCGTACGCCGCCTGGTAGTCGGGCAGCTTCGAGGCGGTGAAGTTGCCACCCGAGCGGAACGGGACGCCGAGGCGGCGGGCCAGCGCCGCGAGCACGAACAGCACCAGCTGCGGCTCGGGTGTGCCGAACGTGGGGGCGCCGGTCTGCATCGACATCGACGACGCGAACGAGCCGAAGATCACGGGTGCGCCGGGCCGCACGATCTGGCAGAACGCCATCCCGGCCAGCGCCTCCGCGAGGGTCTGCGTCGCGGAGGCGGCCACGGTCACCGGCGCCATCGCCCCGCCCAGGATGAACGGCGTGATCAGCATGATCTGGTTGGCCTCGGCATAGGCCTTGGCCGAGCCGAGCATGTTGAAGTCCCATGACATCGGGGAGTTCGCGTTCGCGAGGCCCATGATCACGTGCTCGCGCTCGAGCGTGTCGGCGCCGAACACGATCCGCGCCATCTCGACCGAGTCCTCGGCCCGGCTCGGATGGGTCACCGAGCCCATGAACGCGCGATCCGAGTAGCGGATGTGCGATGTAGACCATCTCGAGGTGGCGCTTGTTGACCGGCAGGTCGACCGGCTCGCACAGCGTGCCGCCGCCGTGGTGGAGCGTGTGGCTCGTGTAGGTGAGCTTCACGAAGTTGCGGAAGTCCTCGATCGTCGCGTAGCGCCGGCCGTCGTCGAGGTTGTGGATGAAGGGCGAGCCGTAGGTCGGCACCAGCACCATGTACGGATCGCCGATCTGGACGCTGCGGGCCGGGTTCCGGGCGGTCTGCGTGAACAGCCGCGGTGCGGTCGCCTGGACGAGCTTGCGGCACATGCCACGCTCGAAGCGGACCCTCGAGCCCTGCACGTCGGCGCCGGCCGCGCGGAAGATCTCGACGCCCTCGGGGAAGTTGACGATCTCGATGCCGACCTCCTGGAGGAGGGTGTCGGCGTTGTGCTCGATCGCCTCCAGGCCATCGACGGAGATCACCTCGACCGGTGGCAGCTTTCGCGTCAGGTAGGGGAGCGTATCCATCGCGCGGGCGAGCCGCGTCGCCTGGCGAGCGGCCCGGCCGCGACGGGCCGGCGACGCGTGGTCGACTTCCTGGGTCGTCATGGCGACCTCCTCGCCCGCAATGGTACGGCCCGTCGTCTCACAGCCGACGAGCCAGTTCGCGTGCCTCGTAGAACGCCAGGCTGGCGCGCCGCGGTGCGACGACGTCGCCGATGGCGTCGTAGGCGATGCCAGCCTCTGCTAACGCGTCTGGGAGCGTGGTCTCCGACACCGCGGTTTCCGCGATCACGAGGCTGTCCGCCTCGAACTGGAATGATGTCCCGTCGAGGAGGAACCGGATCAGCGCCCGGCCATCACCCCAGCCGTCGACCACCGTGTTCGTGAGCGCCGTGCCCCCCGCGGCGAGAAATCGACGGCGCAGCGGGCCGTCCGCGGCACTGTGGGCGAGCCCGCCGGCGATGACCGGGGCGGACGTCACGATCGTGACCTCGTGACCGCTCTCCGCGAGGTGGAGCGCCGTCCCCGTCCCACGCCAGTCACCGAGGTCGTCGAGCACGATCACCCGCGCCCCCGGCGTGGCCGTGCCGTCGAGCACGTCGTGGATCGCGAACACGCCTTCGCCATCGACGCCGAGTAGTCGATCGACCGCCGGGGCGGCCCGCTGGAAGCCGGCACGGGCCGGTCGAGCGCCCGTGGCGACGACGACGATATCGGCACCGACCGCCCGCACGCCGGCTGCATCGAGGTCCGTGTCAAGGCGCACCTCGACGCTGAGCCGCGCCAGCTCCCGCTCGAGCCACGCTAGCAAGTCGCCGATCTGCTCGCGCGACGGCTGGAGCCCCGCCAGCCGGAACTGGCCGCCGAGCCTCGCTCCGCGCTCGACGAGCGTCACCCGGTGCCCGCGGGTCGCCGCGACACGGGCGGTCTCGAGCCCGGCCGGTCCACCGCCGACGACCAGCACGTGCTTCGGGGCGGTCGCCGGGGCGAATGGCTCGCCGCCCCATTCGAACTCGCGGCCGGCCGACGGGTTCACGAGGCACGAGATCCAGTAGTCGCGAGACCGCCGACCCCAGCACAGCTGGTTGCACGAGATGCACGGGCGGACCTCGTCGGCGCGATCGTCGCGGGCCTTCGCGACGAGGTACGGGTCGGCGATCTGGCCCCGGACGATGCTCACGAGGTCCGCAGATCCCTCGGCCAGCGCCGCCTCGGCCGCCTGCGGCGTCCGGATGTGGCTCTCGGCCTGCACCAGTGCATGCTGAACCACGCGCTTGAGGGCCGCCGCGTACGGCACGCCGAGCCCTTGCCGGTACAGCGATGTCGGGATGATCTCGTGGAAGCTGAAGTACGAGCCGGTGCCGCACGTGACGTAGTCCATCAGGCGGCGCTCGTCGTGCCAGCCGACGACCTCCTGCAGCTCCTCCACCGAGAGCGTGACCCCGGATGTGTCGTCGACGCTGACCGCCAGCCCGATGATGAAGTCTTCGCCGCATCGCTCGCGGATCCGCGAGAGGATCGTCGATGAGAGCCGCATCCGGTTCTCGAACGAGCCGCCCCACTCGTCGGTGCGGCGGTTCGACCAGGGCGTCCAGAACTGGTCGACGAGCGCGTGGTAGGCCGCGAACACCTCGATGCCGTCGTAGCCGGCGTCCTGTGCCCGCCCGGCGGCGGCCACGAAGCCGTCGATCGACCTCCTCGATCTCGCCCGCCGTCATCGCGTGCGAGCCATCCGCATCGTGGTACGAGGGTCGAGCCGAGGCCGTCCAGTTCGGCGCGAAGGAGTTGTCGGCGTCGCCGTGCTCGCCCACGTGGTACAGCTGCTGGATCATCACGACGTCGGGGGCGACCTCGCGGCAGGCCTCGACCAGCCGCCGGAACGCCGGGATGACCGCGTCGTCGTCGTGCCGGAAGTTGCCCCGCGTCAGGACCGCCGTGCGGTGCACCGGCACCGGCTCGACCACGATCATCGCGGCCCCACCGGCCGCCCGTTCGCGGTAGTACGCCGCGTGCCGGTCGCCGGGCAGGCCGCCCTCGCTCATGTTCGCCGTGTGCGCCCCGAATGTGATCCGGTTCGCGAGGGTCTTGTGGCGCAGCTGGACCGGGGAGAAGACGTGCGGGAACGGCATCGCCCGTGCAGTATGGCCCGATGCCTGGCCCGCCTCCGCTCATCGTCGTCGCGGGCGAGACCGCGACCGGCAAGACCGAGCTCGGGATCCGACTGGCGGAGGCGTTCCTCGCCGAGGGTCGGCCCGCGGTCGTCATCTCCGCGGATTCGCGGCAGGTCTATCGCGGACTCGACATCGGGACGGCCAAAGCGAGCGCCGCGGATCGGGCGCGCGTCCCGCACGCGGGGCTCGACCTGGTCGAACCGGACCAGCGGTTCGCGCTCTCCGATTTCGCGGCGCATGCCCGGCGAGTGCTCGACGACCTCGCGGCACGGGACGGGGTGGCGCTGCTGGTCGGTGGGACCGGGCTGTACCTGCGCGCCGTCGCGCGCGGCCTCGACCTCGATGCATTGCCGGACGATCCCGCGGTCCGGGCGCGGCTCGAGGCGGAGTTCGCGGCGGACGGACTGGAGCCGCTCGCGGAGCGACTTCGACAGTTCGCGCCCACCCTCGCGGGGGACGTCGATCTGGCGAACCCCCGTCGCGTGATCCGCGCCCTGGAGATCGCCGAGATCCGTGGTGACGGTCCATTGCCGGCCGCTCGTGGCTACGACGGTCCGTCCACGTGGATCGGCCTCACCGTCGCGCGGCCCGAGCACGACCGGCGCATCGCGGCGCGAGCACGAGGTCAGTTCGACGCCGGGCTCATCGACGAGGCGATCGCGCTCCGAACACGCTTCGATCCCGGTCTTTCGGCCTTCTCCGCGATCGGCTACCGGGAGGCGTGGGCCGTTGCCGACGGCGAGCTGAGCCGCGACGAGGCGATCGACCAGGATGCACGCCGCAACGTCGCGTTCGCCAAGCGGCAGCGGACCTGGTTCCGCGCCGAGCCGGGGGTCCAGTGGCTGGACGCGACGACCACGGACCCCTTCGCCGCGGCACTCGCCATCGCGAGAACCGTGACGGACTGATCAGTCCGGGAGATCGGTCTCGTCGACGACCTCGGTCACGCCGCTGACCCGCTCGACGACCTCGACGATGCTGTCGGTGTCCTCGATCCCGTCGACCACCCCACGGATGACGACCTTGCCACCCCTGGTGCCGATGACGAGACGATCGGCCAGCTCGCTGGTGGCGGCGTCCGCGCGCAATGCCGCGCGGATCCGGTCGGTCAGGTCTCCTTCGACCGACAGATCGCTCGAGCGGTGGCTGTTGTCGTACGGTTCCGACTCGGCCGAGACGGCCGCACCCGCCGCGATGACGATGCCGTCCTCGGACTCGGGATCGGCGTACAGCGGCGGATCGATCGGTGGGACGTAGGCCAGGCCTTCCTCGGTCGCCGCGTCCGGATCGTCGGTCTCGCCCTCGCGCAGATCGTCGAGGTCGAGCCCATCGAGCTGCTCGGCTGAGTTGACCGCGTAGGTGCGGTCCGGCGACGCGTAACCGTGATCGAGCTCGGTCTGCGTCGGGCGACGTTCCTTCTCGATCTCGTCGGGCTCGAGGAAGGCGTCCTGATCCACGGGCGGTACGTCGCCTTGGAGCTCGACGACGTCCTCGATCGGCAGATCGTGCCGCATCGGTGCGCTGGTCGGTCACGACGGCTCGTCCTCCACACGTTCCGTTACGGGTCGCGATGGCTCGGCGATCCTGGTCCTCGAGGCGCTGCTCGCGCTCAGCCGCGGCCGGCGTCACGATCGCGTCCTCCTCGGATGGCGTTTCCTCGCGGCGGACAGCGAGGGCATCCTCGAACGGTACCTCGTCGTCGATGGGTTCGGTGCTGTGCAGGCGTGGGTCGGTCACTGGGGCCACCTCCTGGCGTGATCGTGCTCGCACGAGCCTTACAGCGGCGTCACCGCGCCGTCAGCCGCCGTCCTCGAGGGTCACGGCTCCCTGCAGGCCCTCGTTCGTGCACGCTGAATGGCCGGCAAGTGCGTGCCGCTGGTCGGCGCGGTACCGTTACGACCATGCCCCCCGACGAGACCGAGCCCCTCGGCTTCAACATCGATATCGGCGACATCCTGCGCGACGCCGTGACCGGTCCGAAGCGCCGCACCAAGCGACGGACCACGACCGCGGGTACGAGCACGTCCGGCATGGACGCGGCGGTTCGCCGGGCGATCCGTGTCGAGCTCGCCGACGTCGAGCGCGCGCTGCGCGAGCTCGCGGAAGAGGTCGTGCGCCTCCGTCGAGCCAACGAGCGCCTCGCCGATCAGGTCGCCAAGCTCGAACGACGCTGACCGCCGACCACGACAAGATGTCTCCCCGCACGAATTCCCTGATCGACCTCGCCCCGCCGACCGAGAAGGTCTTCCTCGTCGCCGTCGACACCGGCGCAGAGGACGGCTGGACCGCGCCCGAGTCGCTGGCCGAGCTCGCCAACCTCGCGACCACGGCGGGCGGTGACGTCGTGGGCGCCGAGTGGCAGAACCGACGCCACGTCGACCCGAACTGGTACATCGGCAAGGGCAAGGCCGAGGAGCTCGCGGCCGCCAAGCGAGAGACCGGCTTCGACGTCCTGATCGCCGACGACGAGCTGTCGCCGGCGCAGCAGCGCGCGCTCGAGGAGCTGCTCCGGGTCAAGGTCATCGACCGGAGCCGGCTGATCCTCGACATCTTCGCGTTGCACGCCCAGACCCACGAGGGGCGGCTGCAGGTCGAGCTCGCCCAGCTCGAGTACCAGCTGCCGCGGCTGACCAAGCTGTGGACGCACCTGTCGCGGACCCAGGGCGGCATCGGCTCCCGCGGACCCGGCGAGAGCCAGCTGGAGACGGACCGGCGGATCATCCGCACACGCATCGCGAAGATGAAGGAGCGCGTCGAGCAGGTCCGCCAGCAGCGAGCCACCGCAGCACGCGGTCGCGATCGCCGGCTGTGGCCGACCGTCGGCATCGTCGGCTACACGAACGCCGGCAAGTCGACGCTGCTCAACACGCTGGTCGGCTCCGAGGTCGCCCGTGCCGAAGACAAGCTGTTCGCGACCCTCGATCCGACGAGCCGCCAGGTCAAGCTCGGCGACGGCCAGACCGCGATCGTCACCGACACGGTGGGCTTCATCCACAAACTGCCGCACCAGCTCGTCGATGCGTTCAGGGCCACGCTCGAGGAGGTCAACCGGGCCGACGTGCTGCTGGAGGTCGTCGATGCCTCGGACCCGCACATCGATGAGCACCGGGCGACGGTCCAGGTTGTCCTCGACGAGCTCGGGGCAGGGGACAAGCCGCGGCTCGTCGTGTTCAACAAGGCCGACCTGATCGACCACGCTGCCTCGAACGGCACGGGTGTCGCGCCATCGATCGCCGGCGCGGTCTTCGTCTCGGCGCTGACCGGCTACGGCATGGACACGCTCCGCGCCGAGATCGCGGCCGTCCTCGCGTCGTTGTGGGTCGATATCGACGTGGCCGTCCCGTACGCCGCTGGCGAGCTGCTTGCACGCGTCCGCGAGCGCGGCACGATCGACATCGAGTACCGCGAGCGCGATGTCCGGGTCCACGGCCGGGTCGCGCCGTCGCTCGCCGGCGAGCTCGAATCCGCGGCCGGACGGTGGAGCGAGGCGGTCGACGGGCACGTCTCGGTCGATGCGCCGGTCGGAGCTGAACACCGCGGCTGAGGAGGGGAGGGGATGGCGCCGATCCGGCGGGCAGGCCGCGCTCGGATCCTGGACGGCTCCTGGATCGTCTGGAGCGAGGCTGAAGGCTCCCATGGAACGCGCTGGCGAGAGTCGATCGAGTCGGAGGGTGGGGTCGCCCGGGTGACGCTCCTGGAGGCGACTCCGGCGGATCGTCTGAGCCGACTCGAGGTCGCCGGCCCGGCGGGCTTGCTGACGCTGCATCCCGAGCGAGACGAGTCGGCGCTCCACGGCAACCTCGTCGGCGCGGACGGCGTGCGGCACTTCGCGCTCCCATGGAGCCCCGACCACGAGCTGCTGCTGCTGCGTTCGCCCGCCTCGGCGACGGTCACCCTGCGCCGGTTGTCGGCGCGCGTCGAGGTCGGGGCAAGCCGGACGGTCGATGTCGTTCGGATCGACGATCGTCTGGATCCGCAACCCGCAAGCTGGACGTTCGAGCGCACGGCTGATCGCGAATGGCGACTCCGCTCCGCGGATGGGGGCGAGGAGCGGATCCTGCGTGTCGATCCTTCCGGGCGGCCGGTCCTGTCAGAGGCCGTCGAATGGCCGCTCGAGGCGTGATTGTGGGTAGTCTGTGGACAACGCCCCTCGGTGCAATGCATTTGCGAGGAAACTCGTGGATAACCCTGTTGTGTGGCGCCCACCCGCACCGGTATGGTTCGTCTTGCCCGAAGGGGCGTCGAACATCTAGCGACCTAGTCGGTGTTTACATTGACTGGGGCGTCTAGTGATCGAGGTTCCTTTGGGCGTTTTGTTGTGCGCCGAGCGTTCGTCAGGGTGACGCGACGGTGATCGAGATCCCCGAGCTCGACGCAACCGCGATCCGCCGCGCCGCGGCCGAGATCGATCCGGTCTTCACGCGCTCCCCGCAGTTCGTCCACGAGGGGTTGAGCGCGCGTCTCGGCGTCCCGGTCATCGTCAAGGTCGAGACCGTCAACCCGATCCGCTCGTTCAAGGGCCGCGGGACCTGGGTCGCCATCCACGGTTTGGCAGGGGAGGGGAGGATCGGTCCGGACCGCGCAGATCGTCGTGGCCTCCGCCGGCAACTTCGGGCAAGGCGTCGCCTACGCCGCGCGGGCGCTCGGCGTTCCCGCGGTCGTGTTCGCCTCGACGCGCGCGAACCGGGCAAAGGTCGCGCGGATGCGGGCACTCGGCGCGGACGTGATCGAGATGGGGGAGGACTTCGACGAGGCCAGGGGAGGATCGGAGGCGTACGCGCGGGAGCACGGCGCCGAGCTCCTCGTCGACGGCGACGACCCGCGGATCTCGACAGGTGCCGCGACGCTCGCCCTCGAGCTCACCGACGCGACCGACGCCGGCCGGCTGCCAGCGCTGGCGGTCGCCGCGGTCCCGGTCGGCAACGGCGCGCTGATCAACGGCGTCGGATCGTGGTTGCGCCACGCGTCGCCGGACACGCGGATCGTGGGCATCCAGGCCGAGGCCGCTCCGGCGATGACGCTGAGCTTCGCGGCCGGCCGACCGATCGACACCCCGAGCGCGGCGACGTACGCCGACGGCATCGCGTCGCGCGTCGCGATCCCGCGCGCCGTGGACCTGATGCCCGGCCGTGTCGACGAGATGCGCACCGTGAGCGAGGCGGCGCTCCACGAGGCCCAAGCGGAGCTGACCGACGCGCTCGGCGTCACGGTCGAAGGGCGCCGCCGCCGCCTCGTGGGCAGGACTGCTGGCCGGCCCAGACCTGATGGCCCCGCGCTGGTGATCGTCACCGGCAGCAACGCCTCCGAGCGGGGGAGCGGAGGAGGGGAGTCTGGCGCTAGGGCGTGTCAGGGAGAAATCCGAGCAGCGCGGCCACGATGGCTTCAGGCGCATCTTCCTGGACCATGTGACCAGCGTCAGGGACGATCTGGAGGATCGAGCCGGGGATCATCGTCGCCAGCCTGCGACCGTCCTCGACGGGGATCCAACGGTCCTGCTCGCCCCACAGGATCACGACCGGGCAGCGGATCCGTTGGTACATGGCTTCGACGTCGTCGGTGTAACGGTCATCGAACTGGCCCATCTGGCGCCAGAACGCAGGTTGCCCAAGCGGGCTGAACCATGGTTCTGCGTACAGCGCCATCGTCTCCGGCGGGAGCGGCCGCGGGCCTGCGCTGGAGATGTACGCCGGGACGATCGCGCGGTGCACGAACGCCGGTAGCTCCGCGAAGGCAGCCTCGTGCCGGCGGGCATGTTGGGACAGCGAACCCGGCCGGCTCATCGGCCCGAAGGCGACTGGATCGATCAGCGTCAGCGACCGGTAGTCCTTCGCCCCGAGCAGGTGGGCCCGGAGCACCGTGGTGCCGCCGAAGTCGTGACCCACGACGTCCGGCGACTCGAGTCCCCAATGATCCAACAGCGCAGCAAAGACCCGGTTCTGGACGCCGAGCGAGACATCCTGGCCGTCGCGCATCTCAGACTGGCCATAGCCCAGCAGATCGTAGAAGTACACGCGTCTCTGGCTCGCGAGGTATGGGACGATGCGGCGCCAGATGACCGAATTGAAGGGTGTGCCGTGAACGAAGACGAGCGGGGGGCCTTCGCCGATGAACCCCCATCGAATCTTCTGGCCCTCGAACGCGAACACGTTCGGCAGGTTCCACGTGTCGCCAAGATCGATCGTCACTGCCTAACCTCGTTTTGTGGGCATGAGACCGCGATCGCGAACGTCAGGTCATCGCTCGCCGTGCCGACATGCCATTGAACGTCCATCCCGTCTTCCCGAGTCCCGAGCTAGCCGTCACGCACATCCTCGTCGTGTCGGATCTGGCGCGGTCGAAGGCGTGGTACCTCGACGTGCTCGGCGCGACGCTGTACGGCGAGTATGGCGGCACGTCGGTCGTGCTCGAGCTCGGCACAGCCTGGCTGCTGATCGTGACGGGCGGCGGCCCGACCGACGACAAGCCCGACGTCACCCTGGCGCCGCCCGCGGACCCGACGCGTGCGCGACAACCTGTTCACGATGCGCGTCGACGACTGCCAGGCCGCCTACGACGAGCTCCGCGGCCGCGGCGCGGCGTTCCTGACGCCGCCGGTCACGCATGGCGCCGAGACGCGCTGCTTCTTCCGCGACCCGGATGGCCACCTGTTCGAGATCAGCGAGTACCGAATGGCCTAGAACGGTTGTGCTGTTTTCTGACGTATGGTACCATGTATGGCATGGAGAAGACGACGGTCTACCTGACCGACACGCAGAAGCAGGCGCTCGAGCGGACAGCGAAGGCGGCTGGCCGATCAGAGGCGGAGCTCATCCGCGAGGGCGTGGAGCTGGTCACGGCTCGGCATCAGGCGAGCGAACTCAAGCTGCCGCTGTTCTCGAGCGATCAGCCTGACCTCGCTGAGCGTCTCGACGAGGCGATGGACGGGTTCGGCGACCGTTGATCGTCCTCGACACCAGCGGGGTGCTGGCAGCCATCGATGCGAGCCAGCGCCACCACCTGGCCGCCGCCGAGGTCCTTCGAGCCTCCAATGAACCTCGTCTCCTGTCGCCGTTCGTGCTCGCCGAGCTCGATTACCTCATCTCGACGCGCGTGTCCGCGGGCGCGGCACACGCCCTCCTCGAGCAGGTTGCCAGCGGCGCCTACCGCCTCGAACCGATGAGCAGCGTCGACGTCGCGGCGGCACTCGAGATCATGGATCGGTACCGCGATCTGGACGTTGGCATCGCGGACGCCTCGCTCGTCGTTCTCGCTGATCGCTACGACACCCTGGATGTACTCACACTCGACGAGCGCCATTTCCGAGTGCTGAGGGGAGGTCGTGATCGTCCGTTCCGGATCTTGCCGGCCGACGCGAAGTGAGGCCTACAGAAGATGGCTAAGTCACTTCCGATAAGGTGAGTTATGTCTGACCTAGGCGGCAGGATCGGCCAGGATCTTCTCGAGACGCGCGGCGCGTGCGGAGTCGATCCTCCGGAAGGCGCCTCGGATTTCCGTCTGTGCTCCAGCGGACGACGCCGCAGCGTCAGCGAGTGCATAGAGGAAATCGTTGAACGGGATGTTGTGAAGTTGGAGTCGACCAAGCAGGCCGTGCAGGAGGCGCTTTCCGCGGAACCCCCGGCGGTAGGAACCGCTGTCGATCATTTGGTCGACGCGGCGGGTTGCCTCATTCACGAGGGCCTGGATCTTGCCGAGGTCGGTTGCCTCATCCGCCAGTTGCGAGGCCGCCACGTTCATGCTCGCTTGCACGTCGGCAGCTTGGGAGCCACCGAACCGGAGCGTCCGGGGCCTGAGCGCCTCCATTACGCGAAGGCGGATCTCGTCCTCACGCATCTGGCGAGCAACATCCTTGAGGTGTCTGCCGATCATCTGCGGGGTCACGAGAGGTGCCGGCAACCGTTGCTATCGCCTGACTGATCGCCGTGCTATCTGCGATCAACAGATTCTCGATCGATGCGTAGGGCCATGCGATGACGCCTTCTTCGTTGGGGGTTTCGCGGTCCCCATCGACGACGCCAAGAATGGAGACGCCAAAGACGCTTTCGGACACCTGCTCGCGCAGGCCCTTTACGGCAGCGATCACGGCACCTCGACTGCCCAGCGGAACGAACGTGTATTTGGTCGCCGCCGGATGAATTCGATCAAGGATGCGGACGTCGGTATTTGGCCCACCCCCGGGTGGGCCCTCCACAAGGACGATCGTTCGACCGTGTCGTAACCACGTATGGGTTACCCACGAGCTCCTCTTGAGGGCCTCCAGGCGTTCGGCTGCAGAGGCCACCTGCGACAACTGGTTCCTGTCTTTTATTGGTCGGTTAAGAACGTACAGCTCGGTGTCGCTGGCAAGGTCCAAAAGCGTCGGGGAATGCGTCGCGAGAATTGCTTGGAAGTGGCCACGCATGGCTTCCTCCCGCAAATACGTCAGCACGCGCCCTTGGAGCTCCGGGTGAAGGTGCTGCTCAGGTTCGTCGATGAGGAACAGTCTGTCCGGCGACGGCGACATCTCATTATTGGCAACCAGGGCCTCCAAGAGGCGGTTTACTTCCGACTCGATAAGGGGCATGAACAGCAACAGGATCGCCTTCTCGCCTGAGCTCAAATCGTCGAGATCGACGTCGCGCTGCGGATCGGTCGTTAGGACGCGGAAGGAAAGCCTGATGTCGTCCTCGTTGACGAAGCTGATGCCCTGAAACTCAAGGTGGGGGACCAATGTTTGAATCAGCTTCTTAAGCGGCCAGATGTCGGCGATGGACGTAGTTTCGAGCGCGACACCTTTGCCTTTCGCCTCATCTACGAGTTTGCTGAGATTGCCCTGGCGGCGCGTCTCAATACGTCCGAAGGTGTATTTCAGCGTCGAGCCGCTCTCGTCGACGTTGTCCGGGATGCGCTGGGGAAACTGGATGTTGAGCCCCTCGAAGCCACCAACCTCGTCGCCTGCTAGCAGATCGGAATAGCCTCGAAGCTGGGTCATCAGCCACCGGCGTCGAACCTGCTGTCGTCGAATAGCCCTATGGGGCGGCTGATAGAGAACTTCGTCTCCGCGTCGAACTCACAACCGATCCGTCGCTTGAGTGCGAAAAGCAGCGACGACTTCCCCACCCCATTTGGCCCCGCAATGATCATCAGGGCGGGCACGTCTGAGCACTCAGCACGTACAAGTGCTTTCTGTTCGGTCACGAGGAAAGTCTTAAGAGACAGGTTTATCCCCTTGGGCATATGTCGGGCGAGACCGAAGTCGCACTAGCGGTCGGGCACTCGTCGCGCTTGGGCCGACTCCAATCGTGCCTTAAGGCTGCCCGCGAAGTAGCGGCGCTTGATGTCGTGCTCCGAGCCCGGCCTTGAACTGGGCGGGCACCCAGTCCTTCGAGTCGTCGAACAGGTCCTTCGGCTTCCACAATGCCGCCCTCGGACTCGGTCATGCCGGCGGCGGCCGGCGAGCCGGCGATCTCCTCGAGGTGGCGCTTCACCGACTCGCGGAATCGATGGTGCGCGAACAGCCGCATGAACTCGCCGAAGTAGATGTCGGCCACGCGCTTGTCGCCGCGGATCACCAGGACGTTCTCGTCGTTGTCGGTGACGCTGGGGACGCTCCAGTTGGCCGAACCGGTGAGCGTGATGGGCTTCGTGCCGAGCGGGTCGATCAGCATGAACTTCGTGTGGATCCAGTTCACGTTGACCCCGATCCCCTGCCCTTCCTGGTGCCAGCCGTCGATCCAGTCGACGAAGATCCGGTTGCCCAGCGCCATCCCGATGTTCGGGTGCTGCCGGATGCGCTCGATGTCGGCGATCGCCGCCGCGCGTGAGGCAGCCGTGCCGCCGTTGACGTACTTGTCGAGCAGGCCGAACCGCAGGATCTTGTCGTTCTTGTCGAACACCGGCCGGAAGTCCTTGACGATCCCGAACGGGAACGTCATGAACAGCGGCTTCTTGCGGTTCGCGTAGGCGAGCCACCAATCGAAGACGGCGCGGCCGTGCCGCGGCGAGAAGGCCGCGGTCAGTGGGTCGGTATCGGTGGGTGGCGGCAGCGGGTTGATGACGTCGATGCGGTCCTTGAGCGTGTCGATCTGCGGCGGGTCGGCGCGGAGCGCGGTCCAGTAGTCGAAGAACTGCTGCGCCAGCGCCGGATCGTGGATGGTGTGACCGACGTTGAGCTGGCCGTGGAGGGCGTTGCGGCTGAAGTTCGTCGAGCCCGTCCACACCGACACCGGTGCCCCGTTCTTGAGCAGCACGATGAACTTGTTGTGCATGAGGTCCGCGTGGATCCTCGGATGACACAGACCCTGGATCTGCGCCGTGGCGATCGCGGCGTCGTTCTTCGGCCCGGTCTCGTCGGCCTTGCCGTGGTAGACGATGTCGACGTCGGCGCCGGCGAGGTGGGCTGCTCGGAACGCGGCGAGGACCGCCGGCCATTGGAACTCGAAGATCGCGGCGCGCAGGCTGTACGTCGCGTCGCTCGCCTGGCCGATGAAGGCCAGCAATCCGGGCAGCAGGTCGCGGGCGAGCCACTCGTAGGCGGGTGGGCCTGCCTCGTCGAGCGTCTTGTTCGGCCAGCGACGCACGAATGCCTGCGACGCGATCGCGCCGCGGTTCCAGTGGACGTCGTGGATGCGTGCCGGCCAGCGGCTCCGTGTCGATGGTGACGCTCGTGGCAGGCCCCTCGGTGAGCGCGCACGGCTGGCCGAACATCGGGATGACCCGGTAGCGGTAGCGCTCCCCTGGGTCGGCGGTGTAGTCGGCCCACTGGAAGGCCTGGAACGGATAGGCGTGGCTGCTGGCGTCCTCGTAGCCGGTCGTCGCCTCGCCGCAGCCCGCGAAGCGCTTGTTGCCGCGGAGCCAGAGCGTCTGGTTGTCGCTGAGTCGGATCCGCTGGATCGCGAAGCCCATGAGGCCCTGGGCGTCGGCCTCCTTCATGTCGAACGCGAGGAAGACGACGTACGTACCCGAGATGGCACGCACCTTGACCTTGCCGTAGGCCTTCTTGCGCATCCCCTCCCCCGCTGGTGACGGGTCTTCAGTCACCCAGCGTCGTGGGGAATGCCCCTCACGTCAACGGGGGGAAACCCTACGGCTCGTCGGATCTCCCTTTGGAGCGATGATGTCGCCATGTCGACTGAGTCCATCGCCGCACGGCGTGCGTCGGTCACTGTCGAGGGTCGTCCACGGGGAGGCGTCTCCGTGACCCTGCCGTTCGACCCGTCCGATGCCTGGGGCGAGCTCGACGCCTACCACGTCAACGGCACGCTCGGCGGCCAGCCGTACCGCGGCGCGCTGGTCCGGGACGATGCCGGATGGCGTCTCGATCTCGGCCCGTCATGGTGTCGCGCACCGGGGTTCGGGCCCGGGGACGACGTCGAGCTCGTCATGGCCCCGGAAGGGCCGCGATCGACGTCCATGGGCGCCGACGTGGCGGCGGCGTTCGAGATCGAACCAGCGGCCGCTCGGTTCTTCGATTCGATGCCCTCGTTCTACCGGAACAATGCCGCGCGGGCCTTGAACGCCGCGAAGCGACCGGAGACGCGCGCTAGGCGCATCGCCGAGATCGTCGACCTCGCGAAGCGGCGGCAGCGCGAGCGTTAAGGCCCAGCGGCTACCCACGAGGTCGCCGGCTTCGCGGCCTCATCGGCGCTGCCACTGTCCGCTAGGTCTCCTTCGGGCGCTCCAGGGCGATCCCCTGCTCCGCTGCCCACCGGCCGACGTCGCGTTTCTCGATCGCGGCGGCCATCAGGCCGGGAAAATGGTCTGGCGTGCAGGCGAACGCCGGGGCGCCAAGTGCCGCGAGTTTCGCCGCCAGGTCGTGGTCGAACGACGGCGCGCCCCTGTCGGAGAGCGCCAAGAGCACGATCACGGTCACGCCCGCCGCCAAGAGCTGCGAGACCCGGGCGATGAGCTCCTGTTCGACGCCGCCCTCGAAGAGGTCGCTGATCAGCACGAAGATCGTGTCGGCGGGACGAGCGACGAGGGTCTGGCAATAGCCAACCGCTCTGTTGATGTCCGTTCCCCCGCCGAGCTGCGTCGAGAACAGCACTTCGACGGGATCATCGAGAAGATCCGTCAGGTCGACGACCGAGGTGTCGAAGACGACGAGCTTCGTCTCGACCGACCTGATCGACGCCATCACCGCGGCGAATACGGACGAATACACCACCGATGCGGCCATGGAGCCCGACTGGTCGACAGCGATCACGACGTCGCGGAGCGCACTCGATCGGCGAGCATGCCCGAGCAAGGTCTCCGGGATGATGGTCTTGTAGTCGGGTTGGTAGTGACGCAGGTTCCGCCGGATCGTCCGGTCCCAGTCGATGTCCCGATGCCGCGGACGCCGCGTGACCGCTGCGCGGTTGAGCGCCCCGATGATCGCCTGCTGGAGCGGGCTCTGGAGTCGACGCTGGATGTCCTCCACGACCTCGCGGACGATCTCTCGAGCGGTTCGAACGGGTTTCCGCCGGCATGACTCCACCGAGCGCGATCAGCTCGGTGGCCAGGTTCAAGTCCGGCTGGATGGTTGCCAGCAGCTCTGGTTCGAGGAGCATCCGGCGCAGGTTCAGCCGCTCGAGGGCGTCCTGCTGCATGACGGACACGACCGACGACGGGAAGTAGGTCCGGATATCGCCGAGCCAGCGGACGACCGTCGGCGACGATGCCTGAAGGCCAGCGGTCCGCTCGGCGTCGTAAAGGCGCTCGAGAGCTTGGTCGCGCTTGAGGTCATCGCCCGCAAGCGCCACTCCCGTCCCGTCGGCGTCCCCTCCCCCGAGCGCCAGACGCCAGCGTCGGAGCCGCTCGTCAGTCACGTCCCGTCTCCGTCGACGCCCAGGATCTTGGCGAGGATGGGCATGACCAGGTCCGCACGCCGTTCATCGATTTCGGCACCGACGCCAGTGGTTCGTTCGCGACGCCCCGCGAGGATCCGTTCGCCGATCGACCTGCGCTCCGGAGCAGTGAAGGTCGCGATCGTCCGCCGCAACAGCGGCAGGATGTTGTCAAAGGCCCCCTGTGGCATGTCGGTGACCCATCGATCGATGGTGTCGAACAGGTCCTGATCGTGAAGCAGGATCGTGCCGCTATCGCGAAGGAAGCCCTCGACCCACCCGGCCCCGACAGCCGGATCCGCGCCTGGCGAAAGGACCAGACGCATCCGTCGCGCGGCGTCGCCGCTGTCGATGACGCCCTCGTCGAGGAGCAGCCGCGTCGCCCGGCCAGCGACAAGCCCGTGAAGTCCGTCCTGATCGATCAGTCGGCGAAGCGCGTCGCGCCACGCTGCTCGGTCTTCGGCGTCGTCGAGCAGAGCGATGGCGCCATGCACGCCGTCGAGCTGGCGCGAGAACGCCGCTGCCGCATCGTCATCGAGCGACGCCGCCGCACTCGCGAGACCGATGCAGATCCGGGCGACGAGGCCGTCCACCACGGCCGAGACGGCGGTCGCATCCGTCCCGCGGACGTTGCCGTACCGCAGGACGCGCGCCAACGGCGGGAGCGCCTCCATCAAGGCGGGGACGTCGGCACCGACCGCCGCGACCGCGCCGATCCGATCGACCACGAGCTCGATGGCCTGGGGAAGGTCGGCGAGGAGCACCGCCTCGATCAGCGCGGTCAAGGCAGGCAGCTCGGTCGCAGCCTTCGCAGCTTCGATGGACGAGTTCGATGCCGCTTCCTCGATCGTGTTGCCGAAGCGGCTTGCTGCGATGAGATCGACGGCGAACTCCGGCTGCCAAGCGAGGACCCAGACCTCGTGGAATGTCCCGCTCTTGCCGCGGACTTGCTGGGCTTCGCCCCATTGGATCCGCAGGATCCCGAGCCGGTGAAGCAGGTGGCTCCGCGCCCGGTCGGTGTCGTTCCGGAGGTCCAGATCGATGGTCTTCTGGCCGGGCTCCGGCCGCATGCGGAGTCGGCGCGTCAGCTGATCCAGGTCGGCGGCGAGTGGTGCGACCGGTGCGTCCGGTGGCGTCTCGCCCATGACCTGGCCAACGATCAACCGGTCGCGTACGAGGGCGAGGGGCAGGTTCGAGCCCATCGCGAGGCAAGCGCGGACGGCGTCGTTCAGTTCCGAGAGCGACGGCACCGTGCGACCGCGCATCGCCGCGAGCGTCTCCGCGAGTCGGACCGCCTCAACGACGTGCGCGGCAGAGGCATCCATGCCTTCTTCACGGAACAGCGCAGCGACGCGAGCCATCCACGACACGGCGAGTGGTTCGGTGCCAGACCAAAGGTGCGCGTACCAGCCAGGCGATTCGACGCCCGCGCCGTAGCCGGACTCCGCCGCTAGGCGATCGAAGGTCCACGGGACCCAGGCGGCGGCGGTCTTCATCGGCTTCGGCAAAGCCCGCAGCGTCCGATCGTCCTCGGCTGCCGATGGCAGCTTCTCCAGGGCCGGCGCGTGCCATGCGCCGCACACGACGGCGACGTTCGTGAAGCCCTGCTTTGCGGCTTCACGGATGCCGCGCCGCATTGCAGCCTCTCGCTGGAGCGTGAGGCTGTCGTCTTCGGGGAGAACGCCTCGAACGGCCGTCATCGCTTCGGAGACCGCCGCGAACAGGTCGCCGGGATCACGTCGGGACTCGACGAGGCGGTCCCAGAAGCGTTCGCCGTCCTCCTCGCCGGCGGCCTTCGCGAGCTCGGTCAGCGGGTCGTGGCGGACAGCCTCCGGTTCGACGACGTGCCCCTCCCCTGTTGCGGCGTCTTCCGTGTCGGCGTCGGGCTCGGCGTCTGCCCCGGTTTCGGTCGCCGCCGTGGCTTCGGCCATCCGGCGCTCGAACTCCGTCCGGGCGACCGCGAACTGTGCCCCTGCCGAGAGATCGATGAAGCTCGACCGGAATCCCGTGCTCAAGGGCCCAGCGCAAGGCCACCCACTCAGGGCTGAACTCGGCCATCGGGTAGAACGTCGCGACGCGCGGCTCATCGGGCGCGTACACGAGGAGCGCAACCGGGGGCCGCATCGCCTGATCGGCGATCAACCCGATCAAGCCATTCGCGTCCGATGGGCCCTCAACGAGGAGGGCGTCCGGCTGCAGCCGCTCGAGCTCGGCCAGAACGCTCCGCGCCGAGCCCGGGCCGTGATGGCGGATGCCGAGGATGGTCGTCACGGTCGTGCCGGCTTAGCTATTCGGCTACCTCGCGACAGGCTTTGTACAGGTCGCGCCAGCCGTCGCGTTCCTTCATCACGGTCTCGAGGTACTCGCGCCATACCGCGGCGTCCTGGACCGGATCGCGGATGATCGCTCCGGTCAGGCCAGCTGCAACGTCGTCCGGCATCAGCCGGCCTTTGCCGAAATGCGCGGCAAGCGACAGACCCTGATTGACGACCGCGATCGCTTCCGCTGTCGAGAGCGTCGCCGACGGGACCTTCAACTTGTTCTTGCCGTCCTCGGTCTGTCCTGAGCGGAGTTCGCGGAAGATCGTGACGATGCGCCGGATCTCCTCGAGGGCGGGTGCCTCAGCCGGCAGGTCGAGGGCGCGCCCCATCTCTGCGACGCGCTGCTGCACGATCTCGACTTCCTGCTCGACCGATGCGGGGAGCGGCAGGACGACGGTGTTGAAGCGCCGTCGGAGGGCCGAGGACAGCTCATTGACGCCCCTGTCGCGGTTGTTCGCCGTCGCGATCACGTTGAACCCGTTGACCGCCTGGACCTCCTCGCCAAGCTCCGCGATGGGCAAGGCTTTCTCGGACAGGATCGTGATCAGCGCGTCCTGAACGTCCGACGGGATGCGCGTCAGCTCCTCGATCCTGACTTGCTTGCCGTCGGCCATCCCGACCATGACCGGGCCGGGGACGAGCGCGGCTCTTGAGGGTCCTTCGGCGAGCAGTCGTGCGTAATTCCAGCCGTACCTGATCGCCTCCTCGCCAGTCCCGGCGGTGCCTTGGACGAGCAGCGTCGAGTCGCCGCTGATCGCGGCGGCCAGGTGCTCGGAGAGCCAGCTCTTGGCGGTTCCGGGTACGCCCAGGAGCAGCAGCGCGCGGTCCGTGGCGAGGGTTGCTACTGCGATCTCCACAAGCCGGCGGTCACCGATGTACTTCGCGGTAACGTCCGTTCCGTCCTTGAGTCGGCCGCCCATCACGAACGTCACGACCGCCCATGGCGAGAGGCGCCAACCGGGCGGTCGCTGCTTCTCGTCGAGCCGGGCAAGGGCGTCGAGCTCCCCGGCTCGGGCCTGCTCGGCGTGGGCGCGCAGGACGACAGGCGGTGTTGCGGTCATGGGATCTCCCTCACGAAGGCAGCGGTGGCACGGCAGCGAAGGCTTGATGGATGCGGGCGCGCAGACGGATGGTCTCGATGGCGTCGACGAGGGCCGGGCGGAGCTCACCCTTGAACTGCGCGACGGCCTCCAATTCCTCCGCCCGGTCCGGGGGCAGACCAAGCGCGGCCGCACGAACGAGCTCGTAGAACCCCGGCGCGGGGTACTGATCCTTCCCGCTGGAACGCGCGATCGAGAGAACTTCGTCCCCAAATGATCGCGACCAGGGAGCTGGGACCTTCGCGGCGAGGGCAGCGAGCATGGCGAGGTCGAACGCATCTGCTGAGCTCGTGACGACGGTCGCGCGATCTGCGGGCGCCAGACCGTCAAGTACCTGGCCCACGTTCACCATGATCTTGGTCGGAACCGCCTTGTTGCGAAGGATCGCCGCCGCCCACGCCGCATCACCGAAGCGCGTGGTCGCTTCGATCCAGCCCTCGATCAGCGGGCGAGCCTCATCCGTGCGTGCGGCTTGCTCGACGAGTCCCGACGCATCGACATCGAGCCACTCGGTCCATCGGCCGGGGCGCACATGGGCGAGCAGGGAGCGAAGGAGCCACGCTCGCTCCCCATAGCCGGGTGCCGGCCGGGTCGCGAAGCCCAACGCATCGAACTCTTCCGAAGATGTCGGAAGGGAGACATTCAGGTTCTTACGGACGAGACCGCCGATCGCCAGCAGCGGCCGCGCCGCGCCTTCGAGTCGACTCGTGAGCGCCGAGTCCGGGAGCAGGACCAAGAGGCGTGCGGCCGCGCGCCGGACATCCGCCCGCCGATCCGTGAGGGCTTCCGAGAGGAACGGCTCGTCGGCCGCGTCGAGACTGATCTCGAGCGCGGCGATGATGCGTGCTCGATCCTCGGATTCGATCGCCGACCACCAGTCCGCCAGAGCCTGCCGGGTGCGCGCCGGGTCGAGTGCACGGAACCTGCGGATCAGGGCCGCCCGAGCAGCACCGCTCCCTGCGGCTGCCCACGCCGCGTCCCAGTCGTCGTCCATGCCCCACAGCGCGTCCCCAGCCAGGTCCGGAAGGCTGCGGGCGAGCCACGCGGCACGGCTGCCGCCGAGGTCCACGAAACCCGCGACCTCCTCGCTGCGCTTCGCCATCGCCATGAGCTCGGGGAGCCGATCGTCAGGCAACCGCCGACCGGTACGTCGAACGAGCGCTAGCACTTCCGGTGCGAGTGACGGTCGCTCCTCGAAGGCGAGTCCGACGAATCGTGCTGCGGACCCGCTCAGCTGGGGTCGCTGGTCCATCGCGCTGGCAGGGGGCAGAGGGCCCTGGTCGACGGCGGTCGTTCGGCCTGCTCGGCGACGGACAGCCATCGATGCGGCTGCTGCCAGGATGGCCGCCTCGATATCGGCCCCGGGGACGAGGCTCGGCAACGGACTCGGGGATCGGCGCGGTCCCTCCCGTCCGTTCGGTACCCAACAGCGCGGCGGAGACCAGCGCGGACCAGTCGGGGTCGTCGATCTTCACCTCGATCGCCTCAGGATCTGCCGTGACGGAGGCGAGTCGACCGTCCGCGAATGCTGCCAGCGGCCGGAGCCACGCGCCGTCCCATTCCGCGACCAGGTGGATGGGATGGCCGCCCGAGATCGCGAGCAGGCGCGGCGCGACCTCTGGCGTGACGAGCGACAACGCGATTCCGTCGGCATCGCGGACGAGGAGTCGGCCGTCCCGCAGGATCGGCACGACGTCCCCGATGACGACGGGCCAGGCACCGACGAACGGGTTCCGGGCGAGGCGCGCGGCGTGCTCCTCGACCGCCATCGCGAGCGTGATCGCGTTTGGGATGGACGTCGTCTCGCCGTCCGGCTCGATCGGCGCTCGGACAGCAACGCGCAGCGGTGTCGCGGACGGATAGAAGGTCACGCTTGCCCGGAACGCCTGGCCCGGGACCGCCAGCAGCGTGGGCGGGGCCGCTCCCACGCCGAATGCGAGTTGCAGGCCGATCCGACCGGACGACTCGCCCAGCAGGAACGTTCGGGCCGTCACGATGTCGCCGCGATCGTCGACCCGTTGGCCGATGACGAGCCACCGGTCAACCACGGCCCCAGCAGGATCGAGCTCCTCCTCCTTCACATTCCATCCGACGAGCGAACGGACGTCGGCTCGCAGTTCGTCGGGCAAGGAATCTGCCCGGCGGTAGGCCTCGCACAGCAGGTGCAGGCGTCCGGCTCCCTCGAGCAGCACATGCGGCCAGGCATCCCCGGAGTTGGCCGCAGAAGCGAGCCCTCGCACGGATCGGCCAAGTCCGCCCGCTTGTGCGTCCACGAGCCGGGCGCCCATCGCGTCCCAGAAGCGGTAGCCCTCGCTGCGGGTGCTGTCGAGACCTCGCCGCATGAGATCGCGCAGCCATCGATCGAGCTCGTCGATGCCCGCGGCGACCTTTCGCTCCCGCGATGCAAGACGCTTGGCACGGGCTTCGGGGTCGATCTCGGCCGGGCGCTCCGACCGCGTCGCGGCGGCGGCTGCTCGGCTCGCGCGTCCGTCCAACCACGCTCGCACCCATTCGGGTGGATCGGCGGACTGAGCACCGCCATCGGCGAGGAGGAACATGAGGCCGAGCGCGTGCTTGCACGGGATCTTTCGAGATGGGCACGAGCATTTGTACGCCGGGCCGGAAAGGTCCACGGCCACTTGGTATGGCGTCGAACCGCTGCCTTGACAGAGACCCCAGGCGGCCACGTCTGTCCGACCTGCGCCGGTCCAGCGCCGCCGGTCGCCGAGTGCCTCTCCGGATCGTGCGGCGGAAGCATCCGGCGCGAGCGTCCGAACCTGCTCCGCCGTCAGAGTCAGCAACGCGCCCCCATGCGAGAAAGCCTACGGTCGACGGTAGGGTAAAGCCACACCACGCCGTCCCTCAGGGGGCAGAAAGTCCTGATCGACCGCGGCTGGACCGGCGGCTAGTTGGGAATTCGCGCGCCGGCGAGACCAGGCCCAGCGTCAGGCCTCAGCCGGTTCCCTTGATGAGCACGCCGTCGACCGCTGGGTAGTTCGAGAAGTAGCGCTTCTGCCAGTGGAGCTTGCCGTGGTCGTAGATCGACACGGTGGTCCACACCTTGGCGCCGTCCACCGCGGCGTTGTTGAAGAAGTAGTACCCGACGGGCTTGGTCGGATCCCTGCACGGTCCTGTGGACCGCGCGCTCGCCCGGCTGGATGACCGTGTTGGTGACCGTGGCGTTCCGGCCGTTCGGCACGCTCCAGATCTTGAACGTGAGCCATCGCTTGTTGCCGCTGCGGCTGATGGTCCGCGTGATCAGGATCGGGTACTTGGTGTCGTTCTTGAAGCTCATCGTCTGCTTGGTCTTGCCGACGATCCACACGGTGGCATCGAGGCCCGCCGGATACCGGCTGATGAACTCGTTGTGGTTCTTCCGGGCGAGCGGCACCATGCCTGCCCGGAACGCCGCGTTGAACAGCGTCGTGGACGTCGTGCAGATGCCGCCGCCGAACGCGCCGGTGACGGTGATCTTCCCGCCCTCGATCGCGTTGCCCGGGCCCGTGCCCGGGAGCTTGCGCAGGTCGCCGACCACCTTCCAGAAGTCGAACGTCGCGCCCGCCGGCACGACCGTGCCGTTGATCTTCGTGGCCGGCGCCTCGATGTTCCCGCCCCAGTGGTTGTTGATGATGACGCCAGTAGCAGACGCTGTACGAGCTGATCGACCTTCATCTTCGGCGGCGAACGCCTTGGCGTCCGCCGTGGTCAGCTTCGGGGTCGACGGCCTTGACGACGGCCGCGACCGGCGATGCCGCCGCGCCCGCCTGGCGGGCCTGCGATCTCGCTGATGATCGCGGCCTTCATGCCCGTCAGCGTTGAGCGTCCGGCCCTCGTGGCTGGCGCCGGTGGCGACGATGTGTCCGCTCGACCAGCTTGAGGCCCGCGTCCTTGCGCGGGCCGGTCGACCTTCTTGGCCAGCTTCTTGAGCAGCGGGTCGAGGCCCGCCTCGTCGAAGACGGGGGTGATGCTCCCGTCGGCCGCGGTCGAGAACGAGATCAGCGGCGCGAGGCTCGTGCCGGCGATCGTCCAGGTGTCCTTGCCCCGGGCGACGACCACGTCGGCGGCCATTCGATCCGCGGCCGCCTTCGCCGCCTCGGCCGAGGTCGGTGGCGACGGCGGGTGCCAACGACACGACCGGCACGTCCATCGTGATCGACGCCGGCGTGCCGAGCGCCGCGAGCTGCTGGTCGAGCGCGGTCAGCAGGGCCGCCTTGTCCACGGCGCGACCGTCCTTCGCCGGGGAGACGCTGAACGTCCCGCCTTGGCCGGCCGACACGGAGGCGTCCGACGGGGGTCTGGTCGATCGTCGTGGCGAGGGTCTCGACGGCGGCCGCCAGCTTGTCGCGGTCGTAGGCAACGGCGGAGTCGAGGGTCACGCCGTGGATCGCGGCCTGGGGTGCGCCGATGAGGTTCGCGAGGGGCTCGCCATGGCGGCCTGCCGCGAGTGCCGCGTCGACCAGCGCCGAGGTGTCGGGGCCGCGGCCGACGTCGGCGTAGCTGATGGTCGTCGTGTGGCCGTCCGGGCCGGTGAGCGTGATCTGCCCGGTCCCGAGCGACCCGTAGGCGTTCGCGATCTCCGCCGCCGCCTGATCGCGGGTGAGCCCGCCGAGGTCCGTGCTGCCGACGCGGACGCCGGGCAGGACCCGGCCGTCGTACTGCTGGCCCCATGCGTACAGGACGCCGGCGCCGACGCCGACGGCGAGCACGAAGCCCAAGAACGAACGAGATGCCGAAGCGGAGGGCGAGCGACCGCTTGCTCCGATGGTGTGCCGGAACGGGCAGGACCGGCACGACGTCGACTTCGACGTCGGACGTGCTGGTCTCCACCGGCGCTTCGGGGGTCGCGTCACCGGCGTCGGCGTCCACGATGGATGCCTCGGCTGTGTCGTCGTCTGGTGCGGGAACGTCGGCAGCCGGATCGGCTGCGTCGTTGGGCGATTCGGGCATCAGATACTCATGCGGGGTGGGCTGGCGCCGGTTCCTGGTCCCCCGGCAGCCGCGACATCTTCGCGTGTGCGCGCGAGTCTGTCACGCTGACGATCGGTTCGGCCGGCGGGAGTGAGACGCTGGATGCCCTTGATACGTTGCGCTGGCAGGGTCAGTTCTCGGTCGGCGAGCTCGGATCAAAGGGCGCTGACCCGAGCAAACCGGGACCGTGTCTCGGAGACTGCAAAAACGGGTCGAAGCGGAGGATTTGGACCCTTCGACGGCAAGACGTGCACCGTAGACACCGATTTCGGTCGCAAGCGCCTCCCTGGGCCGGCTTCGATCGCGATCTGCAGTCTGGGAGTCCCCGCAGGGGGTGCGAAGTCCGTCCAAGAGGGTGCGTCCGACGCAACACCCGAAGGTCGAGGCTTGGATTCGCCGTTCTCGGCGGCGTACCCGTGCGTGGTACGCACGGCTCCGCCACGAGCGGGCTCGACACAAGCCTTCGACCCAATTCTGTTGCGTGGTACGCACGGGAGCCCGGCCGACTTTCACGCGGGCACCAACACGGACCCGTATGCACATCACGACAGGCCGATGCCATCGCGGATGGCTTCGCTCAACGCTCGCGGCGCATTACCTCGGCGACAGCTTGTTCGCCCGGGGTCCCAGCGCTCAACCCTTCGATCGTTCCTTCGATATCCGACGCGCTGCGGTTCTGGGTGAGCTTCTCCTTGGCCTCGATCCGGGCGATCCGTAGCTCGAGACCGACGATCGCGCGAGCCTGCGTTCGGACGTAGTCCTCCGGAGCGTCGCTGAGTGACCAGGGATCGGGTCGACCCGCTTCGTGTCGCGCGACGAGCCGGCCGACGTGCGGGATCAACCATGCAGGATCGTGGATGGTCGAGATCGTGCCGTGCACCTGGACGGTGACGTAGTTCCACGTCGGGACGACCTTGCCCGTCAGACGCTTCTCCTCGTACCAGGCGGGCGAGACGTAGGCGTCAGGGCCATCGAAGATCGCCAGTGCCTCCCCTGCCCCGTCGCCACCGGCTCCGATCGACGCCTCGATCTCGCGCCATTGCGGATTGCCGCGCGCCAGGTGGCCACGCAGCATCCCGTGCGGCCCGTCGTCACGGTCGAACAGCATGGGCAGGATCGACGCGCGGAAGCCGTCTGGTCCGTGCGTCACGAGCGTGGCCGGCACGCGGGCGCTCAGCTCGGCGAGGAGGGCGGCCGGATCATCGACCTCGAACTTGCCATGTGCCGGCTGGTACATGGACGGGACGTTACACAATGCATCGGTGGGAGGGCGCCGATGGGTCACTACACGTTCAGCATCCACGTCGACGCGCCGCCGGAGCGCGGTGTTCGCCTTGTGGACGGACCTCCCGCGCATGGGCGAATGGGTCGGTGGCGTGACCGGCGTGTCCGATATCTCCGGGCCGATCGATCGGGCTGGCACGACGTACGTCGTCCATTTCGGCCCGGTCAAGAGTCCGACGGAGGTCCTCGACGCCGAGCGGCCGAGCCGCTTCGCGACGCGATTCGGCAGCTGGGTGCTGCGTGGCACGTCGAGCACGACGTTCGAACCGGATGGCGCCGGGACGCGCGTCACCCAGGAGTTCCGGACGGTCGGATGGTTCTCGGCGATCTCGTCCTGGGTCTTCTCGCGCGGCTCCTACGAGGGCAGCTTCCGGGGCGAGCTCGAGAAGTTCGGCAGGATCGCCGAACGCGAGGCGCGTGACGTGAGCTAGTCGCGCGCGCCAGTTCTGCCAGTCAGCAGCGGCAGCACGCGCGCAGCGAGGACTGATCGGAAGACGTCGACGACGAGCGTCGCGCGGTCCTTGTCCGGGAGCTTGGAATCAAGGAGTGGGTCGAGGACTTGATCGATCCGCTGACGGCGCTCGACCGGCGCCAATTCGGCATGGACGCTGAGCGAGATATCCCACAGCTCCTCGTAGAGGAACCACACGAACTCGTCGTAGACGAGACCCGCTTCGATCTCCCAGGCCTGCGCCGACTGCATCGCGGCGCCGATCTCCAGCACCGCCGGCATGGCGTCCTCGAGCAACTCGCCGAGCCCGCGCTCCTGGCGGTCGAGCAGCTCCGGCAGGTTCACGCTGGCGACGGACGCCGTTCCCAGCACGGCACCCCAGCGGCTCGCCGTACGCGACGCTGACTTGCTCTCAAGCGTGCGAAGGCACGACTGGAACGCATGCGCTACTCCGCGCGCGCGTGCCGCCTTCGGGCCACCGACGACCAACAGCGCCTTCTGGAGTTGCCAGAGGTCGTCGGGTGTCGGATCAGCCAGGAGTCGCGCGAGGATCGACCGCAGGTCGGCGGGTACGGGTTCGGTCATGTGGTCGCGTCCAGTATGGCGACCACAGTTGGCGCGCCGGGAGTGCCATGCAGCCCCGCGGTCGTCCCAAGGACAGCGTCTGTGGGACGATTTGGGGATGCCTGACAAGGAAGCCAAGCGAAACGTCCTCACGAACCTGCCGGCCGCCATGACCGGCCGGGCAAGCCCCGCGAAGGCCGCGGTCGGCGACAAGCCCGTCTTTGCCTACATCGAGAGCTTGCCGGAGCCGCAGCGCTCCATCGCGCGAACGCGTCGATGCCTTGGCGGCCAAGACGTTGCCAAACCTGCAGCGGTCGGTGAAATGGGGCATCGCGTGGTACGGCGTCGGTGACGGCTGGTGTTTCTCGTGCGGCGGGTTCGCCGGCCACGTCAAGCTCACGTTCGGGCGTGGCACGTCACTCACGCCGGTCCCGCCGGTGACGCCGATCGGGATGGGCAAGGACTCGCGCGGCGTGGAGCTCGAGTCACTGGATGACATCGACGAAGACCAAGTCGCGTCGTGGATGCAACAGGCTGCGGCGATCCCCGGCTTCGGAAAACGGTGAGCCCCGCGACGGCCCGAAACGTGGCCTCGGTCACGAGGAGTCCGGCGGCCGATCCGCCGGCGATCAGCCCGGCCCGGCCCGCCGCATCCGTTCGAGCTCGCGGCGAAGACGCTTGCTCGGCCGGCCCTCCCCACGGATCGCCTTGATGCCGGGCGCGATCTGTCGGATTACCGGCGGTGGGCTGTTGTCGACGTAGCAGGTGGCCGCGGTCGGCGCGCCGACGCGCGTTTCGATCGGCCGGACGACTTCGACGATGCGCTCACGCTCGGCGATCAGGGCACGCACGACGTCGCCGGCACGTACCTTCGTCGACGGCTTTGCCGGGTTGCCATTGACGCGGACGTGCCCGGCTTCGCACAGCTGGGTCGCGATGGGCCGAGTCTTGACGAGGCGCACAGCGCACAACCAACGATCAATTCGCGTGTCGTCGGGCATCGTTTCCTCTCACGCAGCCTCCGTCGTGTCGGTCGATCATGCACCTCGATCGCCGTGGCATCCTGCTGTCACGATGACCAGATACCTCGTCCTTCTGCGCGGCATCAACGTCGGCGGCCGGAACAAGGTCTCGATGGCGGCCTTGCGCGAGCTCCTCGAGAGCCACGGCCACACGAAGGTCTCGACGTACATCGCCAGCGGCAACGTGATCCTGAGCTCCGACCAGTCGGCGGCGGCGATCAAACGGGAGCTCGAGAAGGCACTGCCCAAGACGTTCAAGCTCGACAGCGAGCTGATCGCGGTCCTCGTCCTGACGCGCGCCCAGCTTCGGGCCGTCGTCCAGAAGCGGCCCAAGGGCTTCGGCGACCAACCGGGGAAATACCACAGCGACGCGGTCTTCCTGATGGGGATCGACGCGCCGACGGCGATGAAGGTCTTCGACCCGCGACCCGGCGTCGACGAGGTGTGGCCGGGCACCGGCGTGATCTATTCGCAGCGGCTCAGCGCGCAACGGACCAAGAGCCGCCTCAGCAAGATCGTCGGCACGCCGGCCTACAAGTCGATGACGATCCGCAGCTGGCAGACGACGCTGGCGCTGCTCGAGCGCATGGAGGCGCCCGAAACCGACGACTGACCGCCGGTCACGACGCGGCCAGGCGTCACTCCCCTGCGTTGCCGAACGTCGCCCGACCGTTCGGTCGGTAGGTCTGGAGCATCACGCCGGACGGGATCGAGCGCGACTCGACCAGCTCCAGGCTGTGCGTCTGGCCGTGCTCCGGGAACAGCCGCAGCCCGTCACCGACGATGACCGGGTAGATCCGCAGGTTGAGCTCGTCGACGAGGTCGCGCTCCAGCAGCCAGCGCAGCAGCTCGCCGCTGCCGTGGACCTGCAGCTCGCGCCCGGGCTTCGCCTTGAGCTCGCGGACCGCCGTCTCGACGTCGCCGTCGATCACGTGGGTGTTCTGCCACGTCGGATCCTTGAGCGTGGTCGAGGGGACGTACTTGGGCAGCACATTGATGCCATGGGAGACCGGATCGCCGCCGTCGTGCTGTGGCCAGTACGGCTCCCAGATCTCCCAGGTCTTGCGCCCGAGCAGGAACGCGTCCGCGCGCTCGAACCACGAGGTCAGGAACTGCCAGCCCGCCTCGTCGCCGAACGGCGCGGTCCAACCGCCGCGCTCGAAGCCGCCGCCGCGGTCCTCATCAGGGCCTCCGGGACCCTGGTATACGCCGTCCAGGCTCAGCATCATCGATGCGGTCAGCTTCATCGTCATCGCTCCTTCGAGTCGGGGCCAGCACCTTAGCGCCCCAGGAGCTGATCCACCGGCGCGAAGTCGTCCGTGAGCGCGACGGACGCACCGACGAAGGCCGCCACGTCCTCCGACGTATCGAGGATGCCGGTCGTCTCGCCTTCATTCCAGCCCGCGATGGCCGCCTCCACCCCTGCCCTGTCGAGCGGCACGTCGCTCGCGTAGAGCACGAGGTTGCCGCCGGATTCGCCGTCGATCGTCCGCTGCCGGGCGATGACCGCCACGTGCGGGAAGACCGTCGCCAACGTCGCGGTCTCGGCGCGGACGAAGCGGAGGGGTGGGTAATCGATGATGTTCAGGACGTACGCCCCGCCCGGGCGCAGCACGCGCGCGACCTGGTCGATCATCTCGCGCGTCGTGAGATGCCACGGCACGGCGAGCCCGCCGAAGGCGTCGCCGACGACGAGGTCGAAGGCGTCCGACGGCAGCGCGCGGATCGACTGTCGCGCGTCGCCCAGCCGAACGTCGATCCGGTCGCTCGGCACATAGCCGAGCTCCGACTGCGCGATCTCGTAGATCTTCGGGTCGAGCTCGAGGACCGTCTGCCGGGCGTCGGGGTGCATGGCCAGGATGTAGCGCGGGAAGGTGAACCCGCCGCCACCGATGTGCAGGACATCGGGTGACGCGCCGAGCCCCGCGCGGAGCGGCGCCGTCGTGTCGGCGAACCGCCGTACGTAGCTGAATTCGAGATCGGTCGGGTCGCGCAGGTCGACGGCGGCGTGCGTCAGGCGGTCGAGCACGAGGACGCGGACGTCGGGATCAGCGAGGCCACGCTCGATGGCGATGCAGTAGTACGCGCTCTCGGTGTCGCACGGAGACGGTTGGGCCACGGCAAGGCCCCCGGTCGACAGGGCCGCGATGACGGCTAGTGCGGCCGGTCCCCTCCCCCCTCGACGCAGCCACAGGCTGAGGGCGACGCCGATGACGACGAGCCCGATACCGATCGACACGATCAGCACCCGGGTCGGGACGAGCCCGAGCAGGACGAAGCCCGTCAGGAACGTGCCGGTGATGGCGCCGACGGTCCCAACCGCCGAGAGCCGGCCCACGATCGAGCCGCTCGTCGCGAGATCGGTCAGGGTGCCGCGGACGAGCATCGGCGCGGTCGCCGAGAGGATGGCGGCCGGGACGACGAACGCGGTCGTCGCGAGGAGCAGGATCCCGACCAGCCCCTCCCCCACCCCGAGCTCGCCGACCGCGCCGACGATCGGCACCGCGGCGATCGCGCTGATCCCGCCGAGGATGAACGCGGGACCGAGGAGCGGGAGCGGACCGACGAGGTCCGCGGCCTTCCCACCGACCCATGCGCCCGAGGGCGATGCCTGCCAGGATCGCGCCGATGATCCCCGTGTAGGTGGTGAGCGAGACGCCGACGTACGGCGCCAGGAGCCGCCCGGCGGCGATCTCGAGGACGAGCACGCTCGCCGTGGCGATGAACGTCAGGACGGCGGCAAGAACGGGAGGCAGTCGCTGCGTGGGCACGGCCCCGATTGTCGCAGCCACCGGTAGGGTCAGCGACGGCACGCGCGGGAACGCCGGGCCCGCGACAAGCGTAGAGAGGTGGCATGCGACGACCGAACGGTCTGACTGTTGCTGCTCGCCTGCGCCGGCGTGCTGGCGTCATGCGCGGGTCCGGTCACCCCGAGCCCGTCGGCCGTCGCATCGCTGCGGCCGACGTCGACGGCCACGCCCGTCCCGTCGCGGATCGTCCACACCGGTTTCCTCCCGGTCGAGTCGGGCGAGCCGATCGAGCTTGCCGACCTGTCCGGCCGGATCCTGTTCGACGACTTCGAGGACGTGTCCGCGATGGATGTCGATGGCTCGAACGTGGTGAAGATCGCCGCCGACCCGGCGGGCCCCGAGTTCGACGGCGCCTGGTCGCCCGATGGCAAATCCGTCGTGTACCGGGACTCGACGCGCGGGATCAACGACAACGACGAGATCTTCGTCGCTGCCGCCGACGGCTCCGAGCGGCGCAACATCACGAACGACCCGGCCAACGACTGGGGCCCGGACTGGTCGGCCGACGGATCGACGATCGTGTTCAACTCCGACCGCGACGGCGGCCAGATCCGCTCGTACCTCGTCCACCCGGATGGCTCGAACGTCCGCGCGATCGACACCGATGCCTGGACCGAGTACCCGTCGTTCTCGCCGGATGGCACGGCGATCACGTTCATGGGCCACGAGGCCGGCGACTACGAGATCTACTCCGCCGACGTCGCCACGGGCGAGATCAGGCAGCTCACCGACAACGCGAGCGGCGACGGTTGGCCGGTCTGGTCCCCCGACGGCACGTCGATCGCCTTCACCACGGAACGTGACGACTGCGCGTTCGTGCCCTCCGCTGACGAGTGCTGGCAAACGGGCGAGCCCGACGACCAGTACCGCGACGTCTGGGTCATGAACGCGGACGGCTCGGACCAGCGGCGGGTCACGAGCGAGTCCGGCCAATTCGTCGCGTGGTCGCCCGACAGCCGTTACCTCCTCGTCTCGGGTCGCGCGCTGTACGTGGTCCGGCCCGACGGCACGGGCCGGCTGGAGCTCCGCGCCGAGGGGATCGATCGGCCCCTCGGCGGCATCCCGGACTGGCACTGACCAGCCGCAGGTTCGAGCGCATCATCGATGGATGCAGACCATCGACGTCCATACGCACATGTTCACGCGGCGCTGGCTCGAGCTCCTGCGCGCGCACGGGGACCCGTATCGCGTCCAGGTCCGACCCGACGGGCGCGACGAGATCTATCGAGGCGCCACGCCGGTCGTCTTTCCGCAGCCCGGCCATTTCGACTACGACCTGCGGATCGAGGCGATGGACGCGGCGGACATCGATGTCTCGATCGTGTCGCTCACCTGCCCGAACGTGTACTGGGGTGGCGAGGCTGTCAGCAGCGAGGCGGCGCGAGAGTCGAACGCATCGATGGCGGAAGCACAGCGCCTCTACCAGGACCGCATCCGCTGGTTCGCCTCACTCCCCTGGGAATACCCGGCGCGAGCGGTCGAGGAGTTGAGTCGATCGTGCGACGAGGGCGCCATCGGCGTCATGGTCATCGCCAACATCGCCGGCCGCAGCCTGACCGAGTCCGCCTTCGAACCGATCTGGGCGGAGATCGATCGCCGCGCCCTGCCGGTCCTCGTCCATCCCGGCGAACCGCCCGGCACGGACCTCATGGACATGGGGTCGTACGACCTGTCGTGGCTGGTCGGCTTCATGTTCGATACGACGCTCGCGATCGAGCGGATGATCTTTGACGGCTTCCTCGACCGCTTCCCGAATCTCAAGCTGATCGCTGCGCACGGCGGCGGTGCCCTTCCCTACCTGGTCGGCCGGATGGAGAAGGGCGATGAAGTCGAGTTGCCGGAACGCCGTCGGATGACCGCCAAGCCGACCGACTACCTGCGACGCATCTGGTACGACTGCATCACCTACGACCCGGGTGCGCTCCGCTACCTGATCTCGGTCGTTGGGGCCGAGCGCGTCCTGTTCGGGACGGACTGGCCGCACCAGGTCCACGACGTCGTGGGCTCCCTGGCGAACACCGCGGCCCTACCGGCCGATCAGCGGGACGCGATCAGGGGCGGCAACGCGCTCCGACTGTTCCAGCTCTAAGCGGCGAGACCAAGGTCAGCGTCGGAGATCGGCGCCTGGCGGGAGCTCGAACAGGTCTGGCGGCTGCTCACCGAGATCCAGGTCGGTGATCTCGTCGACGGACGTTCCCTCGCGCTCATCGACCAGCGTCTGCACCCGCAGCACCAGCCGTGTCTCGCGGTCGATCCAGTACTCGTCAGGGGCCAGCACACCCGGACACGTCAGGTGGTCGGCAGGTCGGCCGTGGATGTCGTCGACCCCGACGAAGGTCCAGCCGCCAATGCACGCATCGGGGATTCGGAGCGGATAGCGGACGCCCCGCTCGGTCTGGCCTGACATGTCCCGCCAGAACCGGACGCCGTCGGTCGTCTGGTCCGTGACGTAGTAGTAGCCGTCGCCGGACAACGTGATCGACGGCGGGTCGGACGACTGGTCGAACGTCTGTTCGCTCCGATACTTGCCGGCCCCATCGTGGAGGACCCGTATCGCGTTGCCCGGGTATTTCGCGCTGCTGTGCGCGACCGTCATGTCGAACGCCGGCGGATCGTCGGTCGCCGCGAGCGACGCCCTCACGAGCGCCTGGATGTCCTTCGGCGGCGGGGCGCTACCGGCTGCCGGTGGCGGCGTGACGACCGGCTTGGGCGACGCCGAGCAGTACGGATCGAGCGCACAGGAGTACGCCTCGTCGTCGATCGTCGCGACGCCATCCGGCGGCCGGAGCGCGAACAGGTCGGCGGGCGGCTCGCCGAATACGACCTCCACCGCTTCGATCGTCCGGAAGCGGCCCGGGATCGGCTGGTATGCAGCGTCGAGGGCGGGGCCGCGGCTCTTGAGCGTGAGTCGCGTCTCGTCGTCGATCCAGAGCTCGCCGGCACACGCGATATGATGGGTCGCCCGGCCGGCGATCGTCGCCGAGCCGAGCCAGCGCCAGTTGCGGCTCGGCGGTTGGGCGTACGTCTCGCCCTCGCTGATCGCGATCTCACAACCCGGTGTGCCGGGTGTGTTCCCCGCCCCCGACATCACGGCAAAGACGAAGACCCGCGGGTCCTCCGAGATCCCGTTGGCCTGCTGGTGCCAGGCCGCTCGACCATCGACAAGCACCACCTCCGCTCTTGTCGTCCCGACGTACAGCTCGTAGGTCTCGGGTTCCGTGGCTTCGGGCGTCGACGTACCGCTCGACCCGAACCGAGCCATGGCCATCGACCAGGATCCGGCGTTTCGAGGTGCCGTCCTCGAGCGCGGTGATCGTCATCGGCGGCAGCCGGGGCATTTCCTCGTAGGCGGAGCGGGCGAACGCAACCATGTCGCTCGGCTGCTTGAGCGTCGAGCTGCGGGATGACCTGGGTCGATCGCTCGAGCAGCCAGGCCCCGACGATCCCGGTCACGGCCAGGCTGGCCAGCAGCAGCGCGGCCGCGAGGAGCAACAACGCTCGCCGACGTACGACTGGGATCGGCGTCCGTCATGCGCGCCAGTGGTCGGGGCAGGCGCCGCTGCTGCGTCGTCTCATCGACCTCGGCGAGGATGCGATCGTGCAGGCCCGCTGGCGCCCTCGATGGCGCGACCGCGCGAAGGTGGCGTTCCAGCGCGGCGTCGGTGAGGCGAGTCTCGCTCATGCCTCGACCCCCATCGCCAGCTCGAACGCCCGGCGTGCGTGATAGAGCCGCGACTTGACCGTCCCCGTCGGGACCCCGAGCGATCGGGCGATCTCCGCGAGTGGTCGATCGTCGACGTACCGGAGTACGAGGATCGTCCGCTCCTTCGGCAGCAGCCGGTCGAACGCACGGTCGATGGCGTCTCGTTGGACGATCGCGTCGCTCTCGGTGACGTGATCCGGTGGGGTCTCGGTGTCCGGGTCCTACTCGTTCACGAGCAGCGCTGGCGGGATCTCGCGCAGCCGCCGGCGCCGCCGAAGCTGCGAGTACGACGCATTGGCGACGATCTGGTTCAACCACCCGTCGAACGCGGCCGCTTCGCGCAGCCGCGGCAAGCTCCGCCAGGCCGAGACGAAGGCCTCCTGCGTCGCGTCGGCGGCGTCGGAGTCGTTCTTGAGGATCGACCACGCGATCCGATAGCAGCGATCGATCCGACTCGGGATCAGCGCATCGAACGCGCCGACGTCACCGTTGGCCGCGCGAGGACGAGGGACTCCTCCCTCGATGCGACCGAGCGTTCCGCCGCGACCGTCTCCACCGTCTCCCTCTCGCCGGACGATCGTACGCTCGGTGCGAACGCCTCCCGTCGCTAGGCAGACGTCGGCAGAGGCCTATCCGGTTCGATCTGGCGGTCGACGGCGCTGGTCAGACGTCCTCGAAGTCCCAGCGGGTCGGTTTCGGCAGCTCGGACTGCTCGTACTGGTCCATGCCGAGCATGCCGGGCAGGCCGAACACCTTCGACGGAACGATGCGGAAGATCGTGTAGGGCGGCGGGCCGGCGGTCGGGGCGTTGGGACCGTCGACCTTGTCCCCGTTCGCTTCGAGCGGCCATCCGCTGTTTTGGTAGACCTCGGCGAGGTGTCGAACCGCGTCTTCGTCCGTGACGGGCTCGGCCCGCCCCTCGATGACGATGTCGATCGAGGGGAGCGTCGTGCTGCTCGTCGCGACGACGCATCGATCATCGGCGACGAGGTTGCGACCCTTTTGCGTCCCCTCCCCCACGATCAGGTGGATCCCATCATCGATCCACGTCGTGATCACTGGCATGAGATGCGGTCGGCCGTCGGGGCGAGTCGTTGCCAGCCAGCTCGTCCGCTGGAACTCCGGGTTCGCGAGACGTTCCCGTGCCATCTCCCAGGACGTCGTCGCGGAGTCTCCGACCAGCGACTGTACGGATCGCGGTGCCTGCTCGGTCATCGACGGTCTCCTTCAACGGGGTGGCTGCGGATACTGCCCGGGAGTATCGATGGAGGTTGCCAAATCAACCGGTTTCTGCTAAAGTACTGACTACGCGGGCGTGTCAAGGCTTGACACGCCAGCAACTGTGTCCGGCGTTGGCGGCGCCGGCACGGGAGTCGACCCCCATGGCGGATGGGAGCGACCCACGACCCGAATGTACAGCGGGCGAAGGCGTATCGCCTCGCGCGTCGCCCGCAAGCGGAGATCCCTTGATCCAGTTTCCTGACAACTCGCAACTTCATGACACCGAGCCGGCGGAGCCCGTGGTGGCCGCCGACGAGCTCGAGCAGATCGAGCTCGAGACCGTCGTCGACGACGTCCCGATCGCGCCGCAGGCCAAGGCCGAGTCGAGCGCCGACCCCGACGCCGACGACGACGCTGACGCGGACGCCGCTGCGGACGACGCCGCCCTCGACGTCGAGGATTCGACGCGCCTGTATCTCCGAGAGATCGCACGCGTGCCGCTCCTGACCGCCGAAGAGGAGGTCGTCCTGGCCAAGGCCATCGAGCTCGGCGTCCGGATCCGGACCGAGCCATGGACGGCCGTCCTCGACCTGCACGAGTGGACGCTCCACGAGACGGAGGCCACCGCGCGCGCCAAGCATCCGATGTACGCCCTGCCATTTGGCGCAGAGGCTCATCGGATCGTGCGCAGCGCGCTGGTCGACGATTCGGCCGGCGATCTGCTCGTCACCGCCCCTCGCTTCGGCTTCACCGAGGCGATCCGGGCGGCGCATGGCGGACCCGCATTCGACCTCCTGGATCGAGCCCGCGCCCTCCGCGCGGTCTACAACGAGCGACTCGATGCCGAGTCGTTCCTCGCGCTCCTCGATTGGGCGCATGCGGTCGGCCATCACCCGGCACTGCGTGAGGACAAGAGTCTCAAGGCGATGCTCGCTTGGGCCCGCGACGAGGTCGCGATCCCTGCGCTCCGTCGATGGGTCGAGACCGGTTCCGAGGACGACAGCCTCGCAGCGCTGGGCTACCGACCCGAGGCGGGTGACGACGCGACCGGCGTCCTCATCGGCCAGGCCAAGGCCGCCAGGGATCACATGATCTCGGCCAACCTGCGGCTCGTCGTGGCGAACGCCAAGAAGTACGTGAACCGCGGCCTCGGCTTCCTGGACCTGATCCAGGAAGGCAATGCCGGGCTGATGCGTGCCGTCGACAAGTTCGAATGGCAGCGGGGCTTCAAGTTCTCGACCTACGCCACGTGGTGGATCCGCCAGGCGATCCAGCGCGGCGTCGCGGACCAGTCGCGGACGATCCGCGTCCCGGTCCACATGGTCGAGACGATGCAGCGCGTGACCAAGACGACGCGTGAGCTGACGGTCCAGCTCGGGCGCGAGCCCACGTCGGCGGAGATCGCGGCGACCCTCTCCGAGGATCCTCGCTGGACGATCACGCCGGAGCGTGTCGACGAGGTCAAGCGCTACGGTCGGACGCCGATCTCGCTCGAGACACCCATCGGCGAGGACGGCGACACCGAGTTCGGTTCGCTGATCGAGGACGAGAGCGCCGTGTCGCCGGTCGATGCGGCGACGAGTCAGCTGCTCAGGGAGCAGATCGACCGCGTCCTCGACAGTCTCGATGACCGCGAGGAGCGGGTGCTCCGGCTCCGCTTCGGTCTCGATGACGGACGTCCGCGGACGCTCGAGGAGGTCGGACAGGAGTTCGGCCTCACGCGCGAGCGGATCCGGCAGATCGAGTCGCACGCGCTCCGCAAGCTCCGGCATCCGTCCCGCAGCCGCAAGCTTCGGGAGTACGCGTAAGCGCCTAGGGGTTGGCGGCGCCGTTCAGGCGCCGCTGATCGCCGACACCAGCGCCGTGACGAATTCGCGCACGGTATCGCCTTCGGCGCCGGCGGCGGGTTGATCTCGGTCACGACCAGGCCACCGAACTGCCGTCTGGCGTTCCGGCGCTGGATTGCACACCGAGCAGGCCGAGGTGCATCAGCTGCCGCTCACGCCCTCATTGGTGACGATGATCTGGAGGTGGTTCGCCTCGGATCGACTTCGGCGAGCCAGCGCGAGGACCTCGGCCTTCGGGATGCGGAAGCCCGTGGGGTCCGTGACTTCTCCCGGTGTTCACCATGTGGCGACCACCCTGCCGATCCGCCGCGCAGAGTCCACCTTTTCGTGAAGGAGCTCCTCCATCGCGAGGAGCGTACGCCTACCGCTGGTGTTCCCTCTTCGGTTCCGAGTGGTTTCGTCGGGTGTTAGGCATCGAGCGGCAGGCTGGCGCGAGCCTTCCGTGACTTCTCCCTTGTGGGCCGCGAACGCCGCGAGTACTTCGCCCTTCTCCGCTGCCGGAACGTTGAACTCGTCGAGCGTCTTCGAGAGGATCCGGCGACCTCGTCGAACTCCTCGGCATTGATGTGCAGATCGCGATGCGCCTCTTCGAGGCTCAGGCGGTCGTGGCCGGGCCTCGTCCCGACGTACCCCTGAGGCCCGCCCGCGACGTTGCAGAGCCACAAGGTCCGCATGAACTTGAGGCCGGGCAGGCGCCCGAGCTCCTTCGTATGCCATTCGCGCAGTGCCGGATTGTCCGAACCACTCCCCGCGATCTTGTCGTTGATGATCGCGTCGCTGAATCGGTCGACGACTGCGGCGATCGCGAAGGCGCCTCCCAAGCGCTCGTACAGGCTGTTCTGTGCCAACGTGCGTCCTCCTCATCCCCGTCGGGCTGACCCTGACGCGTCGACGCAGGGTGCTCGTGGTTACCGATTCGCCTGATCGGACGCCCCGGATTGGTTGCGGCGCGAATGCAATGTCGGTGCGAGCCTGGCGGCGCGCGACCGCTCGCTTACTAGGCATACGTTGAGCGACGCGCCAGGCCGATGCCGTGCCATGTCCCGCAGCCAGGAGGCTCAGCGATGCCGAAGAAGCAGCACCTACCGAGCGTGAGCGACAAAGAGCAGCGGATGTACGAGCACATCAAGAAGAGCGAGCGCGAGAGCGGCCGGTCGCTAGAGCGATCGAAGGCCATCGCCGCGGCCACGGTGGTCAAGCATCACAACGAGGACAAGCACCCGAAAGGCAAGTAGCCGGGCTCGGGCGCCGCGTCAGTCGGCGGCCGGCTCCACGTTGTGGTTCAAGCGGAACACGTTGGTCGGGTCCCAGGCTCGCTTGATGGCCCGTAAGCGCCCGAGCTTGGCCGCGCCGTAGCTCGCGTCGGTCACCTCGGGGCCTGCCTCCGACAACTCATTGATGTAGCGACCTGGGAGGCGGTCCGGCTCGACGATCGCCATCGCCTCGCGGACCCATTGCATATTCGCGTCGTCGAGCGCGGGATCGGTCCATCCCGTGTCGGGGCTCACGTCGAACGGGTGCGGGCGGCCGTGAAAGGCCATCGCGTCGTCGTCGACGCGCGCGATCGCCCCGCCCATGGCCGTCACCGAGATGCTGGCGTCGCCGGGGACATCCTCAACGTGCCCCACGAACGCATCCAGGACCTGCGGCGAGCAATCGGCCACGTAGCCACCCAGGATCGCCGTCCTCGAGCCCCAGGCCAGATCGAGGTCGCTGGAGCGCTGGGCGGTCACGTAGGGCTCGCTGGTGGACGTCACCGACGCCGGCGTCGGCCCGGCGAGCAGCGGCGCGATGTCGCGCTCGACGTCCTGCCCTTCCCCGCTGTGGTTGTAGGAGATGACGACGATGGGCGCACCGACGACGGCGTCGGGATAGTCCGCTGCGGAATCGGTGCGGGCGACCGTGAAGATGATCGAGATCGTGTCGGGGGCGTTCGCGACGAACTCGCGGAAGATGGCCCAGAGCGCGTGCACGTCGGTCGCCGGATGGATATGCACACCTCGGTGGAGCGTGCCGGCGAACGGTTCCAGCTCGAGCTCGAGGCTCGTCGCGACGCCGAAGTTCGCGCCCGCGCCGCGCAGGCCCCAGAACAGCTCCGGCTCCTCGTCCGCGGTGGCTCGCACGAGACGTCCGTCGGCCGTCACGAGCTCGACCGATCGAAGGTGATCGATCGTGAGCCCGAACCGCCGCTGCAGCCGACCGACCCCGCCACCCAGCGTCAACCCGGCGACCCCCGTGTGGCCGACGACACCCACCGGGCAGACCAGCCCGTGCTCCTGTGCCGCGATGTCCAGTTGGCCGAGCAGCGCCCCGCCACCGGTCCGGGCGAGTTTCCGCGCTGGGTCGACCGTCACCTCGTTCATCCGGCCCATGTCGATGACCAGGCCGCCGTCGGTCGTCGAGTGCCCGACCGCGCTGTGACCGCCGCCCCGGACCGCGATCTCGAGGTCGCGCTCGCGGGCGAAGCGGACGGCAGCGACGACGTCGTCGACGGTCAAGGGTCGAACGACCATGGCCGGTCGCCGATCGAACATCGCATTCCAGACGCGCCGCGCGTCGTCGTAGCCGGCAGCATCGGGTGTGACGACCTCGCCCGTGAAGGAGCGTCGAAAGTCGTCGATCTGGGCGCTCGTCGGCGTGACGGCGGGCGAGGCAGTCATGCCGTCAGCCTAGCCCGTACGACCGTGATTCGTCAGCCGCCGGAGGCGAGCGATAGGCTGGCCGGCATGACCGAGACGCTGCGAGTGATCCTGGAGATCGGGAAGAAGCGCAAGGTGGTTGCGGGCGCCACGGACTGGCCGGGCCTCGATCGCTGGGGCACATCGCAGGACGACGCGCTCGGCAAGTTGTCGACGTATCGACCGAGATACGCCGGCGTCGCTGAGCGGGCCGGTCTCGAGGCCGCGTTTGCGAAGTCGCGTGAGGTCGAGGTGGTGGAGCGCGTCTCCGGTTCGAGCTCGACCGACTTCTGGGGCGTCGCCCATGTGCCGTCGCAGATCGAGCGCGAGGTGCTCTCAGCAACCGACCTGGAGCGGCGGCTCGACCTCGTGCGCGCGTGCTGGGCGTACTTCGACGAGACGGCTGCGAAGGTGTCCCCCGAGCTGCGCCCCGGCTCTCGCGGTGGCGGGCGCAGCCGCGACGAGATCATCCGCCACGTGCACGGCACCGAGCCCTCCCAGTTCTCGCGCAAGATCGACGTGCGGACCGACCTCGACGCCGTCTTCACACCGCGCGGCCTGGCACGTCATCGCGACGAGTACCTCGATGCGATCCGCGCGTACAACGCCGACGGCAGGCCGGCGCGGACCTGGCCGATCCAGTTCCTCGTGCGCCGCACGGCCCACCACGTGATGGACCATGCCTGGGAACTCGAGGACCGGGACCCCGGCTAGGCGTTGTGTGGCGCCGCGGTCGTGAATCCCGCTTCGCCAGCCCGTCCTATCCGACGGCCAGTGCCACGATCAGGCTGGATCCGAGCAGGACCACGGCCACCGGCACCCAGATCCTGCGCTCGTCCGGGCTGCGTGATATGGCATTGAGTAGCAGGCTGACTGCAGAGAACGCGACCGCCAGCCAGACCAGCCACGGAAGATCACGCACGAGGGGCAGATCGACCAACCCCGCGTGTGCAAGCACGACAAGCGCGAGCGACGCAAGCACGAGTGCCTGAACGACGGCCGCGATGCGCAGTTGGCGCGGAAGCCTGCCGTGGACGGCGCCGCCCATCGCGTACTGGCCCCACGGCGCGCCGAGCGCGAGGGCGACCTGAAATACGATCACGCCGACTGTTACGACTGCGAAGACGAGCGCTGCGGCAGTTCCCATGGCAGGGATGCTCCTCGGTTAGCTGGGTGGTGACGCGTGTTCGAACGCGAGCGCGAAGTCCTCGGACGGGCCCGAATGCCCCGCGGACTCCTCGGCTGTATGCGTGCGCGCGAACGCCAGGTGCGCCGTCTCGTGGCGGACCGTGGCGACCAGCTCGTCCTGTGACGTCCAGTTCGCGAACACCCAGATCAGGGTCGGGTAGTCGGTGGTGAATGCGCCCTTGAACCCGTAACGAAGCCCGCGGCTCGGCGGCGGCGGCACCGTATCGACGAAGACGACAGACACCTCCGGCACATCGAGCTCGCGAGCGGCGTCGCGCAGTGCGGTCAGGGCCGTGTCGACATAGGCAGGACCGGGGTTCGCGAGTCGCACGCGATCCGATTGGACGTGCACGCCGAGACGTCGAAACCGGTCGAACTCCGGGAAGGACTCGCGGCCGATCACGAACGTTCCGTCGGCCGACTTGACCGGGAGCGTCCCAACGCCGACGCGAGGTTCCATACTGCGCGCGACGCCCCGCCCGATGGCGAAGCGCCCGGTCCCCTACCCCTCGCGCTGGTGGGCGGCGGCAAGGCTCCCGAGTGCCTGCGGATCGAGCGCGTCGTGCGGCACGCTGGCGACGCGACCCGGCGTCCGTGCCCACAGGGTCGCGGTTCGCGTGCCGTTCACGAGGGCGGCTCGCTCACCGACGACGGCGCCCGGACCGATCTCGGCGACCTCCCGATCGTCGACCTCGACGACGAAGATCCCGTCGAGGATCAGGTAGACCTCCGTGCCAGCCTGCCCCTGCCGCACCAGGTTCTCGCCTTCGTTGATCGTCTTGATCTTCGGCTTGGTGCCGCCGCTCATGATCGCGCCCGACAAGGACCGCTCGAGCGCGGACTCGACCGCGGCGACGACGGTCGGGGAATCCTGCTCGCCCCATGGCGTCCGATCGCCGAACGAGTCGTTGAACCACTTCCCGAAGTCGATCACCCCGGACTTCGAGCTCAGGTTGCCTTCGTCGTCGTAGATCCAGTGACGCGGGAACGCGCTCGCACCGACGAGCTCGTGGCTCGAGCTGCCATCCGCGTTGATCGTCAGCGCGAGCGTCGTCCACGCGATCGAGGGCCAGAACTGGACGAACGGCTTGTGCGGAACGGGCCGCGGCGTCGGCAGGCCCATCCGGCCGCCGACGGTCTGGACGAAGCGCGCGGACGAGCCGCTGATCTCCGGCTCGGTCTGGATGTCCGGCAGTTGGACCGCAGGGAATCGAAGTGCGGCCGGCCCGACCTTGACCGTCGTCGCGCCGATGTGGCCCTTGCCAAGGTGACCGGCGCGAACGATGCGGCCGTCCTCGACCTCGATGAACCCGCGGAGCTCGTTCGCTTCGCGGAATCGATCACTCGTCCGGAGTCCTTCGATGTTGTCGAGGCGGTCCGGCGGCGGATCGTCGTAGTGCGTCACGCCGACTTCGAACGGGATCTTCGACGGCCCGCTGATCGCCTCTGACGGGATCCACGACACGGCGGTGACGGACGATTCGAAGCGCTGCGTGGCCACGGAAGACACCTCATCTGGGAGGCCGCTGGGCAGATCGGACCGGCGGTCACCGGATTATGGCGGGGCGGCGTCGTGCCGAGCACGCCGGTTCCTAGGTGGGACTTGACGAGTCGTTGATACAACCGTATGGTTGTACCAATGCAGACGACGACATTCGACCCTGACCGTGTCTTTGCCGCACTGGCTGATGCAACGCGGCGCGACATCGTCCTGCGCGCGCTCAACGAGCGCGAGGGCGTGGCCGAGCTGGCCGCCCACTACGCCATGAGCTTCGCGGCGGTGCAGAAGCACGTCGCGGTGCTCGAGCGTGCCGGGCTCGTGACCAAGCAGCGCATGGGCCGACGCAAGGTCGTGCGGACCAATATCGAGGGACTTCGCCTGGCGCGGGGTCTGCTCGACCAGTACGAGGCGCTGTGGCGCGGTCGCATCGATCGCATGACGGACCTCATCAGCCGGAGCAAGGAGATCGATCGATGACCGTGACCGCTGTCCGCAAGGACCCCGACGCCCTGACCCTGACCTTGACCGCGGAGTTCGACGCGTCACCGGAACGCGTGTGGGACCTGTGGGCCGATCCGCGCAAGCTCGAGCGCTGGTGGGGGCCGCCCTCGTATCCCGCCACCTTCACCGCCCATAACCTGGCGCCCGGCGGGCACGTCGAGTACCACATGACCGGCCCGACCGGCGACCAGCCGCATGGCTTCTGGGACATCGTCGAGGCCGATCCGCCGAAGCGGCTGATCTTCGTCGACGGCTTCGCCAACGAGGACGGCACGCCGAACGACGACTTCCCCCGGAACACCGTCCTCGCGACGCTCGAACCGATCGACGCAGGGCGTACCCGGATGTCCATCGAGAGCCGCTTTCCGAGCGTGGAAGCGATGGAGCAGCTCGTCGGGATGGGCATGGTCGAGGGACTGACCGAGGCCGTCGGCCAGATCGACGCCATTCTTGCCGAGGAGGCCGCCCGCACCGCCTGACGCACCTTCACGACGCCGACCACCAGCAGGAGACGACCGATGACGACCATGACCGAGCCGACCACGCCGACCACGCGGACCATCGAGGCGCCCGGCGCGACGCTGACCTACGACGTCAGGAAGGGCGACGCGCCTGCCCCGATCCTGTTCCTCATCGGCTCACCGATGGGTGCCGGCGGGTTCGCGACGCTCGCCAGCCACTTCCCCGATCGCACGATCGCGACCTACGACCCGCGCGGCGTCGAACGCAGCATCAAGGCGGATCCGACGACCGAGTCGACGCCCGAGCAGCACGCCGACGACGTGCATCGGATCATCACCGAACTCGGTGCCGGTCCGGTCGACCTGTTCGCCAGCAGCGGCGGCGCGGTGAACGCGTTGGCCCTCGTCGCGAAGCATCCGGAAGACGTCCGGACGCTCGTCGCGCACGAGCCGCCACTCGCATCGATCCTGCCCGATCGCGAGGGGGCGATGGCGCTCACGCAGGCCATCCATGACACCTATCAGCGCAGCGGGTTCGGCCCCGCCATGGCGCAGTTCATCGTCATCGTCAGTTACAACGGCCCGATCACGAAGGAATTCGCCGCCCAGCCGGGCCCGGATCCGGCCATGTTCGGGCTGCCTGCCGAGGACGACGGGACCCGGACCGATGCGCTGCTCGGCCAGAACATCATCACCTGCACGCACTACGAGCCCGACTTCGACGCGCTGCGGGCCGCCTCGACCCGGATCGTGCTGGGCGCCGGCGTCGAGTCCGAAGGTCAGTTGGCGAACCGCGGCGCGTACGCTGTCGCGGAGCGTCTCGGGATGCCGGTCGTGCCGTTCCCGAGCGATCACGGCGGGTTCCTCGGCGGCGAATACGGCCAGGCCGGTGACCCGGATGCGTTCGCCGCGAAGCTGCGCGAGGTCCTCGCCGAGGAGGTCGCCCGCACCGCGTAACGCACGCGAATCACGCCAACGACCACCAGGAGACGAACCATGACCACGCTGACCGAACCGACCACCCGAACCCTCGAGGTACCCGACGCCACATTGACCTATGACGTCCGGAAGGGCGATTCCCCTGCCCCGATCCTCTTCATCATCGGTTCACCGATGGGTGCCGGCGGGTTCGTCACGCTGGCCAGCCACTTCCCGGATCGCACGATCGCGACCTACGACCCGCGCGGCGTCGACCGCAGCACGAAGGTGGATCCGGCCAGCGATTCGACGCCCGACCAGCATGCCGACGATCTGCATCGGATCATCACCGAGCTCGGCGCGGGTCCGGTCGACCTGTTCGCCAGCAGCGGCGGCGCAGTGAATGCATTGGCTCTCGTCGCGAAGCACCCGGAGGACGTCCGGACGCTCGTCGCGCACGAGCCGCCGCTCGCATCGATCCTGCCAGATCGCGAGGGCGCCCTGGCGCTGACCGAGGCGATCCACGACACGTACCAACGCAGCGGGTTCGGGGCCGGGATGGCGCACTTCATCGCCGCGGTGAGCCACAAGGGGCCGATCACGCGCGAGTTCGCCGCGCAGCCGGGTCCGGATCCGGCGATGTTCGGCCTGCCCAGCGAGGACGACGGTACCCGGAACGACCCGTTGCTCGGACAGAACATCGTCAGTGGCAGCCACTACGAGCCTGATTTCGAGGCACTACGAGCCGCATCCACCCGGATCGTGATGTGCGCCGGGGTGGAATCCGAAGGCCAGATGACGAGCCGGGCCACCTACACGGTGGCCGAGCGTCTCGGCACCACGGCCGTGCAGTTCCCCGGTGATCACGGCGGGTTCTTTGGCGGCGAATACGGCCAGGCCGGTCAACCCGATGCCTTCGCCGCGAAGCTGCGCGAGGTCCTCGCCGAGGCCTGAGCAGCGCAACGGCGTCGGAGGCGGCTCTAGGGCGTCGACTCCTTCGTCGGGATCTCCACGTCCTCGATCGGCTGGAGCTCGTACAGGATCGGGTCGCGGTAGAGATAGCTCGCGAGGAGACGGGTCTCCGCCTCGGTGTAGTCGCCGGTGAAGACGAAGTTGCCTTTCGCCGTCCTGGCATCGATCGGGATCGTGGCCACGACCGTCCCGTCCAGGACGACGGCCACGAACTCGTCGAGGTGCGCGGCGGCATAGGCCATCACGGTCTCGCTCGACTCGTTGCTCAACCGGAACGCGAGGCCGCGTCGGCCGGTGGCCGGGTCGACGTGCGCGGTGGTCAGGCCGAGCCTGGCCGGTGGCGCGATCGGCTGGAGGCCCGGATCGAGCGCGGTGCCGACCGCAGGCAGCGCGTCGGACCCGGCTGCGTCGCCGTCCCGTAGCGGTCCTTCGGCAGCGACACGACGGTCAAGGCTCCCGACGACGTGATCAGGCGCCGATCGGCGTCCGGTTCGTCGAGCCGCACACCGTCACGACGACCTTCACGCCGACGACCTCGACCTTGATCGGCCGGTTGGAGATGTCCAGTCGGGTCCGAAGGGCGACGCCGATGTCGTTGAGCTCCGCCGACGTCGGCACTTGCCGTCCGTCGATCGGCATGATCCGGTACTCGAGCAGCAGATCGACGGGCGCTTGGGTCGGGCGCAGGGGATCGGGCACCGGCGCTGCCGGCAACGTGACGACATTCCCGGGGTCGTTGGCATCGGTGATCTCGACCGCGAGCAGGAAGCCATCGTCGACTTCGAGCTTGAACGTGGGATCGATGTGGCTGGCCTTGCCTGTCACGCGAGCCCCCACGAGGTAGTCGCCGTCGGTGGCGATCCAGACGTCCGCCGTGAGCGGCCCCTTGAATTGCATCGTGGCCGCGTACACGGATCTGCCCGTCGCCGACGCTCGGTAGTGCTCGGTCGCGACCCCGGCATGGCGTTCCGACCCGACCCGGCGGTAGCCGGCGGCGAACGGAACGACGAACCTCGCCGCCGCACCCCCCGGGCTGATGAGCGATACATACGCGTCCGTGGTCGTGCCCCGCACCGGCTCCAGGTCGCCCGACACGTTGTCCGTTCCCCAGACATACCCGTGGCCCGCCTTGATCTGCTGTCCGCCTGAGGACACGGCTCCCGACCCGTTGCCTTCCCGGAGACGCGACCCGAGGATCGCCTCGATCGCCAGGTCGGTCGACTGGTCGACGGTGCCGCGGACGAAGAAGTCGAACGTCGTCCCCTGGAGCGTGGAAAGGTCGCGCCCGACGATATCGGTCGAGTACTGGTACGACTGCAGGCGGGCCAGCTCGGCTGCGGCGCTGGTGATCGCCGCCCTGGCTGCGGCATCCCCGCCGTCGATCGTCGGCGACGGAGCCGGCGGGATCGTCGGATCCGGGTAGTGCTCCGGCTTCGCGGCGATGATGTCCGCGCAGCCCACGTCCTTCGGGGCCGGACCCGATCGCATCGGACGGGCCGTGCTCGTCGCTACCGGTGTCGAGGCGGCAACCGCGGCCGATGGGCTGACCGACGGCGTGACCGCCGGCTGGCGGACGCAGGCGGCAGCGACCAGGGCGACGAGGGTCAGCGCGACACGCGCGGCTTTTGGCACCGCCGGAGCATCCGGTGCGAGTCGGTGTGGGTCAATGACCCTTTCCGGCCATCGCGCTACGCTGGCGCCATGAGCGTCTGGTTCGGCTTCCACCTCCCCTCCTACACCCACCCCGACACGCCCCCTGGGCAACTGTTCGACCGCGTCGTCGAACAGGCACAGGCGGCCGAGGCGGCCGGCTTCCGGATGGTCACGGTGATGGATCACCTCTACCAGATCCAGGGCGTCGGTCAGGTCGATGAACCGATGCTCGAGGGCTGGCTCACGCTCGCTGCGCTGGCCCGGGAGACGTCGAAGGTCCGTCTCGGAACGCTTGTCACCGGCATCACCTACCGGAACCCGGCGTTGCTCGCCAAGCAGGCGACGACGCTCGACGTGATCTCCGGCGGGCGCGCGATCTTCGGTGTCGGAGCCGCCTGGAACGATGTCGAGCACGAGGGCTACGGCTACGACTTCCCGCCGATCCGTGAGCGGCTCGATCGACTCGATGAGGCGCTGCAGATCGCGAAGGCGCTGTTCACCGAGGACAGGCCGTCGTTCCAAGGCAAGCACTACCGCCTCGAGGCCGCCCTGAACGAACCAAAACCGGTCCAGCCGGGTGGCCCACCGATCCTCGTCGGTGGCGGTGGCGAACAACGGACCCTGCGGATCGCGGCCCGCCATGCCGACATGACCCACTGGTTCCCGCTCGGCATGGAGACGCTCCAGCGGAAGACCGACTTGCTCGCCCGGTATTGCGAGGAGATCGGCCGCGATCCGGCGTCCGTCGAGCGGACGATGGCCACGCCGGTGATCGTGACGGGGTCCGAAGCGGCGAAAGAGGCCGCCCTCGAGCGGATCCCCCGGAACGGCGCCCGTACGTCGCGATCGGGACGCCGGACCAGGTGGTCGATCGGCTTCGGCCCTACATCGACGCGGGCTTCACGCGGCTTCACGTTCAACAACACCATCTACCGGACGCTCGGAGGACATCGCGCTGGTCGGCGAGCTGCTCGAGCTCGTCGGCGATCGCCCGGTCGCCGTTTCCTAGCTGCGGTTCGCCGTCCAGGGCTCGCGCTCGGCGGCTAGTCTTGCCGGCCATGAAGCTGGTCGTGAGCGCCTTCGTGACCGTCGACGGCATCATCGAGGCGCCCGGGTTCGACGAGCACCGGAGCGGCCGGAACACGTGGGCGCTGCGCGTGCAGACCGACGAGGACCAGGCCTACAACAAGGCCCTCGCGCTGGGGGCCGATGCGTTCCTGCTCGGCCGACGGACGTGGCAGATCTGGGCGGCGTTCTGGCCGACGGCGAGCGGCGGCGATCAGGAACTGACCGATTTCATGAACACCGTCCCGAAGTACGTCGTGTCCAACACGCTCAAGCGGGCGGACTGGAACCCCTCGACGATCATCTCGGGCGACGTTGCGGCACAGGTCGCGAAGCTGAAGGCGCAGCCGGGCGGTGAGCTGCTCGTGTACGGCAGTGCGGACCTGGTCGACGAGCTGCTGCGCCACGACCTGGTCGACGAGTATCGACTGCAGATCTACCCAGTCATCCTGGGGAGCGGCAAGCGCCTGTTCCGCGATCGCATCGACACCCACCACCTGCGTCTGGTCGAGACCCGCCACTTCGCGTCGGGGGTCGTGCTGCTCACTTACGCCCCGGATCCCGAGGTCCCGACCAGCCGCTTCGTCGAGGAATACCAGTGGACGCACGAGCAGCTCCGGTCGCTCCAGGCCGCCGAGGACATCGACCGCACCCTGGCGACCGTGCTGTTCGCCGACATCGTCGACTCGACCGGTCGAGCGACACGGATGGGCGACCGGGCGTGGAAGAAGCTGCTGGAGCAGCACCAACGGGTCGTGCACGGCGAGATCGAGCGGTGGCACGGCCAGAACATCGAGTTCGCGGGTGACGGGGTGATGGCGATCTTCGACGCCCCGACCCGGGCGCTCCGATGTGCCTTCGGGCTCCTTGACGCAGCGCGTGGCCTCGACCTCGAGACGCGCGCCGGGATCCATACAGGCGAGATCGAGCGGCGCGAGACCGGTGTCGGGGGCATCGCCGTGCACATCGCCGCGCGGTTGCTCGGTCCTGCGGAGCGCGGCCAGGTCGTCGTGACGAAGACCGTGCGCGACCTGGTTACCGGCACCGACCTCACGTTCAGCCCGCTTGGTGCCACGAGCCTGCGTGGCGTTCCGGGTGAGTGGGAGCTGTTCGAGGCAAAGACGTCGGATCGCTGAAATCCTGGCCCCGCTCGTCTCGGAGGCTCGTTAGCCGACCGACACCATCCGCGCTGGCATGGCCGTCGCCGGCCGGAGCGTGATCGACGGGTGAGTCGGGACCTCGTCCGTGAGCACCTCGAAGCCCCAGCGACGTGCGATCGTCGCGAGCAAGAGCGTGGCCTCCATCAGCGCAAACGACGAACCGATGCACTTGCGCGACCCCATCCCGAACGGGATGAAGGCCCCACGTGGCAGCCGTTTCTCCAGGCCGTCGAGCCAGCGCTCGGGACGGAACGCGTCGGGCTCGGCGAAGAATCGCGGGTCACGTTGCGTCGCATACATCGAGATCAGGATGATGTGGCGCCTCGGGATCGGCACGCCGCCGATCGTGGTGCCGCGGACAGCCTCCCGGCCGGTCACATACGCGGGCGGGTACAACCGGAGCGTCTCGTTGACGACGGCCTGCGTATAGGACAGCGCCGGCACATCCTCGGGCGCCGCGGCCCGGTCACCAAGGACATTCGCGAGCTCCGTCTTCAGGCGTCGGCGTGCGCCCGGGTCTCGATCGAGCAGCATGAACGCCCAAGTGAGAACCAACGCCGTCGTCTCGTGACCCGCCAGCAAGAGCGTCATCACTTCGTCGCGAATCTGCCGCTCGGACATGCCAGCGCCATCTTCGTCTCGGGCGAGCTGCAGCAGTGAGAGCAGATCGCCGCGATCCTCGCCGGGCCGCCGCTCCCGGATGATGTCGTAGACAACCTGGTCGAGGCGTCGGATGGCATGTCCAAGCCGGCGGTTGCCGGGGGTGGGCAGCCAGGTCGGGATGAGGAACTGTAGGCTGGCGAACCGACCGTAATAGAAGTCCTGGATCTCGGTGCCGAGCCTCGCAACCTCCTCGATCCGGGGGTTGACGTCGGTGTCGAAGAGCGTCCGCGCGACGATGCGCAGCGTGAGCGCCGTCATCGCGTCGTGGAGGTCGACGGTCTCGCCGTCCCGCCACGTCTCCACAGCGTCCTCGGCGTAGCGCGCCATGGTCCGGCCATAACCTGCGACCCGCTCACGATGAAACGCCGGGGAGGCCAGGCGGCGATGCCGGAGCCACTCGTCGCCTTCGGCGGTCAGGAGACCGTTACCCAGGAGCGGGATCAGCATCCTGGTGCCGAAGCTCTTGCGGAAATCGGCCGCGCGGTCGGTCAGGACCTCCTCGATCTCGGCCGGACCGTATGCCATGTGAGCGCGGAATGGCCCAAACCTGATCGGCACGAAGTCACCGTAGTCGGCTCGCCACCGCTCCATGGCGCCGGTTGGGTCGGCGCCGTACTCGCGCATCGTCCCCGCCACGAGCGGACCCTTCGGCCCTCGCCCGCTGTAGTTTCGGACGTAGGCGATCTGCCGCTTCTGGCCAGCAGTCGACGCGCCGTCGTCCCGCCGCGCCTCCTGTTGCCCGACCGGTGCCGCCCTGGTCATGACAACACTCTAGTCCCGGAGCGTTATTCGGCTCTGCGGTCCGCTTCAGGGGACCACACCAGGCATCAAGGTGACTGGTCCCCGGCGTCCGCGCGCAGGACGCGAGACCACACGCGCTCCCCGTTGTCGATCTCGTCCGTCATGGCGAGACCGACACGTTCCGCGACGCTCTCGGATGGTCGGTGGCCGGGCGCGATGTGCGCCTTGATCGTCCCGACACCGTCTGCCGTCAGCCGGTCGACGACCGCTCGCACTGCTTCCGTCGCATAGCCACGGCCCTGCCAGGCGACGCCGACGAGCCAGGCGAGCTCAGCCACAAGGCCCACGACCGTCGTCTGGACGAAGCCGATGGCCGCGCCATCGTCGCGTCGCCGGAGGATCCAGTTGTGCCAGGTCTCGGTGCCGTCCCCCGAATGGCCGACCGCTTGCCTCGCGTATCGCTGGCGGAGCTCGTCCGGGTTGGGAGGGCGGCCGCCAGTCATGTCGTAGAGCGCCTCATCGGCGAGCACGGCGACCATGTCGTCGGCGTCGTCCGGCCTCAGCGGTTGGAGCTCGAGGCGTTCAGTTACGATCATCCCACCGTCATGTTGCGGCTCGGAAGATCGCCGGCATCTCCGACCAGGTGGTGGCGATTGGCCTCGGCGCCCCGACTGATGGGAGCGTTGCACCTTGTGCCGGGCGGAGCCACGCAACGCGAAACCCGAATGACCCGGCGCCCGCGGCGTCCCAGCCGTTGGCCGTGACGAAGCCGATGCGCTCCGGTTGGAGCCCGGTCGCGTCGACGGCGAGCCGGTAGACGCTGGGGTGCGGCTTGAACCGCCGCACGGCGTCGACCGAGAGCCGGTGGTCCATCGGGAGGTCAAGGCGGTCGGCGGCGCGGTCAAGGGTTCGGGTCGACGCGTTGGTCAGGATGCCAGTAGCTAAGCCGGGCGGCGCGGAGCCGGTTGACTGCGTCCGCGGCGTCGGCGACGAGCGGTAGCTCGGTGAAGGTGTCGGCGAGCGCCTCGAAGTCGTCGGGCGCCGGGATCCCCAACTCGTCGATCGTCGCCTGCAGGGTGTCGCGCGTGACCGTGTCGAAGTCCGCCCAGCGTTCCATGGCGGTGCGCAGCCACGATGCCTCGAGCTGACGTGCCCGCCATCGTGCCGCGAGCTCCGCTCCGCGCCCAGGTGCGACACGGTCGCACGCATCGTCGAGCGGCCGCAGCGACAGGAGCGTCCCGAACAGGTCGAAGAAGACCGCGTCGACCGGCCCGTCGAACGACGTCATCTCTTCCCGCTCCGATGTCACGAAACCAGGCCGGCGCGGAGCTCCTCCACGGCTCGTCGGGCTTCGTCCACCGAGCCCTCGTCCTCGATCGTACTGAGGTCGCCAGGATCGCGGTCGACCGCGACCGCCTTGAGCACTCGACGCATGATCTTGCCGCTCCGGGTCTTGGGCAGCATCGCTACGAACGACACATCTTTGATCACGGCGAGCGGCCCGAGTTCGCGGCGCACGGTCTGGATCAGCTCGCCTCGCAGCTCGTTCGACGGCTCGCAGCCTGCGCGCAAGGCGACGAACGCTTCGATGACCTGGCCGCGCAGTTCGTCCGGGACACCTGTTACGCCGGCCTCGGCGACTGCCGGGTGGCGCATGAACGCGGTCTCGACCTCGATCGTCCCGATCCGATGGTCGGCGATCTTGATGATCTCGTCGGCCCGGCCAGCGAACCAGACGTAGCCATCCTCGTCCACGTGTGCGGCGTCGCCCACGTAGTAGCCGCCCGGGATTCGCTCCCAGTAGTCACTCGACGTACCGGTCCGGTTCGCCCCAGAGCGTCGAAATCAGCCCCGGGAAGGGGCGAACGATGCGCATGATCCCCTTCTCCCCAACCCCGACCGGTCGGCCATCCGCCGTCGACGACGTCCGCTTCGATGCCCGGCAGCGCAAGTCCCGCCGAGCCCGGCTTGATCGGCAGCAGGCCGAGGCCATACGGGTTGCCGAAGATCGGCCCACCGGTCTCGGTCTGCCACATGTGATCGATCACGGGGACGCGATCCTCGAACACGGTGCGCTGCAGCCACTCCCAGGCGGGCGCGTTGAGGACCTCGCCGGCGGAGAACAGGCGCTCGAGCGTCCCGAGGTCATGCCGCCTCGGCACCTCCTCGCCATAGCGCATGAGAAGACGAATGGCTGTCGGCGAGCTGAACACGCCCGTCACGCGCTCGCGCTCGATGATCGACCAGGGGTTGTCTGCGTCAGGGTAGTCGATGGCGCCCTCCCAGACGATCGTCGTCGCGCCGGCCATGAGTGGCGCGTACACGATGTAGCTGTGGCCGACGATCCAGCCGATGTCGGATGTCGACCACCACGTCTCGCCGGCGCGCAACCCGAAGACCCAGTCGCCCATCGAGGCGATGTGCACGCCGTAGCCGCCATGGCCGTGGACGGCGAGCTTTGGCTTGGCGGTCGTCCCGGAGGTCGCCAGGATGAAGGCGGGATCTTCGGCGGCAGTGTCCGCGACACCGCCGTTGTGGCCGTCGCCAGCGCGGAGCAACTCGTCCCATGTCAGCTCACCCTCGCGGGCTCGGCGTGAAGTCGAACCTCGGCGCAGGACGACGACGTGCTCGACGTCGCCGCGATCCGCTGCGACAGCGTCGTCGACGATCGCGAGCAGGTCGATGTCCTTGCCCTTTCGGTACGTGAGGTCGGCCGTGAGCACCAACCGCGACCCGCTGGCCCGGATCCGGTCGCCCAGCGCTCCCGCCCCGAAGCCGGCGAACACGACGCAGTGGATCGCGCCGATCCGCACCGTGGCGAGCATTGCCACGATCGCCTCGGCGGAGGTCGGCATGTAGATCGTGAGGCGGTCGCCTTTCCCGATGCCCAGTCCGCGAAGGCCGGCCGCGACTCGCTCCACCTCGTCGAACAGCTCCCGGTACGTCAGCGACCGGCGGCCGCCGCGCTCGTCGAGCGCGATCAGTGCGGTTGTGTCGCCGTGGCCGGCGTCGACGTGTCGGTCGAGCGCGTTCGTCGAGAGGTTCGTCCGTCCGCCCGGGTACCAGGCGAAGGTCGGCGGCTTGCGGAGCTCAAGAGCGCGGTCGGGTGGCGTCGTCCAGTCGAGTCGGCCAGCGGCCTCCAGCCAGAACGCCTCCGCGTCGTCCAGCGAGCGCCGGCACAACTCGTCGTAGCGCCGGCGGGCCGCGTCGTTCGCGCGTTCCGTCATGGGACTAGCAGTATCGACCTGCCGCTCGGTCAGCGTCCAGCGGACATCGGCCTTGACATGCATCCGGCACGATGAGGGCATGACGAACCCACTGCCGTCCGGACCGGATCCGGAGACCATCGTTCGCTACATCAGCGACACCTATCCCGAGACCGACGTCGTCGAGGCCATGAACGCCTGGTTCTTCTCGCTCGACCCCGAGACGCATTGGCCCAACTACGCCACGCTCGTCACGACCAACGAGCACGACGACGCTTCGGACCTGGACCGTGCTGGTGTCTTCCGGCTGAACCTCGGCGTCGACCGGCCGACGTTCGAGCGCATCGCCGCCGCCGCCGATCCGGACTTCACGGCGTTCGACCGGCTCCTCCCCCACCCCGTATACGCCAAGCAGCTCTGGATCTCGATCCTGAACCCGACCGACGCGACCTTCAGCGAGACCGTCGTGCCGTTACTGGCCCTCGCCCACGACCGCCTGGCGGCGCAGCGAGCCCGACATCGCCCGTAACGCCGTGGGGTTATCCCCACCCCGGAAGACGCCGGGTGGCGGGCTGGGCGCGACGATCACCTCCCCCGACAGTGCCGGTAGCACGAACGGTGACCGCCGGTCACTCGAGAACGTGCCCCACCCTGGGAGGTGATGGCTACCTGATGCGTCTGAACCGCACGCTCCTGTACACGGGCGCGTTCCTCGCGGCGATCGGCGTCGCCCTGTTGGCAGCCGACTTCGCGCCGCTCGAAACGGATGCGCTGATCGGCGTCTTGCGACTCTGGCCGCTTGCCCTCGTCGCGATCGGCGTCGGGATCGCGCTCCGTCGGACACGCCTCAGCGTCGCGAGCGGGCTGCTCGCCGCCGCCGCACCCGGGCTCGTGCTCGGCGTCGCGATGGCGGCAACCCCACGGCTCGCGATCGAACGGGGCTACTGGGATGAACTCAAGGCCGCCTACGAGCGGTATCACTGCGCCGAATTCGGCGCGCACGTCGATCTCGATACTGTCGAGATCGATCCGATTGGAGGATGCACGTGAACCGCCGTCTCTATCGTTGCCGTCACGACCGACGCCTGGCCGGCGTCGCCGCGGGCGTGGCCGAATTCTTCGAGCTCGATCCGACGCTTGTCCGGCTGCTGTGGTTCCTGTCGATCTTCTTCACCGGCGGCCTCAGCATCTTGCTGTACCTCGGCCTGGCGATCATCGTGCCGCTCGAGCCGCGTGTCGCGAGGCAGACGCCGCGGATGAGCGCTGGCGACCGTGCGCCGAAGGGCCATCGTCACGCGCCGCGTCGGCGACGGGATCGGGCGCGCTCGTCGACGTTCTTCGGGCTCGCCCTGATCCTGTTCGGCGGCCTCGCCCTCGTCGACGCGCTCGCTGCCCTCGTGGGTCGACGTCGTGGCGCTACCTTGGTCCGGCGTTCTTCGTCGGCATCGGCGCGCTGCTCGTCGCCGGCGCCATGCGCCGCGAGACCAAGGAGGCGACCGAGCCATCCGAGTGATCGGAGCAGCGGTCCTGGTGACAGGGCTGCTGCTCATCCTTGCGGGGCTGGCGTCAGCCCGGATCCCCGGCGGAGCGACCTTCGCTCGGCCGGGGATCGCTGGTTCGCCGCTCCGCGCCTTCCTCCTCTCGCCGATCCATCCCGCCACGTGGTACGCGAACGGCGCGATCGTCCTCGGGCTTCTTCGTCGGGATCGTTCGCGTTCGCGATTCGTCGTCGACGCTCGTTTCGGCCGGCCTCACCACGCTGCTCGCCGGCATCGGCGTCGCTCTTCATCGCGCTGGCGATCGAAGGCTCGCGGCTCGTCGCCCGGATCGAGCGCTGGCGGGCGTTCGTCGGCGAGCCGGATCGGCCACCGGCCGCATCCATATCGACCGCTGCGCGGCGGCGTCGTCGACATCCTGCGGGCCGAGTTCGTCGACGAGAGCCGCTGGCGCGACGTGCTCTACGTCGCGGTCAACCTGCCCGCTGGCGATCATCGAGTTCGTCGTCGTCGCGCGTCGCCTGGGCGCGGCGCTGGTCGCTGCTGACGATGCCGCTCTGGTACGACGCGTCCGGCGCGTCGCTGCCGGGTCGGCCATCCGGCCTCGGCGTGGCGCTCCGGTCGCCGTGCTCGTCGGCGCGCTCCTGCTCGTCGCCGGCTCGCTGTCGCAGCTGGTCATGGCGCTCCATCGCGGCGTCGTGGCCGGTCTGCTGTGCACCTCCGAGAGCCGCGAGCTTCGCCGCCAGGTCGAGACGCTGCGGCAGAGCCGATCGGCCGTCCTCGACGTCGAGGCGAGCGAGCTGCACCGGATCGAGCGCGACCTCCACGACGGCGCCCAGCAGCGGCTGGTCATGCTGACGATCGACCTCGGCCTCGCCAGCGAGCGGATCGACGACCGATCCGGCGGCCGCGAAGCAGCTCATCCGTCGAGGGCCAGGAGCAGGCCCGCCAGGCGCTGGCCGAGATCCGCGAGCTCGTGCGCGGGATCGCGCCGTCGATCCTGCTCGACCGCGGGCTGGTCGCGGCGCTCGAGTCGATCTCGGGCCGCGGTCCGGTGCCGACGGCGCTGATCAGCGACCTCGCCGCCAGGCGAACGGCTGCCGCCGGCCGTCGAGCGGGCGGCCTACTTCGTCGTGTCGGAGGCGCTCGCCAATGTCGCCAAGCACAGCGGCGCCACGCCGCTGCGAGGTCCGCTGCCGACGCGAGGGAGCGGGCGCCTGGTCGTGGAGGTCTGGGACGACGGCCAGGGCGGCGCCACATCGAGCCCGGCGGCGGGCTGGCCGGGCCTGGCCAGCCGCGTCGCGGGCGTGGACGGGACGTTCTCACGTGTCAGCCCGGCGGGCGGCCCGACGCTCGTCCGCGCCGAGATCCCGGTCCCGACGGCGCCGGCCGGGGTAGCGCGTCTAGGAACCGAGGTAGGTCAGCACGGCGAGCACGCGGCGGTGGTCGTTCTGCGAGTCGCGGCAGCTCGAGCTTGCCGAAGATGTTGCTGATGTGCTTCTCGGTCGCGCCCTCGGTGATGCGTCAGCAGCTTCGCGATCCCGACGTTCGTCCGACCCTCGGCCATCGCCGCGAGCACCTCGCGCTCGCGTGGCGTCAGGGCGGACAGCGGATCGTCGGCCCGGTTGCGGACCATCAGCTGGGCGACCACCTCGGGATCGAGCGCCGTCCCGCCGCGGGCGACGCGGCGCAGCGCGTCCATGAACTCGGGGATGTCGCCGACGCGGTCCTTGAGCAGGTAGCCGACGCCGCCGGCGCCGTCGGCGAGCAGCTCGGTCGCGTACTGCCGCTCGACGTACTGGCTGAGCACGAGGATCGGGGTGCCGGGCACGCGCCGCCGGGCCTCGATCGCGGCCCGGAGGCCCTCGTCGCGCTGGGTCGGCGGCATCCGGACGTCGACGACGGAGACGTCCGGTCGATGCTCCACGACCGCCTCGACGAACGCGTCGCCGTCGCCGACCTTGGCCACGACCGTGCCGCCGGACTCCTCGATCAGCCGGGCGATGCCCTCGCGGATCAGCGCCGAGTCCTCGGCGATGACGACGCGCAGGTCAGCCTGTTCGTACCGTCCACGCGGGCCGACGAGGCTATTTCACGACCCAGCGTTGCTCGCGGATCAGGTCGAAGATGATTCGATAGAGGACGAGCCCGGGCGTGAGCACGAGCGCCGCCTCGCCAGGGCGAATGGCAGGCTCGAGCCCTGGACCAGGCCGTACGCAAAGACCAACGCGGGCACGAGGCCGATCACGAAGTTGGTCATCGCGCGATCCGAGAGGCGCCCGGCGCGCCAGAAGCGAGCCGCGATCAACGTGATCGCTGGAAACGCCACGATCAGCAGCCCGACGAGCAATCCCCGCATCGCATCGAACATTGCGCTGTCGATCGATGGCGGGTCAATGGCCATCAGCTTAGGGGCCTACTCCGCGCTGGCCCGAATCGGTGGTAGCGCAGGTGGTACCCCACACGTACCGTCCCCTTCGTGCATCGGGTCGCGGTTCGATTTGGCGTGCCCGACGGCCTTGCTGTCGCGGGCTTGTTCGGCGGCGCCATCGTTCTGCTCGCGCTGGCCCTGATCGGGCTCGATTCGGGGCAAAACGGAGCCCTCGTCGTGGTCGGGGCGCTGGTCGCGTTCGGCGCCATCGTGGTTGGCGGCTTTTCCCTGATCAGGGTCCTGCGCAGGGCCGCCGAGGCGCTCGAGCGCCGCACGCGGGAGGTCGAGCAAGCCGGGTCGCGCCTGAAGGTCCTCGTCGAGCACGTGCCGGCCGCCGTCTACATCGACGTGGCCGATCCCGACGTCACGGACGGCGGTCATCTCGCGTACATGAGCCCCCAGGTCACGGCCATCCTCGGCTACCGACCCGAGGAGCTCGTTGACGATCCGGAGCTGTGGCCGAGCAGGATCCACCCGGACGACAGCGCGGCCACGATCGAGGCATACGAGGCCCATTGGCGAACCGGCGAGCCGCTGCGCGCCGAGTACCGGATGGTGGCTCGCGACGGCTCAGAGGTGTGGGTCCGCGACGAGGCGTACGCGATGCCCGACGAGACGCAGAGCGGACGGCAGGTCTCGCAGGGCCTGCTGATCGACGTGACCGATCGAAAACGGTTGGAGTCGAAGCTCATCCACGATGCGCTCCACGACCCGCTGACGGGCCTGGCCAACCGGGTACTGCTGCGGGACCACCTCGAGCGGGCGGTGGCGCGGCAGGGTCGAACGGACGGGACTGCCGCGCTGCTGTTCGTCGACCTCGACGACTTCAAGCGGGTCAACGACTCGTACGGCCACGCGGCCGGTGACCAGATCCTCGTCCAGGTCGCGGAGCGGCTGGTCGGCGCCGTCCGGGCCGAGGACGTCGTCGCCCGCCAGAGCGGCGACGAGTTCGCGATCCTCCTCGGCGAGGTGACCGATGCGGGCGAGGCGATCCACGCCGCCGACCGGCTGCTGCGCGAGCTGCGCCGGCCGATCCTGCTCGGCGGTCGGTCGATCGTCGTCGGAGGCTCGGTCGGGATCGCACTCGCCGCCGAGCACGACGCCACCGTCGAGGACCTCGTGACGCAGGCCGATGCGGCGATGTACGCGGCGAAGGCCGCCGGAAAGGACCGCCACGCGCTCTACGAGGAGCGAATGCCGACCCGGACCTGGACGGAGCTCGAAGCCGCCGGCTGAGGGCAGGTCAGGAAGCGGTCTCGGCGAGCAACGTCGCGGCGCGACGCGCGATCCTCGACAACAGACCGGACTCGAACGCGCCGGCCATCGAGCCCTCGACGAACCGGTCCGACCGGATGATGGCGGTCAGCAGCATCGCGAGTTGATCGGCCGTGGCGTGGCCGACAGCGTCAGGGTCGTCGCGCAACGCCTGCCCCTCCCCTGTCTTGAGCCAGCTCATCCAGTCGAAGCCCACGATCATCCAGCCGCCCTGCGCCACGGCTACCCGGAAGGCGTCCGCCGTCGGGCCGAACACGAACCACGGCAGGTGCTCGGTTCCGGCGACCGTCGGCGTGTCGTCCCAATGCCCGAAATCGGCATCGGGCGCCTCGAGGACCGGCACGAGATCGGCCAATGGCTGGAGTCGTGCAGCGAGCGCCGGCAATTCAGTGGCTTGGCTCAGCCATCGATGGCGACTTCGTCCGCGATCGATCGGATCCGCGGCAGCGGCGACAGGACGAGGAAGACGATCGAGACCGCCATCCCGGCCCAGCCGAGCGCGATCCCGCCTCGGACGCCGATGATCCCGGCCACGCCCGCCGCCGCGATCGCACCGATCGGATACGCGATGCCATGGGAGAACACCTCGAGGGTGGCGTTGACCCGGCCGAGTACTCGGTCGGGACTCAGGCCCTGCACGAGGGACAGTTCCGCGACGCCCTCGATCGTCTGGAGCCCGTCGCCGACGAGCTGCGGGATGAACACCATCGCCGTGGCCAGCAGCAGCGGCCCCTGCGCCAGTGGCGTCAGGATGCCGATGGCGGATGCGCCCAGCGCCGTCCAGATCAGCGCGGGGCCGAGCCCGAACCTGCGGATGACCCGTGACGCGAAGAGCGACCCGACGAGCGATCCGACACCGCCGGCCGAGATGACGACGCCCAGGAGGAATGGCGGCAGGTCCAGGTCGTCGATGAGATAGAGCGTGTACAGGACGCCGTAGAACGACCCGGCGATGTGCGCAACGATCGAGCGCATCGCGATCGGGAACAGCACCCGGTGCTGGCGGACCAGGCGAAGTCCTTCGGCGATCTCCTGGGCGATCGGCGTCGCGGTGGTCCTCGGAGGCCTCGATGGTTCGGGTGTGCGGATGAGGAGCAGCGACACCGCCGAGACGCCGAAGGACACGGCGTCGACGAGGACGGCGAACGGTGCGCTCAAGAGCTGGACCAGGAAGCCGGCCAGACCCGGGCCGCCGATCTCCGCGAGCGAGGAGCTGGTGGCGAGCTTGCTGTTGCCTTCGACGACCCGGTCGGCTCCGATGAGCGAGGGCACGTACGCGGGATAGGCCGCGTCGAACAACGCGCCGAGACAGCCTTCTGCGAACACCACGACGAACAGCTGCTCCATCCTGAGCGTTCCCATCGCGAACGCCGCGGGGATCGAGAGCAGCAACAGGGACCGCACCGCATCGGTGCCGATCAGCAGCGGCCGGCGCCGGAGCCGGTCGACCCACGCGCCCGCTACCAGGCCGACGACCAGGACCGCCAGGCTGCCCGCGACCACGAGGAGCGCCATCTCGTACGGGCCGGCGCCGAGGACGAGCAGGGCCACGAGCGGCACGGCCGTGCGGGTGACGACGGTGCCCAGTTCGGACACCGTCTGCCCAGCCCAGAGCTTCAGGAAGTCGGCGTGGTGCCAGAGAGAGGGGCCGGTCACGCCTGCGCGCGGTGTCACCCGCCGTCGTCATCCATCGCGCGTGAATCTACCGAAGGCGGTGTTCGGGCTGGCAGGCGGGTTCACAATGTCCCGCATCAGGAGGATGCCCCAGAGGGTTCGCAGCCGAGAAGGAGGCTACCGATGAGCGACCTCATCGTCGTCGGGTTCGATCACCTCGATGACGCGAAATCGGCCATGCAGCGGCTCCGCCAACTCGAGCGGGACGGCCAGGTCTCGTTCGAGGACACCGCGATCGTCGAGCGGGCGCCTGACGGCAACGTCCACGTGCGAAACGAGCTGACCGGCGCGACCGAGAGCGGTGCCGCGATCGGCGCGGTCGTCGGCTCCCTGGTCACGTTCTTCTTCCCGGTGGTCGGCTTCGCCATCGGCGCCGCCGCGGGTGCGCTCGTGGGATCGATGCTCAAGACCGGCGTCGAGTCGTCCTTCGTCGACGAGGTGAAGGGCAAGATCAGCCCGGGACGCTCGGCGTTGTTCCTGGTCGTCAAGGGCGGGTCGATCGACGCGGTCATCGCCGGTCTCGAACCCTTCAAGGGCGACGTGATCCAGACGACGCTTGAGTCGGACGCGGAAGAGCAGTTGCGCGGAGTGCTCGCCGTTTAGGCGAGCGGCGTTACCAGCCGGTTCCGGCTCCCGGCGACTTCCTGGGGCGTATCCACGGTCGCGATCACGCCGATCGAGACCCGGAACCCGGCCCGCCGCTGGAGCGGCGGCAGCACGGTGCACTGGCCGATGGGCGCGTCGCCTGGGAACCAGTGGACCCACTCCTCGTTGAACTCCTCGAACTCGGTCGGGTCCTTGAGCGACCAGTTGGCCCAGACCACGTTCTCGAGCGAGCTGCCCGCCGCCACGAGGCGGTCGCGCAAGTTCGACATGCAGCGTCGCGTCTGCTCTTTCATCGTCCCGGTCACGACCTGACCGGTCTCGTGGTCCACCGGGCCGATCGACGAGACGTAGACCATGCCCCCGGCGACGACCGCCTTCCCGTCGCCCACCGGCACGGGCGAGACTTCGGCGTGCGACGAGGTCGCTGCACCGAAGCGCGTCTTCTTCGAGTAGATGGGCTTGGCCGGGTCCTCGGGCGGGATGCCGAACTCGCCCGGCGGCAGCACCACACCGGCCCGCTGGAACTGGCTCATGAAGGTCGGCCGGATGCCGGTCGGCTGGAGCGACCCCTCGATCTTGCCCTCGTGATACCCGGTCTGCACGAACGAGAAGATGTCCTGGGTCAGGATCTCGTCGTCCTCGATCCCGTAGATCTCGGTGATGTTCGTGATCTTGCGGCTGCCGTCCTTGAGCCGGGCCGTGTGGACGATCAGGTCGACGGCTGACGCCGTCTGCTCGCGGATCGCCCGCAACGGGAGCTGGTAGCCCGTCATCAGGATCATCGTCTCGAGCCGCCGGAGCATGTCCTTCGGGCTGTTGGCGTGACCCGGTCGACAGCGAGCCGTCGTGACCGGTCGTCATCGCCTGGAGCATGTCCAGGGCCTCGCCTGCCCGGCACTCGCCGACGATGATCCGGTCGGGGCGCATGTGCATGACGTTGCGCACGAGGTTGCGGATCGTGATCTCGCCCTCGCCTTCGAGGTTCGGCGGGCGCGCCTCGAGCGTGATGACGTGGTCCTGCCGCAGCTGGAGCTCGGCGGCGTCCTCGATCGTGACGATCCGCTCGTCGTCCGGGATGAAGGATGAGAGCACGTTCAGCGTGGTGGTCTTGCCGGACCCCGTGCCGCCGGACACGAACAGGTTGAGCCGCGCCTCGATGCAGGCGCGCAGGAAGTCGAACATCTCGGGTGTCGCGGTGCCGAAGTTGATCAGGTCGGCGACCGTGTACGGCGTCTTCGAGAACTTGCGGACGGTGATGACCGGACCGACCAGCGAGAGCGGCTCGATGACCGCGTTGACGCGTGAGCCGTCAGGCAGACGAGCGTCGACCCGCGGGCTGCTCTCGTCGATCCGCCGGCCGAGCGGCGTGATGATCCGATCGATGACGCGGAGGACGTGCTGGTCATTGAGGAAGACGCTGTCGACCCGGTGGATCTTGCCGCGCCGCTCGATATAGATGTGGTCGGGGCCGTTGACCATGACCTCGGTGATCGACGGGTCGGCGAGCAGCGGTTCGAGCGGTCCGAAGCCCGTGACGTCGTGGACCATCTCCTCGATCAGGCGGGCCCGCTCGTCGCGGGTGACCGCGTAGGAGCCCTTGGTGATCACCTTGTCGACGAGGGCCTCGATCTTGGGCTGGACGTCCTTGTCCTTGGTCTCGAGGAGGACCTTGAATGCGCTCACGACCTCGGCCTGGAGGGCGAGTCGGACGCCGCGGATCAGCTCCTCGCGAAGCGGTGCGGCGGCCCCGCGAAGGCCGCCTCCCCCGAGCCCCGGGGACACCGGTACGGCGACCAGTCCGGACGGTGTATCGGGCGCCATGATGGCGACCTCGCCCGAGGGCTTGGCCGGGGCGGCGGGCGTCTCGATGTCGGGCGGATCGTCGGTCGGCGCCGCGGCGCTCGTGCCGTTCGCGCCGTTCGCGGCGGCGGCCTCCAATTCCTTGAGCGCCTGTTGAGCGCGCTCGACCCGTTGCAGCAGTGACATGACCTTGGACCTCCCCCTGAGGTTGGTCGACCGTCCGGATCCGCTTGTGGCGTGCGCCCCCGAGCGACGACGCCGATCCTCTCTGGTCCTGGTGGAGGATAGTCCTTTCGTCCTAGGGAGCGGGTTGCGTCGACGCACCACCCGAGCGAATGCGGTGCTTTCGGGAGACCGCCAATGCGCTCAGACCACCGTCACCAGCACCTTGCCGCGTGCCTTCCCGTCATCGACCCACTTGAGCGCGTCGACGACCTCGCCGAGTGGGAACGATCGATCGATGGCCGGGCGAACCTTTCCCGCGGCGATGAGATCGGTCACGGTCCGGATGTCGGGCGGGTTGAACGGCTTCCACCACAGCAGCAGGCCGGACCACCGGTCGCTGAACTGGGAGACAACGGGTCCCACGAGCATGCCCGCGATGATCGGCTTCGCGGTGCCACCGAGCGTCACGTAGGCGCCGTTCGGCTTGAGGGCGCGGCGCACGCGCAGGATCGAGTGGTGCGAATCGGTGTCGACGATCCAGTCGTAGCGCGCGTCGCCGGCCGTGTAGTCGACCAGCGTGTAGTCGATCACGTGGTCGGCCCCGAGCGAACGGACGAAGTCGAGCTTGCCGGGGCTGGCGACGCCGGTGACCTCGGCACCCATCGCCTTGGCGATCTGGACGGCGAACGGGCCGACGTTGCCGGATGCGCCGTCGACCAGCACCGTGTCGCCGGGCTTGATCGTCCTACCGTTTCGGAGTCGGAGGCCCTGGACCGCGAGGTTCGCCGAATGCGGCAGCGTCGCGGCGTCCTCGAACGACAACCCGTCCGGGATCGGCAGCAGCGCGCGTTCCGGGACGCAGACGTAGTCGGCGAAGGCACCCTGATCGGGGAACTGGTACATGTCGCCGAAGACGCGGTCGCCCGGTCGGAAGCGCGTGACGCCGTCCCCGACCGCCTCGACGACACCGGCCATGTCCAGCCCGACACGGTGGTGCCGCGGGGCGCGCACGCCGATGAACAGCCGCACGAACGACGGCCGGGGCTGGATCCCATCGAGGTCGGCGCGGTTGACCGACGCCACGTGGACCCTGACCAGGACCTCGTCGCTCTTCGGGACCGGCTTGTCGACCTCCGTGACCTCGACGACGTCCGGCGAGCCGTATCGATCCCGGACCGCTGCCCGCATGAGCCCTCCACTGCTGCCCACCCATCATGACGGACCGGGCGAGGGGCCTGACATCCGAGCGACGTCACACGCGGCTCGCTCGCGCGTCCTGATGCGCGTGGTACGTGGAACATGACGTGTTACGAACTCGGGCTGAACAGCCGGCAAGGTCCTCGAATCCCGCTCTCGTTCGCTGATCGGAACACGCGGTGGTACGAATCGCGCATGAGCGGTCCCTACGCGGCATTCGGCGCCATCTCAGCCGCTGGTCGTAACACGTGATGTTCCAAGCCCGCGCCTCAGCCGCCGGTCGTAACACGTGATGTTCCGGCATCCCGTCGCGGCTGTTCATGGTGCGCCGCGGATGAGCACCCTGGTGATCGTCGCGGTCCTGGCCGGGGCGTGCATCGCTCCCCGAACGGCGCCCACTCCTCCGGCATCGCCGGCGCCCAGCGTGGCCCCATCTTCGATCCCATCGCCGAGCCCGTCGGCCGTGCCCCCGTCGGCGGCCCCGGCGTCGCCGAGCATCGCGCCGACCCCGTCGCCGTCGACAGCGGTCGCATCCTGCGCGAGCCGCACGCTGTCCTCCATGACCGAGGCGCAGCGGATCGGGCAGCTGTTCAACGTCGGCCTGGACAAGAACCAGCTCGATGCGGCCTCGCGCCAGGCGATCGTCGCCAACCACTTCGGATCGGTCTGGTACCGCGCGAAGACCACGATCGGGGTGGCCGGCGTCCGCAAGGTCGCCGACGCGGTGCAGGCCCTGGCCACGAAGAACGCCACCGCCGGCGTCAAGTTCTACGTCGCCGCCAACCAGGAGGGTGGCCTGATCCAGGCGCTCGCCGGGCCGGGCTTTGACACGATCCCGTCGGCCGTCGACCAGGGAAAGCTGCAGCCGGCGGCGCTCGAGGCGAAGGCGGCGACATGGGGGCAGCAGCTCCGCGCTGCCGGCGTGAACATGGATTTCGCCCCGGTCGCGGACGTCGTCCCCGCCGGTACCGAAGCCCAGAACGCCCCGATCGGCCAGCTCAAGCGCGAATTCGGCAGCGAACCGCTCGCCGTCGCCCCGCACGTGGTGGCGTTCGTCCACGGCATGCGCGAGGCCGGCGTCGCGACGACCGCGAAGCACTTCCCGGGTCTCGGTCGGGTCGAGGGCAACACGGACTTCACGGGCCGTGGTCGACACCGTCACGACGTCGGATGACGCGTACCTCAAGCCGTTCGCCCGCGCGGTCGCCGTCCACGTGCCGTTCGTGATGATGTCGCTGGCGACGTACGACCTGATCGATGCCGACCATCTCGCCGCGTTCTCGCCGCGACTCATCGATCAGATCCTCCGCCGTGACCTCGGTTTCCGCGGGGTTGTGATGTCCGACAGCCTCACCGCCAAGGCCGTCGCCGACATGACGCCCGGCCAGCGGGCGATCGACTTCATCCTGGCCGGCGGCGACATGATCGTCCTGGGCCCGATCGATGTGGCCGTGACGATGGCCCAGGCGGTCACGACCCGAGCCCGGAGCGATGCCGCGTTCCGCGCGCGCGTCGACCAGTCGGCGATGCGGATCCTGCAGGCGAAGGACGACGCCGGTCTCCTCCCCTGCTCTGGCTGACCCGGGTCGTCGAGCCGACGCCACCGGGACCCTCGCTGGCGATATCGTTGCGCGCCTGAACACCACCGCTCCGTCCACGCAGCCCGGCATGGGCAGCACGCCGCACGCGAATGGCACGTCGTTCCGTGTCTGGGCGCCGCATGCCACCGCGGCCTTCGTGACCGGCACTTTCGACGATTGGGCCGGCGATCGAATCGAGATGCGGCCCGACGGCGACGGCACGAGCGGGACGTGGTCGGCCGACGTGCCGGGGGTCGAGCCCGGCGCGGAGTACCGTTTCACGATCCGCACGCCCGACGGCGACCTCTCGCGGATGGACCCATACGCCCGGCACGTCACGAGCTCGGTCGGCAACGGCATCGTCTACGACCCCGCTGCCTTCGACTGGGGCGACGACGAGTTCCATGCCCCGACCTGGGATGACCTCGTCATCTACGAGGTCCACATCGGTACGTTCGCGGCGACGGAGGATCGCAAGGGCACGTTCGACGCCGCGCGCCGCCGGCTGCCGTACCTCCAGAAGCTGGGCGTGTCGGCGGTCCAGGTGATGCCCCCGTTCGAGTTCGCCGGGGACGTGTCCTGGGGCTACAACCCGGCGCACCTGTTCGCGATCGAATCGGGCTACGGTGGGCCGGACGCGTTCAAGCGCTTCATCCGCGAGGCGCACCAGCACGGCATCGCCGTGATCGTCGACGTCGTCTACAACCACCTCGGCCCGTCCGACCTCGACCTGTGGCGGTTCGACGGCTGGGCCGAGGGCGATGGCGGTGGGATCTACTTCTACAACGACGACCGCGGCGTGACGCCGTGGGGCGCGACCCGCCCCGACTACGGGCGAGGCGAGGTCCGCACGTTCCTGCGCGACAGCGCGCTCACCTGGCTCGAGGAATTCCGCTGCGACGGGCTCCGGTTCGACGCGACGCTGTACGTGCGGACCGTGGACGGCGATCAGTCCGATCCGCCCCGCGCCCTCCCCGACGGGGAGTCGTTCCTGTCATGGGTCAACGACGAGGTTCGAGCCCGCCAGCCCTGGAAGATCACGATCGCCGAGGACCTCCAGGACGACCCCTCGCTGGTCGTGCCGACCGCGGACGGCGGGTTCGGGTTCGGTGCCCAGTGGGACAAGGGGTTCATCCGTCGCGTCCGTCCGGCCCTGGTCGTGCCCGATGACCAGCGGCGCGACATGGACGAGGTACGCGCGGGGATCGTCGGCGAGGGCCGTGGCGCACCCGAGACCAGGGTGATCTACACGGAATCCCACGACGAGGTCGCGAACGGCGAGACGCGCGTGCCGGAGGCGATCGCGCCCGGTGAGGCCGGGAACTGGTGGGCGAAGAAGCGATCGGTGCTCGGCTCGGCCATCGTCATGACGTCACCCGGCATCCCGCTGCTGTTCCAGGGCCAGGAGCTGCTCGAGGATCGCTGGTTCGACGACACGGCCTTCCTCGACTGGGTCAAGGCAAGCACGAACCGCGGCATCCTGCGGATGCACCGCGACCTGATCGCGCTCCGCCGGGCAAGCGACGGGTCGACGCGTGGATTGCGCGGACCCAACGTGGCGATCCTGCGCGCGGATCAGGCGACGAAGGTATTGGCGATGCATCGATGGATGGACGGTGGCCCGCACGACGACACGGTCGTCATCGCCAACTTCGCGAACCGGACGGTGAACGACGAGCCGATCGGGTTTCCCGCCCGGGGACGCTGGAACGTCCGCTTCAACTCGGACGCGTCGACGTACGACGACGAGTTCGGGTTCGACACGTTCGACCTCGACGCGAACGGACCGCCACTCGATGGCTGCGACCAGAGCGGGCTCGTGTCGCTTGGGCCGTACAGCCTGGTGATCTTCTCGCGTGAGGAGTGAGGGTCGACGCCCCGGGCTTACGCGGTCGTCGGCTCCATGCGTTCGACGAAGTCCGCGCGCCATGCCGGCGCCTCGAACGGGTTGGCGAAGTACTCGGTCAGCTTCTTGATCTTGCCGTCGCGGACCTCACCGATGCCGACGTAGCTGACCGGGATGCCGTCGCCGTAGTCGATCGTCCCTTCGACGACGAACGTGTCGCCTCCGCCGAGCATTCGCCGGTAGACGAACGAGGGACTCTTGCCCGACATCTCCGAGTACTGCTCGTTCAGCCGCATCGATGCGGCCTTGGTCAGGCGCTCGCCGGACTGTGGCCACTCCTGCACGAAATCGTCGGCTGCCCATTCCTTGATCAGCTCGTTCACCCGACCGAAATCGCCGCCCTGCAGCACCTCTTCGAATGCCGCCGCCATCTCCATCGTGTCACCCATCGCGAAATCTCTCCTCTCGAAGCTGGACCACCACAGTGCGCCTGTTGGGGTCCGGGTACAAGCGGTCAGCGCGATTTCAGCGGACGTAACTGGCGCTGTTGATGTCGATCGTCGTGCCGGTCGCGTGGCGCGCAAGCCCCGACGAGAGGAAGGCGATCACGTTGGCCACGTCCTGCGGCTGCGCGACCTCGCCCAGCCCGGTATCGCGAGCGGCCGCCTCGACGCCGAACTTCTCCGCGAACGGCCGATTGAAGTCGGTGTCGACGTAGCCTGGCGCCAGCGCGAAGGCGGTGATGCCCTGCCGGCCGTACTGGCGGGCGATCGTCCGGGTCATCGCCACGATGCCGGCCTTGGCGGCGGCGTAGTGCCAGAACTCCGGATCCTCCCCGCGGAAGGCGGCCCGGCTGGCCATATTGATGATGATCCCGCCGCCGTCCTGTGCCGCGTACGTCGCGATCGCCTCGCGACAGAGGATGGCCGGTGCGACCAGGTTGACGCCCAGCGAGAGGTCCCAGACCTGCGTCCACGCGTCGAGATCGAGGTCGAGCGGCGCCGGCGGGTAGATCCCGGCGTTGTTCACGAGCACGTCGATCCGGCCGTGGATCGCCAGCGCGTCCCGCCACAGCTGCTGCGTCGCGTGCCGGTCGCGGAGATCGACGGTCATTGGGTGTGCCCCGTCGCCAAGCTCGTCAGCGAGCGCCTTCAGCCGGTCGGCCTTGACGTCCTGGATGACCAGCCGGGCACCGCCGCGGGCGAGGGTCCGGGCGGTCGCCGAGCCGATGCCGCCGGCCGCGCCCGTGATGAGTACGACCCGGTCGGTCAGATCGATCACGCGTGCCCTCCTCGATCACTTGATTCTGCTCGGGCGTAGCGTAAGACTGTCGAGCGTGAGGAGCGGGCATACATGATCGGCCCGCGAGTCGACGAACCCCCTGATGGGCCCGCGCTGGCCCCGCCCGCTCCGTCGCCCGCCGCAGGTGTCGAGCCGCTGCTCGATGTGCGCGGGCTCTCGAAGTCGTTCCGCGGGCTGAAGGCGCTTGTCGACTACGACCTCCAGCTTCCGGCTCGGACGATCCACGGCGTGATCGGCCCGAACGGCGCAGGCAAGACGACGCTCTTCCACGTCCTGTCAGGGTTCCTGCGGCCGACAGCGGGCACGATCCGGTTCGACGGCACCGACATCACCGGTCGCCCCGCGTACGCCGTCGCTCGGCTCGGCATGGCCCGCACGTTCCAGAACATCCGGCTGTTCGGCGACCTGCCGGTCATCGACAACGTCAAGGCCGGGCTCCAGGCTCACGCCCCGCGGTCGCTGGTCGGCACGCTCCTGTCGACGCCCGGGTTCCGCCAGCAGGAGCGCGACCTGACCGAACGCGCGCGCCAGCTCCTCGCCGTCTTCGGACTGGACCAGCATCGTGACCGGCTGGCGCGGCACCTGCCCTACGGCGACCAGCGCCGTCTCGAGATCGCCCGCGCCGTCGCGACCGACCCGCGGATCCTGCTGCTCGACGAGCCGAACGCCGGCATGAACCCCGTCGAGACGCAGGATCTGCTCGGCCTGATCCGACGCATCCGCGATGAGCAGGGCATCACGATCGTGCTCGTCGCGCACGACATCCCGCTGGTCATGAACCTGTGCGACCGGATCCAGGTCCTGAACTACGGTCGGATCATCGCCGACGGCGACCCGGCGGCCGTCCGGAACCATCCCGAGGTGATCGCCGCGTACCTCGGGCAGGCTCGTCATGCCTGAGCCCGCCATGCTCGAGCTCGCCGATGTCCATGTCCGCTATGGCAACATCCGCGCGCTCCAGGGCGTGTCGCTGCGCGTGGAGAGCGGCGAGCTCGTCGCGCTGATCGGCTCCAACGGCGCGGGGAAAGCACCACGCTGCGGACGATCTCGGGGCTGCTCCGACCGTCGCAGGGCGCGATCACGTTCGAGGGCGTGGATATCACGACCGCGCCAACCGATCGCATCGTGGCCATGGGGATCTCGCATTGCCCGGAGGGGCGCCACATCTTCGGGAGCCTGACCGTTGCCGAGAACCTGCGACTTGGCGCCGTGTCGCGCTCCAAGGGCGCCGAGGTCGCGGCGGACCTCGAGATGGTGTTCGAGCTGTTCCCGCTGCTCAAGGAGCGCATCGGCCAGGCCGGCGGAACGCTCTCCGGTGGCGAGCAGCAGATGCTGGCGATCGGTCGGGCGTTGATGAGCCGGCCGCGGCTGCTGCTGCTCGACGAGCCGTCGCTCGGACTCGCCCCGCTGATGGTGGAGCGGATCTTCGGCACGATCGCTGAGCTGAAACGACAAGGCCGGACGATCCTCCTCGTCGAGCAGAACGTGCACCAGGCGCTCGACGTGGCTGACCGGGCCTACGTCGTCGAGACGGGGCGGATCACGATCGACGGCGAGGCGGCGGTCCTACGCCAAGACCCGAAGGTCGAGCAGTCCTATCTCGGCGTCGGCGGGGTCGCCCTGTGATCGACTACACGTTCCAACAGATCGTCAACGCCCTCAGCGCCGGCAGCCTGTACGCGCTCATGGCCGTCGGGCTGGCGATGGTCTTCGGGATCCTGCGGCTGATCAACTTCGCCCACGGCGACCTGATGATGATCTCCGCGTACCTCGCCGTCTTCAGTCTCGGGGCGGGGCTGTCGCTCGCGGCCGCTCTCCCGGTGATCGTCATCGGCACGGTGATCGTTGGCCTGCTGATGGAGCGGGTCGCGTATCGACCGATCCGCGGGGCGCCGGACGTGGCGATGCTCCTCACATCGTTCGCCGTGGGTCAGATCCTGCAGAACGGCACGTTGCTGACGACGCGGCTCGCCGGCGAACCGACCCTGATCGCGTTCCCCAGCCCGGACGTCCTCAACGGCGTCGTCACGATCGGGTCGCTGACGATCCCCAAGGTCAACATCGCGAGCTTCGTCGCGGGCATCGTGCTCCTGGGATTGCTCAGCGTGTTCGTGACCCGCACGACGCTCGGCTTGTCGATGCGGGCCGCGGCGGAGGACCTGCCGGCGGCCCGACTGATGGGGATCAACGTCGACCGCGTCGTGGCGACGGCGTTCGGGATCGGTGCCGGGCTCGCCGCGGTGGCCGGCCTGCTGTACGCGGTCCAGGCCGGGCAGATCAATCCATACATGGGCTTCACGCCGGTCCTCAAGGCATTCATCGCCGCGGTCATCGGTGGGTTCGGCAGCATCAGCGGCGCGGTGCTTGGCGGCTACGTGCTCGGGTTCCTCGAGGTGCTCGTCACGTCCCTGGCGGGGATCGGGGATCTGCTGCCGGCCGGTTCGGTGCCGCCTGAGGTGAAGGCCTTCCTCCAGCAGTGGCTCCCGAGCGGGCTCGCCAGCTGGCGTGACGCGGTGGTGTTCGTCGTGCTGATCCTGGTCCTCCTCGTGCGCCCGCAGGGCATCCTCGGGCGCCGCGTGCGCGAGGACGAGCTGTGAGCGATTGGCGGCGCTGGGCCGGACCGGGCCTCGTGATCGTGGTCGCGGCCATCGGCCTGGCGGTGCTCGAGGCCAGCGGTCTGGCGTTCTGGCAGGGGCTCGTCATCAACCTCGCGATCTTCACGATCCTGACGGTGTCGCTGAACCTGACCAGCGGGTTCACCGGCGTGTTCTCGCTCGGCCAGATCGGGTTCATGGCGCTCGGGGCGTACATCTCGGCGATCCTGACATTGCCGCTCCCCGAGAAGGCGTCGTACCTGCCCGACCTGCCCTCCTGGCTGGCCGGCGTCCATTTCGATCAACGGGTCGGCGACCTGCCGACGGGGTTCCTGTTCGCGACGCTCATCGCGGCGCTGCTCGTGAGTGCCATCGCCTGGCTGGTCGGGCGCGTGCTGATGCGGCTCTCAGGCCATTTCGTCGCGGTCGCGACGCTCGGGTTCCTCGTGATCGTGCGCGTCGTGCTCTTCAACGCCGACAACTTCACCCGCGGCTCACGCACGTTCTCGAACGTCACGCCATACACGAACCTGTGGTGGTCGTGGGCGTGGGTGCTCCTGGTCGTCTATGTCGTATGGCGGATCAAGCGATCGCCGTACGGCCGCGACATGTTCGTCCAGCGCGACGATCGAGTGGCCGCACAGGCCGTCGGCATCCGGGTCATGGAGCCGCGGCTGCTGGCGTTCGTCGTCGGAGCGTTCTTCTCGGCGGTGGCGGGCTCCTTGTATGCGCACTTCATCACGTCGTTCTCGCCGACGGTCTTCTATTTCGACCTGACCTTCCGCGTGATCACGATGCTCGTCATCGGCGGCATGGGCTCGGTCAGCGGGTCGATCCTGGGCGCCATGCTGATCGTCGGGCTGACCGAGGCCCTCCGGCGGGTCGAGGACGCGACGCTGCTCTACGGCCTGAGCCAGATCATCCTGGCCGTCATCTTCATCGTGGTCATCACGGTTCGCCGCGACGGCCTGCTCGGCCAGCGCGAGGTGCCGCTCGATCGCCTGTTCTCCAGGCGTGAACGGGCTGGTCCGGCGCCACCGCCGGTCACGCCGGCCGAGCCGTCGGCGCCCACCGCCTAGGTATCAGAGGCCGTACACGGCCTCCGAGTTGCGCCACAGCATCCGCTCCGCCCAGTCGAGCGCGACCCGCTCGTCGATCGCGCCGTCGGCGATGTGCTCGTCGAGCACGCGACCGAGCGCCCGCCGGCCGATCCGCGCCCCGACCCAGTACAGCTCGGGGACCAGCGACGCGTCCGTGCTGAACAACAGCTTGCTGGCCGGTGCCAGACCGAGCAGCTCGCGGTAGATCTCGGTCGCCTCCCCTGCCGCGAAGAGGATCGTCTCGCCCATGTCCGCGTAGACGTTGGGGAACATCGCCGCGAGGTACGCCAGCGAGCGGATGTAGGGATAGCCGGTGTGCAGCAGGACGATCGGTGCGGCACGGAAGCGGTCCGAGAAGAGCAGGCGCAGCGCCGCCGGGTCGACCAGCGTCAGGTCGAGATCCGGGTCGCCGAGCCCGGTGTGGAACTGGATCGGCACGCCCTGCCCGGCCGATTCCTCGACGGCGATCACGACGAGGTGGTCGAGCAGCGGCTTGGATTCGATGCGCAACCGACCGTCGCGCTTGGCGGCGTCGTGGACGATCGCGAATGCCTTCGCGGCCTCGCCGCGCTCGACGTCCTGGACGTGGAGCCCGGTGCGATAGGCGATCACCGACTTCATGCCGACGATCGCGCGGTCGCGGAGGCCGGCGAGCGACGCGCGGTAGGCGTCGATGAACCCCTCGAAGCTCGACGCCTCGAGGATCAGCCGTTCGATCATCGGCTCGAGGCGCAGCACCTCCTCGATCCGGCACGGGGCGAGTCCACGGAGCTCGTCGAGCGAAAACGTGGTGTCCGCCCCGTAGCCCGTATCGATCAGCCAGGTCTTGAAGTTCGCCCGCTGGACGATCTGGCGGGTCAGCCACTCGACGCCGCGCTCGCGACGCGCGGCGTGGACCGCCTCGGGTGTCGCGTCGCAATCGAGCAGGACCGCCAGCTCCCGCAACGTCCACTGGTAGAACAGCGAGGTCGGAACGTGGTCGCGAGCGATCTCCGGGAAGGTCGACTCGGTCAGGTGGATCCGGAACGCGTCGTCGTCGGGCGGTTGCTCGCGCAACAGCGAATGGCAGTGGTTGTCGACGATCGGGATCGCGTCGAGGTCGAGCGCCACCGTCGGCGGTTCAGTACTTGAAGAAGTGCTGGTCGAGCTCGAATGCCTCGTCGTGGTCGGCGTACGCCGCGGCCTCGGCTCGGCGGACCTTGAGGTACTCGGTCGCGAGCCCTTCCCCCATCGCCCCGGTCAGCACCGCGTCGCGTTCCAGCTCGTCGAGGGCCTCGGTCGCCGTCAGCGGGAAGCGGCGGATCCCGCGCTGCTCCCGTTCGGCGTCGCTGAGGTTGCCTGGATCCTCGTTCACCGGGTCGCCCGGATCCAGCTCCCGCTCGATGCCATCGAGGGCGGCCGCCATCACGCCGCCGAGCGCGATGAACGGGTTTGCGCTCGCGTCGCTCGCCTTGAGCTCGAGGTTCGTCGACGCGGCCTCGTCGTCCCAGTAGCGGCTCGGGACGCGCACCGCCGCTTCGCGGTTCTCGATCCCCCATGCGGTATAGGCCGAGCTCCAGTAGTGCGGCTGCAGCCGGCGGAACGAGTTCACGCTGGGCGTGGTGAGCGCGAGCAGCGCCGGCAGGTGCGTCAGCACGCCGCCGATCGCGTGGCGCGCGAGGGACGAGAGCCCGGCCTGGCCGTCGGGGTCCGCGAGCTGGTTCGTCTTGTGGCCGGTGTCCCAGATGCTCCAATGGAGATGCGCGCCGCTGCCGGCCTGGTCCGCCCACGGCTTGGGGGCCAGGCTGGCGACCATCCCGTGCTGAGCGGCCACGGCACGGACCGTCTGGCGGTACGTGATCTGGTTGTCGGCCGCACGCAGCGCCGGTGCGTGCCGGATCGACAGTTCTTGCTGGCCCCAGCCGAGCTCGGGATGCGACAGCTCGACCGTCAGCCCCTGGTCGGTGAGCGCCGCGATGATGTCCTGGATGACCGGCTCGGTCGATTCCATGCCGATCGCGCTGAAACAGAGACTGCGGTCGACCGGCACGAAGCCATCGTCCCGACGGTACGCGAGGAAGAACTCGTTCTCGAAAGCGGCGTCGAAGGCGAAACCCTTCGCTGCCGCCGCGCCGACCATGCGCTGGAGGAAGGCCCGCGGGTCGAGCGCCCACGGCTGATGGTCGAGCTCGACCATGTTCGCGATCATCTGGCCGCTTCGTGGCGCATAGGGCAGGACGACGAACGTATCGGGGTCCGGCACCAGGCGGATCTCCCCGACTGGTCCGTAGGTCGCGTCCGGCGCGAGGGAATCGAGGCTCGTGAACGACTGCATGCCCTTCACGAGCCCGATCCCGCTCTGCATCCGACGAGCCAGCTGCCCGACGTGGGTGCTCTTGCCGCGGATGACTCCGCCGTTGTCGCAGTACAGGAAGCGAACGAGCTGGAGGCCCCGCTCGTTCGCCTCGTCGACGATCTGTTCGGGTTTCATGGATGTGCCTTGCTCGACGCTACGGGGCGGGCACCTTCTCCGGGACGACCTCGCCACCGAGCGTGAACTTGCCGTCCTTGACGGCGATCACCGTCACGCCCTTCTGGGGCACGTGGGAGTCGGCCGAGAAGGTGATCGATCCGGTGATGCCTGCGAAGTCCTTGGTCGCCTCGATCGCCGCCTTCACGGCCGCCGAATTCGGTGCCGCCGGCGCGCTTGATCGCATCGACCATGAGGTAGACCGTGTCGTAGCCAAGCGCTGCGAACGCGTTCTCCGGGTCGTTGCCGTACTCGGCCTTGTAGTCGGTGATGAACTTCTTGATCCCGTCGGTGCCACCGGTGGCGTCCATCAGGGCGTGGGTCGTGAAGAACGTGTTGTCAGCCGCGGCGCCCGCCACCTTGACGAGGTCGGGCGTGTCGTAGCCGTCACCACCGACGATCGGGCCGGTGATGCCCGCGTCACGGAACTGCTTCACCAGGGGCCCGATGTTGTACGGCATCGCGGCCACGTAGTAGAAGTCCGGCTGCGGGCTGAGCGCCTTGATCTTGGTGATCTGCGGCGAGAAGTCGGTCGCCTTGTCGTCGTACGAGTCCTCGAGGGCGATCGTGCCGCCGAGCTCGGCGAAGCGGTCCTTGAAGTACTTGCCGAGCAGCGTCGTGTACTCGACGCCCTTGTCCCACAGGAAGTACGCGTTGTGACCGAAGGTCTTGTAGGAGTACTCCGCGCCGACCGCCGCCTGGACGTTATCGCCGAAGCAGGCCAGGAACATCATGTCGCCGACCTGGCTCGGGATCTTCGGCGACGTCGCGCCGACCGTGATGAACGGGATCTTCGCCGCCTGGAACGTGGGTCCCGAGGCGAGCACGGAGTCGGTGTCCGTGTAGCCGATGAACAGCGGGACCTTGTCCTGCTCGACGAATTGCTTCGCCGTCTGTGCCGTGACGTCCATCTTGTACTGGCTGTCGTGCACGATGAAGTCGATCTGCGACCCGTTCACACCGCCTGCCGCGTTGATCTGCTTGACTGCCAGCTTGGCCCCGTTGGCGGCCGGCAGATCCAGCGCGGACTCGTCGCCCGTGAGGGCGAACCCGCCACCGATCTTGATCGGTGCCCCCACCGGCCGCCGCGCTCTCGCTGGCTCCGGCCGAGGCTGCCGCGGATTGCGCCGCGCTGGGAGCCGCCGCAGACGTTCCCGGTGAGGGTGTGCTGCAGGCAGCGACGAGGATGATCGCGCTCACCAGGACGAAGGCGTTGCGCATCAGGACACTTCGAGTCATGACTGCTCCTCCGATCCGTCGGCGCCCGCGTGTCGCGGCACCTTGACCACGTTGCGGCGACGGGCTGACCATCGTCGCGTCTTGAGGCGTCTGGCGGTCGCGAAACTATCCCGCACGGCCCCGGAGATGACAAGACCCGCGCTCGCCCTGGAGGACACGGTGACCGATCAACAACCTTCCGTTCGCAGCCCACGGATCGTCGTAACGCTCGCCGAGCCGCACGAACGGACGCCCTCGGACATCGGCGTCCGTCGAAACGAGCTGTACGTCGCCGCGATCGAGAAGCACGGGGCCACCGCGATCCGCGTGGATACGCGAACGCCGGTGGATGAGCGTGACGCGGCGCTTGCGGCGATGGATGGGCTGTTGTTCAGCGGCGGCGTGGACATCCATCCGAGCCGCTACGGCCAGGCGATCGCCGGGACGCGCGAGATCGAGGGTGATCGCGACGAGCTCGAGGCGGTCGCCTGGGACGTCGCCCAGCGACGCGATGTCCCGGTGCTCGGGATCTGTCGCGGTATCCAGGCGATCAACGTCTTCTCCGGCGGATCGCTGTTGCAGCACGTGGATGGCCACGCCGCGGCGGGCTGGGGCGTCGGGCCGGCGGCCACGCACCCGCTGCGACTCGTTCCGGGCACCCGTCTGGCCGAGCTCCTCGGACCGGCAGCGGAGGTGGAGGTCAACGCCTACCACCACCAGGGCATCCTGGAGGCCGACCTGGCCCCCGGGCTTCGCGCGGCCGCCTGGGCCGACAGCAGCGCAGGCCCGCTCGTGGAGGGGCTCGAGAGCACCGGCGATCGATTTGTCGTCGGCGTTCAGTGCCATCCCGAGCGGACGGAATTGACGCCTGCGGAGTTCGAGCGGTTGTTCGCCGAATTCGTGCGAGCCGCGGCATCGCGGGCCACTGTCCCCGCCTAGCGCCGGTCAGGCACGCTCGACGTCGAAAGTCGCGCCGTCGACGCCGAGCCAGGCAGCGATCGATGCCCGCGCCGTCGCGATCGCGTTCGGGCGGTCGGTCGCGAGTCGCCCGAGCCACGGCAGCTCGATGACGTGGATCGTTTCGCCATCACCGGTCTCGGCGATGCGGTAGCCGGGCCGCTCGCCGCGGGCGATCATCCGGCGGCTCGCGGACCAGGCCTGCTCCGCCAGGTGGGCTTCGGCCATCGAATTGGGTGTCGTGTGCTTCGCCATGACGCGAGCATCGATCGGGTCGATGACAGCTCGGCTGTCGCACGCGATCGGAAGGCGCCCGAGTCAGGAAAAATCGGGGGAACCGTTCACGTACGCTCGTGACTCGTATCTATCGAACGCGGCCACGTGAGCCGCGACGAAGCGGTGGCGAGATGCAGGTCGGGCTCGTCGAACGAGCGCGCTCCGGTGACCACGATGCGTTCTCCGTCCTGGTGAGAGCATCGGTTCCCCGGCTGCTTGGCGCCGCCACGCTCATCCTTCGGGATCAGGACCGCGCTCAGGACGCGGTCCAGGAAGCACTGGTCCAGGCGTGGCGCAACGTCCGGGCCCTGCGCGATCTCGAAGCATGGGACGCCTGGCTGTACCGGCTCACCGTCAACGCCTGCTACCGGTCGGCGAGGACGCACAAGCGCCGGTCCGTGGTCGAGATGCACGTGACCCTCGATCGCGAGCCAGTCGGTGACAACTTCGCGGCGACGATCGCGGATCGCGACCAGATGGGTCGCGCGCTCGGCCGACTCCCCGTCGACCAGCGGGCCGTGATGGTCCTGCACTTCTACCTTGACTTGCCCTTGACCGAGGCGGCTGACGTCCTCGGGATCCCCGTCGGGACCGCGAAGTCCCGACTCCACCGCGGGCTCGAAGCGCTCCGCATCGCCATGACCGGCGACAGCGGGCCGCAGATCGTTGCCCAGGAGCGACCGGAATGAACCAGCCGATGTCGCTCGAGCGGATGGTCGCGACCTGGATGGCCGATGCGGCCGCTACCACCGCGCCGTCCGAGCAGCAGCTCGTCGAACAGATCATCACCGCGACGGCACAGCAGCGGCCTCGGCCGCGCTGGCTGGCGCTCCTCCAGGAGTCTCCGATGACAGCCCAGAGCCGTGTTCTCGTCGGTTCGCCGCCGAGACGACTCGCCCTTGCGGCGATCCTCCTTCTCATCGCGGCCATCGCTGCCGCAGGCATCGGTGCCTACCTCGTCCAGCAGCAGAAGCCGGCGAGCTCCGACGACTGGCCGGGGTTCCGGGGTGACGCTGCCCACAGCGGCGTCGTCGGCCATGGCCCGATCGGCAACCCGGTCCTGGCCTGGAAGACGTCGCTGGCCGGCCCGGTCCGCAACGCCGTCTCGATCCTTGGCGACGACACGTTCGTCGCCAGCGACGACGGCACCCTCACGGCGTTCGGCACGACCGACGGCGCCAAGCACTGGACGTTCTCGGCGCCGGCGCCGATGGGCGGTCCGTACTCGGTCGGTGGCGTCGTCTACGCGGTCGATGGCGAGGGCGTCGTGCACGCCATCAAGGCCGCCGACGGGACGCCCGTGTGGGCATCGACCGTCAAGATCGCGGGCGCCACCGACGGCGTGGTCAGCGGCGGTCTCCTGTACTACGCCTCCTCCGACGGCGTCGTCGTGGCACTCGATACCAAGACTGGTGCCGAGGCGTGGCGCAGAGCCGTGTCGCCGACGCCGATCACGATGAAGTTCCCGACCGTCGCCAACGACCTCCTCATCGCGGCCGACCTCCACGGGTTCATGACCGCGCTCGACGCCAGCTCGGGCGAGGTTCGATGGGCCGAGCAGCTGCCGATCGACACTCCGGGCACGCCGGTCATCGCCGGTGGCTCGGTGTACCTCGGCGGAGGCTCGGATGCCACGAGCGGGAACCTGGTCGCCCTCAAGGCGAGCGACGGCAGCGAGCAGTGGCGGATCGACCGCCCGCTGTCCGCACCATCCATCTTCGGCACGACCGGATACGTGACGGGCCTGGACGGGACCATCGCGGCGATCGACCTGACCTCGGGCAAGGCGCTGTGGGAAGCCCATTTCCCGGCCGGCCAGATGCGGACGCCCGCGGTGACGGACACGACCGTGTACGGCTACACCGACTCGACCCGCACCCTGTTTGCCCTCGATCGGGCGACGGGCGGCCAGCTGTGGACGTTCCAGCTCGATGGCTCGAACCAGTGCTGTATCGCGCTGTCGAAGGGCAACGTCTATGTGGCGACCGAAGTCGGCACCGTCTACGCGATCGCCGGCGACAACGCCACACTGGCGGTCGGCCCGATCCCGCAAGCGGTCCCGTCGGCGGTCACGCCGACGACCGCCCCGACGGTCGCTACCCCCACGCTGCCGGCACCCAAGCTCGAGTGGATCGCCGATCACGGACCTGCCGACTTCGTCCCGTGGTTGATGGCCAAGGCGCCGGATGGTCGTCTGTGGGCCGCGATCGGTCTCAAGGACACGTTCGCGATCTTCGGACCGGACGGCACCTACCTGGAGAGTTGGGGTACGCCCGGCACGGGCAAGGGCGAGTTCAACATGCGGCGGGCCAACGGCGATCCATACGGGATGGTCGCGTTCGCCAAGGACGGCTCGTTCTACGTGCTCGACTCCGGCAATCACCGCGTCCAGGTCTTCGACAAGGACCGCACGTTCGTCCGCGAATGGGGCACCTTGGGCAAGGGGCCGGGCCAGTTCACCGAGACCGGTGGGATCGTGGTCGACACGGACGGCAACGTCGTCGTCATCGACAACGTTCGCGCCGTCATCGAGACGTACAAGCCTGATGGCACCGTCGTCTCGACCATCCCGGCGTTCCCCGAGGATCTGCATGCCACTCCGGGCGTGAACCGCGGGGCGAACCAGATCCACATCGGGCCGAACGGTCACTACTTCCTGAGTATCGTCGAGCCGAATGTCCTCGCCGAGATCGACCGTACGGGCAAGCTCGTCCGGACGTACGGGGACAAGGGTCAACCGTGCGCGATCGTCGAGCAGCCGAACGGCGTCGCTTGGGATGCCGCCGGCCGGATGTACCTCGCCCAGGGGGCCGTTCGCGGCGACGCGCCGAGCATCGTGGTGTTCGGCCCCGATGGGTCCTGCCTCGGCGGCTTCGGGAAGCTCGGAGCCGGTGACACGGATCTCGGGTTCATCGTCGACCTGATCGTCGACGAGACCGGGATCTACACCTCGGACGCCGGGGGCCTGCCCGACTTCGGGCTCCGCAGCGCGATCCGCAAGTTCGAGCCGATCGACTTCCCGAACTAGGCGATCCGGCAACACCGACCGCCCCGGGATCCTCCCCCGGGGCGGTCGTCATGCATCCGCGGCATCACCGGCCGCGTATCGTTCCCCGATGGTGCCCTTCCGTCCACGACGCGTCGCGGCGATCCTCGCCGTGTTCGCCGTGATCACCGTCGCGTGCGGCGAACCCGCTCCGAGCGCGACGGCGCCGCCGTCGTCCCCGAGCAGCAGCACACGTCCGGCCGCCTCCTCGCCGCCCCCTGCCAGCGCCGAGCCGACGAGCTCGAACGCGACCGATCGACCGATCGGATCGACTGGTTCGATCGTCGTCCTCCGCGCCAATGGTTCGCTCTCGGTCGTCGCGGCAAGCGGCCACTCGGCCGTCTTGTCGGACACGGTTGCCGGCACGTTCGGCTTCCCGGCCTGGTCTCCGGATGGACGACGGATCGCGGCGGTCCGTGGCGACGGCACCGACGCATCCGTGGTCGTGTTCGATGCCGGCGACACAGGTGCCTCGGCGCCAGCCAAGCCGGTCGTCATCTTCAGCAAGCCGGGGGTCCAGCCGTTCTACCTGTTCTGGACGCCGGACGGGAGCGCGGTCTCCTTCCTGGCGACCGAGGGGACGGAGCTGTCACTCCGGATCGCGCCGCCCGACGGGAGCGCACCGCTCGACGGCAGCGGACCCGGCTCGGTGGTCCGGTCCGGCAATCCGTTCTACTACGACTGGATCGGGCGGGATCGGCTGCTGGCGCACATCGGGTTGGGAGCCGACGGGCTGCTCGCCGAGATCGGCCTCGATGGCAAGGCGGCGGCCAAGGCGCTCGGCGCGCCCGCCGACTTCCGCTCCGCCGTCGCAAGCCATGACGGGCGGTCGGTCGGGTTCATCCGGACGACCTCGGGTGGCGACGAGATCGTCCTCGCCGCGCGCGACGGCTCGACCGAGCACGCGATCCCGGCCTTCGGCCAGTCGGCGATCGACTTCGACCCCTCCGGCGACACGCTGGCGACGATCGGACCGACCGAACCCGGCGAGGCCGCCGGCTTCCCCGTGGGGCCGGTCCGCTTGATCGACGCGCGGTCGGGCGCCGTCCGGACCCTCGTCGAGGGCCGTGTCGCGAGCTTCTGGTGGTCGCCGGATGGCAAGACCATCGCCGCGCTTCGACTGCAGCCGGCGGGCACGGCCGCATCCTCGCCAGCCGCATCGAGCGAGCTCGTGGCCCCGACGGCGTCATCGCCGCCGTCCGGTGCCATCGAGATCCGGCTGCTGTTCGTGGACGTCGCGACCGGCAAGGTGCGCTCGCAACCGATCGTCCAGCCCTCGCCGACGTTCGTGAACGGGATCATCGCGTATTTCGACCAGTACGCCCTCAGTCACCGCCTGTGGGCGCCCGACAGCTCGTCGATCTTGTTCCCCGAAGTCGACGACGGCGGCATCGGTACGCTGACCGTGCTCTACCCGGACGGTGACCCGCCGCTCGGGATCCCCGGCGAGATCGGCTTCTGGAGTCCGTAGATGCGTACCTGGACGCCGCTCGACGCCGTGGTCGCGCTCGCCGGGGCGGCGTGCGCGTTCGTCGCGATCTGGCTGCTCGCCGTCGTCGTGACGGTGCTCCCCGACCGCGACCCGGGCGGCATCCCGGGCTGGGCGCTGTTCGCGGTGGGGCTGCTCGGCTATGTCGGATTGACGATCGCGCGGCTGCGCGGCGCATCGGGCCGCCGATGGCGCACCGTGACGATCGTGGCTTCGGGGCTTGCGGTGATCGCCGGCGGCTACGTCCTCGTCGACGCGCTCGCGAGGACGACGGACTTCGAGGGGTACCTCGTGATCATCGGCGCCAGCGTGGTCGTGCTCGGGATCGCGGTATTGGCGCGCGAGTTCGCAGGGTGGTCGCCGAGCTCATCGCTCCCCTGACCGGCGCGCGACCTCGCGACGCACGGCGAGCGGATCCTTACCGAGGTCGAGACCCTTGTAGGCCGCCTGACGGACGAGACCATCGCCGGTCCAGCCTGCGAACTCGGCCCGGATCACGAGCTCGGGTCGGAGCCAGATCGCGTTCTTCGCGACCGGTCGTGGTGGCGGGGTCGCGAACGGCGACTCGTCGGCGGCCAGCGCGGCCATGGCCGCGAGGAGCTCGTCGCGGACCGAGGTCGTGAAGCCGGCGCCGACCTTGCCGGCGTATTGGAGCTCGCCGTCCGGTCCGTAGACGCCGACCAGCAGCGCCCCGAGATCGACGGCGCGGCCGGTGCCCCGTGCCCACCCTCCGACGACGAGCTCCTGCTCGGGACGGATCTTGACCTTCTGCCAGTCCAGCGTCCGCTTGCCCGGCAGGTATCGCGACCGCCGGTCCTTGGCCATGATCCCCTCGAGGCCGCGGACGCGGGCCGCCTCGAAGAACGCGGTCCCCTCCCCCTCGATGTGCTCGCTGAGCCGGACGCGCGGGTCGGCCTGCAGGACGGTCGACAGCAGTCGGCGACGCTCTTCGAGCGGCTCATCGACGAGTGAGCGGCCGTCGAGGTGCAGGAGGTCGAAGACCTCGTAGAGGAACGGGTTGCCGACACCCGGTGAGGCGCGACCCTTGATCCGCTCCTGGAGCAGCGCGAAGTCCGGTTCACCGTGCTTGTCCAGCGCGATGACCTCGCCGTCGACGACGGCTCGACGCGCCGCGATCCACGAGGGCTCGTCGAGGAAGTCGCCGAAGTAGCGCGACGCGTCCTGTTGCCCGCGGGTCCACAGCCGCACGGAGGCGCCGTCGACGACGGCTTCGACGCGAAACCCGTCCCACTTGATCTCGAACTGCCAGTTCGGATCGTCGAACGGCGCGGCGACGAGCGTCGCGAGCATCGGCGGGATGAACGTCGGCTTGGAGGTGCCCTTGGTCACGTCGTCAGGGTAGCCATGTCGGTCACGGCGACGAACGGCGTCGGCGCCGTCCCGCGGCGAGATCGTCGTTCGTACGTCCCGACTTGACGCTCTCCGGGTAGTCCTCGGCGTCCCAGCCGGCGACCGCCGATTCGTCGCGGCGATGGATCAACAGCCACTGATCCTTCCGACCGCGGTACCAGTTCGTCCGGATGAGGACGAATGCCCCGTGCAGCTTCTCGCCCTCGAGCGTGAACTTCAGCTCGCCGGCGGCCAGTGCCTTCATCGCGTCATCGATCGACGGATCCGCCCGCCAGCGGCCCCAGTCCCAGACGATCACGTCGCCGGCGCCGTACTCGCCGCCCGGGATCACGCCCTCGAACGAGAAGTAACCCAGCGGATGGTCCTCGACGTGGACCGCGAGACGCCGCTTGGTCGGGTCGAGCGACGGCCCCCGCGGCACGGCCCATGAGACCAACACCCCGTCGATCTCCAGGCGAACGTCGTAGTGCAAGCGCGTCGCCCGGTGGCGCTGGACGACGTATCGACCCGTGGTCCGGCTTGCCCGATCGCCTCGTTTGCGGACGGGTGCGCCACGGGGTTCCGGCGTCCGGTCGAAGCGGCGTTTCCGGCGGTACGTGTCGAGCGTCATGTCTGATCGAGACCTCGTCGCTGTCAGGTCCGACGATAGCGTCGCACGAGCCTCGTGGCGGCGAGCGATGACCCTTCCGCGGTGGCACGAAACGCCATCGGTGGGACAATGGCCTGTCTCCAACGCACCCGGCACGCACCACGCGTCGGGCCCCTTGGCTCAGAGGAGGATCGAAGCCATGGCGGATACCGCGACGGCCACCAAGAACAAGGTCTCCTGGGTGGATCTTTCGACCAGTGACGCGGCAGCGGCCCGCGATTTCTACGGGAAGCTGTTCGGCTGGGCGATCGAGGTGAACGAGGATCCCCAGTACGGCGGCTATGCCCTCGCCAGGATCGCGGGCGAGGACGCGGCAGGCATCGGCCCGACGCAGATGCCCGACCAGCCGTCCGCGTGGAATCTCTACATCGGCACCGACGACGTCGACCGCCTCGCCGGCGAGGTGACCGCCAATGGCGGGACCGTGGTGGCGCCGCCGTTCGACGTTGGCGACCAGGGTCGGATGGCGGTCTTCCAGGATCCGACCGGGGCGTACATCTCGGCCTGGCAGGGCTCGCGGATGGGCGGCTTCCAGACGCAGGGCGCGAATGCGTTCGGCTGGGCGGACCTCAACGCCCGGGGTCATGAGAAGGCGCTGCCGTTCTACGAGAAGGTCTTCGGCTGGTCGCCAAAGACGACCGGCACGCCTGACCGTCCCTACACCGAGTTCCAGCTCAACGGGGAGAGCTTCGTCGGCGCGACCGAGATCGACCCGATGGTGCCGCCGGAGGTGCCGAGCTACTGGATGGTGTACTTCACGGTCGATGATGTCGACGCGGCGCATCGGAAGGCGACCGGGCTGGGAGCGCGTGAGCTCGTCGCGCCGCTCGACTTCCCCGGTGGTCGCATGTCGATCGTCAGCGACCCGCAGGGCGCGGCCTTCGGGCTGATGAGCCTCGCGCCGAGCTGATCGGCAGCCCTCAGGCGGCGCGGCCTCGGGTTAGGGAGGTCACACCAGGCCCTCCGATCTCTGCCAAGATCGGCTCGATGAGCGATCACGAACCGCAGTGAAGACATGACTCGGCGCGGGCTGATCCTGTTCGCGCTGATGTCGGTGATCTGGGGGATCCCGTACCTGTTCATCCGGATCGCCGTCGCGGAGATCTCCCCTGCCCTGCTGGTCCTCCTCCGAACGGGGCTCGCCACGGCCATCCTGCTGCCGATCGCGCTCCTTCGCGTCGACATCCGACCGATCCTGGCCCGTTGGCGCTGGCTCGTTGCATTCGCGGTGGTCGAGATCGCGATCCCGTGGGTGATGCTGGGATCCGCCGAACAGCACCTGTCGAGCTCGCTCACCGGCCTGCTCATCGCCGGCGTGCCCCTTGTCGGAACCGCCCTCGCGCTCGCGACGGGCGGCGCGGACCGGATCACCGGGTTGGGCCTGCTCGGGCTGTTGATCGGCCTGGTCGGCGTCGGGGCGATCGTCGGTGGGGACTTCGGGACGACCGACCCGATCGCGCTGATCGAGGTGCTCATCGTCGTGATCGGCTACGCCGTCGGTCCGGCGATCCTCGCTCGTCGGCTGGGCGGGCTGCCGGCGGTCGGCGTCATGGCGCTGTCCCTGGGGCTGACCGCGATCGTCTACGCCCCCATCGCCCTGCTCGAGGGACCGATCGCGATGCCCTCGCCCAACGTGGTGCTGTCGATCGTGATCCTCGCCGTGGTCTGCACGGCCGTGGCATTCCTGGTGTTCGCCGCGCTCATCGACGAGATCGGTCCCGTGCGGAGCACCGTGATCACCTACATCAACCCGGCCGTCGCCGCGGTCCTCGGCGTGCTCGTCCTCAACGAGACGATCACGCTGCCGATGGTCGTCGGGTTCGTGCTCGTGATCCTCGGTTCCACGCTGGCGACCAGGCCAGCCGCCGGCCGTCCGCAGGCGTCCGAAGAGCTGGAGGCGATCCACGCATGAGGCGGATCACCGTCAACAACAACGTGACGCTCGATGGCGTGATGCAGGCCCCCGGACGGCCAGATGAGGATCGGCGCGGCGGCTTCGAGCACGGTGGTTGGGCGACACCATATTTCGACAAGGTCATGGCCGAGGCCGCCGGCGAAGGGATGGGCGGCGGGTCGGCGATGTTGTTCGGCCGGCGAACCTACGAGGACTTCGCGAAGGTGTGGCCGAACATGCCCGGCGACAACCCGTTCACCGAGGTCCTGAACCGGTCGGAGAAGTACGTGGCATCGCGGACGCTGCGCGAACCACTCGATTGGCAGCACTCCACGATCCTCGACGGGGACGCCGTCGTAGCTGTCCGCACGCTGAAGGCGAGCGACGGACCCGACCTCGTGATCCTCGGCAGCGGTGAGCTCATCCGGTCGTTGCTGCCGCACGGGTTGATCGACCAGTTCCGGCTGTTGATCCATCCACTGGTTTTGGGGTCCGGGCGTCGACTCTTCGAGACGGGCGACGCGTTCTCGACATTCCGGCTGACCGGGACGACCACGACCACGACCGGCGTGATCATTGCGACGTACGATGCCCAGGCAGGATCGACGCCGTCGTGATCGATCGGCTATCGCCTGCGGCAGTCGACCTCCTGCGCTCCCCGGCTGTCGCGACGGTCGTCACGCTCGATCCGGATGGATCGCCCCACCTGAGCTCGGCATGGGTCGGCCTCGAAGACGGCGAGATCGTGATCGGCACGCTCGACGACCAACGCAAGCTGCAGAACATCCGCCGCGACCCGCGCGTGGCGCTGACGATCCAGTCGGACGTGGTCAACCGCTGGGGGCTGCGCGAGTACCTCGTCGTGAACGGCACGGCACGCATCACAGAAGGTGGTGCCGCCGACCTGCTCCAGCGGCTCGCGCATACCTACCTCGGGCCGGACGTGGTCTTCCCGGGCATGCCCGATCCGCCGCCCGGCTACGTCACCAGGATCGCGGCCGAGCGCGTGTCGGGCGTCGGCCCCTGGAAGCCGTAGGCTCAGCGAACCTCGAGGGTCAGCGGCACCTGGCGCGTGATCAATTCGGTGACCGGACAGTGCTCGACCGCCCAGGCCCCCAGGGCCTCGACCGCGTCGCGGTCGGCCGCCGGCGCATCGATCGTCACGACGACCTTCACCGACAGGGCGCCGGCTGGGATCGCGGCATCCAACCCGAGGATCCCTCGATCGTCCGACTCGCTGTCGACGTCGACCTCGACGCCACGCAGGTCGATGCCGGTCGCCGCCGCCCGGATCGCGACCAGCGACGCGATACACGCGGCAGCGGCCGCTCGCAACAGCCAGCCAGGTGACGCCGTGGTGGCCGTCCCGCCGATGCCCGCTGGCATATCGGTCGAGACCCGTTCGCCACCCGGGCCGGTGACCTCGACCACGAGCCCATCTGTCAGACGGGCATGCGCGACCGAATCGCGATAGCGCGCCTCATCCGGGTGGTCTGTGAGATAGGCGCTCGCGTTCGAGACGGCGTCCGCGATCGACATCCAGCTCTCCCCTGCCGTTCACGTCGTTGATGCGCCCGGCCCGAGCGGCCGCTGCTCATCGAAATCCCCGGATGCGTCACGATACGACCGTGTCGACCACCACGAACCGCGGCGAGACCAAGACGAGCCGGGACGCGACGCCGAACCCGGAACCCACTACGGAGCCGGCCACCACCACCACGAACACGGACGCCTACCGACCGCCGACCCCGATGGACGTCGCCTGGGTCGCCGCCATCTCGGCGGCGAAAGCCACGGTCGTCGCCCTTGCCGTCGACGCGTTCATCAACTCCGACGCGCCGCGCTACAGCGGCAAGGCGATGAAGATCCGAGCGATCGGCTATACGGGCGGGCTCCTGCTCGTCCCGATCGCGTGGCGGCTCGCCGGGCGCCAGGGTGCGTACCCGCGCGAGCTGGACCTGGCGGTGACGCTGCCGCTGCTCATCGACGCGGGCGGCAACGCCGCCGGGCTCTACCAGCGCGCGCACGTCGACGACCTCGTGCATTTCGCGGATGGCGCGCTGCTCGCGTCGGTTGTCGGCGCGCTCGCGACGCCGCGCGTGAAGACCTCGTGGGAGGCCGCCGGCGTGGCCGCGATGGCCGGCACCGCGGCGGCGGGCCTCTGGGAGCTCGCGGAATGGATCGGTCTCAAGCTCGGTGCCCGCGGCATGTCGCTCTCGTACGACGACACCATGACCGACTTCGCCGAGACCGCGGCCGGGGCACTGGTCGGCGGCCTGGTGACGCTGCTGCGCCATCCGTCGCGGCTCCGCCACGTGCCGGGACGACCGGCTGATCCGGTCGTCGCGCCGGCCTGACCGTCCCGGCATGGACAGCGGCCGGGTCGGGATCCAGTTCATCGGCCACGCGACGGCCCTCATCGACATCGGTGGCGTCCGGGTCCTGACCGATCCGTTCCTCCGTGGCCGGCTCGGGCCGCTCGAGCGCCACGGACCGATGCCAGAACCGGAGTCGATGGGCCACATCGACCTCGTCGTCATCTCGCACGGTCACCATGACCATTACGACCGTTCCTCGTTGGCGGCACTTCCCGGCCGTCCCACCGTCGTCGTCCCTCGGGGCCTCGGCCCGTCGGTGCGCCGCGTGGTTCCCGGCGATGTCGTGGAGGTCGCCGCAGGTGACGCGATCGATGTCGCCGGGCTGCGGATCCGGGCCGTGACGGCACGGCACTGGATCTCGCCCGGTGCGGTTCGCGCAGAGCCGGTCGGGTATCTCATGGATGGTGCCGCCCGGGTGTACTTCGCCGGAGACACGGGTCGGTTCGCGGGCATGCGCGACCTGGCCGGTTCGGTCGACGTTGCGCTGCTGCCGGTCTGGACGTGGGGTCCGCACCTCGGCCCCGGGCACCTCGGGCCGCGAACCGCGGCCGAAGCCCTTATGGACATCCGGCCGGCGGTCGCCGTCCCGATCCATTGGGGCACGCTGTACCCGACGCGACTCCACCATCTCTGGCGCGCTCCGCTGGTGGAGCCTGGCGATCGATTCGCCGAGCACGCCGCCGGGATCGCGCCGGGCGTCGACGTGCGGGTGCTTCGGCCGGGTGAAGCGACCACCATCGACTGACGCAGGTGGGTCGCGGCAACCACGTTCGGGCGCGCGGATCCGGCGTGTAAATTCGAGGCGGATGAGGTGAGGCAGCCATGGCGACGTTCACGACAGTCGACGAATACATCGAATCGTTCCCGCCCGAGACGCGGAGCGTCCTCGAGGAGGTCCGCGCGGCGATGCGCCGGGGCGCGCCAACGGCCGGCGAGCGGATCAGCTACGGCATCCCGACCTTCACGCTCGACGATCGATATGTGATCTATTTCGCCGGCTGGAAGCGGCACATCTCGATCTACCCGGTGCCCGATGGTGACGCCGCCTTGCAGCGCGACCTCGAACCGTACCGGGCTGCCAAGGGGACGCTCCGGTTCCCGCTCGGTTCGCCGATCCCATACGAGCTGATCGAACGGACCGCTGCTGCAGCCATGCAGGCGCGCTCGGCCAAACGCCCATAACGATGGATCGGGTCGGCGCCCGTGCCCGCGGGATCGGTGTTGCGGTCGTCGTGGCCGGCGCGGTGCTGGGCTGCGTTTCGGACAGGTTGGACACCCTGCCGCTGCCCGCGACATCGCCTGAGCCGGCGCCGACTGCCAGTCCCCACGCCAGCGCCGCAACCCGGCCCTCGGTCGGCGCGAACGAGATCGTCGTGGGTGGCAGCCGGACCACGGTGGTGGACCTTCCGCAGGCGACCACCGACGAGCCCGTGCCACTGCTCGTGATGCTCCACGGGTACGGCTCGACGGGCGCGGATCACGAGACGTATTTCCGCTTCGCGGCGGCGGCCGTCACGCGCGGGTTCGCGTACGCCCACCCGGACGGGACGCTCGATCGCGACGGCCAGCGGTTCTGGAACGCGACGGACGCCTGCTGCGACTTCGCATCGACGGGCGTCGACGACGCGGCGTATCTCGCCGACTTGGTTGCCGAGGTCTCGCGGACACGAGCGATCGATCGGAAGCGCGTCTACTTCGTCGGCCATTCGAACGGCGGGTTCATGAGCTATCGGATGGCCTGTCAGCACGCGGACATCGTCGCGGCGATCGTCAGCCTGGCCGGCGCCACGTTCGCCAAGCGGGCCGATTGCGCGCCCTCGCAACCCGTAGCCGTCCTCGAGATCCACGGCACGGCGGACGACGTCGTCGCGTTCCGCGGCGGCCGGCTGGCGGATTTCGGTGCACCCGGCGACAAGCCGGCGTACCCCGGCGTGAACGCGACCGTCGCGAGCTGGGAGGCGTACGACGGCTGCGACGCGACGGTCACGCGCTCGGCGACGACCCTCGACCTCGACACGCGGATCGACGGCGCAAACGGGCCCGCAGAAACGACGGTCGATACCTGGACCGACTGCGCTCCGGGCGGTCACGTCGAGCTGTGGACGATCCGCGGCGGGCGGCACAGCCCCGACCTCTCCCCAGGGTTCGCGGATGCAGTGCTCGACTTCCTCGTGGCGCACCCGAAGCCATAGCGGGGCCTTCGCCCCTCCCCGACGCGCGTCGCCTGCAAGCCTGATGCCACATGCACCCCTGCCGGTGCGGCTGCCATCCGCGGCCGATTGCCAGTAGGGTGCACGCGTGACCGAGACCGCTCCAACCGATCTCCTCGCGCTGGTCGACCGGCTCGAGACGCTCGCCGCACGCCGGCTCGCCTCGGGCCCGCGCAGCGAGGCGGCTGCGGCCCGCGCGCGCCAGCTCGCCGACCACCTCGCTGGACACGTCCGGGTCCGTGCCCGATCGCTGGAGGCGCCGCTCCTGGTGGTCCTCGTCGGCCCGACCGGTGCCGGCAAGAGCACGCTGTTCAACACGATCGCGGGTCAGCCATGCGAGCGAGACCGGCGTCATCCGGCCGACGACCCGGGTCGCCATCGCGCTCGGCCATCCGGACGACCTCGACGTGCTCCGGGACGGGGCATTCGCCCGGATCCCATCGAGCCAGCTGCGCGAGATCGCGGACGACACCATCGAGCGCGGTCTCGTGCTGGTCGACGCACCGGACATCGATTCGCTCGAGCACGCCAACCGTGCGCTCACCGATCGGCTCGTCGAGGCAGCGGACCTGTGCCTGTTCGTGACCACCGCGACCCGGTACGCGGATCGCGTGCCGTGGTCGGTCCTGGCCCGCGTCCGAGAGCGGGGTCTCCCGCTCCAGGTGATCGTCAACCGCATGCCGTCGGACGCCGCGGATGCAGCGGACGTGCTGGCCGACGTCGAACGGCTGCTGTCCGAGGCGGGCCTCGATGACCTCCAGGCGGCCACGGAGGATGGACCGGCTCGCGAGATCATCAGCGTCCGCGAGGGCGCCCTCGATCCGTCCGGACGGAGCCTCGAGCGCTCGACGGTCACCCGTGTCCTCGACGAGATCGATCGCCTCCGCGCGGATCGTGATGCCCGGATCGCGCTGGCGACCAGGGCGCTGACCGGTTCGTTGACCGGGCTCGGCGAGAGCCTCGACCAGATCGCGGACGACGCCGACCACGAGGCCATCGACACGGAGGCGCTTCGGCGGATCGCGGATCGCTCGTACGAAACCGGCGTCGGCGCTCTGCGCCACGAGGTCGAGCGCGGGACGTTCCTGCGCGAGGAGGCGCTCCGTCACTGGCAGGCGTTCGTCGGCGCCGACCAGATGACGCGCTTCTTCTCCGAGGGCATCGGACGGATCCGCGGCGCGATCTCGGCGGTGCTGCGTCCGGCGACGGCCCCGGTCGCGGAGGTGCGCGCGGCGACGACCGACGATCTCGTCGCGGCGGCGCGACTCCAGGCCGCGGAATCGGCGCGTCGAACCGCGACAGCGTGGTCGGAGACACCGTCCGCCGGCCGTGCGCTTGCGGAGCACGTGGAGCTGTGGTCCCCCTCCCCCGACTTCGATGCGCGACTGCGGACGCGGCTCGACGACTGGATCGAGGGCATCCTGGGCGAGATCCAGGCCCACGGGCGTCCGAAGCGCCTGCTCGCGCGAGGGGCGGCGATCGGTGTGAACGCGTTGGGGACCGGGGTGATGCTCGCCACCTTCCTGCATACGGGCGGCCTGACCGGTGCCGAGGTCGGCGTGGCGGCCGCGACAGCGTTCCTCAACCAGAAGCTGCTAGCCGCGCTGTTCGGCGAGGCGGCGATGGCCGAGCTCGTCGCGAACGCGCGACGCCGGCTGAACGAGGCCCTCACGACGACGTTCGACGAGGAACGCGAGCGCTTCGATCGATTGCTGCCGGCATCGGGCGAGCTCACCGGACTCGCCTCCGAGCTCCGGGCCGCGGCCGCCGAGGTGCGGGCACTGCCGAGCCCCGCCGGATGACCGTCGAGCCGTCGGCCCCTCCGCGGATCGACGCGAACGACCCGCTCCAACGCTGCCTCGATGCGCTCGTCGCGGCGACGGACGCCGCGGAGGCGCTGGGTGTCAGCGTCGACGTCGCACGTGCCGCGCACGACGACGCGACCCGCCGGCTCGGCTTCCCGTCGGACGCGTACGTGCTCGCGCTGGTCGGCGGGACGGGGGTCGGCAAGTCGAGCCTGCTCAACGCGCTGGCCGGCGACGCGGTCAGCGCGGCCTCTGCCCGCCGGCCGACGACCAGCGATCCCGTCGCGTGGATCCCGGCGCAGGAGGCCGATGCGTTGTCGCCGGTCCTTGCCTGGCTCGGCGTCGATGCGATCCGTACGCACGCCGCCGGTGATCTCGCGTCCGTCGCGATCCTGGACCTGCCGGACATGGACTCCGTGGAGGCAGCACACCGCGAGCGAGTCGAGGCCGTGCTGCCACGAGTCGACGCCGTGGCCTGGGTCACGGATCCCGAGAAGTACGGGGACGCGGTGCTCCACGACGTGTTCCTGCGAACGTGGGTGCCTCGGCTCGACCGCCAGGCGATGATCGTCAACAAGGTCGACCGACTGCACGGCGACGATCGAGCGCGCGTGCAACGCGACCTCGAGCTGGACCTGGATCGCCGGCTGGGATCTGACGCGCGGACCAGGATCCCCGTCCTGACCACGTCCGCGATCGCCGACCCGGCCGATCTCGACGAGCTGAGATCATGGCTGGCGGATGGCGTCGCGGCGAAGGCCGTCGTGCGTGCACGTGTTGCTGCGACGGTCACCGAGATCGCTCGAGCGCTCGCCCGTGACGCGGGGATCGATGCCGAGGCGTCCGCTGTGCCGTTCCTCGATCCACGGCAGCGCGAGGCCGCGGTCGAGGGCGCTGCGAATGCCGTCCTGCGCGCCATCGACCTGCCTGGTCTCGAGCGCCAGGCCGTCGCTTCGACACGGGCCCGTGCGCGGGCACGCGGCACCGGACCCATCGGCCAGCTGACGTCGCTTGTCTACCGTCTCTCGGGCCGCCAGATGCAGGTCGCCGATCCAGAGGGCTTCCTGCTGCGCTGGCGCGAACGGGCCCCGTTGACGCCTGCCGTCGAGTCGCTTCGCCTGGCACTCGCTCGACCATTGGCGGACGCGAGCCCGGCGGTCCGGCCTCGTTTGGCGGCGACGCTCGAGCCCGTAGCGCTGCAGCAGGGCCTCGAACGGTCCGTCGACCGGGCGCTGAACGGGATGGAGCGCCTCGAAGCGCCATCGAGTCGATGGTGGTCGCTCATCGGGTTCCTGCAGACGCTGGCCACGGCCGGGATCGCGATCTCGGCCGCTTGGCTCGTCGTCTGGATCCTGGCCAAGCCCCCGGTCGACTCGATCCGCGTGCCGGTCCTCGGCCTCGTACCGGTTCCGTTCGCGCTGTTGGTGGTGACGGTGCTCGTCGGCTACCTGCTGGCGAGGATCCTCGGCCTGCACGCCGGCTGGATCGGGCGTCGGTGGGCGCGCCGGGTGCGCGACCGGGTCGTGTCCTCGGTGCGACGCGAGGTGACCGAACACGGGCTGGCGCCACTCGATCGACTGGAGGATGCGCGCCGACGCCTGCACGCGGCGGTCTCGACGATCCTGCGGGAATGCGGCCGCCAGCACGGACGCGCGGAATAGGGTGGATCGCCGCTGCGGCACCTGGGCGGCGGCGCTCCGGGCCTAGAGGCCGAGCGTCGCCACGTAATGGAGCTCGGAGGAGCCCAGTGCGACGGCTCCTGCCAGGACCGCCGACCCGGCGAGGTCGAGGCACTCCACGAGGCGGAAGCCATGCCGCTGCAATTGGCGTTCCTGGTCGTCGCGGCCGATGTAGTACTGCGCGAGGGCGTAGTCGTGCGCGACGTCGTTGACGACCGCGTATTCGGCCTCGTCGCGTTCGAGGCGTTGCAATCGGGCGTGGTTCGTGATCCGCCGCGGGAGTCGAACGAGGCCGACCAGCACGCGCCGGACGCGTCGCTGCCGCAGGTCCTGCATCAGTTGCGCGACCGGTCCCAGCACAGCCGGGGCGTGACCGCGATTGTGCGACGAGAAGATCAGCAACCCGTCGGGCTGCAACACCCGGCGGATGCCGTCGAGAACGGCCTGGCGGTCGTCGTGGTCGAGCACGTCCAGGACGTTGAAGCCGGCAACGACCGCGTCGAACGAGCCCTGTGCGTAGACATCGATCTCCCGAAGATCACGGACCACGATCGTGGCACCCGGGCAGGCCTCGCTCGCGCGACGGACCATCGCCCGCGAAACGTCGATGCCGTGGAGCTCGGCTGCCAGCGGGCAGAGGTAGCGCGTCAGCCGCCCGGCACCGACGCCGAGCTCGAGGACCCGGCCCGACAACGCCGACTGGTACCGCTCGAGCAGGACCGACTCGACCGCACGCAGGTCCGTGCGATCGTAGACGTCGACGAGATCTGCCCCTCGCCAGAACTCGATGCCCAGCTCGGCTGGGTCATCGATCGCGGTGTGGGTGCCGGCAGCCTCGTTCATGGCCGACGACAGCGGGAGTTGCCCAGATCAGCGAATCGGGGGCGAGCGCGAAGCATCCGTGCCACCATGGAACCGTGCGGTTAACGGGCGATTTCGGGACGAGCGAGACAGGTGCGCCGATGCACGGTTTGGGCCCCGGGGCCATCGAGCGCGACATCCTCGATACGTTCAACGACAGCGATCCGGTTTCGTTGGGGGGCGGGGCGCGCGGATCCGTCACGCGGGCGGCACCGTGACCTATTCGATCGTCGCGCGCGACCCGGAGACCGGCGAGCTTGGCGTGGCGGTCCAGACCCGCTGGCCCAACGTGGGCTCGGTGGTCCCCTGGGCGGAACCCGGCGTGGGTGCGGTCGCGACCCAGTCGTTCTCGGAGGAGAGCTATGGCCCGTTGGGCCTCGCACGGATGCGGGAGGGGGCGTCCGCGCAGGAAGCGCTCGACCGCCTGCTCGCCGACGATGCCGGGCGCGACGTGCGCCAGGTCGGCATGGTCGACGCCACCGGACGAGCCGCGGCCTTCACCGGAGCGCGCTGCGTCTTCGCGGCCGGGCACGTGATCGGTGCGGGCGTCTCGATCCAGGCCAACATGATGGAGCGCCCGACCGTCTGGCCGGCGATGGCCAGTGCCTACGCATCGACCGCCGGTGCGCTCGCGGATCGCCTGATGGCCGCCCTGCAGGCGGCGGAATCGGAGGGTGGCGACGTGCGTGGGCGCCAATCGGCCGCGCTTCTCGTCGTGCCGGCCATGGGACCCGCCTGGGCGACGCGCTACGACCTGCGCGTGGAGGACCACCGCACCCCGCTCGAGGAGCTGGCTCGCCTGTTGCGACTCGCCCGCGCGTACGAGGCATTCGACCGTTCCGAGGCACCGGCCGAGGCGGGCGACATCCCCACCGCGGCCGCGGCGCTCGAGGAGGCACACGCGCTGGCGCCGGACGACGATCAGATCACGTTGTGGACCGCGATGTTCCTCGCCGGCGCCGGGCGACTCCCAGAAGCGCGGCAGCTGTTCGCGCAGGCGACACGGGCCGAGCCGCGCAGCGCCGAGCATCTCCGCCGGTTCCTCGCCGCGGGCCACTTGCCCGAAGAGGTCGGACCGATCATCGACGCCCTGCTGACCGACGAGGTGCCGGCATGACCGATGGCGCCAGGAGGAGCCCCGCATGACCGATCAGGATGTGTTCGCCGCCGAGATCGTCGAGCGGCAGCTCCAACCTACCGCGGCCGTCCGTATCCAGCAGCCCATGGCCGAGCTCGACCTCGCCGCGGCGTTCGACCAGTACATGCCCGCCGTCGCCAAGGCGATCACGGAGGCCGGCGCCTCGATCGGCGGGCCGCCGTACGGCCGCTACCACCGGTTCGGGCCGGACGTCGTCGACGTCGAGATCGGGTTCCCGGTCGCGGGCGCACCCAGTGGCTTGCCCGCCCTCGCCGGCAGCACGCCCGGGCAGGTCGGCCTCTCGGAGCTGCCCGGTGGCCCCGTCGCGCAGACGATGTACCGCGGCTCGTACGACGGACTCGGTGGCGTCTACGACCGACTCCACGAGTGGATCCACGCCCAGCCGGGCTATGACGACGGCGCCGGCGCGTGGGAGTCGTACATCTCGATGCCGGGCGAGGGACCGGGCGGCGAGGCGCAGACCGAGATCGTGTGGCCGCTCGTTCCCGAGTGACGGTCAGTCGGTCGGCTCGGGTGCCCGCGCGCGGAGGCGCGCCGCTCGGGGATCGCGCGGTTCAGCCGCGCTCCTGGTCGGGCGATTCGGTGTTCGCCTCGCGGTCCTCGTCGTCGGCCCGCTTCTCGCCGCCTTGCGCCGGCGGCGTCCACGCGTAGTCGGCGTAGCGCATCTGGCGCCGCACGAGCTCTGACAGGCGCTTCTGCTCCTCGCGCAGGATCTCCAGCTCGTAGGCCGCCTCCTGGGCATCGGTCTCCCGGGCGTCGACGGGCGGCGTCGGGTCCTCCGCGGGCCGGTCGCCCGGCGCCTCACCGCCCAGGAGTCGACGAAGGAAGCCCATCGACCCCTACGCCCGGCCGCGCAGGAGATCGACGAGGCGACCGAAGACCCGTTCCCCGTCGGCGCGCAGCCCGTTGTGCTCGAACTCGTCGGTCTGCCAGGTGCGGATGCCGCGGATCGTCGCCGCGGTCTCCTCGGCGAAATCGCGCTCGACGTAGAGGTCGTTGACGTAGATCGTGGCCGCGACCGGCACCTCGTTGTGCCGGAGGCGATCGGCGTCGTAGAGGGCGGGCCAGGGGTGCTCGGCCAGCGCGTGGGCCGCCTCGCGCTGCGCACGGAGCCCCGCGTAGTCCTCCCACATCCACGGGAAGACGTGCTCGGCGGTGAAGTAGCCTTCGGCCTCGATCTCGTCCGGCAGCAGACGGTCCGCCGACCAGCGCGTCGCCACGCCGTCGGCGTAGGACGATTCGTGGAGCGTCGCGTAGATCGGGTCGCGACTGAATTCGACGCCGTTCTGCGGCGTCCTCGAGGAACGCCAGCGAGCCGAACGGCAACTCGACGACGTGATGGAGCAGCTCGAAGCCCGCGCTGTCGCCGAGCCACAGACCGAGCTGGCGGAAGCGGCGCGCGGTCAGTCGATCGCCGTTCGGCAGGCGGACGTCCTCGTCCCCGAGCCGGCGGAGGATGTCGTCCACCCGTGCGCGGTCGTCGGGGTAGCGCTCGAAATAGCGCCGGTTCTGGACGATCAGGCGCTTGTACGTCGCTCCGTAGACGTCGTCGACCGGGCGACCGATCGGCGACAGCCCGCCGGTGATGTACGCCTCGCGCAAGCCTTCCGGTGCGATCGACAGGTAGGTCATCGTCGTGAATCCACCGAAGCTCTGACCGAGCACGCTCCACCGATCGACGCCGAGCTCCGCCCGGATCGACTCCGCGTCGCGGACGATCGAGTCGGCGCGGAAGTGGGTCAGGTACTCGGCCTGGGCGTCGGGTGTCGCGCCCGGGAGTTGCGCGCCGACCGGTGTCGACCGACCGGTCCCCCGCTGATCAAGCAGGATGATCCGGTAGTCCTTGAGCGCCTGCTTCATCCAGCCGGTGGGCGGGCTCGTCGGCCGGGTCGCCTCGAACCCCGGCCCGCCCTGGAGGAACACGAGGTACGGCCGATCCAGCCCGTCCGGATGGGCGACCTCTCGGGTGAAGACGGTGATGCTCGGACTGTCGGGACGCGCGTGGTCGAGCGGGACGGTGTGCTCTCGCTCGGTCAGGACCGCGCCCGGGACGCGATAGGTGGTCATGACACGGCACCCCACGGCGTACGGGCCGGCCAGTCGGTCGCGATGGCCCTCTTCACGAACCGGGCGCTCTGGCAATCGGGGCGGCGCGCCGCCTCACCTTGCAGCGCGCTGAAGAATCGGCGATCGAACGCGCCGCGTGGGTAGGCCCGCACGACCGCGCCACGGACCGGCTCGATGGCGTCGAGCTCCACGCCGCGAACATCGATCGCGGTGGCCTGGTCGAGCAGGACGGCCTCCACGCCATCGGCCAGCGTCACGTTCGGCTGCATGTGGAGGATGATCGCGATCGCCGCTCGATCGGCGTCGTCCGCCGGCATCCCGTGGCGCTCGAGGAACCGCCGAGCGATCTCGGCGCCCTCGACCTCGAAGCACATGGTGTTGCTCGCCAGCCGGGCGAGCCCGAGGTCGTGGAACAGCGACGCCGTCCACAGGATCCGTGGATCGAAGCGCCACCCCTGCCTGCTGGCGATGGTGGCGCCCCAGCAGTACGAGCGGATCGAATGGGCAAGCAGGTACCGAGGCAACGTGACGTTGCCCACCGCCAGGTCGCTGCGGACACGTCGTCCTGCGGGACGGCGATCGGACCGATGTGTCTCGGGAGGGTCGGGATCCGCATCCCGTCGATCGTAGCCGCCAGGACTAGCGTCGGTTGGGGTGCTGGATGTCGTACGGGATGACCACCACGTACATGCCGCTCAGCCACGGGGCACGGGTCGACAGCCGACGCGGCACGAATTGCTTCGCGAGGGCCGCCACGGTCAGCCGCGCGCCGGGAGCCGGGCTCGGTCCCCAGGTCCGCGAGTCGCGCGGGTACAGCGGGTCCTCGACGATGACCGACGTCACCCGAGCGCCCGGTAGCAGCGGGTCCCTGGTTGCTCGGAAGCCACTCATCACCCAGGCGTGTCGGCCACGCCACATGAGCAGGCCGACCGGTCGGTCCGTCAGGCGGATCGCCTTGGCCGCCTCGAGCAGCGCACCAGCGATCGTCGTCGAACCGATGACCATGTAGCGGCCGCCGCCGAACAGCTCCAGGCCGGCGGCCCAGCCGAAGACGCTCGCGCCGCGACGCTCCCGGCCGTCGGGACGTGGCCCGCTGTTGGCCCGCGCGACGCGCTGGAGCCGCAGTTGCGTCGCAGCCGTCCGGTCGTGGACGACGTCCATCATGTTGAGCATCATCTGCATGCTCGCGCCGACGCACTGGACGAGGTTCGTCTGGGCGACGAAATCCGATCGCCGACCGAGGTCCATGCGATACGTCGTGCTGGTCGAGGCGGCGACGGTCGCGGCGGGCGTGGTCGTCGTGGATGGCGCTGCCAGTGCCGGCGCCACCGACATGCTGACCAGGACGGCGATCGACAGGCCGATCGAGGCGGTCAGGACGGCGGGGCGACGAACGGAGCGCGTGGCCAGCATCGCCTCACGATACGACGGCGTGGCCGATTCGGTTCCCGGCACGTCGTCGATCGGGCATAGAGTCATGCCGTGACGCTCCATCGGTCGCCCTCGCCGCTCGGTGCCGCAGTGACGCTCCTGGAGCTCGATGGGGCGCCGTATGACCTGCTCGCGCGGCTACGCGAACACGAGCCGGTGTCGTGGCTGCCGGTCCTCGACGGCTGGCTCGTGACGCGTCGCGACCTGTGTGTCGAGGTGATGCGCGACGCGGCCACGTTCACGGTCGACGACCCGCGGTTCTCGACGGCGCAGGTCGTCGGGCCGAGCATGCTGTCGCTCGACGGCGACGAGCATCGCCGCCATCGAGACCCGTTCGCATCGGCGTTTCGTCGACCCGAGGTGATGGAGCGGTTCGGCGAGCGCGTCCACAACGAGGCACGAACGCTCGTGGAGGGCCTCACCCCGACCGGTCAGGCCGAGGTCCGCCGCCAGATCGCCGGTCCGCTCGCAGTACGGGTCGTCGCGGCCGCGCTGGAGCTGCTGGACGTCGAGCCGGCGGTCGTGCTCGGCTGGTATGACGAGATCGTCGCCGCGGTCGACCGGGTGTCGGCCGGCGGCGAGATCGGTTCGCCCGCACGCGACGCCGTGGCTGCGCTCGATCGCCACGTCGAGGACACCATCAGCCAAGGCGGTGTCCTGGCCCAGGCGACCGCGGCGCTCACGCCAAAGGAAGTCGCATCGAACGCCGCGGTGATGATGTTCGGCGGGATCGAGACCAGCGAAGGCATGACGACATCGTTGTTCTGGCACCTGCTCACGACACCCGGCGCGCTCGACGCTGTCCGGGCCGATCGCGACCTCCTCGTGAACGCCGTCGAGGAATTGCTCCGTCTCGAGCCGGCAGCGGCGCGCGTCGATCGGTACGCCACGACGGACGTGAAGCTGGGCGGTGCTGAGATCCCCAAGGGCGACCTGGTGATCGTGTCGTTGACGGCCGCGAACCGCGACCCGGTGACGTTCGAATCACCGGACACCTTCGACCCATCGCGGCCCAATGCTCGAGCGCACCTCGCATTCGCCCAGGGCCCGCACGCCTGCGTTGGGCTCCACCTGGCACGGCTCGAGACGCAGTCGGCGGTCGAGGCGGCGCTGGACGGCTGGCCGGGGTTGCGGCTCGATGCGGGCGTGACCCCGCCGACTGGGGTGGTGTTCCGCAAGCCGCGGACGTTGCCGGTCCGCTGGGACGCGCCGAGCTAGAACTCGCGGCGGCCCTCGAAGCTGGCTTCCACGCCGGGCCGCGTCAGCTCGTAGATCGCGAGGCGCTGCCCACCAGGGGCCACGAATGAGCGGACCGGTCCCTGGGGGATCTCGAGCCCGTGGCCGTCCTTCCACCCTCGGTCGCGCAGCTCGCCGGCGGTCGCGTCGAGATCTGCGACCCGGTAGACGAGGACCGGCGTATCGCCGTCGAGGTGGCCGGCGAGCAACAGCCGGGGCGGACCCTCGCTGAGCTCGACCATCGCCACCCGCGTGCCCATCGAATCGATGGCGAAGACGCATCGACCACCGAGCACGTCGGTGAAATACGCCAGGTCCGTGGCCACGTCGCGGCTCGGCATGTACACGTAGTCGAGCTGTTCGAACATCGCGGCCAAGCCTACGCTCGTCCGCCTCAGATCGGTGGTCGCTGCCACCCGCCGGATGCCGCCTCGACGACTCGGGCGCCCGCGAGTGCCACGTCCTCGCGCCACGGCTGCGCGACGAGCTGCACGCCGATCGGGAGGCCCTCGGGCGACGTCCCGCCGCGGACGACGACGGCGGGAAACCCGGTGAGGTTGTGGACATCGCTGTACGTGTCACCGAAGGCAGGGTCCGAGCTGGTGCCGTGCCGGACCGCCGGCTGGGGCATCGCCGGACACAGGATCAGGTCGACGTCCTGCATCCATTGCAGCTGCTGCGAGCGGATGTCGTCGGCGCGCTCGGCCAGCGCCGAGAGCTCATCACCTGGGACCGGTTCATCGAACTCGACCCAGTCGCGGCTGCCGTATGAGCCGTGGCCGGGGGTTCCCGCGGCGCTGATCAGGCGCTGCAACCAGGCGTGACCATCGGCGTAGACCATCCTGTCCCACACCTCGGCGGCTTCGGCCAGCCCGGGCGGCCGGCGCTCCTCGACCGTCGCGCCGACATCCGACAGCGCTCGCGCCGCCGCCGCGACCGCCGCGATCGTTTCGGGCGTCGGTGTGCGGACCCCGTTGTCGCCGAACGTCGCGACGCGCAGACCCTGGACGTCCAGGGCATGGGAGTCGAGCAGGGCCACCGGATACACGTGCGGGTCGATGCCATCGGGTCCCGCGATGAGCGGGAGGATCAGGGCCAGGTCGTCGACCCGGCGCGCGATGGGCCCCAACTGGGTGAACGCCGCGAAGTGCCCGCGGAACGACGGCCAATGGCCGGTCCGCGGTACCCGCCCCGTGGTCGGCTTGATCCCGGCGACGCCGCAGACGTGGGCCGGCTGCCGGATGCTGTCACCGGTGTCGCTCCCCACATCGAACGGCGAGCCGCCCGCAGCGACGATCGCCGCCGATCCGCCGCTGCTGCCTCCCGGTGTCCGCTCGAGGTCATACGGGTTCGACGTGCGCCCGAAGACGTCGTTGTCGGTCTCGTTCGACCACGTGAACTCCGGGGTATTGGTCTTGCCGACGAGGATCGCGCCTGCGGCCTTCAGGCGAGCCACCACCGTGGCGTCGCGGGTCGGCACCCGGTCGCGCCAGCCGACGGTCCCGGCCGTCGTCACGATCCCTGCCGTGTCGTACGAGTCCTTGATCGTGAACGGGAGACCGTGCAGGGGACCGCGGATCGCCCCGGTCGCGAGCTCGGCATCTGCGCGCTGGGCGTCGTCGAGCGCATCCCCCACGAGGCGAACGACCGCGTTGATCCGCGGATTGACGACCGCGATGCGCTCGAGCATCGCCGAGACGACCTCGACCGATGACAGCCGACCGTCCCGGATCGCCGTAGCAAGCGACGATGCCGATCCGAACGGCAGGAGCTCGTCGGTCACCACACGTCACCCGGTCGCCAGTCGCAGCTGATCGGCGCCCGATCGTCGAGTGGCGGCGATGTCGGCGTCGGCAGGACCATGATGAACCCCTCCTCATCGGGGGTCCGCACCGGCCCCCCAGGTGTTCGCACGAACGCGGGCCCACGCCACGTCTGCCAGCCGAGACGCTCGTAGAACGCGTGCTCACCGGTGCCCAGCGCCCCGAGCTCGAAGGCGTCGTGGATGTGTGCGGTCGCCGCGCGCATGACGGCCGACCCAAGGCCGCGGCGTTGTCGATCCGGTTGCGTCCCCACGGCCTCCACGTAGCCCGTGCGCAAGGGGACGTCCGCGACGTGGAGCTCGCGCTCGACGACCGCGGCGTGGCTCACGATGGCCCCGTCCAGCTCGACGACGAAGTGGCGGCCACCGAGGCCGTGCTGCCAGTCGTCCTCGGTGAAGCCCTCCTCGCCGGGCGGGAAGGCGGCCCACAGCAGATCGCGGAGCTGGACGAGCTCGTCGGCGGTCAGCTCCTCGGTCGCGAGCTGGCGAACGGTTGCGGGTTCCTGCACCTGCGGAACATGCCACACTGCGGCGTCGAGAGGTGTACCGGGTGAGGGGCATGGCCGACGATCCTCTGGCGCTCGATGCCGAGCAGATGCGGCACATGGGGTACGCCGTGATCGACATGCTCGTGGAGCGAGCGATGACGCTCGCCGACGGGCCGGTCCTGCGAACGGAAGCAGCGGACGTGCTGCGCGACCGCCTTGCCGAGACGCCACCGCCGACTGGCCGCGACTTCGCGGCCCTCCTCGAGCGTCTGGATCGGGACGTCTTGCCGTTCATGGGCCACTTCGACCATCCGCGCTTCTTCGGCTACATCCCTGGTGCCGGCACCTGGCCGGCGGCGCTCGGCGACCTGATCGCCGCCGCGACCAACATCGATTCCGGGGCGTGGCGCGAATCGGCCGGCCCGAGCCAGCTTGAGCTGACCGTGCTCGACTGGTTCCGCGACTGGATCGGCTACCCGACGAGCGCTGCCGGCGTCCTGGTGTCGGGCGGCTCGGCGGCGAACCTCACTGCGATCGCCTGCGCCCGCGAAGCCCTCATCGGGCCGATGTCCGCGCGGATCGTGGCATATGCCAGCGACCAGACCCATTCGTCCGTGGCGCGAGCGGCCCGTCACCTCGGGTTCCGCCCGGATCAGATCCGCGTGCTGGCGACCGACCGCGAGTTCCGGATCCGGCCCGACGACGTGTCGGCCGCGATGGACGTCGACCTGGCAGCCGGCCGCATCCCGTTCCTCGTCATCGCGAATGCGGGCACGACCAACAGCGGCGCGATCGACCCGCTGCCGGCGCTTGCGGCGATCTGCCGCGATCGCGGCGTCTGGCTCCACGTCGATGGCGCGTATGGTGCCTTCGCGGTCCTGACCGAACGCGGGCGTCTCGCCCTTGACGGGATGTCGTTGGCCGACTCGGTCACCCTCGATCCCCACAAGTGGCTGGCGATGCCCTTCGAGGTCGGCTGCGTGATGGTTCGCGATGGTGCGGCGCTGGAGCGGGCGTTCGAGCTGCATCCGGAGTATCTACAGGAAGCGCAGCACGGCGAGCGCTCGGTGAACTTCGCCGATCGCGGCCTGCAACTGACTCGCTCGAGCCGGGCCATCAAGGTATGGCTGGCGATCCAGTCGTTCGGCCTGGACGCGTTCCGGGCCGCGATCGACAGGGCGATGGACCTCACGCTCGAGGCGCAGGCACGCATCGAGGCCGAACCGCGACTCGAGGTCATCACGCCGGCCTCGCTCGGGATCCTCACGTTTCGGCGCGCGGGTCCACCCGGCGAACCGCCGGCGGCCACCGACCGTCGCAACGAGGCGATCGTCGCGGCACTGGCTGCCGCGGGCGACGTGCTCGTGACGGCGACCGTGATCGGCGGCAGGTACGCCATCCGACTGTGCATCCTCAACCACAGCTCGTCCGCAGCGGACGTCACGCATGCCATCGATCGCGTGGCGACGATCGAGGTCGACGAGAGCGTGCTCGACTCGACTCGACGAGCACCCCGCCAGCAGGAACGGGCCGCACGCCAGGCGTCGATGAGCGGTGCTGCGCTCGACACGCAGGGAGTCTCGGCCGATGACCTGCGGGCCGTGCCGGGCCTCGGATCCATCGACGACCAGCAAGCGGCCCGTTTCCTTGGGGCGGCGCGGCTGGAGCAGTACGCCGAGGGCGACCTGCTTACCGAGCGCTGGACGCTTGCGCGCACCTTCTACATCGTGCTCGATGGCCGGCTGTCGGTACGGATCGGCGACCGCGAGGTCAACCGTTTGGGACCCGGCGACCACCTCGGCGAGATCGCGGCGATCGATTGGGGCCGCGACTTCGGCTACGGCCGAACCGCGACGGTGGTGGCCGCGGAACCCAGCCGCGTGCTCGCGTTCCCGGCCGCCGCGCTGCGCGAGCTCATGACCGACAACGAGGACGTCGATCGCGCCATGCGGCGCACGGCGCAGGCGCGGCTCCTGGTGCGCTGACCGCGCGACACATGCGGAGGCCCTCCACGGCCGGCCGAGCGATGCTCGATGGCGGCGGCGGAGGGCCGGTTGGATCGGGGGTCGACCCGTCCTCGATCAGGGCGGGATCGCTCGCTTGCGGCCTCAGGCGAAGCGCCAACGCGTGGCGCCGTGTGGCTCTTCGCCTGCGACGCCGTAGACCGTGTCGAACGTGAAGCGGTAGAGGTACCAGGGCGGCGGTCCCGCGCTCGGGGCGCTGTACGGGGCGGTGAACGCATCACCGTCGACCGTCGCTTCCCAACCGCCCTCGCGATAGCGGGCTGCGAGCCGCTCCAGGGTGGGCGTGTCGGTGACCCGGGTCGCGGTCCCTTCGAAGACCAGGTCCAGGCCAGGGATCCGCACCGAGATGGAACACGCCGGGTTCGCCGCGAGGTGCTTCGACTTTCGGGTCCCGGGCCCGCTGACGACGTAGACGTCGCCGTCGTGCCACAGGGCGCCGACGCCGGCGGCGTGTGGTCGCCCATCCGATCCGACGGTGCCGAGGAACCACGTGAGGTTCTCGCCCGGGTCGAGGTTCGCGAGGGCGACACGGGGCCTGTCCCACGGCAAGGTGTCGTGCCCGTAGATGTCGAGGTTGGTCGTGTCAGTCGGTCGTCGGTCGGTCATGTCGTGCTCCTCGCGTCGAGGGTGCGTCTACTGGCTCGGGCGTTCCTGGAGCGCCCAACCATTGCCGTCGGGGTCGTCGAAGAACGCGAACGAGTTCCACGGTCCGCCCTTGCCGTCGATCCAGATGCCGTCCTCGAAATGGCGGATCGGGCTGATGTCGAGACCGCGCGCCGAGAGTTCGGTGTGCGCGGCCTCGATGTCATCGACGACGAGCTGGAGGCCCTGGACCGAGCCTGGGGCGGTCCGGATCGCGCCCTTGCCGACCATGATCGAGCAACCCGAGCCCGGCGGCGTGAGCTGGACGATCCGGAAGTCATCGTTCGGCTGGTGGTCGACATCGACCGCGAACCCGACCTTCTCGCTGTAGAAGGCCTTTGCGCGGTCGACGTCGGCGACCGGGATGGGGACGAGTTCCAGCTTGTAGTCCACGTCAGCGGACCGCGGCCGGCGCGAGCCTGGCCAGGAGGTCGTCGAGGCGGTCGAAACCGTCGTTCATCCCCTCCTCCATGCCGGACTCGATCATCGCGTCGCGTGCCTCGATCGACTGGTAGACGGCGTGGTTGCGCACGGTCGTCTTCCCGTCGTGCTCCTCGAGCACGAGCTTCTCGAGCGACACGTGACCGGGTGCTCCCTCGAACTCGAAGGTCTGGAGCATCCCGTCGGGCGTCTGCTCGCCGTGGAACACGCCGTGGAAGCCCCAGGCGTTGCCGTCGTCGTCGCTGTGGATGAAGCGCCACTTGCCGCCGTCGCGGACGTCCCAGCTCTCGATCGTCATCTTGTACTTGCGCGGGCCGAGCCACTGCACGAGCAGGTCCGGGTCCGTGTAGGCCTTGTAGACGAGGTCGCGCGGGGCGTCGAACTCGCGGGTGATGTCGATGAATGGCATGCCGGTCGGGGCATCGATCTGCGTTGCGGACATCATCGGTTCCTTTCCTGTGGGTCGACCTGGAGCGCTGCGAGCAGCGCGTCAAGCCGCTGATGGCTCTCTTCCCAGTACTCGCGATACCCGACGAGCCATTCGGTCGCCGACCGGAGGGGATCCGCCTCCAGGTGGCTGAGCCGGGTGGTCGCCCGACGGGTGCGCGTGACGAGACCGGCAGCCTCGAGCACCTTGAGGTGCTTCGAGATCGCCGGTTGGGAGACCTTGAACGGGGCCGTCAGCTCCGCCACGTTCGCATCCCCATCCGCGAGGCGGGCAAGGATCGCGCGGCGGGTCGGGTCGGCGAGGGCGCCGAAGACGGCGCTGAGCTGGTCGGCGGTCATGTCATCCATAACCATATGGTTATGAAGTCGGGATGTCAAGCCCCCTGCGAGACCGATTTCACGGCCGGACGTCGATTGCGCGTCATTCGATGCCGCATCCGCCAACCTGGCGTGCATCGGATGCACGCAACGGGTAGCGCGATCCCGCTGGTGCGTGTTGTGCGGCGTTCAACGCCGCGTGTCGAACCCCCGACGGGCCTGAGGCGATCCGCCCGCGGCGGCTCGGCCCCTGGACGGCAGTGCTGCGGCATCCCATGCGCCGATTTGGACCGAAATCGACCTCCGACGGTCGAGGCGATCCTTGTTGGGTGTATCTGATGCACGGCCGACGTTGTGAGCGGCCGGGTCAAGCTGCCTTTGGCGTCAGCCGGATCATCGGGATCACCCGACCGGTCTGGGACGGGTAGTCGGCGAACCATGGCAAGCGCTCGACGTGCGCGTTCCAGAGTCGATCACGCTCCGAGCCCTCCCCCACCACCGACGCCGTCGCCCCGACCTCCTTTGTCCCGACCTCGATCGTCACCTCGGGGTCGGCATCGACGTTGTAGACCCAGGAGGGCGTCGTCGGTGCTCCGCCTGCCGTGCCCGCGACCACGTAGTCGTCGCCGTCCTTGTGGTAGGTGAGGATCGCGCGACGCGGCTCGCCGGTCTTGGCGCCCGTGCTGGTCATGATCAGCAGGGGGTGGCCGGCGAGCGGACCGCCACGGACCTCCCCGTCGTTGGCGCGCATCTCGGCGATCAGGCGGTCTTCCCAGGCGTTCGCTTCGGGGTTGGGCATCGTGCGTCTCCAATCGATCCGGTGTCGTTGCGTAGACAACGATGCCACGAAGCGTCGGTTTGCGCCGAGGAGTCGAGGACGCCACGGTCCTAGACTGCCCGAGCGATGGATAGAGCGACATGGCTCCGCGAACGCCGAGCGGCGGTTCGGGCCCAGTACGACCTCGAGGCGCCCGACTACGACGACAACCCCTACCCCACCACGTCGCACGCGGTGTTCATCGATCGACTGATCGCGACGACGCCCCCCGGCGGCATGATCCTCGATGCCCCGTGCGGCACCGGGCAGTATTTCGGGCGGGTTCGCGCGGCCGGCCGCCGCGTGGTCGGGATCGACCAGTCGGCCGGGATGCTGCGCGTCGCGGCCGATCGCGGTCTCGCCGATCGAGTCGAACATGTCGGGCTCCAGGAGCTTGCATTCGAGTCGGAGTTCGACGCCGCGATGACCGTCGACGCGATGGAGAACGTGCCGCCCGAGGACTGGCCGCTCGTGCTCGCCAACCTGGTCAAGGCCGTGCGTCCCGGCTCGTCCCTGTACCTCACGGTCGAGGAGATCGATGACACCGAGGTGGCATCGGCGTTCGCGGCGTCCGAGACCGCCGGGATCCCGGCGGTCTACGGCGAGGTCATCGAGGGCGACACGGCCGGCTACCACTTCTATCCGGGCCGGGCACGCATCCGTGGTTGGCTCGACGAGCAGCGGCTCGAGCTCACCGACGAGGCGACCGACCCCGAGGACGATTGGGCGTACTGGCACCTCCTCCTGCGCACGCCAGTGTCGTAATCTCCGTCGCGGGATCCAGGGAGGCGGAGGAGGGACAGCGTGCGTCCGATCGCTCGATTGCTGCATTTCGTGCTGGCCTGGCTGTTGGTCGTCGGCCTCGTGGTCCAGGTCTGGCTCGCAGGTCGAGGGGTGTTCGACACAACCGGGTTCGACCCGCATCGCTCCTTCGGCTTCACGCTCAGCCTGCTGCCGGTCCTGCTGCTCATCCTCGGCGTCGTCGGTGCGATGGGCCGGCGCGTCGGCTGGCTGGCGTTCGCGATCTTCGTGCTGTTCATCGCGCAATCGGTTCTGGTCGCCGTGAAAGGCAGCTATCCGGCGATCGCGGCGCTCCACCCCGTCAACGGCTTCCTGATCCTGCTGCTGGCGATCGTGGTCGCACTCGATTCGACGTCCATGCGGAGCGCCCCGGCCTGAGTCGGTCTCAGGCGGGCCGCAGCCTCGGCAGCAGGGCCCTCGTCGAGCGCGCGACCGCCACGCCCGCGATGCACAGCGCGCCGCCCACGATCGCGAGCGGTACCGGTGCCTCGCCAAGCAGCAGCCAGCCCAGGACGATGACCACGGGCGCGACGAGGTAGGTCATCGACCCGAGGCGGCCGGCAGGCGTCCGGCTGAGGGCGAAGGCCCAGGTCGTGAACCCGATCGCCGTCGGGAACAGGCCGAGGTAGACGAGCCAGACGGCATTCACGGGTGCCGCTGCCCCGAGCTCGCGCACGAGGCCCGGGGCGAACGGGAGACACGCGCTCGCGCCCACGACGCACGCCAGCCACGTGACGACGTGGGCAGGGAGGCGGCGCACAGCGGGCTTCTGCAGCGTCACGCCGGCGGCGTAGGCCAGGGCGGCGACGAAGCACAGCGCGATCCCCAACGGCGTGTTGCCACCAACGCCGCCCGCCGTGGAGGTGGCGACCCCGATGATGAGCGTGCCCACGAACGCGACGAGGCAGCCGAGCAGCAGTCGCCCTGGGAAGCCCTCGCCCAGGAAGATGCCCGCAAAGATCGCGATGAAGATGGGGCCGGTGTTGACGAGCATCGCCGCTGTGCCCGCGTCGACGTTCCGCTCGGCCTCGTTGAGCGCGAGGTTGTACACCGCGAACCAGACGAGCCCGAACCCGACGATCAGCGCCACCTCGCGGCGGGTGGGCCGGACCCAGGGCCGAACGGCGACGAGCGGGGTGAGCGAGATCGCTGCGACCAACAGGCGACCGATCGCGATCGAGCCTGGCGTCAGATCGGCGGCGACGGCACGGATCCCGACGAATGCCGAGGCCCACAGCACCACCGTGACCAGCGCGGCACCGATCGCGAGCCGATCCACGGGTTGGGATGTCGAGCTGGACACGGCTACCTCTGGGCTGCGGGTCGGACGACCTGACAACGGCTCATCAGATCAGAACCCGCCATCCGAGCCCATCGTTTCGTGTCGCCTGCGCGCGTCGTCGGCGCTGGATGACCCGCGGGGCCAGGATCAGGTTCGCCCCTCGTGCAGCTGGCCGACGAACTTCTCGATCCGCCGCTGGCGCGTCTCGGCCGACTTGGTGCCGGTGACCGATTCGGTGAACCGCCGCTTGTTGCTGTACGAGAGACCTTCGAAGAACCGCTTCGCCTCGGGGTCCTGCTCGAGCGCAGCGGCGAAGTCGGGCGGGACCTCGATCTCGCGCGGCGCCGTGTCGAGCTCCAGATCCACCTCGATCTGGTCGCCGGCCTTGAGACCAGAGGCGGCCCGGTGCTCGGCCGACACGCCGATGAGGTACTCGTCGCCGTACACGGCGACGGTGTTGCGGTACGTATAGCCGTTGATCGTCACGACGACCGGCGGGCGCTTGCCCTTGCCGAGCGCCTCGACCGCCGAGGCAGGGACCCGGAAGCCGGTGGCCGTCTTGCCGGCGGACTCGAGCGTAGTCTTGAATCGCATCGAGCTCGATTGTCGCACTCATGACGGACCGCCGGCATGCCAACACCCCTCCTCGCGCCGATCCGCCCGTTCACGAAGCGGTTCATCAACCCGCTCGCGCGCCCGGTCGCGGGTCACCTGCCCGGCTTCGCGATCGTGATCCATCGTGGACGCAAGACCGGACGCGTCCATCGGGCCCCGATGAATGTCTTTCGGCACGATGGCGACTACGTCTTCGCGCTGACCTACGGCTCGACCGTCGACTGGGTGCGGAACGTGCTGGCCGCCGGAGGGGCGCAGCTCGTGGTTCGTGGCAAGACCGTCGAGCTGACCGACCCGGAGCTGATCACGGACCCGACGCGCCGTCTGATGCCGCCGCTCGTGCGATTCTTCCTGGGCCTGATGCGCGTGGATGAGTTCCTGCGCCTTCGCCCGGTGCCGCCGAGGCCAGTCGGCGGGCTGGATCCCACGTGACGCCCCTCAGGCGTGGAAGGCCTCGAGCGCCTCGCGCTCCCGCTCGACCGCGCGCCGATCCGCTGCGCGCAGCTCCTCGAATGGGTCGAGGACGATCCGACCGTCGCTGACCGACCAGGCGCCGGCCACGACGCCGTCCACCAGGTACGTGCCGACCGAGAAGGGGTTGCGGGTCGAGAAGACGCGCGGTCGGTGGGCCTCGGGCAAGAGCCCCGTCCGTCGCGCGTGGACGAGCAGATTGGCGTCCCAGTGCGGCAGGAACCTGACCGGGGCCGGCATGTCGGGATCCGGCAGGGGCGCATCCGGCAGATCGACGAGCTCGCGGCCGGCCTCGTCGCGATACCGAACGAGTTCGAGATCGCTGCCGACGGTCCTGGCGACGGTCGGCGTGATCCCTGCCCACGACGCGATGTCCCGCCACGACCCGGGTCCGAAGGCGCGCAGATAGGCGCGAACGAGGTGTCGCAGCCCATCGGTTTCGGTCGCGTCGCATGGACCGACCCAATCCTCCGCGAGGGCCAGTCGGTCGGCACGCCGGCGCTCCCAGGTGCCCGCCGGTGGCACGCGGACGAGGTCGACCCACAGCCCGAGGGTGCCGACGAAGCCGGTCGCCAGGTCGCCGAGCTCCTTCACGGTCCTCGGTCCGTCGCTGAGCGCCGCGCGGAGCACGTCGGCCCGGGCAGCGAAGGCGGCCGCATCCTGGCCGGTCGCTCGACCCCAGGTCTTGATCGCGGCCTCCCGCCGCGCCTGTCGGACGCCCAGCGCGAAGCGCCAGTATTCGCGGCGCGACACCATGTGGATCGTCACCCGCATCAGCGTCGCCTGGATGACCCGGCCGTCTTCGAGCGCGGCCGTCAGGTCGCCCCGCCGGAACTCGGCGAGGCGCGACCACAACCCGACATAGCCCGACGGCGCGTACTGCGTCTGCAATCCGCCGACCAGGTCGACTGCCGCGTCGATCGGCTCGGTGGATCGCTCGAGCAGCAGCTGGCGCGCGAGCAGGGCCCGATTGAGCGCGCGCTGGGTCAGGGTTCGGTCGGGCACGTCCCGATGATGACGGAGGCGCCGATCGTGCGATCCCCGCCTGTCGCGGTCGTATGCTGCGGGGATGTCGGCGAATGCCCGATCGAGGTCCGGGCTCGTTGATCCGTTCTGGGTGGTCTTCGCGGCGATCACGCTGCCGATCGCCGGTCTGGGCCTGCTGCTGGCCCGGCCCGAGCTCGACCTCACCTGGGAGCACCACCCGAGCCATTTCTGGCTCGTCCTGATCACCGCGCTCATCGGCGTGGCGCTCGCGTACGTGACGAATATCGCCGCGGGCCGGTATCGCGACGCGCGGCTCGTCCTCGTCTCGCTGGCGTTCCTTGCCAGTGCCGGGTTCCTCGGGCTCCACGCCCTGGCGACGCCCGGTGTGCTGCTCGAGAATCCCAACGCCGGTTTCGTCGTGGCCACGCCGGCCGGTCTGATCCTGGCGTCGCTCTTCGCGGCGGCGTCGACGGCGCCGGTCGCCGGCCCGGGTGCGCGCACGGTGCTGCGCTACCGGTCGGTGTTGCTCGTCGGGCTCCTCGGCCTGATGGTGGTGTGGGGCGTGCTGTCGCTGGCGCGTCTGCCACCGCTCGACGGCCCTCCCCCACCGAAGGAAGGTGTCGGACCGCTGCAGCTTCTGGCCGTCGGCGCGGTCGTGCTGTTCGCCTACGCGGCCTGGCTGGACATCCGGGTGTATCGGCAACGTGGCGGCGCCGTGCTGTTGACCGTCGCGATCGCGCTGATCCTGCTGGCCGAGGCGCTGGTCGCGGTCGTCCTCAGCCGCAACTGGCAGCTGAGCTGGTGGGAATGGCACGTGCTGATGCTGTTGGCCTTCGGGCTGATCGCGCTCGGCGCACGCGAGGAGTACCGCCAGAGCGGCTCGCTCATCGGCGCCTTCGGTGGCCTGTACCTGGAGGCGACGCTCGCCCGCATCGACCGATGGCATGCGGACGCCATCGCCGCGGTGGCCGCGGCCGAAGCCGAGGGAACGTCGGTGGACACCGTCCTCGATCAGCTCCGGACCGAGGGCGCCTCGACTGAGGAAGTGGCCCTCGTCGTCGGCGCGGCTGACGAGGTTCGTCGGCTCGACCAGTCCTTCCAGCCGTACCTGCCGTCGGTGGTCAGCGAGCGGATCCGCCAGACGGAGGGCACAGCCGGGCCGCTCACCGGCGAGGAGCGCGTTGTGAGCGTGCTCTTCGCGGACCTGGCCGGCTTCACGACGTTCAGCGAGTCGCGGCCACCGACGGAGGTCCTGTCGATGCTCAACGCCTTCTGGGCGGTGGTCGTCCCGGTCATCGATTCCGCCGGCGGCGTGATCGAGCATTTCGCGGGTGATGGCGTGATGGCGATGTTCAACGTCTCGGGCGACCAGCCCGATCACGCCCGTCGGGCGGCGCGTGCCGCGCTCGCGATCCTCGCCGCCGCCCGACCGCTGGCGGCGGCCCACGCCGGCTGGCCGATCTTCCGTGTCGGGGTCAATACGGGGCCGGCGGTCGTGGGCGACATCGGCGCCGCAGGTCGGCGGAGCTTTGCGGTGATCGGCGATGCGACGAACACCGCGGCCCGGCTGATGGCCGCCGGCGAGCCCGGTCAGGTCGTCGTCGGTCGGGTGACGTGGGAGGCGCTGGGACCTGACGCGGTCGGCACCGATCTCGGTCCGATCCACGTCAAGGGCAAGCGCGAACCCGTCCAGGCCTGGCGCTTGAGCGAGATGGGCGCGTGACGAGCGCACCGGACTCCGCGTCCGAATCTGCACCCGATGCGCGAACGGAGTACTTCCCGGGCGCCAACCCGCATCCGGTCATGCGCATCGACGACGACGGGCGGCTGATCTACGCCAACGACGCGAGCGAGCCGCTGCTCGGGGAGCTCGGTGTGACGGTGGGCGACGCGATGCCCCCCGACTGGTGGACGCGCCTGCGCGATGCCACGGAACCGATCGACCTCCGGGTCGGCCCGCGCACGTTCGAGCTGCTGGCGGTCCGCTTGCGCGACCTGGGCTTCACCAACGTCTACGGGACCGATGTGACCGCGGCGCGGGCGATCGTCAAGTTCCCGGACCAGAACCCGAACCCGGTCTTCCGGATCACATGGGACGGCCACGTGGTGTACGTGAACGCCGCGGCACGCGACCTGATCCGGGGGATCGGTGGAGCGATCGGTGAGGTGCTCCCGGACGACCTGCGTGAGGGACTGATGAACGCGGTCCGCGGCGGCCAGCGCGACCGTGTCGACTTGCTCAGTGCGGACCGGGCCTACGAGCTGCTCGCGGTCGACGTCCCCGAGTTCGGGTTCATCAACGTCTACGGCACCGACGTGACCGCCGTGCGCCAGCTCGAGCTGTTGCACCGCGAGAACACGCGGCTGCTGCTCAACATCCTGCCCGAGCCGATCGCCGACCGATTGCGACGCGGCGAGCAGCTGATCGCCGATCGCCACGACGACGTCTCGCTGCTGTTCGCGGACATCGTCGATTTCACCGGGATCTCCAGCCGCATGGACCCGGCCGAACTGGTCACGACGCTCAACGACGTCTTCAGCGTGTTCGACGGCCTGGTCGAGGCCAGCGGGCTGGAGAAGGTCAAGACGATCGGCGACGCCTACATGATCGTGGGCGGGATGCCGGTCTGGGAGCCAGATCACCTCGAGCGGATGGCGTCGCTCGCGCTGGCCCTCGCCTCGGAGGTGGATCGGCAAGCGGACGGGCGCGGGCTCGGTGTGCGGTTCCGGATCGGGATCCATAGCGGGCCGGTCGTCGCGGGCGTGATCGGCACCAAGAAGTTCATCTATGACGTGTGGGGCGACACCGTCAACGTCGCCAGCCGGATGGAATTGACCGGGGAGCCTGGACGGATCCAGGTCACGGCCGCCGTGGAGACTCGATTGCGCGATCGGTTCGAGCTCGAGCCGCGCGGCGTCTTCGACGTCAAGGGCATCGGGCCGATGGCGACATACTTCCTCGTCGGCGAGTCGAACGGCCGATCGGCGGCGCCCGGCTGAGTCAGAAGGTCGTCGTGGTCCGGTGGCTCCCGCCGTCGGCGATCGAGGCGTAGGCCTGGAGCGTGATGTCCAGCACGTGTCGAGCGTGCTCCGGGGTGAGGATCGGCTCGACGCCACCGCGCAGGTAGTCGATGAAATGGTGGATGCCGGTCTCGACGACGGCGTACGGGTCGGTCGGGACCTCGGCATCGTGATGCCAGCGCTCCGTCGCGGCGGGCGTCTCATCGTCGAGGTAGATGCTCACCGGCGCGTCCTTGTCGTGGGACTGGCCACCGAAGCTGATCGTGGCCGTGCGGCAGTGCACCTCGAGCCACGGCGCGAGCGTGCTCGCCGTCCCGAAGCTCGCCAGCAGCTGGCCGAGCGCGCCGTTCGCGAACTCGAGGTTGATCAGCACGTGGTCCGGCGTCGTCACCTCGATCGTCTGGCCGGTGAGCGGGCCGCCGCGCACGTGGCGTGTCGGCGTTCCGATCGTGCCCATCGCCTGGACCACTGTCACGGGCCCGAGGATCGCGGTCATCCCGTGGAGCCGGTACACGCCGTGATCAAAGACGGGGCCGACGCCCTCCCGATAGAACGGCCGCGGGTCGCCCGTGTATTCGCGCCAGGCCGCGGGCCCCGGGTCGGCGTGATGGGCCACGGCAAGCGTCGCGGGTCCGTAGCGTCTCTGATGCAACGAGCTCGCGAAGCCAGGCGAACCTGCGGGTGGCGGCGACGCCTGGAGCGCACAGGAAGGGCAGGCCCTTGGACCGGGCCGTCTCGATCAGGCGATCCGCATCGGCGAGTGTGCTGGCGATCGGCTTCTCCGAGTAGAGCCCGATGCCGGCATCGAGGATCGCGGCATTGACCTCGCCATGACGTGGCGCCGGCGCGAGATCGATGACGGCGTCCAGGTCACCGTCGGCGAGCATCGCCCCGAGGTCGTCGTATGCGCGAGCAGCCGGCGACCACGTCTCGATCTCCTTCGGCGGTGGCTTCGGCCACGCCCGGCCCGAGGGTCCATGAGCGCGACGACGCGCACGGTGTCGGCCATGTCGGCGAGCGCCGGCAGGTAGTGGCGATGCGCGACGTCGCCGCAGCCGACGATCCCGATCCGGAGGCGATCCTGGGCCATGCGCCGATGGTAGAGGGCCCCGGGCTACGCGTTGGCCCATCGGCGCCACGGCCGAGCATGTTGCATCCGATGCCACATCCGTGCCCGGCCGACCCCGTATCGAGAGCTCACGTGTCGGATCCGTGCGTTTGACGCACAAATCCCGCTTGGCCGTGCATCCAATGCACGTACCGTCGCAAGCGACCCCACAAACGGGACATTTCGTGCGTCAGATGCACGATCTCGACTCGTCTCCGCCTTCATCAGGTCCCAGCTGCGCGTTTGGCGGCATCAGGTGCACGAATTCGACCAGCTCGACCCAGTTCGGACGGGGTTCGGCGACGTTACGTGCATCTGATGCAACCGGCCGCGGTCGGCGACGGCCGTCGGGTCGGCGAGCTGCCGTCGGGTCGGCGCCCCGCCTCGCCCGGGCTACGCCACGTACTCGTCCCGTGGCGCCACCGCGTCGGGCTCGCCGATCTCGATCGGGTTGCGCACCGGGTCCTGGCTCCACTCGAACCAGCCTCCGTCGTAGACGGCGATCCGCTGCCAGCCCTGGAGATAGGCGTAGAACCAGGTCTCGCTCGCCCTCCAGCCGGTCCCGCAGTAGAACGCGACCCACTTGTCGGCGGTGATCCCCGCCTCGGCCCAGTTCGCCGTGATCTCGGCATACGTCCGCATCGTGTTGTCGACATTGCGGTAGTGCTGCATGTGGTAGGCGTCGCTGCCGCAGTTGCCCCACACGTCGCCCTTGATCCGGCCGGCTGGGCCGATGTAGTTGTAGCCGCTGACCGCTCCGATGTGTTCTCGCCACGTCCGGACGCTGACGAGCGCCGCGCCCTCCGGGTCCGCGATGATCTCCTTGGCTTCCTCGATGTCGACGATCACCTCCGGCCGAACCGGGATGACCGCACCGAACTCGGCGACCGGCGACGGCTCACGGAGGATGGTCTCGACCGGGTTGCCGCCACGGACCCACCAGTCGTACCCGCCGTCGAGCAGGCGGACATCGTCGACGCCCGCGTAGCGCAGGATCATCAGCGCGCGCGTCGCCGCGATCTGCCCAGCGCGACGGCCGGGCCACTTCTCGTTCGCCTGGCCCTCGGTGTCGCGCCCGTAGACCACGACGGTCGTGTCCTTCGTGATGCCCAGGCTGCGGATCGCGGCGTCGAGCACCTCGGGTGAGCGGCGGTTCCAGTCGGCCGGATCCTCGAGGACATTGGTGTCCAGGTAGAGGGCGCCGGGGATGTGCGCCTCCTCGTACTCCTCGGGGACGCCGAAGTTGACGTGGAAGAGCAGGAACTTGCCCGCAGGTGCCGCTTCCGGGCGCTCGCCGGCAAGGACCTGGCGCAGCCAATCGATGTACACGAGCTTGTCGAAGTTGACGAGCCGGTCGACTGGGGTGCCGGGATCCGCGGCCCACGCCGCGAAGCCGCCATCGAGGACGGTCGCGCCAGAGATCCCGAGCGACTCGAGCTTGGCGACGAACTCCGCCGCATCGTCGACGGTGTCGCCATAGACCACGATGCCGCGTCCACCGCTGATGGCCTTGCGGTCGAGGAGCTTCTCGATCTCGGCCTCGTCCACGGTCCGCAGCCACTCGACCGGGAACCCGGTGGCGCCGGGGATATGCCCGCCGCGGCTCTCCGCGCCGAGACGCCAGCCGTTGTACGCGGTGAGCGGGCGGACGTCCACGACCGTCAGCGACGGGTCGCCGAGGCGGTCGCGCAGGGCGTCGACCGTGATGGTCGGGCTGGCGATGGAGTCGATCGATGCGTTGGTCATGGATGCATCCCTCTGGTGGTGACGGGGTGGTTACCGGGTCGGAGAATCACGAAACCCCTGCCGATGCAGGGGTCCTGGGTGAGGCCGGAGTGCGGATCTACGTCAATGCACGCCTAGCGACACCACTTGCCCTGCTCGGCAGCGGCGTGGCACATACAGCGGTGGACGTGGTTCCGCGTCATCGTCGGGCATTCTCTACGAGTTTGCTAGGACTTGCAAGTTCTGAAACGGTTGCGATGCACAGGGTGAGAATTGCCCGTCCCACCGTACGATCCCCCCATGGACGACATCGTCGATTTCTACCGCGGGACCGGCACCGATCATCGCGGGCGCACGATCGACCAGCTCTGGGCCTTCGACCATGGCCAGCTGGAGAGCGTCCACGACTTCATCCAGTGGCTCTTCCCGACCGACCGCCCGAGCGCCTTCAACCCGTGGGCGCCGGTCCTGACGGCCGAAACGATCGCGGGGCTGCGCGCGCTCCCCGACCTGCGGCCCTCGGTCGAGCGATCGCTCGACGTCATGCTCGCCTTCTACGGTCTGCGCCGACAGCGCGACGGGTCGAGCGTCGCCATCGAGCCATCCGACACGCTCGACGAGCGCGGACCGCGCTGGTGGGGTGCCGGCAACCACAACCATCTCCGCCTGACCCGGATGATCGCGAGTCTCGGACTCCTGGGCCTCGCTGAAGAGGCCATCGCCCTCGAGCGGGCCCTCCAGGCGATCCGCACGGACCGCCGGACCGGGATATCGGCCGAGACCGCGCGATACTGGGCTGCCGCTGCCGCCGACGCCCGGACCGAACCACTCGAGGGGAGCACGCCACGATGACCTCCAGCCCCAGCCGCGCGTCGGAGCGCTCGGTCGACGCCGCGCTCCTCCGTCGTACCACAGAGCTCGCGGTCGACTTCCTCAACGGTCTCGACGATCGTCCCGTCACGGCGCGCACGACGCGCGATGCGCTGCTTGCGTCGCTCGGCGCGCCCCTCGCCGACGACGGCATCCCGGCGGTCGACGTCGTCGAGGCGCTGGCAGCGGCCGCCGACCCGGGGCTCATCGCGATGGCCGGACCGCGCTTCTTCGGATTCGTGATCGGTGGGTCGCTGCCCGCTGCGCTCGCGGCGGACTGGCTCACGTCGACCTGGGACCAGAACGCCGGGCTGTTCGCGGCGGGACCGGCCGCGTCGGTGGTGGAGGAAGTCGTCGGCGATTGGCTGGTCGATCTCCTCGGGCTGCCCGCGGGCAGCAGCATCGGCCTGGCCACGGGCTGCCAGATGGCCCAGTTCACGTGTCTCGCCGCGGCGCGCCATGCCGTTCTGGCACGGGCCGGCTGGAACGTCGAGGACGACGGGCTGTTCGGGGCGCCCGAGATCGCAGTCGTCGTCGGTTCCGAGGCGCACGCGACGATCGGCACGGCCCTGCAGTACCTGGGTGTGGGACGCACCCGCACGATCGTGGTCGACAGCGACGACCAGGGCCGTATGCGGCTCGACGCGCTCGAGGCGTCGCTGCCCGACGGTGACGGCCCGTTGATCGTCACTCTGCAGGCCGGCAACGTGAACACCGGCTCCTTCGACCCGATCGGGCCTGCGATCGAGCTGATCCGTGCCCGTCATCCCGGCGCATGGGTGCACGTCGACGGCGCGTTCGGCCTGTGGGCGGCGGCGACTCCCGCGTTTCGCCACCTGCTCGACGGGCATGACGGAGCCGACTCCTGGGCGACCGACGGCCACAAGTGGCTCAACGTGCCGTACGACAGCGGCTTCGCGTTCGTGCGCGATCCCGAGCAGCATCGGGCAGCGATGTCGCCGCCGAGTGCCGCATACATCGTCTACGGCGCCGCCGAACGCGACGAGTTCAACTGGGTGCCCGAGTATTCGCGCCGAGCGCGAGGGTTCGCGGCCTACGCGGCGTTGCGGTCGCTCGGCCGGAGCGGCGTCGCCGAGCAGATCGAACGGTCGTGCCGGCAGGCCACGCGAATGGCCGAGAAGCTGCGAGCCGGGGACGCCGGGGCCGAGATCCTGAACGACGTCGTCCTCGACCAGGTCCTGGTTCGATTCCATCCGGCGCCGTCGGCGACCGGCGAGGTGCCCGATGCGGCGGTGGTGGACCAGTGGACGCGTGACGTCGTCCGGCGCGTGCAGGAGGACGGGACGTGCTGGCTCGCCGGCACGACATGGCATGGCATGGCGGCGATGCGAATCTCGATCGTGAACTGGTCCACGACCGACGAGGACATCGATCGCTCGGCTGCCGCGATCCTGCGGGCGGCACGCGGCGCCTGAGGTCGCCTGAGGCCGCAGAGCCAGGGTCAGACCGGCGCGATCCCGCGGCGCAGCCGTTCGGGTGACAGCGCGGTGCAGGCGACCGCGAGCACGACCGACACGGCAACGAGCATCAGCATGCTCGTGGCGAAGTTGCCGGTGAGGTCCCGTGCCGCCCCCAGCACGACCGGACCGAGCGACGAGATGATGTAGCCGCCGAGCAGCATCAGCGCCGCCACAGAGCCGACCTCGGCGGGGTTGGATGCCACATCGAGCGGCAACGTGAGCACGAGCGGGAAGACCGCCCCGAGCGAGAGCCCCAGGATCGCGACCCACAGGAAGGCCATGTCGGGGACGGCGACGATCAGGGCCAGCGCGACCGTGGCGATGATCGACGACAGCGTCAGCTGGATCCTGCGGGAGCCAAGGCGATCGGCGACCAGCGGGATCCCGATGGTCGTCAGGAGCCCGACGCCGTTGAACACCGCGATCAGCGCGCCCGCAGTGTCCGGCGTCCAGCCGCGTTCGACGAAGACGTTCGGAAGCCAGGCGACGACGCCGTAGAACAAGATCGATTGGAGCCCGAACAGCGCGATCAACAGCCAGCCGGTCCGGTTGCGCCAGGGCAGCCGTCGGGCCGGCTGGTCACGCGGTCGGAGCGCCGGGTCCCCGCGGATGAGCAGCAGCCACGCCGCCAGTGACAGCAGTGAGAGCGTCGAGATGATCGCCAGCGCTCGACGCCAGTCGCCATCGACTGCGAGTGGTACCGCGAAGGCCGCAGCCAGCGTCGATCCGGCGACGATCCCACCGGCGTACGCGCCGGTCCCGAGCGCCGGTCGCGTGGCGATCCGCTGGGACACGACCATCGAGGGGATCGCGCCCGCGGTCCCGATCCCGACCCCGATGCCGAGCGTCGCCGCGAGCACGAGCTCGACCGCCGGGACGACCGAGCGGAGCAGCCCGAAGCCGATGATGAGCAGCAGGCAACCCGCAAAGGCCACGCGTGTTCCCAGCCGCGCCGCGACCTGGGGGCCGATCGGTGCGAACAGGCCCATGCACAGGACCGGGATCGTGGTGAGAAGGCCCGCGATGCCGGCCGGCAGCCCGAGATCCGTCCGGATCAATGGCAGCAGCGGTCCGATCGCCAGGATCTGGGGTCGCATCGCCAGCGAGGCGAGGAAGAGGCCGGCGACGACCCGCGCGAGGGGCGTCAATGCCGCACGGCGTGGTTCAGGGCATCACTGGCGGTGATCGGCGGCACCCGCGCATGCTAGCCGACGGTCGCCGCCGCCGAGGGCGCTCCTAGCGGGCGCCGGCGTCGCTCGGCGGCACTCCGCCGGTCTGGATCGTGGTCGGGGTGTTGTGCACGGCCGGGATGCTGCCGAGCCGGCCGGCCTGGTAGTCGGCGACGGCCTGCATGACCTCCTCCCGCGTGTTCATCACGAACGGGCCGAGCCATGCGACCGGCTCGTGGATCGGCCGGCCGCCAAGGACCAGGACGTCAAGCGTGGGGCTGCGGGATTCCTGCCCGGCAGCCGCCTCGACGGTCAGGGCATTGCCTGGACCGAGGACCACCAGCTGCCCGGTCATGATCGGCCGGCCTGCGCTCCCGACCGTCCCCTGGCCGTTCATCACGTAGACGAGCGCGTTGTAATCGGCGCGCCACGGGAGGCTGAGTCGCGCACCAGGGCTGAGCGTCGCGTGGACCAGCGTCATCGGGCTGTACGTCGACCCGGGACCCGCGTGCCCGGCGACCTCGCCCGCGATCACGCGGATCAGCGCGCCGCCGTCCGGTGAGGACAGCAGGGCGACTTCCTGCGCCCGGATGTCCTGGTAGCGGGGAGCCGCCCACTTCTGGGATGCCGGCAGGTTGACCCAGAGCTGGAAGCCGTGGAACAAGCCACCGCTCCGGACGAGCGCCTCGGGCGGGCGCTCGATGTGGAGGATCCCCGAGCCCGCGGTCATCCATTGCGTGTCGCCGTTGGTGATCACGCCACCGCCGCCGTTCGAGTCGTTGTGCTCGAACACGCCGTCGATCATGTAGGTGACCGTCTCGAAGCCGCGGTGCGGGTGCCACGGCGTGCCCTTGGCCTCGCCCGGCGCGTACTGCACCTCGCCCATCTGGTCGAGGTGGATGAACGGGTCGAGGTCATCGAGGGCGACCCCGGCGAACGCACGGCGAACCGGGAACCCCTCCCCTTCGAAGCCACGAGGGGCGTCGGTGACGCTGCGGACCGGGCGCTCGCGAGCGATCGCCGGGTCCGGTGCTGGGACCTTCGGCAGGATCGAGATGTCTTCGACGGCGACGGCGGGCATTGCGTGCTGGCTCCTGGTGGTGTGCGAGGCCCGTATCCTAACCCACTGTAGTTGCGGGCGCAACTACTTCACGCGCCAGCGAGCGGTGGTGCATCGCGGGTGCAGTCGTCGGTGATCGGCCGCCAAGCGCGTCCGCCTACCGTCGCCCCCATCCGACGGCGAACCCGTCTCGCTTGCCGGCGACGGAGGATCGTCGATGCATCTCCTGCGGCTGCTCATCGCGATCGGCCTCGTGTCGATCGCGCTCGTCGTGCCCGCCTCGGTCTCGGGCGCCAACGGTCCGGCGCCCAACGAGGTCTGCGTCCCAGGCACCGTCTGGGAGGACCTCGCCAGCGGCGTGAAGTACATCTGCATCTACGACGAGATGTACGGCGGGTCGCGCTGGGAGCTCCTCGAGTCAGGACAGCGGGGCGGCGACGCCGAGCCCTACCGGTCCTCGACCTACGGCTGCCTTGGCATGGCAGCCGGGATCAGCGGGCTGTCGGGTGGCGGCGCCGACTCGATCGTGCGCACGTACCGGTGGCCCTGCGCCCACCAATGGGATCGCGTGGCCCAACCCGCGGGCGAGCTGCGCAGCCGGGTCGTGATCCAGCGCTACGGCAGTGGTGGCTGGTCGACCTGTCGCGACACCGGCTACGCGTACAACTTCGTCGCCGCGTATGGCTGGCTGGCCGGATACGACATGGGCAGCACGGCCGACTGCGGCTCGGGGTCGTACCGGGCGCTCGGCTTCGGCGGGTTCTTCCAGGGCGGGCTGTGGCGCACCGGTGGCCTGACGACGGCGTCCGCCTGGCTGCCGTGAGGGCAGCCTACCTCGCGTTGCTGATCGGGCTCGTCGGCGGACTCGGTCTTGCGACCGCGGTCCTGTCCGAGGCGGCGGATCGACCAACGACGGTCGCCGCCGCACTTGGTCTCGGGAACGACGCCACGCTCGACGAGCGACGCGCGGTCGCGGTCGCAGTGCTCACGACAGCGTGCATGCGACGCCTCGGGCTCGACTGGGCGCCGACGGTGGAGACGGTGCCGACGATCCCCGACGTGGGTCTCGACCCCGTCGCGTGGGCCGATCGCTGGGGGTTCGGGATCTCGACAGCCGCGGCGGGGCCATCCCCGCAGCCGGTCGCGGACCCGAACCTCGCCGCGGTCGCAGCGATGCCGGCAGCGGCACAGTCGGTCTACCGTGCCGCGCTCCACGGAGCGACTGATCGACCGGGCTGCCACGAGACGGCGAGTGCCACGGTCTACGGCCTGCGCGATCGACTGCTCGCGCCGCTGCGTCCGTCGCTGGACGCGCTCGAGGCGGAGGTCGCGGCGGACCCGGTGGCGCTCCGTGCCCTGGCCGGCTGGCACGACTGCGTGGCGGACGTCAGCGGCGGGGCGACGATCGACCGACGATCGTTGCCAGGGGCGGTCATGCAGCGGTTCATCGGTCGGGTGTCGGCGTTGCGCGATAGCCCGGGACCTCCCTGCCCTGCAGGCCGAGGAGCGTCGGGTGGCAGGCGTGCTGGCTCGCTGCGAGGTCCGCTACGTCGAGGCGAAGGCCGCGGCTGCCGCACGGCACGAGACCGTGTTCCTCGCCAGCCACCGTGCGGCGCTGCAAGCGATCGGTGCGGCGATCCGTGCCGCCGAGGCGGCGTTGCCGACCCTCCCGCCGTAGGCGATCAGCCGCCGGGCGTCGCGCTGTCGACCGACACCCAGCCCCGATCCAGGGTGAGGTGGATCACCGTGGATCGATCCTCGGCGAGAGCCTGGCGGATCGCCGGTTCGACGTCGGCGTCGCGCTCGACGCGCACGCCGCGCGCCCCGAGCCCGCGCGCGACCGTCGCGAAGTCGATCGGCCCGAGCTCGGTACCGACCCCGACGCCCGTGCCGCGGCGGTCCTGCCACATGCGGATCGTGCCGTAGCGCTCGTTGTCGAAGACCAGGACGACGATCCGGGCGCCCTCCCGCGTCGCGGTCTCGAGCTCCGCCATCGTCATCGCCATCCCACCGTCACCGACGAGCGCGACCACCGGCCGGTCGCGATGGACGAGGGCCGCCGCGATCGCGGCCGGCACGGCATAGCCCATCGCGCCGGACGTCGGCCCGAGGAACGTCCCGGGCCGTCGGAAGCGGAAGCCGCGTCCGGCCCAGCCCGCGAAGTTGCCGGCATCGGTCGTGAGGATCGCGTCGTCGGGGAGCACGCGACGCAGGGTCGTGATGACGCGGCCCGGGTGGACGCCGGGGCCCGTCCAGGCGTCCGCGTCGGCGTCGACGGTGGATGCGGCCTCCCATGCCGCGCGATCGGTCTCGTTGTTCGCCTGCCGCCGGCGGACGAGCTCGGCGTCGAGGACCGCCTTGCCGATCAGCCGCTCGTTCGCGGCGCGAAGGAACGCACGGGCGTCTGCCGTCACGGTCAGCGAGGCGGGAGCAAGGTCCTTGGGTCGGTTCGGCTCGATATCGATGTGCGCCCAGCGCTGCCCAGCCGCGGGGATCGAGTCGTCCCACGATGTCGGCTCGTTCAGGCGGCAGCCGATCACGACGATCGCGTCCGCGCCGGCAAGTCGGTCGCGCACGGTCGGCGCCGCGCCGTAGCCAGCCATGCCCAGATAGAGCGGGTGGTCGTTGGAGATCACGTCTGCGCGACGCCAGGCGGCGATCACCGGGACTTGGAGCAGCTCCGCGAAGCGCAGCAGCTCGGTCGAGGTTCGAGCGCGAAGCACGCCGCCGCCGGCGAGGATGACCGGGCGCTCGGACGATGCCAGCAGCTCGATGACCGCGCGGATCTCCTCGTCGCTCGGTCGGGTCGCGGTCGGTCGACTCGTGTCGACGCGCGCGCCCTCGGGGACCGGCTCGTCAAGCAGGTCTTCCGCGAACGAGAGCAGCACCGGTCCGGGGCGACCGGTGGTGGCCTCGCGGATCGCCTCCGCCAGGGCCGCCGCCACGGCATCCGCCGCGCCGGGCTCGCTGGCCCACTTGGCCAAGCCGCCGATCGTGCCGACCTGGTCGATCTCCTGGAACGCCTCGTGACCACGATGCGCGCGCTCGACCTGCCCGACGATCGCGAACATCGGGGACGAGTCCTGTCGCGCAGTGTGGATGCCGATCGCGAGGTTCGAGGCCCCGACCGCCCGAGTGCCGAGGCAGGCCGCAGGGCCGTCCGGTCAGGTTGCCGTGGGCCTCGGCCATGAACGCGGCGCCACCTTCGTGCCGCGTCGCCACGACCCGGATGCCGGCAGCGCCGAACTCGTCCAGGATGCCCAGGAACGACTCACCCGGGACCGTGAACGCGTAGCGGACGCCGGCGCTGCGCAGCGCCTGTGCGACGAGGCCTCCGACGGTCGTCGGTGCGGCAGGTGTCGGTGGTTCGGTGGCGTCGGCCAGCATCGGCGGCCTCGTCGGCCGACCGGTCGTCCTCGACTGCCGGCACGTCGTCGGCCGCCGGCGCGTCATCCGACTCGGCCGGCACATCATCCGCGGCAGGCGGCGCGTCGTCGTCCGCAGGAGGCGCGTCGTCCGCCTCGGAGGCTCACATCGTTGCTATCGGTCGCGGCCACGCCGTCGTCGGGCTGGACCGGGACGTCGTTGAACGCGGACGACATGGGGTCGGGTCGGGCTCGGCGTCGATCGTCGCCACCGGCTCCTCGGGCACGCCGGCAGGGTCTCTGGGTTCCACGTCAGCGATAGTTCTGGAACTGCAGCGGAACCGGTTCGTCGAGCTCACGCAGGCGGTTGATGACCTTCTGGAGCTCGTCCTTGCTCTTGCCGGAGACGCGCACGGCGTCGCCCTGGATCTGCGACTTGACCTTGGGGAACTCGTCGCGGATGAGCTTGGTGATCCGCTTGGCGATCTCGTCGGTCAGACCTCGCCGAAGGGCGATCTGCTGGCGGACCTTGTTGCCGCCCGACGGTTCGACCTTGCCCCAATCGAAGATCTTGAGCGAGAGATTGCGGCGGATCGCCTTGGATTCGATGAGGTCCTTGATCGCCGCCGCTCGGTGCTCGTCGTCGGTGACGAGGATCAGCTCGGTCTTCGATTGCGTGAGGTCGACCGTCACGCCCTTGAAGTCGTAGCGCTGGCCGACCTCTCGGCGTACCTGGTCGAGCGCGTTGCGCAACTCCTGCTCATCGAAATCGCTCACGACGTCGAAGGAGACGTCTCCAGCCATCGCTATCCGTGTCCTTCCTGGTCCGACCCAGTCGGTCGAGCCATCCACCATTCATGCAGTCGGTCGATCCGGCCGTCCGGTGCGACCTCCAGGGTCATGAAGCCCGCGAACCGCACGCGGTCGGGCGTCCCACGTCTGTGGTAGCTCGCATGCCATGCCGCGAGCACCGTGTCTCCCGATACCCAATGCCGCTCGACGGTGAACTCGACGTCCTCCTGCGTCTCGGCGGATTCGACGAGAAAGGCGCGGATGGCGTTGTGGCCCACCAGTGGCGGCGAGAACGGGTCGCCATGATATCGCGCGTCCTCGGTGAACAGCCCGACCCAGGCATCACCGTCGAATTCCGCCCAGGCTCGACCGTAGTGCTCCAGCAGTCGTGCACCCGTCGCGTAGTCGATCGTCATCTCGCGCTCTCCAGCTCTTCCAGCAATCGTTCGCCGATCCGGTAGCTGCGCCCGCCGCCCATCACGAGCACGACGTCGCCGGCCTGGACCTCGCCCGCCAACCACGTCGCGGTGGCCTCGACCGAGCCCGGCGCGGCCGCCTGGATGGTCGGACGCTCACGGGCCACGGCATCGGCGAGCCGTCCCGGCGATGCGACCGTCGTGTCCGGGTCGCGCCCGGCCCAGATATCCGCGATCGCCACGGCGTCCGCGCCGGCCAACGCCGTCGCGAACTCGTCGAGGAGCGCAGCGGTTCGATGGAAGGTAAGAGGCTCGTAGACCGCCCAGACGCGTCTGCCGGGTTCGCGCTGGCGGACCGCGGCGATGGTCTCGCGGATGGCCGTCGGATGGTGCCCATAATCGTCATACACGACGACGCCGGCGACTTCGCCCTTGCGCTCGAGCCGGCGACCGACGCCGGGGAACGACGCGAGCCCCCGGCGATCGCGGCCGGCTCCACGCCCAGCTGGCTTGCGGCCACGGCAACGGCGAGCGCATTGGCCGCGTTGTGCCGGCCGGCGGTGGGCAGGCGGACGACGATGGGGTCGCTCGCGCCGGTTAGCCCGCGCAGCTCCATGGTCGTGCCGGCGGGATCCGCTGCGACGATCCGCCCGACGATCACGCCCGCATCCGTGCGCTCGACACTCGTGCCGTCGTCGAGCGTCACCGGGACGACCCGGCGCGTCGTGTCGCCCGCCAGCCGCTCGACGATGGTCGCGACGCCCGGGTCGCCGACGTTCGCGACGATCGTGCCGCCCGGGGGCATCCGACGCAGCCAGGCCTCGAAGGCGGCCCGAACGGCCGCGTCGTCGGCGAAGACGTCGGGGTGGTCCCATTCCGCGCTGGTCAGGACCGCGAGGTCCGGGCGATACGCATCGAAGTTCCCGGCGTACTCGTCGGCCTCGACCACGAACGCCTCGCCGGCGCCCCACCGCGCGGTCGCCGACGGGCCATCGACGAGCGACGAGGGCAGTAACGCGCCGACGAAGGCCGCTGGATCCAGCCCCGCTGTGACGAGGACGTGGACGAGCCACCCGGCGGTCGTGCTCTTGCCGTGGGTCCCGGCGACCGCGACCAGCCGTCTCCCCACGGCCGCGTCGGCGATCACCTGTTGCCACGGTTCGATCGGGATGTGCCGATCGCGCGCCGCTCGGAGCTCGGGATGGTCCGGATCGACCGCCGTCAGCGCCTTCGTCACCGCAAGCCGGTCGGGGTGCGGCGTCATGGTGATGTGGGCGGGGTCGTGGCTGGCGGCGACCGCGATCCCCGCGGCGTCGAGTGCTGCCGAATACGGCGACGGATAGGCCGGATCGCAGCCGTCGACGGAGGCCCCCGCCGCCCTGGCGAGCAGCGCCGCACCGCTGGCTCCCGCTCCTGCGGCCCCGATGACGTGGATCCGCTCGCCTGCACGGATCGCACGGGGCTCCCGGACCGGGTCCAACCCCGCCCCGATCGTCGCCGCGTCGCGCGTCACGGCCGGTGGGTCACGGTCGCGCGGTCACCCGCTCGAGGACGAGATCGAGGGCTGCGGCCGCGCTCGCACGCTTGTTGGTCGACCGGTCGCCATCCCACAGGTGGCGGCGGACGTCGGCGCCATCCGTGTCCGCGACGGCGATGTAGGTGAGCCCGACGGGCTTCTCCGCGCTGCCACCGTCCGGCCCCGCGATCCCGGTGACGGCCACCGCGAGGTCGACGCCGAGCCGCTGGCGGGTCCCATCGGCCATCGCCCGCGCGACCTGCGCCGAGACCGCGCCGTGGGCATCGAGCACCTCTCGAGGCACGTCCGCCAGCGCGACCTTGGCCTCGTTGCCGTACGTGACGAGGGCGCCGGTGAAGTAGTCGCTCGAGCCCGGTACCTCGGTGATCAGGTGCGCGACGAGGCCGCCCGTGCACGACTCGGCGGTGGCGAGGTGGAGGCCACGCTCGCGAAGCGCCTCGCCGACGCGCCGGGCCAGCGTGACCAGATCGTCGTCTGCGGCCGACACCAGCTCAGCGGCGTTGGGTCATCTGCGGCGGATCCGGCGGCGCGAACAGCCACGTCTCCGGGATGCCGCTCTTGCCGAGAGCGCCGAGCGGCGTGCCGTTGAGCGTGAAGGTCGTGACCCCGGACGATCCGGTCCGAACCTCGATCGATTCCTTGCCGGTGAACGTCAGGGTCTTGCCGTTCCCGAAGACCTTGCCCGCAGCGCCGATGTCGGGATCGATCTTGCCGTCGATCCAGACCTTCAGCCAGGCCCGACCACCCTCGATCGAGACCACGAGGTTGACGCCCTTGTAGGCGACGGTGACGTTGCGGGTCAGCGCGGCGGTCTTGCCCTCCGAGCTGGACGCCGTGACCGTGATCGCCCACTTGCCCGCGGTCAATTCGAACGGGGTGCTGAACGAGCCGTCCTCCCCGACGTTGACGGTCACCGGTGGCGGCGCCTTGGGCGGTGCGGGCGTGGCCCCACCCGCCGGCGGCGGCCCGGCCGGACCCGTGTACACGGCGCTCACGACGACCGATGCGGCGTTGGTCGTGCGACCCTGGACCGGGATCGCCCCGTTCTCGTAGGTCACGCCATCGGCCGGTTGATCGACGGTCAGCGTCGGGGCCTCGATGACGAGGAACGGGACCGTGATGATCAGGCTGACCGACCCTTCCGATTTCTTGCCGGTCTCGGGATCGACCGCAGTGACGTCGAACTGGTTGCGACCGCGGCGGAGATCGACCTTCTGGGTCCACTCGCCGTCGGCATCGGCGGTGACCATGTACGGATCGCGACCGGGCGTGGCCACCGAGACCGAGGCCTTCGGCGCAGAGGTGCCGCGCAGGAGGTACGAGGTCGCCGCCTCGTCGACGTCGAGGACCGCGACGGCCGGGTCCGAAACGGCGATCGTCGGTGGCTTGGCGAACCGCAGCAGCTGGACGCCGAGATACGCTCCGAAGCCCAGCACGACGAAGACGAGCAGCGCGAAGACGATCAGGCTCGGTGAGAACGTCAGGCCGCGACGGGGCGTGGCGATGGGCCGCGGCACCGCGATGACCGCCTGTGGCTCGCGGGGGTCGCCTCGCTCGCGCCGCCATTGGAGCAGCACCTCGTCGGGGTCGAGGCCCAGGTAGAGGGCGTAGTTGCGCAGGAAGCCCTTCGTGTAGACGGCCCCCGGCAGCTCCCGGTAATCGCCGCGTTCGAGGGCGGCGAGGTAGCGGGCACGGATCTTGGTGTCCCGCTCGGCGCGATACAGGTCGACGCCCTTCCGCTCGCGTGCGGCCAGCAGCCGTTCGGGGAGGCCGGGCGCGAGGTCGCCGGCGGATGCGCGCGTTTCCCCGCGCTCCGCCCCGGTCGCCCGTCGGACCTGGTCTCGTGTCGTCACTGCGGCGCCCCGTGATGCTCGCGCTCGGGCCGACCGCGGCCATCCGGGTCCCGCGCCGTCCGAGCGGCCGTGGTCGAAACAGGATACCCCAGCGTCCCAGTGCGGCCGGTCAGCTGCCCCGATCCGACCTCAATCGGGGTCATCGATGTCGTCCTGGGAGCGGAACCAGTTGTCCGGCCCGTAGATGTGACGCGGCGTGGCCGGGTTGCGTGGGTCCTGCGGCCCGATGATCCCGTACCGCTCGAGCTCGTCCATCACCCGGCTCGCACGGGCGAACCCGAGCTTGAGCTTGGTCTGGAGCATCGAGGTGCTCGCCCGCTGGCTGGCCATCACGAGCTCGGCGGCCGGGACCGTCATGTCGTCGACGCCGAGCTTGCGCAGCCACGCGAACTGCCCGCCACCCTCGCCGTTGCCGTCCTCGGGATCGGCGAACGCGAGGATCCCCTCGTCGTAGAACGTGCGGCCGTCGGTCTGGTCCATCCAGTGCTTGGTGACCGCGACGACCTCGTTGTCGCTCACGAACACGCCCTGCATGCGGACCGGTCGCGGCAGGTCCACCGGCTGGTACAGCATGTCGCCACGACCGATCAGGTCCTCGGCACCGGGTGCGTCGAGGACCGTCCGCGAGTCGACGTTCGAGGCCATCGCGAAGGCGATCCGCGACGGCACGTTTGCCTTGATCAGGCCGGTGACGACGTTGACCGACGGTCGCTGCGTCGCCAGCACGAGGTGGATGCCGACGGCGCGCGCCTTCTGGGCGATCTTGACGACCGGATCCTCGACCTTCCGACCCTCGCGCATGATCAGGTCGGCCAGCTCGTCGATGATCAGCACGATGAACGGCATGCGCTCGGCGCCGGCGCCGTCCGAGCCGTCGGCGCCGTCGAGCTCGGGTCGCGCGTTGAACGCCGTGATGTTGCGCACGCCGTGGGCGGCCAGGATCTTGTAGCGCTCCTCCATCTCGCGGACCGCCCAGTTGAGGACCGACTTCGCCTCGTTGGCCTCGACGATCACGTGCTGGAGGAGGTGCGGCAGACCGTTGTACGGCGCGAGCTCGACGCGCTTGAGGTCGACGAGGATCATGCGCACCTCGTCGGGCCGGGCGCGCATGAGCACGCTCGTGATCAGCGCGTTGACGCACACGCTCTTGCCCGAGCCGGTGGCGCCGGCGATGAGCAGGTGGGGCATCTTGGCGAGGTCGACCGCATAGGCCTTGCCCGACACGTCACGGCCGAGCGCGAACGTGAGGGGGCTCGTCGAATCGAGCATCAGGCTCTCGTCGACGAGCGGTTTGAAGCCGACGACCTCGCTCGTCGAGTTGGGGATCTCGATGCCGACGACGTCCTTGCCCGGGATCGGCGCCTCGATCCGGATCGAGCGGGCCGCCAGGGCCATCGCCAGGTCGTCGGCCAGCGCCTCGATGCGTGAGACCTTGATGTGGTGCTCGGGGCGGACCTCGTACTGGGTCACCACCGGGCCCGAGTTGACGGCCACGACCTTGGCCGGGATCGCGAAGCTCAGCAGCTTCTCCTCGATCCGCCGCTTGTTCGAGTCGTGGTCGACCATCGCGCCGACCCGGCCGGCCGGTCGCGGTTCCAGCAGCTCCATGCTCGGCAGGACCCAGTCGATCGTGCCGAGCGACTCGAGCGCGGTCGGGACGATCCCGGCGACCGCGGTGGCGGCACGACCCACGCCGCCGCCGTTCACGATGCGGCCAGGGCCACCGCGGGATCCGCCGTCCAGCGGGCCGGTCCAGACCGTCTGGCTGACCGGTGAGTGACTGGTCCGTGGCGCCGGCTCGTCGAGGATGCTGCGGGCGCCGGCGAGGTCGTCGGGGCTCGCCATCGGAACGGGGACCGGCTCGCGTGGCCGGACGGGCTCGGCAGCCTGGCGGCCTCGGCCGTTGCTCGCGGCGGCCGCCGGCTTGGCCGGTCGTGCGTCCTGTGCCCGCCGCATCGAGTTCGCGGTCGTCGAGCCGACCCAGCGCGCACCACCGACGAACGGCGCGAAGAGCTCACGCAGCTGCAGGTTGAACGCGAGCATCAGCCCGAGGATCCCGATCGCCGCGAGCAGCACGAACGTGCCCGGGCCGGTGAGCAACGGTTCGAGCGTCCCGGCCAGGAAGCGTCCGATGCGGCCGCCACCTCGTTCCGTCTCGAAGATGTCGACCTTGAGGACTTCGAACGCGCCGAGACCGGCGATGAACGCGATGCCGAGGCCGGCCAGCGTCATGCCCCAGCCCGAACCGGGTTGCCGTCCCGGCCCGCCGGCGACGTACCAGCCGCCGCCAAGTAGCAGGAATGGCAGCAGCCAGCGGCCCGTCTCGAACCACGGCGCGATCGAGTCGCGCCACCAGTCGGTGAGCGCGCCCTGGCCGGGCAGCATCAGCGCGATCAGCGTGATCGCGCCGAGCGCCATCATCGTGGTGCCGACGATCGAGCGGACGACCTCGGGCGTGAAGACCTTGGCGAACTTCGCGTACGAGCGGCGACCGCTGGTGCGGCGCGCGCCACCGCGAGCCGCTGTCCGGCGCTGTCGGGCCACGGCTAGACCTCGACCACGACCGGGAAGACCATCGGGCGACGCTTCGTCTGTTCGTACAGGTAGCGCGAGACGCCGTCCTTGATCTGGGTCTTGAGCAGCGCGACCTCGCTGATGTGATCGCCGGGCGTGTCGATCGCGGCCATGACCCGCTCGACCGCCTCGTCCATCAGCGGATCGAGCTCGTTGAGATGGACGAAGCCGCGAGTCACGATCTCCGGCCGGCCGACCACCGAGCCGGTCTGCTTGTCGACGGTGACGACGATCATGAAGATCCCGTCATTGGCAAGCGAACGGCGGTCGCGCAGGACGACTTCGCCCACTTCGCCGACGGACAGGCCATCGACGAACACGTAGCCCGCGGTCACGGGACTGCCGCGACGGGCCGACCCGTCGGCGAACAGCTCGATCGGCGTGCCGTTCTCGACGATGAACACGTTCGCGGGGTCGACGCCCGTCTCCACCGCCAGCCGGCCGTGCTGGACCTGCATCCGGAACTCGCCATGGATCGGGATGAAGTGCTTGGGCTTCGTGAGGCCCAGCATCAACTTCAGCTCCTCCTGGCTCGCGTGCCCGGAGACGTGGGCGCGCTTGATGGTGTGGTAGTACACGTTCGCGCCGGCCTTGAACAGGTTGTCGATGGTCCGGGAGACGTACTCCTCGTTGCCCGGGATCGGGCTCGCGCTCACGATCACGGTGTCCCCGGGCTGGATCTCGACGAAGCGGTGGTCGCGATTGGCCATGCGCGCGAGACCCGCCATCGGCTCGCCCTGGGCCCCGGTCGTGGCGATCACGAGATTGCCGTCCTGGTGGTCCTTGATCTTGTCCTTCGACACGATCATCGACGGGTCGTAGGTCAGGTAGCCGAGATCCGTGGCGATCCGGAAGTTCTGCTCCATCGATCGGCCGATGACCGACACGTTGCGCTTCATGTCGGCCGCCGCGTCGAGCACCTGCTGGATCCGCGCGATGTTGCTCGCGAACGTGGCGACGATGACCCGCCCCTCGAGCGGCTCCATGATCTCGCGGAACGCCTCGCCGACCGTGCGCTCGGACGGCGTGTAGCCGGGGTTCTCGGCGCGGGTCGAGTCGGACAGCAGGCAGATGACGCCCTCGGCGCCCATCCGGGCGAGGATCGCGAAGTCCGACAGCTTGCCGTCGACCGGGGTGTGGTCGAACTTGAAGTCGCCGGTGTGGACGATGGTCCCGACCGGGGTCCGCAGCGCGATGCCCATCGCGTCCGGGATCGAGTGGCCGACGCGGAACGGGATCACATGGAACGGGCCGATGTCGAGCTCGTCGCCCGGGTCGAGCGGGAGGACCGGGTTGTTGTTGAGCTTGTGCTCCTTGATCTTGTTGCCGAGGAGCCCGCGGGCGAGGGTGCTCGCGTAGACCGGCACGCCCGGGAACTCGGGGAGCACGTACGGCAGGGCGCCGACGTGGTCCTCGTGGGCATGGGTGATGAGGAATGCCCGCACCTTGGCACGGTTTTCCTTGAGGTAGGTGACGTCGGGGATGACGAGGTCGATGCCGAACATCTCCTCGTCGGGAAACATGAGCCCGCAGTCGATGACGACGATGTCGTCACCGTATTCGAAGACGTACATGTTCTTGCCGATCTCCCCCACCCCGCCGAGCGGGATGATGCGGAGCGGCGTGTCCTGGTTGGTTGGCATAGGTCCTTTGGTTTCGATTAGAAGAAGGTGAGTTGGTCGATGGGGGTGTCGGGATCACCGTCGTGGGTCGGTGGGGGTCCGACGGGGTCCGCCGGTGCGGCCGTGGTGCCTGGGGTCGGCGCCGTCGTGGCTGCGCCGTTCGCGCGCCGCGACGAGGACCGCAGGGATGTGGGCGATGTCGTCGTAGCTCTCGCGCTCGATGGCCGGCGTCCGGAGCGCCGCCGCCGGGTGGTACATGGCGAAGACCGTCGCATCTGACGCGCCGGTCGCCGGATCGGCGATCCGCGTCGTCCCGTGGGCCTGCGAGATGCGCGCGCCGGGCATGAACCGGGCCATCGAGTGGCGGCCCAAGGTCACGACGACGGCTGGGTCGAGGACCTCGAGCTGCCGCTGGAGGTAGGGCGCGCACGCCGCGACCTCGTCGGGCTCGGGATCGCGGTTGCCGGGCGGGCGGCACTTGACGATGTTGGTGATGAAGACGTCCTCGCGCCGCCAGCCGATGTGCCCGAGCAGGGCCACCAGGAGGCCTCCGGCGCGGCCGACGAATGGCCGACCTTCGCGGTCCTCGTTCTGACCCGGTCCCTCACCGACGAAGACGACCTCGGTCGAGGGGTCGCCCTCGCCGGGCACCGCGCGCGTTCGCGTCTGGTGGAGCCGGCACCGCTCGCACGCGCGAACCTCTGTAGCGATCGCCTCGAGCGCCACCCGGCGCTCGGCGTCGGTCACGCCGGGGATCCGGCCGCGTCCCGTGTCGCGGCGGCCTGCACCCACCCGCGCTCCACCAGCAGCTCAGCCAGCTGGACCGCGTTCGTGGCGGCGCCCTTGCGGAGGTTGTCACTCACGACCCACAGGGCCAGGCCGCGCCCACCCGCGACCGACTCGTCCTGGCGGACGCGCCCGACGAAGATCTCGTCGCTGCCGGCGGCCGTCGTCGCCAGCGGATACGTGGCGGTGGACGGATCGTCCTGGACCACGACACCCGGAACGGCCGCGAACAGCGTTCGTGCCCGGTCTGGCGTGATCGGATCGCGCGTCTCGACGTGGACGGCCTCGGAATGGGCGACGAACACCGGGATTCGCACTGCGGTGCACGAGACGCGGAGATCCGGGAGGTGGAGGATCTTCCGACTCTCGGTGACGACCTTCCACTCCTCCTTGGTGTAGCCGTTGTCGAGGAAGACGTCGACCTGCGGCAGCGCGTTGAACGCGACCTGGTGCGGGTAGACCGACGCCTCGAGCGGCCGGTCCGCGGCGTACGCCTCGATCTGGCCTTGCAGCTCGGCGATGGCCTTGCCACCGGTGCCGCTGACGGCCTGGTAGGTGTCGACCACGACGCGCTCGAGACCCACGGCATCGCGGAGCGCCATGAGCACCGGGACGAGCTGCATCGTCGAGCAGTTCGGGTTGGCGATGATGCCTTCGTGCCACGCCAGGTCGTCGGGGTTCACCTGGCTGACCACGAGCGGCACCGCCGGATCCATGCGCCACGCCGATGAGTTGTCGATGACCGTCGCGCCGCGCTTGGCGGCCTCCGGCGCGAGTGCCGTGGACGTGTCGCCACCGGCGCTGAACAACGCGATATCGACGCCCTCGAAGGCATCGGGGGTCGCCTCGCGGACCGGCTGCTTGATGCCCGCCACGTCGACCTCGGTCCCGGCGCTGCGCGCGCTGGCGAGCAGGCGCAGTTCGCCGAACGGGAATTCCCGTTCGAGCAGCATCCGGATCATCGTGCTGCCGACCGCGCCGGTCGCGCCGACCACCGCGACGGTGAGTGGTTTCCGGGTCACCGAGGGCATGGCTCCGCTGTGGTTCTGATCAGGTCGGGCACGGCGGGAGTATAGCAGCGGGCCCAGCGCTTCCCGATGGCGACGGGGCTGTCGGGCGGCATGGACTGTGGGCCCGTGTCCACCAGAATCCCGAGCGTCATCGAGGCAGAGCGGTTCGACCGGCCGGGCCGATGGCCTCGACCGGTCGCATGAGCGTGCTGGACCTACGAGGTCACCGGCTCCTTGGCGAGGTGCCGCTGCATCGCGGCCTTGCGCGACAGGTTGACCCGGCCCTGGCGGTCGATCTCGGTCACGACGACCATCACCTCATCGCCGACGGACACGACGTCCTCGACGGTCGGGACGTGGTAGTCGGCGAGCTCGCCGATCCGGACGAGGCCTTCCTTGCCGGGCAGGATCTCCACGAAGGCACCGAAGCCCATGATCCGCGTGACCTTGCCGAGGTACAGCGCCCCGATCTCGACCTCGCGAGTCAACGACTCGATCCACTGGATCGCCTTGCGCGAGTTCTCGCCGGAGACGGCCGCGATCTCCACGGTGCCGTCGTCCTCGACGTTGATCTCGGTCTGGGTCTCTTCCTGGATCTTGCGGATCATCGATCCGCCCTTGCCGATGATGTCCCGGATCTTCTCGGGGTTGATCTTGATCGTGATGATGCGCGGCGCGAAGTCGCTCATCTCCACGCGCGCTTCTGGCAGGACCGCCGTCATCTTGTCGAGGATCTCGAGCCGCGCCGCGAGGGCCTGCTTGAGCCCCTCACGGATGATCGCCTCGCTGATCCCCTGGACCTTGATGTCCATCTGCAGGGCGGTCACGCCGTCCCGCGTACCGGTCACCTTGAAGTCCATGTCCCCGATCGAGTCCTCTTTTCCAAGGATGTCGGTGAGGACGACGAACCGTCCATCCGGCTCGCTGATCAGGCCCATCGCCGCGCCGGCGACGGGGGCCTTGATCGGCACACCGGCATCCATCAGGGCGAGGGTCGATCCGCAGGTCGAGGCCATCGACGTCGAACCGTTCGAGGTCACGCACTCGCTCACGAGGCGGATGACGTACGGGAACTCCTCCGCAGACGGCAGGACCGGCACGAGCGCCCGCTCGGCAAGATGCCCGTGGCCGATATCGCGCCGGCTTGGCCCGCGCATGGGCTTGTTTTCGCCGGTGCTGTAGGGCGGGAAGTTGTAGTGGTGGAGGTAGCGCTTCTCGGTCTCCGGGCTGATCGTGTCGATCCGCTGGACGTCCGACGACGAACCGAGCGTCGCCACGGTCAGCGCCTGGGTGTCACCTCGGGTGAACAGGCCCGAACCATGGGCGCGCGGGACGAGTCCGACCTCGACGCTGATCGGCCGGATCTCCGACAGACCGCGACCGTCGATGCGGATGCCCTCGTCGAGGACGAGCTGGCGGACGGTCTTCTTCTGGATGAGATTGAAGAGGCTCTTGCTGACACGTGCATCGCGGCGGGCGAACTCGAGCAGGCTGGCGGTGTCGCCACCCGTGCGCTGTGCGCGGACCGCATCGGCGATCGCCGTGCGCAGGCTCGAGATCCGACCCGGCAAGTCCTTGGCGAACCAGATCAGCAGATTCGCGGTCGCCTCGGCGTCGGGGAGCGCCCGATGGCTCTGGGTCAGATCGACGCCGAAGAAGCGCGCCAGATCGGGGAGCTTGTACGAGTCGCCGCCCGGGTAGCCCTCGCGGGCGATGACCAGCGTGTCGAGGTAGGTGCCGGGCTGGAAGCGGAACCCGTCGCCCTTGGCCTCTTCGATGAAGGCCAGGTCGAAGCCGACGTTGTGCCCGACGATCTTGGCGTCGCCCACGAACGCGAGCAGCTGATCCGCCGCGTCGCGCGGGCTCGGAGCGCCCTTGACGTCCTTGTCGGTGATGCCGTGCATCTGGTTGCCGACGATGGGCCGGCCGGGGTTCACGAAGGTGGACCAGCGGTCGACGATCTCCGTGCCCTTGATCTTGACCGCGGCGACCTCGAGGAGGTCGGACATCTTCGGGTCGGTGCCGGTCGTCTCCGTGTCGATCACGACGAGCTCGCGCTTGTCGTCCGTCGCGGATGCGAAGTCGAGGACCGAGCCCGTCGGGGGCTCGAGATACGGGACGCGCTTGGCCTTGCCGACCGCCTTCTGGATCTCCTCCTGGAGGTCGACGATCGGCTGAAGCGAGCGGTGACCAAACAGGATGGCCTCAGCCATCACGTCCTCGGGCAGGAGCTTCGCGCCGGCTTCGACCATCATGATCGCGTCGCGCGTGCCGGCAACGATGAGATCCAGCTCAGACTCTGCCAGCTGGCTGAACGTCGGGTTGACCACGAACTCGCCGTCGATCCGGCCGACCCGCACCGAGGCGACCGGGCCGTTGAACGGGATCTCGCTGATGGTCAGGGCCGTTGACGCGGCGATCGTGCCGATGACGTCAGGGAGATTCTCCTGGTCGGTCGAGAGGACCGTGATGACCAGCTGGACGTCGTCCTTGTAGCCCTCGGGGAAGAGCGGGCGGATCGGGCGGTCCGTCTGGCGAGCCGCGAGGATCGCATTCTCCGATGGACGGGCCTCGCGCTTGATGAACCCGCCCGGGATCTTGCCCGCGGCGTACATCCGCTCCTCGAAGTCGACGGTGAGCGGGAAGAAGTCGAGCCCGGGTCGCGGCTCAGAACGGTTGGCGGTGCCGAGCACCATGGTGTCGCCGTAACGGACGGTGACGGAGCCGCCGGCCAGGCGTGCGAGCTTGCCGGTCTCGATGGTCAGCGTTCGACCACCGAATTCTGTCTCGAAAGTCTGAGACAAGGGAAACGATCCTCCTTGGTCGTGGAGGAGAAGACGACCCGCGGGCGGGTCAGCCTGCTGCGCTACTGGCGACGGATGTTCGAAGACCCCGGGCTGCGCCCGAGGTCCGAAGCGGCGACGCTAGCGGCGGAGTCCGAGCCGTCCGATGACGGTCCGGTAGCGCGCGCTGTCCTTCTTCATGAGGTACGCGAGAAGGCGGCGGCGCTGGCCGACGAGCTTGAGGAGGCCGCGGCGCGAATGGTTGTCCTTTGGGAAGCTGCGGAGATGGGCCGTCAGGTCCGCGATCCGCTCCGTGAGGAGCGCGACCTGGACTTCGGGCGACCCCGTGTCGCCATCCTTGGTGGCGTACCCGCCGATGATCTCCTGCTTCTGCTCCCGCGCGAGCGGCACTCGGTCCTCCGACACGATCTGTTGCTTGTTGGTCTTTCCTGTATGACCGGCGGATGATACGGGCCTACGCACGAATCGGTCAAACGGTACGCTCCCCAGATGCCGCGCCTGACGAGGATCTACACGAAGACCGGCGACGAGGGCATGACCGGTCTCGGCGGTGGCCGGCGAGTGGCCAAGGACTCGCCGAGAGTCCGGGCGTACGGCACGGTCGACGAGCTGAATTCGGCGATCGGCGTGGCCCTGGCGCTCGGCCTGAGCGATCGCCTCGTCGCGGTCCTCGGCCCCATCCAGAACGAGCTGTTCGATCTCGGCTCCGACCTGTGCTGGCCCGAGGATGACGAGCGGCGCGAGCGGATCCCGACCGTTCAGCCCAAGCACGTGAAGCGGCTCGAGCGCCTGATCGACGAGCTCAACGCGGTCGTCGGGCCGTTGACGAACTTCATCCTCCCCGGTGGCTCGCCGGGTGCTGCGGCGCTGCACGTCGCGCGGACCGTGTGCCGGCGAGCCGAGCGCGAGACGATCACGCTGTCGCACGAAGAACCGATCGGCGAGCTGGTCCTCCCCTACCTGAACCGGCTCTCGGACGCGCTGTTCGTGATGGCCCGCTACGAGAACCACGAGCGCGGCGTCGGCGAGCCGCTCTGGCAGCCCGGGCTCTAGGTCAGGACGCCGCGAGCTCCGGCCAGCAGAACTCGGCGTCGACCAGCGACGGTCCCGGTCCGTCAGCCTCGGGCTCGAACGGGGTCCGGAACGTGAACGCGGCCGGCGTCGGTCCCTCGGCGCGGAGGCGGTCGAGGCGCCCCAGCGCCTCCTCGATCGTCGGGATGTGCCCGGCCGGGACCCACCACAGCACCATGTGCGACGTCGCGAGCTGCTCGAACCAGTCGCGTCGCTGGCGCAGGACCTGGACGTGCGCGGTCGTATAGACGAACGCCCGCAGCGCCTGGAGCGACGACCAGACGCTCATGTTGATCAGGAAGAGATCGTCCTCGGTCGGACGGATGTCGGTGGCGTTGCCGGCGTCGGTCTGCAGACGCCAGACGAAGCCCGGGCTGGCATCCGCGAGTTCGTTGATCGGGTCGAGTGCGGCGACGAACCCGGCGATCGCCGGCGATTCGACCGGCGCGAGGAGCCGCCCCACGTTCAGCTGTGCCAGGTGCCAGCCCGGATCGCTCATGCAACGAACTCCACTTGGACCGGCCCGTCCGAATCGACGGGCACTCGCACCGTAGCATCGTCGACCGCGGCAGTGCCGGGGCGGCCGTCGACGATGCAGGAGTACTCGCCGTCCGGCGGCATCGCCATCGGCCAGGCGAAACGCAGCCGTCCCTCGTCGGTCGCGCCGCGGAGCGAAAAGGGCCGTCCAAGGAGATGGCCAGCGGCGGTCAGGTCGCCGGCCGCGATCGCCGCTCGGATCGCGCTACTGCTCACCGGCCGGCCATCCACCGTGAATGGCGGCACGACCACGACGTCGAACCCCGCTTGCTCTCCGAGCGCACTCACCGCCTCCGGTGTCCCGCGCCGCTCGAAGCCGAATGCGGCGTCGGGGGTCATCAGCAGCCCGGCGAGCGCGGTCCGACGGCGGATCGCGTCGACGAACGCGTCGTAGGGCGTCCGACGCAGCGCCTCGTCGAAGTGCTGGACGACGGTAACCTCGACGCCGGCAGCGGCCAACCGTTCGAGCCGCTCGTCGGGATCGATCAGCAGCGGCGGCGCCGAGCCGGTGAGCACCTCGTCCGGGTGATGGTCGAACGTGATCACGGTGGGTCGAGCAGACCGATCGCGGGCCTCGCGGACGAGATGCTCCAGGAGATACGCGTGGCCGCGGTGCAGCCCGTCGAACACGCCGATGACCGCGAACAGCGGGCCATGCTCCGGGCGCAGTCCGTCGACGCCGGCGACAATTGCGAGGTCCATCAACCGGCGACCGGCGCGCTCGCTCGTGGGGACACCAGCACCTTGTCCGGTGCCAGGCGCCCGTCGTCGAGGACCACGGCCAGCGCCGCGAGCTCCCCGCCAGGGGCTCGAAGCCGGTAGCGTTCGGCGCCGGGCTCGTAGCCGGTTGCCGGGCGAACCGCCTGGCCCCGTGACACCGCGTCGAGCTCCCGCTCGGTGAGCGGCACTTCCGGGAAGCGGTCGAGACCGTCGTCGATCGGGCGTAGCAGGGCCGTCAGCTCGGCGGCGCCGGCACTCGCGGCCGCCCGGATGACGTCCAGCGAGAGCGCATCGGCTTCGCCGAACGGACCCGCGCCAGTACGTCGGAGCGCGCCGAGATAGGCGGCCCCACCGAGCTGTGCGCCGAGATCGCGGGCGAGGGCGCGCACGTACGTGCCGGCGGAACACGCGACATCCAGCATCGCGATCGGCCGATCCGACTCCGAGCCGTCCCAATCGACGAGCGTCAGCTCGTAGATCGTGACCTCCCGTGGTTCCAGCGTGACCTGCTCCCCTGCCCTGGCCATCGCGTAGGCCCGCCGTCCGGCGACCTTGATCGCGGAATACGCGGGCGGCCGTTGCGAGATCGTGCCGATCAGCCCGGGGAGTGCCGCTTCGACCGCGTCGCGGGTCGGCGCCGGGCCGTCCGTCGGTGTCAGCTCGCCTTCGAGGTCGTCCGTCGTCGATGACGCCCCGAAGCAGACCGTCGCCCGGTACCGCTTCCGATCGCCCAGGTGGAATTCGACGACCCGCGTGCCGCGACCCAGGAACACCGGCAGGACGCCGGACGCGAAGGGGTCGAGCGTGCCGCCGTGCCCGACGCGCTTGGTCGCGGCCAGCTTGCGGACGAGGCCGACGATGTCGTGCGACGTCGGGCCGATCGGCTTGTCGACGACGAGGATGCCGTCCAGTCCGGGACCGAGCGAGTTGTGCGCCACCGTCAGCGCGTGACCTGGTCGGCGAGCCGCCGGGCCTCGGCGAGGACCGCGGTCCTGGCCTCGTCGATGGGCTTCTGCACGGTCGCACCGGCCGCCCTGGCGTGCCCGCCGCCGCCGAACGTTCCGGTCAACACCGTCGCATCGACGCCGCCGGGCTTGGTCCGAACGCTGATGCGCGTCGCGGGTTCGGCCTCCTTGAAGAGGATCGCGACCTCGGCCTCGTCCGACTGCGCGAGCAGGTCGATGATCCCTTCCGATTGCGGCGGCTCGGTGCCGGTCGCCGCGAGGTCCGCGTCGAACAGCGTCGAATGGATGACCCGACCCCCGTCGACGCTCTCGAGTCGATCGAGGACCCGACCGAACAACCGCAGTTGTGCCGTCGGCTTCGATCGGTAGAGGCGCCGCGAGATATCGGAGAGTGGCGCGCCGGCCTCGACCAGCGCGGCCGCCACGGCCAGGGTCCGTGGCGTCGAATTCGGGTGCGCGAACGTCGAAGTGTCCATCACGATCCCGGCCATCAGCGCGGTGGCCAGGGCACCCCCGTCGAGATCGAGCGGGAGACCGAGCTGGACGGCCAGCAGCGTGACCATCTCGCAGGTCGCGGCGGCGTCGGGCTCGATCCAGTCGGCATCGCCGGCCGCCTCGTTCGAGGCGTGGTGATCGATGACGACCCGCGGCAACCGCTCGAACAGCTCGGTATGGCGCGTCTGCACGTCGCCGACCCGATCGAGCGTGCCGCAATCGGAGACCACCAGCAGGTCGTAGGCGGCCTCGGGGTCGGGATCCGTCCGGAAGCGCTCGATGCCGGGGAGGAAGTCGTACAACGGCGGGACAGGGTCCGTGCAGACCGGGTCGGCCGTGCCGCCCAGCGCCTCGACGATGCGGACGACGCCGAGCGTCGCCCCAAGCGTGTCCGCGTCGGGGTTCTCATGCCCGACCGCGAGCACGCTGCCGCCCGTTCCGGATCCGCTCCGCGACCACCGGCGGGACGGAGCCGAGGTACGCGGCCAGGTCGACCGTCATCGGCGCTTGCGGACGGTCGGTCGCGGTGTGGTCTTCGAGCGACGTCGCCGTGGCTTCGGCGGGATCACCGCTGAGGGTGGCTCCTCCGGCGTGTCGCCCTCGTGGCGGACGCGCGGCACCGGCGTCGGCAGCGTCTCCCCGAGCGGCAGATCCTCGTCGACCGTGCCGCCGGTCTCGAGCTCGGCGAGGAGTTGCAGGACGCGCGTGCCCCGCTCGGCCGTGTCGTCGAGCTGGATATGCAGGTCCGGGATCCGCTTCAGGCGCAGAGTCCGGCCAAGCTCGTGCCGCACGAACGGCATCGCCCGGCCGAGCGCTGCGATCGTCGCGGCGCGTTCGCGCTCCTGGCCGATCACGCTCACCCAGACGCGGGCATGCCGGAGATCCGGCGTCGTCTCCACCTTGGTGATCGTCGCGAACCCGATGCGCGGGTCCGCGACCTCCTTGGTGATGATCCCGCCGATCTCCTGCCTGAGCAGCTCGTCGATCCGGTCAGTTCGTTGGGTCACGACCGACTACCGCCTTCTTGGCGCGGCTCAACTGGGAGTGGCGACGCGGCTGACCGTTTGCGTGGTGAAGCACTCGATGACGTCACCTTCCTCGAGCTCCGTGAACGAAGCCAGGCCGATGCCGCACTCGTAGTTGGTCTGGACCTCGCGGACGTCGTCGCGGAAGCGCCGCAGCGACTCGATCTTGTCGGTCGCGATGACCTTGCCACCGCGCCAGACCCGTGCGCCGCCACGGACGATCCGTCCGTCGGTGACGTACGAACCGGCGATGACGGTGTTCTTCCCGACCCGGATGACCTGGCGGACCTCGGCGCGGCCTTCGACGATCTCCACGACCTCGGGCTCGAGCAGACCCTTGAGGGCCGCATCGATGTCGTCGGTCAGCTTGTAGATGATGTCGTAAAGCCGGACATCGACCCCTTCGGCCTCGGCGGCACGACGGGCGGTGTCGGTGATCGCGGTGTTGAAGCCGACCACGATCGCGTTCGATGCGGCCGCCAGCATGATGTCGTTGTCGGTGATGTCGCCCGCGCCCTCGTGCAGCACGTTGATTCGGACGTCGTCCTGATCGAGCTGCTCAAGGCCATGGGTGATCGCTCCGAGCGACCCTGACACGTCGGCCTTGAGGATGATCCGCAGCTCCTTGGCCTGGCCGGTCTGGATCTGGCGGTACAGGTCCTCGAGCGTCGCCCGGCCGCTGCCGTCGCCGGTCTTGGCGGCCAGGTCGGCCTTGCGCTGCTCGACGAGCGTCCGGGCCGCCTTGTCGTCACTGACGACACGGAGGATGTCGCCTGCCTCGGGGACCTCGGACAGGCCGAGGACCACGACGGCGCTGGCGGGACCAGCCTGCTTGACGCGCTTGCCGCGGTCGTTCTCGAGCGCGCGGACACGACCGAACGTCTCGCCGACGACGATGATGTCGCCGACCTTGAGCGTGCCGGTCTGGACCAGCGCGGTCGCAACGGCGCCACGGGCCTTGTCCAGCTGCGCCTCGACGATCGTGCCGATCGCCGGGCGGTCCGGGTTGGCCTTGAGCTCCTGGAGGTCGGCGACCAGCAGGACCATCTCGATCAGCTCGTCGAGACCCTGGCGGCTCTTGGCCGATACCGGGACGAGCGGCACCTCGCCGCCGTATTCCTCGATGACGATGCCCGCCTCGGTCAGCTCGGTCTTGACCCTCGTCGGGTCGGCGTCCGGCTTGTCGATCTTGTTCAGCGCGATGATGATCGGCACCTTGGCGGCCTTCGCGTGGCTGATCGCCTCGAGCGTTTGGGGCATCACGCCGTCGTCGGCCGCGACCACGATGATCGCGATGTCGGTGACGCGGGCACCCCGGGCACGCATCGCGGTGAACGCCTCGTGACCGGGCGTGTCGAGGAAGACGACGCGCTTGCCGTCGTGGACGACCTCGGACGCACCGATGTGCTGGGTGATCCCGCCGCGCTCGCCGGCCGCGACCTCGGTCGATCGCAGGGCGTCGAGGAGGCTGGTCTTGCCGTGGTCGACGTGGCCCATGACGGTCACGATCGGGGCACGGGTCTCGAGGGCCTTGGGATCGTCCTCCTCGAAGAGGACTTCCTTGGTCGCCTCCGGCACGGTGCCGTCGGACTCGCCGTCGGCGTTCGTCCCGTTGTTCGACGCCGCGGCCGCTTCCGCGACCTCGTAGCCGAGCTCGGACGCGACCAGCGACGCGGTGTCACGGTCGATCAGCTGGTTGATGGTCGCGAAGATGCCGCTCTTGATCAGCTCGCGGATCACGTCCGCAACGTTGACGCCGAGCAGATCGGCGAGCTCCTTGACCATGATGGTCCCCGGCAGCTCGATCGCTCCTCGTTCCTTCGGGTCGACGACCTGTACCGGCGACGTGAATGCGCCGTCGCGACGCGGCGGCTTCCGGGGCCCGCGGCGACCGCGGGTCCCGCTCCTACTCCTGGCCACGTGGCCCTCCTTCGGTGGTAAGCATGGGTTCGGCTCCGGTAGAGACGGTCGCGAGGAACGTCTCGGGGAGCTGGGTCTCGAGCGCCCGACTCAGGGCGCCTTTCTTGATGGCGATGGTGAGGCAGTCGGTGTCGCAGACGTAGGCACCGCGGCCGGCGAGCCGACCCGTCGGGTCAGCGACGACCGAACCGTCCTGGGTCCGAACGATCCGCTGCAGCTCGCGCTTCGGGCGCGACGTCCGGCACGCCACGCACGTCCGCGTCGGGACGCGGCGTGGCGTGGTGCCGTGCGCCGGCGAGGTCGACGCGGCCGCTACGACGATACCTCCTCGACCGCGGGCTCCGCCGCGGGTTCGGTGGTCGTGTCGTCGGCGGCTGTGGTCGCCGGGGCCGCTGGGGCCGCGGCCTTGGCCGCCGTCTTGCGCACGCGCTTGGGCTTCTCGGCGGCCGCTTCCGTGCCATCCGCGCCTGCGGTGCCGTCAGTCGCCGCGGTAGCGTCAGCGGCCGGGGTGGCGTCGTCGGTCGCGGGAGCCGCCGCCTTGGCGGCCGTCTTGCGGACCCGCTTGGGCTTCTCGGGGGTCGCGCCGTCCGTTTCGGCTGCCTCGGTCGTCGTCGCCTCCGATGTGGCCTCGGCTTCTGCCGCCGGGGTCGCCGGAGCGGCCGCCTCCGCCGCCGCAGCCCGTGCCTCGGCGACCGACACGTCGCTGCGGATATCGATCCGCCAGCCGGTCAGTCGCGCGGCGAGCCGGGCGTTCTGGCCCTCGCGGCCGATCGCCAGCGACAGCATCCGCTCGGGCACGGTGACCGAGGCGATCCGATGTTCCTCATCGATGTCGACCGACAGGACCTGGGCCGGGCTCAGGGCATTGGCCACGAACACGGCCGGGTCGTCGCTCCACGGGATGACGTCGATCTTCTCGCCGGCGAGCTCAGCCACCACGGCCTGGACGCGAGCACCGCGCTGCCCGACCGTCGCCCCGACCGGATCGAGGCCCTCCTGCCGGGACGCGACGCCGACCTTGGACCGGCTGCCGGCCTCGCGCGCGATCGCCTTGATCTCGACCGTGCCGCTGTGGATCTCGGGGACCTCGAGCTCGAACAGCCGGCGCAGGAAGCCCTTGTGCGTGCGGCTCACGAAGATCTGCGGGCCGCGGACGGATCGGCGGACCTCGAGCACGAACGCCTTGACGTTCTGACCGATGCGGTAATGCTCGAGCGCGCTCTGCTCGGTCGTTGCCAGGATGGCCTCGGTGTTCTTGCCGACGTCGAGGATGATCGCGCGCGGCTCGACGCGGTTGACGGTGCCGGTGATGAGCTCGCCCTCGCGACTCGCGAACTGGTCGAAGACCTGGTCGCGCTCGACCTCACGGATCCGCTGCAGCACGATCTGCTTCGCGGTCTGGGCGCCGATGCGGCCGAACACGTCGCCATCGAGCTGCTCGGTCTCGACGACGTCGCCGGGCTTGGCGTTCGCGTCGAACGCCTTGGCCTCCTCGACCGTGATCTGCGTGAGCTCGTCCTCGATCGCCTCGACGACGAGGCGTGCCCGGTAGACCCGGATGCGACCCGACTCGGCATCGATGCGGACGTGGATGTCCTCGTCGCCGGCGACGCGTCGATACGCCGATTGGATGCCGTCCTCGACGGCACCGATCAGTTGTTCGCGCGAAACCTGCTTCTCTGCATTGAGCTGAAGGAGGGCGCCAACGAAGTCCCGACTCATCGATCGCCTCCTCTTCGCCAGATGCCAAGCAACGGCCGGTCCGTAAAAAAACGTGGGGGTCACCCACGTCACGGAGCGGCCGTTCAGTTGGCCGAAGTATACACCCGGATGCGTGGACGCCTCAAACGGGCGAGGGGAACCGCCGAGCGACGTAGTCCTCGAGGATGTCGATGAATTCGGCCACCAGGCCGTCGCCGCGCAGCGTGCGGTCGAGGCGCCCATCGATGAAGACGGGGGCCACCGGCTCCTCGAACGTGCCGGGCAGGCTGATCCCGATGTCGGCGTGCTTCGACTCGCCCGGTCCGTTCACCACACAGCCCATCACGGCGACGCGAAGCTCTTCTGCGCCGGGATGGGTGGTCTTCCACTCCGGCATCCGGTCCTTCAGGTAGGTCTGGATCTGCTGGGCCATCTCCTGGAAGAACGTCGAGGTGGTGCGCCCGCAGCCCGGGCACGCCGAGACCTGCGGCAGGAACGAGCGTAGGCCCATCGACTGGAGGACCTGCTGGGCGACCTCCACCTCGCGCTCGCGCGGAGCGCCGGGCTCGGGGGTGAGCGACACGCGGATCGTGTCGCCGATGCCCTCGTTGAGCAGGATCGCCAGTCCGGCCGTCGACGCCACGATGCCCTTGTCGCCCATGCCCGCCTCGGTCAGGCCGAGGTGGAGCGGGTAGTCGCAGCGGGCGGCCAACAAGCGATAGACGTCGACGAGGTCACGCACGCCGCTGACCTTGGCGCTGATGATGATCCGGTCGTGCCCGAGGCCGGTCTGCTCCGCCAGCTCGGCCGAGCGCAACGCCGACTGGAGCATCGCCTCGATCATCACGTCGCGCGAGTCGCGCGGTTCCGCGAGGCGGGCGTTCTCGTCCATCAGCTCGGTCAGCACGGCCTGGTCGAGCGAGCCCCAGTTGACGCCGATCCGGACCGGCTTGTCGTTGTCGATCGCCACTTGGACGATCGTCGCGAAGTGCTCGTCATGCCGCTTCGCGCCGACGTTGCCCGGGTTGATCCGGTACTTGGCCAGCAGCCGTGCGGTCTCCGGGTACTCGACCAGCAGCTTGTGGCCGTTGTAATGGAAGTCGCCGATGATCGGCACGTCCACGCCGAGACCGCGCACCTTGCGCACCATCTCGGGAACGGCGGCCGCGGCCTCCTCGGTGTTCACCGTCACCCGCACGAGCTCCGAGCCGGCGTGCGCCAGTCGGGCGACCTGGATCGCGGTCGAGTCGGGGTCGGCGGTGTCGGTATTGGTCATCGACTGGACGACGACCGGGTGGAGGCCTCCGACGAGGACGCCACCGACGTCCACGGTGACGGACTGTCGTCGAGTGCCGGCATCGACGGTTGCGGTCATGGGGTGGCGGGCACGCCTCCGAAGGCCCGGGCGAGGTCGAACCCGGATACCCAGATGATGAACGCGAACAGGAACACGAACCCGACCACGTAGGTCAGCTGCTCGGCGCGAACGCTGATCCGCGTCCCAAAGATCCGCTTGAGCGTGATGAGCAGCATCCGACCGCCGTCGAGCGGCGGGAACGGCAGGATGTTCACGACCGCGAGGTTGGCCGACAGGATGCCGGCGACATACAGCGTCATGATCGGGCCGGCGTTGAAGAAGACGTCGCCGATCTGGCTCGCGATGCCGATCGGTCCGGAAACTGGCGGCGGCGCCGTCGGGTTCTCCGCGACCGACGACACGAGGTCGCCGAGCCCGCCGACGATCAGGCCCATCCAGCGAAGGGTTTCGTCGGCACCGACCTGGACCGCTGTCCACGGATCGTTCGTCGTGGTCGCCCCGTCGAAGTAGCCCTCGATGCCCGAGATCCCGAGGGCGCCGTGCTCGGCATCGATCGCCGACGGGTCGCGGAGCGTCACCGGAACCTCGTGACGCGCGGCTCCCGGCGTATCGACGGTCAGGGTGACCTGCTGCCCGGCCTTGTCACGGAGCGTGACCAGCAGGTTCGGGCCGGTGAGGAACTGGAATTGCTGGCCGTCGATCGCCACGATCGCGTCGCCGCTCTTGAGCCCCGCGGCGGCGGCGGGCGAATCGGGCTGGACCTCGTCGAATTTCGCGCCGATGTACGGCGAGGCGAGCCACGTGATGCCCGCGAAGATCGCGAACGCGAGCACGACGTTCATGACGACGCCCGCGACGAGGATCAGGAGCCGCGTCCATAGCGGTTTCGCCGCGAACGAGCGCGGGTCGCCCTTGGGGTCGCCGTCTTCGCCCTCGAGCTTCACGAACCCGCCGATCGGCAGCCAGTTGAGCGTGTAGAGCGTCTCGCCCGCTCGATCGGAGCACCTTGGCCCGTGGCGGGAACCCGATCCCGAACTCGAGCACGCGGACGTTGGCCAGCCGGGCAGCGACGAAGTGGCCGAGCTCGTGGATGATGACGAGCAGGCCGAGGATCCCGAAGAACAGGACGATCGTGATCGGGATGCGCAGGATGTCGGTCATGCCGCGCCGCCGATCGGGCCGGTCGAGAACGCAGCCCGGACCTCGCGATCGAGCGCGATCAGTCCGTCGACGTCCGGATCGGGGCCAGCCGTCGCACCGAACCGTTCGACGGCGGCCTCGAGCAGCCGTGGGACGTCGGCGAAGCCGATCGAGCCCTCCAGGAAGCGGGCGACCGCGACGTCATCGGCCGCGATGAGCGCAGCCGAAGCTCGGGGCCCCGAGGCGCCGGCCTCCCGGGCGATCCGAAGTGCGGGGAATCGCTCGAGATCCGGCGCGCGGAAGTCGAGCCGGGCCGTGGCAATCAGATCGGGGGCGGCGACCGGCGACGGCCGACGGTCGGGATAGGTCATGGCGTACTGGATCGGAAGATGCATGTCAGGGGTGCCCAGCTGGGCCTTGAGGGAGCCGTCGACGAAGCGGACGGCCGAGTGGACGACGCTCTGGGGATGGATGACCACCTCGATCGCGTCGTAGTCGACATCGTACAGCCAGTGCGCCTCGATGACCTCCAGGCCCTTGTTCGCGAGCGTGGCCGAGTCGATCGTGATCTTCTGGCCCATCGTCCACGTCGGGTGCCGGAGCGCCATCTCCTTCGTGACGGTCGAGAGGTCCGCGGGCCCGTCGAGGAACGGTCCGCCCGAGGCGGTCAGGATCAGCCCCGCGACCGCCGTCATCGATTCGCCGACGAGGCACTGCCAGATCGCCGAGTGCTCGGAGTCGATCGGGCGGAGCCACGCGAGCGGGCTCGCGAGCGGATCGCCGAGGGCTGAGCCGCTCCTGCTCGCGGCGAGCCGACGCGCCTCGGGCATCACGAGGTGGCCCCCGGCGACCAGCGTCTCCTTGTTGGCCGTTGCCACGACCTTGCCGGCAGCCAACGCCGCGAGTACCGGTCGCAGGCTCACGATCCCGGACGTGCCCACGACCACGAGGTCGACGTCATCCCGGCTGGCCAGCTCGACGAGAGCGTCGTCCGACGCACCGACGACCGCTAGCGAGGTGCCGAGGCGGGCGGCCTGCTCGTCGAGCGTCGACTTGTCCGAGCCCGTTGCCAGGGCGACGATGCGGAAGGCGTCAGGATGCGCGAGCACGACATCGACCACCTGGCGGCCGATCGACCCGGTCGAGCCGAGCAGCGCGATCCGCTGCGGCTCAGTTGAGGACGGCGACGACATACAGCGTGACGACGGGTGCGGCGAACAGGAACGAGTCCACGCGGTCGAGCATCCCACCATGGCCTGGGATCAGCGTCCCCGAATCCTTGGCGCCGGCCGCCCGCTTGAGCATCGACTCGGCGAGGTCACCGGCCTGGGCCGCAAGGGCGGCGATGGGACCGAGGATCGCGGCGTGCCACACGGGTTGCCCCAGACCCACGAGCATGGCGCCGACCACGAGGGTGCTCGCGACGATGCCGCCGACGAGCCCGGCGTACGTCTTCGATGGCGAGATGTGGGTCAGAAAGCGCTCGCGCCCGAACCGCCGGCCGATGAGGTAGGCACCCGTGTCGTAGGCCCACACCACGAGGATCAGCAACAGGACCCAGCCGCGCTCGGTGCCGAGGACCGCGAGTGGCGCGCCAGCCGGCGTCGGTGGCGCCGCGTGGCCGAGCCGCAGGACGAAGGCCAGCATGCCGACGTAGAGCGCGCCGAAGACCGTCGCCATCCACGTCGACAGGCCATCGCGCGGGTCCGGCCGCGTGAACGACGCAACCGCGATCAGCACGATCCCGACCCCGATCAGCAGCAGCCCGCTGCCCTCGAGCACCTCGGGGAAGGCAGCGTCCAGGATCACAGTGAGCGCCAGGACGATCCCCAGGGCCTGCAGCGTGGCATTGCCGGCCTGGCGCAGGAGCCCGAACACCTCGCGACCGGCCAGGACCGTGATCACGGCGACAGCCAGAGCGAGGGCGAGCCCGCCCACGGCGAGGACGATGAGGAGGACCGGAACGAGGATCGCCGCGCTGGTCGCGCGCTCGCGCACCCGTCCCTGCCCTACCGCCCGAACCGGCGCTGGCGCCTCGCGAACTCGAGGAGCGCGGCATCGAACGCCGCAGGCCCGAAGTCCGGCCACAGCGTCTCGCAGAAGTAGAACTCCGCGTAGGCCGATTGCCAGATCAGGAAGTTGGAGAGCCGCTGCTCACCACCGGTGCGGATCAGCAGGTCCGGGTCAGGCAGGCCGGCGGTGTACAGCGCGGCGCTCATCGCGGCTTCGTCGATCGCCTCGGGCGCCGCGCCACCCGCGATGAGCCGGCGGACGGCGTCGATGAGCTCGGTCCGACCGGCGTAGTTGAACGCGATGTTGAGCGTGAGCCGGTCGCCACCCTCGGTGGCGTCCAGCGCATCGCCGATCGAGCGGCGCGTCTCGTCGGGCAGCTCGTCGAGTCGACCGAGCAGCCGAACCCGCACGCCCTGGGCCTGCAGCTCGGCGGTCTCGCTGCGCACGGCCGCCTCGAGCAGGCTGAACAGGCCGGCGACCTCGTCGTCGGAGCGAGCCCAGTTCTCGCGGCTGAACGCGTACAGGGTCAGGACGCGGACGCCGCGACGGACCGCGTGACGAAGCACGCCGCGGATCGCTTCGACACCGGCGCTGTGGCCATCGAGTTCGGGCAGCTCCCGCTGGCGCGCCCAGCGGCGATTGCCGTCCATGATGATCGCGACGTGGCGCGGCAGGTCCTCCGGCGGGAGGAATGGCGCGCTCTCGACCGCGTCGGACGGCTCGAGGAGCGCCGCGTCCGGCGCCGCCGGCTCGTGAGCGATCGGCGGTGCGTCCGTGGGGCGGGCCAGCGGTGCGCGGGCCACTAGACCTCGAGGACCTCCTGCTCCTTCGCCTCGCCGCGGCGCTCGACCTCGCCGATGTGGCGGTCGGTGGCCTTCTGGAGCGACTCCGCCTGGCGATGCGATTCATCGGTGCCCATGCCGCCGTCGCGCTCCTCGCGCTTGAGCTGGTCGTTCGCGTCGCGGCGGATGTTGCGGATCTCGACCCGCGCCTCTTCCATGCGCTTGTGGACGACCTTGACGAGCTCCTTGCGACGCTCCTCGGTCAGGGGCGGGATGTTCAGGCGCACGACGGTGCCGTCGACGTTGGGGACGAGACCGATGTCGCTCTTGGTGATCGCCTTCTCGATCGCGGTCAGCACCCCGCGGTCCCAGGGCTGGATCACGATCTGGTGCGGCTCGGGCACGCTGATGCCGGCCAGCTGGTTGAGTGGCGTCTGGGTGCCGTAGTAGTCGACGAGGATGCGCTCGACCAGGGCCGTCGAGGCGCGCCCGGTACGTACGGCCTGGAAATCGCGCTCCATGGCGTCCACGGCGCGGCCCATCTTGTGATCGGCGTCGGCGAGGACCTCGGTGCTCATGCAGTCGGACCTCCGCTCGAGATGATCGTCCCGACCGGCTCGCCGGTGGCGACCTTCGTGATGTTGTCGGGCTGGTTGAGGTCGAACACGATGATCGGGAGATCGTTCTCCATGCACAGGCTCACGGCCGCCGCGTCCATGACCTTGAGCTGATCACGCAGCAGGTCGGCGTAATCGAGTCGAGCGTAGCGTCGCGCCCCGGCGTCCGTCATCGGATCGCGGTCGTAGACCCCGTCGACCTTGGTCGCCTTGAGCAGGACCTCGGCATTGATCTCGACGGCGCGAAGCGCGGCTGCGGTGTCGGTCGTGAAGTACGGGTTGCCGGTCCCCGCCACGAAGATCGCGACGCGGCCCTTTTCGAGGTGCCGGATCGCCCGCCGGCGGATGTATGGCTCGGCGACCTCGTTCATCGCGATCGCGGTCATGACCCGTGTCGGGACGCCCGCCTTCTCGAGGGCATCCTGGAGCGCCAGCCCGTTCATGACGGTCGCAAGCATGCCGATGTAGTCACCCGTGGCGCGGTCCATGCCACGCGCCGCCGCGGCCATGCCGCGGAAGATGTTGCCGCCACCGACGACGATGCCGACCTGCACGCCTTCGGCGTGCACGCTGCGGACCTGGTTCGCGATGAACGCGCAGAACTCCGGATCGACGCCGTACGGCCGATCGCCGAGGAGCGCCTCGCCGGAGAGCTTGAGCAGGATCCGGTTGTAGCGGACCGTCGCCTCGCGATCGGGCGGGGCGTCGACCGCCGTGGCGGCACGGGTCGTCTGCGCGGCGTCGCTCACAGGTCCTCCCCGAGTGCGTAGCGGACGAAGCGTCGCACACGGATGTTCTCGCCGATGGTCGCGATGCGGTCGGTGATCAGGTCACCGACGGTCCGCTCCTCGTCGCGGAACGGCTGGTCGAGCAGGCACACCTGCGCGTACCACTTCGCCAGCTGGCCCTCGACGATCTGTTCGCGGATGTTCTCCGGCTTCTTCTGCACGGACTCGTCCGCGAGCAGCTCCGTCCGCTTGACCGCGAGATCCTCGGCCGGGACGGAGGCCCGGTCGACGTACTTCGGGGAAAGACCGGCGACCTGCACGGCGAGGTCACGGACAAGCTTCTGGAACTCGTCAGTCCGCGCGACGAAGTCGGTCTCGCAGTTGACTTCGATGAGCACGCCGACGCGACCGCCGGTGTGGATGTAGCTCGAGATCAGGCCCTCGCGTGCGTCACGCGAGGACTTCTTGGCAGCCGCAGCCAGACCGCGCTCGCGCAGGATCGTGGTCGCCTTGTCCAGGTCGCCGTCGGCCTCGGTGAGGGCCTTCTTGCAATCCATGAACCCGGCACCAGTCCGCTCGCGCAGCTCCTTGACCTGCTCGGCCGAGATGTCCGCCATGGGTGGGTGTGCTCCTGTTCCTGTTCGTGCGGGCATGCGCCCGCGATCGGGTTCCGTGATGTGGCCGGCGCCGCGGCCGATGGTCGGTCGGCGACGACGGCCGGGGATCAGGCCGGGGTGTCGGCCTCGGCCTTCTCGGCAGCTTCGCGCGCCAGCTCGGCGGCGATCTCCTCGGGGGTTGCCTCGGCCTCGGCCTCGGCGGCCTCGGCCACTGCGGCCTCTGCCCGGGCGACCCGGTCGCCGGGCAGGAGGTCGTCTTCATCGGTATCGGGTTCGAAGGTCAGCGCGCCGCCGCCGGCGAGGGCCGCCACGAGCGCGTCGCTCGCCTCGGTGCCTTCCTCGTCGCCCTCGGGCATCGACGCCGGCTCGATGATCTCGGGCTCGGTCGCCGCGCGTGTCGCACGCTCGCGGGATCCCTCGATCGCTGCCTCGGCCACGAGCGTGCACAGCAGTCGGATGGCACGGATCGCGTCGTCGTTCGCGGGGATGATGTAGTCGAGCTCATCCGGGTCGACGTTGGTGTCGCCGGTCCCGACGACCGGGATCTCGAGCTTGTTCGCCTCGGTCACCGCGATCCGCTCGCGGTGCGGGTCGATGATGAAGATCGCGCCCGGGAGCCGCTTCATCTTGCGCATCCCGCCGACCGTTGCCTGGAGCTTGACCATCTCCTCGGTCAGCTTGGCGGCTTCCTTCTTGGTCATGCGCTCGAAGTCGCCGGCCTGCTGGCGCGCTTCGAGCTGCTCGAGCAGGCCGATGCGCTTCTTGATCGTCGTGAAGTTGGTGAGCATCCCGCCGAGCCAGCGCTTGTTGACGAACGGCTGGTTGGCGCGGGCGGCCTCGGCCGCGATCGGCTCCTGGGCCTGCTTCTTCGTGCCGACGAACAGCACCTGCTCGCCGCGGGCGACGGTCTCGCGGACGGCGCCCAGCGCGACGTCGAGACGCTGGACGGTCTGGGCGAGATCGATGATGTGGATCCCGTTGCGCTCCGCGAAGATGAACGGGCGCATCTTGGGGTTCCAGCGGCGCGTCTGGTGGCCGAAGTGGACTCCGGCCTCGAGCAGCTGCCGCATCGAGACGGACGGCATGATGGGCGACCTCCTTGTCGGTTGGTTCCTCCGCGGACCCTCGCTGACCCCGGGAGCCGGCCTGGTGAGCCGGCACCGCCCGGTGGGAACGGTCCGCGTGTGTGCTCCGCTCGACGCCACGTTCGGTGGCGACGGCGGGCGGATCGATGTCTGGATATCCGGATCTGGGCTCCGGACCGGCGCGGAGTGTAGCACAGGGTCCGATCAGGGCCCGACCGACGTCACCCCCAGGCACCAGATCCGCGACGAACGTGCACGACGACCCCCGAAAACGTGCAGAAATCGCAGAAACTGCGCCTCGGCCACGCTCGTTCGTTGTCGTTTGGTGCCTCAGGCTGACACCCGGGCGGAAGCCGCGACCGCGTGCTGCTCAGAAGGCCGCGCGATGGTGCCGGATGCGCGGTGCCTCACCTCGCTCGCCGGGCTCGACAACGACCAGGTCGAAACGGATCGGCAGCCGCGGCAACCGTGCCCCGTCCGGCAGCTCGCCCCGATCGAGCAGCCCGTATGCGGCGAGGCGCAGACGCGCCCGTTTCCGGTGGTCGACGGTCTCCTCCCCGAGCCCAAAGCCCCGCGATGCCCGCCAGCGCACTTCCACGATGACGAGATTGGCCGGAGGACCCGGGTCGACCGCCACGAGATCGAGCTCATGGCGGCCGACATGGACGTTCCGGGCCAGGACGGTCCAACCGGTCTCGAGTAATCGGACGAGGACCAGCGATTCGGCGGCGTCACCTGCTTGCTGTGCCTTGGTCCGTGTCGGGATGCCGATCGAGCCTTCCATGGGCCCATGGTGACCACGCTCGCTGCACTCCCGCGTATCGGAGGCTTCACGGGCCGTTAGCCGGCGCGCGCCTCGTCCGAGGTCAGGCCGGGGCGACCTCGAGCGCGAGCAGGTCGGCGGCATCGAGCGCCGCATCGTCGGCCATCACGGGCATGAGCTCCCGCTCGAGCAGCTCGTGCGTGTCGGGCGAGGCTCCAGGGTCGGCCAGGAGGTCGAAGTCGAGCTGGTCGCCGGCCAGCGTCCGCTGGAGGGCCAGGAACGAGCGGCGATGGAAGGGCGTGAGGCCAAGCGCGCGGATCGCGTCGCGGTGGTCGCGCGTCGCGTAGCCCTGGTTGTGCTCCCAGCCGTAACCCGGGTAGCGCGTCGCGAGCTTGAGCATCATGCGGTCGCGGACCACCTTGGCGACGATCGATGCGCAGGCGATCGAGTACACCTTCGCGTCGCCATCGACGATGTTCGTGTACGGGCCGACCTGGGCCTCGAAGCCGACGATCCGGTTGCCATCGACGATCACGTGCTCGTGGCCGCCGATCTTGGCGATCGCTCGGCGCATCGCGAGATGGGTCGCGTGGTAGATGTTGAGCTGGTCGATCTCGCGGACCGATGCCGCACCAACCCCGATGGCCACGGCGCGCTTGCGGATCAGCGGCGCCAGGCGCTCGCGCTGGATCATCGACAGGGTCTTGGAGTCGCGGACGCCTGGGATGCGATGGCAACCGGGTCGCATGATCACCGCCGCGGCGACGACGGCGCCACAGGTCGGGGCGACCCCGACTTCATCGACGCCAACGACGCGGGTAAGGCCCTGGTTCCAGAGGCGGCGTTCGTGGCGAAGGGTCGGGACGACGACGGCCATCGGTCGCTAAGCCTACCGGAATTGATCGACCCCGCCGGTGCGGCGGGGTCGGAGCACGGATCGAGTGCGGCTCGGGGTTAGCTCGAGCGACGCTCGCGCAGCGTCGCGGCCTTGCCGACCCGCTTGCGCAGGAAGTACAGCTGCGCACGGCGGACCTGGCCGTGACGGAGCACTTCGATCTTGTCGATGCGTGGGCTATGGATCTTGAACGTGCGTTCCACGCCGACGCCGGACGCGATGCGCCGGACCGTGATCGAGCGGGTGATGCCGCCGCCGCGGAGGCGCATCACGATGCCCTCGAAGACCTGGATGCGTTCGCGGTTGCCCTCGACGACCTTCGCGGACACCTTCACGGTGTCACCGGTCGCGAGCTCGGGCAGGTCGGTGCGGAGCTGGTCCTGGACGATCTCGTCGAGCACGTTCACGCGGCGCTTCCTTGATCTGAGGGGCAGCCGAAGCTGCGGGCGGGGACGCTGGATATGTCGCGGGAGTGGCGACGACGGCGGAGTATAGCAGGGGTGGCCGCCCCTACTGGTCTCGAAGCAGGTCCGGCCGACGGGCGCGCGTCCGTTCCAATGCCCGCTCGCGGCGCCATGCCGCGACGGCTCCGTGGTCCCCGGACGTGAGGATCGACGGTACGTCCATGCCGCGGAACGACGGCGGCCTCGTGTACTGCGGGTATTCCAACAGGCCCCCGGCGAACGACTCCTCGGCCGTGGACGCATCGTCGATCGCGCCGGGCAGCAGGCGCAGGACCGCATCGATCACGACGAGCGCCGGCAACTCGCCACCGGTCACGACGTAGTCGCCGATCGACAGCTCGAGATCGACGAACGAGCGGATCCGCTCGTCGACGCCCTCGTAGCGCGGGCACACGAAGACGAGGTGCCCGCGGGTCGCCAGGTCGCCGGCGCGGCGCTGATCGAACACCTCGCCACCGGGGTCGAGCAGGATCACCGTCGACTCCGGGCGGCGGACCGAGTCGATCGCCTCGACGACGGGCTCGACGCGCATCACCATCCCGGCCCCACCCCCGTATGGCGTGTCGTCCACGGAGCGATGCCTCCCGAGCCCGAACTCGCGCAGGTCGACGATGCGAACCGTCGCGAGGCCGCGTTCGAGGATCCGTCCGGGGATGCTCTCGCGGAGCGGTTCGGTGATGAGGGCCGGGAACAGCGTGACGACGTCGATCTCGAGGGTCATCCCGTAGCCTCGTCGTCAGCCGCCGGTGAAGCGGCGCCCACGTCGGTCGGCCCGGTGCCCGATGGCGTCTCGCCGTCGGCGGGTCGACCGGCACCGCGTTTCGGCGATGTTCGCCGTGGGGCACGCTTCCGCGCCTCCCCGGCGGGGCGGACCTTCGGCGGTTGCAGGTCGAGCGCCGCGGGGTCGATCACGATCTCGCCGCGACGCGGGGCGAAGATCCGGATGAACGCCCGCACCGCCGGCAGGTCGAACGTGCCGTACGGTCCGCCGCTCACGATGTAGACCTCGTTCTCGGCAACGCGATAGACGTCCTGGACCGTCCCGAGCTCGGCGCCGTCGAGGCCGCGCACGGCGACGCCGACGACCTCGTGCCAGTAGACCTCGCCCCGGGACAGCTCCCCGACGGGATGCACCACGGTCTCCAGGTACGTGCCCCGAAGCGTGTCCGCCGCCTCGCGCGTCGCGATCTCGCGGAAGCGCACGCGCCACCCGGGACCGTCGGCGATGGCCTCCGCCGAGGCGATCGTCAGCGGGTCGTCCGAACCCTCGCGATGCAGGACGATGCCCGGTCGGTAGCGCTGCTCCGGCCGATCGGTGAGAACCTCCACCCGAACCGCGCCCCGCAGGCCATGGACGCCGCGGACGAGCCCGACGACCAGCCGTTGGGTCGACGCCGGCTGCTCCTCCACCCTGGCTCCGCCCAGCTCAGACGATCTCGAGCTGGACCGGCTCTCCGTCACGGGCTGCCGTGACCTTCAGCAACGTGCGCAGCGCCTTTGCGACGCTGCCGTTTCGGCCGATGACCTTGCCCATGTCGTCATCGGCGACATGCAGCTCGATCACGGTCGCCCCGTCCTCCTCGATGACCTCGACCTTGACCGCGTCAGGGTCGTCGACGAGCGACTTGGCGACGTACTCCACGAGTTCCTTGGCTGCCATCTGGCGCTCCTACTTGCCGGCGGGAAGGATGCCCGCCCGCTTGAACAGGCGAACGACGGTGTCCGAGGGCTGTGCGCCCTTGGCGAGCCATTCCTTGGCCTTCGTTTCGTCGACGTTGAGCTCGATCGGGTCCGTGCGCGGGTTGTAGTGCCCGATCGTCTCGATGGCGCGGCTGTCCCGCGCGCTGCGTGCGTCGGCGACGACCACGCGATAGGACGGCTGCTTGGTCGCGCCGACGCGCGTCAGCCTGATGCGGACTGCCATGGGCTGGTCTTCCTCCTCGATGTGGCGGGGTCTGGGGGACCCCGCGTCCTACTTGACGGTGATCACCGCGTGACTCTGATCGACGGATCCGCCCACCACGCCACTGGCGATGTAGGCATCGAACGGGATCAGGAAGGGCTTGATCGATTCCTCGTACTCCGCGCGCTCCTGGGCGGACGTGCTGGACATCGCGCCCTCGACCATCCCGCGGATCGCCGCGATGTCGAGGAAGTTCAGCCCGGTGTGCTGTGACGCGACGCGGCCGACGAGGCCCTGGAACCGGGCGTCGTCGGCGAGCGAGGCCCCGGCCCCGGCGTCGAGCACGTGCTTGACGAAGTCCGGTGAGCTGCCGACGACCACGACCTGGTCGGTCGCGACGTATGCGACCTCGGCGCGACCGTCGGGGACGCTGCCAGGATCCGTCGGGAGCCCGCCCAGCGCTCCGGCCATGCCGGCCAGGCTCTGGAGCGAACCGACATCGACGACCGTGATGGTCTGGCCGTTGTAGGTCTCGTCCCGGGCGCTGATCCCCGACTGGGCGCCGCCCAAGGCGATGAAGCTGCGCAGCTGGGTCAGGAGCTGCTTGCCGGCCGCGGCATCGGCCGGGATCGACACGATCCCGCCCTCGACGGTGTCGCCCGACTTGGCGATCACGACACCGCTGTCGCCCATCCAGCCGACCGCCGCGTCGAGCCCACCCACGAGCCCGGCCGCCTGGTCGATCTGCTTGAACGCATCGGCGAACTGCGGCTCGGTCCGGTAGAGCGCGATCGCCTGCTTGAGCGAGGCGCCCGCGTCGTTGCCCGTGAACAGGGCGATCGTCGACGACGGTGCGAAGGCCGCGACCCCATTGGTCCGGTTCTGCTTCGGTCCCGGCGCAGCGTCGACGTGTCGCATGGCCGTGTCCAGCATCAGCGCGTCGCCCTCGACCCGGAGACGCGTCGCCATCCAGTCGGGGATGAGGCCGCGCAGCGCGTCGCTCATCGGCGGCGCCGACGAGAACGTCGCGGACATGCGCATCGATGCGTCCATGAGCGCCTGCATGTCGACGTAGACGAACCCGATGTCGTCGCCCTTGAGCGCCGCCTGTGCGTCGGCCAGGGACGTCTGCTTGGCGAGCCCACTGGCACCCTTGGTGTCGACTGCGGCCTTCACCGACGTCGCGTCACCGACGATCGCGACCTTGCCGTTGGCGAGTGCGAAGCCGGCCTTGACATCGGGCATCTTGGGGTCGGTGAACAAGCTGAGCTCGGTGCCGGCGTAGGTCTCGGTCGTGCTGGTCACGCCCGCATCGCTGAACAGCTTCGAGAACCAGCTCTTGGCCAACGCCGCGTCCTTGATCGACACGAGCAGCAGAGCGCGGACGTTCTTCGCCCCGGCCGACGGGTCGTTGGCGGACATCTCCGGGATAGGTCCGACCGCGAACCCGAGCTGTCCGTCGAACCACGGCTTGATGTCGATCGTGTAGCCCTGCTTGCCGCTTGACGCATCGGCGACTAGGCGGTCGAGGGTCTCGTCGAGCTTCGTCTCGAGCGACGCCTGGTCGGCGAAGCCCGGAAACTTCGAGAGGAACTGGCCGACCTTCTGGCGCTGGTCGCCGGGCAGGTCGAGGCGCAGCTCGCCATAGACCGTGCTGTCCGCCGGCACGTAGCCGAGCACCGTCGACGATGGCGCCGAGGCGGTCAGGCTGAGCGTGATCAGCGTCGTGGCGCCGACGACCAGGGCGATCAGCCCGATGGCCGCGAACGTACGCGCGCGGTTCGGCCGAGTGGCCGGCGTCGACGGCTCGGTCGCCGCGATCGGCTGCGTGGGCACCGGGACGGCGGCGGTATCGGTATCGACCGCCCCGGTCTGCGGGGTTGCCGTCGGCTCGCCCGGCGCCGGGTCGGTGGTGGATCGATCGAAGTCGGTCATCGCGTGGTCTCCCCCGGCGCCTAGCGCCGACCCCCCATGAGGCTGCCGATCGCACCGCGCCGACCGCCCCCGGAAAGCTGCTTCATGAGCTTCTGCATCTCGCCGAATTGCTTGACCAGCCGGTTGACCTCCGGCAGGTCGGTGCCCGAGCCGGCCGCGATGCGGCGTCGGCGCGAGCCGTTGAGCAGCGTCGGATCGTTGCGCTCGAGCGGGGTCATCGCCCGGATGATCGCCTCGGTCCGCTTGAGGTCGCCGCGATCGACGGCGGCCTGGGCTTCCCCGGCCATGTTGCCCATGCCCGGGATCATCGACATGATCTGCCCGATCGGGCCCATCTTCTGGACCTGCTGCAACTGTTCGAGCATGTCCTCGAGGGTGAAGCTGTTCTTGCGCAGCTTCTCTTCCATCTTCTGTGCCTGGCTGGCATCGAACGTCTCCTGGGCCCGTTCGACGAGCGTCAGGATGTCGCCCATCCCGAGGATCCGGCTGGCGAGCCGATCGGGGTGGAAGACGTCGAGGGCGTCGGTCTTCTCGCCGGTGCCCAGGAACTTGACGGGCACGCCGGTGACCGCTGTGATGCTCAGGGCCGCGCCGCCGCGCGCATCGCCATCGATCTTCGTGAGGACCAGACCCGTCACGGGCACGGCTGCGGCGAACGCCTGCGCGACCGCCACGGCCTCCTGCCCCGTCATCGCGTCGACGACCAGCAGCGTCTCGACGGGCTTGACCGCGTCGTTGACCGCCGCGATCTCCTGCATCAACGCGTCGTCGACGCTGAGGCGACCGGCGGTATCGAGGATCACCACATCGCGCACCTGGCGGCGAGCCGCCTCGACACCCTGACGGGCGATGTCCGGCACCGACGTGCCCTGCGGCGCGCGGTAGACCGGTACGTCGAGCTGCCTACCGAGCGTTTCGAGCTGGTCGGCGGCCGCGGGCCGGTACGGGTCCGCGGCGACGAGGAGCGGGCGCCGGCCGCTCTTGATGACGTGGCGAGCGAGCTTGGCGGTGGTCGTGGTCTTGCCGGAGCCCTGCAGGCCGACCATCGCGATGACGGCCGGGTTGCCGCTCAGATGGAAGACGCGATCGCCGGCCCCCAGCAACGCCACGAGCTCGTCGTTGACGATCTTCACGACCGCTTGCCCAGCAGTGAGGCTCTGCAGGATGTCCTGGCCGATGGCCTGCTCGCGGACGCGCGCGACGAAGTCCTTGACGACCTTGAAGTTGACGTCGGCCTCGAGCAGCGCGAGGCGGATCTCGCGCATGGCGGCATCGACGTCGGCCTCGCTGATGCGGCCGCGGCCGGTCAGGTTGCCGAGTGTGGTGCGCAGTCGTTCGCTGAGGCTGTCGAACACGGTCGGATGCGGACTCCAGGGATGGTGATGACCGGTCGTCGACGCGTAGCCGCGAACGTCGACCGGGTGGTGCGCGAGTTCTGACGCACCGAGGCGCCCGAAGTGTAGCGCAGGGTCCCGGTTGCGGCGCCCAGGACGATGGTCCCGGACGGTGCTGCCTGACCACACCAGCCGCGACTATGCTGCGCCCTCGTGCGCAACCCGTTCGACTCGCCGCTCTGGCGGAACCAGGCCTTCGTCCGAGTGTGGGCGGCGGCGAGCATCTCGATCTTCGGGTCGCTGATCACCCGGTTCGCGCTGCCGATCATCGCGATCCTCAGCCTCCACGCCGGGCCGTTCGAAGTCGCGCTCGTGCGGAGCATCGACCTGTTGTCCGCGCTGCTGGTCGGGTTCGTCGCCGGCGCGTGGGTCGATCGATTGCGCCGTCGCCCCGTCCTCATCTGGGCGGATCTCGGTCGGGCGCTGCTGCTGGCGTCGATCCCGGTCTCGTTCGTCCTCGGCACGCTCGCGTTGTGGCAGCTCATCGCGGTCGCGGCCCTGGCAGCGGTGCTGACGACGTTCTTCGACGCGGCCGACCACGCCTATCTGCCGACGATCGTCGAGCGCGAGCGGCTTCTCGAAGCGAACAGCGCGCTGGCGGCGAGCGGGTCCGTCGTCGAGTTCCTCGGGTTCGGCATCAGCGGTGCCCTCGTCCAACTGCTGACCGGCCCGATCACGATCATCATCGACGTCCTGACGTACCTGGTCTCCGCGTTCCTCCTCTTCACGGTGAAGACACCGGAGGCGCCGCCGCCACCGCGCGAGGACCGCGAGCCGGTACTGGACGAGATCCGGGAAGGCATCCGTCTCGTGCGCGGCGATCCGCTGCTGCGACCGTTCCTCTGGGCGCAGATGCTGATGTCGACCCTATGGGGCATCTTCGGGGCGACCTGGTTCCTCTTCGCCATCGAGGAGCTGGACGTGAGCCCGGTCATGATCGGCGTGATCGCCGGCGTCGGTGGCGCCTCCTCATTCGTTGGCGCGCTCATCGCGACGCGGGCAACGCGTCGGTGGGGTGTCGGACCCGTGGCCATCGGGGCGATGCTGTTCGCGGCTCTCGGGAACCTGTTCATCCCGCTCGCGCCCGCCGGCATCCCGGTGCTCGCGGTGCTGTTCCTCCTCGGCCAGCAACTCATCGGCGACGCGGCGGTGACGGTCTACGACGTGACCGAGACGTCGGTGAAGCAGGCCCGCGTGGCCGATCGCGAACTCGGCCGGGTGTCTTCGACGTTCCATGTCGGGTCCGCCGCGACCCAGTTCGCCGCCGCGATCGGGGCGGGCCTGCTGGCAGAGGTGATCGGCCTGCGGGCGACGGCCTTCCTGGCCCCGATCGGCGCGCTACTCGCTGCAGCGGTCCTCTACTGGTCACCGGCGCGCACCCTGCGCGACCTGCCGCGGATGGACGATCGAACGCCGGCCCAGGTCGTGGTCGACGTGGAGCGCGATCAGCCGGTCGGCGGCTGAGGAGCGGCGGACTCCTCGGCGAACAGCGCCTCGACGAACGCGTCGGGTTCGAACGGCAGCAGGTCGTTGACGCCCTCCCCTACCCCGACGAAGCGAACCGGGATCTTGAGCGCGCCCTCGATCGCGAAGACGATCCCGCCTTTCGACGTGGAGTCGAGCTTGGTGAGCACGATGCCGGTGAGCCCGACCGCCTCGTGGAAGGCCCTCGCCTGGGCGAGACCGTTCTGGCCCGTCGTGGCATCGAGCACGAAGAGCGTCTCGGGCTCGGCGCCGGGCAGTCGCTTGTCGACGATCCGCCGGACCTTCGTGAGCTCGTCCATCAGGTTGACCTTCGTGTGCAGGCGACCGGCGGTATCGACGATCACCAGGTCGGCGCCACGGGCGACCGCGGCATCGAGCGCGTCGTACACGACCGCACCCGGATCTGCGCCCGGCGCATGGGCGACGACCGGCACGCCGGCCCGATCGGCCCAGATCCGGAGCTGGTCGATCGCGGCGGCGCGGAACGTGTCGGCGGCGGCGACGATGATCGAGCGCCCCTCCGCCGTGTAGCGCGCCGCGAGCTTGCCGATCGTCGTGGTCTTGCCGGTGCCGTTGACCCCGACCACGAGGACGACCGCGGGTCCGCCGGACGCCGGCGGTCGGGGCGACCAGTCCGACTCGCGCGGCACGAGCAGCGCGGCCAGCTCGTCGCGGATCGCCCCTTCGGGACCGTCCGGATGGCGACGGTGGCGGGCACGATCGACGAGGTCGATCGCCAGCGACGCTCCGACGTCGCCCGCGATCAGCGTCTCCTCGACCTCGTCCCAGGCCGGACCGTCCTCACCGCCGAGGTAGCCGCGGAGCTGCGTCATGAACGTGCCGCGCGTTCGCTCGAGCCCCTGGTCGAGGGTGTGCGCGGGCGCGACCGCGAGGAACGCGGTCGGGTCGAACGGGGCGTAGGCGGGGGCCGGCTCCTCGGGCTGGACCGGCTCGTCGGGCGGCGGCGGCTCGGCCTCGGGTGGCGCAGTGTCGATCGGTGGCGGCTCGTCGATCGGGGGCGCGGGTTCGGGCGCGATCGGCGCGACATCCGTGGGTTCAGGACTCTGTTCCGGTTCCTCCGGTTCGCGGCGGCGTCGCCAGAACGCCATCAGCCGACCGTGCTGAGCTCGCCGCGCCGCTCCGACGCCAGCGCCTGCGCCTCGTCGAGTCGAAGGCTGATGACCCGCGACACCGAGTCATCACCGACCGTCACGCCGTACAGCGCGTCGGCGGCCTCGATCGTGCCGCGGTTGTGGGTGATCACGACGAACTGGATGCCATCGGCGAGGCTGCGCAGCGCGTCGGCGAAGCGCCCGATGTTCGCCTCGTCCAGCGCGGCATCGACCTCGTCGAGCACGCAGAACGGCACCGGTCGAACCTCGAGCATCGCGAAGAGCAGCGCCACGGCGGTCAGCGCCCGCTCGCCACCGGACAGCATCGCGAGGGCCTGCGGCTTCTTGCCGGGCGGTCGGGCGATGATCTCGATGCCGGTCGAACCAAGGTCCGATGGATCCGTCAGCGACAGCTTGGCGAAGCCGCCGTCGAACAGCTGCTCGAAGCGCCGCTCGAACGCGGTCTCGAGCGCGGCGAACGTCGTGCGGAACTGGTCCGCGATCATCGTGTCGAGCTCGGCGATCAGGTCGCGCGTCTTGCCGATCGCCTCGCGCAGGTCGGTGCCCTGGGTCTCGAGCCCGTCGAGTCGCGTCCTGAGCTCCGCGTACTCCTCGACGGCAAAGGGGTTCGCCGCCCCGAGCTCGTGATAGCGACGACGCAGCGACGCGAGCCGCACGCCGGATGGCGCGTCGCCCGCTGGTCCCTCGGCGGCCCAGCGTTCGGCCGCGATCGCCAGCGCCGCCTCGAGGGCCCCGGTTTCTGCCGAAACCGCATCGGTGTCGTCGTTCGTGTCGTCGTCACGCGGTTCCTCGGACTCGGTCGCCGCGGGGATCCCAAGGGCGGTCCGACCGAGCTCGCCCATCCCGGCCAGCTCGACGAGCACGGCCTCTCGCAGCGCGTCCATGCCGAGACGAGCCTCGAGCTCGGCATGATCCGCCGCACGGGCACGCTCGTCCGCGGCCCGCAGGTGTTCGCGGGCGGTGGTGGCCGACCGTTCCGCATCGGCCAGGCGGGCGCGATCCGCCGCGTCCGCGGCGAGCAACGTCGACAACGCCTCGCGGGCAGTACGTTCGGCTGCGGTCGCCGTCGCGATCTCGGTGCGTAGTGCGTCACGCTCCGTCGCCAGTGCCGTCTCCCGGTCGGCCAGTGCGGATCGCTCGCGATCGGCTCGCGCGACCCGCTCGTCGGCGATCGCGGCCGCAGCTTCGGCGCGGGCTCGGGCGTGCTCGGCATCCCGCCGGATCGAATCGACGCCGGCGAGACGCGCCGCCAGTCGATCGCGTCGTTCGCGGAGCTCGGTCGCACGCGCCTCCCACGTCGACAGCGCGTCCGCGGTGGGCGCGTCGGATCCGCCGCTCGATTCGTCTGCCGGATCCGGCCGGGCAGGCGACGCGGCGGCGATGGCGTCGACGGCCTCACGTAGCCGGGCGACCTCGGCGTCCAGCCGCGTGCGTTGCGCGGCATGCCAGGCCGCTTCCCGGGCGATCGATTCGGCCTCGGTCGCGGCGGCTCGATGCGCCTCCTCCGTGCGGCGACGTTCCGCGGTGAGACGCCCCTCGTCGGCGCGGGCCGCTTCCATGGCGGCTCGCGCCCGGTCCGCGGCCGCGACGGCAACCGCCACGGCTGCCAGGAGCTCGGCTGCCTCGGCGGCCGCTCGCTCCGATTCCGCCGAGAGGCGGGCGTGCTCGGCCCGCCGATCGAGCACGGGATCCGACGCCCCGAGCATCACGCCCGTGTCATCGACGACCGCCGAGCCATCGCGCGGCACCGCTACCCACCCTGGCGGCAGGCTCGACTGGAGCGCGAGGCAGCTCTCCAGATCGGGCAGCCAGACGGCCCGCGTCAGGATCCGCCGGGCGGCGCCCGACGCATCGCGACGCACGGCGTCGGACAAGCGGCCGCCACCGGCCGCGGCGACGGCATCGAGGCAGCGTCGGGTCGCCGCGTCGGCCGATGGATCGGCGCCGGAGAGCCGCTCTTCCACGAGCAATCGACCCCGCTCGCCTGCCAGATCCGCGACATGCTCCGCCGCGACGAGATACGCCCGGACTCGGTCCGCCAGGGCGGCTTCCACGGCGGGACGCAGGTCGGGCTCGATCGCGAGGTCCTCGTCGATCCGCCGCCCGCCGGACTTCTTGGCAGCGCGCGCGATCGGTCGACGCTCGTCTTCGTCGAGATGCGCGGCCAGCGACTCGACGCGGCTCCGCACCGCAGCCGCGGCCGCCGACGCGCTACCGGAGCGCTCCGTTGCCGCCGCTCGGGCCGCCTCGGCGTCATCCAGCGCGATCCGCGCGGCTTCACGCGTGGATTGGGAGGTCCGCTCGGCACCCATCGCGAATTCGAGGGCACGGGCCGCGGCCGCCGCCCGGTCGTTGGCCGACTCGAGGCTTGCGGCGGCAGTCTCGGCCGCCGATCGTTCCTCGTCAGCTCGCCGTTCCGCCTCGAGCAGCCGTCGCCTGGCGGTCTCCGCCTCGGCCGTCCGTGCCGTCTCGGCGCGCCGAACGGCGGCCAGGTCCTCGCCCTGCGCCCGCGATGCCGAGCGCAGCGTCGCCAGCTCGGCGAGGGCATCGGCGAGCTCCCGTTCCGCCTCAGAGACGTTGCCCTCGAGGTCGACGTCGCGTGCCGGCACCGAGATCGCCATCGCCCGTCGCTGGGTCGCCGCCTCGGCCTCGCCGGCAGCCCGTTCGTCGTCGAGCCGGTGCCGGTCCCGTTCGATCGCCTCGAGATCCGAGGTCAGTCGGCTGTCGCGCAGCTGGAGTGCTGTCAAGGCTGCGCGGGCAGCGTCGTGGGCCTCGCGGCGTTCTCGTTCTGCCTCGGCGCGGGCGGCGAGCTCGGCCGACAGCGCAGCGGCGGCGCGCTCGGTCGCGTCGAGGTCGGCGGTCGCCTGCCGCGCTGCGGTATCGGTCTCGACGCGACGCGTTGCCGCCGTCGCGAGGCGCGATGCCGCCTCGTGCCACCTGGCGTGGGTCGAGGCGATCAACGCGGACGCCAGCTCCTCGCCGATGGATGCCCGCGTGGCCTGTTGCTCGGCCTGCGCGGCGAGTCGGCGCGCCTGCGGCCGCAGCTCGGCCAGGATGTCGTCGACGCGCGCGAGGTTGGACTCGGACTCGGCGAGCTGTTCCTCGGCCTTGCGCCGTCGTCGTTCGTGGCGCCGAACGCCGGCGACCTCCTCGAACAACGGGCGGCGCTCCTCCGGGTCGAAGGGCCAGGGCCTGGTCGACCATGCCCTGGCCGATGAACAGGAACGCGTTGTCGGCCAGGTGTGCGGCATCGAGCAGGTCGACGAGGTCGCGCAGCCGGATGCGCCCCTTGTTGAGCAGGTACTCGTTCTCGCCGCTGCGGAACAGTCGCCGCCCGAGCTCGAGGACCTGGAAGTCGACCGGCAGCAGCCCGTCGCCGTTGTCGAGGACCAAGGTCACGTCGGCCATGCCCTGCGCCGAGCGCTTCTCCGACCCGGCCCAGATGACGTCCTCGGCCTTGCGCGAGCGAAGCGCCCGTCCCTGCTCGCCGAGGGCCCAGCGCAGCGCATCGGCGAGGTTGCTCTTGCCCGACCCGTTGGGCCCGACGATCGCGCTGATCCCCGCGCCGAACTCGACGTTGGTCCGCTCCGCGAACGACTTGAAGCCCTGCACGCGCAAGGCCAGCAGGCGGTGGCGGGCGAGCGTCGGATCCGCGCGCTCCATCATGCCGGTGCCGCCCGATCGACCCGGGCGCGGTCGGCGACGCGCTCCGCCCGGATACGCTCGATCGCCTGGGCGGCCGCCGCGGTCTCCGCGGTCCGCCGGGACGGGCCTTCGCCGATGCCGAGCCGGTCACCGTCGATCCAGACCTCGACGCGGAACGACTTCTCGTGATCGGGACCCGATGCTTCCACGAGCCGGTAGTCGGGCCGCTCGCCGGATCGGCGTTGTGTGTATTCCTGCAAACGAGACTTGGGACTCTTGAGTGAGAGGACCGGCATCTCGAGCGACAGCTCGGGCTCGGCCAGCCCCAGCAACCAGGCGCGCACCGCCTCGTGGCCGAGGTCGAGATAGATCGCGCCGATGAGCGCTTCGAAGGACGACGCCAGCAATGACGGTCGGCGGCGACCGCTGCGCTGCGACTCACCTTCGCCGAGCAGCAGGTACCGTCCGAGGTCGATGCGGCCGGCCAAGCGCGACAGCCCGGTCGTCGAGACGATCGCCGCGCGGCGCGCGGACAGGGCACCCTCGTCGTCCTCGGGGTGGCGCGCGTAGAGCGCTTCGGAGATCGTCTGGTTCACGATCGCGTCACCAAGGAACTCGAGACGCTCGTTGTGGCCGCGCGCGGCGTCCGGGTGCTCGTGCAGCCAGCTGGAGTGGACGAGCGCCTGCTCCAGGAGGTCGAAATCCCGGATCGGCAGGCCGAGTCGTTCTGCGACGGCCTGTCCGGGGCGGCCCTCGGACATGGCCGGCGAGCGACTAGGAGGAGTGTTCGTCGATGTAGTCGACAGCGTCCTGGACGGTTCGGATCTTCTCTGCATCCTCGTCCGAGATCTCCGTCCCGAACTCCTCTTCCAGGCTCATGATCAGCTCGACCAAATCGAGCGAGTCCGCGTTGAGGTCGTCGACGAACGACGCCTCGGGCTTGACTTCATCCTCGTCGGCGCCGAGCTGCTCGACGACGATCTTCTTGAGCCTGTCGTACGTTGTGGCCACTGACTCCCTCCTCGGAGCTGGGTTCGGGGGAGACGGTCCCGAGGACGCCGTTCATGAGGCGCCGCATCGGCTCTCCGCTGTAGGTGCGTGCCAGCTCGACCCACTCGGCGATGGCCACCCGGGCCGGCGTGCCGGAGTGTAGCACCTCACCAAGGGCGGATCGGAGCAAGGCACGGTCCATCTTGGCCAGTCCGGTGACCGGATATTTGGGCGCCACGCGGGTCATCGTGGCGTCGATCTCATCCCGATAGCGGACCACCGCGGCGACCAGCTCGCGGGCCAGATCCGCTGCGGTCGGATCGCGTTCGGTCTCGGCCAGGTGCCGTTCGAGGATCGCCTCGGCGGTCCGTTGGCCGAAGTCGGCCTCGAAGATCGCGGCGAGCGCGAGTCGACGTCCCGTGCGTCGTCCGCGCTGCCGGTCAGCCTCCGACGCCATCGACGATGACGGTCACCGCTCCGAGGTCGAGCCCGAGGAGGCGTTCCACGGTCGCCGCGACCGCCGTCCGGACCTGGGCCATGAGCGGACCGAGCGCATGTCCGGGTCGGGCGACGATCCGCAGGCGGACGAGGACCCGGTCGTCGACGACGCGGACGCGAACCGCGGGGCCCGCGAGCAGTGCACGCCATGCCGGGCCGCCGTGACCGACCCGCGCGACGCCCGGGACCTCGAACGCGGCCGTCTTGACGAGCTCGGCGATGACGCCCTTGCCGACCGTCAGCTCCGGTCCGGTCATGTCGTGGTCACCTCCTGCTCGGCCGACGCGGATGCCGCGGCCAGCCGCGCGTTGTCCTCAGCGAGGGCTGCCGCGATCAGGTCCGGGACCCTGGCCCGTGCCGTGGATGCGGCGACCTCGCAGGCGAAGCCGATCATCCGCCGCTTGGCGCTGCCGTGGGTGATGATGACCGTCCCCTTCACGCCCAGCAACGGCGAACCGCCGTGGGCCTCGTAGTCGAACACGGCCCGGATGCGCCGGATGCCCGGTCGCATCAGGAGGTAGGCGAGCCGCCCGCGCAGCGAGCTGCGGAACTCCGTGCGCCACAGGTCGAAGATGAACGCCGAGAGCCCCTCGAAGAACTTGATCACGACGTTGCCGGTGACCGCGTCGGTCACCACGACGTCGGCGAGGTGGTTGGCGAGGTCACGGCCCTCGACATTGCCGACGAAGCGGAGCGTCGAGAGGTCCAGCAGCTCGGTCGCGCGCTGGATGCGGGCGTCGCCCTTGCCCTTCTCCTCGCCGATGCTCAGCAACGCGACGCGCGGGTCGTCCACGCCCAGCACCTTCTCGGCGAAGATCGCGCCCATCCGCGCGTACTGGGCGAGGTGCTCAGGGGTCGAGTCGGGGTTGGCGCCGATGTCGATCAGGACGAGCGGTCCCGACTCGGTCGTCATCATGACCGCGAGGCCCGGACGCTCGACGCCGGGCAGGCGGCCGAGCCGCAGGATCGCCGCGGCCATCCCCGCCCCGGTGTGACCGGCGGTGACCACCGCGTCCGCCTCTCCGTTCCGGACGAGGTCGGTCGCGACCGCGATCGAGGAGTCCTTCTTCTCACGCAGGGCGATCGCCGGGTGCTCGTCCATGCCGACCACGGAGCCCGCGTGGACGATGCGCACGTTCGGGGGCAGCTCGCCCGCGATGCGCGACACGGTGGCGCTGTCACCCACGAGGATCAGCTCATCGGCAGGGTGGGCGCGCGCGTACTCGAGGACGCCCGGGACGACCTCGGTCGGGCCGTGGTCTCCACCCATCGCATCGAAGGCGACGCGGACGCCGCCGGCACCGGCCTCCGGTCCGCCGGACCGAGGCGTGGTCATGGGATCAGCGCGGGGTGTCGTCGCCGCCGGTGCTCACGGGCTTCGGCGGGACCGCCAGCCGGCCCTGGTAGTAGCCGCAGTTGGGACAGACCCGGTGCGGCAGCTTCATCTCGTGGCAGTGCGGGCACTCCTCGAGCTTCGGCAGGTCGATCGCCAGGTGGGCGCGGCGTTCGCCCTGCCGGGCGTGCGAGACGCGTCGCTTGGGTACACCCATGTGGGTCGTGGGCTCCTTGTGTCGGGTTCGGGGCGCGGTCGCGGGACGACGCTCGGGATGGGAGCGCGGTCGCGCCGACGGCGGAGTCTACCGTGAAACGAGGCCGGTCGTCACTGGCACGGTCCCGATTCGCCCAGCCCTCCCGCCCGGTCACGTCGCCGACCCCCTACTCGTCGCCCAGCGGTGCTACCGGCGACGGAGGGATCCCCGCCCCGTCATCGGCACCGCCCAGCGGTGAGGTCGACCGATCGAAGCATGCTTCCCCCGCGAGCGTCACCGTGCAGCGGTGATTCGACCGACGTGCTTCGTCGGTAGCACCGCTCAGCGGTGACCGAACGGCTCGCTCGCCGTCCAGTGCTCGGGGCCCTCCGATCGGGCCGATTGCCGTGGGCGGCAAGCCGGACGATCACGCCGGCAATGGGAGCGGGCCCCGGACGGTGAAGCTCTCCGCCCCGTAGACGAAGCCGAGCCGTTCGTTGAGCGCCCGCATGTCGGCATTGTCGCGCTGGGTCCAGGTGTAGACCTCCCTGACACCGTGCTCGGCGGCAAACCGCAGCGACAGCCGCTTCAGCGCGGTGGCCAAGCGGCGTCGCCGCCAGCGACGGGCGACCGCGGTGAAGGCTTGCTCGGATCGATCTGGTCTGTCGGGGTCGTACGCCAACCCCGCACAGCCGACGATCTCGTCGCCGTCGAGCGCCAGGAACATCGCCTCGGGCCACGACAGCCAATCGCGCTCCCATTCGTCGCGTGTCACCACCACCGGCAGGTGTGTCGCCATGTCACCGATCGCCTCGACGGCGAACGGCGCGTAGGCAGCCGACCAGAGGTCGGGACGCTCGGCGACGGTGACGACCCGGATGCCGTCCGGCATCACCGGCTCGGGCTCCATCCCGATCGTTCGCGTTTGCTCGATCTGGCGATCGACTTCCCGGAACCCGAAGCGCTCCGCGAACACGAGCGACCCTGCGTCGTCCATGATCGAGCCTGCCTCGCTGAACCCGCGGCTCATCGCGTGATCGGCAAGCGCGCGGAGGATCGCCGTCCCGACCCCGCGCCGTCGCATCCCTGGCAGCACGCGAGGATGCAGCCCGGCGTAGTCGAAGCTCGATCGATCGCTCAGCCCGGATCCCGCCAGCTCGCCATCGAGCTCGGCGAGCAGCTGGAGCGTTCCGTCGGTCGTCCGTCGCTCGCATCTCGGCGACGCTGAGCGCCCGTTCGTTCGGCAGCACCGCGAGCCGGACCTGCCGCCACGTCTCCAGGTCCGCGTCCGTCTCCGCGACCCTGATGACCAGCCCCTCGCTCACGAGCCCGCGATCAGTCGTCGGGCCGGAAGGCCTTCAACGCCTCCAGCCGCGGGTCGATGTCGTCGTCGGGGTGATCGTGCTCGCCCTCGTCGAGCGGCAACCCGCAGACCGGACACAGACCGGGGCAATCGGGACGGTCGAGCGGGGCGATGGGCTCGGCGAGCGAGATGGCGTCGCGGATCGACGGCTCGAGGTCGACCTCGTGGTGATCGGTGAGGCGCAGCGCGTCCGGCTCGTCCTCGAACGTGAGGGCGCGCCCGCTGTGGAGGTCGATCGTGGGCAGGTACTCCTCGTCGAGCACGATCTCGATCGGCGTCTGGAGCTCCCGAAGGCACCGCGCGCAGACACCGGCGAGGGCCGTCTGCAGTCGAGCGTCGGCGAGGATCCCGCGGTTCGTGCGGGTCAGGCGGACCCGGCCGCTGATGGGCTCCGCCAGCTCGAGGTCGTCGGGCAGCTCGATCCGGGCGTCGGCGATGTCGTAGGTCCGATCGGCTCCGAGCCCGTCTCCGAGCAGACCTGCGACGTTGAAGAGGAACGGCGGATCGATCGAAGGGGCGCTCATCGGCGCCCTGTCACGTCCGGGCGGGCGCTGCGGCGTCCTCCGCCTCGTCGTCCCACTGCGCGTCTTCGAGCAGCTCGCCGTCGTCACTCATGTCCGGCGGCGGCGCGATCAGCGTGGCCCGTCGATCGTCGAGCAGGTTGAGACCCTTCTGGATGCTCTGGAGGGTCTTCTGGACGTCGCCTTCCAGACCTTCGAGGACGCCGACCGCGTACTCGTCGGCGCCGGCGCGGATTCGATCGGCGTCCGCATGGGCCTCGTCGATGATGCGTCGACTCTCGCCGTCGGCGGCCTGCGTCAGGCCGCGCTCGTCGATCAGGAACGCGGCCTGCTCCTGCGCTCGGCCGACGATCCGCTCGGCCTCCTCCTGCGCCTTCTCGATGATCCGCTCGCCCTCGGAGTTGATGCGCTTGGCGGCGCGGACTTCCTCGGGCACCGCGACACGGAGCTCGTCGATGAGGCCGAGTGCTGCGTTCTGGTCGACCACCACGTTGGTCGTCAGCGGGAGCTTCTTCCCGTTCGCGATGAGGGACTCGAGGCGCTCGACGAGGAAGATGATGTCGATGTCGGTGACCCTCCTGTGCCTCGGATTATGGCACGGGCCGGTCGCTCAGCGATGGACGAGCACTCGAGCCAGGGCGTCGCGCGCGGCGTTCGGGACCATGCTCGACACGTCGCCACCGAACGACGCGATCTCCTTGACGAGGCTCGAGCTCACATAGCTGTTGGCGGCCGAGGTCATGAAGAAGATCGTGTCGATGCCGGGTGCCAGCACGCGGTTGTTGTGGGCGAGCTGCATCTCGGCCTCGAAGTCGCTGATCGCGCGCAGGCCACGGACGATCGCCGTGGCGTCCTGCCGCCTCGCGAAGTCGACGGTGAGTCCGTCGAAGGCGGTGACGTCGATCCGGCCGCCGGCCATGCCCGTCTCGGTCAGTGCGGCCCGGATCACGTCGATGCGCTCCTCGACCGACAGCAGGGGCGCCTTCTTCGGGTTGGCGAGCACGGCCACCACGAGCCGCTCGAAGACGGTCGCGGCGCGGGCGACGATGTCCAGGTGGCCGTTGGTGATCGGGTCGAAGGAGCCGGGGTAGACCGCGACAGTCATGCACCCTCCATGGCGGGGTCGACGTCGCGCCGGCGGTAGAACGTCAGGGCGGTCTCACCGAAACGGCGCTCGCGTTCGGATGCTAGCAGCCCGGCGATCGGCGGAGGCAGCTCCACGATCGGCGGCGGCGCGGTCCGCCAGAAGTGCTTCGCGATGACCCATGCGTCGGGCGAGAGGTGCGGCCCGAGGGCCTCGAGAGACCGCGTCAACAGGCCCGGGTCGTCGTATGGCGGATCGGCGACGACGATGTCAAAGACCGGCACGCCGGCGAGCGGCCGTCGGCGCCGGCGCAGCCAGCCGAGCGCGTCCTCCTGGATCACCGCGGCGCGATCTGGTCCGGCCAGGTTGGTCCGTTCGAGGTTGGCACGGATCGTCCGAGCCGCGAGCGCGTCGCGCTCCACGAACGTGGCGTGCGCCGCGCCCCTCGACAGCGCCTCGATGCCCGCGGCGCCACTCCCCGCGAACAGGTCGAGGAACCTTGCGCCGCGCAGCTCCGGCTCGAGGATCGCGAAGAGCGTCTCCTTGACGCGGTCACCGAACGGGCGCGTCCCCGGTCCGGGCGCCTCGAGCCGGATCGAGCGCGCGCTGCCGGCGATGACCCGGCCGGCGTCAGGCACGCCGGATCACGAGCCGCTCGCCGGGTCCGCGGCCACGAGGCGGCGGAGCCACCCGGTCTGCAGTTCGCGGGCGAGCGGTTCGAGCTCCGGCGCCGTCACGAGCGAGCCGTCCGCATCGATCAGCCGCTCCGCCGCAGCGCGAGCCTCCACGGCCAGCTCGCGATGGTCGACGCGGGTCAACGACGCGACCCGCAGGCCCGGCAGGCCACTCTGCGCGAACCCGAGCACGTCACCCTCGCGGCGCAGCTCGAAGTCCCGCTCCGCGAGCTCGAACCCGTCGGACGACTCGGCGATCGCCTTGAGCCGGGCGACCGCGGTCTCATCGGTCGAGTCGGAGACCAGCACGCAGAACGAGGGCACCGTCCCGCGGCCGACCCGGCCACGGAGCTGGTGCAGCTGGGCAAGGCCGAACCGGTCGGCATTCTCGACGATCATCATCGTCGCCTCCGGCACGTCGACGCCGACCTCGATGACCGTCGTGCCGACCAGCACGTCGAGATCACCATCGCGGAACCGCGCCATCTCCCCATCCCGGTCGGCCGGTCGCATCCGGCCGTGGACCAGCCCGACCCGGAGCGGGTCCAGGAGCTGGCTGAGACGGACCGCCTCCGATTCGGCCGCGGTGGCGCTCGTCGTCCCGCCGTCGTCGATGCCGTCGCTCCCCTCCTCGATCAGTGGCACGACCACGAACGTCCGCCGGCCGGCTGCCGCCTCCTCGCGGACTTTCGCCCACGTCGGGTCGAGCGCATCGGGGCGGCGGATGCCCGTCCGGATCGGGAGGCGTCCGGCCGGGGGCGTTCGGAGGTCGGACACATCGAGGTCGGCATAGAGCACCTGGCCGAGCGTGCGCGGGATCGGCGTCGCGGTCATCAGCAGCACGTGCGGCGTGGTCGAGCCGCCGGCCTTGGCCTCGAGCTGGCCGCGCTGGTCGACGCCGAACCGATGCTGCTCGTCGATCACGGCCAGGCCGAGCCGCGCGAACGACACCGATTCGCTGAACAGCGCGTGCGTCCCGACGACCACCGATGCCTGGCCCGAGGCGATCAGGTCGTTGGCGTGGGCCCGGTCGCGGGCGTTGAGCGAGCCCGTGAGGAGCACGACGTCGACGCCGGCCCCCTCGAGCAGCGCGCCGACCGTGTCTCGGTGCTGTCGCGCCAGGAGGTCGGTCGGCGCGAGCAGCGCGCCCTGGTACCCGGCACGGGCCGCAGCCGCCAGCGCATACGCGGCGACCGCGGTCTTGCCGGACCCGACGTCACCCTGCAGCAGGCGCAGCATCGGCGTCGGTTGGCCGAGGTCCGCGCGGATCGCCGCGATCGCCGAATCCTGGTCCGCCGTCAGCTCGACCGGCGTGCCCACCCGTGTGCTCAGCGCGTCGACGAGCGCGCCGCGGATCGCGCGATCGTCGTCGTCCGGGACCTCGACCGACGGCGCGCTGTCGCGGCCGCGGGCCCGGCGCCGGCCGACCATCCCGAGCTGGAGCGCCAGCAGCTCGTCGAACGCCAGCCGCCGCAGCGCCGCATCGCGTCGCTCGAAGGTCTCGGGGTAGTGCGCCGACTCGAGCGACTCGGCGATCCCCGGCAGCGTCGCGGCGCGGCGAAGGTCGTCCGGCAGGTACTCGGGATACGCGTGGCCGGCCCGGTCGAGCGCCTCGCGCATCGCGGTTCGCAGCCGTGACGCCGTCAGCCCGGCCGTGAGTCGATACACCGGCACGATGCGACCCGCGTGGAGCACCTCGCCATCGCCGTCGATCGCCTGGAACTCCGGGTTGTCGATCGTCAGCGCGCGACCGAACCGCTTGAGCCGCCCCGAGACGACGATCTCCTGGCCCACCCGAAGCCGCCGCTCGATGAAGCGGCGCCCGAACCAGGTCGCCTCGATCTCACCGGTCGAGTCGCTGAGCCGCGCGATCGTCCGCTGGATCCGCCGGCGGAACGACGCCTCGACCCGGACGTGCTCGACGCGCACCCGTGCGGAGACCACGGTCCCTTCCTCCGCCCACACGAGGTCGCCCAGCCGCGACAGCTCGCGCAGGTCGTCGTAGCGCCGCGGCAGGTGGAACAGCAGGTCGCGGACGTCGTACCAGCCGAGCCGGATCCCGGCCCGTCGAAGAAGCCCGCCGGCGGTGAGCCCCGACCGGGCGAGCGGCGTCGAGAGCAGCTCGACGGGATCGGTCGGGGGCGGTGGGATCGTCGGTTTGCGGCTGGTCGTCCTCGGCGCCTTCGCTGCCATCGATCCCGCTACTCGGCCGAGATCAGGTACCGGTAGAAGGGCTGGCCGCCGTGCCGGACCTCGATCTCGATCCCGGGCACGACCGACCCGATGCGCTTGGCCATCGCCTCGGTCTCGGCGAGGTCGGCCCCGTCGCCATAGAACAGCGTGACGAGCTCGTAGCCCGGCCGGAGGGCGGCCATCGCCGCCAGCACGGCCTTCTCACGATCCTTGTCGACGGCGATCAGCCCGTCATCGGGATCGAGCGCGATGGTCTGGCCGCGCTTGACCTTCTTGCCGCCGATCGTCGCGTCGCGCACGGCCTCGGTGACCACGACCGTCTGGATCGACCGACCGGCCTCGGTCATCGGGCCGACGTTGGCGGCGGCGTCGAGACCCGGGTCGAGCGCGAGCAGCGCGGCGAAGCCCTCGGCGGCATTGCGCGTCGGCACGACCTGGACAGGGCGATCGGTCATCGACGCGACCTGGCGCGCAGCCAGCACGACGTTGGGGTTGTTGGGCAGCAGGAGCACCTCCTTGGCCGGCACGGCACCGACGGCCTCCAGCAGCTCCCCGGTGCTCGGGTTCGCCGACTGGCCGCCCTGGACGACCGAGGCCACGCCGAAGTCGCGGAAGATCGCCGCGAGTCCATCGCCGGCCGTGACCGCGATGACCGCGAGGTCCGGCAGATCGGTCGCGGGACCGCTCCCGTTCCGGCCCGCCGCGGCGGTGGCCGGTCGGGCGATGCTCCCCTCGGTCGGCGGCGGCGGGGCGGCGCCCGTGAACTCCGCGGCGCGCGTCTCGCGAACGTCCCGGGCCTGGTTGTCGAGGTTCTCGACGCTGATCCGGCTGAGCGTCCCGAGCCCGAGCCCGTAGCCGATCACGAGATCCGGTCGCTCGTTGTGGACGTGGACCTTGAGCGCGCGACCATCGCCGGCGACCAGCACGGACTCGCCGATCGACTCCAGGTGGTCGCGGATCGCATCGACGTCCAGCGACCGCCGGCCGTCGGCCTGGAGCAGGAACATCGTCTCGTAGCCGAACCCATCGTCGGCGTGCGCGACCAGCGTCGACGGCTTCGGACCCGTCGTCGGGCGGCGACCCGTCGTGACGGGTGCCTGGCCCGCGAGGTACAGCAGGGCACCCTGGAAGAGCCGGTACAGCCCCTGGCCACCCGAGTCGACGACGCCGGCCTCGCGCAGGATCGCCAGCAGGCTCGGCGTCCGCGCGACCGACTTCTCCGCGGCCGCGACCGTCGCCCCGAGGACGACCTCGATGTCGGCATCCCGTTCGGCGGCCTCGACCGCACCGACCGCCGACTCGCGGATGACGGTCAGGATCGTGCCTTCGACGGGTTTCGCGACGGCACCGTACGCGGTCCGCGCGCCTTCGCTCAGCGCGTGGGCGAGATCGAGGCCGTTGAACCGCCGCTTGCCACCGAGCGCCTCGGCCATGCCGCGGAAGATCTGGCTGGTGATGACGCCGGAGTTGCCGCGCGCGCCCATGAGCGCGCCGAAGCTGATCGCCGCGGCGATCCGGTCGGCGGGTTGGCCGGCCACCGCCTCTGCCTCGTCGAGCGCGGCCCTGACCGTCGCGGCCATGTTCGAGCCGGTGTCACCGTCGGGCACCGGGTAGACGTTGAGGCTATTGATCTCCTCGACGTGCGCCTCGAGGTTCGCGACCGCGGCCCGGAAGGCCTCCAGCAGACCGCTCCCGTCGCAGGAGCGTCGGGCCATCTAGGCGACGTCCGAGCCGCTATCGGCGAGGTCGCGCGGACGGATACCGGTCGGGAGGGCGGTCGGTGCCTGGGGCAGCGTGCCGCCGACGGGGACGTGCAGACCGTCGATGTGGATGACGATCCGGGTGACATCGCGGTCGAGCGCCCGCCGGACGGCGTAGCGGATCGCGGAGTCGACCTGGCGGGCGACCTCGGCCACGGGCACGCCCAGCGCCACGGTCAGGTCGAGCTCGATCTCGATCCCGTCGTCGAGCCTGACGGCGAGACCGGGCCGGCCGAGGCCGAGTCGCTCGACGATGCGACCGATGGTGCCGCCGGCGAACCCACTCACCCCGTACGATCCGAGGGTCGCGGTCCGGACGATGTCGGCGAGAGCGCGGCCGGTGACGAGCGAACGGCCTGGTGTCGGACGGATGGCCACGCGGGCTGGGTCCTCCCTGAGGGGGCTTCCTGCGGCGGGCTGGCCGGGAGCGTGTGCTATCATACCGCCCCGCTCGGGCCCTTCAGCCCGATGCCCCTGATCCCTGAACCATCCTCCGAGGAATCCTATGGCCCGCTCCTGCGCGATCTGCGGCAAGGTCTCGATGGGCGGCTTCAACCCGCAGTCGTCGGGTTCGAACCGCGTCCGAGCCCACCGCCGCATGCAGCCCAACCTGCAGCCGCTCGTCATCGAGCAGCACGGCACGCCCGTCAAGGCGCTCGTCTGCACGCGCTGCCGGCGCACCCTGCTCAAGGCCTCCAAGTAGGCCCCGCCGCAACCCGACGCGGTCGCGGACCTACCGCTCGGCGGTGTCCAGCCAGATCGTGAACGGTCCGTCGTTCACCAGCTGCACCGCCATCTCCGCCCCGAACTCGCCGGTCTTGACCGGCACGTCGAGCTCGCGAAGCGCGGCCGCGAACCGCAGGTAGAGCCGTTTCGCCTGTTCCGGTGCTGCCGCACCCGTGAACCCCGGCCGGCGACCCCGGTTCGTCTCCGCGAACAGGGTGAACTGCGAGATCACCAGCGCCTCGCCGCGGACATCGACCAGCGAGCGATTCGTACGCCCCTCCTCGTCGCGGAAGATCCGCAGCGCCGCGATGCGCGTCGCGAGGGCATCGGCGACGCTCTCATCGTCCTCCGGCCCGACGCCGACGAGGATCACGAGCCCCTGGCCGATCGACGCGAGCTCGGTGCCGTCGACCGCGACCGAGGCGCCGCTCGTCCGCTGCAGCAAGGCCCTCACGTGCGCGTCGCGAACGACGCCCGCCAGGCGTCGGCTTCCTGGATCAGTCGATCGCGCGTCGCGCCGTGGTGCTCCACGACGTGTGCCTCCACGCTCGCCGGCACCAGCAGCTCGTAGTCGCGCACGCCGTCCGGATTGATCTGCCCGTCCCCGCGCAGCATGATCACGGGGATCCCGGTCGCCTCGATCTCGTCCATGAGCTGATGCGCGAGATGCTTCGGCAGGCTCGCGATACCGGCCATCCGGTCGCGCGGGATCGGGGGTTCGCCCTGGTTGGGCCCGTACTGGAACCCCTCGTCCGCTAGGGCGCGGATCAGGCGGACCTCGCGGCCCATGTCGCGGCCCCGGACGAACAACGCGGAGCCGACCACGAACACGTCGACCCCGTGCGACCCGGCGACCTCCGCAGTCTCGCGGTTGATCCCGCCATCGACATGGAGCTCGCCGCCGTACAGCCTGTGGCGCAGGATCTCGCGCGCCGGTGCGGCCTTCTCGGCCAGGACGTCGGCCATGAACGTCTGGCCGCCGAACCCGGGCTCCACCGTCATGATCAGGACGATATCGAGCAGCTCCGCGTACGGCTCGAGCGCCGCGACTGGCGTGCCCGGTTTGACCGACAACCCGGCTGCTCGTCCCGCAGCCCGGATCTTCTCGAGGGTCGGCGCGATCGGCTCATCGATCTCGACGTGGAACGTGATCGAGTCGCAGCCGGCCTCGATGAACTCGTCCACGTAGCGACTCGGCTCGCTGATCATCAGGTGGGCGTCGAACGGCACGGTCGTGCGCGGTCGTAGCGCCCGCACGGTCTTCGGCCCGAACGTGATGTTCGGCACGAAGTGCCCGTCCATGACGTCCAGGTGGACCCGGTCCGAACCGGCCGCGACCACTCGACGGACCGCGTTGGCGAGATTGCCCAGGTCCGCGTCGAGGATGCTGGCCGCGATCCGCGCCCGCCCGGTGCTCATGTCCCCTCCCCCACCCCGATCGGGACCGGCTCGTGACTGCGTTCCCCGCGGAGGGCCGCGGCGCTCTCGGTCTCGAGACGCTCGCGCCGGCGGGCGACGGCCGGCGCGGCGGGCTCACCCGCGCGCTCGGCGGCGAGTTGGCCGCAGGCCGCACCGACCTCCTGGCCGCGGTTCCGCCGGATCGTCGTCCCGATCCCGGCGTCGCGGAGCGTCGCGGCGAACCGCTCGATCACGTCCATCGGGCTCGCCCGCCATGGCGTGTGGGCGACCGGGTTCATCGGGATCAGGTTCACGTGGGCGTGATCGCCGCGCAAGAGGTCGGCCAGCGCGACCGCATCGACCTCGGTGTCGTTGACCCCGCCGATCATCGTGTATTCGTAGCTGATCCGGCGGCCGGTGGCGCGCGAATGATCGCGCGCGGCGGCGACGACCTCGGCGACCGGCCAGCGGCGGTTGAGCGGCACCAGCACGTCCCGCAGCGCGTCGCGCGCGGCGTGGAGCGAGACCGCCAGCGTGAACTGCGGCCCGAGCGCGGTCAGGCGGCGGATGCCGGGAACGACCCCTGACGTGGACACCGTGATGTGCCGCGCGCCGAGCCCGAACCGCCGCGGATCGTTCAGCGCTTCGACAGCCGCGAGCACACGGTCCAGGTTGAGCAACGGCTCGCCCATGCCCATGAACACGATATTGGTCAGGTGCTGCCCGGTCGCCGCCAGGCGCCGCTCGGCCCGACGCGCCTGATCGACGATCTCGGCAACCTCGAGGTCACGCCCGAACCCGAGCTCGCCCGTGGCGCAGAACGGGCATCCGACCGCGCACCCGGCCTGGCTCGAGAGGCACAACGTGTGCCGTTCGCGCGATCCGGGGCGCGCCGGGTAGTGCATCAGCACCGACTCGATCAGCGCGCCGTCATCGAGCCGATGCAGCGCCTTCTCGGTCTGGCCCCCATCGGCGAGGCGGATCTCGGTGTCGCCGACGGTGTCGAGACGGAAGTCGCGCTCGAGTGCCTGGCGCAGCGCCAGCGGCAGCGTCCTGACCGCGGCCGCGTCGGTCTGGCCACCGTCCTTCCAGACCGCGTCGGCGATCTGGCGGGCGCGGTATGACGGCTGACCCTGGGCCTCGACCCACGCGTTCAGCTCGTCGAGCGTCAACCCCGAGGTGCCGGGGAGCGGCTGCGTGATCACTCGCGGATGCTAGCGCCGACGATCCCCGGTCGCCCTCGGACGAACGCCTCCCACGACATGCGCTTGCCACCCGCCGGCTGCACCTCGCGAAGCAGCAAACGGCCGTCGGCGACGATCAGACCGTCGCCATCGAACGTGCCTGGCGGCCCGCTGCTCTCGAACGTCGGGCCGATCCCGGCGGCCCACACCGCGAGGCGCCCGAGAGGGGTGTCGACGAACGATCCCGGCCACGGTTGGAACGCGCGGATCTGGCGCTCCAGCAGCTCGACCGAGCGGCCCGGATCGAGTCGGCCGTCTTCGCGGCGCAGCGGCCGGGTCATCGTCGCGCCATCCTCTGGTTGCTCGCGCGCGACGATCTCCCCGCGTAGCCAGGGTCCCAGGTTCGTGCCGAGCAGGTCGGCGGCGATCACGGCAAGGCGATCCTCCAGGACCGGGGTCGTCTCGGTCCCATCAAGGTCGAGGCGCTCCTGGGCGACGATCGCTCCGGTGTCGAGGCCCTCGTCCATGCGCATGAGGGTCACCCCGGTCTCATGATCGCCGGCGAGGATCGCGGCCGGGATCGGCGTGGCACCCCGATGTCGCGGAAGCAGCGACGGGTGGAGGTTCAACGCGCCGTGTGGCACCGCGAGCAGGTCGCCCGGCACGATCTGGCCGTAGTCGGCGAGGACGACCAGCTCCGGTCCGAGCTCGAGGATCCCGGCGATCGCCAGCGGGTCACGGAGTCGCTCGGGCGTCAGGGTGGGGTCGATGCCGAGCTCGGCCGCGGCTGCCCCGATCGGGGTCGGGGCAACGTCCTGCGCCCGCCCGACGGGTTTCGGTTGCGCCGTGACGATCCCGACGAGATCCGTGTCGGGGTGGTCGACCAGTTGCTCCAGCGCGGGTCGGCCGAAGCCGCCGCTGCCGATGAAGACGGTCCGTGCCCGCCCCGCCGTCACGCCAGGGCGCTCGTCGCCTCGCGGACTTCGGCGTCGTCCTCGTTGCTGTCACCGACCGGGATCAGCTCGTCCATCGACTCGAGGTAGTCGATGTACAGCTTGCCCTCGAGGTGGTCGAGCTCGTGCTGCAACGCTCGCCCGAGCAGACCGGAGCCGGCGACCTTGACCTTCTTGCCGTGACGGTCCTGGGCGACGACCCACACCTTCTCGTGCCGGTTGACATAGGCGACGTAGCCAGGGATCGACAGGCACCCCTCGAGGTCCCGGTCGTCGCCTGCCGCGCGGACGATGCGCGGGTTGACGAGCTCGTAGAGCTGGCTCTCGACCTCGATCACGCAGGCGCGGAGCGGCTCGCCGAGCTGAGGAGCGGCAAGACCGACGCCTGGCGCGTCGCGCATCGTGTGGGCGAGGTCGTCGAGGAGCTCGTGCAGGTACTTTCCGAAGGCGTCCACGGGCTGGCCCTTGAGGCGCAGCCGCGGATCACCGAGCAGGACGATGGGTCGGACGGACATGAGCGCGAGTATAGGAGGACGCCCGGTCGGGCCGCTGATGGCTGATCAGCACCCGCCCCGGCGATCCAGACCTGCTGGGCCGAGCCTCAGAGCGGCGGGTTGTGTTCTGCCGCGTCCTTCGCGGCGTCGGTCGCGTCCGCGACGGTCGAGGATGCCGAATTGGCGGCCCCGCTGACCTGCTCGCGGATGTCCGCGGCAAACGTTCGCGACTTCTGCGCGAGCTTGCCGCTCGCGTCCGCGGTGACCTCACCGGCGCGCTGCACGAGCGGCGCGGCCTTGTCGGCTGCGACGGCGACGAGCTCGGCGGCCTTGGCCGAGAACTCCTTGACGGCCGGGGCGGCCTTCTCGGCCAGGTCCTCGACTGCCTCACGCAGCTGCTCGATGACCTCGTTCGCCTTGGCAGCCGTATCGCGCGTGGCATCGCCGGAGGCATCTTTGACGGTCTCAGCGCCGTTCTCGCTCGAGAACGCGGCGTCCCGCGGCCCCTCGGCCGGTTCGTCGTGATTGGGGTTCAGGGGGTCCGTCATGGTGCGTCTCCTCAGCGAATGGGTGCGCATCGTCGCACGAAACGGCCGGATATGGGACGGATCCGATGGTCCTCGGGCGTATGATTCGCGGGCAGGACTCGCTGCAGCGGAGGATCGCCGATGAATAGCGGCGGATGGAGCTTCGCGGACCTCGAAGCCGAACAGGTCGCGCTCGTGGTCGAGGCGGAGCGAACGCTCGATACGGACCTCGTGATGGCCTATGCGCCGTCGGCGTGGGGAACCGTCGATCCCGATGCGGTCGGCGAGGGGCTCGACCCGGCTGAGCTTCCACCCAGCCAGCTCGAGTACCTCCAGGGCCTCGAGCGGAAGGTCGGAGGGGTACTCGTCGCGTACCGCCGGCGGGTCGACTGACGCCAGGGTCGCGCGGGACGCGTCGGCGCCTGCCGAGGACCCTCGGGTCGGCCGTCGCCGGGCTCGCCTTCGCCGTCTCGATCGCAGTCGCGCCCGTTTCGGCGGCACCGGCCGGCGCGGTCGACAGCGGACCATGCATCACGTTCGATGCGCATGGCTACCGGTACATCGCGTTCGCTCGGACGGGCGTCGCCGAACCGGGGATCTATCTCGCAACGAACCGGTCCGGGACGTGGCGCCTGTCGCCGCACCCGGTGACGGCGGGCGACCGGTGTGCAGCGATCACCGTCGACAGCGCGCGCCGGGTGCATCTGCTCATCACGCGACCGATCCCTGACAACCTTGATGGGAACTACGACGCTTATTACGCCACCAACTCGTCGGGTGCCTGGCGGGCGTCCAAGGTCCATTTCGGCGAGGTCGGCACCGCATCGCTGGCGATCGATCGGACGGGCCGCGTGAACATCGCCATCACCGACGAGGACGGCGTGTTCGTGATCCGGCGCGCGGCGAGTGGCGGCTGGCCGTATCGGTATGCCACCAGTGGCCTGGTGTCCCATCTCGGGACCGACCCGGGCGGCGGACTGTGGCTGTTCGTGGCCGACGCCAGTCATCGCCGGACCGTGCGACTCGCGAATCGATCGGGTAGCTGGGACGTCGATCGGATACCCCTCCGCTATTCCAATGCGGTGACGATCGACCTCGCCATCGACGGATCCGGTCGCCGATATCTCGTGACGTACGAGGGCGAAACGGGTCTCGTGACGGTCTACAGGGACGCCTTCGGCGCATTCGCTCGCGTCGAGCGCACCCAGGCGCACGCTGGCCGGATCCTGTCAAAGGCAGCGAGCGAGCCGTCTGGGCGATCTGCACTTGTTGTTCCGGTATTTCCGGTCGACCAACTCCTGGGGTGTCGTGGACCAGAACCGCCACGGCGGCCGCTGGCAGACGCAGCTGGTGGGATATGTGGGCGCATCCGGGCGTGCAGACATCGACGTCGATGGGCGCGGACGCGTCGCGGCTGCGTTCGAGCGAGATGGAGTCGTCTGGAGCTACTGGAACAACTGGACCGGAGCACCGCACCGCTTCCGGGTCTCCGATCTATGAGGACCGGCTAGAGCAGCGACTCCGGGTCGACGTCCACGGACCACGGCGGCCCGGGCTCATCGCCGAGCACGCCCACGGGATCGTCGCCGCGCAGGATCAGGTGGTAGCGCCACCGGTCGTTCCGCCGGGCGATGTACGCCGGCGCCGGCCCGATCACGACCGTTCCCCGTCCAGACGCCCGCTCCCGGAGGCGGGCTGCCATCTCCTCCCCCGCCGCTTCGGCCGCGCCGCGATCGGGCAGCGCGACCGTGAGCTTGACCAGCGAACCGAACGGCGGTGACCCGAACCGCCGGCGGAGCTCGAGCTCAGCCGTGTAGAACGGCGTGCCGTCGCCCGCGGCGACCGCGCGGATCACCGCGTGATCCGGCTGATACGTCTGGAGGATCGCCCGCCCCGCCCGATCGCCGCGACCGGCTCGGCCGACCGCCTGGCTGAGAAGTTGGTACGTCCGTTCCGCAGCACGCTCGTCGGGCAGGTTGAGCGCGACGTCGGATGACACGACCCCGACCAGCGTGACACCGGGCACGTCGAGACCCTTGGTGACCAGGCTCGTTCCGACGAGGACATCGACCTCCCCGGCCGTGAACGCGTCGACGATGCGTTCCGCGGCGCCGCGTCGCTCGGTCACGTCCCGGTCGAGCCGCGCCACGCGGAGCCGCGGGTGCGTGTCCCGGACCTCCCGCTCGACGCGCTCCGTGCCGCCGCCGACGTAGCGGATCCGCGGCGAGTGACAGTTCGGGCAGCGCGTGGCGAGCGGCGTGGCGCGCCCGCAGTGGTGACAGCGCAGCGTCGTGCCGGCCTGGTGGTACACGAGCGGCCGCTCGCAATCCGGGCAGGCCTGCACGTGGCCACAGTCGCGGCAGAGCACGACCGACGCGGTCCCGCGCCGGTTGAGCACGAGGATCGCCTGGTCGCCACGCGCGGTGTCCAGGCCGGCCAGCGCATCATCGAGCGCTCTCGAGAGCAACCCGCGATTGCCCTCAGCGAGCTCGGCCCGCATGTCGACGACATCGATCGTCGGTGGCTCACCGGACGGTCGCGTCGGCAGGATCACGCGGTCGTACGTGCCCTCGACGGCGCGCCCAAGGCTCTCCACCGCTGGCGTCGCCGAGCCAAGGATGATCGCGGCACCGGCGAGCTCGGCGAGGTGGATCGCGGTGTCGCGTGCCTGCAGACGCGGCGTCCGGTCGCTCTTGTAGGCCGGATCGTGCTCCTCGTCGACGATCACCACGCCAACGTCGGCGAGCGGCGAGCCGACGGCCAGCCGCGTCCCGACGACGATGTCCACGTCGCCCGCCCGGATGCGACGCCACTCATCGGCCCGTTCGCCGTCGCCGAGCCCCGAATGGACGAGCGCCACCCGGGCATCCAGGTCCGCGCGCAGTCGATCGACGAGCGGCAGCGCAAGCGCGATCTCGGGGACCAGCACGAGCGCCGGCCGGCCCGCCTCGAGCGACGCCGCGATCGCCTCGACGTAGATCGCGGTCTTGCCACCGCCGGTGACGCCATCGAGCAGCAGCGGTCGCGGATCGCGGGCGGCGATCGCGCGCCGGGCACGCTCGACCGCGTCGCCTTGCGGCCCCGACAGCGCGGCGGTCGGCGGGCGGCCACCGCGCAGGCCCGGGGCCCTCGACGCAAGGGGCCGTCGAGGTCGTTCGCGGGTCTCGGCCGCGACGAGACCGCGACGGACGAGCCCCGCGATCGCCGATGTCCCGTGCCGGCTCGCGAGATCGGGACCGGCGATCCCCGCGGGCGACGCCAGGAGATCGGCCAGCGTCGCCACTTGCCGTGGACCGAGCGGCCGTCCCGGAGCCTTCTCGCCGCCGGCGACCGCGGCTGCGATCGAGCGCCCGTCGGCCGTGAGCTCGATCCAGCGCTCGTAGCGCGGGCCACCGGAGGCGCCGAGCAGCGTCCAGTCGAGGGTGACGAGGCCACGGGCCGCGAGGTCCCGCAGGCGCCGGAGCAGTCCGGCTCGCCCGTCCGGCGCGGCGAGCTCGCGGGCGGGCCGCGCCCCCGACTCGAGCTGTTCGAGCAGGTCCATATCGACGGCGTCCAGCGAAGCCTCCGTGGCGGCCGTCGGCGTACGTTCGGCGACGAGCTCGAGCCGCTCGAGGAGCCCGGGCGGGAGCATCGATCGGATCACGAGCGCCGGTGGGGCGAGGTAGTGCCCGGCGACCCAGCGTGCGAGCGACAGCGTCAATCCGGGGAGCAACGGACCGTCGGCCCGCACGCGATCGACGATGGGCTTGGGCTCGGCGCCGCCACTCGACGTCGCCGGTCCCAGGATCACGCCGAGTGCCTGCCGCCGTCCGAACTCGACCAGCACGGCTTCACCCGCCTCGAGGTCGTGCAGGGACGGGGGCACCGCGTACGTGTACGGTCGCGCACCACCGGCGCCCGCGGCATCGACTGCCACCTCGACGAGACGCGCCCCCTCCGACGAGCGTGCCGGATCGGCCGTCTCGTGCCCGGGCGCGAGCCCGAGGGTCACCCCGCGTTAGACGCGGACCCGCCGGCCCACGTGTGCCGCCCGCTCGGCCGCGATGATCGATTCGATGCGATCGGCGGTCTGTCCGACCTTGCCGGTCTCGTTGACGACCACGTGGTCGTAGTCGCCCTGCCGCGCGAGCTCGATCGCCGCATTCTGCTGGCGCACGTCCAGCTCGTCGGCGGTTTCGGTCGCGCGCGCGCGAAGCCGCGAGATCAGCGTCTCGAGCGTCGGCGGGATGATGAAGATCAGCAGCGATTCGGTGACCTGCTCCTTGACGATCTGCGCGCCCTGGACGTCGATCTTGAGGATCACGTCCTTGCCGGCGAACAGCGCGTCGCGGACCTGCTGCCGTGGCGACCCGTACCAGTTGCCGTAGAGCTCGTTGGCCTCGAGGAAGCCCCGGTCCGCCCTGATCCGCAGGAACTCCTGGCGGCTGACGAAGTTGTAGTCGATGCCGTCAACCTCGCCGTCTCGCGGCGCTCGCGTCGTCATCGTGACGACGTAGTGGCGGTCGCCGTCGCGACCGGCCTCGGCTTCGCGGCGGCGCATCTCGTCGATGATCGTGTCCTTGCCGACCCCGGACGGCCCCGAGATGATCACCAGCATCGCCCCGGGCGCACCGAGGATGGTGGTGTCGGGACGGCCCGGATCGTCGGAGACGTGCTCGGGCTCGGGGAGCGGCGGCGGGGGGCCGGCGTCGGTCACGCCGTCATCGTGGCGCTTCGTCATCGCGCCTGCTCGCGGGCGCGGAGACCGATCACCACCTCGTCGAGCTCGGGCGGCAACGGCGCCGTCGCGCGGATCAGGTGCCCGTCACCGGGCGCCGCCAGCTCCAGCCGCCAGGCGTGCAGGAAGAGGCGGTCGAGACCGTCGGGTCCACGGCGTGATGTCCCGGTCCCGTAAACGGGATCCCCGGCGACCGGGTGGCCGATCGCGTCGAGGTGGACGCGGATCTGGTGGGTCCGGCCCGTCACCAGGTCGAGCTCGAGCAGCGTCCAGCCGGCAAACCGCTCACGAACCCGATAGCCGGTCGTTGACGGCCGGCCGTCGGGGATGACCGCCATCCGCGTCCGATGCTTCGGGTCCCGCCCGACCGGCGCCTCGATCCGGCCCACGGCCGCCGCCACGCTCCCGGCGACGAGCGCCTGGTACGTCTTCCGGATCCGGCGTGCCTTCAGCTGGGCCATCAACGATCGCTGCGCGGCGTCGTGCTTCGCGACCATCAGCAGGCCGCTGGTGTCGCGGTCGAGTCGATGGACGATGCCCGGGCGAGCGACGCCGGCGATGCCGCCATACTCGGCCCCACCGGCGCGCGCCAGGAGCGCGTTCACCAGCGTGTCGCCGTCGTGGTGACCGGCCGACGGGTGGACGACGAGACCGGCCGGCTTGTCGACGATCAGCAGGTCGTCGTCTTCGTACACGATCCGCAGCGGGATGTCGGGGGCCGGCGCGAGGTCGAGCGCCCGCGGCTCCGGGACGTCGAGAAGCACCTCGGCCCCGACCGGGACGAGCGCGTTCGCCCGGACCGGCACGCCGTCGACGGTGAGGCGGCCGTCGGAGATCAGCTTCTGGACGTGGCTGCGGGACAGGCCGGTCGCGTCGGCGACGAAGCGGTCGATCCGGCCGGTCGAACCCTCCGGTATGCGGACCGTCCTGATCCCCGCCGCGACCGGCGCCTCAGGCATCGGGCCGGCCGCCGGTCTCGGGCACGTTGCCGGTCGGTCGTGCCTCGCCAGGCATGCCCAGGCGTCCCGGGATGATCGCCGTGAGCAGCAACAGGACCAGCGCACAGCTGATCGCCGCATCGGCGACGTTGAACGTGTACCAACGGATGTCGCCGATCCCGAGGTCGACGAAGTCGACGACGTAGCCGTAGTGGAACCGGTCCGCCATGTTCCCGAGGGCGCCGCCAAGCAGCAGGCCGAGGGCCACCGAGAGCACGGTATTGCGACCGGCATTGCCGTGGAACCAGACGATCAAGCCGACGACCCCGATCGATACGAGGCCGAACAGCACGGCCTGGTCGCGGAAGAGCCCGAAGAGCGCACCGCTGTTCTGCGAGTGCACCAGGCGCACGTATGAGTCGAGCACCTCGGTCCGTTGGCCGGGGGCGAGGAACGAGACCAGCCACGCCTTCGTGACCTGGTCCGCGACGAACACGATCGCCGCGAGCCCGATGAAGATCGGCCAGCGCGCCCGGGTGCCTGAGCGCATCGGGACCGACCCGGCCGTCAATCGAGCCTCCGCAGCGCGATCGTGACGGTGCCGCTGTCGAGCTCGACCGTCGCCCGCTTGGCGTCCGTCGGGATCGGCCCGGTGACGACCTCGGCGAGGACGTCGGCCGCCAGCGCCGGCAGATGCTGCCGTACCGCGTCATCCAGGCCCTCGACCCACAGTTCGATCCGGTCGTCGAGCTCGAGACCGGCCTCGCGTCGCAGGTCCTGGACCGCGCGGGCGAGCTCGCGCGCGTCGCCCTCGGCTCGTAGGGCGGCGGTCAGCTCCGTGTCGAGCACGAGCACGAGCCCGTCGTCCTCGGCGACCGCCGTGCCCGGTCGGGGCGTGGCCTGGACCTCGACCTCATCGGGCGCGAGTTGCACGTTCCCCACGGTCACGGAGCCGTCCGGATGGATCTCGAAACGCCCATCGCGGGCGTCCGCCATCACGGTCGGGATCGCCGGTCCGAGTCGCTTCCCGACCTTGGGCAGCAGCACCTTGACGCGGCGCTCGATGAGCTCGGAGCCGTCGGCGATCGATTCGATCGTCTTGACATTGATCTCGGACGCCACGAGGTCGAGCAGGTCGCGCGACAGCGCACCGTCGCCTCCTGGGACGGCCAACCAGGCGCGTCCGAGCGGCTGGCGGGTCTTGAGCCGGTTCGCCCCGCGGAGCGTGCGCGCGAGCTCGACCGCGCGCTGCGCCAGCTCCATCGACGATTCGAGCGGTGCGTCGCGATGGCCGGCGACCTCGCTCGTCGGGAACCTCGTGAGGTGCACGCTGTCGGGCGCGTCCGGATCCACGGCCGGCAGCAGGTTCGTGTACATCGCGTCGGCGAGGAACGGCAGGATCGGCGCCAGCATCCGGGATGTGACGACCAGCGCCTCGTGGAGTGTCGCGAACGCGGCAGCACGGTCCGCGGTGTCGTCCGCACGCGAGAAACGCCGACGGGACAGGCGCAGGTACCAGGTCGAGAGGCCGTCGATGAACGCCGACAACGCGCGTGTCGCGCCGACCGCGTCGACGTCGCGGAGCCGCTCCTCGACGATGGCGGCCGTGCCCGCTGCCCGGGACAGGATCCAGCGATCCAGCACCGGCCGCTCCACGACCGGCGGCGCCTGGTTGCCGGTGTCCACGCAGCCGAGTCGCGCATACGTCACGAAGAACGAGTACACGTTCCACAGGATCAGCAGCTCCCGGCGCGCCTCGTCGGCCGCGTGCCAGCCGAAGGGGATGTTCTCCTCGGGTCGCGCCTTCGCGAACATCCAGCGCATGACATCGACGCCCATCCGCTCGGCGGCCTCGTCGAAGTCGATCGCGTTGCCCCAGCTCTTGTGCATCGGCCGCCCGTCCTCGCCGTACACCAGCGCGTAGCCGAAGATCGTCTTGAACGGCGGCTCGCGGCGGAGGACCGTCGACATCGCGAGCATCGAGTAGAACCAGTTGCGGAACTGGCCGGGGAAGCTCTCGGTGATGAAGTCGGCCGGAAACCATTGGCGCCAGTACTCCGGCTCCTCCCGAAAGTGCAGCGTCGAGAACGGCACGATGCCGGCGTCGAGCCACGGATTGCCGACGTCCTTGATCCGCTCGACCGGCGCGCCGCACGCAGGGCAGGCGATCTTGACCTCGTCGATCCACGGCCGGTGCGGCGTGTGCCCTTCGAACCGATCCCAGCCCTCGACCGCGCGCTCGTGGAGTTCGTCGCGGCCCCCGATCACCTCGACCGCGCCACACGCGCTGCAGTCGTAGATGGGCAGCGCCAGCCCCCAGTAGCGCTTCTTGCTGATCATCCAGTCGTGCATGTTGTGGAGCCAATCGAGCTCGCGGTCGTAGCCGAACTCCGGGATCCAGCGGATCTGGTCGACGATCTCCATGATCTGGTAGCGCAGGCTCGCGTCGACCTGCTCCCTCGAGAGCGTGTCGCGCGGCTGGTCGTAGACCGGCCCCATCGAGATGAACCATTCGTCCACGAGCCGGAAGACGAGCGGCGTCCCACACCGCCAGCAGTGCGGGTAGCGGTGCGTGTACGACTCGAGGCGGTAGAAGCGGTCGGTGTCGCGGAGGTGGGCGACGATCGGCTCGGTGACGTCGCGGACGTCGCGGCCGCTCAGCGAGCCGAACCCCGGGAGGAAGATCCCCGACTCGTCGATCGGGGCGATGACGGGCAGCCCGAGCGCCTTGCCGAGCTGGAAGTCCTCGGCGCCGCAGCCAGGAGCGATGTGGACGATGCCGGTCCCCTCCTCCTCGCCGACCTCCGACCAGGCCACGACCCGGTGCTCGTACCCGGTCGGCGAGAACGCGTCGCGGACGGCAGCCAATTCGTCGAACGGGCCGCTGTAGCGCCAGCCCACGAGATCCCGGCCGGGCCGCTCCTCGAGGACCTCGAACGGGCCCTGCAACGCGGTCTTGAGCGTGCCCTTGCCGAGCCAGAACGTGTCATCGCCCTGGCGCACGCGGACGTAGGTGAGGTTCTCGCCGACGGCGGCCGCGACGTTCGACGTGAGCGTCCACGGCGTCGTCGTCCAGACCAGCAATGACTCGCCGGGTCGATCGACCAATGGGAGCTTGATGGTCAGCCCGGGATCCTCGCGATCCTGGTAGCCCTCGTTCATCTCCATCTGGGAGAGCCCGGTCCCGCACCGCGCGCACCACGGCATGGTGTCGTGGCCCTTGTACAGCCAGCCCCGGCGGTGGACCTCCGCGAGGAACCCCCAGATCAGGTCGTTGTTCTCGTTGCTGAACGTGAAGTAGCTGCCACCGATCTCGGGCATGCCCAGCCGCCCGACCAGCATCTCGACGGTGTCGGTGACCGGGCCGTTCGGCCCCTGGATCGTCGTGACGGCTCCGGGATCCGTGGCGAGCAGGTCGTGCAGGCGGCGGAGCTCGTCCGGGTCGTTCCAGTCCATCCACATGCCGAGGCGGATCGATTGCTCGGTCTGCCGCGCGGCGTACGTCAGGACTCGCTGCTTGCAGAGCGTCACGAAGCGGTCGATGCCGAACGCCTCGATGTCGCGCTTCGAGGTGAACCCGAGGTCGCGCTCGACGTTGACCTCGACCCACAGCCCCTGGCAATCGAACCCGTTCTGGTAGCGCTGGTGCTCGCCGAGCATCGCGTGGAAGCGCTGGTACAGGTCCTTGTACGCGCGACCCCAGGCGTGATGGACGCCCATCGGGTTGTTCGCCGTGATCGGTCCGTCGAGGAAGCTCCAGTGCGGGCCGCCGTCGTTCTGGGCCCGCAGGCGCTCGAACGTCCGTCGATCCCGCCATGTCGCGAGCAATTCGTGCTCCTGGGCGACGAGATCGGGCTTCGAGGTGACGGGTCGGAACATGCATCTCCGTGGTGCGCCGGGCAAGGGCAGGCACACCGATTCCGGCTCGGCGACCCGTCCAGCGAGTCCGAGTATCCTACCCGCGATGCAGCACCCGCAGGAACCGCGACCGCGCGGGCGGTCGCCGTTCACCGCCGCGTTCCTGTCGCTGCTGTTCCCGGGTCTCGGCCACCTCTACGCGGGCGCACCGATGCGGGCCCTGGGCTTCGCCGCACCGCCGATCCTGCTCCTTGCGCTCATCGCCGGTCTCGTGATCCGCCTGGACCGGTTCCAGCTCATCGGCGCGTTCGTCGAGCTCGTCGGGGCGATCTTCGTGTTCAACCTGATCGCGCTCGCGTACCGGCTCGTGGCGATCGTGGATGCCTACCGGGTGGCCGAGTTCCTCAACTCGCACGCCGCCTCGGGTGACGGCCGGCTCGGTCGCGCCCGTATGCCGCGCAACCCGCTGTCGATCGCCGGGCTCGTCGCAGTCGTGCTCGTGATGGCCGGCTCCCACGTCGTCGTCGCCCGCTACGACCTCCTGGCGCAGGACGCGCTCGGGAGCTGCATCTTCGTGACCGAGTCCTCGACCGACGACTGCGACACGGCGGCCAGCCCGTCGCCCGGCGCATCGGAGTCCGGCGACGTCACCACCGAGCCGACCGAGTCCCCGACCCCCGAGCCAACGCTGATCGGGACGCCCGTGCCCAGCGTCGACGTGCCGCCATGGGACGGCAAGGAGCGGCTGAACATCCTGCTCATCGGCGCGGACGAGCAGGCCGGCGGCCACAACACCGACACGCTGATCACGGTGTCGATCGACCCGGTGACCAAGCAGGTCGCGATGTTCAGCCTCCCCCGCGACACGCAGGACGTGCCGGTGCCCTCCGGTCCGGCGCAACGCGTGTGGGGCACGACCTACGGCCAGAAGATCAACTCGTTCCTCATCAACAATCGACGCCGCTCGGATCTCTGGCCCGGCACCGATCGCACCCGCGGCTACAACGCGCTCAAGTCGATCGTCGGCAACCTGTACAACCTCAAGATCCGCTATTTCGTCGAGGTCAACTTCGACGGCTTCAAGAAGGTCGTCGACGCGCTCGGCGGGGTCACGATCAACGTCCAGGTGCCGGTCGTCGATGACACGTTCCCGGGCACGACCGGACGAACGCAGCGGCTGTACATCCCGAGTGGCATCCAGCACATGGACGGCGACCAGGCCCTCCGCTATGCCCGGTCGCGCCACACCTCGACCGACTTCGACCGCGGCGCCCGCCAGCAACGGGTGTTGTTGTCGCTCCGCGAGCAGGCCGACCCCCAGGCGCTGATCCCGCGCCTCCCGGAGCTCGTCGCCGCGCTCAAGAAGGCGGTCCGCACCGACGTCCCGCTCGACCAGATCGACAAGCTGCTCGGGCTCGCCTCCCAGATCGACACCGCCAACATCCGCTCGTATGTGTTCGCCCCGCCGCTCTACCAGCAGGAAGTGCTGAGCGGCTACTACACCCTGCCGTACGTGGACCGGATCCGACGCGCGGTGAAGGACGCGTTCACCACCGATCCGCGCGACGAGGCGTTGCGCCAGGCGCTGGCGGGCGAGGAGGCGCAGCTCTGGGTCATGAACGGGACCGGTGATACCGGTCGGGGGGCCAGGCTCGCGTCGTACCTCGAGTATCACGGGCTGGCCGCGTCGGCGCCGCGGGGCAAGCCGCCGGGGAGCGTGCCGGCCAAGACCGTCGTGACGATCTACAACGGCGCGGAGGCGAAGTTGCCGGCGACGATCGCCTACCTCGAGCAGCTGTTCAAGATCAAGGTGGTCACGAAGGCAGACCCGGCGATCCGCGCGGACGTGGTCGTCACGATCGGTCGAAACACGCCGGACCTCCAGCCGCCGCCGTCGTCCTGAGGGACTGGCCGCGACGGCGTCGCGTGGCAGGCGACGAAATGGGGTCGTAGCACTCCTCAGGGAGCCGATCGGGCGCTCTCTGACGCCGATCGTCGTCCTGACAGTCGACAGATCCTGGCTGAAGGCCACCGCCGGGGGCCCTTGCCGCACCTTCAGGCCGGATTTGTCGCCCGGGAGTCGACAGAAGGCGGCCGCGGGCGAGGACCGAAACGCCTCGACGGCTTCTGTCGCGTGACAAGCGACGATCGCCGCCGAAACCCGTCACCAAGCGTGCGACTCAGCGTCGGTCGCGCCTGGCTGCTGCGCGCCCGGCACGCCATCGACGCGCGCCGCGCTATTCGATCGGCGTCAGCCAGTGCTTGTAGGCCGGGAGCTGCCCGCGCACGGCTTCGAAGTAGCGGTCGCGGACCAGCCGCGCGATCGGGCCGACGTCACCCGAACCGACCTGGCGATGGTCGACTTCGATCACCGGGGACACCTGGACGCCGGTCCCGCAAACGAAGATCTCGTCGGCGACGTAGAGCTCCGAGCGATCGATGGAGCGCTCCGCTGTCGGGATGCCCTCGTTGGCCATCAGCTCCATCAACGCCTTGCGGGTCACGCCCTCCAGCAGGTCGTCGCTGACCGGCGGGGTGAGTGCCACGCCGTCGCGGATCACGAAGATGTTCGCGGCCGACGACTCGTTGACGTGGCCGCCGGCCGTCAGCACGACCGCCTCGTCGAAGCCGTTGAGGTTCGCCTCGGACTTCTGGAACGCCATGTTCACGTAGCCGCCGACGATCTTGCCGCGGGCCGGCAGCGCCTCGTCGGCGTTGCGCCGCCACGACGACGTCATGAGGCGGACGCCGCGGTCGGTGTCGATGTAGTTCCCGAACGGCAGCGTGATGATGTAGAGCTCGTTCTCGAGGTCGTGCAGGCGAACGCCGATCGCCCGGGTCGACTTGTAGAAGGACGGCCGGATGTAGACGTCCTCGCGGAACGCGTTTCGACGAACCGTCTCGAGGATCAGGCGGGTCAGGTCATCGACCGACGGCACGTCCTGCATGAGCAGGATCCGGCACGACTGGCGGATGCGCTCGACGTGCTCGCGGATCTTGAGGCCGTACAGCCGACCCTCGTCCTCGTTCCAATAGGCGCGAATGCCCTCGAAGGTCGCGGTCCCGTACATGAACGCGTGGGTCATGATGCTGACCTTGGCGTCGCGCATCGGGACGAACTGCCCCTCGAAGTAGCAGATCAGGTCGTCCAGGCTCCCCGGCGTGGGGGCGTGATGGGCCGACGCGGCTGGGTTGTCGGCCTTGGTCTCGGTCGTCATTCGGCTCGACTCCTGCGCTGATCGGGTACCGGGCCCGACAGGGTCGGCCGAGTATACCGTGCACCTCCGAGCGCCCCGGCCGACGCTCCGGGGTTGCGTTAGGTAGAAATGATCGCCGTGACGACGCTCGCCGCGAGCACCGCCAGGATCGCGAGCGCGATGAGCACCATCGATCGGTCCCCCGCCCGTTCGTAGCCGATCGCCGCCGCGATGACGCGGACGACGGGCGCCGCGATGACCGCGAGCAGCCCGAGCCACAGGAAGCCTTCCGGCGCCAGGGCGACGATGTCCCCGACGAGCCGACCAGGGTCGAATTGCGGGCCGCCGCTCAACGGGGAGATGCCGCGCACGAAGAGCAGGCCGACACCGATCGCCAGCAGGATGACCGCCACATACGTGAGCGCGATCAGCAGCCGACCGATCGTCCCCTCGAACGACGCCTCGACGCCTCGGGCCGAGGGCTCGTTGTCGACCATCACGTGATCGCCTTGAGCAGCATCTGCACGGCCGTGTACAGCAGGACGGCGACGAAGAGCCAGCGCAGGACGCGCAGCTCGATGCGGTGGGCGACCCGCGACCCGAGGCTCGCCCCGAGGAACACGCCGATGGCTGTGGGTCCCGCGACGAACGGGTCGATCTCGCCGTGGAGCAGGTAGATCACGGCACTCGCTGCGGCCGTGATCCCCACCATCAGATTGCTGGTCGCGGTGGCGACGCGCAGGGGCACGCCCATCGCCAGGTGCATCAACGGCACCTTGATGATGCCGCCACCGACGCCGAGCAGGGCCGATGCGATCCCCGCGCCGGTCGCCCCGACCTGGCCGAGCCGGAGGTTGCGCACCTTGTAGCTGCCGCTGTCCGGTGCTGGGTCGTCGACGGTGCCGTCCTCCACGGCTGCGCGGCGAGCGCCGCGGGCCATCGTGAACGCCACGTAGCCAAGCAGGAGGGCAAAGAGCACCGCAAGGAAGCGTTCATCGATCAGGAACGCGATCGAGCCACCGACCAACGCGCCGATCGCCGTGAACAGTTCGAGCCGCATCCCGAGCCGCAGGTCCGCGACGTGGCGCTCGAGGTACACGCCGGCCGCAGCGCTGCTCGTCATGATCACGCTCACCAGCGACACGCCGACGGCCTCGCGCAGGTCGAGGCCGAAGACGAGCGTCAGCAGCGGAACGATCAGGATGCCCCCGCCAAGCCCGAGCAGGGAGCCGAAGACGCCGGCGGCCGCCCCGCCGGCGATCATCACGAGCCCGACTGCCATCGCGACAGGCTCGTCAGGGAGTGCCTATGGGCGCAGGTGCTGGGGCGCGTACGGGAGCAGCGCCACGTGGCGCGCCCGCTTGAGGGCGACCGCGAGCTCGCGCTGGTGGCCGGCGCACGTGCCGGTCTTGCGGCGCGGCTCGATCTTGGCGCGCTCCGAGAGGTAGCGGCGGAGGCGGTTGACCTCCTTGTAGTCGATCAGCGTCGTCTTGTCGGCGCAGAACGCGCAGACCTTGCGACGTCGTCGATCGCGGTAGAAGTCGTCGCGCTTGCGCGCGCGGGCGGAAGGCATCGGTTCAGGATCTCCTGGTCAGGTTCGGGATCGCGTCAGAAGGGAAGGTCGTCGAGGTCGGTGTCGTCGGTGGGAGCGCGCTGCGGTCGGACGTTGCCGCCGCCGCCGCCATTGCCGCCGGCGGCCGCGGCGCCTGCGCCGGCACCCGCCGGGGCGCCCTGGAACGAGCCCTCGTCGTCGCGCGCTCGGCGCTCGAGGTTGACGATCGAGTCGGCCGTGATCTCCAGGGAGGTTCGCTTCTGGCCGTCTCGGCCTTCGAACTCGCGGGTCTTGAAGCGACCCTCGACGAAGACCTTGTTGCCCTTGCGCAGGCTCTCGGCCATGCGCTCGGCGCGGTCACCCCAGACGCTGACGCGGAACCAGTCGGTCTCCTCGACCCACTCCCCGGTCTGCTGGTTCTTGGTGCTCTGGTTGACGGCCACGTTGAACTGGGTGACCGCCCGGTTGCTGGGCGTGTAGCGCATCTCGGGGTCCGACCCGAGGTTGCCGATGATCATGACCTTGCACAGGGCCATCGTCGTCGCTCCTCAGTCGATGGCGGCCGGAGCCGCCTCGCTCTCGTCCTCGCCGATGCGTTCGCCGTCGTCCTCTTCCTCCTCGTCGAGGCCAAGGGGAAGGTCGGTGTCGTCGGTCTCGTCGAGGCCCTCGGCACCGTCGTCGCGGCGCAGCGCCTTGACGGGTCGCTCGTCCCGCGTCACCAGGTGACGAAGGACCTCCTCGGTGATGAGGAGGCTGTGCTCCAGCTCGGCCAAGGCGTCGCCCGGGGCATGGAAGAGGATGATGTGGTACGAGCCCTCGCGGTACCGATCGATCGGGTACGCGAGACGCCGCCGACCCCACGGCGCGACCTTGGTGATCTGGCCACCGGCCGCGGTGATCTGACGGGTGATGCGGTCGATGACCGCCTGGCTCCGATCGTCCGGTACGTCCGGACGGATCACGAGCATGAGTTCATATCGGCGCATGCGCGCAGTGACTCCTTCCAATGGGATTGCCCCGTTGACGTCGGCATACCGATCCGGCACGGAGCGGAAAGGAAACGGGCGGTAGTCTAGCACGGACCGACGGGGATCCCCGTCGGCCGTTGTATCCTCAGCGACGCGCGCGAACCGTCGCGGAACCCCGGGAGGCCCAGTGCCGGCGAGCACCATCCTTGTCATCGAAACCGCAGACGCCGGCGCCAATTCACTCGGTCCGATCCTGACCACCTCCGGGTACACCGTCACCCGCACCACCGACCTGGACGAGGCCCTTGCCAAGGTCGCCGAGAACCAGCTCGCGATCATCGACCTGGGCAAGCCGGCCAAGGGTGCGAAGACCGCGTTCGACCTCTGCCGCGAGATCCGCGGGACGCCGTCGGTGGCCCCGATCCCGATCCTGTGCGTCGCCGCGACCGACGACGTCGAGGAGCGGATCGGCTTCCTTGAGGCCGGCGCCGATGACGTGGTCGCCCGACCGTTCGATGGGCGTGAAGTCGAGGCTCGAGTCGAGGCGCTGCTCCTGCGGTTCCAGCGCTCGCGTGAGCTCGCACCGGTCATCTCGGCCGATGGGCTGACGCTCGCCCGGCCACGCCGCACGGTCGCGGTGTACAGCCCGAAGGGCGGCGTCGGGACCACCACGATCGCGACCAACATCGCGGTCGCCGCGGCACAGCGGCGGATGGATCGGGTCGTGCTGCTGGATCTCGACCTCCAGTTCGGTGGCGTCGCCACCCACCTCAATCTCGAGCCCAAGCAGACGCTGGCCGACGTCGTCCGCGACGCCAATGCGCTCCGCGAGCCCGAGATCCTGCGGTCGTACGCCACCCGCCACGACAGCGGGCTGCACGTCCTCGCTGCTCCGGCGTCGCCCGAGGCCTCCGAGCTGATCACGGCCGATCACGTCTCGCACATCCTGGGCACGCTGCTCGAGGCGTACGACGCGATCGTCGTGGACGCGGGGTCGCTGCTGGATGAGCGCGCGCTCCGGGTCTTCGAGGCGGCCGAGACGATCGTGCTCCCTGTCCATCCCGAGATGTCGGCGCTCAAGGCGGTACACGGGCTGCTCGACTATCTCAATGAGACCGGCTCGATCGGCGACAAGTCCACGTTCGTCCTCAACAACATGTTCGCCCGCGAGATCCTCAAGCCGCGCGACATCGAGTCGGCCCTCGGCACGCGCATCTCGAGCGATCTCCCATACGACCCGTTCCTCTACCTCAAGGCCGTGAACGAGGGCGTGCCGATCGTGCTCGGCGCACCGCGTTCCCCGGCCGCCGAGCAGCTCGTCAAGCTGAGCGCGACGGCCTTCGGTTCCGACGGCTTCGTGGTCCCGGCTGGTGGCGAGGAGAAGCGGGCTCGACGGTTCGGCTTCGGCCGGCGGACCTAGGCCGAGCTCACCACCGGTCGTCCGAGCAACCGCCGGACCAGCCCGAACCCCTCATCGCTCCCGGGCCAGTGCGCCCGCAAGGCGTCCTCCCCGACGCGACGACCGACCCAGCGCAGGACGATCGCGGCGACCACGATGTCATCGAGCGGGCCGACGACGGGGACGAACTCAGGGATCAGGTCGATCGGGCTGGCGATCCACACGGCCAGCCCGGCCAGTGCCAGTCGACACGATCGCGGCGTCGCGGGATCGCGTGCGAGGCCGGCGGCCAGCCGCAGCACGTCGGGCAGTAGTCGGACGGCATCGACGAGGCTCGAGCGGCCGGGTGCCAGGCGCCAGATGAGCAGGACAGCGAGGGCCCAGACGGCCAGCACGGCCAGGACGATCGCGACGAGCGTCAGGGGTCCATCCATCGGTGATGAATCCTACGGTGGATGGATGCGGCGCCTCGGCCTACCTGTCACGGCCGCTGGGGAAAACAGCCGGGGACCGAGGCGCCGTGCCGAGCGTACGGCGACTGCCCGGTGCAGGGGGTCACCGTTTGGCACAGTTAGGTGCAGTCGGTCGACAGGACCACCGTACCGTGGCGACGGTCCGCGGCGCCCGAGAAACTTCGCTCGTTCCGCACCCGGGCAGTTCTTTGGGGGGAGCCCCGCGGTGGGGTGCGGACCACACCCTCGACAGAGCGATGCCTCGACGCCCGCGGTGGTGACGTCGAGGCAGAACCCAGCATGGCCGCGCCGACCGCGTGGCCGTCAATGGGGTGGAACCCTATGGGCGTTTGTCTGCTGCACGCCCGGAGAGCCTCGTCCCCCTCACAGGGACCTCCGGGCGGCGCGCAAGGCGATCCCCCGAGACGCAACGCCGAGTGTGCTGGCCGCCCACCCCGCCGTCATGACGGGCTTTCATCACTGGACGCCCCGACGAGCTGGGGGGAAGCATCGAGCCGGGACGCCCGGTGCGAGGCTACGCGCTTGTGCCTGGTGCGGGGTTACCGATTCGTCACGAAACTTCGCTGTCATGCGACGCCCGGCTTCGTGGCGATCCGGCGACTCCCTGGACGGGAGTGCGAGCCGGCGACCTCGACACCCGCACGGGCGTAGGCGCCGACCTACAAACCGCCGGCGAGCATGAGCACGAGATAGACCGTGAAATCAGCCAGGAAATGCAGGAACCAGGCCCAAGCCGTGCCGTGTGTCTCGATCATGCTCTTCGCGAAGAACCAGCCGCCGACCCCCGCCAGCAGCACGCCGGTCAGCCCGTTCGGCACCCCGAAATAGTGGGCGAGGCCGAACCAGGCCGGAACCAACATCAGCGTCGCGCCTTTGCCAAACAGGGGTAGGACCTGGGGGATCAGCGCGGATCGGTACAGGAATTCCTCCGCGAAGGAGTTCATCGCCGCGCACACGACCGCAAAGAGGACGAGCCCGATCGAGATGTTTGCCAGGGATGGTTTCAAGGCTGGGATGAGGAAGAACAACAACAAGCCCACGGAGATGAGCGCGTAGTTCCGTCCGAACCTCGTCCACGGCTCGGGGCTGTTGGGTATCCGCAGCCTCGTCGGCTCAGCGGTCGCCTTGAGGTCACCGACGACCAGGTAGAAGTCGCGTCGTCGCAACCCCATGAGCAGCAGGACGACGAGCATGACCGCGACCGCACCGATCCGCAGGAGCCGTTCGCCGAAGAACGCCAGGTTGGGATCGGCGCCGAAGGTATCGCGGTAGATCTGGCTTTGTGGAACCGCGGTCAGCAGCAGCCAGGCCTCGACCACATAGATGACGAGGAACACGACCAGCATCCCGCGCAGCGGACGAACCAAGGGCCAGACGAACGTCAACGCGAAGGTGCCCGCCAGCAGACCGATCCGTCCGATCAGCATCCACGACGTATCGACGCGCAGGAATGCCCGGAGGATGATCTCGGGCACGGTGAGCAGGAGCACGATCGCCCAGGCGACGTAGAGGACTGATCGCGCGCTGGTCGCTGGCAGGGAACGGACACCGACTGTTTCGGCGCCGGCGACGGCGGACTCGGCCCTCATGGCTTCACCTCGTGCGGGCGGTGCCTCACGATGAATGGCGGGTCGAATCGCCAACTCAGACGGGCGATCGAAAGTGTCAAGCTCCGAGGGCGGCCAGTCATGACGAAGGCGTCATGGCAACGATGGAGCGCGAGCTATCGCCCCGATCGAAGCATCGAGTAGACCGGCGGGCAGGCCCCAGCCTGTGCGGCCCCGGTGACCTCGAAGCCGTGGCGTTCGTAGAACGGGATGTTCCGCGGATTAGGCGACTCGAGGTAGGCGGGCAGATGGTCCCCATCCACCAATCCGAGGCAGTTGCGCATCAGCTCGCCGCCGAGGCCCCTACCTTGTCGGGCACCGTCGACACCGAACCACGGCAGGTACCAGTGCGGGAACGTCGGATGGGCCGCGTCCATCTGTCCGAGTACGGCGAAGAGATCCGCATGTTGGCCGCCCTCTACGCTTCGGGTGATCTCCGCGATCACGGCGTCGCCGTCGGGTTCGACATGCGGGGGAAACCACAAAGCAACGGCCTCGAACTCGCCGAGCCTCCACACCGTCTGGGACGTGAACGCCTTGCCACCGAACGCGCGCAGGAAGGCCGGAAAGTTCGTCAAGTAGGCCGTGGCATCTGGATACATCCAGCAAATCACCGGGTCTGCGGTGAAGGCCGTGACCAGGACATCGAGGGCCTTCTGCTCCTCCCCTTCTCGCAGGACGTTGAAGGCCGTGTTGTTCACGGGACGAACGATACGCCAACCCCTACCCGACGGTGGTGCCGGAGCCGAGATTTGAACTCGGACGCCCTTGCGGGCCGCGGAGTTTAAGTCCGCTGCGTCTGCCAGTTCCGCCACTCCGGCGCGGACGTGCATGCTAGCCCGCCGGGCCCTGGCGGAGCGCGGCGCCGCCTCAGGCGATGAAGAGCAGCATCAGCCCGAGGACGATCAGCCAGATCGACCAGGCGATGTAGGCGATCGGCACGATCGTACCCGCCAACGCCCAGCCGTCATGCTCGTTCGGCCCGACGAACTCGAGCGTCCCGACCAGCAGGGCGAGCCCGATCACGACGCCGACCAGGGCCATCCAGCCCGGCACGATCGATCCCTGGATGATCGAAGCCGCGAGGAGGATCGTCCAGCAGCCGGTCGCGAGGTACCCGATGTGCTCCCCCACCCCGACGCCGAGATACCGATGCAGCACCGAGAACGCGACCTCGACCGACCGGCGCGTCGCCTCGCCCTCGGGTCCATCCGGCGCTGCGACGTATCGCCGAGCCAGCTCGGGCACGGCGAACGGCCAGCGTGCGAGGCCAAGCGCCTGCACCAGCGCAGCAACCACACCCACCACCATGGTGAGCGGCGTCAACACAGGCCCGGCGTCGAGCTCGACCGACAGCAGCACGGCGAGCGGCAGCATCGCGAGTGCGCTCAGGAACAGCAGATGCCATCGAACCAACAATCCCGACCCGCCGGCCGCGAACCGCCGCAGGATCTCGTCAGGCTCGCGTCGCAGGATCGCCGGATAGTCGAACGCGCGCCCGAGCTCGAAGAAGGCGACGTTGAAGACGACCGGAACCAGGATCAGCAACAGGCCCGTCGCGACCCGAACGTCCACACCCACCCCTCGCTCCCTTGAACGGCCGCATCGTAGCGGAGGCGGATGGTCACGCACTCGCAAACCGCGCTCCGCGGATCGCCGAAACCCCGCCTGTTTACAGACCTCGGTTACCCTCGACCGCCCATGCGACCAACCAGTTCATGCATTGACAGGCATATAACCAGATAGGCATACTGTTCGGGTGATCGCTCCGTTCGAGCTGTTGGCCGAACCGAACCGTCGCCGCATCCTCGATCTGTTGCGCGACGGTGAGCGGCCCGTGGGCGAGCTGGTCGAGGCGCTCTCGATGAGCCAGCCGGCCGTCTCCAAGCACCTTCGCGTGCTGCGGGATGCCGGTGTCGTGGACGTTCGCGTGGATCGCCAGCGCCGGATGTATCGACTTCGACCGGAGCCACTCCGGGCGATCGATGCCTGGATCGCCCCCTATCGACGGCTCTGGGAGGGGCGGCTCGCGCGCCTCGAACAGCACCTCCAGGCCACACAAGACACCGAGTCCTGAGCACAAGGAGACCGCAGTGACGATGTCGACCGCCAGCGCAACCTTCTCCATCGACCACCTCCGCGACGCCGTTCGTGGCCGGGTCATCGGACCCGATGACGCCGACTACGATGCTGCGCGAACGGTCATGTACGCCGGTCCCGACCGCCGTCCCGCGGCCATCGTCCGCGTCGCGGATGCGGACGACGTCGCGCGCGTGATCTCGATCGCCCGCGAGACCGGCCTCGAGCTCGCGGTTCGGAGTGGCGGTCACAGCGCCTCGGGTCAATCGGTGAGCGACGGCGGCCTGGTCATCGACGTTCGTGACCTGACCTCGCTCGAGATCGATGCCGCCGCACGAACGGCCTGGGCCGGCAGTGGCCTGACCGCCGGCGAGTACACGAATGCGGCGGCCGAGCACGGCCTCGCGACCGGATTCGGCGACACCGGCTCGGTCGGGCTGGGCGGGCTGACGCTCGGCGGAGGCGTCGGTTACCTCGGTCGCAAGCACGGGCTGACGATCGATAACCTGCTCGCCGCCGAGATCGTCACGGCCGACGGGACGACCCTCGTCGTCGACGCCGACACGCACCCGGACCTCTTCTGGGCGATCCGCGGTGGCGGGGGCAACTTCGGCGTCGCGACGAAGTTCAAGTTCCGGCTGCACGACGTGTCGCAGTTCGTCGGCGGGATGATGGTGCTCCCGGCGACGGCCGAAACGGTCCAGGGCTTCATCGAGGCGGCGGACGCCGCGCCGGAAGAGCTTTCCACCATCTGCAATGTGATGCCGTGCCCGCCCCTGCCGTTCGTGGCCGAGGAGAAGCACGGGTCGATGGTGATCTTCGGGATGCTGGCCTACGCCGGCGAGGTCGAGGCAGGTCAGGCCGCCCTGGCGCCGTTCCGCGCGCTCGCCGAGCCGCTGGCCGACATGACCGCCCCGGCGAGCTACACGACGATGTACCCGCCGGACGACCCCGACTACCACCCGACCGCCGTGTCCCGGACGATGTTCATGGACCACGTCGATCGCCCGGTCGCGGAGACGATCATGCGGTTCCTCGAGGCGTCCGATGCGTCGCTCCGGGTCGCCCAGCTGCGGGTCCTCGGCGGCGCGATCGCGCGCGTCCCCGCCGACGCGACGGCCTACGCGCACCGCGCCTCCCCGATCATGGTCAACGTCGCCGCGTTCTACGACGGCGAAGCCGACAAGCCCGCAAAGGAGGCGTGGGTCGCCGAGTTCTCGGCGGCGCTCAACCAGGGCGACGCGGGCGCTTACGTGAACTTCGTCGGGGACGAGGGCGAGGCTCGGGTCCGTGCCGCCTACCCGGGTGCGACGTGGGATCGACTGGCGCGAATCAAGGCGAAGTACGACCCGGACAACCTCTTCCGGCTGAACCAGAACGTCCCGCCGGCGCCGGCCGACTGACGGGCCGCGGCGCTCGTGCTGAGGTGTGGAGGCGACGACCGGATTCGAACCGGTGAATAGGGGTTTTGCAGACCCCCGTGTTGAACCACTTCACCACGTCGCCCCGATGGGGTGCGCCGCGCAGTCACGCGATGCTGGCTGCCCCTCGAGGATTCGAACCTCGGTTCACGGATCCAAAGTCCGCTGTCCTACCACTAGACGAAGGGGCAGCGGGGCCCTTGGGGAGGATACTGGAGCGGAAGACGGGACTCGAACCCGCGACCCTCACCTTGGCAAGGTGATGCTCTACCAACTGAGCCACTTCCGCTCGATGTTGCCCACCCATAAGGTGGTGCCGAGGGCCAGGATCGAACTGGCGACACCGCGATTTTCAGTCGCGTGCTCTACCGACTGAGCTACCTCGGCCCGATGGGTTCGCCTCGCTGGGCTGTCCCGTCGGCGCTCGGCAGGATACCACGGGCCTTCCGGGCGACGCCACGGGACGAGGGGCGACGGGCCCGAGCCGTGGAGCGTTTCGCCACGCCGTCCGAGGGCCCATCCGCCTCGCTTGGAACATGACGTGTTACGAACTCGGGCTGGGCGAACCGGAGTCACTGCGAATCGCCCATATCGGCGGCGATTTGGAACGTGCTGTGTGCCAAACGGCGGATAGAGGCTCTGACGCGCATCCCCAGCCTCCGCTCGTAACATGTTGTGTTCCATGGCCGGGTCCCAGCCGCGATTTGGAACGTGCGGCGTTCCAAGGGCGCGAGCCGCGCGTTGACTGACCAGGAGTTTGGCCTGTCGCGCCAATGCGATCGGCACTCCAGCGACGAATGAGCGCGGTCGGACGCCAGATCTGTCATCTCTGGTGACAGTCCATGCTCGTTCGTCGCCGATGCGCCACTGGCAGCGACGCGGCGCCCGTGGACCCGCTCTCCCCTGCTGGTTCGCCCACGGAACGGGGGCACGTGCCGGTCGGCCGACTCAGCCCGAGACGCTCAATCCAGCCCGGTCAGCTGCGCCGCGTCACTCGCCTCCAACGGTCGTTCACCGCTCAGCTGCCGCAGGCGATTGATCCGGTCGACGATCGGCGGGTGGGTCGACATCAGGCCCGACGACCGTTGCTCGAACTTCTTGATCGGGTTGGTGAAATACATGTGCTGGGTGCCGCGGTTCGCGACCTCGAGGACCTCCTGGTCGGTCGAGATCTTGGCGAGGGCGCGCTCGAGGCCGTATGGATTGCGGGTGATCTCGACCGACGAGGCGTCGGCGAGATACTCCCGCTGGCGATTCACGGCCAGCTGGATGAAGCGGCTGATCAGCGGCGCCAGGATCGCCAGGACGATCGCGATGACGAACACGACCGCCTGGGCAGAGTTGCCACCACCACGGTCACGCGACCGGCCGCCGCCCCAGAACGTGAACCGCAGGAAGAAGTCGGCCAGGATCGCGATCGCCCCGACCATGACACCGACGACCAGCGAGAAGCGGATGTCGAGGTTCCGGACGTGCGACAGCTCGTGGCCGATCACGCCCTGGAGTTCCTCGCGATCGAGCTTCTCGAGGATCCCCGTCGTGACGGCGACCGACGCGTGCGCCGGATCACGACCCGTGGCGAAGGCGTTGGGCGCGGTGTCGTCGATGATGTAGACGCGCGGCATCGGCACGTTGGCCGCGATGGCCATCTCGCGCACCACGTTCATGAGCTGCGGCGCTTGGGCCTCGTCGACCTCGCGGGCGCCGCTCACCGCGAGCACCAGGGAGTCGCCCGCGACATAGGTGCCGACGCCGGCGAGGGCGCCGAGCAGGATCGCGAAGCCGGTCGTCAGCAGGCCGCCACCGGGCGAACCGAAGACTGCATAGCCGATCGTGAAGCCGAGTGCGCCAAGCAGGCCGACCACGACCGCCGCCAGCAGGATCGAGTTCCGCCGATTGGCGGCGATCTGGTCGTAGAAGGATGTTCCGGCCACGGACCCTCCCGCGGTCCGGCGGTCAGCTCAGGCTGAGATCCACGTTCGGGACGTTCGCTGCCTCTGGTTCGGCGTCGAAGAATTCCCGCTTCGTGAACCCGAGCGGTCCGGCGAGCAGGACGTTGGGGAACGTCGCGATCGCGGTGTTGTAGTCGAGGACGGTCGCGTTGTAGTGCTGGCGCGAGAACGAGATCTGGTTTTCGGTCGTGGTCAGCTGCTCCTGGAGCTCGAGGACGTTCTGGTTGGCCTTGAGGTCCGGGTAGTTCTCCACCACGGCGAACAGCGAGCGCAGCGTGCTCGTCAGCGTGTTCTCGGCGGCTGCCTGCTGGGCCGGGCCCTGAGCGCCGGCGGCGACGGCCGCGGCTCGGGCGTTCGTGACGTCGGTCAGGACCTTCTGCTCGAAGCCCATGTAGCCCTTGACGGCGTTCACGAGGTTCGGGATCAGGTCATGGCGCCGCTTGAGCTGCACCTCGATCTGGGCGAACGCCTCGTCGATCCGGAGCCGCCGCTGGACCAGACCGTTGTAGATCCCGATCGCGAACAGCACGAGCAGGACGATGACAACGATGATGATGATCGGCGCGAGATCCATGCCCCTCCTCCGGGTCGGGCGCGCCTTTCGCGGCGGCCATCCCGATGAGTCTAGCAGCGCTGGTCCCCGGCACCATCGACGGCGACGACGGCCGGATCCTCGCCCGCGGGCCGGAAACGCCCATCAGGACTACACTGGACCGCACGTCACGGGGGAACCGCGATGCCGTCCAAGGAAACGCAGACGGGCGTCGGAATCACGATCGGCCTGGTGGTCGTCATCGCCTTGGCTCCGCTGGTCGTGGCCGCTCCGATCTGGTCGGGTCCGGGACCAGTCCCGGTGATCGTCGTGCCGGCCCAGCCAGCGCTGATCGATCAAGTGCTCGTGCCGCGAGGGCCCGGAGCGACGCCGGCACCAACACCCTCCCCCGGCGCGATCGAGGTCAAGACGACCCGATTTGTGCCCGCCGGGTCGCCAGATCGCCAAACCGCTGGCTCATCGCCGGCGCCGCCGGGTCCGACCCAGGTCGCGACTCCTCCACCCGCGCCGGGCGACACCCCAGCGCCCCCGGCGCTGCCGACACCAACACCGGCGCCTGGTGCCACTGCGACGCCGAGCGCAACGCCGACGCCGACTGCTACGCCGACGTCGAGCGCAACGCCAACGCCGAGCGCAACCCCGACGCCCACACCGCGGCCGACCGCCACCCCGACCGCACCGCCAACCCCAACGCCGACGGCTCCACCGACGCCGGCTCCGACTCCCGTCCCGACGCCAAACCCGACGCCCGCGCCGACACCTGATCCGACACCGGCGCCGACACCCGATCCGACACCGGCGCCGACACCCGATCCAACACCGGCACCCACGCCAGATCCCACGCCCGCGCCGACCCCGGATCCGACTCCTCCGCCGACACCAGACCCGACGCCTGCACCAACACCGGATCCAACGCCACCGCCCACGCCAGACCCGACGCCGGCGCCCACGCCGGACCCGACCCCTGACCCGACGCCCGCGCCGACACCGGATCCGACCCCGGAACCGCCGCCCGGCTGATCGGCCGATCGCGGTCGCGCGGTCGACCGCGGAGTTGGTGAGTGGGATCTGGTGGGCGGTACTGGACTCGAACCAGTGACTTCCTCGGTGTAAGCGAGGCGCTCTGACCGACTGAGCTAACCGCCCTCCGGGAGACTACACCGCGGACATGGAGCGACCGCCGGATCGGGATCGATCGTCGGCGGTCGTCTTATCGGTGCGAAGTGGTGCCCAGGCCGGGACTTGAACCCGGATGAGTTGCCTCATACGCCCCTCAAACGTACGCGTATACCAATTCCGCCACCTGGGCAGGTGTCACCTTGAGCGGGTCGGAGGGATGGTACCGAGGGAGGGACTTGAACCCACACGACCTTGCGGCCACTGGTACCTGAAACCAGCGCGTCTGCCTATTCCGCCACCTCGGCCCCGAGCGAATCGACCGTCACCGGCCGACAGCGAGGCGCCATGTTAGCACATCCCAAAATCGATCCGACCCGTCGGTGACCTGGCGTGCGGCGGGTCCTTCGACCGTGTCGCGGACGACGACGACCTCGTCCGGGAAGGCCAGCGGCAACAGGTAGCGGCCCTTGGCGAGCTGCTTCTGGAGCGCGCTGTACGCGGCGGCTCGGGACGCCATCGCGCCGGGCGCTCGCGCCTTCTCGAGGAGTGGATCGAGGGTCGGGTCCTGGAGGCCGATCACGTTCGACCCGCCGGTCAGGGTCTGGCTGGAGGCCAGCAACGGGTACAGGTCGGGGTCGAGGCCGATCCGCAGATCGGCGACGGCGACCTGGAACGTGCCGGTCGACAGCCGCTCCCCGGCGTATTCGCCGGGCGGCAACGCCACGTGGGTCGCGACCAGCCCAAGGGTCTTCCAGTCCTTCACGACCGATTCCGCGGTGAGGTACAGCTCCCGGTTCACGGCCTCGGTCGGGCTGATGACCTCGAGCTGGAGGGCAGCCTTCGACTTGCTGAGGTGCCAGCCCTTGTCGTCACGGGTCCAGCCCGCCGCTCGCAGCGCCTTGCCGGCCTCGGTGCGGGCGTACGGCACGGTCGGGTCGGCCTTCGCGTCGAACATGGGCGACGACGGCGGGATCGGGTCGGAGGCCGCGACGGCCAGGCCGCTGAACGCGGACTTGATCAGCTTGTCCCGATCGATGGCGGCGAGGTACGCCGTGCGGATCGCCGGCGTCGCGAACTCCGGATGGCCTGGCCGCAGGTTCAGCAGCACCGCCGAGAGGGTCGATCCAGGATAGCGCAGCAGCCGGGCCCCGCCCGACGTACCGAGGTCGGCTGCCACCTCCGGCGGGAGACCCGACGCAGCATCGAGCTCCCCGCTCCGGAACGACGCCGCCAGCTCGTCCGCATCGCCGAAATAGCGGAACTCGATACCGGCGAGGTAGGGCTGCGGCCGCGATGGCCGGGGGGTCGGTGCCGGGGTCGTCAGCGAGTCGGTCGCGCCGGCGCTCGGCGACGCAGATGCATCCGAGCCTGGCGCCGGGATCGTGCCGACCGGGACCAGCGTCGCGGACGTGTCGGTCAGCTCGAGGAGCGAGAACGGTCCGGCCCCGATCGGGCTCTGCCCGAACGGATCGACTGGCAGGTCCGCGACCGGGACGTCGGCGAGGAGGTGCGCCGGCGCGATCGGCTGCGTCAGCGCCTGGAGGAAGCCACCCAGCGGCGTGCTCAGGGTGAACGTCACGCGGTGCGGACCATGCGCGGTGACCTCGACGTCGTTCCAGGACGAGGCCGATGGCCCGCTGTACTGCGGGTCCTGCAGCGTGCGGATCGTGAACACGACGTCGTCCGAGGTGACCGGCTCGCCGTCCTGCCACAGGGCGTCGGCGCGCAGGTCGACCGTCCACGTCTTGCCCTTCGCGTCGACCGTCCAGCGCTCGGCGAGATCGGGCACCACGGTGCCGTCCGGGCCGTTCCGCACCAGGCCGGCGAACACGAGCGCGACGAGGTCGCGGTCGGCCTGCGTGCGTGCCGTCAGCGGCGAGACCGACGTCGGTGACCCGAGCACGCCTTCGACGTACGGCCGCGAGGCGATCTCGGGAACGCTGGGGACCGGTCGGGCCGTGGGCGCGATCGGGGTCGATGCGATCTGCATCGAAGGGACGCCGATGAGGGCCGCGAGGATGGCGAGCAACGCCACGAGCGTCCCGACGACGACGGAGTCCGTCCGGGTCATTGGTCTCCGGTGCCTTGGTCCCGCGGATCGGTCGCGTGGCGCGGCCGACGCCGCGTCACGACCGTCAGGTGGTGATGTCCCGCGGGACGATGTACGACGCGAGCGAGAAGATCACGAACAGGGCCAGCAGGACGATCGTGAACTGCCAGAGCCGTCGCTCGACGCCTCGGCGGCTGCGGTACACGGCAGAGTCGCCACCGAACGTGCCGGACAGTCCCGTGCCGCGGGCCTGCAGCAGGATCGCCGCGATGAGCGCGATGCTGACGATGATCTGGCCGATGCCGAGGATCGGATTCAAGGGGTGGAGGCCTCCGTTCGTACGGCGGCCGATGCTACCACAGGGCCTCGCCTCGGACCGCCCAGGGGCCGTCCGCCAACGCGTCAGCGATCGAGCAGCGACCGACCCGAGATCCCGGCCCACGGTGGCAGATCGGCGAGCTCGAGCAGCGTCGGTGCGACATCGGCCAGGACCCCGTCGTGCAACCAGCGGCCCGCCACGGACCGGCCGACGAGCACGAACGGCACCGGGTTGAGCGAGTGCGCCGTGACGGGATTCCCGGCCGCGTCCCGCAGGTCGTCGGCATTGCCGTGGTCGGCGGTGATCGCCAGCAGCGCGCCCGGGCCAGCTGGGTCCGCCCCTTCGACGGCTGCGATCGCAGCCACGACGCGGCCCAGGCTCGCATCCACAGTCGCCAGCGCCTCGATCGTGGCGTCCCACACGCCAGTGTGCCCGACCATGTCGGGGTTGGCGTAGTTCGCGACGATGAAGTCGTAGCGACCCGAGCCGATCGCCGCGACGAGGACGTCGGTGATCCCCGCCGCCGACATCGCCGGCTCGAGGTCGTACGTCGCCACCTTCGGGCTCGGGATCAGCTCGCGCTCCTCACCGGGCCACGGCGTCTCGATGCCGCCGTTGAAGAAATATGTCACGTGCGCGTACTTCTCGGTTTCCGCGACGTGGAACTGCCGCCAGCCGGCCTCACTGAACGCCTGCGCCAACGACCGCGCGGTCTCGGGCGGGAACGCGACGAGGACCGGCAGGCCCTCCTCGTACTCGGTCATCGTGACGATCTCGGTCCCGCTGGGCCGAGGACGACCGGTGGGCGACGTGCGATCGAACCCATCGAACGCGTCGTCGTCGGCCAGGGCGTGGGTCAGTTGGCGGGCACGGTCCGCCCGGAAGTTCAGGTGGACCACGGGGTCACGGTCGAGGATCGGCGTCCCGTCGCCGATGACCGTCGGGACCACGAACTCGTCGGTCTCGCCGCGCCGATACGCGGCCTCGATCGCCTCCTGCGCCGAGGCGGCCCGATGGATCGCCTCGGCGTGGACGATGGCGTCATAGCCGCGCTCGATCCGGTCCCAGCGCTTGTCGCGGTCCATCGCAAAATAGCGACCGCCCACGGTCGCGATCGAAGCGCCGGGATGGGCCTCGCCGAGACGGCCCTCGAGATCGCGCACGAACTCGAGCGCCGACGATGGCGGCGTATCGCGGCCGTCGAGCAGGGCGTGTACGGCGAGTCGCTCGACGCCTTCCCTGGCCGCGAGCTGCGCGAGCGCGACGAGATGGCGGTCGTTGGCGTGGACGCCACCCGGGCCGATGAGCGTGATCGCGTGGAGCACGCCGTGCGCCCCGCGCGCGCGACTGCAGGCGGTCAGGAACGCAGGTCGCGCGAAGAACGTGCCGTCGTCGATCGCGGCGTCGATGCGCGGGAGGTCCTGGAGGACTGGTCGACCCGCCCCGAGGTTGAGATGACCGACCTCGGAGTTGCCCATCTGGCCGGGGGGCAGGCCGACGGCCTCCTCGGACGCCTGGAGCGTGCTGTGGGGCCATTGCTCGAGCAAGCCGCGCCAGACGGGCATCGGCGCGGCGGCGATCGCGTCGCCGGTCGGATCATGCCCGATCCCGAACCCATCGAGGACGACCAGGACGATCGGCCGTGGTCGCGCGCGTCGCCCAGTCGTCGGCTCCGGCACCCTCGTGGTCAGGCGCGAACGAGGCCGCGGGCCCGTGCCGTGATGCCAGCACGGGCCACGATCCCCGCCATCTCGTCCGGCTTGAGCGAGGCACCACCGACCAGCGCGCCGTCGATCGACGGCTCGGCGAGGATCTCGTCGACGTTCGCCGAACTGACGCTTCCGCCGTAGAGCACGGGCAGATCGGGGACGACAGAGCCCCAACCCATCGACTCGAGGCTCGTTCGGATCGCATCGACCATCGCCGCCGCGTCCAGGCCGGTCGCGTTGCGACCCGTGCCGATCGCCCAGACCGGCTCGTAGGCGATGACGATCCCGCCGTCGCCCGCCCACGCCGGCTCGACCCCGGCCAGCGAGCCGCGCAGCCTGCCCGTCGACGACGTCGGTCGCTCGCCCCGCCTCGCGCTCCGCGAGCTGCTCGCCGACGCACACGATCGGTCGAAGCCCCGCGTCGAGCGCCCGGGCGAGCTTGCGGGCGACCAGCGCGTCGGTCTCGCCGGCGTCCCGCCGCCGTTCGGAGTGGCCGACGATCACCCAGGTCGCGAGGCCGTCGAGCATCGGCGCGGAGACCTCGCCGGTGTATGCACCGGCCAGCTCGTGATGGACGTTCTGGGCTCCCACCGCGACGTCCGGATCATCGGCTGTCAGCGCATCGCGCACGGCCCCGAGGCACACATACGGCGGGCAGATGACGCGGGTGACCCCTGGCACGCGCGTCCGAGACGCGATGGTCCGAGCCAGCTCGCCGGCATCGGCGGGGGTCGTGTGCATCTTCCAGTTGGCGGCGATCACGACCTCACGCATGCGCGCGAATCATGCCAGAGCGACCGTCGGGCGAACGGGGCGGCGCCGGTTCCGCCTCGGCGAGTCGCTCCAGGCGCTCGAGCGCCCGCTGCACGGCCGATCGATGGATCTCGAGCCGCACGGCGAGCTCGGTCAGCGTCGCCTCGGGCGTCTCGCGTCGCGCCTCTGCGACGAGCCGGACGAGATACGGCTGGTCGATGAGCCGGCCGTCGGCCTCGAGGACCGAGATCGCATCGAGCTGCCGTCCCGCGGCGGCCACGGCGCGCTGCAGGTTCGCCGATTCCGCGTTGAGGACACGGTTGAGCTCGCCACGCAAGGCGCGCGACACCTGCCGCGCCTCGAGTTCCAGCAGCGCACCGGCCGCACCGATGCGGCGCAGGAACGTCCCCACGGCCTCGGCGCTCTTCCACGTGACCACGCCCTTGCCCCGACGCAGGCGCCACGACGCGGGCAGCCCGACCTCATCGAGGCGCGATGCCAGGACCGGTGCCTCGTCGGCGTCGACGACGAACTCGAGGTGGGTGCGGCCGCTGGCGAGGCTCAGCGAGCCACGCGCGAGGAAGCGGCCGCGCAACCAGGCGGTTCGGCAATGCTCGGCGGCGGTCGGCCATTCGAACGGGCCGCGGTCGGTCGCATCGGCCGATCGGCGGAGGCGGACGGCGAGGCGAGCGACTGCCGGTTCACGCGCCCCCGTCGCGGCGCCCAGCCCGGCGGCCTCCGCCAGGCGGTCGCACGGTCGCGCCGGGTCGATCGCGGCCAGCTCGTTGCGCAACGCCGTGACGAGGTCTCGCTCGGAGCGCGTCACTAGGCGGACCGGGAGACCGCGCGACGGCGACGCGGCGCCTCCGCCTCACCTGCGTGCAGCACGGCGGCCGCGAGGCGAGCCGGATCGTGGTGGTGGGCGTTCTCCGGATCGACGACGTCGTCGAGCACGAGATGCGGTGGATCGGGCAAGCCGGACGGCGGCCAGTGGAGTCGGACGGCCTCGGCCTGCCAGCCGGGCGGGATCCGAGCATCGAACCGGTTGTTGGCCAGGACCACGTCGATGATGCCTGGCGCCGTGTGGCTGACCAGGGCGCGGACGTGGGCCGCGAGGTCGAGGCCCGCCGTCTCACCCTCCTGGGTGGCGACGTTGCAGACGTACAGCCGGGGAGCCGACGCGGCCAGCAGGGCATCGCGGATCGCCGGGATCAGCAGGCTCGGCAGGATGCTCGTGTACAGGCTGCCCGGCCCGAGCACGATGAGGTCGGCATCCGCGATCGCGGTCAGCGCGTCGTCGGATGCGAGGACGTCGTCGGGGGTGACCCAGACGCGGTCGATCGCGGCGGTGCGCATGATCCGCGACTGGCCGTCCACCGTGGATCCGTCGGCCAGCACGGCGTGGAGGGTCAAGGGCGTCGCGGTCACCGGCACCACCTGCCCGCGAACGGCCAGGATCCGGTTGATCTTTCGGACGCCTTCCTCGAAGTCGCCGCCTTCGATCGCGGTCATCGCGGCCAGGAGCAGGTTGCCGAGCGCATGCCCCGCCAGCCCCTGGCCCTCGCTCGCCGGTAGGCCGCTGACGGTGGAGCCATCCGCCACCGGGAAGCGGTACTGGAGGAGCTCGCTCATCAGCGGTTCGGCGTCGGCCAGCGCGGCGATGCAGTTGCGGATGTCGCCCATCGGGGCGATGCCGAGCTCCTGGCGCAGCACGCCGGACGAGCCGCCGTCGTCCGCCACGGTCACCACGGCCGTGAGGTTGCTGGTGTGCTCCTTGAGCCCGCGGAGCAGCGTCGAGAGGCCGGTTCCGCCGCCGATCGCCACGATCTTCGGGCCTCGCGCGAGGAACCGCTTCTGGTAGATGACCTCGACGAGCGGCTGGTCGGCATCCGGGGCGCGCAGCGGGTCGGTCATGACGCGGATCACGCGGTAGGCGCCGAGCACCACGAGCGCAAGACCGGTCGCTCCGACGATCAGGCCACGCAGCGGGTACGGCAGGAACTGGAGCGTGATGACCCCGATGAGCGCCTCGTAGGGCCCGCCGGGTTCGAAGTCGCGGGTGACCTGGCGGAGCATGTGCGCGAAGCCGACGGCCAGCAGGAGCAGGCCCAGGAACACGACGACCAGCCAGCGCTTGATCCCGATGCCCGGGGTCAGCCAGCGGCGCAGGTTCACGCGGCGCGGTCCCCGTTCATTGCCGGTCGAGCTCGCGGTGGAAGACCGCCACCGGACCCGTGTCCTGTTCGCGCAGCCACTCCGCGATCAGCTCGGCGATCACGATGCTGCGGTGATAGCCGCCGGTGCACCCGATCGCGATCGTGAGGCGGGTCTTGCCCTCCTCGATGTAGGCGGGGATCGTCAACTCAAGGAACTCCTTGAGCAGGTCGAGAAAGCGGTTGGTCATCGGCTGCCGCAAGACGTACTCGCGGACCTCCTCGGTCAGCCCGGATCGGAGACGAAGCTCCGGGACGTAGAACGGGTTCGAGATGAACCGCACGTCGAACACGAGGTCGGCCTCGAGCGGCACGCCGTACTTGTAGCCGAAGCTGATGAGCTGGACCGCGAGCTGATCTGGTCGGGTGGTCGTCGCGAGTTGCGCGAAGAGCCGCTCGCGCAACTGGCGCAGCGACAGGTCGGACGTGTCGACGATCACGTCGGCCTCGTTGCGGATCGGGTCGAGCAGGCGACGCTCCTCGGCGATCGAGCTCGAGATCCCGCGCTGGTCGTTGAGCGGGTGGCGGTGGCGCGTCTCGCTGAACCGCCGGATCAGCACGTCGTCGCGTGCCTCGAGGAACACGATCTTCGGGACGATCCCACGACCTTCCAGCGCACCGCGCATCGCCCCGAGCGCGAGTGCCGGGTCCCCTGCCCTGACGTCGAGCACGATCGCGACCTGGGCGAAGCGCGTCTCGTCCGATATCACGAGCTCGGCGAGCTCCGGCAAGAGCTCCCCGGGCAGGTTGTCGACGACCATGTACCCGAGGTCCTCGAACAGCTTCGAGGCCGCGGTCTTGCCGCCGCCCGACAGGCCGGACAGGATCACGACCGCCTGCTCGGCGACGCCTTCGGTCACCGGCTCACCGGTCGCCTGGGTCATCTCCCGGTCCGTTTGATGAATTGGACGGTCAGCTCGAAGAGGACGTACATCGTGAGGCCGAGCACCAACGGACTGACGAGATCACCGCCCGGCGTCGCGACCGCGGAGAAGACGGCGATGCCCAGGATCACGTAGCGTCGCGCGGCGGTCAGGCGCTGCGAGGTCAGGATCCCGACGCGTGACAGGCCGACGAGCAGGATCGGGAACTCCAAGACGAGCCCGAACGCGAGGAACATCGTCGTCACGAAGTCGAAGTACGGCCCGGCCGCCATGTTGGCGACGAGCTTGTCGTCGGTGAAGCTCAACAGGAATTGGACAGCGTATGGGAGCACGAACCGCGCGATCCCGACCCCGAGTGCGAAGAAGACCAGCGCGAGCGGGATCCACGGGCGCACGGAGCGCCGCTCGGTCGGCGTCAGTCCTGGCGCGACGAACGCCCAGATCTGGTACAGCAGGACGGGCATCGCGAGGATGATCCCGACGACGATCGAGATCCGGAGCTGGATCGCGAACGCATCTCCCGGCCCCAGGACCTGGGCGACGCCGTTGGGGAGTGGCTGCAAGAGGAAGTTGCGGATGTCGCGCGCGAAGTAGAAGCCGACGAGCGACCCCGCGGCGATCGCGAGGATGCAGCGGAACAGCCGCGTCCGCAGCTCGCTGAGATGATCGACCAGCGACATGACCGCCCCGTCCGGCAGCGCCGGCGGGGCGGGTGGATCGGTCGGCGGAGCGGGGACGCCCGACGAGGTGGCGTCGCGCAGGGCGTCGGCGTCGGCCATCAGGGGCGAGCGACGCCGGCCTAGTTGGTGCGGGTCGCCGCCTCGGTCGACGCGGGCGCGTCAGCGGCGGTCGGTGCGGCCGCGGGCGGGTCCGCCGGCAGTGGCGACGTATCGACCTTGACCGAGTCGCTCAGGTCGGATGACGCCTTGCGGAATTCGCGGATGCTCTTGCCGATCGACGCACCGACCTCGGGCAGCTTGCCCGGGCCGAGGATCAGCAGGGCGATGACGAGGATGATGATGAGCTCGGGAGCTCCGATGTTCGGCATGTGCAGGGTCCCTCAGATGGTCGAGTGCGGCGAGGGTAGCACAGGGAGTCTTGACGCCCATTCGGCCGCGGCGGCCGCGATGCGCTCGCCTGGATCGCCGGGACCGTCGACGGCGGCGCCGGCGATGCCCCGCGAGACGTTGATCAGCAATCCCCTCCCGACGGCGCCGGCCGCCGGTCCGCTCGAGGCGGGGCCGTGCGCGAGCACCGGTTCGATCGAACCGCCCTGCGCCCCGACCCCCGGAACGAGGAACGGCAGCATCGGCGCGATCGACCGGATCGTGGACAGGTCATCGGGCGCGGTGGCGCCGACGACGAGCCCGACCGTGCCACCCGGACCCCAGCCCGTCGCCAGCCGCGCGATGCGCTCGTGGAGACGCTCACGCGGGTGGCCCTCGCGAGCCTCGACGACCAGGTCCTGGACCTCGACCGAGCCAGGGTTCGACGTCCGACACAGCACGTACGCGAACCGGTCCGCCCGTTCGATGAGCGGCGCGATCGCCTCGGAACCGAGGTACGGGTTGACCGTGACCGCGTCGGCGTCGAGCGACTCGAATAGCGCAACGGCCTGCCGCGCGGCGGTCGAGGCGATGTCGCCACGCTTGGCGTCCGCGATGACGGGGACGTCGCTCGGGATCGACGCGCGGAGTCGTTCCAGCGCCGCCATCCCGGCGGATCCGTATGCCTCGAAGAAGGCGAGGTTGGGCTTGACGGCCGCGGCGCTCGGCAGGGCCGCCTCGAGCAGGAGCGCGGCGAACCGCTCGACGCCGGCCAAGTCCCGCGAGAACCCATCCGGCAGACCCGCGGGATCCGGATCGAGGCCGAGACAGAGCACCGTACCGGTGCGGGCGCTGCGGGCCGCGAGACGGTCGAGGTAGGTCGCGGTCACGGGCGGGCTGATCACGGCGCCGGGCTGGACGCGGCCGGACTTGCGCCCGCGTCCGACGGCTCGCCGGCCGAGGGTGGCGGCGTCGGCTGGGCTGGCAGCAGCGCCGGCGGGATGTACCAGTCGGGTCGCGACGCGGCGTCGAGCCCGGAGACCTCGGTCAGGTCGATCGTCTCGGGGATCGTCCAGGCACCGGGCGTGCCCTCGAGGCGGGCAAGCCGCAGGTCGACGGTCTGGCCGACGATGTGGAGGAACGCGATCCCATCGCCGGCGGGTGACCAGACCGGCGCCCAGGAGGCGTCGTCGTCGGTGACGCGCATCAGCTCATGGCCGCTGTTGGCATCGAGGATGACGACGTCCGTGCCGAGGGCCGTCTGGCGGGTCGCGGCCATGTACCGACCGTCGGGCGAGTACGAGGGCTGCATGTACCCGGTCGCGGTGACCGCCCGGGCCTTCTTCGACTTCGGCTCGTAGCGCATGATCACCGGCGCGCCGCGCGCGCCGTCGCGCCCGTTCTGCGTGTAGAGCAGGAACTTCCCGTCGGAGCGCCACTCGGGATCCTGGTGACCGAGGACCTGGTTCTCGCGGACGCCCGCTCGCGTCAGGCGCTTCCTGGCGATGTCGTAGAACTGCAGCACGACGTTCGAGTTGTCCGGGTCGGGCGCGTCGGTCACGAGCGCGATCGTCTTGCCGTCGGGCGAGAGCACCGGCTGGCGCATCCACGACGCCCATTTCAGTTGGCCACGGCGGACGAGCCCGCTCGCCAGCCGCTCCGGCTTGGCACTTCCGTCCGTCTTGACCCGCATGATCTCGGGCACCGAGATGTCATAGCGGCCGTTGCGGCCGCGGACGGGCCAATACCCGCGGTCGTCGTGCGAGCGGATGAACACGATCCACTGCCCGTCGGCCGAGAACGACGGCATCGAGTCGCCACCACCGTCGGTCACCTGGCGCACGTCCTTGTCCTGCTGCACCCAGATGTTGCCCTGCTTGGCGTAGACCATCGAGCCGTCGAACTTGGCCTGCTCGGGGACGATCACCACGTTCGACGGGGCCGCCGAGCGCTGCGGTCCGCCGGCTACCTGCCCCCCGTTGCCGTTGCCGCCGCCCACGAACGGGATCTTGTAGTTGAAGACGTTGACGGTGATGACCGCGATCACGATCAGGCCCACGATCGACAGCGCGGGGCCGACGAGCGACCCGACGGGGCCGATCCCGTATGGGTCCCGGGCACGCGGCGTGCGCGGCGCGACGCGGCTCACGCCACCGCTCCGGCGGTCAGCGGGGCGATCGGTCCCGCCAGGACCGCGGCGGCCTCCGGATGCGAGCCGCTCGGGGCCGCGTCCCGGATCTCGAGCTGGAGCGATTCGAAGCCGCCGAATGTCCGGCTCGTGACGCGAGCGACGACGTCGATCCGGTCGCCTTCCTGCACGAGCGCCGCGATATCCGCGCGACCGAACGCGATGCCGTCGAGCACGTCCCGATCGCGGCGAAGCGTCAGCGAGGTGTGGTCCTCGGCCGCCACGCGGACTCTCGTGACGGTCAGCCCGAGCACCGCCACGAGCGGCTCCGGGTTGCCCGGCCCGTACGGCGAGAGCCCGGCGAGCTCGCGCAGCAATCGGTAGTCGACGTCGAGGGCGGGCACGGCCAGGTCGATCCGGAGCACCGCTCGTGGATCCGGCGGAACTGCGGGTCCCGCGATCGCCTCGAACCGCGCCACGAACGCATCCCAGCGGTCGGTCGGGATCTCGAAGCCGGCCGCGCCGGCGTGACCGCCGTGTCGCGTGAACAGGTCGGCGCACGTCGCCAACGCCGCCGCCAGGTCCACCGATCCATCGCTCCGGCAGGACGCCCGGATCGTGGCGCCGAGCTCCGCCCCGACCACCGCCGGTCGGGCTCGATCCTCGGCCAGCCGCGATGCGACCAGCCCGACGATGCCGACCGGCCACGGACCCCGGACGATCGACGCCGGGCGGTCGGGGTCGGCCGCCACGAGCGCCCTGGCCTCCGCGACCGCGGTGGTCGTCAGGTCGCGGCGGGTCTGGTTGGCGGTCTCGAGGGCATCTGCGTGGACCGCGGCCTCCTCGGCAGTCTCGGCGAGCAGCAGACGGGCGGCTTCGAGCGCCTCGCCGACTCGCCCGGCCGCATTGAGGCGCGGCGCGAGCGTGTACGCGATCGTGTCGAGATCAACGGCGGCCGGCTCGATCTTCGCCCGCTCGAGGAGGGCCGCGATGCCGGGCCGGGGCGCGGTGCGCAACCGTACGAGCCCGAGCCGGGCGATGGCCCGGTTCTCTCCGACGATCGGGGCGACGTCGGCGACGGTACCGATGGTCGCGAGGTCCGTGAGCTCCAGCGCGGCCTCCGGGCCACCCGGTAGCTCGGCGAGCAGCAGCTGTGCCACCTTCAGCGCGATGCCACTGCCCGCCAGCCTGGCATCGGGATAGATCGAATCGGCACGGTGCGGGTTGACGACCGCCAGCGCCGGAGGCAGCTCCGGCGGGACGCGATGGTGGTCCGTGACGAGGACGTCGACGCCGCGCCCCTGGGCGATCGCGATCTCGGCGCCCGAGCTCGTACCGCAGTCGACCGTGACGATGACCGCGATCCCGCCGGCCACCGCGGTGTCGATCGCGGCGAGCGACAGGCCGTGCCCCTCGTCGAGCCGACTCGGCACGTAGGGCTCGACCGCGACGCCGAAGCGTCGCAGCGCAATGACCAGGATCGCGAGCCCGTCGAGGCCATCGGCATCGAAGTCGCCGAACACCATCACCCGCTCGCCGCGGTCGCGCGCGAGTCGGAGTCGGTCGAGCAGGCGATCGGCATCGGGCAAGAGCCGTGGATCGTGCAGCCCATCGATCGGCTCGGCGAACCAGGCCGCGAGCTCGGCGGCGCCGGTGACCCCACGCCGTGCCAGGAGCCCGGTCATGCGCTCCGCCAGACCGCGATCCAGCGCCGCGGTCAGGAGCTCCGGGTCGATGGGATGACGCTCCGGGAAGCTCCAGCGGAAGCGCGGTTCGAGCACCCGCTCAGGATGCCATGCGGCGCTCACCTGCGCCTTGTCGGCGGATGGATCCGGCCGGCCGACGCGTGATCAGGATGCGGCGCGACGAGCGCGCGGGGCGCGGGCCGTCGGTAGTCGACCGTGGCGGCGATCCTCCCAGGCGTTCCAGTCGACCAGCAACGGGGACGCGACGAAGATCGAGGAATACGTGCCGATGACGATGCCGATCAGCAGCGCGAGGACGAAGTCGCTGATCGCCGAGCCGCCGAACAGGAACAGCGACAGCAGCGTCAGGAGCACGGTCAGGCTGGTCATGATCGAGCGGCCGAAGGTCTGCAGGATCGAGTGGTTGACGATCTCGTCGAACGGCTCGCCGAGGTGGCGCGCCTTGTTCTCGCGGATCCGGTCGAACACCACGATCGTGTCGTGCACCGAGAAGCCGATGACGGTGAGCATCGCGGTCACGAACAGCGCGTCGATCTCGACGTGGAAGAACGTGCCGAGGATCGCGAATGAGCCGACGACCACGATCACGTCGTGGAGCAGCGACACCAGGGCGGTCACGCCGAACTTCACGTCACGGAACCGATACGTGATCCAGGCCAGGATCCCAAGTGACCCGACGACGATGAGGACGAGCGCCTCGCGCAGCAGGTCCGAGCTCACGACCGCCCCGATCGTGGTCAGGCTCCGTTGCCCCTCGATCTTGCCGAGACGCGCCTCCAGGGCCGTGACCATCTCGCCGAGCTTGCCGCTGCGCGGCAACTCGGTGTTGCCGGCGGGTGCGGTGGACGGTGATGCCGAGGGCCCGGGTGACCCCGAGGCACCGGGGCTGCCCGACGGCGCGGGCGAGCCGGATGGGGCCGGCGAGGGCGACGCGGCCGGCGATGCGGTTGGCGCCGACGAGGCGCTCGCGCCGGGCGAGCCGCTGGCACCGCCCGATGCCGCGGCCGATGCACCGGGCGACCCGGACGGCGCCGGCGACTCGCTGGCCTCGGGCGTGAGACCGATCGGCTCGGTCTTGATCTCGAGGTAGCCCGATTGCGTGCGGATGACGCTCGCCGCGAGCCCGTTGTCCGTGAACACCTGCTCCACCTGGCGCGGTGTCACGTTCGGGTCGACGAACTTGATCTCCCAGCGGGTGCCGCCGGTGTAGTCGATCGTGAGCTGCAGGCCGGCGTCCGTGAACGGCGACAGCAGGATGAAGAACAGGCCGGGGATCGTGAGCAGCAGCGACAGCGCGTAGAAGAACCGGCGCTTCCCGATGACGTCAAACATCGGCACGCAGGGCTCGGCGCGTCGGGCGCTGCGGGGTGACCGCGACGAACTCCTCGTCGCGGAGGCCGAACAACCGCGCCCGGCGCGCCCAGTCCTGGCGGACCAGCACGCGCATGATCGACCGCGTCACGACGATCGCGCTGAACATCGATGTCAGCACGCCGATGATCAGGACGAGCGCGAAGCCGCGGATCACCGACGACCCGAAGGCGTACAGGATCGTCGCCGTGATGAGGCTCGACACGTTCGAGTCGAGGATCGAGTTCCAGGCCCGGTTGAACCCGGCCTCCACGGCCGCCGGCAGCGACTTGCCGAGGCGCAGCTCTTCCTTCATCCGCTCGAAGATCAGGATGTTGGCGTCGACCGCCATGCCCACCGAGAGCACGAAGCCCGCGATTCCGGCGAGGGTCAGCGTCACCGGGATCAGCCGGAAGATCGCGAGGACCACGATCGTGTAGTAGATCAGCGCGAACGAGGCGACGAGGCCGGGCAGTCGGTAGTACAGCAGCATGAACGTGATGACCAGCGCGATGCCGATGAAGCCGGCAAGGAGGCTCTGGTTGAGGAACTGCTCACCGAGCGTCGCCGAGATCTGCTCGCTCGACAGCTCCTTGATCGTGAACGGCAAAGAGCCGAACTTGAGGACCGTGACCAGCGAGTTGGCCTCCTTGGCCGGGAACCCGCCGATGCCGCCGGCGCTGATCTGGACCTGGCCGTTGGGGATCGCCTCGTTGATGCGCGGGGCCGAGATGACGGCGCCGTCCAGGACGATCGCGAAGTACTGCCCGACGTGGTCCCGCGTGTAGTTGGCGAACAGCTGGCCGCCCGATTGCGCCCCGTCGTTCTTGAGCACGAACGTGACCGTGAGGCCGCCGCCCTGCTGGTCGCGCCCGACCGCCGCCGATTTGAGCTGGTCGCCGCTGAACAGCGGCGGGTATTGCTTCGAGGTCGAGGACCTGGCCTTCGCGTGCGCGGTGGTCGTGCCGAGTGGCACGAAGTCGAGCATGCCTGTCTGGCCGACGAGCCGGCGCACGGAGTCGACGTCCGAGATGCCCGGCAGCTCGATCACGATGCGGTCGTTGCCCTGGACGACGACGACCGGCTCGGACACGCCGGTCGTGTTCACGCGGCGCTCGATGATGTCCTTGATCACACCGAGCGCCTCGCGCGTCGGCGGCGACGCCGTCCTTGGGGAGCGCCTGGTATTCGACCCGCAGGCCGCCCTTCAGGTCGAGTCCGAGCTTCGTCTCGACGACCCGCGAACCGCCTTCGGCGCCGGTGAAGTCGGGGAGTCGGAGACCTGGGAAGAAATCGATGATGAGGGCGAGGATCCCGATCAGCAGGATCAGGGCGGGGCCGGCTCTGCGCATACCGGCGGGATGCTACACGAAAGCCCGTTCAGCCGCCCCTGGCAGCGCGCCGGTCTGTGAGCCGGCTGGAACGGCCGCATCACGCCTCGAGCGTCGCCTTGATCCGCTCGGCCAGAGCCCGGCTGATCCCGGGGACCGCGGCGATCTGCTCGACGGGCGCGTCGCGCACGCGCTTGATCGAGCCGAACACCTTGAGCAGCTCGCGCTTGCGCTTCGGCCCGACGCCCGGGAGGTCGTCGAATGCCGAGCGGACCGTGCGCCGATCGCGCAGCGTGCGGTGGTAGGTGATCGCGAACCGGTGGGCCTCATCGCGGAGGCGCTGGACGAGGTACAACGCCGATGACGTCGGCGGCAGCACGATCGGCTCCGACCGACCGGGGAGGAACAGCTCCTCGCGCTCCTTGGCCAGCCCGGCGAGCGGCAGGTCGTGCAGACCGAGCTCGTCGAGGACCTCCTTCGCCGCGCTGACCTGGCCCTTGCCGCCGTCGACGATCACGAGGTCGGGCATCGCCCAGCGGCGCTCCTCCTCGCTGCCCTCCTCCCCTGCTTTGGTGGCCCGGAACCGCCGGCGGAGCACCTCCTGGTGGCTGGCGAAGTCGTTCGGGCCCTGGACGGTCTTGATCCGGAAGCGCCGGTAGTCGCCACTTCGGGGCTTGCCGTCCTCGAAGACCACCATGCTCCCGACCGACTCGGAGCCCTGGAAGTTGCTGATGTCGTAGCACTCGATCCGAAGCGGGATCACGGGCAGGTCGAGCGCTGCAGCAAGCTCCTCGAGCGCTGCGAGCGTCTTGCCCTGGTCCGCGAGCCAGCGTGCCTGCTCGCGCGCGAGCGTCTCGGCTGCGTTCCGTGCCGCCAACTCCATGAGGTCGCGCTTCTCGCCGCGTTGCGGGGTCCGCAGGTGGACCGGCCCGCCACGCTTCTCGACGAGGAACGTGACGAGGTCGGCCGTGTCGCCCACGCCGTCCGGAACGTAGATCTCGCGCGGGATCGACGTCGCCCGCGCGTAGTACTGCTCGAGGAAGCTGGCCAGCACCTCCGCGTCGGTGGCCTCGCGCGCCGCATCGAGCATGTACACGTCGCGGCCGATCATCTTGCCGTCGCGGATGATGAACAGCGTCATCGCCGCCTGGTTGTCCTGGCGGGCCATCCCGACGAGGTCGAGCTCGGTACGCGCGAACGCGGCCATCTTCTGGCTCTCCATCGTCCGCTCGATCGCCCGGATCTTGTCGCGGTGCGAGGCCGCTCGCTCGTAGTCCTGGCGGTCGGACGCGGCCGCCATCTCCCGGCGCAACGCCTTGACGAGGGTCTCCTGGCGCCCCTCGAGGAACAGCTCGACCTGCTCGATGTCGGCGCGGTAGTCCGCCTTCGAGATCGCCTCGATGCACGGGCCCTGGCAGCGCTTGATATGGAACAGGAGACACGGCCGCTGGAGTGCCCGCTCGCCGTCCGTGATGTCGATCGTGCAGGTGCGGAACGGGAAGAGCCGCCGGACGAGGTTCATCGACTCGTCGACGCTGGTCGCCGACGCGTACGGACCGAAGTAGCGGCTCCCGTCGTTGACGAGCTTCCGTGTCCGTTCGACGCGGGGGAAGTCGTCGGCCAGCGTGACCTTGATGTACGGGTAGCTCTTGTCGTCCTTGAGCCGGACGTTGAAGCGCGGCTTGAACCGCTTGATGAGGTTCGCCTCGAGCAGCAGCGCCTCGCTGACGCTGTCGACCTCGGTCACCTCGATGTCGGCGATCCGGTCGATCACGCTGCGGATCCGATGGCCCTCGCCGACGGGCGGCGCGCCCTTCTGCCAGTAGCTGCGCACGCGGTGACGGAGGCTCTGGGCCTTGCCGACGTACACCACGTCGCCCCGAGCGTCCTTCATGAGATAGACGCCGGGGCGATCGGGCAGGCGCTTGAGGGTCGCCTCGAGTTCGGGGGTCACCCAACGATGCTAGGGCAACTCCCCGTGGGATGGGTCAGCGGCGTCCGCTGTTCTGGTGGTCCTTGGGCGGATGGTCCTTGCCGGTGATGGCGGTCGTGCCCTTGTTCCGGCTCGCGGCTGCCGATTCGCCGCCGCGGAGATCGAGGCGGAACGACCCGGCGTCGAGGCCATCGATCCAGGCGTCGACGGTGTAGCAATCCCCGGTCAGCATCGAGGTGTCGAGCTTGGCGCCCCATCGATCGCCGCTGAAGGCGAGCGGCAGGTGCATCGCGGCTCCGCCCTCGCACGGCACGAGTCGAAGCTCGGCATCGCCGCTGGTGCGGCGCGCGCCATCGATCCAGAGATCGGCCTTGACCGGGATCGTCCGTCCACGATTCGCCATGAAGGTCGTCGTGTCGGCACCGATCGGCTCGAACCAGGTCACCGCGGCGACGTGCGGCGGCGCGACGTAGGTCACGTCGACCGTGAATGTCGCACTCGCAGGGTTGCCGCTCTTGTCCGTGGCCGTGCAGGTCACGGTGGTCGATCCGAGACCCACATGCTCCCCGCTTGGCGGACTGCACCCGACGGTTCGCGCACCATCGACGATGTCCGTCGCGGTGGGCGGGTCGTAGGTCAGTGTCGTCCCGGTCGGATCCGAGGTCACCAGGTGCATGTCATCCGGTAGTCCGACCAGCGATGGCGGCGTCGTGTCGTCGACGGTGACAAGGAAGGAACCCGTCACGGTCTTGCCACCCCGATCGGTGACCGAGCAGGTGACCTTGGTGGTCGTGTCGACGCCGAGCACCGTCCCGGGCGCCGGGCTGCATGTCGGCGTCGGGTCGGGATCGTCCTCGGCATCGGTGGCGCTGACGTCGCTGTAGGCGGCGATCCAACCGCCGGTGGTGTTGCCCTCGACGGTCTTGTCACCAGGCAGCGTCAGGACCGGGGGAACGTTCACCGGGCCGCTGGCGACCACGTTCAGCCGGATCGTGATCGTCGGTGCCGAACCCTTGATGGCGTTGACGTCATCGGCGCCTTCGGGTGCGATCGACGGGGCGTACGCGATCGTATAGGTGTACCCGACGTTCGGCGCGGTCGGCGCACGCAGGGTCACGATGCTGAAGTCGCCGTCGGACCACTTCGGGGTGGGCGTTGGACAGGCTGTTCCGTCGTCGGGCCACGTGTCCGGAATCGGCGCGATCTCGCCAGGCGTCACCGAGATGATGTCGCCACCGGGCGCGGGGCTGGAGATCGACTTCGTCATGGTGATGGTCTGCCCGGCGTCTGGATGCGACGTTCCGGCGCAGGTCAGCTCGAACCCGATCGGGATCGTGATGATCGCCCCGGGTGACACGTCACCCCAGGGGACGGTGGTCAGCGGGGGACCTGGGTCGATGACATCGCCGTCGGCCTTGATGGCATCTGCCGAGGCGATCCCGGCGATCGACAGCGCACCGATCACGGCAAGGAGGGCGGAGCGGCGAAGGGCACCGGCATGCATCGGCGTATGACTCCAACCGGCCAGCCCGGACGACGCGCCGCCGGGCTTGGCACACGGGAATCGTCAGCGGTGGTCTCGAAAGCGCGAATAGTCCCTTGGGGCGGTTCGGTGCCTCGTTGCGCCCGCCTTCAGTACCGGTTCGTTGCCCGCGGTCACCGTATGCCGGTTTGGCGCGGGGTGAGCGCGTGACGCCATCCTCGCCGCGTGCCACCTGGAGCGATGCATCCACTCGTCGCCGAACGTCTCGGCCGGCTGACACCGGACCAGCGCGCGGCGGCCACCGCGCCACCCGGCCCGGTGCTGTGCGTCGCGCCGGCGGGCTCGGGCAAGACCACGACGCTGGTCGCGCGAATCGCCTGGCTGGTCGATGGCGGCGCCGACCCGGCGGGGATCGCCGCGATCACCTTCAACAAGCGAGCCGCCGAGGAGCTCGCGGAGCGGCTCGATGCTGCGCTGGCGCCCCTTGGCGTCGAAGCGGGCGCCGTCCGGGTCCGGACGTTCCATGCCCTCGGCCGCGAGGTGCTTCGTGATGCCGGGCGCCCGGTCGAGCCGCTCATCGATCGCGCGGCCCTTGTCGGCGAGCTCTGGCCAAGCACGAGCGCAGCGGATCGCGGACGGCTCGACACGGCGTTCTCGCGGCTCAAGCTCGACTTCGCGGTCACGGCTGCGGAGGTCGCAGCGGATCCCGCCGCCGGACCCGTCGCCCGCGCGTTCGTGGAGTACGAGGCGGCGCTTGCCGAGCGTGGCGGTCTGGACTTCGACGACCTGGTTCGCGGCGCCCTGGACGCCTTGGGCACGGACACGAACCTGCTCGACCGCTGGCGCCGACGATGTGGCCACCTGCTCGTCGACGAGGTCCAGGACGTCGATCGGTCCCAGCTCCGCTTGGCGCTGCTGCTGGCCGCCCCCGCGAACCAGGTCTTCCTCGTCGGGGACGACGACCAGTCGATCTACGGCTGGCGCCTGGCCGATGTCCGACGCGTCCTCGCGATCGGCGATTCGCTGCCGGGTCTCCGGCGCGTCGATCTCGAGGTCAACCACCGCTGCCCCGCGCCGGTCGTCGAGCGCGCCGTCCGACTCATCGAGCACAACGACGAGCGGTTCGCGAAGGTGATCCGCTCGCGCGCGCAAGCGCCGGGGTCGCTGGTCCTGGCGCCGGACGACGCGGACGAGCCGGCGCGGACCGCGCGGTTGTTGCGCGCGATGCCCGACGACGACGGGACCCGCGCGATCCTCGCTCGCACGAACCGTGAGCTCCGGCCGGCGGCGATCGCCGCGATGGACCTCGGGATGGCGTTCCGAGCCCCGTCCGTGGAGCTGCTCGTCGACGACCCGGCACTCGACGACCTGCTGGCGCGGCTCGCCACCGAGACCGACGACGACGCCCCGCTGCTCGTGCGGATCGGCGTGCTGAGGGATCTCGCGGACCGCTCGGCACGGGCCGAACGGGATCTTGCGACGGCGATGCTCGGCTGGGCGGCGCCGTACCGAGACATGCCGGCGTTCATCGAGGCGATCGCCGCGACGCGTGCCCGTCTCGCCGAGCTTCGCCGAGACGATGCAAAGCTGTCGCTCGCGACCGCGCACTCGACGAAAGGCGCCGAGTTCGACCACGTCGCGGTGGTCGGCCTCGAGGTCGGGCGCTTCCCGAGCGGTCGTGCGGTCGCCGAATCCGAGGACCCGGTCCGCGCGATGGAGGAGGAACGGCGCCTCGGCTACGTCGCGTGGACGCGAGCCCGCCGGTCACTCACCCTGAGCTACGACCCCGCGGTCCCCTCCCCGTTCCTGCTCGAGGCGTTCACGCCAGATGAGCTCGGGCTCGTCGCGTCGGCGCGGGGTCAGCAGCCTACGAGCGCCGGTTGATGTCCCGGTTGATCTCCCGCAGCAGTCGATCGATCGAGTCGAGGAATGGCTCGGTCAACGCCTCCGGCAGCACGTCCCGGACCGAGTCCTTGGGGCCGTAGGCCGCTCGAGCCCGCACCGCGGCCGCCCGCAATCCGGGCAGGTCCTCGTCCCGCAACCGGTCGGGGAGCGGCTCGAGGAACGTCACCCAGCGGGTATTGCCGCGATCCCGCGCCGCGTCCAGCAATCGGTCGGCGTGGCGTGCCGCGACCAGCGCGAGGTCGTCGATCGCCGGGAGCTCGTGACGGGCCGGCCCCCGCGACCGAGTCCGCTCAGGCATCCGCGGGAGCGGCCGCCGGTTCGGTTCCGGTCGATCCGTCGGGCGGCGCGAGCACGAGCAATGGCAGCCGCTTGCGTTCGGATCCGTTCACCAGCAACCGGAATGAGTAGTCCCCGGGGGCCGGGAACGTCAGGTTCCACAGGTCGATCGAGAACGTCAGCGTCGCGTCGCGGCCATCGCGCTGGCTGCGCGCGACGAGGCTCCCGGTCGCGCCGGCCACCTCGGCCCCGTCCGGGTCGAGCAACACGAAGCGGATGTCGTGCTCGCGGTCGGTCTCGGGGGCGGTGACCTGGAGCCCGATCACGAGTGCCAGGTGCGGGTGGCGCAGCGGGAACCGCCGCCCACCGATCCGGGCGATCCCGCCGCCCAGCACGTGGAATTTCTGACCCGGGATGGTCTCGGCCGCGTCCGCGAGGAAGGCGAAGTCGATGTCCGGCACGCGGCTATCCTAGCCCGCCGGTCGAGCCACCTCGGCGTGTCGTGACCGGCCCGTGCCCTCGATACGTCCCGGGACGCCTACCCGCTCTTGGCTGCCGCCGTCGCCCGCTTGCGCGCCGGTTTCGTCGCGACGGCCACGCCGTGACCGTTGGTCCGATCCGGGCCGAGTCGGTCGCGACCGGCTTCCTCCGCGAACGTGATGTCCGACAACGGGACCAGCGGCTGGCCGCGCAGCACGCGATCGAGGTACTCGCCGGTCGCCGATCCGCGTGTCGCCGCGATCCGCTCGGGCGTGCCCTCGGCGATGATCTGGCCGCCGCGGTCACCGCCCTCCGGCCCGAGGTCGACGATCCAGTCCGCGGTCTTGATCACGTCGAGGTTGTGCTCGATGACGAGGACGGTGTTGCCGCCGTCGACCAGCCGATGGAGGACCTCGAGCAGCTTCTCGACGTCCGCGAAGTGCAGCCCCGTCGTCGGCTCGTCGAGGACGTACAGCGTCCGCCCGGTCGCCCGCTTGGACAGCTCGGTGGAGAGCTTGACGCGCTGTGCCTCGCCGCCGGACAGCGTCGTTGCGGGCTGGCCGAGGTGGACATAGCCCAGGCCGACGTCGTACAGCGTCTGGAGCTTGGCCCTGACCTTGGGGACGGCCGAGAAGAAGTCGAGCGCCTCCGCGATCGTCATCTCGAGGACGTCGGCGATCGACTTGCCCTTGTAGTGGATCTCGAGGGCCTCGCGGTTGTAGCGCTTCCCGTGGCAGACCTCGCACGTCACGTAGACGTCCGGCAGGAACTGCATCTCGATCTTGAGGATGCCGTCACCGGCGCAGTTCTCGCACCGGCCGCCCTTGACGTTGAAGCTGAAGCGGCCCGGTGTGTAGCCGCGCAGCCGCGATTCGGGCACGCCGGCGAACAGCTCGCGGATCTGGGTGAACAACCCGACGTACGTCGCCGGGTTCGAGCGCGGTGTCCGTCCGATGGGGCTCTGATCGATCTCGATGATCTTGTCGATGTGCTCGGCACCGGTCAGGCGCTCGTACTTGCCGACGGGTTCGCGTGAGCCGTTCAGCTCGCGAGCCAGCGCGCGATAGAGCACCTCGGTCACCAGCGTGCTCTTGCCGCTCCCGCTGACCCCGGTGATCGACACGAACGTCCCGAGCGGCACCTTGAGATCGACCGAGCGCAGGTTGTGCTCGGTCGCCCCCGTCACGCGGAGCGTCTTACCGCTGCCCTTTCGCCGCTTCTTCGGGATCGGCACCGCGCGCTCGCCGCGGAGGAACGCCCCGGTGATCGACCGCGGCTCGGCGAGGAGGTCGTCGAGCGTGCCGTTCGAGATGATCTCGCCGCCGTGCTCGCCGGCCCCCGGGCCGATGTCGACGACCCAGTCGGCGGTCCGGATCGTCTCCTCGTCGTGCTCGACGACCAGGACCGTGTTGCCGAGGTCGCGCAACCGCGTCAGCGTCGCGATGAGCTTCGCGTTGTCGCGCTGGTGCAGGCCGATCGACGGCTCGTCGAGGATGTACAGCACGCCCATCAACGTCGTGCCGATCTGCGTCGCGAGCCGGATCCGCTGGGCCTCGCCGCCCGACAGCGTCACGCTGGTGCGATCGAGGGTGAGGTAGTCCAGGCCCACGTCGACGAGGAACCCGAGCCGCGCGACGATCTCCTTGACGACCTGGTAGGCGATCGCCCGTTCGCGCTCGTTGAGCGTGGCCGCGAGGCCGGTCGCCCAGCGCAGCGCCTCGGTGATCGACATGGTCGCGATGTCCCAGATGTTCTTGTCGCCGATCGTGACCGCGAGGATCTCCGGTCGAAGCCGCTTGCCCCCGCACGTGGGGCACGGCTTGGTGACCATGAACTTCTCGATCTCGGCCTTGATGTAGTCCGACTCGGTCTCTCGATACCGCCGCTCGAGGTTGGCGACGATCCCCTCGACGTTCGCCTTGTACGTGCTCTCGCCGCGCTCGTGCTTGTAGCGGACCAGCACCCGCTCGTGGTCCTTCTTGGCGTACAGCAGGTAGTCCAGCGCTTCCTTCGGCAGGTCGCGGACCGGCGCCTTGAAGTCCCAGCCGTGGGCCTCGCAGACCGCCTCGAGGATCTTCATCCGCCACGAGGCATCGGTCGACAGCAGGCCACCGACACCCAGGGCCCCACCGCCGAGGCTCTTGCTCGGATCCGGGATCAGCAGCGCCGGGTCGATCTCGAGCTTCGTCCCGAGGCCCGTGCACGTCGGGCAGGCGCCGTGCGGCGAGTTGAACGAGAACGATCGGGGCTCGAGCTCGTCGATCGTGAAGCCGTCGTACGGACAGCTGTACTTCTCGCTGTAGCGCCGTTCCTCGAAGTCGGGCGGCGCATCGTCGCGTGGCGCCGGGGCGATCAGCACGACGCCCTCGCCGAGGCGGAGCGCGGTCTCGATCGAGTCCGCGAGACGCGCCGCGTCCGGATCGGGGATCACGAGCCCGGTCTCGGGGTCGATCGGGCCGACCGTCGGCGGCCCGCGCCGCGCCCTCGGGCGCCTCGGCGTGGCGCACGATGTAGCGGTCGACCACGACCTCGATCGAGTGGCGCTTGTACTTGTCGAGCGTCGGGGCGTCCGCGATGTCGTACGACTCGCCGTCGACGCGGACGCGGACGAAGCCCTGCCGGCGGGCGGCGTCGATGATCCGATCGCCCTCGGTCTTGCGGTCCTTGATCAGCGGGCCGAGCACCAGCAGCCGGGTGCCCTCGGGGAGGGCCAGGACCTGGTCGACGATCTGCTGGACGCTCTGGCGCTCGATGGCATGACCGTTCGGGCAATGCGGGATCCCGATCCGGGCGAACAGGAGCCGCAGGTGGTCGTAGATCTCGGTGACCGTCCCCACCGTCGATCGCGGGTTGCGGCTGGCACCCTTCTGGTCGATCGAGATCGCCGGCGACAGCCCGTCGATCTGGTCGACATCCGGCTTCTCCATCTGCCCGAGGAACTGGCGGGCGTAGGCGCTCAGGCTCTCGACATAGCGCCGCTGGCCCTCGGCGTAGATCGTGTCGAAGGCCAGGCTGGACTTGCCGGAGCCACTCAGTCCGGTGATGACGACGAGCCGATCGCGGGGGAAGGCGACCGTCACGTCCTTGAGGTTGTGCTCGCGCGCGCCGCGCACGACGAGCTGGTCCTGGGGCACGTCGCCAAGTCTAGCGGATGATCCGCATTTGGAACAGGTGTTCGCGCGCGCGACAGGCGCCGGCGGTCCCCCGCCGGACGGTCAGTTGAGGATCGTCGCCGCGTTCGTGATGCCGCCGATCAGGCCCGCCGTGATGGCGAGGGCGAGCGGCAGCCCGCCGACGGCGCGCCACGTGCCCCCCCGGCCACCGGCTGCCGCGGCGATGCCGAGGGCGATGACCAGCGTGATGAGGGCCAGCTTGGCGACGGCGACGGCGGGCGTCCCGAGGCTGACGAACAGCCCGTGGACGATCGGGTTCGCCTCAGCCGAGGATCCGGCCCGGGCGACCATGGCGTGGAACGTGGCGAAATCGAACCCCTGTGCCGCGAAGAGGGTCAGAAACCGCAGTCGCACCACACCAATCTATGGCGCAATCGTCGTCACCACATCACACCCGCCCGCACCGACATGCCGTGGACACAACGAAGCGGTGCACGCAGACAACGAAACGGCCTCCGACGGGCCGTCGAGGCCCGTCGCGGCGGGTCAGCCCCGGAAGCGACCCCGGCGTGCGGGCCGCTGTCCGGTCCGCTTGCGGATGTTCGGGGTGACCGTCCGGTCCCACGTCGGGCGGTCGAGCCAGCGGGCCTGCCAGCCGCCCTCGTCGTCGTGCTCGTCGCGGATCCCGGGCAGCCAGTCGGACGCCGTGCCGTCGTCCCCACCGGCGCCGGGCTCGCCGTCGAGTGAGGCCGCCGGCTCGTCCTCCGCGGGGAGCACGGTCACGCTCGTCACCTCAAGGAGCGTGCCGGATGCCGCGGCAGCCTCGGCGGCCCGACGCCCCCGCGCCCGGTCGGCAGCACCGGTCAGACCGCTGCCTCCCTGGGCCTCACCGGTAGCTGCGGCACGCTCCGCGGCACGGGCCACGGTGACCGATACGTCCTGTTCGAGGACGCGCAACCGGATCTGCTGGATCTCGTCGCGGAGCGCCGCCGCGCGCTCGAACTCGAGCTCCTTGGCCGCGCCGCGCATCTCGGCCTCCATCCGTGCGACCAGCGCCTCGACCTTGACCCGATCGCTCTCGTCGAACGGTCGGCCGCCCTCGCGCTCCGACGTGTACACGATCGTCGACTCGGCGACCGCGCGGAGTCGCTGGTTCAGGTCGTGGATGCCCTTGACGATCGTCGTCGGCTCGATGCCCTTCTCGACGTTGTAGGCCGCCTGGACCGCGCGCCGGCGATCCGTCTCGTCGATCGCGACCTGCATCGACTCGGTGACGTTGTCGGCGTACATGATCACCTCGCCGCCGATGTTCCGCGCCGCCCGCCCGATCATCTGGATCAGCGACCAGGCCGACCGCAGGAACCCTTCCTTGTCGGCATCGAGGATCGCGACCAGCGTGACCTCGGGGAGGTCGATCCCCTCGCGCAACAGGTTGATCCCGACCAGCACGTCGAACACCCCGAGACGCAAGTCGCGCAGGATCGCGACCCGTTCGAGCGTGTCGACCTCGCTGTGCAGGTACTGGACCTTGACGCCGAGCTCCTTGAGGTAGTCGGCAAGGTCCTCGGCCATCTTCTTGGTGAGCGTGGTGACCAGGGCACGCTCGCCTCGCTCGACCCGCGTGCGGATCTCCTCCAGCAGGTCGTCGATCTGGCCCTCGGTCGGCTTGACCGTGATCGGGCGGGTCGACGATGCCGGTCGGGCGGATGAGCTGCTGGACGATCTGTCCCTGGCTGCGCTCGAGCTCGTACGGCCCCGGCGTCGCGCTCATGTAGATCGCCTGGTTCACCGACGACTCGAACTCCTCGAACGTCAGCGGGCGGTTATCGAGCGCCGACGGCAGGCGGAACCCGAAATCGACCAGGATCTCCTTGCGGGTCCGGTCGTTCTTGTACATCCCGACGACCTGCGGGATCGTCATGTGCGACTCGTCGACGACCAGCAGCCAGTCCGGCGGGAAATAGTCGAGCAGGGTCCACGGGCGCGAGCCGGCCTCGCGCCGGGCCAGGTGCCGCGAGTAGTTCTCGACCCCCGTGCAGTAGCCGAGCTCGCGCAGCATCTCGAGGTCGAACGTCGTGCGCTGTCGGAGACGCGCCGCCTCGAGCGCGCGCCCCTCGGTCTCGAGCTGGCCGACGCGGACCTCCATCTCGGCCTCGATGTCGACGATCGCCTCGCGCAGCTTGTCGGCCGGCGTCACGAAGTGGGTCGCCGGGTAGACGTTGGCCTCCTTGCGCTCGGTGAGCAGCTCGCCGGTCAACGGGTCGATCTCCGTGATCCGCTCGACCTCGTCACCGAAGAACTCGACGCGGACGACGAACTCCTCCGACGCGGGCTGCAGCTCGAGCGTGTCACCGCGGACGCGGAACCGCGCGCGACCGAGCGCCTGGTCGTTGCGCTGGTACTGGAGGTCGACGAGGTGGCGGAGCACCGCATCGCGCCGGTACTTGCCGCCGACGCGCAGCTTGAGGACCGTCGCCCCGTAGTCGACCGGCGCGCCCAGGCCGTAGATGCACGAGACGCTGGCCACGATGATCACGTCGCGTCGCTCGAACAGCGCGTGGGTGGCGGCGTGGCGCAGCCGGTCGATCTCGTCGTTGCGCGACGAGTCCTTCTCGATGTACGTGTCGCTGCGGGGCAGGTACGCCTCGGGCTGGTAGTAGTCGAAGTAGCTGACGAAGTACTCGACCGCGTTGTTCGGGAAGAACTCGCGGAATTCCGCGTACAGCTGGGCAGCGAGCGTCTTGTTGTGGGCGAGGACCAGCGTCGGCTTGTTGTGCTGTTGGATGGTCCACGCCAAGGTCGCGGTCTTGCCGGTCCCGGTGGCCCCGAGGAGGGTCTGGTGGCGCAGTCCGCGACCGAGACCGTCGGTCAGTCGTTCGATCGCCGCAGGCTGGTCGCCCGTCGGCTGGAACGGGGCGACAAGGTCGAAATCGGGCACGGTGCGAATTGTACCACCGGACCCGGTCCGACGTGAACGGATGTTCAGTTCGACGCGTCATTTCGTGTTCGTCCGATGACGGCCGGGTGGTGCGTACCGGGACCAAGGGGCCATACCTCGACGCCCGACCGGCCGGGGACACTTCGGCGGCACTGATCACGAGCCCGTGGACGCAGCGCCTGACGGAGGCTTTCCCGCATGGACATGGAATTCCGAGACGATCGACGTCGCGCGCGATGGGTGGTCTTCTTCGGGATCCTGTTGGCGCTGGCCGCGGGCGGTGCGGCGTTCTTCCTGATCAACCAGGCGCAACAGCAGGCCGGTCAGGCCACCGCGCAGCGGGTCCCGGCCGTGGTGGCCGTGAAGGTCATCCCGGCGCGCGAGGCGATCAAGGAGGACGACATCGAGGTCCGCCAGGTGCCGATCGACCCGAGCAACGCCAACGGCGTGATCGCCGACAAGGCGCAGGTGGTCGGCCGGATCACGGCGGTGTCGGTGCTCCAGGGCCAGCTCGTGACGACCAACATGCTGGCCTCGTCGGCCGAGGGCGGCCAGTTCAGCGTGCTGGGCCCGGACGAGACGGTCGCCCCCGATTCCGAGGCGTGGCGGGCGATCTCGCTCACGGTGCCCGACGACCTCGCGGTCGGCGGCATGCTCAAGGTCGGCCAGTCGGTCGACGTGTTCGTGACGCTGGTCGTGAACGTGCCCGCGGACCTCATCAATCGCGGTCGCTACTACACCGATCGCTCGACCAAGGTCACCTACCAGAACATGGTCATCCTGGCGCGCGATGCGTCGTTCTACGTGGTTCGCGCCGCCCTGCCGGTCGCCGAGGAGATCGCCCACCTGCAGGCCACCGGGAGCGCCACGTTCAGCTTCGCGCTCCGGCCCGACGCCGACGGTCGCATGGCCGACGTGACCGCGCTCGGTGAGACGACGAACAAGATCATCGCCCGGTACGGGCTGCCGATCCCGGAGCCGTACCCGCCGGGCAACGGCCCCGTGACGCTGCCCGCACCGACACCGACCCCGGTCCCGACGCCCAGTCCGAGGGCGAGCGCCTCCCCGTCGGCCTCCCCGTCGTAACGCCGCGGCCGCGCGCGAGCCGGTCTCGACCGGGGAGCGGTGGACGGCGGTGTTGCACCCGCCGAGCCCGAACGTCGCCTCGCTGCACCGATCCCGGACCACGCGACCGGCCCACTAGTACGAACAGGCCACGATCGCCTGCTTATGCACGCCGAACCCGACTCCTAGCATTCGCGCACGAGATCCGCGCGTGCGCGTGGATGCGTCGCGCCCGAACACGGTGACCCAGTCGATGCCGTCCCTCCCCCAGCAACTGAAGATGCGCCGGCGCCGCAGCCGAGGTCAGACGATCGTCGAGCTCGCGCTGATCATCCCGGTCCTGCTGCTGCTGCTGGCCACCGCGGCGGATCTCGGACGCCTCTTCCACTCGCGCATCGTCGTCTCGAACATGGCGCGTGCCGGAGCCCTGGAAGCGGGCCGCCATCCGACCTCGTACGTCGCCGACGCGCCGTGCGACGCGAACATCAACCGGATCATGTGCGCGATCTCGAGCGAGTCGACGGGCTCGCTCATGAACGTCACCCCGGGCGACGTCGACGTCGCCTGCACGCCGAGCCCGTGTTCCGAGGCGCTCGGCAACGTGATCGCGGTCACGGTGCGGGGCCAGTTCAAGCTCGTGACTCCGTTCCTCGGGTCGTTCTTCGGCGGCCAGACGATCAACCTCTCGTCGACCGCCACCGCGCAGATCGCGGTCCAGCCGGTCATCACGCCGTCGGCATCCCCAGGCGCATCACCGACCGCCGACGCCGACCCCCACACCGTCGCCGACGCCGAGTCCGACGCCGACGCCGACGCCGGGCCCATCGGAGACCCCCGGCCCGACGCCCACCCCGTCGCCCGACGCCGACGCCGTCGCCGATCTGCTTCCCACCGACCGCCGACTTCTCGTTCTCGCCGTCCAGCGGCAAGAAGAAGAAGACCGACTTCGCGTTCACGGACCTCTCGACCACGACCCCGCTCTGCCCGTTGACCTGGTCGTGGAACTTCGGGGACGGCGGTGGCGCGTCGTCGACCTCGACGTTGCAGAACCCGATCCACCAGTACCAGCTCCAGGGGACGTTCACGATCACGCTGGTCGCCTCGAACAGCGGGGGCCTCGACACGCGGACCCGCACGGTGACGGTCACGCCGTGATCCGTGCCGGAGCGCCGCGCCCCGATGGTGGCCAGGCCCTGGTCGAGTTCTCGCTGGGGATCCTCGTCTTCCTGATGGTCTTCGTCGGGATGATCGACCTGGCACGCGGCGTCTTCGTGTTCAACGGCGTCAGCGAGGCCGCGCGCGAGATCGCCCGGGAGACCAGCGTCCACCCGGGGACCGGCGCACTCGGCAGCAGCCCCCAGTCGACGTCCGTGTATCAGACGCAGCGCTTGCTCGTGCCGGGCCTCGCCGCGCCGACCTATTCCTGCTACGACATCGCCGGCGCGCTGCAGACCGACGCGTGCCAGCCCGGCGACTGGGTCCGGGTGACCGCCACCAGCACGTTCCGGCCGTCCATGCCCCTCCTGGCCATGCTCGGCCCGTTCACGTTCAGCTCATCCAGTAGTGCGGAGATCCAATGAACGCCCGAACTCGCCGTCGCGACGGCGGTCAGATCCTCGTCATCTTCGCGTTGGGGCTCCTCGTCCTCGTCGCCTTCGCGGGCTTGTCGGTCGATGCGGGCGGCAGCTTCGCGCAGCGGCGCGACCAGCAGACGGCCGTCGACCTCGCATCACTCGCCGCCGCCAACGACTACCTGATCAATGGCGACGAATCGCTGGCGGAAGCGCGAGCCCGGAGCGTCACCGCGGGGAACGGGTTCACCGATGGCGCGAGTGGCGTCACGGTCGGCGTCGACATCGATACCTCGAACGGTGTCGAGGTGACCGTCGACATGTCCGCGCCGCACAAGAACACGTTCCTCGGTGCGCTCGGGATGAGCAACTGGACCGTCTCGACGAGCTCGGCGGCGCTCGCCGGCTTCCCGGACAGTGCCATGGGCGCCGGCCCGTTCATCTTCTCGATCGGCGCGTTCAGCAACGCGGGCACGCCCAGCTACCAGACCGACACCGACTTCGGCGAGACGAACGGCGACGTTCCGACCAGCGCGCTCGACATGGCGTGGACGAACTACGGCACCGGCAACGTCAACACCAGTGAGGTCAGCGACATCATCTCCGGCACCACGACGATCGACCGGACGATGAGCTATGGCCAGTACATCGGCCAGGAGAACAACGGCAACCACAGCGCCCTGTTCGGCGACGTCGACACCTACCTGAGCGGCGTCGAGATGCCGGTCGCGGTGGTCGACAACAACGGCAACTTCATGGGCTGGGCGATGTTCCACGTCACCAGCGCGAACCAGAGCAGCAAGCACATCCGCGGCTACTTCCTGAGCTCGTTCATCAGCGCGCGGCTGCGGGTGTCGAGCTGCGCGGCGAACGCCTGCCCGCGCTACCTCGGGTCGTACGTCCTCAAGCTGTCCGACTGATCGCCGCCTCGAGACGCTCCCGAACCGTCCGCCGCGTCGCCTCGGCCGTGCCGCTCGTGTCGACGACCCAGGTCGCCGCCGGACGAAGCCGCTCGACGAGGTCGCCCTGGGTGCTGATCCGGCGGCTGGCGTCCGCCGTGTCGCTGCCGCGGCCCACGAGCCGCTCCAGCTGGGACGCGGGATCGCAGGTCACGAGCCAGACCTCGTCGCAGAGCTCGGCGAGCCCACCTTCGACGAGCTTGATGGCCTCGATGATCACCGCGTCGGCCGCGCCCTTCCCCGCTCCGTCGATCGCCGCGAGGATCCTTGGACGGACCGCCGGGTGGACGATCGACTCGAGGGCATCGAGCGCCGCCGGGTCGTCGAACACGATCCGCCCGAGCGCCGCCCGGTCGAGCTCGCCGTTGGACCGTCGCAGCGAGCCGCCGAACCGCGCGTAGACCGCCTCGACCTCCGGCGTGCCCGGAGCGAGGACCAGCCGCGCCTCGTGGTCCGCATCGATCACCACGACCCCGGGCCGCTCGCCAAGCCAGCGGGCGACCGTCGACTTCCCACAGCCGATCGGCCCGGTGATGCCGATGATCACCATCAGGGCGCCTGCTCCTCGAGATCGAGCCAGGCGTCCTCGGCTGCGGCCAACGCCTGCCCGACGTCGGCCAGCTCGCTCGTGACCCGCCGCAGCTCGACGAAGTTGGCGGCGACCGACGGGTCCTGCATCGCCAGCTCGAGGTGGTTCTTGCGCAGCCCGAGTCGCGTGAGCTCGGCATCGAGCGCCGCACGCTGGCGCCGATAGGCGTCCTTCGACAGCTTGCGCCCTCGCGGGCGTGGTCTCGCCGTGCGGGTCGCGACCGGCGCCGATGTCGCCGGCGTGGTTGCGCGCTCGCGGGCGCCTGATCCGTTCGCGTCATGGGCAAGGGTCGCGACGGTCCCGATCCGCCGAGGGAGCGCCCGGGCGCGCGTCGCCGCGGCGTCCGCCGCGGTCCAGCCGTCGGCGACGGCCGCCCGCCACGCCCGATAGCCACCGTCGAACGGCACGGCCAGACCGTCACCCACGACCCACAGTCGATCGCAGACAGTCTCGAGCAAGCGGCGATCGTGCGACACCACCAGCAGCGTGGCGGGCGATTCGCGCATGAACGTCTCGATCGCCTCGCGCGCCGGGATGTCGAGGTGGTTCGTCGGCTCGTCGAGCAGCAGCAGGTTCGACGGCTGGATGCCCAGCAGCGCGAGCTCGAGCCGCGACCGCTCGCCACCGGACAGCGAGCGAACCTCCTTGAACGCGTCGTCGCCACGGAACAGGAAGCGGGCGAGATACGAGCGCGCCTCGCCGGCCGTGACCGGGATCGTGTCGAGCAGCGCGTCGAGGACGGTCGTGCCCGGGATCGCGGCGAGGCGAAGCTGCGCCAGGTACCCGATCTGGACCGCATTGCCGAACGACAGCGTCCCATCGAGCGGCGGCAGGTCACCCGCGATCGTGCGCAGCAACGTGGTCTTGCCGGCGCCGTTTGGCCCGACGATCCCGATCCGATCGCCCCGTTGTGCCGCGAGGAACGGTGCCGTGACGACGACCCGGGGGAACGCCGCCGGCCGGCCGTCCGGGTCGACCGCGCCACGACCCGGCAGGAAGCCGACAGCGAGGTCCTCGACGCGAACCACGATCTCCCCGGACCGTGACGGCCCAGCCCCGACCAGCGAGCCCTGCGGCAAGGTCAGCCTGCGACCGCTGCGCGGCGCCTCGCTCCGCTCGGCTTGCAGCCGTTCGAGGCGCGCCTCGTGCTCGTGCATCTTGCTGAACTTGCGATGGCTGCGGTAGCGCTGGACCAGCTCCCGCTCGCGCTCGATCTGCTCCGCCTGGGTCCCGGCCTCCTTCGCCGCTCGAGCGTCGCGTTCGTCCCGTTGCCGGCGGTACGCGGAGTAATCGCCGCGGAACGCCGTCAGGCGCCGGTCGCGCAACTCCCAGATCCGCGTCACGGTGGCGTCGAGAAAGGCTCGGTCGTGGGAGGCCACGAGCAGCGAACCGGCCCGCCGGCGCAGGTGGTCCTCGAGCCACTCGAGCGCGTCCAGGTCGAGGTGGTTGGTCGGCTCGTCGAGCAGCAACAGATCGGGATCGGCGATGACGAGCCGCGCGAGCGCGGCGCGAGTCTGCTCGCCGCCCGACAGCCGGGTCGGTGGCTTGGCCCACTCGTCGCGCGCGAAGCCGAGGCCGCTGAGGGCAGAATCCACCCGCAGGTCGAGCGTGTACCCCCCGAGCACGTCGAACTGGTGCTGGAGATCGGCATACGCCGGATCCGTGACGTGACCAGACGTTTCGAGCGCCGCCAGCTCGGCCGCCATCGTCTCGAGGTGCGTCGCTCCAGCGCGAACGGCGGTGCGCAGGTCGGGGGCGGCCATGAACGTTTCGTCGAGATGCGCCTCCTGGGCGAGGAGGCCGATCGACAGCCCGCGCTTGCGCGACACCGTGCCGCGGTCGGGCTCATCCGTGCCGGACGCGATCCGCATGAGCGTCGTCTTGCCCGCCCCATTCGGGCCGACCAGCCCGATCCGGTCACCGAGCGCGATCGCGCCGGTGATCCCGTCGAGGATCGTGAACGTGCCGACCTCGCGCGTGACGTCGGTCAGCCGGACGATCGACATCAGTCGCCGCCGGGCGTCGCAGCAGCGCGGGCGGCGGCCCGCCGGGTCGCGGCGGCGCGCTTCGTCCGCTCGGTCCGGCTTCGGGCGGCCGCGAGCGCGGCGTCGGCCCGCTCCGCGGGGCTGAGCCCGGTGCTGCCCTCCCCGGCATCGAGCTCCGTCCAGCGCCGGCCGCGACGGACCGCGCCGCCGGTCATGGTCCGCAGCGCGAGGTGCGAATGCTTGCGGTCCGCCGCCGGCAGGCGCTGGCACCACGAGCAGAAGTGCGTCGACCGCGCCCCGATCACGATGCGCTTGATCGGTCGACCGCAGCGCGGACATGGCTCGCCGGTCCGCTGGTAGACGTCGAGCCGCTCCTGCATCGATCCGTCGCCATCGGGCGCCGTGTAGTCGTCGATCGACGAGCCCCGTCGCTCGACAGCCTCGCCGAGGACCGCTCGGATGGCCTCGTACAACCGGCGTTCGTCGGGCGGCCGGAGCGAGGACGCCGACCGCAGCGGATGGAGCCGAGCCCGCCACAGCGCTTCGTCGGCGTAGATGTTCCCGACCCCGGCCAGGAACGACTGATCGAGGAGCAGCGGCTTGAGGCGTCCCTTCCGTCGTCGCAGGCGACGGCGGAAGTCGCGGAGCGTGAACGAGTCGGCGAGCGGTTCGGGACCGATCCCGGCGAACACCGCCGCACCGCCGAGGTCTTCGACGAGCTCGCCCGAGATGGGATCGCGGCCGTACAGCCCGATCTTGCCGAACTTGCGGATGTCCCGGAAATGGACCTCGCGGCCGTCGGCGAGCTCGAACACCAGCCGAACGTAGGGATCCTCGGGCGTGCCGGCCGGGACCACGAACAGCTGGCCGGTCATCTTCAGGTGGATCGTCAGCGCGGCGTCGCCCGACAGCTCCACGACGAGCTGCTTGGCGCGCCGGCCCACGGCCAGGATCTCGCGGCCGGCCACGCCGGCGTCGAACCCGACGGGATCCTGCGATCGGAGCGTGCGGGCCCAGTTGGTCCGTGCACCGGTGATCGTCGCGCCGACCAGTCGCGGTCGCAGGTCGCGCGCGACGGTCTCGACCTCGGGAAGCTCAGGCATCGAACGTGTTCGACTCGCCCAGGAATGATGCCCGGCCGGTTCGACGCTCGGAACAAGAACTCGTAGGTGAGTGGCCCGGAGGGGTCGGGCGTGATCGGCCACCCGTCCGGCATCGACGATCGATCGAGCAGATCGATGCGTTCGCCAGGGTGATCGGGGTGGTGCCAACGCCACCACGTGCTCCTGACCTCGACACCGGTCCAACCGAACGCAGCAAGCCGCGTCTGGTACCAGGCCAGCACGACCGACCAGTCTGCGTCCACCCGGAGGTAGGTCCGCGCCATCGCAGACGGATCGACGCCGTCGAACCCGATCCCCTGGCCCTCGTCGGCCAGATCCTCCCACACGACCTCGGCGCCCGGGAACGTGAGCTGCCATTCATCGCGCGCCTGCATCGACGCCGCCGTGATCGTCGGCGGCGTGGCGTCAGCCACCGTTACGAGGCCAGCGGGGCGACCGGCGCCTCGAGCGGCAGCTCGTCGGCCTCCGCGGCGATCGCGTCGGCGCGCGTCAGCGGCGTCATCGATTCCCAGTCGTCGCCGACCTTCACATCCACGATCAACGGCACCGACAGCGGCAGCGCGCCCTCCATCGTCTCGCGGACGACCGCGGCCAGCGCCTCGACCTCGTCGCGCGGCGTCTCGAAGAGCAGCTCGTCATGCACCGACAGCAGCAGCCTCGCGCGCAACCCGGCCGTGCGCACCCGCTCATCGACGCGGATCATCGCGATCTTCTGGATGTCGGCGGCCGTGCCCTGGATCGGCATGTTGATCGCCATCCGCTCCCCTGCCCCGCGGAGCGCCGGGTTCGAGGCGTTCAGCTCCGGGATCTGGCGTTTGCGGCCGAGCAGCGTCTCGACCCAGCCCTGGCGCTTGGCCTGCTCCTTGATCTCCATCATGTAGTAGCTGATGCCGCTGTACGCCGCGAAGTACGAATTGATGAAGGCCTGGGCGTCGGCGCGCGGGATGTTGGCGCGCGACGCCAGCCCGAAGTCGCTCATCCCGTAGGCGAGGCCGAAGTTGACCATCTTGGCCATCGATCGCTCGGCGTGGGTGATGTCCTCCGGCGCCTTCTGCAGGACGCGCGCGGCGGTCTCGCGGTGGATATCGGCGCCGCGCGCGAACGCGTCCTTGAGATGCTCGTCGCCCGAGACGTGGGCCAGGATCCGCAGCTCGATCTGCGAGTAGTCGGCGGCGAGCAGCACGAGCTCCGGCTCGCCCGCGACGAACGCCCGCCGGATCTTGCGCCCGAGCTCCGTCCGGATCGGGATGTTCTGCAGGTTCGGGTCCGACGACGACAGTCGCCCCGTGGCGGCGACGGCCTGGTGGAACGTCGTGTGCAGCCGACCATCGGACGCGATCAGCGTCGGGAGCGCCTCGACGTAGGTCGACCGCAGCTTGGTGTAGACGCGCCACTCCAGCAGCTTGTCGATCATCGGGTGCGCGGGCCGCAATTCCTCGAGCACGGACGCGTCGGTCGAATAGCCGGTCTTCGTGCGCTTGCCCTTGGGCAGGTTCAGCTCGAAGAACAGCACCTGCTCGAGCTGCTTGGGGCTGCCGAGGTTGAACTCGTGGCCGACGTCGGCGTAGATGCCCTCCTCCAGCCGCCCGATCTCCGCGCGGAACTCGCGATCGAGCACAGCCAGCGCGTCCCGGTCGAGCGCGACGCCGGTCGCCTCCATCCGCGCCAGCACGGGGATGAGCGGCAGCTCGACCTCGCGGAACAGCCGCTCCAGGCCGAGCTCGCCGAGCCGCTTCTCGAGTGGCTCGCGGACGGCCATCGCCGACAACGCCTCGAGCCCGGCCCGAGCGGTCGGCGGCAGGTCGTTCGCCGATGGCAGGATCTGGTCGAGATGCTCGGCGACGACGTCGGCGATGGTCTGGCTGCGCAGCGCGGCGTTGAGGATGTACGCCGCGATCTGGGTGTCGAACGCGACCGGCAACGGGCTCGCAGCCTCGTCTTCGGCGAGGGTCGCGACGAGCACGGGCTTGACCTCGTGCCCGACGAGCGGCGTGGCCAGGCGCTCCAGCAGGCGCCGGAGGGCGTCGGATGCCTCGGGACCTTCGGCCGCGACCGCCCGACCGTCGCCACCGACGACCGCCAGCGCAAGCGGCGTCCCGCGTCGGGGCCGGGGATCGTCGCTGACGAGCGACACCCCGACGGCCACCTGGTCGCGGAGCCACGGCTCGAGCTCCTCGATCCGATCGGCGCCATGCACCTCGATCCGACCGGGATCGACGATCGCCGCGGCGAGCGCAGCAGGCAGGTCCTCCGCGGGCTCGAACGGGCGGTCGGCCGATGCCGTTGCGGACCCATCGGTCGGCGCTTGCCCGACGGCATCGAAGTCCAGCCGCAGCTGGAGCTCCGTGCTGGTCTGGCGGCCGGCGCTGCGTCCGGCTCCCCAGCCCTCGGGTCGCCCGGCGACGCGGGCCGCCGGGACGTAACCGCTCTGGGCGACGGATCGGAGCGCCTCGACCCGCTCCTGGGCCGACTCGCCCGACATCGGTGGCAGCCGCTCGATCAATGTCCGGAACTCGTATTCGCGGAACAGCCGGACGACGGTGTCGCGGTCGTAGTCGGCCAGCCGCGCCGCCTCGAGGTCGATCTCGATCGGCAGGTCGCGCACGATCGTCGACAGCTCGCGCCCCATGAGGATCTGCTCGCGATGGTCGGCCAGCTTGTCGCGCAGCTTCTCGGGCGTGACCTCATCGATGCGCGCGAGCAGCGAGTCGAGATCGCCGAACTCGCGGATGAGCTTGGCCGCGGTCTTCTCGCCGACACCGGGTACCCCCGGGATGTTGTCGGTGGGATCGCCCTTGAGGGCCTTGTAATCGATCATCTGGTCGGGCCGCAGGCCGAATCGCTCGTCGATCCGATCGACGTCGTAGATCACGGTGTTCTCGACCCCGGATCGCGTCGTCATGAGCCGGACGCGCGGCGTGACCAGCTGGAGCATGTCGAGATCGACCGTCACGATCGTCGTCTCGAGATCCTCGCGCGGGTCGAGCTGCTGCGTGATGGTTCCGATCACGTCGTCGGCCTCGTAGCCGGGCATCTCGTAGACCGGGATCCGCAGCGCCTTGACGACCTCGCGGACCTTCGGGAACTGGTCACGGAGGTCATCCGGCATCTTGACGCGGGTCGCCTTGTAATCGGCGTACTGCTCGTGCCGGAACGTGGGTCCCGGCAGATCGAACGACACCGCCAGGTAGTCCGGCTGCAGGTCCTGGATCCCCCGCAACACGATGCTCGCGAACCCGAAGACGCCGTTGACGAGCTCGCCCCGTGACGTCGTCAGGGGCGGGAGGGCGAAGTATCCGCGGTAGACCAGCCCGTAGCCGTCGAGCAGCATCAGGCGTTCCATCGACGTGCCTCAAGGTCGGTCGCGCGGTCCGCGCGCCGGCAGGTTCGAACCGTGGGGATGATGCGAGAAGTGTACCTGCCGGACCTCGCTCGGCCGGCCTCGGGACGCCGGTCCCGGACGCGCGTCGGGCGCGCTCAGCTCCCGCCGAGGCGGCGCGATGTCCAGCGCAGCGCGAACAGGCCGAGCCCGAGGATCAGGCTGAGGCCGGCGATCACGATCCCGAACGACGGTCCCCCATCGCGGACCGGTGTGGCCGCCGCATCGGTGAGCTGTTCGATCGCATCGGCGTCGCCCGCCTGATCGTCGGTGTCGTTGCTGCCGGTGAAGACGCCACCGGTGTCGCCGTCTGTCGCGTACGGCTGGACCGTGGCCGACCGCTCACCCTGCGACGACGGGGCGCTCGATGCCGCGGCACTGGCGACCGGTCCGAAGGTCGTACCGGAGGCGCTCGGCGCCGCCGCAGCCATCGATGCCGCGGCACTCGGGGCGCTGGTGGCCACGGCGCCGGCGATCTCTCGGCTGGGCTCGCTCGCAGCGGCAGATGCGGCCGCTTGCGGCGCCGCGCCACCGGCACCCGTGACCGGCGCGCCGACCGTCGACAGTTCCGGACCCGACGCCATCCCGAAGGAGATGCCCGGCGCGGCCGTCACGACCAGCGCGACGATGCCGATCGTCGTGAACCCGACGGCAAGTGGCTTGCTGAAGGCGTCGCGCGCAGATCCGAAGAACCCGAGCACCCTCCGCCACCCGCTGCCGCGGAGCCGCCGGGCATCGGCGTCGGTCAGCGTGAAGTCGCGCGGCCGGGTCGGCGTCGACGCCATCGGGAGTGCGCCCTGGAGGATCACGAGGTCCGCGAGAAGGTCTCGGCACGCGGTGCATCGAGCGACCAGGTCCTGTGCCGGAGCAACGTCTCGGGCGTCTCGGTCCGCATCGCGTGCCGCGAGGGCCGCGATCAGGCTTGGATCGTGCCGAGCGTGGTCGGAGGCAGCTTCAGGCTGCAGCGGTTCCGTCATGTCCTTCGTGAGACGACCTCGTTCGACGGGTGGTTCCCCGCCTCGTGCGTGCCGCGCATCATCGCACCGGCCGCATGGCGGCCGCGATCCGGCGGAGCGTGAACATTCCCGCACCGATCCCAAGCAGGGCGATCGACAGCGGCAGGAGCGGGCGAGGCGCCTCCGGCGCCCGGTCGGCGACCCGCAGCGACACGTCCGGCGCCTTCGACGTCTCGATCGGATCGGGACTGCGCGCGGGATCGCCGGGCGCGGATGCGGCCGCGGCCGAAGCCGCGGGGGAGGCGCCGGAGCCGGCGTCGGCCGCCGCGACGTGCAGCTCCGCCTGGGCGGCCGCGCGCGACCCGAGCGATAGCGGTGGCATGGCGGTCAGCAACAGGCCCGCGAGACCCAGCCCGGTGAGGCTCAGCGCCAGGGGTCGGGTCAGCGCGTCCTTCGGACTACCGATCCCGGCCAGCCAGCTCCGCCAACGACTGCGCTGGAGTCGAGTCGCATCAGCCAGCGACAACCGCAGGTCCCGTGGCCGTCGTGGCGTCCACGCGTGCCGAACGGCGTGTTGGAGGGTGAGCAGGTCCGCGTACAGTGTCCCGCACGCCGGGCAGCCACCGGTCGTGCCAGGGAGCATCCCACCGCCGACGGCCTCCGCCACCGCGAACCGGTCGTGCCGGGCGTGCGACCCGTGGTCAGCCACGGAACAGCTCCATGCGGTCTGCGAGCAGATCGCGCAACGACAGCCGGCCACGGTGGATCCGCGACTTCACGGTCCCCAACGACACGCCGGTCATCTGGGCGATCTCGCTGTAGTCGTAGCCCTCGACGTCATACAGGACGATCGCGGTGCGCTGGTCGTCGGTGATCTCGGCCATCGCTGCCGCGATCGCGCGGCTGCGCTCCGCGTGGACCGCGATCCGCTCGGGGTCGACCTCGTCACCCGCCTTCGGTTGCCAGCTCTCGTCCTCGAGCTCCGGGTAGGGCTGGACCGGGCGACGCTTCCGCGCTCGTTGCGTGTCCATCGCGGCGTTGACGCAGATGCGGTTCAGCCACGACTTCACGCTGCCGCCGCGGAACGACGCGAGGTTGCGATAGGCGGAGAAGAACGCTTCCTGCACCGCGTCGGACGCCTGATCGCGATCGGGGACCATGCGGACCACCAGCGCGAACAGGGCATCCTGGTAGAGGATGACGAGGTCGTTGAAGGCGTCGAGATCGCCCGATCGGGCACGCTCGATGAGGATGAGATCGCGGCGCTGGACGGGGTCGTCGGGGACCGTCGTCGAGCGAAGGTCCTCCACGGTCGGGGGATCCCTCCGGACGGCGATGCTGGCTGACGTGAGGCGGGGCGAGTCTAGCATCGGGCGCCAGACGCGACCGTCAGACGGACGGTTCCGGACGAACCCGATTTGCGCTCAGTGCTTTCCGCCGACGAGTTGATCGAGGATGCTCACGCTCTCTCGCTGGGCGACCGATACATTCCTTGGTCCATCGGCGCGGCAGCTGACCTCGACAAGGTTGCACGCCCACGCGAAGAGGGCTCGAATCTCGGCGGATCTATTCGAGAAGAAATACCGCGGATAGTCGTGACCCTTCACGCGGTTCAAGCATCTGCAGCCATCGGAGTGGATCAAGCCGGCGAGGAATTGTCCTGGGTACAGCAGGATCGATCGTTCTTGCCAGGCCTCAAGCCTGATCGGCCGTGCGTGCTTTGGGCCTGCGCCGTGTTGTGGAAACAGGCAGATCCAGTGCTTCCAGTTGCTGTAGAGCTCGACGCATCCCGGGCGTCCAATTTCCCCCGCCCCCCGTGCGGCCACGCCGCTGATCGCCGATTTGACGCGCGCGATGATTTCCTGGGTACTTCGTATCCAGGCTGATTTCGGAGTCGCCAGACATTCCGGGGGGCAAGCGAGAGCATCCCGTCGCCGAGGTAGACGCCCAGCAGGTATGGGTATTCGTCGGTCAATGCGGAGACGTCGACGCAGCGATCCCGGTTCGGGGGCGTGGCGCGGCAGTCGAGGCTCAATGACGACGGTGGTGGTACGGCGGGTGGGACTCGAACCCACAAGCCCTCACGGGCAGCAGAGTTTGAGTCTGCCCTGTATGCCAATTCCAGCACCGCCGCAAGCCTCCGCACTATATCCGACGATGTGCCTCCACCAGTATAGAACAAATGTGCGAATAGGGCGTGGCAGTCGAGTGAATCTCCGGACAATGACCTCGAGCGATCAAGCGCCGCGCGACCTGTGCCTGCAACCGCACTGCAAGCCCCGCCGCTGAGGAGAACGGCAGGCGCGTGGCACCCGGTCCCCTACCGTTGACGTCCATCAGACCTTCCGATGATCGGGGGCACATGCAGCGTTGGAACATGGCGTCATTCAGGCACGGTCTGCGAACGGTTTGCTTTCCGTCGTCCGATGGCGCCTTCGCGAACGCGGTGCACCGGATGATGGCGTCGGATCGGATCCACACCACGTTCCAGCTGGAGGCCGCCCTGCGGCCGATCTATCCGGATGTCACCGTGCGTCGGCGCGAGATCAGCGCCGAGCCGGGGCTCACCTGGTATGTCTACCGGGACCGCGACTTCGCCCGATCCTGACCGACGAGCGACCCGCTCCGATGACCGATCGGGCGCTATCCTCGGTCGATGGAGCCCACACGCGGACGCCGCCCATCGCGGTTCATCGGCTATCCGACCGATTCGCTGCTCGGCGTAGTCGACGATCCCAACACCGCCGCACGCGTAGCCGCTGCGCTGAAGGCCGCCGGGATCAGCGACCGTGACATCACCGTGTTGCGCGGCGACGAGAGCGCGTCTCGCTTCGATCCGACCGGAGCCGTGCACGGCATCCTGACGCGGCTGCGCCGGATCGTGTCATTCACCGTCATGGACCAGCTCCCCGACATGGCCTGGTACGACGCCGCGATCCGTGCCGGGAAGGCGGTCGTGATGGCCAAAGTCCGCGGGGACGCGAAGGACGAGGCGATCCGGATCATGCGGGAGCATGGCGCGCATTTCGTGAACTACTACGGTCGGTTCGCGACCGAGGAGGTCGTCCGCTGGCAGGGACCCGAACCCGCGGTCTCGGATCTGCTCAAGCGCTGACCCGTCGACCGGACTGCCACACGGCGACCGGACGCGCCAGCACCGTGACATCGACCAGCGGGTCGCCGTCGACCAGCACGAGATCGGCCACGTAGCCGATCTGCAGCGATCCGACCTCGCGGTCCAGACCGAGCAACCGCGCCGCGGACGAGGTCGCGGCCTGGATCGATGCCATCGCCGAGGCGCCGTGCGCCTGCAGCAGCGCGATCTCCCGCCAGACCATGTCCGCGGTCACGCCGACCTCCCCGGTGTCGGTGCCGGTCGCCAGCGGGATGCCCAGCCGGATCGCGGTCTCGGTGCTCAGCCGGTGGGTACGCTCGATCAGGTCTTGACGCTCCCGCTGGACGGCCGTCAGGCCTGGAAGCGTTCGGTTGACGTCGGTCACGACCAGGGTCGGCACGAGCCACGCCCCCGATCGCTTGACCGCCTCAAGCGCCGCCTCATCCGCGAGCCACGCGTGTTCCACGCTGTCCACGCCGGCAACGGCGCTGCGCCGGACCGACTCACTGTCCTGCGCGTGGCTCATGACCCGTCGTCCAAGGGCACGGGCGGTGTCGGTGATCGCGCGCAGCTCCGCTTCGGTCAGCTCGGGCGCACCGTGCACCATGGCTCCCGGCTCGAGACCCGTCGTCGTCAGCATCGCGGCCTCGGATGCCACGATCTTCACGACATCGGCGCCGAGCCGTACGACCTCCCGGGTGGACGCCGCGAGCGCATCGGGACCCGCAGCCTCGAGCCCGAACGCCGATCCGTGCCCGCCGACGCTGCCCACGGCCGTGCCCGCCGCCACGATCCGTGGACCCGCCACCTGCCCGGCGGCGATCGCGTCACGCAGGTCGCACTCGAGGTTCCGGATCGAGCCCGCGCCCCGCGCGGTGGTGACCCCGGCTCGCAGTGCCAGGGCGGCATGCGCGGCCGCTGCGGCGAGGATGTCGGCATCCGAGCGCCGGGCGATCGCCTGGAGCGAGCCCTCGGTCGGATCGAAGGTGTAGTGCGCGTGCGCGTCGATCAGCCCGGGCAGCAGTGTGCGGCCGGTCCCGTCGACGATCTCGACCCCGCGATCCACCGGCCGGACGGGATCGTGGGGCTCGATCGCGACGATGCGGTCCCCGTCCACGAGGACGTCCTGCGACTCGCGGGCATGATCGCTGAGGCCGTCGATGACGCGGACAGCGCGGATCAGCACCGGAGGATGCTACCGTCCCGCCATGTTCAGAAAGATCTTTGGTCCCGGCCCGGAGCACGAGCGGGCCGCCGACCAGGCACAGGAGTCATTCGATGCCGCCCAGGCCGCGGGCGACACGGCCTCGGTTCGCCGCATCGTCTCGCGCCTCGAGCGCATGCCCGTCGAGCAGGCTCGGCTCGTCGCGTCCGCCGCGTACACGCTCGCCCGCGCCGCCCAGGCGGACCTCGACATCAGTGACGAGGAGACCGCGGTGATCGAGCTCGAGCTGCGTGCCCACGAGGCGATCGATGAGGCGACTGCCGTCCTCGTGACCGAGATGGCCAAGCTCCAGGCGCGCACGGTGGGCGGCACCGAGGACTACGTCGTCACCCGCGAGTTCGCGGCACTGGCCTCGGAGGAGCAACGGACCGACGTGCTGCGGGCGTGCTTCGCGGTGGCCGCGGCGAGCGGCTCCATCTCGGCCGAGGAGACCGCGGTGATCAACGAGATCGCCAAGGAGCTCGCGCTCGACACCGACGTCGTGAACGCGATCCGCGCCGAGTTCCACGACCGGCTGTCCGCGGTCCAGACCGTCAGACGGCTCGCCGAGGGGCGATGATCCGACGCGCCGTCGGGGCCGCCGTGGTCGTAGCGGTCGCGGCGGTCACCCTGGCCGCCTGTGCTGGACCGAGCTGGCTCGGCGGCACCCAGCCAGACAGCCGGCACGGTGGTCGTGACATTCGAGGTGGCCGATGACGAGCGGTTCAAGGTGCTGCTCGTCGAGCCCGCCGACATCGACATCGCGCGCCGCTTGTTGGCTGACCAGGACGCACCGAGCATCCCCAACGGTCGCGTCATCCGGGAGACCGGCGTCAACACCGGCTACTCCTGGTCGCTCGACCCGAACGACATCGAGTTTGGCGATGTGACCGTCGAGGTCTGCGACGGGCTGCCGTCCGACGTCGAGGCGGGCACGATCTCCGGTGATCGATATTGCCCGTGGTCGGCAGAGGTCGTGGCGATCGACCCTGCACCCTGACCGCTCGGGTGCCTCGCCCGGCTAGGTGCTAGCCAGGCGCAGATCGACGAGGCCCTCGCCGAGCTGGCGGCGCACCTCGGCGAGCAGCTCCGCGTCGTAGGCCACGCCCCAGCGCAGCTCCATGGGCAGCGCCGTGCCGCCGCCCGGGGTCGGGACGTGGATCACGACCCGCGTGCCACCGGGTCGGTCGCGGAGCAGCAGCTTCACGGTCTCCATCGCGCGCACCAGCCGGTCCGGGCCGGCGCCGCCCTCGAAGCGGACGTGCAGCACCGATCCGGGTCCCGCGGCGAGCGGCGCGTCGGAGCCGACGTCGCCGACGATCCGCGCCCGTGCCTCATCCGGGACGGACGGCTCGTCGTCGGGCTCGTCGGCGATCGCGACCGCGCCCGGCGGCTCGACATAGGTCGGCACCGGCTCCGCCGGCTGGATCCGCGGCATCGCGTCGGGCGGCGTACCGGCGGTGTCGTGCCCGTTCGTGTCGGTCCGGCGCGGGGACACGAACGCCGGGGCGGCTCCCTCGCCACCGTTCCCCGTGACGGCGGGTCCTGGGCCCGGGCCTGGTCCCACCGCCACCGGCCGTCGTGGCGCGCCGTTCCGCCCGCGATCGCCCATCGCGACGTCGCGCGCGAACGACTCGGGGCCTCGCGCCGAGGCCTCGTCCCAGTCGACGACCAGGTCCGCGAGCAGCGAGATCTCCTCGCCCTTGTGATCGACCCGTCCGGCGATCAGCAGGATCGCCCCGTCGCGCAGGATCGGCCGAGTGGTCTCGTAGAGCCGCGGGAACACGACGACCTCGATCGATCCTTGCAGGTCCTCGATGGTGACGATCGCCATCGGCTCCTGGCGCTTGGTGATCACGATCCGTGAGCCCGTGACGATCCCCCCGACGACGACACGCTGGCCGTCGAGTGCCTCGTCCTTCAGGTCGCCCGAGTAGGCGTTGACGAACCGCCCGACCTGCTCGGCGACCTCGCCCATCGGGTGCTCGGAGAGGTACAGGCCCAGCAGCTCCTTCTCCCAGCGCAACCGCTCGCGCACCGGGACCTCGGTGGCGGCGGGCAGCGGTCGCTCGAGGACATCGGCGTCCGCTGCGCCCAGGTCGAACAGCGAGGTCTGGCCGGTCACGCGGTCCCGCTGCGTGGCCTGTGCGGCCGCGATCGCGTCATCGAGGCCGAGCAGGAGCTGGGCCGGGTGACCGAATGCCCGCAGGGCGCCGACCTTGATCAACGCCTCGAGCACCTTCCGGTTCGCCAGGCGCAGGTCGATCCGCGTGCAGAAGTCGGTCAGCGACCGGAACTCCCCGCCCTCCTCGCGCGCCGCGATGATCGACTCGATCGCCCCCTCGCCCACGTTCTTGACCGCGAGCAGCCCGAAGCGGATCGCATCGCCCTCGACAGTGAACTCGAGGTGGCTCGCGTGGACGTCGGGCGGGCGCACCTCGATCGTCATCCGGCGGCACTCGGCGACCGCGGCGGCGACCTTCTCCTCGTTGGCGCGGAACGCGGTCAGCACCGCGGTCATGTAGTCGACCGTGTGGTTGGCCTTGAGGTACGCGGTCTGGTAGGCGATCAGCCCGTAACAGGTCGCATGCGCCTTGTTGAACCCGTACCGCTCGAACGGCTCGAACGCCGTGAAGACCGCATCGATCACCCGGGGCTCGACGCCACGCTCCGCGGCCTGGCTGACGAACTTCTCCTTTTGCGCGCGCAGGACGCTCGATTTCTTCTTGCGGATCGCATAGCCGAGCGTGTCGGCCTCGGGTCCCGTGAACCCGCCGAGGGCCATGGCCGCGCTCATGATGTCCTCCTGGTACACGAAGATCCCGTAGGTCTTCTCCAGGTACGGCTCGAGCAACGGGTGGAGGTAGGTGACGGGCTCCTGGCCGTGCTTCCTCCGGATGTAGGCGGGGATGTTGTCCATCGGCCCGGGCCGGTACAGCGCGACCATCGCCGCCAGGTCGTAGACCGAGGTCGGTCGCAGCTCCCGGATGTAGCGGCGCATCCCGGCCGACTCGAGTTGGAAGATGCCAGTCGTCTCGCCCGAGGCGAGCAGCTCGAACGTCCGCGCGTCGTCGAGCGGGATCGCGTCGAGATCGATGGTCACGCCGCGGTTGGCGGCGACGAAGTCCACCGCCTGGCGGAGGATCGTGAGGTTCGACAGCCCGAGGAAGTCGAACTTCAGCAGCCCGAGCGCCTCGATGCCGTGCATCTCGTACTGGGTCATCAGCGAATCGGAGTTCGTCGCCTTCTGGAGCGGCATCAGCTCGGTGAGCGGCTCGCGGCTGATCACGACGCCCGCGGCGTGGGTCGAGGCGTTGCGCGCGACGCCCTCGAGATGGCGCGCGAAGTCGATGATCCGCTTGACCGACGGGTCGGCATCGACCTGCTCGCGGAGCGCCGGGCTGATCTGGATCGCCTCGTCGAGCCGGATGCCGAGCTGGTTCGGGATCGCCTTGGCGATGCGATCGACCTCGCCGTAGCTGTGGCCGAGCACCCGGCCGACGTCTTTGATCGCGGCGCGGGCGAGCATCGTGCCGAACGTGATGATCTGGGCGACGTGGTCCTGGCCGTACTTGCGTCCGACGTAGGCGATCACCTCGTCGCGCCGGCCGTCCTCGAAGTCGACGTCGATGTCGGGCATCGTCACGCGGTCGGGGTTGAGGAACCGCTCGAACGGGAGCTGGTAGAGGATCGGGTCGACCGGCGTGATGCCGAGCGTGTACGTCACGATGCTGCCCGGGGCCGAGCCGCGGCACGTGGTCTGGATCCCCTGCTCCCGGGCGAACCGGATGAAGTCGGCGACGATCAGGAAGTAGCCCGCGTAGCCCATCGACGTGATCACGCCGAGCTCGTAATCGAGCCGTTGCTGGAGCTCCGGGGTCACCGTCCCGTAGCGTCGCTCGAGACCCTCCTGGCATTCCTTGCGCAGCCACGATTCGACCGTCTCGCCGTCCGGCACCGGGAAATGCGGGATCCGCAGCTGCCCGAGCGGGAGTGACAGATCGGTCATCTCGGCGATCCGCCGGCTGTTGTGGATCGCGTCGAGCTGGTCGGGGAAGAGCGCGGCCATCTGGGCTGCCGACTTCACGTAGAACTCGTGGGTCTCGAACTTGAGGCGGGCCGGTGTGTCGAGGTTGTTGCCGGTGCCGACGCACAGCAGCACGTCATGGGCCTCGGACTGGTCCGAGCGGACGTAGTGCAAGTCGTTGGTCACCACGAGCGGGAGGTCGAGCTCGGGCGCGAGCCGGAGCAGCTGGCCGTTGAGCCGCGCCTGCTCGGGCAGCCCGTGCTCCTGGAGCTCGAGGAAGAAGCCGTCCTTCCCGAGGATCTCGCCGTACTCGCCGGCGACCTGGCGGGCGAGCTCCCAGTCGTCGACCTCCAGCGCCTTCGCCACCTCGCCGCCGAGGCACGCCGACAGCCCGATGAGCCCCTCGCTGTAGCGGGCGAGGTGCTCGCGGTCGATCCGCGGCTTGTAGTAGTAGCCGTCGACGTGGGCATCGGTGACCAGCCGGCAGAGGTTCTGGTAGCCGCGGTAATCCTTCGCCAGCAGGATCAGGTGGAAGGGCTGGCTGTCGGCCTTGCCCTCCTTGGACGTCATCGATCGAGGGGCGACGTAGGTCTCGACGCCGATGATCGGCTTGATGCCCTTCGTGCGCGCCGCCTGGTAGAAGGCGACGGCGCCGTACAGCGCGCCATGGTCGGTGAGGGCCATCGAATCCATGCCCTGCGCGGCCGCCGCATCGACCAGTTCGGTGATCCGCCCAAGCCCGTCGAGAAGGCTGAACTCGGAGTGGACGTGGAGGTGGGTGAAGTCGTTGGGCGCGAGGGTCACGGGGAGCAATGGTAGCCGGGCGACCGCCCGGCGACTCGCCGGGGTCCCGCTAGATCAGGCAGACGAACACGTACCCGGGCCCGACCACCAGGACGCGACGTGTCCCGCCGCCCGCGGCGGCGGACGAGGCGGGCGCCGTCATCGCGTAGGACGAGCCCGGCACGGCCGCGGCGAGGATCATCGTGCTGCTGCTCGCGACCGGCGTCGGCATGCTGCCGCTCCCGATGAGGACGTCGTCGACGGTGAGGTTGATCGCGGTGCCGTTGGTGGCCCCGAGGCGCAGGCGATCGGCCGCCGTCGTCCAGGTGCCGGTCGTGGTCCGCGCGAACGCCGTGCCGAACGTGCCGCCGTCGGGCGCCAGGAAGGCCTCGAGGATCGCGTTGCGCGCCGGTCCCCCGCTTCTGGTGGATGCCGATGAGGTAGGTGCTCCCGACGGTCATGGGCGTCGAGTCGGCGCCCACGGTCGTCGAGCCGTTGCGCAGGCGCAGCCGCCCGGTCGGGAGGAGCTGCAGGTTGCCCACGGTCGTGCCGGCGTTGGACAGGAACACGATCCGTGGCGAGCCGCTGGGGATCGCCACGACGCGGAGGCGCATCGAGACCCACGTGTCGTCGGTCGCGGCGAACCCTTCCTGGAGGTAGCCCGTCGTGTTGGCGAACCGGCCCGAGGCCGTGCCGTGGATCGCCGACGCGGTCTCGAGCGTGACGGTCCCGCTCTGGCTGTCGAAGCCCGCCGTCGGGTGGAGCAGGCCGCCCTCGAAGGTGATGTCCTTGATCCGGGTGCCGCCGCCAGGGGGTGTCGGCGTTGGCGTCGGGGTCGGTGTGGGCGTCGGCGTGGGCGTCGGCGTCGGGCGTCGGTGTGGGCGTCGGTGTCGGCGTGGGACTCGGCGTCGGGCCCGGGGTTGGCGTGGGCGTCGGCGTCGGGGTCGGTGTGGGCGTCGGACTCGGGCTCGGCGTCGGGCCAGGCGTGGGCGTCGGTGTCGGGGTGGGCGTCGGGGTCGGCGTGGGTCCGGGCGCGCCGCCCACGTCGAGCAGGAGCTGCGGGGGCGCGGCGCCCTGCCGGCTCGAGTAATACACGCTGTTGGTGTTGCCCGGGTTCAGCACGAAGCCGACCGGCCCGTCGGCCGTGATGGATCCCGCAGGCAGGGTGACGGTGACGACCTGGTTGGTGGCGACCGCGCCGATCGTGCTGATGGCCGAACCGCTCGGACCGGGGGCATTGCTGTTGGTCAGGCCGCTCTCGGTCCAGCTCGTCGCCGCGCGGAACAGCGTGCCGCCATGCGGGCCGGGATCGGTGACCACCAGTCGGAGTCGGGCTCCGGTGACGGACCGCCCGGCCAGCCCGGACACGTCGAAGCGCAAGTACGAGGCGTACGTGATCGGGTTCGACGTGTCACCGAGTCGCAAGCGCAGGTCCGTGTCGGTCCCGTAGTTGGAGGTCGGGTTCGACGATTTCACGTACGAGTCGGCCGCCGGCACGAACGACAGCGTGGCGCTGGTCGGCGTCGGCGTGGGCGTCGGCGTCGGGGTCGGTGTCGGCGTGGGGGTCGGGGTCGGGGTGGGGGTCGGGCTCGGCGAGCCGGTCGGGGTCAGGTTGAAGTCGAGCGTCGCGTAGCTGCCGCCATTGATCAGGACGGGGCCGCTCCCCGTGTCGTAGCCCGTGGCCACCGCCGTGACCGTGTAACTGCCCGGGGGCAGATCGATGTGGTAGCGACCGAGCGAATCGGTGGTCGTGGTCTGGCCGGTGTCCACCGAGACCGTCGCGCCTTGGAGCGTCGCGTTCGTCAGCGAATTCGGACCTCGCCGCCGACGTACGTCGCGTTCTGCGTGAGGCTGACGTCGACCTGCGTCGTCTGGTCGGCGACGATCGCCACGTTCCGGGTTGCTGTCACGTAGCCGGTCGCGGCGAACGTGAGATCGTGGTTCCCCGCCGGCAGGCCGGACACCTGGTACGCCCCGGTACCGTCGGTGATCGTCACGCCGCCCGGATACCCCACGGTGACGCCGGCAAGGGCCGCACCAGAGCCCGCATCGGTGAGGATGCCCGAGACCGACCCCGGGCCGGCCATGGCGATGTTGGCCGTCGACGTCTGACCGCCGGTGACGACCACCTGGCGCGTCTCGGTCGCGAAACCGGACGCCTCGAACGTCACCTGCACGTCGCCCGCTGGCACGCCCGTCAGCGAGTAGTGGCCGCTGCTGTTCGTCGTGTCGGTCTGACCGCCTGCCGAGACCAGGGCGCCGGCGATCGGGGCGCCGGTCGCGGCAGCGGTCACGGTGCCCTGGATCGAGCCGGGCTGGATGCTGCCCGCGGTCCCGACGCGGACGAACGACGCGACGCTCGGGACGCCCGCCGAGTTCTTGAGGACCAGCTCGTAGATGCCCGGCGGCGCGACACCGCCGCCCGCTGGGGCGGTCACGGTCAGCGTGCTGCCGGAGCGGGTGAACGACAGCGGGACGTAGCGCTGGTCCATGTCGAACGCATGGGTGGCCGCCGAGGGTCGGAGCAGGGCGACCGACACCACATCGGCGGCGTCGGGGCTCGTGACGGCGAAGGTCGTGCCGTATCCCGCGGCGCTCGGTGCGGTCGAGATCGTCGGCCGCGCCCCCTTGAACAGGTATGGCGGCGAGTAGATCTGGGCTCGCAGCCGGCCGCTCGTCTCGCCGCCGCCGACGACGACGCGACCGTCGGGCAGGAGCACCGCCGCCGAGTGGTACATGCGGGCTTCGCCCATCGAGGCGACCGTGGTCCACGCCTCGGTGTTGGGATCCCAGATCTCCCCGGCCAGCACGGCCGCCGCCTCGCTGTCGGCCTGACCCGTCCCGCCGATCGCCATGACGGTCCCATCCGCGAGCAGCGTGAGGTTCATCCGTCGACGCGCGAAGGACATCGAGGCGATCTCGCGCCAGGCAGGCGAGCCGGCCGTCATGTCGATGACCGCGGCGCGGGCCTGCGCGGGGTCGCCGCCCCCGGCGCGGAGGATCTTGCCGGGCCGGTACATGACCGCTGACTCTGAGTACCCGCTCGTCGACCACGGCGCCGTCGGACCGTTGGTCCAGCTGCCCGTCCCCGACGTATCGAGGATCGCGGTCCCGGTCTTCGATCCCGATTCGTAGGTCTTCCCGTTCGGGAGCACGAACATCAACGGGTACAGGTTCTGGTCGCGCGGGGCACCTGTCAGCCGGGTCCACGTGTTGGTCGCCGGGTCATAGACCTCGGGCACGGTCGAGCGGCTGCCGTCGGGCGCGTCGCCGGAGGTCGCGAGGATGCGCCCGTCGGGCAACGTGGTGCTCGTCGCGTACCAGCGCAGGTCGGTCATGCTCGCGCCCTGGGTCCAGGTCTGGCTGACCGGATCGAAGATCGATGTGATGTTCGTGCCGTTGTGCGGCGAGCCGTTCTGCCCGCCGATGACGATCACCCGGCCATCGGCCAGGGTCGACTGTCCGGCGCAGTGGAGGTCGCCGAAGGTCGCCGGGGCGAGCTGGAACGTGCCGGTGGACGGGTTCCAGATCGAGCGTTGTCGCCGGTCGACCAGACGAGGACCTTCCCGGTCGAGAGCGTCATCATGTGTTTGGCCATCACGCCCCAATCGAGGAGCGGGCCCCACTGGCCGGTGTCGATGGGCGCGGCGAGCTCGGTCGTCTCTTGTGGTGCCGCGGGCTTGATGGCCGTCAACGGGCGTGCCGGAGCGACGGTGGTCGGTCGGGTGGCGGACGTCGTCGCCGTCGCGGTCACCGCGGGCGCCCAGACAGTGCCGAACGCGAGCAGGCAGATGAACGCGATGGCCCACGCGCGGGCCCTGCGACGCACGATGTTGACGGATCCCCCTCATCACCGACCGCAGTCCAAGTGCGGCGATGCACCGTAATGGTACCGGTCTCGACCAGACCGCACCAGTCCGCACGCGCGGCGTCCGTTGCCGCGACGCACCGCATTGATCGGGATCAGCGGCTGAGCAGTGTCTCCACGACCGGCGCCAGCCGGTCGACCCAGCGACGGTATTGGGCGCCGCTGGGATGGAGCCCGTCGTCGGCGACCAGCGCCCGATCCTGTGCGGCCGCCAGCGACAGATCGAAGATGTCGACGAAGGCGATCCCGTGGTCCCCCGCCAACCGAGCCATGGCCGCGTTCTCGGCCGCGATCGCGTCGTGTTGCTGAGCAGGATCGCCGTAGTCGGCACCGGCCGGCGTCACGGTGTAGTCGGGGATCGAGATCGCCACGATCCGGCCGGCCGGCAGCGCCGCCAGCAGCACGTCGAGGATCTCGGCGACGTTGGCCTCGTACGTCGCCAGCGGGAATCCCTGGACGACGTCGTTCACGCCGATGAGCAGCGTGACGAGCTCGGGTGCCAGCCCGGGCAGCGCGGGCAGCTCGTCGCGGATCAGGTCGGCCGTCGTGTACCCGTTGACGCCGAGGTTCGCGACCAGGTCCAGGGGCGTCGCCGAACCGCGCAGCGCAGCGACCAGCTGGTCCGGGAAACGCTCGGCGGGCTCGACCGAGGTCCCGATCGTGTACGAGTCACCGAGCGCGACGTAGCGCATCGCCCCGCCCGCTACGGCAGCCTCGAGAAGGCGTCGATGAGGACCGCCTCGAACCGCTCACGGTCGACCCGGATGCCGACCTCGGCGTTCGGCGCTCGACCATCCCGGCGCAGGCGGAACGGGAGCCCGTCGCAGACCGTTCGGCCGCGCGCCGGACCGTCGGTCGTATCGACCGCGACGTGGTACGGGGCGACGTCGACCAGGTCGGGGATCGCCAGGTGCGCGACCGCCACGGCGTCGTGGATCGCGGTGGTCGTCGAGCCGGACCACTCCATGTTGCGGTCGAGCGCGAATGACGTGAGCTCGGCCGCGATGCGGGCCGAGGTACCGCCGAGCGCCTCCAAGCGCTCGACCGATCCCCGGTCGAGCAGCGCCTGGTGGGTCACGTCGAGGCCCATCATCGTGATCGGGACACCCGACCGGAACACGATGTCGGCAGCTTCGGGGTCGGCATAGACGTTGAATTCGGCCGAGACCGTCGTGTTCCCCTCCCCGATCGAGCCGCCCATGATCGACAGGTGCGAGATCCGGGCAGCGAGCTCGGGATAGAGCCGGAGCAGCAGCGCGATGTTGGTGAGCGGTCCGATCGGCGCGATCGCCACGGGCTCGCTCGAATCGCGCAGGATCCGCGCGATGAGCTCGACACCGCCTTCGGGCACGGCGGTCGCCGTCGCCGGCGGCAGCTCGGTCGTGCCGATCCCACCCTCACCGTGGACCTCGGTCGCGCGGACGACCCTGCCGACGAGCGGACCCGCCGCACCTTCGCCGACGGGGATGTCGTCGCGGCCATACGCGTGCAGCAGACGGAGCGCGTTCTCGGTGCAATGACGGACGTCGGCGTTGCCACCGACCGTGGTGACCGCCAGGACCCGGATCTCCGGCCTGGCCAGGGCGAGCCCGATGGCGAGCGCATCGTCGAGTCCTGGGTCGCTGTCGATGATCAGCGGGATCGGGTGATCCGGCGTCCCGTATGGCGCGCTCCGCGGCGTCGCGGTCGCCCGGTAGTAGGTCGGGATGGTGTGGACCGCTCCCGACCCGTCCGGATAGCCGGCGCTCACGCGGTCAGCCCTGGGTGTATGGCTGGCCGGCCGCCGCCGGCCCGCGGACCCGCCCGACCACGCCCGCGACGACGATGATCGTCACGATGTACGGGACGCTGTTGAGCAGCTGTGGCGGCACGTCGACGCCGAGGATCGACAGCAGCGCCTGGGTGTTGTCGGAGAAGCCGAACACGAGGGCGGCGCCGAAGGCGGCGATGGGGTGCCACGCGCCGAAGATCACGGCGGCGAGCGCGATGAACCCGCGGCCGGCGCTCATGTTCATCTGGAAGCTGCCGGCGTTGGACAGGCTCAGGTACGAGCCGGCCAACCCGCCGAGCATGCCGGCGAGGATCATCGCCTGGTAGCGGATGCGCGAGGACGTCGATGCCGACCGTGCCCGCCGCGGATGGCTTCTCGCCCGACGCTCGCAGCCGTAGACCCCACCGCGTGCGGAACAGCATGTAGGTCAGGAACAGCATCAAGGCGATCGTGAAGTACAGGTACGGCGTGCCCGAGAACAGCAGCGGGCCGAGGACCGGGACCCCCGAGAGCACCGGCAGCGGGGACGCCTCGATCGTCGGCGGGGTGTTGAGGAACGTGTTCTTCGAGAGCACGCGCAGGAACAGGAAGTTCGTGATGCCCAACGCGCCGATGTTCACGACTACGCCGGCGATGATCTGGTCGACCCCGTAGCGGATGCCGAGCCACGCGAGCAGCAGACCGACCAGCGCGCCTGCGACGATCGCGGCGAACACGCCGATCAACGCGTTGCCGGTCACGCTCGCGACGATCGCAGCGGCGCACGCGCCGATCAGGAACTTGCCCTCGATCGCGATGTTGAGCATGCCGCTGCGCTCGGACAGGATGCCGGCGAAGGCGCCGAGCGTGATCGGCACTGCGAGCTCGAGGCTGCCCGACAGGACGCCGGTCAGGTTCGCGGCCTTGCCTGCCAGCAGCGATCCGAGGACCGCGGCGATGAACAGCGGGATCACGATGAGCAGCGACCGGCGCCATTGGAACGAGGCGCCGCGGACCAGCTGGGCGATGCCCGTCCCGCCTGCGGCGATGCCGGCGAGCAGCCACAGGACGCCGGCGCTCGTGGTCAGGGCGATCGGCGTCCCGCCCTGCTTGTCGACCCAGAACGAGAACGTGGCGGGCACGTCGAACGACGTGCGGGCGGCGTTGAGCGCCAGGAGCCCGACGAACGCGAACAGCACGCCACGGATCCGCGCGGCGCGCAGCGCCTGGCGTGCGGCGGTGCCGATGTCGCCGGTGATCTCGACCGTGGTGGCGTCGGCGGCCGTCATGCCCGGACCCCCTCGCGGGCAGCCTTCGGCGTCGGCAACCGGTAGATCGAGCGGACGAGGTTCGGCGCGGCCACGAACATGATGACCAGCGCCTGGATGAAGAACAGCAGATCGAGCGGGATGCCGGTCCGGACCTGCATCAACCCGCCACCGGTGCGTAACGCCCCGAACAGCAATGCCGCCGCAACGACACCGGACGGGCGATTGCCCGCGAGGAGCGCCAGCGCGATCGCGTTGAACCCGAACCCAGAGCTGATGTCGTTCGACATCTGCGGGACGGTGCCGAGCACCTCCATCGAGCCGCCGAGGGCGGCGAGACCGCCGGAGATCGCCATCGCGAGGATGATCGAGCCGCTCGCGCTCATGCCCGCGTAGCGGGCCGCGGTGAGGTTGAAGCCGGCCGCGCGGAGCTCGAAGCCCTTGGTGGTCTTGAACAGGAACCACGAGACCAGGGCGGCGACGATCAACGCGAGGACGAACCCGTAGTGGAGCCGCAGGCTCGGCAGCCCGAAGGGGTCGAGGATCCCAGGCACCCGGGCGATCGGCGTCAGCACCTTGGAGATCGGCTGCGAGCTGCCCTCCTGGCGCAGGAAGTCGGAGCGCAGCCCGAACAGGACGATCTGCGCGGCAACGTAATTGAGCATGATCGTCGTGATGACCTCATGCGCACCGGTCCGCGCCTTGAGGAAACCCGGGATGAAGCCCCACAGCGCACCGGTCAGCACGCCGGCGATCGTCGCGCCGATGAGCGGGATCGGCGCCGGTGCCCCGCGCAGGAGCAGCAGGGCGACCGTGGCCCCGAACGCGCCGAGGATGAACTGGCCCTCGACGCCGATGTTGAACACGCTGGTGCGGAACGCGACGGCCACGGCCAGGCCGGTGAAGATCAGCGGCGTCGCGCTGACGAGCGTCTCGGTGATCGGCCGGATGGCCGCCGCGATCCGGCGCGGCTCGCCGGTCTGCAGCGCCGCCGCGACCTGGGCAGGGTCGCCGAACGCCCCGATGAGCAGCGCCTTGTACGCCTCGATGACGTTGCCGAAGGCGCCACCGATCGCCCCGAGCGGATCGGTGCCGAGCCGCCGGAGGTTGTCGAAGTCGGTGATCATGATGAACACCGATCCGACGATGAAGGCCGTCAGGACCGCCAGGATCGGGACGACCGCTGGGCCCAGGATCCGCCGCAGGCGGGTCAATGCGCGCCTCCCATCAGCATCCCGACGTTCTCGAACGTCGCATCGTCGCCCTCCAGGACGCCCACGATCTCGCCGCCGTACATGACGGCGACCCGATCGCCGACGGCGAGGACCTCCTCGAGCTCGGTGCTCACGATCAGGATGGCCGCACCGGCATCGCGCTGCTCGACGATCCGCTTGTGGATGTACTCGATCGATCCGACGTCGAGGCCGCGCGTCGGTTGTGCCGCGATGACCAGCTTGACCGGCCGTGAGAACTCGCGCGCGACGACCACCTTCTGCTGGTTGCCGCCCGACAGCGAGCCGGCCATGGTCCGGATCGATGGTGTCCGGATGTCGAAGTCCTTCACGCCGACGCCGGCGCCCTTCTCGACGGCGTCGAGGTTGAGACGGACGCCGGAGCTGTAGGGCTGGCGGTGATAGGAGTCGAGGATGTAGTTCTCCGCGACCGTCATGTAGTTGATCAGCCCGTCCCGACCGCGGTCCTCCGGGATATGGGCGACGCCCAGGTCCGACACCTGGCGGGGCGAGGCCTTCGTGATATCCGTGCCCGCGACGGTCATCGTGCCGGCGTCGACGGTCCGCAGGCCCACGATGGCCTCGACGAGCTCCGTCTGGCCGTTGCCCTGCACCCCGGCGATCGCGACGATCTCGCCGGCCCGCACGTCGAGCGAGACGCCCTTGACCGCGATGTGATCGCGGTCGTCGCGGACGACGATGTCGTGCAGGCTGAGCACCACGTCGCCGGGTGCCGCCGGACCCTTGACGACGCGCAGCTCCACGTCACGACCGACCATGAGGTTCGCGAGCTGCTCACGGGTCGTCGTTGCCGGCTCGACGGTGCCGGCCACTCGACCGCGGCGCAGGACCGTGATCCGGTCGCAGACCTCGAGGACCTCGTTGAGCTTGTGCGTGATGAAGATGATGGTCGTGCCGGCTGCGGCGAGCTCGCGGATGATCGCGAACAGCTCCTCGGTCTCCGACGGCGTCAGGACCGCTGACGGCTCGTCGAGCACGAGGACGTCGCTCTTGCGATAGAGAGCCTTGAGGATCTCCACCCGCTGCCGGACGCCGACCGGCAGGTCCTCGATGTCGGCGTCGGGGTCGACGTGGAGGCCGTACTGGGTCGAGAGCTCGACGATGCGCTTGCGCGCCGAGCCCCGGTCGAACGTGCCGAGCGGTCCCGTGACGCTCTCCGCCCCGAGCGCGACCGCCTCGACGACGTCGAAGACCGGGACGAGCTGGAAGTGCTGGTGGACCATCCCGATCCCGGCGTCGATCGCCTCCGCCGGATCGTGGAACTGGCGCGGCGCCCCATCGATGAGGATCTCGCCCGAATCGGGGCGATACAGCCCCGACAGGATGTTCATGAGCGTGGTCTTGCCGGCCCCGTTCTCACCGAGGAGGCCGAGCACCTCACCGCGGTCGGCCGAGATCGAGATCCGGTCGTTGGCGAGCACGCCCGGGAATTGCTTCGTGATGTCCTTGAGCTCGAGACGCATCAGGGATCGTGCCTCGAATGCCGAGCCGCCCGCCCTCGTAACGAGAGCGGGCGGCCGTCTGGACGACTGACGGTGACCGTCGACTACTTCAGGTAGTCGGCGACCTTCACGGTGCCGGACGCGATGTCCGCCGACAGCGCATCGAGCTCGGACTTGAGGCCCGCGTCGATCTGGCTGTCGAAGTCGTGGAACGCCGAGCATTCGGACGCCCTTGTTCTCGAGGGTGCCGACGTAGTTCTCGCCGCCCGGATCGCCACCGGACGTCTTCTTGATCGTGTCGAGCACCGCGACGTCGATCACCTTCTCAGCGGAGGTGATGATCGCCTTGGCGTACTCCGCGAGGGAGACCGCCTGGTCGGTGTCGACGCCGATCGCCCACTTGCCGGCGTTCAGCATCGCCTTGATGCTGCCGTTGCCGGTCGCGCCGGCGACCGGATGGACGATGTCCACGCCCTGGTCGAGGAGCGTCTTGGCCAGCTGCTCGCCCTTGGCGGGGTCACCCCACGGGTTGTCGCCACCGACGAACGAGCCGGTCTGCGCCTTGGCGTCCCAGCCGAGGAGCTGGACCGTGGCGCTCTTCTTCTCGTTGTAGTACTTGATCCCGGCGTACAGGCCGTCCATGAACCGGGTCACGCCGGGGAACTGCTGTCCGCCGTAGGTCCCGATCTTGTGCGACTTGCTGAAGCCACCGGCCAGGTAGCCGGCGAGCATCGCGGCCTGGTCGATCTGGAAGTCGAGGCCGGTGAAGTTCTTGGGGAACGGCATGTCGTCGGCGGTGCCCATCGTGAAGTCGGGCCCAGCCTCGTTCCAGGTGTTGTCAACCTGCCCGAAGGAGATGTCCGGGTTGGCGAGCGTCGCGTCGATCGTCGCCTGGGCCTGGTTGAAGCCGACCGTGATGATCGTCTGGCAACCCTGGTCGATCAGGCGCTGGATGTTCGCGGCGTAGTCGGTCGCGCCCTGGGCCTCGCTGTAGAAGGTCTTGTAGCCGAGCGCCTTCGCGTCGTCGAGACCCTTCTTCGCGAGGTCGTTGAAGCCCTTGTCGCCGAGACCGCCGGTGTCGAACGCGACACACGCGGTGTAGTCGACGTTCGCCGGGGCTTCCGACGACGGTGCCGCCGAGCTCGGCTCGGTCGACGCTGCGGTGCTCGGGGCCGTGCTCGGAGCGCTCGAGGTGGTCGTCCCGCCCCCGCTCGTACAGGCCGCAAGCAGGATGGCCGCGGTCGCGCCAAGCGACAGCAGCCTCGTAGAGCTGCGCAAGGTGATTCCTCCTCTATGGCCGTGCCGTGATCAGACGGTCCCCGGCCCTCGGTGAGGGAGGATACGCTAAAGCACGAGGGCCGTCGATGATTCTGCTACCACCTCGAAACGCCCTCGCCAAGGAGGCTGATGACCCCGGAAGAGCGTGCCCGGACGATCGCCTATCTCGACCTCCAGGAAGGTCGCGGATCGGTCCCCGTCCTCGACGATGCGGGCATCAGCGAGTTGCTCTCGACCACGCGTCGGATCGCGGTCATCGGCGCGTCCAACGACCCGTCACGACCATCGAACGACGTCTTCCGGAACCTCGTCAGGAGCGGGTTCGACTGCGTGCCCGTCAACCCGAACGTCGCGTCCGTGGAGGGCGTTCGGTCGTATCCCACGCTCGCCGAGGCGGTCGCGGCGACCGGCCCGATCGACATCGTCGACGTGTTCCGTCGAGCGGAGCTGTGCGCGCCGCACGCCCAGGAGGCGGTCGAGGTCGGTGCGAGGTGCCTGTGGCTGCAGCTCGGCATCGTCGACTGGCCGTCGGCAACGATCGCGCACGCGGCCGGGCTGGCCGTCGTGATGGACCGCTGCCTGTGGGTCGAGTGGCGACGGCGCGCCCGGGCAACCGGGGAACGCACGGAGGCACCGTGACCCAGATCCACCTGCAGGCTGAACGCGGCGATTACGGACCGGTCGTCCTGCTCCCCGGCGACCCGAACCGCGCAACGCGCATCGCCGAGCGGTTCGACGGTGGTATCGACGCGTCGCGGCTGGTCAACGCCAATCGCGGCCTGCTCGGCTACACCGGCACGGTCGATGGAGTCCCGGTGTCGGTCCAGACCACGATGATGGGCACGCCGACCACCACGATCGTCATGGAGGAGTTGCTCAACCTCGGCGTGACGACGTTCATCCGGGTCGGGACGTGTGGCGGGTTCGGGGCGCTCGATATCGGCGACGTGATCGTGGCGCAGGCGGCGGCATCGGCGAGCGGCATCGGGGCCGTGCTGGGCAGTGGCGAGCCGACTGCCCCGACCGCGCACCACGACGTGGTCGTCGCGCTCGCCGCGGCCAGCCGTGCGGTCGGACTCACGACGCATGTCGGGCCGGTCGTGACGACCGACGTCTTCTACGACCCGCACCCCGATGGCGTCCTTCGCTGGGGCCGGCGGGGCTACCTCGCCGCGGAGATGGAGTCGGCCGCGGTGTTCCTGCTGGCGATGCGCGAGCGAGGCAAGGGCCGCGACATCCGCGCCGGCGCCATCCTCACCGTCTCGGACGTGATCCGCGATCCGGCCGCGGTCGAGGGGACGCGCAAGCTTGGCGCGGAGGACTGGTTCCGACCGCCCGAGGACGAGGTGGTCCGCCGGGTCGACCTGACGATCGGGGCAGCGCTCAAGGCGGCGGCGGAGCTGGGCCGGGGCTAGGCCTCCCTTCGTCCCTGTCGACTGGCACGCGACAGAAACGGGTCGAGGCGCCGCCGACCAGCCTCCTCGACACGTTTCCGTCGACTGGCAGGCGACAGAAACAGGTCGAGGCGCAGGTTTCGGGCGCTTCGGGGTCGGTGTGTCGACTGGCAGGCGACAGAAACGGGTCGAAGGCGGCTCGATGGGGCGCTTGCGGGCCCTCGGGGCCGATTCTGTCGACTGGGACGCGACGGGGAGCCTTCAGGGCACGAACGACAGGCCGAGCTCCATGTCCTCGAGCAGGTCCTCGACGTCCTCGCACCCGACTGACAACCGGATGATCCCGCCGTCCTTCGGCCGCGGATAGACCAGCGTGTGGATGTCGCCGAGGCTCACGCCGATGTCGCACAGGCGAAGGTGGTCGGTGAATGCCGCCATCCCGTCGGTCCCGCCGCGTGGCTTGAACGTGATCATCGCGCCGAACGTCTCGCCGAGGAGACGCCGCGCGACGGCGTGATCCGGGTGCGACGCCAGACCCGGGTAGCGCACCCACTCGACCTTCGGGCTGCCCTCGAGCAGCTCCGCGATCCGCGCCGCATTCGCCGAGGCGGCCCGCGTGCGCAACGGCAGGGTCCGCAGCCCGCGCTGGACGAGGAAGCTCGCGAACGGGCTCGCGGCCTGGCCGAGCGTATCGGTCTGCTTGCGGATCGGGTCGGTCAACGTCTTCCGTCCGGACACGACGCCGGATACGGCGTCGCCATGGCCCGACAGGTACTTCGTGGCGGCGTGGAGCACCAGGTCCGCGCCATGCTCGAGCGGGCGCAGCAGGGCCGGGCCGAGGAACGTGTTGTCGGCGATGTACAACAGGTCGTGGCGACGGGCGATCGCACCGATCGCATCGAGGTCCGGCACGCGCAGGCGCGGGTTCGTCGATGTCTCGACGAAGATCGCGCGCGTGGTCGGCCCGATCGCGGCGTCGATCGCTCCGAGGTCGGTCATGTCCACGGGCGTGACATCGATCCGCCGGCGCGGGAAATCGTCCTCGAGCAGGACATCGGTGATCGCGAACAGCTCGTCACCGACGACGACGTGGTCGCCCGCATCGAGGTGGGCGAAGAGCGTGGCCGACACCGCGGCCATGCCCGACGATGAGACGACCGCGTCCTCGGCACCCTCGAGGGAGGCGACCTTCTCCTCGAGCGCCCGGTTGGTCGGGTTCCCGGTGCGTGAGTAGAAGTACGCGCCGGGCTCCCACGCCAGGGCGCGATCGACCGCGTCCTCCTTCTCGGCGGCGGAGTCGAACGTGAACGTCGCGGTGGCGTAGATCGGCGTGCGATGGGCATGGGTCGCGGGGTCCGGGCGCTCACCGGCGTGGATCGCCCGCGTCGCAAAGCCTCGGCCTTCGGTCCGTTCGCGCACGTGCCCTCCTCCGATCCCGCTGGCTGGCGACGAAGGCCAGTCTATGGGCCGCTTCGCTGCCCCGATGGGTCGGACCGACTGGTGCCGCTTAGCCGAGGAGGAAGCCCAGGAAGATGAGCACGAACCCAACGACCGCGATCAGCCCGTTCAGCTGGGCCTGCCGACGGAGCTCCGCCATCGCGACCGACGCTCCGGTCGGACCGTCGGCATCGCTGCGCAACCCACCCCGCCACGCCTCGTACCGCTCGACATTGGCCTGCTGCTCCTTGAGCGCCTGGTAGCGCGCCCACGGGACGCGAGCCCGCGAGTAGCCGATCGCGACCAGCGCGACGCCGAGCAGCCAGAAGACGAGACTCGTCGTGCTCACGAGTCGGCTCGCTCGAGCCGCTCACGAACGGCCGCCTGGACCACGGCCGCATTGGCCTGGCCGCGGGTCGCCTTCATGACCTGGCCGACGAGGAACCCGACCGCCTGGACCTTGCCCGCCCGGTAATCGGCGACCGCGGCCGGGTTCGCGGCAAGGACGTCGTCCACGGCCGCCCCGACCGCGTCGGCATCCGAGATCTGGCGGAAGCCGCGCCGCTCGACGATGTCCCCAACGGAGCCGTCGCCTTTTGCGTGCTCGGCGAGAACCTCTTTGGCATTGCCCCGCGAGATCGCCCCGTTTTCGACGAGCCCGATGAGCGCGGCGAGCTCGGCCGGCTCAACGCGCACCGCGTCGCCGTCCGAGGCGGCGTTGCGCAGGCGGAGGTACTCGCCGGTGACCCAATTCGCGACGGCCTTCGCGGGCAGCTCCGCGGCAGCGGAGAGCGTCGCCTCGAACAACCGCGACGCGTCGGGATCGGCTACGAGGACCGCGGCGTCGTAGGCGCTGAGCGAGAAGGACGACACATAGCGGTCGCGTCGGGCTGCCGGCAGCTCGGGCAGCGCGGCGCGCAACCCGTCAAGCCAGGCCCGATCGACGTGGAGCGGCGGCAGGTCGGGCTCGGGGAAGTAGCGATAGTCGTCGGACGTCTCCTTCGAGCGCATGTGGTATGTGGCGCCACGGTCGTCAGACCAGCCACGGGTCTCCTGGTGGAGCGTCTCGCCGGCATCGAGGGCGGCGGTCTGGCGCTCGATCTCGAAGCCTATCGCCCGCTCGACCGAGCGGAACGAGTTCATGTTCTTGACCTCGACCCGGGTGCCGAATTCGGGAGCGCCGGGTCGGCGCAGCGACACGTTGGCCTCGACCCGCATCTGGCCGCGCTCCATGTCGGCATCGGATGCCCCGATCGTGCGCAGCAGCAGCTGCAGCTCCTCCGCGTAGCGCCGCGCCTGCTCGGCGGTGCGGATGTCGGGATCGGTCACGATCTCCATGAGCGGTGCGCCGGACCGGTTGAAGTCGATCTTGCTCACCTTCCGGCCGTCGTCCTCGGTCGCGTGGACGAGCTTCGCGGTGTCCTCCTCGAGGTGCGCCCGGGTGATGCCGATCGTGACCGGCCCGTCGGCCGTCTCGACGGTCAGCCGCCCGGCCGACGCCAGCGGCAGGTCGTACTGGCTGATCTGATAGCCCTTGGGCAGGTCCGGGTAGAAGTAGTTCTTGCGATCCCAGCGGGTCGCGTCGGGAGTCGTCGCGCCGATCGCCAGACCGGTCGCGAGGACGTGCTCGACGGCTTGCCGGTTGATCACCGGAAGCGCTCCCGGTAGGCCGAGGCAGACCGGACAGACGTGCGTGTTCGGCGGCGCGCCGTCGTACGCGGTCGAGCAGCTGCAGAACATCTTCGAGACCGTCCGCAGCTGGCAGTGCACCTCGACACCGATGACCGCCTCGTATCCCGGCGAGGCGGTGGCAGGCGGTGGTGCGGTCGTGGGCTGCGTCACGGGCAGAGTCTCGCATATGGGCAGTCCGGTCCTCATCGATGTGTGAGAGCGCTCTCTTGACAACGCGGAGTAGAGTCTGCAATACGCATGAGAGCGCTCTCACAACGCGAGGGAATCAGGTTCATGACGACGGCCGAGATCCAGCCCCGCGCGAACGCGACTCTGGATGAGGTCGCGCGCGTCGCCGGTGTCTCCAGGGCGACGGTCTCGCGGGTCGTGAATGGTTCGCCGAAGGTCAGTCCCGAGATCCGCAAGTCCGTCGAGCGGGCGATCGATCGGCTCGGCTATGTCCCGAACCGAGCGGCCCGGAGTCTCGTGACCCGCCGCAGCGAGTCCATCGCGGTCGTCATCACGGAACCGGCCCCGCGGCTGTTCAGCGATCCGTTCTTCCCGCGGATCATCCGCGGCGTCAGCACCGCACTCGCCGCCCGCGATCTCCAGCTCGTGCTGCTCATGCCGGACGATCCGCGCGAGGAGCAGCGCACCGTTCGGTATCTGACCGGCGGCCACGTCGATGGCGTGATCCTCGTGAGCCTGCACGGTGACGATCCCCTGCCCCGCGAGCTGGCGGCACGACACATCCCGATCGTGGTCGTAGGTCGGCCGCCCCTGGGTGCCGCGGTGGATCACGTCGACGCGGACAATCGCGGCGGCGCGCTGCTCGCGACCCGTCACCTCATCGACGGCGGACGCCGGCGGATCGCGACGATCAGCGGTCCCTCGGACATGAACGTCGGCATCGACCGCCTCGCCGGCTACCGCGATGCCCTGGCCCAGGCCGGTCTCGACGCTCGATCCCGACCTGGTCGCCACCGGCGACTTCACCCATGAGGGCGGCGCCAATGCGATGGAGCGTCTCCTCGCTGCCCGACCGGACGTCGATGCGGTGTTCTGCGCCGCCGATCTGATGGCCGCAGGCGCGCTCGGTGTGCTCCAGGCGTCGGGTCGCCTCGTGCCGGAGGACGTCGCGATCGTCGGCTACGACGACTCGCCGATCGCGCTCACCACACGGCCCCCATTGACGAGTATCCGCCAACCGGTCGAGGAGATGGGCCGCGAGCTGGTCCATCTGCTCGCCGAATCCATGGAACGCCGGGACCGCGTCCCCCGCCAGGTGATCCTGGCGACCGAGCTGATCCGACGCGCCTCCAGCACCGGGAGGTCGATGCCCTGAGCCGGCCGGCGCCCGGCGGGTGACGGACCGATGCGGTCCCGCCCATCCAGCACCACCCGACAAGCCGAGGTAGGAGATCGATCGAGATCTCGATTGAGGAGGAGTCGACTAGCGATGTTCCAGACCCGATCAGGTCCGAGAGTCCCGGCGGCGCTCCTGGGGATCGTCGCGATCATGGTGGCCGCATGCGCGGGGACGACGCCGTCAACCGCTCCCGCCAGCCAGGCCGCCGCCTCCCAGGCGGCGTCCGCGGAGCCGACGCCGCTCGTCACCTCCGCGCCACTCCCCGCCGATCAGCCCGGGCCCAACGGCGGCGTCGTCGTCCGCTGGTTCGTCGGACTGGGTACCGGTGGGCAGCCGCAGCAGGTCGCGACCCAGACACAGGTCGTCGAACGACTTCAACAACGTCCGCAGAAAGGATCTCTACATCTCGCTCGAGATCTACGACAACAAGGTCGCGTCGAACATCCTCAAGACGCAGATCGCCGCGGGGAACCCGCCCGACCTCATCGGACCGGTCGGCGTCGAGGGCCTGAACCTGTTCATCGACCAGCTGCTCGACCTCCAGCCGCTGATCGACCTCGTCCAGGTTTCGACACGAGCAAGTTCGACCCGGCGCTCGTCGACTTCTTCAAGATGGGTCCGTCGGGCTCGACGATCGGTGTCCCATTCGCGACCTACCCGTCATACCTCTGGTACAACAAGAAACTGTTCACCGAGGCCAAGCTGCCATTCCCGCCGAGCAAGGTCGGTGAGCTCTACCAGGGCAAGCCGTGGGACATGGCGGCGGTCCGCGAGATCGGCATGAAGCTCACGGTCGACAAGAACGGCAACGACGCCACGAGCTCCGACTTCGACCCGACGGCGATCGTCCAGTGGGGCTTCGACATGCAGTGGACCAACAACAGTCCAGTCGCTGAGTCGACGCTGTTCGGCGCCAGCTCCGTCGTCGCCGACGACGGCAAGACCGCCCAGATCTCGGACTCGCTGCGGGCGGCGATGCACTGGTACAACGATGGCGTCTGGAAGGATCACTTCATCCCGACCCAGAACGACGTCAATGGTGACCTGCTGGCAAAGGGCAACGAGTTCCAGTCAGGCAACCTGGCGATGGACGAGACGCACAGCTGGTACGCCTGCTGCGTGAACCCAGCCGCGCCGGCCAAGCCGATCGTCAAGGACTTCGGTTGGGCGATCGCCCCGTCGTACAACGGCGCAATCACCGCCAAGCTCCATGCCGACACCTTCAGCCTGCTCAAGACGTCCAAGCACCCTGATCAGGCCTTCAAGGCGCTGACCGTGCTGGCCAACTCGGGCGCGCTGCTGAACGTCTACGGCGCCTTCCCGGCCGATCCAGCCCTCCAGCCGGCCTTCTTCGAGAGCGTCAACGCGACGTATCCGAACGTCAAGCTCGACTGGACGGTCCCGCAAGCGATGCTGTCGCACCCGGACAAGCCGAATCACCAGGCGTGGACACCCGACTACGCCAAGATGAATACGGCGATCCAGGCGTTCCAGAACAAGTACCGCACGACGGATGGGCTCAACATCGACACGGAGCTCGACACGCTGAAGACCACCCTGCAAGGGATCTTCGACGCCGCCGAATAGTCTCCTCCTCCTCCTCCAGCAGCCTCCCGGGCGAGCGCGTCCGGGAGGCTGACTGCCCCCACCCGACACGGAGTCCGACGGACCCATGACCGAGTCGACCGACGCACTCCGCACCGCGACCCGGTCGGGCCGGTCCGATCGGCTCGGACGCCCAGCGATCCGCGAGGCGTTCTGGGGCTTCGTGTTCGTCGGGCCGTGGCTCATCGGCCTCGTCCTGTTCACGGCCGGTCCGATGATCGCCTCGCTCGTGATGTCGCTCACGAACTTCGACCTCGTCCACCCCGAGACGGTCCGCTTCGTCGGGCTTGACAACTACCTGCGGATGGCGCGTGACCCGACCATCGCGACGTCGCTGATCGCCACGCTCAAGTTCGCAGCGATCACGATCCCGCTGACGATGCTGGCCAGCCTGGGCTTCGCCCTCCTCCTGAACAGCCCACGACTGATGTTCAAGGGCCCGCTCCGAGCGCTGGTCTACCTGCCGATGATGATCCCGCTGGTCGCATCGACGCTGGTCTGGATCGGCTTCCTCAACACGAACACTGGCTGGTTGAACGGGTTGCTCGCCACGGTCGGCCTGCCCGGTCCCGACTGGATCAACAGCGAGGCGTGGATCTACCCGGCGCTGTCGATCATCGGCCTGTGGGCCATCGGCAACTTCATGATCATCAACCTCGCGGGGCTCCAGTCCGTGCCGACCGAGCTGTACGAGGCCGCGCGGATGGACGGCGCCGGGTTCTGGACGTCGCTCCGCCGGATCACGATCCCGCTGATCTCGCCCGTGCTTCTCTACAACCTGATCATCGCGATGATCGGCACGTTCCAGTACTTCACGCAGGCCTACACGCTGACCAACGGCCGCGGTGACCCGAACAACGCGACGCTGTTCATCAACCTGGTCCTCTACCGTGAGGCCTTCGTCTTCAACCACATGGGCTACGGCGCGGCCGTGGCGTGGCTGCTGTTCGTGATCGTCCTCGCCCTGACGCTGGTGATCTTCTGGCTGGCGCGCGGTCGTGTCTATTACGCGGGCGCCGACCGATGACGACGGCCGCGACGACGCATCAGCGCAGCTTCGCGGAGCGCGGACCGGTCGCCCGGTCCTACCGACGTTTCCTGGGCAAGGCCTCGATCACGATGTTCGCGTTCATCGTCATCGGCGCCTACCTGCTGCCGCTGCTGTACATGGTCACGACCGCGTTCCAGCAGCCCGGCCAGGCGACGACGCCCGGCGCACCGATCTGGCCGGCTGCCCCGCTCACGGCGACGTACGACGGCGAGACCTACCCGCTGTACTCGGTGACCATCGGACGGCACGCAGCGCCAGCTGCTGTTGATCGAGCCGGGTCGCGAGTCGAGCGTGTTCATCGATCCGAAGGACCCGACCGCTACGCCCATCCACTGGGACGGGCGGTGGCGGACACTCGAACAGGCATGGACCTTCGCGCCGCTGGTCGACAACTTCACGACCGCTTGGAACCAGCTCGACTTCCCGAAGCTGCTGCGGAACACCGCCGGGATCGCCGCCCTGAGCACGATCGGGGCCGTCCTGTCGTCAACGCTCGTCGCGTACGGCTTTGCGCGCTTCCGGTTCCCGGGCAAGAACGCGCTGTTCATCGTCCTGATCGCGACGATCATCCTGCCGTTCCAGGTGACGTTGCTACCGCAGTACGTGATCTTCACCTGGCTCGGCTGGACCGGCACGTGGCTGCCGCTGATCATCCCTCACTTCTTCGCGAACGCGTACAACGTCTTCCTGCTCCGCCAGTACTTCATGTCGATCCCGCGCGAGCTCGACGAGGCCGCGATGATCGATGGCGCGGGCCCGTTCCGGATCCTCCGCACGATCATCGTTCCCCAGTCGTGGGCGGCGATCATGGCGGTCGCCCTGTTCCACCTCTTCTTCGCCTGGAACGACTTCCTGATCCCGCTGCTGTACCTCGCGAGCAAGCCGGAGCTCCAGCCGGTCTCGATCGCGATCCAGCAGTACAACGCGCTGTACGCGACCCAGCCGACCCTCATCCAGGCGGCCGCGCTGATGACGATGGCGGTCCCGATCATCGTGTTCTTGCTCGCCCAACGGGCGTTCATGCGCGGCGTGGTCGTGACGGGCATCGAGAAGTGACGGCCGAGGAGGCCGAGCCCGGCCCAGGGATCGACTGGCCAGTCATCCCCGGCGTCGCCTGGCGACGCGGCATGGGCGTGCCGGCCGAGCGGGTCGGTCATCCCCGCGTCGACGGGCCGATGATCGACGACGGCGAATGGGCCGGCGTCCCGATCGGCGGTCTCGGGACCGGCAGCATCGGGCGCACGTTCCGCGGCGACGTCGCGCGCTGGCATCTCGAGGTCGGCCGGCATCGCTTCGAGCCGGTCGCGGCGGACGGTTTCTCGCTGTTCGTCGGTCGACTCCGACGGCACGACGCAGGCGCTCGGTCCTGAGCGCCTATCGACCGCCGACCGATCTGCCCGCCTGGGGCTGGGACCTGCCGGTCGGTGGCGGGACGTACCACGCGCTGTTCCCGCGTGCCTGGCAGACGTTCGAGCCGGCCGTCACCGGGACCAGACTGGTCGGCGAGCAGCTGTCGCCGGTGATCGCCGGTGACCTGGAGCGGAGCGCGCTGCCAGTCGGCCTGTTCGAGTGGTGGATCGAGAACACGGATCCCGAACCGGTCACTGTCGGGATCATGGCAACGTGGGCCGATCCGCCCGCGGGCCCCGGCGACGGGCCACCCGCCGGGCGCCCCCACCACGCGGTCGGGGATGGCGATTCGGCCGGCGTCGTGTTCGCCGATCCCGGCGACGGCGCACCGGCCGCGATGCGCGGCACGCTCGCGCTCGGGGCGGCCGCGGCGCCGGGCTGGGAGCTGTCGACTCGGGCCCGCTTCGATCCGCGCGTCGATGCCGAGCTGTGGGCCGATTTCGCATCCGATGGTCGCCTCGACCCAGCCCCGCCGGTCCGTGCCGATCCCCCCACGGCCGGGCCGGCGGGACCCTCACTCGCGGCGCCGACGGGTGCCGCGGTCGCGGCTACGACGACGTTGGCGCCCGGTGAACGCCGATCCATCCGGTTCGCCCTCGCCTGGGACTTGCCGATCGTCGAGTTCGGGGCAGGACGACAGTGGTGGAAGCGCTATACGCGGGACTGGGGTCGGACGGGCGGACGGGCGTGGGACCTCGCTCGTCACGCGCTGGACGCGGCGCCGGCCTGGCGACGGGCCATCGAGGACTGGCAGCGCCCGATCCTCGACGATCCGAGCCGCCCGACGTGGTACCGCGCCGCCTTGTTCAACGAGCTGTACTTCCTGGTCGACGGCGGGAGCTTCTGGGAGGCCGGCGAGGTCGGCGGTCCGCTCCCCCACCCCGAGGACGTGGGCCGGTTCGCGCTGCTCGAATGCGTCGACTACCCCTTCTACGACACGGTCGACGTCGACTTCTACGCGTCGTTCGCGCTGCTCGAGCTGTTTCCTGCGCTCGAGCTCCGCGGGATCCGCGACCTGCTCGCGACGATCCCGATCGACGACCCCGATCTCGTCACGATCCAGGCGTCGGGCCGCCGCGCGCGTCGCAAGGTCGCCGGGACGGTGCCGCATGACGTGGGCGGGCCCGGCGACGACCCGTTCCACCGCCCGAACTGGTACCGGTTCCAGGACGTCAACGGCTGGAAGGACCTCGGCCCGAAGTTCGTGCTGCAGGCGTGGCGCGATGCCGTGGCCGCGGGGCCCGACGGCGACGCCTTGCTTCGCGAGGTGTTCCCGACCGTCGACGCCGTGCTCTGCCGGCTATCCGAGGCCGACCGCGACGGGGATGGCCTGCCGGAGCACGACGGAGTCCCCGACCAGACGTACGACACGTGGCCGATGCGCGGGCCGTCAGCCTATGGCGGTTCGCTGTGGCTAGCCGCGACCGCGGCAGCGGAAGCGATGGCCCGCCGCCTCGGTGACGAGGTCGCCGAGCGTCGCTGGGCAGGCTGGTTCGAACGTGCCCAGGTCGCGTTCGACCGGCGCCTCTGGCGGAACGGCTACTACGCGTACGACGACGGCGGTGGCGCCAGCTCAGGCAGCATCATGGCCGACCAGCTGGCCGGCCAGTGGTACGCGGACGCGACTGGACTCGGCGACCTGTTGCCGGCGGATCGGGTCGAGGAAGCCCTCCGGACGATCCACGCGACGAACGTCGTGCGCTTCGGTGGGGGTCGGATGGGCGCCGTCAACGGGATGTGTCCGGATGGCACGATCGATAGGTCGAGCGAGCAATCGGCCGAGGTCTGGGTCGGCACCACGTACGCGCTCGCCGCGTTCATGATCGGCCGGGGCCTGGTCGACGAGGGATGGGAGACGGCCCGCGGCGTCGCCGAGGTCGTCTACGAGCGCGGGCTGTGGTTCCGCACGCCGGAGGCGTACGACGAGCGCGGCGACTACCGCGCGTCGATCTACCTGCGGCCGCTGGCGATCTGGGCGATCGAGGAGGCGCTCCGACGACGCGGGCTCGGTGTGGCGGTCGAGACGCCGTCCGCGATCGCGGCGCCGGAAAGCGTCAGCGGCTGAGCGCCACCGCGGCCGACGCGAGGAACAGGCCGTACAGCCCGACCGCGACCCACAGCAACGTCGCCACATCCGGGCGCACGCGGATCGGGAAGGGCTGCGTACCGATCTCGTCGCTCGACACGACGCCGCTCCCGACGCGGCTGGCGAGCGCCCGACCCGACCCGACGATGGCCAGGATGATCCCGGACATGAACATGACGGCGCTGATCGGCTCCACGGGAACCCCCTCTGCTGATGATGACGCGGTCGTGACGGCGGCCGCGAATCAGGACGGGGGCATCGTACCGGACCGGCGTAGTCCCTCGCCGTGGCCCGATGGGACTACCGGTCGGTGCCCGCCATCGCGGCCATCCGGTCGGCCGGTGTCGGTGTCGACTCGTCGTCGAGGGCGGCCAGATCGGCCGGCTCGAGCGAGCGCCAATCGGCGCTCGCGGTGATCGCCTCGTACCCGCGCGCGAGCCCGAACAGGCTCGCCTCCGACCAGGGCGCCCCGATCAGCTGGAGGCCGACCGGCAGGCCCTCCGACAGCCCGGTGGGGATCGAGATGCCGGGCAAGCCGGCCATGTTGACGGGGAGCGTGCATGCGTCCGACAGGTACATCGAGACGGGATCCTCGAGGCGCGCACCGAAGCGGAACGCGACCGTCGGCGACGTTGGGGCGACGAGCGCGTCGAAGCCCTGGGCCCACAGCGCGTCGAAGTCGCCCTTGATCAGCGTCCGCACCTTCTGCGCCTTGAGGTAGTACGCGTCGTAGTAGCCGGCCGACAGCGCATACGTCCCGAGCATGATCCGGCGCTTGACCTCCGGCCCGAACCCGTGCCCGCGGGTCGTCAGGTAGTCGGCCAGGACGTCGCGACCCTCGCCGAGCCGCGGCCCGTAGCGGATCCCGTCGTAGCGGGCCAGGTTCGCCGAGGCCTCCGCCGGCGCCACGATGTAGTAGGTCGCGAGCCCGTACTCCGTGTGCGGGAGACTGACCTCGTCGACGATCGCCCCGGCCGCCTCGAGCACATCGACCGCCTCGAGGATGCGCGCCTCGACGCCGGCCTCCATGCCCTTGACGAAGTACTCGCGTGGCAGCCCCAGGCGCTTGCCACGCAACGCCGCGGCGGCAGCATCGTCGTCGGCTGGTAGGTCGAGCAGACCGTCGGGCACGGGTTCCGGCGACGAGGTCGAGTCGCGCTCGTCACGCCCGGCGACCGCATGCAGCAGCGCCGCCGCATCCCGAACGTCCCGCGCGAACGGCCCGATCTGGTCGAGCGAGCTCGCGAACGCGACGATCCCGTACCGGCTTACCCGCCCGTACGTCGGCTTGAGACCGACGGTCCCGGTCAGGGCGGCCGGCTGGCGGATCGACCCGCCGGTGTCCGTGCCGATGCTCAAGGGGGCGTGGAACGCCGCGACGGCCGCCGCGGATCCCCCACTCGAACCGCCCGGGACGCGGTCCAGCGCCCACGGATTGGCCGTCGGGCCGAAGGCCGAATGCTCGGTCGACGAGCCCATCGCGAACTCGTCCATGTTGGTCTTGCCGAGGATGACCGCACCGACCTGGCGGAGGCGTTCCGTGATGTGCGCGTCGTACGGAGATCGGTAGCCCTCCAGGATCCGCGAGCCGGCCGTGCACTGGCCGCCCAGCACCGAGACGAGGTCCTTGAGCGCCACCGGGATCCCGAGGAGCGGGTGGAGCCCGGCGAGCGCAGTCGAACCGTCTCGGCGGGCGTCGGCGAAGCGGGCGTCGGCCGTGTCCGCCTGCGCGACGGCGCCATCGCGATCCAGCGCGAGCCAGGCATTGAGCCGCGGGTTCTGGCGTTCGGCCAGGTCGAGATGAGCCTCGACCAGCTGCCGCGACGAGACCTCGCCCGACCGCAGACGATCGGCCATCTCGTGGGCAAGGAGACGCGTCAGGTCGGTCACGATCGGGTCGCCGGACTAGTCGCGCTCGCCGAGGATCGCCGGGACCACGATCGATGCGCCGTCGTGCTCCGCGGCGTTCGCGAGCACCGCCTCGACGGGGAGCGACGGCCGCGCGACGTCGTCGCGCAGGATGTTCTCGAGCTCGATCGTCTGGGCGGTCGGCGCGATGTGATCGGTGGGCACCGTCGCGAGGATCGCGTACTGGTCGAGGATGTGGTTCAGCTGGCTCTCGAGCCGGCCGAGCTCATCCTCGGTGAGCCCCAGACGGGCGAGGTAGGCGACGTGCTCGACGTCGGCGCGGGACAGCGTGGCCATCGGCCGATGATAGCCGAGCGACCCTCAACCCCCGGCGCAGCGTCAGGGTGCGTCAGCCTTCAGCCACCGTTCCCCATCGAGGCCGGCCGCGGCGACCCAGCCGGTGATCGGTGTGCTACCGGACTTGGTCGAGGCGGGGACCGTGACGTGGTACCAGGCGTAGCCGTCGCCGAGCAGTGGACCGTCGAGGATCGTCACCCTGGCGCCGAGTCGCAGCAACGGCTCGTACTTGATCGAGGCGTCCGAGATCTCCGGGAGCGAGCGGACCCGAACGCGGTCGCTCACGGTCCGCCCAGAGACGCCTGCCAGAGGCGGGAAGGTCTCCGCCGTCATGCTCGAGACGACGAACCGCGTGCGGCACTGCAGGACCGCGTCGATCGGGGCAAGCGGGCCATCCGGCCCGATCCGCTTGCGATCCGGACCGCAGGCCGTCGCCGATGCGTGGTCGAATGCTCCCCGGAGTCCGACGACGCCGGCCCGTTCGATGTCCTTGGCAGTCAGAGCGGCCTCCGGGTCCAGGGCGATCGACAGGCTGTGCGCCGGGCCATCCACCGCCGCCGAGGTCGACGCGCGGAGCGCGCTCGTCGCGAGCCACGCCGGACCGGCCGCACATCCGGCACGGGGCGAGTCGCAGTCGGTCGCCGCGGATCCGACGACCGCTCGGACCTGGATCGGCTGGTCGTGGAAGCAGCCGAGCCGATCGGCGGGGGCCATCGCGAGCAGCGATTCGATCGACATCGGCGACGCCGGGCACTGCACCCTCGTCGCCTGGAACCACACCTCGCCGTCGTGGCCCGCCCTGGCCACCCAGCCGACGGGCCAGGACAGCGATGGGTCGCTCGGACGCCAGACCATGACCTGGTACCACTCGTAGTTCTGGCCGATCACGGGCCCGTCGATCACGAACATGCGATCGTCGTTCTGCAGCAGCCGGCGGTACTTGATCGACGCTTCGCCCACGAACGGCGCCGAGCGGATCCGCAGGTTGTCCGTGACGACGAGTGCCGTGGAGTCGCGGACGAGCGGCGGACCCACATCCGCGAGCTCGCCGCTCGGCGGGTCGAGCTCGACGACGTCCGGGCTGGCCACGGCCGGAGGCGCGGACGGGGCCGGCGTGACCACGGGGGTCGGGGTCGGGACCTGGGACAGCTGCTCGTCCTGGCGGGATCGATTGAATGCGCCGACGACCACGGCACCGGTGACCAGCAACCCCAACATCGCGGCCGCGAGCCAGACCCACGACCCGGAGCTTCGCTGCTGGCGCAGGCCGACCGCGCGCTCCACCTGGCGACGCACGGCGGGCGATGCATCGACCACGGGCAACGCCTGCAGGAGGATGGCCTGCCGCCGGTAGCCGGCAGCAGCGCGGGCGCAGACGGCGCACTCGGCGATCGCCTTGTCGAGCCGGGCTCGCTCGCTCGGGGTCAGCTCGAAGTCGACGGCGGCCGCGGCGAGCTCGATCTCGGCGTGGTCGTGGCTCACGCGTGCACTCCCTGCTCGACCAGGATCACCCGCATCTGCTCACGGGCGCGGAACATCATGGTTCGGGTCGATGTCTCGGTCCGTCCGAGGGCCGCGGCGATCTCGCGGCCCGAGAACCCGTGGGCGGCCAGCACGAGGGCGACCCGTGCATCCACGGAGAGCCGGTCGAGGGCGTCGAGCAGCGTGCCGCTCATCTCGCGGCGAAGCATCGTGTCCTCGGCGTCCGCATCGACCTCGACGTCACGTGGCGTGATCTGGGCGATGAACCGCTGCGCGACGTTCCGACGTCGTGCCCCGCTCACGACGAGGTTGCTGCAGACACGAAAGAGCCACGCCTGGATGTTCTCCGGCTGGCGACCCTTCTGGAGCTCGTTGATGAGGCGCACGAACGCCTCCTGGACGAGGTCCTCCGCCGCCTCCCGATCACGGGTGAGCGAATAGGTGAAGCTCGTCAAGGCGCGTTGGTGTGCGTCATAGGCAGCCATGGCAACATCAGCGACCGTCCCTCCGACGACGGTGTGGTCGGACGGCTCGATCGCCGGATCGCCCTGATGGCGTGAGGTCGAGATACCGCCCTCCACGAACGGGATGACGCACGGGCGACCATATTGTGGCAACCGGCTGTCCAGCCCTGGAGGAGGCCCGCTTCGTGTCACGGTCTCGCCTGCGTCCGATGACCGCGCTCGACGTCGAGCCGGCGGTGGCCGCGATCCTCGCCGACGACTGGGGCGACCGTCGCAGATGGTTCGAGTACGCGTTGGCGAACCCTGCCTGCAGGGCGATCGTCGCCGTGGCCGACGACGACCGACCGATCGGCACGGCCGTCCTCTCCATCCATGGGTCGGTCGGCTGGATCGGGACGATCTGGGTCGCCTCGGCGTGGCGCCGCCAGGGTCTTGGGCTGGCGCTCACGGAGGCGACGATCGACGCCGCCGACGGTGCGGGCTGCCGGACGCTCGTCCTCGTCGCCACCGAGACGGGACGACCGATGTACGAGCGGTTCGGCTTCGCCGTGCAAAGCTGGTACCGCACGATGCAGGCGCCGTCCGACGGTGCGGTGGTGACGACGCAAGTGGCACCGACCGGCATCCCGGCCTCGGCGATCCGGGCGTATCGCGCCGAGGACTTGCCCTCCGTCGCCGCGCTCGATCGGACGGCGACGGGCGAGGATCGGTCCGCCGCGCTCGCCATCCTCGCCAGCCCGGATGCGACGCGCGTCCTCGAGCTGGACGGGTCGATCGCGGGGTACGTCGCCCGTGCGCCATGGGGTGGCGGCGCGACGATCGCACCACGCGTCGACGACGCCCTTGCGCTGATCGATGCCCGACGGTCGACGAGCTCCGGCCGCCCGATCCGCTGCGGGATCCTGCTCGAGAACGAGGCCGGGGCACAGGCCCTCACCGAGCGGGGCTGGGTGGAAGCCTGGCGCGCGCCACGACTCGTCCGCGGCGACCCGCTGGCCTGGCACCCGAGCCACATCTGGGGGCAGTTCAACCACGCCATGGGCTAGCCGGTGACCCAAGGGTCATGGTCGGCCGATCCGATATGGGGATGGTTCGGGGCGTTGCGGGTCGGCGACGCTATCGGTCGATGATCACGACGACCTGTCTGCAGTGCGGCACGCCCGCCGCCCGCGACGACGCGACGTTCTGCCGGCGCTGCGGCCTCCCGTATGGCGAGGCGCCCCGTGCGAACGCCGAGCTGCCGAGCTGCCCGATCTGCTACCTCACCGTCGATGGCGACGGACGGACCGACAGCCTCGATCTGCCGGGTCTCCGCGTCGACCTTCGCCGGCACATGGCCGAGCACGACCGCCATCCGGTCGGCGACGACGAGTGGCTCGAGACGCTACGCGAGGGCGACAAGCTGCGCTGGGGTCGCTGGACCGCCCCGTTCGAGACCGTCCGCCGGTACCTCGTGACCGGGCAGGTCGACGCCGGGCGAAATCGCAAGCTCGCCCACGACATGATCGTGACCGCGATGACCCAGCTCCGACGCTGGGGCGCGGACGGCGTGATCCTCGGCGATCAGCCCGAATGGCAGGCTGCCCGCGTGGCCGTCAGCGAGCTGATGGAGCGGTACGCGACCGGGCGAAGATGAGCGATCAGTCGCCGGCCAGCAGTTGGCGGAACCCTGCCTCGTCGAGGACGGGGACACCGAGCTCCTGGGCCTTGGCCAGCTTCGAGCCGGCCGATTTGCCGGCGACCAGGTAGTCGGTCTTCTTCGACACCGATCCTGCGGGTTTGCCGCCTGCTGCGCGGATCGCCTCCTCGGCCTCCGTCCGCCCGAAGCCCTCGAGCGTGCCCGTGACCACAACCGTCTTGCCGGCGAGCGGTCCGCCCGTCTCGGTCGCACCGGGTGGCGGCACGCTCGGACGCTCTGGGACGAGACCCGCCTCGACCAGCTCGTCGAGGACATCCGCGGTCGCGGGATCGGCGAAATAGCGGCCGATCGCCGCCGCGACCAGGGGCCCGATCCCCTCGACCTCGGTCAGCGTCTCGGGCGCGGTCTGGGCGACCGTGCGCAGGTCGGTGGCGACGGCCTTGAACCAGGGGTCGGGGCCGGCGTCCTGCCGTGGATCGGGGTTCGGGTAGGCGTCCGGCCGGGTCCGCGTCGCCAGCCAGCGGGCGAGATCGATCGCCGTGGACTCGCCGACCTGTGGCATCCCGAGGCCGTTGAGCACGCGGGCGAGCGGTCGGCCGGTGCGGGCACGCTGGATCCGGTTGTAGAGGTTCTCGGCCGACTTCCTCGCGAACCGGTCCAGGCCCTCGAGGTCCTCGATCGACAAGCGGAAGAAGTCCGATCGGCGCTTGACCATGCCCCGCTCGAGCAACTGGCTCAGCACCGCCCACCCGGCGCCCTCGATGTCCATCCCGCCACGGCCGACGAAATGCCCGAACTCCTGGCTGAGCCGCGCCGGACACACCGGATTGGGGCAGTAGACACGGACCGCACCCTCGTCCTGGACGACCGGCGTCCCACAGACGGGACACGTGGTCGGCATCACGAACTCGCGCTCCGCGCCGGTCCGCTTGTCGACCAGTGGCCGAACGACCTCGGGGATCACGTCGCCGGCCTTCTGGAGGATCACCCGGTCGCCGATCCGGATGTCCTTGCGCCGGATCTCGTCGAGGTTGTGGAGGGTCGCCCGGGCCACCGTCGAGCCCGCGACCTTCGTCGGCGTCAGGTGGGCGACCGGCGTGAGCGTCCCCGTGCGCCCGACGTACGGCACGATGTCCTCGAGCGTCGTCTCGACCTGTTCGGGCGGGAACTTGTAGGCGATCGCCCAGCGCGGGGCGCGGCTGACCATACCGAGCCGCTCCTGTTGGTCGAACCGGTCGACCTTGACGACCACGCCATCGGTCTCGTACGGCAGCTCGTGGCGCTTCTCCCGCCACGTCTCGGTGAAATCGATGACGCCCTCGATGTCGAGGCCGGCATCGTGCTCCGGGTTGACGGGCAGGCCGACCTCGGCCAGACGGTCGAGGGCCCCCGATTGCGTATCGACCCTGCCATCGCCCTCCTCGAGGAGCTGGTACGTCCACGCGGACAGCAGCCGGCTGGCGGTCACCGCCGGGTCCTTCTGGCGGAGTGAGCCCGCACCCGAGTTGCGCGGGTTGGCGTACAAAGGCAGCCCGGCCTCCTCGCGCTCGGCGTTGATCCGCACGAACTCGCCCTTCGGCATGAACACCTCGCCGCGGACGTCGGCGGTCGCCGGCTTGGCGAGCCTCGCGGGGATCGCGGTGATCGTCCGCAGGTTCGCGGTCACGTCCTCGCCGGTCGTGCCGTCGCCGCGGGTGGCGCCCTGGATGAACTGCCCCCGCTCGTAGCGGAGCGTGATCGCCAGCCCGTCGATCTTGAGCTCGGCCACGTAGCGGAGCTCGGGCGTGGGTTCCGGAGCCGGGGGCAGGCCGAGACCACGGCGCACCCGTGCATCGAACGCTCGCAACTCATCGTGGCTGAACGCATTCGACAGGCTGAGCATCGGTCGTCGGTGCCGGACCTCGTCGAAGACGCCACCGATCGGGGCACCGCCGACGCGCTGCGTCGGCGATTCGTCGGTGATGAGCTCCGGGTACGCAGTCTCGAGCGCGACGAGCTCGCGGAAGAGCTGGTCGTACTCGGCGTCCGTGAGCTCCGGCGCATCCTCCGCGTGGTACAGGACGTTCGCGCGGTCGATCGCCTGGGCGAGCTCGCGATGGCGTGCCGTGGCGGTGTCGATGTCGAGGGCGGCCGCGGTCTCGACGAGCGCCGGGTCGACCGGCGGGAGCTGGACGGTCATGCCGGTCATCGTAGGCGGAACCGCTACGCTTCGGCGATGCCCGACCAGCAGCGCGACGTCGACGCTCGCCTCCTCGCGGCAGCCGGTGCGGGCGACCTCGCAGCGCTGTCCAGTGCGCTCGCCGACGGGGCGAACCCCGACGCTCGCGACGCCGAGGGCACGCCTGCACTGATGCTGGCGACCCGCGCGAACCGGGCGGACATCGTGCGCGCGCTGCTCGACGCGGAGGCCGATGTCGACGCCCAGGATGCGACGCTCGCGAACCCATTCCTGTACGCCGGCGCCGAGGGCCTGCTCGACATCCTCACGCTGGCCAACGAAGCAGGCGCCGACCCGGCGCTTACGAACCGGTACGGCGGCGTGGCGCTCATCCCCGCCTCTGAACGGGGGCACGTGGAGATCGTGCGCTACCTGCTGTCACAGACCGACGTGGACGTCGACCATGTCAACAAGCTCGGCTGGACGGCGCTGCTCGAGGCGATCCTGCTGTCGGACGGCGGCCCGCGCCACCAGGAGATCGTGCGGCTGTTGATCGACAACGGGGCCGACGTCGACCTGGCGGACGGCGACGGCGTCCGCCCGCTGGCGCATGCACGGGCGCGCGGCCACGCGGCGATCGCGGCGTTGCTCGAGGCCGCGGGGGCGCGGTCCTAGTCGCGCGCGACCCAACCGGGACGACGCGTCGACTAGCCGACGATCTCCAGGTTGGCCAGGCTGGCCAGCATCGTCTTGCGGCCCACCGCCGAGTCCTTGAACGCGACCGTGATCTCCTCGTCGCTCCGCGTGAGCTTGGAGGTGACCACGATGCCGTCGCCCCACCGACCGTGGCGGACGCGATCGCCGTCGCGGAACTGGCGCTCACCCGGGATGATCGGTCGGGGCGGCCGGGTCGTCGCCGCACCGCCTGGTGTCAGCTGTCCCGACGGCGCGCCCGCCTCGAACGCCTCGCGACGTGCGGCGAGGTCCCGGCTGGGTCGGAACGGCTCGCCTTCGGCGGGTGCGCCCGGCCGGCCGCTGCCCTGCCGGTACGCCGGTCCGGGACCGCGGGTCGGCGTGTTGAACCGCGTCGTCCGGCGCTGGCCGAACACGAGGTCGAGGTCGAGATCGCGCTCGGGCTCGTCGAGACCGCCGAGACGCGGACCGATCATCAGCTCCGCCGGGATCTCGAGCAGGAACCGCGACGGCACGGCCGCCTGGCCCATACCCCACGTCGCGCGCCGCCACGCATGCGACAGGTACAGCCGTCGCTTCGCCCGGGTGATCCCGACATACGCGAGGCGGCGCTCCTCCTCGAGCTGGCGCTCGTCATCGAGCGCCCGGCTGTGCGGGAACAGGCCCTCCTCGAGCCCGGCGATGAACACGACCGGGAATTCGAGGCCCTTCGCCGCGTGGAGCGTGATCAGCGTCACGGCGTCGGCGTTGCCCTCGTACGAATCCTGGTCGGCGACGAGCGCGGTCTCCTCGAGCAGCCGATCGAGCGCGTCCTCGGGCTCGAGGTCGTCGTAGCGCGTCGTCACGGCACGCAGCTCGAGCAGGTTCGCCCAGCGATCCTCGCCGTCCTCGGACCCGTCGGCGAGCATCGCCCGATAGCCGGATGCCTCGAGCACCTCGTCGAGCAGCTCGGGGAGCGCCAGCACCCCGATCCGGCTCCGCAGCCGACGGACGAGCGCCGCGAACTCCGCGAGCGAGGTCCGGGTCCGCGTGGCCAGCGTCGGCAGGTCGCCCCGGGCGCCCCGCTCGATCGCGCTCCAGTACGTCCCGGGTTCGCCGGTGGCTGGGTCCGTGGCCGCGGCCGCTGCGCGCAGAGCCTCGACGGTCTTGTCCCCGATCGAGCGTGCCGGGACGTTGATGATCCGCTCGAAGCTGACGCTGTCGGTGTCCGAGCGGAGGATCCGCAGGTACGCGAGCGCGTCCTTGACCTCGCGCCGTGCGTAGAAGCGTGTGCCGCCGATCAGCTGGTACCGGAGCCCATAGCGCAGGAACGATTCCTCGATCGCCCGGGACTGGGCGTTCATCCGGTACATGACCGCGATGTCGCGCGCGCGGAAGCTCGTGTCCTCGTCGCTCTCGTCGGCGCGCCGGGTCAGCACCGTGCCGCGGCCGCCGATCAGGCCCTCGACCTGACGGGCGATCCACTCGGCCTCCTCGTCCTCGTTGTACGCCTCGAAGCGCTGGATCTTCAGACCGCCCTTGATGTCGGTCCAGAGCTTCTTCTCCTTGCGCGCCGTATTGCGCGAGACGACGGCGTGGGCGGCATCGAGGATCAGCTGGGTCGATCGGTAGTTCCGCTCCAGCTTGACGACCGTCGCCGTCGGCCAGTCACGCTCGAAGTCGAGGATGTTGCGCAGGTCCGCGCCACGCCACGAGTAGATCGACTGGTCGTCGTCGCCGACCACGGCCAGGTTGCCGCGCTTGCGCGCGAGCGCGTTGACCCACAGGTATTGCGCGCGGTTCGTGTCCTGGTACTCGTCGACGTGCAGGTAGTGCCAGCGATCCTGGTATCGCGCCAGGACGTCGGGCGCCTCCTCGAACAGGCGGACGGCCTCGAGCAGCAGGTCGTCGAAGTCGAGCGCGCGAGCAGCCACCAAACGTTCCTGGTAGCGCGTCGCGAGTCGGGCGATCAGCCGTTCCCGGTGGTTGGCGGCGTTCTCGGTCAGGAACCGCGGGTCGAGCATCTCGTTCTTCGCGCGGCTGATCGCGCCGAGCACGATGCTCGGGCGGAACTCGCCGGTCAGCGGCAGGTCCTCCTCGCGCAGGATCTGCTTCATCAGCGCCGTCTGGTCGTCGGTGTCGTAGATCACGAACCGACGGCTGATGCCGATCGCCTCGCCGTCCCGTCGGAGCACCCGTGCGCAGAGCGCGTGGAACGTGCCCGCTTGGACGTCGCGACCCCCTTCACCGACCAGGCTGATGATCCGCTCGCGCAGCTCCGCGGCGGCCTTGTTGGTGAACGTCACCGCGAGGATCCGCCATGGCGGCACGTCCTTCACGCCGACGAGGTAGGCGATCCGGTGCGCGAGGACCCTGGTCTTGCCGGACCCCGCCCCCGCGAGGATCAGGAGCGGCCCCTCGGTCGTGGTGACCGCGCGTGCCTGCTCCGGGTTGAGCGCCTTGAGGATCTGTGCCTCGCGATCCGCCTTGCGCTTGGCGAGGACCTTCGGATCGACGGGTGGGGCGGGTGGCGCGGTCGGGTCGCGATCCGACGACGGCCTTGGAGGAGGCATCGCGCAGCCAGTCCGGTTCCTCCGGAGCGGCATCGGAGACTTCGGCCGTGATCGTGCCGGGCGTGGCCACGGCGTCGTCGAGGGTGGGGTCGCCTGTCCGGCGACGGCTCCGTGGGCTCACCGGCCCATTCTAGGTCCGGGGTCGTGACCGGGCCGCCGGCGCGGCGGCCCGGACCTCAGGGCGTGGTCTGCACCTGGTCGGCCGGCGGTGCCGCGACGGTCACCGGCTCGTTCCACTTGATGAACGTCGCGATCAGGTGCGGGTCGCCGGTGTCGCCCAGGTGGATCGTCGCATCGATGCCGGACAGCCGGGTGGTGGTCTGCTCGACGTGGATCGCGAGGTCTGCCGTGGCATCGGCGATGTTCGGCAGTGGGATACCGGCGAGCGCACCCGGCAGACCCGCGCCGCCGCTGGGCACCGCGCCGCCGGTTAGCGCCGCGAGATCGTCCTTGGTCAAGTTGAGCGTCACGGTGTAGCAGGTGCCACCGGCACACGGGACGTCATCGCCCTTGACGGGCTTCAGATCGGGGCGGGCGAGGAGCTCGGTGACGAAGGCCAGCGCCTGGGACGAGGCGCCGGCGGAGGCCGATGCGCCCGGCGACGGAAGCGCGCCGCTCGGCGCCGACGTGGTGATGTACTTCGCCCCGGTCAGGCTCGACTTGAGGTACACGGTCTGATCGATCGCGACGATCTCGCCGGCGATGTTCATGAGGTTCGGGCTGGCGAACGTCGAATGCATTCGATTGCCGGCGAGGTCGATGTCGGCGGCCATGGTGGTCCCGCGGAGGTTGACGGCGGCTCCGGCGCCGGTCCCGAGCGGATCGAACTCGACGGCGCCGTCCGCCGACAGGTCGACGTGGACGCTCGTCGCGCTGGAGGTCGAGGCGGCGGCCGCCGCGAGGATGGCCTTGGGGTCGGTGAGGAGGTTTGCGGGCTGGCCCTGGCACGCGGCGATCGCGAGGGTGACAGCGACCAACGAAACGAGGAGTCGACGCATGCCGCCAGCGTCAGTGCGTCGGGCGGGACTGTCAAACGCGGCCTCCACGAGCCTCGGTGTTGACTGGCAGGCGACAAGACCGGGTCGAAGCTGTGCTCGAGCGCCCGTCGCGCCGCGGGTGTTGACTGGCAGGCGACAAGACCGGGTCGAAGGCGCGCTGCAGCACCCTTCAGGCCGCGGCTGTCGACTGCCAGGCGACGAAACCCTTCGAGGACCCCGATCCAGACACCGCGACGGCGCGTTCGAACCGATTCTGTCGACTCCCAGGCGACAGGCCCGCTCAAGAGGGCGCTGGCGCGCGTGCGCCGACCGCCGGATAGACGAAGGCCCCGGCGTTTCCGTCGGGGCCTTCGAGCGTTGGTGCAGGGTGAGGGACTAGAAGTCCATCCCTCCGCCGCCGTGGTCGTGACCGGCGCCGGCGCCGGCCTTCTCCCGCTCCGGGATGTCCGAGACCAGCGTCTCCGTGGTCAGGACCATCGCGGCGATGGAGGCGGCGTTCTGGAGCGCCGATCGGGTCACCTTCGCGGCGTCGACGATGCCCTTCTTGAAGAGGTCACCGTACTCGCCGGTCAGGGCGTCGTACCCCACGCCGGCCTTGAGGCCCTTGACGTGCTCGATGACGACCTCACCGGGTGCCCCGGCGTTGTCGGCGATCTGCCGCGCCGGCGCTTCGAGCGCCTTGCGGACGATGTCGACGCCGACCTGGGCATCACCCTGGAGCTTGATCTTGTCGAGGACCGGGATGGCCTGCAGGAGCGTGGTCCCACCGCCGGCGACGAGGCCCTCCTCGACGGCCGCGCGGGTCGTCGAGAGCGCATCCTCGATGCGGTGCTTCTTCTCCTTGAGCTCGACCTCGGTGGCCGCGCCGACCTTGATCACCGCGACGCCACCCGACAGCTTAGCGAGACGCTCCTGGAGCTTCTCGCGGTCGTAGTCGGAGGTCGTCTCCTCGATCTGGGCCTTGATCTGCGTCATCCGTCCGCGGATCTGGTCGGGCGAGCCGCCACCATCGATGACCGTGGTGTCGTCCTTGGTCGCGACGACGCGTCGGGCCGTGCCGAAGTCCTCGGCCGTGACCGAGTCGAGCTTGCGCCCGACCTCCTCGCTGATGACCGCGCCGCCGGTGAGGACGGCGATGTCGCGGAGCATCTCCTTGCGGCGGTCGCCGAAGCCCGGCGCCTTGACGGCGAGGACCGAGACCGTGCCGCGGAGCTTGTTCACGACGAGCGTGGCGAGCGCCTCGCCGTCGATGTCCTCGGCGATGATCAGCATGGGCTTGCCCTGCTGGACGCCCTTCTCGAGGGCCGGGAGCATGTCCGGGACGCTCGAGATCTTCTTGTCGGTGATGAGGATGAGCGGGTTCTCGAGAACCGCCTCCATCCGATCGGGGTTGGTCACGAAGTACGCCGAGAGGTAGCCCCGGTCGAACTGCATGCCCTCGGTGTATTCCTTCTCGAGGCCGAGGCTCTGACCCTCTTCCACGGTGATGACGCCGTCCTTGCCGACCTTGTCCATCACCTCGGCGATGATCTCGCCGACCTCGGGGTCCGCCGCGCTGATGGCGGCGACGGCCGCGATCTGCTCGCGGTTGTCGACGGGGCGCGACTGCTTCTTGATCTCGGCGACGACCGCCTCGACGGCGGCCTCGATGCCGCGCTTGACGACCATCGGGTTCGCCCCGGCGGTCACGACGCGCAGGCCCTCGCTGACGAGCGCCTGGCCGAGCACGACCGCGGTGGTCGTGCCGTCGCCGGCGACGTCGTCGGTCTTGGTCGCCACTTCCTTGAGGAGCTGGGCGCCCATGTTCTCGAACGGATCGTCGAGCTCGATGTCACGGGCGATGGTCACGCCGTCGTTGGTGATCGTCGGGCGACCCGAACTTCTTGTCGAGGACGACGTTGCGGCCCTTGGGGCCGATCGTCACCTTGACGGCGTCGGCGAGGCGGTCGATGCCCCGCTTGAGCGATCGACGAGCGGTCTCGTCGAAGATGAGCTGCTTAGCCAATGTGGTTGTCCTCCAAGGGGAACGGGTGGTGGAGCGTGGGTGGTGTCTAGTCCGCGAGGACCGCGAGGATGTCCTTCTGACTCACGATCAGGAACTCGTCGCCGTCGATCTTGAATTCGGTTCCGGCGTACTTGGCGTACAGGACCTTGTCGCCCTGCTTGACATCCATCGGCTCGCGCTTGCCGTCATCGCCGATCCGGCCTGGTCCCGCCGCGATGATCGTGCCCTCCTGGGGCTTCTCCTTCGCGGTGTCCGGCAGGACGATGCCGCTCTTGGTCATCTCCTCGCGCGGAGTCGGCTCGATGACCACGCGATCGCCGAGAGGGCGAAGCTTGGTCTTGCTCGCAGTGGCTGTGGCCAACGTGCAGTACCTCCTGTTGCGGTCGCGGCCCGACCGTAGGGCGTGGGGTTGCGGGAGGCTCGACCGCTCGGGGTGAACCGCGGTCCGCCGATCCCTTCATGATTCGATGCATCGGCGAGACGCGTACCCCGCGGGGCGGTCCCCGGTGCATTAGCACTCTCTGTGTCAGAGTGCTAACTGTAACACTACCGAACGGCTCGTGCGACTGTCAACCTGCGCTCGGCGTGTGGAACGTCCGATCGTACGCGGCGACCAGGGCATCACCGAGGGCCTCGAGCGTGATCCCCCGGCGCTCGGCCACCCAGGCTGCCGTGATGCGCACGAATTCGGGCTCGTTGCGGCCTTTCGGGGCGCCAGGCGGTGCCAGGAACGGGGAATCCGTCTCGACGAGGAGCCCTTCCAAGGGGACGAGCGCGGCCATCTCGGCCGACGGCTCCTCCCCCGCGCGGAACACCAGGCCCGAAAAGCTGATCGATGCGCCGAGATCGAGCATCGCCCGGCCATAGTCGACCGGTCCGGAGAAGCTGTGGATGACCACGGGCGGTGAGGTCGTGCCGATCGCCCTGACCTCCTCGAGCAGCGCGTCCTGGGCGTCACGTCGTCCGGCCGCGGATCGACAGTGGAGGATCGCCGGCTTGCCGGTCGTCGGCGGCCAGGCGAAGGTTCCGCCGCAGGTTGGTCAGCTGATCGGGGATCGGGCTGAACACGCGGTCGTAGTCGAGCCCGGTCTCACCGATCGCGACGACCCGCTCGTCGGTGGCCCAACCGACGATCCGCTCCCAGCCGGCGTCGTCGACCTTGGCGGCGTCGTGCGGATGGACGCCGACCGCGGCGTCGAGCCACGGCAGCCGCTCCACGAGGTCGAGGGCGCGCTCGCACGAGGCCACGTTCCAGCCGGGCACGAGGATGCGCTCCACACCCGCCAGACGCGCCGCACCGACCACCAGCTCGGCATCGTCGGCGAAGCGCTCGGCGTTGACGTGGCAGTGGGAATCGATCAGCCGCACCGGCGCATCGTAGGCGGCGTAGGCTCCGGGCATGGGCGACACGACCGGACGCTGGGGGTTCGCCGAGCCAGGGCCGCTGCGTGACGAGCTGACCGAGCTGGCGTTGGCTGGCACGAAGACGACCACTGCCAGCCTCGCGATCGAGTACGAGATCGAGGGAGCGGAGCTCGCGCAGGTCGGCCAGCGCGACCTGCTGGTCGATTCGGACGACCGCCCGGTGGCGATCGTGGAGACGGTGTCGATCCGCGTGGTTCGCCTCGCGGACGTCGATGATCGCCACGCGATCGATGAAGGCGAGGGCTACGCGGACGCCGCAGCCTTCCGCGAATCGCACGAGCGCTACTGGACCGAATCGGGCGTCGTCGAGGCGATCCGGGCGCACCTCGGCGACCCGGCGTGGTCGATCACCGACGACGCGCAGGTCGTCCTCGAGCGGTTCCGGATCGTCGAGCGGCTCGAGCCGGCGGCCGGGGCCCTGAGCGTCGTCAGGCGGTGGCCTCGACCTCGAGGCGCGGGAATAGCGGCTCGGGCGCGCTGACTCGCCCCGACTCCCCTGCCCTGGCGCCCCAGGCGAGCTCGTCGAGGATCGGCGGCCCACCATTGCCGTCCGCGGCGTAGTCGAACGCGTAGCCGAGCTGCGCCAGGACGCGCGGCGCGATCGTCGGCATGTACGGAGCGGCGGCGAGACCGACGAGCCGGCACGCCTCGATCAGGTCGCCCAGCACGGACCGGAGCCGCGCGGCCGCGGCCTCGTCTCCGTCCTTCGCCGCCTTGGCCAGGTCCCATGGCTTTTCGGCGTCGACGACGCGGTTTGCCCCACCGACGAACTCCCAAAGCTCGGCGAGCGCCTCGTGGAGCCGGCACCCTTCGATCCGCTCCTGGAACGAGGCGCGACCGTGTCGCCCCAGCCTTCGGCGAGCCGGCGATTCGAGCGCGGGTCGGGGTGGTCGGCCGTTCGCCCTCGAGATAGCGGTTCGTCATCGACACCGTGCGGTTCACGAGGTTGCCGAAGTCGTTCGCGAGATCGGCGTTGTAGCGCCGGACGAACGAATCCCACGAGACCTCGGCGTCCCGATCGAACGGGACCTCGCGCAGCACGACGTAGCGCGCGCCGTCCGACCCGAACGCCGCCACGAAGTCGTTCGGGTCGAGGAAGTTGCCGCGGCTCTTGCTCATGCGCTCACCGCCGGCGGCCAGCAGCCAGCCGTGCACCCAGACGTGCCGCGGCGGCTCCAGCCCGGCGCTCCAGAGCATCGCCGGCCAGAAGATCGTGTGGAAGCGCGCGATGTCCTTGCCGATCACGTGCAGGTCGGCCGGCCACCAGCGCTCGAACTGCGCCGGGTCGTCGGGGAAGCCCGCACCGGTGATGTAGTTGATCAGCGCGTCGTACCAGACGTAGATCACGCCCGCCTCGGGATCCCAGGAGCCGTCCTCGCGCTGCGAGGTCTCGCCGTTCTCGGCGATCGGGAATGGGATGCCCCAGCCGCCGGGGGTGCGCTCGCGCGAGATCGAGAAATCCTCGAGACCACCCCTGATGAACCCGAGCATCTCGTTGCGCCGGTACTCGGGCTGCACGAAGTCCGGATGCTCCTCGAAGTAGCGCTCGATCCGCTCCTGGTAGGCGGACAGCCGGAAGAACCAGTTCCGCTCCGTCAGCCACTGCAACGGGACGTCGGGATGGTTCGGGCAGATCGTGCCGCGAGCGGTTTCGATGACCTCGCTCGCGGTTCGGAACCCCTCGTTCGGGCAATACCAGCCCTCGTAGGTGCCGAGGTAGATGTCGCCGTTCGCGTGCGCGCGGCGGACCATCTCCTGCGCGGCACGGACGTGATCGGGGTCGGTGGTGCGGATGAACCGGTCGGGCGCGATCGACAGCGCCGCCTCCGCCTGCTTGAAGAACCCGACCTTCTCGTCGACGAACGCCTGCGCGGGACGACCCTCGTCGACCGCCGACTGCGCGATGTTGATCGAGTGCTCGTCGGTGCCGGTGAGGAACCGCGTGTCCTCGCCCTTCATCCGATGCCAGCGGGCGACGACGTCGGCGCCGATCACCTCGTACAGCGTGTGCAAGCCTGGCTTGTTGTTCGCGTAGGCGATGGCCGTGGTCAGGTAGTAACGCGGTCGGTCGGGCATGGGAGCGCGATGGTACCCGAGGGCCTCCCGAGTCAGTGCCGGAAGTGGCGGACTCCGGTGATCAGCATGGTCCCGCCGACTCCGTCGACGGCGGCGATCGCATCGGCGTCGCGGACCGAGCCGCCCGGCTGGGCGAACGCCCGGACGCCCGCGTCGAGACAGGCCTCGACGGCGTCCGGGAACGGGTAGAAGGCGTCGCTCGCGCAGGCGGCCCCGACCGTCGACGCCCGGCCGAGCATCGCGTGCGCCTTCGCCACGGCCTGGCGAGCGGCATCGACCCGCGAAGTCTGCCCGCTGCCGATGCCGATCAGCCGGCGCTCGCGGACCAGCGCGATCGCGTTCGATGTCACGCCACGAACGAGCCGCCACGCGAGATCGAGGTCGAGCTGCTCCTCGGGCGTGGGCGCGCGCCGCGTCTCGCACGTCCAGGTGGTCGCGACGTCGGTGACGGTGTCGGGTGCCGTCACGAGCACGGCCCCACCGGCGGTCCGGATCGAGCCGGTCGGCGATGGGCTGCCCGACGCGATGGGCTCGTCCGACGCCAGGAGCTCGTCGATGAGCACGCGCAGATTTGGCTTCCGGGCGAGGACCTCGAGCGCCTCCGCCGTGTAGCTCGGCGCGATCACGATCTCCAGGAAGATCGATGTCAGGGCCTCGGCGACCGCCCGATCGACCTCGCGCGTGAGTGCCACCACACCGCCGAACGCGCTGATCGGGTCCGCCTCCAACGCCCCGCTCCACGCTGCGAGCAACGACGGCCGCTCGGCGGCACCGCACGGGTTGGTGTGCTTGACGATGACCACTGCCGGGCCACGCAGAGCCCGGCCCAGGGCCGAGGCCGCGGCCGCATCGAGCACGTTGTTGTACGAGAGGGTCTTGCCCTGCAGCGGGGCGCGTTCCACGCCGAACAGGCCGTCGGCGAGCGTGGATCCCGGGCGCCGGTAGCGGGCCGCGGGCTGGTGCGGGTTCTCGCCGTAGCGCAGGGTCTCGACCTTCTCGAGGGCCACCGACAGCGATGCGGGATACGGATCGTCGGGCGGCGCGACCAGCCCTGCGCCGACGAACCGGGCCGGCAGCTCGGAGGCGATCCGCGCGTCGTATGCCGCGGTATGGGCGAACGCCTCGAGGGCGAGGCTCCGCCGAAGCTCGTCGTCGAGCCCCCCTGGGCCGTCGAGCGCGGCGATGACCGACCCGTACCGCTCGGGTGACGTCACGACCGCCACGTTCGCGTGGTTCTTGGCGGCGGCCCTGACCATGGACGGCCCGCCGATGTCGATCTCCTCGATGAGCTCGTCGATCGTGATGCCCGGCCGCTCGAGGGCCGCCGCGAACGGATAGAGGTTCACGACGACGAGCTTGAACGGGGCGATCCCCGCCCCGATCAGCTGGCGGCGATGGTCCGCGAGGCGTCGATCGGCGAGGAGGCCGCCGTGGACCCGCGGGTGCAGGGTCTTGACGCGCCCGTCGAGCATCTCGGGACTGCCGGTGACGGCCGCGACGTCGGTGACCGGCAGGCCATCGTCGCGAAGGGTCCGAGCGGTCCCGCCGGTCGACACGAGCTCGAAGCCCCGGGCGACGAGCGCCCGGCCGAACTCCACGAGTCCGGTCTTGTCCGAAACTGAAAGCAGTGCGCGTCGCGGGCGATCGATGCGCTGGTCGGCATCGATCGTGTCGACAGAGGTCGTCCCGGCCTTCAACGCTCACGACCTGGGCATTGACGAGGGCGACAGCCCACGGCAACAGGCGATGCTCCACGGCCTGGATCCGCGCGTGCAGCGACCCCTCCGTGTCATCGGCCAGGATCGGGAACACTTTCCTGGGGAGGATCGGCCCGCCATCCAGCGTCGTGTCGACGAAATGGACCGTCGCCCCGGTGACCTTGACGCCGTGCTCGAGGGCATCCCTGACCGCGTGGGCGCCGGGGAACGCCGGCAGGAGGGACGGGTGGACGTTGAGGATCCGACCTGGAAACGCCGCAAGGACGGTTGGTCCGATCGACACGCATGTAGCCGGCCAGGACGATGGTCTCCACGCCTGCGCCACCGAGGACGTCCGCCAGCACCGCGTCGTCGCCGTCCGGGACGAGTGCCGTATCCATACCGCGTTCGACTGCCCAATCGAGCGCCGGGCATTGGCGATCGCTGAAGACCAACGCAACGTCGCCCTGCGTCGTGGGACGGCGCTCGGCTACCGCGACGAGCGCCCGGAGGTTCGATCCAGTCCCCGAGACACCGATCGCCAAACGCGCAGGGCCGCGCGGCCGTTGTCCGGCGCTCATGACGGCGGGATCTCCGCACCGTCGGGCCACCGCTGGTAGAACGCATCGCCGCCGTCGCCGGGAACCTCGTCCACGAGCCGTATGCCACCGGCGTAGTCGAGCGAGCGCGCGGTGATTCGGCTCCAGCCGGGCGGAAGGTCGATCATTTGGATCTCATCGGCGGGCATCAGGCTTCGAAGCATGGGCCAACGGCTGGCCGGGACCAGAAGGAGCGCGGGAGCCCGTTCGATGGGGATCTGATCGCTCGTCCAGATGCGCCCATCGGCGTCGGTGGCGTAGGTGCGGACGCGCGCGAAACCCTCCGCCTCCAGGTCATCTGCCTCCTCGCTCGACAACTCCTGCAAGAACGAGTAACCCGTGGAGCCGGATCCGGACGCCCACCTGGACGAGTCAGTCGGATCGCGCCACATGCTCACGACGTAGCCCTCTCTCGTCGTCGGGTATGGAGGCCAGAAGCTACGGGGAAGCGGCTCGAGCGCGGCCTGGACCTCCTGCGCGCGGTATCCCCGGTACAGCCGTAGCCCGGTCTCGGTGACCGATTCATGGACCGGACGTGCCCAGCCATGCCACGTTCGTAGCGTCTCGACGGGACCGGTCGAACCCGGGAAGAGGTCGACACGAACGTAGTCGGGGCCGGGCGATTCGGCCTCGAACGGTCGCTCTCGCTGGAGCGTTTGCTCGAGGCCGCCCCAATGGATCCGAGCTCGCAGCGGCTCAGTCGGCACGTCGATCTCACCCGCGAGATCCTCGTCGGGCATCCAGCCGTAGATCTGCAAGCGCCCGGATGGCGCTTCGAAACTCAGTTCCGCGACGTGATCCCAGGTCGTCTCCATCGAGTCCGGTCGTGCCAGGAGCCGGACTTCGAGTGGGATCTCGCCGTCGCGGTCGATTAGGTGCACCAGGACCGCCGACCCGAGTGATTCGCAGCGGTCCTCCCAGGCACGCGCTATCCGCACCGCGTCGGCTGTCGGTCCGCCGGCTGCGGCATCGTGGTTGGGATCCGCCAGCGTTAGCGTCCCATACGTGTACGAGACCGAGAATTGCCACGCCGTCACGTGACGCTTTCGAGCGGGCCCTTCGACGTACCGCCCGCCCCGATCGTCGCGGCATCGACGACCTCACCGACGACCATCGGCACCGATGCCGGCCGTCGCGAGCACCTTGGTCGCGGCCGTCACCGCGGTCGGCGGCAGCACCATCACCATGCCGAGCCCGCCGTTGAACGTCGCACGCAACTCCACGTCGTCGAGGCCGCCGAGCGCGCCGAACAGCCGCATCACGGATGGCATCGTCCAGCGCCGCGGATCAAGGCGAGCGCCGAGGTGCTCGGGAAATGCCCGCGGAACGTTGCCGGGCAGACCGCCGCCGGTGATGTGGGCGAGCCCATGGATGTCCTCGCCGCGCCCATCGAGGGCGGCCCGTGCGGCCAGGATCGCGCGGGCATAGACGCGCGTCGGCGTGAGCAGCACCTCGCCGAGCGTGGAGAGCGACTCGTTCGGCGCCGCGCCGACGATCGCCTCGGTCGACGCGTCGCCCAGCGTCCGACGCAGTCGCGCCTGGTACGGCTCGCGCAGGTCGAGATCCCATTGCGCGATCAGCGTCCGCACGAGCGAATACCCGTTCGCATGCAGGCCGGTCGACTCGAGTCCGACGATGACGTCGCCAACGGCAACCGCCGAGCCATCGATCCGCCGCGACCGCTCGACGACACCGATGCAGCAGCCGGCCAGATCGAACGCATCCGCGTCGAGCACGCCGGGATGCTCCGCGGTCTCGCCGCCGACCAGCGCAGCCCCCGCCTCGCGACACCCGGCGGCGACGCTACCGACCAGCTCGGCGACGTCGACCGGGTCGAGTCGCCCGACCGCGACGTAGTCCAGGAACGCGAGCGGCTCGGCGCCAGTACACACGACGTCGTCGGCGCACATCGCGACGAGGTCGATGCCGATCGTGTCGAACCGCCGGACAGCGCTGGCGATCGCGGTCTTCGTGCCGACGCCATCGGTCGACGCGACGAGCAGAGGCTCACGGTAGCCGGCCGGGATCGAGAACGCGCCGCCGAAGCCGCCCAGCCCGTCGACGCTCTCGGGGCGACGCGTCGAGTCGACGTGGGCGCGCATGAGATCGACGGCCCGCTCGCCGGCGTCGACGTCCACGCCGGCTCTGCGATACGCGGATCTTTCAGCCACGGCCACCGAGCATCGCCGGCTCCTCGAGGATGAACTTGCGGCTCGCGGCGTCATACGGGACCGGCTCCGGGTAGTTGCCGTCGAAGCAGGCGAAGCAGAACCGGTCGTATGGCAGGTCCAGGGCCGCCAGCACGCCCCGGATCGACAGGTAGCCGAGCGTGTCGGCCCCGATGAAGTCGCGGATCTGGTCGACGTCGTGGGTCGCGGCGATCAGCTCGGTCTCCACGGACGTATCGATGCCGTAGAAGCACGGGTGGTAGATCGGTGGGGCGCTGATGCGGACGTGGACCTCGCGAGCCCCCGCACGCCGGAGCAGCTCGACGATGCGCTTGGTGGTCGTGCCACGAACGATCGAGTCGTCGACGACGATCAGCCTCTTGCCGGCGACGACCTCGGGCATCGGGTTGAGCTTGATCGTCACCCCGCGGTGACGCATGCCCTGCGACGGCTGGATGAAGGTCCGCCCCGCATATCGGTTGCGGTACATCCCCTCCCGATACGGCAGACCGCTCGCCTCGGCGTAGCCCGCCGCGGCCGGCGCCCCGGTGTCGGGCACGGGGATGACCATGTCGGCGTCGATCGCGTGCTCGCCGGCGAGCTCTTCGCCCATCCGCCGCCGGGCTTCGTACAGGTTCCGGCCCTCCATGTAGGAGTCGGGCCGGGCGAAGTAGATGAGCTCGAAGACGCACAAGGCCGGATCGGGCTCGGCGTAGCGGACCGAGCGGGGCTCCTTGCCCGGCTCCAGTACGACGATCTCCCCGGGCTCGACGTCGCGGACGTATTCGGCGCCGACGATGTCGAGCGACGCGGTCTCGGACGAGAGGCACCAGCCGGCATCCTCGCCGCTCCACAGACCGCCATCGTTGGGCCCGCCGGGCGACCGGCTCGACTGGGGCAGCCGGCCCAGGACCAGCGGCCGGAACCCGTGCGGGTCGCGGACGCCGATCACGCGCCGCTGATCCAGCACGACCAGGCTGAACGCGCCACGAACGCGCGGCAGCACCTGGCGGAGCGCCTGGACGGTGTCCGCAGCGGGTTCGTCAGCGAGCAGGGCCGTCAGCAGCTCGGTGTCGGTCGAGGCGGGCAGCCTCGCGCGCCCGCCGGTGAGCTGGCCGAGCAGCTCGCGCGTGTTCACGAGGTTGCCGTTGTGCCCGATCGCCAGCGCGCGCCGCGGTCCCTGCCGATACGTGGGCTGCGCGTTCTCCCAGATCGTCGACCCGGTCGTCGAGTAGCGGCAATGGGCGATCGCCAGCGTGCCGCGCAGGCTCGGCAAGCGGCGCTCGTCGAGCACGGATCCGATCATGCCGAGGTCCTTGTAGAGCATCAGCTGTTCGCCGTCGCTCACGGCGATCCCGGCCGACTCCTGCCCGCGGTGCTGGAGCGCGAACAGCCCGAGCGTCGCGATCGCCGCGGCCTCGGTGGGCTCGCCGCCGGGGAGGACAACGCCGAACACGCCGCACATCCGCTAGGAATCCCAGCCGAGGGCGCGAGTCAACCCGTGGTCCCACGCGTGGCGGAGGGCGGTCAGCGGGACCTCGAGCACGTCGGCGATCGTGCTGCCGCGCTCCTCGGAGGCGCCGGTGGCCCCGGCACCGACCAACTGGATCCGCAGGATCTCGCCGCCCACCGATCCGAGCTCCTCGATAGGGAGGCCGTGCTGTCGCGCCAGCAGCAGGACCGCCGGCACGTGGCGCGGCGTGGCGGTCACCACGACCCGCGAAGGGCTCTCCCCGAACAGCTCCACGGCCGGTGACATCGCCGATGGCACGCGAACGCTCGCGCCGAGCGAGCCCCACATCGCGGCCTCGGCAAGCGCCACGCCGAGCCCGCCGCCCGAGATGTCCTGCGCGCTCCGGAGCAGGCCACGACCCACCGCCTCACGCACGAAGTTCTGCAGGGCCGCCTCGCGCGCGAGATCGAGCGACGGCAACCCGTCCTCGGCCGCGACACCGGCCAGCGCGGCATAGGCGGAGCCTCCCAGACCCGGCGTCGGGTCGCCGACCAGCACGATCGTGTCGCCGCTGGCGCTGAACGCCGGACCGACCAGCGTGTCGACGTCGTCGAGCAGCCCGACGACGCCGATCACCGGCGTCGGGGCAATGGAACCTGCAGGGGACTCGTTGTACAGCGAGACGTTGCCGCCGGTGACCGGGAGGCCGAGCGCCCGACAGGCATCGCCGAGCCCGCGCACCCCCTCGGTGAGCTGCCAGAACGCCTCGGGTCGCGTCGGGTCGCCGTAGTTCAGGCAGTTCGTGACGCCGAGCGGTCGCGCGCCGGTGATACTGACGTTGCGCGTTGCCTCTGCGACGCTCATCGCCGCGCCCAGGTATGGGTCGACGGCGCCGATGGCCTGGTTGCCGTCCGTCGAGGCGACCAGAGCCTTGGTCGTGCCCTTGACGCGGAGCACCGCCGCGCCGCGCCCGGGTCCGACGACGGTATCCGCGCCCACCGTGGAGTCGTATTGCTCGAAGACCGCGCGCCGCGAGGCGAGGTTCGGCGAGCCGAGCAAGGCCAGCAAGACGGCGCCCGGGTCCATGCCGCGCTCCGGCAACCGGTCGCTTGGATCGAGCGGCACGCCCGGCGCCGGTGCCGCGCGACGGTGCTCGGGCGCGCGCGCGAGACGCTGGTGGACGATCGCATCGCTCGTCAGGGCGGCGGCGGGGATCCTCGCGAGCTCCTCCCCGTCACTCGTCACCGTGATGTCCCCGTCGTCGGTCACGCGCCCGATCACCGCCACCGGTAATCCCCACCGATCGCACACCTCCCGGACGGCCTCCCAGCGGTCGGGCCGGACGATCGCGCACATCCGCTCCTGCGACTCGGAGATCATCACCTCGAACGGCGCCATGTCCGGCTCGCGTCGCGGGATCGCGTCGAGGTCGACCGCGATGCCGGTCCCGGCGCGATCGGCCGTCTCGGACGTCGCGCAGGTGATCCCGCCAGCCCCGAGATCCTGCAGCCCTTCGACGAGACCGCGATCGATGAGCTCGAGCGAGGCCTCGATCAAGAGCTTCTCGGCGAACGGATCGCCGACCTGAACTGATGGCCGTTTCGACGGGTCGTCATCCGTGAACGTAGCGCTCGCCAGGACCGACGCCCCGCCGATCCCGTCGCGCCCGGTCGACGACCCGAACAGCACCACGAGATTGCCCGGACCCGGCGCCGCGGCCCGTGTGAGGTGGCGTTCGTCGAGCAACCCGATCGCCATGACGTTGACCAGCGGGTTGCCCTGGTAGGTCGGGTCGAAGACCAGCTCGCCGCCGACCGTCGGGACGCCGACGCAGTTGCCGTAGCCGCCCACGCCCCGCACGACGCCGTCCACCAGGTGACGGGTGCGAGCGTCGCCCGGGTCGCCGAACCGCAGCGCATCGAGCACCGCGATCGGCCGGGCACCCATCGTGAAGATGTCGCGAAGAATTCCGCCGACACCGGTCGCCGCCCCCTGGTACGGCTCGACGGCCGACGGGTGGTTGTGCGACTCGATCTTGAACGCGACCGCCTGGCCGCCGCCGATCGACACGACGCCCGCGTTCTCACCCGGTCCGGCCACGACACCGGGGCCGCCCGTCGGCAGGGTTCGGAGCAGCGGCCGCGAGCTCTTGTACGAGCAGTGCTCGCTCCACATCACGCTGAACATCGCGAGCTCGAGCGCATTGGGCTCGCGTCCATCCAGCCGATCGCGGATCGCTCCGAGCTCGTCGTCGGTCAGCCCGAGCTGGCGGTGCAATGGCTCCGTCGGCGACTCCACCGGGGCCTCGGCGACAGTCATCGGGCGGCGGATGCGGCCCCGACCGCAACACCACCGGATCGCGCCTTCGCAGCGCTGTCGACGAGCGATCGGATGATGCCGGCCCCATCGTCCGAGCCGAGGATCGTCTCGGCGGCCCGCTCGGGGTGCGGCATCAGCCCTGCGACGTTGCCCGCGGCGCCGAGCACGCCGGCGATTCCCCGCAGGCTGCCGTTCGGGTTGGCCGCCCGATCGTCGTCGGCGGCAGCTCGCCCCGTGGCATCGACGTAGCGGAACAGCACCCGATCGTCGCGCTCGAGCCCGTCGAGCGTCGCCTCGTCGGCGAAATAGCAGCCCTCGCCGTGCGCGATCGGCATGCGCAGGGGCTGCCCGGCCGCGGCCAAGGCATGCGTGAACGGCGTGTCGAGCCGCTCGGCCGCGATCGTCACCTCCCGCCCCAGGAACCTGAGCCCGCGGTTGCGCAGCAGCGCGCCCGGCACGAGCCCGGCCTCGGCGAGGACCTGGAACCCGTTGCAGATGCCCAGCACCAGGCCGCCGTCGGCGGCGAAGGCGGCGACGGCCCGCATCACCGGGCTGAACCGGGCGATCACCCCGGCGCGCAGGTAGTCCCCGTAGGCGAACCCGCCGGGGAGGACGACCGCCGCGACCCCGTCGAGCGATGCCTGCTCGTGCCACAGGGCCACAGGCTCCGCGCCCGCGTTGGCCAGCGCGTCGAGCGTGTCGCGGTCGCAGTTGCTTCCCGGGAACACCACGACACCGATGCGAACCGGCATCAGCGAGCCTCCGCGGCCGCGGGTGCCGTCGTTGTCGATGATGCTCCAGCGATCGATTCGATGGCGTAGGTCTCGATCAGCGGGTTGGCCAACAGCTCGGATGACAGCCGCTCGACCACGGCTCGAGCTTCGTCGGCATCGGCGGCCTCGACCGTCAGCTCCACGCGCCGGCCGACCCGTACGCCGGTCACGCCGTCGATGCCGAGGTGCGCGAGGCTCCCCTCGACCGCGCGACCCTGTGGATCGAGGATCCCTGGCTTGGGCGTGACGTTGACCGCGAAGCGGTGGCTGCTCATCGGGCGATCACGTCGTCAGCGAGGTAGCGGTCGAAGCTTGCACCGGTGATCCGCTCGAACGCCTCGACATAGCGGGCGCGGGTGCCCGCGACGACGTCGTCGGGCAGCTCGGGACCCGGCGCGATCTTGTCCCAGGGCTGCGCCTCGAGCCAGTCGCGGACGAACTGCTTGTCGAAGCTCGCCTGCGGACGGCCGGGCTCATAGGTCGCGGCGTCCCAGAACCGCGACGAGTCGGGCGTCAGCGCCTCGTCGACGAGGATCAGCTGGTCCTTGATCAATCGCCCATTGACGTCCTCGGGCCGTCGGCCCGAGCGCGGTCGCGTCACGGCGTCCAGCCATTCGGCGCTCGGACCCACGGGCCCGTCGTCCGCGGGCCCCAGCCCGACGCCGAATTCGAACTTGGTGTCCGCCAGCACGATGCCACCCCGCGCCGCCACAGCGGACGCATACCGGTAGAGGGCGATCGACTGGTCGCGGACGACCTCGGCCAACGGCCCCGCGAAATCGGGCGGGACGATCCAGTTCCGTCCGATGTGGTCGATCATCCTGTCGAAGTCGATGTTCTCGTCGTGCTCCCCCTGGTCGGCCTTGGTCGCTGGCGTGAAGATCGGCTCCGGCAGTCGGTCGCTCTCGCGCAGCCCGGGCGGAAGAACGATCCCGCAGACCGTGCCGCGCTCCTGGTATTCCTTCCAGCCGGATCCAGCGAGATAGCCGCGCACGACCGCCTCGATCGGGACGACCGTCGATGGCTGGCAGATCAGGACACGGCCGCGCAGCCCATCGATCGGCAACCCGTCGAGCTCATCGCTCTCGTCGCCGGTCGACACGTCGTAGGCGTCGCGGATGATCGCGACGTCCGTGTCGAGCACGTGGTTGGGCACGATCCCGCCCGTCTCCGCGAACCAGAACCTCGACAACCCTGTCAGCACCCGTCCCTTGTCGGGGATCTCGGTCGGCAGCACGACATCGAACGCGCTGATGCGGTCGGAGGCGACCAGCAGCAACCGGCCGTCAGGCAGGTCGTACAGGTCGCGCACCTTGCCGGAGCGCAGGAACCGGTCAGCCGTCAGCATCCGCGACCTCGCTCGCCGGCTGGCGGGTCGTCGTCAGCGGGATCGCGTCGAGTCGATCGATCACGGCCCGAACGTTGCGCAGGAACGTGGTCTCGTCGAAGCACGCGTCGAGGTCGCTGAGCGACAGGCGATGGGCGACGGCGGGATCGACCGCCAGCAGGTCGCGCAGCGGCGCACGCTCGTCGGCGGCCCGCAACGCCGCCCGTTGGACGATCGCGTAGGCCTCTTCCCGGCCGATGCCGCCTTTCTCGACCAGTGCGACGAGGACCCGGCTGCTGGCGTGCAGACCCAGGCCGCGGGCGATGTTCTCGCGCATCCGTTCGGAGCGGACGATGAGCCCGTCGATCAATCCAGTCGTCTTGACCAGCATGTAGTCGAGCAGGATCGTCGCGTCGGGCAGGATGATCCGCTCGGCGCTGGAGTGGCTGATGTCCCGCTCGTGCCAGAGCGGCTGGTCCTCGAGGGCCGTGTGGGCATAGCCGCGCAGCAGGCGCGCCATCCCCGCAAGGCGCTCCGACAGGATCGGATTTCGCTTATGGGGCATCGCCGACGAACCCTTCTGGCCCGCCGTGAACGGTTCCTGGACCTCGCCGATCTCCGTGTGCTGCAGGTTGCGGATCTCGGTCGCGATGCGCTCGATGGTGCCGCCGAGGATCGCGATCGCGGCGAGGAGCGCCGCGTGGCGGTCGCGCTGGACGATCTGCGTGCTGGCCGGGTCGGCATGCAACCCGAGCGAGGTGAGCACCTCGGCCTCGATGTCCGGATCGAGGTGGCTGTACGTCCCGACCGGGCCCGAGATCTTGCCCGTGCCGATCTCATCGATCGCAGCCGCGAGGCGGGTCCGACCGCGATCGACCTCGAACGCCCAGCTCGCGACCTTCAGACCGAAGGTGATCGGCTCCGCATGCACCGAGTGGGTCCGACCCATCATCGTCGTGTCGGCCTCGGCCCTCGCCCGGGTCACGAGCGCCGCGAGGAGCCGATCGAGGTCGTCGAGCAGTCGCTCGCCCGCGGCGCGCAGCTGCAGCGCCAGCCCGGTATCGACCACGTCGCTGCTGGTCAGGCCAAGGTGGAGGTAGCGGCCTTCCGGTCCGATCGACTCGGCGACCTGGCTGACGAACGCGATGATGTCGTGATCGGTGGTCCGCTCGATCTCGGCGATCCGGTCGACGTCGATGCGCGCCTTCGTTTCGATCGCCTCGAGCGCGCCGGCCGGGATCAGGCTCCGCGCAGCCTGCGCACGCGCCACCGCGAGCTCGACCCGGAGCATCCCCTCGAAGCGGGCGGTCTCCGACCAGATCGCCCCCATCTCGGCCAGCGTGTAGCGCCGGATCATGCGGTGGTCGCCACGCCGCTGACGACGCCAAGCCCGATGTCGCGCCGGCGCTGAAGCCCATCGAACGAGATGAACTCGGTCGCCGATTCGGCGGCCCTCCGAGCGGCCGCGACATCGGTGCCACGACCGACCACCGTGAGGATCCGTCCGCCGGCCGTGCGGTAGCCACCGTCCTCGTCGCGGCTGGTACCCGCGTGGAAGACCAGCGCGCCGGCCGCGCGTGCGGCATGGACCCCCTCGATCGCGTCGCCGGGGCGAGGCTCGTCGGGATACCCCGCCGCCGCGAGCACGATACCGACGGTCGCCCCGGGGATCGTCGGCAGCCGGCCGTCCGCGATCCCGAGCGGGCGAGCCGCGTCGGCCAACCGGCCCCGAGCCGCGGCGAGCAGCAGCGGACCGAGCGGTGCGGCCAGGCGCGGCAGGATCACCTGGGCCTCGGGGTCGCCGAATCGCGCGTTGCATTCGAGGAGCACGGGACCGTTCGCGGTGAGGATGAGGCCCGCGTAGAGCGCGCCACGGAACGGGGTACCGCGCCGGGCCAGCTCGGCAAGGATCGGCCGATGGAACAGGTCGAGCAGGTCGTTCGAGGCGTCGTCGGCGAGATCCGGCAGCGGGCTGTACGCGCCCATGCCACCGGTGTTCGGGCCGACGTCCCCGTCCCACAGCCGCTTGTAGTCCCGAGCCGGTGGCAGCGCGAGGGCCTCGCGACCGTCGGTGATGGCGATCAGGCTCGCCTCGGGCCCGTCGAGCCACTCCTCGATCACGACCGGGCCAGTCCGGAGCGCGGCATCGATCGCGGCCTCCGCGTCGTCGATCGTCGTCGCGATCGTCACGCCCTTTCCGGCCGCGAGGCCGTCGGCCTTGACGACGACCGCGCCGTGCTCGGCGTGCATTGCGCGCGCGAACGCCCGGGCGGTCGATGGATCGCCAGCCTCGACCACCGCGGATCGGGCCATCGGCACGCCGGCGGCGGCCGCGATCTCGTGGCAGAACGCCTTGCTGCTCTCGATCCGGGCCGCCGCCGCGGTAGGGCCGAAGACCGCGATCCCGGCCGCGTCGAGCGCGTCGGCCACGCCGGCCGCCAGCGGCGCCTCGGGTCCGACCACGACGAGCTCGACCGCCTCGTGGCGCGCCACGGCCACCACCGACTCGGGGTCGAGCGGATCGACCGCCGGCAACCGGCGCACCCGCGGCTCGGCCGCGATCGCGTAGCTTCCGGGCGCGACGATCACCTCGTTGACGCCGGGCTCTCCGGCCAGCTTCCAGGCGAGGGCATGCTCGCGGCCGCCACCGCCGATGATCAGGATCCGCGTCGGCATGACGAGACCCGCCGCGCTCACGCGGGCACCGGTCGGCTGCGCATGCCGCGCCACGCCCGCTCGATCGTCTGGGTGCGCTCCGGCCCGACCGAGACCAGCACGATCGGCACGCCGGCGTGCTCCTCGAGTGCGGTCACGTACCGGCGGGCGTTCTCGGGCAGGTCGGCGAGCGAGCGGACCGCATTGATCGGCTCGGACCAGCCCGGGTACTCGTCGTAGATCGGGGTCGCTCTCGCGAGGGCCGCACCGCTCGACGGCCAGGCGTCCACATGACGACCGTCGATGTCGTAGGCGACGCAGATGCGCAGCGTGTCGATGCCCGACAGGATGTCGAGCTTGTTCAACATGATCGAGCTGACGCTGTTGACCGCGACCGCATAGCGCAGCGGGACGGCGTCGAACCAGCCGACGCGCCGGGGCCGACCGGTGACCGTGCCGTACTCGTGGCCCCGCTCGGCGATGCCGTGGCCGATCCCATCGAGGAGCTCGGTCGGGTACGGCCCGGAGCCGACCCGGGTCGAGTACGCCTTCATGACCCCGATGACCTCGTCGACCTGGAGTGGGCCAATCCCACCGCCCGTGCACGCGCCACCGGCGACAGGGTTCGAGGACGTCACGAAGGGGTAGCTACCGTGATCCAGGTCGAGCAGCGTGCCCTGGGCGCCCTCGAACAGGACGTGCTCGCCGCGGCCAAGGGCTCGCTGGACGAGCCAGGTCGTATCGTCGAGGTGGTCGCGCAGCCGCTCGCCCCAGCCGAGCGCTTCCCGGACGAGCGTGTCGACGTCGAAGGTCTCCGCGCCGAGGGCGTCCAGCACCAGGTTCTTGTCACGGAGCACGCGCTCGATCCGCTCGCGGAGGACCGCGCGATCGAGCAGGTCTTCCATGCGCAGTCCGAGCCGCCAGGCGCGGTCGCCGTACGCGGGCCCGATACCGCGACCCGTGGTTCCCACCGCGGCGTCGGCCAATCGCACCTCGTTCGCCCGGTCCAGCGCGATGTGGTAGGGCATGATCACGTGCGCGCTGCGGCTGACGCGGACGCCGGAGACATCGATGCCGCGCTCGGTCAGCATGTCGAACTCGGTGATCAGCGTGACCGGGTTGACCACGACCCCATTGCCGATGACCGACGTCATGTGCGGGTAGAGCACACCCGACGGCGTCAGCCGGAGCTTGAACACCTCATCGCCACGGACCACCGTGTGCCCGGCGTTGTCGCCGCCCTGGTAGCGCACCACCATCGCGGTCTGCTCCGCGAGGAAGTCGGTGGTCTTGCCCTTGCCCTCGTCGCCCCACTGGAGCCCGACGATCACGGTGGCCGGCATCAGCCCGGCCCTCGGGATCGCGACGCGGCCGTGGGCGGGAAACGCCGCCGCCCAATGAAAAAGCCCCCAACCCAATGGTTGGGGACCGGGGTAGACCTCTCCCGCGTTGCACCGCCGAGGCTTCGGCGGATCGCTGAGGGCTGGTCGCCCGACCGCCTCACGGGACGGTCGATGCGTCCTTGTCGCGCGATCGTCGACCTCCTGATCCGCGGGCATGGCCCGCTCTGCTCGAGGACGGGCGGAGTATAGCAGCGGGCCGTGGGCCGACGGGTCGGGGTACGACCGGCCCGAGTTCGGGGTACCACCGTTCGGGTCCGACGGCGGGGGCCGCGCAACTAGCCTTGCCGGGTGACGCGCCTGCACGGGATCCTGGCGCTGGCTGTTGCTGCCGGTTTTGGGATCCTGCTCATCGCTACCCCAGCGGAACTGGCCCCATTCCTCGACAGCGGGACCCGACCGGTCGTGCTCGCGATCGTGGCCGCCCTCATCGGCGTCACGCTCACCGCGTCGCTGGTCGCCGCGCACTTTCGGTACCGGTTCGCGCACCTCGTGAAGACCGCAGAACGGATCGCCGGCGGCGACTACGACGTCAGCGTGGTGCCCCGTGGGGACGGGCTGGAGGCCCGGCTCGGACGCGCGGTGAACGACATCGCGGCGGCGCTGGTCGACACCCATGACCGCGCCACGTTCGACCGCCTGACCGGCGTCGCCAACCGCCAGTCGCTGCTCGCCCAGCTGTTCGCCGAGGTGGAGCGCGCGGCGCGCTACGAGCGACCGCTATCGGTCGCCTTCGTCGACATCGACCACTTCAAGGCCGTCAACGACACGTACGGTCACGCCGTCGGCGACGTCGTGCTGCGCGGCGTGGCCCAGGAGATCTCCGACAACCTGCGCGCATCGGACATGATCGGCCGGTACGGCGGCGAGGAATTCATGCTCATCCTCACCGAGACCGGGGTCGAAGAAGGCGCGGTCCTCACCGAGAAGCTGCGCTCGCTCGTCCAGCGGCGGCGGTTCACGATCGATGGCGTCCCGGACCTCGCGGTCACGATCTCGATCGGCATCGCCGGTGGGTCGGGCGCGAAACTCCGGATGGACACGCTCGTGCGCGACGCCGACGCCGCGATGTACTCGGCAAAATCGCTGGGCCGGAACCAGACCTACATCTTCGCCGAGCCCGATGACGACGCGCGCGTGCCCCGCGCGCCGATCTCCGCCGCCGGGCGCGCTCGAGCCATGGCGATCGGCCAGCTGGCACGAGAGGCTGCCACCAACGCCTTGGCCTCGGTGCTCGACCCACTCCCCCACTACCGCGGCCAGCCCTCGGCGCTCATCGCCTCGATCGTCGTCTCGCTGGGACGCCAGCTCCAGCTGCCCGAGGCGGAGATCGATCGACTACGCGTCGCGGCGCTCCTCCACGACGTCGGCAAGATCGCGGTGCCCGAGGAGATCCTCGAGAAGCCGAGCGCCCTCACGTCGGCCGAGTGGCGGACGGTCGTCCAGCACCCGCGGATCGGCCAGGTCATCCTCGAGCAGGCTGCGGCCCTCAAGGACGCCGTGCCGATCATCCTGCACCACCACGAGCGGTTCGCCGGCCACGGCTACCCGTATGGGCTGCGCGCCAACGAGATCCCGCTGGGAGCCCGGATCGTGGCCATCGCCGACGCGTACGACGCGATGATCAACGACCGCCCGTACAAGCGCGCGATCAGCCACGACCAGGCGATCGCCGAGCTGCGACGCCACGCCGGGACGCAGTTCGATCCCGAGCTCGTCGAGCTGTTCTGCGACCTCTACGCGGACCAGGCGCCCGAGCCCGATCAGACGGTCGTTGCGATGGCCGCGGCGCATCGCGCCCATGGCGGTGCGCCCCTGATCCTCCCCGAGGTGGCCGCCAATCGGGTCGCGCGCAAGCGCCGCGCGGCGGCCGAACCGGGCACGATCGCCGGCGGATCGCCAGCCGGTGGACCGGTCGCTGAGGCGCGACTCGAGTCGCGGACCATGGCGCCGGACGGTGCGCTCGGGCTCGTCCCGGATCTCGGCGTGCCGGTCGGCCGCCGCTCCTCCCCGCCGTCGAAGGCCGGACGGACGGACTCCGCGGCCGGCTGAGTGGGTGTCCGGCGTCCTAGTCGCCGCCGTGGCCGGACGTGCCATCCCAGTACCAGAGCGTGCCGTCGAACGTGACGGACAGCTCGGCGGTGAAGCTGGTCAACGATCCGGTCCCGCTCGAGAAGACACATCTGCCGGGTCCCGTTCCGGCGTTGATCGCCGTGAGGTCGCAGGTACCGCTCGTCGTCCCGTGCCGGCCGTGGATCGTGGGCAGGAGGCCGCTCGGGAAGACGCTCGCAGCGGAGTAGGTGATCTCGGTTCCGACCGGGATCTTCTTGTCGTTCGAGGCGGTCACGATGCACGTCGGGAAGGCATCGCAGTTCTTGGCGAGGTGGAACGCCTTCTGGGATGCTGCGGAGGCCGTTGGCGCCACGACGGCCATCGCCGAGACGGTGACGGCAACGACCAGGAATCGTCGAAGCGACGGCATCGGGCGTCGTCGTTCGGTCGCGCGGATCAGTTGCATGGCTCGTGCTCCGACTTCGGGCGATTGACACCTGATAGACGCCGGGCGGAGCCGGAACGTACAGAGTCGTGGCACCCCTGGAGTCCCGGGCGACCAACCGTCCGCAGTCAGTCGACCGCGTGCGCCGGGTCGAACCGGACTGATGCGAGGAGCGCCTCGAAGTCGGGGCGGTCGACGTCCCCGTTGAGCCGGAATTGGTAGACGCGGCCCCCTGCGAAAGCGAGTGCCTCGAACGACATGTCTCGCGCGGCGATCTGATCGTCAACGCTCGTCGGACAGTCGATGACATCGAGGTATGCCGAGGCACCGTCCAGCTGCAACCGCGGCCAGGTCGAGCGGTCGCTGCTGCAAGGATTCGCTCTCGGATACGGCTGGAAGAACGCCGCGAGCCAATCCTCCTCCGTCTGCCCTACGCCGAGGGGCTGGGAGGCCACGACGAGCCGCGCGACGTTCGGAAGCTCGAGTCGGTCGAGGGCCGGGTGCCCGTTCGGCAGGAAGAAGTTCCGCGGCCAGACGGCAGTCGCCGGCGTGACAGTCCAGCCCGCCGGGTACGAGATCGAGAAGCCGTTCCGCGTCGACGCGAACCGCTCGGTCAGCGTCGAGATGGTGATCCCGGACGACGGCCGGCTACCGACGTCGGCACGGTTCGCCAGGCTGACGATCCCGGCAGCCATGAGGCCGATGGCGACGACGATGACTGCCGCGAGATGGCGCCACGACGAGCCGACGGGCACGCGGTCGGGCCGGCGAGCCGCGACCACGCGCGCGAAGGGCACGACGCGCTGCGGAGCCCAGGCCGCCATCGCCGTCGGAGCCCGGTCGACCATCGCCGTCGGAAGGTCGAGCGGGCGCGCGCGGTACCCGGATTCGTCCGGTGGTCCGGCGCGCAGGGAGCGTTCCAGCGCCTCGTCTGTGTTCGTCATCAGAGCCCCTCGTCCGTCAGGTGGTGCCGGCGCAGAGCAGCCGTCGCCGCGCTCGCGTCGTTCCGGGCGCCATTCGCGGTGATGCCCATGACCGCGGCGATCCGCTCGAAGGGCAGGTCAGCGCGGTAGCGCAGGTAGATGACGGCCCGCTGGCGAGGAGGGAGCCGATCGACCTCAGCCCAGACGGCCAGTCGATCGGTAGGGTCGGGGTCGGGCCGCGGGCCGACGGCAGACATCCGATCGAGCAAGGACCGCACGCCCCGACCGAGGCGATGGTGGTCCATGGCCAGACGGTACGTGACCCGGAACGCCCAGGCGTCTGGGTCGAGGATGATCGTGCCGCGCTTGGACTCGGCCCACATCCGGAGGAAGGCCTCCTGGACGGCGTCGTTCGACTCATCATCGTCGAGGCCGAGCCGGCGGCAGAGGCCGAAGAGCTCGCGACCGCGCCTGTCGTGGACGTCGGCCACAGCCGAGGCGGCCAGCGGTAGTCCGACTGCGGGGGACGTTTCTGCGACCGCGGAGCGCCGGCGTCGCACTGCGGTCAGCGTCACGTCCGCGCCGCATCCGACGCGGGTGATCGCCAGGCACCGCTCCGGGAAGCCACGACTGGAGACGGCGGCTGGGTCATACGCGGGGGCGCATCATGGTGCCGCCGCCCGGGACCCGTCGAAGTAGTACGACCCGTCCATGTGCCACAGGCCGGCCTCGTCGATCGTGATGTCGAGGATGGCCACGAACCCTGTCAGGCGTCCAGTCCCCTCCCAGAAGCTGCACAGCCCGACCGCCGTCTTCGACTGGAAGATGCAGTAGCCGGTGGCCGTGTTGCGGCGATCGTCGTCGAGCCGGATATCGCTGCTCAGGAAGTACGAGTTCGAGAGGACGGGGCCCAGGTACCAGACCTTGGTCCCGACGGGGATCGCATCGACGTCGGAGGCGCTGACCGTGCAGAACGTCGGCGCGACACCGTCGAAGGTGCTGCAGTCCTTGCGCAAGTGGATCGGGTATGCGGCCGTGGTGGCCGAGACCGTGGAAGCTCCAAGCCCGGCGGTGACGATCGCGGCGAAGAGGATGACCTTGGACAGCGCGCGCATTTGTGACCTCCCTCGGCGACTCGGCCATGCTAAAGACGCTGTGGGAACCAAAAACGTACAACCGCGAATCGGCCTGAGCACGAATCCCTGCGCGGCCGGCTGACGTCGCTCGCGACGCGGCTGCGACGGGTCAGCTAACGCAGCGTGCAGGTCGCGATGTTTGCGAGGTGAGGGCTCCTCGCTAGCGTGCCGGTCGACACCCGCCGGACGCAGGGTCGGTACCGGAGCTTTCCGGCCGACCGGGAAGGAGACCTGACCGTGAACAAGGTCATGCTCACGGGCCGCCTCACGCGCGACCCGGAGATGCGCAGCCTCGCCAGCGGCAAGAACGTCACGACGTTCACCGTCGCGAGCAACGAGTTCCTCGGTGGTGGCCGTGAGAAGGCCGAGTATTCGAACGTGGTCACGTGGGACCGTCTCGCGGAGATCGCCGGCACGTACCTCGGCAAGGGCCAGCAGGTCGCCATCGAGGGCCGGCTGCAGACGCGATCCTGGGACGATGACCGGGGCCAGCGGCATTGGAAGACCGAGGTCGTCGCCTCGCACGTCGAGATGCTGTCAGGTCGTCGGAAGAAGGACTACGAGGCCCAGCAGGCGGCCGATTCGCTCGTCGCCCAGGCCGAGCGCTTCGGCGATGCCCCGCCGACCGAACCGCTGCCCGAGTCGGCCGAGGCGATCGCGGTCGACGGTGACGACGATGACGACGAGGAGACCGAGGACGGCGAGGGCGCCGCGGCCTGACCCAGATCCCCCCTGCGGCGGCGGTGCGCCCTCCCCCTCCCGTGCCGCCGCCGCGTCCCCCGCCGGGGCGCTAGCTGCTAGCGGAGCTCGAAGAACGACACGCCGAGGATCAAGTAGACGAGCATCAGGAGCGCGCCCTCGAGCCAGTTCGACTCGCCGTCAAGGGCGATCAGCGCGCTGATCCCGACCGCGGCCGCCACCGCCGCGACCTCGAGCGGGGTGAACACGAGGTCCATCGGCTGGCCCAGCACGGCGCCGATCAGCACCAGTAACGGCGCGACGAACAGCGCGACCTGCAGGCTCGAGCCGTAGCTCACCGCCATCGCGAACTCCATCTTGTCCTTCGCGGCGAGCTGCACGGCGACGAGGTGCTCGGCGAGGTTGCCGATCGTCGGGACAAGCACGACGCCGACGAAGAACGCCGAGAGGCCGAACGAGTCGATGAACGACTGGATCGAGCCGACCAGGATCTCCGACAGGACGGCCAGCAGCCCGGCCGCTACGACGAGCACCACGATCGCGATCCGCGCCGTCCAGGCCGGCCCGCCGTGCCCCTCGGCGACCCGTGGCCACCGAGCGTCATGCTCGGGTTCGTGAACTGGTAGATCAGCGAGAGCACGTAGCCCGCGATCAGGACGACCGCGACGAGCACCGATTCCTCGGTCAGCGTCCCCTGCCGCGCGTTGGTCGAGGTGAAGGCGAACACGGCCGGGACGAACAAGCCGATGACCGCGAGTACGAGCAGCGACGCGTTGAACGAGGCCACGCGCTGGCTGAACGTCTGCGTCCCGTGCCGCAAGCCGCCGATCAGCACGCTCGCCCCGAGCACCAGCAGCAGGTTGCCGATGATCGAGCCCGTGAGCGACGCCTTGACGACCTCGATCAGGCCGGCCTGCAGCGCGAAGAACGCGATGATCAGCTCGGCGATGTTGCCGAACGTCGCGTTGAGGATGCCGCCGACCTGCGGACCGGTCAGCGAGCCGAGTCGCTCGGTCGACAGCCCGACGACCCAGGCCAGACCCAGGATCGCAACCGCCGCGACGATGAAGATCAGGTTGTGGTCGGCGTGCAGCCCGAAGTCGAGGATGATCGCTGCGACGCTGACTCCGAGCGTGAGCAGCACCGCCACGCGGGCGAACAGCGAGAGAGCATCCAGGACGGGGATCCGGCCGCCCGGCCGGGGCGCGGGCGCTGTCGGCGTCGCGGCGGTCACGTTCGCATCGTATCGCCTCGTCACGGAACCGTAAGGTCGATCGGGGCTGACGCGTGCTCCCGGTGAGCCGGGCAGGCGCACGCTTCGGCGATGGCGATCCTTGCTGCGCTGTTCGCGTTCGGTTCGCGTTTCGTCGGCAAGATCCTGACCACTGCGCTCGGCTGGGCGAGCACGATGCTCTTCGGTCGCGTGCCGGCATCGCGCCAGTTCCTGCTGCTCGGGATCACCTTCGGCTCGGTCATCTGGGTCGTCCTGCTGATCGGCGTCGTATTCCCGGACATCGGGACGTTCCTGCTCGTCTTCGTGCCCAAGCAGAACGTGATCTCGGACGACACGGTGCGGCTGATCATGCTGGCCGGAGCGATCGTTGCGCCGGCCGTGATCGGCGCGATCACGCTGATGCTCATGCCGGGCGAGCAGCGCACGCCCGGCGCGGTCGTGACCGCAGTCGTCCGCGGCTACCCGCTGACCGCGCTCCTGGCCGTGCTGCTCGTCTTCCTCGCCGGCCTCGCGATCGGTCGCAAGGCGATCAGCCTCACTCGCGGCTGGACGGACGCCCACATCCCGCTGGTCGTGCTGCCCGGCCGGTACGACGACGTCGCCGCGGACCTCGATGCCGCCGTGACCGCCGTCGGCCTCGACGTCGAGCCCACGCTCGCGCCCGCGTACCTGGCGATGCCGGCGCGATGGCTCGCCGCCGTGGCCGGGACCTCGGCGAGCTCGCTCGTCCCCGAGCGACTGATCCGGCTCAAAGGCCAGGACCTCGACATCCTCATCTACTCGATGGATCTGCTCGTCGCCGGGAAGCCGCGGGCGGTGGCCCGGGCACGGGCCGCGATGGCCAGCCGGCTCACGACCTCGGCGGCACACCTGACGGTCAGCGCCGAGGCGCAGGCGGTCGAGGACCGGCTCGCGAAGCTGGCCCATCCGGCCGCCGACGGATCGACCGGCGCCGGCCCGCGACCGTTCGACGATGCCGTCGCCGCCGCGTTCGAGGAGATCGACGAGCAGCTCGCGACGATCCAGATCCCGTACGAGGAATGGGAGGTGCTGTATCGCCAGCGCCTCCAGGTCGAGCGCGACCTGCGAGCCGGGGCGATGGCCGGCGAAGCGGTCGTCGGCGCGTCGACGCCGGGCACGGCGGACCACGGCGTCGTCGGCCTGCTCGAGGAGATCGGGCGACTGGCTCGAACTGCGACGACCGCCGCCATCGACATCGCATCGGACGAACGAACGGGCGTCGTGGTCGATCGGCTGGCCGGCCCGCAATGGCGCTGGGCGGCGCGCATCGCGGCGATGGGCGCGCTCGCGACCCGGTCGGCGGTCCGCGCGCGTGCGCGTCGACGAGGCTCGAACGAGCCGGACGAGACCGCAGGGACGGCGGAGACCGCCGCCGGCTAGGTCGCGGCTCGGACCTCGGCCAGGATCGCCGCCGCTCGGGCACGATCCGCGTACGACGCTTGCGTGCCGAGGCGGGTCACGCTGTCGGCAGCCGCGGCACAGCCCAAGCGCGCGGCATCGATCGGCGTCCAGCCGAGCGCGAGGCCCACCGCGAACGCCCCGACGAAGGCGTCACCCGCGCCGGTCGTATCGACCGCTACGACAGGCGGCGCATCCACGAGCGTGGACCCGCCCCCGACCGGGGCCACGGCCGCGCCGCGTTCGCCGAGCGTCACGACCAGCGATCGACCGAGTCGCGCGGCCGTCGCCGCGATGACCTCGGCTTCCTCTCGACCGTCGGCCGGCAACTGCTGGCCCGTGACCAGCGCAAACTCGGTCTCGTTGGGCACCAGCCAGTCGGTCGCCGCCAGCAAGGCCGGTTCGACGGCCGCCGCCGGCGCGGGGTTGAGGATCGTGGTCGCCCCGATCTCACGCGCGGCCTCGAACCCGGCCGCGGTCGTCGCCTGCGGGATTTCGAACTGCCCGATGACCACTTGTGGCTGGAGGCTCCGGACCGCGTCGGCGGCGACGTCGGGGTCCACCTGCATGTTCGCCCCGGGCACGATGATGATCCGGTTGGTCCCCCGTCCGTCGACCCAGATCGGCGCGACGCCCGATGAGCCCGCCGTTCGCCGCACGTACGACGCGTCGATGCCCTCCCGGGCGAACTGCTCGAGGTACGCGTCGCCGTGCGCGTCGTCGCCGAGGGTGTTGACCATCGCGACCCGTGCGCCGAAACGGGCGGCGACCACCGCCTGGTTCGCGCCCTTGCCGCCGAAGCCGGTCCGGTAGTCGGTGCCCAGCAGCGTCTCCCCGTCGTTCGGCAGGCGATCGGCGTATGCGACGAGGTCGATCATCGTGCTGCCGACCACCACGATCCGCGGCTCGGTCACCTAGGCCTCCTTCGAGAGCGCGATCTCGAGGCGGTCGTAGCCTCGGAACTGGAACGTGGGCCGGCGGACCGGCGGGGCGATGACGGCGAGCTCGCGCTCGGTGCGGGCGAGCTCGCTGAACGTCGTCTCGAGCTCGAGCCGCGCCAATGGCGCGCCGATGCAGAAGTGGATTCCGCCGCCGAGCGACAGGTGGGTCGTGTCGGCGCGGCCCAGGTCGAAGCGATCCGGGTCGGCGTGCCGGCGCGGATCGCGGTTGGCCGCCGCGAGCACGAGCGCCACGCGTGACCCGACGGGGATCTCGACACCGTCGACCGCGAAGCCGTCATCGAGGACCCAGCGCTCGAACCACTGGAGCGGCGGGTCGAAGCGGAGGACCTCCTCGATCGCGGCCCTCGGGGTCACCTCGCCCTCCCGGATGCGCTGCCATTCCCGGGGATGGGCAACGAGCGCGGCGACGCCGTTGGCTGTGGCATTGACCGCGGCCTCGTGCCCCGCCATCAGCAGGACCATCGCGGTCGATACGATCTGGTCGTCCGAGAGCCGTTCGCCATCCACCGTCGCGTCCACCAGCGCGGAGAGGAGATCGTCGGCGGGCCGCGACCGGCGATGCGCGACGAGATCGAGCAGATACCGGCGGAAGGACCCGGCGGCGACGTCCGACGCGGAGCGCTGCGCGTCGGACGGGTGCGGCTCGTACATGCGCACGGTCTCGTCGGACCAGCCCAGGATCGTCTCGTGGTCGGTCGCCGGGACACCGATCAGGTCACAGATGATCCCCAGCGAGAAGTGCTGGGCGTAGGAGCCGACGAGGTCGATCGAGCCCGCTTCCCTTCCCGGCTCGAGCAGCGCCTTCGCGCGTTCCTCGGTCGCCGATCGAAGGCCATCGACGGTGCGCGGCGTGAAGGCCTCGGTCACCAGGCGGCGGAGGCGCGTGTGGAGGGGTGGTTCGAGGTTCAGCAGCTCCCACCGCTCGAACGCCTGGAAATCGACCCACCGTGGGTCCCGCCAGACCGGCACGTCGGGCGCCAGTCCGAGGTCCTCGGGCGTGTAGCGGTGCAGGAACGTCGTGCCGAGGCGGCGGTCGCGAAACGCGGCATGGACGTCCGCGAACCGGGTCAGGTACCAGAGATGCTCACCCTCGGGATGCCAGACCGGCGTCGCCTCGCGGATGTTCGCGTAGGCCGGGTACGGATCGGCGACGAACGCCGGATCGGATGGGTCGATCGTCGGGCCCAGGGGCACGGCTGTGACCGGCGAGGCGGCCAGTTCGACGGGTTCGCGCATCACCGCACGAGGCCCCGCAGCGCCGCACCGATCACGCCGATGAAGATGACCGCCGCGACGACGAACAGGCCGACGACCACCGGTGCGGTCAACGCCGTCAGCGTCCCCACGACCGCCTGGTGCTGGCTCCACAGGACGATGCCGGCGAGCACCCCCACGACGCCTGCCCCAAGACCGGCCAGCACGAGCAGCGCGTCGCGCGGACCGAACCCGATCCGCCGGTATGACGTCGGCCGGGGGCTCGAACCGAACGCCCTCGACTCCAGGCTGATCGAAAGCTGCTGCACGCGCTCGAACGCGCCGGCGAACACGGGCACGAACGACGGCAGGATCGCCCCGAAGCCGCTGCTCCGCATCCCGCGCGACCGTTGGGCGGCGAGCACGATCGAGACCTCGCGCTGGAGGATCGGCACGAGCTGCAGCGTCATCGACAGCATGAAGTTGAAAAGGTACGGGACGCGGAGGCGGGCGAGCGCGGCGAACAGGTCGGACGGATGGGTGGTCACGAGGACGCCGAGCGCGACGATCTCGACGACCAGGATGCGTGCGGCGAGCGACAGGCCGTGCAGCATGCCGGCTCCATAGAGGTTCAGCGGACCGACCACGGCGGTCGCGGTGCAGGTCGCCCCACACCCGGCGGGCGCCAGCGTCTGGATGACCAGCATCGACGCCGCGACCGGCACGAAGATCAGCACGCCGCGCGCGACCGCGCCCCCGATCCCGACGCCGACGCAGGCGACGAACGCGAGCGCGGCGACGACCAGCAGCGGGACCGGGTCGTACGTGGCCAGCGCGAACGCGATCGCCGCCAGGAGCCAGGTGAGCTTGACGAGCGGGTTCGCGCGGTGCAGCCACGACGTCCCGCGAACGTGCCCGATCGACGGTCCGAGCTGGTGCATCAACCGGTCGTCCGTGGCGCGACGTGGTCGCTTGCCCGCACGGCGTCGACGAGTTCTGTGATCGCCAGGGCCGGCGGATGGCCCGCCAGGCCCGGCAGCGCCATCGACAAGCGCGTGATCTGGGGCGGGCGCAGGCGCGTCGCCGCCATCGTCGCCGTGTCCGCGAAGACTGCGCGCGCCGTCCCGTCGGCTTCGACTCGGCCGTCGCGCAGCACCACGAGCCGGTCAGCGAGGGCCGCCACGAGCTCCATGTCGTGCGTCACGCAGACGATCGTCACGCCGGTGTCGCGCACGTCCTGCAGGACCGTGCGAATGGCATCCGACGTCCGATGATCCTGGCCCGTCGTCGGCTCATCGAGCACGAGGATCGACGGCTGCATCGCGACGACCGACGCGATCCCGACGAGCTTGCGGATCGGATAGCCGAGACGATACGGGTGCTCGGCGAGCCAGTCGGTGAGCCCGAACGTGGCAGCGACATCGGCAACGCGTCGATCGACCTCGTCGGGATCGATGCCGAGATTGCGGGGCCCGAACGCCAGCTCCTCGGCGACCGTCCGGGCGAACAGCTGGTGGTTCGGGTTCTGGAACACGTAGCCGACATGGCGAGCGAGCTCCTGGGTTCGCCGCCCGGCCGTCTCGATGCCGTCGACGGCGACGGAACCTGACGACGGCTGCAACAGGCCGTTGAGCAGCTTCGTGAGCGTGGTCTTGCCCGATCCGTTCTGGCCGGCGACGGCCACGACCTGGCCCGCTGGGATCTGCAGCGAGACGCCGTCCACGGCGACGACGCCGCCCGGGTAGGCGTAGCGGACGTCGCGCAGGACGACCGCCGGTGGCGCCGGTTGCTCGCTCACGGCGTCTCGAGCCAGGCGACGGCTGCTGGAACCGTGATCGGAACGTCGGTGGCGTCCGGGCGCATGGCGTGGGCAAAGGCGGCGACCTGCGGCGCCCGGAGCCCGAGCGCCGCCAGCTCGTCGACTCGTGACAGCACGGCCGCCGGTGGCCCGTCCATCACGATCCGGCCGCCATCGAGCACGACGATCCGGTCCGCATACTCCGCCAGTGCCTCGGTCTCGTGCTCGGCGATCAGCACGGTCATGCCGCGCTCGCGGTGGAGTCGATCGGCGACCGCCAGCAGCTCAGTCTTGCCGACCGGATCGAGGTTCGACGTCGGCTCATCGAGGAACAGCACGGTCGGACGCATCGCCAGCACCGCCGCGCACGCGAGCCGCTGCTGCTGCCCGCCGGACAGCGCGAAGGGCGAGCGGTCCTCGAGGCCGACCAGGCCGACCAGCTCCAACGACTCGCTGATGCGGCCGGACATCTCCCCAGGATCCACGCCCAGGTTCTCGAGACCGAGCGCGACCTCGTCGGCGACCGTCGCCTGGCTGAGCTGGAACTCGGGGTTGTCGAACAGGATCCCGACGGTCCGGGCGACGGCCCGCACCGCCTCCTCGCGCGGGTCGTGGCCGGCGACCCGGATCGTGCCCGTCACGTCGGCCGGGATGAGCTGCGGGATGACGCCGTTGAGACACAGGCCCAGGGTGGTCTTGCCGGCGCCGTTCAGGCCCATGATCCCGACGTACTCGCCGGCCCGGACCTCCAGATCGACACCGTCGAGCGCGGGGTGCTGCGCACCGGGATACGTCACGGTCAGTCCGGCGATCGCGATGACGGGATCGGCCGCTCCCGGGTCAGCGGGCTGGGCGACGTCGCCGGCCGCCGCAGGTCCGGGGCTCAATCCCTGATGCGCAGCGACGCCAGCCCGGCCACGATGACGAAGATCCCGATCAGTACGCACATGGCGGCGATCAGCCCGGCCGGGTCGGCGACGCCAGGGATGCGGTCGGCGACCAGCGGCACGACGATCGCGAGGACTCCGAGCGAGATGACGCCAGCAGCGAAGGCTTCACGCGGCCCGACGGTTCGATCCATCGATCAGACCGCGGGCGTCGGCGGCGGTGGCGTCAGCAGGACGTAGACCACCACGATCGCGATCCCGATCCCTGCGCCAATCAGCGCGAGCACGATGGGCGGATATCGGCCGGCGGCGGGCAGCCGCAGGCCGCGCGAGAGGTCGGGCGGCAGGGCTTCGATGATCGAGACGGCCACGAACCCGCTGATGATCTTGTCGGCGAGGCTGACGATGACGCTCGATGCGAACGTCGACTCGAGCAACCCGCGACCGGCCTGGGCGAAGGTCGCCGTGAGCGCATCGGACGCGTGGCCGGTCGCGCCGGCGAACACGTAGGCGACGATCGGGGCGGCGACCGCCGAGTTCACGAGCGCAACGATGATGTTGAGCAGGAAGAACCGCGGGACCGTCGCGCCCATCCCGAACGAGCGAACGCCGTAGCCCCAGACCAGCGCGCCCGTCGACGTTGACGAGCGCGAACGGGATGCCGACCGGTCCCGTGAACAGCGCCCCGCCCAGGTTGCCCATGACCCCGACGAGGGCACCCCACCACGGCCCGAGCACGATGGACGCGACAGCCGTCCCGATCATGTCGAGGAACGTCGGCAGCTTCAAGTACGTGTTCAACGTGCCGCCGACGATGTTCAGCGCCGCCGCGACCGGCACGATCGTGACGACATAGCTGAGCGGGATACGCGACGCCGGGGCCGCGTGGATCGTCGCCGCGCTCATGCGAAAACGATACCGCTCACCGGCCGGGTTCGTAGAGTTTCCGACGCGGGATGCCGGTTGCGGCAGCGACCCGACGGGCGGCGTCTCCGCGCGCCGAGCCGGTCGCCACGAGCTCCTCGACTGCGGCCAGCGCATCCCTGAGCGAATCGGCGTCCGGCACAGCGGTCGAGCCGGCATCCGAGGCCGCGCCCACGACCAGCACGAACTCCCCGCGTGCCGGGATCGCACCATCCGCGGCAGCAGCCGCGAGTTCCTCGAGCGTGCCGTGAACGATCTGCTCATGGATCTTGGTGAGCTCGCGACACACCGCACCGGCCCGCGCGGCGCCGCAGGCCGCCACGAGATCCCGCAGCGTCGCAGCCATACGACCGGGCGCTTCGAACAGCACGGTTCCACGTCGATCGGCGGCGATCGCGGCCAACCGCTCGCGCCGCTCGCGGCCTGACCTCGGCAGGAACCCCTCGAACGACCATCGCGGGCCCGGCCACGGCCGTCGCCGAGACCGCGGCGAGCACCGCCGAAGCGCCGGGAATCGGCACCACCCGACCGCCCTCGGCCGCCCAATCGGCGATCAGCTCGGCGCCCGGATCGCTCACGACGGGGGTCCCCGCATCGGTCACCAGCGCGAGATCCGCCCCGCCCCGGAGGTGGTCGAGCAGCGCAGCGCGTCGGCCGGCCCCGCTGCGGGCATGAAAGCTGGTGAGCTTGGCGCTGACGCCGTGCCGGTCCAGCAGCCGCTTCGTGAGCCGCGTGTCCTCGGCCGCGATCAACGGAACGGCGGCGAGCGTCTCCAACGCGCGCGACCGTGACGTCGGCGAGATTGCCGATGGGCGTCGCGACGACATAGAGCGTCCCGCCGCGGTCGCCGGTGGCGGGGTCCGCCGTCACTCCCTGGCCGAGCCGGGCCGGCGGCGCGGATACAGATAGTCCACCCCCGCGGTCCGCGGCCCGAGCTTGGCGATCGGCGGGACCTGCCGTTTGAATTCGGCGGCGGCGACCATCCGATCGACGCGCTCGACCAGCGCCCGATCGAAGCCGATCGCCACGACCTCGTCGATCGAGCGGCGCTTGTCGATCAGCCAGAACAGCAATCGATCGAGCACAGGGTACGTGAACCCCGCCTCGGTCTCGTCGGTCTGGCCGGGCCACAGGTCGGCCGAGGGTGCCTTGCGGATGATCGCGTCCGGCACGCCCATCGCCTCGGCCATCTGGCGCACCTGGCTCTTGTACAGGTCGCCGATCGGGTTGAAGGCGCAGGCGCTGTCGCCGAACACCGTCGTGTAGCCGATCAACGACTCGGTCTTGTTGCCCGTGCCGACCACGAGCCCGCCCCATGTGACGGATCGGTCGTATAGGACGCTCATCCGCATGCGGGCCATGAAGTTGCCGCGCCGGAGCGCCGCTGCGTCTGGTTGCTCGCCGTAGAACCCGTCGACCATCGGGCTGATGTCGACGACCTCGGTCACCGTCCCAAGCTGGTCGACGACGGCCTGCGCATCGGCAAGCGATGCCGGCGACGACGTCCGGTAGGGCATCTGCACGCACAGCAAGCGATCGGCACCGATCGCCTCGGCCGTCAGGAACGCCACGAGCGCGGAATTGATCCCACCGGACAGGCCCAGGACCGCGCGCTCGAACCCGGCCTGCCTGAGCTGTCCGCGGATGAACTCGCCGATGACCCGTCGCGCGACGTCGGTATCGATCTCGAGCTCGCTCGGCAGCTCGAACGCCCTTGGGGACGCCGTCATCCGCCGGTCCTCCGTCGAAACCCGATCGGACGTGGTGTGCGGTCGCCCGGGGCGACGTCGTGGCCGGCCTCGGCTCCTGGCTCGCTCGTCGAGTCGTGAGCCAGCCCGGCCCGCTCGGCGACGATCCGCGACAGCTCGCGGACCTGCAACTCCGGGCGCTCGTCGCGCAGCAACGGCAGCGCGATGCGCTCGCGGCGCACATCGCTGACGTCGATCTCGACGCTGAACAGCCCCTCGTCGTACAAGGGCGCGCTGAACAGGGCCGCGCCGGTCGGGGTGATCACCTCGGAGCCGCCCCAGAACGAGATCGACTCATCGACCCCGACCCGGTTGCAGAACACCGCGAACGACGTCGTGAGCTGGGCGTAGGTGCGCATCAGCTGGCGCCACGATGTCGCGGTCCCCAGCCCGACCTCGTTGGTCGCAGCAAGGTCGCGACCCGGTGAGGATGAGACGTTGATCAGGAGCTGCGCCCCGTCGAGCGCCAGCACCTGGGGGACCGTGAGGTGCCAGAAGTCCTCGCAGATGGCGATGCCGACGCCGATCCCCAGCCGCGACGGGACGGTCCGCAACACGTCCCCGGCCGCGAAGAACCGGCGCTCGTCGAACAGGCCGTACGTGGGCAGGAACAGCTTGCGGTGCACGTGGCAGATCTGGCCGTCCTCGATCAGGGCCGCCGCGATGAACAGCCGATGGTCGGCCGATTCCTCGACGAACGAGACAACGATCGAGAGGTCCTTCGTCGCGGCGGCGAGGTCGGCGAGTCGCGGATCGTCGAGTCGCATCGACACCTCGGAGGCGAGGTCCTGGAGCTGATAGCCGGTCAACCCGAGCTCCGGGAAGACGACAAGGTCCGCGCCATCGGCACGTGCCTGTTCGATCAGCTCGTGGTGGCGCGCGAGGTTGACATCGACCCGGCCGAGGACCGGCGCGATCTGGGCGAGCGCCACGTGGATCCGCTGCATGGTCGCGAGGATACGCGAAGCCGATGCTAGGCTTGCTCGGATGTCACCCGAGCGACCACGGCCTGCCCGGCTGCTGGCGGCCGGTCTCGCGGCGGTGCTCGCGTTCGCGGCCTGCGGCGACGCGACCGTCACCCCCACCCCATCGGCCAGTCGTGGAGCGGACGGCTCGGTCATCGGGACGCCACCACCCAGCGCACCGCCGAGCAGGGGCGCCTTCGAGCCGATGGCCTGGCCGCCCGACGGCCCGGCGCCCTGCGAGCAACCGGCCAGCAAGGATCCCGCGCACGGCCCATACGAAGGCGAGATCCGGCGGATCAGCGCGAAGGACGAGCACACGGTCGTCTTCGACCTGTGTGACGGTGACCCGGCGTTCCGCGCCAAGATCGCCTCGCCGGCGCTGCCGATCAACGACACGGCGTGGCTCCAGAGCCGGATCGACCCGGCCGGCGGGAAGCAACGCATCCTGACCGAGGTGAACGGCACGGGACCGTTCCGAGTGGAGTCGTGGGACGGGAGCGGCGACATCACGCTCGCGCGGTCCGCTGACTACTGGGGCTCCCGGGCTGTCGTCGACCACGTGATCTTCGTGGGCGAATCGGACGGCCGTCAACGGCTGCAGAAACTGCGCGAGGGCTCGGTCGACGGCGTCGACCTGGTCGAGCCGGGCGACGTCGAGAACGTCGAAGACAACCCCGAGCTCACGCTGCTGCACCGACCCGGGCTCAACACCTCGTACATCGGCATGAACAACCGCTTCGCGCCGTTCGACAACGAGGTGGTCCGGCGGGCGATCGCGGTCGGCATCGACCGTGGCGCGATCGTCGACGCCGCGTTCCCCGCGGGCACCGACCTCGCCACGCACTTCCTGCCATGCGCGATCCCGTACGGCTGCGCGGGCGCCTCGTGGGCGCAACCCGACCCCGCGCTTGGGCGCGACCTGCTCGCCGACGCCGGGTTCCCCGATGGGTTCGCGACGACGATCACCTACAGCGACGAGCCGCGCGACTACCTGCCGGACCCGACGGCGACCGCCACGGCCCTGCAGCAGCAGCTCCGCGATCAGCTCGGCATCACGGCGACGTTGACCGTCATGCCCTTCGCCCAGCTCGCCACGACGGTCGACAGCGGCCGGCTCAACGGGCTGTACCTGCTGGGTGCGCGAGCCAGGTATCCGGATCCGGCCCTCCTCCTCGAGGGCCATTTCGGTCCGGATGCGAGCCTGCAGTTCGGCCGACGATTCGATGACATCGCTCGGGCATTGGCGCAGGGTCGCGCGACGTCGACCGCAGCGACGCGCCAGGAGGGCTACCGCCGCGCCAACGACCGCATCCGCCAGCACGTGCCGATGATCCCGCTGGCCCACGTCGGCTCGTCGGCCGCCTTCCGCACCGACGTGACGGGCGCGGTCGTGTCCTCGGGCGCGAGCGAACGGTTCACGAGCGTCGTGCCCGGCGATCGCTCGCAGTTCGTGTACATGGAGCACCAGCGTCCGGCCGGTCTGTACTGCCCCGACGAGACCGACGACGCGACGCTCCTGGTCTGCGCCCAGGTCGCCGAATCGCTGTACCGCTTCGACCTGCCCGAGCCGACGCTCAGCCCGGCGCTCGCGGAATCGTGCCGGCCCCAGCGCGGACAGATGACCTGGACGTGCACGCTCCGCCAGGGGGTGCGCTTCCACGACGGCGCGACGCTCGACGCCAACGACGTCGTGTTGTCGTTCGCGGTCCAGTGGGACGCCGACCATCCGCTGCACAAGGGCCGGACCGGGATGTTCCAGGCATTCCAGGACCGGTTCGGCGGGTTCCTCAACCCGCCCGCGACTCAGTGAGGCTGGGGCTCGCTCGGGGCCGTCGGCGTGACCGGGAGGCCCGGTGCCTCGGCCGGCGCGACCGTGGGCTCCGGCGCGATGGCATCGCCCGCCTCGGCGGTCGCGGCGGCTGATCCGCCGGCGGTCGACGGGCGTCCGCGCCCCGTCGCCAGCAGCTGCTCCTTCGATCCCTCGACCTCGTCCGCGAAGTGGCACGCGACCTCGTGCCCGGCGGTCGACGCTCGCGCAGCGGCGGGTCGACCGTCGAGCAGACCTCCGGGTTGCCGAGGCGCTCGCGCAGCCAGCAGCGCGTGTGGAACCGGCAGCCCGACGGCGGCGCGACCGGCGACGGGACGTCGCCCTTGAGGATGATCCGCCGCCGGCGCGACTCGACGACCGGATCCGGGATCGGGATCGCCGAGAGCAGCGCGACCGTGTACGGGTGGAGCGGGTGGCGGTTGAGGTCGCGCGAGCCCGCCAGCTCGACGATCCGTCCGAGGTACATCACCGCGATCCGGTCGCTGATGTGGCGGACCACCGACAGGTCGTGGGCGACGAACAGGTAGGTCAGGCCGAACTCGCCCTGGAGGCGCTCGAGCAGGTTGATGATCTGGGCCTGGATCGACACGTCGAGCGCGCTGATCGGCTCGTCGGCGACGATCAGGTCGGGATTGAGCGCCAGGGCCCGCGCGACGCCGATCCGCTGCCGCTGGCCGCCGGAGAACTCGTGCGGGTAGCGCACGCCGAACTCCGGGTTGAGCCCGACCGTCGAGAGCAGCTCCCGGACCGCGCTCGCGTCGCTCCGCCTTGGCTGCCGATCGTCGTGGATCTCCAGCGGCTCGGCGATGATCCCGCCGACCGTCATCCGCGGGTTCAGGCTGGCGTACGGGTCCTGGAAGATCATCTGCATCCGTCGGCGCACGGCACGCAGCGCGTCGCCCTTGACAGCGTCGTGATGTCGTCGCCGTCGAACTTGATCGAGCCCGCGGTCGGCTCGTAGAGCCGGATGATCGCCCGCCCGGTCGTGCTCTTGCCGCAGCCCGACTCGCCGACCAGCCCGAGCGTCTCGCCGCGGCGGACCGCGAAACTGACGCCGTCGACCGCGCGGACGTCGCCGATGTGGCGCTCGAGGACGATGCCCTCCTTGATCGGGAACTAGACCTTGAGGTCCTCCACGCGGAGCAGGTCGTCGGTCGTCGGGTTCGCGCCGGGGACCGCGGTCGGCGAGGTCGGCGAGGTCGTCACGATGGCGTCCCCGATCAGCGCCGTCCGGGCCGTCGGGCGGCGCATCGGATCCACCGTCCGGTCGATCGGCAGGCCCTCGCGCCGGGCTCGGGCATGTCGAAGAGCGCGACCTCCTCCGCGGCGGCGGGAGCCACGTCCTCGGCCTCGGTCAGCCGCTCGATGACGGTGCCGGGCGGCGGGGCCGCGACGAAGCCCTCGCGCAGCGGCCGCCCGGCAGCGGCCTCCTCGGCGGTCGGCGGGTTGTGGCAGGCGAAGCGGTGGGTCGCGTCGCTCCCGGTCGTGACGACCCGGCCGACGGCGCCCGACGGGCGACGAGCGGCGGGTTGTCGGTCCAGCACACGTCGAGCCGCCACGCGCAGCGCGGCGCGAACGGACAACCGACCGGCGCGCGTCGCTGATCCGGCGGCGCGCCCTCGATCGGGATGAGCTGCTCGGGACGGTCCTCGTCGAGGCGCGGGATCGAGTGCAGCAGCCCGACCGTGTACGGGTGCGATCGGACGCTCGAACAGCTCGCCCGTGGTCGCGGTCTCGACGATGAACCCCGCGTACATCACGTTGATCCGCTGGGTCATGCCGGCGACGACGCCGAGATCGTGGGTGATGAGGATCAGCGCCGTGCCCGACTCGGTCGTGAGGCGCCGAGAGCAGCTCGAGGACCTGGGCCTGGATCGTCACGTCGAGGGCGGTCGTGGGCTCGTCGGCGATCATCAGCTTCGGCTCGAGCGCCAGCGCCATCGCGATCATCACGCGCTGGCGCATGCCGCCCGAGAACTGGTGGGGATAGCTCTTGAGCCGCGTCTCGGGCCGCGGGATGCCGACCATCTCCAGGAGCTCGATGGCCCGCTTGCGGGCGTCGTCGTTCGACAGCTTCCGGTGGGCCTGGATCGTCTCGACCATCTGCTCCTCGATGGTCAGGACCGGGTTGAGGCTGGTCATCGGGTCCTGGAAGATCATCGCGATGTCGCGGCCGCGGATGTCGCGCATGTCCCGCTCCGAGAGCGCGACGAGATCGAGCCCGTCGAACATGACCTTGCCGCCCTCGATCCGGCCGGCGGGCTTCGGCAGCAGGCCGCATCATCGCGAGGCTGGTGACGCTCTTGCCGCAACCCGACTCGCCGACCAGCCCGAGGCGTCTCGCCCGGCGCCAGCTCGAAGCTGACGCCGTTCACGGCATAGATCGTCGCACTCGTGGGTCCGGAACCGGACGACGAGGTCCTCGACCGAGAGCAGCGCCATCGGCTCAGCGCTTCAGCCGCGGGATCGAGCGACTCGCGCAGCCCGTCGCCCAGCAGGTTGAAGCCGATCGCGCTGATCGAGATCGCCGCGCCGGTGAAGAAGATGAGCCACGGCGCCTGCCGGTAGAAGCTTCGTGGCGTCGGTCAGCATCGTGCCCCACTCCGCGGTCCGCGGATCGGGCGGCCCGAGGCCGAGGAAGCCGAGGCCCGCGACGTCGATGATCGCGGTCGCGAGCGCGAGCGTCGCCGCGACGATGATCGGCGTCAGCGCGTTGGGCAGCATGTGCCGCGGAGCAGGATCCGGCCGGTGGACGCGCCGATCGAGCGGGCGGCGATGACGTAGTCCGATTCGCGCAGCGCGAGCATGCTGCCGCGCAGGATCCGCGCGAAGATCGGGGCGTTCGTCGCGGCGACCGCGAACATGATCTGCAGCAGGCCGCGATCGAGCCAGACGACGATGCCGATCGCGAGCAGGATGCCCGGGATCGCCAGCAGGACGTCGACGATCCGCATGAGGACGGCGTCGACCGTGCCGCCGAATGCCGCCGGCGATGGCCCCGATCGTGCCGCCCATGGCCACGCCCATGATCGACCGACACGACGCCCGACGAGCAGGCTGATCTGGGCGCCGAACAGGATGCGGCTGAACTGTCGCGCGACCTGCCGGTCGGTGCCCATCAGGTGCGCCGCGCTGGGCGGCTTGAAGACCTGGCCCGGGTCGCGTTCGAGCGGCTCGTACGGCGCGATCAACGGCGCGAGGATCGCCGCCAGCGACGAAGACCAGCGATGATCGCGAGACCGATGCAGCGCCGGGCCGGTTGCGCAGCAGCCGGCGGGCGGCGTCGCCCCACAGACCCCGGCTGGCGCGTGGCTGGACGAGGTTGGCGGCCGTGGTCGTGGTGGCGCTCATCAGCTGTACCGGATCCGTGGGTTGAGGAAGGCGTAGGCGATGTCGACCAGCAGGTTCACGACGAGGAAGATCAGTGGCGAAGATCGAGGATCGTCGATCTGGACCACGAGGTAGTCGTGGTCCTGGATCGCGTTGACGATGTAGCTCCCGACGCCGCTCCAGGAGAACACGGTCTCGGTGATCACCGCGCCGGCGAGCAGACCGCCGACCTGGAGACCGATGACCGTGACGACCGGCAGCCACGCGTTGCGCATGATGTGGCGGTTGTCGACCCGCCGCTCCTGGAGGCCCTTGGCCCGGGCGGTCCGGACGTAGTCCTCGTTCGAGACGTCGAGCACGGACGCCCGGGTGATCCGGGTGATGATCGCGAGCGGGATCGAGCCGAGCGCGATCGCCGGCAGGATCAGGTGTCGGAGGGCGTCGAGAAAGCGTCGAAGCGCCCCGCGATCAGCGTGTCGATCAGCATGAAGTTCGGTGACCGACCTCGATGCCGAGCCGCGGGTTGATCCGGCCGCTCGCGGGCAGCCACTGCAGCTGCGCTCGCGAAGAAGAACTGGAGCGTGTAGCCGAGGACGAAGATCGGGATCGAGATCCCGAGCAGGGAGATCGACGGTCACGACCGCCGTCCGGCCAGCGCTGGGCATGGCGCGCGGCGAACCGCCCGAGCGGGATCCCGAGGCCGATCGCGAAGAGGAGTGCCGCGGCGGTCAGCTCGATCGTCGCCGGGAAGCGGCGAGCGAGCTCCTCGATGACCGGTCGGTTGTTGATGACGCTCTTGCCGAGGTCGACCGTGCGCAAGCTGACCGAGGTAGATCAGGTACTGGGCGTACAGCGGCTGGTCGAGGCCCATCTGTCGCACGGATCTGCTCGGCGCAGCTCCGGGGTCGCGTGCTGGCCGAGGAGGGCCGCGACCGGGTCGCCGGGCAGCAGGTGGACGAAGGCGAAGACGACGATCGACAGGCCGAAGAGGACCGGGATCGCCGCGAGGAGCCTGCGGATCGACGTACTTCAGCACGCTGGGATCGTCGCCTCTCCCCGAATGGTCGCGTCCCCCCGAGGCCGGTCGGCCGCGGGGGGACGTCCGAAGTGCATCGGTGACGCGTCCCGGAGGAACGGTCACGACCCGTTAGCGGTCGAGCCAGACCGGATAGAACGGCTCGTTCAGGTTGCCGGCTCCAAGGAAGCCCTTGATGTCGGCACTCGCTGCCGCCGGCGGCTTGGAGTGCACGAGCGGCACCGTCGGGTAGGTCACGCGCCAGGATGTCCTGGGCGCTCTCCCATGCGGTCTTCGCGGCGGCCTCGTCGGGCGCCGACGAGCCCGTCGGAGAACGCCTTGCTCAGCTCCGGCGGGCCGTACGCGAACTCGGTGTTCGGCTTGCCAGCCGTCGCAGTGGAAGAACGCCGTGCTGAGGAAGTTGTCGGGTCCGGCCCAGTCGCAGGTCCAGCCGAGGAGCCACATCGGGTACTTCCCGACGGCCTCGTCCGTCAGGTAGCCCGGTCCGCCAGCCGGCGGTCTTGAAGTTGACCGTGAAGCCGACCGCCTCGAGGTCGCTGGCGATCGCTTCGGCCAGGCCCTTCGGGTCCGGCATGTACGGTCGGGCGACGTCGGACGGATACCAGAACTCGAGGGTCAGGGCATCGCCCGTCGCGTCGAGGTTGGCGGCCGTGATCTCGTCCTTGGCCTTCTGCGACGTCGTAGGTCGGCAGGCCGAGCGGCTTGTAGAACTCGGACGCCGGCGGCATCCAGTTGTCGGCCGGCTCGGCCAGGCCCGCATAGAACGTGTCGATGTACGACTGCCGGTTGACGGCGTAGCCGATCGCCTTGCGGATGTGGACGTTGTCGAGCGGCTTGTGGTCGGCCGTCTGGTTCATCGCAGATCTGCCGAGGTTGCACGACTCGCCGCGGTCGATGACCTGGAACTTCGGTGTCGCGACTTGAGCGCCTCGATGTCGTTCGGGGCGATCGTCTGGGCGAAGTCGATGTCGCCGGCCTGCGAGGGCATTGAGCTCGGCGGCCTGGTCGGCATACGGCTTGAAGATGATCTCGTCGAGATGCGGGACCCGGTCCGTGTTCCAGTAGTCCGCGTTCTTCACGATCGTGACGTGGTCGTTCGGTGTCCATTCCTTGAACTTGAACGGACCGGTGCCGACCAGGCCGTTGCCCTGCCCCTGGGCGTACGGGCTCTTGGCTCGGATCGGGGTTGTCGGCGTCGCCCGCCTTGAGGGCGGTCGGGCTCTGGATCCCGAACTGCGGCAGCGGAGCCTGGGCGATCAGGAAGTTCGACTGGGGCTGCTTGAGCTTGAACTCGACGGTGCGTCGGCGTCGATCGCCGTGACCGACGCGAGGTTCGAGTTCTCGGCCCAGCCGAAGACCGCGCCGAAGTAGTAGTTGTAGGCGTCGCGCAGGGCGGCCGGCGCGTTCTTCTGGCGGTCGTAGTTGTACACGACGGCGTCGGCGTTGAAGTCGGTCCCGTCGTGGAACTTGACGCCCTTGCGGAGCTTGAACGTGTAGGTCAGGCCGTCGGCGCTGACCTCGGGCATCGCTCTCGGCGAGGACGGGCTCGATGTCACCGAGCGTCCCGGCCTTGACGCCGAGCAGGCCCTCGATGACGTTGAGCTGGATGTACGACGAGTTGCTGTCGCTCGACCAGCGACGGGATCCGCGGTGACCATGTCACCGGGCAGGCCGACGACGATCGAGCCGCCTTCCTTCACGCGCACCTGACGCCGGCGCCTGGCTCTCAGGAGCCTCGCTCCCCGGCGCGGCGCTACCCGGGGCGACACTCGGCGCCCCCGAGCTCACGGCTTGACCGCACGCCGCGAACATGATCGCGGCCACGCTCAAGAGCGCTCCGATTCGCAGACGAATCATCGATACCTCCTCCAATTGGCCACCGGCGCCCGGTCCGATCCGCACGAGCGGAGCGGTCGAGTCGCGATGGCAACGCGCATCCTACCCGGTGCTTGCTCTCTCCATGATCCTCGGACCCGGCTCGGCCCTCCGCTTCCGGTCGGCGCTCAGCCCTGGTCGGGCGTCGTGCCGGTCGTTCCAGTCGTGCCGTTCGACTCGTCGGCGTCGTCGCCGCCGGTCGGCGGCCCACCGATCACGGTCTCGGCCACGTCCACGGTCGTCGCCTCCGACATCGCCCCGCCGTCCGACGGCCGGATCGATGCCAGCGCCGCCTCCGGGGTCCCACGGCGCACCTGCGTGGCGTCGATGTGGGCCACGCCGACGTCCGACTGGACCGCCTGTTCGGCGAAGTGGCAGGCAGCCTCGTGGTCGCCGTGCACGGTCGCCAGCGGCGGATCGATCGTGCGGCACTGCTCGGGCTGACCGAGGCGCTCGTACAGCCAGCAGCGCGTGTGGAACCGACAGCCGGGCGGAGGGTTCACCGGGCTCGGCACGTCGCCGGTCAGGATCACCCGCTTGCGCCGTCGTTCGGCCTCCGGGTCCGGGACCGGCACCGCCGACAGCAGCGCGCGCGTGTACGGATGACCGGGCGCCGCGTACATCTGGTCGGGCGGCCCGATCTCCACGATCTTGCCCAGGTACATCACCGCGACCCGGTCGCTGATGTGCTTGACGACCGACAGGTCGTGCGCGATGAACAGGTACGTGAGGCCGAGCTGCTTGCGCAGGTCGGTCAGCAGGTTCAGGACCTGCGCCTGGATCGACACGTCGAGCGCCGAGATCGGCTCGTCGCAGACGATGAACTCCGGCTCCACGGCCAGGGCCCGGGCGACGCCGATGCGCTGCCGCTGGCCGCCGGAGAACTCGTGCGGATACCGGGTCACGTACTTGGGGTCCAGCCCGACGATCCGCAACAGGTCGGCGACACGCTGCTTTCGGGCAGCGCCACTCGCCAGATGGTGCGTCTCGATCGGCTCGGCGATGATCGACCCGACCGTCATCCGCGGATCCAGCGATCCGTACGGGTCCTGGAAGATGATCTGCATGCGCCGGCGCATCCGACGGAGCTCGTTGGTCTTGAGCGAGCCGAGGTCGATCCCGTCGAACGACACCCGCCCCTCCGTAGGCTCGCGCAGGCGGATCATCGCCCGGCCGGTGGTGCTCTTGCCGCAACCCGATTCGCCGACGAGACCGAGCGTCTCGCCGCGCCGGACCTGGAACGTGATGCCGTCCACGGCCTTGACCGTGCCGACCTCCGTCTGGAAGATCCCGGACCGGATCGGGAAATAGACCTTGAGGTCCTCGACCTCGACGAGGTCGCCCCCGGGCGTCGTCTTGGTCGTCCCGGTATCCGCGATCGTCGTCGTCACGTCCGGATCCAGCCGTCCGGTTCGGTCGCCCAGCAGCGTGCAAGGTGAAGCGCCTCGTCGCGCGGTGTGAGCTGCGGTTCGTCCTGGCGGCAGATATCCCGTGCGAACCGGCAGCGCGGCTCGAAGCGGCAGGCGTCGGGCGGATGGATCAACAGCGGTGGCAAGCCTTCGATGGTCCGGAGTCGATCTCCGCGCACGTCATCGAGCCGCGGGAGCGAATCGAGCAGACCCCAGGCGTAGGGCATCTGCGGCTTCTCGAACAGCTCGTCCACCGTGCCGGTCTCGACGATCCGGCCGGCATACATGACGTTCACGCGATCGCACATGCCGGCGGCGATACCCAGATCGTGGGTGATCAGCAGGACGGCCGTGTGGAACTCGTCGGACAGCACCTGGATCAGCTCGAGGATCTGTGCCTGGATCGTCACGTCCAGGGCCGTCGTCGGTTCATCCGCGAGGATCAACTTCGGATCGCACGCGAGGGCGATCGCGATCATCACGCGCTGGCGCATGCCGCCGCTGAACTGGAACGGATAATCGTTCAACCGATCGCGGGCTCGCGGGATGCCGACCTTTGCCAACAACTCGACGACTCGGTCGGTCGCCGCCTTCTTCGAGAGCCCGAGGTGCTCGCGGATCGATTCGGCGATCTGATAGCCGATCGTCAGGGTCGGGTTCAGGCTCGTCAGGGGATCCTGGAAGATGAACCCGATCTCCTTGCCGCGCAGGTGGCGCATCTCGTCGGCGTCGAGCTTGAGGAGATCGATCCCGTCGAACGTGATCTCGCCTGAGACGATGCGCCCGGGCGGGTCCGGCACGAGCCGGGCGATCGAGAGCGCGGTCACGCTCTTTCCGCAGCCGGACTCGCCGACCAGGCCCAGGGTCTCGCCATAGCCAAGATCGAACGACACGTCACCGACGGCTTCGACGACCCCGTCCTCCGTGAAGAACTGCGTCGACAGTCCGGTGACCTTCAGCAGCTTGTCGGCCTTTTGACCCTTGAACTGCCCCGGCTCTGTCGGGGTGTGCACCCGGCGCGCGTCGTCGGGCGACACCTCGATGATGGTAGGCGCGTCGCTGTCGGTCATGGGACGCCCTCCACAATCGACACTTATTGCTTGCCCTTGAGCTTTGGATCGAGGGCGTCGCGCAGGCCGTCCCCGAGGAACGTGAAGCTGATCAGGGCCACGGCGATGAAGATCCCGGGAAAGAGCACAAGGTGCGGATCGGACCGGATGAGTCGCTGGCCGTCCGCGATGAGGCTGCCCCAGGAAGCACGGGGCGCCTTCACGCCGATCCCGATGTAGGCCAGGGTTGCTTCAGCCAGGATGGCCGCCGGGATCCCGAGGGTGACCGCTACGATGACCGGTCCGATCCCGTTCGGCAGCAGGTGTCGGGTCACGATCTTGCGGTCGGAGACCCCGATCGCTCGCGCGGCCTCGACGTACTCCGTCTCCTTTAACGCAAGCAATTGGCCACGTACGAGGCGTGCCACGGTGACCCAGATCGTGAGCCCGATCGCCACGAAGACGACGAGGAGGCCATCCATCGCCTTGCCAAACGGCGTCTCGCGGAATGCGACCGACAGCAGGATGATGAACAACAGGTCCGGGAAGGCGTACATCACGTCGGTGAAGCGCATCAACAGGTTGTCGACCCGGCCACCGAACCAGCCGGCCATCGCGCCGATCGGGACCCCGATCAGCAGGACCACGATCTGCACGACGATCGCCACGCTCATGCTGATACGCGCGCCGTCCATGAGGCGGCTGAGCAGATCCCGACCGAGCTGGTCGGTGCCGAGGATGTGCTGCGCGTCGCCCGGGTGGACCGGTCGATTCCCGTTGGCGACGACCGCCTTCAGGTCCTGCGCCTGATAGGAGTACGGCGCGACGATGGGGCCGAAGATGGCCAACAGAAACAGCAGGATGACGATGATCAGGCCGACCATCGCAAGACGATTCTTGCGCAGCCTGGCGAACGCGTCGCCCCACAAGCCGCGCGCCGGCTTGGCGCTAACGAGCTGAGGGCTGAGCGCTTCGACCGTCGCCATGCTCCAGTCCTCCTAGCTGTAGCGGATGCGCGGATCGATGTAGGCGTACAGCACATCGACCACGAGGTTGAGGAATGCCACCGCGAACGCGTAGAGGATGGTCATCGCCATGAGGACGCCGTAGTCCTTCTGGCTGATCGAGGTGATGTAGTACCGACCGATGCCCGGGATGCCGAACACCGATTCGATGATGAACGATCCCGTCACCAGGTAGGCGAGCGTCGGCCCCAGGATCGTGACGACCGGGATGAGGGCATTGCGGATCATGTGCCGGCTCACGACCGACTGCCCGCGCAGGCCCTTGCTGTGCGCGGTCCGGATGTAGTCCTTGCGCGTGACCTCGAGCATCGATGCACGCGTGTAGCGGGCGATCACCGCGATCGGGAAGCCGGCCAGCGCGATCGTCGGGAGGACCCAGTACTCAGGACCCTTCCAGCCGCCTGTCGGGAACCAGCGCAAGGTGACCGCGAAGAACAGCACGAGGAGCAGCGCCAGCACGAAACTGGGCACAGCTACGCCGATGATCGATATCGCAGTCGCAAGGTAGTCGGGCCATCGATTGTGGCCGAGGGCGGAGAAGATCCCGAGCGGGATGCCCAGGAGCACGGCCAGGATGAAGGCCATGACGCCGAGCTGGGCCGTCGTGCCGATCCCGTCACCGACGATCTCGTTGACCGATCGGTCGGCGAACTTGAAGGACGGGCCCAGGTCGCCGCGTAGCAGGTTGCCCGCCCAGCGGATGTACTGGACATAGATCGGGTCGTCGAGCCCGAACTTCGCGTTGAGCCGGGCAACGGTCTGCGGTGGGAGCGCCTTCTCGCGCGCCCACGGACCGCCGGGGACCGAATGCATGAGGGCGAATGTCAGGACGGTGACGACGAAAAGGACCGGAATGATCCAGAGGAACCTTCCGACGATGTACCTGACCAACGTGCTCCCCTCGTTTCGCCTCGGGTCGCAATGGGTGGATATGCAGCTGGGCCGGCGAGCCGGCCCAGCTGCGACACAGAACGGAGCTTAGCCCGCGCTCAGTGCTTCAGGATCTGGACATTCTCGAAGAAGAGGTCGCCGTAGTTCTCCGAGTCCTGCGAGGTCGGGATCATCCCGGTGACCCACGGTCGGACTTCGTAGTTGGTGACCCGCCAGCGCGTGAACACGGCCGGCGCATCGTCGACAAGCAGCGACTGGGCCTGGTTGTAGATCGGGAGCGCATCGTCGAGGTTCGGCTTGAGACCGGCATCGGCGATGAACTTGTCGTACTCGGGGCTGTTGTACCCCTCGTCGTTGTTTCCGCTCTGGCTCTGGAACAGGACCCGCAGGACGTTGTCCGGGTGCGGGTAGTCAAGGCCCCAGGCGTTCCGGGCGATCGTGTACACGAGCTTCGGCCGCTCTTCGACGAACTGGTCGAAGGTCACGCCCTTCAGCTCGGACTTCACGCCCAGGTTGGTCTCCCACTGGTTCTGCATGTACGCAGCAGGGACGTCGTGGCCAGCGTCGGTGTTGAACCCGAAGGACAGCACCGGCAGGGCGCTGACGTCGGCGACGCCAAGCTCCTGCAGGGCGGTCGCGAGTTCCGCCTTCGCCGCTTCCACGTCGTACTTGAGCCCGATGTCGTCCTGGTGTCCAGGGATACCGGGCGGGATCGGGCTACCGGCCACCAGGCCCTGGCCGCCATACGCGGTCGCGAGCAGGGTGTCCTTGTCGATCGCCATGCTCAGCGCACGACGGAAGTGCTTGTTCGCGGTGGGGCCCTTCTTGGTGTCGAAGCCCCAATAGTCGAACACGACGGTCGGCAACGTCTGGACCAGCGGTCCGAGCTCCGCGTCGTCCTTGATGCGCGGCACCTGGTCGGGCGGAGCCTTGACCATGTCGGTCTCACCCGCTTCGAACGCAGCCTGGGCCGCCGCCGGGTCACCACCGATGTGGTAGTTGATCTCGGTCAGCGTCGGCTTGACGTCGCCATACCAGTTGGGGTTCGGCTCGAGAACGATCTCGGACTGATGGGTCCAGCTCTTGAGCTTGAACGGACCAGACGAGACGTAGTTCGCGGGCTCGGTGAAGTTCGGGGTCTCGACCCACTTCTTCTGATAGGGCGCAGTGCCCCACAGCGTGGCGAGCTCCGTGAAATAGCCAGCCGGGTGGTCCAGCTTGACGACGAAGGTCTTGTCATCCGGCGCAGACACGCCGAACGCCTCGAGCGCAGCCTCGACATCGGCGTCCGAAGGCGCCGGCTTCGCTGCCGCCATGTCGACCAGCTTCTGGCCGCCGGCCACGTCGCTGATGATCGCGCCGTAGACATTCGCCAGGCGCGGATCGATCAAGCGGCGCCACGAATAGACAAGGTCACCGGCGACGATCGGGTCGCCGTTGCTGTACTTGGCCTCGCGCAGCTTGAACGTGTAGGTCAGCCCGTCGGCCGCGACCTCGGGCATCGCTTCGGCCAGTTCCGGGACCAGCTTCTGGTCCTTGTCGAAGTACAGCAGGCCGCGGTTCAGCGAGTGCAGGATCGCGATGTCCGTCGATGTCTCCGCCACGGCGGGATCGAGCGAATGCGGATCCTCGCTCGCGAGGTACAGCTTGAGGACCTGATCGTCGGCGAGGTCTGCACCGGCCGACGGCGAAGCCTCGCCAGACGGCGGCGCGGCGGCGGACCCGCTCGCGGCGGGTGCCTGGCTCGCCGGTGTGCCCCCGCACGCGGTCGCGAGGATCGCGACCACGCCCATGAGGGCGAGGAGACGTTTCTGCAGCATGTGTGGTCCCTTTCACCAAATCCGGCGCCGCGAGCTCCTACCGCGACGTCCGGAGCCATTCGGGCACGCCTTGGCCGCCCGTGCGTCCCAGACGTGTCGATCCACTCGGCTTCGGCGATCCTCCCATCGCGAGAAGCCGTGCGCGGAAGCGCCCGCGGACACGATGACGAGCCGCGGGCCTCAGATGGCGCCTATCATTCACACAAGCCGAGTACCCGTCAACTTCGTCGAAAGTCCCGCCGGACGCTCAATCCGGGCATGGCATCTCCCTGCCGGCCATCGGCCGCCAGCGCAGATTCGGCTGGCGTGCAGCAGTCGCCTCGTCGAGGCGCTTGACCGGTGCCGTGTGCGGTGCGGTCTTGACCAGATCGGGGTCGTTCTCGGCCTCCGCGGCGATCGCGATGAGCGCATCGGCGAACGCGTCGAGGGTCTCCAGCGACTCGGTCTCCGTCGGCTCGATGAGCATGCCCTCATCGACGATCAGCGGAAAGTAGATCGTCGGCGGGTGGAAGCCGAAATCGATCAGCCGCTTGGCGAGGTCGAGCGTCCGCACGCCCGTGCGCGCCTTCAGGCTCGACGCCGACGCCACGAACTCGTGCTTGCACGGCCGGTCGTACGGCAGGTCGAACGTGCCCGCCAATCGCGACTTCAGGTAGTTCGCGGCGAGCACCGCGTCGTCACTGACCTCGCGCAGCCCGGACCCACCGTGCGCCCGGATGTAGGCGTACGCGCGCACGAGGACGCCGGTGTTCCCGACGAAGCTGCGCAGCCGGCCGATCGACGTCGGTCGCTCGCCGGGCCGTTCGAGCCGGAACGTGCCGTCGTCGCCCCGCAGGACGCGCGGCGTCGGCAGGTACGGGAGCAGCCGCTCCCCCACCCCGACCGGGCCGGCCCCGGGACCACCGCCGCCGTGCGGGGTGCTGAAGGTCTTGTGGACGTTGAAATGCATGACGTCGAACCCGGCCTGGCCCGGCTTGAACCGGCCCAGGATCGCGTTGAGGTTGGCGCCGTCCATGTAGGCCAGGGCACCGGCCTCGTGGACGGCCTCGAGCAGCTCGCCGATCCGCGACTCGAACAGTCCGAGCGTGGAGGGGTTGGTGATCATCACCGCTGCGGTCCGCGGGCCGAGCGCGCTCTTGAACTTGTCGATGTCGACGCCACCGTCTGCCGCCGACGGGACGGTGATGGTCTTGAACCCGGCCATCGACGCCGTCGCCGGGTTTGTGCCGTGGGAGCTGTCCGGCACCAGCACCTCGTCACGGTCGGTGTCGCCGCGCTCGCGATGATAGGCACGGATCATGAGGATGCCGGTCAGCTCGCCCTGGGCGCCGGCCGCGGGCTGGAGCGTCACAGCGCGCATCCCGGAGATCTCGGCCAGCGCTGCTTCGAGCTCCCACAGGAGCTGCAGCGTGCCCTGGGCGACCTCGTCGGGGACCATCGGGTGGAGATCCGCAAAGCCCGGCAGGCGGGCCGCCCACTCGTTGAGCTTGGGATTGAACTTCATCGTGCACGAGCCGAGCGGGTAGAAGCCCGTATCGACCGCGTGGTTCAGCTGGCTCAGGTTGACGTAGTGGCGGACGACGTCCGGCTCGTTCATCTCGGGCAGCGCGGGCGGCGTGCTCCGCCTGGCGTCGGCCGGCAATCGATCGAGGGCGTCCTTCGGCGGATGGGGGATCTTGCCGCCGCCACGCCCCGGGCGGCCCCGCTCGAACAGCGTGGGTTGGAGCTTCTCGCCCGTGACGCTCATCGGGCCGCTCCGATCGAGGGGACCATGTCGCCGGCACCCGTCTCCACGCCGACCGACGGGCGGCCGGTCAGGATCTCGTTGAAGGCGGCGACGAACCGGGCGATGTCGCCGGACGTCGTCAGCTCGGTCGCGCACAGCAACAGCGCGTCGCTCAGCGTCGGGTCGTCGGGTTCCGCGTCGGCCAGCACCAGCCCGGCCAGGAAGCCGCGCTCGATGAGCCGTCGATGGACGGTCCGCGCGTCGGGGACGCTCACCGCGAACTCGTTGAGGTACGGCCCGGGATGGAGCCGCTCCACGCCGATCGCCGCGAGGGCGTCGGCGAGCTCGGCCGCGCGCGCCGCACCGGTCGCCGCGACGTCACGGAGCCCGTGCGGGCCGATCGCGGCGAGGTAGATCGAGGCGGCCAGGGCGAGCAGGGCCTGGTTGGTGCAGATGTTGCTGGCGGCCTTGTCGCGCCGGATGTCCTGCTCGCGCGCGCGAAGTGTCATGACGAAGGCTCGTTTGCCGTCGAGGTCGGTGGTCATGCCGACCAGCCGACCCGGGATCTGGCGGACCAGCGCGTCGGTCGACGCGAGGATGCCCAGATACGGACCGCCGTACTGCGGCGCGATGCCGAGCGGCTGGCCCTCGCCCGCGGCGATATCGGCGCCATAGGCGCCGGGCGGCGCCAGGACGGCGAGCGACACCGGCTCGATGACCGCGACGAACAGGGCGCCGGCCGCGTGTGCCAGCTCCCCGATCCGCGGCATCGGCTCGATGAGCCCAAGGAAGTCGGGGTTCGCGGCGATCACGCCGGCCACGGGCCGGTCGGCATCGCCGAGCATCGCTTCGAGTGCGGCGAGATCGGTCGTGCCGGCCGCGTCGCCCTCGGTGATCAACGGGATCTCGTCGAGCTCGAGGCCGCCGCCGAAATAGGCCTGCAGCGTGGCGCGATAGTGCGGATGGACCCCGCGACTCACCAGCACCCGGTCGCGGCGCGTCGCTCGGCACGTCATCAAGGCTGCCTCGGCGGTCGCAGCCGCGCCGTCGTAGTGCGAGGCCGACACGACGTCGAGATCGACGAGCTCTCCGATGAGCGACTCGTACTCGTAGATCGACTGCAGGGTCCCCTGGCTCACCTCGGGCTGGTACGGCGTATAGGCCGTGTACCACTCCCCGCGGAGCAGGAGCTGGTCGACGGCCGGTGGGCTCCAGTGGCGATAGACGCCGGCCCCGAGGAACGACACGAGGTCGGTCCGGTTGCGACCGGCCATGTCGCGTAGCCTGGCGGCGAGCTCGAGCTCGGGCTCGGGCTCGGGCAGGTCGAGCGCCGTCGCGCGCAGCTCGGGCGGGATGTCGGCGAACAGCTCGTCGACGCTGTCGAGACCGAGGGCCGCGAGCATCCGGCCTCGGTCGTCCGAGGTATGAGGGCCGTACGGCATCGCGGTCAGCCTGCCGCGATCAGGTCGTCGTAGGCCTTGCCGTCGAGGAGGTCGTCGAGCTGGGCCGGATCGGCGACGGTCATGCGGACCATCCAGCCTGCACCGTACGGGTCGCTGTTCACGAGCTCGGGCTCGCCCGACAACGCCTCGTTGGTCGAGGTGACCGCGCCGCTGATCGGCGCGAACAGGTCGCTGACCGCCTTCACCAATTCGACGACGCCAAAGGGCTTCGCCTCCTCCAGGTCGCGTCCGGCATCCGGCAGCTCGACGAACACGATGTCGCCGAGCTGGTCGGCCGCGTACTGGGTGATCCCGACGGTCGCTTGGTCACCGTCGACCCGGACCCACTCGTGGTCACGGGTGTACCGCAGGTCGCTGGGTGCGCTCACGTCAACTGCTCCTCCGATAGAACGGCAACGGCACGACCCGCGCGGGGATCCGTCCGTCCCGGATCTCGACGTCGACCATGGTGCCCGGCTCGCCGTCCGCGGGTGCGACGTAGGCCATCGCGATCGGCACACCGAGGGTGGGTGACTGGGTCCCACTGGTCACGACGCCGCTGCGCCGCTCGTCGACCAGCACGGGATAGCCGTGCCGGGCGATGCCGCGACCTTCCACCGTCAGGCCCACCAACCGACGTCTCGGTCCGTCGGCGGCGACCTTCTCCAATGCTGCCCGACCGACGAAGTCGCCGGGCTTGTCCAGCTTGACGACCCGGCCGAGGCCCGCGTCGTACGGCGTGGTGGTCGCATCGAGCTCGTTGCCGTAGAGCGGCATGCCCGCCTCGAGCCTGAGCGTGTCGCGGGCGCCGAGACCGACCGGCAGCCCGCCGGCGTCGCGCACTCCTGCGAGGAGCGCATCCCAGATCTCGGCGCTCCGACCGATCTCGACGAAGACCTCGAACCCGTCCTCGCCCGTGTAGCCGGTTCGGGCGACCTGAGCCGGGATCCCCGCCACGTGCCCATCGGCGATCGCGTAATAGCGCAATGCGCCGAGGTCGACATCGGTCAGCGGGGTGAGGACGTCCACCGACCGCGGTCCCTGCAGCGCGACGAGGCCCGTCGCCAACGAATGGTCGTCGAGGACCGCGCGCGTCCCAGCGAGGCGTTCCGCCAGGGCGTCGGACACGACCTGGGCGTTGGCCGCGTTGGCGACGACCATGAACTGGTCGTCGGCGAGGCGGTAGATGATCAGGTCGTCGAGGACACCGCCGTCTGGCGCGCAGATCATCGAGTACTGGGCCCGCCCGACGGTGAGGGCCGGCGGGTTCGAGACGACCGCGCCGGCGAGCCCCTCGCCCGCGGTGGCGCCCTCGACGATCAACTCGCCCATGTGCGAGAGATCGAACAGGCCGACGCGCTCGCGGACCGCGCGATGCTCCTCGAGGATCGAGGTGTACTGGACCGGCATCCGCCAGCCGGCGAACTCGATCATCCGGGCGCCGAGGGCCTCGTGCCGGCTGGCGAGTGGCGTTTCGTGGAGGGCTGACTCGGCGATCTCCGGGTCGGTCACGAAGCCCGCTCCGTGACCGGCGTCGCAGCGATGACGCTGGCAGCCTGAGCCACGAGTGCGCGCTCGGTCTCGAAGGTGAGGACGGTCGGTGCGTCGGCGAAATCGATCCACCGAACCTGCTCGAACTCGTGATCGTGTCGTTCCAGCGCGCCACCGACCGGTTCCATCAGGAAATAGTGGACGGTCTTGTGGATCCGCGTGCCGGACTGGACGAAGGTGTACTCGATGTGGTCGAGGGGGCCGGTGATGCGAACCTCGAGTCCGGTCTCCTCGCCGACTTCGCGCAGGGCGGTCTCCTCCGTGGTCTCGTCATGCTGGGGCGTGCCCTTGGGGAGTGTCCAGGTCCGGCCGTCGCGCTCTCGTCGCCGGCTGCCGACCACCAGTTGGGGACGACCGGCCTCGTACCGTACGACGATGCCGCCCGCAGAGGTGGCGGTCGCTGTCCTCAGGCGTGCCACGGCGCCGGGGCGGCGCTGGGACGTCGACCCGATCCGGTCCGCCCGGAACGCGCCCAATGCATCGAAACCGCCGGCCGCGCGCGATGGGCCCGCACGATGGGCATCGCCGGACGTGGGCCGCGATGCGCTGTGCGCAGCCGCTCGAAGGGACCGGCATGGACGCCGCGCAGCTCGGTCTGGACGGCGGTCGCGGCGGAGAATGTCGCCTGCGCGCCGAGGCCGAGACGGCGCTCGCGCGCACGACTCGACGGCCGCACGAATCTGGCCGCCGGCCGCGCTGCGTACTTGGCGGCGATGCTATGTCCCATGGGCCGCAATGGTACTAGGTCGGTCCTGCCTTGCAAGCGCTGCGTCGAGCGTGGAGCGCATGTTTGCGGCGGTCTCCGGTGCGAGCGCGCGACGCTCGAGCGCGAGGTCGATCTCGCGGTGCGCCGCGGCGACATAGAGCGGCAGGACCCCGGGCGCGTGGGTTGCCAGGGCGTCGAGATGGGCCGCGAGCGTCCCGACGTCGCCCCGGGTCATCGGCCCGGTCAGCGCGGCACGGATCCCAAGGGCTCGCGCATTGCCGAGCGTGCCCTCGATGAGCGGCCCGTAGATCGCGAGCGCACCAGCCTCATCGAGGCCCGCGACGGCACCGAGCTCGGCGATCGCGTCGAGCAGGGCGATGAACCCGCCGGCGGCCAGGACGGCAGCGGCGTGATAGGCCGCCTTGGATCCGGGCTTGAGCCGGACCGCACGCGCGCCGAGTCGATCGGCCATGTCCGAGAGCAGCGCCGCGAGCTGGTCGTCGCCCTCGATCGCGATGGTCGCGCCGTGGAGCGCGGCGATCGCCCGTTCCGTGTCCGCGAACGCCACCAGCGGGTGGAACGAGCCGATCTGGGTGCCCGCCGCCATCGCCGGCTCGAGGACTTCCGCCCCGAGCGCGCCACTGGTATGGACCATCGCCTGGCCGCTGTACATGCGGATGCCACGGGCCAGGGGCTCGATCGCATCGTCGGGCACCGCGAGGATGATGAGCTCGACCTCCTCGACTAACGCCTGCGCCTCGGCGAACGGTCGAGCGGTGTCGACGAGGCTCGTGAACTGCGCCCGGCGGCCGGCGTCACGGCTGGCCACCGCGTGGATCGGCCAGCCCGCGCGACTGAGCGCCAGCCCCAGCGCGGTTCCGACGGCCCCCGCGCCGACGATCCCGGTCACCGGTGTCTCACCCGGCGCCGAATGCTCGTGGGGATGCGCGTGCCCGTCAGCGTGGACCTCCCCGTCCCCATGGCGATGATGCCCCGGCGGCACGGGGTCCAGGTCGATACCGGCGGCATCGAGCGCCGCCTGTGTCTCGGCTCGATCGTGCTCCGGATCGTCACCCGGGAGCCGCCCCCAGGCCTTCATCGGCGAGCGTCGGCGCGGCGTCCCGGTCGTGCGCGGTACGCTTGCATCCCTCGAAGTCTAGCGAGCCAGCGGAGATGGACGCGGTGTCACCGATCGACCCCTTCGGCGCGCGGGCGCCGCTCGCGCCGGGTTTGCCCGACGTCTACCGGCTCGATGCGATCGACCGGCTGACGGCCGGCGACGCGCTGCCGGTGACGGTGCGCATCCTGCTCGAGAACCTCCTCCGGCACGCCGGAGGCGGGATCGTCGAGGGGTCCGACGTCGAGACGCTCGCGTCGTGGCGCCCGGGTACCGTGGCCGAGGCCGAGGTGCCGTTCATGCCCTCGCGCGTGATCCTCCAGGATCTGACCGGGGTGCCGGCCGTGGTCGATCTCGCGGTCATGCGCGATGCGATGGCGGACATCGGCGGCGACCCGGGGCGCGTCAACCCGCTGGTCCCGGCCGACCTCGTGATCGACCACTCCGTCCAGATCGATCGGTTCGGGACGGGTGACGCGTTCGCGTTCAACGTCGAACGCGAATACGAGCGCAACGGCGAGCGCTACCAGCTGCTGCGCTGGGCGCAGACGGCGTTCCGAAACCTCCGCATCGTCCCGCCCGGCACGGGGATCGTCCACCAGGTCAACCTCGAGTTCCTCGCCCCGGTGGTCGACGAGCGCGACGGCGTCGCGTTCCCGGACACGCTGGTCGGGACCGACTCGCACACGACGATGATCAACGCGCTCGGCGTGCTCGGCTATGGCGTGGGCGGCATCGAGGCCGAGGCGGTGCTCCTCGGCCAACCGCTGTACCAGCCGATGCCCCACGTGGTCGGTGTGCGGCTGACCGGCGAGCTGCCACGGGGCTCGACTGCGACCGATCTCGTGCTGGTCGTCACCGAGATGCTCCGCAGCCACGGCGTCGTCGGCGCGTTCGTCGAGTTCGCCGGTGACGGGCTGGCTGGGCTGTCGCTCGCTGACCGCGCGACGATCAGCAACATGAGCCCCGAGTTCGGGGCGACCTCGACGCTCTTCCCGATCGACGATGAGACGCTGGCGTACCTGCGGCTCACCGGCCGGAGCGACGACCGGGTCGCACTCGTCGAGCGCTATGCCAAGGAACAGGGACTCTGGCGCCAGCCGGGTCATGGCCCGACGTTCGACGAGCTGCTGACGCTCGATCTCGGATCGGTCGAGCCATCGGTGGCCGGCCCGCGCCGGCCGCAGGATCGGGTCCGCTTGCAGGACCTTCGCGACAACTTCCACACGGCGTTTCCGGACGGCCTCGATGGTGTCCGCGACCCCGAGGCGCCGGTCAACGGCGACCGCGTCCAGGAGGCCTCGGCCGAGTCGTTCCCGGCGTCCGACCCGACCTCGTTCCAGACGATCGATGTCCTCGATGCGCCAGCCCCTGAACGAGCGCAGCCCCCCGCGACGCCGTCGTCGGGTGGCGTCGACCAGCGGCGCTATCCGGCCGTCACGATCGCGGTGGACGGCGAGACGGTCGACCTGAGCTCGGGCTCGGTGGCGATCGCGGCGATCACCTCGTGTACCAACACCTCGAACCCCACCGTCATGGTCGGGGCAGGGCTGCTGGCGCGGAACGCCGTGGCGCGTGGGCTGGTGGTGCCACCGACCGTGAAGACGTCGCTGGCCCCCGGGTCGAAGGCGGTCACCGGTTACCTCGAGGCGGCCGGCCTCATGACACCGCTCGAAACGCTCGGCTTCGCCCTGGCGGGCTACGGCTGCACGACCTGCATCGGCAATTCGGGGCCGCTCGATGCACCGATCGCCGCCGCGATCGAGGCCAACGACCTCGTCGTCGCCGCCGTGCTGTCGGGCAACCGCAATTTCGAGGGGCGCATCCACCCCCTCGCGCGCGCGAGCTATCTCGCTTCGCCGCCGCTTGTGGTCGCGTTCGCGCTGGCCGGGCGAGTCGACATCGATCTCACGACCGACCCCCTGGGCAGCGGCTCGGACGGTCGACCCGTGTACCTCGCCGACATCTGGCCGTCGCTCGATGAGATCAAGGCGGTCATCGCTTCGGCGATCGACCCGGAGCTGTTCCGTCGCACCTACGCGGTCGTCTTCGAAGGCGACGAGCGCTGGCGCGCCCTGCCGATCCCGTCGGGCGATCGATACGCCTGGGATCCTGGTTCGACCTACGTCGCCAAGCCGCCGTTCTTCGAGGGGGTGTCGTTCGCCGGTCGCGAGATCGCCGACATCACCGGTGCCCGCGTGCTGGCGGTGCTCGGCGATTCGGTCACGACCGACCACATCTCGCCGGCCGGCTCGATCGCGGCCTGGTCGCCCGCAGGCCAGTGGCTGCAGGAGCACGGCGTCGCACCGCTGGAATTCAACTCCTACGGCGCTCGCCGCGGTCACCACGAGGTGATGGTCCGGGGCACGTTCGGCAACATCCGGCTGCGTAACCGACTGATCGAGGGCAAGGAGGGGCCGTACACGGTGCACCTCCCGTCGGGCGAGGAGACGTTCATCTACGACGCGTCGGTGCGGTACCTGGCCGACGGCGTCCCGCTCGTCGTCATCGCCGGCCGTGAATACGGCTCGGGCTCGTCACGCGACTGGGCGGCCAAGGGCCCGGCCCTGCTCGGTGTCAAGGCCGTCATCGCCGAGAGCTACGAGCGCATCCATCGCTCCAACCTCGTCGGCATGGGCGTGCTGCCGCTGCAGTTCGAGCCCGGCGACACGCCGTCGTCGCTCGGGCTCACGGGTCGCGAGACGTACGACATCGAGGGCCTGGCGGCCGGTCTCTCGCCCAAGCAGTCGGTGACCGTCACAGCGACCCGTGACGTGGCCGCAGGCGGCGACGGCTCGCAGGTCCGCTTCGAGACCATCGCCCGCCTCGACGGCGCGATCGACATCGAATACATGCAAGCCGGCGGCATCCTGCCTGCCGTGCTGAGGCGTTTGGCAACAGCGCGCTGACGCGCCGCGATCGCAAGTCGATTCCCATCGCCGGGTGCGTCGCCCCGCATCGCGGAGTGCTGGCGGCCGCCGCGATCGGGTTCCTCCGGATCGTGACGTGCCTGCTCGCCAGGCAGCCGGCCCGGCTGCCCAACGCCTCTTGGTCGCCTGGCCAGGCTGCCCGACCCGGCTGAACGCGGATCACACCATCCTTGTGGCGCCCAAGCCGCTGATCCCGGGGCGCCGGCTCCGCCATTTCGGCCATCGAAGAGGCGCAATGCGCCTCGGGAGTCGCACCTGGACGGTTCGAGAGCCGTGGATCGAAGGCCGGCACGACATAAGGCTGCTCACATCCGCGTTGTGCATGGTGCCGGCGCGCCTTGACCGGGCGAGTGCAGCTCTGGATGTCCGGCGCCGAGGGACGTGAGCCCTTCGATGGGCGGCCAGGGCAAGGCGGCGCCGCGAGCCCGAACGAGCGCACCATCCCCGAGGTCCGAGGCGACGCGACTGCGAGCCATCAGCCCGAGGGTTCCTGCGTAAGTGAGGGCGCAGCGGCGCCAACGCCGCCATGGTCGTCCAGCGAAGGGCGACAAACGAAGAAGCCCTCGGGGGAGGACCGAGGGCTTCATCGCGGAGGAGGATGTCGCGGTTACTGCGGTTGGGACGGGCCTGATCGCGACCGCGTGACGCGCGGTCGGCGACGTTCCGAAACCTGAAGTACATTCCCTCTCCCGTGACCGCCAGCCCAGGCGCCGTCCAGCGCACCTACCTCGTCCTGACCCTGCTCCAGACGCTCGCGGCGTCGTTCATCTGGGGCATCAACACGCTGTTCCTGCTCGATGCCGGGCTGTCGAACACCGAGGCCTTTGCGGCCAATGCGTTCTTCGCCGCCGGGCAGGTCCTGTTCGAGGTCCCGACCGGGGTCGTGGCCGATACCCGCGGCCGTCGCTTCTCGTATCTCCTGGGCGCGGCGACCTTGCTCGCCTCGACCGTCCTGTACCTCTTGATGTGGCAGATCCACGCCCCGTTCATCGGCTGGGCGGTGGCGTCGATCCTGCTCGGGCTCGGGTTCACGTTCTTCTCGGGCGCGACCGAGGCGTGGCTCGTCGATGCGCTGGCCACGACCGGTTACACGGGGAGCCTCGAGAGCGTGTTCGGTCGAGCCCAGACCGTCGGCGGCGCCGCGATGCTCGTCGGCTCCGTCTCGGGCGGGGTGATCGCCCAGCTGACCAATCTCGGCGTCCCCTACATCCTGCGGGCGGTGCTGCTCGGGGCGACATTCCTCGTTGCCGCGATCGCCATGCACGACATCGGGTTCAAGCCGCGTCACGGCGCCAATCCGGTCGACGAGGTCCGCTCGGTGCTGCGCGGCTCGATCGAGGGTGGCTGGCGCAACCCGCCGGTCCGCGCCCTGATGCTCGCGGCGCCGTTCACGTCGGGCGCCGCATTCTTCGCCTTCTATGCCAGCCAGCCGTATCTGCTCCAGCTGTTCGGCGATCCGACTGCCTACGGGATCGCGGGCCTGACTGCCGCGATCTTCGCCGGCGCCCAGATCACGGGCGGGCTGCTGGTCTCGCGCGTGCGCCATCTCTTCCGTCGCCGGACCGATGCGATCTTGATCGGGACGGCCGTCAACGTCGTGATCCTGATCGTCATCGGTGTGACGGCCAGCTTCGCCGTCGCCCTCGTCATGCTCGCCGTGTGGGCGCTCGTCTTCGCGATCGAAGGACCGCTCCGCCAGGCGTACATCAACGGGCTGATCAGCTCGGAGCAGCGGGCGACGGTCCTCTCGTTCGATTCGCTGATGGGGTCGGCGGGCGGCGTCGTCGCCCAGCCCGCGCTCGGCCGCGTCTCGGACGTCTACGGGTACGGCCCGGCGTACCTGGTGACCGGCATCATCCAGGCCGTCGCGATCCCGTTCACGATCATCGCCCGGCGGACGAATGCCTCATCGGATCGGATCGAGCAGGAACCGGCCGGCGACGTCGAGGGCCGCGTCAGGCCAGGTGCCGTCTAACGGCGAGCGTCGATCAGGGTGGTGGTGGGCGATACTGGATTCGAACCAGTGACCCCGCGGATGTGAACCGCGTGCTCTAACCACTGAGCCAATCGCCCCGGAACGAGGCGGTGATCATACCCGCAGGCCCGGCCACCGGGCAACGATCGCATCGGCGTCGAGGTGGTCGACGACGACCAGCTTCTGGCGAGACGACGCTCCCGCCACGATCCGGACATCGCGCCGGGCGACGCCCAATTCGTCGGACAGGAGCTTGACCAGCGCGTTGTTGGCCGCGCCTTCGACCGCCGGTGCCCCGACGCGCACGCGAAGCACACCATCGATCACGCCATCGACGCGGTCAGCCGCCGCTCGGGGCGTGAGACGGACGGCAAAGCGGACGTCGACCGGACTCAAGACCTCAGAGACGCGACACGATGAAGCCGATGATGATCAGCACGATGAACCCGGACCAGTCGACCATCCCGGTCTGCGGCAGCATCCGTCGGACGGGCGCCAGGATCGGCTCGGTGGTCTGAAAGAGAAAGGCGGAGATCTGGTTGCGACCCGCAGGGTCGACCCAGGACATGATCATCCGACCGAAGATCAGCGCCCATAGCGCCCACAACAGGAACTGGATGAAGTTGAGGAAGAACGCCCCGGCCACGGCGCGAGTCTACCAGCACCTTGTGCGTGGACTCAGCCCGGCGGCCGATCGCGAGCGCCCAGGATCTCGTGCGAGCGGCCATCAGCGCCGTGCTCGTGGGGCGCGTCATCCGGACCATGCCGGTGCGGTCGCTCCCCGAACAATGCCCGACCGACACGGACGATCGTGGCGCCCTCCTCGACGGCGATCTCGAAGTCCTCGGTCATGCCCATCGACAGGTCAGGTCCGAGGGACGCGTGGCTCGCGCGCAGCCGCTCGGATAACGCTCGGAGGGCCGCGAAGGTCGGCCGGGCGGCCTCGGGCGAGTCGACGAGGTGGCCGATCGTCATCAGCCCGCGCAGCTCGAGCGCATCGAGCCCACCCATCCGATCGAGGGCGGCCTCGAGGTCGTCGGGGACGAACCCGGCCTTCGATGGGTCGTCGTCGACATTGACCTGCACGAGAACTGGATATCGATGCGCCCGCCCTGCGGAGCGGACCTCCCGGGCAAGCCGGTCCAAGCGCTCCGCCAACCCGACCGAATCGACGGTCTGGATGGAGTCGAACGTCTCGAGCGCGCGCTTGGCCTTGTTCGACTGCAGCGGACCGACGAGGTGCCACGTCGCGCCGGACACGAGCGGCGCCTTGGCCTCGCCCTCCTGGACGCGATTCTCGGCGAGCGTCGTGAGCCCGGCCTCGACCGCAGCCCGCAGGCGTTCGGCGTCGACGGTCTTGGACACGGCCACCAGCTCGACACTCGATGGGTCGCGCCCGACACGGCCGCAGGCAGCGGCGATGCGCTCGAGGACGGCCGACCGCGCAGCGCGGAGCGCGTCGGTGGGCGAGCTCGGTTCGGTCATCGATGTGACGCCGGCCGACTGCCGGCCCGGGTCACTTGCGGCGGAGGAAGCTCGGGATCTCGAGGTCGTCCGCGTCGTAGGTGACCTGGCGGCGCGACGGCGTTGCCTCGCCGACCGTCCGCTCGACACGCGGCGAGTTGACGGCCGCGGCCGCGGTCTCGTCGTCGTTGAGGGTGAACGGGCTGTCGGCGCTCTCCCGCTGGCGCTCGAGCTCCTGGAGGAAGTCGCGCTCGTGCGAGATGCGGCTCGACGCAGCGTCCATGACGCCGGTGGCCTCGCGCTGGACCGACGGGCGCTTCTTGCCGCCGTCGAAGCCGGTCGCGATGACCGTGATCATCACCTCGTCGGCCAGCCGCTCGTTGAAGCTCGTGCCGAACATGATCATCGCCTCTGGGTCCGCGGCCTCCTTGATCGCCTCGGCGGCCTCGTTGACCTCGTACAGCGACAGGTTCGACGAGCCGGTGATATTCCAGAGGATGCCCTGGGCGCCGTGGATGTCGAGCTCGAGCAGCGGACTCGCGATGGCCAGGTGCGCGGCCTCGACCGCTCGGTTCTCGCCCGATGCGCGGGCGATGCCCATCAGCGCCGAACCCGCGTCCTTCATGATCGCGCGCACGTCGGCGAAATCACGGTTGATCAGGCCCGGCACCGTGATGATGTCGCTGATCCCCTGGACGCCCTGGCGCAGCACGTCGTCGACGACGCGGAACGCGTCGAGGATGCTGGTGTTCTTCTGGACGACATCCTTGAGCCGGTCGTTCGGGATCGTGATCAGCGCATCGACCTGGGCCTTGAGCTCCTCGGCCGACTTCTCCGCGACGAGCTTGCGCTTGTTGCCCTCGAACGCGAACGGCTTTGTCACGACGCCGATCGTAAGCGCGCCCGAGTCCTTGGCGATCTGGGCGACGACCGGTGCCGCGCCGGACCCGGTCCCGCCGCCGAGACCTGCCGTGATGAACACCATGTCCGAGTCGGCGAGGGCCGCAGCGATCTTCTCCGAGTCCTCCTCGGCCGAGCGCTGACCCATCCCGGCGTCCCCGCCGGCGCCGAGACCGCGCGTGACCTTGTCGCCGATCCGGATCTTGTGTGGCGCATCCGACTGCAGGAGTGCTTGCGCATCCGTGTTGCAGGCGATGAACTCCACGCCCATCATCTCGGCGCGGATCATCCGGTTGACGGCGTTGCTGCCGCCACCGCCGACGCCGATCACGCGGATCAACGCGAAGTTCTCGGAATCGGAACGCAACGGCATCGGGTTCTCCTCCGGCGACCCTCGGCGGGTCCTGGGCGGTGTCATCTCGGTACTCGGGTCGGGGTTCTGAGTAGCGCGCGCTCGAGCCGGAACCGGTTGCCGCGACGGCGTGACGGGTCCGCGAGTCCGCGGAGTATAGCGCTGGGTGCCAGAAGCTGACCATCGCGTGGCCGACACATCCCGTGTCGCCGATGAGCGTCTGGTGCGGGCAGTCACCGATGCTCCGTGAACGCGCCCGATGCGGGCCCACGTGTCGGGTAGGAGTCGACAAAAGCTCTGGAGGGCCGCGGCCGCCAGGCGACTGCCGTGGTGCTCTCGCCTACCGACTATTCGGGGCGATCCCGAAGCAAACCTGACCGTCAAGGCCCTGCTGGGTACCAGTGTCGCGACCGGCCTTGCGATCGCGCCGAACAACTTCGCGTCCAAGGTCCTCCGCGACCCTCTCGAACCCGCTCTTGGGCGCCGTTCGTCGTCTGTCAGTCGACGTTGTCGGCTGAGTTGGCCGGCGAACTGGACCTTGTCAGGTTTTCGACCGGTATTTGTCGCGTGGGAGTCGACGCCGGCGACTCTTCGGAGAAGAAGAGCGCCCGCTCGTGCGGCATCGTCGCGTGGGAGACGACGATCGGCGCTCGACGCCCTACCCGGCCAGGAAGCTCAGGCGGACCGTCCGCTCGGCGTTGTCCGCGTTCGGGTCGAGCAGGCAGATCGACTGCCACGTGCCGAGCGCCAGCCGCCCGCCGACGACCGGCACGGTCAGCGACGGCGAGGCGAGCAGGGGCAGGACGTGGTCGGCGCCATGGCCGGGCGACCCGTGGCTGTGCCGGTACAGCCGCTCCTCGCGCGGGAGCAGCCGATCGAGGGCGTCGAGCAGGTCATCGTCCGAGCCCGCCCCGACCTCGACCACGACGAGCCCGGCGGTAGCGTGCGGGACGAAGACCGACAGCAACCCGTCATCGGCTCCGACGTCGTCGATGAACGCGGCGCACGCCGCGGTGAGGTTCGCCAGCCCGCGGGCCGAGCCCGTACGGACCGTCAGTTCGCGCGTGTCCATCAGGCGGCTGAAGCCCGCGGGATCATGGCTCGCAGCTGTCCGCAGGCAGAGGCGTCGCTCCTGCGGGCCATCCGCCTAGGGAAAGATGCTCCGAAGCGCATCGCGGATGCGACCGAGCCCGCCCATCGCGGGTGCCGACTCGTAGCGCATCGGCTCGCCGTCGACGAGCGTCGTGGCACCCCACTGGAGCAGGCCCACGCCGGTGCTGTAGCTCGGGTTGAGCAGCGTGTCGACCAACCCGCCGATCCCGGTCGGGGCCGCCACGCGGACCGGCATCTCGAGGACCTCGCGCCCGAGCTCGGCGATCCCGGCGAGCTGCGACGCCCCGCCGGTGAGGATCACCCCAGCCGGGAGCTGGCGCACGCCGGCGGCGCGAATCTCGTTGCGCAGCAGCTCGAACGTCTCGCGCATCCGCGCCTCGATGACCTGGCAGACCTCGAGCCGGCTGACGGTCCGCCCGGCGTCCTCGCCGAGGACGCTGACGCTGATCTCCTCGTCCTCCGAGATGCCGCGCAGGTCGGCAGAACCGTGCGTGGTCTTGAGCTCCTCGGCGGTCTGGAGCGAGGTCTTGAGCACCGCCGCGATGTCGTTGGTCACGTTGTTGCCGCCGATGGGCAGCACCCGGGTGTGGAACGGCGAGCCCTCGAGGAACAGCGCGAGGTCGATGGTGCCCGCGCCGAAGTCGGCAACGGCCACGCCGAGCTCCTTCTCGGTCTCGTTGAGGACCGCCTCGGACGAGGCCAGCGCGTTGACGACCAGCTCGTCGATCTTCACGCCGGCCGCGGCCACGCACTTGGAGAGGTTGGTGACCGCGGTCGCCGCGCCGGTCACGATGTGCGTCTCGACCTCGAGACGCAGCGCGCTCATCCCAAGCGGGTCCTTGACGCCCTCCTGGCCGTCGACCGAGAAGCCGCGGCGCTCGACGTGGAGCACCTCGCGGTTCGACGGGATCGGCACCGCGCGGGCGACGTCGATCGCGCGGTTGATGTCCTCGCGCGCGACCTCGCGATGGTGGCCGGTGACCGCGACCTGGCCCGGGGAGTTGAGGCTCTCGACGTGCTGCCCGCCGACGCCGACGAACGCCCGGTCGATCTTCCAGCCCGACAGCCGCTCGGCCTTCTCGACCGCATCGGCGATCGAGCGGACGGTCTGGTCGATGTTGATGACCACGCCCTTCTTGAGACCGGAGGCGGGCACGGTCCCGTGGCCCATGATCGTCAGACGCCCGTCGCGCCCCACCTCGCCGATGAGGGCGCAGACCTTGCTCGTGCCGACGTCGATGCCGACGAGGACCGCTTCGCGTTCCACCGTTGTGTCGTTCTCCGTTACGTGACGTGGTCTAGAGGAAGTGGCGGCGGATGAGCGCCACGTTGTCGAAGATGCGCAATCCGAACGTGATGAGGGCTACGAGATAGAGGTCGAGGCCGAGCCGATCGCCGATAAACGTCAGGAGCACCGCGATGATCGCGTTGACCAGGAACCCACTGATGAAGATGCGATTGTCGTAGACCCCATCGAGCTCCGCACGCACGGCTCCGAGCACCGAATCGAGCGCGGCAAGGATCGCCACGGCCGAGTACCGGCTGAGCTCGAAACCGACGTTGATGTTGAGGACGAGGCCCGCAAGGACGCCGACAAGGAGTCCGAGCAGGGGTAACAGCACCTGGTCCTTGCCCTCGCTCCGAGTGATTTTGGCAAGGCTATCACGGCGCCGGGGTCGCGCTGGGGGTCGGGGTCGGCTTGGGGATGAAGGTCCCGTCGGTCTCCGAGGCGAGGATGATCTTGTCGACGAGCGGCTCGCGGCCGAGCAGGAGCTCGTGCAGCAGGCGGACCTGGCCGGGCACGAGCTCCGGCGTCCGGAGCGTCGGCGTGTAGAACCCGAAGACCGCCTGCCAGCTGGCGGGGTTCGTGCGGATCGTGAAGCCGTTCTGGTCGCTGATGAACACCAGCAGCCCCGTCGCGACGCTGCCGACGTCGGCCGGGACGATCGATCCAAGCCGGGTCGCGGCGTCGAGATCGACGCGGTCCAGGGTCGAGCCGACGACGAGATCGACCATGGCCGCACGCCGATCGTCGATCACCGGGAGGGCGGCGGTGCCGGGCGGTGGATCGTCGGGCAGCTTCGCGAACAGCCGGCCCTCGCTGTCGACGAGGTACCGCCGCGCGCCGATGCGCCAGACGAGGATCGGCGTCCGTTCGCGGATGCGCACGACGAGCGTCCCGGGCAGCCTCGCCGACACGTCGGCACCGCGCACCGTCGGGAGGCTGCGCACCGCATCCTCGAGGGGCCGGGTGACGAGCGCGAACATGTTGGTGCCCTTGGCGGGCTCGACGGCGGCGATGATCGCGGCCGGATCGGTGAACGACGCGCCCTCGACCTGGGTGTCGACGACCTGGAAGGTCGCCGCCTGGGCGACGCCGTACACCGACACCGCGGCAACGAGCATCGCCAGGATCGCCCCCGCGCGGACCGGCGAGAGACCGGCCGACGCACGCCGGATCGAGCGGGTCCGACGGCCCGGCGTCCCGCCGATCGAGCGGCGCATGGTCGCGCGGACCGGCTGCGGTCGGCGGCCTGGGCCCCGCGGGCGCAGGGTCATCGGGGAAGGTCGCCGGTCCCCAGGCGGGTCATCGGCCGGGCCGCGTGCCGTTCGAGTGCGAGCTCCACGATGCGGATGCAGACGTCGGCGAAGGTGAGGCCGGCCTCCGCGGGCATCGTCGGGAAGAGGCTGATCGGCGTGAAGCCGGGGATCGTGTTGATCTCCGAGACCAGGACGCGCTCGCCGCTCATGAGGAAGTCCACGCGCGCGAACCCCTCGGCGCCGATCGCCCGGTAGACGTCTCGCGTCATCTTGTGGATGACGGCGCGTTCGACGTCGCTGACCTCGGCCCGCGGCGAGGTCTCCGACAGCCCCGGCGTGTACTTGGCCGCGTAGTCGTAGAACTCGTGGCCGCTGATGACCTCGCCGGGGCCGTGGATCTCCAACTTGGCGTGGTCGTTACCGATGACCGACACCTCGAGGTCGCGCGCGTCGGGCACGTAGCTCTCGACGAGCGCGAGCGTGTCGTAGCGGAAGGCGAGATCGAAGGCCGGCGCCAGCTCGGACGAGTCGTGCACCAGCGTCATGCCGACCGAGCTACCGAGGCGCGCCGGCTTGACCATCAGGCGAGGGTCCGAGGCGCCGGCAGCGAAGGCCGCCATCTCGCGCCGGACACCAGATCTGTCGGCGTACCAGCGGGACGCCCGGACCTCGCGCCAGTCGACGACCGGGATGCCGAGCCCGCGGCACATCCGCTTGAACAGCGCCTTGTCCATGCCCAGCGCCGACGCCGCGACGCCCGACCCGGTGTAGGCCAGTCCGATCGCCTCGAGCATCGCCTGGATCGTCCCGTCCTCGCCGAACGGACCGTGGAGCGCGATGACCACCGCTGGCGCCGGATCGGTGCCGGCCAGCCGGTCCAGGGCCACGCCGAGGGCGATCGGCCCCTCGGCACCGAGCGTCCGCGGGTCGTCGTAGGCGGCCGCGGCGCGATCGTCGCGCCGATGATCGGCGGGTAGCCACCACCACGATCCGTCGAGATCGATCAGGACCTGGCGGACGTCGGCACCGGCCTCGGCCAGCGCGCCCGCGATCGCCGTGCCCGACACGATCGACACGTCGTGCTCGGCCGATGGCCCACCGAGCAGCACGACGATCGGCGGCAGGTCGGCGGCGTTCATGCCGGCCACGGCCAGCCCTCCCAGTCGCCGACGAACTCGATCTCGTAGCGCAGCTCGATCCCGGTGGCGGCCGCGACGGCATCCCGGACCTGGTCGCCGAGGTGCCGGACGTCGGCGGCTGTGCCCTTCTGGTCGTTGACGATGAAGTTCGCGTGCTTCTCGGAGACGACGGCACCGCCGATCCTCGTGCCCTTCAGGCCGGCCGCCTCGATCAGCCGGCCGGCGGAGTCGCCATCGGGGTTGCGAAAGACGCTCCCGGCCGACGGCAGCCCGAGCGGCTGGTGTGCCTGGCGCCAGCGGCGGATGTCGTCGAGGCGGGCCTTGATCGTGTCCGGGTCGGCCGGCTCGAGCGCGAAGGTCGCCTCCAGCACCAGCTCCTCGCGCCGCTGCTTGAAGCGGCTGTCCCGGTACTGGAGCTCGAGCTCGCTGACGGGCACGATCTCCTCGCGCCCCGTCGCGTCCAGGATTCGCGCCGACTCCAGCACCGCCGCGACGTCCGCCTCGTGGGCGCCCGCGTTGGCCCACACGGCGCCACCCACGGACCCCGGGATCGCGAGCCCGAATTCGAGGCCGGTGAGCCCCGCCTTCTGCGTCTCGGTCGCGGCCCTGGCCATGGGGACGCCGGCCGCGGCCGTGTACGTCGAGCCGTCGACGCGAGAGCTCTCGGCACGATCCTGGATCACGAGGCCGCGGAACCCGCGATCGCTGATGACGAGGTCGCTGCCACGCCCGAGCACGAAATGCGCGATCTCGCGAGCCCGTGCGAAGCGCACGAGCGCGCGCAGCTCGAACAGGTTGTGCACGGTGGCGAAGAGATCGGCCGGGCCCCCGACGCGCATCGTCGTGAACCGCGCCAGCGGCTCGTCACGCGACGTCTTGACCCCGACCCGACGCTGGATCTCCGTCCCGGTCGCGACCGCGTCGAACGTCGCGGTCGTCATGCGGCCAGCCCGCGGGCGCGTCGGTCGATCTCGGCCGGGTCCGGGAGCGTTTCGTTTTGCGCGACGGCCAGCACGAGGTCGGCGACGGCGTCAGCAGCCCCAGGTCGGCCCAGCGATCGCGCGGCCGCCGCCATGGCCGGGTAGGCCACGGGATCGTCGATCAGCGCGGCCGCGGCGAGCAGGGCATCCGAATCGAAATCGGCGTCGTCGATCAGCCGGCCCGCGCCGGCGTCCTCGATCAGCCGGGCGTTGGCACGCTGGTGTCCGGCGGCGTGCGGATAGGGCACGACCACCATGGGCAGCCCCAGAGCGGTGACCTCAGCGAGCGTCGAGGAGCCGGCGCGCCCGACGACGAGGTCGGCGGCTGCAAGTGCCGGGAGCATGTCGTCGCGCAGGAACGGATGGGGACGGTAGCGCCCACGAACGCCCTCGGGCAGCGCTTCGCGCCCGGCAAGCGCCGGCGCGTAGCCGTCCTCACCCGTGACGTGGATGACGACCGCGCGCTCGACGAGACGAGGCAGGGCGGCGGCCACCGCCCCGTTGAAGCGACGGACCGCCTGGGACCCACCGAAGATCAGCAGCACCGGGTCGCCCGGGCGGATGTCGAGGTGCTCGCGGGCCGTCGCCCGGTCGATCGCTGTCGTGTCCCGGATCGGCGTACCCGTGACATAGCAGGGATGGCCCGACGCGGCAGTGGCCAGCGCCTCGCACGTCGCCTCGAACGACACCGCGAGGACATCGGCGAGCCGCGCCGTGGCGCGCACCGCACGCCCCGGGATCACGTTGCCCTCCCATAGCACGACCGGGATGCCGAGCGGGGCCGCGGCCAGCAGCACCGGGATCGCGACGTAGCCGCCGGTCGTGAAGATCGCGGCGGGTCGACGGCGGGCGAGCATGGCGGCCGCCTGCGGCACTGACGCACCGAGCCGGAGCGGGTCGAGGACCGCGTGGGCGTTCACGCCCACCGACCGCAGCGATCGCAGCGCCAGCCGGCTGAACGGGATCCCGGCCGCCGGGAACGAGGCCAGTCTCGAGACCGCGATGGCCGCCGATCCAGGCGAGCTCAGGCGCGTCGGGACGCGCGCGCAACGACCGGGCGACGGCCAGCGCCGGGTAGATGTGTCCGCCCGTTCCGCCCGCGGCGATCAGCAGTCGCATCGTCGTTCCAGGTCCCCTTGTCGATGGTCTCGCGTGAGATCGAGAGCAGGATCCCGATCGCCGCGAAGCTGATGATGAGGGACGAGCCTCCGGCGCTGATGAATGGCAGCGTGATGCCGGTGATCGGGACGAGCGTCACGACGACGCCGATGTTGATGAACGCCTGGATGCACAGCCACGCCGTGATCCCGGCGGCGAGCAAGGCCCCGAACGTGTCCGGCGCGCCGAGCGCGACGCGGATGCCAGCGTAGGCCAGCAGCACGAACAGCGCGATGACGACGCCCGCGCCGATCAGCCCGAACTCCTCGCCGATGATCGCGAAGATGAAGTCGTTGAACGCGTTGGGGACGAACAGGCCGCCCGCCATCCGGCTCTCGCCGAGGCCCGACCCGAAGATGCCGCCGAGCCCGAGCGCCAGCAGCCCCTGGACCGTGTGGTAGCCGGCGCCCTGCGGGTCGGACCACGGGTTGAGCCAGACACGGATCCGGTCCATCTGGTAGCCGGCCAAACCGACCAGGATCGCCCCGAACCCGGCCATCCCGAGCAGCGCGCCGAAATGGATGACGTTGGCGCCGGCGATGAAGAACATCGTGAACGCCGTGAGAGCGATGACGATCGTCGTGCCCAGGTCGGGCTCGCGGAAGACCAGCGCGATCACGGGCCCCGCGATGATCAGGAAGGGCAATACACCGCCCCACAGCGTCCCGACCCTCGCGCCGCGCTTGGCGAACCAATGGGCGAGATAGATGATCAGCGCGAGCTTGGCCATCTCCGCCGGGTGGATCGCCGGCAGCGGGCCGAGCTTGAGCCAGCGCGCCGACCCGCCGATCACGATGTTGAACTCGTCCACGAAGACCAGGCACAGCAGCCCGAGCGCCACGACGTAGGCGGGGATCGAGGCCAGGCGGAGGTAGCGGTAGTCGATCCGCATCATCGCGACCATCGCGACGAGGCCGAGCAGCGCCCACTGGATCTGGGGTCCGACCGTCTGGAACGTGTCGGCGTCGGCGGACAGGTAGCCCTTCATCGCCGAGGACGAGTAGACCATCAGGATGCCGACCGCGGCGAGGGCGACGACCACGACGAGGATCATGTAGTCGGGGGCATGTCGCTCGCGCTGGAGGGCCTGGGTGAGGTCCTTCGCGGGCGTCCGGTTCGCCGCTTTGCGACCCTCGCGGACGCGCTTGCGCTCCTTGGCCGCAGGATCCGCGAACGGCCGACCCAGGCGCGGGATCGGTGGCGCCAGGTTCATGCGTCGGCCCTCCCGCGATCGCGGATCAAAGTGGCGACGGCGTCCTTGAACGCCCGGCCGCGTGCCGCGTAGTCAACGAACATGTCAAAGCTCGCGGCGGCCGGGCTGAGCAGCACGGTGGCCGGTCCGGCGTTCGGGCTCGTGGCGCGCGCCGCGCGAGCCAGCACGTCCGCGCGCGCGACGGCGTCGTCCATCGAGCCGGCGGTCTCGACCCGGGCCACGCCGGCTGCGGCGAGCCGCCGGCCGAGCTCCGGCCCGCTCTCGCCGATGACCACGACCGCTGCCGCGCGTTCGGCGGCGACGGCGATGAGCTCGTCGAGATCGACGCCCTTGTCGCGGCCGCCGGCGATCAGCACCACCGGCGCATCGAACGCGCGCAGCGCCGCGATGACGGCGTCGGGCTGGGTGCCCTGCGAATCGTTCACGAAGCGGACCCCTTCGACCATGGCGACCGGCTCGAGCCGGTGCTCGACACCGGTGAACGCCGCCGCGGCGTCGCGGATCCCGCCCGGGGCCACCCCGAACAGCAGCCCTGCGGCGACGGCGGCCAGCGCGTTGGACACGTTGTGGGCACCGGGGATCCCCAGCTCCGCGATCGGCAGGATGCGACCACCAGGTCCGGTTTCGGCGGTCCCACCGCCCGCCGGGGTGAGGCGAGAGACCCCGTCGGCGACGATCCAGCCGTCCACCACGCCGAGACCACCGGGCAGCGGCTCGTCCCGTCGGTAACGCACGATCCGGGCCGTCGTCAGCTCCCCATAGCTTGCGACCACGGGGTCCTCGACGTTGAGCACGAGCGCGCCGTCCGGATCGACCCGCTCGGCGAGGATCCGCTTGACGCGCTGATACGCCTCGAGCGACCCGTGCCGATCGAGGTGGTCCGAGGTCACGTTCGTGTAGACCGCGACCGTCGTGCCCCGAGACAGCGTCGGCAGCTGCAGCTCTGAGAGCTCGTAGACGACGCGATGGTCCGGGGTCAGCTCGTCGAGCCGTTCGAGGATCGGCACGCCGATGTTGCCGCCCAGGACGACGGGGTGGCGCGGGTCGGCGGCGAGGACCGCGGCGATCAGCGAGGCCGTCGTGGTCTTGCCCTTGGTCCCCGTCACGCCGATGGTCGGCGCGACGCACAGCCGCAGGAACAGGTCGGGCTCCGAGACGAGCGCGGGGACGGTGTCGTCGCCGGCGGCACGCGCGGCAACGAGGGAACGCAGCGCCGCACGGAGCCGCGGCTCGGTCGTCGGGTAGTCGGGGTTGATCGAGGGCGACGTCGTCACCAGCACGGCATCGGCCCACGTCGACGCCGGGTCGACGTCCGGCCCCACCGCCAGCGTCACGGACCGCCCGTCGAGTGCCGCGATCGCGTCGCTCAGCTCGTGGGCAGGCTGCCCGTCGTAGACCGTGACCCGGGCACCCGCGTCGGCCAGGAAGCGCGCCAGTGCGATGCCACTCCGCGCGAACCCGAGGACCGTGACCGGGGCGCCACGGAGCACTCCAGATCGGATGGCCGCCATCGAAAGCGTGTCCGGATCGAGTGCTGGACGTCGTGTCGTCATCGCCGCGCTCACACGAACGTGCCCGGCTGGGTCGAGATGAACAGCGTGACGCCGAGCAGCGCGGCGAGGATGCCGACGATCCAGAAGCGGATCGTGATCTTCTCCTCGTCCCACCCGCCAAGCTCGAAGTGGTGGTGGATCGGGCTCATCCGGAACAGCCGACGACCGCCGGTGGCCCGGAAGTACACGACTTGGAGGATCACCGAGACCGTCTCGAGCACGAAGATGATCCCGATCAGCGGGAGGACCAGGATCTGGCCGGTGATCAGCGCCGTGACCGCCAGCGTCGCACCGAGCGACAGCGCCCCCGAGTCGCCGATGAAGATCTGCGCGGGGTGGACGTTGAACCACAGGAACCCGAGCAGCGCGCCGATGATCAGTGCGCACAGGAGCGCCAGGTTCGGCTGCGCCGGCGTGTTCAGCAGCGCGATCAGCATGTAGGCCACGAACGCGATCGCGACGGTGCCGCCGGACAGCCCGTCGAGACCGTCGGTGATGTTGACGCCGTTCGCCGCGGCGATGATCGCAAAGGCCGCGAAGAGCACGTAGAGCCATGGCTGGATCAGCACCGCCCCGACGAACGGGACCGCGATCGCGGTGATGTCGTAGGTCTGCTGGATCTGCCAAGCGGCGACGAACGCGACCACTGTTAGCCAGATGAGCTTCTGGCGTGCCTTGATCCCCTCTCCGGTTCTCGCGTTGAGGTAGTCGTCAAAGGCGCCGAGCGCGCCGACGCCAGCCAGCGCCGCGAGCGGCGCGAACGTCGCGGCATCCGCGCCCTTGCGCAGGAAGAAATAGATACCGAGGACCACGATCACGATCAGCAGCCCGCCCATCGTCGGGGTGCCTTCCTTGACGAAGTGGCTTTCCGGGCCCTCCTGCCGGATCCGCTTGCCGAACCCGAGTGCTTGCAGCAGCCGGATGTACGGCGGCATGAGGATCACGATGAGTGCGAAGGCGAGGAGCAGCCCCTGGATCAGCTCGACCGACACCGTGGGCTGGGCGGCGGCTGCGGCGAGCTCGGTCATCCGGCCGCCTCGCCGATCTCGAGTCGCAACGCATCGACCAGGTGATCCAGCCCGATCCCGCGCGACGCCTTGACGAGCACGACGTCGCCGTCGCGCAGGCGCGGCCGAAGCGCATCGAGCGCCGAATCGGCGTCGGCCGTCACGTGGACCTTGGTGGGATCGATCCCCGAATCGAGCGCCCCGTTCACGATCCCGCCCGCCTCCCGGCCGACGACGACGAGGACGTCGACGATGCGACCCGCGAGCTCTCCGACGGCGTAGTGGCCGGCGTCATGCGCCTCGCCGAGCTCGAGCATCTCGCCGAGGACCGCGACGCGACGTCCCGGCAGTCCCTCGAGCAGCTCCAGCGCGGCCGTCACCGAACCCGGTGACGCGTTGTAGCTGTCGTCGATCACGGTCATTCCGCGGAGGCGGACGAGCTCGACCCGATGAGGCGCCGACCAGCCACGCGCCAGCGCGGCGACGATCGTGTCCAGATCCATGCCCGCAGCCAGCCCGACCGCGGCCGCGGCCAGTGCGTTATGGACCGACAGCCGACCGAGCGCGGGGATCACCACGTCCCGGCGCCCGGCGTCCGTGACGAGCTGGAAGCGCATCCCGGCGGTGCCGGCCGACGTCACGTCGGTCGCCCGAACGTCGGCGTCGGCGGCGAAGCCGTAGCGGACGGCCCGCGCGACGGTTCGCGCGTCCATCCGGGTGACGATCGGGTCGTCGGCGTTGAGGATCGCCCGGCCGCTCGGCGGCAGCGCTTCGAGCAGCTCCCCCTTGGCCTGCTCGACCGCGTCGAGCGTGCCGATCCGCGAGAGGTGAACCGCCTGCACTGCGGTGACGACGCCGATCGACGGCCGGGCCATCGCCGCGAGGTCGGCGATCTCCCCGCCGACGTACATGCCCATCTCGAGCACCGCTGCCTCGTGCTCCGGGCCGAGGCGAAGGAGCGTCAGCGGCAGCCCGATCTCGTTGTTCTGGTTGCCCTCGGTCTTGAGCGTCCGACGCGCCGCACCGAGGACCGCCGCGATCGCTTCCTTGGTCGAGGTCTTGGCGATGCTGCCGGTCACCCCGACGACCAGAGGATCGAAGCGCTGGCGCCAGCCGGCGGCCACGGCGCCGAGCGCGGCCTGGGCGTCCGCCACGCGGACGATCGTGATGTCCCCGAAGGCGGCCGGGTCGCTCACCTGGCGCGTGACGATGAGGGCCGCTGCGCCGCGCTCGACGGCTTCGTCCAGATGCAGATGGCCATCGGTGCGCTCGCCCGGGAGGGCCACGAACAGCTGTCCGGGCCCGACGAGCCGGGAGTCGACCGCCCCGCCCCGGATCGGTCGATCGGACCGGGTGATCAGTCGACCGCCGGTGATGCGGACGAGCTCGTCGGCGGTGATGGCAGGCGCCGCGTCCGACGGCGTCGGAGACGACGGGGCGACGTCGGTCACGGCGGCCAGTGTCGCATAGGCCCCGCTCACCGATCCGTCACGGGTCCGGGCGCCGGTCGATCGGTCAGCAGGTCCGGCGTCGAGATGGCGTCGGTGGCGATCCGCCGGAAGAGTTCAAAGGACATGACCGGCATCTCCAGGTGGCCGACTCGGGCGATCCGCGGCGTCCCCTCCTCGATGCGGACCGCGACCACGAGGTCCGGCACACCGGCTTCGCGGCCGATGTATCCGACGAACGAGTAGTTGAAGAGGTTGTGCTTCCAGTCCTTCTTCTTCGGATCCCAGATCTGCGCGGTCCCGGTCTTGCCACCGACGTGGTAGCCCGGCACCAGCGTCCGGTCCCGGTAGAACGGCACGGTCTCGACGACGTGATCCATCATCCGGATCAGGGTCTTGGAGATCTTCGGCGGCATGAGGCGCTCGCCGGGCGGGATCGGTACGTCGCGATCGCCGATGCCCTCGACGACGTGCGGCTGCACGCGCATCCCGCCGTTGAGCAGCGCCGCGTAAGCGGTCGCAAGCTGGATCGGGGTGACCGCCACGCCCTGGCCGAACGCCCCGTTGGCGAGGTCGATCTGGCCCCACGGCCTGACGGCCGGATCGCGGACGTAGTTGCTGGCGGACGCCTCACCCGCGAGATCGATGCCCGTCTTCTGCCCGTAGCCGAGCGTGCGCCACGTCTGGTAGAGCATCTGGGCCGAGTCGGCCGTGGTCTTGCCCAGACCGAGCGCGACCTTGGCAGCCACCACGTTGCGCGAGTAGGCGATCCCGTCCTCGAACGTGATCCAGCCCATGCCGCGGTGATCGGCGTTGTCGATCTTCGTGGTGCCGTGGTCGAGCCGCAGCGTGCCCTGGTCCTTGATCTTCGTCGTGCGCGTGACCTTGCCGGACTCGAGGGCGGTCACCGCGGTCATCATCTTGAACACCGAGCCCGGCTCGTAGACCTTCGAGACGACCGGGTCGATGAAGCGGCTTGGCGTGTCGGCCGCGACCGCCCGGTAGTCATTGCCGTCGTACGACGGGTACGTGGCCTCCGCGTAGACGGCGCCCGTGTAGGGATCCATGACCACGGCAGAGGCGCTCTTGGCGTCGTCGGCGATCCAGGCCGCAAGGAGCTCCTGCTCGATGGCGAGCTGGAGGCTCGCGTCGATCGTGAGCCGGATGTCCTCGCCGATCGTGCCTGGCGCCTCGACGACCGATGTCTCGGCCATCGGCCGGCCGTTGACGTCGCGCGAGGCGACCATCGTGCGCGGGATGCCGGCGAGCGTCTGCTGGTACTGCTGCTCGACGCCGTACTGGCCGACGTTGTCGCGGTTCACGAACCCGAGGAGGTGCGCCGCCAGGGTCGAGTCGGGACCGCCGCCGGCCTGCGGGTAGACGCGCTCCGGCTCGGGTTCGAGGGCGATATTGAAGATCCGCTCGTCACGCATCGCCTGGCGGATCCGGTCGGCGACGGACGGCTCGATGCCGCGGGCGAGGACGACGTACGGCTTGCCCGAGTCGAGCTTCTCGCGGAGTGCTGCGATCTCCGTCGGGTCGACGAGCTTGAGGATCCTGACGAGCTGGTCGGCGGTCTGCGTGCGGTGTGCGGAGTCGCGTGCCAGCTGGTCGGCCGCCGCGACGAGTCGATCGCGGTCCACGGTCGTCGCCAGCAGGATGGTCCCGGTCCGATCGTAGATGTCGCCGCGACGAGTCGGCACGTCGACCCGGATCGTCGTCTGCGCGGCGGCCTTCGCCATCAGCTCGTCGCCGCGCAGGACCTGCCAGTAGGCGGTCCTCGCGAACAGGGCCAGCGACCCGACCGCGAAGACCAGCAGCAGGATCAGCAGACGGCGGCGGGAATCGGTCCGACCCAGCATCGGTCAGTCGGCTCGCGCGATCAGCGGGCCGGCAGGATGACGGGCTCGCCGAGCTGGCCGAGCCCCTGGTCGAGTGCCATCTTGCGGACCGCCGGCTCGCGCCCGAGTCGGCTCAGGTCGGAGTCGAGCTCCTGGAGCCGCGCGTCGAGCCGCTCCCGCTCGACCTGGAGCCGCCCGATGTCGTAGCTCGTCGCCGAGACCCGGACTTCCTGGGCCAGCGAGAAGAACGCGAGCATGAACGCGACGACGATCGCGCCGAGGATGATCCCGGGCCGGCCGGTGGTCGTGCGGTGCGCACGGACCGCCGCTCGGGCGCGTCGTCGCGGCAGCACCGGCAGGCCGGCGTCACGGAGCGACGGCCGCCCCGGCAGGCCGATGGCGCGCGGTCGCGCGCCCTGGTAGACGGCCATCGATCAGTCGCCGAGCGCGAAGCGGAGACGGGGCGAGCGCGGGTCGCCGAACGTCAGCGGATCGGCCGGAGCGACGGAGCCCCAGTCGAGCTCGAACGCCGATGCGTCGACGTGGTGCTCGCGCTCGTGGCGTTCGCGCACCTCGTGCTGGCGGCGGCCATAGGCCTTCCGCCGATGCGACTGGTGGCGCTTGCTCATGGGGGCTCCTCCTTCCGTTCGGTACTGCGTGACGGTCAGGCGGCGAGGCGCTCGGCGGCCCGCAGGCGGGCACTCCGGGCACGTGGGTTGGCGGCGATCTCGGCGGGTGACGGGGTCAGCGAGGGGCGGGTCAGCAACCGGAGCCGGGGGTTCCGGCCGCAGACGCATACCGGCAGTTCGGGTGGGCAGATGCAGCCGCGGCGCTCGGCCGCGATGAAGCGCTTGACGATGCGGTCCTCCAGTGAGTGGTAGCTCAGGACGACGAGCCGGCCGCCGGGCCGGAGCAGATCGACGGCAGCGGCGAGGCCGGCCTGGAGCGCCTCGAGCTCCTCGTTCACCGCGATCCGCAGCGCCTGGAAGACGCGGGTGGCCGGGTGGGTCCGCCGGCGGATCCGCGGGTTCGGCGGCGCGACGCGTTCGACGAGCGCGGCGAGCTCCTCGGCCGTCGCGATCGGGGCGGTCCGTCGAGCGTCGACGATGGCCCGGGCGATCCGTGGCGCCTTCGGCTCCTCGCCGTAGCGACGGAACAGCGCCGTCAGCTCGTCCGCGTCGAGCGTGGCGAGCAGCTCGGCGGCGGGGACGCCGCGACCCACGTCGAAGCGCATGTCCAGCGGGCCGCCGGCGCGAAAGCCAAAACCTCGTTCGGTATCGGCCAGCTGGTAGCTCGACAGCCCGAGGTCGAACAGCGTGCCGTCGACGGCATCGAAGCCGGCGTCGCGTGCCGTCGTCGCCAGGTCGCGGAAGTTCGCCTGGCGGAGCACGAGCCGATCGCCGAACCGTGGTCGGAGGCGACCGTCCACTCTGGCGATGGCCGCCCCATCGGCGTCGAGACCGAGGAGGCGGCCATCAGGGACGGTCGCCTCCAGGATCCGCTCGGTGTGCCCACCGCCGCCGACCGTGGCATCGATCTGGAGGCTTCCCGGGGCAGGCGCGAGCATCGACATGACCTCCTCTGCCAGCACCGGGATGTGCCCTACCTCCATCTCTCCTCCACCGTCGTCGATCGGATCCCGAGCGGACCCTGGAAGCGCATGTGGTTGCGAGCTAGATCCCAAGGCCCTGGAAGGCCTCGGCCAGCTCGTCGGGGTCTTCGAGCCCCTGGGCGTACGTGGCCCAGGTCGAAGGCACCCAGATCTCGGCGTGGTCGCGCGAACCGACGACCACCGCCTCGTTCCCCAGGTCGATGTGCTCGCGCAGGTAGGCCGGCAGCAGGATCCGGCCCTGACGATCGAGCTCGACTTCGGCGGCGCCCGCGAAGATCAGTCGCTGGAAGCGCCGCGCGCTCTGGTCGGTGATGGGCAGCGCCGCGACCTTGGCCGCGAGGGCTTCCCACCCCCCTTCGGTGTGGATCGCGAGGCAGGCATCGAGCCAGCGCGAGACGACCGCGCCAGCGCCGAGCTGGACGCGGAACTTCGCGGGGACGGCGATCCGTCCCTTGTCGTCCACCGTGTGCCGGTACTCGCCGGTGAACACCCGTGGGGGGCTCCTTGGACTGCCTCGGCCTGGTCCGCTGGGTTCAGGGCTGCGGCCTTCGCTCGGTGCTGGCCGTATTCCCCACTTCCCACCACTTTGGACCACTTCGGCGCATCGTACGGCGCGATTCGGCCTGCGTCAATGCACAAATCACCACAAGTCGCGCGGAGGTTCGCGCGGCGTCTCCTCGCGCGGCGGCGTCGACTCAGAAGCGACGAAAAGCCCTGAGGCACGGGCAGGAGCCCTATCGCGGTGGCCTCGTTGACTGCCAGGCGACAAAATCAGGGCGAGGCGCGGCAAGAGGGCCTGTGGACTCCCCTTCGAACAGGATCTGTCGACTGGCAGGCGACAGGATCAGGGCGAGGCGCGGGCAGAGGGTCTCGGACGCCCGGTTCGACTCGATCTGTCGACTGGCAGGCGACAGGATCAGGGCGAGGCGCGGGCAGGGGGCCTGTCGACTCCCCTTCGGACGGACTGTCGCCTGTCAAGCGACGGAACCGCCCCAGGACTGCGTGGAACCGGCCGATCGGCGGCGCTCGACCCTGATTTGTCGCCTGTCAAGCGACGGGTACCGACCGTGGCGCAAGCGCCGGCCGTAGCCCGCCCGGGATCAGGCCCGTTGGTGGCCCGACCGACGTGCCCGTTCGGTCAGCGCGTCGGTGGCGGCAGTCGGAGCTGTTGACCGGATCGGAGCCCCGATTGCTTCAGCCACGGGTTCCGCGCATAGATGCTGTCCTGGGAGACCCCGAAGTAATTGGCGATGCTGAAGATGTTGTCGCCACGGCGGACCGTGTAGATCCAGCACTTCGGGGTGTTCGGGCAGGCCTTGAGCAGCTTGTATCGGTCGGAGGTCGGTGTCGGGGCGGGCTTGCGCGTCGGTGGCGCGGCCGGGGTCGATGACGCCGTCGGGGTCGGTGTCGACGAGGGCGTGGGCTCGACCGAGGCGGCGAGCGATGGCGGCGACGGGCGTGACGAGTGGCGGTGGGTTCGACCGCGAGCGAGGACGGCGAAGGCAGGACGGCGACGAGCGACGGGGACGGACCTGCACCTTCCAGCACGAGGCCACCTCGGGTCAGCGCGAATGCCACAGACGCGCTGACCGCCATCACCAGCACGATCAGCGAGGCGAAGACCGGAGTAGTGAGGGTCCGCCCCGCCCGGACGACCGGCGTCGGGGTCTCGATCGCGACCGCCGCACCCCGGAGGTAGCGCGGGCAGTTGATGTGGCCCGACGACAGGCACACGAGCTCCTGCTGCCGCAGCGATTGGGGCACCGCCTCGGACAGCGCGGCGCAGCGATTCGCCGGATCCGGTGACTCGATCGGGGCGACCAGCCGGCCGTCCGCCGCCGCCCGGAGGAATGGGCAGACGTTCGGATCCGCGGATCGGTCATCGAGACGGGCCAGCCAGGCGCGCCCGGGATCGGTGGCCGGTGGCGGTCCGTCCGCAACGGCGACGGGTGTCGCGACGGCCGCGGGCGCGACGCCAGGCACATGGAATGGCGCGCTGGGATCGCGCCCGCCCCCCGACGCGGAGTCGGTCGGTGCGGCGTCCACCGGTGCGTCCTCGGTCGGCGTCGGGGGCGTGGCGGCCCGGGAGGGATCGGTCGCGGCCGGCGGCTTTCGCCGTCTGCGCTCGTTCGCAACGGGCGGCGACGGGGCCTTCGGGTCGATGTCTGTGCGACGACGACGGGGGCGCGGAGTTGGCGTTTTCCCTTGGTCGTCGGCCACGCATCTCCCTCTGTCTGGACTACGACGGCGCGGAGTCTAGTACCTTTCGCGCCTTGTCGTGCCGTCGAAGCCGGTGCTACTGTCCGTCGCCAAGGTCGGTCGGGACGCATCGCCGACCTGGCAAACGAGGCCTCGCGACACCGAAATGGCGCTCCCGCTCCCGGTCATCCCGCAACAGACCGACGCCTATCACCTGGCGCCGCACCGCATCAAGCGCTGCACGTTTCGGCGCCTGATCGACGTGGAGGCGGGCTCGGATCGCGTCTACGACGTCGAGTGCCTGTTCCCCGACCGGAAGATCCCGATCCCGTTGGGCGACCTCGAATTGGCGATGCCGATCTGCAACACCTGCACGGCCGCGCACATCTTCCGCCCAGACGAAGACTAGGAGCTGGCACCCTCGACTGGGTGCTGCCACTCGCGCACCGAGGCGCGAGGCCGAGCCCCGCGAGGCCATCGCCCCGAGGTTTTCGCCAGCGAGGGCGGTCTGTAAGCCGAGTTCTGTCCGTCGACTTGCGTCGACGGCGATGGCCATCCATCTGAGGCCGTCGGTCACCCGACGGCTCATGCGGCCGACCCGAGGGCTGGGCAGCGCCCCTCTCCCCCGCACCGGTCGCCCGGCGCGAGTTACGCCCTCCTATTTGGCCTTGCTCCAGGTGGAGTTTGCCCGTTTCACTCCGCGACCCGACCGATGGCCGGGCCACGGCATCGTCACTGTGGCACTAGTCCTCGTCTCACGACGGACGGGTGTTACCCGCCACCCTGCGCTGTGGAGCTCGGACTTTCCTCACGGCTGACCGGGTTGCCCCGGGCGCCGCGCGACCATCCGACCGCCTCGCTGGCGATCAGGAGTCTACGCTCCGCACAGGCGACCGGCCGTCGACGCGCCCGGCTTGGCCGATCGGGCGACCTTGATCAGCTCCACGACCCCCGAGCCACCCTTGAGCGTCTGCTCGGCCACGAGACCGACGCCAGGCGCGTACTTCTTGTGTTCGACGAGGGTGGGCTCGAGCTTCGAGAAGTCCTCCGTGATCACAACGCCGCGGTACGTATCCAGCGCGTTCTTCACCGTGGCATCGAGACGGATCACCTTCGCGACGTCCTCGGCCTCGCCCTTGAAGTATTCCTGCCGGTAGTAGTCGCCGACGTCAGGACGCGCCAGCATGACGATGCCCGGCTGGGCGCCGTCCACCCCCGCCTCCCACGAGCCGTGCCGCCCGGCGATGCGGTGCCCGTCGCATTCCGCGGTGGCCTCGCCGAAGTACCAGACATTGCCGGCCGAATCCTGGGCGAACCAGTCCTCCGTGTCCTCGACGAGCGCCCCGCCTTCGAACGCCTGGTCGCGCACGACGACGGTCGTGACGCCCATGACGGTGCGCGTGCGATCGGTGACGGTGAACACGCCACGCTCGCCGGCGCCCTCGTAGGTCATCACGGTTCCCGCGACCAGCGGCATGTACTGGTTCGTGATCGTGGTCGAGAAGGCGGTCGGATCGATGGCCGGCCGATACGCCTTGCCGTTGATGACCCGGGCCGGGTTCGACGTGGCGTCGGCTGCGGGCGACGCCGGTGGGGCTGGGAGCCGCGCTCGGCGACGCGGGCGCCGACGACGAGACCTGCGGCTGATCCGCGGGGCTGGCTTGCGGCTGGGTGCTCGACACGGCGGGAGGGGGAACGGACTGGCTCGACCGGTCCGCACATCCCGTGAGCACGATGGCCAGCGTCGTGGCGATCGTCGCCGCCACGATCCGGCCCGTTCGACGGCCGTGCATGGTCGTGACGAGGGTACCCCTGGAGGCTGGATCTGTCGCCCGGGACCTTGGTCCCGTCCCGCCGACGGGCCCTAGAGGCTCTCCGGTCAGGCCCGATCGGGCCGCTGCACGACTGACGCCGGACCACCGGCCGTGGCGCGATCGATCGCGGCGTTCGCCAGCGCATCCGCGACGCTGTTCTGTGCCCGCGGGACGTGCGTCGCGGTCCAGCGACCGAAGCCGCTGAGCGTGGTGCGTGCCGCGGCCCACAGCGGGATCAGCTTGGCGTCCTTGACCCGCCAGCGACCCGACAGCTGCTCGACGATCAGCTTCGAGTCGAGCAGGAGGTGGACCTCGGTCGCCCCGAGCTCGCTGGCGAGCTCCAGCGCACGAACGACGCCGGTGTATTCGGCGACATTGTTGGTCTGGGTGCCGAGGTAGTCGGAGATCGACGCGTCGGGCTGCGCGCGCGGGTCACGCGCATCCGGTCGCGTGAGGTCGTACAGCGCCGCTCCGGCCGAAGCGGGGCCCGGGTTGCCACGCGCCGCTCCATCGGTGCGGACGACGAACGCCCGCCCGGCGTCGAGGGCCCCGGGCGCCGGCGCATCGGTCATGCCGGGTCCTCGTCCCTCGGTGGCGGGTCGCCCTGCAGCACCGGCAGCTCGACCCGCGCGCCCGAGCCCGCATCACTGCCGCGCAACTTGCGCCAGACCCACTGGATCGGGTCGTAATACTCGTCGGCGACGCGTTCCTTGAGCGGGATGATCGCGTTGTCGGTGATCTTGATGTGCTCGGGACAGACCTCGGTGCAGCACTTGGTGATGTTGCAGTACCCGACCCCGCCGCTGTCCTTGAGGTACTCGCGCCGGTCCGCCTGGTCGATCGGGTGCATCTCCAGGCCGGCGGCCCGCACGAGGAAGCGCGGGCCCATGAACGGTTGGTCGGTCTCGTGGTTGCGCAGCACGTGGCAGACGTCCTGGCACAGGAAGCACTCGATGCACTTGCGGAACTCCTGGACCCGCTCGATGTCGGCCTGCTGCCAGCGCCAGTCCTCCTGGGGAACGTCCGTCGGGCGGCGTGAACGGCTGGATCGTCTTGTTGACCTCGTAGTTCCAGGACACGTCGGTGACGAGGTCCTTGACCAGCGGGAAGGCGCGCATCGGTTCGACGGTGATCGGCTGCTCCAGGTCGTAGTCGGACAGGCGCGTCTTGCAGGTCAGCCGCGGGCCGGCCGTCGACCTCGGCGCTGCACGAGCCGCACTTGGCCGCCTTGCAGTTCCAGCGAACCGCGAGATCCGGCGCCCCGTGCCCCTGGATCCAGTGCAGCGCATCGAGGACGACCATCCCCTCCTCGACCGGGACATCGAACTCGTCGAACCGCGAGTCCTCGCCCGGCTCGCCGCGGAAGACCCGCAGATGCGCCTCGGTCATGCCTTGCTCCCTGTTGCAGCCGCGGCGGCGTGATCGGCGGCGAGCAGCTCGTCGAGCTCGGCGCGCATCTCCGGAAGCGGCGTCGTGAAGACCCGCATCGAGCCATCGGCAGCTTGCGCGACGACGCTGTTGCGACCGCCCCACGTCGCGTCGTCGGTGTCCGGGTAGTCGAGACGGCTGTGGGCGCCGCGACTCTCGGTACGCTGGCGGGCGCTCCGGGTGATCGCCTCGGCCACGGTCAACAGGTTGCCGAGCTCGAAGACGAGGTGCCAGCCGGGATTGTACGTCCGACCACCGCGTGACCCGCACCGAGCGCCAGCGACGACGCAGCTCGGCAAGCTCGCCGCAGGGCCTCGTCGAGGTCGGCCTCCTCGCGGAAGATGCCGACCAGCCGCTGCATGGCGTCCTGCAGGTCGCGCTGGATCGCGTAGGGGTCCTCCCCCTCGCCGGCGCTCGAGCGGCGCGGCGAGCTCGCGGGCGGCCTCCTGGACCTGCACCGGGTCGACGTACGGCTCGCTCGACTCGCTCGGCGGCACGGGCCGCCGCCGCTGCGCCCGCTCGCGCCCCGAACACCAGCAGGTCCGACAGCGAGTTGCCACCGAGGCGGTTCGCGCCGTGCATCCCGCCCGGCGACCTCGCCCGCTGCGTACAGGCCGGGCACCGACGTCGCCTCGGTCTCGGCGTCGACGCGGATGCCGCCCATCACGTAATGGGTGGTCGGGCCGACCTCCATCGGGCCCTTCGTGATGTCGACGTCGGCGAGCTCCTTGAACTGCTCGTACATCGAGGGCAGCTTGCGCCGGACGTGATCGGCCGGGAGGTACCAGATGTCGAGGTACACGCCGCCGTGCGGCGAGCCGCGACCTTCCTTCACCTCGGTGTAGATCGCGCGGGCGACGTTGTCGCGGGTCGACAGCTCCGGCGGGCGACGGGCGTCGGTCTCCTTGCCCTGCGACAGCGCGCTCACCCAGCGCGCCGCCTCCTCGTCGGTGGCCGCGTACTCCTCGCGCCGCTCCTCCGGCAGGTACATCCACATGAAGCGGTCGCCCTTGGCGTTGCGCAGGATCCCACCCTCGCCCCGGACCGCCTCGGTGACGAGCAGGCCACGCACGCCTGGCGGCCAGACCATGCCGGTCGGGTGGAACTGCACGAACTCCATGTCGATCAGCTCGGCGCCGGCCGCGTACGCGAGCGCCTGGCCATCGCCGCTGTACTCCCACGAGTTCGATGTGACCTCGTAGGCCTTGCCGATCCCGCCGGTCGCCAGGACGACGGCCTTGGCCGGGAAGACGATCGGCCGCCCGTTCGTCCGCCAGTAGCCGAACGCGCCGGTGACGCCGGCGCGGCTCGTGATCAGCCGGGTGATCGTGCACTCCATGTAGACGTCGATCCCGAGCGACACGGCCCGGTCCTGGAGCGTGCGGATCATCTCGAGCCCGGTCCGGTCCCCGACGTGGGCGAGCCGCGGATGCGAGTGGCCCCCGAACGGGCGCTGCAGGATCCGGCCGTCGGTCGTCCGGTCGAAGACCGCGCCCCACGCCTCGAGCTCGCGGACGCGATCCGGCGACTCCATGAGCGTGGAGCTCGGCCATGCGCGGGTTGTTGAGGTACTTGCCACCGACCATCGTGTCGCGAAAGTGGATCTTCCAGTCGTCGCTGGACGCCACGTGCGCGAGTGCCGCCGCCACGCCGCCCTCGGCCATCACCGTGTGCGCCTTGCCGAGCAGCGACTTGCAGACCAGCCCGACATCGGCACCGGCCGCCTTGGCTTCGATGGCGGCGCGGAGCCCTGCCCCACCCGCACCGATGACGAGGACGTCGTGGGGTCGGGTCTGCGGGTTGGTCTGATCGAGCATCGACCTCGGTCTCGCGGCTACGACGCGATCCGGATCGTCGGGAGCACCGGGTCGACGATGACGTGCAGCGCCAGCAGCCGCACGTAGACGTCGGCGAGCGTCACCGAGATCAGGCTGGCCCACGCCCAGGCCATGTGGTGCAGGTTCAGCGACGTCAGGCGCTGCCAGAGGCTATGGCGCACCTTCGCCCGGCGCGAGCACGAGAAGCAGTCCAGCCGCCCGCCGACGAGGTGCCGCAGGGAGTGGCACGACAGCGAGTAGCCCGACAGCAGGAACGCGTTGACACCGAGGATCACCCCACCCAGGCCGATCCGTAGCCCGCCGCCGTGCGTCAGTGCCAGCACCACGTCGATCCACAGGAACGCGAGCGGGACGAACGCCAGGTAGAGGAAGAACCGATGGAGGTTCTGGAGGATGAACGGGAAGGCGTTCTCGAGCGCGAACCGGTGATGGGCCACCGGCTCACCGACCGCGCAGCCGGGCGGGTCGGCGAAGTAGAAGCGGTAGTAGGCCTTGCGGTAGTAGTAGCAGGTCGCCCGGAACCCGAGTGGGATCCACAGGATGAGCAGGCCGGGGCTGATCCACCAGGGCAGCCAGTCGGGCCGGATCAGCGGCGAGAACAGGGGCGACAGGTAGCCGTCGATCTCGTACGGCGCGTTGGTGATCGGCGTGAGCAGGATGCCGCTCACGAAGAGGTACGTGGCGCAGACCGTGAACAGGGTGCCCTGGACGGCGGGGGCCACCCACCAGTGATCGAGGCGCTGCGTGACCCCGAAGCCGGATGGCGTCGTCCCGGCCGGCTTTCGCGGCGGCCGCGCCAGGCGGAGGCTCGCGGGCAGACCGGTCATCGAGCGGCTCGCACGCCAGCGGTCAGCTTCTCGACCACGGCATCGGCGAAGTCCGACGTGCCTGCCGGGCCGCCCAGGTCGTAGGTCGTCGCGCGGCCCTCGCCGATCACGTCGCGGACCGCGGTCTCGACGCGGTCAGCCACCTCGGGGTAGCCGAGATGGCGGAGCATCAGCGCGCCGCTGAGGATCAACGCCGTCGGGTTCGCCTTGTTCAGCCCCGCGTACTTCGGTGCCGAGCCATGCACCGGCTCGAAGACGGCGGCCTCGATCCCGATGTTGGCGCCCGGCGCGACACCGAGGCCGCCGACCAACCCGGCAGCAAGGTCCGACACGATGTCGCCGTACAGGTTCGGCAGCACCAGCACGTCGTAGAGGTCGGGCTTCTGGACGAGCTGCATGCACATGTTGTCGACGATGCGGTCCTCGAACTCGATCCGCCCCTCGTAGTCGGCGGCGACGGTCCGACAGCTCTCGAGGAACAGCCCGTCCGACAGCTTCATGATGTTCGCCTTGTGCACCGCCGTGACCTTGCGGCGGCCGTTGGCGACGGCGTAATCGAAGGCGAAGCGCGCGATCCGCTCGGATGCCTCGCGCGTGATGATCTTGATGCTCTCGGCAGCATCGCGACCGACGCGATGCTCGATGCCGGCGTACAGGTCCTCGGTGTTCTCGCGGACGATCACGAGGTCGACGTCGTCGTAGCGGGTCTCCAGGCCCTTGATGCTGCGCGCCGGGCGCAGGTTCGCGTACAGCCCGAGCACCTGGCGGAGCGTGACGTTGACGCTGCGGAACCCCTCCCCCACCGGCGTCGTGATCGGACCCTTGAGGGCGACCTTGTTGCGCGTGATCGACTCGAGGACGTGCTCCGGAAGGGGTGTCCCGTACTCGGCCATCACGGCCTCACCGGCGTCGACGACCTCCCACTCGAACTCGACGCCCGAGGCATCGAGGACGCGCCGAGTCGCCTCCGCCAGCTCCGGACCGATGCCGTCGCCGGGGATCAAGGTCACACGGTGGGCCATGGCCCGATTGTAGGGCCGCTCCAGACGCGGCGTGGCCGGCCGTCCCGAGAGAGCGACCGGCCACGGTGCCGCGGAGCAGCGCGCTCAGCGAGAACCGGTCGTCACGCTGCGCCCGCAGGGTCGTAGATCGCGGCCGCACCGTAGGTGGTGGCCAGGACCCTGCCATCACGAAGCTTGGTCATCAGGTTGAGCTCGATCCCGTCGATGCTGTCGAGCGCGTAGTCCCGGAGCAGCGGCGGACGAGGGACGCTCGACCATGCGCCGGTCGCGGGGTCGAAGCGCGCCGACGACACCTTCCCCACAACGAGGACCGTGCCGTCATCGAGGACGACCGCCCGTCCATCGCCGGTGTGCGGGAGGTCGGTCGACGTCCAGGTATTCGCGATCGGGTCGTACAGCTCACCCTTCGCGAGCTCCAAGGCAAGGAGCAGCACATCGCCGTTCCGGAGTCGGACGGCAGCGCTCCACCGGACGTCCGTCGGAGCGTTCGCGATCTGGCGCCATCGACCGGACGCCGGATCGAAGGTTTCGGGAGCATGTCCCTCGCTGAGCGCGAATACCCGGCCGTCGGCAAGCAACGTCGCCAGATCGATCGGGCTCGGCATGTTGCCTGTGGCAGTCCAGGTACCGGCGATCGGGTCGTAGATCTCCGCGCGCCGAGTGGAACATCCGCAGTCGGTCCAGCCGCCGGCGACGAGGACTCGACCGTCAGCGAGCGTCGTCGCCTCCGGCGAGTACCGCGGGCGCGTCATCGGGGAGGTCTTCGTCCACGACCCGGTGCCCGGGTCGTAGAGCTCGCCGAAGACTGGCGGGAGCCCGTTGTAGCTCCAGCCCCCGGTCACGAGGACGCGACCATCCTGCAGGAGGGTTGCGACATGGCCCCGGCGTCGCGCAACCATGTTCCTGGTCCTCGACCAGGCGCCCGTTGCCGGGTCGTAGAGCTCGGCTGCCGCCGTCGCGCTGCTGCCATTGTCACTCTCGCCGCCGCTGACCAGGACCCGGCCGTCCTGAAGGAGGGTGGCGGTCGCGCCGTAGGAACGGCCGTGGACCATGCTGCCGGTCGGTGCCCAACCGCCAGGCTCGATGGCCGCCTGGCTCGGCGACGTTGAGAGCGTCGGGTTCGGCGTGGCCGGGGCCACCGGCGTCGGGGCGATCGAGGCCTGAGCCGTGGTCGCCGGGATGATCGTGACGCTCGGAGGATTCGGGTCGGAACCGCAGGCGGCGGACGCGAGCGCCAGCGCCACCGCGGCCACCGCGAGGGCGGTCCGTGGAGTGCTCGGGGACATGGGTCGCTCCCTTCGTATCGAAGTGGATCCGAGGAAGGCGTCCGGCGCCGTTGATTCGGCAGCCGGCCGTCAGGTCAGGGCGCGAGACGCTGGTTCACGGGCAGTGCGAGGCTGCCGTGGTCGATATCGATCGGCTTCGAACCGTCGATCGGCACCAGGCGGGCGACCTGCTCACTGTCGTAGTTGGCCAGGATCGCGGTGCCGTCCGCGGTCCACGAGGCGTTGCTGATCGTCGGCCCGTCAGGTCCCCACGGGGCGGCCTTGCCGAGCAGGATTCCCGTCGATGAGCCATCGACCGGGGCGACGACGAGCTGGATCAGATCGGGGTCCACGCCTCGCAGATAGGCGATCTTGGTCCCGTCTGGCGAGAAGGTCCCGCCAGACTGGCCCTTCGGCCCGGGCAGGATCCGATCGATGCCCGTCGTCAGATCGAAGATGTGTTCCTGGAACCCGCCAGGGTCGCCGTCGTCGCGATAGGCGATGAGGGTGCCGTCCGGCGAGACGCGCAACGGTCTGGTAGTCGTTGTCGCTGTGAGCTGGTCGGGTCGTCAACGGCCGCAGACCGTCCCGTCGAGATGGACGGCGTAGATCCCGACGGGTGGGGTCATCGGGGTGACGTGGTCACCCCGGATGACGATCTCATCACCATTCGGGGGCAGCCAGCCAGCCGGGTAGAGCGGTCGGCCGACGGTATCGATCTTCAAGCCGCTCCCGTCAGCATTGACGACGGCGAGCACGCGTCCGGACCCCTTGGATCGGCGGTCAGGAATGCGACCTTGGATCCGTCGGGCGACCAATCGGCCCAGTCGAGGGAAGGCATCCCCGGCGTAAGTTGGCGGACGTCGGTTCCGTCGGCATTGGCGGCCATCAGGTACAGCCCGCAGTCTGCTTTGCCGCAGTCGGATGGCGCTCCGCGCAGGAAGAGGAACTTCGTCCCGTCGCGCGAGAAGTTCGGGCCGAAGTCGAAGGTCGGCCCACTGACGAGCATCGTTCGCGCGAGCGTTGACCGGGTCCACCGCGAACGATGTCGCCGTTGCCGCTCGAGAGGACGATGCCGTTCCGCGCCGGCCCGAATGGCGGCGGCAGTCGGTGCTGTTGCGAGCCCGCATAGAGGACCAGGGCGCCGACGAGGGCGAGGATGACCGCGCCGACCAGGAGGACCCGGCTGAGGCGTGGAGTCTGGAAGAGGCGTGGTCGGAATGCCGTATCCATGGGGAGCCACCTTTCAAGGCTCGACCAGGCCGGCCGTTGTCGCTCCGCAGTCGTCAGCCGCAGCACCGCATCGAGGTGGTCCGGGACGCGGTGCTCCGCATCGGTATGCAGCCAGTTCGCGACGGTGCGCTCGAAGGCGTCGTTCGTGATCATGCCGGGCGTCCTTCACGTACGGGACCGGGACGTGCGTCGGCGTCGAGCGCCGCACGCATCTCCCTGAGCCCGCGATACAGGCGTGATTTGGCGGTCCCGAGCGGGATCCCGAGTGTCGCGGCGACCTCCGGCAAGGGCAGGTCGAGGTAGTGATGCAGGACGAGGACCGCCCGCTCTTCAGCATCGAGCCGGCGAAAGCCACGCTCGAGCTGGTCGCGGTCGACCAGGGCCGACGTCTCGTCGGCCGGGACGGGAAAGTCCGTCGCGTCGGTGATCTCGACGTCGAGACGTCGACGCCGCCCACGGCGGATCTCATCGATACACGCGTGCACCAGCAGTCGGTGCAGCCAGGATGCGAAATCGGTCCGGGTCGCGCAGCGTGGGCAGATCACGCCAGGCGCGGAGGAGCGTGTTCTGGACGGCGTCCATCGCTCGGTCCGTATCCCGGAGCATGAGCCAGGCGGTCGCGTCGAGTCGGGAGATCGCGGCGCCTGCCAGCTCGGCGAAGGCGTCATGATCGCCCCTCCGTGCCCGCTCCACGAGCTCTCGCTCCATCACGCCCCTCGGCGGTGGCTCGGCTCATGTGGCCGCGCTCGCGGAGTATGGCGCGCGGGCGTGCGCCTACGGCTTCACCTTCGGCCGAGTGCGCCGTTTGGCCGGCCGCGCCAAGAGGCGCGACCGGCCGCGGGCGGGTCAGTCGACCAAGGTCAAGGCGCGAGGCGTTGCACGTCGACGAACTCGAACCCGCCCGACCCGATCAGCGTTCCCGGTGACCCGTCGAGCGGCAATTGATGGGTCGCCCCGTCATCGTCCGTTCCGTACCGCACCAGCAGCGACGTGCCGTCGGGTGCGAACGTCCAAGCGGCCGAGATGTCGCTTCCATCGGGAGGTCCGGACTTCTTCGGACCGATCAGCCGCTCGTTCCCGGTGCCGTCGGCGTTGGCGACAACGATCTGGAACGCTCCCTCACGGTAGATGCGGGCATAGGCGACCAGTCCCCCATCGGGCGAATAGACGGCAGTTCCGCGGTTGCCGGTCCCCGCGGGCGTCGGAAATTCCATCTCCTGACCCGACTTGACGTCGAGGGCGTAGAGATGGGGCAGCCAGCCATTATCGGGATCCGTAACGGACGAGGACCAACGCGTGAATGTCACGTGTGCGCCGTCGGGCGACAGGGCGATCCCCTGGAAGTCGAACTCGTTGTTCGCCGCGCGTCCTGGACAGCGCATGCGCCGAAGCAGCGCCACTTGGCGAAATGGCGAAGATCGCGGGGCTTTTGGTCTCGAGCCGGTAGACGATCTCGTTGCCATCGGGAGGCAGCCACGTCGGGAAGTGGACCGGTCCGCTGACCGACAGCTTCCGCTGTTTGCCGCTCGCAATGTCGACTACCCACAGCGCACCCTTCGCCATGTAGGCGACCTGCGTGCCATCGGGTGACCAGTCGAACCAGTCGAGGCTCTCCGTCGGCGGCGTCACGGCCCTGATCTCGGACCCATCCGCGTTGGCCACGACCATCGTCAGGATCGCGGGATTGCTCAACGGCCCGTCGGACCGAAGGAAGACCATCTTGGTCCCGTCCCGAGAGAAGATCGGCGAGAAGTCGAACGTGTTGCCCTGCGAGATCGGACGAGTCACGTTGGTCGCCCGGTCGATCAGATAGAGATCGCCGTCCAGGCTGGTAACGAGGTCGCCGTTCCGCGCCAGACCGAAGGGCGGCGGCAGTTTCGGCTGCTGGGAGCCGATGGCCACGACTGCCAGGGCGACCAGCAACAGGATCAGAACCGGCCAGCAGCGCCATGCGGCCAGGCTGCGGAATGTGCAGGAACCGAGGTCGGAACGTCGTATCCACCGGGAGCCACCTTTCGAGGCTCGACCATGCCGGCCGTTGTCGCTCTGTCGACGTGACCTGCAGCACCTCGTCGAGGTGGTCCGGCCACGCGACGGGCGGCGTCCTCGTGGAGCCAGTCCGACATGGCGAGTTCGAATCGGTCGTTCGTCGTCATGTCAGCCGGCCTTCCACGAGATCGGGGCGGGTGCGCGAGTCGGCGTCGAGCGCCGCGCGCATCTGCCCGAGGGCACGGTTCAGGCGCGACTTCGCCGTGCCGAGGGGTATCCCCAGGGTTGCGGCGACGGTCGGCATCGGTAGGTCGAGGTAGTGATGAAGGACGATCACGGCCCGCATATCCGGATCGAGCCGGAGGAAGCCGCGTTCGAGTTGGTCGCGATCGACGATGGCCGACGCCGGGTCGGTCATCGCGGGTGTATCGAGTTCGGTCAGTTCGATATCGACGCGATGGCGTCGGGTTCGTCGCGCCTCATCGATGCAGGCGTGGACGAGCAACCGATGCAGCCAGGCATCGAATTGGTCGGGATCCCGAAGGGTGGGCAGATCACGCCAGGCCCGGACGAGCGCGTTCTGGACGGCGTCCTTGGCCTGTTCGGCGTCCCGGAGCATGAGCCACGCGGCGCCATCCAGTCGGGAGATCGCGGCGCCTGCCAGCTCGGCGAAGGCGTCATGATCGCCCTTCCGCGCTCGCTCCACGAGGTCTCGCTGCATCACGCCCCTCGGCGCTGGCGCGGCCCACCTGGCCACGCTCGTCGAGTATGGCGAGGCGACCGTCGCCGACCGTTCCATCTTCGGCCATCGGGTCCACGATGCCTCGGCTACCATCGACGCCCCACCCCGCCGACCTCCTCCAGCCGGAGCCCCCTGTCGCGTGAAACTCCAGGAAGCCGACGCCAAGTCGTTGCTCGTGGCCCAGGGCCTGCCCGTGCCGCCGTGGGCCGTGGCCTACACGGCCGACGAGGCGCGCACGGCAGCCGACGCGTACCTGACGAGCGGCGCCGAGCAGGTCGTGATCAAGGCCCAGGTGCTGGTCGGTGGCCGCGGCAAGGCCGGCGGGGTCAAGCTCGCCGCGACGCCCGAGGAGGCGGCGACCGTCGCCGGGGGGATCCTCGGGATGGACATCAAGGGCATGACCGTCCGCAAGGTCCTCGTCGGTCCGGCCGCCGACATCGTCAAGGAGTTCTACCTGGCCGCCGTGGTCGACCGGGCCGAGCGAGGCATCCTGCTGATGGGCTCGGCGGAGGGCGGCGTCGAGATCGAGGAGGTCGCCGCGTCGAACCCGGACGCGATCGTCCGGCGCCACGCCGATCCGCTGCTCGGGCTGCTCGACTATCAGGCCCGTGACCTTGCCTTCGCGATGGGCCTCGGCGGGCACCTCAAGGCGGCCGTCGCGATCGCCGAGGGCCTCGTCGCGACGATGCGCGCGTACGACGCCGACCTCGTCGAGATCAATCCGCTGGCCATCGTGCGGGAGCGAGCCGACGACGGGACGTCGGTGGAGCGGCTGGTCTGCCTCGACGCGAAGATCACGCTCGACGACTCCGCGCTCGGCCGACATCCCGGCATCGAGGACCTGCGCGACCCCGACGAGGAGGCGCCCGAAGACCGAGAGGCGCGCGAGGCGGGGCTGACCTTCATCAAGCTCGATGGCACGATCGGCTGCATGGTCAACGGCGCCGGTCTGGCGATGACCACGATGGACCTGGTCAAGCGGGCCGGCGGCGAGCCGGCCAACTTCCTCGACATCGGCGGTGGGGCGCGCGCCGACAAGGTGGCCCACGCGATGCAGCTGATCCTCGCCGACCCGAAGGTCGACGCGATCCTCGTGAACATCTTCGGCGGGATCACCCGCGGCGACGAGGTCGCGCGCGGCCTCATCGAGGCCCGCGGCCAGCAGACCCGCGACGTGCCGATGGTGGTGCGGATCGTCGGCACCAACGCAGCCGAGGCCGCGACGCTGCTCGAGGCGGCGCACTTCGCCACCGCGGCGACCCTCGACGAAGCCGCGGCGAAGGCCGTCGCGGCATCCCGGGGAGCGGCCGCCACGTGAGCATCCTCGTCGGACGGGAGACCCGGCTCGTCGTCCAGGGCATCACCGGGCGCGAGGGCGAGTTCCACGCCCGTGCCTGCCAGGCCTACGGCACCAACGTCGTCTCGGGCGTCACGCCCGGCAAGGGCGGCCAGACCGCGCTGGACGGCACGGTCCCCGTCTTCGACACGGTCGAGGAGGCCGTCCGCGAGACGGGTGCCGACACCTCGTTGATCTTCGTGCCGGCAGCCGGGGCCCCCGACGCGGTCATGGAGGCCGCCGCGGCCGGGATCGGGACGATCTTCTGCATCACCGAGGGCATCCCCGCGCTCGACATGGTCGCCACGGTCGAGGTGGTCCGAGCCAGGGGCGCGCGGCTCATCGGGCCGAACTGCCCGGGCGCGACGTCGCCGGGACGGGCCAAGGTCGGGATCATCCCGGGCTCGATCCACCGCGAAGGCCGGGTCGGGGTCGTCAGCCGTTCGGGGACCCTCACCTACGAGGCGGTCCAGGCGATGACCGACGCCGGCCTCGGCCAGTCGACATGTCTTGGGATCGGGGGTGACCCGATCATCGGGACGACGTTCCTCGACGCGCTCCAGCTGTTCGCGGCGGACGACGAGACCGAGGCCATCGTGCTCATCGGCGAGATCGGCGGCGCGGCCGAGGAGACCGCGGCCGCCTGGGCCGCGGAGCACCTCCGGGACGTGCCGAAGGCCGCGTTCATCGCCGGCCGCACCGCCCCCGAGGGCAAGCGGATGGGCCACGCGGGCGCGATCATCTCGGGCGGCGCCGGAACGGCTGCGTCGAAGGTCGAGGCGCTCGAGGCGGCCGGTTTCCGCGTCGCCGGCTCCCCGACCGAGCTCCCGGCATTGCTCCGCGACGCCGGCTTCCGCGGCTAGGGAACGGGCCGACCCGATGGCGATGCGCATGGAGCTCGTGGCCGGAGCGGTCCCCGACATCCTCGACCTGCTCGAGAGCGACGATCGCGCCGCCCTCGCCGACCCGGCCCGCTTCGTCGCCTACCTCTCGCTGAGTGGCGGGATGGACCCGACCTGGCTGGACCTCTTCGCGGAATCGGCCCGGGAGGCCACGAACCAGGAGGCGCCCGGCGACTTCATCGATGCCCGGATCGAGCTCGGTCCGACCAACGGCGGCGGGCGAACGGTCGAGCGCGTCGACCCCAGCTGGGTCTCGGCCGTGGCGGCGATCCCCGACGCATCACTCGGCTCGCTGGCCGGTCGCTGGATCGATCGGCTGGAGGAGGAGCTCGGCGACCTGGCACGCGAGGAGAAGCCCTGGATCCGCGATCTGGCCGGCCGGGTCGTGGAGTTCTGTCGAGCCGCCGACCGGGCTCCCGACGTCGTGTTCGTCTGGGAGCTCTGAGATGGGCGACTCGCCGGGCAACGACGAGCCGGACGGGACCACTGATCCTGCCTCACTCGAGGCGTCGTTCGCCGCGAACCGGGCGCTGTGGGATGCCTGGACCGCTGTCCACGCCGAGGGCGAGTTCTACGACGTCGCGGGCTTCCGCCAGGGTGGCGTGCGCATCCGGCCCTACGAGATCGCCACGCTCGGCGACGTCACGGGCAAGCGCCTCCTCCACCTCCAGTGCCACTTCGGGCTGGACACGCTGTCGTGGGCTCGACTCGGGGCGGTGGTGACCGGCGTCGACTTCTCCCCCGCCTCGATCCGGCTCGCCCGGGAGCTCGCTGCCGACATCGGCGTGACCGACGCGCGCTTCATCGAGTCGAACGTCTACCAGCTCCCCGTCCGCCTCGGTGACGAGTTCGACATCGTCTATACGTCCCGCGGGGTGCTGGGTTGGCTGCCGGACATCCGCGGCTGGGCCCGGGTCGTGGCCCGGTTCGTCAAGCCCGGCGGCCGCTTCTACATCAGCGAGGTCCACCCGGTCCTGCAGGTCTTCGAGAACGAGGGCGTCTCGCCGCGCGAGCTCCGGCTCCAGTACCCGTACTGGGAGCACGGCGACCCGCTGGTCTTCGATGTCCACGGCTCGTACGCCGATCGAACGGCGGACCTGGGCACCGAGCTCAAGGAGCACGGCTGGGACCACGGCCTCGGCGAGATCGTGACGGCCCTGATCGATGCCGGTCTGCGGATCGACCGACTCGAGGAGCAGCCGTTCCTCGAGTGGGCAGCCGACTTCCTCGTCGAGAGCGAGCCGGGCAGCGGCCGCTACGTGCTGCCGGAGGGGCCCGGCGAGCTGCCGCTGATGTTCTCGCTGCTGGCCTCGAAGCCCGAGTAGCCCTCGGGCCCCTGTCCTAGCCGAGGCGGACGGCCGTCCCCGAGGCGGTCACCATCAGCATCGAACCGCCCTGGCCGACCGTCTCGTAGTCGAGGTCGACGCCGACGATCGCGTCCGCACCGAGCGCCGTGGCCGCAACGGCCATCTCATCGAGCGCGATCGTGCGCGCCTTGGCGAGCTCCTGCTCGTAGGCGCCTGAGCGGCCGCCGACGATGTCGCGGATCCCGGCGAACAGGTCCTTGAAGATGTTCGCGCCGAGGATCGCCTCGCCGGTGACGAGCCCGCGGTACTCGGCGATCGGTCGGCCCTCGAGGGTCGGCGTGGTCGTGATGATCATCCTGATCGTGCCTCCAGTCGGTCGCTCGGTCGACCGTCCGAGGATAGCCCATGCCTGGTTCAGCCCCGGTCAGCCCCCGTCAGCCCCCGGTCGTGAACCCGAGCGAGCGCCAGGCCGGGCCACCCGGGGCCTCGATCAGCTCGACCAGGACGCCGTGGCACGAGCGCGGGTGGATGAAGGCGACGGGTCCCTCCGCCCCCCGCCGCGGCGCGCTGTCGATCAGCTCGAGCCCGTCGAGATCGAGGCGCATGAGGGTCTCGGACAGGTTGGCGACCTCGAAGCAGACGTGGTGGAAGCCCTCCCCCTTCGTGGCCAGGAAGCGCGCGACACCGGTCGTGTCGTCGGTCGGCTGGACGAGCTCGACCTTCGACTCGCCGACCGCCAGGAACGCGATGCGGACCCGGTCGTGCTCGATGTCCATGACCGTCTCGAGCTCGAGCCCGAGCTGGTCGCGCCACAGTCCCAGGGCGTCGTCGATCGAGGACACGATCAGCGCGACGTGGTGGACCTTGCCGAGGCCGCGGATGCGCGGCGGGATCGTGGGCATCGGTCTATGGCCCTCCTCAGACCGTGATGAGCTCGCGATGCTCGCCCCAGGCGACCCGCAGGCGATCGCTGATCTCCCCGACCGTGGCATACGCCCGCACGGCGGCGAGGATCTCGGGCATCAGGTTGCCGTCGGCGCGGGCGACCGCCTCGAGATCGTCCATGGCCCGCGTCCATGCCTCGGCCGAGCGCTCGGCCCGGACCCGCCTGACGCCCTCGACCTGGCGCCGTTCGCCCTCGGGATCGATCCGCTGGGTCGGCGGCGTGGCGACCTCGTCATCGGTGAACTTGTTGACCCCGACGACGATCTGATCGCCGGCATCGATCGCGCGCTGGACGCGATAGGCCGCCTCCTGGATCTCGCGCTGCTGGAACCCGCGCTCGATCGCCGCGAGCGTGCCGCCGAGCGACTCGATCTCGTCGAGGTACGCCCACGCTGCCGCCTCGAGCTCGTTCGTCAGGCTCTCGACGTAGTAGGAGCCGGCCAGGGGGTCGGGGGTCTCGGTCACGCCCGCTTCATAGGCCAGGATCTGCTGGGTCCGGAGCGCCAGCCGGGCTGCCTCCTCGGTCGGCAGGGCGAGCGCCTCGTCGCGTGAGTTCGTGTGCAGGCTCTGGGCTCCCCCGAGGACCGCGGCCAGCGCCTGGACCGTGGTCCGGACGACGTTGTTGTCGATCGACTGGGCGGTCAGCGATGAGCCCGCGGTTTGCACATGGAAGCGGCACATCATCGAGCGCGGGCTGGTCGCCCCGAACCGCTCGCGCATGATCGTGGCCCACATCCGCCGAGCCACCCGGAACTTGGCGACCTCCTCGAACAACTCCGACCAGGCCGCGAAGAAGAACGACAGCCGTCCGGCGAAGTCATCGATGTCGAGGCCCCGCTCGACCGCCGCCTCGACGTAGGCGATCCCGTCGGCCAGCGTGAACGCGAGCTCCTGCGCGGCCGTCGCCCCCGCCTCGCGCATGTGGTAGCCCGAGATCGAGATCGTGTTCCACTTGGGCAGCTCGCGAGCGCAGAACTCGAAGACGTCGGTGACCAGCCGCATCGACGGACGCGGTGGGAAGATATAGGTACCGCGCGCGATGTACTCCTTGAGGATGTCGTTCTGGGTGGTCCCGCTGATGCTGGCCCGCTCGACGCCCTGGGCCTCCGCCGCCGCGACGTAGAGGGCCAGCAGGATCGGCGCGGTGGCATTGATCGTCATCGAGGTGCTGACCTGGCCCAGGGGCAGGCCGTCGACCAGCACCGCCATGTCGGCGAGGCTGCTGATCGGCACGCCGACCCGGCCGACCTCGCCGTCGGCGGCCGGCGCGTCGGAGTCGTAGCCCATCTGCGTCGGCAGGTCGAAGGCGACCGACAGGCCGGTCTGGCCGTGGTCGAGCAGGTAGCGGAACCGCCGGTTCGTCTCCTCGGCAGTCGCGAAGCCCGCGTACTGGCGCATCGTCCAGAAGCGGCTGCGGTACATGGTCGGCTGGACGCCACGGGTGAACGGGTACTCCCCGGGCCGGCCGAGGTCACGGTCCTCGTCGAGACCGGCGATGTCCGCCGGCGTGTAGAGGTCGCGGACCGTGATGCCCGACGACGTCTCGAACCGTTCCCGCCGCTCCGCCGCCGACCCGAGGGCCTTGGCCCGGACGGTCTCCCGCCAGCGATCGCGCGCGGGGTCGATCCCCTCCCCCGTCTGGCGACCGGGTCGGGAGGGCGTCTCGCTCACCCGAGGACGACCAGCAGATCGCCCAGCTCGACCGTCGCCCCGGCGGCGACCGCGACGCGGGTGACGGTGCCGGCGCGCGGGGCGCGCAGCTCGTTCTGCATCTTCATGGCCTCCACGGCCAGCATCGTCTGGCCGGCCTCGACGCGATCCCCGGCCGTGACGGCGACCGACGCGATCCTCCCCGGGATGATGGCACGGATCTCGAGCGGCCCACCACCCCCGATGCCGGCCGACCGATCGCGCGATGCCCGCTCCCGCATGGCGGCCCGCGCGGCATCCTCGACGGTGAACTCGAACCGCCAGCCGTCGACGACGACCTCGACGGTTCGTCGACCGGCGATGTCCGATGGGCTGGCGGTGCCGGCGACGACGCTTCGCCGAGGGCCAGGCCCGGACGCCGCCTGCGGCTCGATCGTCAGCGGCTCGTCGCCCTCGTGGCTGGTCGCCTGCGTGTCCTCGACGCGGAATGCGCGGGCCATGCCGGTCACCGCGGCCACCGGTCGACCATCGCCTGACGCCCCGCCGTGTGCCAGCCTGTCGAGGGATCGTCTTTGCGCAAAGACGCTGCGCGCTCCGCGTTCTCCGTTGCGGAACCTGCCGCGGCGAGGCGCGCCGCCGTCTGTGCCGCGAACTCGCGAACGGCGATTTCGCGCGGCGGCGCCGTCCCAGCGGTCCGCGACCCAGTCGATCGACAACGACTCACCGGCTAGAAAATCCGGATCGCGGACCAACGCTCGATCGAACGGCAACGTGGTCTGCAGACCGGTGACCTCGACCTCGTCGAGGGCGCGCCGCATCCGCCGAACCGCCGATGCGCGATCGACCCCGACCGTCATGATCTTGGCGATCATCGGGTCGTAGTCCGGCGGCACCCGCTCCCTCGGTCGCAGGGCGGTGTCGACGCGAACGCCGGGCCCGGCCGGCATCACCCACTGCCCGACGCGGCCGGGCGCCGGCGCGAAGTCTCGAGCCGGATCCTCCGCGGCAAGCCGGATCTCGATCGCGTGGCGCGGCGGATCGTCGGCCGCGTCGGCCGCCGCCAGGACCGACTCCGACAGCGGGTGGCCGGCCGCGATGAACAGCTGCTCGGCGACCAGGTCGAGATCCGTCACCAGTTCGGTCACACCATGCTCAACCTGGAGCCGCGCGTTGACCTCGAGGAACCAGAACCGGCGATCCGGGTCGAAGAGGAATTCCGCGGTCGCCGCGTTGTGCAGACCGGCGGCACGCGCGGCACGGACCGCCATCGCGTGGAGCTCGGCGCGCTCGTCGCGCGACAGACCGGGCGCCGGGGATTCCTCGACGAGCTTCTGATGACGCCGCTGGATCGAACAGTCGCGCTCCCCAAGCGCGACGATGGCGCCGCTCGGAGTCGCCGAGCAGCTGGACCTCGATATGGCGCGCCGGCCGGACCTCGCGCTCCAGATAGACGGCGCCGTCGCCGAATGCGGCCATCGCTTCGGCGGATCCCGCAGCGAGCGCAGCGGGTAGCTCGGCCGCCGTCGTCACCCGACGCATCCCGCGACCGCCACCACCGGCCGACGCCTTGACGAGCAACGGGAAGCCGACGCGTTCCGCCGCGGCGATGATCCCGTCGACCGCATCGGGCCGATCGATCGCCGCGGCCTCGAACGTCCCCGGGACAACCGGCACATCCGCGTCGCTCGCGGTGCGCCGCGCCGCGAGCTTGTCGCCTAATGCGTCGATCGCGTCGGGTCGCGGGCCGATGAACGTCAGCCCCGCATCGACGACGGCGCGAGCAAACGATGCGCGCTCCGACAGGAAGCCGTACCCGGGGTGGATCGCCTCCGCACCGGTGGCAAGCGCGGCATCGATGATCGCGTCGGCGCGCAGGTAGCTCTCCCCTGCCGGCGCCGGTCCGAGTCTGACCGCCGCGTCGGCTGCGCCGACATGCGCGGCGTCGACGTCGGCGTCCGAATACACCGCCACGGTTTCGATGCCGAGGTCACGACATGTCCGGATGATGCGCAACGCGATCTCGCCACGGTTCGCGATGAGGACTCGGGCGAATGGCCGACCACGACTGTCCTTGCGCAAAGACGATCCGGATCCTGGACGGACCACGCTCGTCACAGCGGGATGTTGCCGTGCTTCTTCGGCGGGTTCGTATCCCGCTTGTCGGCGAGCATCCGGAGCGCGGCGATCAATCGCGGCCGCGTATCCGACGGTCGGATGACGTCGTCGACGTAGCCGCGCGCGGCCGCGACGTACGGGTTGGCGAACTGCTCCTCGTAATCGGCGACCAGTCGAGCGCGTTCTGCGGCGGCGTCGTCCGCGGCGGCGATCTCGTCGCGATACAGGATGTTGACCGCGCCCTCTGCGCCCATCACCGCGATCTCCGCCGTCGGCCAGGCAAGGTTGATGTCGCCGCGGACGTGCTTGCTCGACATGACATCGTAGGCGCCGCCGTAGGCCTTCCGGGTGATCACGGTGAGCTTCGGGACCGTCGCCTCGCAATACGCGAAGAGCAGCTTCGCGCCGTGCCGGATGATCCCGCCGTGCTCCTGGCCCACGCCCGGCAGGAACCCCGGGACGTCGACGAGCGTGACCAGCGGCACGTTGAAGCAGTCGCACGTCCGGACGAAACGCGCCGCCTTGGTCGATGCATCGATGTCGAGCGCGCCCGCGAGGACGGCCGGCTGTTGCGCGACGATGCCGACACTCTGGCCGCCGAGCCGCGCGAAGCCCGTGATGATGTTCGGCGCCCAGCCGGGCTGGATCTCGAGAAAGTCGCGGTCGTCGACGATGCGCTCGATGACGCCGTGCATGTCATACGGCTTGGATGGATCGTCCGGCACGATCGCGTCGAGATCCGATTCGCGACGATCGAGCGGATCGCTCGTGGCACCCAGCGGCACGTCACCGAGATTGTTCTGCGGCAGGAAGCCGAGCAGGCGGCGCGTCGACGCGAGCGCCTCGGCTTCGTCGTGGGCGGCCAGGTGCGCGACGCCGCTCTTCGTCGTGTGCGTCGTCGCACCGCCGAGCGTCTCGGCATCGACCTCCTCGTGGGTCACCGCCTTCACGACGTTCGGTCCCGTGACGAACATGTAGCTCGTGCCTTCGACCATGATCGTGAAGTCGGTGATCGCGGGCGAATACACCGCTCCCCCGGCGCAGGGCCCCATGACGACCGACAGTTGGGGCACGACCCCCGACGCCAACGTGTTGCGCAGGAAGATGTCGGCGTAGCCACCGAGTGAGACGACACCCTCCTGGATGCGAGCCCCACCCGAGTCGTTGAGCCCGATGATCGGCGCGCCGACCTTCATCGCGAGATCCATGACCTTGCAGATCTTCTCGGCATACGCCTCGGACAGCGATCCGCCGAAGACCGTGAAGTCCTGGCTGAAGACGAACACCGTCCGACCGTCGATGCGTCCCGTGGCCGGTGACGACGCCATCCCCGAGGTAGGCGGTCTCGACCGCAGGGTTCCGATTCGTCACGAATGCGTCGAGCTCGACGAACGATCCGTCGTCGAGCAAGAGCTCGAGACGCTCGCGCGCGGTCAATTTGCCGCGGGCGTGCTGTTGGTCGATGCGTTCCTGTCCACCGCCGAGCTGGGCCTCTTCGCGCATCGCGTCGAGCCGTGCAAGCCGTTGCTCATTCGTCGACAACGTCGAACCTCCGCGCGAATTGGCCTGTCTTTGTGCAAGGACAGCCGTCATCATACGGGTCCGTTTATCCACCGAAATGGTGAACAACTCCGGTCATGTGTGGATAACCGGGTCCCCGCCACAACGCATGCTGGAGTAGCATGTCCCGGCGTCCGCCCGTCCCCGTCATCCGTCGGGCCGATCGATTCGAGGTGATGCCCCGGTGAAGAACGTGATCGCGATCGCGAATCAGAAAGGCGGCGTCGGCAAAACGACGACAGCGATCAACCTCGCCGGAGCGCTGGCGGAGCAGGGACTTCGGGTCCTGTGCATCGATATGGACCCACAGGCCAACCTCACGGCAGGCCTCGGCATCAATCTCAACACCGTCGAACGATCGATGGCCGACGTGCTGGCCGACGGACGCTCGAAGCTCGTCGATGTGATCCTGCCGACCGAGAGCCCCGGCATCGATGTCGCACCAGCGCACATCGATCTGGCGTCGACCGAGGGCGAGCTGTTCACCGCGCTTGGTCGCGAGCAGGTCTTGAAGGAAGCGCTCGACGGCCAGATCAAGGGCTACGACTACATCCTCATCGATTGCCCGCCGAACCTCGGGCTGCTGACGGTCAACGGGCTCGTCGCCGCAAACGGCGTGATCATCCCGGTCCAGACGCAGTACTACGCGATGAAGGGCCTGACCAACCTGGTCAAGGTCATCACCGCGATCCGCATGAAGCTCAACCGGAACCTGCGGATCCTCGGCCTGCTGCCGACCTTCTACGACGGTCGCACCAATCTGGCTCGGGACATGCTCGACGAGCTGCGGGTCGTCGGTGATCACCACGTCTTCACCAGCATCGTCCGCAACACCGTCAAGCTCGGCGAGGCTCCCCTCGTCGGGCGGCCGATCACGACGTATGCCGGCGGCAGCGAAGCCGCGCGGACATATCGTGAGCTCGCACGAGAGGTGGTGGACCTTGGCGCGAACTGATTTCCGCGCGGCAGCCGCGCGGCGCCTCTCCGAGGAGCGCGAGCTCTCCCCCGTCATCGTCAGCCTGCTGTCCCCGGACAGCCCGACGCGCAGCGTCGGCGTCCGGATCGTTCCGATCGATCACATCGAGCCGAACCCCGCGCAGCCCCGGCTCGCCTTCAACCAGGAGACGCTCGACGAGCTCGCCGCCTCGATCCGCGAGCACGGCGTCCTCCAGCCGATCCTCGTCCGCCCAGTCGGACCGAACAGCTACCAGCTGATCGCCGGCGAGCGCCGCTGGCGCGCGTCCAAGATCGCCGGCCTGCTGACGATCCCGGCGCTGATCGAGGAGATCGACGACGACACCGCGCTCGAGATCGCGATCATCGAGAACCTCCAGCGCGAGGACATCTCGCCACTCGATGAAGCGGCGATGTACGACCGGATGGTCCGCGAACACGGCTACAGCATCCGCAAGCTCGCCGACAAGCTCGGCAAGGACAAGGGTTATCTCGAGAACCGGCTCCGGTTGGCCGACGCCCCGGACGAGGTCCGTGCCCTGGTGTCTGTGCGCAAAGACACGCTGTCGCACGCGTACGAGCTGCTCAAGGTCCAGGACCCGAAGCGACGCCGGCGCCTCGCCGAACAGGTCGCTCGCGGCGAGCTGACGCTCATCAAGCTGCGCGACAAGATCGAGGGTCGCCGGACGCGGGTGCGCCCGTGCCGAGATCGTGGTCGAGGTGGACCTCGATGGCAGCACGCCGACGCTGTTGCCGGTCGAGATCGTCGACGAGGAGCTGGCGCCGGAGCCAGAGCCCGTCCTGCCCCAGCGACGGCGCGAGCTCAGCGAAGACTCGCTGGTGAACGCCAAGGCGTCGCTCGGGGACGCGCTCGATGATCTCGTCAGCGTGCTGCGCACGCCGGAGGTCGTCGAACAGATCCCCGACGTCGACCGCGCCAACCTCGCGAAATACCTGACGATCGCGAAGCTCCGCCTGGAAAACGCGATCGCGATCGTCCGCACCGGCGAGATCTCGGACTGAGCCGTTCCGGCTACGCGCCGGGCAGCATCCCCGAGATCCAGCCGACCGCCGCGATCGCGGCACCGATCGCCTGCGCCTCCCAGCCTCGACGCCGGGCAGCCACCGCCCGACCGCGACCGGCCGACAGGCCGAGCGAGACGAGCGCAGTGCCGATCACGATGGCAGCGACCGGTGAGCGGCGCCCAGCTGGCGCGACCGACGAACACGATGCCAAGACCCGTGGCGGCCGCCATCAGCGCCGCGTTGATCCACCACGCTCGATCTGGTCCCAGCGCCGTCGCCACCGATGCCACGCCGGCCCGCGTGTCGTCCTCGACGTCGACCCGCGCGTTGGCGATCGCAAGCCCCGCTCCGGCGAGGACCGCCATCGGGACCAGCACGACGAAGAAGCCGGGCAACGCCCCTGCGGCGCCATACCAGCCGAAGACCGGCAGGATCGGGATGCCGACCGCGAACGGCACCCACGACCAGGGCGTGCCCTTGGCGACGAGGTCGTAGACGGCCCCGATCGCGAGCACGACGCCGCCCAGCAGCACGAGCGCTGGGCCGCTCGGCACGGCGAGCGCCAGGCCGACGATCGCGGCGATGGTTGCGACCAGCAGGCCCGTCCTCGCCGCGACGAGCCCGCCCGGGATCGGCTTGGGTGGGACGCGACCGGCGTCGGCTGGCGCATCGACGACGTCGTTGAGCGCGCCGATCGCGAACTGGAGCGCCGTCATCGACACGGCGAGTCGGACGGCGGTGGCGACCCCTCCCCCGGCGAGGATCGCGGCTCCGGCGACGACCAGCCCGTCGAGAACGGACGGGAAGGGATGGACGAGGCGGGCCAGCGCCCGGAGACGGGCGCCGATCCGGTCAGACGTAGACCAGCTCGTCGAAGTTCTCGACGAGGTAGTCGATCAGGCGCTGGCGCCCGTCCTTCGCCTGGGCCCGGATCCCCGGCACGAGCGCGTAGAGGGCGATCGCCGGGATCAGCTGGCGTCCTTGGGCGTCACGGCCGATCGCCGCGACGGGACCATCGCCGGAAGCGAACACTCGTTCTATTCCTTGATCGTCGAGGCGGGCGGCCTTGCGGAAGTCGGTCAGGACCCGGAGGACACCGCGACGCTTCGCCACGTCGCGCATGAGCTCGGAGGCCCACGAGTCGATCTGCGCGTCGGACTGGTCGGCCAGTCGCCGGCGGTACTCCTTGGGGTCGGCCGAAAGCCCGGTGGCTGCCACGCTCGCTCCTGCTCCGCTGTCGGTCGGGGTCGTCGCTCCGAGTATGCCAGACGGCCCCGTCGCCGCGGCGGGCGGGGCGGGCGCCGAGGGCCTCAGCCGGCGCGCGTCGCGTCCGGGCGAGCCAACTGCGCGGCCAGGGCCGCCTCGCGCGACCCCTCGGGCCACTCGTTGAATCGATCGGTCAGCCAGCGCGCCACGCGACCGGTCCGCTCGGGCTCGGGCGCATCGGCCACGAGCTGGCGGAGGCGCGCCCCGAGTGTCGCGGTCATGGCTTCCACGGCGGCCCGATCCGGCCGACCCTCGCCGGTCACCGGCTCGCCGACGCGGATCCGGACGCGACTACCGAACCGGAGCCAGCTCGTGCCGTTGATCGCGATCGGCACCAGTGGAACCCGGGAGCGCAGCGCGAAATAGGCCGGTCCGTCGTTCAACGGCAGGACGTCGGTCTCGATGGCCCCGATCCGCCCCTCCCCCGCGATCGCCACGACGCCGCCAGCGCCGATCACCGCCCCGACCCGGCGTGTCGCTTCCAACAGGTCGTTCTTGCCCGGCTTGTACGGGATCGTGGTGCCGGTCCACTGCATCAGCCGGTTCCGGCCGCCGACCCGCATGTCCTCCTCGCGCGGCCCGAAGAACGACAGCCGCGGGCCGGTATGGGAGCGTGCCCATCAGCACGAACGGATCCGCCCATGACAGGTGGTTGAAGGCGTAGATCGCCGGGCCGTCCGGGAGTCGCTCGCTGCCCTCGACGGTCGTCCGCAGCCACGCATGGGTCATGACCGTGGCGACGATGCGTGCCGCCCAGTACCGGATGACCCGCCGGATCGGATGGATCGGTCGCGGCAGATCGGCACGAGCCGGGGCGCGAGACACGCTAGTGACCTGTACCCGGGCCGGTCGGCTGGCGGTCGATCGCCGCGTACACCTCGAGGGCGAACGCCGAGATCGCGTGGCCTTCGTCGTCGCTGGCGTGGAGCACGACGCCCTCGCACTGGAAGCTGATCAGTCGATGGCCGGAGGCGGTCTCGATCGCCAGCTCGCCGGTCTGGACGCGATTCCAGCGGATGAGCTTGCCGGCCGCGCGTGGCCCCTCCTGGGGGACGTTGACGCGCACGATGGCCTGGATGAGACCCGGCGGCGTCGGGACGAGCACCGTGTAGCGTGCTCGCGGGTCATCCCCCCAGGCCACCCAGCACGACGGATTCGTCTTGGCGCCGAGGCCGGCCAGCACGGGCTCGAGGATCGCCAGGACCTTGGGCGTCATCGATTCCTTGTGCGGCGCGTGCTTTGGCCACTCCCGTAAGCGCATCTGGTCCTCCCGGAGGCCCGCTTGCGAGGGGCCCGTGGCTCGAGGCTAGCACACGGCCGTTGGGCGCCCCCGTAGGATGCACCGGTGGATATCGGGTACGTTCCGCAACTCGCTGTGGCGGCCGCCGCCGGCGTCGTCGCCGGCCTCGGGCTGCTCATCCGCGGCATGCGCAGCTACGGGACGGCCACGCAGATCGGCGACACCGCGACCTCGCGGATCGCGACGCTCGCGGCCGGCGAGGTGCAGGTGAGCGGCGTCATCGAGCCGGCCGAGCTCACGTTGATCTCGCCGCTTCAGAGCATCCCCTGCGTCTACTACCGGGCCACGATCGGGCGAGCGGACGAGTACCCGGAACTGAGCGGCAGGTCCGTCGAGGAGCGGGCGGTCGGCTTCCGGGTTCGTGACGCGAGCGGGGACGTCCGGGTCTTCCCGAATGGCGCGCGCTGGGACGCGAAGACCCGGTTCGACGACTCGACCGGCGTCATGGGCGACGAACCGCCCGGTCTGGCGCTGCGCACCGGGCCGGCGATCTCCAGCGAACAACTCGATCGTGCCGCCGCGATCGCGGCGCTCACGACGATGCCGTCGAGCCGCGGGCTCGATGTGCTGGCCATCCTCGGTGGGACGAGCCACGTGCACGGCGTCGGCTCGGGACGGCGGAGCCACTACCGCGAGGACCGGCTCGAGCCGGGCGACCCGGTGACGATCGTCGGGCGCGCGATGCCGTTCTCCGATCTCGCCGATCCGGCCGAGGCCGACATCGCCGAGGGGTCGCTGGCCGCGGACGACCCCGAGGTCAGCGGTGACATCGCCGAGGCGCGCGAGGCCGGTCTGCTCGCCGAAACCCCGGAGGACGCCTGGGGCAACGCCGCGATCCCCGGGTTCGGGATCGGCCGGCCGACGCGCACGCCGGAGCTCGACCCGACGGCCACGGTCCTCCCACTCGCCGCGGCGACGGAGGCGGCGACCGACCAGCGGCGGTTCGCGATCGCCCCCGAGACCCTCGTGCTCGCCAGCACGCCCGATGTCCCGTTGCTGGTCGCCTATGGCATCCCGGGCGCGGCGGTCGAGCGGCAGCAGGGCCGGTTCCTGCTCGGTCTGCTCGGTGGCGTGCTGGCCATCGGCTCCGCCATGGCGCTGGCCCTGCTCGTCGGCGGCGGTCTCGGCCGATGACGCCGGCATCGGTCGCGGCAGCGTTCGCCGTCGGAGTCGTGCTCGCGATCCTGCTGTTCCTCGCCGTGGTCAGCTACAACGCGGTCGTGTCGCTCCGGCAGCGGATCGACAAGGCGTGGGCGAACATCGACGTCGTGCTCAAACAGCGCCACGATCAGCTGCCCGCACTGGTGTCGGCGGTGCGCGGGTTGATGTCGTTCGAGCAGGACGTGCTGACCGACGTGGCCAGGGCGCGCGCGGCCTATTCGCCGACCGAGCCGATCCCGCGAGCAGGCGGTCCACGCCGAGGAGACGTCGCGTGCCGTCCGCTCGCTCTTCGCGGTCGTCGAGGCCTACCCGCAGGTCAAGTCCGACGCGAACGTGCTCGACCTCCAGAACGAGATCGAGCGACTCGAGGGGATGATCGCCGACCGGCGCGAGCTCTACAACGACCAGGTCTACCGCTACAACACGCGGATCTCGACGCTCCCGACGATGGTCCTCGCGCCGCTGTTCGGCTGGCGGCAGCGACCGTACTTCGCGGCCGACCCGGGCGACCTCGCCAGGCCGTCCACCGAGCTGTGAGCGAGCCGATCGCCGAGCGCCAGATCGATCTCGTTCGCCACGGCGAGACCGCGTGGTCGGTGTCCGGCAAGCACACGGGTCGGACCGACGTGCCGCTCACGACGACAGGTCGCGAACAGGCCCTCGACCTGGGCCGGCGGCTCGCCGGGCACCGGTTCGCGCTGGTCCTGACGAGCCCGCTCTCGCGTGCGGATGAGACCGCGCAGCTCGCCGGATTCCCGGACGCGATCCCCGACGACGACCTCCTCGAGTGGGACTACGGCGATCTCGAGGGCCGCACGACCGCCGACATCAGGACGGACTACCCGGGATGGACGATCTGGACCGGTCCGTGGCCGAATGGGGAGACCGCCGACGAGGTGGCCGCCCGGGCGGACCGGGTCATCGCCCGCTGTCTCGATCCGGCGGTCAAGGGTGACTGCCTGCTCTTCGCCCACGGCCACGTCCTGCGCGTCCTGACCGCGCGCTGGCTCGGGATGCCGCCGGCGGGCGGCGCCCACTTCGCGCTCGGCACCGCGACGATCGGCATCCTCGGCTGGGAGCGCGAGAACCCGGTGATCGAAACGTGGAACGAGGCGTGCCACCTCGAGGATGACGCGTGACGGATCCACGCGCGCCGCGCGACGAGACGCTGGCCGAGGAACCGTCCACCGTCGACACGTCGCACGTCCGGGGGTCGACGCTCCTGCTGGTCGGTCGGATGCTCTCGATCGGCATCAACCTCGTCAGCCAGGCACTGATCGCCCGCCACCTGTCGCAAGCCGACTTCGGGGCCTTCGCGCTGGCCTTCTCGATCGCCAGCGTCGGCCAGGTGTTCATCACGCTCGGGCTCCACCGCGGCGCGACCCAGTTCTTCGCCCGGTACGAGGAGGCCGGCGATCACCGCCGGCTGGTCGGGACGATCCTGTTCAACATCGCGGTGATCGTCGGGCTGGGGGCCGTGCTGGTGATCGGCGTGGCCTTCGCCCAGGGCGCCTTGACAGCGAACGGACTCCTCGATCCGACGGCGACCGCGATCCTGTTGATCCTCGTCGCCCTTGCCCCGATCGACGCGCTCGACGACATGTTGATCGCGCTGTTCGCGGTCCTCGGCAGCCCGCGGGCGATCTTCCTGCGGCGCTATCTGATCGGCCCGTTGCTGCGCCTGATCGTGGCCGCGACGCTGGTCCTCGCCGACGGGGACGCGATGCAGCTCGCGATCGGCTACCTGCTCGCGACGCTCCTGGGCCTCGTCACCTACGGGGCGATCTTCGTGCGGATCCTCGCCCGTCGCGGCGTGTTCCACACGCTGCGTGCGGCACCACCCACCGTGCCCATCCGCGAGGTGCTCACGTTCTCCGTGCCGCTGCTCAGCAACGACGGCGTGTGGCTGCTCGTGAACACGCTGCCGCTGATCGTGCTGACCGCATCCCGCGGCTTGGAGGAGGTCGCGGCGTTCCAGGTGATTCGACCGGCCGCCGCGCTCAACATGATCGTCGCGAACAGCTTCTACGTGCTGTACCTGCCGGCCGCGTCGCGGATCGCCGCTCGACGGGATACGGCGGCGACCGGGGAGCTGTTCTGGCGCACGACGATGTGGGTGGCCGTGATGAGCTTCCCGATCTTCGTCGGGACGTTCGCCCTGGGACGTCCGATCGCGGGTCTGCTCTTCGGCGATCGCTACGAGCCGTCGGGGACGTACCTCAGCATCCTGGCCTTCGGCTACCTGGTGAACGCGGCATCGGGGTTCAACGGCGTCACGCTCGCCGCCAACGGCCACACCCGAACCGTCGCGATCGTGAACCTCGTCGCGGCGCTCATCGGCGCGGGGCTGGCGCTGGTCCTGATCCCGTTCGCCGGTGCGCTGGGCGCTGCGATCGCGGCCTCCCTGACGCTGATCATCCAGAACGTGATGCTGCAGATCGCCCTGTGGCGGATGGTCGGCATCCCGCTCGTCCACCCGGAAGCGCTCCGGGTATTCGGGATCGAGGCGGCGGCCACCCTGGTGCTCGTTGCGATCCAGGCCGTCGTGCCGTTCGGGTGGTGGACGATCGTCGCCGCGGGTCTGGTGTCCCTCGCGGTGCTCTACCTCTGTCGCGATGCGCTCCGCGTCGACGAGCTGTTCCCCGAGGTCGGCGCGATCATCGGTCGCCTGAGGGGGCTCGTCTCCCGCCGCCCGCCGAGCTAGCGCGGCGCGCCGATCGCCGCGACCTTCACCGGCGCGCTCACCCCGCGCAGCGTGGCTTCGCGCAGGTCGCCGTGATCGGTCAGCCCCGCCTCGGCCAGCGTCGTTTCGGTCGCCAGCACTTCCCCACCGCCGGCCATCGCCGCGACGCGCGCAGCGACGTGCACGCCGATCCCCGTGTAGTCGCGCGCCACGCCGGTTGGCCTCGGCGGTGTGGAGGCCGATCCGGACGGCGATGGCCGCCCCACTGTCGCGACGATGGTCGGCGAGCGCCCCCTGGATCGCCGCTCGCGGCATCGACTGCCGCGGTCGCCTCATCGAATGCGACGAAGAACCCGTCACCGGTCGAGGTCACGACCTCACCGCCCAGTCGCGCGAAGATCGATCGGAGGGTCTCGTCATGCCAGCCCAGCAACTGCTCCCAGGCCTGGTCGCCAAGCAGCTCGGCGATCGCGGTCGAGCCGACGATGTCGGTGAAGACGAACGTCTTGCGCGTCTGGCTCGGCTCGGCGCGGCGATCGGTCACGGCCTGGATCGCCGCGTCGGCTGCGGCGAGGTCGAGCGGGGCACCCAGTCGCTCGAACTCGGCCCGCGCGGTCGCGAGCTCGAGGTCCGCGGCGTCCTCGTCGCTCGTCGCCCGGAGCGCGCCGGCCATGACCAGCCGGTCGCGGGCGATCTCGTATGGGGCGCCGACTTCGCGCCAGGACGCGATCGCCGACCGAAGCCCGTGGATCGCCTCGAGCGGCTCGCCTTCAGCGAGCCGGACGCGCGCGGTCGCGTCGGCTGCCTTCGCCCGGGCGGCGGGCGTGTCGTGGGTCTCGAGGATCGCCAGCAGCGAGGCGGCCGCCTCGCGCGCCGTCGACAGCCGGCCCGCCGCCAGCGCGATCTCGACCTGCGCAGGCAGGAGCCGTGCCTTGTCCCAGGCCCCCTCGCTTTCGTTGACCGCCGTGTCGATCGCCTTCGCCGCCGCGCGCGCGTCACCGCGGGCGAGCCGGATGAGCGCGAGGGCCGGATAGGGTGAATGGCCATTCTCGTTGGCCTTGCGCAAGAGCACCTCGGCGGCGTCGAGGTCGCCCATGCGCAGCCGGATCTCCGCGATCGCGTATAGCCCGTCACCGAGCGGCGGGACGGCTCGGTAACGGGTCAGCTCCTCGGTCGCGCGCTCGAGTTCGGACGCCGCGCGCGGCCAGTCGCCGTTGAGCGCCGTGATCTCGGCGCGGTGGACGCGGCAGATGCCGGGGAAACCGGACACCGAGCTGCGCTCGCACCATCGATCGGTCGCTTCGGTCCATTCCGCCGCTCGCTGGAAGTCGTTCAGGTCGCGGCACGCCGAGATCATCGAGCAATACGTAACGCCGGTCAGGTACGGCGTCAGCTCGTCGTTGACGGCCGAGACCGTGGCCTCCTCGAACAGCGCCAAGCCGTCGGCGGTCTCGCCGGCCCCGAGCTTCAGGCCACCGAGCGCGACGAGCGCGATCGCCTGGAGGTTCGGATCGGATGCGGTCGTCCCGATGCGCACTGCCTGCTCGGCGAGCTGCAGCGCCTCATCGAGGCGGCCGGCGTACCGCGCCGCGTTGCTGCGCGCCAGGGCGAGGTAGCCGTGGGCGTAGCCCTCGGGCTCGCCGTCGATCAGCCGCGCGGCCCGCTGCGTCCACGCCGACGCGATCGACGTTCGGCCCTGGAACGACAGGTCGAGCGCGAGGCCTAGGGCGACGGCGCCCGCTCGCGCAGGATCGCCAGCCGACGTGTGCGCCTTGACCGCCCGTTCGAGCGCGCGTTCGCGCGTGTCGATATTGGCGGTGAAGAACGCGGCCTCGGCCAGCGACTCGAGGTCCTCGCCACCGAGCGGATTGACCGCGTCGGCGGCCGTGAAGGCGTCGAACGCCTCCTGCCAGACGTGCCGGCTCGAGGCCGATCGCGCCTGCGCGAGTCGATCGTCGATCGGGGCGGCCGCGTCGACTGGGTGGGCCATGGCCCACGGATTGTGCCACCGCCTTGGCGGGGACCCTCAGCAGGACGTCTCGAGACCGTTCCTATGCGGGTCGGGCCACGGCCGCGGTTCGCAGGATCCCGAGCATCGCGATCATCGTTAGCGTGGCACCCAGCCATTGCCAGCCACCGAGCTGGTCGCCGAGCAGCAGCGCACCTCCCACGACGCCGAACAACGGGATCAGATAGAAGGAAGCGGCGGCGACGGATGCCGGGACGTTCCGTAAGGCACCGAGGTAGAGCCAGTAGGCGCCGGCGTAGTAGAGGACGCCCGATCCCAAGGCGCTGACAAGGCCGACTGGCGTGACGCGTGTCGCCAGCGCACCGTGGCCGGCCACCGCCGCGACGGCAAGCAGCACGATCGCCAGCGCGAGCGCGTACACCTGTTGGCCGAAGACGACCTGGGCAGTGGATGGCGCGGTCGGCAACCACCGTCGGGTCAGCACGGTGTACAGCGCGCAACAGGCGACACCGGCCAACGTGAGCGCGATGCCGAGCGCCCCGCCGCCGATCGCCGGGTCACGAATGAGCAGCACGATCCCGACCACCGCGGCTACCGACAGCAACGCCAGCCCGACCGTGATGCGTTCGCGCAGCAGGACCGCAGCGAGCAGCAGGATCAGCAGGGGCTCGACCGCCCAGAGCAGCACGGCGAGGCTGGCCGTGATCGATGCCAGTCCGAGCAGCCCGAGCGCGTAGGCAAGGCCCGGGTTGAGGAGACCCAGGCGCGTGAGCGCTCGAGGGCCACCAAGGAAGGCACCACCACTTCGACGAATCAGGAGGGCCAGCACCACGAGGCTGGCACTGAGTTGGACCGGCAGCAGGGCGAGCGGATCGAGCTCCACGAGCGCGCGCTTGCTGATGACGGTACCGATGCCCCAGGCAGACTGCGGCGAGTGTCAGTGCGAGGGCATCACGGTGCGAAGCGACGAGACGGTACACGAGGAAACTCCCAGGCAGAGAGCGGAGCGGATCGGCGGGTGCGCACCATGGCCCGCACCGGCTCGGTGTCGCACCTCGAATACCCCGGAACGCGTGTCCGTCGATGTCGACGCGGTCGTGGCGTCACCATCACGCTTGCGGTTGGAGCACCGGAAGGCGGTTCGACGCCGGCATCGCGAGCGTCGGACCGAACCCTGCAGCGAGTGATCGGAACCGCTCGACGGCGCCCGGCAGCAGGAAGTAGTACACGAACGAGGCTCGCCGCTCGGTTCGCACCCAGCCGGCCTCGCGCAGCACCTTGAGGTGGTGGCTCACCGTCGGTTGGGCGACGTCGCAGCACTCCGTGAAGTCGCAGGCACACACGCCGTCGGAGGCAGCGAGCTGTCGCAGGATCGAGAGCCGTGTCGGGTCGGCCGCGGCCTGGAGGAGCAGGACATCCGGGTCCGTCGAGCGCTTCATGGCCGGCATGGTATTGACAACCATCGATATTGGCAAGTATCAATACGGCGACCACTGACCGCCTGACGCCAAGGAGCTCGCATGACTGTCGAGACCATCCACGACGACGTCCGCTCGCATTACGCCGCGGCAGCGACGCAAGCCCGAGCCGGTGGCTGTTGCAGCGGCACGCCGGACACGATCGGCGCGGAGCTCTACACCGCCCTCGAACGATCCGAGCTGCCGGAAGCCGCGGTCCTCGCGTCGCTCGGCTGTGGCAATCCGACGGCCGTCGCCGAGCTCCACGAAGGCGAGCGCGTGCTCGACCTGGGCTCAGGGGGCGGGATCGACGTGCTGCTCTCGGCCAAGCGGGTGGGCCCGACCGGACGGGCGATCGGGCTCGACATGACCGACGAGATGCTCGCGCTCGCCCAGCGGAACGCGGCCGAGGCCGGGGCGACGAACGTCGAGTTCGTCCGCGGGCAGATCGAGGCGATCCCCTTGCCCGCCGAGTCGGTCGACGTCGTCATCAGCAACTGCGTGATCAACCTGGCCGCGGACAAGCCAGCCGTGTTCCGCGAGATCGCCCGCGTGCTCCGACCGGGTGGTCGGATGGGCGTGACCGATATCGTCGCCGAGGATCGCCTCACGGTGGCGGAACGAGCCGAGCGTGGCTCGTTCGTCGGCTGCATCGCGGGTGCGCTGTCGTTCTCGGAGTTCCGCGCGGGTCTCGAAGCCGCCGGCTTGACCGACATCTCGCTGACCACCACCCACGCGGTCGGGGACGGGATCGTGAGCGCGATCGTCAAAGCGACCAAGCCGGCGGATGCCAAGCCACTGATCGACCTGACCCGGCGCGAGCTGCCTGTCGCCGAGACGGGATCCGCCTGCGGTTGCGGGTCCGGAGGCTGCTGCTAGGGGGCGAGCAAGCGCCTTCGCAGGCGGGGAGTAGGCTGGTGCTTCGAGCCATTCGACCGTCAGCTGGCGGGTTGGCTCGGAGGAGAGGGGTTCCCGCGATGGCAACGACACCCGCAGTGAGCCCGCAAAGGGACGCGTCCCGATCGATCCATAACCCGATCGTGGGCGCCGCGTGGTACGTGGGCCTCACGCTCGCGATCGCGGCGATCGCGGCGGTCGCCGTGATCGGTACCGGTGCCCAACCGACGCTCCTCGCGTTCGCCCTCGCGCTGCCGCCGGCGCTCATCGCGATCGGGCTGGCTTGGCGAGAGGGCGATGGCGCGGTCGGTCGCCTTCTGCACCAGCTGACGGTGCGGCCTGCGGATCCGCGCTGGTACCTCGTGCTCCTCATCCCCGTCGCTGCCTTCCTCGCGGTCGACGTGGTCGCGGTCGTGCTTGGGGAACCCGCGGCCGGGCTGTTCGACAACGTGTTCCCATCGGTGCTGATCGTGCCGCTCGTCGTCATCGTCCCGGCCTTCGCCGAGGAGATCGGGTGGCGAGGATATGCACTGCCACGCGCGTTGACCGCGATGTCGCCGCTCCGCGCGGCGATCATCCTCGGCATTCCCTGGGCTGCGATCCACCTGCCGCTGTACCTGCCGGGCCAGATGAACGGCGGGACTGCGGTGTGGTCGCTGCTGACCCAGATCATCTCGTACTCGGTGATCCTCACCTGGATCTACGTCGGGACGGGCGGCAGCGTGCTGATGACCGGGCTCTTCCACATGCTGCTGAACGGGCTGACACCGCTGACGAACGGACTCGACCCGTTCGTCGCGTGGGACGTCCGCGGCGTGGTCTTCCCGGTCGTGGCGATCCTCGTCCTGGTGCTCGGCGGATTTCGAGGGCTGGAGCGATCGGCGGCACCCGGCTCGGCCGGCACTGCCCGTCATCACGCGGTGACCTAACGAGCATGCACCCTGTTCGCGATGTCGCGGACAGCGTCGGGCGAGGTCCGTTTACGCCCCGAAGTGCCGCAGTACGGTACGGTGCCACGGAGCACCAGCCGATGGGCAAGGGGTAGCGTGCCGTCCAAACAAGCACAAACGGTCCTGGGACTTGGCGTGGGATTGATCGTCGTGGTCGGCCTGGCGCCGCTGGTCGCGGCAGCGCCGGTCGGCTCGGACCCACGGTCGGGACCGATCGTCCTGATCGAGGTGGCACCCGCGGCGGTGTTCGAAGCCCAGCCCTCGACGCCTGAGCCCACGATGACCTCGCCGGCCGCGACGTCTGCGCGTGTCGTCGAGGTGGCCCCCGCGCAGCAGGTGCCGGACTCCACGGCTAGGCCATCGCCACGCCCGAAGCCGACCAAGGCCACGAAACCCGCGAACCCCGCGAAACCAGCGCCCGCGGCGCCGACACCTACATCGACGCCCACCCCGACGCCCGAACCGAAGGCCGCCGCCACGCCGGACCCGACACCGAAGCCGAAGCCCGAACCGAAACCCAAGAAGGACCCGAAGCCGCCCAAGCCGCCCAAGCCGGGCGCCTAGCGCGCGGACGCCATGTTGACGCGGCCGCGTACTGTGCGGTTGTGACCGATCAGGAGCGTCGACAGCGGCGAATGGACCGAGCGCACATCGCGATCTACGGCGAGCTGCTGATCGGATTCCTCACGTCGTTCGGCGCGTGCTACCTGTTCGTGTTTAGCGTGATTGGGTTCGACCTTGGGTCCTACGCCGAACCGTCGATCCTTGAGCGTGTCATGCCCTGGATCGGCCCGGTCGCGTCGGTCGCCGGGCTGGCGTGGATGTTCAAGCTGGCTCGGCCTGACCCCGAACCCGGCGAGCGAACCTGGAGGTTCCGCGACTTCTAGGCCCGCGATCGCGGGGAGTGGGCCGGCTCTGCTCGGGGTCGGCCGCGCGCGGCCTCGACGACGGTTTGGTATTCATCTCGTGGTCCCGCCAGACGCTCACGCGACATCTGCACCCACTGTTCGATGCGCTCGACCAGGCGCTCCTCGACGTCGCGCTCCTCGTTCCACTCCTGCTGGAATCGAGGCAAGTTCGCGCGATGCCGCATGGTGATCGTGAGCTCGGCGAGATCGGCGATCTGCTGCCGCAGATCCGCGAGATCGTCGTCCATGTCGCGAGTGTACTCGCGTTGCCTGTAAGCAACGTTTGGGCGGGTAATCCGATTCGTTGCAGAGAGATGGCACGAGGGCCATTGGAGCTTTCGCTCGGCATCGGAACTCCGAGGCCAGGGTTGTTACGCGCCATGCTTGAGTCCGCGGGCCGAGAACGTTGCGCTACATGACTCCAACGCCGCGTCGCGCCTCTTGTCCCCCATCGAACGACGGTTGACAATGCAGGTCCGGACACGATGAGGTCCGCCGTCATCCGTGGCGCCCCATGCCATCCGGCCGATCAGGGCAATCGAAACGAAGGGCGCAGAGCGACGCGCGACCCAGATTCACGCCTGGCGATGCCGTGATCCGGGGCATCAGACGCGACGACAGGAAGGGAGCGCCTCATGAAGATCGTCGTCATCGGTGGCACCGGGCTCATCGGCTCGAAGGTCGTCGCCAAGCTCACCGAGGACGGCCACGAGGTCGTTCCCGCCTCGCCCCGACTGGGCATCAACACGATCACCGGCGAAGGGCTTGCCGCACGCGCTCAACGGCACCTCGGTCGTCGTCGACGTGTCGAACTCGCCGTCGTTCGACTTCGCACCGGCGATCGAGTTCTTCGGGAAGTCGACCACCAACCTCCGTAACGCCGAGGTGGACGCCGGCGTGGGGCATCACGTGGCCCTGTCGGTCGTCGGGACGAAGGAGCTCGCTGAGAGCGCCGACCTGACGGCGACCATCGCCGGCTATTTCTGGGCGAAGCTGACCCAGGAGACGCTGATCAAGGCCTCGCCCATCCCGTTCACGATCGTCCACGCGACGCAGTTCTTCGAGTTCGTCGACAAGATCGCCGACGACGCCACGACCGGCGACACGGTCCGCCTATCCGAGGCGATGATCCAGCCGATGGCTGCCGCGGACGTCGGGTTGGCCGTCGCTCGCGCTGCGACCGGTAGCCCCGCAAACAAGATCGTCGAGGTCGGCGGTCCGGAGCAGTTCCGGATCGACACGCTGATCCGGCGTTTCCTCGGCGCGAAAGGCGACCCGCGCGAGGTCCTCACGGACCCGCAGGCGCGCTACTTCGGGGCGCCCCTGGCCGAGCGCACGCTGGTCCCGGGCACCGACGCCACGCTCGGAGAGATCAAGTTCGATGACTGGCTCCGCCAGTCGCTCGCGACACCCGTGGCCGTCGCGTAACCGAGAACGCGAAACGACGCCGCGCCCGACTCGAGGCGCGGCGTCTCCATGTCATCGGCCCGTCTGGGTCAGTCGAGCCTCCCCGTGGCGATCCATCGGCCGAAGAGGTCGACCTTGTCGGACGGCCAGCCACCGTCACACGGCATGGTGCCCTGCCGGAGACGGCCGAGGATCGTGTCGGCGTTCGATCGAACGTCGTCGACATCCCAGAGATCGAAGGCGAAGGTCATCGATTGGCGGTCCCGCGGTCGAAACAGCGGCTTGATGTGCTCGGCGAAGCTGACCGGCTGGTCGGCGGCTGGCATGGTCACGGCGATCTCCTCTCGGTCGACCCGAGGCCGGGTCGACGGCCCGGCCTCATGTCTCCGGGAATCACCTGCAGGCGATCTTGGGCGTGCTGGCGCATCACGGCCAGCCCGCAGCGTAGCGTCGACGCGGAAGCGTCCATTGTGTCTACCTGAAGGAGGGATCGCCAGGTGGTGCCAGGAACGTCCCGACTCGGTTGCCGCCATCGTCGGTCCAACTCAGGACGCACGGCGCCACTGGATCCTTCTCGTCGCAGTCGGGCAGGAGCCCAGTGAACCAGGTGGTCCCGAAGTACGCGCTCGGACCATCCTCCCAGGGATCCGGCTGGGCCAGTTCACCTGTGCGGTCGGTGAAGGGCACTGGTGACGAATAGCAGACCCGATACTCGGATGTGCCGTTGTCCTGCGTCTCATCCACGATCGCCTTGTCGATGACGATCACGATCTTCTTCGGGGACCGGGTGTCCCCGTCGTCGTAGCTGTACCAGATGGCGTTCGGCTGGCGTGAGTCCGGGTAATCGAATGGCGCGAAATCGCACGACACCCGCACGCCCGGCAGGTTGATGGAGGTGGCCCATTTGGCGCTTGCCGACCCCTGCTCCGGGGTCGTGGTGTAGGTGTGCCCGTCCCTGGTCTCGGTAAAGCTGCAGCCGGGGCCGTCACAAGTGGCCACGGTATCGGCCACCATGAACTGGTCCGATACGGGGGTGTCCGAGTCGGCCGGGCTGCTGGCCTCGAGCGTGTACAGGCCAGGCGTATCGATCGACAGATCCGGAAAGGTGGCGACCCCGGCGACCGCGTTGGCGGCGCCACCGATCAGCTTGCCACGCCCGGCGTTTGATCTCAGGGTGAGATTCACGGCCGCGTTCGCGTCGACGGTCTGGTTCGTGTCAGGATCGAAGATCTCGACCCTGATCGCGTCGCCGACGCTGTTATGGCCATCCCTGGTGAAACGGCCGGTCTCGGTCGTGTTCGGCTGGTTCGCGAAGCGCAGCATAGCCAGCTCCTTTGGGACGCACGGATCGTGGGCCTTCGGCGGACACGATCTGAGGCTGGCTGACCCTACACCTGCCGCGTTTGCACCAGCGCCGCGACAGGCAACGGGCCGAGCCGCGGGATCGGTGTCCAGCGCTATCCGCGGCTAACAACGCCCCCGTCGAGCCGCTCGCGCCGATGGTCGTCGGGTCTGCCCGAGGCGCCCCGTCCCCCGGACCTCGGTGCTGCGGGCCTCGGCCGGCGAGGCGAACGCGGCTGCCCTGGCGGCCGACACGATATTCCCCTTGGCCTCGAACAGCGTCCGCGCTTCGGTCGCCGAGCGGGCGGCGTCGTCCTCGCGCCCCGCGGCGGCCTGCGCCTCGGCAAGGAACATCAGCGCGTTGCCCTGTCCCTCGATGTCGTCGGATGTCCGGCTCTGCTCGACGCCGGAGTTGGCGAGCGCGATGCCCTCATCGTGGGCGCCGTCCCGGGCCAACAGCTTGCCCCGCACTCCACGCCAGAGATGCTGTGAAAAGACGTCGGATGGGGCAGCCACCTCCTCGCTGAAAGCTGCGGATGTCGCCGCGTCATCGAATCGACCCTGTCGATACAGCGCTTCGGCCAGAAGCCCCGCGATCGAAGAGATGTAGTTCCTCTCTCCCATCGCATCGAGCGCCTCGTGATCCTTCCGCAACTCGGCCTCGGCCGCGACCGGATCCCCGGCGAGCAGCTCGACAGGCCCTGAGTCGATCGAGATGAGCGCGGCGTCGAAACGCAAGCCCAACTCCTCAAGGGTCGCGCGCCCGCGCCGGTAGTCCTCTCGAGCCCGCTCGAAATCTCCGACCATCGCCCGCAGGTGGGCCAGAGCCGCCAGAGTCACCGCCTGAGAGCGGCGGTCTCCCTCCGAGATCTGCACCAACTCCTCGCACCTTCTGATCCCAGCCTGGGCAGGTAGAGGCCCGGACAGAGCCACCTGCGCTGCCGTCGAGTAGAGACGCTTCTCGAGGACATGATCCCCACCTCGTCGTGCATGCTCGATCGTGCGGTCGTTGGCATCGCCGGCTGCCTCATATCGCCCCGACACGCCGTAGACCAGGCTCATCAGTCGCCACGCTCGAGCCAGCGCGTTCGGGTCGTCGAAGGCTTCCAGATCCTTGATGCCGGCCTGCGTCTCGCGCGTGACGTCGTCGATCGACGTTGAAGCTTCGCTGCGGAACTGGAGCTGGAGTCGCACGAGGTTGGCGGTCGTCAGGACCGCGCGGTCGCCGACGTCATCGGCGACCGCCGCCGCTTGAACGAGCACGTCATCGGCTGTGGTGAACTCGCCGATCTCCAGGTAGGCCTCGCCCGCCGAGACGAGGAGCCTGGCTCGCTCCGCGTTGCCCTCATCGAGGACCCGCGCCGCGCGGTCGAGTAGGTTGGCGGCAGCAGGGAAGTCGCTGCGGGCGAGAGCGCGTCGTCCGGCGGACGCGAGCAGCGTCGACGCCCGACCGCCGAGCGCGACGGCCTCGTCGTCGAGAGGACCGAGTTCGTTGCGATACCGGTAGGCCTGCTCGAGGTGGTAGGCGAGGATCTCCTCGACTCCTGTCTCCCGCTCTCGTTGTCTGTTGACTCGCTCGAGCCAGTCGGCGAACCGCTCGTGGAGCTCACTCCGATCGCGCTTGGGCAAGCTCGCGTAGGCCGCATCGCGGATGAGGAGGTGCCGGAATCGATACGCGTCCTCATCGGCGAAGTCGGAGCGCTGGGGTCGGATGAGGTCGCGCCGCGCGAGGCGGGCCAGACGGCCTGCCACGTCCCGGCGCTCGCTGTCGGGGAGGAGCTCGGTCAGGGCTCCGGTCCAGAACGTCCTCCCGACGACGGAAGCCCGCTCGAGGACATGACGCTCGGCCTCGGGCACCCGGTCGAGCCGGGCTGCGAGAAGCGCCTCGATGGTGGGCGGGATGGGCAGGTCGACCGCCGTTCTCTGGTCGAGCGTGGGCCGGCCTGCGAGCGCCTCGTCGGTGGCATAGGCGACGAATTGTTCGACGAACAGCGGGTTGCCTTCGGCGGACGCAAGGATTCGCGAGCGCAATTCCCCTGGAGGCAGCTCCGGCGCTAGATGATCCAGCAGCGTCGCAGCGTCGGTCTCGACGAGCGCATCCAGCCGTATGAGCGCGAGGCTCGAGCGAGCAAGGAAGTCTGGTCGGACATCCGCGAGCTCAGGGCGGGCGATGGCGATGAGCAGGATCGGACCCCGACCCAGGTCGAGGACATGGTCGAGGAGGTCGAAGAGGACGGGCTCGGCCCACTGCAGGTCGTCGATGACGAGCACGATCGGACGCTCGCCAGCGAGCGTTTCGACGAAGCGTCGGACAGCCCAGGAGATTTCCTCGCTGGCGGCGGGCTCGTCAGTCAACCCCATGATCGACGCGACTGCGCCGCGCACAAGGTCGGCCCCGTCGCTTCCGCCGACGATCGCGGCGAGCTTGCCGAGAGCGCGATCGCGTTGTTCGCCATGCTCGATCCCGGTTGCTGCCTGGACGAGCTCGCGTACCGGCCAGTAGGTGATCCCCTCGCCGTACGACAGACAGCGCGAGCGCAGGACCGTGGCGCGCTCAGCGATCGGGGCGAGGGCCTCAGCGACGAGCCGGCTCTTGCCGACGCCCGGCGCGCCAATGACAGTCACGAGCCCGGGCGCGGCGTCGGCCGCCACCCGCTCGAAGGCAGCAGCCAGCGCCTCCAGGTCGGCGGTCCGGCCGACGAACGGGGTGGTCGTCCGGCGCTCGATCGGCTCGGCCTCGCTGACGGCCACGAGGCGCACGGCTCCTGGCGCCTCGCCATCGTCGCCACCGTCAAGCGACACCGGCTCGATAGCCGTCGCACCTCGGACGAGGCGCTCCGTCTCGAGCGCGAGCAGGACCTCGTGACCCGCGGCACGCTGCGCGAGGACGCCCGCGAGATGGAGCGGGGCGCCGGTCAGCAGCGTCCCTTCCTCGTGGCGGGTGCCGAAGAGGACCTCTCCTGTGGCTACGCCGACAGCCAGCACGACACGCTGGGCGGCACTGCCCGGCGCCCCTTCGCCGCGCAACTCGGCGGCCGCCCGGACGGCACGCATCGCATCGTCCTCGCGCGCGACCGCCAGGCCGAAAACGGCGGTTACGCCATCCTGATCGGCGCGGCCGATGATCCCCCCGTGACGCTCGATCGCCCGGCGGACGACCGCCTCGGCGCGGCTTCTAAGGCCTTCGAGGACCTCCGGGTCGGCGCGGTCGGGGGTCGCCCCAACCGTGTCGGCGCGGAGGACTGTGACGATCCGGCGCCGGCGCTGCGGCGCGGACTCGGCGCCGCCCGCCTGAGGTGGATGGCTTGTCGGCAAGCGCGTCTTTTTCCGCGGCCGGTGCCGCTTCGAGCTCGCGCCGGGCCGGGAATGGCGCCTCCTGATTGAGGATCGCCTGTTCAAGCTCCTGGAGCTCCAGGCTTGGGTCAAGGCCGAGCTCTTCGGTCAGATAGCGGCGGGCGTCCTGGTACGCCTCGAGGGCCTCCGCCTGGCGGCTGTCGGCATACAGCGCCAGCATCAGCAGCCGCCACAGCGTCTCCCGCCCGGGCTCGTCGGCCACGAGGCCTCGGAGTTCGGCGATCGTCTCGCGGCCAGTGCCGACGTCGATGCGCGCCTGGTACAGCTCCTCGATGGCCTGCAGCCGGAGCTCTTCGAGGCGATCAGCCTCGCTTCGCGCAAAACGCTCGTCGGCCATGTCACCCAGGGCGGGTCCTGACCACTCGACCAGTGCGGCCTCGAGGATCGCGCGTGCACGGTCCTGGTCGCCGGAGGCGCTCGTCTCGCGTGCCTGGCGTAGGCCGCGCTCGAAGCGCGCCACGTCGAACTCGTGATCAGCGACAGCTAGGCGATAGCCCGACGCCGTGGAGCTGAGCCGTCCGGCTTCGGCGCCCAGGACATCGCGCAGCCGCGAGACGTAGATCTGGACCGTCTTGATGGCGCTTAGTGGCTGGTCGTCGGGCCACAGTTTGTCGGCTAGCACCGCGGTCGAGACCGCCCGATCGCGCTGCAACAGCAACAGCGCGAGCACGCTCCGCTGACGGGGTCCCCCGAGATCGAGGCGTTGACCGTCAGCGAGGACTGCGAACTCCCCGAGGAGGCGGAATTCGAGTTGCACTTCGGCACCCGCGCGTCGTGGGAATTGGCTCATCGGTGACGATAGTCGTATCGCTCGAGCCCCGCGTGCCACAGGTCATCGATGAGGGCCTCGGGCGAGACCACGTCGTTGGCGTGGATGAGCAGGATCGCCAGCAGCGCGGGCTGTTTTCTGCCCCGGATGTCGACCGTTCGGGTGTAGGCGAGGGCCTCCAGCGGGCCCAGGATTCGCACATCTACCGTTCGGATCCCTGTGCTGCACGCACTTGAAGCTCAATTCCAGCCGGGCTGCAACCGGTCACCGCGAGGGTCTCCCCAACGCACCCGGCATGGGTGCGAGATCGGAGGTCAGAGACATGGCTACACAGGGACAGACCATCACGAGCACCCAGCCCCAGTATCGACGGATGATCGAGATCTTCGTCGTCGCGATCGCGGGCGCGGCACTCGCGATCACCCTCGCCTGGGCGGCATTCGGCGCCACGTCGCCGAAGGTCGTCACGCTGAGCCGAACGACCAACCAGACCCTCATGGAGCCCGGCCTGGTCGACCAGCGCGCCGGCGAGCGCGGCGTCGTCGCCCCGCAGATCCTGGAGCCCGGCCTGGTCGACCAGCGCGCCGGCGAGCGCGGCGGCGTCGCCGCCCCGCAGATCCCGGGGCCCGGCCTGGTCGAACAGCGCGCCGGCGAGCGCGGCGGCGCTGTCGCTCCGGCCCCTTCGACCACCTACCCCGGTGGATGGACTTCGAATTACAGTCCGATCGAAATGGCCCCGGGCGGCATCGACCGCCACGACCTTCCGCCGCGGCAATTCCCTCGCGGTGAGCGCGGTCGCTGACCGGCGACCAGCCGCGATCGGCCTTAGCGAACGGCCGGCCCGATGGGGCCGGCCGTTCGTCGATTCACCTTGGTCCCAGCCAGCGCGGGTGAGTCGCGGCCAGCGCGACGACTGGGCCCATTCCCAAGTCCAGCCGCACTCGAGCAGCCAGTTCGTGTCCTCGCTCGGCGGCGATCTGCGCAAGGTTCGATGCGTTTCTGCCTCTGTTGCCGTGTTGCAGCCGGGTTGCTGCCCGGCGAGCCGAGAGTGCACGCCATCGGAACCCGTCACGGAGACAAGCACCATGGACGCGAACGAGACCACCATGAGCACCGCACCAGGACGCGAGGCTCGGTCGGGGTGCCTGGCCGAGGGGTGTCCTTGCCGGGATGCCCGCATCGTCTCCCATAGGCGTGCGCGGTTCTTCGCCCACCTCGCCGAGGTGAACGGTGAGACGGCTCAGCGGGTGATTCGCCCTGAGCGCGGCTGGGAGCTGCCGCGCTACTGCCTTCGGCGAGCGCGTGACCCGAGGTGACGCCCGACGGGGGGACTGCATCAACCTAGGATGGAGTGGCTCCGGCGGTAGGATTCGAACCTACGACCAAGCGGTTAACAGCCGCCCGCTCTACCACTGAGCTACGCCGGAACGAGGTCGCGGGCATCGCGTCCGCGGAGCCACAGGCCCGTGGCGGTCGGAGGATACCTCAGAGCACCGAGCGCAGCACCCCAGCGGCCAGGGAGACGAGCAGGCCGAGGAACAGGTAGACGACCCAGCTCGGCCACCACGTGTCGCGCAGTGTCGCGCTCCACGGCGCCCATCCGAGCCGCTGCCGGACCGCTTCGAGCGGGGGCTTCCAATCGGCGCCGGCCTCCTGCGCGAGCGGTCGGGCGGCCGCGATCGCCAGCGTCACCTCGGCCTGCAGTCGTGCAAGGGAGTTCATCGGCAGGCGCTCGGTCGCCTCCCGCATCGCGCGCACGTCGGTCGTTCCGTGCTCGATCCAGTCGATGTACTGCGCGAGCGAGGCGAGCTCGAAGGCGACCTCCGGCTCGAGCTGCGCCGTCGGTCGCAGCCGCCAGGGCGAGCTCGGCACGCGCCTCCTCGAATCGACCGACGAAGGCCAGCAGCTCGATCCGCGGCAGGCGCATGGTCGGCGTCGAAGGTGTCGTCGCGAGCCAGTCGACCATCGCGGCAACCTTCCCCGGTACGGGACCGCCGGTCCGTTCGCGGAACTGTTGCCGTTCAGCATGGCCGAGCCAGCTGTACGCCTCGAATGTCGCCTGACACGCGGCGGAACGGTGGCGATCCGCGATCGCGACCCCGATGAGCGCCGAGAGCGCGGCGATCACGATCGCGCCGAAGGATGCGTCCACGCGGTCCCCGAGGCCCGTGTGGTCAGCGTCGCCCCGAGGAGCGCCGTGACCACACCACCCGCGATGACCGCCCGGTCGAGCGGGCGGGTAAGGCCCGCGCAAGCGCCATGGATCGCTCGGGCAGGGCGTCGACGGTCGTCCGGCTTCGGCCATCTCGGCAGTCGGGCTCAGGGCATTCTCGATCGGACTGTCGGCCGGTTGCCCCACTCCTCCCAGGAGCCTGCGTAGCTCCGCACGTCCTCGAAGCCGGCGAGCTCGTGGAGCACGAACCAGACGAGCGCCGCACGGACGCCTCCCTGGCAGTACGTCGCGCGCACGTCGGCGGGGTCGGCGCCGCTCGCGCGGATCAGCGAGAGCATCTGGTCGACCGGACGGAACGTGCCCTCCTCGGTCAGGAGGTCGACGAAGCATCGATGGCGCGCGCCCGGGATGTGTCCGCCACGCTTCGGCTCGCAGATCAGAGCCCGACCCATTCGGCCGCCGTGCGCACGTCGAGGATCCGCGTCGGCGCATCATCGCCCTTGCTGCGACTCGCGGCTCCAGGCGAGCACCTCGTCGTAGGTCGCGATGATCGAGTCGTCGCGCTCGCCGAGCTCGACGGGCTTGCGCAGGGCATCCGCCAGGTCCGCCTCCGGGATCTCGGTCGTCGTCTCGAGACCGGCGCGCGTCCAGGCGTTGATCCCGCCGTCGAGGATGTGCATCCGCTCCTGCGGATATCGGTACAGGCGAGCAGCCAGTAGCCGCGGATCGCCTGGCGGTTGAGCCCGACGTCGTCGTAGAACACGATCCGGTCGCCGTCGCCGACCCGCCATCGTCGCAGCACAGCCGCTGTCTGCTCGGGGCTCGGGATCAACCACTCGCGCTCGGCATCGCCGGTCTCGGGCGCCGTGCCCTTGAGCGCGATCTCGCTGTGAAGTCGCTGTACGCCGCGGCCGGGATGTGGCGCTTGTTGTAGACGCGACGATCGGCGCGACGTGGACGATCCGCAGGTCGGCGATCGTGCAGGTGGTCGGCCAGCCATTCGACGCCGATGAGCCGACCCGGGTCGCCGGCCAGAGCCGGCGCTTTTCGACTTCGCCGACGTCGGTCGGGCGGTCGACGCCTTCGCCGGGCTCACGCGGGCGTCTCGCGCGGCGGCTCGACCATCAGGATCCACGCCGCCTGGACGCCGAAGAACAGCAGGATCGCCAGGATGATGCCCTCGACCTGGAGCGGGGTCAGCCCGAGCCCGACCTGCCGACCGCCTCCGGGACGACGGCGACGACCGCGATCAGCGCGTAGATCGGGATCGCGATCCATTCGATCGCCGAACGAGTCGGCGGGCAGTCATGCTCGTCGGACAGGGTCCGCGCCACGTAGCCCGCGGCAAGCAGGCCGAGCAGCGACGCCGTGACGAACGTGATCCGCCAGAGGATGCCGACGTCGGGCGCGACGAGCGCCAGCGCCGACATGACGCCCGGCAGCACGAAATGGAGCGAGACGACGTAGGCCATCCGTCGGCGCGCCATGTTCATCTTCCACGTGTCGCGCCCTTCGACCACCACCCACCACAGGCCCAGCAGCGTGAAGCTGATCGATGTGACCGTCGTGTAGAAGGCCGTGGGGTCCATCGACCTCGATGCTAGCAGGCGATACCCTGCCGACGTGACCCCTCCCCGACCGTGCCGCCACCGACGTGAGGCCTCCCCAGCAGCGCCTCAACCGTGGCGCACGCTCGTCCTGCTCTACCCGGTGCTCGATGCGCGGATGGGGTCCGGGGCTGTCGCGGCGCCGCGCGCGGCGGGTCATGGCGCGCGATGAGCGGGACGGCGATCCCGGCCGTCTTCGAGCGGCTGCCGCGAGCGGTCGAGGCCTGGAGCTACGGGCTGGCGACGCTCGAACCGCTCGACATCATCGAGCCTCGACGGCCGCTTGCAGTCGCATGTCGTCCAGCGGCGGCGGTCGATGGTGGGTCGGGCCGCGCGAGGTCCGGCCGGAGCTCGAGGACGTCGCTGCGAGCGGCGGCCGCTACGACTCGGTGTTCGCGCTGTGGCCGGGCGATCCGGACGTGCCGCAATGCGGCTGGGGCTGCACGCTGGGCCGTCCGACGCGACGTTCGGGGCGGGCTTCTCGTCGATCTCGACCGACCATTGGCGGACGCTGGCCACCGACCCCGATCCGGAGCAGGGGTATGTTCACGAGTGGCTGCACCAGGTCGAGGCGGTGTACCGCGCCCTGGGCGTGTCCGAGGCCGAGTTGCCGGCGCTGCACGACGCCGGGGCCTTCACCTCGCGGCGCCCGACCGACGAGCCGCCGTTCGGCGGCACGTACGCCGAGTACCACGACGGTTCGGACGGCCGGCCGGTGCCCGGACCTGGTCGCCGTGGTACCGCGACTGGATGACCGGGCTGCTGGCGCCGGCCGGCGAGGCCCGCGCCTTCGCCGACTCACCTGCCGATCGGCCTCACGCCCGGAACGCTGGGCCCTGAGATCCCGCTGACGGCACGATAAGTCGCAGGAGAGCGCAAAGTCGCATGCTCCCGCGATGGGAAGCCGCGAACGCGCGATCGATATCGGATCCGCTAGCGCGCGCGAGATCCTCGCTCGACTCCCAGCCGAGGCCCGGACGGCCCGGCTGAACAGCGGTGTAGGTCAAGACGACGTCGCCAGCGCGCTTGGGATCTCGGTATCCCAGTACAGCCGGATCGAGCGGGGACTATCCCCAGACGTGTCGGTCGGGATGGCCGTACGGATGTTCGCGGTGCTCGGCATGGATCTCTCGATCCGCACATATCCCGCCGGCGATCCGATCCGTGACGCGGCGCACGCCGCCCTGCTCGAGCGGCTTGCACGTCTGTTGTCATCGCTCGATCACGTGGCGCACCGAGGTCGCATTTCCCATCGCGAACGACCTTCGTGCATGGGACGCCACGGCTGTGTGCCCGGCGTTCCGCGCCGGAGTCGAGGCGGAAACCCGGATCCGCGACGTTCAGGCACTCGATCGACGCCTTGCGCTCAAGGAGCGCGACGGTGGCATGGATCGGCTGATCCTGCTCGTGCTCGATTCCCGCGCGAACCGCGACGCGCTTCGACTGCACCCCGAGTGGATCGCGCGCGCTTTCCCGTCCCGGGCGACCGTGCGCTCGAGCTGCTCGGCGCGGGTGTCGACCCGGGTGGCAATGCGATGATCCTGCTGTAGGCCAGCGGATCCGGCGTTGGCATCAGATGCACGCAACGGCGGTCGACCTGGACCCTCGCGGCGGCCGAAATCGTCTGAAATGCGCACCTGACGCCGCAGATGCGCTTCCTACCGCGCGTCGCTGCGGCGATCCGATCGGACCACATGTGTCAGCAATGGAGCACTGAAGGCCACATCCGGAGCGACCGCAGACCCCGCCGATCGGTGATGCGTGCATCCAATGCACGGGGAGTCGGTGCTTGGGGCATCGGATGCCGCAGATTGGTCCGGGCGCGCATCCGGTGGCGCCGGCGGTCGGACCGTTGCCGCCCTTTACGGCATTGGATGCCGCAGTTCAGGTTTGGTGGGTGTCCGGCGGGGTCCGCGGGCGCGAGGGAGTGTTCCCCTACCCCGCCATCGATCGCAGCGGCGTCCGGCGAGCCGGGCCCGTGGTTGCACGGCGCGGGCGCGCCGCCTGCTCGAGCTGCGCGTCGATCTGGCGATCGACCGCCCGCAACCCCGCCAGCAGGTCGGATGCCGCCCCGGATTGCCACTCGTTGATGAATGTCTCGACGACGGCCTGGTACTGCGCCCCCAGCGCCGTGATCGGCGCCGTCGAGCACAGGGGATGCGCCGAGATGTCGAGAAAGACCCCGAACCGCTCGTCCGGATCGAGGAGCGGCGACGCCAGGGACGCCGTCGTCGACGGCACGTTGCGCAGCCCGTTCGAGAGCTTGGCCAGCGCCTCGACGTCCGTCGCCAGGTAGCGGACCAGCTTCCAGCTCTCGGCCTTGTGGTCAGCGTCGACGGGGATCCCGATGATCGACCCGTTGAGGTACCCGACCCGTAGCGCTCCGGCACGGTCTCGTGGACCGGCACCGGCGCCGCGCCGTAGTCGACCTGCGGCGCCTGCGCGGCCAGCATCGCGACCCGCCAGCCGCCATCGATGACCATCGCAAGGCGCCCAGCCTGTAACGCGTTGGACGTCGAGAACTCCTCGCCCACCTCGGCCTGGAACCGTGCGAGATCGTCGTAGCCGTACCAGTCGACGAGGTCCTTCTGCCAGCGCAGCATCGTGTCCCACGCCGGGTCCGACGCGAGCGACGACCGCCCCGCCAGCGTCCACCCAGCGCGCCCCGAACATGTGCGCGAAGTTCGCGACGAAGTTCTCGTAGAACCCGAACAGCGGCATGAAGCCGACGACGTCGAGTGAGCCGTCCTCGCGTCGCGTCGTGAGCCGCTTGGCGTACTCCGTGAGCTCGTCGATCGTGCGGGGAGCGTCGGTCAGCCCGGCCGCCTCGAACCGCGCCCGATCGAAGAACAGCCCGTACGCGTCGGCGAGCATCGGCAGCGACCAGCGTCGGCCGTCCGCCGACGTATACACGTTCGTCGGACCGAGGAACTGCCCCGGATCGATCCGGTCGTGCGCGAGATACGGCCCGAGATCGAGCAACAGCCCGTCCGACCAGTACGCCGCGAACTGATCCGACTCGGACGTGCTGATCACGTTCGGCCCGGTCCCCGAGCGGATCGCGGCCAGGATCTGCTCGTCGCCGACGTCCCCCTGGACGTTGACCCGCACCTCGGGATTGGCTCGCTCGAAATCGGCAACGACGTCCTTGATCACGTCGAGCTCCGCGTCGCGATGACCGAGCCAGAAGCTGATCGTCGTGTGACCGACGATGTACTCGGTGGCCTCGGCGACGTCCATGGGCCGCGAGAAGTGGAAGCCCTGCGCCAGGTCGCAGCCGATCGAGCTCAGCCGCTTCGCCTGCGCCTCCTGCTCGACGCCCTCGGCGACGGTCTTGGTCTTGAGCGTATGCGCCAGCCGGACGATCGCGCGCACGAAGGCCAGCTGGGCTGGCTCCTCGGCGACCCCATCGATGAAGCTCTTGTCGATCTTGACGAAGTCGATCGGGAACCGGCGCAGGTACGCGAGCGACGAGTACCCGGTCCCGAAGTCGTCGATCGCGAGGCGCACGCCGAGACCCTTGAGCTGGCGCAGCCGACGCAGCGTGGCATCCGTCTCGCGGGCCATCACGCTCTCGGTGATCTCGAGGGTCAGGAGCTCCGGTGGCAGCTCGGCGTCCTCGAGCGCCAGGCTCACCGCGGCGACGATGCCCGGGTGCTCGAGCTGGACGCCCGACAGGTTGACGTTGATCGTCACGGGCGTCATGTCCGGCCGGGCCAGCTGCCAGGCACGTGCCTGTTTGCACGCCTCGCGGAGCACGAACTCGCCGATCGGGATGATCAGGCCGGTCGATTCGGCGAGCGGGATGAACTCGCCGGGCGCGACGAGCCCCCGTTCCGGGTGGTTCCAACGGACGAGCGCCTCGATCGACGACAGACCGCGACCCGGCAGCTCCACGCACGGCTGGTAATGGAGGATGAACTCGTTCCGCTCGATCGCGACCCGCAGGTCGGCACCGAGTTGGAGTCGTTCGTTCGCGACCTGGTGCATCGACGGCTCGAAGACCCGGTACTGCCCTTTGCCGCTGCCCTTCGCGTCGTACATCGCGAGGTCCGCAGCGCGGAGCATGTCGGTCGCGCTGTTGAGCCCGGCCCAGCTGTGGGCGACGCCGACGCTGCCGCCCATGCGGATGGCCCGCTCGCTCAACTGGTACGGACGGTCGAACGCGTGCAGCACGCGGCTCGCGACGGCCTCGGCCTGGGTCTCGTCGACCTCCACGAGCAGCAGCGCGAACTCGTCGCCACCGAGTCGGGCGGCGGTGTCCTCGGGTCGGATGGTCGCCGCGAGCCGCTCACCGACCTGCGAGATCAGGAGGTCGCCCTCGACGTGTCCGAGCGAGTCGTTGACGTTCTTGAAGTCGTCGAGGTCGATGAACAGGACCGCGGTGCCCTTGGTGAACCGCCGCCGACGACTCAGCGCGTGCTCGAGCCGGTCGATGTACAGGGCGCGGTTCGGCAGGCCGGTCAGCGGATCGTGGAACGCCTGCCGGGTCAGCTGCTCCTCGAGCGCCGTCCAGCGGGTGACGTCATGGATCGCCAAGGCGACGTGGCCAGCCGTCGAACCATCGGATGCCGCGGGGGTCGCTTCCACCGAGAGCCAATGGCCGTCGCGATGGCGTAGGCGCCACGCGTGCGGGGTCGATCTGGCGACCGGGCGCCGGACGACCTCGGCGATGTCGTCCGCGTCAGCCGGGTCCGCGAGCGACTCGAGGTGCAACCCGACGAGCTCGTCCGGGGCATAGCCGAGGATCTCGGCAGTCGTGGGGCTCGCGTCGACGACGATCCCGAGCCGGTCGAGCACCAGTGTCGCCGCCTCGACCTCGTCGAGCGCGGCGCCGATCGCGTCGCTCCGGCTCCGGCGCCAGCGTGCCGTCGCCCTGACGCGCACGACCCACGCGAGCCAGCCGATCGTGACGAGGATCGCGACGGCCAGCCCGAGCAGCGTCTCGGTCGATGCCTGGCGTCCGACTTCGACGACCAGCAGCAACGCGATGAGGCCGGCCGCCGCGCCCAGCGCGATCGGGATCCGGCCGACATGACGAACGGTTCGCAGGCGCCGCGGATCGGCGTGCAGGAGGCGACGAGGCGTGGCGAAGGTCTCCCTTCGGGTTGATCGGGTGCATCGTCACCCGACCAAAGTCGACCAGACCTCCCCCACGAGGTCCGCACCCGACTAGGCCGAAAGTCCCCTAGCGCTCCTTGCTCGCCCCGCAGACCGCTCGCGCCGCGACCGTATAGTGAGGCCCGCCCCCTCCTGCAAGTCCCTCGAGGAACGATGCTTTCGGTCGCCCGACCCACGTGCTTCCTGATCGCCGATATCTCTGGATACACGGGCTACCTCGCCGACGTCGAGCTCGACCACGCCCAGGACATCCTCGCCGACCTCATCGGCGCGGTGGTCACGGCGCTCCGCCCGAACTTCCGGCTGGCCAAGCTCGAGGGCGATGCCGCGTTCACGTTCGCTCCGATCGAGCAGATCGATGGGTCGCTGCTCCTCGACACGATCGAGCGCTGCTACTTCGGCTTCCGGCGACGCCGACGCGATGTGCGCCAGGCGACGTCGTGCGAGTGCAACGCCTGCGCCCGGATCCCGGATCTCGACCTCAAGTTCGTCGTCCATCACGGCGAGGCCATCCTGCAGAAAGTGGCGGGACGGCAGGAGCTCCTTGGGTCGGACGTCATCCTCGCCCACCGGCTGCTGAAGAACGAGGTCGTCGAGCAGCACGGCATCCACGCCTACGCGCTGATCAGCCAGCAGTGCATCGATGCGTCCGACATCGACCCGGCCGCCCTCGGCATGCGCCGGCACACCGAGACGTACGAGCGGATCGGCGCCGTGCCGGCTTGGGTTCACGACCTGGAGCGGCGGTGGCGGGAAGAAGAGGCGCGCGAGCGCGTCTTCGTCGACGTGGATGACTCCATCCTCACGGTGTCGGTGCCAACGAATGCTCCACCGCAGGTCGCCTGGGAATTCCTGACGAAGCCCGGCCAGCGGATGTCCTGGCAGCCCTGGGTCACCCAGGTCACGATCAAGGGCGCCACGGCGGCCGGCGCGGC
>CAWBFV010000001.1:0-12094 GCA_963788235.1 uncultured Chloroflexia bacterium | reverse complement strand
GGGGCGCGCTCGCTTCGTCCCGCGGAGCTGGAGGCCGCCGCCGCGGTCTGATCCCGGCAGGACCATCGGGGTGGTGCCCTCACGCACCGTCCGCCGCTAGCATGCCGCCGTGTCGATGTCCCGGCTCTGGCTGTTCCTGGCCGTCGCGCTCCCGGCGCTGGCCTCGGTGCTGGCACCGATGTCGAGCGTCGACCTGACGTACCACCTGCGCGCGGGCGGCGAGATCCTCGATTCCCGCTCGGTCCCCACGATCGATACGTGGACGTTCACGGCGGCGGGCCTGCCCTGGATCGACCAGCAGTGGGGCGCCCAGGTCGTGCTGGCGACGGTCTATCGGGCGCTCGACTGGACGGGGCTCGTGCTGCTCCGAGCCGGGCTGACGGCGGTGATCGTGGGTTCGACGCTCGCCATCGCGCGACGCCGGGGCCTCGACGAACGGACCGCCGCACTGCTCACCGTGATCGCGTTCGTGATCGCCGCGCCGGCGATGGCGCTCCGACCCCAACTCTTCGGGATGGCCTGCTTTGCGATCGTCCTGTTGCTGGTGGTCGTCCGCCGAGAGCGACCGCGCGCGTTGTGGCTCGTCCCGCTGGTCGTGGCGGCCTGGGCCAACCTGCACGGCAGCTTCGTCCTGGCGCCGGTGCTGCTCGGACTGGCGTTCCTCGAGGATATCTACGACCGGGATCGCGGCGCGCCGCGGACGCTCGTCGTCGCCGTGGCATCGATCGTCGCGGCGTGCCTGACACCGTTCGGGGTGGGCGTCTGGACGTACGCGATCGGTCTGACATCCAACAGCGGGGTCACGGCGCGCACGACCGAGTGGCAGCCGACCTCGCTCCGCGACCCGAGCGGGTTCCTGTTCTTCGCCTCGGTGGCGGCCGTCGTGGTCTTGATCGCGCGCGGTGGTCGACGGGTGCCCTGGCCGACGCTGATCTGGATCGGCGTCTTCGCCGCGCTCGGAGCGCTCGCGCAGCGAGGCGTAGCGTGGTGGCCGTTCGTCGCCGTGGCGACGATCAGCGGCGTGCTCATCCCGGCCAGCGACCGCCCGATCGCTGTCGGGTCACGGCCGCTGAACGCCGTGGTCGCGGCGCTCGTGGTCGTCGCCTCGGTCGTGCTGCTGCCGTTCTGGCGACCGATCGACCAGCGGACCCGCGTGCCCGCGGCGGTCCTGACCGATGCGCCACCCGGCATCACCGATGCCCTTCGCGGGCTCGACACGCCAAGTGCCTTGATCCTGAACCCGCAACGCTGGGGATCGTGGATCGAGTTCTCGTTCCCGAGCGCCAAGGTCGCCGTCGACTCCCGAATCGAGTTCTTTCCGGCTGACGTCTGGGCCGACTACGAGCAGGTGTACGCCGGAGTCGATGGCTGGCAGGAGCGGCTCGACACCTGGGGCGTGAACGTCGCCATCACCGAGCCGACGGACGTCTCGCTCGCGACCCGCCTCCGAGCACTTGGCTGGAGCCCCCTCCACGAGGATGGCGACGGGACCGTCTGGATCCGGCCCGGCAGCCTCGGCTCATGACGATCGTGGAGGCGCTCGAACGCGCGACGGACGGTATCGACCTCGAGCGCTGGCGCTCGCCCCTCCGACTCGGCCTCTCAGCGGTCGGTGTGGGGATGCTCCTCCTGGTCTTCTCCGTCCGCGGTCCGGGCTTCGACTTCTACGCCTATTGGTCGGTCGATCCGCACGATCCGTACCGCATCACCGACGGGCTCGGCGCGTTCCACTACGCACCGCCGGTGATCTGGCTCGCCGAGCCATTCCGGCTCGTGCCGTTCGATGTCGGGTACGTCATCTGGACCGCGTTGATGGCCGGTCTGCTGATCTGGATGACGCGGTCCTGGGCATTGGCCTGGTGCGCGTTCCCGCCGGTCGCCGCGGAGCTCTTCCACGGCAACATCGACCTGCTGCTCGCGGCCGCGCTGGTCGCCGGGTTCCGGGCACCCGCCGCCTGGGTGCTCCTCCCGATCACCAAGATCACGACCGGGGTCAACCTGCTCTGGCCGCTGCTGCGCCGAGACGGTCGCGCCCTGGTGATCGTCGCGCTGACTCTGGCGATCGTGGTCGGCGCCTCCGTCGCGCTCCAGGGCGTCGACCTGTGGCGCGCCTGGATCGAGCACCTCCAGAGTCGGCTGGGTCGCGCGGAAGCCGGCGGCGCGTTGATCGACATCAGCCTGTGGCTGCGACTCCCGATCGCGCTCGCGGTGATGGCCTGGGCGTCCCTGACTGGTCGCCGCTGGCTCGTGCCGCTGGGCATCGTCCTCGCGATGCCGTTGCTCTGGTTCCACGCGCTCTCCGCCCTGGTCGCCACCCAACCGCTCTGGTCGTCGTCGCGGACGCCGCGAGCCGCGCAGGCGGACTGCTAGATTGGCTGCCATGACGGACTCGCGCGACGACCTCGATGTCGTCGTCCTCGGGGGCGGCGGTCACGTCGGTCTCCCCCTGAGCCTGGCACTCGCCGATGGCGGCATGCGGGTCGGCATCTTCGACACCAACCAGGCGACCCTCGATCGGCTTGCCGCCGGGGACATGCCGTTCATGGAATTGGGTGCGCCAGAGCTGCTGCGGCGTCTGCTGCCGACTGGTCGTCTCGTGTTCGGTGCCGACTCGACGATGATCGGTCGATCGCAGCGATTGATCGTCGTGATCGGCACGCCTGTCGACGAATTCCTGGCCCCGTCACTCACGATCTTCGACAAGGCCGTGCACCAGATCGCGCCCCACCTTCGGCCGGGGACGCTGGTCGTCCTGCGCAGCACGGTCTTCCCGGGCACCACGGAATACGTGGCGCAGAGCCTGACCGAGGCGGGCTGCGCGGTCGATGTCGCGTTCTGCCCCGAGCGCATCGCGGAGGGCCACGCGCTCGAGGAGCTGCGGACGTTGCCCCAGATCATCGGCGCCGACACCGACCCCGCGGCCGAGCGGGCCACGGAACTCTTCGCGCGTCTCGGTCAGCACACCATCCGGACCACGTCGAAGGAAGCCGAGCTCGCGAAGCTCTTCACCAACACCTGGCGATACATGAAATTCGCGGTCGCGAACCAGTTCTTCATGATCGCCCACGACGCGGGCGTGGACTACACCAACGTCCTGCGCGCGATCCGCGAGGACTACCCCCGGGCCAAGGACCTGCCCGGCCCGGGCTTCGCCGCGGGTCCGTGCCTGTTCAAGGATGCGATGCAGCTCTCGGCCTTCACGGCAGACCACTTCCCGATGGGCCAGGCGGCGATGCACATCAACGAGGGGCTGCCGGCGTACATCGTGGGCGCGCTCGAGCGCCGATACGGGAGCCTGCGCGGGATGACCATCGGGATCCTGGGCATGGCGTTCAAGGCCGAATCCGACGACGACCGCGCCGTCGCTCAGCTACAAGCTGCGCAAGCTCCTGATGTGGGCGGGCGCGCGGGTGATCGCCACCGACCCGTATGTCCGCGACGACCGGCTCGTGACCCTCGAGTGCGTGCTCGACGAGAGCGACATCCTCATCCTCGGGGCGCCCCACGAGCGCTACCGCGACCTGCACATCGGCGGCAAGGACGTCGTCGATGTGTGGGGGGCGCTCGGCCAGGGGATCCGCCTCTAGTGCGGATCCTCCTCACCGGCGCGGCGGGGTTCATCAGCGGCTATCTGGTCCCGGAGCTGCTCGACGCCGGCCACGACGTCATCGGGATCGACGACTTCTCGAAGTACGGGCGGCTGGCCAAGTCCTACGACGACCACCCGCGCTATCGCTTCGTCGAGGGCGACGCCAAGGACGTCGAGTTGGTGAGCGAGCTCGCCGCCGACTGCGACCAGATCGTCGCCGGGGCGGCGATGATCGGCGGGATCAGCTACTTCCACGAGTTCGCCTACGACCTGCTCGCGGAGAACGAGCGCATCCTGGCGTCGACGTTCGATGCCGCGATCGCGGCACATCGAGACCGCGGGCTCTCGCGCATCATCGTCGTCTCCTCCTCGATGGTCTACGAGTCGGCCACGACGTTTCCGACGCCAGAGGGTGCCCAGCAGACGTCGCCGCCGCCATTCAGCACGTACGGCTTCCAGAAGCTCGCCTCGGAATACTTCGCCAAGGGCGCCTGGGAGCAGTACCAGCTGCCGTACACGATCGTGCGGCCCTTCAACTGCGTCGGGATCGGCGAGCGCCGCGCCCTGCGGGACGCGGACGTCATGTCCGGCAACGTGAAGCTGGCCCTGTCGCACGTCGTCCCGGACCTCGTGCTGAAGGTGCTCAAGGGGCAGGACCCGCTCCACATCCTCGGCGACGGCTCGCAGGTCCGCCACTACACCTACGGCGGCGACCTTGCGCATGGCATCCGGCTCGCGCTGGAGTCCGAGGCGACGCGCAACGAGGACCTCAACCTGTCGACCGCCGCTTCGACGACGGTCCTCGACCTGGCGCAGACGATCTGGCGGAAGATCCACGGGCCGGACCGCGAATTCCACTACGTGTCCGATCCGCCCTTCGAGCACGACGTCCAGATGCGCGTGCCGGACGTCCGCAAGGCGCGCGACCTGATCGGATTCGAGGCGACGACGACCCTGGACACCATGCTCGACGAGGTCATCCCGTGGATCCGGTCAGAGATCGAGGCCGGTCGGCTATGACCGGGCCCCAGGCGCCGAGCCCGGACCCCGCCGGCGCGCTGCCGGCCCCGGTCGTGTCGATCGTCGTGCCGGTCTACAAGGAGGGCGAGGCGGTCGAGCCGATCCTGACGGCGCTCGATGCCGCGGTCGCCGCCCCGCACGAGATCCTCGTCGTCTACGACTTCGACGAGGATCCCACCGTCCCGGTCATCGATCGCCTCGCCGCGCAGCACGCCACGATCAAGGGACACCGCAACGATCTCGGTCGCGGCGTGCTCAACGCCTTGAAGGCCGGTCTGGCGGCATCGACCGGGCGCTACGTCGTCATCACGATGGCGGACGGTTCGGACGAGCCCGACCGGATCGACGAGATGGTTCGATTGGCCGATGGCGGCGCCGACGTCGTCGCCGCCTCGCGCTACATGCCCGGCGGACGGCAGATCGGCGGGCCGAGGCTCAAGCGGTTGCTGAGCCGCGTGGCCGGGCTGTCGCTCCACCATGTCGGCGGCGTGGCGACGCACGACCCGACCAACAACTTCAAGCTCTACGCGAAGCGGTTCCTCGATGACGTGACCATCGAGAGCGAGGCCGGCTTCGAGCTCGCACTCGAATTGACGGTCAAGGCCGCGATCAGTGGTCGTCGCATCGCCGAGATCCCGACCACCTGGCGTGATCGCACGTCAGGCGCGAGCAACTTCAAGATGCGCAAATGGCTGCCGCATTACCTGCGCTGGTACCTCCTGGCCCTGCGGCATCGACGCCACCGCCCCGCATCGAGGTCATAGCGAGACCAACCTCGACCGTGTGGCCAGAGCGCGGCAGGCGATGCCTCAGGAGGGAGCTTCGACGGGGCTCGAACCAGGCTGCCTGGGCAGGTCCCGTTGCCGAGCCGCGGGATCGGGCGACGGCATCGGCCAGATGAGCGGCGCCAGCGCCCCGAGCAGGATCGTGAACCACGTGACCTGCACCACGGGCGAGCCGGCGATCATCGTGAGGATCGCGACGACGTACGCCGCACCGGGGCGATCCCGCAGCAGCCAGATCGCCACGGCCCCCACCAGGATCGCTACGGTCGGCAGCGCGTTGGCGATCTCGAGTGGCAGACCGATGTACCGCGCCGCGCCGGCAAGGCTGAGGTAGGTCGTCCCGACGGTCGCCGTCTGGCGCACGATCCCGAGGTACTCGAGGTGCGCTGACAGCCCTGCTCCGAGCACGCTCACGACGAGCGTCAGCAAGCCGGTTGCGATGAAGGCCTTGATCGCGGTCCATCGCCGTTGCGTGAGCAGCCACCACAGGAAGACCGCCGGCGTGACCTTGAACGCGGTCATCAGCGCGAAGGTCGTGCCAGCCGCGAGATCCCGACCGCGGGTCAGGAGGTACCAGGCGGCGACGATGCCGGCGACGATCAGCCCGTTCAAGTTCCCGACGCCGATCTGATAGACGATCGGGATCGATAGCGCGAGCACCGCGAGGCCGACCAGGATCGGGCGCTCCCGGAGCATCCACAGGATCACCGCAGCGAGCACCACGATCGTGACGATCCACCAGAGGTAGACGCCGACCTCGTTCGGTAGCGCGGCGAGCGGTCGGAAGAGCACCGCGATCGGTGGCGGTGACAGCAGCGGCACGGTGAAGAACGGCGGCTCGAGCCCGACCGGCCGATCACCCGGAGACAGCGCGTACAGCGGGTGCCCAGCGTTGAGACGTTCTCCCGACGCGAGATAGGTGAAGGAGTCGCCCGGGATCAGGCCACGGTTGAAGTAGACGATTTGGATCGCGACGACCATCCCGATCGCGATCGCCGGGACGATCAGCCGAAGGCTTCGTTCCAGGCGGGCCCTCGGCGAGGGGCTAGAGGTCGACATCGCCCATCACCGTTCGACGCCGAGCGGTTCGACGGTTGCGGCTTGCCGGTCCGACGGCGCGGCCACATCGGGAGCTTGTTCCGCGGCATCGCGTCCCAAGAGCTGCAGCCCTGCCACCCAGAACGGCAGGAAGCCGAGGCCATAGAGCGCGGGCAATGCCCACCCGCAGGCGACGGGCACTGTCCACGCTCGGTTCGTGCGCGCTCCCCAGAAGAGCAATGCGGCGCCGCTCGCGATCCGAACCACGAACGGAACAGGGAAGAGCGGCATCGGCGGGTTGGCGAAGTCGCCGTTGCGGATCGCGAATCCGATGAACTGCGCCCAGAGATCGGGCCCGAGCAGCACCGAGACTGCGATGACGAGCAGCGGTGGCCGCCGCCCCGAGCGCGGCCGCGCGCCACTCGGCCCGGAACACGTGCCACCACCACCCGATCGCAGTGCTCACCTTCGTCACGAACAGGACGGCCCACAGCGGCGGGCGGTCGATCGCGAGGATCACCGCCGCAGCGAGCGGCCACTGGGCGTTGCCGAGCAGCGCGTACGACAGGAACGTCGCGGGAGCATCGGGGCCGATGCCCAGGTAATACGGGATCCCGATCACCACCAGGATCAGCGACAGCCGGCGGGCGCAGTACCAGAAGCTGGCGAAGACCAGCACCATCCAGAGGGCGATGAACACCTGCCACCCGATCGGTTGGATGAGCCGCGACAGCTGGGCGATGGGTGGCGGGTAGAAGAGATAGCCCGGAGCGACCGCCGACCAATCGGCTGGATACAGGTTCGTCGACGTGCCGGCCAGCCAGTACGCGACCGCGTCGACCGGCGTCGCGAATGCCCCCAACGCGATCGCGACTCCCACCCCAAGGCCGAGCAGGAGCATCGCGTCGCGATTGATGTCGGGTCGCCAGGCAACGGTCACAGTCGCCCAGCCTACCCAACACGGGTTTGGTGGATACCGGCCGATGGGACTATGCGAGGTTTGCCCGCCGGTATCATCACGACGGTCAGCGGAGGTTGGGTGGTCGACAGCGTCTCCGAGATCCCTGGGCTACGGATCATCTACCGCCTTGGCGGGGACAACCTCCTTCGATTCACCGCCCTCGTGTTCTGGCTTGGCATCCTGGCGTGGGTCCCGCTGCTGCTCCGTCCGGACCTCATCCGCCCTGCGGATCTCGGTTCCGACTCCTCCAACTATGTCGGCGCCGCCGAGCGACTCGTCGACGGTCGATCGGTCTACGCGCTCGAGGCGGGAGATCGGCCGGTGCCGCAGGACAACCTGCCCGAGTGGTCGGGCCCGCTGCTGTCGCCGCCCACTGTGGCGACGACGTGGGCCGCGCTCGAATGGCTTCCCGCACCGATCGCCCTCCATCTGACCTGGGCCGCGGGTCTGGCCGCCGCGACCGCACTGGGTCTCTACTTCGTGTTCCGCTTGAGCGCGGCAACGTTGCTGATCTCCCTGTTGGCCCTGTACCCGTTCGGGGTCGTCGCCTGGTCCGGGAACCTCAATGCGCTGCTCGCGCCCGCCCTCGTCGTCGTCTGGCTCTTGTTCCGCCGAGAGCGAACGCCAACGACCGACCTCGCCCTGGGCGTCCTGGTGGGGATCGCCGCAGCGCTCAAGCTGGGCCCCGTCATCCTCGTGTGGTGGCTGGCGACCCAGCGACGTTGGCCTGCCGTCGCGATCGCAGTCGTCACGATCGTCGTGCTGCTGGTGGCGACCGCTGTGCTCGGCGGAACGCGGGTGTTTTCCGAATATCTCGAGCTCCTGGGTTCAGGGGCCGCCGCACCGTCGCCGTTGAGCCTGCCTGGGATCGCAGCGCAGCTCGGGTTCGCACCGATCGTCGGCTATGCGGCGATCGTGGTCGTGGCGGCTGCGACGGGGCTGCTCATCCTGGTGTTGCGCGAGCGGCCCGGTCTGACTTTCGCGCTGGCTGTCCTGCTGAGCCTGGTCGTGGTCACGATCGTTCGCGTCGAGACCCTGGTCGTCGGCATCGCCGCGCTCGCCCCGTGGGCGACGCATCGAGCCGCGGGCTCCCCGTCGCTCCGTCTACCGAGCCTTCGTGTGCCGGTGGCGGCGATCGCCGGCGTCGTCGCGCTGGCCGGTATCGGGGCCTCGGTCGCGACCGGAGGTCTCGCGACGTCGTCCATGGCGCTCACGAACGCGTCGAATGACGAGCTGATCGCGCGGTTCACTGTTCCCGGGCAATACGCCTCGTTCGGATACCGGTTAGCTCCGGGCGGATCGGCGATCGGATGGGCCGACGAGCCCGGATCGGAACGTGGACGGTTGGTGGTCTACAGCGCCGACTGTCGATACCTGTACGACATCGCAGCCACACCGCCACGCGGCATCGGCTGGTCCGTCGGCGACGGTGCGGCGACAGCGCTCGACGCACAACCCGGCGGCGCGCCGTTCCTCGCCTACGACTCGAGCTGCGCACTCGAATTGCGGGTGCGTCGGGAGGGCGCACGCTAGCGCGATCTCCCACCCGGTACCATCAGCCGGTTGCTACCGCGCACGGGGGTGCCAGACACTCCGATCCGGATGTCCACCGAAACCGCCCTGCCCCTCGTCGCCGTCGTGATCCCCGCGCTCAACGAAGCCGGGAAGATCGGCCGCGTCCTCGACAAGCTGCCCGATGACCCCCGATTCGAGGCGATCGTCGTCGATGACGGCTCGTCCGACGGCACGGGCGACGAGGCGCGAGCACACGGTGCGGCCCTGGTCCTGCGCCACGAGCGGCGACAAGGCGTCGGGGCATCCATCCGTGACGGGTGGAAGGCCGGGATGGAACGCGATCGACCCTATCTCGCGCTGCTGTCCGGGGACGACCAACACGTCCCGGGCGAGCTCGTCGCCGCGCTCGATGCCCTGCTCGCGAAGGATGCGGACTACCTGCAGGGCTCGCGCTGGATGCCGGGCGGGCAGCTCATCGGCGGCAACGCCGGTCGCGCTCGCGGGACGAGGCTCTATTCGATGGCCTTCAGCGTGCTGGTCGGGCGCAGAGTGACGGACGCCACCAACGGGTTCCGGATCTTCCGTCGCGAGCTGCTCGATGACGCCAAGGTCAACCTCGACCAGCGCTGGCTCGACAGCTACGACCTCGAGCCGTACGTGCTCTATCGCGCGATCACCCGCGGCTATCGAGTCATCGAGCATCCGTGCACGGTCGTCTATCACCGCGCAGAGTCGTACTCGAAGATGCGTGGCTTCAAGGATTGGTGGCGGCTGTTCCGACCCGCCCTGTTGCTCCGTACGGGGGTGAAGCAATGAACAACGGTCCGCTCGAGCGCTCGTTCGGTGCCCGCCGCATCCTCGTCACGGGTGGCGCCGGGTTCGTCGGTTCCGCGGTGACCCGCCGTCTCGTCGATGCCGGAGCCCGCGTCACGGTCCTCGATGACCTCTTCACCGGCAAGGCCGACGCGGTCCCGACCGGTGCCACCCTGGTCCAGGGGTCGGTCACCGACGCCGAGCTCGTGAAGGACCTCGTCGCCGATCACAGCCTGGTCCTCCACCTCGCGGCGCGGAACATCATCGCCTCGACCGCGAACCCGTTGGACGACTACGCCACGAACATCGGCGGGACCCTCAACGTGCTCGTCGCGGCTCGTGCGTCGAAGGTCGATCGTGTCGTCTACTCGTCGTCGGCGTCGGTGTACGGCAACCCGCGCAGCATCCCGATCAACGAGGACGATCCGCTCTGGACGCTGTCGCCCTACGCGGTCAGCAAGCTCGGCGGCGAGAACTACTGCACGGCGTTCTCCGAGAGCTACGGGCTGCGCGTCGCGACCGTCCGCTACTCGAACGTGTATGGGCCCGGGCAGCGCCCGGACAACCCGTACAGCGGCGTCGTGTCGAAGTTCCTGGTCCAGGCGCCATGGCGGCCAGCCGATCTCCGTCCATGGCGACGGCGAGCAGACCCGCGACTACACCTACATCGACGACGCGGTCGACGCGACGCTGACCGCCGCCGTCCATCCGCGCGCCGAAGGCGAGATCTTCAACGTCGGGACGGGCATCGAGACGTCCGTCAATCGATTGGCAGCCGCGATCGGCGAGGCGCTCGAGGTCGACGTCGAGATCCAGCACATCGACCGCCGCGACATCGACAACATCCGTCGGCGCGTGGTCAATATCGAGAAGATCCGCCGGATGCTCCGCTGGACGCCGCAGTGGACGCTGGAGCGCGGCCTCGTCGAGACCGCGAACTGGTACAAGGCCTCCAGCTTCGCCGCGAGCAGCGAGCCGGCCGCCGTCAGCTAGTCTCGGCCTCGACCTCGGCGGGTCGGCGGAGCTCGCGGAACAGGATCGCCAGCGCCGCGACCGTCAGCGCGACCATCGCCACGCTCCCCAGCGGAGCCAAAAACCACCAGTCGGTCGTCGGGATGGCCATGAACGTGTTGGCCGTGATGACGATCCCGAGCGCGAACCACAGGACGATCGATCGAATCTCGGTCAGGGCGAACACGAGGAACACGATCGACGCGTAGGCATAGCGCTCGTGCATCGTCGTGAGGAAGCAGAACGAGACCAGCGCCATGGCAGCGAGGCCCAGCGCGAGCGTCCGTTGGTCCGGGCGCCGGTAGACGACGTACGCGATCCCAAGCGCGAGCACGCCGGCGATCCCGAAGCCGAGGAGACGTGGCGTGATCGGCCCGATGATCGGGTAGGAATCCGAGACGAACATCCCGTTTCCCGCGAACCACTGCACGAGCCACCACGCGTTCCAGGCGTTCATGGACAGGACCGCGAAATTGCCGTTCTGATAGAACGCGATCGTCTCCAGGTAGCGGCTCGGCCCACCGGCGGCAAGGAACGGGAGCCACAGCACGAACACGGTCGCAGCCAGGATCGCCAGTCGACGAGCCAGGCCGGTCGGGCCACCGGTCGCGAACCACCACGCCAGGAATGGCACGACCAATGGGGCCGCCTGTGGTTTCGCCATGGCCGCGATCCCGATCGCAACTGCCGACAGGTCGCCGTGGCCGCGCGCGACGAGCACCGCTGCGATGACGGCCGGTAGCACGTAGATCGGCTCGTACTGTCCCCAGAAGGCGCTCACCCCGAACACCGTGGGGTGGAAGAGGATCAGGCAGGCGCCCAGTGCGGCGAGCAGCGGTCGCTCCTTCAGCCCCCACCAGATCGCGACCGCGACCCCGAGGTCGGCGATCGATGCCGGCGTCTTCATCACGATCCGGTCCAGGGATCGGCGGCATCGACGGTCGTTCGGAACGCCGGCTCGACGGCGGCGAGCACACCCCAGACGTAGACCATCGTCGGCGGGAAGGTCACCCCGAGGTCGAAGGCGTGCGTGAACGGACCGGTGGAGATGCCATGGACCCACGACACGAAGAGGTCGAGGTCCAGCCGGAGGCCCCGGCTCGGGAGCAGGAAGACGCGAACCGCGATCCCGCCGATGAGCCCGGCCAGAAGGACCGCGAACGACAGGATCGTGGACGCCTGCACCGCCGGCACGGAGACGCGAACGAACCGTTGCGCTGTTGACATCGGACCCGATGCTAGACCGCCCGGGCTACGGCGCGCTTCGGTACGAATGCCGTGCACGGAAGCACTGGAGTTCCAGTGCGGCTCGAATAGGCGCCCGCTGACCGAACGCGCCGACCACCGACTTCGTGTGCGCCG